>OY970295.1:0-3585087 GCA_963716185.1 Thermodesulfovibrionales bacterium
TCAATCCTCTAAACTCGTTATCCTTCAGTATTGTGTTACACAATGGCAAAACTGTTTCTAAGGCTCCTTTTGTCAAAACCACAGTCTTTCCATCAACTACATTTACTGTGGTCATCCTCTTCCTTTCAGAATCAAAGGGTATCTCAAATATCCGCTCTGCCTTGATATCACCTGAGATCTCCCTGGCTTTCCTTAAAATTGCAACCTCTGTCGGGTCTCCCCTGTATTTTTCATCCTCATAAACAGTATTGTTACAAAGATAAGCAATTTTCATCAGATTACTGACTGTGGACTGCTGACTGTCAAATGTCCATATCTTCTCAACCTCCATCCTGTTCTGTGTAAGCGTTCCTGTTTTGTCGGTACAAATCACCGTAACAGACCCGAGGGTCTCAACAGAGGTAAGATTTTTAATAAGTGCCTTTTTCTTAGCCATCCTTTGACTTCCCATCGCGAGGGAAAGGGTAACAGTTGGGAGGAGTCCTTCAGGCACATTGGCAATGGTAATTCCGATGGCAAAAAGCAGATTATGCCAAAAGCTTCTGCCTATTAAAGTTCCGATTGCCAAAAAGAATATGCCTGTGGTAACTGCAATCAATGCGATTATTCTCGTTACCTTTATTATCTCTTTCTGCAGAGGGCTCAGCCCCGGCTCAACAGCGCTTGTCAAATGTGCAATCTTGCCAAACTCGGTAACCATGCCTGTTGCAAATGCCACAGCCTTACCGGAACCGCTGAGGACAAGTGTGCCCGCAAAGACTATATTGGGACTTTCGAGATATTCCCCTTCAAATGGGGTAGGACTTCTCGGTTTCAATTCAGACTCTCCGGTCAATGGGGCATTGTTCACCATCAGGCGATTCTCATCTATGAGCCTCGCATCTGCAGGAACTTTATCCCCCTCGGCCAAAAGAATCACATCACCGGGGACTATCTCATTGGCAGTGATTTCCCTGGTTGCCCCGTCTCTCAATACTTTGACATTGAACGGAAGAAGCTTTTTGAGTGCTTCCACCGCCTTTTCTGCACGGAATTCCTGTATAAAAGTAAAGATGGCGTTGATAACAATAACTCCAACGATTGCTATTCCGAGCGAAAGCATACCTTCTCCGGGACGAAGGTATTCAGACAGAAAAGAAAGAAAAGCTGAAATCCATAAAAGGATAGCTAGAAAATGGGTGAACTGGGAAATTAGTCTTAGAAAGAGAGACTTCTTCCTTACTTCTTTTATCTCATTCAGACCATATTCATGGAGACGCCTTTCGACGTCTGCTTCAGAAAGACCTCTCTCCGAAGTTACAAGGCTCCGGAGGACTTCCTCTCTCGATAGATTGTGAATCTTCATCAGGTTTCATGCTTCGGTCTCAGGATTATGAGATTGCATGGCGTTTCCCTGAGGACTTCCTCTACAGGATTACCGCTCATGATGCTCTTGAAAATGCTCCTCTCACTTGCTCCCATTACGATAAGATCATTCCGTCTGTGGGCAGCTTCTATGGTTATTGCCCTTGAAATAGTGCCATAACCTGTCCTTTTTTCATGTCCGATATCGTATCTCTTTAAGCACCCTATAAATTCCTCGATGTCCTTTGGTATATATTCTTCTCTTTCTGCAGGCTTCAGGTGTATCTCTCCCTGGAAAAAACTTGTTACAGGGCTATGCTGATGGAAAAGTGTGACCTGAGCGTTAAACGCCTGCCCAAGCTTAGCTACAAAACAGGCCCTTTCTTCAAGGTGTGTCATATGTCCTCTCAACGGGACGAGGATATTTTTAGGATGTATTTTCCCCATGCGAACTACCCTCACCATTGCAACAGAACACGGTAACTTTATCATAAGCTCTCTTGCAAGGGTTTTTACAAAAAATCGTTTTGATACATCTTCTCTTCTTGTTGCAGTACATACAATATCTATATGATCTTTATTTACCATGTCGTAAATTTCCTGAAATGGGTCACCTCTTTCGATGATACTCTCTACTTCAATCCCACGACCATCAGTCTCTGCAAGAAGCCTTTCGAGAGCAGACTCAGCCTGTCTGAATGTATCCTTGTCAATTCCCTCTTGGGCAATGAAGACAAGGAATAATTTCGCCTGACATGATTGTGAAAGGGCTATAGCATAGCGCGCTGCTGACTCTGAATTTGTAAACTCATTCACTGCGGCAAGGATCTTTTTATACATATCCAAATTATAGCCAGTTACTTCTTAATTCACAAGAAAATGCAGGAGCATAAAAAGGTTTTATTTAGAGTGTTCCCGAAGTGGTTTATGTGCAAGTTCATCCATCAACTTCATCTGGATTTGCTGGATGTAGTGAAAGAGTAGAAAACCTTACAGTATACGGTTGCATTCAGGGGTTTCTAAAATAAAATCAGGAATTATCATTCTTTTACTACAACACGGACCGGATTTACTGTTCCCAATAAATGAATTTACAACTGGCATCTTGAAGCCACGGGAAAACAGAGGCTTCAAGTGTGATCTGCTTAGCAGAAGAATGAGATACACCCAAATTATCCTTCTACAATGCTGTGCTCATCCCACATAAACCAATTACCGGCGTCCGAAATGAATGAGTAAGTGTTCTGGAAAATGGCAAAGTGCTCTTCCTCATCCTTGATAAGACATTCAAAAAAGGCTTTCTCCGCAGGACCGGTAGCCTCAGCAGCAGCTTTTTTATAAAACTTGATCGTTTCTTCCTCCATCTTCATGGCCATTTCGAGGGCCTCCAGTTCGTCGGTCGTTGAAGACACTCGCTGTAGCATGGCATCCTTGTTCTGCTCAAAGATCATCTTCATGTCCTGTAAGGGTGTCGTTTCAGCGGGTTTAAATTCCTGTCCCTGTCTAACCTTGGTCGCACAGGCCATATGGTATTTTTCATCCTCCACTATACTAAGGAACATCTTTTTTCCGACAGGGTTATTCGTTTTCCCGGCGCACTTCGTGAAGAAATCGATCGCTTCCTGCTCCATTTTTATTGCCATTTCGACTGCGTCCATTGTTCCTCCTCATAGACCGCCTCGCACACTGTAATCGTTAAGCTTCTTAGCTTATCTTTAAGGATATCAAGTGAGGTGGGACTACTGCAAGATTTCGGCAAGAGGAATAGGTATTCGTAGAAAAAATATACGGGTTGAAAACTGGTTCAGAAGTACTGAGGTCTTTAAATACATCGTTATCTTCTGCCCTTCCTTTTACATTGACACAACGATTCATACGAAAGCTAATGCGATAATAGTTAAAGACATGGAAGATGTAAAACGAATGCCTGTGGTAAGCAGTATGACAAAATCCAGCAAAGACGATTGATTATCCAAAGTTATTTTTCACCCCACCTGTGCTTATAAAGGTTTCTAAGCAGATTTCAAGGCATTCTGATAAAACTTTCTTGCATATTCTTCCACCATTCTTCTCGCACTGAACACCGGACCTGTGCTTTTTATTGCTTCTTTCATGACATTAACCCAATCGCGAGGGATACCGTCATCATCAACTTTATAATAGAGCGGGATTACTTCCTTCTCCAGAATATTATAAATGGCTTCCGCATCCCCGGCATCTCTGTTTTCTCCTTCTTGCCCGGCAAAGGCCCAGCCATTCCTGCCGTTGAAACCCTCGATCCACCAGCCATCGAGGATACTCAGGTGAGGAACACCGTTAAGTGACGCCTTCATTCCGCTGGTCCCGCATGCCTCCATGGGAGGAAGAGGATTGTTAAGCCAGATATCCACTCCATGGGTCATGTATTGCGCCAGTTGTTCATCATAGCCCTCAACAAAGGCGATCCGCCCTCCCATGGCGGGGTCATGGGCAAAATTGAATATCCTCTGAAGAATTCGCTTTCCGGCATCATCTGCAGGATGGGCCTTACCGGCAAATATGATCTGCACGGGTCTCCAGCGATTATTTAAGAGGACCTTCAGGCGTTCCAGGTTGTCAAATATCAAGTCCGCTCTTTTGTACACGGCAAAACGGCGTGCAACCTCAGCGTGTCTTTTGCTGACCCCGTTACGATAGGCAGACATCCTCAAGGCAAAGGCGGTCATGTTAAATCCTGCTGTCGGTTCTTTTGGCGAGATTCCAAGTTGCAGAAAGGCGTCACGATTCAGCCCCAGGAGAGGATAATAGCGGCTGAAGTATTTGTCCATCAGAGGAAAGGGGAAAACATCATGCCCTGCAGGTACAGGTGTATGAGTTGTAAAAACAGTAGTAGCCTGTACCTGTTGGATCGCCTCCTCATAGGTTATATTCTCCTGTATCCGTTCCCTGATCTTTTCCAAAATTGCAAATGCCGGATGTCCCTCATTTAAATGGAGAACCGAGTGCCTGATCCCCAGTGTATTAAGAACCTCCGCCCCTCCGATGCCGAGGACTATTTCCTGACGTAACCTTTGTTCGCTATCACCGATGTAAAGATTGGCGGAGATTGCGCGGTTCCAGGGATCATTTTTTCTATGTCCGTATCCATCAGGTAAAGGGGGGTACGACCAACCATCACCTTCCATACAGCCACATGGATTGGAGGATCAATAAAAGGCACCGCAACCACAAGCTGTTCTCCTTTTTCGTTAAGGACCCTTGTGATCGGAGCAGCGTCCCTGTCATGAACTTTGTATATGTTTTCCTGCCAGCCGTCTGCGCGAATCTTCTGGTACAAATATCCTTCAGGGTACATAAAGCCGACAGCCACAAGAGGCACCCCCAGGTCACTGCATTCCTTGAGATAGTCACCTGCCAGAAAACCCAATCCGCCGGCATAGAAAGGGAGGGAACGTTGCAGCCCGTATTCAGCGGAAAAGTAAGCGATGAGTAAGCATTCAGGATCAGTAATATTTTCCGAAAACCAGCCCCCCTTTGTCTCCATTTCCTTATAAAATCTGGCGAGCACGGTCTCGTAGTGATGAAGATATTCCGGATCGCCTGTAGCAACCTCGAAACTTTTTTCCGGAAGCTCTCTCAGCATCTTTACAGGGTTATGGCGGCTCTCCTTCCATGCCGGACGGTCCAGCATTTTAAAAAGCATTCTCGCAGCGGGATGCCAGCTCCACCACAGGTTGTATGCCAATTCCCCAAGACCTGCTATACTGTCAGGCAGATGCGGAAATCGGTCCTTTATTGTATCCATACTTTCTTACTTCTCACAGACAGCAACGCTATAAACCTACTGTGATTAATTTTCATCTCTTTAATGGGATCTTCCGGAAATGAAACCCATAGATCGAGAGGGTAACGGCCTGAGGAAGGAGGCGGGGGACAGCTGATCACAAGGCTTCCCTCAACGCTTTTTTAGTCTCTATACACACGGCCTCCTTTTTTATCAGTCTTCCGAAACCCCTTCTTTACTTTCTCGATAATATCAACACCGTGCTCTATTTCCTTTGCATGTCTCTCATGTCTCTCCATCACTATCCTTTCTGCCTCTAACCAATCTTCTAATTCATGCCCGTGAGCCCTTCCTCTTTTTTCATAAAGTTCATACGCAACCCTTGCAATCTCGTCATTTATATCCATTCCAGCCTCCCTCTAAAATATATCTCTTAGTTGATAAGAAATTGCTTTTTTAACATAAGAAAAGATAACAAAAAATAATGGTATTTACAATATTCTCTTCAATTTTTAATGCAATGTTGATTTTCTGGGCATACGATACTTGGAACTTAATTCTTTAAAATATATGCAAGTAGTTAATATCGTGAATTTCCATTTGTAATCAGCATGATTATTGCAGGCTTTAAAGGTGTGGAATACAGGAAATTAACGCAGGCAATCCCCGGTTGGTGTTGATGCCATTGTTAGGCTATTTTCCTCGAATCGATAGTTTTTAAAAAGTCAATCACCATTCTCCTTCATGACTCGTTTACACAATTGGTCCTATTGTTCCAGTAACGCTTGAAGTCCACATATGCCTTACAGTTCAGCCGGATATTGCGCCTGTATGAGAGATTACCCACCAAGTTGATCAACGGTTTGCGGTGTTGCCATAAGCTACTCCACACCCTGCGCAGAATGCGTGGCATTGCATAGAAGTTCCGGTCGCAGGAGATCATCTCTTCGATGATGCCCTCCACAGAAAAATGCTTATACCGAACTACCGGGAAGGTTAGTGTGTAATATTTCCAGTCTTCCGGGAAGGTATCTAGGGCGATGTGGCCGGCTGATGTCATCTGGTTCCACAGGCGTGTGCCGGGCAAGGGAGTCAAGAACAGCACGTTGAGATTGTCCACACCGTATTGGCTGGCTACCTCGGCGATACGTTTACCGATGCCCGGTTCATCGATGTCCAAACCGATGATAAAGGAACCCACTACCATGATGTTGTGCCGTTGTATGCGCCTCACGCAGGCGCGGAAGTCCCGGCCTTTCAGAAGGTTGAATTTCTTGCCGAGATTCAGGAGCCCTTCCGGCGTGGGAGACTCAAAGCTTAGGCCGGCGAGAACCATAAGGCTGAGTGGTTTCCACACGCGGTAACGGTTCCAGCGGCTCTCCTTGACATTGACGATGCTGACAAACGGGTTTGAAGGATTGATCAGATATAGTCGCATGGCGTGTATTCAGTCATGGTTATGGATTTGCTTGTCTCGTGCTTACACTCACTGCTGTTTTCATTCCAATACCTGCAGTAGCAATAACTCCGGTACCTCCTTCGTTAGCTACTGCTAAGGCAAGCCCGGACAGAGAAATCACGATTCCCATCCCTCCCTGAATTATGGGAAGTTTGACCGTTAAAGATCCCATTACTAATTTTTTTAGACCGTTGAAGCTTATGAAAAATCTCCTTTATCTCTTACGTGGGAAGCTATAATCGGCCACTGAGCAACCAAGATTCAGTTTTTTAGAATTAAGTTTAATCCAATATCTCAAGGACACAACGCTTTTTGAGCTTAGCGCCGGCAGCACTCAGTATCGTTCTCATTGCTCGCGCTGTATTCCCCTGCTTTCCGATAACCTTCCCAATATCACTTGCAGCAACACGCAATTCAAAAACAGTGGTCCTTTCTCCGTCTACCGCGGCCACTGCAACCTCCTCCGGTTTATCTACGAGAGACTTCGCCATTAGTTCAACAAGTGCTTTCATATCCACCTCCATAAGCATTCGGGCTGTTTGTTAATTGGGGATACTGCTAAAAGGTGAGCATTGCGACATGACATCTATTTACCAGCTATCATCCATTAAAACTTTACGAGTTACGGAATGTAATAAAATTCAGAAATACTTTTCCTCAAAATGAATATTGACATCTTTCAACCTCTGGTAGTCCAGTTTTAGGCGTTCATTAGCAATGCTCTTGTTTATCTTGGTCTCATTGAGAGACTCCTCTGTAGAGCCATACATATAGACTTTTGAAACCACTTTTGTCCAGTTGCCGATCTTGAAAGTATAATCTCCGAAAAGAAGGTACATTTCCAATTCGACCTTCGATTCCTCGGTTTCCCCAGGATGTACCTTTTGTGAGACGGGCTGTTTCCGCAAATCAATTTTCACATTTACCTCTTTCCCGTCCTTTGCCAAGGCAATAAAATCTTCTATCCTCAGTAGCTCACTTTTTTCAGAAATTTCAGCCATATTAACCTCCTTTTTTTTCTTAGCGTGATATGACACAAGGATGTGAACCATGACAGCTGCTGGAAATGAGTAATCATAAGTCTATGTGCCAATTGATGCTATCAAAATCTTTTATACTTGTCAATTTTTTGTCAGTTTTGTTCACTTCTGAAAGGCATGTCTCTAGGACCGCAGCGGCGGAAAATACGAACCAACACATGATCACGGGAAGCATCTCATCTGCACTGAACTCTGCGGATATTTTTATCGGGGTCTCAGTCCCTGGTCTTATCTCCGTAGAGGACATCAAACGTATGGCTGATGATCCGATTGTTTTTGCCCTTGCCAACCCGGAGCCCGAGATCGCTCCTGAGGAAGCATACCCATATGTCAGAATTATCGCGACCGGCAGGTCTGACTATCCGAATCAGATCAATAATATGCTCTGTTTTCCGGGATTATTCCGGGGTCTTCTCGACTCACGGGTAAGGACCGTTAATGAAGAAATCAAGCTCGCCGCTGCCAGGGCTATCTCCTCGATGGTTGATGAAAAGGACCTGAGTGAAGATTATATAGTACCGAGCATATTTGATAGAAAAGTTGTTGCGACGGTTGCCTCGGCTGTTTCGGATGCTGCCCACATGACCGGCGTGGCAAAAAAAGAAAGATAAAATCAGATTATGCAGAAGCGCATTTTGGCCTTGTAATTATTTATCTAAATAATAGTACTATGGACTATAGTGCATTCATTCTAATCACTTAATTTCTGACAAGATTTCTTTGATCATCCCGGATTGAACCTCAATATTATATTTACTCTTCAGTTCACGTCGGATGTCTTCTTCGCAATATATTCCCATCGCCTTTATATTTTTAATGAGGACTGTCAGATCTTCCCATACGTGCCATGGAAATATAACCCACCGCCATTGAGTTATTTTTCTTACATAGTAGTCGGGCAGAAAACCCGAGATAATTTTATGTATAAGCACAGCAGTCCTTATTTCCTTCGGTCCAAATTTTTTGAGATGCTCAAGGGAGACCCTCAGCGTATCACCGGTATCTGTTATATCATCCACGAGTAAAACCTGTTTATCTTTAATGTCCACATATAGAGGGAATTTGATAACTGCTTTTTCAGTTGGGGTGGCAACCATCCCCCAGTGTTCCACTTTGATGGTGGTCAAATCCTTAATGTGAAGGAAGTCGCACACAAGCCTCGCCGGAACAAGCCCTCCTCTACAAATTGCCACAACCATGTCAGGATCATATCCGGATGTTTTGATTGAACTCGATAGTGTTTTGCAATCCCTGACTACTCTTCTCCAAGAAGGCATGTCGCATCTAAATCGCTCTTTATCAGGTAAAAGCACTTATCACCTCATCAAAAAAGAGTCAGATAAGCCCTAAAATAAATATTACTACGCTGGCAAAGGTAAAGGGAGCAGGTCTGCTTTTCCCTCTGTACAATAATTCCATTTCATTCAGCGATAATTGATCCTATCGATTCAATCCCATCAGTAATTGCTGTTGCTCCGATGGACAGTGTTGTCAACTTTCAATCCTGCGAAGTAATAAGATACTTCTTGAACCAACGCGCAGCAAGACGCGCCACTTCCTCCAACGCTCCAAGCTCTTCAAAGAGGTGCGTGGCTCCTGGAATTATCTGCAGGCGCCTTTCTGTTGACAGTATGTCGCATGCCTTTTTGTTAAGTTCTATAACTACGTGGTCTTCGCCTCCTACAATTAATAATGTAGGAGCGATGATTTTTACAAGGGCATTCCCTGCAAGGTCCGGCCTTCCGCCTCTCGAGACGATGGCCTTAATCTCTTTGCCAAAGTCTGCGGCTGCAACTAACGCAACTGCGGTTCCAGTGCTGGCACCGAAATATCCGATCTTCAACTTTGCGGTCTCCGGCTGCCCTTTGGCCCACAATGTAGCGGCCTTCAGACGGCCAGTGAGCAAGGGAATATCAAAGCGGTTTTCGTATACCTCATCCTCCTGTGCGGTCAAGAGATCAAAGAGTAAAGTGCCCATGCCTGCCTTTTGCAGAACCCCTGCAACGAGCCTGTTTCTCGGGCTCAACCGGCTGCTGCCAGTGCCGTGAGCGAATATTACCAACGATAGCGCATCCTTTGGAATTGTAAGAATGCCTTCAAGCTTCACGGAATCAGCCGGAATCTTTACCTGTTTTTCTTCAGTCATTTTGCCTCACTCTTTGGAGACCCCGGATTCTTTCAGAATCTCTGCCACTTCCTCATCAGTGACCTGAGTAAAATCCCGATAATAGTTCCCTACGGCCATGAAATCTGATGGCGTGTGAAGGCAGATGAACTCGTCGGCCATCTCCCTAAGCTCGTCTGCAGTTTCGAGAGGGGAAACAGGAACGGCTACTATCAGCCTCTCTATCTTCTCCTCTTTCAATGTTGCAATTGCAGCTTTCATTGTGGCCCCGGTGGCTACGCCATCATCGACCAGGATGATCGTCTTCCCCTCTACCTCTTTAAATCCAAGCCGCCTTCCGCCCCTATACAATCTTATCCTGCGATCTATTTCCTTTTTCTGCGCGGATATTTCATCTTCGATGTACTTCTTTGTTACCCCTCCATCAGTGATAATGCGCTTGTTCAACACCACAGCGCCGGTCTCGGATACCGCGCCTATGGCAAGCTCCAATTGGTACGGAAACCCTATTTTCCTCACAATGAGGACATCAAGAGGTGCACCGAGGGCGCGGGCAATTTCTAACCCTGGCACTGCCCCGCCCCGTGGCAGTGCCAGAATAAGAACCCCTTTGCGGTTCTCGTAATGTTTTAGTCTTTCGGCGAGCTGGAGCCCTGCTTCCCTTCTATCTGTGAACATATCAAATCCAAGTTAGATAAAAACCATCTTACAAAATAATTCTATCACCAATTCTTGATGTTGGCGAGTTCATGAGGGAATCAGAGAGCTGATTTCGGCATCAAATCCCGGTGATGATGAATAAAGGAAACAAGTTATTCGGAAATAGTAAAATGAGAATATGGAGAGAGAAGCATACTTATATAGAAACGTTAAGGAAGACAATGTCGAATGCCTTACCTGTCAGAGGAGATGTATTATCAGTGAAGGAAAGAGCGGCTGGTGTCATACGAGAGTAAATAAGGGAGGCAAGCTCTACAGTTTGATTTATGGTGAGGTATCATCACTTTCAATAAACCCCATAGAAAAGAAGCCGGTCTTCCATTTTTATCCTGGATCAAGGTGGCTTTCTCTCGGGAGCCTGGGGTGCAACTTCAGATGCCCTGGCTGTCAGAACTGGGAGATAGCGCATTGGAAAGAAGGGGCAATGTATTCAGAATATCTCTCCCCTGAAAAATTGGTAACCAAGGCAAAGGCGGCGGGATGTGTCGGCATATCGTGGACATTCAATGAGCCAACACTCTGGTTTGAATACACGCTGGACTCTGCAAAATGTGCCAAATCCCGGGGACTTTTCACCAATTATGTTACGAACGGATATATGACGGAAGAGGCGCTTGATGCCATAGCGCCGTTTCTTGATGTTTACAGGGTTGACATTAAAGGCTTCTCAGAGAAGACATACGAGAGGATCGGCCATATAAAGGATTATAGAAAGATACTTGAAACAACGAAAAAGGCCAAAGAACACGGGATGCATGTTGAGGTTGTCACCAATATCATTCCGAGGATCAATGATGACGAAAAAGAACTCCGAGACATCGCCTCATGGATAAAAAATACCCTCGGACTCGGAATTCCATGGCATGTTACACGGTTTTATCCCGATCTTAAACTCAGCCGTTTACCACCGACACCCGTTACCGCCCTTGAAAGGGCGTGGTCGATAGGAAAAGAGGAAGGACTCTGGTATGTATATATCGGCAACGTTCCCGGCCACCGATGGGAAAACACCTATTGCCATATCTGTGAAGAACTCCTCATAGAAAGATACGTATTTGATATTGTCTCAAATAAGATCAAAGGTGGTAGATGTTCTCATTGTGGTACTACGATACCAGGAAGATTTCTCGATGTTTGATCCTGTGAAACTTGCAGAATTAACTAAGAAGGATGTCTGCAGAGATGATTTGAGAAAATACTATCGTTTCAGACCTTCGGGATTCTATGGTGGAATATCAACGGCAGACTGTGTAGGGTGCTGCTTGCGATGTGTATTCTGCTGGGCATGGAATGTAGTTTCAAGACCGGTCGAATCTGGCAAATATTACTATCCGGAGGAAGTTGCAAAGAGATTGACAAGAATAGCAGAAAAGAAGCATCTCAGACAGGTGCGTATCAGCGGAAATGAGCCTACCATCGGATGGGAGCACCTCATGAAGGTTCTCGATCTCATAGATGGGAATTATCTTTTCATTCTCGAGACAAACGGCATCCTTATAGGCGAACATAAGGAATATGCAAAGGATCTGTCGAGATTCAAGAATGTCCACGTGCGGGTGAGTCTTAAGGGAACCTGCCAAGATGAATTCTCCAGACTCACAGGTGCCTTGCCTGAGGGGTTCGGGTTTCAACTGAAGGCTGTAGAAAATCTTGTGCGCCACGGAGTGGATTGCCATCCGGCCTGTATGACGAGTTTCAGTCTGCCCGAAAATATAACGTCATTGAGAAGTGAACTGAAAGCTATTCATGCTGACTTTGAGGACTTTGAGACTGAGGAAATTATCCTTTATCCCCATGTCGAAGAAAGGCTTAAAAAACTCGGCATTACTTACTACGCTGCCCATAGACCGGACAATATTCCATCAGAGCAAATATAAGGCTGCTCGCGGCAATTATTCCCTAATATCTCTGCATTCACATTTCATGGGGCATCGGTCGCAGAAGCCTTTTCTACAGTAATCTTTGGCGAGCCTTAGAAGGGCTGCTTCGAAATCCGGAAAGTCTTTCATCTTCATGTCTTCATCAGTCCATTTCTTCTTCAAAAAAGCAAGAATCTTTTCTCTGTCCTTACTACGCGCGGGAATTATGCACATATGCTTTGCTGCCA
This sequence comes from Thermodesulfovibrionales bacterium, assembly GCA_963716185.1. Classification (GTDB taxonomy): domain Bacteria; phylum Nitrospirota; class Thermodesulfovibrionia; order Thermodesulfovibrionales; family SM23-35; genus CAVZMO01. The sequence continues at coordinate 12,559 of OY970295.1, forward strand.
TAACCACAAGGTCTGAGGGAAGGGGTTCGGCCTTCCCCCATCTACCCCTCATCTCTCTTAGGAAGATATTAACCGTTGTATCTCCGATGCCCCTGGCGAGAGCCTTGAGTCTGCCCTCAAGGTCTCTTGGTCCTGAGGCAGTTGAATGAAGGACATTCATATTACCGCTATAATTATCCGTGAGCGCAGTGCTCAGGTCAAGGAGTTTCGTGGCTGTTTTAAAGTCATACCTTATGTAGCCGCCCCTGTCGAGAATTTCTACGAGTCCATCCCACCCGGTATTGAGGATACCCACAGGTGAAAGGATGCCTTCCTTCTCAAACTCTTTGTATGTCTTTATCACAATTTTCTCTGATATCCTGGTGCCAAAAAGGACTGACGCAAGAAACCACTTGAAGAGTTCTTCTGGATTCTGCGAAGAAAGATCGATACCCAGGGCAACCGAAAATCTGCCTCCAACATTTTCGATCAGTTTTTTCAGAATCTCTCTGTCATCCATTTCTCCCTTCCCTTACCCCGTACTTTCCCTTCAAATAAACATATAGTACCTCACAGATGACCCTTTCCCTGACTCCTTTCTTTTCCTTCTCAAATAGAATAAGGTTTTGTATCCCTTTTTCGAGTTTAGAAGTAATAAGCTTTCCGCCAATGGTGAGTTGTTCTATTAACGGTAATGGAACCTCTGAGCACGCAGCGGTTATACAGATTCTGTCATATGGCGACATCTCCGGATAGCCGAGGCCGCCGTCCCCTTTAATAAGAACAATATCATGATAGCCAGTATTTCCAAGATTCCTTTTTGCAAATTCGAACGTCACCGGATCGATCTCAATGGATACGACAAGTCCCTCATTGCCGACAACTTCCCTCGCCAGTGCTGTGCCGTAGCCTGATCCGAGGCCGACCTCAAGAAATTTATGACCCCTGTCAAGACCCAAGGGCTCATAAAAAAGCGGATAACTGTGAGGGCATGAGATAGTGGCATCTTCTCCGGGAAGAGGCAAGGGGACTTCAAGGTAGGCGTAGTCTCTGTAAAAAGGCGGTGCGAAGTCTTCCCTCGGCACCTTCAGCATCGCATTCTTTATCCGCTCTGACCTGAGGTATCCGTGTTTTATCAGCCATCTTACTTTCTCCTCTCTTTCCCTTCTGAATTCCTCTCGGCTTTTGTCCGGCTTTTTTGGTGGTGGCACCACCCAACCTTGCATTTTTACCTCCCCTCACATTTTTATTTCAATAACAAGTCAACCCTCTTCCCCTCTCTTACATATTGTATTAAGATTAGTTTATCGGGGCAAAAATGGCTATTCTGAAGAAACTGTTTATGAGTGCAAACAAGAGGGCAGATAGTCCAAACCTCTATTAAAGGAAAAGTCTTGTTAAATTCCACCCGGAGCTGGGACTGAACAAAGGTATATATTCCGTTAAAACTTGGAGAGTCTTTAAGAAACGGAGGTATTCATGACATTCAGGGCATCCTTTCATTTTGACGTAAAGCCGGAATGGGAAAAAGATATCCGGGAAGGACGCAAGACTATAGATGTTAGGAGCAATGTTCAACCTTATGCTGATGTAAATAAAGGGGATGTGATCCAGTACAGCTCTGTCAAGGTGAAAGTTAAAAAAATTCGTGCTTATCCGGGCTTATCGGATCTGCTTGCCCATGAGGATTACAAAAAAATAGTTCCGGAGGCGAAAAATCATCGAGAAGCACTTCAGAGTTTATTGGAAAAAATTACACATATGGAACCACCTCACGGAATCTTGGCGTTTGAGATAGAGAGCGCAGGGTAAATTGTGAGCGCACTGCATAAGAAATTTCAGTCAATACATAACCCGGTGAATTAGATGAAAGACTGGAATATTGTTGTCAGCGTCAATGAGAAGGGGTTCAGCCAGGCGGTAAATATTCTCAAAGAATTTGGATCAATCACTAAGACAGAATTTTTCAATGTTCTGGTGATGGATGTCGAAGATATAGTTGGTATGTGTGAGACCCTGAAGAAACGCCTGGAAGATGACCCGTCCTTTTTATCTTTTCTTTCCCGGCTCATACCGGTAACAAAATACTTTATTTTTCAGACTCCGGATGAGTTCGAGCAAAAGGTGAAGGAGACAGCGTCAGAATGGGTGCCACAACTAAAGGGAAAAGGATTTTACGTGAGGATGCACCGACGCGGGTTTAAAGGAAGGCTTTCGAGCCTTGAAGAAGAGAAGATGCTGGACGAATTCCTCCTTGAATTAACAAAATTAAGCGACAACCCTGGCCATGTTACCTTTGAAAGACCGGACGTCATAATTGCAGTCGAAACCGTGGCGCATAGGGCAGGACTTTCCCTTTGGACTCATGAGGATTTACAGAGATATCCATTTGTGAGGGTAGAAGGATAATTCAATCATAGTACGCCTTTATTAGAGTGTCGCAAGTGCGCGCAATGCGGCCTTTGAAGCGTCGCTGATATACCGTTCATATTGGGCGATAAATCTGTCCTCACGACGGTTATCAATCACGACGCAGACAACACCGGCTCTATAACCAAGAGCACCCAGAAAATAGAGCAGGAAGCTTGCTTCCATCTCCATGTTTTCTATTCTCAATCCTTCTATCCCGGTGTCAACAATAGAGAGTACGCCGTCTATATCGGAAACTGTGAGGGGAATCCTGGGCAGAGTCCTTCCCTGATTTGCAAAAAAGCCGGAAGTGGTCACTGTTATCCCGCGCTTGAAGTTTATCCCAAGAGTCTCAGCCTCCCTTTCTAATGCTCTTGTGACATCCTGATGAGCCCTCGAAGCATAGGGATAGATTTTGCCTTTGAAACGAGAATTAACAGGAATAGAACCGTCAACAGCATCTCTGATCTTTCCCTCGAGTATTTCCATGTTTTTCTCTGAATAGGGACAATCATAGAAGAATCCTGTATTGTCAAGTCCGACGGCATACTCGGTGATAATCAAAGTGCCCAATTCAGTATCAGGTTGAATGCTTCCTGACGTGCCTAACCTGATTACTGTCAACATATCGTAGACAGGTTTTCGTGTTCTTGTATGAAAATCCATCTCATTTAACGCTATGATCTCATTCAGTACAATCTCGATAGAAGGCGTTCCCATTCCTGATGTTACAATCGAGACCCTCTGGCCTGTATCCTGAACAATCCCTGTTATTGTCCTGAGACCTCTGTGTGCTCTATCAATCTCTATTCTGCTAAAATGTTCTTTCGCGATAAAGGAAACCCTATCAGGGTCGCCGACGATAAGAATTTGGTTCGCCAGCTCACCAGGTTTTAGATCCAGATGATATACCCTGCCTTCAACGATTGGAATATCAGACGGTCTGAAGTGAAAGTCCTTTTTCATACTATTCATTGCATTGAACTAGGTAAATGAATAATTCAGAGATGCGTTTACTAAAATTATCTCAAGAAGACGGTGTATTTCAAGATACCGGTTCGTAAAGAGACTTTTAAAATTTCTCATAAAACTTCTGCCAATGAGAACTGTGTAAGTGAGATTTTATATTGTGAGGGCAAATATCTTTGTAAGGTTTAACAGATAGGATAGATACCTTTGCTCAGTTCCAAGCAGAATTTATTTATTCTTGAGAGTTCTTTCACAAAAACTTCTTCTGCGTTCTTTGCAATCTCTCTGATTCCTCTTCCTCTTTCGAGCAGGACTTGGGCAGTTGCCATCTGCGGGCGATAAAAAAGAAAGAAGGATGGTTTTTCGCTTGCCTTGGTGATTCCCGGTCTTCTTCGTATTGCAGCCAAGGAGCTGGCTCTAGGTGCAAGCATTTCTTGATTCAGGGCTCTTTCCTTTCTGCCAGCGGAAAATCATTAATTTTGTTATAATAAATTGTAGTCGTTTCATGATTTTATCCTATCTGAATTTTTTCTCTTGTCGAAATCAAAAGGGAGTACTACCGCATATTAAGCTGTAAGGACTCTTTGTATGATACGCGTAACACTGATAAACTTATTTTAAGGAGTACGATGAAAAAAAAAGACATTTTTGAAGACATTATAGACATAGGCAAGAGGCGCGGAATGCTCACTTATGATGAGATAAATGATGCCGTTCCCTCAGAATTTTCCTCCCCTGATGAGTTAGAGGAACTCAGGGACCGTTTACATGATACGGGAATTGAAGTCATAGATAATCAGAAGACTGACATTACTGAAGAAGAAATCTCAGTTTCAGAGGAAGAAGAGGAAGAAACAGAGGACATTGTTCAAGCATATTTCCATTCGATGGGGAATATTTCAATACTTAAAAAGCATGAAGAAATAGAGCTTGCGAAGAGATTGGAAGAAGGAAAAGTGATAATCAAAGGAATTGTTACAGCACTTCCCTTATACAAGAAACTCGAAACGAGTATACGCGGAAAAGCCGAAGAAGCCTTGACCGGCGTAGCAGAAGAAAAAATAGATGAAGCTCTTGAAACGAGCTTGAAAGTACTTGAAAACCTTATTCTAAAAATAGGAATCGCAGATCGAAAGATTGCCGGATATGGGACTTTAAAAGACGTGAAAAAAATAATAAAAGACAAAAAGAAACAAGGTATCAGTTCCGTAGAACTCGATGCCATTGCAAAGGAAGTTCAGAACGAGTATAGGTGGGTCGAATCAGAGGTGGGAATCAAGGTTGACGAATTGAAATCAATATGGGATAGGATAACCAAGGCAAGAACCCTTGTTAGCGAAGCAAAAAGTGAATTAGTAACTCGTAACCTGAGATTAGTAATCAACATAGCTAAACATTATGTGGGAAGGGGTTTAACTCTGCTGGATCTGATTCAGGAAGGGAATATTGGTCTTATGAAGGCCGTAGATAAGTTCGACTATAAAAAGGGATTCAAGTTTAGCACCTATGCAACATGGTGGATAAGACAGGCAATAACAAGAGCGTTAATTGATCAGACAAAGACTATCAGAGTTCCTGTGCATATGGTGGAATTTTATAACAAGGTTAGCAAAGCGGCCAGAGAATTGACGCAACAGCTTGGAAGAGAACCGAGCAAAGAAGAAATTGCCAAGAGACTGGAAGTATCAACTGTAAAAGTCGAAGAAGTATTAAAGGCAATGCAGGACCCGATTGCTCTTCAAACTCCCGTAGGAGACGAGGATGCAAAACTCGAGGATTTTATTAGTGACAAAGATAGTCCCTCTCCATACTTTGATACAGAAAGAAACTATATCACCCAGCAGATACTACGTGTTCTTGATACTCTAACTCCCAGGGAAGCGGAGGTTATAAGAATGAGATTTGGTATAGGATTTGATAAAGACTATACTCTCGAGGAAGTAGGAAGACACCTTTCTGTTACACGTGAAAGGGTGAGGCAAATAGAGTCAAAAGCGCTGAGAAAACTTAAACATACAAATAGACGCAGAGAATTGAAGATCTTAATCGGTTAAATTTTTATATAAATTTAAAAAAATCAGACTCGTTCCAAATGGAAATCTTCCCCTCATGAGGAAGAATCTACAAGAAACGCTTGTTCAAAATTAAAAAAGTTTCTTGATTTCAAAGGTGGGTAGTGAGGGAGGTCTAATAGATGAAATTTTTGGCTGAACTTTTTCCCTCAATTATGTGAAATAGTTTAGACTTAACTTAACTTTCCATTACTGTCACAGTACTGGCTTGCATTCCCTTTTCACCCTGTTCTTCCGCAAAACGCACCTCCATTCCGACCTTCAGGTGCCTAAAAATATAGTTTATTACACTGTGCTCATGAAAATAGATCTCCGCGCCGTCTGACGTGGTCAGAAAGCCGTAACCCTTGTCAGGAAACAGTGCACTTATGTGCGCACGAGGTGTTTCTTCATGGTGTTTTACATCATCTCGCTGCTTTCTGGCAAAATCCTCTAACTGACGCCGAGCTGCATCAAAGGAATCTCTTATCGCTACATTGATATCTTTGTTGGGCTCGCGTTTTATTACCAGTTCTGCACCAGGTACTGTTATGTCAATACGCACGTTGTATAACGTTCCCTCACGGCGATGACGGTGGGGAACTTCCACCACGATCCTGCATCTCATGATTTGATCGTAATATTTATCTAAGTTCTCTGCCTTCTTGCGGATGTCTTCCCTGAAAGTGTCGGGAAGATCAAAATTGCGGGCAGTAATTTGCAGTGGAAGTCTCATATTATCCCTCCATCAGACAATTTCAATATTATTGCCTCCATACTAACAATCAATAAAGCTCAAGTCAACATGCAAACAAATAAAATGATTCCCTTGATGGTTGCACGTAGTAAATTCAAAATCAAGTTTTTGTAAAGAGATAAGGAAATATTCCGATCTGTTAAAACAGTTACGGTTATTCTTGTCAAAGCATCGGATGAAGAAGTTAAATGGCATTTTTTAAGAACCGCCTGAATAAGGCGGGGATCAATCAAATATCTTTGTTATCTCATCCCTATCGAAAACAGGCAGTTCCAAAACCTCATCATGCTTTTTTATCTTCAGGCCACTTTCTTTTGGCAAGATTGTTCCTATCTTTGCAGCGGGGATGCCGTTATCCTTTAACGCTTCCAAAACCTTTTCGGTGTCACGAGGATTAATTGAAATAAGTAATGAACCTTGACGCTATAAGACCAAGGGGATCCAATCCATAGTGCCTGCACAGGGTCCGGCACTCCGGGAAAACGGGGATACGTTCTTCTTCTACAATCAATCCCACATCTGCAGCGGCTGCGACCTCAGAGAGACCGGTCGCCAGTCCCCCTTCGGTTGAATCATGCATGGAGTGAACATCCCCAATCACCCTTATAACAAATCTCTCATTTCGGGAGGAACGGTGTCGCATTACTTAAAATCCGCAATGAGCTCTACCATTAATAGGCAACAGTACTGTTTCAAGTCCTTGCCTCAAAAAACTGCTATAATTTGCATAGGGGTACTGGTAATCACTACGCGAGATACTTGAACAATTCATCACATGTTTTTTTCAGCATGATCGATGGCATTGGGTTTTATGAAAGAAGGTGAAATGAAATGAAGATATTGCTTTCAATCGATGGCTCTGAGTACTCCGAATGGGCTGCGAGGTTTCTGACACGTCTTCATTGGTCCTCAGATGACAATATTACTGTTTTCCACGCTGTATATTGGATCCCTTTTCGATACGATGAAGCGTTTTATCTGGATACCCTCAAAGAAATAAAAAAGGAGATCGCATCCAGAATTCTTGAATCTACATTGGATATTCTGAAACCCGTTCAAGCAAAGATCAGTGTTGCGATCATAGAAGGTTCACCGGAACAATGCATCATTGATGCAGCCGCAGATTCGGATATGGATATGATTGTAATGGGTTCCAGGGGAATAAAAGGCATTGAGTCAGTCTTTATCGGAAGTGTAACGAGATCGGTCGCGGTCAACTCAGTAAAACCCCTCCTTGTTGTAAAACCGCCGATATCTGCAAAATCTGACAAGATAAAAATTCTTCTTGCAACTGATGGATCTGATTATTCCAAAGCTACTGTAGAGTTCTTATCTTCCATTCCTTTTCCGGACAATACGGAAGTAACGATATTGAACATGATGCGGTCGAACTTCTTTGAGATTCCTGAAAGGTTTGTTATCGAAATAGATGAACGTATCAAGAAGCTCGTGGCTAATACCAGGGCTACGGAATTTACAGATTCTGAAAAGATTATCGAGCGGGCCAGACAATATTTGAGTAAAAGGTTTAAAGATACTCACGTACTATCAAAAGTAGGAGACCCAGCGACAGGAATACTAAAGACAGCGGAGACAATGGAGGCAGATATAATAGCTGTTGGATGCAGGGGCTTGAGGGGAATTAGGGGAATGATGGGAAGTGTATCAAGAAATATCCTTGCCCATTCAAAGAGTTCCGTCTTAATAGGGAAAACATGTAAATAGTAAAGCATTAAAACCGTCAAACAATAAGGAGGTGCTTATGCCCGCCTATGAGTATGTGTGCAAAGGCTGTAGCAAAGAATTCGCTGTCTTCCTGTCAATAAAGGAATTTGAAGCTAAACCCAAAATAAAATGCCCTTATTGTGAGAGTGATAATGTTCAAAAGAGACTTTCAAGTTTTTCTGTGAAAACGAGTAAAAAATCATAAGCCATTAACCTAAGCTATTAGTGAAGGTGCGTGCACTAAAATAATCGGAATCGGTGAACAGGAAGGGAGGAGTGAATGAAAGAGATGAGACTTCTGTTGCATGTCAGTGACAATGACCGCTGGAGCATGGCGCTGGGAAATGCGATAAATTTCATAAAAGATGTAGGTGAGGAATATGCTGATGTTGTGATTGTAGCAAATGGCGCTGCTGCAGCCTCTTACGCCTATTCAGATAAGATCGAAACTATGGAGGTGCTTGCGGACAAGGGGGTACAGTTCAAAGCCTGCAGGAATTCTCTGAAAAAACTCTGTGCTGAAGGATCAGTCTGTATCAATGAGGACGCGCTTCCTTCTTTTGTCAAAGTGGTTACCGCTGGCATTAGCGAGATTGTTCGCAAACAGAGAGAGGGATACGCCTACGTAAAACCTTGATGAAGTGAGCCCACCGAACCGGATGCCTGGATTGGACAAGGGAAAGCGATGGAAAGAATCATCATTACGCCTATCGGAAAGGTTGATCCTGGGTTTCTCAGGACTGTTTCTTCTGCCGTTAGAAACAAATTTCATATAAAAGCCGAAGTAGGTCGAAAGGTGTCAGTCCCCCTGGCTTCCTATAATGCACTGAGAGAACAGTATAATGCCACTGCTGTTCTTAAAGAGATGATCGCTTACAAACAAGGAAACGGCGAGATTCTGTTCGGTATCATAGATGCTGATCTTTATGCCTCAAGGCTCAATTACGTCTTCGGAGAGGCTGATCCGCATGCGGGAGTCGCCGTTATTTCTCTCTGGAGACTCAGACAGGAGTTTTACGGGCTCCCTCGCGACGAGGAGTTGCTGAAAGAGCGGGCAGTTAAGGAGACAATTCACGAACTTGGACATGTTTATGGCCTTGACCATTGTTCTTATCCCAAATGCATAATGTACTTCTCTAACAGCATCAGTGATACGGATAGAAAGAGAGCGGAATTTTGCGATATCTGCAAAAACACGCTTGGAATTTGAAACTGAAATTTGTTAGATGAACGTTATGGTAATTGTTATACAATTAGAACAAGGAGACTCTTTCGCAAGGCATGCAGAGATTGAAATCGATTAAAGGGAAACATGCAGTGGACGATGCTTGAAAAGATGACTTGGAAGAAATTAATGTCAAAAAAGATATTCTCGTTTACAAAGTCAAAAAGGGATTGAAAGTTTAAGCAAACCGAACCATGCGGGAATACGAGCAGGTAATAATAAAACTGAAAGAGCCAAAATATGGCGGCAGCATGTCGGTCGAAGAGGCCTTGCTTAAGAGAAGGTCCGTCAGGGATTTTAAAGACAAGACTGTAACACTGTCCGAAATCTCACAGTTGATGTGGGCCGCTCAGGGCAGTACAGATCAGCGAGGTTTCAGGACGGCGCCTTCTGCGGGGGCACTTTACCTGCTCGAACTCTATGTCGTAGCCGGAAACGTAACTGGTCTTCCTGCCGGAATTTATAAGTACAGATCCAAAAGCCATGAATTGCTAAGTATCGCAAAAGGCGACAGGAGGATCGACTTGGGCAATGCCGCACTCGGCCAGTCTTCTATCAGAAGGGCTGCCCCAGTTATGGTATTGTCAGGGGGATATGAAAGGATGACCACAAAATATGGAGAGAGGGGCATTAGATATGTTCATATGGAAGCCGGTCATGCCGCCCAGAACGTCTGTCTTCAGACAGTCTCTGTGGGCCTCGCAACAGTGGTTATCGGGGCTTTCCGGGATGAAGAAGTAAAAAGTCTTTTAAAGATGGCGTCAGGAGAAAAGCCTCTTTATATAATACCGGTAGGGAGGAGATAATATATGATGATTACCATCGACAAAAATATCGTAATCATCATTTCTACAAGAATTCATGAGTTTATAGCTTGAAAGAGGCTAAAAAATGAAGAGACCTCCTAAATCCCCGATGGCATTCAGGGAGATCCGACTGCATAGATTTTCTATATATGTAAATGGACATTCCCTATCCTCACGTTCGTTAGCCCAGCTTCGTTAGCCCTGGAAAATGCCGTTGATTACAGGTCTATGTGAAAAAAAGTCTTTACCAGTCAAGATTCGCTGTTTAAGTAGATCCGGTGGGAATAGGATAAAAATATACCGGCGTAGTGATGGAAGATGTCTTATAAAGGCGGCTCAAGTCAAAGCTTTTTTAGATATGCTTTCCCACTATTTTTGTAATTATATTTTTTAGGTTAAAGCAGAAAGTTCGCTCTGATTTTTGCCATCTAGCCCGACATTTTGCCGCAACACTGTGAATGTTTCCAAAATCCTCGCTTTTCAGTGTGGGCGTTATCAGCAGAATCTCTTGCCTTTCCTGTCAGAAATATTTCTTCAGTCGCGCGGCCAGATCTTCCGGTGGCGTTATGATAAGTTCAGTCTGAAGCAGCTTCTGCAAGAAATAGTCGTCATTCCGGTAGTTGGGATAAAGGTTCTGTCTGCTAATGATTTTGACCAGGCAGCGAAAGACATCCGAATAGAGAGCTCCCCTGACCGAATAGATGGCATAGTTGAAACTCAGGTGGCCGAGGGTCTCATAAAAGGCGAGTACTCTTGAAATACCATGAGAGAGGTCTTTTAGGTCAGACAAAGTAAGGTCTCCAAAATCGGCCTCTGCTTCATGGATTGCCATGAACTCATTATTACCCATCGGAGAAAAAGGTGTAAACCAGTGCCACCGTCCCTTCCGAACGACATATCTCGGACCGTTTTTCTCCTCTTGAACCAAATCGATGAAATAGGGTGAGCCGTTTTCACGGTAGTAGACATTACAAGCGTCAAGGAGTCTCCCATGATACGAATAGGGAACAGACGTTATGACCATCTGGAGGTGGGGGTGCACGAGACTCGCGCCCGCCGGAAAGAGATAATTTGCTGTTACGGCGGTAAAGACAGCTGAGGCGTCTCTTTCATAACAGATTTTCAGGAACTTCTGTGCCGCGTTGATTCCGTCTGCCATCAGGTCTGGATGAAACTCGGAAAGCTTGAGGAAATGGGCTTGGCACAGACGTATAACAGGATGGTATGTGCCGAGGGAAAAAAGATTCGGGAAGAGGACTGCCTCTCCGACCCTCAACCGCCCTTCGGCGAGGAAATCCGACGTGAAGCGTGGTGTATCTTTTTCCACTTTTTCTCCGCAAAAGAAACAGGTCTTTTCACTCTCCTCAACTAACCGTCTTAGCAAATCCGGGTCACATTCTCCGAAAAATGCCTTCGCCTTGTCCTTGAGATAGGCGTTATAGACGCTCACATCACCGAAGAGCGGGTCCTTGCGGATTTCAAGCCTATGGAGGTCTTCTGCAAAATCCCTCAGTGGGTTATGGAATCTCACCTCTGATTCAACGCTCTCAAATATAATTTTACCCATAACTTCCTCTTCATGTTGATCTTGTGAATACCATATAGAGAATATTATCCCATATTAGACGTTTTCAGAAAAGAAACGGTATATGCCTTGTACCTACGGGCTCACACTTCGCAACTGTCAAGATTTTCTGTTACAATTGCTTATAAACTTGCTATTTTAATGAAAAGCGATATAAAAACCCCAGTGACAATATGAAATCATCATTACGCATTCTTCATCTCGAAGACGAGAAGAATGATGTTGAACTTGTTCAGGCTGTACTTGAAGAGGAAGGCTTTAATTGTCATGTGACTCATGTTGAAACGCGGTCTGATTTCATTGCGGCGCTTGAAAGAGACGTATTCGACATAATCCTTGCAGATTACAAGCTTCCTTCTTTTGACGGACTTTCAGCGCTGGCCATAGCCCTCAAAAAGGATCCTCTGGTGCCTTTCGTCTTTGTGTCGGGTGTAATGGGTGAAGACCTGGCAATTGAATCACTCAAGAACGGGGCGACGGATTACGTCCTTAAACAGCGTCTATCGAGACTCGTTCCCGCAGTAAAAAGGGCTTTGACGGAATCCGAAGAACGTAATGAACTCAAGAAGGCAGAAGAAGAATTAAGAAATTACCAAGAAAATCTCGAGGAACTTATAGAGGAACGTACCGCTAAATTGGAGGAAGCAAACAAACTGCTGCAAAGGAAGGAACAAGAAATCCGTCTCATCGCCGATAACGTCCCGGCCTTCCTTGCCTATGTAGATAAAGACGGGATCTATCGTTTTGTCAACAGAAGCTACGAAGAACGATATGGTATTTTACGCCAGGAGATTATAGGAAGGCATCTAAGATCAGTCGTCGGCGAACATTTTTATGAGTCGATAAAGGGGGAAGTTGATGCCGCATTGTCGGGTGAAAGGGTGGCCTATGAGAAATCCATTGAGTTCCGACCGGGCGAGACCCGCTGGGTTTCCATCAATTATGTACCCGATGCCGACGAAGCCGGAAATATTAGAGGTTTCTATACATTGGGCATTGACATCACCGAACGCATGCGGGCGGAGGAGGCGCTCCGGGAAAGCGAACTGCGGTACCGCGAAGTGTTTGACAACACCTCGGAGTGCATCTTCCTTCTTGATGTCACGAATGACGGCCGTTTTAAGTTCGCAGGGTTTAATCCGGCCGAAGAGAAGTCGGTGGGATTTTCGAACGCTGAAGTCTCAGACAAGTTCGTTGAAGAAATAGTTCCTGAGGAGGTGTCCAGAGATATCATAGCAAAATATCGGCAGTGCATAGAGGCTGGAACTATAATCGAATACGATGAGGTAATCAATCTCCCGGTCGGACGACGAGATTTTCACACGATTCTTATACCTGTGCACAACGGCGCTGGCCGCATTTACCGGATCGTCGGTATGGCGCATGACATTACTGATCGAAAGCGGGCAGAGCAGGAATTGAAGCATCTGACGGATGAACTGGCTCGTTCCAATGCAGATTTGCAGGAGTTCGCCTACGTGGCGTCTCATGATCTTCAAGAACCTTTGCGCGTAATAGCCGGTTTTATAAAACTATTAGGAAAGCGTTACAAAGGCAAACTCGATGAAAAGGCTGACGAGTTTATTGATCTCACTACTGATGGGGTTAAAAGAATGCAGGAGATGATCAAGGATCTATTGGAATATTCAAAGGTAGGAATGAAGGGGATAAATTTAAAACCAGGAGTTCCCCCAGAATTACCTGTTCAGAGGACGTAACTATCTGAGGCAACTGTAAAAAATTATTTTCTGAAGTGGTCGGAGTTCGTTTTGGAAAAAATGGGGGAACTTTTTGTAAGCAGCAGAGGTAAAGAAGACCTCCTGTGGTATATCTTAGAAGTGCTTAGCAACTAAGGATATATCAGAAGGAGGTTACATGGATTATAGCAGAATGGCGAGGAAGTTGAGGGAGAAGATAGCGAGATTTTCGGGGGAACTTTCAAAAGGGCTGCCCAAAACAGCGGCTCGTTTTGTGCAAGAGATGGTTTATGGGATACAAGCGAGTCAGTCGGTGGTATTGACGAAGGTAGGCCGGACGTTAGAGGAACCGATCTCGATCAAGAAGGTAGAGGAGAGGTTATCTCGGCAACTGTTACGGAAAGGCTTGGGTGCAAAAGTTCAGAAAAAGCTTCTTACTATGGGAGCGGCCCTAGTGGGAAAAGACACCTTACTCATTCTGGACCCAAGCGACATACGGAAGAAATATGCGAAGAAGATGCAGTATTTGGCGACGGTGCATGACGGCAGCGAGCATGAGCTGGGCAATGGCTATTGGACGTGTAATGTTGTGGCCGCGGAGGTGGGGGACAGCAAGATAGTGCCGCTGGTGGCCCGTTTGTATTCGGCGGATGCTCCTGAGTTTGTCAGTGAGAATCACGAGATATCAACGGTCATGGATATGGTTGCCGGGTCCGTAAAGAAGCGAGGGATATGGGTGATTGATCGCGGCGGGGACCGGAAGAATCTTATTCAGCCGATGCTGCAAAGAGGATACCGATTTTTAATACGACTGATCGGTAATCGTGATCTGATATGGTCAAACAAAGCAATGCTGGTTGAAGAGATTGTAAAGGACACCCCATTGCCGTATGCCGAGACAGTAGTGAAGATGGATGATGGTAAGGAGAAGGTATATCATCTTGAGTTTGGGTATCGTAGTGTGCGGTTCCCCGGCAGGGAAGAGACCCTGGGCCTGCTGGTAGTGCGAGGGTTTGGAGTTGAGCCGATGATGCTGTTAACGACGGAGCCTCTGAGAAGAAGCAGAAGAGTGTTGTGGCGGCTGGTGCGGGCATATCTCCGGAGATGGGCGATTGAGGAGACCCTTCGCTACGTAAAGCAGAGTTATGAGTTGGAGGACGTGCGCGTGTTGAACTATCGGAGTCTTCAGAACATAATGCCGCTGGTGTGCGCAGCGGCCTATTTTGCTGCGGTTTTGCTTGACCCTGAGTCGAAACTGAAAGTGATCGCCAGCTATGTGTTGAAGGCGGCAAAGCGCTTGTTTGGGATTCCAGACTTTCACTATTACAGCATTGCCGACGGTCTAACGAGTATTTTCATGCGTCATCCGGGCCGGATCATGAGACCGCTGCCGCAAGTCGCAGCACAGAGATCGCTATTCCCCTCAAGCGCTTAAAAATTTTGGGGGAACTCCTGTAAATTTAAAACCTATTGATTTTTCTCTTACCTTGGATACGGCTGTCTTAAATCTAAAGACAGCAATTGAAGAAAGCGGTGCAATAGTCACACATGATGAGCTTCCGACTGTGGTGGCCGATACTGCACAAATCAGCAGATTATTCCAGAACCTTGTAGGTAATGCGATTAAGTTCCGCGGTAAGGAGTCGCCAAAGGTCCATATTTCGGCTGAACGAAAGGATAATGAGTGGATATTTTCAGTCAGTGATAACGGTATCGGAATAGAGCGTAAGGCTGCAGAAAGGATATTTGTTGTTTTTCAGCGCTTGCATAGAAGAGAAGCGTATCCGGGTACCGGCATAGGGCTTGCGATCTGTAAGAAAATCGTTGAACGCCACGGAGGCCGGATATGGGTGGAGTCGGAACCTGGAAGGGGCTCAACGTTTCATTTCGCTATTCCCAATAGCGTATAACTTTTTATATCCACGCAGAAACATCTTTGCATAATACCCAATATTCAACATCTCGGAAGCTTTCTGCATCTGAATCTTTGTAACGAAAAATCACGTATCCGATCTGCCACTGCCATGTTTGTTATGGAGGGAAGGTCGCACCATAGTAGAATTAGCTTCTGTGCGCATTAGATGAAGAATGGAACAAAATTTTAGAACACCTGAAAACGTTTCTTCTTCGTGACACTGAGAAAAATGTTTCTTATGGGACTAATGTACCTCTGCAACTTACACCATGAAAGAGAGAGGCATTTCTGCCACAAACACTTACAAGTCTTTAGTTAAAAGTATGGCAAAGAATTAAGGATTAGTGAAATATTTATGTCGCCGGGTTAACAAAAGTCGCCGAGTTGGTGCGAATATCAGATAGGGTGATTATATACTTGACACAAGGTTTAATTTTATGATAAGGTATAATCATGAACTACTCAGATACCTTATCAGCCTTACGTTTCTTGGTGGAAATCTTTTCCACATGCTTCTTTAAATGCTCCAAGGCTTTTGGATGGAACACATGCGCTATGGCTTCATCCGTAGTCATGTCCTTTGGATGTTTAACTTCTTTCTTTTTCATAATGGAGGTGTCCTTTGCAAGATAATCTTGTTAATTTGATTGAGCGTTATAGCGATGAAAAGAAATGTCGTGAGTACCTTGAGAAACTTCGCTGGATAGATGGTGTTAAATGCCCTCGCTGTGGTTCTGAGAAAATATCCCGGATAACAGAGAGAAATCAATTTGATTGCGATAAGTGCCGTTATCAGTTTTCCGTAACCGCTGGTTCGATCTTTCATGATTCCCATTTGCCTTTGTGGAAGTGGTTTCTTGCTGTCTATCTTATGATCGAATCCAAGAAAGGTATTTCCGCTAACCAGCTTAAAAGAAGTTTGGCTGTGAGCTATAAAACAGCTTGGTATCTTTGTCACCGTATCCGCAAGGCCATTGAAGAGGCAACGAATAAGCCCCAACTTGACGGTGTTGTCGAAGTTGATGAAACCTATGTCGGTGGCAGATATGATCGCCGGAGAAAAAGAGGACCAAACGAAAAACAACCTGTCATCGGTCTGCTTCAGAGAGACGGAACTTTTGAAGCAAGAAAAATCAAGACCAATAGTAAGGCAATTTTGGTCGGTGTCATAAAAAACCGGGTCAATAAAGATGCTACAGTTATGACTGATGAATTCAGGGCCTATAAGTCTGTCGGCAAAACGCACAAACACGAAAGCGTTAAACATAGAGCCGAAGAGTGGGTCCGTGGCGATGTCCACACAAACGGCATAGAAAACGCATGGTCTCTTTTTAAGAGATCTCTTGTAGGTTCTTATCATAAAATTAGCAGAAAACATATGGACGCATACCTTGATGAATTTGAGTGGAAATTCAATGGACGTGATAATCCATATCTCTTCCGGGATACGCTCATTCGGTTGCTCAATTCATCTAAATTGGAGTTTAAAGAACTCATAGCTTAAATTAAGTTAATATTAAGTTCTGTTGTAAATATTCGTGCAATTTATCAATAGAATGTTGAATTTTATTGATAAATGCATCCTGTTCTATATTAGAATTTTTTACCCACGTATCTAAATCATCGCTTAAACTAACATCTTTAACATTCATTTCGGGAATTTCCAGCACTGTTTCTGTTAATAGTTTAATTTCGGGACTATCCTTAAAAAGATGGATAATCTCAGTAATAATACCTGCAAACTTTGCCTGTTCTTCATCTCTATTCCTAACCCACTGCTGTTGTTTATCTACAGAATTATTTAATTTTTTTGCAAGCATCTCTTGAACCCATTCACGATCTTCTTTGGATCGTATTACATCCGCGCGCGCATAAAAAACATCTTTATGAATAGAAAATCCTTCCCGATAAACATTAATGCGTCGGATTCTTTCTTCAACAAATTCCCTATAAATCTTTGCATGCTCAGCAAGAACTTTCTCATGTTCCTTTTTCCACACCTTGAAGGATGCCCAAATGACACAAACACCAAAAATAAGAACTGAATACCATAAATTAGGCATAGTCCACCAGCCTAATCTCTCGCCTATCGGGAGTATGATGCCTATAAATGCACCGCCTACCAAAATGACCCAATGTTTCCAAAGAAGCTTTGCCCAGAGGATAAAACCGTTCATATGCATTAAGACTACCCCAAACTATTACCTGTGTCAAGTTAATAATCACCTCAGATAGTTGTTGACTTTTATTCTAATACATGTAAGCATTCCATTGAAGTTCCAGAGAACTCGGCAAACTCAACAAACGCTTAAAGAGGAGGTATTTATGGAATTTTTAACATCGTCCGTTAGTTTTCTTTTTGTATTATTCCTCGTCTTATATTTTCTTTCGAGCGCGATAAAAATCCTGAGGGAATATGAAAGGGGGGTAGTATTCAGGCTTGGAAGGGTGATACCCGTAAAAGGCCCTGGCCTTGTCATCATCTGGCCAATAATCGATAAGCTTGTTAGGGTTAGCCTCCGAATTGTCACCATGGATGTCCCTTCTCAAGACGTAATAACGAAAGACAATATTTCAGTTAAGGTGAATGCTGTTGTTTATTTTAGGGTCATGGAACCGATAAAGGCGATCACTGAGGTAGAAGATTTTTATTTCGCTACATCACAGATCGCACAGACAACACTAAGGAGTATACTCGGTCAGAGCCAGCTCGATGAACTGCTTTCAAACAGAGAACAGGTAAATGCAGAGCTCCAGAAAGTTATTGATTTCCAGACAGCACCATGGGGAATTAAAGTCACGGCAGTAGAAGTCAAAAATGTTGACTTGCCTGTAGAAATGCAGAGGGCTATAGCAAAACAGGCAGAAGCAGAACGCGAAAGAAGGGCAAAGGTCATCCACGCAGAAGGAGAATTTCAAGCTTCCCAGAAACTTGCTGACGCAGCAAATATCATAGCGACAGCACCAAGTGCATTACAACTCAGATATCTCCAGACCTTAGCAGAAATTGCAACAGAGAAAAACTCAACGATAATATTCCCTGTACCTATAGATTTGATAAAACCATTCTTAGAAAAGCGTGAAGCACCAAAATAGTTTTATCCCCTCATAGGAGAATTGTTATGGCAAAATGCAATAATAAAACCTTGGTCAAATTATTTCTGCTTTTGCCTATTATTGCAGATCAACATTGATCATGAATATTATGTTTATTAATTCTCTATTTTTTAGAGGCTTAAGATATATAAAAGCTAAGACATTTTTTATTGATTTCCATTTGCAATTTTCGATGGCGTTTTAAAAAACACCTTATTTCCTATTTTTCTGATTTTTTCTGCCATTAAAACCCCTTGCCTTAAACAGCCAAGAACTATTATATTAGCACTCACTGACTTCGAGTGCTAACAAAATTAAAATCTTATTAAAAAAGGAGAGAAATTCTATGAAGTTTAAACCGCTCAGAGACAGGGTATTTGTTAAGTTTTCTTCAGAAGAGGAGAAAACAGCAGGAGGTCTGTTTATTCCTGACAGTGCGAAAGAGAAACCACAGAGAGGTACCGTCATTGCAATAGGGCCGGGCAGAGTTACCGAAGACGGAAAACGTCAGCCTATGGATGTTAAGATAGAGGATACGATACTTTTCGATAAGTATTCGGGATCAAAGATCAAGATGAACGACGAGGAATACCTCATTATCCGTGAAGAAGATATTCTTGGCATTGTCGAATAATCAAGAATGTTAACTCTAACACACAAAAGGAGGATATATTAATGGCTAAGCAGTTACTTTTTGATGAAGAAGCAAGAAGCGCTATACTGAAAGGAGTCAGCCTTCTCACAGATGCGGTGAAGGCTACGTTAGGCCCGAAAGGAAGGAATGCAATCCTTGATAAGAAATACGGTGCACCTACGATAACAAAGGACGGTGTTACCGTTGCAAAAGAAATTGAATTGAAAGATCCAGGGAAAAACATGGGCGCACAGCTTGTCAGGGAGGTTGCATCGAACACATCCGATACCGCAGGTGACGGTACAACCACAGCTACAGTTCTTGCACACGCAATTTACAGGGAAGGTATTAAGCATGTTGTTGCAGGTGCGAACACTATGGATATCAAAAAGGGAATAGAGAGGGCAGTTGAGGTAGTTGTCGAAGAGCTCAAGAAAATGAGTAAGCCCGTACAGGACAAGAAAGAGATAGCACAGGTCGGTACAATCTCTGCAAATAACGATGCATCCATTGGTGAATTGATTGCAGAGGCCATGGACAAGGTCGGGAAAGACGGTGTTATTACCGTTGAAGAGGCAAAGAGCATGGTAACAACACTCGATGTCGTTGAAGGTATGCAATTTGACAGAGGTTACATATCACCGTACTTCATAACTGACCCTGAAAGAATGGAATGCATCCTCGAAGATGCTTTCATTCTTATCAATGAGAAAAAGATTTCGAGCATGAAAGATCTGCTCCCGATACTGGAACAGACTGCAAAGATGGGAAGGCCATTATGTATCATCGCAGAAGAAGTTGAGGGGGAAGCCCTCGCAACACTAGTAGTGAACAAGCTGCGCGGAACGATTCAGGTATGTGCTGTTAAAGCACCTGGGTTTGGTGAAAGACGTAAGGAAATGCTTGAAGATTTAGCTGTACTTACCGGCGGAACCATGATATCCGAGGACCTCGGGATCAAGCTCGAAAGCATAAAGATATCCGATCTTGGCAGGGCAAAGAAGATCAATGTAAATAAAGAAAATACGACCATCGTTGAAGGTGCCGGAGACTCAGCAAAAATTCAGGGAAGAGTAAAGCAGATAAAGACCCAGATAGAAGAGACAACTTCTGACTATGACAGAGAGAAACTCCAGGAAAGGCTTGCAAAACTTGTCGGCGGTGTTGCTGTAATCAATGTCGGTGCAGCAACCGAGACAGAAATGAAAGAGAAAAAGGCGAGAGTTGAAGACGCCCTGAACGCAACAAGGGCGGCAGTTGAGGAAGGTATTATCCCTGGTGGTGGGGTTGCACTGCTAAGATGTATTCCTGCTCTCAAATCCCTCAAACTGGAGAATGACAGACAGATAGGTGTTGAAATTATCATAAGGGCACTTGAGGAACCTATCAGACAGATAGTAAATAATGCCGGAATCGAAGGCTCAGTGGTAGTCGAAAAGGTAAAACATGCAAAGGAAGTCAACTACGGCTTTGATGCAGATAAGGAAGAGTATGTCGATATGATAAAGAGCGGTATTATTGATCCTACCAAGGTTACAAGATATGCTCTGCAGAACGCGGCATCCGTTGCAGCGTTGATGCTGACTACATCGGTAATGATTACAGATATTTCTGAGGAAAAGCCTGAACCAGCAATGCCTCCAGGAGGCGGAATGGGCGGAATGTACTAAAAAATAGCAGACACTAGTGTAGTGTCCCTATAACGGCTTTACAATGAGCGACCTTTTCCAATATAGCATCGACCTTTTTCGTCCAGACGAACGGCTTTGGATTCTCATTGTTGATATGGATGAAATCTTCGATTGCCGCGACGAGTTCCGGGACGTTTCGGAAAACTCCGCGCCGAATGCGTTTCCGCGTTATTTCTCCGAACCATCTCTCCACCAAGTTCAACCACGATGAACTGGTCGGCGTGAAATGAAGGTGAAAACGCGGATGTTTTTCCAGCCACGCTTTGACCTTGGGGTGGTTGTGGGTGCCATAGTTGTCCAAAATCATGTGGATGGCCAACTCTGCGGGCACAGCTGCGTCGATCTGTCGCAGGAACTTCCGAAATTCAATATTGCGATGTCTCTGATAGCAGGAGCCAATGACCTTACCCTCCAGCACGTTCAATGCCGCGAATAGGCATGTGGTGCCGTTGCGTTTGTAGTCATGGGTCATGGTTCGGCATCGCCCCTTTTTCATCGGCAAGCCGGGCTGCGTCCGGTCCAATGCCTGAACGTGGCTTTTCTCGTCGACGCACAGCACCACCGCCTTGTCCGGAGGATTCAGGTATACTCCAACCACATCCGTCAGTTTCTCGACAAACCGCTTGTCCTTGGACAACTTGAATGTCTCGATTCGATGGGGTTGAAGACCGTGCGCGTCCCATATCCGTTGCACCGTGGACTTCCCGACCCCCTGGGCCTTGGCCATCGAACGCACGGACCAATGCGTGGCATCGCGAGGGGTCGTGTGGAGAGTAGCCTCGATAATGGCCTTCACTCGGTCCAGTGGAAGAGCCTGAGGACTCGGGCCGTGGGGTGCGTCCTCAGCCAATCCAATCGGTCCGTGCTCCTCAAAACGTTTGCGCCATTGAATTACTGTCGGGCGGGAGGTGGACAGTTGGGCGGCGATAGCGTTATTCGACAGGCCGTCCGCCGCCAACAGGCAAATGCGCGCCCGTAGAACCGTTCGCTGAGGGCTGGTCTTCGCCCGATTCCAAGCTTCCAATGTCGCACGCTGGTCGTTTGTCATCTTCAACGCGTTTGCCTTTTCCCACATAAAAAAAGTTTACCACAATAAACCATTATTGTCAAGATATTAGTGGGACATTACACTAGTCAATAGCAGAAGAAACGGGGTAATCCTCACTCATCTGTGAGGATTACCCCTACAAGGATATAGGGGAAAGTTTTATAAATCATAATTTACAGGAAGAAGAACGAAACCGCTACGCGGTAGATCACACACCAAGCTATACGATAATAATTCTTTCGAATTCCCTATCCCAGGGTTAATCATGTCCTCACTTTTTTGACATGGCATAATCTTTTTAGAATCTCCTTTAGTTGTACCGCCGACATGAGCCGGCGGATCATCTGTTTCAAAGGAGATTGTGCGATGGAAAAGTTAACAGATCAGATGCAAGAGGACCTTCAACTGAGGGGCATCACCGCGAAGACGCAGAAGATCTATCTTAGGGAGGTAGAGAATTTTGTTAAGTATTTCGACAAGGCACCTGAAGACCTCGGAGAAGAGGAGTTACGAGAGTATCTGCTCTATTTGCTGAATGACAGGAATCTATCACAAGGGACATTCAGGTTTTACGTAGCCGGCCTGAAATTCTTTTACAGAACGACCTTGAAACGCGAGGAAGTTGTAGCAAATATCCAGTATCCTAAACGCAAAAAGACACTCCCCATTGTTTTGGACCTGTCCGAAGGCACGAAGAAAGACACTCATATCACCATAGTTATGGGCGCCATAGAGGACTGCAGAACCTCTGCACTTGGGGGGCATAAAGATAAGTGTGATAACTGTGGACATATAGAGATCTCTTACAACTCCTGTCCCGAATGCCAGTTTCTAAAAAAAGAGAAATGGATCGAGGCCAGAGCTGAAGATCTCCTCCCCATACGATACTTTCATGTCGTCTTCACCATCCCGGCGGAATTAAGGCCGCTCGTCTTAAGCAATCAGAAAGTCATGTACGATATACTCTTCCGCTCTGTCTCGGAAATGCTTGTCAAACTTGGAAACGATCCGAAGCATCTTGGCGCACGCATTGGCTTTATGGGAATACTGCACACCTGGGGACAGAATCTTATGGACCATCCCCATATCCATTGTGTGGTCCCCGGCGGTGGGCTATCCCATGACGGAAGCCGCTGGGTCTCGTCGAGAAAGAAGTTCTTCATTTCCGTAAGCGTTATGTCGGAACTTTTCAAGGAGAAGTTTCGAGCATACCTGAAAAGCAGTTACGAATCCGGCGAACTCGTCTTCCCCGGCGTTATAGGTCATCTTAGGGAGCGTCACGCTTTCGAAAAGCTCAGGGTACACCTTTATCATAAGAAGTGGGTTGTCTATTGTAAGCCTCCGTTTAACGGAGCCAAAGGGGTCTTTGAGTACCTCAGCAGATATACCCACAGAATAGCGATCAGTAATAACCGTATTCTCAAAATCGATGGCGGCAAGGTGTCTTTTCTCTGGCGAGACTATGCCGACAACGACAGAGTTAAGACAATGACCGTTGATGCATGCGAGTTCATCAGAAGGTTCCTCCTCCACGTTTTGCCTGATAGGTTCGTAAAGATCCGCTATTACGGCCTGTTGGCAAATAGAAACCGTAAGGATCATATCACTTTGTGCCGTAAACTTCTCGGCGAAGATAAGATCGAGACAAAAGACAAAGACGCACCAGAAACGTGGCAGGAACTCTTACTCAGGGTCTCCGGTGTCGATGTTACCAAGTGTCCTCTCTGCAAGAAAGGCAGGATGGTCACAGTCGAGGTTTTGAACCCTTTAAGGTGTAATGGTCCTCCAAAATCATGAAGTTCCTTTACCTCACAAACAGTATTGCTTCAGATACATGCGAAAAACTCATAATTTATCGCACCGCTCTCCTATTGCCTAAAATCCCGTGTTTGGGCGTATCTACAATGCAATCGACGCCATCGAGACAATCAATATGTTCCTCGGACGGGGAAAAGCGCCTTCAAGGTGCTTCCGCCATATGAAACTGCTATCTGGCAGGGTGGGCAATAAATACAGCTGGTGGTTTGAAAAACCATAGGCCGCGTAGCGGCATCGTCCTTCACGCTTCAATCTCCAATTGCACAACTTCTGCAAAATTGCACTACGCTCTCTCACACAACAGAAGATTGAAGCTTAACCGGATTCCTGATGAGCTTATGTTTTGTGAAGTGCAGAAAACATGTTCTATATGTTTGTTTCCCCTTTTGGCTACGTTGACGATAACTCTGTAACTCGTCCTCTCCGAAATATTTAGAAGTCCTAAGGCTTTCCTCAAAAAAGTTGTCGGGGTCGGTGTCTATATGTAATCATTTGCTCCGCATTTCTGGCATCTCTCGATGTCGGACAGTTTGTCTGAACAAACCATAAGTATTGAATCTCTTGAGACCTTCATCCCCCCTTACAGCTGAGCATAACTGTTCACAGGTCATGTCAGGGACATCAGGTTTAATTATTATAAGATCTGCTTGTTCCTTTCTATGAATAGTAAGTGCTTCTCTGCCAGATTCTATGTAAACAATCTTATCGCCGCATCTGGTAAGTGCGCTCACTTTTTGCTGGACAAAATCTTTCAGAGCATCAGCAATAATTATTTTTTTCATCTGAATACTATACCAGTAATACCCATCGGAAAACGTATAAAGAGGGAACCCCTACTCATTATAAATAGATTTCTAATTCTAATATGCAGAATTATAACAAATTTCAAGTGTGTGATTTTCAGAAAGCACATCGCACAGGATTAATCATATCAATGGGGTCAAGTCTTATATTGCAAGACTTGACCCCATTGTATTCTGTTGAATTTGCGACACACCCGTACATAAAGCCGCGACATAAGCCAAGTCGCTGTTCACTGATTTGTTCTACTGTCGATCATTTCACAGCCCCTCAATTAGCTTGTAATACTCCTTGAGAGTGCGGATGGATTCCATCGTGGTTTGGAATAAGATCCAACTGAGAACAAGGATTCCTATTGTGAGTCCGATCTTCCAAGCACGCGTCGTATTAGGACGCCACCAGATTAACGGCAACGCCAGAGGTCCCACACTGCAGACTGCGATGATAATGAAAGATTTTCGGAAATACCATTTAATAGTGTCTTCTCCATGGTGTGGGCGGGAGGCTGCATCGAGAAACTCGCCGCAGTGTTTACACTTTATTGCGGCGTCTTGAATCTCTTCAGCACAGTACGGACATGTTTTCATTCTATCAATTTCCTTGGGCTAACGCCTAAATTTCTGCTTCAAATATACACTCTTAAGGATGTTTTGTGAACCCTCTGTCTCAGGAAGTACTTCTCTCATTTGCGTGGGCAACAATTACAGTTTAATTTCCTCGCTAAACAGAATTCGATTACCGTTATTACTGACGATTGAGGTGCAACAAAACACTTACACCTTATTTCTATTCACAAAAGTAATCGGTAGTCTCGTCCAGTATATAACAGGTGTACAGTACAAGGAAGGTATAAAGTGTAAGCGTATATGTTATTTCACTATTGGGTAACCAGCTTCTTTCCACGCCTTCAGACCACCAATCATATTTACCGCTTTTTTATATCCGAGGTCATTCAACGATTTAGTTGCCAACGGGCTTCTCAGGTCAAGTCCACAATAGACGATAATCTTCTTGTTTTTATCAGGTACAATTAAATGAACTTTAAAATCCAAACTTCCACGAGATATGTTGATCGCCCCTGGAATATACCCAGTTTCATATTCTTCTCTATCTCTCACATCAAGTAATATTATTTCTTCCCTATTATCAATCATTTTTTTAACTTCATCAATGGGCACCTCATTTATTGCAGCTTTTGCCTCTTGTACGACCTGTTCTGGAGTTTTATCGACAGCATGTACAATAGATGCAGAGTAAAGTACAAAAAAAGTAATTACTAAAAAGATGCTTATTTTTATTTTCATATTACATCCTTCCACTTTTTTACAGTTTCAAACATATAGTATCTATTATTATAGCTTGACACACTATTATTGTACGAGACTATTTAAATGATCTCTATCAGAACAAATGGCGCAAAACAGGATGGTGGAAATCGGATCTAAACAGCCGGAATTAGCATAAATTATTCGCTCCTAATACCACCCAGCATCTTAATAAATGTTGCCAAGAGATCGTGATCATAGTTTCCTGTTTCACTTTTTATAATTGATAGTGCGTCGAAAGGTGTATATGCAGGGCTGTAAGGACGTTGTGTTGTCAAGGCATCGTAACAATCTACGATAGCACTTATTCTGCCAGGCTGTTTTACTGCGGCCCCTGACAGATGGAGAGGATATCCTTTACCTGTCAGCTTTTCATGGTGTTGTAAAACCGGTATCAGGGAATCTTCATGAATATTTCTATGCCTCCTTAGGATATTTTCACCTTCACGGACATGGGTTTTAATTATCTCGAACTCTTCATCGGTCAGTTTTCCGGGCTTATTCAATATCTCCGGAGGGATCATGCTTTTCCCGATATCATGTAACATTGCACCGATCCCGAGATTCTCTATGTCGTTCCTTTTCATATCTGCGGTAATCCCCAACCCGATTGACAAAACAGCCACGTTCACAGAATGCGTATATGTATAATAGTCATAATTTCTGAGTGAGAGCATATCATACATGGCACGCTTTTGTTTCATTATGCATTCGATGATATCATTGACAAGAGCTATCGATTCTTTTATCTTTTTGCCGCTCCTCGGGTTGTCGAACAAATCTCTCATTACTATCTTTGAATTCTCCTTAATGACAATTGCCTTTATTGTCATCTCTTCCGACAAATTCCCTGCCGACAAAGAATCCAAATAAGCATTATAACGATAGATATCGGCTCTCTTGATAAGGATATCGCCCGTCGTGTTCACTAAATTTTTACCTATTTTTGAAGGTGAAGCATCTGAGGCCTCTAAGAGCATATAAATATTTGACCCGTCAATACCAAACAGACTGAAGTTAATATCCATATCCTGTATAAGAAGGTTTCTATCTATTTGATGGTAATGTTCCTTATAGCACAGATAATCTTCAAATGTCATAAGATTAAACAGGGGGGGTTTTTGAGACCTCACTCTTGAAAGATAGTCATCTAAGATGTCCCTGTCTTTTTTTAGGCTATACACTTCGGAGATACCACTTCTTTTCAGATAATCCCTCGTAATATTAGTAAAAATGGTGCCCTTATTAAACAGGTATTTGATGAAATTGATATCCTTGGCGTAGATATCGAAAGGCAGGATATCCCCCGTCAAAAGTTTATCAACATCTATGGGTATATATTCTCTGATAGATAACTCTGTGAACTTTGTACTTATCATGGCCCCTATATATTATCCCTTATACCTCAGGCATCTCTGACAGCCCTTCTTCTTAAATAACTGAAAAGCTTATGCCATACCAGTTTCTTTATTTTGATTTTAATCTCATGCCCTTAGTCAGTCGTACTTCTTTCCGACTCACGCAACCGATGCGCTTCCATTGCGTCCGATACAATCAGCAGTAGTTCATTAAAGTGAAAAGGTTTCAATATATAATCAAACGCACCCACCTTTTTTGCTTCAACAGCGACCTCAACACTACCACACGCCGTCATTATAATTCCGACAAGTGATGGGTTTATTTCTAATACAGCCTTTAGCAGTTCGATACCATCACTTCTTACAGGTCATGTCTTGAAATCACATCTTTCTTACCTAATATCATTTTTGATCTTTTCAAGGAGATATTCAATCCTACCTTAGTAGTGGAAAGAAAAATTATTTATTACTGCTTGTAATGTTGTGTTCGGCGACAAATTTTAAAAACATTCTTTCAGGAAGCAGTCGAAAAATTGATCGAACCTCGACGGAGCAGGGCATCAGGTTACTTTGCCTCAAGAGTACAGTGCGTAACACGAGAACCGGAGTGCTGTCTCGACTTCCATCAGATCTCTCCTTAAGTCTTGCGTCTGATACCGGCAGAGAATTATGTATCGTTTGACCAGAAATGGTGATCACGGGTATAGGTATTAGAAGGCTACAGTAATGTCGTTCCCGTTCGTCGGGGAATCTTTCTAAAAAACGTAGTAGGATTGAGGCAAGCGGCAAGCCGCAATGACGGAAGGTGATAAGAACGTCGCTTTACTAATGACCGTCTTATTACGTTCTATTTTGTTATGATAAGAGGATAAAAATTATTAAGAGCGATTAATAAATCAGAAAGGAAATATTATGAGGATTTTGAGCATTGCTTTATTTTCGATTCTATTGGCTGCGTCAACGGTTATTGCAGGATTCACTTTAAAAAGCGGCGTGTACCGCATGAACGAACTGGATGCAGCTAAATCGGACGCGCTTTCCGGAAGAAAGACAATAGCGTTCCTCTATGCCGACGAAAACACCTTCTGTACACAATGTATAAGCGCCAGTCTGCAAGCGATGGAAACACTGTCAGGTAGTTGCGTTGTGGTATACGTCAACAAATCCGATGCGACTAAACTACCCAGACAGGTGAAGAATGCACTCCGCTCCCCCGAGGCAGGCAAGTACATTCCAGCAATTGTCGTTATGAGTTACGATCTCAAGAAAGTGATTGCCATTGTGCCTTTTGCCCGGGGCGACGCTTACAAGAAGCTACTGTCCGAGGCAAAGGAAAAGATTTTATCATATGGAAAATGAGATCGGAATCGCGGCCATCGCTGTGAACAGCCATGGAAAGTAAACTTATATTGCAAGACTTGACCCATTGAATTTGTTGAATTTGCGGTACCTGATCCTTTCGTATAGATTTTTAAATGAGGCAACGAATCTGTTTCATATAGATTTTTGATGAGGCAATGCGTTTCCTTGACTCGTAGGGCATGCTTTGCTATTATCTGGTTAGGGATCTGGTGGAGGTCTTCATGAAATCTTATAAATCGATATTATCCCTAATTGTCCTTTCGGTTCTCTTCGTAGGTGTTTTCTCTCACCTCTCATTCGCGGACTCCTTAGACAACTGGCATGTTAGGGATAATCCAGCTCAAAGTGGTACCTTGAATGCCATAACTTACGGGAATGGGCTCTTTGTCGCTGTGGGAGATAACGGAACAATTCTTACTTCAACTGATGGCATAATCTGGGCCGCAGGGAACTCGGGAACTAGGGTATCACTTCGAGGTATAACTTATGGCAATGGTACCTTTATTGCTGTGGGTTCACCTGGGACGATTATTACCTCGCCTGACGGGGTGAACTGGACTATCAGACAATTTGGAACTTATTACGGGTTTGACGGGGTGATTTATGGAAATGGCACTTTCCTCGCTTTGAGAAATCCGGGAACAACATATAGTTCAAGCAATGGAATTAATTGGAGTCTCAATAATATAGAAGGGGATAGTGGTTTAATTAACGGTTATAGTGATTTTATGTTTTTTGGTTTAACTTTCGGCAAAAGCAATTTTGTCATTGTTGGGGGATGGCAAGATGTTCATGTGGGTCTACCGATCTCTATTGAAATAATATTGACCTCATCTGACGGTGTTAATTGGACTCAAACGTATTCTGGAACTTATCACGAGCTTCATGGAACGACATATGGCAATGGAAATTTCATCGCCGTAGGTCATTCAGGGAGAATTGTCACTTCGCCTGACAGTATGAACTGGACAGTGAGACAATCAGGGACTACCGAACTACTTAATGCGGTGGCCTATGGGAATGGCACCTTTGTGGCCGTGGGCACTGGCGGAACTATCCTTCAATCAGACCCCTTAAGCGGAAACTGCACTGCCACGTCGTCCAATGATTTATCATTGAATGTTCCAATCTTGATCTATCATGGCCAGCCTTTCTGGGCTGATTTCCAGGGTGATCCGAATAGCCTCGACATTCAACTCACAAACTTCGGCCTCTTACCTGATCTCGGACCATTTGGTGGCTGCCAACCTTCTTTATTGTCTCCGGACCTTATACTTCACATACCAACGATCTTATTTGACGGCGTCCCTTTCCTTGCTGATTTCCAGTACAGTCACGACTTACTCCTCCACCTTACTGGTGCCGGTCAAAGAACTGGCAATACCACCCCTTATCAGGTCTCACACCACGGAAACCTGATATAATTGTGTTGAGTATAATCGGTAATGTTTGATTTTCACGGAGTGGATGATTGGAAAAAAGAAGAATTATCGGGATACTGACTGTCTTAATTGCTTTTCCTTATCTATTCTTATCCATTGTTTTGATAGGTCGGTATGACTTTCCTATAAATCATTGGTTCGTTCTTGAAAAGTTATCAATTGTTGTATTCGGGATTATTGGAGGGGTCTTGTTATGGAATGGACGAAGGATAGGTTATATTCTATCTATTATTGCTTGGATGATCATTTTCAAGGAAAGTAGCTTAAGTCTTTATCATTTCTATTTCGGCAAAGGACATCTTGAGGCAAATGCTCTTCTCAAACGGATATGGCGTAATTATGCTTTATTACAGGTAATCCCAAGTATACTGATTGTGTTTATCCTAATTCGGGATTTAATTACTTCTTCAAAAATTCAAAGAAATAATTAATTTTTGAATGAATAGCTGATCTTTCATAAAACCTTCTTCCTCTTCTAAGGAAATTGAACCCGAGAGATGAATGTTTCAACAGGGATTTCACAAAAAAAATCCCGTAAGAATTATTTGATTTGTATTAATATGCATATTCTATATATTAATAAAAATAACAACGTTATATAGAATTTTAAGCCTTCTATCAGCAGTTTTTCGGCAAAATTCATTGACAATCGCCCCGCAAAATTATAATCTCTTAAACAAATATAGAATACGCTTTAAAATAATGTTAGACCAACAAAAATATAAGAAAAGAGGCATATGTTGAAACGTAGATTTTCAGAGCGCCTGGGTCTTTCTGGGCATATTCAAACGATCCAAATAGAGGAAATGAATGATGCTCTTCGGAATTCCTTAGTGAACACGACTATTGGATACCTGTTGCAAAATGGGTTGCTCAGTTTTTTTTAAAAATTCCGGTGGATGAACTTCCATACCAAGATTATCGTTGCAGAAATTGGCTCAAAGAGCATTTTTACAGACTGACATGGTACGAGGTTTATGATTTTATTGAGTTCATAGTAGACCATCATGAAAACATGGTTCGATACTCGTCATATCGGAGAGACGAATTGGAAGAACTCAGTTGTTCTGTCTTTGGGCACATATGTCCCGTGTTCTTTTCGGCCGAGCCCTTTACAGAAACGAAGGAGGATCGGCGAATTAGTCGTAATATTCCGCGCGACGTTATGCTCAAAGTAGTACGCCGCGACGGTCAGGTGTGTCGTGCCTGCCACAAAAACGTTTCTGATGACAAAATCGAGTTTGACCACGTCATTCCTCATTCTCGCGGCGGACCTACTACACCAGAGAACCTTAGAATTCTATGCCGAGAATGCAATCGTAAGAAGAGTGAGGCGCTCAAGGAGATATTGGCCGATGATCCGTTGCGTAAGTAGGCCCTCAACCCGGACGCACAAAAGCGGCGCGCCGGTTAGTTGTTTCATTAACCGTTTACTTTTACCGTTAATCAACACTTTTTCCGCATTGTAAAAAATACACGATTGATCTAAATGGGTGTCCTCTAAATGGGTGTAGGTGTAACCTTGTGCCAACGGCAAGAGCATATGAGTTGAAAATTACGGGAGCTTATGACCGCGCAGATAATACGTACAAAATTACAAAAGCTCGCTAACAAAGACAAGGCAAAAATCCTCCAGGTTTTTTTTAAGACCGGGCCGGGGGAATACGGGGAAGGAGACATTTTTCTCGGCATCAATGTGCCGGCGCTCAGGAAGCTGTCAAAAGAGCATGATGGTATCCCGTTGAATGAAACGGTGCAACTCCTCAAGTCCCCGGTCCATGAAGAACGTTTGCTTGCCCTCCTGCTGCTTGTCCGTGCCTTTTCAAAGGGTAATGAAGCTCTCCAAAAGAAGATTTGCGACCTTTACCTTAAGCACGCCAGGTATATCAACAACTGGGACCTCGTTGACCTGACTGCGCCGAATATTGTAGGGACGTACCTCTTGGACAAGAGCAGAAATCCGCTTTATGCGCTTGCGAAATCGAATGATCTCTGGAAGCGCAGGATCGCGATCCTGGCTACGTTTTCGTTCATCAGGCAGGGCGATTTTGATGATACACTTAAAATTTCAAACACCCTTCTCACTGATGAGCATGACCTGATTCATAAGGCTATAGGCTGGATGCTGCGCGAGGTCGGCAAAAGGTCGCTGGTGACCGAGGAGCGGTTCCTGCAACAGCATTACAAGAAGATGCCGCGGACCATGCTCCGGTATGCGATTGAGCGGTTCCCGGAAGCGAAGAGGAAGAAATATCTGAATGGCGCAATGTGACGCGTCTCTTTGATTCCTCTAAACGCGGTCTTTATTTTATCCGTTAATTTAGTTTTACAAGTCTACTTTTTTATTATCTCTTTGTAGCACTGGGAATTGCGGATATTGTCAAGGTCCTTATCTTTCTTTGCACTGTCCCAATCTTTGAACCCGTTATCCACACTTTTTCTTAACTCTTCGCAGGCCCTTACAGAATATATACAAGCCATATTGTAATAGGGGTAGGGATTCTTTGGGTTCAGCTCAATGGTTTTTCTGTAGTCGGCAATAGCTTCATCATAATGTCCTTTTGCATAATAGGCATTCCCACGGTTGAAGTAAGCAGCCTCATATCTCGGACTCGCCTTAATTGCTGTGGCGTAATCGGCAATCGCTTGGTCATATTGTCCTTTCCCGGCATAGGCAATCCCACGGTTTGCATAAGCGATGCCCACGTCACGCACTTCTGTCTCACGGTTTATTTGTCTTGTGCACTCTGTAATTGCCTCGTCATATTTCTTTTTCTCAATATACTCATAGCACAGATCTTTTGCATAACATACGGAAGTAGCCGAAAGCATAAATATCAAGATAAATAAAACAATGCATTTTGATCTCATAAAACTCTCCACGAAAGAAATATTTCCTAACAGCATATCAAAAACGGATATGAACAGACAAGCAGGAAAATCAGAAGGTTTTGATATGAATAATGTAAATTATCGAATTATTAACAGTCTCATATAATAACGACATAGATGATCCGCTCTCCCTAACCCTCTCCCACCAAGAGAGAAGGAACTCCCTATTGTCCCCTCCATTGACACTAATGAGAGTCTGTCCATAAAGTCGACCATTTTGCGTTTACTTTGCAGTTGCATAAATTATGAAGAACAACTATGAAAAACTTCTCGTAAAACGGCCTCCTTATTGGTTAAAATTGAAATTGCGAATTTTAAAATCAACCAAACAGGAGGCCACTGAAAGTGAAATATAGTAAAGCACAAATTCTCTCCCGTGTCCACAAAATTCCTGAACTTCGTTTCGAGGACCAACGGCTTACGTCTTTTGCCGGAACTGTGATAATTCAGAAGTTGTTTTCTAATCTTAATCTGAAAGCCCGGCTCCGTGCATGTTTTGATCATCTGCCGATAAGCCCGATATATGGCAATCATATTATTGCTCTGGTATTGATTGTACATTTGATGCTTGGATACCGGCGCCTCCGGGACATGGATTACTATCGTGATGACCTAATGATACTTCGTCTTTTGGGTCTCAAAAGGATTCCGGATGTTTCGACAATCAGCAGGGCCTTGGCCAACGTTGATGACAAAAGCATAATTAAAATTCGGCAGGCGTGCCGGGAGATGCTTCTTGCAAGACTTAATGCCCTTGGTGTGGCACGGGTCACACTTGATTTTGACGGCTCTGTTTTGAGCACGGGACGAATGGCGGAAGGTACAGCGGTGGGCTTTAACAAACAAAAGAAAGGACAAAGGAGTTATTATCCTTTGTTCTGCACGATAGCTCAGACAGGCCAGGTCTTCGATGTGCTTCCCCGCTCGGGCAATGTCCATGACTCCAATGGTGCCTTGCAATTCATGCAGAAGTGCGTGCGCATTATTCGCGCCGCCTGCCCCGGCATTATCATCGAGGTACGCATGGACAGTGCCTTCTTCAGCGACGAGATTGTCAAAGCACTTGATGCTGAGGGTATCGAGTTTACGATATCGGTGCCGTTCGAGAGGTTTGCCGAGCTTAAGGGTATGATTCAGGGGCGGAGACGCTGGCGCTATTTCAATCGGGAGTTTTCGTATTTCGATACTCAGTGGAAACCCAAGAAGTGGGACAACCGCTTCCGGTTTCTCTTTATCAGGCACAAGGTCAAAAAGCAGTCTAAAGAGCTTGTCCAACTCGATCTATTCATTCCCCATGAGCACGGATATGAGTTCAAGGTAATCGTCACAAATAAGAAGACTACTATGAAGAAGGTCT
The DNA here is from genome assembly GCA_963716185.1 of Thermodesulfovibrionales bacterium. Taxonomy (GTDB): domain Bacteria; phylum Nitrospirota; class Thermodesulfovibrionia; order Thermodesulfovibrionales; family SM23-35; genus CAVZMO01. The sequence goes on from OY970295.1 coordinate 46,501, forward strand.
TGTATTTTCATAATGGACGTGGGTCTCAGGAAAATACTTTCAGCGAATTGAAATCCCAGTGCAATCTGGATTATGTCGCTGTCAGACGGCTTTGCGGCAATCACCTTTATATGATGTCGGCAATCCTCGCGCACAATCTGTTTCGGGAACTCCATATGATGGTGCATGAAAGAAACAGGGGAACCACCGAGAAACGAACCGCGCTATGGGAATTTACGGAAGCCAATACCCTCAGAAAGACGCTGTTGCAGAGAGCTGGGCGCCTTACTAACTCTGGAGGCACACTGACGCTCACAATGAGCGGCAATCAAACAGTCAAAAAGGGGGTTTTGCATTATCTTGAACGTCTCAAGCGTGCTGCTTGACCTAAATTTAATGCAACGTTAGGGTTTATATGTCATTCCGGCTTGTCCGGAATCTTTCTTCGCCTTTTCTCGGAAGGATTCCCGACACGCTTCGCTTGCGGGAATGACAAGATTTCCAAACCGTAACAAACAATTTACGGACAGACTCTAATGAGTCAATATCTGACTGGCGTTCCAGCCGCCGCCGAGGGCCTTGATAAGGAGCACGGCGGCGGTCATCCTGCGGCTGAGGATATCGACTGCGGTCCTCTCATTATTCAGCGCGGTAGTCTGGGAGACTATCACGTTCAGATAGCTTACAGTCCCGGCCTTGTATTGGTTCATGGTGACCGTCACTGTTTGTTGAGCGGCCTTCACCGCGTCATCCTGCGCCCGTGCCTCTTCTTCCAGGATGCGGAGAGCGGCGAGATTGTCCTCCACTTCCTGGAATGCCGTGAGAACGGTCTGCCGATAGGACGCCACATTAGCGTCATAGGCTGCACGGGCCTGGGCTGTCTGCGCTTTCCTCAAGCCGCCTTCAAACACGGTTTCTGCTATTGCAGACCCGATCGACCAAAAATGGTTTGGCCAGCTCAGCCACTTCGGCAGATTCGAACTTTCAAAGCCGCCTGATGCGCTAAGCGTAACCGTTGGATAAAAGGCTGACTCGGCGACGCCTATCTGTGCATTTGCCGCAGCCATATGCCTTTCGGCAGAAGCGATATCGGGACGGCATTCAAGGAGTTCCGAAGGAACCCCGATTGGTACCGCAGGCGGAAGCATGGTGCGCTGCACAACCGGAATGGAAAAGACCGATGCGGCTTTTCCGACGAGGGCAGCAATCGCGTGCTCCAGCTGGGCACGCTGTACACCGACATCTATCGCCTGGGCCTGAGTGGTCTTGAGCTGGGTTTCCGCCTGGAGCACATCCGCTTTTGACGCCACGCCGCTTGCATAGCGGTTCCGGGTCAGTTCAAGAGATTTATTGAAAGCAATGACCGTTTCATCGAGAAGCTGCTTCTGGGCATCGAGTGCGCGCAACTGAAAGTAGTCCTGTGCCACTTCTGCCTTGGCGCTCAGACGGACCGCCTCCAGGTCAGCGGCACTTGCCTGGGCGCTTGCCTCTCCCGCCTCAACACCTCAACAGTACGGCGAACACGGCCCCAGACGTCCAGCTCCCAGGAAAAGTCGACAGGCAGTGAGTAGTCCGAAAAGGTGACTGTCGAACCGCGACTACCGCCCGTGGCACCGACCCCGCCTGTGTTGCCGGCGATAGTGCTGCTGCCGGCGCTTACAGGTCTCCGGGACCGAGTGAAAGAGGCGCATGTCGTAATTGTCGGGAAGTACCCCGCCCGGGCAGCATAGACAAGTGCGCGCGCCTGACGGAATTGAGCTTCGGCAACAGCCACGTTCTGATTTGAGATGTCTACCTGTTCTTCGAGCGCGTTTAACTGCGGGTCATTGAATACTTCCCACCACGTCCCCCTGATAGTCTCATCCTTCGGCTGCGCCTCCTTCCATCCTGCTGTCTCTTTGTACGACGCCGGTACCTCTGCTGAAGGCCGCACGTAATTCGGACCTACGGTGCATGCGCTAAATATCACCAGGGACGCTATGACTGTAATTAGCCTGATATTATTTGACATCCTCAACATCCAATATGTTGTTTTAAAGTGTAGCATTGTTCACCTTTGATGTACCGCGCTTCCCCCGCTTTTTTTCGATCCAGAGTCTGAAGCGGTCGAGGTAAAGGTAGACCACCGGCGTGGTATAGAGCGTGAGCATTTGACTGATGATCAGCCCGCCGACTATTGCAAGACCGAGGGGCTGGCGAAGCTCAGACCCCACCCCTCTCCCAACCGCCAGTGGCAACGCCCCAAACAGCGCAGCCATCGTTGTCATCATGATCGGCCGGAACCTTAGAAGACACGCCTGGTAAATGGCATCGACCGGGCTTTTACCCTCTTTCCGTTCTGCCTCAAGGGCAAAGTCTATCATTAGTATCCCGTTCTTTTTCACAATACCTATCAAGAGAATAATGCCAATTACAACTATGATGCTCAACTCCGTGCGGAAAAGCATGAGAGCGAGGACCGCGCCCACCCCTGCTGAAGGCAGCGTAGAGAGAATGGTGACCGGGTGGATATAGCTCTCGTACAATACCCCTAAAACTATGTAGACCGTTATGAGCGCAGCAAGGATCAGGAGCGGTTCGTTCACCAGCGAGGCCTTGAACGCCTGGGCCGTGCCCTGGAAGCTACCGGCGATACTTGCCGGAAGACCCATCCGCCTCGTCGCCGCTTCGATCGCATTTACCGCTTCTCCCAGCGATACATCAGGGGCCATATTGAACGAGGTTGTGACCGCCGGAAATTGTCCCTGACGGTTGATAACCAGAGGTCCTGTAATTTCCTCTGCCTGAGTGATCGTACTCAACGGAACTTGTCCGCCGTCAATGCTGCGAAGATAAATAGATTGCAGAGCCCCGGGGCCGCGCTGAAAATCAGGCTTAACGGCCAGGACGGCACGATACTGGTTAAGCTCGGTGAAGATAGTCGACACCTGCCTCTGGCCAAAGGCGTCGTACAGGGTATCGTCGATAAGCTGCGGCGTGATACCGAGCCGCGAAGCAGTGCTGCGGTCGATCTTGAGGGAGACCCTGAACCCATTGTTCTGTTGATCGCTGCTCACATCGCGCAGCTCGGGTTGTACACGCAGCTTGTCGATTACCCGGGGGGCCAGATATTCAACTCGTCGGTGTTGGGGTCCTCAAGGGTATATTGATACTGGGTGCGGCTGACCCGGGCATCGACCATAAGGTCCTGTGCGGGTTGCATAAAGAGTGTGATCCCCCCGACCTTTGCCAGTTCCGGCTGAAGACGCCGGATTACATCGCCCGCGCTCACTTTTCGCTCTTTCAGCGGCTTCAGGTTGATCAGGATCCGGCCGCTGTTGAGCGTGGTGTTGGTACCATCGATGCCGATGAATGAAGAGAGACTTGAAACCGCAGGGTCCCGAAGGATCACACCTGCAAGGGCCTGCTGGCGTTCGGCCATTACCCCGAAGGAGACCGATTGGGAGGCCTCAGAGATACCCTGGAGCAGAGATGAACGAGTCTGTTACCGCGTTTCGTTCTCCTTTGGTTCTTCAGTCGACATTAGCACTCATCCTGTTCGAAAGTTAAGGACAGGCCTGATGCCGGCCCGATTTTGAAATTTTGACGGATGCTGTTTATGGACAAGGCATCTGCCTATTTAAAGGTCTTCATTATATATTCTGCTATTTCCTTTGCCGCTTTATCCGAAATGGTGCTCTCATCAAATTTTGTCATGCCCGGACCCGGATTTCTCATGATCTTTATGATGTCTTCAGATGTTTTGACGTTGTTAGCCTCCATATCTTTTTTGTGTAGTGTCTTTTGCGGGCTGAATACATTGCCTCCGCCGGGATGGCAGACAACACAATGTTCATTAAACTCGGCCTTGCCCGGCTCTTCCTCCGCGGGTTCAGCCGCAAAACCTTTCATAACAAATAAACAAACTCCTATTCCCAGAATCGCTCCTCCCAAAACTTTTTTCATGGCGCTTTTCTCCTTTCACACGCATTCTAAATTTGTCTGTCCCATTGACGCTAACAGAGCAATCCTCCGGCATCCCTGGTGAGTGACCTGTGCCGGAAAATATCAATGCAATTAATAAGCAAAAGAAATACCAGGGTATAACTGCGTGATTTATCGGGCATTTTTAAATTATAAAATGGAATCGCTTCAGGCAATTTGTCTTATTCATGGGAATATTGTCTGAATCGGTATGTTACCCAGCTGACGCAGATAGTCTCCCCGCCGATGCACATTCCTATTCAGTGCAAGACAACTTCATTGACCACTTTTAAAAATAAGTTGTTCTTCCGCAGTCGGCGATATTCTCATTTTCCTGTCGATAAACATTCGTGATGCAACCCGATAAATTAAGTTGAGCGGACAGTGACTATGATGAACCGGAATTATCAGCACCGGATTTTGATCACTTCATATAAACCCGAACCGGGTTCATCGTTCACAAAAATGCATCAATCGTTCTAAAAAGTGATTTTTTTATTGACAAAATGAAATCAATCGTATATGAATAATATAAGTTGTTTTTTTAGAGGATTATTTTCAGTGCTGTAAAGTGAAAGGAGGTGAACAGACAATGCCAGCAAAAAAAGCTCCTGCGAAGAAGGCAGCAAAGAAGACCGCAAAGAAGAAATAAGTTTCCTTTAACACATGCACACACATTTTTTAGGCTGAAGAAGAAATTCTTCAGCCTTTCTTTTTGCGGTCTTCCCTTTTAATGAAAACCAATTTTGAGGAAAAATGCAAGTACAAATTTACAACATATTGAAAATAAAAGATTATTATAAAACCCGCACAGGTTCAGCAGACAGCACAGAAGATTAACCCAAAAACCGCAAGTCATTAACCTTTATATTCATAGATTAACGGTGGACACGGCGGATGCAGTATTTGAGCTCATTCTCGGGCTATCGCCCTCCGAGGTAAATTCTGTTCCGAAGGCTTTCGGGATTTTTATGTCACTATGCTCGCCTCAATCTAAGACCAACCGTATTTTTCGGGTTAACTTTTCGGATGATTCGCAATCCTTAGTTTTTATTTTCGCGTCAGACTTTTCGGGCACGGGATCCGGACAGAGGTCTATTTGACCCAGTCGGCGGTCCTTTCAGTGCACGGAGCAGGAGAAGCAGGGATCATAAGCCCTGACGAGCATCTCACACAAAAGGGTCAGTTCTTCCTCAGGCTTATCCATATTTTCAGTTACGAGTTTTTTAAGGTCTTCTTCGAGGCCGAGAAAATTATACGCTGTCGGCGTAACTATATTCGCGCTCTTTATAATTCCCAGTCTGCTGACTTTGTATTCATGATACAGAAGACCCCTCGGGGCTTCAGTCATCGCAGCGCCCGCACCCTCTCCGGGCCTTACCGGCATCAGGGAATCCTGAGGAGAAAGAGTATCAAGGAGTTCGATGCATTTCCATACGCAGTGCACCACTTCCACGGCCTGTGCAACGACATTAAAGAACGGATTTTTCCCCAACGTCTTAAAACCGATTACACCTGCGGCTTTCCTGGCTTCGGGATGAAGCATATCAAATTTTATATTAAGCCTTGAAAGTGCGCCCACCATAATCGGCGCCCTGCCCTTCAATATAGTTCTTTTCGCATTTGAATAGGGGACTTCACATTCCTGAAAGTAAGAATAATAATCGTTTATTTCCGCCTTAATGCCGGAGCCTGACGTGATCGTCCCATCATTTATTGCATATTCTCCCCCGCTGACAAGAGCAACGTATTCTGCATTGCTTTCCAGAACCGGGTACTTAAGTTCCGACACCATTTTCACCGTATCCAGTGCATCGTTTACCACACCTTCCAATTGTTTTATCATTTCCCCGATCTCATTCCCGGACGGGACTTTTGTAAATCCTCCTATTACCATTGATACCGGGTGGAGAGCCCTGCCTCCGAAGGTGGACGTAACATTATTTATGGCCTCTTTCAGCCTTAAAAGCCGCTTTAATTCATTATCAAGTCCGGAGAGCATATCAAGCCCGTGATAATCCGGCAGGACCAGTGCATATATGTGAACGAGATGGCTCGCGGCTATCTGGCTGAGGGTCATGATGTCCCGGATCTTTTTAATCTCCGGAGAAGGTCGAAAGCCTATCGCTTTCTCGACTGCATTGATTGCCGTCGTCATATGAGAGACGGGGCAGATACCGCATATCCTCGAAACGATATCCGGGACTTCATCATATTTCCTTCCCGTGAGGAACCCCTCGAAGAAACGTGGAGGCTCCCATATATTCAATTTGAGTGTCTTTAATTTTCCATCTTTTATATCAAACCTGACAGACCCTTCTCCTTCGACGCGCGCCACATACTCCACATTAATCTTCATATGCCTCTATCGCCCTTCTGAATTCGATCGTGTCCGCTCCAAACTCCGTAAACTTTCTCACAATGTCGTCTCTTGAAAACCCGAGTGTCTTAAATTTCTTTGCAAGCGCCGGTCCGTTGGCGTGTTTCATAGGCCCGAAACATGAATAGCATGCCCTGTTCATAGAAGGGCAGAGCGCTCCGCATCCCGCATTAGTCACGGGCCCCATGCAAGGCAGATTATAAGCCACCAATACGCAGACATTGCCCTTCAGTTTACATTCAACGCAGACACTGTGTTCAAGAAAGACGGGTTCTTTCCCCATAAGAACTGATGACAGCGCCTCATACAGGTCCCTCTCTCCCGGCGGACATCCTCTTATATGACCATCTATTTCCACGTATGCATCCAGGGAATGGGGCCTTATGGAATGAATTGTGGAGAGGTCTTTATATACCTTTTTTTCCGCTTCGAGCTCGGGCATAGTCGATTTTATGGCCGGTATGCCTCCATTTATGGCACAGGCGCCAATGGCAAAAAGTTGTTTGCTCCGTTCTCTTATCTTTTTAAGTTCATCCACCTGCCAGGATTCCGTTACAGTGCCTTCAACAAGGGCCAGATCAAAAGGTCCGTGAGGATTGCCGCCCCTTTTGAGCATCCTTGCATAAACAAAATCAAAACCTGCCAGTGTTTCGGGAATATGTTTCTGGAAATACATGAATTGAAACTCGCATCCGGCACAGCAGGAATATTTAAAGAACCCGAGCTTAGGTTTTTTCATAATGTCGGGAAGCGCTCTCCCCAGTCGTACCATTTCCAGACATCTCTTGCCAGATCTTTATACTCGTTCTTAATATGCTCAAAAAGGCGTGCGTTTTCTATGGCTATAGCGCCCTGACATGCAAGTGCCGACAGGAAATCCACATCGGATTCGTTAAAGGCATAAGGTACCGCAGTATACACCCTGAGGACCCCTATCGCGGAACCCCTCACTATCAGCGGCAAAGAGAGTAAAGCCCTGACGCCTTCTTTTATCAGTTCACCGGGGTACTGGAGCCTCTTATCTTTCCGGATGTCTTTCACGTTGATGACCTTGCATCCCAGGCATTCCCTGTCTATAATGCTTTTCTCTACTTCGACAGGGCCCTTTTCCAAATAAGCCTTGCTTAAACCGTAAGCGGCTTTAACTCTCAGCGTCTTCCTTTCTTCATCGAGCAGCCTCAGGGATGCGCCCTTCATGCCCAGGACCCTGGCCGCATTTTCCACAACCATCTGGAGTATCTCGACGGTAGAAAGAGAAGAATTAATAGACCTGGATATCCTCGTAAGGGCGTTCATCTCATCCCATATCCTGGCCCTGCCGGCAAGTATGCCTCCAAGTGATGCAAGGGCCTTTAGTTTCTCCGTCTCTTCCTTCGTAAAAATGTGCGGCTCAGAAGTATAAACCCTGATTACACCTATCGCTCTTTCTTCCTCCATAAGGGGAACACTCAGAACAGATTTAATACCTTCTTTTTTAGCCTGCTCAAGATAAAGGACGTGAGGTTCCTTTGTTATATCTTTTGTGCTGATCACCCTTCCCTTGAGGACCTTCTGATCGACCGGGTGTTCCTTAACAGTAATAGGACCCTTTTTCAGATATTTGGCGCTCAAACCGAAAGCCGCTGCAATTTCAAGGGTCTGATTTTTTTCATCAAGAAGCCTGATCGTACAGCCCTTGACGCCCATTATCTTTGTCACGCTTTGAGCGAGGACTTTCAGGGTCGAAGTCAGGTCAGGGGCTTTGGCAAGGTCACCGCAAAGCCTGCACACTTCCGCATCAAGATGATCCATGAAAAAAGGCTACCAGACAGGGCCGGGGTTGTCAAGAAAATTGGCGCTGCAAGCCATTCACCTCGCCTGCCAAAATCTTCTTGTTATGATTTTCGATATTCCTTTATACTTAATAAATCAAACATTAATTTTAACTATGGAACAGGGTATCATAGAGAACCTCATAACCGAACTCACAAAACTGCCCGGTATAGGCAGAAAGACCGCGCAGAGGCTCGCTTTTTTTATACTTGCCATGCCGGGGGAAGACGCAAAGGGCATTTCGAGGGCGATAGATGAGGTAAAAGACAAGGCGCGGTTCTGCAGGGAGTGCTTTAATATTACAGAAAACGAGATTTGCAGCATTTGCAGCAGTGCTTCGCGGGACAAAAGCAAACTCTGTGTTGTAGAAGAGCCGAGTAATATACTTGTGATCGAGCGGTCCAGGAGCTTTGACGGTCTCTACCATGTCCTCCTCGGCGCCCTCTCCCCGATAGACGGCCTTACCCCCGACAGGCTCAAGATAAACGAACTCGTCGAGAGGGTCAGAAAAGATTCAATCCAGGAGATTATCATCGCGACAAATCCCAATACCAAAGGCGAGATGACCGCACAGTACATACGAGAGATGCTGAAGCCTTTTAACGTAAGAGTCACCCGGATTGCCTACGGCCTTCCGATAGGAGGAGATATCGAGTTTGCCGACGAGGTGACCCTCAGCAAAGCTCTCGAAGGAAGAAGAGAGATTTAATCCAAAAAATGCAATTCCCTAAATATATAGGGAGGCATAGTGGCAGAAAAAACTTGACAGCAGTTCCTTTGTGGGCGGTCAGATATCAAGTCCGCCCGGATATTTTTATTCAGAAGAAATATATGCCGTAGAAAACCCAAATTCTGTCCCGAAGGCTTTCGGGATTTTTATGTCGCTATGCCTCCCTCAATCTGAGATCAACCGCATTTTTCGGTTAATAAATGCAAACTTAAAATCCCGCAATTCCGATTTATTTCGGGTAGTTATTATTTTTCTCTTTTGGGTCCGAAAGTCCATTGAAATGCAAGGTATGCTGAAAATGTATTTTGACCTTTGAGGTCGCGGCCTGCCGAAAAAAGGATATGGTGCGCGTCGCTGAGATTGATAATCCCTCCCGCGTTAAATCCGGTTTCATCACTTTCGCCCTTGGCCTTCGGCGAAGTGTTAAAAATCTCGGAGCCGAGGGTAATGACTTTTGAAAGATCACGCTGGAGGAGCCATCCCGCAAACCAGTAGTTTTTATTGCCTTCACCCGGATGATGCCAGTATCCACCGCCCCCGTAAGTTGTCCAGGGCCCCCAACTTTTTTGTATCCATACCGGGAAAAATATATTTATGCGCCCTTCTCCCAGTCCGCGGGAGCTGTCACCTGCAGGCAGTTCAATAAGCGGGAAAGCTCCTACCTGCGGAATCCAGCCTTTGTCATCTTCATGGATAAAGCGATACTTGATACCTAATTCCATATCGCCCAAGCCGTATTGGGTTGAGCCGATATGCGGCGCCGAATAAGCCATTGGAAGGATCAAGTGAAGCTGTACATCCCGGATTATACCATAGTTGACCTCGACATGCGGCAGAGTGCCTGATGTCCCCGCTTCCCTTTCATGTGCCCACTGTGAAGCCAAGTACACTTCCCAGTGCCTGAACTCAACGGGTTCGGGATCATCGGTGACAAAGGGCGGACCTCCCCATGCCGGACCCGCAGCGAATATAAATAAAGAGACCGCAGCCGTAAGCACTGCGGCCGCAAAAATGACAGGCCCTTTTTGAAGCCGATAACTCATTCTATTAAAGGATATCAAGGACTGTGTTACTGTCAAGCGTATGAGCGTATGATATCTCTTTTCTGCTATCATCTAAGGGAAGACAAAATTAGTCGTGGAGGTATGATGAAAAACTTTTTGCCGCCGTTAATTATAGTGATTCTCCTCGCAGGATGCAGCTCCTACCTGATTCGCGGACAGTTTGACAAGACTCTTGAAGCATATAATGAGGCATTGCGCTGGTTTGAATGGAGCAATGCGAGTTTTTATACCGAAGATTCAATCCGGGAAGAGTCTGAAGCGAGGGCGGCGGCGGCAAAGGATGTGAGGATAGTCGACTACCGCATTGTCAATAAGACATATGATGCGGAAAAGCGTGAGGCGACCGTGGAGGTAGAGATTGATTATTACAGAGTTTTTTCCCTGGCCGTAAGAACCTTGCGCGACACGCAGAAGTGGGCATATCTGGGCGAGAAGGGAACAGAAAGATGGAGACTGGTGAGCTTGCTGCCGGAATTCAGATGAATATATTTCGCGGGGCTGAATATCAAACGGGGATTATGTCAATACCAAAGAAATAATACTAAAACATGGACCTGATTCTTCCTGTTCTTCTATCGATCAGAATTAAATCTATAAGAGCACCCTTGTTATTTACAATTTCAGCCACAAAGAAATGAGGTCTCTCGGTTATCCTGACAACCCTTACACCCCAATTGTGATGCACAAAGATTTTCTCAAGGATTTCCTGGGCTTCGGCAGATGTCCTCACGATTCTCTTCGCTCCGTACCATCCCCACTTCTCGCCTTGCCCGTAATCTCCATAAGTAGGCTGACACTCCACCTTTTCCTGAGTAGTCTGCTGGGCGTACGAAAAGTCTGTAACAGAAAAAACACTTGCAAAAGATAAGAAGAATAAAATTATTCCATTCATTATTGCCTGATTCATTTTGAAGGGGGCCTATAGACCCCCTTTATTCTTACAGATTCACCGGACATCTTCCCATTATATCTTTTTTGCCTAACACTCTGCCGCAATTTACACCGCCGTCCTTCACTCATTTACTCCTGCTTCATCGGCTTTTTGAAAAATCTGTGCTCTGATACCGATAATCTCTTTCTGAAGTGCCGCAGCAACTAAAGTTAGGCATGCTTCCAAGATTAGCCCTATTACCACCACCTTTCTCATCAAATTTACCTCCTTTCCCAATGTACATAACATATCAAAGGATTGTGAAGAGGTTTCGAAGGAATTATGAAGAAGTTGTGAAATCAGGTATTGGTATATACAGGACAAATACCGAGCCCTTTCCGTATTCGCTCTGCACTTCTATCCTGCCGCCGTGGGCTTCGGCAAGCTCTTTCGCAATAGCGAGACCGAGGCCGAGACCTCCCTTGGATGTCTTATAAAACCTCTCGAATATAAAAGGCATATCCTCTTTCCTTATGCCCGAGCCCGTATCCATGACCTCGATATAACCTTCACTTCCTCTGATTCCGGCCTTTATCCCGACACTGCCTCCTTTTTCCGAGGCCTTGAGCGCATTGACCAGGAGGTTGATCACGATCTGGCTGATTTTGTCCGGGTCTGCATAGAGCACAGAACTGTCGCCGCATTCAAGATTCAATGCAATGCCTTTATCGTTAAACAAGCTTTCAAATCTCACTCTGATATTTGTCAGGAAGGGCCTGAGATCAAAAGATTGTCTCTTGAGCTCGAGGACACACGCTTCCGCCTTTGAAAGGTCCTCTATCCCCTCGATAATTTTCTTAAGCCGGGCAGCCTCTTCATGCAGGGACAAAAGACGTTCCTTATCCGTTTCTATAAGACCGTCGATCATACCTTCAAGTTCTCCCTGGATTACGGTAAGGGGCGTCCTGAGTTCGTGCGCTATGTTGGCAGTCAGTTTCCTTCTCAGGGACTCATGGATCTCCAAATTGTTCGCCATGGTATTAAAAGTTCTCGCGAGAGTGCTTATTTCGTCATTGCCCGAAACAGAGACCCTGCTTTTAATATTTCCTTCACTGATATTTCGGGCGGCATCTGTGAGCTTCTTTATAGGGTCCGTCATTTTTTTTGAAAAGATGAGACTCATGACGAGGGATAGTCCGCCCAGGAAAAAGAGAGACAAGAGAAGGAATTTATTCGATCTCATCATAAAAATAGCCTCCTTGCCCGGACCTTTTCTCGGTACGACCGGCTTTATATAGAGAGTTCCTATGTTACTGCCCCCCAGAAAAAGCGGATAGCTGCTGAATTCCCCGCCGCCGGATTGCGGGTTATCGCCTGAAAACCCTGACAGGGCGACAATTCTCCTTTTCATAAGGGGAGACAGAGACCCAACCGCCTCCCTGGAATTCATGAGTTCATGATTGTTCATATCGAGTATTTTCACCTTATATCCGAGAAGAAGCGCCCATACTGCGGCCTCCTTAAGAGCGCCCCGGTTCCATCCCGAGTATTTTTCGTAGGTACCCTCTATGGCAGCATTCACCCGATAAATTGTGTCCTCTGTTTCGCCGTCAAGGTATTCCTCGAAATCCTTTATTATCAGCTCGCGCAGGGACAGGGCCGCAGACAGGGAAATCAGGGAAACGGAAAAGAGAAGTAAGAGAAACTTAACCCAGAGACTTTTGATCATCTATCATTCCGGTAAATTTATAACCCACTCCGTAAACCGTATGAATAAATAAGGGACTCCTCGGATCATCTTCTATCTTCTGCCTTATGTTCTTTATATGGGCATCAATGCTTCTTTCATATCCTTCAAACTGATAGCCCAGCGCACTCTCGACAAGCTCGCCCCTCGTGAATACCCTTCCGGGTGAACCTGCCAGCACCGAGAGTATCTTGAATTCGGTCGGCGTCAGCGTCAGCGTCAGTCCTTTCTTTTTGACCTCGAGGCTTCGGGAATCCACCGCCAAAAGCCCTTTATTGAAGCTCATGAAGCTGGCAGTCACATCTTTCTTCTGAGACCTTTTCATCACGGCCTTCACCCGCGCGACCAGCTCTCTCGGGCTGAACGGTTTGACAATATAATCATCGGCGCCCAACGCAAAACCGGCCACCCTTTCTTCTTCTGCGGATTTCGCCGTCAACATAATTATCGGGAAATCTCCGATCTCCCTGAGTTCCTGGCATACCTCTTCTCCCGTCATATCCGGCAGCATCAGGTCCAGTATAACGAGAGACAAAGGTTCTTTCGAGGCCGAATCCAGTGCGTCCCTGCCTTTCTCGGCAGCAATCACCTTAAACCCCTCGCCCTCAAGATAAACCTTGACTAACCTGGAAATCTTTCTGTCATCTTCAACAACAAGAATCGGATGCACCATATTCTAAATATACCACATACTGTCCCCTGTTAATCTATTATGATAGATAGTTACCCCCTCTTCTCCTCCTGAACCACTTCTCAGCCTCGACAGCAAAAAAAACAATTGAAGATAACCCCAATGCAATGAATAGTTCGCATAAGGACAGGGGCTTCGTTTTGAACACCGGGTTTAAAAAGGGTACATATACCGCAGCCATCTGAAAAGCCAAACTTATTGTTACCGCACCTAAAAGGGGTTTGTTGGATAATAGTCCGATCTTGAACAACGACTCCCCTTCCGACCTCACCGCAAAGGCATTTCCGAATTGCGACAGACAAAGAACAGTGAACACCATTGTCTGCCAGTGGCCGTTGAAGACCCGGATCGACAACGCCTGTGTGAAAATAGTAATTCCGGCCATGAGCAGGCCGACCCATAAACAATAGAATCCCAGGCCGTCGGCCAATACGCCCTCTTTCGGATGCCTCGGCGGCCTGACCATCACATCTCTTTCTTCAGGTTCAACGGAAAGTGCAAGAGCGGGAAGCCCATCGGTCATCAGGTTTATCCATAGAATATGGATCGGCAGGAGGGGAATCGGCATGCCGAAAAAAGGCGCAAGGAACAGCGTCCACACTTCCCCGGAATTCGATGAGAGGAGATATTTTATTATTTTTCTCAGATTGTCGTATATCTTCCTGCCCTCTCTGACCGCCTTCACGATTGTCGCAAAATTGTCATCGATGAGGATCATATCGGATGTCTCTTTTGCAACATCGGCGCCAGTTATTCCCATGGCAATACCAATGTCCGCCTTTTTTAAAGCGGGTGCGTCATTCACACCGTCTCCCGTCATAGCAACGAACTGGCCTCTGTCCTGAAGCGCCTTGATTATCTTTAACTTTTGCTCCGGTGCGACTCTGGCGTAGACCCTTACATATTCCACCTTTTTTTCAAACTCCGCCATCGGAAGTTCGGAAAGCTCTTTCCCTGTAATGACTTCTCCCGACTCTCCGTAAAGAATGCCGATCCTTTTTGCTACTGTTTTTGCCGTGACCGGATGGTCGCCTGTTATCATGACAGGCTTTATGCCTGCGGACTTGCAGATTTCCACAGCCTCCTTGACCTCTTCACGCGGCGGGTCCGCAAGGCCGACAAAACCCAGGAAAGTAAGTCCCTTTTCCACCGAGCCGGAAGTAATTTCATCCGGAAGGTGATCCCATCTTCTGAATCCTATGGCGATAACTCTGAGTCCGTCGGCGGCCATTCTATCGTTCACAATCTTGATCTCTTCCTTGTTAATTTTCTTCGGACCGTACGTTGTCAGAATATCGACAGATCTTTCCAGGATGACCTCGATCGCTCCTTTTGTGAAAGAGACGAAATTGGGCAACAAATCATCCCCCCATCCCCCCTTTGGCAAGGGGGGGAGCTCAGGGGGGGGCCTGTGTATCGTCGTCATGCACTTCCTTTCAGAATCGAATGGAATCTCTGCAACGCGAGGGGAATAATCTTCGAGTTCTTTTTTAGCGAAACCTTTCCCGGCGGCAGCGTTATACAAAGCTATCTCCGTAGGGTCCCCAAGAACTTTGCCGTCTTTGTCGACTGCCGCGTCATTATTCAAAGCAAGAGCCGACATAAGAAATTGAATGGGGGAATTAATGAATTTAGCAGCCACCCTATTCACCCATTTTTCACCCTCTATTTCGTCATGGACGTAGACCTCCTCAACAGTCATCCGGTTCAGCGTCATCGTGCCTGTTTTGTCGGAGCAGATAAACGTCACAGAGCCGAGAGTTTCCACTGCAGGAAGCTTTCTTATCAGAACGTTCTGTTTCACCATCTTTCTTGCACTGATGGCAAGCGAAATCGTCACAACCGCAGGAAGGGCCTCTGGTATAGCGGCAACAGCAAGGGAGATGGCTGTGAGCAGCATGAGCAAGGGCTGCTCTCCTCTTATAAGGCCGGCGCCAAGGATTACAGCACATATGACGATTATCCCTGCAGAAAGTTTCTTACCGAAATCTTCGAGTCTTTTTTGAAGCGGGGTCTTTACCTTTTCTTCCCCTTGAAGCATTGATGCGATCTTTCCCAGCTCCGTTTTCATCCCCGTGGCGGTAACAATGCCTTTGCCTCTGCCGCTGGATACCACGGTGCTCTTGTACGCCATATTCTTTCTATCGCCTATCGGCAGCATTTCATCCTGAAGCAAGTCTGTATTTTTTTCTACGGGTATGGATTCTCCTGTGAGAGCCGCCTCTTCGATCTTCAGGCCGGCCGCCTCGAATAATCTCATATCTGCGGGTACAACCTTGCCCGTCTCAAGTGAAACTATATCTCCGGGAACGACCTCGTATGCAATTATGTTTTCGGGGTTCCCGTCTCTTATGACAGTTGCCGTAAGAGCTGCCATCCTCTTTAAAACCGCCATGGCCTTTCCCGCCCTGTATTCCTGAATGAACCCGATGACCGCGTTAAGTATTACTATCGCTATAATGGCCGCAGTGTCGGACTTCTCACCGAGAACACCTGATATGATGGCGGCTGCGATAAGGACAAGGATCATGAAGTCCCTGAACTGCCCGAGAAACATCACGAAGGGGGTCGTTTTCTTTTTTTCTTCGAGTACATTCGCGCCGTGTGTCCGGAGCCTTTCTCCGGCCTCGGCAGCGGAAAGACCATTTCTTGAAGAACGGAGTTCCTCAAGAATATCTTCTATGTCTTTTTGATGCCAGTCCATGATCAAGTTTGCGTTCCCCTCCTCAAAAACGTCCCATGGAGAGCTTTGTATCAACCACTAGTAGGAATTATAGCGGCTGCGCAGGTCAATAGGAATAGCAGCAGAATAACTTGCAGAGATGCGGCACTTATCACTAAGATAATTTCCGTCGTACTGCCCGACTGCGTCGTTTACAGCACACCGCAGGTATTTTTTCAAGCGCTTAAACTTTAAGTTGACACTGTTACATTAAACAACATAAATTATATAAGGGTTTTTGTAAAAACTTGTTTCTGTCCCGATAGATAAACTATGTTAAACAAGAAATTTGAGAGACTGATCAAGAATAAAATTATAACTGAAGACGCATTAAATGAAAGCATGCAAGAATCGGTTGCTTCCGGTAAATGCCTCGAAGAATTACTGATAGGCAAAGGCGTACCCAAGCATCAGATATTGTTCTGCCTCACCGAATACTATGGATATCCGTTTGCGGAGTTCGATGAGAATATTAAGATTAAGGCGCCCCCGGATATTATACAAAAGCTGGATCTCGAAAGGCTTAAAAAAGCCCTGTGGTTTCCCCTTTCGGCCGGACAGAATAAAGCAGAGGTGATCGCATACGACCCCGCTTCGCCTTCGGTTATAGAAGATATAAAAGATACCGTGGCCGCCGAAAAGATAGAATTTCAGGTTGCCCTGCCCTCCGATATCGTCAGGATAATCGAGAACAATCAGGATATTAACCCTCATTTCCCGCCTTCTTCGGGAAGGACACAGCTTGCAAAGGTAAGGACGTTTTTAGCTTACAGGAGATCTCTGCTTGCCAGCTACAGGACATTGTTGTCAAAGGGCAGGACGGGACTTGCCTTTCTTCGCACCGGGCTTTCTCTTATAACAATAGCCCTCATGCTTTTCAAGATTTTTGGATTTGGATATTGGACTATTATTGATTTGATGATTTTGGCAACAGGAATTGTAATGACTATAGACGGTCTTACCTGGTATATCCCGGCAAGGAAGATCGGCAGAAAGAAGCTCTTTAAAGTCAGCACTGTACCAACAGGCGTAACCTCGGTGCTTGAAGTCGTGAATCCCGAAGGCAAATTCTTTTTTAGGCGAACCGGCCCTGTTCCCGGAGCGGATATATTGCGCGGCAACTGGAGAGGTCTCTCACCGGTGATGCGAAGGAGGTTCCTTGCAAACGACAGGACCGATTTTGCAGAGGAAAGGACACTTCTTTCATTTTACAGGACTTTAATGGCCAAGGCACGCACGGGTCTTGCCATTACCCGTACAGGAATCGGATTTATCGGTCTGGGGATTGCTTTGTTGAGGCATTTTCACAGGGGCTCATGGGATGTATTCGGTTATGCCCTTATGGTTATCGGCGGCACCATGGTGCTTGAGGGCTTGTACTGGTATTTCCCTGGAAGGCGTGCAGGCAAAGAAAGCTTTGATTCAGTTAAAGCGGCAGGGGAGAAAACGACTATCTGGGATCTCGTATTCCCGCCTGTGCATAAAAGACCCGTCAGAGAAAATTCCCTCGCCGGCCCTTTGCCGGTTAAGGCGAGCCATTCTCCGGGAATCTGGGGAACAACGGGGCTTGCCCTTGAAAGGACAGTGCTCGCGGAAAGAAGGAATGTTATGGCGAGGCTCCGCACTATTATGGCCCGATCGAGGACAGGACTGGGCTTTGTCAGGACCGGAATGAATTTCAGCGCAGTAGGCACCGGCCTTCTTGTATCTTTCGGCACGCGAAATATTGTTTGGACTATAGTAGAGGTCATCATATTACTGACCGGCCTGGTGCTTATAGCTGACGGATTGTACTGGCACATACCGGCGGAAAAAATAAGACGGCAATTCCCTTACTGTTTCGGCGATATGGAGATTGCGATCCCCGACTACGGCAAGCCCGTCCGCTTTTGGGGAAAGGCCATTTTCAATCATGATAACGAATAATAAGGTTTTTATAGAAAAGAGAGTTGAGAGATTTTCTGCTTTGATAGAGCATGGAAGAATTACATGGGAGGCCATTCTTGCAGCCGAGGAAGCCGCATTTGCACGCGGCGTTGAACCTGAAAAAATACTCATAGAGGAACGGGGCATTTCCCGCTGCGCTTTACTTAGGATAGTTTCAGAATATTATAACCTTGCCTTTATTGAATACGATGAAAGGCTGCCTGTGCCCCCGGAACTTTTATATGGTCTTGATGCAAAAATACTTTCAGAGAGCAAGTGGTTTCCTGTCATTAAAGACGGCAATGCAGCCGTCATAGCCGTCAACAATCCGGCGGATGTCGCGATTTTGGATGAAGTGAAAACCTTCATCAAAGCGAGCGGGTACGAGTTCCGGGTGGCCCTCGGAGATGATATTCAGTGGTTTATCCAGGACTTCCTTAATGAAAAACCCGGGTATCTCATAGGAACTCAACGGACCGGCCTTGCCTTCTGGCGCAACATATTGGCTCAGTGGAGGACAAGGCTTTCGTGTTATAGAACAGACCTTGCAAAGGCAAGAACAAGTCTTTCTTTTCTGCGATGGGGGCTGGGCCTGACTGCTCTCTCCGATACGCTTATGCACACACATAAGTATGGTGAGATTTTTTATTTTTACTGGGCAATGATTGCAGCGGGCATTTCTCTTTCCGTCATGGGATTATTAGGATACCTTAAGATAAGGGAGACAAGGATAAACCCTCCGGGAGTTCAAACGCTTGTAGAGGTCACATCTGCAACATTACAATTCCTCGAAGATTACCATTTCATTGAAGGTACATGTAAAATTACGCCTCAAAAGAAGACGATGCTTGCCCGTTTAGCCGATTTTCTTGAATGCTACTCCACTATTCTTTACCCATTTCGATCATATAAGGAACGCATCCATCTTGCGCGCGAAAGAAATGTCCTTGCAGCACAGCGTACAGTGGCTTCCTGCTATCGTACAATTGCCGCACGCGCAAGGACGGGCCTTTCATTTTTTCGTACAGGCGTTGCATTATCAAGCCTTGGATTCGGTCTTTTAAAATATTTCGGATTCAGCCTGGCAACAACCTTTGACATGTTTCTTATCTTGGTCGGATTACTGATGATCTATGATGGCATCATGTGGTACTGGCCTGTAAGAAATGAACAGGCCGAGACCCCGAGATGCAACCTTCCGGAGTGGTAAGATCGAGTGAAAATAGAACGTAAGATTACGCTTTCCTATATCTTTAATATTGCTTTTATAGTCCTGATTGGCATTTTCTCATTAAATAATATGAACCTTGTCCTTACGAAGCTCAAATTTGTGGAAATCGCGGATGACTTGAATGCCTCTTTCCTCGAAATGAGAATTTCAGAAAAAAACTTTTTCCTTTATAAAGACGTGACGGCCCTCGATGAGATCGACAACAAGGTAAAAAACACCCTGGAATCCATCGAGTCTGCTAAAGACAACATCACCCGTGCCATCGGCGAGGAAAACCTCGGACGGCTGAAAACATATTTAAAAGGTTACGCTAAAGCTGTGGAAGAGGTCAGAAGTCATGGTGTAAGCGATACCGAATCGGAGATGGAACTCAGGGCCAAAGGCAAGGAATTAAGGGAATTTTCTCAAACCATTACCGAGCTTGAAAGAAAAAACGTTAATGCTATAATTTTAAAATCGAAGGAGATTCTCTTTGTTTCTTTCCTGGTAATACTTTTATTGTCCGTTTTCGGCGGGCATTTTATCTCCCAGAAAATAGTGGAGTCTATGAGGGAAATAGAGAGGCTGGCTTTGTCCATATCAAAGGGGACCTTCGAAAAACTTGATACTATTAAATCAGATAATGATGAATGCGCTTCCGTAATCAGGGCCATGAATATGATGTCTGATGAACTCAAGAACCGCGAAGACGAAATAATCCAGTCAAAGAAGCTTGCATCGCTGGGTATTCTAACCGCAGGCGTGGCTCATGAACTGAGGAACCCTCTGAACAATATCTCGATGGTGGCCCAGAACTTTGTTGAGATGCATGATTCCCTGAGCAGGGACCAGAGGATTGAGCTTATGGCCAGGGTTGAAGAGGAGACAAAAAGGATTGAAGAGATTGTGAAAAACCTTCTCGATTTTGCAAAACCGAAGGTGGCCAATCTAAAGGAGGCGGATATAAACGGCACTATAAGCAAAGCTGTAAAACTGATGCAGAACACCCTGGATATTTCCAATATCGAGTTGAACTTGTCCCTTGATTCTTCGATCCCTCATGTCTTTATCGATAAATCGCAGATGCAGCAGGTGCTGGTTAACCTGATACTTAATGCCGTCCAAGCCATGTCGCCCGGCGGAAAACTGTCCATAAAAACACAGGCGGGCGCTGAAGATTCTGTTACAATTGAGGTTACGGATACCGGCAAGGGAATCCCGCACGAATTTTTACCATATATATTCGACCCATTTTTCAGTACGAAAGGGGTGGAAGGAACGGGACTCGGCATGTCGATAAGTTACGCTATTATAAGAAACCATAAAGGAAACATCAAGGTCGAAAGCACGGTGAATGCAGGTACTACGTTCACAATAGATCTGCCCGTATACAAAAAATAGGAGGCGAAATATGGATGACTACAGGATCATGATTATTGATGATGAAAAGATTGTAGGTGATATGGCGAAGATGGCCCTTGAGAAAGAAGGTTACAGCGTCGAGACGTTTGTAAATGCTGAACCCGCACTGGATAGATTAAGGACCGAGAGATTTGACGTAGTGGTTACCGACTTCAAAATGAAGGGGATAGACGGCATGGAAGTGCTCAGGAGGGTGAAAGGTCTTTATCCCGAAACCAAGGTCATAATGATTACGGCCTTTGCCAATCTCGACACTGCTATTGAAGCCCTGAGGGAAGACGTGTATGACTTCTTCCCGAAGCCGGTAAAAATAAAGGAGCTGAAGGCATCCATACAGCGCGCATTGAAAAAATTATGATGAAGAGTTCTTTTGGTTTTTTGAAATCTGTCTTCGACAGCGCCAAGAGAGCTACATACAGGCAGATTCCTTTTAATGTCCTCTTTCAGAGATTCCAGGAAGTTCTTGAAAGCAACAACAAGGCGCTTGAGATCATCACCGATATGGGAGAGAAGCTCGGAGGAGACTATCTTTTTGATATACATTACATAAAAAGCGCTTATTCTCAGTTATCCGCCGCCCTCTACGATTCTATTCAGAAATTTGATCTGCTCACGCGGAGGAAATATGCGCTCCTTCACGATGTATACAAACGTATTGATAATCAAATAAGGAATACTATATACGACCAGCCCCTGATATCCGGCAAACGGGTAGTATTTTATGAAGATATTACGTGGGACATGCGCCGGGATGTCGGCGGCAAAAATGCCGGGCTCTCCGATCTGAAAAATATTTTGAAGCTCAATGTACCTCACGGATTCGCCATAACAACATACGCATTTGACGAATTCGTGCAGCACAACAGGCTGAACGAAAAAATAGACGGGTTGAGGAAAGACGCCGAATTTGCCGAAACAAAACTGGATGAGCTGCGCGGCCTGATCATTGAAGCGGAAATACCGCAGGACCTGGACAGCGACATTAATATGGCCCTGCATACAATAAGGTCCCGGTGCGGTGGAAATTGTTCCCTTGCCGTAAGGAGCAGCGCCGAGGAAGAAGACGGCGAAATATCTTTTGCCGGACAGTTTGATACCATACTCAACGTGCCTTTGAAAGCGGAGACGGTCAAGGACGCTTACAAAAAGGTGGTTGCAAGCCTTTTTTCGACTCACGCAATAACATATCAAAAGAGTTTTGGATATAACATCGGGAAATTGAAAATGGCTGTGGGCTGTATGGCAATGGTTGACACAATAGCCAGCGGTGTTGTCTATTCTGCGAACCCGGACGGAGACAATGAGACGATGCTGATAAATTCGGTCTGGGGGCTCGGGAGGACCGTCGTAGAAGGCCGGGCTGATGCCGACCTTTATATCGTGGGAAAAGATATCAGCCCGGAATTGATCTCCGAAAGGCCCGGCGGCAAGGAATTAATGACGGTCAATGCCGCAGACGGCGGAACGGTTATTGTTAATACCCCGGATATATTGAGAGGAAAATCTTCCCTGTCCCGGGACCAGATAAAAGAACTTGCCACGCAAGCTCTCTTTATCGAGAAATACTTCAGGAAGCCCCAGGACATTGAATGGGCGATCGATAAAAACGGGAAAATATTTATTCTGCAGTCAAGACAGCTCAGGACCGGGGAGAGTAAAAAGGATTCTGTTTCCCGGGGCTGGTCCGTTGATTCAACAGCAGTGCTCATAAAGGGGAAAGGCATTGTCGTGCAGAAAGGCGTCGGCGCGGGCAGGGTCTTTATTGCAAATAATATCGACGAACTGGGCCATTTCCCAAGGGGAGCGGTACTCGTTGCAAAACATGACTCTTCCAACTTCGTACGGCTTATGCCTTATGTATCGGCTATTATAACCGATACCGGTACTCCCACCAGCCATATGGCGTCCCTCTGCAGGGAATTCAGGATCCCGGCAATCGTGAATACAGGGGATGCAACAAGGGTTCTCAGGCACGGTCAGGAAATCACCGTAGATGCATATGATGAAAACAATATCGTCTATGACGGAATTATCAAAGAACTTATCGAATATGCTTATTCGGATTCCCCGGATATGGAATCCCTATATGAATACCGCAAGAAAAGGTATGTCCTGAGGTATATTTCGCCTCTCAATCTCGTCGAACCGTTAATGGATAATTTCACCCCCGGTGGGTGTAAGACCATACATGATATACTCAGGTTCATTCATGAAAAATCGATCACGGAGATCATCGACAGCGCCGGATACGGAATGAATTTAAAAGACCGTATTGCCGTTAAACTGGAACTTCCCATCCCTGCGGACATTATAGTAATTGATATGGGGGGCGGCCTGGAACTCACGGACAACAGTTCAAGAAAACATATCGGGAAGAAAGATACGGTTAAGGTTGAACAGATAACGTCCATCCCGTTGAAGGCCGTTATCAAAGGAATGCTGTATCCCGGCGCCTGGCATTCTGAAACCGTCCCGCTGAAAATGAATGACCTGATCACAAGTATGACAAGAATGCCGGACATAATCTCTGAAAGCAGGGCTAATGTCTTTCACAACGTGGCTGTCGCTTCGAAGGAGTACGTAAACCTTAACATGAAATTCGGGTATCACTTCAATGTCCTGGATTGCTACTGTAGTGAGAACGCAAGGAATAACCATATCTATTTCCGTTTTGCAGGCGGCGCAACAGATATTTTGAAGCGTTCACGAAGGGTACAGCTTATCGCGATTGTTTTAAAAAAATACGGCTTCGGCGTAATGACAAAGGGGGACCTCCTTATCGGGAGGCTCGCAAATATGAAACAGGATGAGATAGAAGACATCCTCGACCGGCTGGGTAGGTTGATTGCCTACATAAGGAAGCTGGACGCCCTTCTCCGTGACGACAGCGCCGTTGAACGATACGCAGAGAGATTTATGGAAGGGAATTACGAATTGAAATAGATCCAGGGTTATTGAATTTTATGCATCTGCTCTTTTCCCGGTTTGACAATACCTTCGCTCGAGATCCGAAGCGCTCAAGACGCGTCCTCGACAGTTTCACCATTGTCGGGCTTATATCAATTCCAAATGTATCGCGCATCCGATGAAAAGTGGTGCGCGAGCAAAGATTCAGTGAGCCAACCGGTCCCGCAGCCAAACTCAATGACGGATTTTGCTGACCCGAGATCTAATCGACGGATGAGATCGGTGACGGCAGATTTCTCATAAAATCGTTGCCAATCCTGCTTTGAGCCAAACGTGTCATAAAAGACGCGTGCCTCGTCATGAGAGAACATTAATGAGTGGCCTTCCTTGGCCATAAATTATCAAGGCGCTGAGAGCATCTCGTGATATCCTCTATCAGACTACAGCATCGTATATGAAGTTGACGCTGCAAAACATTTATGACTACTGCTCAATTCTAGTCCGCTTTTTCGGGTTCTTCTTTGACAAGTAGAATTGAACAAGGCATAGTCCTGATGATCTCATCGTTACTACGGCCGAAAAGGAGGTGTTCCAAGCGCCACTCCGAATGTGCGGCCATCACAAGAAGATCGATGTTCTCTTCCTTAATCGTCTTCAGAGTCTCTTGTGTCGGCTCCCCTTCTTTCAGCAGTTCCCTTATCGTCAGACCTTTCTCTTTCTCCAGATCAATGACTCTGTCAAGTTCCTCTTTTTCCTCTTTCACAATTTGCCTGTACGATTCATCTATAGACGGAAGCGGCAGGTTCCATCCCTGCAGATCTGTGCCGAACGGCTGATGAATCACATGAAGAACAGAAATTTCGCAACCGTATTTTCTGGCAAGTGAAACTCCGTAATGGACCGCCTTCCTGCTTTGTTTCGTCATCCGTGTCAATACAAGAATTCTTTTCACATTTTCCATTATTGCCTCCTCCATAAAAATTTTCTTTTAAAAAATCGAGGTCATTTATGTACACCGGTTACATTATCGGGTACTCTGAATCTTCATCTCGGATTTTCCGTAATTACCCTCTTTGGTACGGACAACGGATCTTGAGTTCAAAACCGTTTGTTAGCGATCATTGATATAGTAGGAATAGCAATTAAGGTGCCAGATGATAAGTCTTTGATTATTAATGGAGATATGCGCAATTTCCCGAACGTCTTAATGCATTTCGCCTTTTTCGTGTGGCAAAATACCACGGTGAGAGGAAAAAGCTTCCGCGGGTCTCACGTCCGACGGAACCGCCGCTGCCGATACTCATGGCAGAGGCAAAAGATTTAACTGCAGCGACGACGGGCCTGATAATTCCCTTATTGTAGTAAATAGCATCCATAACCTCCGGCACTCTATGCCCTTTCGCCTCCTGTGCAAAGTTATCGATGAGAAAAGCCACAACAATAGAACCGACAACAGGCACAAAGATGACAAGAGGGCCCCATGGGCCGGCAGGCGTATGACTGTTGGCATCGTAAACAAACGATATCTTGCCGAGAAACAACACATTATGAAAGAAACCGATCATGATCCGGAAGACGACCGCGCCCAGGCCCGATACTACGCCGACCAAAAGGGACAGCAGCGCAAAACCAAACAGCCCTAAAGATCCTGGTCGCGCAGTCTCTTTTTCGTTTGGATTCAGCATAAGTTCATAGACCTGTTTAGGGATTGAGATTATCGACTATTTTATCCCCTTGCAGCATCTTATATGCCCGGTTTTTCAGCGTATCTTCTATGGAAAGACTTTTGTAATCATCCGTATTTTTTAACATGAAAACCTCCCCGCGATTCTGACGAGCAGTTGAGCAAAACGAACAACTCTTGAAAGAAAAGCTCTCAAAACATAAGCCAGACAAGGAGAAAAAGCGTATTATTATCCGAGGCGTTCCTGCCGGACCCGTCATAGTCTGAATGAGAGCCGTTGAATTTGTTATAAATTGTGTATTGAAGCGAAACCTTGCCTGTTTTCCATGGCAAATAGCCCGCCTCCAGTATAAAACCGTCGCTGTCCGGTTTTCCACTTCTGCTCCCATCAAGAGGGTTGGGGGAATATAGCACATTATCTTTATCTCCTGTTGTGGAGAAATACCCCACCGTTCCGCCGATATCACCAAAATGACCCCTGTAATAATAGTTTGCATTCACTCTGAAAGTATTCAGGCTGTCGGACTTGTTGGCTGTATTTCCGAGGGCAAAACTGGCATTCCAGTCCTGGTCTTCATGAATCCAGGTTGTCTGGGCCGAAAGAAAATGATCCTTTACGATATACTGGTATTGAGCGTCAAAGGCTATGTCTATGAACCGATCTGAAGGCCCGCTGCTATTACCTTCCGGAAAAATATTCGCCGCCATTCCGTAAGTGCCAATAGATAAGGAGTGTTTTTTCTCCCATTGGCGCTGAAGCACCAAACGCCAGTAAGGGGCGGCGGCATCGACCACCATGTCCGTATGCGTACCCACACCCAAGGGTCTCGTAATCCCATTGCGGGCAGTCCTGTATACACTCGCTTCGGCATAAATCAAGTTGTTCCAGTATGCATACAAACCTATGCCGCCTACTTGCTGGCCTAATGTACCATCAATAATTGCGGCGGCAGCAGGAGTCGGAGCGATACCTGATGTTGCAGAAGGGAAACCCCATGCAGGAGTGCTGTTCCAGACATCTTGCGAGGTGGGATTATTATTTATTGTAAGGCCATAGACAAGTTTTTTGCCAATTACCCATGTGCTGCCCGCGTAGCGAATATCCGTATTGTCCAAAAACAGCGAGTTGCTGGGACCGTCAAAGGTACCTTGTATAAAAGCTCCAACATTGTAAAAAATACGTCCTCCGTAAAACAGGCTCAGCTGCTGCGGAATACTAATAACATTGTTTCCCGACGAGGTGATGCGGGTTGCCCAATTGTTGTCAATGGCCCCCTGAGGTTGAGCCCTGTCAGTATGCGTATAAGATATCTGTGCCATACCCGCCACTGGCGGAGGAAACTCGTATGGTTTGTCGCTCGTGGTCATTAAATAGCCGCCGAGCTTGAAAGATCTTCCCAACGGGGTCAATTCGGGGAAGACCATATGGCAGGCATTGCATTCCATCCCCGCCTGTCTTGCAAAACTCGGCACCGCAGAGGCGTCTTTTAGAGATAGAAATATTGAAAGGATGGTGATACTCATTACGAGTAACAGATCCTTGAGGTTTGATTTGGCCATTTCTCCTCCTATTTTGCAGACGGGTTAAAGCTGTGAAGGTAACCGATAAGCGCCTTCATCTCTTCTGGCTTCAGCTCAAATGCTGGCATTTCGTCTTGACCATTTTCGATTATATGCGTAATTTTCTTGTCATCATTTTCCCTCCAGAACTTGGGATCGGTAAAATCGGCAGGTTTGGAACCGAGATATGCGGCTGCCCGCCCATTGCCGTCCCCCTTAATACCATGGCAAAGCTGGCATTTACTGGTATAAAGCATTTTTCCTTTGTCGTCTTCTCCCGCAGATATTCCTGTCCATAGAACGGCGGTTACAAGAAATATTCCGGCTATGGAATTTATAGCCACTTTTTTCATGAGATAGCCACCCTTTCCTTGCGACGATCATTTCTTGCTTTTGTATAGCAGCACACTGCGCTTCCCGAACCTAAAATTGTGAGAAGCACAGGGCCAAAATATATACGTTCTTAAAATGTTTAATGATTATTCATTCTTATTTAACAACATATGCCTACCACCCGCAACCCAGAGGAGCCTTCGCATAGATTTTCTTCTGAAGGTCGAGGATTTCTCTCTCAAGTTTCACTATTGTTTCAGGAGTGGTCTTTGGGTTCCGATAAGCCTCTGAATATTCAAACCTCTTGTCATACAGTTCTTTTCTCAATCCTGCGGTCTCATCAAGAAACTTCTGGCATTCTTCGCTCTGATTGTATCCGCCCATCATACCACGGCCCATCATGCCGCCACCCATCATGCCACGGCCCATCATGCCGCCACCCATCATGCCGCCACCCATCATGCCGCCACCCATCATGCCGCCACCCATCATGCCGCCACCCATCATGCCGCCACCCATCATGCCTGGTCCCATTCCATAACCACGACCGAGCATGCCGGAGCTTCCAGCGGAATAAATATACTTGTAGAGTGTCTTGGCTTGTTGGTCAGATATTTGCTTATCAGAAAAAGCAGGCATAACACCTTCTGATCCGTCCGGCATCTTCGGATCGCGTATAAAGGAAAGGAACGTTTTAAAGTCCGCCAACTTCGAAGACCCCCTCAAGGGCAGGTTAGGTAAGATGACATTGCCTCCGTTCGGATGGCATCTGCTGCAATTTGCATTGAAAATCTTAGCTCTCGCACTGTCTACAGCCTTTTGGGTTTTCTTACCCTGTCCGGCCTCCATCATGCCGGGGCCTTGCGCAAAAACTATTCCGGTCACTCCTAAGATTAGTGCAACAGTCAACATCATTTTAAACCTTTTCATCTCTTCTTCCTCCTTTAAAAATATTTATCCACTCATTATTTTTGCAACATTTATGCCTTAGCCGAATTTACTGATTTAATTGAATAATTAGTAAGAAAGACTTATTTGAGGTGGTCATTTTTCCTCACATGCATGGCATTTTTCCTCTGCCTATCCGTTTTTTTTATATTGATTTTGTAACTATAAATTATTATTATTATAGTTACAACTTATTTAACCATGAGGCATGTTATTTGATCTTAGCGGGAATTAAAGAGCTTAAGGCGAGACTGAGCAGTTACATTGACAAGGTGAACGGCGGAGAGCAAGTCATTGTAACTGAACATGGTAGAGAAGTGGCGGTGATAAGCCCTATTTCGAGAGAAAGAAAGGCAATCATGTCGCTTATAAAGGCAGGCAAGGCCCACTGGGGCGGAGGGAAACCTATAGGACTCACTGGAATCAAGATTAAGGGAAAGCTCTTATCAGAGACCATCCTGGAAGAACGCAGATGATCTTATATCTTGGAACGAGCAGTCTTGTGAAATTGTATACAGACGAACAATATTCAGATATTGTCAGAGAATGGGTGAATGGGGCTGAGATTGTGGCAACGTGCCGTGTAGCGTATACCGAAGTGATCTCCGCGCTCGAGGCGAGATTCAAGCAAAACGATTTTTCAAAAAGCGATTATAATCGTATTGTGAAACAATTTTCAGAGGATTGGCTTCATCTTGCCATCGTTGATTTCGATGAGCGCGAACCGGGAGTTTATGTAAAGAAGTACGGCTTAACCCGTTTCGACGCAATCCACTTATCTGCTGCAAGGCTTCTGAAAAGTGCCGGCCACGGCATATCATTATCATTCTCCTCCGCTGACGCCAACCTTTGCAAAGCCGCTGCCGCCGAAGGGCTGAAGGTCTTGTACTTCTGCTGAGCTGACGAAAAAATGTTGAAAAAGCGATGAGTGGTTCCGATGAGAAAAAAGATTGTTGAAGAATCCGTCCTTTTTATAAGCATTCTCAAATGGTTGTTTCTCGCGTCCTGCATCGGCATTCTCGTCGGTCTGTCAACGACCCTTTTCCTTAAGGTGCTCGAAGCCAGTTCGCGTTTCGCCGGAGGCTTCAAATATTATTTCCTGCTCCTGCCGGTCTCCCTCTTTATGAGCAGTCTTATCGTGAAGTACCTTGCTCCCGAGGCTGCCGGACATGGTACAGAGAAGGTGATCGAGGCTGTACACAAAAGATCCGGAAAAATAAACCCTTTTGTTGTGCCCGTAAAGCTTCTGGCTACGGTTATCACAATCGCATCGGGCGGCTCAGCAGGAAAGGAGGGGCCCTGTGCACAAATTGGAGCCGGCCTTTCGTCGATCTTCTCCGATGTTGTCCGGTTCGAGGATAAAGACCGCAAGAAACTCGTAATCTGCGGGATAAGCGCGGGCTTTGCTACGGTCTTCGGAACCCCAATAGCCGGCGCTATATTCGGTGTGGAAGTTCTGTTTATCGGAGGTCTTCTCTATGAGGTTCTTCTCCCTTCTTTTGTTGCGGGCATCGTTGGATACCAGGTCTCTTCGGCTTTAGGTATTGCCTATTTTTATGAACCCATGAGGTTCGTCCCCCAGTTCAGCAGCGCCTTTTTCATAAAGGTATGTCTGAGCGGACTGTTTTTCGGGGTGAGTTCCCTGCTGTTTATTGAAATGTTGAAGCTGCTTGAACGTTTGAGCAGAAAGATCAGGGTCTGGGCTCCCTATAAAGGGCTATTGGGAGGTTTGATTCTCGTTGCCCTCGCCCTCCTGTTTTCAACGAAGTATTTGGGCCTCGGGCTCGATACGATCAGGGGCACTCTCGAAGGAGAAGGCATTTTCCCGGGTGCATTCCTTTTAAAGATGCTCTTCACCTCCATTACCCTCAGCTTCGGGGGAAGCGGCGGAATAGTAACACCGATATTCTTTGTGGGGGCCACTTCGGGCAGCGTCTTCAGCCAGATTTTCGGATTCGACAAAGCCGTTTTTTCCGCAATAGGAATGGTGAGCCTCCTCGCCGGGGCTGCGAATGCTCCTATATCCGCGAGCATTATGGCGGTGGAGTTGTTCGGCCCGGCGGTAGCGCCATATGCCGCGGTCGCATGCGTTATCAGTTTTCTCATGACTGGGCACAGAAGTGTCTATCCTAGTCAGGTCCTCGCTGTTACGAAATCATCCTCTCTCGGCGTTGCCACCGGCGGCGAAGTGAAGGACATCCCGGAAATCGATTTTCATATAAGGGGGCGAAGCGTCACGGGCGGGATCGTAAGAGGCTATGATAAGGCCAGGAAAGGTCTAAAAAGGACGATCGAAAAAAAACATGATGAAGACAAATGAGTGTAAAAACGAAAAACGACTTCTTCAATATTACTTATCGTGAACGGAATCGATAATTTTTGGAGGCAATGAATGATAGTAATAAAAGTAATCGCATTCACAATTATTGTCTTAATATTAGGCTACATATTCGCAACGATAATCTCAGAAGATAATCACAAACATTAATTTATGCCTTAAGGCCCTGAATTGAAGCCTCTCCTCATCATGCGTCTCTTCCAGAGAGGCATGCAGGAAGAATCCCTGAGTAATGTGGTCTTCCCGGTGGAAAGATTTTTGAGACGGCTCGCGATGATATAGAGATTTCCGTCCCGTGAGACATATTTTGATCCGGTCACTTCGTAAGATGTTCCGGCCTTGAACCCGATGCCTTCCCGTGCAATGTACCACGGCGGTGCGGTGACGACCCTATAATCCTTGTTTCCGGAATTAAGAATGATAATCACCGGACCCCTCATATCCTTCCTGACTTCTCTCACCGTACCCTTTACGGCTACCTCGGTATTTTCGTCGTACCCTTCACCGACCTCACTTTCCGCGTAAACAGCTGAAAAGAGAAAAACTATTAAAAAAGAAGCAAGTAAAACACTATTCCTGCAACTGTTCATGTTTTCTTTAATAATACCTGATTTTGATCCTGAATTTTATGTTTCAAAAAACGAATACGGCGAGGACACAGATTGTGTGTACTCTCTGTGTCCTCCCTTTTGTCCCTGCTTAGAGCCTGCTCATTCTGCCCATGTGTCCCGGGCCATATCCGCAGCCGCCGCATCCGGCGCCGCCAAAACCGTTTGCCGCCGCCTTTTTCTGCATTTCGGTCCTTACGTCAACCATCTCCTTACGTTTGGCCGAAATCGCATTCCAGTCCGTCGGCGTCTGCGTCCGCAGAGTCATCAGATCTGTTCTGAGTTGAAGCATCTTCTGCTTCAGCGGCAAGATGTCGGTCTGAAACTTGGCGAACTTCTGGGACTGCTCAGGCGTCAAGGCGCCTGCAGCCCCCGGGCATGTCCCGTAACCGGCGCCCATTCCCCAGCCGGAGCCGGGGCCAAAAGCAAATGCCGCTGTGACGACTACTGCAACTAATGCAACTACTAAGCCTGCAATAATACCTCTCTTCATGCTGATCACTCCTTTCTATGGTAAATTTTATCTTAACCATATTGAAAGCAATCGTCATGCCGGCATAAAAGAGACTGATTTATCGAGGTTTTTTAATAGATTATTTTTTAGTCTGCAAATATTGCGCTGAATTGATGCAATATTTGCATTACGACATCACGAAATACCATATTCCTTAATCTTGTAGTGAAGTGATCTTAAGGATATGCCGAGTATTTCAGCAGCCCTCTTCTTGTTCCCTCCTGTCTGTGAAAGGGCGGCCTTGATTGCCTGTATTTCTACAGCTTTCAAATCTCCGCTGATCTTCTGCCCATGACCGGACTCAGCAACATACTCTATGCCGGAGATATGCAGCTCCGGACCTTTACTCACAATAATCGCACGCTCGATGATATTTCTCAGTTCCCGTATATTACCCGGCCAGGCATATTCCATCATCTCCTTCATGGCTCCGGAAGTGATGTTCTTCGGCTCCCGTCCCAACCTTCCTGAGATGGTGTCGACCAGATAACGGGCGATCTTTTCCAAATGCTCCCTGCGCTCCCTCAAAGGTGGAACCGAGATGGGGAAGACATTAAGACGATAAAAAAGGTCTTCCCTGAATTTCCCTTCTCCTGCCAGTCGCTTCAGGTCCCTGTTCGCGGCGGCGATAATCCGTGCATTTGTCTTGACCGTGTTGGTTGACCCGAGTCGTTCAAAGGTCTTATCCTGAATGATCTTCAGTAGCTTGGCCTGCAGCGTCAAGCTCATCTCCGATACTTCGTCAAGCAGTATAGTGCCGTCATTGGCGAGCTCAAATTTGCCTTTTTTCTGAGTCAGTGCGCCCGTGAATGCGCCCTTTTCGTAGCCGAAGAGCTCAGACTCCAGCAGGTTTTCGGGAATAGCTGCGCAGTTAATATCCACGAAAGGTCCCTTCCTTCCGCTCAAGCGATGCAGAATTTTTGCTATCAGCGTCTTGCCTGTCCCGGTCTCGCCGTAAAGCATAACCGTAGCATCAGTCGGCGCAACATCCTTCACTTCTTTTAGCACGCTATCCATCCCGGCGAATACGATCTCAAGGGAAGGAATATCTTCAAAAAGGACTGATTTCAGGAGAGCATTCTCGTTGATGAGTACCTGACGCTCAAACACTTTCGCTACCGCAATCCTAAGCTGATCGGGGTCTCTGAGGGGTTTGGTAATGTAATCACCAGCGCCTTTTTTCATGGCTGTAACCGCTGTCTCGACAGTCGCAAAGGCGGTGACCATGATGAAATCGGCCTGGCTGCTTTTCCTGACCTCTTCCATGAACCTGATGCCGTCCATCTTAGGCATTTTTAAATCAGAAATGATGAGACTAGGTCCGAAGGAATCAAGGACCTTCAATGCATCTTCGGGGTCGCTGAGTCCCTTGACCGTATGCCCCTCTCCCTCAAGAATTTTCGTCATGAGGAGGAGAAAGGATTTTTCATCATCGACAATAAGTATCCTGAAATTATCTTTATTCATATCGACCCATGCCCAGTACCGCAGGGAATTTTATCCTGAAGACCGTTCCCCTGGCTGGTTCGCTTTCAATTTCTATACTCCCGCCCAGAGCCCTCGTGAGCTTGTCGACAATCGCAAGCCCCAGTCCGGTGCCCCTTGCTTTGGTTGTAAAAAATGAGGTGAAAGCCATGGACTTCGTCTCTTCGTCCATGCCGCAGCCGTTATCGTTGATTATTATAATTATTTTATCTGCTGCACGCTCCGCCCCGACTTCAATAAGGCCTCCTTCGTTCACCGCATCAGCAGCGTTCCGGAGTATATTGGAAAGTATCTGTTTCAACTTTTCCCTGTCCGACGCAATTGCCATGTCTCCGGGAATTACTGTGTTGATAGTTATCGCGGCCTGCTTCACCCTATCGGATTCCCGTAATACCTTCACCAATTCATCAGCCAGTTCAGACAGATTAAATTCTTCCACCCTGACTTCTGAAGGTCTCGCATACAGCAGGAGATCCTCCGTCAACCGTTCAAGTCTTCTTGCTTCGTCGATAATGACACCGAGTTCTCCCTTGCCTTCCACACCTTTTTCCGTGAGATACTGGGCAAAGCCCTTGATACTTCCAAGGGGATTCCTGATTTCATGCGCAAGGACTGCCGCCATTTCTCCGATAACAGCAAACCTCTCTCTCTCCGCCATCATCGCGGCGATTTCATCGGACCGTTTCACTGCCTTGATAAAGAAAAAACCCATGCCCCATAGCACAACGACCGTTACAGATATGCTTATCGCCTGCAGCCTGGCCTGGCGTATGATATTCTGTGCGGGATAGGTATGAAGGGCAAGCCTCAGAACCTTGAGGGAATCCTGCGCATGTATCGGATAATCGAGCACGAAGACTTCCTCGCCGGTCCCAAGAGTCATGTCGCTGAATACCGGTCTTTCCTCGTCGGCCGATCTTTTAATATCCGGCAAATCAATATGCCGGCCGACCAGATTTTCATTCGAGTGAAGCAGGGTGAGTCCGCTCCTGTCATAGAGTGCAATAAAGGCAATGCCCTCCCAGGACGCCTCTGTGACAATCTCCTTGAAGATGTCCTCTTTTACATGTGCCGCCTGCAAAGACGGCTCGAGACTCGACGCTATGCCCAGTGCCTGAAGTTTAAGGGATTCTTCAGCCGCCCTGAGAGAATTCCGGTAGATGATGAGAGTGCTAAGCAGCGTCGCGAGAGACGCGACTGCTATTATTATGATGAGATAAATATGAGTCTTCTTACGTCTCTTTTCCCGTACATCGGGCATATCTGAATTATACACAAAAAAGTTTGTCCTGACGCAAGGCGCTTACTCCCGGAATAGCAGCAAAAATCAGGGGGGCTTTACTGCTTCTCAAGAACAAAGAGGAGTTGGCCTTCGATAACAAAGCTGTTCAGTTTAACGCAGACCTCGCTGATTTGCGCATCAAAGGGGGCGACAATCACATTCTCCATCTTCATCGCCTCAAGGTTGGCTATCTCCTCTCCCTTATGCACGATATCGCCCGCCTTGAGAGCGCCTCTTTCAGGGTTACCGATCCTCCAGATATTACCGTTG
Organism: Thermodesulfovibrionales bacterium; assembly: GCA_963716185.1. Taxonomy (GTDB): domain Bacteria; phylum Nitrospirota; class Thermodesulfovibrionia; order Thermodesulfovibrionales; family SM23-35; genus CAVZMO01. The sequence goes on from OY970295.1 coordinate 80,947, forward strand.
ATAGGGGCGCCGATCTCGTTAATGCCTTTCGCCATCTTTATTTCCGCCTTTTTGGCCCTCGGCGTTTCAACGCTGTAGACCCTCGTCTTATTGTTCACGCGTACCACCACATGGACCAGGCCTTCATGTTCCGACCCGACCGACACAAGCTCGATGCTGTAAGGCTTTCCCCATAGCTCGAAGTCCACTTTGTCGCCGGGGTTCTTCAGGCCCTGCCTCCAGACATCGGTTGGCAGCACAATCGGCGCTTCACCATATTTTTCTCTGAATTCGATCATGTTTAACGCGTCCTTGGGGTGCATCAGGTAAAGGATGAACTCTTCTTCCGCCGGATTTCTGCCGATGTGCTCCGAGAGTTCCCCCCTGAGTTTTTCGAGGTCGTCATCCTGCATTGAATCAAGGGGCGACAACTCGATGCGTTCTTTGATCTTCACTTCCCATTCATCGCCGAATGTGCTTTTGTAAACCCATTCCGGGGGCCAGCCCATCGGAAGTTTTCCGTAATGCCCGAGGATGAGATTCCTGAAATCTCCCGGGGCGTTTCTGAACATGTTGAGGAGTTCTTCCTGTTCATCCTTGTCCATGTCTTCAAACCTCAGGGATCTTTCCTCAACGAATTCAGTCAGAAGATCAATCAAATGTCTGACTCCCGCCTCTCCCTTTGCCTTTGCATATTTGTTCACGATTCCGCTGCATGTAACCCAGGTAATCTGTGAACCCGGGGTGACGTCGAAATAATGAATGACCTTGTTATAAAGGGACATTACTTTCAAGATGGCAGGCATATAATGGAGGAACCCGCCCTTTTCGGCCTGTTCGAACGAACTCGGGAAAGCGCCTCCCGGCATCTTATGGAGGGTCACCGTGTGGTCAAACCCCTTAAACGGTGATTCAGCCCAGTCATAGAAATTTATCCATTCCCGCACCTTCTGTACGGCGGCCTCCGCCTCTTTTCTGTCGAGATTGACCGGGATCCCGGATTCCTCAAAATAGGCCTGTACACCGAGTATGGGCGAATGTCCGTAAAAACGTACGAGCGAGTCTTCCTCTACATCAAAAATCTTTGCTCCCGCCTTTGCAGCTGCGAGCATAGCCGGCATAGCGAGTCCGTCCGTGATATGCCTGTGGTAGTGGATTATCAGCTCAGGATACTTCTGTTTTATCGAATCAATCAGGCTGCAGACGCGATTAATGCTCCCGACTCCAGCCATATCCTTAACACAAAATATGAACTCATCCGTGCCGCCGCACAGGTCTATGATCTCCCTGACGACGCCGAGGTAATAATCGTTCGTCGTCCAGTCCGCCATGGTAAATGATATAGCCGGCTCGAAAAGCTTTCCCCTCTTCATAACAACTTCTGCAACAGCACGCATATTTCTCACATCGTTCAGGAATGAAAAACATCTCCATACGTCTATATCCACCCTTGAAACGACATATTCTATTACGTTCCTCGGATAGGGTCTGTAACCGAAGAGGTTCGTCTCCCGCACAAGAGTCTGTAGAAGGACATTCGGCATGAGTTCACGCAGAATGTTAATCTCTTCAAAAGGACTTTCGCGCCTGTTCATGACCCCGACATGCCATCTGGCGCCGCCGTGACATTCGGCGCTGAAAAGTCCCATCCTGTTGTAAAAAGGCGCGAGTGTCGAGAGGTCATATATGCGATGCCGGTTTTTATAATCCGACTGTCCCGCGTCGCGCATTCCAACGGATGTGAAGCAAACACCATTGATCGAACGGATCGCCTTAACAATCTCTTCAGGAGACATGCCGGGTTTCACAAAAATAATTTCATTGTTCCTGGCAGCCATAATCCTCTACATCCATGACTGGGGCCCGAGGGCGGATATCTCCGCGACATACCGCGCAATCTTAAGCACCTCGTCCTCGCTGTTCTTCTCCTTAAACATCGAAATTAGCTCTTGCATATGTTCTTCTATGAAGCGGGTCGAAAACTCCCCGGCGATGAATGCAGGATGCCTGATGATGCTCAGGAGAAGCGGTGCAAGCGTCTTTACGCCCTCAATCCTGAGGTTCCTGCTGAGGGCCCTGTCCATGACCCTTATCGCATCTCCCCTGTCCGCGCCTGCCGTGATCAGCAACATAAAAAGGGAGTCGTAATAGGGCGGAATGTCCGCGCCCTCATAAACACCCGATGCGATCCTGACAGCCGGGCCCTGGGGCACCTGGAGACGCGTAATCGTGCCGAAGGATGGGCTGAAATTCCTCGGGTCCTCTGCATTGAGCCGCACCTCCAGCGCCCATCTGTTCGGATATATATCGGACTGCTTGAAGGGAAGTTTTTTACCCATGGCAACATCGATCATAATACCCACTATATCAAGACCTGTTATAAGTTCGGTAATGCCGTGCTCCACCTGCAAGCGGGTGTTCACCTCGAGGAAATAGTATTTTTTCGTCGAGGAATCAAAAATAAACTCCACGGTCCCCGCGGAGGTATAACCTATCTCGCGCATCAGCCGTATTGCGGTAAAACAGATCTCTTTGCGGAGGTCGTCATCGATAGACGGCGACGGCGCCTCCTCGATTATCTTCTGGTTGCGCCTCTGGATCGTGCACTCTCTCTCATATAGATGAACGGCATTCCCGCGCTCGTCCGCAACAACCTGCACTTCAATATGCCTGCCGCGCTCTACGTATTTCTCGACCATCACCCTGTCGTCACCAAAAGATTTCATTGACTCTGAACGGGCCTGCGCAAAGGCTTGCGCCATCTGGTCCTTACCTTCAACCTTTACCATCCCCTTGCCGCCCCCGCCTGCAACCGCCTTTATCATGATAGGAAAGCCGACCTTTTCATCCTTCATCCACTTCTTTATCTGTTCAACGTTGACGACATCGATTATCCCGGGTATCGTCGGCACACTCGCCTTCTGAGCAAGCTTCTTGGCCTGTATCTTGTCGCCCAGCGCCTTGATAACATCAGGCGGCGGGCCTATCCAGACAAGCCCTGCGTCGATGACCATCTCGGCAAACTTGTAGTTTTCCGCAAGGAAACCCCAGCCGGGGTGCACCGCATCCGACTTGCTCTGAATAGCGGCATTGATCATTTTATTCATATTCAGATATGACTCTGCCGGCGGCGCTTCTCCGATGTGGACTGCGGAATCCGCCATAAAGACATGATGTGCAAGGCGGTCAGGCGTGCTGTAAACGGCTGTAGTCGGGATCTTCCTGTCCCTGCAAGTGTGCATTATCCTCACAGCAGTGACACCTCTGTTTGCGATCAGTATTTTTTGTATGTTCTTAGCCATTAGATATGCCTAACCGGTAATCTGATCATTTTAACATAAACTTCTTAAACGAAGGTAATCCTTTATGTTAGCGGTCCGGCTTATGTATAATATGACGTTGAACAGGAGGAAAACATGACGATCACAGAGAAGATTTTCGCTGCACATGCCGGCAAAAAGAAGGTTTCACCCGGAGATCTGATAAATGCAAAGGTGGACCTTGTCCTTGCCAATGATATCACAGCGCCGATTGCGATATCTGAATTTAAGAAAATAGGTGCAAAGGATGTCTTTGATAAAGACCGGGTCGCCCTGATCCCGGACCATTTCGCTCCCCAGAAAGATATCAAGGCCGCAGAGCAGTGCAAGCTGCTCCGGAATTTCTCAGCGGAATATCACCTCGGCCTTTATTTCGAGGTGGGAAGAATGGGAGTGGAACATGCCCTCCTCCCGGAAGAAGGCCTTGTTGTTCCCGGAGATCTTGTGATAGGCGCCGACAGCCACACATGCACTTATGGCGCACTCGGTGCGTTCTCAACAGGGGTCGGCTCTACGGACGTAGCGGCTGCGATGGCAACGGGAGAATGCTGGTTTAAGGTCCCGGAATCGATGAAATTTATATACTACGGCAAGCTCGGCAAGTGGGTCGGGGGCAAAGACCTGATTCTGCATACGATCGGAGATATCGGGGTCGACGGTGCGCTTTACAGGGCTATGGAATTTGAAGGAGAGACGATAAAGAATTTGCCTATGTACGGAAGGCTGACCATGTGCAACATGGCTATAGAGGCAGGGGGAAAGAGCGGGATAATTGTGCCTGACAGGACAACAAAGTCTTACGTAAGAAATCGCGCAAAAAGACCGTGCACATTTTATAAATCCGACAGGAATGCGAAATATGTAGAAGTACGGGAATATGACAGCTCTAATATACCGTTGACGGTCGCATGCCCTCATCTTCCGTCAAACACGAAGCCTGCAGCTGAACTCTCCGATATTTCGATCGACCAGGTTGTCATCGGCTCCTGCACCAACGGCCGCCTCGAAGATTTGAGGGAAGCTGCAGCAGTAATAAAGGGGAAGAAAGTCAACCCCAACATCAGGCTGATTGTGATTCCAGCAACGCAGAAAATATACAGGCAGGCGATGAAGGAAAAACTCCTTGACATCTTTGTTGAAGCCGAGGCAGTCGTGTCCACCCCGACATGCGGCCCCTGTCTCGGAGGACATATGGGCATCCTTGCCAAGGGCGAAAGGGCACTGGCGACGACAAACAGGAATTTTGTGGGCAGGATGGGCCATCCGGAAAGTGAGGTTTATCTTTCAAACCCTGCGGTCGCAGCCGCATCAGCCGTGCTCGGAAGAATCGGTACGCCGGAGGAATTGGGGCTGTAAAGTAACTCATCAACCGTTGCAAGAACTGTGAGGCAGATGCTGTAATTGACGGGGTATATAAATGTCGCCTGAAGAGAAACTGAAAGAATTGGGCATCGAGTTGCCTGAAGCGCCCGCTCCGTTGGGCTCGTATGTTCCCGTCGTGAAAACCGGGGACCTTCTTTTCCTCAGCGGCATGCTGCCTATGGTAAAAGGCCGCCTCTCAAGACAAGGCAGGGTCGGTGATAGCATAAGTGTGGATGAGGCGAAAGAAGATGCAAGGCAGGCCGCAATTAATGCCCTCTCGGTGCTGAGGTCACAGATTGGAAGCCTCGATAACGTCAGGCGGTGCATCAAGATCACAGGTTATATTGCTTCGGCGCCCGATTTTACGGAACAGCCGAAGGTATTGAATGCAGCGTCGGACCTCATGTATGATATTTTTGGCGAAGCCGGAAGGCATGCGCGGGCAGCGGTCGGAGTAAATGTCCTTCCTATGAATTCCCCTGTCGAGATAGAGTTCATCTTTGAGGTTTAGATGGTTGGAAAACTAGACTGCAAAGACCATGAAACCCATACCCGGGTAATCCTCCGGTTAGAAGACATCTTCCGCGTGCGGCGGAATGATTTACATAGAATCACAGAGCTTGCACAAAGAATAAAAGACGGCTTCGAAGACATCAGTCCCTTTGTCCAGGAAACTACCGGGACGGTCTGCCCGCGTTGTACCAATGTCTGCTGTGTCAGTAAACACGGGTATTATAATTACGAAGACCTTGTGTATGTTTCCGCTCTTGGTCTAAAAATCTCTTCCTATGAATTCGGAAGGAAAGATTCGGACCCATGCCAGTTCCTTTCCGGAAGCGGCTGCTCTCTGGAGCGTTCAACACGCCCTTCCGGCTGCAACTGGTACTTCTGCGACCCTTTGCTCGAAGAGATGGAACAAAGAGCGGGATATCGCGCATTCGATGATTCTCTCCTGAACGTGGCCCACCTCTGGATCGAGATGATTGAAGAATTTTCCGGAATTTCATCCCTTCATGGATATTAGAGCTTCAATCCCCGATTTAGTGTAAAATTAAATCCATGGCAAAACCTATTGTTGTTATTATCGGCCGACCAAATGTCGGAAAGTCCACTTTGTTCAACAGGATGACGGGTTCACACACCGCCATTGTGGAAGATATTCCCGGTGTCACAAGGGACAGGAACTATCTCGATGCCGAATGGGAGGGGAAGTATTTTATCGCTGTGGATACCGGAGGCTTTTACCCGGAGCCTGCTGAAGACATATTCCTTCAGATCAAGCAGCAGGCCCTGTTTGCGATAGAGGAAGGGGACGTAATTATCCATTTGCTCGATGGGAAGGATGGCCTCACACCGCCCGACATCGAACTCGTGCAGTTACTGAGGGCATCCGGCAAAAAAATCCTCTGGGCAGTTAACAAGATCGACGCTCCGACACGGGAGGACAGACTCTTTGATTTTTATCCTGTCGGCGCAGAAGAATTATGGCCCATCTCTGCAGCGACGGGTTACGGGTATGACGATTTTATGGATAAACTTGTCTCCCTTCTGCCGCCTGCTGAAGACGAGAAGACAGATTATCCGAAAATAGCAATTGTGGGGAAGCCTAACGTTGGTAAGTCAACCCTGACAAATACACTTCTCAGTAAAGAAAGAATGATCGTAAGCGCCGTTCCCGGCACAACGAGAGACTCGATAGACAGTGTCTGCACTTATTACGGAAAGAAATATCTCCTAATTGACACCGCTGGTATCAGGAGAAAAGACATGGCTGGCTACTCCATCGAAAGGTTCTCTACGGTCAGGGCCATCAGGAGCATTGAAAGATGCGATGTGGCCGTCATCATCATAGACGCCAGTGAAGGCATAGTTGATCAGGACCAGAGGATAGCAGGCATCGTCGCGGAATACGGCAAAGGCGCGGTCTTTCTCCTGAATAAATGGGACCTCCTCGATAAACCTGAAGAGGCATATAAAAGCCTGTTGAATGAACTGGGCAGAAAGATGTGGTTCATGCGGTATGCGCCGGTATTGACCGTATCGGCCGTCGAAAAAAAACGTGTGACAAAGGTTTTTCCAATAATCGATGAGATTCTGAAGGAAAGGAAAAAAAGGATATCCACGTCGGACCTGAACAGGTCCTTCAGAGAACTTGCGGCAGATATGCCCCTGCCGAGGCTGGGAGGAAAAACGGTAAGGCTTTATTATATAACCCAGGTCAAGACAGAACCGCCTTCTTTTGCGGTTTTCACCAACTATCCTGCCGCTTTAAAGGATGCCCAGATCAGGCACATGGAAAAAATTCTGAGGAAGAATTTTGCCTTTACAGGCACACCGATACGGATCTATATAAAAGAAAGCGGGAAGTCCAAAAGATAGTGAAATATCTGAAGGTCCTCGTGAGAAGTTTTGTCGATTTCTTTAAGGACGGCGGCCTAATGCTCGCCGGTTCAATTTCGTACTTTTCGATGATGGCCCTTGTGCCTCTCTGCCTTTTCCTTATAACCGTATTCGGATATATCCTCGGGCATTACCACGGTTTTTACGAATTCTTTTCCGCCAGACTGATAAACTTTTTCCCGGATATCACAAAGGGGATCACGAAAGAACTCGGGAAACTCATCAGCTTCAAAGGGATAGGTTCGTTCAGCATTGTACTTTACGCTATATTGTCTTTTCAGGTTTTCTCATCAATTGAGAATGCACTGAATAAGATCTTCGAGGTCAAAAAGAAAAGGTCTTTTTTATGGTCGGTCGTCCTTTCGCTGACAATGGTCACACTTCTGATAATTCTGATACTTGTTTCTTTTGTGGTAACATCTCTGATCCCGATGCTGAAAACACTGGGACAGGTTTTTCCCGAAGTAAGAATAAGCATAATAACGGCTTTCCTTATACGTTACGTCATACCCTTTTTCATGGTGTTCTTCACTATCAGCGCAATGTATGTCTTTTTCCCGAAAACGAAAGTCAAATTTTCTTATGCATTCGCCGGCGCTTTTTTTTCGACTCTTTTCCTCGAGGTTGCCAAGCACATTTTTACATTTTATGTAGGCACAGTGGTGAAGTTCGGGACGATATACGGACCGTTGACAGCCTTTGTAGTTTTTTTACTCTGGGTGTTCTATTCTTCCTGCATCCTTTTGATCGGTGCAGAGATAGTGCACAACTTAATCGCTCACAAGAAGCATAGGTAGCGCAAATTCATAGACCCAAGAATGTAAATGTAATATGTGACGGTGATTGCCGCTACTTTGACTCCCTGATCCGCCACAGCGTCGATCTTAGGCCGATTGTGCACAACACCTGCTTATGCCTGCTCACAACGCACGGCAAGAAACGATGATTTGCATTTGAACTATTGAGACAGCCGAAAATATCGCTCTCAAGACTTCTTCATCAAGTCAACACAATCGTTCTGTTGCTTTATGTGAGACGTTCAAACAGAAATCAATAGAATCGTTCCCCCAAGAGGCTGTAAAGGAAGTCCAATCAGCTCGTAGTTTTCAGAGTATCAAAGCACTTCTTACAAACAATCCCCTAAGGGTGGATAAAACCAGCGAGCAATACCACTTAAGAATAAGTACAAAAAGGGCGAGATATTTCACTCGCCCTATGGTTTTGACTTTTTTGATTTATTTTTTGTGCGAAGCCCTCATTGTTTCGGCTATCTCCTTGATTTCCCCAAGATCTTTTACCATCATAGCCCAACCATACCAATAGGCATAGTCTGGATTAACATGAAAGAAGGCTTGATATGTTCGCATACGGTGCTTCATATACATCTGTAACAGTACCTGATCGATGTGAGAAAGTTGTTTCATGTTACCGCCTCCAGTCTGCATGAAGTACAGGAAGTCTGGATAGGCAAATGAATAATTATCAGGCTTTTTGATGATACCGTCTTTATAGAGACCTGCAACAATCTCAATCGCTTCTGCGAGAAGCCGGTCAGCTTTCATCATCATTGTATCACCCATGCTTAATTGCTCACGGGCATAACGCTCAGAGTGGCACTTGCTGCAGGTTTTGATCATCTTTTCACGTTCAGTCCTCCAAGCCTCATCGGTCAGCCGGACCATATCCACTGACTTTACAGCCTCAAGACGGGCTGTTGGTTCACCTGTCTCTGGATTCAATACGCCGAGGGCCTTTAAAATAGTGATCCTGTCAGCCTTCCACTGAGGATTTTCAGGCAGTGGCAGCCTCACACCCAGAAAGCCCCAAGCTGTTCTATTCTCATGGGTTCCATCAGGCAGATGGCAGTCTTGGCATTTTGGGGTCTGCGCATCTTCAGGAAGGTTCCCTGATTCCTTTGCAAACCAGCGGGAACCATGCTTGGCACTTTCCCACATTTCCCACTGTGGGTGATCATAACCCATGTGGCATTGCTGACAGGCCCTTGGGTCCAGTGCTTCCTTCTTGGAGAAGCTGTGTCTGGTATGACACTCGTCACAAGAGTTGTTCTGGTATCGGTGACCCTTATCTCTTTGTTCCTTTTTCTGTGCCTCGCTCTTAATACCCATGTTGTGACAACCACCACAGCCCCTTCCACCTCCTATCAACTCGTCAGGCTCTACATGGGTGATGGGCAGTGCGTTCATGGATGTCCAGCCAAAGTTGTGTTTGCCCCTGGTAAACTCATTAAACTGCTTCTCATGGCACTGAGCACAGAGACGTTCGTCCGGCAGTTTTGCAAGATCCACATCATTTGCTCCGGTATGTTTGTTACCATGGCACACAGAACAAGTTACATCATGTTTGCTATGTTTACTTGCTTGCCAGTCCTTCACCTGACCTGGGTTTATGTTGTTGTGACACGTGATGCAAGATTCTTCTTTTGCAGCTACGAAATTACAAAAGACTACTATCAAAAAGACAAAAGATGCAAGACCAGTGAGTTTCTTCACTTTAACCCCCTTTTTGTTACCCGTTATTCAAAATCCAAATATTTGCAAAAAAAAGCGGAGATTAGGGGGAGGGGGGAACATATAATGCGTTTTATTAACCAGTCGGTCAAAGGATGTTGTTTCCCCTCCCCTATGTATCCCCATGAAAGGATGACGACCTTTCCATCTCTATTCCAACTCAGACGCTTCACTTCTCCCGAGTTCTATTTTTGCGCTTGCAAGTTTTTTATAGTATTTCCGAGCTTTTTTCACATTATTCGCAGCAATGGCCTTCAAAAGATCACCCTCAGTTTCTGCTACGTCGAGGCGTTTGTAATAATCAAGCATTTCCATGAAGTGAGCCATGACTATTTTCCCGGTGAGCAAAGGATGATTGTTCGTGACATTATGTTGCTTAAATATCAAGCCATGCTCAAGCTCGACTTCAAGTCCGATTCTGAAATCTTCCATAGGGATCTTCATCTTTTCAGTATTTACATGTGGCAAAATAATACGAGCTTCTTTCGTAGTAACTTGTGGTTTCTTCAATTTTGTCCAATCTCTGATCTTCAATTCTTTGCAGATTCTCCTTACCTCCTCAAGTGAAACGTATTCCGGCACTTTCATGCAGCCCTCCTCTTATTTAGCATTTGAGTCTAAATCTCTGAATTAAGTTATCAACCTCTCGTCTCCAGTATGAGTTTTTTAGTAACTCCATTAACACCGGACTCCCTGCTCTTTGTATGTGCAGCCCTCTTCTACGAACATTGATTTAGCAGCGCCACACACGGGACAAGTCCAGTCATCGGGCAGTTCCTCAAAAGGTGTGCCCGCTTTGATCCCGGAATCAGCATCACCCTTTTCGGGGTCATAAACATAACCACAAGCTGTGCATACATACTTCTTCATAATAGTTTCTCCTTCTCCTATAGAAGTTTCTGTTACTGACGTTAGTCAAAAGCCATCTTCGTCTTCCATACTTTCCATACATTACCGACGAGATCCGGTCCCGGTTTCAACGTCCGGTTTCCAGCCAGACGGCGTTGCTTCTGTTCCTTTACTTTTCCGCACAAGCTGGAATGCCTGTACCTGTCTGATAGACTCGCTCACATTCCTTCCGACAGGAGGAGTCAATACCTCGTAACCCTGGACGATCCCGTCAGGATCAATAATGAACCTTCCTCTCGTTTCTACTCCTGCGTTCTCGTCATATATCCCATAAACCGTACCAACTTTTCCTCCTGTATCCGATAACATAGGAAAAGGCACCCCGCCCTTCACCATCTTCGAAAGTTCATGGTCATTCCACATCTTGTGCACGAATACACTGTCAATGCTCATCGAAAAAATTTCAACGCCAAGTTTCTTAAATTCAGGATACTTTTCAGCAACTGCTGAAAGCTCAGTTGCTCAAACGAAGGTGAAATCGCCTGGATAGAAACATAAAAGAATCCATTTTCCAAAATATTCTGATAATTGTAAATTGACGAATTTCCCCTTATGATATGCGGAGCGGTAAAGTCCGGCGCTTTTCTCCCGATAAGCGTCATTGTTTTTTCCTCCTTTTTTACCAATTGTTCATCCTGTGTTGCCTTTTCTTTTTCCTTATCCTCAACAATTCCCCCAGTTGGTCGGGCACAACCAGGTTTAAACTCTTGTGGCATACGAACCTCCTTTAATGTTGTTGATTGTGTTTTCTGATCACACAGAATAGCCATGCCTCATCTTAATCCCGAACCGCTGATTCCCACCGGTTCCTTTTGCGTTCCGGAATCTTGTATGAACCATCGATTCGGCGGATCCTCCGCTCCGTAGAAACGGCCCGCCGTGAATAATAGCCTGGCAGGCGCAGGGCTCCGCTTTGCCCCTTTTTCGCCTTCCCGTGCCCCGTGCTAAATGTAAAGCGTCAGCAAGCTATTACGTCGTTGCATTTCAATTCAGCTGCCATCGAGGACGTTTATGCACCGATCAGGCGATGTCGAAGCGGTCAAGGTTCATCACCTTGGTCCACGCCGCCACGAAGTCTTGGACAAACTTCTTCTGCGCGTCAGAGCTTCCGTAAACCTCGGCCAGAGCCCGGAGCTGGGAGTTCGAACCGAAGATGAGGTCTACACGCGTGCCGGTCCGCTTGACGTCGCCAGTCTTGCGATCGCGACCTTCGAACACGTTCTCGTCTTCCGAGGTCGCCTTCCACGTTGTGCCCATATCGAGCAGATTTACGAAGAAGTCATTGGTGAGCGTCTCCGGCCGCTTGGTGAAGACCCCGTGCTTGGACTGTCCGAAGTTGGCATTCAATACGCGCATACCGCCAACAAGAACCGTCATCTCAGGAGCGGTCAGCGTCAGCAGTTGCGCCCGATCAACCAGCAGTTCCTCTGCCGACACAGCGTATTTGGTTTTCTGGTAGTTACGGAACCCATCTGCAGCTGGTTCAAGTACAGCGAATGACTTCACATCGGTTTGCTCCTGCGAAGCATCCGTGCGCCCCGGCGTGAATGGGACCGTGACCTTGTGACCGGCATTCTTTGCAGCTTGTTCCACACCTGCGCATCCGCCTAGGACAATCAGGTCTGCAAACGACACTTTCTTTCCTCCAGACTGAGCGCTGTTGAACTCCTTTTGGACTCCCTCAAGGGTCTGCAGCACAGTCTTCAGTTGGTCAGGTTGGTTGACTTCCCAATCCTTTTGCGGGGCAAGACGAATGCGCGCCCCGTTCGCACCGCCGCGCTTATCGGAACCGCGGAACGTGGATGCCGACGCCCAGGCGGTCGAAACGAGCTGGGAGATCGACAAGCCCGAAGCAAGGATCTTGCCTTTGAGGTCTACGATGTCCTTCTCATTGATCAACTCGTGATCGACTGCGGGCACCGGGTCTTGCCAGATCAGTTCCTCTGCCGGGACCTCCGGACCGAGATAGCGTGAACGCGGGCCCATGTCACGGTGGGTCAGTTTGAACCACGCCCGGGCGAAGGCATCCGCTAATTTCTCGGGGTTCTGCAGGTAGCGCCGCGAGATCGGCTCATAGATCGCGTCGAAGCGCAACGAGAGGTCCGCCGTGGTCATCATCGGCCGGTGCTTTTTCGATGGGTCGTGCGCGTCAACCACCATGTCCTCTTCGGCCACGTCCTTGGCAAGCCACTGATGCGCACCTGCCGGGCTCTTCGTCAGTTCCCACTCGTATTTGAACAGCACTTTCAGATAGCCCATGTCCCATTTGGTCGGGTTCGGCTTCCAGGCGCCCTCGATGCCGCTGCCGATCGTATCGCAGCCTTTTCCGCTGCCGAAGCTGCTCTTCCAGCCGAGCCCTTGCTCCTCGATGCCGGACGCTTCGGGCTCAGGTCCCACATGGGTCGCGGAACCGGCACCATGTGCTTTGCCGAAAGTGTGCCCACCGGCGACGAGTGCCACGGTCTCTTCGTCGTTCATCGCCATGCGCGCGAAAGTCTCGCGGACGTCGCGGCCCGATGCGACCGGGTCCGGATTACCGTTCGGCCCTTCCGGATTGACATAGATCAGGCCCATCTGCACGGCGGCGAGCGGGTTTTCGAGATCGCGGTCGCCGGAGTAGCGCTTGTCGCCAAGCCACTTGTCCTCGCTGCCCCAATAAATATCCTCCTCGGGCTCCCATACGTCCACGCGCCCGCCGCCGAAGCCGAAGGTCTTGAAGCCCATCGACTCCAAAGCGCAGTTGCCGGCGAGGATCATAAGATCGGCCCAGGAGATCTTGCTGCCGTATTTCTGCTTGATCGGCCAAAGCAGACGGCGCGCCTTGTCGAGGTTCACGTTGTCCGGCCAGCTGTTGAGAGGCGCCAAACGCTGGGAGCCGGATCCCGCGCCCCCGCGGCCGTCACCCATGCGGTAGGTACCTGCACTGTGCCAGGCCATCCTGATGAAGAGCCCCCCGTAGTGACCGTAATCGGCCGGCCACCAGTCCTGCGAGTCGGTCATCAGCGCGTAGAGGTCCTTCTTCACAACAGCAAGGTTCAGTTTCTTGAATTCTTCTGCGTAGTTAAAATCCTCGCCCATCGGATTGGACTTGGAGGAATGCTGGTGCAGAATATGAAGGTTCAACTGGTTCGGCCACCAATCCAGGTTCGAGGTGCCTCTGACGGCTGTGATTTTACGTTTATCTTCTTTCATAGTGATATCTCCTTCCTAGACTTTCTTCCTACATTGGTCACAAAGACCTTCCAAAACAACCTTCTTATGAAATACAGTGAACTGCTTTTGAATCTCAGGGGGAACAATTAGGTTGTCATAATTTTCATTATGAAAATCAAAGATTTTATTGCAACGAGTGCATCTGAAATGATGATGGGTACGCAAATCAGGGTCGTATCGTTTCGGTTGCCCATACCCCTCAACTACATCCGTAATACCAATTCTAGAAAATGTCAAAAGGGTTCTGTTTACTGTATCAAATGATATGTTCGGAATCTTCTTTACGATCCTCCTATAAATGTCATCCGCAGATGGATGGTCCCTTGCTTTCAGAAGTTCTTGATAGATGGCTGTACGCTGAGGAGTTATTCTCAGTCCATTTTCCCTGGATTTCCTATAAAAGAGAGCCAGACCTGAATCATTCATTAATTTAGTTTCCATAATTTAAACGATATAGTAGTAATTCCTATTTGTCAAGACTGCTCTTATGAAGATCAGGGCGTATCAATTATGTATGTGAGTAGTTGAAATGATAATTGACAGATTAGAAATTATTCAAAAATGTCTATTCCTATGTGAACATCGCGGGCAGATGGTTCTCCGTGACCATCTGTTATGCAAAGAAATAAACGGAATAAACGGACAGCTTGAGAAAGCGAACAACTGTGAGTACATCGCGCCTACCGAATGGAATAAGACAGTTGCTTTCTATGTGTAGTCCCCGACTCGCACTTAATCTGACGTGTCTCTCAACTAAATTTTATCTATTTCATTTATTATGCAGACATAGTGAATCCCGATATATTTCGGGATCGATGCTTTTTCGCTCCGGCGACATCAAGCTAATGAGGTGCTTATCTATGGATTCGGGTTCAAATAATTTCATCGAGTTAAGTATATTTTTTGACAATGACTGGTTTAACCGGGTTAAAGAGCTTCGTCGCCTCTTTCCCCTGTCCTGATCCTGATGGCATCCTTGAGGTCATAGACAAAGATCTTCCCGTCGCCTATCTCGCCGGTGAAGGCCGCTTTCCGTATAATCTCCATTACCTCTTCGAGCCTGGCGTCGGGGACCGCAACCTCGATCTTCAATTTGGGGATGAACCTCACTTCGAAGCTGGTACCCCTGTAAATCTCGATATGACCTTTCTGTCTGCCAAACCCTTTCACCTCCGTGACGGTCATGCCCTGGACTCCCGCCTGCGAAAGCGTATCTTTCACGTCGTCCAATTTAAAGTGTTTGATGACTGCTACTATCATCTTCATAATTGCACCTCCGGACTTTCGATTGAATATAGATAATTTAACCTAATTCCATTATTTTTGTTTACCGGGAAGTTATAATATCAAAAATTTCCATGAATATAAATAACCGCATAAAAGACGCTGCTGCGAAGACCCCTGACCCTCAAAGGGCGGCAAAAAACATTGAAAGGCTTTTCTCAGAAGCCCCGGAGTTGATGGAAGGGCATGAAGAGCTTATTGACGGTATTGCAAAGCTGTTCTCGTACAGTCAGTTCCTTGCGGATTACTGCATCAGTAACCCCTACCATTCCTCTCTCGCCATAAAGAAGCTTTATGAGCCCTTGAACAGGCAGGAGATAATTTCGAGGGGCCGGGAGGAATTGAGGATTTCTTTTGAAGAGTCTCCCGGTCTGTTCAAAAAAGAGGCAAAAAAATTGCTGAGGGATACGAAAAAGGATTATCTCCTGAGAATAACCCTGAGGGACCTCCTGGGCATCTCGAACCTGCAGGAATGTATGGCCGAACTAAGCGTTCTCGCCGAAGCGGTCATAGAGCTGGCGCTCGATATTTCACACATCCTGATGAGGGAAAGGTTCGGCGACCAGCGGGACAACTCATTTTCGATAATAGCACTCGGGAAGCTCGGCGTCGGTGAATTAAATTACAGCTCTGATATCGATATCCTGACAGTGTACCATTTTGACGAACGCCTTTCTTCCGGCGTTCTCACACCGTCAGGCATAAGGGTCAATAGAATTTATTCCAACGAGTATTTCTGCAGGCTTACCGAAATGTTGACGGACCTGCTCCAATCTCCGACAGAGGACGGGATAGCTCACAGAGTGGACCTGAGATTGAGGCCGAACGGCCAGAAAGGAGCCCTCTCGCTCTCGCTTGATTCATATAATTCGTATTATGAATCGTGGGGAAAGACCTGGGAAAGAATGGCTCTCATACGCTCAAAGCCCGCGGCAGGGGATGAACGGCTCGCCGGGAAATTCATAAGGGCGATTGAGCCTTTCGTCTGGAAAAGATCTCTCGACTATAACGATATCGAAGAGATCAGGGTGCTTAAAAAAAGGATAGACACAATCTTTGACGTGAATGATATAAAGAGGGGCTACGGAGGCATCAGGGAGATAGAATTCTTCGTCCAGATCTTCCAGCTCTTTTACGGGGGTGAAAGAAAAAACCTCAGGACAGGCGCTATCTCCGGCGTTCTCGATGAGTTGCTGAAAGAAGGCCTGTTGACGGAAGAGGATGCGGGGATCCTTTCGGAAAGTTATTTGTTCCTGAGGAGACTCGAACACGTCCTTCAGATGAAGGGCGATGTACGTACACATTCCCTGCCGCCTGAACCCGATGAACTTGAGATACTCTCTAAAAAGATGCACTTCCGGAACAGGGAGGAGTTTCTCACCGAGCTAAGACTGAAAAGACTCATGGTAAGGGATATGTATAATTCCCTGCTCGGGGGGGCAGATGAAACGCAGGAAATTCTGTTCTCCCTCAAGGACGAGCTGCCGGATGATGCAATCCGGGATTATCTTTCCTTTAAAGGTTTCAGAGATCCCGCATTGGCCCTTAAAAACATCAATGCCCTCCTCGATCAGATCTCCACCGGAAAGACCCTGAGGGAAAGGACCCTGCTCAGGAAAACAATCCCGGCTTTTCTTGAACATATAGCGAAATCTGGAAATAAAGACAGGGCGTTGGCTATGCTCGTAACGTTCATCCAAAAAATCGGGGACCATGAGTCCTATATAGACCTACTGGCGCAGCGGGGCGACACACGCGATATTATCACACGTATTTTCTCGGCAAGCACATACCTCACAAGGTCTTTGATAAGTCTCGAAAACCTCGAAGGGATATTTGAATATCCCGATATCAGGGTAGATTATAAGTCGATGCAGGAAAGACTTGTTAACTTGCTCAGTCTCACCTCTGACCCGCTCAATGCGATAAGAAAATTCAAGGCGACCGAAGAACTGAAATCCGGGATGCTCTTCCTGAAAAATTTCCTGGACGTTTCCGGATTCTCTCACACATTAAGTGCGCTTGCGGATATAATCATCAGGGCAGTAGTCCATTATTTGCATGCCGAGAGAGGGTTTGCGGTGGTCGGACTCGGCGGGTTCGGGGCAAGGGACCTGAACATAGGTTCCGATCTCGATCTCCTGTTTATCAGTTCCCTGAGAGGGCCGGACCTATCTCACAATTCCCGGGCAGAAGAGAAGGGAGTTGCCGAAGAGTTGATCAGGTTTCTCTCTGAATACACATCAGAGGGATTTGCCTACAAGGTTGATATGCGGCTGAGGCCGGACGGCTCACGGGGGGTCCTTGTGAATGATATCAAAGGTTATGAAAATTATTATCTCAAATCAGCGCAGTCCTGGGAGATACAATCACTGCTCAGGGCGAGACCCATCGCCGGAGACATGGATCTTTTGAGGTCTTTTCAGGGTTTGCGGCGGCAGGCAATAATAAACAGGGGCCGTGAGATAAGCATGTCCGAAATAAGGGATATGAGAAAAAGAATTGTCCGTGAGGTTTCAAAAGAGTCTTCGGGATACGATATTAAAGACGGCCCGGGCGGAATCAAAGAGATTGAATTCCTGGTCCAGTATCTCCAGTTGAAACAGGCTGAGAGTTTTCCGGACTTTATTGCCTATAGTACTGTTGCGGCGGTTAAAAGGCTGGCAAGACGTGGTATCCTTGATACAGCTTCGGAAGGGTTATTGTTAAACTCATACAGGTTCTTAAGGACCGTCGATACAATTTTGAGACTCAATGAGGAGGCCGTGTTAAAGACAGGCTCCGAAGTTATTGCTATAATGGTGATATTCCTTAATCTCGGATCAGAGGACGAACTGATTAAAAGGATTGAGGATACGAGGCGGAAAGTAGTCGGGATAACAAAGAGGTTTTATGAAGGGGAACCTTCGCAGCAAAATTGAATTTTGAAATATGGCAGTCTTAATACTCAAGAACATAACTACTGAAGGCCCGGGGACAATAGGGGATTTCCTCGTGAAAGAGGGCATTCCCCTTCGCATTGTTGAACTCGGCTCCGGAGAGACGTCTCCTCCACTGGATAAATTTGACACCCTCGTTGTGCTGGGCGGTCCTATGGGAGTGTACGAGAAGGACAAATTTCCTCATCTCATGACCGGGTCGCGCGTTATCAGGGAGGCGATCAACAGGAACATGAAGGTCCTCGGTATCTGCCTCGGTTCTCAGATGACCGCGTATTGTCTCGGTGCGGATGTTTATCCGGGACCTGAAAAGGAGATCGGCTGGTATCATATCGAACTCACCGGAGACGGGCTTAAGGACCCGCTGATGAGAAAGCTCGCTACCCATCCCCGGGTCGGAGATTTCTGGAGGAAGTTTAAAGTGCTCCACTGGCACGGTGATACCCTTGATCTTCCCCCGGGCGCGACACTGTTGGCGAGTTCCGCGCTTTACAAAAATCAGGCGTTCAGATTCGGCGACAGAGTGTACGGATTCCAGTTTCATATAGAGGTCACAAAGGATATTATTCGCCAATGGTTTAAGGATATGCCCGGTATAGGGGAAATAATTGATGAAACAGAAGATATATACGAAGAATATATCGGCAGGGCAATAAACTTTTATAAGGAATTCTTCCGGAAAGTGTAATAAACCCATTGGTTGTATAGACAAGGGGGGATATGCTGAAAAAAACCCTGTAATGCAACAAGATCTAATTTGTTATACACATGAATACAAATCTCTTAGTTTGTGCATTATCGCAGAAGGCTGGCAGGCCGGCCTATCCGACTTTACGGCATAGCATAGTGGTAACCATTCAGTCACGGGTGGCGACCGTAGACATTGATGATACCAAGTTTCTTTAAATCCCTCCTGACCTCCCTTTTCCAAAGGGAGGATTGATTCCCCTCTTTGGAAAAGAGGGGCAAGGGGAGATTTCTACAATTGGGTAATCACCTTTCACTGAAGGGGAAATAAAATGAAATGGAGGAGGAGGAAATGGCTAAGGCAAAAATAAAAGATGTGGGGAGAAAGCCGAGAGACAGGAAAGACGTTATGGATCTGGTAAAGCAGTACAATGTGAAATTTGTCAGGCTCTGGTTTACCGATATCCATGGACAGCTCAAAAGCTTTGCTGTTCCCGTAGCTGAACTCGAATATGCCTTTAACGAGGGCATGGGATTTGACGGCTCATCCATCAAGGGCTTTGCAAGGATAGACGAAAGCGATATGATCGCGAGACCGGACCCGACGACTTTCGTCATCCTCCCCTGGAGGCCGAAAGAAAAGGCGGTCGCCAGAATGTTCTGCGATATCTACGAGCCCGACGGCTCTCCGTACAAGGGTGATCCAAGATTTATCCTTAAGGTAAACCTCGAAAAGGCAAAACAGAAAGGGTTCACTCTGTATGTCGGACCTGAACTCGAATACTTTTATTTCAAATCCGAAAAGGATACACAGACGCTCGATGAAGGCGGTTACTTTGATTACCCTTTGGATGCAGCGGAAGACCTCCGGAGGGACACAATCCTCGCCCTTGAAACGATGGGGATACAGGTTGAGTATTCACACCATGAAGTGGCCCATTCCCAGCACGAGATAGATTTGCGCTATGCCGACGCCCTGACCATGGCCGATATTGTAGTAACTCACAGGATAACCGTAAAGGAGATAGCAAAACAATACGATGTCTACGCGACATTCATGCCCAAGCCGATATTCGGCCAGAACGGCAGCGGCATGCACACGCACCAGTCCTTGTTCAAGGGCAATCAAAACGCGTTTTTTGACCCGAAAGACAAGTATTTTCTTTCGGACACTGCAAAGAAATATATCGCCGGGCTCCTTACTCACATTAAAGAGATGACCCTTGTTCTGAACCAGTGGGTCAACTCTTACAAGAGACTTGTCCCGGGATACGAGGCCCCGGTATATATCTGCTGGGCGCGGAGAAACAGGTCCACGCTCGTGAGGGTCCCTCTTTATAAACCCGGCAAGGAAAAGGCCACCCGTGTCGAGCTCCGCTCACCCGACCCCGCGTGCAATCCCTACCTTGCTTTTGCCTGTATGCTTAACGCAGGATTGAAAGGCATAGAGAAAGGATATAGGCTGCCGGAGCCCGTCGAAATGGATGTTTACCACCTTTCCGGGGAGGAAAGAAAGAAATACAAGATTGACACGCTTCCCGGCAATCTCAACAGGGCCATAGAACATGCGGAAGACAGTGCGCTTCTGAGAGACACCCTCGGTGACCATATCTTCGAACAATTCATCACCAGCAAAAAAGTGGAATGGGACGACTACAGGATACAGATCCATCCTTACGAGATAGAACGATATCTGCCGATACTGTAGCACGATGCACGATGCATGAATTCTGAATCATGTATCGTGCATCTTTTGTCAGTGCTCCATCTCCTTCGGTTCGATGTGCACTACGATGTCTATGACAGAGGGGATTTCTTTCTTTATCTTTTCTTCGATGCTGTCTGCGATTTCATGGGCCCTTTCTATTGATAGGTCCTTATCCACAAAAACGTGGAGATCGAGGTAGATGGAATTGGCAGACCCCCTGGTCCTTATATCATGACATCCTTTCACGCCATCGATACTGTTCACAAGGGATTCGATCACAGAGGTATCCAGGCAGACCGTATCAACGAGCACATTCGAGGCGTCCCTTATAATTTCATATCCGATCCGTGCAATGAAGAAAGTGATCACGATCCCGACAAGTGTATCGGCGCGTGGATACCCCGCCTTTGTGAGGACAAGACCCGCTATCACTGCAAGGGAAGCGAAGATATCACTCTTTGTGTGCATGGCGTCGGCCACTAAAAAATCGCTGCCGATCTTTTTCCCTTTCCTGGATTCATAAAGCATGACAAAAATATTTACGCCCGTTGTAAAAAACATGACAAGAAAACTGGTTTCCGTGACGATTGTATTATGGTCCTGCGAGAAGGAAAAATAAACATTTTTCAATATCTGAACACATGTTGTAAATATCATGGCCGCGATGATAATAGTGAAGAGGGTCTCGAATTTCTTATGCCCGTACGGATGGTTCGCGTCTGGAGGGTGCGATGCAATCCAAATACCGATCAAACCGACGATATTGGATATCCCGTCGAAAAAGGAATGGAACCCATCGGATGTCATGCCGATGGAATTTGTCTTGTAGCCGTATAAAACCTTTGCGAGCGCAACAGCAGAGTTTAAAAATAATGTGATGAGAAGGACTTTTCTTACCTGAGTCGAATACCTGTTTAATAAAAAATCTCTTTCCATCTGCTCTTAAATTCAATAAATTTTCCTTCAATGATAGATTCTCTCATATCCCTGAAGAAATTTAAATAAAAATACAGGTTGTGTATGGTATTCAGTCTCATAGACAGTATCTCTTTTGAAAGAAAGATGTGTCTCAGGTAGCCCCGGGAATAATTCCTGCAAGTATAGCATTTGCAGTCCGGATCAAGAGGACCGCTGTCGGTCTTGAACTCTTCCCTCTTGATGCTGAGCTTGCCCCTGCTTGTAAACAGAGTGCCGTTCCGTGCATTCCTTGTCGGCATTACACAGTCGAACATGTCGAACCCCCCCTCAACAGCCTTCAGCACGTCCCCGAGTTCTCCGATTCCCATCAGGTATCTCGGCTTATCACGGGGGAGCAGCGGCGCCGTAAAAAACATCATTCTATGCATGTCCTCCTTCGGCTCCCCGACGCTCAGACCACCCACAGCGTAACCGTCGAACCCTATATCCACAAGTTCTTCGACGCTCTTTTTACGCAGGTCTTCATATAGACTGCCCTGAACTATCCCGAACAACGCCTGCCCTTCCCTCCGCAGGTCCTTGCACCTATCCGCCCATTTTATGGTCCTGTAAAGCGAATCCATCGCATATTCGTAAGTCGCAGGATAGGGGGCGCAGTCGTCAAACACCATAGCTATATCAGAACCGAGTGAAGACTGTATCTCCATCGCCTCCTCCGGTCCGATAAAATGCATCGAGCCGTCGAGATGAGACCTGAAATGCACCCCTTCCTCCTCGATCTTTCTCAGGGCCGACAGGCTGAACACCTGAAAACCGCCGCTGTCGGTAAGCACCGGCCGGTCCCAGTTCATGAATTTGTGGATGCCTCCGAGGCCGGCAACAACCTCATGACCCGGACGGAGATAAAGGTGGTAGGTATTGCATAGTATTATCTCGGCGCCTATCCCCTCTAATTCATCGGGGGACATGGCCTTAACAGTTCCCAGAGTCCCGACCGGCATAAACGCAGGAGTATGTATCACCCCCCTGCCCGTCTCAAGGAGTCCGGCACGCGCACTTCCATCTTTTTTGATGACATCAAATCTCATATTTTTATAGGAGAAGAGCGAAGCCCTTTTCTTTTCAGGGGTTGCCGAGTTTAGAACAATCATTCTGTCGCACCCCTGCATCCTGACCTCTATTCAAGCCATTGCATTGCTTCTTCTACCATCCGGAATTCGCGGATGTCTGCCCCACGGTTATATACGACGTCTTCACCGAAATGCTGGGAATCATGGAGCGGAGGCTCTGTCACGAATGCGATCTTCAGGCCCTTAAATATCTGTGCCACCAGCTTCCCGAATTCAAAACGTTGCAGGCTGCTTAATTCGACCGGGATCTTACGCGCGTCTATGAGTATTCTTGAAACAGAAGCGTTGCGGGCCAGATCGACTACTTGCGAGAAGAATCGCTCCGCGCTGGAGTTCGTAATGGGTTCACCCGGTTCGGCAGATACAATGCCGATCGCTCCTCTCACTTCAAAACTATAAGGCATTTGTGATTACCCCCTTTTGTGATTTTGAGGTGTGATAATCATTCGTTTATTTCAAAGGTCTTTCCATGTCTGATATTTTTTGAAGTCGTCTGGGTTAAATTGAGCTTCCAACCAATCATTATTATATAAAATAATAGATACTTTTAAAAAATTCGGATTGCCTTGAAGTTCAGAAATATAAACATTGTTACGATCAACAAAAATAGGGGCAGAGTGCCCACTTAAAAGAAAACAAACGACATCATCAAGCAACTTAATTTTTAGTTTTCTTTTTTTCCCCTTATCATCAGTATAAATACAATGAATCACATCTTTTTCATTTGGAAGGGATTGTTTTAGTGAATTCAGCAAATTTTTTATAAATGAAACCCTCTCCTGATTGACCTTTGAAAATACCTCTTTTGAACGATTGCCAAACTCTATACTTACTCCCTGTCTAATAACTATAAGGCCTACAATAAAGCCAATTGTTGTAAAAAAGCCCGGTGTGTTACCCCGATAATAGAGTATGGAAAATGAGTAAATAACACCGGCAATAATACAACTTAACCCATAAATATTGGCTGTTTTGTAATTTAAGCGGATAATAGAAAGGCATCCTAAAATAATAATGCCAGTAAAACAGTAAAGAAGATATAGCTCAGTACCCTCTGTATGTTTAAAAATTTTTAGACCTAAATATAAAAGACTTGAAAATAATATAGTAACAGCATAAATCTGAATCGATCGTAAATAAGAGACGATTTTGGTCGCGTCCGTTAAGTCCGTTTCACTATATTTCATCTTTTTAGCTTTCATTTTTTGAGTATTGAGGAGCTTCTTCCAAAACTTATATTTTGGCGTTGCAGATTATCATTTAAAACATCCACTATTTTAGCAATTTTTAAATTGAGGAGTACAAAGTAAATCGCCGTGTATGTTTCGGATTGAAAGGGTACTCTGCAGAGCCTCTGTCGCTTATCTCGACCTCGAATATAATGTTAGGGACAATTTATCCCGGTTGACAAATTTGCCGATCGACTTTGAGACTGCAATGGGAATTGACGGTTATTGACTACGAAGGGCGTTCATAAATGGCGATCTCTGAAATTTCAGCCCACCCTTATATATCTTAATCGTCTCACCGGATTCTTTCTTTTCTTCACGCGTCAGCGCCGACCATACTACACGGCATTTTAATCTCAGAGGATTGCCTTTATAATTAATGTTAAGACTATAATTTTTATTGATCTCAAGTTTTTTTGCCGCTTCTATAGCCACTCCGCCAGGACTGATATCGATTATTTTTACGTTCGCAGAATGGAGAAATTTTCTCTGGGCTCCCTTCACTGAGAACCTCTTATGCTTCCTTTTCTCATCTACCGTATATTTCATATCGCTCCAATTAATTACTGCACCACCATTATTCTCTTTTGAGGCGTATCGTGCCATCACAATTTTCTCTGCCTCGAGCCAGTTGTAAAGATCACAGCCTCCCAATCTCCCGCTTTTCTCATAGAGGTCATATGCCACCTTTGCTATCTCTTCGTATAAGTTCATTTTACGCCTCTTTTTTCACAGATAAAGAAGAACACTTATCTCCTTACCTCAGGCAACTTCTATCCTGTTGCGGCCTTTAGTTTTGGCCTCATACAGTGCACGATCAGATGCGGCGATTAGTTTCTCTGAAGTATCCACGGCCGGCTCCGGTATGCTCGCAAGACCGATACTTACCGTAATCCCCCCGGGGAGCGATGAAAACTTGAAGGTTGAAACAGAAATCAACAATCTTGAAGCGACTTGCAATGCATTTTCCTTTGTTGTTTCGGGAAGCAGAATAATGAATTCCTCACCTCCCCATCGTGCCACGGTATCCGCTTCTCTAAAACAATTTTTCATCACCTGTGATATTTCCTTCAGGACCTGGTCGCCTGCATGGTGTCCATATTCATCATTAATCCTTTTAAAGTGGTCAATATCTATCATCAAACAAGACATCGGGTGTTTGTACCTCACTGTTTTGCTGAATTCCTTTTCAATGATGGACTCAAAAAATCTCCTGTTAAAAAGTCCTGTTAACTGGTCGGTCATCGCAAGTGTTTCCATCTGCGAAAGGACTTCCTCCAATTGACGATTTTTTTCCCTCAGCTCATCCTGCAATACCTTTGTTCTCAAACAGGCATATATCCTCGCCTTGAGTTCAGACGCGTCGTATGGTTTTGGCAGATAATCGTCAGCGCCCGCCTCCAACCCGTAAACCTTTTCTCTCGTTGAATCCCTTGCACTCAGAATGATGATAGGTATATCCTGAGTGTCTTTATTACTTTTTAACCACCGGCACACCTCGTTTCCATCGAGGTCCGGCAATACGAGGTCAAGCACTATCAGATCAAAAGATGAGGTTTTTGCGGACTTGATTGCGGCTTTGCCATTTTCAACCCCGACAATCTCATGGCCCGCCTTCTCTAAGTACTCTTTCGTGGTCTTTGCCTGCAGCTTATCATCCTCTACAAGCAGAATTTTAAAGTTCGACATTTTGCGCCTTCTTAATAGGACAAGAGATTCTTAAAGCAAGCTTTATATCCGGATTTCATATTCTTTGATCTTCGCCCGCAAAGTATTCCTGTTGATCCCGAGCGTCTTTGCGGCCTTGAGCTGGTTGCCTTCGGTCTCCTTGAGGACTATGGAAATGAGTGAGCTTTCCACCTCTGAGAGCACAGTGCCGTAAAGATTGCAGTTGTCGAGCTTCGTCATTTCTTTCAGATAGCGTTTAAGCTTCTCTTCCAGGAAATCTTTGATCGAGCAGGAAGCGAAGTCCTCAACAAAGAGGTCTTTTTTACCTATAGCGGCACCGTTAGTAAGAACAGCCGCCCTTTTCATCATCTGTTCAAGCTCACACATATTGCCGGGCCAGTTATATTTCGCGAGAAATCCTTTTGCCTCTCGTGAAAGTTCTTTCGGGCCCGTTTCGAACCTGTCAACCGCTTCCTTTAGAAAATACTGGGCCAGCTGCAGGACGTCCTCTTTCCTTGCCCTGAGTGGAGGTATCTTTATATGGTACATATTCAATAGTTCATAAAGGTCTTCTCTGAACGACCCCTTTTTTACGGCTTCTTTCAGGTTCCTGCTTGTAAGGCAGATCATTCTGACATCCGGCTGTAAGGAGGTTTTCCGGTCGGCTGATCCCGGCTCTCCGGCCTGCATAAATTTCAAGAGTTTTTCCTGAAAATCTATGTCCACCTCCGATATCTCATCGAGAACTACCGTCCCGCAGTTGGCCTCTTCTATCCTGCCGGTTCCTTTACCGGAAGTCTTTGTTGTCAGACCTTTTCCGAATCCGAATAATTCCGCCTCTGCCGACTCCTTCGGCACCAATGCAAGGCTGATTCTGACGAGAGGGCCTTCATGTCGCGGGCTATTATAATGTATTGCCTTCGCGACAAGTTCCCTGTGCGTACCTTTCTCGCCAGATATGAGAACGGGTGTGTCTTTGGGCGACACCCTTTTTATCTCCCTTAAAACCCTGAAGATCTTGGGGCTTTTTCCCATCATTCGCGGAAGCAGATCCAGAATTTTATTGTCCACGCGGAACTCCGTTGATTATTTTCATAAACATTTTGACAAAGGGGACATTCCAGGACTTTTTGCAGCAAGGCCATCTCCCTGCGCGTCCTGAAAACATGATGACTTTATCATAAGAAACTAATTTTTTGCAAGAACCTACATTGCAGTTCGTCGCATTGACAGGGGAATTGTTAAATTGTTAAAATGGTTTTCAATTTTTGAACAGGGAGGAGGGGTATATGGATGCCCTATGTGAGGGTAAGGGAGAGTGACTCCTTCGAAAATGCTCTCAAGAGATTTAAAAAGCAATGCGAAAAAGAAGGAATTCTTTCAGAGGTAAAAAAACGAGAGCACTACGAAAAGCCGAGCGTTAAAAAGAAAAAAAAGGCACTTGCTGCCCGTAAAAAGGCCGTTAAAAAGGTCAGAATGGCGGTGAGGTGATGTCTTTTCTGCAAAAACTTGACGATGATTTAAGGGCTTCTCTTAAAGCGTCGGACATTTTAAAGCTCTCTGTCCTGAGAATGACAAAGGCCGCCCTGAAGAACAGGCAGATAGACAAGGGCGGAGAATTGTCCGAAGAAGATATTCTTACGGTCCTCTCCACCCTTTCAAAACAGAGGAGAGAATCAATTGAACAGTTCTCGAAAGGCGGAAGAGAAGACCTTGCGGAAAAAGAGAGACAGGAATTGTCGATCCTCCAGTCATACCTCCCTAAACAGCTTACGCCCGAAGAGCTGGACGGCATTATCGCAGAATCAATAAAGGAATCTTCTGCCCAGGGGCTGAAGGATATGGGCAAGGTCATGCGCCTCGTTATGTCCCGTGTGAAAGGGGCCGCTGACGGAAAGAACGTAAACCAGCGGGTGAAAGATCTTTTAGAGAGAGTATGAGGCTCGGGGAACTTTACAAAAAGGCTATCGAAGCAGGGATTGAAAACGATCCCCGGGGCAGAGAGGCGGTACTGCGGGAACTCAACCAAAGGAAAAATGATTTTGATAAACTCCCTCCTGCGGAAAAGGATTTCTTTGACGCCGAGTCCCTTCAAAACCCCTATTCGGACTCGAGGATTCTTTATGGTCCCGATGACCTCGAGATTAAAGGTATTCTTGCAGGCATAGATATCGATGTGGGAGAAATTCTGCTTGCCGACAACCTGAAGCAAAAAGGGAAACGAATCGACCTCCTCCTGTCACATCACCCATCGGGCAGGGCTTTTGCAGACCTTTATTCAGTGATGGGCATGCAGGCGGACATACTGAATCTCTTCGGGGTACCCATAAATATTGCCGAAGGGCTCATGGACGGAAGGGTAAAAGAGGTCGAGAGGAAATTGATGCCGTCCAACCACACGAGGGCCGTCGATGCGGCAAGACTTTTAGGCATCCCCTTTCTCTGCCTCCATACAGCCGCAGACAACATGGTTGCCTCTTATCTCCAGCGTCTTTTTGATGAACGGAAGCCTTATTTTGTGTCCGATGTAGTAGATATGCTTCAGGAAATACCCGAGTACAAAACGGCGAAACAACAGAGCGTCGGCCCCAAGATATTTCTCGGCTCGAAGAAGAGGAAGGCGGGAAAGATCTTCGTCGACATGACCGGAGGGACGGAAGGGGCGAAAGAGATATTCCAAAGCCTTACAAACAGCGGAGTGAGCACTATAGTGGGGATGCATATCAGCGAAGAGCACAGGAAAGAGGCGGAGAAAAGCCATCTTAATGTTGTTGTTGCGGGACACATATCGAGTGACAATCTCGGTCTGAACCTGCTCATAGACGAAATCTCAAGGGGCAATTCATTCGAACTGCTTGAATGCTCCGGCTTCAGAAGATTCAGTCGCCTCTCATAAAAAGGCCGAATGAAGGCTGACAGGCTGCTCGAAGAAATAAAGTCCCGGATAGACATTGTTGAGTTCATCTCCGATTATGTCCCTTTAAAAAAATCGGGGCAGAACTACAAGGGTCTCTGCCCTTTCCATGTTGAAAAGACCCCTTCCTTTATGGTCAGCCAGGCGAAACAGATATTTCACTGTTTCGGATGCGGCGCGGGCGGCGATGTGATCGGGTTTTTAATGAAACAGGAGAACCTGCCCTTTGGCGAGGCGATACGGTATCTTGCTAAAAAGGGGGGGATCCGGATAACGGACTTTCAATTTGATAAAGAGCTGTCGGAGAAACGGGAAAAAATCCTCAGGATAAATGAAGAGGCGATGGAATTCTACATGAAAAACTTGCACGCAGCTCACGCGGCAACGGCTTATCTCAAAAAGAGAGGCATCAATGAACAATCCATGAACGCTTTCTGCTTAGGTTATGCACCCGATAACAGGGATACCCTCTTCAGACATTTGAAGAAAGCGGGCTATCCCGACTCGTTGTTGACGAAAGCCGGTCTCGTTGCGGACGGCAACAGGGACCTTTTCAGAAGGCGCATTATCTTTCCTATATGCAACATCAGGAACGATGTTATTGCCTTTGGCGGGAGGGTTATGGATGATTCCCTGCCAAAGTATCTGAATTCGCCCGAGACAGAAGTATTCAAAAAGAGTGAGACCCTGTTCGCGATAAACCTCGCAAAGGAGGAGATAAGGAAGAGCGGTTATGCTATTATCGTCGAGGGATATCTCGATACAATAATATGCCATCAATATGGTTTTAAAAACGCTGTCGCTCCCCTGGGAACGGCCCTCACATCGAAGCAGCTGCAGAAGCTGAGGATATTGGCCAAAAAAGTGGTGCTCGTCTTCGACGGCGACCAGGCGGGTATTTCTGCTGCAAGGAGGTCTCTGGCAATCCTTTGTGAGAATGACTTTAAGGCGAAGATTATGCTGCTGCCCGAAGGCGAAGATCCGGACAGTTTCCTGAGAAAAAAAGGAAGTCAGCCCTTTCAACAAATGATTTCGAACGCCGTGTCGGTGATTCAGTTTCTGTTGAATTCATCAAAGGGTGACAGAACAGACAGCGTGAGGGAAGCACTTGGAATGATCACGGGCGTCAAGGACATACTGAGAGCGGAGGAGATGCTCGGCGAACTCGCCGACAGGGCAAGGACCAACGAGTCGGTCCTGAGGAGCGAACTCGAAAAGATGAGGAAAAAAACGGGAGTGGAGACCCAAAGGCCGAAATCGGCCGCTGCGCCGCAGCACGGAGAAGAGCGTCTTCTCCTGAGTGCGATTATATCTTTCCCTGAAAAAGCCGGGGCCATTCTTGCGCAACTCGATATTGAAGACGTGCTCGACAAGATAGTCGGGTCGTTGCTCCAAAAGATTAAATTGCTGGCTGGCGATCTGAATCTGCCTTCGTTGCTCGACAGCGCCGATGACGCGGAAAGGGCCTTGATAACGGAGCTCTCTCTTAAGCCGGGATTTGATCCGGATCACGTTGACAGGAATATAGAGGACTGCCTGCAGAAGCTCAGGCAGAGAGAATTCGAAGAGAAAAGGAGGCTTGCAGAGGCCTCGGGCGACATAGCGCTTCTTAATTCATTACTCAAAGAAAAGCGGAGACTCATAGACTTATAAAAAGGATATGTCCATGAAAAGGTATTTTGATTATTTTGATTATGCGGGTGATGAGTATGAGGAGGACGGAAAGGACCTCTTTCCGGACACGGAGTCCGATGAGAAGACCGCTGAAGAAGAGAAGCCTGCCGAGCTGATAGAGGGAGAAAAAGACCCTATTCGAATCTATCTGAAAGAGATGAGCAGTGTTCCATTGCTTTCAAGAGAGGGCGAAGTGGAGATAGCCAAAAAAATGGAAAAAGGACGCGAGAAGGTCTACAGGGTGATATTTTCACTCCCCTTTGTTCTAAAAAAACTGATCGCACTGGGACAAATGTCCATGCACGGAGAGGTGCCGCTTGCTGAAATCGTTCAGAACAGCGAAGAAGAAACAGAGGAAGAGCTGCACTCCTGGAAAAAAGGGTTCCTCGATATTACGGGAGAAATAGGCGATCTGTATAAGAAAAGGGAGACTTACCTGAAGAGGCTCCGGGAGATTTCACCTTCGGGCAAGCCGCAGGTGTGCTCGGGAAAAACCGCTCTCAAAAAAGATACAAAGGATTTGCGGCCTCTCCTCAGATCACTCGATGAAAACAGAAAGCATATTCTCGACAAAGTGCTCGACCTCAGATTAAGAGAAGATGTCATAACGACGTTCTCGGAAGAATTTAAAAAATCGGTCGAGGATATGGAAGCACTGAAGAAAAAGATTGCAAATATGAATAAAAAATCGGGAGATCCAAAATCCGTCATTGCAAAAGAACTTCAGCTATGCAGGATAAAGATAGAAGAAAAGGAAATCCTGTTCGGCATCAAGTATGCTGAAATGAAAGAGGCTTCACGCGTCCTCGCACAGGGAGAAAGAGAAGAGTTTGAGGCGAGAAGGGCCATGATAGAAGCCAATTTGCGCCTCGTCATAAGTATAGCCAAACGGTATCTGGGGCGGGGTTTAAGCTTTTCGGACCTGATACAGGAGGGGAACAGCGGGCTCATGAGGGCAGTTGACAAGTTCGAATACAGGAGGGGATATAAATTCAGCACCTATGCTACGTGGTGGATCAGGCAGGCGATAACCAGGGCTCTTGCAGACCAGTCGAGGACGATAAGAATACCGGTCCACATGGTCGAGACTATAAACAAGATAACAAAAACGACGCGTGAACTTGTACAGGCGTCGGGCAGGGAACCGACATCGCTTGAGATTGCGGGAAAGCTGAACATGCCGGTCGAAAAAGTGGACGGGGTGCTGAAGATTTCAAAGGAGCCCGTGTCCCTGGAGACCCCGGTCGGCGAAGAGGACAGTCATCTCAGGGACTTCATCGAGGACAAGGCGATGCTGTCGCCTCTTGATTTTGCAATAAGGGATGATATGAAAAAAAGGATAGACAAAATATTGTGCTCGCTGCCGCCTAAAGAAGAAAAGATTATCAGGAGGAGATTCGGCATCGGCGAAGACGTTCCCCGCACCCTTGAAGAAGTCGGCATGGAGTTCGATGTTACCCGCGAGCGGATACGCCAGATAGAAGTGAAGGCGATAAGAAAATTGAAACACCCTTCCAGAAGCAAATGGCTCCGGGAATTTATCGAAAAACCTTGACCTGAAAACCCAAACAAGTTTATAGTAAAAGTCTGTGTTTGGAATGTTGAACTTGTTTAAGGGGCCCATAGCTCAGTTGGTAGAGCTACCGGCTCATAACCGGTTGGTCCCAGGTTCGAGTCCTGGTGGGCCCACCAGAAAATTACTCGGTGAGATGGTTGAAGAAACTTGAATGAGCAGCTTGAGCGCTTGATACACCTCCAGCAGGTCGATTCGAAGATTCTTTCGATAAACCGCATTATTGAGGAGTTTCCTGCGAAGATAGAAACTGCGGAATTGCCCCTTAAGGAATTTCAGAAGTCCCTGAATGATCTTAAACAGAGGCTCGATGCCCTCAATAAAAGGAAGCATGACAGGGAACGAGAACTGGACGACACAGATGAGAAGATCAAGAGACTGAAAGCGCGGACGTCAGATATAAAAACAAACAAAGAATACCAGGCACTCCTGAAAGAAATAGCATCGGTTGAAAAGGAGCGTTCTTCTGTAGAAGACGAGATCCTCATTGTCATGGAGGAAATGGACACGGCCTCAAAACAGACAAAATTGCAGGAACAACAATTAGCGGCCGATACTGACAAAATAGGTGAATTGAAGAAGAAAATCGAGAATGAGAGGACGGAAGTAGAAAAGGAACTTTTAATAGCCAAGGACATGAGGGCAAAACTAACCAAAACTATCGACGGCGAGGTTTACGGCCTGTATGTCAGCCTAATTGAGGCGTGCAATGGATTGGTTGTAACTGAAGCGAAGGACGAAATATGCCAGGGGTGCAATATGAACATACCGCCCCAGCTCTTTGTGGAAATAAAAAAGAACGAAGAAATCATTAACTGCCCTCAGTGCCGCAGAATACTCTATTATAAAAACAATGCATAACCGGCCTCCTCCGGCAGGTTGTTCCACAGCGAAAAAATCTCCCCTGCCTTTTTCGTTTATTAATCCAATAAATGCGTTTGTCTCAGATTCAGGCAGACATAGTGACATAAAAGCCTTGACAATGCAGAATTTGGGGGTTCTACGCCATATATTTCTTCTGAGTAAAATATCCGGGTGGCCCTGATGTCTGACCGCCCACAAAGGTGCTGCTGTTAAGCTTTTCCTGCCACTATGCCTCCCCGGATATTTAGCCCGCTTAATTCATGAATCCCATGATCCTAACGGCGGATGCAGTATTGAGCGGCTTTAAATTCTGTGAAGATTTATCGGAACAGAATTTACCTCGGAGGGAGATAGCCCGAGAATGAGCTCAAATACTGTATCCGCCGTGTCCACCACTAATTTATGAATAACAAAGGTCAGTGAATAGCAGTTTTCGGGTTAATTTTTTCATCCCCTTTTAAAATTTTAGTCTTTATTATATAATGATAAAATAAAATTATAAGTCGGAGCAGGACGCGTGGTCGCCCGCCCGCCTATGGCGGGAGTTATAAGCGAAAAGTTAAAGGCTGAAAGTTCAATCACTTTTACACTTAACCGGCAGCTTTTAACTCCGGAGCTTCGGCTCTGGCTGGGAGGAAAGTCCGAGCTCTACAGGGCAAGGCGGTCGCTAGCGGCGACTGGGGGCAACCCTAAGGAAAGTGCCACAGAAAGGGAAACCGTCCCGGCCATGGTCGGGACAAGGGTGAAAAGGTGAGGTAAGAGCTCACCAGTTGAGGTGGCGACATCTCAAGCTTGGAAAACCCCGCCTTGAGCAAGGTCGAATAGGTTCCGCTTTGAGAAGAGCCCCTTCGAATCCTTTTCAGTTCAAACTGGAGGAGGCGGAACGGGTAATGACCGCAAGAGGCTGGTAGCAATACCGGACCATAGATGAATGACCACATAAACAGAACTCGGCTTACAGCCTGCTCCGACAATCAAGGGGTTAAAAGTTTAAAGTTAAGAGTCAACTTTTCACTCTTGACCCCTAACTTTCTCCTGGAGGTTATACATGGAAGATCATAAACTCAAAGTCTTCTGTACTGTTGCTGAGACAAAAAGTTTTTCGAAGACTTCTGAAATTATCCACCTTACTCAACCCGCTGTCAGCCTTCAGATTCAGGCACTCGAGGAAAAGTATGAAACAAAATTATTCGACAGGTCATCCAGCACTGTGACCCTTACCTCTGCAGGGGATCTCCTTTATAAATACGCAAAAGAAATTCTTGGCCTTTATGCGTCCGCAGAAAAGGCGATAGGAAAACAGACAGGCATTGCGAAAGGAAGTTTAACTTTAGGTGCGGGCTCGAATATAGGCAACTATATCCTTCCGAGTGTTATAACTGAGTTCAGAAATGCCCATCCCAAAATAAAGATGTATCTTCACGTAAGCAATTCAAAAAGGATTGCCGAACTTCTCAATTCGGGCAATATTGACCTGGGCCTTGTAGAAGGAGATGTTTCGCGGCAGAAGATAATCGTCAAGAAGCTGCTCTCAGACGAACTCCTTCTGATCGTTGCACCCGGACATCCCTGGGCGAACAGGAAAGAAGTGTCCCTGTCCGAAGTCGTTAAGGAGCCCTTTATCTTCAGGGAGGCGGGTTCAGGAACGAGGCAGATGATAGAAAAATTCCTCGGCAGGCATGGTGTCACACCTCACGACATGAAAATCTCGACCATTCTTGGAAGCACGGAGGCCATAAAAGACGCGGTCGAAAACGGGCTCGGGGTTTCCATCATCTCCCGCTGGGCCGCGCGTAAGGAGAGTAAATACGGCACCTTGCGCCTGCTCGGTTTAAAAGAAGAAAAGATGGTAAGGGATTTTTCGCTCATTATCAACAAGAATTCGGTCTCATCAAACTCCCTCGAAGAATTCTTGACATTCCTGAAAGCCTACCCCTTCGAAAAACTTCTTTAAAAAAGTATGCAGCATGCAGTAGATAATATACAGGAAGAAAGCAAATACTGTCTGCTACCTACTGTCTACTTTTATAGACTTTATAATCGATATCCCGGAATATCCTGTCTTTATCTTCCACTTCGGCCAGCCATTTTTCCGGAATATCCCCGGATATGATCGAAGCATAAAGCAGGGTGAACCTTTCGATGTGTTCTTTAATCCTCTTTTTCGCATATTCCGCAGCAGTATTATTCCTAATGATAAATGTCCAATCGCTGTGCTGTGAAAGGAGTATTTCCCGTGCTGCCTGGTTGAGCGCCCGCAAAAGGAGATCTTTGGCATCCGGAAATCTGTCGGCGAGATATGTCATGCGTTCTGCAGCCTTGAGAAGATGCCGGTAGACATAATCATTCGAAATATTCAGCCAGACTTCATTATATCCTTTGTCACCCCAGCTCGACATTGAAGGCTCACAAGCCTGGATGCTTACGGCCTGCCCGGCCTGCAAGTCCAGATATTCGGAAGGCGTCACGGTCGTAAAGCTTCTGCGTTTTTGATGTATTCCTTTTAAAAGATATCCGAGCCATTCCGGCCCTTCAAACCACCAGTGGCCGAAAAGCTCGGCGTCATAAGTTGCTGTGACAACAGGCCTGATCTTTAAAGTCTCTGAAAGAAAATTTACCTGGACCTCTCTGTTCTTTATAAAATCACGCGCATGCTCGGCAGCTCTCTTCAGCGCCCGTTTTCTGATATACGGTTCTTTGATGTCCGTTCTTCCTGTTATCCTGTAATACTTGAATCCGGTATAAGTCCTCGCCCCATAAGGATGAAGAAACGATTTTACATGGTCCTGATCAAGGTCAAACCCTATATCCCTGTAAAAATCCCTGTAATCGGCATCACCAGGGTACCCCTCCACAGAAGACCATACCTGTCTTGACGTCTCCGTATCCCGGCCGAAAGCCGATACACCTGAAGGACACAACACGGGAGAGTATACGCCGAACCTCGGTGAAGGCACCCCGTGGGTTATTCCGTGCGTATCGAGGAAGAAAAACCTGATGCCGTCTTCCTTCATATAATAGTCGAACCCCGGTATAAAGCCGCATTCAGGAAGCCACATGCCTTCAGGGCTCCGGCCGAAATTCTTCCTGTAATGCCGTGAACCGATTTTTATCTGTGCCCTCACCGCTTGCGGACACGAGGACAGGTTTGGAAGGAAGGCATGGGTTGCTGCAGTGGTAATAATCTCGATATTGCCTGTGTCCTGTAATTGCCGCAGTGCGGAAACAAGGTCCTTTTTGTAGACTTCTTGAAAGAGACGTCTGATCCCCAGTAACCTTTTCCGGTACATTCTGACCACCGGCTCAAAATGGATGTCGCCCCTGGTTCTCAAGAACTCCCCCTCTGACAACTCCAGGAGCCTTTCAACGTGCCTTTCATATCTCGACATGAGAAGATCATCGTTAAACATGTCTATGAGCGCGGGGCTGAAAGACAGGGTAATTCTGAAATCCGTGCCGTCGTCTATCAGCCGTGTAAAAGTATCAATGAGGGGAATATAAGTTTCCGTCATCGCCTCATAAAGCCAGTTCTCTTCAAGAAAATAGTCATACTCGGGGTGTCTGATGTAGGGCAGATGCGCCTGGAGCACCAGGCAGAGGCAGCCTTTATGTTCTGAATCCCGCATATTTCAACATCTATTGGGGGATCTTCCTGAACAGATAGCCCGCAACTATTCCGAAGATCATCGGAACAACCCATGTGGAAACAGCCGGAGGAATCAGTCTAGTATATCCCATAGAAAGCATCAACGTATATAAGAGCCAGTAAATAAAGCTTATGAGTATGCCGAACCCGGCCGCAAAAAGACCGCCCCCTATCCTGCCAAGCACGGACAGCGATATGCCGAGGACAGTCATAAACAGATTTGAGAACGGATATGAGACCTTTGAGTTAAGGTCTACAAGGAGTTTCGTATCGCTAAATCCCGCCGCCTTCAGTCTATTCGTATACCTGTAAAGCTCTGCGATATCCATTTCTTCAACTTTTTTCAGCCCTTTGCCGAATAAGTCGGGGGAGTCAAGATATTTATAATCCATCTCTGAAGCATGAACGACTGATCCCTTTTCGAAGTCGTAGATAGTAACATTATTAAATTTCCACAGGCCTCCTGAACCGCGGGCTCCGTCCCAGAACGCCTCTTCCGCCTCTATCCGCTTCTTGAGGCAATTGTCCCCGGTGATAAAAACACTTACTCCCCTGGCCATCTTTTTCTCCGGGACATAAAGATCTATTTTGACAAAAGCACCGTCTTTTCCCCTCAGCCAGAGGGTCCCCTCTCTGAAAGAAAGCTTGTCCTCCTTTTTCATCAGTGAGGTCCTGAGTTCATTCGATCTCTCCGAAAAATCAGGGACTATAACCTCTCCGATTATGAAGCCGAATGCGCTAAATAAAAGACCCAGTGCAACGAATGGATAAAAAAGATCTTTCAATCTTCCCCCGGTTGCCCTTATCGTCACAAGCTCCATATTGCGTGAAGCCTGGCTGAAGATAAAGAGGCAGCATATGAGCAGGGCCATGGGAAGGAGGTAATAAAGGTATTTCGGCATATTCAAAAAGACATAGAGTGCAAGCTTCCCGACCGAAGGGCCGCCGGGCATAAAATCGTTAATCTTGTCAACAAGGTCCAGGAGACTGAATATCAGTGAAAGCCCAAAGGCCAGGATGCCGAGCATTTTAAAAAATTCTTTGATATAAAGCCGCTGTATAATCCTCATCTGCAGCATTCCCTCCTGAACAGCAAAAAGGCAACTACTCCCAGGACCAGCGTCGGACTCCAGGCTCCGATATAATGGGGTATTTGATTTGCCTTTACCAGGTTTTCGCCGTATATCAAAAGCATATAATAGATCGTAAAAACCGATAGACCTATTGTCAGCCCGCCGAGCTTGCCTGTCCTGCCCGCCATCATGGAGAGCGGGGGGCCGAAAAATATGAGGATCACACAGAGAAAGGGCAGCGAGAACCTCCGGTGAAGCTCAAGATATAATGAAAGTGGGTGCGACCCTCCGGCCTTCTTTATTTTATCCATAAGTTCAAAAGGTGTGAGGTCTGCATTCTTTTTGGTCGTAGCGTCTGATTCGAGCTTGAGCACCATATTGTATTTCTTGAAGAAAAGTTCGGTCGTACTTTCAGCAGAGGACATATTGATATATCCGTTTTGAAGAAGAAAGTCGATATTCGAACCCCCTTGCGTCGAAATTATTCCCTGCTTTGCCAGAAGCACTCTCGGTTCCTTTTTGTTGCGGCTGTCATAAATAAAAATGCCCTGAATCACATTATCTGACGGCTTTTTCTTCACAAAAATAAGCGCATCCTTAAAGGAGGTATTAAACCTGCCCTCTTCAATGGCGCGTGGAGCGCGTTCCCTGATTATATTGGCTATCTCATCCCTGAGCTTTATGCCGCTTTTCGGACCTATATAAAAACTGACCGCTGTATTCAATAAGAAACACAACAATCCGAGTGCGATAACCGGCACGGAGATGCCCCTGAAGTCCATGCCGCTCATCCTCAGTATTACAAGTTCACTGTCGACATTCAGACGTCCGTAAATGAGAAGGGTGGAGAGCAAAAGCGCCATTGGGATAGTGAGCATGAATAACTGGGGTTGAATGTACAGGATGAGTTTGGCCATATCCGCTATCGATGTGCCAACGCCTGAGAGAAAACGGCTCACCCTGAGGAGTTTCTCCATCATCAGGATAAAATTCAAAGATGCCAGGCTCAGAATAAAGGCAAGAATAAGTTCTTTCAGTATTGATTTATGTATTATCTTCATTGGAATCTTGAATTAAATATTTTAGCATAATCCAACCCTGCCCCCCCATCTATTAGGCCCAAAATTAATTTACTGACAGTATAGTAGGCATAGTGGCAGAAAAAGCTTGACAGCAGCACCTTTGTGGACGGTCAGATATCAGGGGCCGCACGGATAATTTTATTCAGAAGAAACATATGGCGTAGAAACCCAAATTCTGTCCCGAAGGCTTTCGGGATTTTTATGTCATTATGCCTCCCTGAATCTGAGATTAACCGCATTTTGCGGGCGTATAAGCAAGGCCGCGCTGTGAGGTCCGTAAAGAATTTCGAATTATCCGGGAACAACAACCGGGGAGCAACCACAAAAGGTATGATGGTTATTTTCGCAATTTTTTAGCAATATAGACCCGGAGCTTGCACTGACAGAAAGATATGCCGCCAAAAAGAATAGAGAATTTACACTCAAGAGGGTCTTCTTTCAGGCATGCAACAAAAGAATCTAATCCGATATCGCTGGCCCTGCACAAATCTTGAAGTCCCGAAGTATAACACAAGAAATGTTTCGGGCACTGCAATTCGTCAATAAGGTCTTCTATGTGTTTTTGTATTTCCCTTTCCATATTGTCCTTTTTCCCTTATCTGGCTCACATCATTAAACTTATTAGTCAAATAAATACTATATTTATATTAATATTATAATCAATATAATAACTTTT
This sequence comes from Thermodesulfovibrionales bacterium, assembly GCA_963716185.1. GTDB lineage: Bacteria > Nitrospirota > Thermodesulfovibrionia > Thermodesulfovibrionales > SM23-35 > CAVZMO01. The sequence continues at coordinate 119,723 of OY970295.1, forward strand.
CTATAAATTTAGAGGATTGATGTTTTTAAATTAACATCATTTATTTCTTTAAGTTAAATATTGTAATGCTTTGATTATTAAATTGAAAGTTGATTACTATGAATCCCCTTCCCGCTACATCGTCATGCTTCGCGTCATCCTGTTTTGCATAGGTCACATAGATGTTGCCGGCAAGGTTCTGAATGCCGAAGGGCGCAAAACCGGACTGCATTTTCGGGTCGGCAAATGAACAGGAAAAGGACGGTGTCGCGGGTTTGAAGTCCTTATCAAAAACATCAATTTTGTTGTGATTAAAATCCGTAGCATAGAGGAATTGGGCCGTTCCATTGGCGGCGAGGGCAAGGCCCTTGTAAACTGTTCCGGTTGCAGAGTTGTCCACCATTAAGATGGCATTAGTAGGGTCGGCAGCAGGGGCCCACGCAGCGATAACACCGTTTTCGGTCGAAAAAATAAAAAGGCCCGGACCGGAGTTCTGCTCCTTTGTGACCACGAAGTCGGAAGAACCGTTAAAAACGATGCCGGTCGGGTTGCCTTTCGGGATAGTGACAACCAGCGATTGCGGATTTCCAAAACCATCATACAACGTTGCAACGCCTGTTCCATTGTCCGCAATTCAGACAAAACCGAATGGATTGAAAGCAATGCCCCATGGATTTACAAGATTGGAATCGAGATGGTCTGCAGACACACCGCCGTCGGACACCAGATTATGCTGCAGATACGATCCGCCGGCAGCGTAGACTGAAAAAGACAACATTAATACCATCGACAGAACAAGTGCAAGAGTGAGCAAACTCCTGCATGGGTTTCTACGTATTTGTAATCATATTTACTACCCCCTTCTTCAAAATCGCATTTTAATTCTTGACTATTTTTCCCTTTATCTCTTTTCATCCCTGATCAGAGTCTTTGCCTTGGCCCAGAGTTCCTTGGGAATTTCCTTCATACCGTGGACAAATGAAGCATGTTCAATAGCTATTTTACGGAGCTCCTATTCAGTTTCAGCGCGGCCTACCCAATTACACTGCGGCCCCATGTCACTGCAACGCAGTACCTTTGCCAATTTCACACACCTCCTTTCTCGGCCTTATTGAGCAAAAGGAATACCAGGCAAAGAACTTATTGTTTTTATTGTTATTAGCTGAAACGGGTAGCAGATATTCCGGTCAATCTGCCATATGAACAGGGAATATTGCCCGAAGGCGATTAACCAAAAACTGAAATTGAGGCTTGAGGAGACTTACCATCATAGACCCATGAATGAATAAGATGAGGTTGACAATTTTCTGCCGCGTTCGGATAAGTGATTTTGGTTGGAGGGTGGCAGCCAGTTGGAGGGTTACTGGCTGCCCTAAAAAATGAGAAAACTTATTTTCTACTTTTAAGAATAGAATAAAATTATGAAGAAATGACGAAGGAAATATGAAGGAAATATGAAAAATTTCCCAGAGACACTCGGGCATGACGGCATCCCGGAACCTGTCCGGGACTGAATGTACATTCTATTTTGAGACCGTTAATATAATGTAAGAATATGAGACACCACAGCTCATCCATTTCCTTCATTGTCATGGGCTTGAGTTCCATGCTGCTCCAGATAACGGTCCTGCGTCTTTTGCTTTCCACCTTCTCAGGCAATGAGCTCGATATAGGCATAACCCTCTCCTTCTGGCTCATATATGTCGGATTTGGAAGTTATTTCGGAAGAAAGGTCGGACTTAAGCATGCATTTATAGTATCTTTTGTCTTGGTCGCGGTTATTTCACTTCCAACCGTTCTTGCTATAAAGGCGATACGTTCTGTTCTTGCACTCGAACCGGGAGAAACAGTATCACTTGCATCAACAGTAGTGTCGACCGCTGTTACTGTCTTCCCTATCAGCTTTATTATTGGCCTGCAATTTCCGCTGGCGGTCTCCCAATCGGGAGACAATAGCGCAGCAGGAAGGGTTTACGGCATCGAAGCATTCGGCGCATTCATCGGTGGTACCCTTTTTACATTTTTAATTTCCTCAAGAATAGACGCCCTGGAACTATGTCTTCTGCTTGCACTGATAAATATCCTGACCGCTGTCTATATTTCAGGGAAAACAAAGATTGTAATTATTTTTATCATCCCTCTGATGTTTTATTACGGTTTTCATAAGGCTGCCGTCGCACTCCCCTGGCACGGCTTCGAAATCTCTCAAACCGCAGAATCAAGATATGGTGAAATTGCGGTCATCAAAGTCGGAGGTCAGTCGAGTATTTATGCGGGCGGTCACCTGTTTTTCACATATCCGGATTCACAGAATGAAGAGATGAAGACACATCTTCCTATGGCTTTGCATCCGGACCCCCTAAGGATACTCGTTATAGGAGGTTCACCGGGTACCCTGAAGGAGTTCCTTAAATACCCCGTTGATGAAATCGACTTCATAGAATTGGACCCTAAAATCATGGAGATAGCGGAGAATTTAATCTATAAAAAAGATGATAAAGATGCTTTGAGAGACCGGAGGGTCAGAATAATAATCGAGGACGGACGGCGATTCGTAAAAAATATGAGGGGACCGGTATATGACCTGATTGTCGTAAACATGCCACAGCCTTCGACTGCGGGAATCAACAGGTTTTACACTGTGGAATTTTTTAAAGAGTCAGAGGAAATCCTCAAGAAAGACGGGGTACTGGCAATACCGATGTCACAGTCAACCGGTTACATAGGCAGGAGCATGCAGACAGCAAACGGCTCCATTTACAATTCACTCAAATCCGTTTTCAAGCATGTTGCGGTAACAGCGCCGGAATACGGCGGACTCTTTGCATCAGACTCTATGATCGTGACAAATCCCGCAATTCTTGAATATAGATTTATCCGCAGAGCAATTTCCATGAAGTATTTCAGTGAATATATTTTCCGCGACGTCTTTTCTCCGATGGATGTGGATTATGTCAGGGAGAGACTCGATGAAATAAAAATTGTTAATACAGATCTTCGACCTTCTGCCTATCTTTACAATCTCATGCTCTGGGCCGAGATACACGGCGGGAAGGTACTTCAAAACCTGCCCGGCACCAGGGAATGGCACATATTTTTTATCTTATCCATTATTCTTGCATTCACATCACTATTAATTTTCAGGAAGAGGAAGCCTGTAATCTATTTCTCCGTCTTTACCACCGGATTTTCAGGCATGTCCTTCATGATTGCAGTAATCCTTGCATATCAGGCCGCATACGGTTATGTGTATGAGATGATAGGGATTCTTTCAGCCGCATTCATGATCGGTCTCTGGACAGGCACGATATTAACGGGGCGCACGGGGCATAAAATGAAGGCGCTTCTTTATCTGGAGTTGATGACGATAGTTCTATCTATAGCCGCGCCTTTATTCTTCAAGGTAGAATTTCTCTTCTATGTTTTGACCCTTCTATCGGGCACCCTGACCGGGGGTCTATTCAGTACGGCCAGTCTCTCCATAGGCAATCCTGAGGCATCAGGAAAACTTTACGGTCTTGATCTCACCGGTTCGTTCATGGGGTCTTTCATACCGTCGATAGTCTTCATCCCTCTATTCGGTATTTCACACGTCCTTCTTTTCGCGGCATTTGTCAAGGTATTTTCAGCATTGATGATATTAAGTTGCATAGGAACCTCAAGTTATTCAAAGAAAGTGTGAGGAATATTTGCCGTGGTTTTTTGTACACTGATGGACAGACAGACCTATTTTTAGGCTCAAAGTTTTATAATAAATCATGGCCAGGATGGTTCAATGCGAGCTTTGTCCGAATGAGTGCCTGCTTGAGAACGGCCAGCACAGCAGATGCAGGACAAGAATGAACAAGGAGGGCACGCTTTACAGCCTCGTATATGGAAAACCCTGTGCGGTCCATGTCGACCCTATCGAAAAGAAGCCTTTTTTCCACTTCCTGCCCGGAACCACTGCTTTTTCTATAGCTACTGCAGGATGCGTGTTGAGCTGTAAATTCTGCCAGAACTGGCAGATATCCCAGGCAAAGCCGGAAGAAACAGATACATATGACCTGCCGCCGGATAAAGTTGTCAGTGAGGCGATATCGTATAAATGCAAGACCGTTACATACACCTATACCGAGCCAACGGTTTTTTATGAATATATGTTCGATACCTCAGTCGCTGCAAGGAAACACAAGATAAGAAATACGATGCATTCATGCGGGTATATGAAAGAAAAACCTCTAAGAAAATTATCGGGGTACCTGGATGCGGCCGATATCGATCTGAAGGCTTTTACGGAGGACTTTTACGCGAGGGTCTGCGGCGGCAGCCTGAAGCCCGTGCTCAATTCGCTCGTCGTATTAAAGGAACAAGGCGTATGGCTTGAGATAACAAATCTCGTTATTCCGACACTGAATGACAACATGAAGAATATCGGGGAGATGTGCAGATGGATACTGAGGAACCTCGGAGCGGACGTGCCTTTGCATCTGTCGAGGTTTTTCCCTAATTACAAATTGGCGAACCTCCCGCCTACTCCGGTTGAGACACTTACGGACGCGAGAAAAACCGCAATGGACACAGGGCTTAAATTCGTATATATCGGCAATATAAGGCATGAAGGGGAGAACACCTTCTGCCCTCATTGCAGGAAGTTGCTGATCGAAAGAATAGGTTATTTTGTGAAACAGAATAATGTAGCGAATGGCAGGTGCAAATTCTGTGGCACGTCCATTCCCGGGGTATGGAGTTGAAGGGTAATGCAGATATTGTTCAGAAATTTATTTAACTCGATTAGACTATGAAATTATCTTTAACGGTTTTATTCATCAAATCAATTCGGAGACAATCAGCAAAAGGTGCATTAAGGTATCGAAAAATAAATTTCTTCACAACACCTGTATCACCCTAATTTTGGGGGAGTTAAAAAAACAATGAAAAGAAGAGCTTTTCTGAGGATATTTTTATTAGGAATTATTCTCGCCATGTCCGGTAAGAAGGTTAAGGCAGAGAATAAGCCTGAGACTAAACCAAAGGAAGCCATGTTCTGGAGAAAGCTGGACTAAAGATTATGAAGGCATCTCAAAATTTCGTCACGATCCTGCTCCAGCGGATCGTCAATTGCAAATGCTTGAAGCAGGCTCTCTCTTTGCCTGTTATAATCTTTTTTTTGACCGCGGTTTTTATTCCTTCCGGGTGCGCCGAAAATGTAAAAGCGCCATCGGTAGCCGGAACATTCTATCCCGCCGATAAAAAAGAACTCAAAGAGTCTTTAGAAAACTTTCTGTCAAAAGCGGAAAAAGCCAGAAGCGCCGGAAAACTTATAGCGATCATCTCGCCGCATGCGGGGTATAGATTTTCAGGGCAGGTCGCGGCATATGGATATAAAGAAATCAAAGGCAAAGACATCAAAAAAATTATCTTAATAGGTCCGAGCCATTATGCGGGATTTAAAGGCGCTTCGGTATATACAAAAGGAAGTTTCAGGACACCTCTCGGCGAAGTGAAGATTGACGAAAAGGCTGCCGGGGGACTGCTCGATGAGGCTGCGGACATAAGGTTTTATCCCGAGGCATACGAAAAGGAACACTCCCTTGAAGTGCAGTTGCCTTTCCTCCAGACAGTGCTCAAGGACTTCAAGATTGTACCTATACTTATAAGTTCCCCTACAAAGGATACTTTCGAACATCTTATCTCCCGGCTGACAGAGATGCTCGATGACAAGACCCTGATCATCGCAAGCTCGGACCTTTCTCATTACCATGATTACGAAAAGGCGATGGAGATGGACAATAGGATAATATCGGCGATTGAAAGGCTGTCTGTTATGGACGCCGCACAGCTTCTGAGTAATGGACAGGCGGAGATGTGCGGCGCTATGCCGGTCATAATAGCGATGGAAGCTGCCAAGAGGTATGGTGCGACTCTTGGAGTGCTCTTCAGATACGCTAATTCAGGCGATGTCACGAACGAAAAAGACAGGGTTGTCGGCTACGCCTCTATGGGTCTCTTCAAGAGCCCCTATACAGAAGAGGAAAAAAAAGAATTACTCAGCATCGCAAAGAATTCAATTATAGAGTATGTAAAGAACGGAAAAGCGCCTGAAGTGGAACCCCCGGACCGGAAGCTCAGGACCGATGGCGCTGTTTTTGTAACCATAAAGGAGAACGGCTCTTTAAGGGGATGCATAGGACATATTCAGGCGATTATGCCGCTTTACCGGTCTGTGATAAAAAATGCAGTGGCGGCATGCTCGGGTGATCCGAGATTCCCCCCGATGAATCAGGAAGAATTAAAGAATATGGAGGTGGAGGTTTCGATACTTTCACCTTTGACGCCTTTGAAGAATATCAAAGATATCCAGATAGGGAAACACGGCCTGGTGATAAGAAAAGGCATGCACAGCGGCATCTTTCTTCCGCAGGTGGCGACAGAATTCGGATGGGACCGGGAAACCTTCCTTGAACATCTGTGCGCCAAGGCCGGCTTGCCGAAGGATGCATGGAAAGATGCCGAGTTGTATTCGTTTACAACGGAAATAATAAAATAGGTCATTCACTAATAAATTTTTTCACAGTTTCTCAACATCCATTTCACAGGAATAATCCTTTTAAATCAATCAATTAAAATTATTTTACTTTTTTCTTGACATCCACAATATATTGTGGTTAAATGTCCAAGGAATTAAATTTAATACAACGTATTGACGGCTGGAAATCGGGCCAAAGGAGGCTTTATGGATACCTGCAAGGGTTTTGAAGACTGGCTTGAATGCCTTAAATGTCCTCATTTATGTACAAAGTCATGCCCGATTGAGAGTGAAGATGTCATGGAAGAGATGAGCAGAAAAATAAGGATTTCATATCCCGCAGGCGCTGCTCAAGAAAGAAATTATTTGGATAGATCGGAGTGAAGATGAGATATAAGAGTCATTATTGTTCAAACTTTAAAAAGGGGGAGAAATGGAAGCACTGAAAAGCCTTAGCTTATCGCCGAATGCCTTGAAGGTTCTCGAAAAAAGATATCTGAAAAAGGATGAAGAGGGAAAGGTGGTCGAGACACCCGGGGACCTCTTCGCGAGGGTAGCCGGGAGTATCGCCTCCGCTGATTTGAAGTATGGAAAATCTCCGGAAGGAGTCGGGACCGTGGAGACCGAGTTTCACCGTATGCTGGAATCACTGGCGTTTCTTCCCAACAGCCCTACCCTGATGAACGCTGGACGAAGGCTCGGCCAGTTAAGCGCCTGTTTCGTTCTTCCCGTGGACGACTCAATGGAGTCTATATTTGATGCGGTAAAATATACGGCCATCATCCATAAATCGGGCGGCGGAACGGGCTTCAGCTTTTCAAGGCTGAGGCCGAACGGAGATATCGTAGGTTCCACAAAGGGCATATCTTCAGGTCCCGTCTCTTTCATGACCGTCTTTGACACGGCCACCGAAGCCGTCAAGCAGGGAGGCACGAGAAGGGGCGCCAACATGGGAATGCTGAGGGTAGACCACCCGGACATACTCAATTTCATTACCTGCAAGGACGATAATACAAAATTCAACAACTTCAACATTTCCGTAGCGCTTACCGACGACTTCATGGAGGCGGTCGAAGAAGACAAGTCCTATGACCTTATAAACCCGAGGACGAGGAAGGTCACACAAACTCTTAAGGCAAAAGATGTCTTTCAACTTATTGTGGAGCATGCCTGGAGAAACGGCGAACCCGGAATTGTCTTTATCGACAGGGTAAACGCCTCAAACCCTACCCCTAAAATCGGAAGGATAGAGTCGACCAACCCCTGCGGAGAACAGCCTCTCCTGCCCTATGAGTCCTGCAACCTCGGCTCTATCAATCTCGCAAAAATGGTGAAGGCTGAAACAAATGAAGTTGACTGGGAGAAGCTCGGGGACACGACGCGGAAAGCGGTTCATTTCCTTGATAATGTCATAGACAGCAATAAATATCCTCTACCCAAAATAGAGGAAATGACAAAGGCGAACAGAAAGATCGGCCTCGGTGTGATGGGATGGGCGGATATGCTCATACAACTCGGCATCCCTTACAATTCCGATAAGGCGGTAAGCCTTGCAGAAGATGTGATGGCGTTCATCCAGAAGGAGGGAAAGGAAGCATCGGCCGCACTTGCCTCAGAACGCGGAGTTTTTCAGAATTACGCGGGGAGCATCTATGACGGTAAGACACCCCTGAGGAACGCTACTGTCACGACTATCGCGCCCACAGGCACACTCTCCATAATCGCAAGCTGTTCTTCCGGGATCGAGCCTCTCTTTGCTGTCTCTTTTGTGCGGACTGTCATGGAAGGAACAAAGCTTATCGAGATCAACCCATATTTCGAAAAGGTCGCAAAAGAGCGCGGGTTCTGGTCGAGGGAACTCATGGAGAGGATTGCCGACAGAGGGTCCATCCAGGAATTCGACGAGATCCCGTCGGATGTCAAGGCTGTTTTTGTGACCGCCCACGACATTTCCCCCATGGAGCACATAACCATGCAGGCGGCGTTCCAGAAGTTCGTTGACAATGCCGTTTCAAAGACCGTGAATTTCCCTCACAGGGCAACGCCGAAAGACGTGGAGGATGTCTATATCCTTGCTTACAAACTCGGGTGCAAGGGGGTTACCGTTTACAGGGACGGTTCGAGGGAGCAGCAGGTCCTTACAAGAGGAAGAAAGACCGAAAAAACACAGGCTGCTGATGCCCCGCACAAGATCGTGCCGAAGAAAAGGCCGGATGTCATAAGAGGCGCGACGAGGTTCATGAAAACCGGCTGCGGCAACCTTTATGTCACGATTAACGAAGACGAAGAAGGGCATCTCTTTGAGCTCTTCACTTCAATGGGCAAAGCCGGCGGCTGCGCGGCGAGCCAGTCAGAGGCTATAGGCCGGCTCGTGTCTCTTGCATTCAGGTCGAACGTGGCGCCCGAAGAAGTTATAAACCAGCTGAAGGGCATTTCATGCCACTCACCCATATGGCATGAAGGCGGAAGGATCCTCTCCTGCTCCGACGCTATTGCAAGGGCGCTCGAAAAATATCACACAAAGGGCGCCAAAGGAAACGGAGACAGCCATAAAGTGACCATGATCATGGGCGCATGCCCCGAATGCGGCGGCGCAGTCGAACAGGAAGGCGGATGCGCAGTCTGCCACAACTGCGGGTTTACGAGGTGCGGGTAAGAAAACCTTTTGATGCCTTATTCCCCTCTTTGGCAAAGAGGGGAAGGGGAGATTTTTTGGATGAACTGATTTCCCTGATATTGATATTTCATGTAAAACTGTTGTTTTGAAATATGGACTCTTAAGAGAGGTGGCCTAAACGGAAGAACTTACGCAACAACTTATCGAACCACAAAACTTACAAAGTAGAATTATCATCTGCTGGACAACAACTTATAATCTTCTTTTTCACCTTCTGAAATCTACATTTAAAACCTATTCTGCGGGTTCAGGTTTTTGTAACCTGAATCCTTTATTTAGCAAAGTGAACAAAGTTATGAAAATGTTTTATACAAAAGGCAGAGTGTGCCACAAAAAATATCTGGGAGCACGTTTTAAACATGCTCCTGCTGAAGAAGAATTGTTAGGGCGAATATAAATAGCACTCAAAAATCAGGAGGATCCAAATTATGGCAGCAAAGTACCCACCTTATGTGAACGGCTATGGCAATATCCCGAAGTTGTTCAAAGCTATAAAGGATGCTTCAGTACCGCCAAAATTCACGAACAACTTTATGCAAACAGCTCTCGGCTTGAAGTCCACAAGCTTTCGCGCAATGATCCCCATGCTTAAACGCTTAGGGTTTATTGACCAAGCCAATGTTCCAACCCAAGCCTACAAAGACTTTCGCGATGAGAGCCTCTCGGGCGCAGTCATAGCTGATCGTTTGAAAGATGCATACTCTGACTTGTTTAGCGCTAATGAGTATGCATACAAACTTAATAAAGAAGACCTTCAATCCAAACTTAAAACTGTCACCGGCGCTGCAGCAGATGATAAATATATACCGCTGGTTATAGGGACATTTATTGAACTTGTAAAACTAGCTGACTTCGAAGGCAAGGCAAAAAAAACGCAAAAGAAGAAAGAGGCAGAGGTAATCAAAGAACCTGAACTGCAGCCTCAACCGCCCACAGTATTGTCGCAGCATCCAGCTACGCGGCTCGGTATAAGTTATACGATAAATCTGAATCTTCCGGCAACGACTGAAATTGAGGTCTTCAACGCAATATTTAAGAGCCTCAAGGAACACATCCTCGATGAAAAGTAAATTTCCTTCAGAACAACTAAAAATATTTGGCATGCAAAACCTAATGCTTGAGTCTGCCTTGGCGAAACTTGAAGCTTCAGGAATAGATATAGGTCATGTTAATACTATCCGCAAAGACGAAGTAGTTGATCTGGAGTTGTTCGATAGCGATATTCTAAAGGACGCCAGACAGATGGCAGATTTCTATGTCCTGTACTATGCGCTGGAGAACAGCATTAGACGCCTAGTCCGTGAGCGGCTGTTTGAAGGCCGTGGAGCGAACTGGTGGGAAGACGCTATCCCGGATGGCGTGAAGAATGCCGTCAGAGATAAGCAGGAGAAAGAGAAAGACACTGTATTAGCCAGCCGTAGCGAGGACTCGCTTTCATTTGCAAACTTTGGAGAACTCATAACTATTATTGAAGCCAATTGGGATGCCTTCTCTGACACAATGAGAAGCCGCAAAGCAATGCAACAAACATTGTCCCAGTTCAACCAGATCCGAAATGTTATCGCCCATAGCTGTAAACTCAGCGATAACGACATAACGAGAATGAAACTTTTAATTCAGGACTGGCTAAACATTCAAACATAATAAGAACATGAAAAAGAAAATAGGTCATGTCTTGAAAGATAAGAAGTATCTTCCGCTTCTGCAGACAGCTCGTGGAATCCTCTTATCGCTGGCAAGGAGATCGGATATAATATTGTGGAGTTGCAAGGAATATTGAAAAGAAATATCTCCGTTTTATCACGGATGGCAGGCATCGGCAAAACACGTGGCGGGGAGAAAATATTGTGGAGGGTGAGGGAAAGACTAAATGCATAGTTGCAAGCCTGCCCTTAAGTATTCCATGGCCGGCGTTATACAGTCAATAATATATAATAACAAAAAAGGCCATTTAAGCGGCATTGACAAATATCCTATAATAGGTTATTATTTAGCATGAGGCCTCAGCAAACAACATTAATATTCGACGACGAAAAAAACAAGAAAAGACGTATCCAGGGCGGCGAATCAACAACGGACGTTATTCTTTCAACCTATTCAGGAAGCAATGCAGACATTTTTCCTGAAATACTGGAGCTTCATGTTCCTGTTGGTGCCCGTATTGCTGATGTCACTTATGGCAGTGGGGTTTTTTGGCGCAATGTTGATCTGTCCAAATATACACTTCTTGCGACAGACATAGCAGAGGGCGTGGATTGCCGTGCGCTTCCTTACGAAAATGCTACACTTGATGCCGTTGTTCTCGATCCCCCTTACATGGAAGGCTTCTTTCGCCGCGAAACTGATCATAAAGCAGGCGGTGGCTCTCATTCTGCATTCCGAAACTATTACAGCAATGGTGACGAGGTTTCGCAGGGTAGCGCAAAATGGCACGCTGCCGTGACTGACTTATATTTCAAGGCAGGAGCAGAAGCGCATCGAGTCCTAAAAGATAACGGCGTATTAATCGTGAAATGCCAGGATGAAGTAAGCGCAAACAGGCAATGTCTCACGCACGTAGAAATCATTAATGAATACGGGAAGAAAGGTTTTTACACGAAGGATTTATTTGTTGTTGTACGAACTAATAAGCCAGGGGTCAGCCGGTTAAAAAAACAGGTCCATGCGAGGAAAAACCATAGCTACTTCTTAGTTTTTGTGAAATTGCCCAATGGAAGTAATCATTTGCGCTGTCGTTCGCGGACAATTTCGTCCAACAGCGGGAAAGGATCTTCGTAAAAGGGTGGCTTAGGGGGCCATGTGACTTCTATCAGGGTTGAGAGCAAACATTTGCGCTGCGCAGGGGAATAAGCTTTCCATGTGCTGCGTGGTAGATCATCATTCTTTGCGAATATGAACCGCCATTTTTCTTCAAAAGCAAAAAGATTTACAGCAAGCAAGTCGAATTCCCCCGTCACGAGGCATGTCGTGTTCAAAACCTTGCCATTTGGTAAACGGACTGCGCGCTTATCGCTGGCATCCACTTGGCTCTTCCCGTACCACGTACCATCTCCCAGTCTTCGCACAGTATTCGTTTGGAGCGACTTAACTTCGATTACTACGTCTGCCCCTTTATACAGGATATGTCTATCACCCTTTTTAGACCGATCATGGTCGTCGGCTTTGCCGACCTCCGAAATTCCGGGATGCCCAAGAAACATATCTTGGAATTTCTTTTCAGCCACATACCCAAGCATTACCCCTCGCAAACTGGGATTCTTCTCAACGAGAGATGTCAACTCTTGGGCTGTGATCTGCCACTTATCGAGTATTGTCCTTTTCATGCTTCTCAAGTTCCTTGACAATTTTATACGGTTCTATGTCCAAGGCCCTCATTACCTCCAAAAACTCAACAACATCTAGTCTTCGCTCCCCACGCTCATATTTGGAAACGTATGACTGAGGTTTTCCAAGTTTTGCTGCAACCTCAGCTTGTGTTAAGCCTTTTTTTTCACGGGCATCAACCAATAGCGTGCAGAATAGGTTATACGCATCAGAGAATACAGACTTACTCATAGGCAACTATTATAAAACCTAATTTGGAATAACCCAAAAGAGGATTACAAAAAAAAACAAATAATTGCTGAAACCCAGAATCATAGGTATGATATAAAGTAATACCGGAGGTATTTATGGGCAAAACAAAAATTGCGATTACATTGGATGAAGAGTACATTGATCAGTTGGACACATTTGTCAGTAAACATATTTTTCAGAATCGCAGCCAGGCCATTCAGGAGGCTGTAAAGGAAAAACTTGCACGGATAAAACGCACCCGTCTGGCAAAAGAATGCGCGAAGCTTGATCCGACCATTGAAAAGGCAATGGCGGATGAAGGATTAACTGAGGATTTGAGCCGGTGGCCCGAATACTGAGGGGTGACATCAGATGGGCTGAATTGAACCCGGTGCTGGGCCGTGAGCAGGCAGGCTTACGGCCTGTTTTGATTTTAAGCCAGGATATTTTTAATGAACGGTCAGGTACGGTTATTGCCGCGGCTCTGACCAGTCAGCCTCAGAAAGCGGGATTCCCTCTTACCCTTGAATTAAAACCCGCAAAATTACCCAAACAGTCATGGGTAAAAATAAGCCAGATTCGGACGCTTTCCATTGAGAGAATTGGGAAAATAATCGGAAGAGTTTCTCCTGAAGAAATAGAGCGGGTTGTTGATGGACTGAATGAGATAATAGGGGCCTAATCACTTCTTCTGCGGGCTCATGTTTTTGTAACCTGAACCTTTTATTTAGCAACTTGAACAAAGTTGTGAATGTCTTCTATACAAAAGGCCGGGTGCACGATAAAAATATTCGGGAGCTCGTTTCAAACATGCTCCCGCTGAACTTGCGCGTTGTGCTTAAAGAAAGGACACCGTTAGAATGAAAAAGCTGATTTACGTAATATGCTTTGCATTATTGTTATCAAGTAATGTTTTGGCCGAAGATGTAAGCACTGTTCAGGTTGATGTATTAGCAAAAACAGGCTTAAGCTGGGATGGGAGCCGTCTACCCCACTACTCAAAAGGCACCCCGGAGATAACAATTCTCAGAATCAAAATCCCGCCGGGAGCACAATTACCTCTGCATAAGCATCCGGTAATAAATGCAGGTGTACTGTTGAGTGGAGAACTAACGGTGGTTACTGAAGACAATAGAACATTACATCTAAAAGCTGGGGAATCAATTGTCGAGGTTGTGAATAAATGGCATTACGGAAAGAATGAAGGCAATAAAACAGCAGAAATTCTAGTTTTCTATGCCGGAGTGCTGGATTCGCCGATAACTATTAAGAAATAAGGGCCAAGACATAAATAACAAGTCACTCGTGCGATGATAATAAAATCCAGATATAAAGATATCCGGTCATATATAACAAAGGATGGTTCGGTAATCCGCGAGCTGATGCATTCTGATATTCACGGCAACATCAGGCAGAGTTTGGCGGAGGCAATCGTTCCGGTTGACAGCGTAACCTTTCTCCACAAGCATTTGCAAAGCGAGGAAATCTATCACATAACTCAGGGACATGGAGTAATGTCCCTCGGGGACGAGCAATTTGAGGTCAAGGCAGGAGACACTGTCTATATACCTGCGGGCACGGCCCACAAAATTCACAATGCAGGAAGGGAACCTCTGAAAATATTATGCTGTTCTTCTCCTGCATACTTCGATGACGATACGGAATTACTGTCTTAACAACGGAAAGCATTCCTGATAGTCGGCTCTGGTAACGGTCTCCGGTCCCGTCTGGGATACCCTTCTTTCAAAAGTGCAATTACTCGACGGCTACAAATGTTTCCGTCCTCGTCAGTCCTTTTATCTTTCTTATGTCTTTCAGAATTTTACTGAAGACATCGTTCATGTCCTTTGCTTCGAGGACAGCTATAAGATCAAAAGCGCCTGTGATTATGTCCGCACTGACCACGCCTCTTGTGCCGCGCAGCGTATCTCTGATAAAACGTTCCTTCCCTGCCATCAGGTTTGCAAGCATATAAACCCTCGCCATATATTCCTCCTTTTATCCGGCTTTGAGCAGCTCCGCAAAGCTTGACCCAGAAATGTAATTGAATAATGCTGATGTTGTAAATCCCGATATATTTCGGGATCGATACCTTAATGTACCTCTAATAAATAATCCAGGGAATATTTTTATGTACACTGCCATAATATGTTTCAAATGAATTCATCGAGTTAAATAAATTTTTGAACAATGTCTGCATTATTCACGTTGACGGGATGCTTACCAGGGCAAAACCAACTGTGCCTTTCCAGAGTGCCTTCATAGATAAAGGATATCAGTTACCGGCATGCTATTCAAAAAACGAGGTAATTATCACCAGTAAGGCCGCCACCAGGGACCCCACCATGGATAGCCCCACCAGTAGGGATAAGGCTCATAATAATAGTAATATGGATAATATTCCCTTTGCTCCCACAGATGGAGTTCTTTTACCATAAAGAAAGGAAAACCGTATTGCATTTCGTCTATTTTCCCTTCCCGTATCCCGGCAAACTCTCCGGCGAGAGTTATCTCTCTGTTGCGTTTAAAAATCATGGGGTCAAGGAGACCGCTTTTTTTCGGAAAGAGGGCAAGGAACCTGGTCTGCAATGTACCGACGCTTTTCAGGTAGCCCCTCGAATCAACGGGCACGTAAAGGGCCTCTATCAGGGAACCTTCGGCAGTGGCCTTTGTATTGACAATGATCCCGCCGAAGACGAAAAGCTTTCCCATATATATATCGGGATTCTTTTTTACTTCAGATAAGGGCACATCCCTGATGGCAGCTTTCATGATGTCTTTTCTGAGGACGGGAGCACACGACAGGAAAAACAGGGAAACAAACACTAATATAAGAATTGAACTGAATCTCTTCATACATAAAATTTTAGCTCTTTTTAAGAGCCTGTCAAGAAGAGCTATTTAAAGAAGATTTATTTAAATATCTGGCCTGTTTCCTTGTACCAGAGCAGCAGATCGAGGTGAGAAAGAGGAATATTTGACATCTTCGCAAAATCGGCCATCTTTTTCTCTATCTGAATATACTTTGCCCTGCTCAAAGATTCCGGTATCTTTTCTATTACGCCGAGCAGGTTTAAATTTTTGAGGATGTGCCGGTCGAGGATGGCGATCTTTTCCCCGAACCCTATATTCCTTAGAAAATGGCCTGCCTCCTTATAGCCCAGGCCTGTAATATTCCCGACAAGCCATTCCCTGCATTCATAGATATCCGCAAACCCGCTTAGAACAGGTTTTATAGAAACTCTGCCGTCATTTAGAAAAAGTTTTCTTGCTTTTACGATATACTCTGCTTTTTTATTATGGAACCTTACGCACCGCAATTGTTTTTTTATCTGCCCGGCAGACCCCTTGAGCAGGACATTTTGTTCTCTAAGCGCCACGACGGCGTCCCAGCAGGACGTTGCCCTGGATTGCGGCGTCAGGATGCAGAAGACGAGTTCGGCAAAAATTTCTTCATCGCTGCCTTTTGTCCAGAGTCCTTCGAATTCCCTCAGGCGCGCTGTTATTTCCGCCTTTTTGGAGGTATATATTTTTTTTAATTGCCCGACAGCAGACTCATTTAAATTCACAAAATTAGTTTATCATAATAGGGCTGCTTAGGACTGCGGAACCATATCTTGCACAATATGACATCAACATTGTTATGCTCCCAAAATGTCTGCATAGAGTATACTAAATGCGAGGATTAGGATGCCGGAAGAAATACTGCATGATAGGGGTACACTTGAGTGTTGCGGGGACCTTTACAGGCTTGCAGAAGAACTAGGGGTGCAGGAGAGGAAGATAATCGATTTCAGTACCCCTGTGAGTCCGCTCGGTGTGTCTCAAAAGGTTAAGGTGGAACTGCGGAAGCATTTGAAGTATCTCCACAATTACCCTGACCCTGACGCGAGAAGGCTGGGGAAAAGACTTGCCCAGTATCATGATATAGAGCCGCAATCGATTCTCTGCGGTAATGGAAGCACAGAGCTCGTATATTTGATAGCACGGGCTCTGAAGCCTGTGAAAATTCTTGTTCCGGCGCCTGCCATCTCAGAGTATGAACGGGCATGCCGCATATGCTGCAACCCGGAAGTCTTATATTCCGAGTTGACGGAAAAAAACAATTTTGACATGGATACCGATAGTTTTGTCGCGTCGCTGGAAAGAAACTTTCCACTTTCCAAGGAGGGCCGAAGCTCAGGGCCGGCGGGCCGTGGCATGATCTTTTTGTGCAATCCAAATTATCCTACCGGCAGGTTAGTAACGGGAGATCATATCAGGAAAATTGCGGATGCCGCGAAAGAACTCGAATGTTACTTCGTGGTTGACGAGGCATTTATAGATTTCTGTGCCAATGATTCAGTGATAAGGGATGTGGCTGACAACCCCTATCTCGTCGTGCTGAGATCGATGTCGCCATTCTATGCGCTTTCCGGCCTGAGGATCGGTTACGGTGTTTTCCATCGTCACCTGATCAAAAATCTCGTGGAGCATAAAGAACCGTGGACTGTTAACAGTCTCGCCCAGAGGGCGGCAGTGACAGCGCTGAAAGATAAAGCATACAGGAGAGATGCATTCAGGTCGGTGCAGGAGGAGAAACGATTTCTTGAAAAGAATTTCAGAAAGCTGGGAATAACATTTTTCCCTTCCGCCGCTAACTTCTACCTCCTGAGGATGGGCGATGCCCGGGAGATATGTCTGCAGCTGAAAAAGAGGGGCATTCTCGTAATGGATTGCTCCCGCTTCAGAGGACTCGACAGCACGTATATGGGAGTTGCGGTAAAATCCCATCGCGAGAATGCGGTTTTTCTAAAAGGACTGGCAAAAATTTTAGACAGGAGGGTCGGATTTCAGTGCCCCTCAGGCAATGGCTAAGAAGCGCCAATTTTGCGGTCGAAGGAATACTGCAGGCAGCAAAGACCCAGAGACACGTAAGGTACCATTTCTTCAGTGCGGCGGCAGTGCTTCTCCTGAGTTATATCGTCGGCGTCTCACGCATAGAATTCCTCCTTATCGCGATCTCTGTAATAGTTGTCCTTATGGCGGAAATGTTGAACACCGCGGTCGAGGCCTTGGTTGACCTGATCTCTCCCGGGCAACGTGAGAAGGCAAGAATAGCAAAAGACATAGCGGCAGGCGCCGTGCTTGTAACGGTCTTCGGTGTAGCAGTAATAGGCTATATAATCTTGTTCCCTTATCTTCGGGATTTTTTTCAGAAGGGGCTCCATATAGCCAAACACTCAAAGGAAGAAATCGCTATGATAGCGCTTATCATAGTGGTCATCCTCGTCGTAATAACAAAAGCTTATTTCGGCAAAGGGCTTCCTTTAAGGGGCGGCATGCCGAGCGGCCATGCGGCGTTTGCCTTTTCGGCGTGGGTGGCGACAACTTATATCACGGAAAATTTCATTGCCTCCCTCCTGTCTTTTGTAATTGCGGCGCTAATTGCTCACAGCAGGGTATTAACAAGGGCCCATACTCCATGGGAGGTTGTCCTCGGCAGCCTGATGGGCGCGTCAGTAACTTTCCTCCTTTTCCGCCTGTTCTCGTAGCGTGACGACCTGAAAGCCGACCCGCATTATCCGCAGGGAACTCTGCTCCAATAAACCCAAAAACTGCAATTCACTAAATATCCGGGGAGGCATAGTGGCAGAAAAAGCTTGACAGCAGCAACTTTGTGTCAATACATGCATATTGCATCACCTTATAAAGGATCTATCAATAGTATAAACAAAGTTCCCCTCTATCGTATACGCATCCATGCCCCATTCTTCCGGAAGCGGCCAGTAAGGGGAAGCTTCATTTAATGCCTCCAAAGCAGCTTTATCAAGAATGGGATAGCCCGATCCCCTTACAATTTCAGCGGCTCCCAGCTGCCCGTTTTTCCTTATGGTAAATTTGATAATCAGGTCTCCATAGATGCCCTTTTGTGCAGCTTCATCAGGATAATGCCAGGCGCTCTCTATGCGCTCTTTTAACCTTTGGTTGTAATTCCAGAATTTATATTCTTTTGTATCTAGTGTAATAGGCTTATCTTTGTTTACTGTTTTTTCTTCTTTCTCGATATTTCTTTTCGCAATGTCCCCTATAATGTTTTTATCGAATAGATCAGGTTCCACATTTTCCGGCTTACCTATGTTTCCGCCTTTTGAAGGTCCCGTTTTACTTTCACCGGAAATACCCCCTGGAGCTATTCTACCAACGGACGGCAAGGAGCCGACACCGACGTTACTGCTTTTGATTTCACCGGGTGAACTTTTGGAGACACTCTGAGAAGTCTCTTTCCCGGGCACTGATTTTCCGCCGCGTATTGCGGGCGCAGGCGCCGCAATTCTTTGCCTCGAAGGCGGCAATTGCCTTACTTTAGGCGCTGGTAATATACGGGGCTTCTTCGGAAGAAGTTCTTCCGGCGAAACGAGGTCCGTATAAAATTCTTTCCCTGCTTTCCTGGTTTTTGCAGGAGGAATAATGAATATGATCGCAGCAATAACAATAGCGTGGACTGCAAAGGAATATATAAAAAATCTTTTCAGAGTCAATGCAAATATTTCCCGAAAAGTCTTATGTAACTTCTGGGCATTCTCTGCTGCAGTCATGCCTCATCCAGAGCCGTAAAGACACTTCCTGACCGTCGGGTCGCCTGTGCATGGATACGCCACTCATCTGAGGCTGATCTTCGGCTCGGTAATCATGCCGAGCTTCTCTATGCCCGCCTCCTTGATCTCACTCATAACCTCAACGACAAAACCATATGGCACATCCTTATCCGCCTTCAAAAATACATTCGGATTCATTTTGCTTACCGCATCCAGCTTTTTCCGCATGTCTGCGATGGAAACAGGATTATCATTCATGAAGATGACATCCCCTTTTTTGATTGTGAGGGTTATTCTTTCCTCCGGTGGCAGGTCCTTGCCCTTGGCCTTTGGAAGGTTTATATCTATACCCTGCTGAAGCAGGGGGGCTGTAACCATAAAGATTACGAGCAGGACGAGCATTACGTCAACAAAGGGTGTTACGTTTATTTCAGAGAGAACGCCTCTTTCCCTGTTAAACTTCATCTACTTATTCGTCCTTTGTAAAAAAATCGACGAGTTCCTCTGAAAAATCTTCCATCTCGATGATCATCCGCCTGGCCATACTGAGGTAATAGTTGTACGCGATTACCGCAGGTATGGCCGCGATAAGACCCGCGGCAGTTGCTATCAGGGACTCTGCAATACCCGGCGCCACAATGGCAAGTGACGCCGCGCCTGCCGACCCGATGTTCATAAAGGAAGTCATGATTCCCCATACAGTCCCGAACAATCCGATAAACGGAGTTGTCGATCCCGTCGTTGCAAGAAAATTCAGATATTTTTCGAGCTTTGCCGATTCGAGCGCGCCGTATCTTCTCAGAACTCTTTTTGCCTCACTCTTCTCTTTGTGTATTTCATCGGAGTAAACTGCCCTGAACAGATTTGCGATGGGGCTGATCATTAAATTCTTCGTTGCCTGAAACAGCCCCTTTGAGTCCCTGTTCGACCTGTACGCCCGCAAAAATTCCTGGGACTCTTTGTCGGCCTTCGAAAAGTATCTCTGCTTAAAAAATATTATGGCCCACGATACTATCGAAAAAAACAGCAAGACGAGCAAAACACCTTTGACAACATACCCTGCCTGCAGGATTAACTGAATAGCCGAATCTTTCATGGTTACCTCAAGTATCTATATGATTTTAAAAAAACTTTAAAAGAATTTAGACTAAAAAGCCAAATCGAAACCATTAGCAATTATGCAACCATTATTAAGACGCTGGAAAAATAAAAAAGTTACAACTTATTCCATAAAAAAACTTTTAACCTGAGAAACCGCAATTCACTCAATATCCGGGAGGCATAGTGGCAGAAAAAATCTTGACGGCAACTACTTTGTGGGCGGTCAGATATTAACGCCGCCCGGATATTTTTATTCAGAAGAAATATATGGAAAATATTTCCTCATAAGCCCGCAAACCGGAAATTATTTCCTGAACTGGAGTGAGAAGAATTAGACAAGGCATACACCAACTAATTGATTTATTTTATTTTAGAGATTTTCTTGGCTTTATTGCCTTTGTGGTACGGAACTTGATATCACATTCAAGATTTATAAGAAAGGAGGTGAATCGAATGTCTATCCAGCCAGTCAGCAGCAACGTCTCACTTTGGCAGACTATGCAGAACGACTTTCAGACCCTCAGTCAGGACCTCTCTGCAGCCCAAACTGCTCAGAAGTCAGGAGATCAGGACCAGATTCAGATATCGCAAGAGGCACTGCAGAAGGCAATGGCGTCTCTGCAAAACGACATTACCGGTTTTTCAGAAGGGTCATCATCACCACCGCCATCACGGTGCTAACGGCAGCAGTTCAACCACCGGAGCCGCCGACGGCAGCAGTAGTGTTTCCGGTCAAACAACAAACCCTTTTCAGACTTTCAGCCAGGATCTCACTGCTTTTCAGAACGCACTGAATTCTGGTAATCAGGATCAGATTCAGAGTTCGGAAAGCACACTTCAGAATGACATTTCTGCTATCCGGAGTCAAATCTCCCCAAATTATGCAAACGGTCAGCAGCAATCGACAACCATCGGTACGGTTAATCTTCAGGTGTGACTTGCAAACGCTAAAAAGGACGGGAAGGGCTTCAGTCAGCCCTTCCCATGATAAATTTATTTATCTTAGTCAAGACACCGGTTCTTCGATTGCATCGTTTTGATTTTTTATGATCCGCCACGTCAGAAAGCCGGTAAAGATGTTTGTATAAAGCCGAGGATTTATTTGATATCGGTGTCTCTCTTGTCATGATGATCCTACCTTCTTTGTAACTTTTTGCCCGTTTTCAACGTCTTATTAATAAAATGAAAAGGCCATTTGTCTTGCACTTGCAGATGGCGAAATTTTGGATTATTCTATGATTATGGGTACGATGGTGATGGTCAATTAAAAGGGGGAACAGCAAATATGAGAAGCTTGTACATTACGGTATTTATCATAATAGCTTCTGTTTTGACGCCAGCTTTATCAACAGCACAGACTGACCAGACGGCTGCGGCACGTCCTCCCTTATCACAGCCGTTGGTTCGGGAGGGAACGCTGGCTATGCGACTGGCTGCGGTTTTTAAGGTGGGAGCGCCGGCGGATGAAATTGAAGCTGAGAGCGCGTTAAGTGACGCCGGCATATCTCCCCGCAATGGCTGGATTGCAGATTATCCTGTTACGCCGGATATTGTTGACGAATTGCAGACCGCGGTCGGTGAGGCGGCGGAGGCCGGCAAAATAGCGCTGGATAAAGAAGCCGCAATGAAAACATTTCAGGACATTATAAATGAGAATGATTTGTCCGTGCGGGCTGATAATTCGGGTCAGAATGCCGGTGATACTTCTGCTCCGGATTACCCCGACTCCACAGACATGAACAATTATTACTACGATGAGGGGCCTCCTGTTGTTACATACTATGCTCCGCCTCCTGATTATGCATACTTGTATAGCTGGGTGCCTTATCCGTTTTGGTGGTCGGATTTCTGGTTCCCCGGGTTCTTTGTGCTGGTCGACTTCGACGTTAGAGTGCATCGACACGCACACGACCATGGACATAGGGATGGAGGACATTTCAGCAATCATTTCCGCGATCCCAGGACAGGCAGGATGTCCCGCATCGATCCCGCAAATAGGTCTCATGGCGGAACATCTCCTAATAGGGCGGGCGCAGTAGGGGCCAGACCCCCCGTGAAAAGCGGGGGACAAGCAATACTCAATACCAGCCGGGGACGCGCGGCCACAGGAGCATACAGAGGATTTCGAGGCTATGGTGCGTCAGGAGCTCCCACAGGGACCCGTTCAAGTGCTTTTGACCGCTCCCCTAACAGCCAGTTTGAAAGGAATTCCAGCGACCGCGGATTCCAGAGCCGCTCCAACGCCGGTCTGACGCCTAGTGCAGGACGTGGCAGCGCAGGAGGCCCTCGTGGAGGCGGAGGCATAGGATTCCATGGCGGTGGTGGAGGAATGAGACGCTAAGAGAGAATCTGTAGTGCCTATTTTAGACAGAAATAAAATAAGGGATTAATCAGATCACTGATATGGAGGAAAGAGCCGATGCTTAGATATAAAACAAAATCAGAAAAAATTTCCCTTTGCAGTCATAGTTTGGCTGTTTTCATTGTGACCATGATTGTAATAACATCTATCAGTTTTCTTTCCTATGCTCAAGATACGAGGCAGAAGAGTTTCAAGTCCCCGGAAGACGCATTCAAAGCGCTTGTGAAGGCCACTAAGAACAATGACACAGTGGAATTACTGGCCATCTTCGGACCAAAAGGCAAAGACATCATATCCTCAGGGGATGAGGTTGCCGACAGGAGGGCACGTGAACATTTTGTCAAGACAGCAGGGGACGCGGTCAAGTTTTCAAAGTTAGACGACAAGACAATGCTGCCTGTCGTTGGAAAAGACGAGTGCCCCTTCCCTATCCCCATTGTGAAATCAGGGCAGGAATGGGTCTTCTCCACTGAAGAGGGAAAGCAGGAGATCATAAACCGTAGGGTAGGAAGGAACGAATTAAATACCATCCAGGTTGCTCTGGCGTATGTGGACGCGCAACGCGAATATGCCCGCAAGGACCGTAATGGTGACGGAGTGTTGCAATATGCTCAACATTTTGTGAGTCACAAGGGCAAGAAGGATGGTCTGTACTGGGAGGCTGGACAGGAAGAGGATAGGAGTCCTCTCGGGCCGCTGTTTGCCCGTGCCACGGAAGAAGGATACACTGTCGGCAAAAAAGGCGAGAAGCATGCGCCATATTACGGGTATTATTTCAAGATCCTGAAAAGCCAGGGCAGTAACGCCCCCGGGGGTGAACTGCAATACGTGACCGACGGCAAGATGATATCGGGGTTTGGATTAGCGGCATACCCTGCGCAATACGGGGTGTCCGGGATTATGACCTTTATCGTAAACCAGCAGGGTATCGTGTACGAGAAAAACTTAGGGTCAAAGACGGAAGAGGTTGCAAAGGCAATAACAAAGTATGACCCTGACAAAACGTGGAAACAAGTGGACCGGACATCAGATACTGTGGCAAGATAGATGCATTTGTATGGTGTACCCAAAGGTATCCCTATGGCTTCCTGAAAAATAAGAAAAGGTATATGTAACATCATAGATATTCATTACTCGCCGCTGTGCCCCAGGGCAAAATACCGGGAACGGGCGGACCCCAAAAGATCCCGGAGCATTGCAATTCCCGGCACTGATCAGGGATAGTCTATCCTGAAAGTATATCACTCCGATAAATCCTGCATCTGGTAAAATAAACGGTACATGTGAGACGGATAAACTTGACAGAAAAAGGCATTGCCGCACTCTTCTTCGCGTTTGTTTTTTTATGCAGCCACAGTGCTTCTTCCGAAAGAAGTTTACCAGTTCAGATACCTGACTCAGGGCTTGACCTGCTCATAAAAGGGAAGGTAGCCGAATGGAGAAACCCCCTAAAAACATTCATCGGGAGGGAGCGTATATACTCCGCTGTTCTTGTGGGGAGATTCTATAAGGGAAGAAACTACCGGCCTGCATGGAGCCAAGATGGCCGCCTAATGCAGGTAGACACGCTTATAAGGGCGGTAGAGGAAGCTTATGGCGATGGGCTGACGCCCGATTACTATCACCTCGGCCTTATAAGATCTCTCGCCGATATGGCAGAAAAAAGATTATCTGACCCGGTACATATGGCAGATCTCGATATACTCCTGACAGATGCTTTTCTCACTCTCGGCTGTCACCTCTCGGGCGGGTGCGTAAACCCGGTGACTATTGAATCGGAATGGTTTGCAAAACGGGGGAATGTGGATGTTTCCTCTTTGCTTGAACAGGCACTCAGGAAAAAACAGATAAGAGAGGCATTGATGCGGCTCCGCCCGGAACAAGGTTCCTACGCGAGGCTCAGGGAGGCTCTGGCGCGGTACAGGTGGTTATTATCACAGGGTGAACGGTCGAGGGTTTCAGCGGGTGCTCCCTTGAAAAAGGATTCGGTGTCCGACAGGGTTGTGGAACTGAGGGAAAGACTTGCAGCTTCAGGTGATCTTGAGGCCAACGAGGGAAAGAAAGGGAATCTTTTTGATGATAAACTTGAACAATCGGTGATCATATTTCAGAAACGGCATGGGCTTAAAGCCGATGGTATCGTTGGCCGCGTGACTCTCAATGCCCTCAATGTTCCGCTGAGGCAGCGGGTACGCCAAATAGAATTGAACATGGAACGGCTGCGCTGGATACTCGGCAACGTAGAGCAGCGCTCCGTCGTTGTTAACATTGCAGATTTTAAACTGCACGTTATCGAAAACGGGAAGTCAATTCTCTCAATGAAAGTCGTGGTGGGAAAGTCTTACCAGCGCACCCCCATCTTCACGGCAAAGATGACTTATCTCGTAATAAATCCTTCGTGGAACATTCCGGACAGCATCGCACGGAAAGAGATCCTGGAGAAGATCAAGAACGATCCGCATTATCTCAGTGAACAAAACATTAAGGTCTTAAGGGGCAGTGGATCTCACAGAGAGGAAATAGACCCGGAAACAATTGACTGGTCTGAGATCACTCCGGATAGTCTGATATACAGATTTCGCCAGGAACCCGGCCCTCTGAATCCTTTAGGGCGTATTAAATTCATATTGCCGAATCAGTTTGACGTTTATCTCCATGACACACCTTCCAAGCGTCTGTTCTCGGAGAACGTGCGTACCTTCAGCCACGGCTGCACCCGCATTGAAAGACCCATCGAACTGGCAGAGTACGTGCTGCGGGATGCCCCGGGCTGGACGCGCGAAAACTTATTGGATGCGATAGAGAAAGGTACTGAGCAAAAAGTGCTGATTCCTCGGCCATTAAATGTCCATTTCCTTTATCTCACGGCCTGGGTCGATCAAGGGGGCACCCTTCAGTTCAGAAATGACATCTACGGAAGGGACAAGCGCCTCGACGAGGCCCTTCGCAAGAAACCATCTCTTCACTGACGGTCGGGAGAAATTCCTCGGCACTTTACGCGTTGCATTCTTTCAGCTATTCCAATAGTGCGATTTTTATTGGAAATCGGCTATTATAAAAAGTATATGATTTCAGTTCTCCACGATACGTGTTTAATAAAGATGAAACGTGTCCACCCGAAAAAAATGCGGTTGATCTCAGATTCAGACAGGCATAGTGACATAAAAACCTTGACAATGCAGAATTTGGGTTTTCTATGCCATATATTTCTCCTGAATAAAAATATCCGGGCGGCCTTGATATCCGACCGCCTACAAAGGTGCTGCTGTCAAGCTTTTTCTGCCACTATGCCTCCCGGATATTTAGTGAATTGCGGCTTTTGGGTTAAGTTACTAAGGCATAACGGTCCTCATCACGGCACAATCTTATAAATTATAAGTAAACTGATTTGATTCTATCTTTGTCTGATGGAGGTATATAACATTTATGACATTCTCCAAAAAATTGACCTCAGCAATATTCCGCCATGGTGTAAGCCGCAGAGGTTTTCTCGCAGCGGGGCTTGTAACGACTGCCACATGTTTTCTGCCCTATAATGTCGTTGCTGCAGTGTCCAAAGTCTTTTTTGATGAAAGAGCGCTCTCCTTTTATAACGTCCATACCGGCGAGAACATGAAAGCCATTTACTGGAACGATAGAACGTATGTGCCGCAAGCACTGGCTGATATCAATTACATATTGCGCGACTACCGAACGGGAGAAGTGAAGGAGATCGATACGGATTTATTAGACCTTCTCTTTGCTCTCCACCAGAAACTGGAAAGTAAAAGCCCTTTCAATATTATTTCAGGCTATCGTTCACTGGAAACGAACTCTCTTCTGAGTATAATGAGCAAAGGAGTGGCAAAAAACAGCCTGCACATTCAGGGGAAAGCAATTGATATACGTCTCCCCGGATTTGACCTAAAGACCCTGCAGCGTGCAGCCGTCGACCTTCGGAGAGGAGGCGTGGGGTATTATCCCGTCTCCGATTTTGTCCACGTAGATGTAGGAAGAATACGCTACTGGTAGATTTAGGGCGGGCATAAGTCAATTTGCCCCATTTACTTGACGGTTATGAATGAGTAAGCCGACTTTGGACCGCAAAAATTTCAACAGTGGATTTGAAATGAGATTTCTTGTATATTATAAGCTGTGAATCAGTCTTGCTTTTCTCATAAAGGATTTTTCTCGATATAGATTTATTTAAGAAAGAAGGTGATCATTATGGCTAAAATCGCGTGGGAAAAATTAGATGCGGAAGTAGACGGGAAGAAAACCAACTCTAAAGTGTGGCGCTCTAAAGTTCCAGGCGGCTGGCTGGTGCGCATTCACAGTATAAAAGAGGAGGCGGGCGGCGAGCATCCCGGGATCAGCTGGGCCTATGGTGGTTTAACGTTTATACCGGATCCCGGTCATACGTGGGATGGAAATTCTTTGCCGTAAATGGATAAATCAATTCGATCGGCGTTTAAGCTTTATCAGTCTGGAAATTTGGAGCAGGCGGGAAATATATGCAAGGAAGCACTGAAAGCCCAACCGGACAACAGTGAAGCCCTGCACCTACTGGGGCTGATATTTTATCATGCTGGAAACCATGATCTTGCGTTAAGAAATATCAGGAAAGCAATCAAGTTTGATCCGCAAAATGCCGATGCATACTACGATCTGGGGAATGTCTTACAAGAAAAAGGACAAATAACCAAAGCTATAACGAATTACAGAAAAGCTATTAAACTCAATCCGGAGTATGCAGAAGCTTACAACAATATGGGGATAGCTTTTCAGGACGACATGCAGCTTGATAGAGCTATAAAATGTTACGAGGGAGCTCTCCGGATCGATCCCAACTATGCTGAGGCGCATAATAATCTCGGGGTCGCCTTTCAGGAGAAGAGACAACTTGATGGAGCTATAACTCATTTTCAAAAAGCATTGCTGATCAATCCGAAATATTCAAATGCATATCATAATTTAGTAGAGGCAGTTCAGGGCAAAGGGTATGAGAATAAGGACAAAACCCGGAAAAATATTATTTATGCTGTTTACAGATGCTTATATGGTGAAGATTTCATTCAGGAATCTATCAAGTCGATAAGCGACCATGCGGATAAAATCTTTGTTTTTTGGGACGATGCCCCGTGGGGCAACGCAACCGAATGTGTTTATAAGGGCGCGACTATAAAATTCCCGAAGAAACTAGATAATGTTGTTGAAAAGATCAAGGGGCTTAATGATCCCAAGATAGAGCTTATTTATGATCATCAGGATACCAACGATAATCAGTTGACTCATTTTGTGAACGATATTATTCTGCCGAATTATGAAAAACCTTCGATGATATTATTCCTTGAAGTCGATCATGTTTTCCGCGGTGATCAGATCAAGAAAGCTATTGATGAATTTATGGAGAAGGATTATGTATTTGCCACTACCGATCAAGTAGAAATATGGAAAGGGTTAAGACACAGGCTGACTGAAAGGCCGAATAAAGTCGGCGCTATACTTTGCAATTTAAGTAAACTGGATAAAATGCCTGCAACTTTGAAGCATGGAGGCATACTCGTCATGCCTAAATTGTCTGCCTGTGTGCATAATTTCGGCTTTGCGCTTTCCGAAAAGATTATGTACTGGAAGCACTTGCTGTCTATCGCGGTTTCACGGAAATTTGGAGATGGTATTCCAGATGAGAATTGGTACGAAGAAAAATGGTTAAGATGGGATTATGAGTCTAACAACAAGGACCTTGGAATTTCAGAACAAGATAAAAATTCAAGAGCAATCCCTTACGAAGTTAACGAATTGCCGGGTCTGATCAGAGAAAAATACTCGATTTAATACCTGCTTCACCTCTTCGCGATTATCTGAGCGCTTCGCAAAATTTTCATTTCTTCCACTTCAAGAATAGACTTCAAAGAGGGCGCCGGATTTTTTTCTGCCTTTGGCAGCTTCAAATATCCTCCGGGCCACATATTCCGGGGCTAATACTTCGGAAGGATCTAATTTGAGGGCGCTGCCGGAGAGCAACGTCGTATTAACGGCCCAGGGTAATACCGCATAGATGCGAAGGCCGCTCTCGCGGGTCTCATCGGCGACCGCCTGGGTCAGGCCGATTACGCCGAATTTCGAGGCGCAATAGGCCGAAAAATTTGCCTCTCCTTCCACTCCCAGGGCCGAAGAGATATTAATAATAATTCCGCGTCCCTGTTTTTTCATAACAGGAAGAACGTGCCGGATAAAGAGAAAAGTCCCTTTTAAATTAGTATCGAGAATGTCATCCCATTGCTTTTCACTCGTCTCTTCAACAGGTTTATAGGCGGCAATGCCTGCATTATTGACCAGGATATCGATTCTCCCAAAGTATTTCAAACACTGTTCTACAATCCTTTTTACATCCGTTTCTTTACGGACATCGCCTGTGAGGGTTAAGATATTTTCAGAGGGGCCGACAGAAACAAGGCGTTCTTTAGCCTTTAAGATATGTTCTTTGTGGCGGCAGAAAATCGCGATCCGGTCGCCTTTTTTTAAAAATTCCGCCGCTGTCGCATGACCGATGCCCCGGGTCGCCCCGGTAATCATCACCACCCTGTTCATAGATTTCTTTTATCAAAATCCTCTGGGAGTGTCAAGCCGAGCGGGACCGCGTCTGACCACTTGCACAGCCATTATAATATTTCAAATAAATTAATCATACACCCGGTTATAATAGACAATGATGTCGTCCTTCAATAATGCTCCATATTGTCTGCCCATCTCTCTGTAGTTTCCTTGCAGCACAGCCATTCTCATTCCACCGCAATCGTAGAGCTTTCCCCCCTGGTATTCTTTTATGGGCTTACAGGTTTCCTGTGCCCACAAGGGAGATGTCAAGCAGCACATCGTAACAAGCAAGACGATTACCATAACCGCATTTGTAGCTTTCCTCATTGTATTATTCCTCTGCTTCATTTAATTTAGAATCTTTGTAGAAACGCCCGTGATAAGTCACGTCAAGTTTGCCATCCAACGATGGAAATATGCGGCGGAGCAAAGCGGAGTCCGCATGATTGATTTGTTAAGCCCTTTTTTTCTCTAATAAATATCCTGATACGTATTTATGAATGATACTGGATATTAATGTTTGGTAAGGAATTCCCTCCTGTGCAGCAATGACTTGCACCTGATCCAAATCTTTTGATGACATCCGAATATTTATTCTCTTGTCTTTTTGCAGTGTATTCCTTGCGTACTCCTGTAATTTATTAATTTCCGCCTTTGGATTCTTAACAGGTTTCCATTCTCCACGCTCATATGAATCAAGAATATCTTTTTCTTCTGCATCTAATATTATCTTTTTCATTTTTTTGACCTCATACATTTGTTTGTAGCTTTTCTGCTGGGAATTATGGTTTTTAAAAATATCCCGTCGCTTTTCTGAACATAAGGAACGAGGTAAGCATAATCATCAATCATGACTGTCGCTATTTTTTGCCCCGGATATTTATTTTGATTTGGGTGTTCAATTGTTTCCAGAATATCTTCCCTTTCCATCAAAATAACGACCTGTTCAAAACAAACACCTCTGCTGTTCTTCAGTAATTCATTCTTTTCATTGTCCCATCGGAAAACCTTCATAATATATAATTACGACATTGTGTGCCTTTTGTCAATAATTTTGTTTGAGCTTAACGGTAGAACTCACAGGTGCGGCGGTCGTAATGCCGCATCCTGTGGAGTGATTTGTTAACATCAGATATATTCAAGATGCCTTTTCAAGACGCTCTGCTACCCAGACTTTAATTATGGATTGTCGAGGTACTCCCAAACGTCTTGCTTCTTTATCCAATAACTGAATCATCCATAATGGGAAATCAACATTTACCCGTTTTTGTTCCTGCCCGGGTCTCCTTGCTTTTGTTATATCAAGGTATTCGGAGATGTCTTCACCTTCATCAAATTTTCTGTCAATTTCTTTAGCTTTCATATATCTCACCCTCCTCTTTTCTGGATCGACGTACCGAAATAATCCGGATATTTTCGCTTCGATAAGTAATAATTGCCGACCAGTGCTTTTCAGAAATCCTGCCGATTACCAAAAACCTTGGTTCATCAATAGTCTTTAATGGAATCTCAATAAAGTCTGAATCATCCCATAATGCCTGAGCTTCGTAAAAGTCGATTCCGTGTTTTTTCTTGTTGCTATTGCTTTTAGTGGGATCAAATTCAAATTCCATAGTATATTTATTATACCTTAAATATACCTGTAATCAATTATTTTTTGATGTTAACAATATTTTTGACAACTGTTAAAGCAAATGCTTATAATTGGCTTATTTTCTAAGTCGTTATCCGCGCAAACTGAGTGGATAACGAGTTAACTCGTTATGTCCACATGAAAGACATTCCGTCCGACATATTGATACAGTTCAGCGGCATGCTGAAGAAGCGCTCGGTTCCAACGAGCTCTTACTCATACTACGTCAAATGGCTCCGATACTACCTGGACTATTGTGCTAAATACAATCTTCCCGACAAGTCTTCTAAGAATCTGACGCAGTTCCTCCTGAAACTGAGGGACAAAAAGCAGCCCGAGGAGCAGCAAAGACAGGCAGGGCACGCCGTATCTTTGTATCTGGATATGATGAAGGCAACTGCGAGGCTGCAATCTGTAAGTGAATGTCCGGCAAGCGTTCATACCCATGCCCGCAATACTCTCCCACCGGTGGCCGCGAAGGAATCTAAAGGGCCGCAGCAGCCCGCAAACGATGAAACAAAACCGCCAATAGCTTCTGCGGAGGTCATTGGACAGCCGCTCATATTTAAGCAGTATTCGGCAACCAGCGATGTGAGAATACAGTGGAAGAAAGCAATCGCTGAAATGACAGCGGTCATCAAGACGAAGCATTATTCTGTCAAGACCCTGAAGTCTTATAGTCATTGGGTATGGAAATTTCAAAGCTACAGACAGGACATGGACCCTCTGTTGCTCGGTTCGGAGGACGACGTCAAGGCATTTCTTTCGTGGCTTGCGGTTTCCTGCAATGTCTCCGCTTCCTCTCAGAACCAAGCTTTCAATGCTGTTCTGTTTTTCTTTAGGCATGTCCTTAAAAAGGACTTTGGAGAAATTCGCGACGTTGTCCGGGCCAAGCGCAGACCATATATTCCTGTGGTACTCTCCCGCGACGAGGTGGCCACCGTCATAGGGTACTGCTTTTTCTCACCAGATACCAAATGAGTTCTCAGCAAAAGTTCAGAGGAGCCCGACGGTCCGATCGCATAGTACCTGAACTCAGTCAAGTGATTTCTGGAAGCGAAAGACGCTGACCGCCAGCATGATGAAGCCCAAAGCAGCCATTGCCGCCATCTGCGGCCAGAGGACATCCAGTCCGACGCCTTTCAGATACACACTGCGCAGCACTTCCTGGAAGTAGCGCGGAGGGTTCAGGTAAGTCAGCCACTGCAGGGCTTTCGGCATGCTGCTGATTGGAGAAGCAAAGCCTGAAAAGACGAGCGCCGGCATTATGAAGAAAAATGAGGTCACCATTGACTGTTGCTGCGTCTTTGAGATGGTGGAGATAAAAAGGCCGATTCCGAGCATACAAATAAGAAACAGAACCGTGCCCAGTGCGAGCACCCCGATGCTGCCGCGTAAAGGCACATCGAACCACAGTGTGCCGAATGCCGAAACCAGGATAGCGTCAAAGATGCCGATAAGAAAAAAGGGCACTGTTTTACCCATAATGAATTCCACCCGGCGTATGGGTGTCACCATGATCTGCTCAAGGGTGCCGATCTCGCGCTCCCGGACCACGGCAAATGCCGTCAGGTTTACTACAATAACCATTATCAGGTTGCCGATAACACCCGGGATAAAGAACCACCTGCTCGAAAAATCAGCGTTAAACCACGGCCTCCGGTCGAGCACGATGCGCGGCATCCGGGATACAGCCAGCGGGGATGTCCGCTGCAAGCGCATGGTCTCATAGTCCTGGGCGAAGGCGCCCGTCACTTCATTGACGTAACCGAGCCCTACCAGAGCGGTGTTTGAGTTGCTGCTGTCTACGATTACCTGCAGATGTGCGGTCTCGCCTTTTTCCAGGTCCTGTGAAAAACCCGAATTGATCCTCATGGCCACAGTCACTTCGCCGCGGTCTATAACCTCTGCTATCTGCCGCTGGTCAGTCAGATGCAGGCGCACGTCGAAATAACGGCTCGCTGCAAAGCGGGAGACAAGGTCCCTGCTCACTTGAGTGTTGTCATAATCCAGTATCGCCGTCGGCACATGCTTGATTTCCAGAGTGGCGGCGTAGCCGAAGATCAGCATCTGGATGATGGGCGGTCCGAAAAGCACAAAACGGGTCCGTTTATCCCGGAAAACCTGGATGAACTCTTTGATCAGCATCTGACGCAGGCGGCCGAACATGTTACCTCTTCAGGTCAGCTTCTTCTTAAAGGCGCGGGTTGCAAGAAGGGCGAGGAGAAAGGCCAGCAACAGGAGGGCAAACAGCTCGTTCCATAATAGAGTAACCGCCGACCCTTTCAGGAAGATATTCCGGATGATGGACATATAATAGCGGGCAGGCATTATATAAGTGACCCCCTGAATCACAACGGGCATTTGATCTATGGGATAGATAAACCCTGAAAGCAGGAAGGCCGGTAAGAACGTTGCGAGCAACGAAATCTGGCTCGCGGCGAGCTGCGATTTGGCCACGACTGAAAAGAAATATCCGGTTGAAAGCACTACAATCAGGAAAAGAGTGGAACTGAAGAAGAACACGATCCAGTTGCCGCGAAAGGGCACACCGAACCACCAGATGCCGATTATTGCACACAGGCAGGTATCCAGCAATCCGATCACAAAATAGGGAGCCAGCTTGCCGAACATGACTTCGAGAGCAGTCACCGGCGTGGAGATGAGCTGTTCCATCGTGCCGCGCTCCCACTCGCGTGCGATGGTCAAAGCCGTGAGGAAGGTGCCGATGACAGCCATTACTATGACTATGACTCCGGGTACGATATTATCCATACTCTTAAGGTTCTCGTTAAACCAGGTTCTCGCATCCACACTGACAGCTGCCTCGGGGTTAAGCTGACCCCGGCGCTGAAGCCAGTCGAGCTGGACCTCCCGGGAATAAGCCTGGACCACGGCCTGGCTGTAGCCGACAGCCAAGTTCGCCGAATTGCTGTCTGTCGCATCAATCAGTGCCTGGATACTTACCGGGCCGCCGGCATTCAGCTTATGGGAGAAATCCTGCGGCACCACAATGCCGAGCTTGCAACGTCCCGAATCAATGGCGTGAACGAGTTCGGGATAATTATTCACAGCCCGCACTATTTTGAAATACTCCGAAGCCTGGAAGTGCTTCAACAAGTCCTGACTCTGCTGGCTCCCTTCGCGGTCGAAGACATATACGGGCAGGTGCTTGGTGTCCAGACTTATGCCATAGCCAAAGGCCAGCATCATGATCAACGGCATAGCCACAACGATACCTACACTCCTGGCATCACGCATGATCTGAAGCACTTCCTTGCGGGCTATAGCCGCCAGCCGGTTCCAGCTCATTATGCGCTCTTCTCCTCCGCCCGCTCTTCCCGCTGGCTGGTCAGAGAAACGAAGACGTCCTCCAGCGTCGGGCGAACAGGTTCGATCCTGGAGACCGTAATGCCGCCTTTCAACAAATATCCCTGCAAGCCGGGAATCGCCGCAATTGCCTTCGGCACCACAAGATGGATGGCATTTCCGAAAATGGCCGCATCAAGTACTCCTGGCGCTGTTTGAAGCAGGTCGAGGGCCCTTCCCACGGGCTCGCATTCCACAAGAAGCAGTTGGCCTTTCATAGCCTGCATCTTCAGCTCCAACGGCGAACCCGAAGCAACTACCTGTCCGCGGTCGATAAGTACCAGACGGTGGCAGTACTCGGCCTCGTCCATGTAATGAGTAGTTACAAAGACCGTGATCCCTTCGGCAGCCATCTGGTAAATCAACTCCCAGAACTGCCGTCGCGAAATCGGGTCCACACCCGAGGTGGGTTCGTCCAGAAACAATATCGGCGGGCGATGCAGTACGGCACATCCCAGGGCAAGGCGCTGTTTCCATCCGGTTGCCAATGCACCGGTCAAGGTCGCTTCACGGCCCCTGAGCCCGGCCATATCCAATACCCAATCAATGCGTTCGGGCAACACCGAATCCGGCACGCTGTACATTCCCGCGAAGAACCGGATGTTTTCCATGACCCGCAAATCATTATAAAGGGAAAACTTTTGTGACATATATCCTATGTTCTGACGAACGTCTTCGGGCCGGCGTGCAACGTCAATGCCAGCGACCAGGGCCTCACCAGAAGTCGGGCGCAAAAGTCCGCACAGTATCCTGATAGTCGTTGATTTACCGGCGCCGTTCGGTCCGAGGAACCCAAAGATTTCTCCACGCCGGGCCTCCAGACTGATACGGTCGACAGCCGTAAAATCGCCGAAGCGTTTCACCAGGTCTTTGACTACGACGGTCGTAGCGCCGGTATTCATCTCTACCCCCCAGCTTTCCCGCCCTGGACAGTTTCGACAAAAAGATCCTCGATGGACGGGGTGACCTGCTCGATGCTGTCAAAGGGCAGATTTGCAGAGGTAAGTCTTGCACGCAGTTCCGGAATCCTGAGCGGCCCGTCGTCCACAACAAGGTGCACGCCGTCCCCGACGAGTACCATGCTCGAAACCCCTTCAGCGCCGGCCAGAAAATCCCGCAAGCGCCTGGGCTCCGGGGAGACCACCGCGACCACGCCTCCGGGCAGACTTTTTTCCAATTTTGCAGGCGTATCACAGAAAAGCAGATGCCCCTGATGCAGTAGCGCCACCCTGTGGCACCTTTCAGCTTCATCAAGATAGGCAGTTGAAACGAGAATAGAAACCCCCTCGGCCAGCAGTGAATACAGGATGCGCCAGAAATCCCGTCGTGAAACGGGGTCCACGCCGTTTGTCGGCTCGTCAAGGAGGATCACTTCCGGGGTATGCATCAATGCACATACCAGCCCTAATTTTTGTTTCATCCCGCCGGAAAGCTTTCCGGCCAAACGTCGCCCGAAGGGACTCATGCCCGCAGCTTGCAGCAATTCCGTGGAGCGACGCCCGCGCTCGGCCCTGCTGACTCCGAAAAGATCGGCGTAAAAACGGATATTTTCATCCACAGTCAGGTCTTCATAGAGGCCAAACCTCTGGGACATGTAACTGATACGGTGCTTAACACCTTCGGCGTCCCGAACTACATCAATACCGGCAACTGAGGCTGTACCCGAGTCGGGCGCGAGCACACCCGCAAGCATGCGCAGTGTAGTAGTCTTACCCGCTCCGTCCGGCCCCACAAGACCAAAGATTTCGCCGCGCATAACGTCGAAACTGAGATGGTCTACAGCCGGGACTTCGGAGAACTCCCTCGTCAATTCCTGCACTTCAATAGCGAGATTTTTTTCAGACATAATTGTTTGACCCAAAAAATTCAATTACAAAAATAACGGGCGGGCATAAAAAGCTTTACTTGAGCCACCCTTGTAAGACATTCGCCGTCAAAAGACAGGCACATTTTATTCAGACTCCATAGATTTCCTAAATAGTAAATTACGATTTGGTAAAGGTTTTTATGCATATATGCCTGTCTTCAATTGAATTTTCCAGCTACCGGCCCGTCAATTCGATTTCTGCGTCTGCAGGCATGCCGGGCTTCAGTTCATGGTTGGGGTTTTCGAGGTCGATCTTTATTCGATAGACTAGAGTGACCCTCTCCTCATGAGTCTCCACGCTCTTCGGGGTAAATTCCGCCTCTGAAGAAATAAAAGACACGCGACCCCGGTAGATCTTGCCTGGAAAAGTGTCAGTCTTTACCACCGCCGCCTGGCCCCAGCGCACCCGGCCCAGCTCGGTCTCGTTGATGTAACCGCGCAGCCACAGATGGTCTATGTCTGCGATTGTAATTACGGGAGTTCCCGGCGCCATGACTTCGCCGAGTTCCGCCTGCCGCACCGTCACGACTCCCGACTTCGGAGCGCACAGCACGGTATAATCCAACCGTATGCGCGACAACCCCAGATTCTGTCGTGCCACACTGACATTCGCCCGGTTTATGGCAATCTGTTCCTTGCGTGTACCCTCCACAAGCTCATTATACGTTTGATTGTTGCGCTCGTAAGTGGCTTGCGCCCGCTTGAGGTTTGTGGCAGAAACGTCCCTTGTTTCCGCAGAAACCTCGTCCTTCTCGTATAGGGCCTGGTTGCGCTGGAACTCGATCTTTTTCAGCTCAAGGTCTGCACGTGCGTCGAGCAGGGACTGCTCGGCAGACTTGATTTCCTGTGAGCGGCTTCCCGCCAGTGCGAGGACCAATTCGGCCTCGCGGGAACGGACAGCGGATTCATCAACCTTCACCTGTTGAATATAATCCTTTTTGTCCAGGCCGGCGATAAAATCGCCTTCGTGAACATACTGCCCTTCGTGTACGGGCAGCTCGGAGAGTCGTCCCTGCACCTTAAATCCCACCACGCTTTCGTGGGCTTCGATGTTGCCCGAAATCTTCAGAATATTTCCGGGAGGCCGCTTTTCCGTCCAACGGATGTAAAAAAAGATGACAGATGCCGCAACAACGATCAGAACAAGCGGAAGAACAATCTTCTTTTTCATGGCCGACAAAACCTTTCCCTTAAGCATATCGGACCATCCAATACTTTATCGGCCCCATTTACTGAATTCCCAGAAAAATTTTATATATTTTCTCGGTGTCGCCCAGCGCGCGGGCAAGAGCAATTTTTGCGTCTGCATGGCGTGTAATTGCGATGATGGAGTTTTGCTGCGCGCGCGCCAGTGCGTCCTGAGCGTTTACGACTTCGATATTATTGGCCACGCCGTTCTTAAACCTGTCGCTTGCAAGTTCCAGTTCACGCTCTGCCAGCTCCAGTCCTGCCTTGGCAACAGCCACTTCATCGGCTGCCGATCCGAGGTTCAGGGCCGCTTCCCTTACGTCCTGCTCGATGCCCAGCCTCTGGTCCGCGATCTGCTGCTCGATCCGTTTCAGGCGGCTCTCAATCTCTTTCCTCTCGCCTTCCCGGTCGAGATCGAAAACAGTGAATATAAGATTTGCCCTGATCATGTAAGTGGGCTCAAGCTCGTTAAGGCGCTGGCCGTTCCCGCCGTAATTACCGCTCAGAGCTATACGCGGCAGGTAGCGCGATTTTGACGCTTTGGCCTGTTCCTCCAGGGAACCGCGCTGTGAGAGCAGAGAACGATAATCCTCACGGTCTGCCAAAGCCTCATTTACAGCCTCCTCGATCTGCGGCGTTCCGATCGCTTTGTACTTCAAGCTATCGGCCAGTTCGAGAGGTGTCCCCGGATTTAATCCTATGTTTCGGGCCAGGGCCATCAATGCCTGCTTCAGGGAATTCTCAGCAACGAGCAGGCTTTGCCGGTCATTGGCAAGCTGTACTTGCGCCCGCAGCACATCCAGGCCCGTGGCGACACCCGCATCATGCTGATCGCGCGCCAGTTTCTCCAGTGCCCCGGAGGTTTTAACGCGGGACTCAGCGGCATCCACTTGAGCTGAAGCGGATTCCGCATTGAGGTAAAGCCCGGCAATCTGCCGTATAACCAGATTGCGCGCGTCCTGATAGTCGTTGCGTGCGGCCTGCAGTCCTTTTTCACTCGCCTTTATGCTGTGATAGCTCTGTAAATCGATCAGAGTTTGATCGACATAAGCCCGGAAGTCGTAGCTCGCGAATGGCCCGACGACCGAAGGTATGCCTGGAAAGCTGATGCCCTGGGCCTTTATATTGACGGTTTGGTAAGCTGCGGGCATCTCGATGTGCACATGAGGAAGGTAGCTCGATAACCGGCGCTCGCGCGTTCCATCCGCTTCCGTAACACGGGTCCCCGCGACCAAGACGTCCACATTAGCTTGCAGTCCCCTCTGGATCGCCTCCTCCAAGGTCAGGTGATATGGCGCAGGCGGCCTGCAATATACGGGAAAAGCTGGAATGATCAGAAAGCAAACAGCCGCAATTAGCAGGCAGATGCCGGAATCTCGCCTCATATATTTTCCTTTATTCAAGAGCTTCAGCCCCGATTTTGACTTATAATACCAGTAAAGTTAACCCATTACAACTTGAGTTGATGAAGTAGTGCACTTGCAATTTTTTTGAAAGTCCATACAGGTCTTTCCTTTGACACGGAAGAGAAAATGGTTTGACAAATCAGGAAGAATTGATGTTATCTATTCTTATAATCGATTAAATAAGTTTCGGTTCACCTGTAGAAATAAAGATTTGGGAGAGCATCATGGAAAAGGTGAAATGCTGGGAAGTCTTTGAATGCAACAAGAAGGAATGCCCGGCTTATGAGCCGAAGAACCTAAAGTGCTGGCTGTTCTCGGGAACACAGTGCCGGAATGAGATTCAGGGTAAATTTATAGAGAAGATGGAAATGTGCCTGGGCTGCAGGGTCTTTAAAACGAACATGGACGTTGCCGGGATGAAAGACACTACCAGGGTGGCAAACAGGCAGTTCAAGGAATTCAGAAAGATCGTCCAGGACCGTGACAAGGAACTGGAGAACATAGGCCTGGAGTTGGCTTTGGGCCTGTCCGAGGTCTTCGAGGCCCTGAAAAAGATTTCATCGGGAGACCCTACTGTAAGAATACCCCAAAAGTCCTCGATAGAGCTGATAAGCAAGCTAAAACATATCGTTAATCTGACCGCTGAAGAAATCGGCGAAATCGTTGATCAATCTCACGAATTTGCGATGGGCCTTGCCGAACATTTTGACGTACTGCACAGGGTCTCCACGGGTGACTTGCGCGCCAGGGTAGCCGGAAAGTCGGATATAGAATTATTAGAATCCCTGAAAAAAGTTATGAATAAGACGATAGGGAGCATCTCGAGAGAGATCAACGAACGCAAGAGGGCAGAGGCGGCATTGCAGAAGGCGCATTACGAACTCGAACAGCGCGTTGAAGACCGGACCGCTGAGCTGTCGGCGGCGAATAAAAAGATGAAACAGGAAATAGCCGAGCGGAGGCGCGTTGAGGACGCACTGCGGGAAAGCGAGATCAGGTTCCGCCGGGTGACCGAAGCTGCATTCGAAGGCGTCGCAGTGACCGAACAAGGCACGCTGCTTGATGTAAGCGAAAAGCTGTCCAAGCTGTTCGGTTATCACCGGAACGAACTTATCGGGAGGCCCATGGCCGAACTTATAGCGCCGAAAGTCCGCAATGATACTATAACGAAAATTCTCTCAGGGTATAGCCTGCCTTACGAGAGTGTATGTTTGCGAAAAGACGGGACCGTGTTTCCGGTAGAAGTTTGCGGAAAGAACTATTCATTTAAGGGAAAGGACCTTTGTGTTACTGCAATACGTGATATTACCAAACGTAAACTTTCGGAGAAGGTATTGCAGGAAAGTGAAGAGAAATATAAGACGCTTACGGAAAATTCTCTTACCGGCATATTTATACACCAGAACGGAAGATTCGTTTTTGTCAATGATAAGTTCGCAAAGATGCACGGCTACAAGCCCGAAGAATTGTTGCAAAAAGACCACCTGTTATTGGTCCATCCCGATGAACGGGGGATGCTGAGAGAATTTGCGTCAAAAAGGCTGGAAGGAAAACCTGTACCGCAACAGTATGAAGTTCGGAGGATCACAAAAGATGGGAAGACGATCCTGTGTGAAATGATGGCAACCGCCATTCAGTTCAGGGGGGAACTTGCAATTATGGGAAATGTAATAGACATTACCGAGCGAAAACAGGCAGAAGCGGCGATTAAGAAAAGTGAGGAACAGCTGCGGAACCTTACCACATACTTGCAAAAAGTGGGTGAGATAGAAAGAACTAATATTGCGCGTGAAATCCATGACGAGTTGGGCCAGGGATTGACTGTCTTGAAGATAGACCTTTCCTGGCTGAAGAAGAGATTGCTTGATGACCAGGGCCCGCTGCGTGAAAAAACCGATGCGATGTCTCAATTGATTAATAAGACCATCCAGACGGTCAAAAAGATTTCCACCGATCTGAGACCCGGCTTATTAGACGACCTTGGGCTTGCTGCTGCCATCGAATGGCAGGCAGAAGAATTCGAGAAACGAACGGGCATCAGATGCAGGATAACAATGGACCCTAAAGATATAACCCTTGACAGAGACCGTAATACCGCGATATTCCGTATTTTCCAGGAAACCCTGACGAATGTCGCACGCCATGCGCGCGCCACGGAAGTAAACGTCAGACTGAGGCAGAGAGACGGACAGATCGAACTGAACGTCCGGGACAACGGAAGGGGAATCACGGAAGAAGAACTTACAAATCCCAAATCATTCGGGCTTATCGGAATCAGGGAACGCGCGAAAATTTTTGGCGGAAACAACATAATGAAAGGCATCGCCGGAAGGGGGACGACAGTCACTGTGAGAATCCCGATCCGCGATCTGCGAGAAAATCGATGATCAAGATTCTGGTTGCCGACGATCACACAATATTCCGTGAGGGTCTTAAACGTATTCTGGCGGAGTGCCCGGACGTCGTTGTGGCCGACGAAGCGAGCAACGGACGGGAGGTCCTCGATAAGATCTGGAACAACGAATATGACATGGTTTTGCT
Organism: Thermodesulfovibrionales bacterium; assembly: GCA_963716185.1. Lineage (GTDB taxonomy): Bacteria > Nitrospirota > Thermodesulfovibrionia > Thermodesulfovibrionales > SM23-35 > CAVZMO01. Next base: position 161,066 of record OY970295.1, read on the forward strand.
CGATATTTCGATGCCCGGGATGACCGGACTTGAGGCGCTGAAGCAGCTGAAAAATGACAGGCCCAGACTGCCTGTACTTGTTTTGAGCATGCATCCTGAAGAGCAGTATGCGGTGAGGGCCCTCAGGGCCGGCGCTTCCGGATACCTGACAAAAGAGAGTGCTCCGGACGAATTGATCACGGCGATACGTAAAATATCCCAGGGCAGAAAATATATTACTTCCTCACTCGCCGAAAGATTGGCCTTTGAAGTAGAAGCCGATTCCGAAAAACCGCTTCACGATGTCCTTTCCGACCGGGAATATCAGGTGCTTCGCATGATAGCATCCGGAAGTACTATAAAACAGATTGCAACGGAACTTTCCCTGAGTATAAAGACTGTCAGTACCTACCGGACCCGTATTATGGGAAAAATGAAAATGAAGACAAACGCCGAATTAATGCATTATGCCTTAAAGCATCAAATCTTAGACTGATCAGACCTGCCTCCCCCTTTACCTTCCTGAATTTTGACATCTTGTCTCTCTCCATATTGCCTCCTTGTAGGACAAACACCTACTAAAAAAAGGGGAGGGTTCTGACAAAAAAATCAGACAAAGGCGGATATCCTTTTTAATCCCACCATATAAAAATTAAGTATGGACTACAGAAATAGCGCGCCGCCGAAAAACACCTTTAAAAAAAAGACCTTGAGATATGGGAGTTTATACCATGAAAGAGCGTAACATTCTTGAAGTGACGGACTTGAACGAGAATAGCGCTGTCCCTTTTCATGTGGCATACGATGTCTTTTCCGCAAACTTTGTGCCCCGAGACCTGTCCGATGGTATTTCAGAGCTTGTCAGGATCAGGGAAGACGAAGATATAGCGGGTCAAAAACCCCTTATTAAAAACGGAGAGGCGCTGGAGGAACAGGAGATATATGAGAGGACAGAAGATCTTGTTCAGACATATTTTCATTCCCTGGGCGATATTTCCGTACTTACGAGGGATGAAGAAGCTTCACTCGCAAGGCAGATAGAGGAAGGGAATAAGCTTATTGAGAGGATAGTTTCCTCTCTGCCCGCGTACGGGGAAGAGAACGCGGGGAACGGAAATGGGGCTATAAATTGTTCGGTACCAAACAAAAAAGATAGAGCACCCGATAACCGACTGGAAATACTGGACAAACTGATGACGTGCTGTGATTATGAACATATTGCGTCAGCCACAGGGGCTCATATTGATGAGTTCAAAATGAAGTATAAGATGATTACCAGAGCAAGGGCGGTTATCAGCGAAGCAAAGAACGAATTGATAATCCGCAACCTCAGGCTGGTGATCAATATAGCCAAACATTACACAGGAAGAGGTCTTTTTTTGCTCGATCTTATCCAGGAAGGCAATATCGGCCTCATGAAGGCGATAGACAAATTCGACTATAAAAAGGGCTTTAAATTCAGCACCTACGCCACATGGTGGATAAGACAGGCCATCGCAAAGGCTTTGATCGATCAGACAAAAACCATCAGGGTACCTTCTCATACAATGGAGCTTTATAACGAGATCGTCAAGGTTTCGAGGGAATTGATATCTCATCTTGGAAGAGAACCTCTGACGGAGGAAATTGCAGAAAGATTATGCGTATCCTCCAAAAAAGTGGAAAATGCGTTGAGAGCAATCCAGGACCCGATAGCTCTTCAGACAACGGTAGGGGATGATGACACGCCGCTTGAGGATTTCATCGGCGACAATAATAATCCTTCGCCGTACTCCGACACAGAAAGTAAGAAACTCACCGAACAGGTACTTAAGATCCTGCACACCCTTACCGATAGGGAGGAAGCTGTGATAAGGATGAGATTCGGCATAGCTACTGATAGAACATATACCCTCAGAGAAATAGGAAGGTGTCTATCGATTACATGTGAAAGGGTGAGGCAAATCGAGGCCAAGGCGTTGAGAAAACTTAAACACCCAAAAAGGTCCGGCGAATTAAAGGCTCTTACGGCCGGTTAACCCAAAAACTGCAATTCACTAAATATCCGGGGAGCTGCGTTGTCAAGGTTTTTATGCCACTATGCCTGCCTGAATCTGGGATCAACCGCATTGTTCGGGTTAATTCGGACGCAGACAACTACTTTTTCTTCCCGCCTTTTTTAAGAGATGAAATAATCAGGAGTGTCGCCACTATAATGACTATAAATTTCCATAATAATGTGCCGAGCGACGCAAGCGCAATAAAACCGATTTTTGTGATCGTCTTGCCCAAAATTAAAAAGAGCAATATAATACCAACCAACAACGCAATTTTTTGAAATTTATTCATACCGCTTTTCTTCCAAAGTGTTGATAACCCTCCGCAGAGAAAGTCTTCTCCCTGCCTTTCATATCCACTATAACTCTCTTTGTTTTTTCAATATCCCCGATATATATGGCCTTGACGTTCTTTCCCGGGGGGGCCGTGAACAAAAGCTCATAATCTTCACCCCCGGACAGGGCCAATTTTAGAGGAGAAATTCCAAGATTTGATGCCGCTTTTTCAAGCTCGGGTGACAAAGGGATATTTTTTTCATATATCCTGGCCCCAACCCTGCTTTCATTGCAGAGCCTCGACAGATCAATCAGAAGCCCGTCACTTATATCCATCATAGATGTTGCGGCCTGAATAAAGTTCCCTGGATTTCTCGCTTCGGGCAGGAGATGCCTCCTCATTAATGGCCCAGCTGTCTCGAACGGCAGGTCCAATCCCCGGACTTTTTTCGTACGCTGCCTGTCATCGAACTCCTTATCATTTAGACGGAAGTCCGCAGGTTTTTTTACCTTTTTCAGTAATTCAAGGCCGCAGGCAGAATCACCCAGATTGCCTGTTACATAAATTCTGTCACCGGTCTTTGCGCCCGAGCGTCTTATATATTTGCGGGCGTATCCGATAAGCGTAGCCGACGTGAATATACCGTCATTTGTAGAGGAAAGGTCGCCCCCGATAAGATCGGTATCATAGAAATTGACCGCGTCCTTAACACCGTCAAAGAACATATCAATAAATTTTTTCCTTGTATTCCTGTTCACCGCAATGTCAAGAAGAAGGCAGAAAGGCTTTCCTCCCATGGCGTATATATCACTTACATTAACGGATACCAACTTGAATCCGAGCTGGTATGCCGTTACAAAACGAAGATCAAAATGCACCCCCTCCGCCATCATGTCGGTAGTCACAAGGAGGTATTCATCTTTGGGTTTCAGGACGGCTGCGTCATCGCCTATGCCGACAAGGACACGCCCAGATTTTTTGAAAAAGCTGCTTCTTATTTGCTCCACGAGCGACAGTTCGCTTATCCGGGAGAGTCTTGCAGACAACATCAGTCGTCGGTCACCGGTCTATGATCTTTTCTTGCCCGATGCCCGATGACGGCCCGCAGATTTTTCAGGTTTTCTTTTACGAATTTTCTTCAGGGCAACCTTAAGGACATCATCCATTGTTTCGGCAAATACAAACTCCATATCTTTTTTGATGTATTTTGGGATGTCCTCAAGGTCCTTCTTGTTCCTTTTTGGAATGATGACCGTACTCATTCCCATCCTTTTTGCCGCAAGGGCTTTTTCCTTGAGACCTCCGATAGGAAGCACTCTGCCTCTAAGGGTGACCTCACCGGTCATGGCCACATTCTTGTTCACGGGCATTCCTGTGAGGGCGGAGGCGATAGCCGTGGCTATCGTGATGCCCGCAGAAGGCCCGTCTTTAGGTATAGCGCCTGCCGGCACGTGTATATGCAGATCTATTCTCGAGAATATCTCGTCTTTTATGCCGAGCTTTTTTGCCCGCGACCTCACATAGCTCAGAGCGGCCTGTGCAGATTCCTTCATAACGTCCCCGAGTTGGCCAGTCAGCGTAAGATGGCCTTTGCCTTTCATCGTCGTTGCTTCCACATAAATAATGTCTCCACCTGATTCGGTCCACGCAAGCCCGGTAGAGACCCCCACCTCGTCTTTCTCTATCTCTTCTTCAGGAAGGTATTTAGGCACGCCAAGATACCTGTGGAGATTCTTGGAGGTTATCACATAAGTTTTATCTTTCCCTTCGGCGATCTTTTTCGCTACTTTCCGGCACAGGTTGGCGATCTCCCTCTCAAGGTTCCTGACGCCCGCTTCTCTTGTATACTGGGAAATCAGGTTGAAAAGTCCGGAATCGGTTATCTTCAGTACCTTATTGCTGAGGCCGTGTTCATCAAGCTGTTTGGGGATCAGATAGTTCCTGGCAATACCGAGCTTCTCCTCCGTCGTATATCCGGAAAGATATATTATCTCCATCCTGTCTCTTAAAGGACTCGGTATGGTGTCTCCAAGATTTCCCGTAGTAATAAACATGACCTTTGAGAGATCAAACGGCACAGCAAGATAATGGTCCGCGAAAGAGAAATTCTGTTCAGGGTCGAGGACCTCCAGCAGGGCCGATGAAGGGTCTCCTCTGAAATCCATCCCTATTTTATCTATCTCATCGAGCATAAAAACAGGATTGTTCGTTCCGGCAGTCTTGATCCCCTGTATGATTCTGCCCGGCAGTGCGCCGACATAGGTTCTTCTATGTCCCCTGATCTCTGCCTCATCTCTGACCCCCCCGAGAGACAACCGGACGAACTCTCTTCCCAGAGCACGGGCAATAGATTTACCGAGGGAAGTCTTTCCCACGCCCGGCGGGCCGATGAAACATATGATCGGACCCTTCATCTTTTCTTTCAACTTTCTGACGCTGAGGTACTCTAAAATGCGTTCCTTCACTTTCTCAAGATCGTAGTGGTCTTCATTAAGAACTTTTTCGGCGGCCTTTATATCAAGGTTATCTGTTGTAGATTTGGCCCACGGCAGCTCAACAAGCCAGTCAAGATAAGTCCGCACCGTGGCGGCTTCGGCACTGTCAGGATGCATCTTTTCGAGCCGCTTAAGTTGCTTCTCGGCCTCTTTCATCACCTTTTCAGGCATTTTTGCTTCTTCGATCTTCTTCCTGAACTCTTTTACCTCTTCTGCCCTTTCATCGATATCGCCAAGTTCTTTCTGTATTGCTTTGAGCTGCTCTCTCAGGAAATATTCACGCTGTGTCTTGTCTATTTCCCCCCGGGCCTCGGACTGTATTTTTTGCTGGACTGTAAGGAGTTCGGCCTCCCTTGCAAGTATTTCACTGATCCTTTTTAACCTCAGGATAGGTTCCGTGATCTCGAGTATTTCCTGTGATTGTTCCGTTTTCAAGCCTATATTCGAGGCGACAAGGTCAGCAAGTCTTCCCGGTTCTTCGATATTTTCTACAATACCCATTATGTCGGGAAGTATGGATTTCCCCAGGGACACAACTTTCTCGAGCTGACCTTTGACATTCCTGATCAGCGCCTCATCTTCTATAGTGAGCTTTTCGCCTTTTTGGTCCTCGATCTTTTCTATAAATGCCTTAAAGAAAGGTTCAGTCTGCAGATAATTCAAAGCCCTCGCTTTTGACAGTCCCTGTACAAGAATCTTTACTCTTCCGTCAGGGAGCTTGAGCATCCTCATAACAAGGGCAACGGTGCCTACCGAGAAGAGGTCTTCAGGAGTCGGATTCTCGATATTCAGGTCCTTCTGCGTCAGGAGAAGCACCATTTTGTTAGAGTTGAGCGAGAATTCTATCGCCTTAATGGACATCTCCCTTCCCACAAAAAGAGGGAGTATCATATAAGGGAATACAACGATATCCCTAACCGGGAGTACAGGTAAATTGTCGGGTATCTCTATCTCTTTATCAACCTTTTGTTCCGCATCCATCACATTTACCATAATTAACCCCTCTGTTCTTATTTTTTCAATCTTTCTGAAACTTCAAGAAGATATTCTTTGAATTGTTCGGAGACCTGCGGGTTCTTCAGGGCAAGATCAACGGTTGCCTTAAGATAGCCGGCTTTATCCCCGGCATCGTATCTCTTTCCCGTAAAGAGATAACCGTATATTTGCCGGCTCTTCAGCAGGCCGTGCAGGGCGTCCGTCAGCTGTATTTCTCCGCCTTTACCCGGACGTGCGCCTTCAAGTACGCCGAAAATATCGGATGTAAGGATATACCTCCCTATAATCGCCATGTCCGAAGGAGCCTCCGACAACGAAGGCTTTTCCACGAGATTGTTAATCCTGAATACGTTATCTCTGACTTTTATTCCGCCGACAATACCGTATTTATCCACCTCTGACCCAGGTACTGTTTGCAAAGCAAGGATAGGCGATTCGAATTCTTTATAAAGGTTAATCATGTGTTTGAGCAGATGATCCCCCGGATCGATGATATCATCGCTCAACAAGACCGCAAAGGGTTCATCCTTCACAAACGGCTTGGCGCAATATATCGCGTGGCCAAGACCCAAAGCTTCTCTCTGCCTTATATATGCGAAGTTCAGAAAATTCAGCTTGTTTATTTCATCGAGCAGTTTTTTCTTGCCTGATTTTTTCAGACTTTCTTCGAGTTTAAAAGCTGTATCAAAATGGTCCTCTATCGCCCTCTTGTTTTTTCCCGTGATTATTATAAACTCTTCTATCCCGCACGCCTGCGCCTCTTCAACGGCATATTGTATCAGAGGTTTGTCGACCAAAGGCAGCATCTCTTTCGGAGATGCCTTTGTGGCCGGGAGAAACCTTGTGCCAAGCCCCCCCGCAGGCAATATAGCTTTCTTTACCAATTTTTCCATTGATTTAATATTACAATATTACATCAACACTTTTCAGAATTCAAGGAAACTGAAGGGTTATTAACAAATCACTTCCGGCATTGCCTCATCTCAAAAGATAAGCCGATGAAGCGATAGAGAATAAAAATATTTATTGAGCAATCTTGACAACATCAGTATTATGCATTATAGTTGACCCTAAATAAAGAAATATCTCTTCTTCGGGAGACCCTTTTGCGCAAGGGTTTGCTGATACTTAAGATCGACAGACGCAACAATCGACCGGCGCAATATTTGGTGCGCCGCAACAACTTACTTACTTTATGAAAGGAGGTGAAAGAAATGAAAATCGGAATTATTATGGTGAGCATATTAGTAGCCTTTGCATTTATTAGCACCGCTATGGCCGTCCCACCTGGAAAGACGATAGTGTATCCGGATGGCGATCAAGGCAAAGTTACGTTCAGTGGAGATACTCATGGCATGAAGCAGGGCATGAAATGTGCCGAGTGCCATCCGAAGATATTCGCCATGAAACAGGGCTCATTCAAGGAGACCAAGGAAGAACATGGCAAGGACGTGTATTGCGGAGTTTGCCACAACGGTACAAAGGCATTCTCGCAATCAGATGAGAAGAACTGCGAAAAGTGCCATAAGAAGGGTGAAGCAGAAGCACCAAAACCCGAAGCACCAAAACCCGAAGCGCCTAAGCCCGAAGCGCCTAAGCCCGAAGCGCCTAAATAAGAAACGAAGTAAAAACAAAGGGGGTATAGAATTCTGTCTATACCCCCTTTTCGACCGGACCTTTTTAAATCAGACTTTAGTTAACCACGCTTTGTACTTTTTATTCTTTCCCTTTACGATATCAAAGAAAATCGACTGCAGTTTTCTGGTTATTTCACCCGGCTTTCCCCTGCCGACGACCCTTCCGTCCGCCTCCCGGATGGGTGTAACTTCTGCAGCAGTACCCGCAAAAAAGGCCTCATCGGAAATATAAAGTTCATCTCTTGTAAACCTTTCCTCGATAACCCTTATCTTCTCATCATCAGCAATCTTAATCAGACTGTTCCTCGTAATGCCTTCAAGGATCGAAGTCAACGGCGTAGTCTTTAATATCCCGTTCCTCACAATAAAAACATTCTCACCGCTCCCTTCGGAAACATACCCTTCCGTATCGAGTAAAACGGCCTCGTCGTATCCGCAGGAAACCGCTTCATTCTTCGCGAGCTGCGAATTCACATAATATCCGCACACCTTTCCCCTTGACATGTTCGAATTTACATGGTTCCTGATAAATGACGATGTCTTGACTCTGATACCGCTTTTGAGTCCTTTTTCGCCGAGATAAGCACCCCAGGGCCATACGGCAATAGACACATTAATCGGGTTCTCTTTCGGATAAAGTCCCATGGCACCATAACCTATATACACAAGGGGTCTTATATAGCATTCCTTCATGTTATTAACTTTTACCGTCTTAATCACGGCGTCTCTGATCTCGCTCTTCTCATAAGGGATTTTCATCATGAAGATATGGGCCGAGTTGAAAATCCTATCAATGTGTTCATCGAGCCTGAATATTGCCGGGCCCTTTCCGGTCTCATAACATCTTATGCCTTCGAAGACACCGAGACCGTAATGCAAGGTGTGGGTCATGACATGCACACATGCATTGTCCCAATCTACAAATTTGCCGTCCATCCATATTTTGTCAGTCTTCTGAATCATGAAGATTTATTTAAACAGCATTCAATAATAATGTCAATCACATCTTGTCGGGAGCGCTTATTCCGAGTATCTCAAGGCCGTCCCTGAGGACGATTCTAACGGCCTGGCAGAGGGCAAGCCTCGCCTTGGTCAATTCCATATCGTCCCCGATAACCCTGTATTTGTTGTAATAAGGGTGAAACATGCCTGCGAGTTCCTGAAGGTAAAATGTTATCCTGTGAGGTTCGCGTCCACGGGCAGCGCCTTCGAATATCATCGGATAAATAAGGACTTTCTTGACAATCCTGAGTTCCTCGGAATTGGACAGCAGGCCGAAATATGCACTGTAAAGCCCGCCTGTATCTATGCCCTTATCTCCCGCATGCGCAAAGATACTGTTTATCCTCGCATTCGCATACTGCACATAATATACGGGGTTCTCGGAAGATTGGGCCTTTGCAGCCTCCAGGTCAAACTCGAGGTGGCTGTCCGCACGTCTCGTAAGGAAGATGAATTTTGTCGTATCTGCACCTACCTCTTCCATAACTTCTCTCAGCGTCACGAATTCCCCTGCCCTTTTCGACATCTGGACCGGCTTTCCCCCTCTCAGGAGAGTGACCATCTGCACCAGCAAAACCTTCAATTTCTCCTTTGAGTAACCGAGGGCCTCGATAACAGCCTGAATCCTTGATATATAACCGTGGTGGTCCGCCCCCCATATGTCGATCAGTTCATCATATTTCTTTTCTATCTTCTTCCTGTGATAGGCGATATCCGAAGTAAAATATGTATATTCCCCATCCTGCTTGATAATCACCCTGTCCTTATCGTCTCCAAATGAAGTGGCTCTGAACCATGTTGCGCCGTCCTTTTCATATATATGGCCCTTCACCTTCAAATCTTCGATTGTTTTCAGGACCTCGTCGCTTTCAAAAAGTTCCCTTTCACTCTGCCATGTATCAAAGGTTATACCGAAATCTTTTAAGTCTTTTCTGATATCCGAAAGCATTTTTTCATACGAATAGTCAATAAAGAATTCCGATACTCCGTCAAAAGTTTTCTGTGCGTATTTTTTACCGTCTTCCTGAATAATCTTGTTTGCGATTTCTTCGACATATGCGCCTCTGTAGCCTTCTTCCGGGAATGGATATTCTATATCCAGCAACTGCTGATAGCGCGCGAAGACAGACAGACCGAGAAGTTTTACCTGCCTTCCCGCATCGTTTATATAATATTCCCGCTCAACGTGAAATCCGGCAGCCCGAAGAAGATTTGAAAGGGCCTGTCCCATAGCGCCGCCCCTGCCATGTCCCAAGTGCAGCGGTCCCGTCGGGTTCGCACTGACAAACTCAATCTGAACCCTGCTGCCTTTACCGATGTCTTCTCTCAAAAAACCGCTTTTGTGCTGAAGCAACTCTTTGATCTGAGCGTGAAGATAATCTTTCGAAAAAGTAAAGTTGATGAACCCGGGACCCGCAATATCTACTTTATCAAAAACATGCTCATCCTTAATGGAAATTACAAGTTCCTCAGCTATCTTCCTCGGGGGTTTTCTTAATATTTTTGAAAGAGACATTGCTACGGGAGTCGCCAGATCGCCAAAGGCATCACTGGGCGGAACCTCTATTTCTATGGGAGGAACCGTCTCTACACCGAGCATTCTCAATGAGTCTTCGATTATCTTCACAAGGTCTTTTTTCATAGAAATTAAGTTTAATCAGCGTATGTATTGAAAGTCAATTGATGCTGCCGGAGGAATTCATTTGGATGGCCCGCCTTCGGCTGCCGCGCCGGCCGGGACATGCGGCCTTCATAATTATTTGCCTGCGGTTATTACACTGCGGCGGGGAAAGGGTTTCTTTAGACGCTCCTTCAGATTTTTTATTGGCTCTCCGTCTGCACACAACATTCTCTCGATTACCTGCATTTTCGTGTTGGGGAAAATCTCACGCCACTTAAAATCATCTTCATATAAAATGTCGTCCATGAAAGTATCGATTGAGCTGAACCGCACAACATCTTTTACAATAACAGTTTCGTCTTCGCAGTTCACTGACAGTTTTTTCTTAAATATTATCTTACCGGTTTCAATATTCTGCTTCAATATCCAGAAAGTAACATTATTATCCCCTATGTACATGCTTTCGGAATCAACAAAATAGTAATTACTCTTTGAAGACGCAACAAAACACCATTCTTCCGAATAAAGAGTTGATAAGAAGATCAATAATATAATAATGGTGGTGAACAACAGGAAAAGAACTTTTTTCATATCCCCCGCGCTCTTCCCTCAAAAGTGCTATTAATTTATCTTAAATTGTGAAAAAAATGAAGTATTTTTTTATGCTTTATCGTACTCTTCACACATGAAGGGTATATTTCGCCGGATGGCTAACTAGTGTCTGTCCATAAATTATGACTTATACAATCTGTCATTCCCCGACTTGATCGGGGAATCCAGGCTTTTCAATCCCGAAAGCTTTCGGGACTGGATTGTCCGGTCGAGCCGGACAATGACAAAATGCGACTTTATGGACAGACTCTAACTAAATTAGAAAACACTGAGGGTCGTCGGCAAGAAAATCGTTCTCTCCCTTCGCCTTTGAGAACGCATATGCAATTGCCCTGCAGCCCCTGCAGTTTGCCCACCTTTTACAGGTGCCGCACTTCCCCCTGTATCTGCTCCTGTCCCGCAGGGATTCTAAAACATTAGATGTTGACCAGACTTCTCGAAAAGAGTCCTTTCTTATGTTGCCTATGGGAACATATAATCGCCTGCACGGCACAATCGTGCCGTCGGGTAGGATGGTGAGACCCGACACCCCTGCCGCGCAACCTCCGGAAGGAATATCTCCCATATCATCGGCACCTTCCGTGGCTGACTGCGAAGCTACAGGGTCGCCGGTTACTATCTGAAGTTTCCCGGTCTCAAGAGAAAATATCTTTTTATAAAGATCTTCTATTGTCTCAGTGCTGAGCATTTCCCGTAACATGCCCTCCCCCCTTCCCGATGGAACAAGTCTCGAAAAACCGAGTCTGTGTACGCCGAGATTTGAAGCCAGTTCAACAATGTCCATAAAGGAACCGGCATTAATAGAGGAAAGCGTAACGTTCAGAGATACTTTCAAGCCTTCATCGAGGAGATTCTTGACCCCCTTCAGAGAAGCCGAATAACTCCCCTTACCTCTGATCGATTCGTGTATTTCTTTCGGGCCTTCGATACTTACCTGAACAGCCTTCACCCCAAGCTTGAACAAGTCTTTTGCTTTTCTTTCATCTATCAGAATGCCGTTTGTGAGCAGATATATATCAAAGCCATGGTTTCCTATCTCCGAAAGGATGTCTGAAAGATCATTCCGCAGAAAAGGCTCGCCTCCGGTCACATTAAAACTCGGCAAATAATCGATGCCATATGAGTCCTTCCATCCGTTTAAAGTATCAGATATTTCCTTTATGACCTCCTTTAATTCCGGAAGAGACATCTCATCTACACTTCTGCCGGTCTGATAACAGTGTTTGCATCTGAGGTTGCATCTCTCGGTGAGATGTAATTGCACAAAAAAATCAAATGCGTTATTTGTCGACATGGTAATTATATAGCTTCGATAATATCTCTTCCCCTGAACTTGTCAAGTTTGTCCCTATCTGCTTCTCAAATACTTTATTTTCTTCAGCCCAGTCAGCCAGGAAAGGAGCATGCTCACTATGCTGACAATCAGGGCCCCCTTGAATGCAGGCCAGAAACCGTTTATCTGGAAGCCGAGACTGAAAGGCTCGGAAAGTTCGGCGGTGATCACCAGCATCAGAGTATTAACTATCAGCGTAAAAAGACCTAAGGTAATGATAATCAGAGGCAGTGCAAAAAGTGTTACAAGGGGTTTTATAACGGAATTTACTATCCCGAAAACCGCACCGATGATGATCATCTTCCACCATTCGCCGGTAAAGGTTATCCCGTTCACAACCTTTACGGCAAAAGCGATGGACAGGGCATTTATCATTATTCTTAAAATGAGATAAGTCATAGTTGACCATCAATTAAATGAATAATTTTTATCATAGCACGAAAACGGAATTTCTTTTCGCAGCCGGGAAGTTGGCTTAAATAGCTACAGGATATCATACGAAAAGATGTTGAGGAGTTTTGCTTCTTGACGCAGACATCCTACCGAAATGGCTCATTATTACCGCTGGATTTGAAAAAGTAGTATCTTAGTGAATACAATATCAAAACTTATCTCAGTATTCCCTTTACAATCACATCCACTGCTTCTTCGGGTGTCAATCCATGCGCCATCAAAGTCTCAAGCTGTTTTTTATCAACACTTCCGATTGCGGCTTCATGCGTTACTTTTGCCAACGGGTTTGTCACATTCACAATGGGTATTGCTTTCGCCGTTGCCTTATCCTTCACTATTTCCAGACAGTCAACATGACCACGAGCGCCGGCAGCATTCCCCTCCGTAATTCCGGTAATTTCTGCTTTTGCCTCATCCTCAATGGCAACCCTTGTTTTTATCAAGCCTCTTGCATTGGCGCCCTGGAGGAGAACTGCTTCTTTTATCTTGATATCATCATCGGCATGTCCGAATACCTTCGCAGTCAATTCAGTAACAGCATTCTCCCCAGCCTCAACAGAATAATCAATGCCGAGCTTTCCCACCCTCCCTGTGATGAGAGTAAAGTCCGTGAAGAATCTGCCATTTTTGGCGATCTTCACAACAGCCTTTGGGATTACCTCAATCCCTCCGTAAAGTCCATGATAATGAGTCTCGGAATATCTCATCTCGGCATCTTCTCCAATATCAACCACGGCATCCATGATATGCCTTATCTTTTCAGCTTTCGGGAAAATACAGTGAGCAATGAAATGTGCAGAGGCATTCTTTTCCAACTTAACATCCATCTTGATCTTCTGATTTCCCTTTTTGTGAAGAATTCCGAAGCATAAATGTATAGGCTTCTGAACTTTTGTTCCTTCCCTGACCCTTATTGATGCGCTTATTCCTGTCAGCGTCTCCTTTGCCTTGACTTCAAGGCCTTCAACCGATTGCATGCTCAATATTGAATGGCCGCTTACGACAAAATGAGCGACCTCTTTATTGGCAAGGATACCGCTGTCGCCTCCGGATTCTCCAAATGCCTTCATTAAGGCATCAAGTTCAGACATATGCACAGACCTCCCCATCGCAGACAAGGCATTTCCTCGATTTATAGTATTCGGCGACCTTTTCCGGATTGCCCGAACACACAATTTTACCCCTGCACATCTGCGATGCCCTGTCGGCTATCAATGAAATTTCTTCCCTGTGTGTTATAAGGAGCACAGAAGATCCATTCTTTTTAAAGACGTTAATGACGTTGATGATATCTTGTGTCGAGAGCATATCTATTCCTGAGTCAGGCTCATCAAGGAGAGCAAGTTTCGGATGTAACGCAAGGATAGACGCAAGTTCAATCCTCTTTCTTTCCCCGCCGCTCAGTGATTTGTCAACCATCCGGTGAAGATACAGTTCGGGATGGAGGCCAACCATATCGAGATAGACGGACGGATCAGTCTCGCTGCTTTTGAGGGCAAGATAGTTTCTCACATTGATTCCTTCGAATCTTACCGGTTCCTGCCATGCCATTGTTATGCCAAGTTGAGCCCTTTCATGAATCTTCAGTTCATCAATGGTCTTACCATTAAACAGTATCTCGCCTGATGCCGGCTTATAGCCCTCACATCCCATGATTACATAGGCAAGGGTGCTCTTCCCGGTTCCGTTCGTGCCGAGCAAGGCATGAACTTCAGACTCCTCGATGGATAGAGAAAATTCATCAAGGATTTTTTTATCCCCGGCTGTATAAGCCAGATTCTTAATTTCCAGAAACGGCATTGTCTTGCATCACCTCCACAACAACGGGCATGTATTCTGTTTTATTGCTTCTTTTCCGTAGAAGAAACAATATGATGAATCCAACAACCAATCCTCCCATAGCAAACAGTGCACTCATGGTATCAGAGGATCGTTTTAATATTGTAGCAGCATATGTACCTGCAATCGCGCCGATCACGAGGGAAAGAGCCGGAATACCATAAATATATAGTGATGCCTTGGTATATGCTCCCGTCCTAACCTGGACTCTGACTCTCTCTCCAATAGTTGCACTTGCCATGTTATACGCCTCAAAGACAACCTTTCCGCCGGCAGCCAGTTCTTCTGCCTCATGAAGGCCGCATTGGGCGCAGGCAGAGCTGCGTTCTACCTCGATGAATGCTTGGTCGTCTTCGATTTTTACAACCTTTCCGATGTCTTCAATCACGTTTTTGTTACCCTATGGATTCTTTTACCGTAATCATTCTCAAGAGAAAAGAAACAACAGATGTGAAAGCCATGAATACAAGGCTGAGATCGAAACTTGTATAAGCTAAACGTGTTATGACGCTTAGTCCTCCGATCTTCAGCAACATAAGCAAGCCTGAAAAAACACCGGTCATGATGAATATCATACTCAGCTTTCTTATAGCTTTTTCTGTGTGCTTAGTCCTGTCATTCGCCTTTTGTGTGATAACGGTAATAGAAATTAAGAAGATAATCACTGCTATCCAGAGATGGTTCGCATCCAGGCTGAACCTGCTTAATGTCATGTATTCCAGCAGTCCGGGAGAAAGTGCCGCTATCAGCCAAAAGGCAATGACTGCTGCCAGAATAACCCATGCGAGCAGTTTCGCTTTCTGAGCTGAAAGGAAACCATTTTTCACTGCCAGTTGCTGCAGAATTATCAAAATAGCGAGGATGATGAGAATGCCGGTAAGGATATAAATAAGCGGCTTCAGGAGTTCCTCCCGGAAAGCCCCTAATTTTACCCATGAACTTGCAATACCGAGTATTTCATAATTAGGCATCTGCCTGATGCTGCATCAACATCTGAAAGAAGTCCTTCATGAATAACTGGTTTAATCCCTTTTTGCCGTCTTCTTCAAAACCGACCCATGAACTGTGGACACGGTTGCCGGGATATATCTTCCCTTTGTATCTGATCAAGGTAGGCCGTGTGACATCTGTTGGCTGATCCATTGCAGTAAAAAGATCGAGTTCGCCGTAATGATTCCAGAATTTCATCTCCTGATCATAAAAAGTCCATATATGTTTGGGAGGCGGTGTGATACGGGGAGCCGGGTTGTAAACATCGCTTGCCTGAACGAGTGCGCTTTTTACTGCACGGGAAGGGATGTGGCATGCCTGACAGGATAGCTTTTCCATATGGAACGGAGGCAGCCAGCTATGTCTTGCTATAGGTGCATTCCGCCATCCCTTGATGTGGCAGGTCTCACATGTTCTCATGGAATTATCAAGATCGTTCCTTACCCAGCCTGAAGGATCGTCTCCTTTTCCGAACTGATGCATTTCCTTGCCGCGAATTCTCTTATCAACAGCCTTGCTTCCGGCCGCGTGGCAATCAACACATCTGAGCCCAGCGGCTATGTGGACATCTGTACGGGAAGAAAATGATGCCCCGCGCTTCTTCCAGTCCGGCTTCTTGTGGCACTGAAGGCACGTCTCATTTCGTGGCTCGGGTGCTATGTGAACGATTACCCTGCCTTCTTCATCAAACTTACTCTTCTCATAGGTCACTTTCAGCGGTTTACTGTCTTTTATACTTCCTTCAATACTTCCGAAGCCGCTTCCCGCTATTGCTGCCCATCTGAAATTCAGATTAGCAAGCTGTTTATTACGTTCTTTAAAATTATATTCCTCAGAAAGATCATTGAAATCTGACGATGCCAAGGGCCGACAAGTTATGAAGTATGTTCATATATTTGTGCTCTTCTCATCTTTCACCGAACGGCGCCCACAGCGCCCAAGATGGCTCCGATTGCGAGGACAAAGGCGGGATGCCATTGCAAGCGGATCAGCAGCAGGAGAGCAATTGCCATGAGGCCCCAGCCGGCAAGACCATGAAGTGTTGCCGGCGCCAGGAACACGGCTGCGCTTACTACCATGCCCACTACTGCCGGTGTGACACCCGACAGAAAATCCTTAACATACCGTCCTTCTTTCATCTTGGAATAGCCTTGAGAAAAGAACGTCATGAGTATCAGAGAGGGGGTAAAGAGCGAAAGAGTGGCCACTAATGCCCCAGAGATACCGTGGAGATGGAAACCGGCAAAGGTAGCCAGAACAGCAATGGGACCGGGCGTCAGGTTGCTGATTGCGACCCCGTCTATGAACTGTCTTGGGGTGAGCCAACCCAGGGTCTCCAGCTTCTGCTGAAGTACCGGTATAAGAACAAAACCGCCACCGAAAAAGACACAACCGACCTTAAAAAACATCCACGCAACAGAATACAGGGATATGCCCTTTGCCGCGATTCCGGCAGCGGGCAGCAGGGCGAGTCCTGCTACTGAGTCCTGGCCAGACCCTGGTGTTTTCGGTTTGTCCTGGTCTGCCTGTTTTAGGAACCGCCCTGCCATCAAGCCTGTCAGACCGGCCCCAATGAGAACATAAACAGCGTTGATCTTTAATAGGGAGACCACTAACGTAAGGATCGCCATCAGCACGGACGGCCATGAAAGCAAGACTTTTCGGCCCATGGACCACACCGCCCCGAGGATCAGCGCGATGACAACTGGGCCTAGGCCCCCGATAGCATTCTGCAGGGCTGGGATGGCATGGAAGCTGAAGTAAAGCCAGGCGAGCATGATCACTATGAGAACGGAAGGCGTCATAAAGGCAAAGGCGCATGCAAGTCCGCCCAAAGTGCCGTACAACCGGTTCCCAACGAAAAGAGCGGTATTAACCGCAAAGGGGCCGAGCACCTGTCCAAGCGCAACCCCATGAATAAACTCCTCAGCCTCCAGAACGCGCTTCTTGAGTACGAAGTCCCGTTGCATCAGTGCAATCATCGCCATGCCGCCCCCAAAACCTATGACGCCGATTTTCAAAAAATGAAGAAGCAGCGCGGGCAGAGAAAGGGCAGGACTTGCTCTGTCATGCAGGCTCTGAGGTTGGAAAGTTTTTTTCGTATCATTCCGCATAATTTGTCTATTGCACAATAGCTTTCTATTTTTCGGTTTCAGCACACGGGATGCAGAGCATCCGGCCATCTGAAGTAGTTGTCAATTTGTCAGTGAACACTGCTTCGCCGCACTTCGCGCAGCGTTTGACCTGGAAATTTGCAGCGCCCTTTTTCATCACCTTTTGGAACACATCGCTGATATTCAAGAATTCGGTCTCGGGGAGTCCCATTATTCGATCGACCAACGGGGCCGTGATCGAAGCAGGTATGTCCTGAGGCGGCACGCCCTTTTTCCGTTCCTCAACAAATGGTGAATTGAGGGCCTTTTCAAAAAATTCAGGCTTGAGAGAGACCCTTACCGCCCTGCCGGTCTTTGTGTCGATGAGTGTGAATGCCATCTTGCTGTAATAGAGCTTCTTGATATTCGACTTGCCATAGGTGCATCCTGTCGCGGTCATGACCCCGTCCAGGAAACAACCTGCTGCATGACCGCTGCCTGTTTCCGCTTCTACAAAGAGTTCTTTGTCCTTCGATCTCTCAACGCCGAGAGCCTTCATGGCCGCAAGGCCCGCTCTCAGGCCCATCGGCATTGCAGGGCACTTGTGCCCGTGAAATTTAAGCCCCGTCTCAAAATATTCTTGGATATTGTTCATTCTCGTCCTCTCTTTTTGTATGTTATGTTTTTTAATTATTCCGATTGGATCTCGCAAATATCATGAGCAATCAAATCGATATCATAAGAAACATCGCCTAAAAGATAATCTTTCGCTTTGCAAAACCGAATCATCTCATTCAGGGAATGCATAAATTCATCCTTTAGTGTTGCAACCTCACCCATCCCGTCACACCCCTTTTGCCTTTGTTTTGCGATGATATAAAGTTCCGCGTATTCCTTGGCCTTCTCGAACAATCGCGCAAGCTGCGCATCTTTTTGTACAAATTCTTGAATAGTTTCAAAATCCCGCATGGACAATCACGAAATCTCCGATATTGACCGGCTCATCAAGAACAAGCAAACTTATGTCGCGTTGAGCGCCGTAAACATACACTGTTGCATTTGAACCTTCCACTCTGATGCTTTTTGAGGGAATTCCAAGACACATTTCCTTTCTCCTTTTTCAAAAAAGTTTTTTTACGCCTAACAACTGGCAGTCTTAAAATACCAGTTACCTCTGTTGTCTGATTTTACGAAGTTCAGCCACCTCCTTTGAGACAGTTACTGTTTTTAAACGATTTCAAAAATGTACGCCAGGGCATAATAGATACCTACCAATATAAAAATAATGCCCGTTGCTTTCTTTGTATAAAACTCGACTTTTGTAATCCTGTGGTACAGATTATTGACATACCCTGCGCCTGCTGCGACGAGGAAAGCAAAAATCAGGACAGGAAGACCGGTACCAATCCCGTAAATCAGAGGCAGCCCTATTCCTGATTGTGCTTTTACCGCAATAGGGATCAAACCGCCAAAGAAAAGGGCGGCGGATATGGGACAGAAGGCTAACGCAAACAGAATGCCCAAAAGTAAAGAGCCGCAGGTCCCTTTTTCGATCAGTTTCTTGGCAGCATTTTCGGATATCGACGGGAGAGATAAAGGAACCCGCAGCAAGTCCAGCAGGACCATCCCGACGAGAATCAGCACGATGCCAAGGATTTTATTGATGTACCTTTGAAGGAAATCCGACAGGATCGGTATATTTACCAGTGCTTTTACAATTAGTACACCGAGGACAATATACGTGAGGCTCCTTCCGAGGGTATAAAGTATTCCGGATAAGAATACGGTACTCCTTTGCGTAATCCTGCGTGAAATGAACGAGACAGCAGCTATGTTCGTAGCCAATGGACAGGGGCTGACTGAGGTCAATATCCCGAGCCAGACTGCTGTCGCCAGGAAAATTCCTTCCATTTATTGAGCTTCCTTTAAGAAGGCTTCTACTTCATCCTTTACATACTGGAAGAATTTGTCTTTGTCCCCTACGAAGTTCCAGATGTCGGTCAGGTTTTTCCATTTCGTCTCCTTGCCATCTGTAATTAAAGAAAGGACAAGGGATCTGGAAAAAAGCTGATAGTCTTGAATATAGTGGCGGTTTTCGGGATTCTCGACATTCAGTGGCCTGAACTCCAGTTTCCCGTTACCGAGCTCTTTCGAAAAATACTGCTGAATTGCATCATGGGAATATTTTTCGATAGTCCGGCATGTGGTACATCTGAATATCCCGTGAAAATAATAGACGACCACCTTTGCATTCCGAGATTTCACCGCACCCTGAGTCGAAGGAGATTCCTCCTTTTGCTTCGTTGTAGTTTCTCTTGCAGTCTGATTCTCTGTACCCGGCAAGGTTTTTCCGGATACGGACGTTGTATCACCCTTCGTTACTGCGACGTCGGTAGCATTGCCCTCACTTCTGGTAGAAAATTCCTTATAAACAAGAACTGCAAAACTCAAAACCACAAAAACGAAGAGCAAAGTCTTTATCAATTTTTTGGGATTCAATTACAATCTCCTTAATATTTATTAACTATTGCGCCGTATTTAATTCTTTAAGATATCTTCTTTTTATAACGGTTCAGTCCCTTTAATCTGGCAATACTCAGCAGCAAAGTATTTCCTCTTAAAATACAGCGCCACATTTACGAGGCCGATTAAAACGGGAACTTCTACCAGCGGACCTATCACGGCAGCGAAGGCCTGCCCTGAATTAATGCCGAACACAGATACGGCTACTGCGATTGCGAGTTCAAAATTATTGCTCGCGGCGGTGAATGAAAGCGTGGCGGTTTTTTCATAGCCGGCGCCGAACCTCCTTCCCATATAGAAGGAGACAAGGAACATCAGCAAAAAGTAGATGAAAAGCGGAATGGCCACTTTTATCACATCAAACGGCAGTCGAACAATGTATTGACCTTTCAACGAAAACATGACAATTATGGTAAAGAGCAGAGCGATAAGAGTAACAGGACTGATTTTCGGGATGAAGGCCTCTTCATACCATGTGCTTCCTTTTATTTTTATCAGGCTGAAGCGGGTTATTATCCCGGCTATAAACGGTATTCCTAAATATACAAATACACTCTTCGCAATCTGCGCAATGGTAATGTTCACAACGGCGCCTTTGAATCCGAACAAAGGAAGAAGCACTGTTATAAAGACATATGCATATACGGAATAGAAAAGGACCTGAAATATCGAATTGAAAGCGACGAGTCCGGCAGCATATTCTTTGTCGCCGCACGCAAGGTCATTCCATACGATCACCATGGCGATACAGCGAGCGAGTCCGATCATTATCAATCCCATCATATATTCCGGGTATTTTCCAAGAAAAACAACGGCAAGAAGAAACATCAAAATGGGTCCCACGATCCAGTTTTGCACAAGAGACAGGCTTAGCACCCTTGCGTTCCTAAAAACCTCTCCGAGTTGTTCATATTTAACTTTTGCGAGGGGCGGATACATCATTAAGATTAGTCCGACAGCAATGGGGATATTGGTAGTGCCTGCCTGAAACATATTCCAGAAATCGGTGATTTGAGGATATAGATACCCTGCGCCAACCCCTATAAACATTGCCAGGAATATCCATAAGGTCAGAAAACGGTCAAGAAATGACAGTCTTTTCACTACTTCAGCCATTTCGCACCTCCTCGACAAGGTTCTTAACTCTTTGCTCAATTTCATCTCTTGCTTTTCTGAATTCATTCATTATTTCTTCTTCCATTCCCGTCGCCTTAGCAGGATCTTTTAGTGACCAGTGGATGCGCTTGATTTCAGGTGGTGTCCATGGACAGGATTCTGCAGCATTGTCACAGAGGGTAATGATTATGTCCATTGTTTTGAGCAATTCTTCGTCTATCGGCTTTGATTTCTGTTGCGATACATCTATGCCTATTTCCCTCATGACTCTCACTGCGAGATCATTCAGATCGGCCGGGTTAAGTCCCGCACTATGGGTTTCGATGATATCTTTGCCGAATTCCCGCGCAAATCCCTCTGCCATCTGAGAGCGGCAGGAATTCCCGGTGCACAAGAACATGATTTTTGTCATAGTTGTCTACCTCCCGCAGCAAGCAGTTCTGTTGGGCAGGGAAACTACGTTTGCCTTTTGATGTTTGATTTCCAGGAAATTCTTTAATCTTCTAATATCCTCAGATACCGTTTCGGCAGAAATCCTCTCAAGTGTCGACAGCAGTAAAAACCTTTTGAAGATATCCGAATCATCAATCCTGTAATGAACCCATTTACCCTGTTTTCTATCTTTAATCAGGCTGACTTCTTTCAGAACAGCAAGATGAAAAGATACCTTCGGCTGAATCATGTCAAGGGCGGCGACGATATCGCACACACACAACTCACCGTTTTCAAGAAGCTTGAGTATCCGCAGACGTGTTTCATCAGACAGTGCTTTGAAAATGTTGAGAACAGTATCCATTTTTTTATCTCCTTTCAGACAGTTTCATGCCTAATAAGTTCTTTGACTTTCTCAAGATTTGGCAGCGGTCTTCCTGCATGCTTAGCTCTCCTGTTCATCATCACCCAAGGATATTTCCTATAAACTCTTTCTTATGGGAAAGAATTCGTTTCATTTTTTCGGTAGAGAAGAAGCTCCTGATTATCGATACTGCAAATATGATGACCGAAAGCAGGAGAAATATCTTGATCGTATCGTAAATAAAGAAATCGACAAGCATTAGCGAGATGAGAGCCCCACTCCAATTTCAGCAGACTATATGTCATGTATTGCGAAAGTATCTTTAACATCTTTGCTCTTTGTTATTTAACATATAAACAAAACTTTATGTACGTCAAGGGAGGGTTGGTTCGGAACAGGGTAAAAGATAAAAAAAGGCCAATAGTACAAATAATTCTGAGGCCCGTCTCTACTTAGTGTCTGTTTATAAAGTACCCAAGAACTCAGAAAACTGTCATTCCCGCAAGTGAAGCGCGTCGGGAATCCTTCTTAGAAGTCATCGGAAAGATTCCGGACTCCCGAACGCTTTCGGGATTGCGGGAATCACAGTATTCTGATCTTTTTAGGTAGTTTATACACAGACTCTATTTACTCTTCATCCTCATCCACATAAGACCTTTTCTTTTTCAGCAGCCGTATAAAGCCATATATAGTTATAAGAGCGGCAAGAGCAAAAAGTATTGTATAGAGGTTGCTGCTAAGATATGAAAACCAGGTGTATTTTCTTCTAAGATAAGCACTCCAATTCTTTTCAAGCTCGAAGACGTTGATCGAAAGGCCTTTCTGTAAAGCGCCATTAACGGAATCACCCTCTCTCATGTTTTCAAGTATCCTCAAAATTCCCTCTCGGCCGTATTCCGCCGCAATATATTCCACAATGCTTTTGCTTTCCTCATAGGCAAGGGTGAGAGACCTCTCATCCGCAGAAAATCTCTCAAGTCTATTTAAACGGATCAGACTACCGGACATAACCGCCTTTGCAAGGGCCTTGTCACTTTCGTCCGAAACCAACTCTGCAATACCTCCGCTCGCCCACTGGCAGACGCCTTCGTCAAACCATCGGGGCAGATTTTCGCTTGATATATCCCGATGTAAAATAAGGTGACATAATTCATGTTTGAGCGTGCTCCCAAGAGTGAAGGGTTTAGTATAAACCCTTGACGTATCAAGAACGATAAGGTTTTTTTCCGGAACGGCAAAAGCGATAACCATATCGCTGCCCGCCATCCTCCTGAATTTATCTCTCTCTCCGACGAGGATTATACCGGGTCTGAAATCTATCTCCACCTTAAAAGTCTTTGCGAGTTCGCTCTTAACATCCGGGTATATTCTTGCCACCTCCCCGGCAACATTCTTTAAAGGTTCTTCAAAAAAAATTTCTGCTTCGCCCGTTTGAAGGTTCTCTTTCATTGCAGCAATAGAGTCTGTGGAAAAGAAAGCGCATAAGCAGAGCAGCAAGGACAGTTTTTCAAGGTTCATAAAAATACTATAATGTATTTCCATTTTCTTGTAATCCTTCTGTGGCGCGTGAGATTCCCATATTCATGGCGGTCATAGTATTTTCGCGGATTTAAATTCTGTGTAGATTTATCGGAACAGAATTTACCTCTCAGGGCGACAGCCCGAGAATGGGCGAAAAAACTATGGCCGTCATGCTCCCCTGAATAGACGCAATTTCTTAACAGATTATTTTTGTTGAATTTTTATTCTGATGCTATAATAAGCACAAAATAAGCGGAAAAGTGAGAGACTCAAGCAATGAAATCTCTGAGAATCGCCCTTGCGCAACTAAATCCCACAGTCGGAGATCTCGATGGTAATGTCTCCAAAATTGTCGATTACATTAAAAAGGCAAAGACAGCCGGCGCCGATTTGGTTGCATTTCCCGAACTTGCTGTAACAGGTTATCCGCCTGAAGACTTACTTTTAAAGACCCAGTTCATTGAAGATAATCTTGACTCCCTGAAGAAGATTCAGAGAAAAGTTGATGATATCACTGTCGTAGTCGGTTTTGTCGACAGGAAGGACGATATCTATAATGCAGCCGCGATAATCCACAATAAAGAAATCGTCGATGTCTATCACAAGATGCACCTGCCGAATTACGGGGTGTTTGACGAATACCGGTATTTCCAGTCAGGCACGCGTTACCCTATATTTCAACTCAACGGTACATGGATAGGTATCAATATATGTGAAGATATCTGGTATCCGGAAGGACCGGCAAGGCTGCAATCTCTTGCGGGCGCTGAAGTAATTATCAACATCAACGCGTCCCCCTACCATATCGGCAAGGGAAAGTTCAGAGAGACTATGCTTTCGACAAGGGCCTCGGACAATATTATCATTGTGGCTTACGTGAATACAATCGGAGGGCAGGATGAGCTGGTCTTCGACGGTCAAAGTCTGATACTTGACCATGAAGGCAAAGTGATCGCAAGGGGGAAACAGTTTGAGGAAGATCTCATCGTTGCCGACTTAAACCTTGAAAGCATCATGATGAAGAGACTCCGGGCCCCGCGCAGGAGACAGGAGATAATAAGACTTAAAAAGGACCTCGTCGAAAAAATTATTCTCCCCCCGGAAAAGATGTCATCTCGGAGGTCTAAAACGGCCATCCCTTTCCCGTCAACCGTTTATCCTGTTTTAGAACCTTTGGAAGAAATTTACATGGCCCTCGTACTCGGTACTTCCGATTATGTCAACAAGAATGGATTTAAGGGAGTCGTCATAGGTCTTAGCGGCGGCATCGATTCTGCACTCGTTGCCGCCATCGCCGTGGATGCGATGGGTAAAGAGAACGTGAGGGGACTATTCATGCCCTCTCCTTATACGTCTCCGGAAAGCGGAGAAGACGCTTACGTGCTGGCGAGGAATCTGGGTATCAAGATGATAGAAATTCCCATTGGCGGCATATTTCAAAACTACGTCGAATTATTTCAGGGCGAATTCAGCGGCTTACCTGCTGATGTAACAGAAGAAAACCTGCAGGCAAGGATAAGGGGGAATATCCTCATGGCCTTCTCCAATAAATTCGGATGGATCGTCCTGACGACCGGAAATAAGTCCGAAATGAGTGTCGGATACGCGACCCTTTACGGTGACATGGCGGGAGGTTTTGCTGTAATTAAGGATGTGCCGAAAACCATGGTTTATGAACTCTGCATGTGGAAGAATAATAAAACCGGCGGGACAGTGATACCGCAGACAATGTTTACGAAACAGCCATCAGCGGAACTTAAACCCGGCCAAAAAGACACCGACACACTGCCCCCCTACCCCCTGCTCGACCCGGTATTGAAAGCATATATCGAAGAAGACAAGAGTTTCGAGGAAATACTGTCTACCGGCTACAGCAGCGATGGAGTGCAGAAAGTTATCGGCATGATCGATAGGAGTGAATATAAGAGGAGGCAGGCGCCTCCGGGAATCAAGATAACCCAGAGGGCATTCGGAAGGGACAGACGGTTCCCGATAACAAATAAATACAGGGGGTTCTGAAGTCCCATGAAAAGAATTTTTGCGGCGTTGTTCATGATGTCACTTTCTTTAGTTTTTCTTTCTACTTATGCTTATTCCGGGGATAATAAGCCGGCCCAGTTCAGGAAGCAACCCGAGATACAACAGGTTAAACCGAAAAAGCCGGTCAAGATCAGACTGAAACGCTCGTCGGACGGAAGATATACATGGGATCTTACGGGTGATAATGTGAATGAGATTGTAAGAACGGACAAACGCCTCAAAAAACTCCTGAACGTAGAGTGAAGGGCACACTATATATAGTATCCACACCCATAGGCAATCTCGAAGATATTACTTTGAGGGCTTTACGGGTTCTTAAAGACGTTGATCTTATCGCGGCTGAAGATACGCGCCGTTCGGCAAAGTTACTCAGCCACTATGGTATTTCAAAACCCATGATCAGCTACTGGAGAGAAAAAGAAAAGGCAAGGTCCGATGAGATCATCAGAAGATTACAGGGAGGACAGTCTGTCGCACTTGTCTCGGACGCCGGCACTCCGGGGATATCCGACCCGGGCGCGGTCCTCATAAAAAAAGCTGTTGAAGAACACGTTCCTGTTGTCCCGATACCCGGACCTTCAGCATTTGTTGCCGCATTATCCGTTTCAGGGCTGCCGACAGCAGAATTCACTTTTGTAGGATTTCTTCCTGCCGGAAAAGTACAGCGCCGGAAGGCTCTGAAAGATTTGAATCTCGAACAGAGAACGCTCATTTTTTATGAGGCTCCTCACAGGGTCGTTGATACCCTTTCAGACATGGCGGCAATACTTGGAAAAAGAAATGCCGCAGTTTCAAAAGAAATCACTAAGATACATGAGGAGGTATTAAGGGGAAATATTCCGGATATAGTCGGTGAGATGGAAAAAATCAAGGTGGCAGGGGAGTTTGTGATAATTGTGGAGGGAAAGACAGATGAGAATAAGCCTTCTGAGGCAGATGTCCTCCATGAAATCCGCATGTTGATGAAAAGAGGTCTCGGAAGAAAAGAGGCTGCAAAAAAAATTGCAGAGGAATATGGATTGAGCAAGAACAAACTTTATGATGAAAGCCTCAGCGAAATCTCTTGACTTTTTCCATACTTAACAATAAAATTTTTGCAGGTATTACTAATATACGAGAGGTGAAATGTGGCGCACAGGCTTCTGCTTGCAGATGACAGCATTACTATCCAGAAAGTTGTAGAGCTGATTTTGGCCGAGGAAGACTTTGAGATAAAGCCGTCGAATAACGGAGAAGAAGCGCTCGCCCTGATCCCTTCTTTCAAGCCCGATATTGTACTTGCCGATATAGAGATGCCGAAGATGAACGGTTATCAACTCTGCGAAAAGATAAAGCAAGACCCGTCTACGAGCGGCATCCCGGTCATTCTCCTCACCGGGGCTTTCGAACCTATCGATGAAGAACTTGCTAAACATGTAGGGGCGGACGATTTTATTGTAAAACCCTTTGAATCGCAGGAATTGATAAGCAAGATAAACGCTGCCCTTACCGTATCGGCTGTGGCTGCGGAAGAAGGAGAAGAAGGCATTTTTGAGGCTGAGGCTGTCGGCCTGGAAGAGACTCCCGTCGAGGAAGACTTGTGGTCAATGGAAGAAATCTCAGAGACTGCCGAGCCCGCGGGCTGGCCGGAAGAGGAAGAAGCAGGCGCCGGCACGGAAGAACTGATAGAATTCGCTGAAGAGGCCGAGGTTGGGGCTGAAGGAAGAGTTGCCGAAGAGACCAAGCCGTCCCTGATCGAAAAAGTCAGACCTGAAGATGTAAAGATCGGCGTTCCCGAAGTGGAATTTCCGTCAAAAGATGAAATCGAAAAGATATTCGAAGAAAAAATCTCTTCATTCTTGTCTTCGATTGATTTAAAAGAGGATATACTTTCCGCACTGACTCCTTTACTGAAGGATTCCATCGAAAAGATACTCTGGGAAGTAGCGCCTGACCTTGTCGAAAGAATGCTCAAAGATATGCTGAAGGGTGCTCTCGAATCATTGACCAAAGAGGTTGAAAAAGTGATCTGGGAGACCGTACCTGACCTCGCAGAGACAATGATTTCTAAAGAAATAGAGAGGATAAGGTCAGAATTTTAGACAAGGGCTTCGATCCGCAGGGCACAGAGGAAAAGTGGTATGAATTCTGGGTCTCGCAAGAATACTTTAAACCCGCCCCGGAAAGCAAGAATGCCTATTCTTTAGTAATACCCCCCCCGAATGTTACCGGTTCCCTCCACATGGGCCACGCCTTGAACACCGTCCTTCAGGATATCCTTTGCCGTTGGAAGCGTATGTCGGGGTATAAAGTCCTATGGCTACCCGGCACCGACCATGCCGGCATCGCAACCCAGAATGTTGTCGAAAAACAACTTGCGGCAGAGGGACTTAGCAGGCATGAACTCGGCCGTGACGCTTTTATAGAGCGTGTGTGGAAATGGAAGGCCGAATACGGCGGAAGAATAATCCATCAATTGAAAAGACTCGGCGCTTCGTGCGACTGGTCGAGAGAGAGATTCACTTTTGATGAGGGTCTGTCGAAAGCCGTCCGTGAAGTCTTTGTCGGACTATACGAGGAAGGACTTATATACAGGGACAACAGGCTCATTAACTGGTGTCCGCGTTGTCATACGGCCCTTTCGGACTTAGAGGTTGAACATGAAGAATTGGAAGGCAAACTGACGTACATAAAATATCCGTTATCAGACGGGAGCGGCGGGCATATAATTGTTGCGACTACACGTCCCGAGACTATGCTCGGAGATACGGCTGTAGCGGTAAATCCGGGAGATGACAGATACAAGAAATTAATCGGTAAGACCGTAAACCTGCCCCTTACTCTCAGACAGCTTCCTATTATCTCCGATCCCGCAGTCGACCCTGCTTTTGGCACAGGCGCAGTAAAGGTGACGCCTGCCCATGATTTTAATGATGAAGCTATGGCAAAGAGACAAAATCCGCCCCTTGAATTCATAACCGTGATAGGAGACGATGGTCATATGACGCCTGACGCAGGGGAAAGATACTCCGGCCTTGATAGATACGAATGCAGGAAGATCGTACTGAAAGACCTTAAAGACGCGCATCTTATAGAGAAAGAAGAAGCGCATACATATGCGATAGGACACTGTTACAGATGTAAGACGATCACCGAACCGTTGCCGACACTTCAGTGGTATGTAAATGTTCAGTCCATTGCAAAAGAGGCCATAGAGGCAGTCAGGAAAGGGAACATAACCGTGATCCCTAAAACATGGGAAAATACTTATTTTGCGTGGATGGAAGACATCAAAGACTGGTGCATTTCACGCCAGATATGGTGGGGCCACAGGATACCCGCCTGGTACTGCAGGCAAATGCGAAATGAAAAATGCAAAGCCCGGAAGGGAGTAATCGTATCGAGAACTGAACCCCGCATATGCCCTCATTGCGGGGCGGATGAGTTGGTTCAGGATGAGGATGTACTCGATACATGGTTCTCATCGGCGCTCTGGCCGTTCTCAACACTCGGCTGGCCGGAAGATACCAATGATCTCAGGACTTTCTATCCCACCAGTGTCCTTGTGACCGGCTTCGACATAATCTTCTTCTGGGTGGCAAGGATGATCATGATGGGACTCAAATTCATGGGCGATGTGCCTTTCAGGGACGTTTACATCCATGCCCTTGTAAGAGACATAAAAGGTCAGAAGATGTCCAAGTCCAAAGGGAATGTGGTTGACCCTCTGATCATGATGGACAGATACGGCACTGATGCGTTCAGGTTCACACTCGCCGCCTTTGCCGCACAGGGGAGAGATGTCAGATTTTCCGAGGACAGGGTCGAGGGCTACAGGCATTTCGTGAACAAGCTCTGGAACGCAGCCCGATTTATTATGATGAATGCCGAAGGTTCTTCAAACTCTGAAACTGTGGCAAAAGATGGGTTAAACATCTCTCTCCCCGGTAAATGGATTCTCAGCAGGCTTTCAGCGACGGCAGAAGATATGAATTCGGCCTTGAAAGAATACAGGTTCAATGATGCGGCCAACAGCATATACCAGTTCATATGGCATGAGTTCTGCGACTGGTATATCGAAATGGCAAAGATTGAATTCCGTAATCCGAAACTTGAAATCGGGGTCAAATGGTGCCTTCTTCATACACTTGACAGTTTGCTTCGCATGCTCCATCCGTTCATGCCCTTTGTAACCGAGGAGATATGGCAGAAGATCAAGCCTTTGTCTGCCGGAATCATGAAACAATCAGAATGTCAGGAAAGTATTATGATCTCCGAATACCCTAAGTCTTCATCAAGGAATTATGAAGCAGAAGAAAATATGTCATACATTATAGACGCGGTGACAGGGATCAGGACCATCAGGGGCGAACTGAACATCTCGCCGTCCCTGAAACTGAGTGTGTCAATCAAGGCGATCACCCCGGCAGCTGAGAATATATTGAGGGAAAATGTCCACTACGTTAAAAGTCTTGCCAGGTCGGAGGAGATCGAAATCGGTACGGACATCAAGAAACCCTCGGGATCTGCGACTTCTATTAAGAGCTCTATGGAAATATTTGTTCCGCTGAAAGGGATCTTGAATATAGCGGCAGAAATGGATAGACTTAGAAAAGATAAGGCAAAAGTTGATACGACCCTTGTGAACCTCGGCAAGAAACTCTTTAACGATGATTTCCTGCAGAAAGCGCCGAAGGAAATAATTGAGAAAGAAAAAGCAAAATATGATGAACTGATGATAATGAGAGATAAGATTTCGGAAGGCATTAAAATGCTTAAAGAAGCGGAGGTGAAAAATGACACATAAAGAGACAGAACTCGAAAAGAGCGATGTCGAGTTTATCGAGGGAGAGTTTGTAAATATCAAACAGAGCACTGTGAGGTCCGTCGAAGGGGGCCATATCGAACTCCAGCAGGTGGGAGCTCTGAGTATAGATGGCGAGAGAGTCGATGTTACACAGGGCGCCTCCGGAATCCTCAGGGGAAATGAGGTCAGTCTGAATCAGAGTATAAGCGCAGTTACTGCCGCTGATAACGCATCCATAAATTTTTCATTTTCGCCCGTGACCGTTTCGCGGGAGCAAACCACAGTTAACAGGTCCGCAGTCGGCATCATGGTGGCCAGAGAAATAAAGTCTGAGAATACATCTGCCCTCCTCGTTGTCGCGAATAAGATCGAAGGAAATGTCACAACTCTTCTCGATTGGCGGTCGGCCCTTGCCCTCGGCTCTGTTTTTGGAGGATTGTGGGGGTTCTTCTCCTTATTGTTAAGAAGAAAGTAATTCGATGTTTCCTTCAAGCGTCATTCATACGATCCGCTGCGCACTTGAAGAAGATCTCGGACCCGGCGATATCACAACATCCCTGCTGATATCCGGAGAAAGTGTATCAAAGGGCATCTATATTGCAAAAGGAAATTTTGTCCTCGCCGGCTTCCCCTTTGCGAAAGAAGTTTTCCGCATAATAGACCCGTCCGCAGAATGGAATCTGTTTTTCCCTGAGGGATCCGAGGTCAATAAAGGTGACATTCTTGCTGAAATTTCGGGAAAAACCCATGCCATTCTTGCAGGTGAAAGAGTCAGTCTTAATATTCTGCAGAGACTCTCCGGAATAGCGACCTTGGCCAGAATGTATGTGGACAGAGTTAAGGGGTTAAAGGTAAAGCTGGTTGATACAAGAAAGACGACGCCGGGGTTACGTTTTATGGAAAAGTATGCCGTAAGAACCGGCGGAGGTCATAATCACAGATTCGGCCTTTTTGACGGGATCCTTATTAAGGACAACCATATAAAGGCGGTGGGCAGTATCAGGGAAAGCGTCAGACTTGCAAAGGCATGCCACCACCTTACAAAGATCGAAGTGGAAGTTGAGAACTCGAATGACCTCAAGGAGGCGATTGAGGCGGGCGCCGATATAGTTATGCTGGATAACATGCCTGTCAGTGAGATAAGAGAAGCAGTGAAAATATCTAAAGGCCGAGTATTGCTTGAGGCGTCGGGAGGCGTCAATCTTTCGAACGTCAGAGATATTGCCGGGACAGGCGTAGATTTAATCTCGGTCGGCGCCCTCACCCACTCCGCCCCGGCAGCAGACATCAGCTTGAAAGTAGCTGAATAATCTGATATGTTTAAAAAAGATAGGAAATTTGAATAATGCGGATTTCCGAATTACATCTGCATTATCAAGACAATCAATAATTCTTAAAGGACTGTTCAGTTCTAATGAAGGAGAAAGATATGACCATAAAAAAGATAAAAGATATTGCGGGAAAAAAAGGCGTAAAAGTAGGGAACATGAAGAAGGAAAATATCATAAGAGCTGTACAGAGGACAGAGGGCAATTTTGATTGTTTTGGAACAGCTAAAGAAGGGATATGCGATCAACTCAACTGCTTGTGGAGAGAAGACTGTCTGGCATAAAGGCTTCTTCCTTATTTTTTACGCGTTTGCATTACTCTTTTAAGGAGTGAGACGTTCAGGCGTTGGGTTTTGTCCTTATTATCTTTTCGATAGGATCTCATTCTTTTTCCCTGAGAAATCTCTTGAAGTCTAACCTTTATTATTCATAGATTAGTGGTAAACACGGCAGATACAGTATTTGAGCTCATTCTCGGGCTATCGCCCTCCGAGGTAAATTCTGTTCCGATAAATCTTCACAGAATTTAAAGCCGCTCAAACACTGTATCCGCCGTTTATGAATTAAGTGGGATAATTCTCTATCCTTAAAGAAGCCGATATTGATGAACAGTTACGGAGGTTATGATGGCGCTTATCGAAAAAATTGAGCGGAATAAATTAATGGTAGCGGTGCGCACCGATACGCCGGCGAAGGCTTACAGGGCCGCCAGGGCCTGCATAGAGGGCGGGATTCGACTGGTGGAGATCACTTTTTCCGTGCCGGACGCGGAAGAAGTAATAAAGAAATTAAAGGGGGAAACGGAGGCGTCTATCGGCGCAGGCACGGTCCTCAGTGTCTCCGATTTGAGAAAGGCGATGAAAGCGGGAGCATCATACATCGTCAGCCCTCATTTCGATGAAGAGATCGTAAAATTAACAAAAAAAGAAGGCGCTGTATCCATACCGGGCGCCTGCACGCCGACTGAAATATTCAGCGCCTATCGAGCCGGAGGAGATATCATCAAACTTTTCCCTTTCGTTGAAATAGGCGGGCTTCGTTTTCTGAAAGCGATACGGGGTCCGATGCCCTTTGTGAAATTTATGCTGAGTGGGGGCGTTTCCCTCGACAATATTTCCGAATATCTCTCCGCCGGGTCATCGTGTATACTGATCGGTTCCTCGATCCTGAAGAAAGAATATATAGAGGCTGAAGACTGGCATTCCATAACCGAATTGTCGAAGAGATTCGCTGAAAAAATAAAGTGACTTTTCAGATGGAAATTATCCTATCCGCCGGCTATTCTGTTATAATTAAACGTTCGTCATGCTATTTCGCACATCGAAAATTTCCTTGGAGGTAGAGAAGATATGTTTCGTTCGCAGATTAAAGTTCTCGATTGTACTATCCGCGACGGCGGACTGATGAATAAGTGGCAGTTCAGCGATGATGTCGTAAGAAAGGTCTTTCTCGCACTCTCAGCGGCGGGCGTTGATTATATGGAAATAGGATATAAATCCTCCGAGAGATATTTCTCCCGGATCGAACACGGCGCCTGGAAATTCTGCACCGAAGAAGACATAAAGAGAATCGTAGGCGAGGTTGATACGAATATGAAGATGTCGGCGATGGCCGACATCGGCAGGATTGATTCTGAAGACATCCCCCTTAAAAAGGATAGTATCCTCGACATGATCAGGGTTGCCTGTTACGCCAAAGAAATAGACAAAGCGATAGCCCTTGCTCACGAATGTCTGGATAAAGGTTATGAAGCAACCATAAACCTCATGGCTGTGTCAAAGGTTCTCGAAAAAGATCTTGATGAAGCACTCGAAGATCTTTCCAAAAGCCGTGTACCGATCGTCTATCTCGTTGACAGCTTCGGGGCTTTATACTCCGAACAGATCCACTTCCTCGCAAAAAAATATTTTGATGCGCTTCCCGGCAAAGAACTCGGCGTCCATACCCATAACAACCAGCAGCTGGCTTTTGCAAACACCATAGAAGGCATTATTGCGGGCATGAACCGTTTGGATGCTTCGCTTTATGGTATGGGAAGAGGCGCAGGGAATTGTCCTCTGGAGCTTTTACTTTCTTTCCTCAAGAATCCTAAATTTGACATCAGGCCGTTGATAGATGTGATTCAGGAGATATTTATTCCCATGAAAGCGGAAATAGAATGGGGGTACCACATTCCGTATCTGATAACGGGAGTATTAAATGAGCATCCGAGAAGCGCTATGAAAATAATGTCTCAAAAAACTCTGCCGGACCTCAGGCACTTCTACGAAGAACTTAAGGACGGGACACCGCTCGATTAACCCAAAAACTGCGACTCACTAAATGTCCGGGGCGGCATAGTGGCGGAAAAAGCTTGATTGCAGCACCCTTGTGGGCGGTCAGATATCGAGGTCGCCTGGATATTTTTATCCAGAAGAAATATATGGCTTAGAAAACCCAAATTCTGTCCCGAAGGCTTTCGGGATTTTTATGTCACTATGCCTGCCTGAATCTGAGATCAACCACATTTTCAAAAAAGCATCTCCTGTCCTTTGATCTCCTTCCTCTCCACTTCTTCGAAGATCTTTATCTTCCCGTACTCGCCGTCAAACCCCGGTGCAATATTTATATTACCTGACCGCATCCGGCCTATGGCTTCCCTTAAAAGAGGAGACCCCATCTTTTCGATCTCATCCAACGGGGAATCCATAAGGATTTTGAACTCGCTCCCGATTTTTTCGAGCAGACCTAAATATTCCTTATTCACCGCTTTGCTGTTTACACCCACTTTTATTGTTTCTGCAATAACCTCCTGCAGAGGGATCAGGGAATGAAAAGGCGGGGCATTCGACAGCCTGAAGCCTTCTTTGCGGTCTGCAAGTTTCTCAATCCTGTGCATGACGCCGACCGTTACTTTTTTTCCGCAAACAGGACAGAGATAATTATGTTTTATTGTTTCTCCCGGAGAAAAACTTACGCCGCAAGCTCTATGGCCGTCGTAATGATATTTGCCCTCTTCCGGGAAAAATTCGATCGTCCCGAGAAAACCGCTCTTTGTCTTAATCGCATCAGATATCGATTTGTACGAAACCCCGGTATTGAAGATGTTCGCTTCTCGCCCGAGCTTTGACGGGGAGTGAGCGTCCGAATTGGAAATAAGAGTTATTCTATCAAGAGAGGAAAGCCTCCAATTCATTAACGGATCCGATGATAGACCTGTTTCAATAGCGTATATGTAAGGGGTCAGTTCATCAAAACACTCTTCAAGCGAATCAAATCCGGAGGCAGCTCCAAAGACAGAGAAATGGGGAGTCCACGCATGGGCGGGTACAAGCATAACTTCATCGGATATATCCATAACAATCTTCAACAGCTTCTTCGCATCAAGTCCGAGTATAGGCCTTCCGTCGGATGAAAGATTACCGATTTTCGAAAGAGCCGTATATATTCTTGCAGTAGCGACAAAATCCGGCGCAAAAAGAAGACAATGCACCTTTCTCACTTTTCCGTTCTTGGAATATATACAGCTCACTTCTGCTGTAAACATGAAGAAAACCTCGCTTCTGCAGGATACCGGAACATTATTATTATCTCTATAATTATCTTTTAATTTAAGTAGGTTATTACCACAGATATCAAGTTTTTCTTTCATTTCTTTATACCATTTCGGATGGGTAAAATCTCCTGTACCGACAACGGATATTCCTTTGAGTTGAGCCCATTTCCAGAGGCTTTCCAAGGACATGTCACGGCTTGTTGCACGGGAAAAACTCGAATGAATATGCAGGTCCGCAATAAATTTCATGAGAAATTAATTCTTCTGTTTTTTTCTATGCCGAAGAATATAAGCCGCAACAAACAATGCGCAGGCGATTATCACATACAAACTCCATTGTTTGCTGACCTCCATGATCCGCTCCTTATTGTTGCCTACAAAATATCCGATGTAAGCCAGAAGCAGTACCCAAATTCCCGCGCCGAAGGCGGTATAGAAACAGAACTTTCCGATATTCATTCTGCATACTCCGGCAGGAAAGGATATATAGTGCCTCACTCCCAGAATAAGCCTTCCTATAAACATGCTTATATTTCCATGAATGCGGAAAAAATCCTCGCCTTTCGTAAAATGTTTTTGCGAAACACCAAAGAATTTCCCGTATTTGAGAATAAAAGGCCTTCCTAAATATACTGCGACAGCGTAATTAAACAAAGCGCCCAAAACACTGCCGAGAGTTCCCGACACAATAACACCGGCCCAACTCATTTGCTCCTGGGCGATCAGATAACCCGCCGGCGGTATAACCAGTTCAGAAGGAAGCGGGATAAATGTGCTCTCAAGAAACATCAGGACTAAAATCCCGAAATAGCCCAAATTGCCGATAGTCTCAACCAGCCAGTTTAAAAATACGTGCATTCACATTTTTTATCGATGCGGACAGATTCGAACCATCGATCCCTCAAATCCGGCTTTGTTCGGATTATGTCTAAGCTCCCTTCCGATATAATCATTAGAGCTATCTTAGCATAAAGTTCCATCCCTTAGATATGAAGTACGTGGCGGATATAGTGTTTTCGCTCTCTCGGGCTATCGCCCTGCGAGGTAAATTCTGTTTCGATAAATCTACACAGAATTTAAATCCGCAAAAACACTATATCCGCCATGATTGTCCGGAATCCCACGCTCCACTGAAAGATTACGAAGTACGCATTATTTATTGACTCTTTGCAATGCGCTGTCTTGGGTTTCCGCGTATTCCTTGATATAATTTCAGTAGTTCCTTAATGCCTTTTTGCAAGGAGTCAGAGATGAAAAGAAACGCGCTTCTGTTTTTCCTTTTTTTGTTTATCCTGGCGGGGTGCGGCGGTATAAATATATCTCTTGCACCCACACCAAAGCCGCTTGAAGAAAAACTGCTTGAGGGCAAGGGAAAGCCCAAAATACTTCTTATTGACCTTGACGGCGTAATCTCCTTCAAGGATGAAACCGACTCTTTGAAGCTGAGGACAATACCTTCGAAAGTAGCCTTTTTCAGAGAGGCGCTCGGCAAGGCTCAGGCAGATTCTGACATAGCGGGTGCGATAGTTAGGATCAACTCGCCCGGTGGCACAGTTGCTGCGAGTGACACTATCTATCATGAGATCATGAATTTCAAACGTAAGAAGCGAATACCTGTTGACGCATACATAATGGAGCTCGCCGCCTCGGGCGGCTATTATGTAGCTTCTGCCTCCGACCGTATTATCGCAAGCCCTACGGCTATCATGGGCAGTATAGGCGTCATCGCCATGAAGTTGAACATTGAAGGACTTCTTTCGAAGATAGGAGTTTCTGATGAAACCTATAAATCCGGCGAGAAAAAGGACTTCTGGTCGCCGTTCCGCCCGAGCACAACTGAAGAGAGGAAGATGCTTCAGGACATAATTGACAGACTTTACTCACGCTTCGTAGAGGTGGTCTACACAAGCAGACAGAAGCTCCTGACCGAACAGGAGGTAAAAGCTCTTGCCGACGGCCGGATATTTACGGCAGGCCAGGCTCTTGAGGCTAAACTTATCGATAATGTGGCCTATCTTGACGAGACGATCGACTCGATGAAAAAAGCGCTCAATATTGAACAGGCCCGGGTGGTAACTTACGCCCGCCCCGGAACCTTCAAATCTAATATATATTCTGAAATGCCTCGGCAGGGTCCGCAAGTCATAAACCTTATTTCGATAAATGCCGATGATCTGTCACTTTTCTCAGGAGTACAGTTCATGTATCTCTGGCACCCTTAGACCATCAATAAGTTATTTAATAAAATACTGTAACCTATTGATATTAAATGGTCGGGGCGAGCATATTTGAACTGCCGACCACTCGCACCCCAAGCCATGATATAATTGCCTAAAGATCGTTCCATGGATACCCTTGAGAAACTGAAACTCCTCACGGAAGACTCCCGCTATGACCTGGCCTGCGCCTGCGGGACCGGGAAGTATGACCATCGGAAAAGAGGTAACTAAGGAAAGTGGCTTTATCCTGTCGCCCTCCCGCAGGGAAGTTATTCGGTCCTTCTCAAGGCCCTTTTATCCAATGTCTGCGCTAACGACTGCAAGTACTGTCCTCTGCGTTCAGGTACCAATGTCCAACGTCAAGTTGGGGACGTGGGGACGTTGATCCTAAATAATGCTTCCCATCGGCGCTACGCCTTTCCGCACATGTTGCTTAGATGACCGTGAGCACTAACAGAAAGGACCGCCTTCTTGCCGTAGTAGTCGTCGCAGGCATTTTAGCGATGACAATATTCTTTGCTTTTTTTGTGATAAGGAACTTCTCTGCGCCTCTTGCCGGTATTGGGGACACCGAAAACAGTGAATATATGGGTTACTACATGGCAAGGCATCTCTCATTTTCCTTCTTCCCCCAATTGAATCTCGTAAATAACGATGTCTTTTTCCCGTATGGTACGAACAGTGTATTTCAAGCTTGGGGCATTGAACGGGATTTGTTCTATGCCTTCTTGTACTCCATGTTTGGCGTGGGGCCGTGGCTTCAGTGGTATTACCTCCTTTCGATTGTCATTACAGTCTGCGGAGCTACGCTCATGCTCCGTGGGGAGTTTGGGCTTTTGCAAGCTGTCCTCGCCGCCGTCCTGGTGACTTTTTTCAACTTTTACGCTATTCACAAGTATCCAGGCCATTACAACCTTATCATCTTGCACTGGACTATTCTCAGCATGCTATGTGATTTTGTCATTTACAGGAGATATATTCTCCGCGGAACAGTTGCTCTAAGTTGGTTTCTTCTTCGGATGTTGCTGCTGGTCCTCTGTCTTGGGCACGACCTTGGTTACGTAGCAGGCTATTCGCTGTCTTCTTTTTCCATGGTGTCACTCTTTATCATTGGGAGGGAAATGATCGTATCAAGACGGCTTGATATGTGGAACATTGTTACATTTGACAAGCGGGACAGGACGGTCTACCTTTTCCTGGGTATGATGCTGATAGCCTTCGCCTATCTATATGTGCCAATAGCTTCCCAGATATTTCTTAATGCCCGTGAATTCAAAGACGTTCATCAGGGAAGAAAAGGGTGCAGCCGTACTTGACTGGCCCTTCTGCGCAATCGGCGGCAATGGTGTGGGGAGAGAACTGTGCTCCTATTACACAAGGGACAATCATATTTATGCATACAGCCGTTTCCACGGGAAAAAAGTGATGGGAGAGTATTTCGGAAGGCTTACTTTGTCTCAGATAGAACCCTACCTCGATGCAGGATGGGGAAAACTCTTTACTCCCGATGTTCCGGATATCATGAAGGCTGCACATCAAACCCGCTGTTTCACGAATAAGGAGTGGCGCTTTTTTGAGGGCTTTTTTACTCTTAATGACTTTGCAGGCATCAATCTATACACCGACCTGTTGCCGCTCGAATGTCTGGATGGTTTCTACCGACGATTTGGAAGGCCGGTTGCACAAACGGATGTCCCCGGTGCGGGTCCAGTTCAGTTCATCCCCAAACCTGACACCCTTAAAGACAAGCAAAACGTGAAAGAAGGACTATCCGTCAGCCTCATCTCGTCGCTGAAGCCCGGGCCGTATAATCTCCTTGATGAAAACCAGTCTGAAAACTTTGTATTGTATGGTCTTGGGCGGGAAGGCAAGGACAAACATTTGCACGGTATATTTCCGCTTTCGAGGATATCCTTCAGATTATCGGGACACGGAATCGTTCATCTTTCAGTGAAAGGGATAAATAAATTCTCCGGCCAAACGATAACGATCAACATTAACGGCTCCGATGTCGCGGAGATTAGGGAACTTCGCAGTTTGGGCCTCTTCGAAAAAGACGTCACTTTTCAGGGCCGTCAAGGGATCAATGTCATTACGTTTGTGTATCGGAAGCAGCCGAGGTTTTATGATCTTCTTCTGCAGGATGTGCGCAGACTCCTCGACTCATCGTACTACCGTGAGATATTAGCAATGGCCAAGCAGGGGATAGGAGATGTTGTGAGCTACGAAGCAGTCAAAATCTCTTTGTCATCGCATATACAGCGATGACAAAATCAGCCGCTGGTCAACTATGCGTTACCCACTTGGGCAACGGAAAAGGGGACAGGCTCTTTGTTGGTCAGCATAACAAGTGTGCTACCGGAAATCGACAATGGGTTCGGATTCGAATACCTGTTGGCAGGGTGGACTTGAATTATCCTCTTCCAAGAGATTGGGGCGAAAATGCGAACCTGTTTTCACATGAACTCGTACTCGACACGCTTTACCTGCTTTGGAGGGATCTTAATATTTCTGCAAACTCTCTTAACGGCTGACACCGCTACTGCTCAAGCCGCTCTATATAACAATTCGACCTGATTGAACCGCCCTCCGCAGGATTGAGCGGACTAAACTGTTACCCGTTGAAGGAAAAATGTCTGAAAGAGTCTGCCTATCTGGCAAATACATTTGATCTTTCTTCGGTATTATGTTAATGTGATATAAAATACTTAACAATTGTTAACAGAGTTTTATTTGATTAACAATATAACTTATTTAAACTAATAACTAAATAGTTATCTTAAGGCAGGTTTTATGGAAAAGACTGAATATATTTCAATTGCTCAATTCGCTAAACTTTTGGGGATCAGCAGAATTGCTGTATACCAAAAAATTAAAAAGGGGCAGATAAAAGCCATAAGAATTGGAAGAAGTTTTGCAATCCCCAAAAAATATTTGACGGATATTACAGGCAAGACGTTAAGTGAGAAGGATAAAAAGATAATTGATGAAGCCGTGAAGAAAACATTTCAAGAATATGGAGAATTATTGAAACTCCTGGGTAGAGAATAATGAATGGTTAGAAGAGTCACAGTAAAGGAAGTCGAACATATAACTTTCAAGATGGCTCAAGAGCTATTATTATTTAACGAACCCATTCCAGACTTCTCAACACGCTCACCGAACATTTTGGAAAGTTGTTTAGCCACACCATTTCAAACTTTTGGAGGAAAGTTTCTGTATCCACGGTTCCTTACAAGGGGGAGTATGCTATTTTATGTCATGATAAAAAACCATCCATTTGATAATGGCAACAAAAGAATTGCTATAACAACGTTACTCGCTTTTCTTTTTGCAAACAATAAATGGTTAATAGCTGATATCCGGGAGCTGTACAACTTCACGGTATGGATAGCTCAAAGTCCTGCCCAGTTTAAAGATGAAGCTGTGAAAGCGATAGAGAAATTTCTAAAAAGACATATGAAAGACATATGAAAATTACTATAAAAAGCAAATTTTAACCAACCAGACGATCATGCATTCTTGACTTCTTCAAAGTCGCACAGTGAATATGCCCGGTT
Source organism: Thermodesulfovibrionales bacterium (assembly GCA_963716185.1). GTDB lineage: Bacteria > Nitrospirota > Thermodesulfovibrionia > Thermodesulfovibrionales > SM23-35 > CAVZMO01. The sequence continues at coordinate 201,853 of OY970295.1, forward strand.
CGGTGCATGTATTACCTCCGAGTCAATAGGATCAGCAGGCTGAAACAATTGAGGATTACGGGTATAAAGTTTGATGACCCCGGTTCATCCGGTTATTGAATATTGGTCTCATATTTTGCCGGTTTCATGTAGCTTGCGGCGGCGCCCACAAAGCTCTGTGTTGTGTAAGCCACCGCAGGCAAGCCCAATGCAGTTCTCGAAGGGTTAGAATATTGCGACAATACTGCGACGATGTTTGCGACAACCATGACATAAAGGGCACGTCTAAAATCTCGTAACCCCTTGATTTTAAATGGTCGGGGCGAGCAGATTTGAACTGCCGACCACTCGCACCCCAAGCGAGTGCGCTACCAGGCTGCGCTACGCCCCGATTTTAGGATTTACTGAAGCTGACCCCCAGTATCTCCCTGAGTCTTTTTTTGACATGATCGATTACTCTGGCAGGCTGACGAACTTCCTTTTTTTGCAAATCATGATCGGGTCTTGCGTCCAGGTTCACTGAACCGGACCCAAGTCTATTTCTGACACCCTCGATTGTATACCTTTCCTGATACAAAAGCCTTTTGATAGTGAGAAGCATCTCCACGTCCTTTTTAACATAAACCCTCTGCCCGGATTTGTTTTTTCTCGGTTTCAGAAAAGAGAATTCAGTTTCCCAATATCTGAGCACATAAGGTTCCACAGCCACAATTTTACTGACCTCTCCTATCTTGTAGAAAAGTTTATCCGGGAAAGATAAAGTTACAGAAGATTTCAGGCTTTCCGGTGCAGGCTTATACATTCTGCTTTTCCATCACGGACTTTAATTGATTGCTAGCTCTGAATGTTATTACTCTTCTTGGAGTTATTTCAAGATCGTCTCCGGTTTTGGGGTTCCTTCCTCTCCTGGACATCTTCTGTCTGACATTGAATGTGCCGAACCCGGATATCTTGGCAGACTCACCTTCCACAAAAGCCTGTTTCATCGTATCGAACAATATTTCGATTATCTCCTGGGCCTCCTTTTTTGAGAGACCTATCTTCTCAAAAATCCTCTCCACCAAGTCCGCTTTTGTCATAAAATTCTTACCTCAATTTTCTTAATTATATTAAGGACATATATACTTGTCAAGAAGAAACTAGTTTAATATATTATCTCAATTGTATTATTTACATAACAAGCGTTGGCGCCTTTGAGCGTCGCAGCCGCTTGAAACAGCATCCGGCCTTTCATTTACCGCCGGATTCCGCTTCATCCGGAACGATAAAGCGGCACCGAGTAAGTTATATTATTATATTAAAAAATCTTGCAATGTTCCAGGGATAAAAATTAAGATTTATGCAATAGAGAAAAATGATATACGGGATCGGCATAGACATCGTAAAGATAGAGAGGATGAAGGACGTTATAGAAAAATGGGGAGAAAAGTTCCTTCAGAGAGTATTTACCGGGAACGAGATTTCATATTGCTATAAGAAGCAAAATCCTTATCCGTCTCTCTCTGTTCGCTTTGCGGCAAAGGAGGCTTTCATAAAAGCCATCAGTTCGGAAATTGCCGTTAAGTTGACCGACATTGAAGTTATAAACTCCGACAAAGGTAAGCCGATCCTTAAATTAGGCAGCCGGCTCGAAGATTTCTTAAAAATAAGAAAAGTAAAAACACCTCACTTGAGCCTGAGTCATGAACACGATTATGGAGTCGCATGTGTGGTGTTGGAACAATAGCTCAGATAACCATGGAAACCCTGCGTAAATAGTATTGACTATCTCTTGCCGATTCGTAAAATGAAATTAAAAGATTTTTGTTATTCTTGAAGATTAAGGAGTGATTTTGTGAAATGTTAATTCTGTTTTATTGGCTCCCCGGGCGACACTCTCAGCAAAACTTCTTAGAGTATAAATTCGGGTTTTTAATGGTACCTACCCAAGTCAATAATTCTAAATCAAGCTATTGTTTATTAAGAGGAAATGGGATCATTGCGGTTTATTATCCTCTGCTATTTATTAGCGAAATCTAACTGATTTTAACGAAGGAACCTTTGTTGTTCTGATGAAACAGACACTAGATATGAATCGCTTTGTTTTCCCCTTTTCTTTGCTAATACAAGATAAATGTTGTATTATGAATTGTGACCGGTAAGCAGCTCATAAAGTTACTACAGCAGAATGGATGGCGTATAGATAGGGTCGAAGGAAGTCACCATATTCTCGCCAAGGGAGACAAGACGTTATCTGTACCAGTTCATAGCAGTAAAGATTTAGGCAAAGGTCTGTTACACGCTTTAATGAAACAAGGAGGATTAAAATGATTTTACAATATCCGGCAAGAATAAAGTACTTGGCAGAAGATAAGACTTATCTGGTCGAATTTCCTGATCTTCCCGGATGTCTCACTGAGGGGAAGACACTTGAAGAAGCAACACAAAATGCAAAAGAAGCCTTGACAGGATATCTTGCTTCAGTTTTTGAGAGGAATCTCAAAATTCCTGAGACGTCTTCAATAAAAGGCAAGAATATCTATCTCATCGCACCAGAACCTGAAGTTGCCGTTCCTATTCTTCTCCGGAAGCTCAGGGAAACCAGAAAGCTTACCCAAGGAGATATCGCTAAAGTTCTCGGCATATCGTATCAGGCATACCAGCGGCTTGAAAAACCAGGTAAAAGTAACCCCACACTGAAAACCCTTGAGCGTCTTGCGAAAGTATTCAATAAAGATCTCCGGCTGGAATTTACATAAGAAAAGATTTGGCTCCCCGGGGAGGGACTCGAACCCCCGACAGGGTGGTTAATCCCGAATGCTTTCGGGACTCTGCCGCCTGAGAAGGTAATCGATATATGACCTGCTCTTTTTCCCTTTAATCTCCCTCTCTCTCTTCATCGCTTCTGAACGGCTAATATGTTGTTCTGTGTATACGCACCTCCACGGTCCTCGATTGCGCTTTGTGTGCTTCGACCCATGATAACCAGCATCGTTATGTTGGGAGATTCGACGGGCAAGATTATCTGTGTGGCCTATATAGTACTGAGAGGTTGACTCACTTTGTAATATGTATACAAAGTATGACATGAACAAAATTAATTGGCTCCCGGGGAGGGACTCGAACCCCCGACAGGGTGGTTAACAGCCACCTGCTCTGCCGACTGAGCTACCCGGGAGTAAACTTGGGTAAATATTTTTTATATCAAATTAGAATACTCTTTGTCAATCCGGCAATTCGGTTATAAACTTTGCAACGAGGTCTCCGACTTCTGTTGTTGTGTACCCCATTTTCCCTGCGGCAAGACTTTTGAGATGCTTCCCTGTCACTTCAATAACCGCTTTTTCAATAAGCTTGCCCGCCCTATCCTCTCCGATCTGTTCGAGCATCATCCCTCCTGCACAAATGGCTGCCAGCGGATTCACCACATTCTGTCCCGTATATTTCGGAGCAGAGCCCCCAATCGGCTCGAACATAGAAACACCCTTGGGATTAACATTCCCGCCCGCAGCGATGCCCATACCGCCCTGTATCATAGCCCCCAAATCGGTGATTATATCTCCAAACATATTGTCCGTCACTATGACATCGAACCATTCCGGGTTTTTTACAAACCACATGGTCGTTGCATCGACATGCGCATAATCGACCTTGATATCGGGATACTCCCTTGCCGTTTCATAGAATGTCCTTTCCCATAGATCAAAAGCAAAGGTAAGAACATTGGTCTTGCCGCAGAGTGTAAGCTTTTTATTCTTATTTCTTTTCCTGCAATATTCAAAAGCAAACCTTATGCACCGCTCAACACCCTTTCTCGTATTTATAGATTCCTGCGTTGCAACTTCATCAGGTGTCCCTTTCTTCAGCACTCCTCCAGCTCCCGTGTATAACCCTTCTGTATTTTCTCTCACAACTACAAAGTCTATATCTTCAGGTTTCTTATTCTTCAAGGGACAGTCAACACCCGGATACAGTTTGACAGGTCTCAAATTTATATATTGATCGAGTTCAAATCTCAATCTTAAAAGAATTCCCTTTTCAAGTATGCCGGGTTTGACATCGGGATGTCCTATGGCGCCGAGATAGATTGAATCATACTTCTTCAGCTCTTCTATAGCTCCTTCCGGCAAAACTTCGCCGGTCTTCAAATAACGCGTTCCGCCAAAATCATAATGATGAAAGTTGAATTTCATCCCGAACCGGCCGGAAACAACATCCAGCACCTTAATGCCCTCCCGGATGACCTCCGGCCCTGTACCGTCACCCGGGATAACCGCAATGTTATAAGATTTCATGTGTTCTCCTATGACCCTGCCATCCTCCCCTTATTAGCGAGGGGGAAAAGAGGGGTTTTTCTCAGCTTTTTGCAGCAAGCTTTCTCTTCGTCCACTCGATCAGTCCGCCGGCATCTATTAACTCCTGCATAAACGGGGGGATAGGGTTCGCTTTGTATTCTTCCCCGGTCGCCAGATTTCTTATCATGCCTTTGTCCGCATCGATTTCTATTTCTTCACCCTCTTTAATCTTCTCTGACGCCCCTTCAGACTCGAAGATGGGGAGCCCTATATTGAAGGCGTTCCGATAAAAAATCCTTGCGAAACTCTTTGCGACAACCGCCTGAATGCCTGACGCCTTTATTGCAATAGGAGCGTGTTCTCTTGAAGAACCGCAGCCGAAGTTTTTCCCGGCAACAATTACGTCTCCGGCTTTTACCTTATGTGAGAAATCCCTGTCGGCATCTTCCATTACATGTTTTGCGAGCTCTAACGGATCAGAAGTATTCAGATATCTCGCCGGTATGATAGCATCCGTGTCTATATCATCGCCAAACTTCCAAACCCTGCCTTTAATCAGCATTTTACCTCCATACTCATTTTTTCTTTTTCATTCGAAAAAGAAGTTTATTATAGGCAATTTCGCAAATTATAAACAAGTCGGATCGATAAAAGAATTTGGCCGGAATATTTTGGTGTAAAATAAAATATGAATAAATTATGTGAAGTATATAACAGACTTTACGATTCCTTTGGTCCCCAGCACTGGTGGCCGGGCGATACGCCCTTTGAAATCGCAGTAGGCGCGATCCTCACTCAGAATACTAACTGGGGAAATGTAGAAAAAGCTATCGGGAATCTCAAAAAAAATAAGGCCCTCTCTGCAAGAGTTATTCACAAAATGCCGGTCAGGGAACTTTCCGGACTTATCAGACCTGCCGGATATTTTAATGTAAAGGCTAAAAGGCTAAAGTTTTTTATAGATTTTCTTATGAATAACTACGGTGGCAGCTTGAGGAGGATGGGAAAAGAAGATATGCATTCCCTGAGGGAGAAACTTTTAGATATTAACGGCATTGGTCCCGAAACAGCGGATTCGATCCTTCTATATGCCCTTGAAAAGCCCGTCTTTGTTATCGATGCTTATACGAGGAGGGTACTATCGAGGCACGGCATTATGGACCATGACAAACCCTATACGGAATTTCAGGAGCTGTTTCATTCTCAGCTTGAAGAAGACTTAAAGATGTTTAATGAATATCATGCACTTTTTGTGAGAGCAGCTAAGACATTCTGCAAAAGAAAAAAGCCACTGTGTGATGAATGCCCTTTAAAAGGGTTTGAGGTACGAATTAAATTTGATGGATAAATTCAAACTTGTTACCCCGTTTTCTCCTAAAGGTGATCAGCCTAAGGCCATAAAAGAACTGTCGACAGGTTTGGAAAAAGGGCTGAAACACCAGGTCCTTTTAGGCGTTACCGGCTCGGGCAAGACATTTACTATCGCGAATGTTATCTTAAACATTAACAGGCCGACCCTTGTAATTGCTCACAACAAAACTCTCGCAGCACAGCTTTATGGTGAATTCAAAGAACTCTTTCCGGAGAATGCCGTTGAGTTCTTTGTCAGCTATTACGACTACTACCAGCCCGAGGCTTATATCCCGACAACGGATACCTATATAGAAAAAGATTCGGCAATCAACGATGACATAGACAGGCTCAGGCATTCAGCGACAAGGGCGGTCCTTGAAAGAAGAGACACCATTGTTGTGGCTTCTGTTTCCTGCATCTACGGTATAGGTTCTCCGCAGGATTATATGGATATGCACCTGGTTGTCGAAGAAGGGATGCATACTGAACGTGATGAAATCCTGAAGAGACTTATAGAAATGCAGTATACGCGTTCCGATGTCGAGTTCAGAAGGGGATCTCTGAGAGTAAGGGGTGACATTGTTGAGGTCTTTCCGTCCTTTTCCCTCGATAAAGGGATTCGCATGGAGTTCTTTGGAGACGATATCGATGCCCTTAGCGAATTCGATCCCCTCACCGGTGAAAAAATAAGAAGACTCGATAAAATAGCCATCTTCCCGAACAGCCACTGGATAACTCCGAAGTCAAGGCTCGAACCCGCGTTGAAGAATATAGAAAAGGAGATGGAGGAGAGGGTTGAGTATTTCTTAAGCCAGGGGAAAACGATTGAGGCACAGAGGATCGAGCAGAGGACCAGGTTTGATTTGGAAATGCTGAGGGAATTCGGTTACTGCCACGGTATAGAAAATTATTCGCGCCACCTCAGTGGAAGGTCTCCCGGAGAACCACCCTACACGTTGATAGACTATTTCCCCAAGGATTTCCTGATCGTTATTGATGAGTCCCATGCGACGGTGCCTCAGATCGGAGGGATGTACGAGGGTGACCGGTCAAGAAAACAGACACTTGCAAATTTTGGGTTCAGACTTCCTTCCGCCCTTGATAACAGGCCTTTCACTTTCACTGAATTCGAGCATAGAGTGAACCAGGCGATCTATGTATCGGCAACGCCGGCGTCTTATGAACTCGAAAGGTCGAGAGGACAAGTAGTAGAGCAGATCATAAGGCCGACCGGCCTCATTGATCCCAACCTGATTTTACGGCCCGTTTCCGGACAGGTTGATGACCTTTTGGGAGAGATAAGAAGACGTGCGGAAAGAGGCGAGAGGGTGCTGGTGACGACCCTGACAAAGAAGATGGCGGAGGATTTGACCGATCACTATACGGAACTGGGAGTGAGAGCCAGGTACCTGCATTCTGATATAGATACGCTCCAGCGTGTAGAGATCTTAAGGGATCTGAGGCTCGGAAAATTTGACGTATTGGTTGGAGTCAACCTGTTAAGGGAAGGGCTTGACCTGCCCGAGGTTTCGCTTGTCGCTATCCTTGATGCCGACAAAGAAGGCTTCCTTCGTTCGGAACGTTCATTGATACAGACCTCGGGACGCGCCGCAAGGAATATAAATGGTGAAGTGATCCTGTATGCCGACAGGATCACAGGCTCCATGCAAAGGGCTTTTCAGGAAACGGAGAGAAGAAGAAAAATACAGGAAGAATACAATAAGAAGATGGGGATAACTCCTGAGACCGTGAAGTCCAATATCAAGGATATACTCAGTTCCATCTATGAGGCGGATTACTGGACAGTGCCTGCCGCAGCTGAAGAAAAGGCTGAATATGGATATGACGAGGGTACCTTAAAGAAGCTCGAACTTGAGATGAAAGAGGCCGCAAAGAGGCTCGAATTTGAATATGCGGCTGAGATCAGGGACAAGATCAAGAAGATTAGAAACGGGATGATCGAGGTAGGGATTAAACGCTGAGATTAATTTGCACAAATACTTTTTCAATTTTTAGTCGGGTGCTATAATTTATGAAACGTGATGATTCATCCCGTAGATGAGGCACCCTTCGACAAGCTCGTGGTGACATCGCAGTTATGTCATGTGAGCTGTCGAACATACAACCTTACATTAACGGCAGCGAAGATAGGAGGAAGAAATGATCGCCATAGCAGACAATCTGAATACGAGGAATAAGGCTTATGTGGATGCGGTAATGAGAAGAAATGAAAAAGCCGTCGCGGAGATCGCAAAAAAGATCAAGGACGCAGGCGCCGACATCATCAATGTGCAATGTTCGCTGGATGGCGCCGGCGACGAGGACAGCCTGCCCTGGGTGACCGAAATCCTCTGCAACTCAACAGACAGCGGCATATCCCTTGATTCCAGAAATATCTCCGCCATCAAGAAGACTATACCTCTGTGCAAAAAACCGCCCCTCGTCAATTTCGTATCTAAAAATGAGCCGGATGACAAAGAAACAATGCTCTCGCTCATATCGGATTCAGGAGCCTCTATAGTCATCAGGGCTTCGAGCGGCGCCATACCCTCATCCCTGGAAGCGAAGCTGCAGATTATTGAGGACCTCCTTGAGACTGCAAATGAAGCCGACATCTCTAACGAAAGGATATTCGCAGACCCTTCAATAGTCCATATCGGTAGGGGAATGGGGCAGAAGCATCTTGCCAATTCGCACGAATGCGTCGCTCTGCTCAAAGGACTCGTGGAGCCCCCGGTAAATACCATCGCCTGGATTTCGAACGTTTCCACAGGGCTGCCGAGATCAATAAGAAAGCCACTTGAGGCTGCATTTCTGACTTACATGGCAGGCGCGGGCCTGGACGCGGCCATGGTGGACATACTTGACGAGAACATCAGAAAAGCCATATACCTCATAAAATCTTTCCGTGATGAGATAGTCTTTTCGCAGGCAGATGTCACGTAGTATCGGATGAAGATTCTCCTTATCAATCCGAACAGGTATAAATCTCCTCCTGTTCCTCCCATTGGGCTGGAATACCTGGCCGCGTCTCTTGGAGAAAAAGGTCATGAGGTAGAAATTCTTGATCTATGTTTTTCCGGAGCTCTGTATAAAGATATAGATAATGCAGTAGCGTCTTTCAGACCCGCTGTTGCAGGGATCACGGTAAGGAATGTAGATACTGTCCTATATCATACTAATGAATTTTTCCTTGATGAGATCAAGGATGTCGCAAATTACTTGAAGTTTAACCACGGTCTGAAGGTGATTATAGGCGGGACCGGGGTCTCCTCAAACCCCCCGGGCGTTCTCGATTACCTCAATGCCGACTGTGCCATAGCCGGCCCTGCGGAAGATACTATTCACGAAGTTTTGACCGATATTCAGAGTTCCGACATCGGGAAGATTTACAGGGGTAAATACACGCAGGGAATATCATGCTGCCGGAGGCCCTTAAATATAGATTATGGAAGATACTGTGGTTCCGGCGGAGTGATAGGCTTCGAAACCCATAAAGGATGCAGTTCTTCCTGCGTCTATTGTCTTGAAGCAAATTCGCGGGTATCGTTTAAGCCTGCCGGAGACGTTGTGAAAGAGATAAGAAGTTTTGTGGATATCGGACTTGATAACTTTCATCTGTGCGATTCTGAATTCAACGAAAGCCTTGAGTACTCGATCGAATTCTGTTCTGCCTTGAAAAAAGCCGGGTTAGGTATCAGATGGGCTGTATACATGAAGCCTGCGAATTTCAACAAGATTCTTTTCACGCTGTTAAAAGACACCGGTGTTTATCTCATTACGCTTACAGTGGATTCCTGCAAAAAATGTCCTCTTTACTGGACGGATTATGAAAAATTTATCTTCGGAGCAAAATCTTTCGGCATAAAAGTAGCGGTGGATTTTCTAACGGGATTCCCTTTTGAGACCGGGGACAACCTGAAAGAGTATTTTGATATGCTGAGAAGACCCATGCCGGACGGGGTAGGAGTGAATACGTATATCAGACTTTATAAAAGTTTGCAGATAACGGATATCATCCTGAGGGACGATCATTTAAAATCCCATCTTCTGGGTGAGGTCGACGACCAAACCCTCTTAAGGCCGGTCTTTTATAACCACATTAATACAGACGCACTTAAAAGGCTGATTGACGGAGATCCCCTGTTCAGGGTTGAAGGGACAGAGAGAGGGGTCAACTACGGCAGGATTGAGTCTCAGAGAGTATCAAACTTAGCTCAGATTATTCACAAAAGGGGACATACCAGGCGGGGATAGAGTATTTGAACGGATTCTTTTGCCGATAGTCAAAATGCTCAGATAATAAAGAGGCAAAATCCTCGGAGGTCCTGAAAGCTTTCGGGACCGAGAATGAGTTCGAATACTCTATCCCCGGCGCAACTATGAAATTCATGAATAATCCGGGTTAGAGCGTTCATAATTTCTTCCGGCGTGTCTGCCATTTTCCCCTGAAAGTTATCCAAAAGGAGAGTATTATGAGCTTAAGATCGAGGAGAAATGACTGTTTTTCGATGTAGTAAAGGTCGTACTGAAATTTTTCTTTACGAAGAGCGTCGGTCGGGAGGTAGATTTGAGAAATGCCGGTCAGACCGGGTCGAACAGTCAGTCTTTCTTCATATCCCGGCACATTCTTTATACTCGTTTCATCAGGATTTCCGTGGACTTCCTTTTCATTGGGCCTCAATGATCTTGGCCCTACAAAACTCATATCACCCTTCAGGATATTGACGAGCTGGGGAAGCTCATCCATCGCTGTCGCCCTCAGAATTGTTCCTATGCCGGTAATTCTCGGATCATTTTCGACCGCCTGTACAGGCCCCGTATTTTTTTCAGCGTCTTTAACCATCGAACGGAATTTCATCGCCTTAAAGATCTTCCCGCCCTTCCCGACCCTTTCCTGGAAATATAACACCGGCCGGCCGTATTTTAAAACGATCAATAATCCGATCACTATCCACAAGGGGAAAGAAAAAATAATACCGGCGAGAGATAAAAGGAAATCAAATGGCCTCTTAAGAACAGGCTCTCTCATGATTTATACTCCCCTCCACTCCTTCAAGCGCCATCTGATAAACTTCAAATAATTAAACGGGAGGGTCCAATTCCTTTTGTCATTGTATAGCGCTTTAATCGCCTTCGTGACCGGGAAGAGCACTTTAACAAAAGAGAAGACCATCGTTGAAAAGTTATCGAGTGCAAGACGGGCAATAAGTTTATCTCTGTAATCCTGAAAAGAATGGTCTCTTTCAATATCCATTTGAGAAAGGGAAAGTAATAATCCTGGCCCCTTAAGGCGTAACTGCTTGAGTTCGAACAGCAGAATCCGGATCGGAGATATCTCCTCTGCGGATTCTTTCCATAACATCTGTATCTGGTTTAGAGTGATCCGCGTTGTTTTTATAAGACCGATTCTTTTGATTCTCATCAAAAACATCTCCCAATTAATAACATCTTCATATTTGTGGAAAGCCCACAATATGTCTACCAGTATCCTTAATTCTCTAAATGAGTGCATGTGATGATGGATTAGTAGCATTATCATGAACATCTCAGGCAACAACTTGTACTGCCCGTAATCTGTGAGCAAAACACGGTCCCATATCTCTTCAGAAGAAAGCTCGAAAAAGGAAGGGATACTGAAACACCAGTGTATTTCAATCAAATCACCGGTTTCAGGATCAGAGTACGCTGCATGATGTATTCGATAAAACCAGAATTCTAAGGGAAGGATGTCATTCCGGTGATATCCGGCTTTTGAAAGGATTGAATCCGCCTGCAATGCATCTGACATTTTTATTAAAATATCGACATCGGAAGAAATCCGCATATTTGGATCGCCATAAATCTCTCTCGCAATTTCATTGCCCCTTAACACCAAAGCTGGAATCCCACTATTTGCCAGGATAGAAAGGACATGCCCCCCCAGAGCTTCCTGCCTTGCAGATCTCGATATGCTTCTCAGATACAGGTTTTCTTTTCCCTCCAGATAATTATCGATTTCCTTTGGATTTACCACTTTCTTCATTTTCTGCAGACGGCCATACGCGAGAGGGAAAAGGTTATGTTTTATGCCGAGTGAATGAATCTCCAAAATGTCTCCTCTAGTAAATTCAGAGATGAGCAAAGGAAAAGGGCTTATTATTTGTAAAAATAAATAGTTCATTCCAACTTATTCTCTAACTGGACAATTTGTTACCCAAGTCCGCTTTGAGCTGAAATGTGTAAAGAAAATTCATGTCACTGCCTGCTTCTCTCTTTCACCATCTGCCTGAGGAGCCTGAATAAAAACTCCGGCACAAGTAGCATACGGTATGTCGTTTTCCTCGGTTCCTGGGGTAGGCGATAGAGCCATTCGAGGTAGGTCTTCTGCATCCACAACGGGGCCTGTTTGACCCGCCCTGTCAGAAAACTGAACGCAGCGCCTACGCCAAGCTGTACAGCGCTTATCTTCCCTTTATGCTCCGCCATCCACTTTTCCTGCCTGGGCGCGCCAAGGGAAACAAAAAGTATTTCAGCCCCTGAACCGTTGATCTGTCTGACATATGCATCGTCTTCCTCTCTTGTCAGATCTCTGAATGGAGGAGAGACAGCGCCGACAATGTCGAGCCCCGGATATAAGCTCTTCAGCTTTTCCGACAGGAGAGAAAGAGTTTCATCCGTATTTCCATAAAAGAACAATTTCGGGCAATTCTTAGATGCGTATTCGCATAATTTGAGCATAAAATCAGCTCCGCGCACTCTGCCCTCAAAGCAATTGCCGAGCATCTTCAATGCCCTTGCTACGCCCATCCCATCGGGGAAATTACCGGCCGATTTATTCAACACGCCTTTTAACTCATCATTTTTACGGCATTCCATAAGAACATGAATATTGGTAAAGCAGAAATAATCCCCTTTCTTTTGCGGGATATGCGCTATTACTTTTTGAAGTGCCTGTTCCATATCGACCGGCAATATTTTTACATCCTGGAGATTAACAGGTTCTTGCATAAAGATCAGCCGTCAGAATGTGCACCTTGCTCTAAGCATCTAAATATTATGTCCCTTATTTGAATATTCGCTTACTCTTCATCTTCGGCTTAAGACTTTTTCATATATCTTCATCAGTATTTCAAAATTCTTCTCCGCAGTATACTTTTCCTCAAACACTTTTCGCGCATTCCTTCCCATCTCGATACAAGCCTCTTCATTTTCTACCATCCACTTAATTTTTTTTGCAAGGTCTGAGGGATTGCCCGGTTCAAAGAGAAGGCCCGTTTTCCCGTCTTCGACCAGTTCAGCCATCGCGCCAAGCCTCGACGCAACCACAGGCTTGCCGCAGGCATAAGCTTCTCTTATCGTCATCGGAAAATTTTCATAACATATCGATGCAATCACCATGAATCGGGCATCCTTCAGCAATGCCATGCATTCACTAAAATTCCTTCTGCCGGTAAATTCAATATTGTTAGTACTTCCAGATTTCACACTATCCTCAAGCTCTTTCCTTAACGGTCCATCGCCCACTATTTTGACCTTCAGCGGTAGTCCTAAGTCTTTGAAACTTCTTGCCGCCCGTATCAGCGTTGATACGCCCTTTTCGTGAGACAGCCTTCCGAGAAATATGCCATAGCCATCATGTGTAAAACCAGGAGTCGGGGGATCCGACAAAAAGTTCGGCTTTACAAATATCTTATCCCCGGGAAGACCACATTCTATGAACTTCTTCTTTCCGAATTCAGTCAACGCTATAAAAGCAGCGATCCCGTCTCTCCAGGTTCTTGCAATACTATGAACGCTTTCCGCGACCGCTACTGGAATCGAATAGAGTCTGGAATTGTTGTAGCACCCGTATTTTATACCTCTCCACGGAAGTTTTCCCACACACTCTTCGCAGATATTTCCGCCTCTCAGCAAAAGACCGTTGGCGCAGAACATCCGAAAATTATGCAGTGTCTGGACAACAGGCACTCCCGCATCTTTGGAAACATAATATGCAGATGGTGTAATTAAATACCATATGTTGTGGAAATGAGCCAAGTCCGGTTTTTCCCGGGAGAGCAAATCCTTTAATTCCGCATGGGTCTTTCTTGACCAACGCATTGCAGAAGCAGCTGCCATCCTATCAGAGCCTGTCACAACCTCGTCATTGTGCTTCTCGTAGGTTATGACATCCACACCGTTTCTTCTTAAGAGTTCAACCTCACTCCTGAAAACAGTGTCTTCACCGGAGGGAGAAGCTGAACAATAATAATTGTGGCACAACAGTATTTTCATCACAAATTAGAGCGCCCTATCTCGGTGAACAGCAATTTACTGATTTTATCGGCAGAATATTCTCTTGCCACTTCACGACAGGTGCCTCTCATCGCGCCTGCGTTTCGTAAGGCAGAGTCAAGATATTTTGCCAAAGCTTCTGCATTATCTGTTTTAACCAGATATCCCGTTTGACCATTCTTTATTACATCCGCCAAGTCGGCTATTTCCGAGGCGACCACAGGGATACCACATGCAAGAAATTCCAGCACAGCCAGCGGAAATCCTTCCCCCGTTTTCGATGGAAAGCAGCCCACATCAACAAGATTTATGCACTCTGCAATCAGATCGTGAGCGATCTTTCCCAGGAAAAGTACCCGCTTCGTCAGCCCCAAACGTCTTACTTCGCTTTGAAGATCATGCCTTAATTCTCCATCCCCGATGTATACTATACCGACATCATTTCGAACATTAGTCATGTATTTGAAGGCATTCAATAACAGCTGTGGATGCTTTGAATTATTAAGACGGCCCAAGAACCCGACAAATTTCATGTCCGTCCGCAGATTGTACTTAATCTTCAGATTCGCGTTGTCCATTGGCTTAAACAATTCCAGATCGACAGACGTAGGGATCACAACAGATTTCTCCGGTATTCCGCGCCGGCGCCTTGTCCCATTCAAGCCGTCCTGACTTACCCATATGAGCTTATCCGCTCTTCGTAGGACAGCTCTGACAGTACATGAATAAAGATATGCAATTAAACCATTTCTGATCCATGGATATCTTGAGTTTATTGCAGCATAATCAGGAATACCGTGGAGGTGAATTACTAACTCCCTGTTCCGCCCGAAACAAATGAAAGGCAATGCGAGTTCCGGAGAGTGCACATATATGATGTCCGACACCCGGATAATCTTGTACATATGGAGCATGAGCCCAAAAAGCATTTTGGCTCGATTCGGCACTAATGACGGATGTTCGCTGGTGTGTCTTGAACAAAAAGCAACAGGCATGAAGGGATAGATGTCTTCACCGACTTTCCTTTCTTGCCATTTGCCTATTTCTTCTTCCGTTCTAGTAGTCAAGCCTACGAGGTTTATTAATTCAGCGCGGGGACGGTATCTCAGACTGTTTTGAAGGAAAGGCAAGACGCCGCCTGTCGGAAAGGATTCATAATCACACCCTTCAATAATAGATATCCTTAGTCTCGTATCTTGCTTGTTGCCCGGATCAACAACTCTCTTATTCATTTATCGATAATCACCACTTTATTTTGTATCTAATCCTCTTCTTTGGAACTATATCTCCGCCATTCTCTTTTTGCGCACCCGCATATGCGCCGTAGGCCAGGCCCAGGATCGTAAATTGCAGATTGCCGAAGAAGGCGGCATATAGAATAATATTATCGGTGAACATAAACAGAACAAATGCAAGAAAGGACGACGCACCGGCGTAAAACAGGAGCCGTGTTTCCCCAACGGTTTTCTTGCTATGTTTCAAGATATGAACAAATTGCAGTGAAAGACATAATGCAAAAATGAAGGTCCCCAGGCAGCCGTAGTCGAACAGGAGTCTCAGCCAATCATTGTGAGGATGTGCAAGCCCCCCCGTTAAAACAGACACAAAGACTTCAGAGCTATTCGCGCCGTGGCCGAGTATCGGCTCATTCTCTATATGGGGTTTCATCATCTCCCATATGTACGATCTCCCGTGTGTTGCGAAATCAGGATTATCCAGTCTCAATTCGGATAACGTTCCACGTCCTGAATAGAACATTTTCTCCTGAGTGCGCGGCATATAAAAAATAGCGACTTCAATGATGCAGAGCAGCACAATAATAAGAAGCCGTCTGGCGGTTTTCAGAGGAGTGAGGGTCAGCGGTAAAGTGAGACCGGCTGCTATGATTCCCATTCTTGTGAGCGCAATAAAGGGAATCGAAACCAACGCACTCCACCAGGTTAACGCCCTCTTTTCCCCGAAACCGTATCTCGCTGCAAAGAGGCAGGATAAAAGAGTCGTGGCCATAACTTCCGCTGCTAGGCCGGTCACTCTGGGAAGCGTCCCGGTAATAAGAAGGCCTGATTTCAGTCCCACCAGTATACAGAGAGCTACTGCCAAGATTTGATACAATTTTCTGAACAGCTTCAACTCTTCTTCCATGACAGTGAATCTGGAGACAGCCATTCCCACAACAAGCGGACAAAGCAGCATGACACTTCTCTGAAACGCATTTGGAGCATCTGCCACAACCGCGTAGATTATCACGATGCAAATCCAGGGCAACCAAATATATACAGGAAATTTTATTCCCATGGGTTTTAGGGCGAGCACCAAAAGTGACGCAACTAACGGGACAAACCAGCCTAACCCTGCTATCTGGTACCCAAGAACTCCTTTCCCCCCAATGCAAGCGACAAAGGTAAATATAACGGTGATCCATACGATAAAGGGTAGTTTCGCGCGCTTCGGTCCTTTTTCGTTTGCCGTATTATTTATCACGCAAGTATCCCTGATAGTCCATCATTCCCCTTTTACCGCCGGGCAGCTTTCCTTATTTATGCGACTAAATATCTCCGCATATTGACTGATTATTTGTTCTTCACTGAACAACTGAAACAGCTTGGCCGAACCATATTCTTCACTGAGCGTTCCGGCTTTCCACGCCGCAAAAAAACGCTCAATTGCGCTTTCAACAGCGTTCGCAGATAATACATCAACCGCAATACCGCCGCCATGTTTTGAGATAATATCGTGCAGAGTCCCTTTCGCTGGGGAAACCGCCAATATCGGCCGGCCTGTCTGAACAAAATCGACAAACTTCGAAGGGAAAAATATCCCCTCTTCACATTGGGCTTCTATGACGACAAGGACCGTTGAGTTCTCCGCGGCTTTCTGCGTCTCTTCGTAGTTTCTTGCTTCCTCAATTATGACCTTATCTTCCAGACCTAGCTTCGTCACAAGTTCTCTTGCTCTTTTGGATTCCCCGCCGACAAATCTTACCGAAAAGGGAACATCGGTTCCCGATTTTCTCACGAATCTACTTACGCCTTCGAGAAAGGTATCGGGCTTGCGCAGACCAAGTGCGCCCACATGGCAAAGTGAGAATTCCTTTGTGTTCTGTGCGACACTTCCACGCAATACTGCTAAAGCTGGATGAGGCATAACAGAACTTTTATTCATGCATTGCGGCAAATAGTAGCAGATATATTTCCTCAGCCGTTCGGAGGGAAAGGTGTGCCAAGCAGCGTTTCTGGCTACGGCCTCCATATATTTTCGAAGTATCGATGGCGTTTTAGCAGACGGACCCTCTCCGTAGGGCGGCGGACTCTTTCGCGGCGGCATTGGGTCACTCCAGTTGGCAACCCACGGGATTTTCAGTTCGCCGGACACAACTAATGCCGGCATATGTCCATATTGAGGTGACACGCGGGACAGAATGAAATCATACCCCTTCTTGGCGGAAAGACGCCGGGCAGACAAAACAGCCTTGGCAACCCACATAAGTGACCGGGCCTTGCTCAACGTTTTTTTGAAAGCCGAACCGGGAACACTTTCCAAAAATTGTAATCCGGCGCCGACATCTATAGGCGTCACTATTCTATTCAACGATTTCCAAATGCCTTCAGGATCATGCGGATAGGATTGTCCTACGCCTGTCTGGGTAATCACGTCAATTTCCCATCTCGCATCCAGAAAGACCAACAACAATTTTGAGGTGACGATTGCCTCAGCACTTGCGGGGGGATAGCAAAAAGGAGCAAACATTAAAATACGCGGTTTCTTAGGAAACATTCCGGAATGTATCATACGCTGCCAACGTAGATCTTTTGAATCGTTCAAAGGGGAAAAGCTCTTTTACTCTCTTAAACCCGCTCTCGCCCATCTTCCTGGCCTTCTTCGGATCTGTAAGCAAATTTATTAAAGCTTCCGACAATTTCTTGCTGTCATTAGCCGGGACGAGATAGCCCGTGACACCGTCTTCGATGATTTCCGACAGACCATCAATTCTTGTCCCCACAACCGGCAACCGGGCAGCCATTGCCTCGGCAGCAGTCAGTCCAAATCCTTCATAGAGAGACGGCATGGCTAACACGTGCATTATTCCGTAGTATTCAAAGACTATTTCCTGAGGTTGTGATCCAAGCCAGCGAATGCTGTCTTCTATGCCTGTTTGCTTTGCCTGCATTTCGAGTTTGTCCCGATCAGGCCCGTCCCCGATAATCACGAGAACAACATCGGGAAACTTTCTTACAATGTCCGCCATTGCGTCCAGCAGAATTGCATGACCTTTCTGAAACGCCAGCCGTCCGACAATTCCTATGATCGGACCATCACCAATAGCAAGAGAAGACCTCAATGCATGCCCATCAGACTTCCTGATGTTTAAGACAATTCCTTCTCCGTCAACCGCGTTATAGATGGTAAAGTGTTTTCGAGTCAAAGCAGGGCATTCGGGATCAAATATCCGGCTGCTACCAAACCAAAACTCTTCCGTCCCCGATGAAACGCAAAAAAAAGCGCTGCAAAGCCTGGCAGCGGTGTGCAACAGCAATTTGGCCTTACGTCCGTACGCAATAGCTCCGGCAATGTGAACCGTTGCGAAAATGGTTGAAATATTAGCCATCCTGGCAGCAATTATGGGAACCAACCCCGGCGCAAGATACTGCACATGGATAATATCGGGTTTTGAACGTTTATAGAGTTTTATCAGTTTCCTGGCGAAATGCAACAACCCTTGAGAGCGTTGCAGCCTCATGAGGACAACCTCCGCTCCCGACTCTCGAAATCGGTTTACAACGAGATCATCAAACTCATAATAGCAGCATACTGTTACTCTGTAATCACCTTCCAGAAGCGTCCTGACAAGGTTTAGAGTCTGTATTTCCGTCCCGCCCGTCAACAGTACAGGCATCGCTATGAGCACTTTTCTTCCGCGAAAATCTGTTTTCATCTCTTGGAAATGAGCGACCGGAATGAGTCACGAAGTTTTACTACGGTATCCAAGGCTATCACGTAGGAACTGACTACTCTGTTCTTGTCGTCGAAATGACTCAGCCCATACCACATCGCCCTCGCCCATAACGGCAGATATTGTTTCATAAAAGAAGGCTTCATTTCATCAAATTCTTTTCTGAGATTCACTGCATCGAGCAACCAGTCCTGTCTCTCAAGAAGCAACGCCTGAAATAGAAGCCGGTTGATAAACCTGACCGCGTGGACGTCAATCTTGTGTATATCTTCAGGACTAAGGAGAGCGCCATGGTCCCTGTAATAACGAGATTGAAAAACATAATCTCGTGCAAGAGTCACGTTCAACGAATCAGCGGTACTGGTTGCGGACAAAGCATGATGCCTGAAGTCGGCCAGCGGTCGCGAGATTCCAACCACATCCGTAAATGCCCCCACCCGCAAGAAAAAATCATCGTCCGCAATGTGCCCTGCTTCTTTGCGGTATGTACACTCATCCAAAAGAATCCTTCGGCTGGTTGTCACGCCCGGACATCTGTGTATATGTCTGTTATTGACAGCGCCGTTCAGGTATTCATGTGCATAACGTTCTCCGGAATATAACACAGGTTCAAGCGAGTGCGGTCCAGCAGTCGTTTTTATGATATTTCCCGCCTCATCAACATAATTACATCCGGTATATAAATGCTCGGCCCGGGGGAACAGTTTCAATGCCCTCTCAATGTGCCGCAAGTATTCCGGATGGAGCATATCATCCTGATGAAGAATTGATACATATTCGCCCGAAGTTCTCTGAATTGCACGATTCCATGCGTCGACAAAACCCGTTGAAACCGCGTTATGGAAATACTTAAGAGTTCCACTTTCAGTGTACGCTTTTGCAATCGACGCCGTTTCATCCTCGGATGCGTCATCGACAACAATAATTTCATCAGCCTTCCTTTCCTGTGCCAAGGCGGATTCTATCGACTGCCGGAGATACTTTTCCCCGTTATGCGCGGGGATTACGATCGAAAAGCGCATTCTCTGTCACTGAATCCGACGCTTCAACATCTGCATAACCCGACTTTCTCAAATATTTCTTCATAGGAAGAAATGACTTTTTCAGGCGCAAAAAAATGATACAAGCGGTCTGAACCGTACACCTCGTCCAGACTGTTATTTTCCCAATGGTTATATAACTCGTTCAGAGCGCGCTCGACTTCTTTCGAAGAAGTGCAGTCCGCCGCAATTCCGCCTCCGTGCTCGGATAGCAGATCTCTCAACGTGCCTGTCACAGGAGAAACAGCCAAAATGGGGCGACCGATTTGAACATAGTCCACAAATTTTGAAGGGAGGTATATTCCTTCCGCATATGGCGCTTCCAGCACCAGCAGCACGTCACTTTCCATACAACAATTCAAGGTGTCCCTATAACTCAGAGGGCCCGCAAAACGAACGTAAGATGCCAACCCGAACTTATTCACTAACTCTCTCAGTCCTATATTTTCTATCCCGACTATGATTACCCTGCACCGGGTTTCCAACCTCCTCCTTCTCAGGAATTCCCTCAAACCGTCGAAAAAAACTTCGGGGTTCCTGCCCGCATAAAGATTCCCGGCGTAACAAAGAGTAAATATCTCATTCCTGTTTCTCCGGATTCTTTTTGCGGACATCTCCATCGCAATATGCGAGATCGTACTGCTCTTCTCCGCCGTTCCATTCGCAAGATATTTGCAGATATGATGTCTCATCCTGTCTGAAGGAAAAGTGTGCCAACAGGCTTTTCTTGCAACGTCATGGAGAAACCGCTCGTGGGAAAACCCTATATGCGCACCCACCCCTTCCCCGGCAGGAGGCGGGTTCTTGGCGCCGGACGCGTCATTCCAGTTCGCCAGCCACGGCAGTCCGGTTTTCTCGGAGAAAACAAGTGCGGGCAAATGCCCGAAATCTGGAAGAGAACGCGACAGAATAACCTCGTATTGATTTTGTTTATGGAGACGAAAGGCCAGATCAAGGGCATGGGCTGCCCATCTGCATCCGATCATCAGATGCCTCACGCGAATACCGTCACGCAACGCCTCCATCAACCGGCGCGCTCTCCCTCCCAATTCGTACGCTGGCCTGTGCACAATATTCTTCAGGCGCGTCCATGGTTCACTCCACTCTGATCCGTAATCATAATCGGATGCAGCGTCCAGGCGCCTGGTAATTATGTCAATCTTCCAGCCCGCATCAAGGAAAGCAAGTGCGAGTTTACTATTGACTATTGCTTCCGGATTCCCAAAAGGCGCAAAAAGAGGGGAGAACATTAATATTCTATATTGTCTCATGGCCCCACTTACCACCCTTTGAAAAGTGTTCTTCCCTAACTGCGAGCACCGTTTCCTTTGACAAGAATTTCAAAGTACTTGTTTTCAAAGCAAGCCGAAAAACCCTGTTCTTTCTCATACCTGTTTTTCAAATACTCCGCGGTTCTCAGGTCCTTATCCGACGCGATTTTGTTGAAGACAAACACCTTGACGTCTTTGCCGCTGCGAAGACCATTCAGGTAGATTTTCTCAAGAGACCCTCTATCGACGTTATCAACGCTTCCGAGCAGAGTACGTTCATACAACGGCCTTGTCTGTGTCAAGTAATGAAAAAGGCCGATATTGTTGAGACATATTATCGTCTCGCCTTTCTTCACTTTGAGCCGTAAGAATGTCAACATCTCATCGATCTGCTCGCCAACTTCTTTCTCCACAAAGATCCCTCTCAATGCACTGTCTTTGAATTCATACGTCATCTTTGCGGGGTCGGACGGCAAGCCATATGCGTTGTGCCTATTGGTATTTGTATAAGCAAGATTTGACAGAGGTATTATGATACCTATTATGCCGATCGATACTAAAATTGGCCTGTGCAGTGTCACAATTTGTGCTAATACTGTAGATTCGCCCAGGTTGCTTTGCTCCTGCAATTCAAGCAGAAATAGCGGCAAAGAAAGCCACATCCCATTCGTGGCTGTCGAAAACCCTATATTTGACCCTATAGAGACCGCAAGTGCGCAGACCACGGCTGAGAGCAAAACACCGGCATAAACCGGCCTGCTGTCTGTCAACTTCTTAATCCTTATTATGAGAAACGCCGCCACTGCTATCGTCAAGACTTCTTTAAATCTGAACTCGGCGGACAATGCGGTCTTTGTCTTCACAAAAAGAACCATCAAACCGATCGCAGCCACCACAACAAAGCTCACCCACTTTTTGTGATTTCTCAGTCTGCTGCCAGCGGCAAACAGAACGAACATCCACAAGAATGCGATCACAGAACTCTTGATGACGCGCTCCAAGTAAAGGGCAGGCAGCTTCAGGGCATCCGCCATGGAAAATATGGCTTTATCAGCGGACATGCCGAAGAACATCCTCAGACTCTCGCTATAACCGCCAAGGTAATCAGTTTGCCTTAGACCCCAAAAACAGGCCAGATAACCTAACAACACACCGATCAAGAAGCACGAGGCAGCTTTAAGACATTTGACATTTTCCCACCCGAATGCGCACTTTGCATAAATAAAGACCGGTAGAACAAGCAACGGCATGACAAGAAGCGGGAACCTCGCAAGGGCGAGCGGACACATCATCATCCCCAAGAAAAAACTTGCCCCCCATAACCGGTGGGCCGAGTCCTGCCATTTCAGCACCAGATAGACCAGATAAACAATGCCGCTCAACATTATGGGGGGGAGCGTGTAGTAATGTATCATGCTGTTCGTGCCAGGATTAATGAAAACTGCTGTAATCATCACCGGAGCAAATACTCTTTTGCGTGGAAAGAATTGTGAAAGAAACAAAAAAGCAATCGCGGCATGGATACTATTCAACAAAGCCCCGCCGATCCTGACCATAAGCAAGTTCGGTCTTCCTATGAGCAAAAGCCACTTGCTTCCGAAATAATCCGTCAAGAATGTCAGTGCAGAACTACCACGTACACTACTGTAGTAAGCTATTTCCTGTTGGTTGGTCAGATGGTAACCGGCATCTCCAAGGTCTATGCCTTGAAAAACCCACAAGGTTTGGTAGAGAAACGTCAGCAGAAACACAGCCGACAGAAAGTATACGTCGTTTTCTTGTATCTTTTGTAAGACAGACATTTCTTGCGCCTCTCCTATACCGTCTTCTCTATCACAAGTGTCAGGGTATGCCCTGTGCCGTAGGGATAAAAAATTGTCCCAAAAGTTCCAGCAAATATCTTGATCGACTCTGCCAATCCGAATTGCTTTGCGAGAGACCGCAAATAATATATTCTGTGTATGATTCTGCGGATCTTTTCTCTGTTAAGAGGCATTCTGCCGGGATGCTTGGAGGTCTCCCAATAAGTCACCCGCATATTGAATCTCTCAACCATTTTCTCAATACTTTCTTTCGAAAAGAAGTAAAGATGCTCATAACTGCTGTTAAACCCTGTCCACTTTGCCTTGTATCTCCTCGCACAACCATAATTCGGGGTGCTTAATATTAATAGTCCCCCGGGTCTTATAAGATCAGAGCAACTTTTCAGAAACCGGACGGGGCTTAGAACATGTTCTATCACCTCAAATGCCGCTACAACATCAAACTGCTCATGAGGACCGGCGATATAACCTTCAACCGTTCCAGTAAAAATATCGAGCCCACGTTTTCGTGCGATATCCGATGCAAACCCGGAGATTTCGAGCCCCTTTGTTCGTCCGCCCGCCTTCTTCATTTCAGAAAGAAGATCACCCGTTGCGCATCCAATCTCGAGAATGTCCTTGTCCGGAAGTCCTCCCGATCTCTCAATGATTATTTCGATTGCACGGGAGCTGGACCCGACTTCCTCACTCTGTCCCGATGCCGATATATCGAGATTGGCTTTTAACCCACCCTCGCCTCTTTGAGCTGACACGCCGGTGAAATAATCATCTCTGTAAAGATCGGGTACCAGGTCCGCACGTGGGCGCGGATTGAGATATGCCAGGCCGCAAACAGCGCATTCCACCACGCGCATTCCGTCGGCCCTCGTAAAGTTCCGAGCTATTTTATCTGAGCCGCAAAAATCGCACTCTGTAATCTCAAGCTCATCGGGCAGCCATTTATTCATAGTCCGAAATGAATCAGGCTCGCTGGAATACGCAATTTCTGAAAAATCCGACAAGCGGCGCCAGCGAGGCAGAAACGATCAGAACTTCAAACAAGTATGGACCGTTTTCAAGAGACCCCGCTCGCACACTCGCAAGGAGAATAACTATAGAGAAGAGTACTAATTTCCATTGTCCGAACACCGTCGACGGCGCGAGTTTAGTTTCTACATACACCATTACCCAGATCGTATGGAGCAAGTATGCAATAAAATACGCAGCGGCCAGGCCCAGTCCGCCATGACCGGGGATAAGCAGAACAGAAGAGACTATCATTACAATCGACCATCCCACATTCATGGTCGTTCCTGTCCACATGCGCCCCGACCCTGCCAAGGCGCTTCCGACTGCTCCATTGACAATACTTAAGAAACAGGCAATCATCAAAAAAGAAATCATCTTTTCAGCACCAATGAATTGTTTGCCAAATAGCATTGCTAAGGGTTTGTTTAATGTAATTGCTAATACAGTTAACGGAAGTGCCACGATCCACGTGACCTTTAAATTTAGTGTGACAGTATGAATAAAATCGGTTTTATCCTCCCGCCCGTATGTTTCCGATAAAACAGGTAGCATCGCTGATGTGAGCAGACCAGGAAGGAAAATAATCAGCATCCGCCACTGATTCGCCACGTTAAAGAGTCCTAATTCACCATAACCGCCATGCTGGTTGACAAGGATCGTATTTGTTATCCATATAGTCGGTACCACCATTAAGGCAGAGAACATTGAAGGCAATGCAAATTTCCATAATGCAAACCGTTCACTCCAGAATGAACGATCAAATTTTTTGGTTACGCGGAAGTTCTTGCATTCCGATCTCAGCGCAATTGTGCATAATATCAAACCGATGGCCGCGTTAATTGTGAAAGAAGCTATAGCACCTTGTACACCGTAGAACCAGACACACGGAATGGCAACAATCGGAGATGCCGCCCCCTGCAAGATGGTTATCCTTGCAATCGCCCTGAATGATTCAAAGCCTGAAAGAGCCGCAGACTGGACGCCGCCTAATGTAGAGACAAACAGAAGCAAGGAACTTGCTGCAAGTACAGATGCAAGATCAGGCCTATTCAGGGTCTTTTCTGCCAACCACGGAGACATAACCAAACATGCGATAGCCATGATGCCGCCGCTGATCAGTGAAATTACCAGCGTAAGATTCAATATCCTTCCTGCCTTTTCAGGGTCTTTTACTCGATATTCTGCAATATATTTTGTAGCAGTTGATCCAAGTCCAAAACCCGCAAACACACCGAATAATCCGATAGTACTCTGCACCATTCCCACTTCCCCATAGCCTTCCTTGCCAAGGAGACGCGCTACCACAATTGATGAAATCAAAGTCAGCACCCGTGAACCGACACCCCCGATCAAAGACCAGAAAGCTCCTCTGGCTAGCCGGTAGGCAATAGTGGATTCAGCCAGTTTTTCTTTAAAACGATTTACCCAGGGCGATTTATTTAAAATATAAGAAAGCATCAATGACATGTCTTCAGTAAAACTTCAACAATCCTCTCCGCCGCTTTTCCATCGCCGTAAGGATTCCCGGCCTGGGCCATCTTGTTGTACAGATTCTTGTCGGATAAAAGATTAGAAACACCTTCTACTATTTTTCCGCTCTCCACACCCACCAAAGCCACACAGCCGGCTTCGATGCCCTCCGGCCTCTCAGTAACCGTTCGCATTACTAAAACCGGCTTTCCAAGTGAAGGGGCTTCTTCCTGTATTCCTCCTGAGTCCGTTAGAATTAAATAGGCATTGTCCATCAGCCAAACAAAAGGGGGATAAGGTAAGGGTCCTATTAAATATATCCTGTCCGAATTGCCCAAAATTCGATAGACCGGCTCTTTCACATTCGGATTTAAATGCACTGGGTAAACAATACAGATATCTTCATGTTTGGAAATCAGTTCTTTAAGGGCGAGGCATATATGCTCAAAACCTTCTCCAAAACTCTCCCTCCTATGCCCGGTAACAAGAATCATTTTTCTGTTTTTTACCGCATCCTTTACCATATCGGGAATATCTGGAGGATTATGCCGCATCTCTTCCCTTGCCCATAGTAGGGCATCAATGACTGTATTACCGGTCACAAAAACAGCATTTTCGGGAATATTTTCCGACAACAGAGAGCGACGCGCTCTTTCTGTCGGCGCAAAGTGTAAATCAGCAATAACTGATGTTATGCATCTATTTACCTCTTCAGGGAAAGGGGAATATTTATTTTTTGTTCTTAAACCTGCCTCTATATGCCCTACGCGTATCTTATGGTAAAAAGCAGCTATGCTTGATATCATTGTTGTGGTGGTATCACCCTGAACCAGCACCATATCAGGTTCAACTTCAGATAAAACTCCGTCAATGGCAATTAAGGCGCGTCCGGTAAGGCCACTTAAAATCTGATTTTCCCGCATCATATTCAGATCAAAATCCGGAACAATGTTAAAAAGATTCAAAACTTGATCCAGCATCTCTCTATGTTGTGCTGTTACACAGACTACCGGCTTAAATGCAGCAGAATGTTTCTGAAGCTCTTTCACTACCGGGGCTATTTTTATGGCTTCAGGACGAGTTCCAAATATTATTAAGATCTTTTTCAAAAAATTAAAATAATCAGGCAGAGCTTATGCTGCTGCGATCTTGAAGTGAAGCAGCACGGTTGTACAAAACTCCTCCAGATCCTTGAGGTTGGTAGAGAGTATTGATTTTAAAATATCTTTATCAATGGCCTTGAAAATCGTAAATGGCGATATTCTTGAAACCGACCATTGATTCCATTTTCGGGTAAGATCTTCATTCATTTTGTCGTTGTCATTGAGAAGTTTGAAATTATTCCTATGGTGTCGAACAAATCGAAACCCTCTGAACAGAATCAATAAGATACGCCGGGAGTTAAGCGGAAGAAACGTACCATTCATAGGTCTTTCTTATCCCTTCTTCCAGGCTGGTCTTCGGCTGCCATCCAAGGGATTTAATTTTCGAGACGTCAAGGAGCTTTCTCGGGGTTCCGTCGGGTTTTGAGGAATCCCACATTATTTCGCCTTTAAACCCTACAGCTTCTTTGGAGAGATTAGCGAGTTCCCCGATTGTTAAATCTTCACCCACTCCGATATTAACAATCCCGCTGTCGTCGTAATTCTCCATAAGGAACAGGCATGCGTCCGCGAGGTCATCAACATAAATAAATTCCCTATAAGGTTTTCCCGTGCCCCAGAGCTTCACATAATCGGCGGAAATTCCTATTTTTTCAAGGTCCGTGTAAAAGTTCAGGTTGAAGCCGAGAGAAAATCTTTGGACATCTCTCATCACTTCATCATATTTTTTATCCCGCAAGAGTTTGGCGAGATGGAACTTCCTTATCAACGCGGGCAGCACATGCGCTGTCTCCAGGTTGTAGTTGTCTTGCGGGCCGTATGTGTTTGTAGGCATTACGGATATAAAATCGGTGCCGTACTGCTCATTATAATATCTGCAGAGTTTTATGGCGGCTATTTTTGCTACGGCATACGGTTCATTGGTGGGTTCGAGCAGGCCGGTGAGTAAATATTCTTCTTTCATGGGCTGAGGTGCAAATTTCGGGTAGATACAGGATGACCCGAGATTAAGAAGTTTTTTGGCTCCGTATCTGTATGCGGAGTGTATTACATTGGCGGCTATCATGATGTTGTCATAAATAAAATCGGCCTTATAAGTATCATTCGCAAGTATTCCGCCTACCTTCGCCGCTGCCAGAAAAATATAATCGGGCCTTTCCTTTTCGAAGAATTTCTCCGTGTCCTCCTGCCTTCTCAGATCAAGCTCGCCGGATCTTCTTGTAACAAGATCGTAAAAATTCTTTTCCCTTAGTTTCCTCAGGATGGCCGACCCCACAAGACCATTGTGGCCGGCGATATATATCCTTGAATCCTTGTTCATTTTGAATTGAATGTTAAATGTCAAATGCTGGCTGTTGGATGATGGATATTTCTCATCATTCAGCACTCAACATCCAACATTCAACATCTGCTAACACCTTTCTCTTATTTTCTCGTATTTTGCAAAATCGTGTTTAGTGTAAGTGAAGCCTTTTTTCTCGCAGATCCTTATGCCTTCGCCGACAGGGCTAAGGTGAATTAATTTCATATCATAATCGACCATTATCTTTACCAGCTCATCAAATGTGGTCCTCGGCTCCCATCCGAGTGTCTGTCTTGCCTTTGATATATCCGCCTGCAGAAAGTCTACGTCCGTGGGCCGAAAATACTTCGGGTCGATCTCGACAACCGTGTCACCGACATGCATATTGGAATCCAGGGGTGATTTTAAAGATCTGATGATCCCCTTCCTTTCGACACCTTTGCCTTTCCATTCAATCTCTACGCCCACATAGTTGAAAGCTTCCTCCAGGAATTCCTTTACCGAATGGCTTTCACCTGTGCCGACGACATAATCTTCCGGTTTATCCTGTTGGAGCATAAGCCACATCATCTCGACATATTCGGGCGCAAACCCCCAGTCTCTCTTGGAATCGATATTGCCGAGATAAATTTTTCTCTGTTTTCCCGCAAGCATATTCGCAAGTGCGCGTGTGACTTTTCTCGTTACAAAAGTCTCACCGCGACGCGGTGACTCATGGTTAAAGAGGATGCCGTTGCATGCGAACAAATTATAACCTTCCCGGTAATTTACCGTCATCCAGTAGGCATATACCTTCGCCGCAGAATAAGGGCTGCGGGGATAAAACAGCGTCTTTTCGTTCTGGGGCGGCGAAGATGCGCCGAACATCTCGGACGAAGAAGCCTGGTAAAACCTCGCCTTTATCCCGCTTCTTCTGATAGCATCCAGCAGTCTTGTCGTACCGAGGCCCGTTATATCTCCTGTATATTCCGGCATGTCGAAACTGACCTTTACATGGCTCTGGGCACCGAGATGGTAAATCTCATCGGGCCTGATATTGTATATGAGGTTTGAGAGCTGCCCGGCATCGGAAAGATCGCCATAGTGCAGAAACAACCGCGTTCCCGGAACATGCGGGTCCGTATAAATGTGGTCTATCCTGCCCGTATTAAAAGCGCTCGACCTCCGGATCAGCCCATGCACCTCATAATGTTTTGATACGAGCAGTTCCGCGAGATAAGAACCGTCCTGACCTGTGATACCGGTAATTAAAGCACGCTTCATATGATGTTCCTCCCGTATACGTCATCTACCCTCACAATGTCATCTTCACCTACATACTCTCCGTTCTGCACTTCGATCATTTCGAGAGGGACCTTGCCGGGGTTTTCAAGCCTGTGCATGGTTGATTTTGGAACATAAGCCGATTCATTCTCGTGAATAAATACTTCTTTATCACCTATTGTCACCTTTGCAGCTCCCCTGACGACCACCCAATGTTCGGACCTATGGTAGTGCATCTGGAGGCTAAGCTTCTCCCCGGAGTTTACAACTATCCTTTTGATTTTATACCGTGCGCCCTCTTCAAGAATCGTATAACTGCCCCAGGGACGGAATGTGGTTAAGTGTTCCGAAGCCTCTTTCCTGTTCTTTTCCGTCAACTTATTCACTATTTCCCTTACCTTTTGTGTTTCACCCTTCTTCGCAATCAACACAGCGTCATCCGTATCAACGATCAGACAGTCCTCTAAGCCGATGGTGGAGACAAGTCTTTTATTGCTCATGACAAGCGTATCTTTTGTATCTATGGCAATAATGTCGCCCATTTTGACATTTCCCATTTCATCCTTATCCGCCACATCGTAGAGCGAGTCCCATGAGCCTATGTCATTCCAGTACAGATCAAGGGGGAGGATCACAATCCTGTCCGATCTTTCGGCAACAGCGTAGTCTATGGAAATGTTCGGCATCTCGTCAAACTTTGACCTCAGATCATCGAGACTCATTTTGAGCATCTCTCTTATTTCGGGCATGTATCTTCCAAATTCTTCTATCATAGCGCCTATAGTAAAGGCAAACATACCGGAATTCCAATAATAATTGCCCTCATCAAAATATTTTTTTGCAGTTTCAAGATCGGGTTTTTCAGTAAACTTCTCCACTCTGAAGTATTCTCCCGTATCATTACGCTTATTGCCTGTTATTAACTCTTTACCGGCCTTGATATATCCGTAGCCGGTCTCGGGCCTTGTCGGTTTTATGCCGAATGTCACGATGTAATTGTTCACGGCTATTTTTTCCGAGCGTTTAATATATTCAATAAACCTCTCGGGCGGTTTAATGATGTGGTCCGCTGGAGAAACGAAGATTACCTCGTCTTCCGTGCAGCCAAGCTCTTCCATACAGTATTTTATGCCGAGGGCTATTGCCGGGGCTGTGTTTCTGCCGACGGGCTCAAGGATTATATTATGAAAAGGCTGGCCATTAACGGACAGAGAATTCAGGTCGGACAAGACATGAAATTTATATTCTTTGTTCGTCATCACAACGATATCGCCGGCAAAAAAAACTTTTAAAAGTCTTTCCACGGTCTGCTGGAGAAGAGAACTGCCGCTGTTAAGCTTCAGGAATTGTTTGGGATAATTTTTCCTGCTGAGGGGCCACAGCCTTGTCCCTGAACCACCCGCAAGAATAAGAGCCTTCATAAGGAACCTCCTGTCTCTGCAATTGCTTTTTCCAGTTCTCCTTCAAGGAATGATCTGTATATATTCAGTGATTTCTCATCTTCCGCCTCGAAACGCATTACAATCACCGGTTGTGTATTGCTTGACCGAACAAGACCCCATCCGTTTTCAAAAACGACCCTTGCGCCATCTATATCATATATCTTTTTTATCGGAACAGGTCCTTTTCCCGAAAGGGCGTATTCCTTGCACCTCTCCAGCAATCCTTCTACAACCGCCCTCTTTTGATCATCCCGGCAGTCTATGCGTATCTCGGGAGTATATTGCATATGCGGAATATCTGAAAGGAGTTCTTTAATCCCCTGTCCGGAGGTCTTCATGATCTCGATAAGTCTGAAAGTAGTATATACTGCGTCGTCAAACCCAAAGTAATCGTCCGCGATAAAAATATGGCCGCTGAATTCGCCTGCAAGGGCCGCTTTTTCCTTTCTCATCTTGTCTTTCACGAGGGAGTGCCCCGTCTTCCACATTATAGGTCTGCCGCCATGTTTCTCGATATCATCAAACATCAACTGGGAACACTTTACGTCTCCGATAATAACTGCCCCGGATCTCTTTTTCAGCATCTCCCTGGCAAGGATGATCATTATCTGATCACCCCACACGATATTCCCGGAGCTGTCTATGACGCCAATCCTGTCTGCGTCTCCGTCATATCCCACCCCTATATCGGCTTTTTTCTCCTTGGTCACCTCTATAAGATCTTTAATATATGCAAGAACAGTCGGGTCCGGATGGTGGTTGGGGAATCTTCCATCGGGCTCACAGTAAAGTGGGATTACCTCACATCCCATTGCCTCCAGTATCTTTGGGGCTACGACTCCCGCCGTACCGTTTCCCGCATCAACAACAACCTTCAACTTCCTGTAATTCCGGGCCGATAAATAGGAAAATCTCTTAAGCATAAATTCGCTATATGCGGAAATAATATCATAATTTTTAAAATCACCTTTGCCGGGAATTCCAACCCCTTCCTTTTTCCGTATTATATCCTCAATTTCACGGATCTTTTCCCCGAAGATCGTCTCCTTGCCGATACTTAATTTGAATCCGTTATATTCGGGAGGGTTGTGGCTCCCCGTAACCATGATACCCCCGTCAAGATCGAGATGATAAAGAGAAAAATATTGAAGCGGTGTAGGACAGAGCCCGATGTCGTATACGCTGATGTCGCTTGATAGTATTCCTTCCACTATCTTTTCGGCAAGCCTTTCAGAACTGAGTCTTGCGTCCCGTCCTACACTCACCCATTTCGAATCGGCCTTTTCTTTCTTCAGGAGTGAGACAAAAGCCTTACCCAAAGAAAAGGCAAAATCTTCATCAAAGTCTTCTCCCACAACTCCGCGTATATCGTATTCTCTGAATATCTTATCGTTCATCATCTGTAAAACAGATTTTTTCTCATTTCAAGCGTTAACGATTTTGCTTTTTGCCCATTCCAAATTGTCCATATACCATTTTACGGTCTTTTCTAGGCCGTCTGAAAAGGGTGTTTTGGCTTTCCACGCAAGGTTCCGGGATATCTTATCAGAATTCAGAGAATATCTGAAATCATGTCCCAATCTGTCTTTTACAAATTCAATCAACCCATCCGGTTTCCCCAATATTCCAAGGATTGTTTTCACAACATCAATGTTTCTTTTTTCTTCTCCACTGCCGACATTGTAAATTTCACCCGCACCGCCTTTCTCCAATATCTCGAAGACTGCGTCTGCACAATCGGAAACGAACAACCATTCTCTGATGTTCTCGCCTTTCCCATAAACAGGGATCCTGCCATTATTCAGTGCCGTCAGTATGACAACCGGGATGAGTTTTTCCGGATACTGCCACGGGCCGTAGTTGTTCGAAGGTCTTACAGTTATCACGGGCAAACCGTATGTCCTGTGATACGCTCTCCCGAGCATGTCGGCAGATGCTTTGCTCACGGAATATGGAGAACTCGGTTTAAGGGCCGTTGTCTCCGAAAACTGCCCCTCTTCACTCAGGTCACCGTAAACTTCATCAGTCGATATATTAATAAATTTATTGACCTCGAAATGTCTCGAAACATCGAGCAGAACCTGCGTTCCTTTAATATTGGTGTCAAGGAAGGGAGATGCATCCGCTATACTCCGGTCAACATGGCTTTCCGCCGCCCAATGGACGACCTTATCCGGTTCCTCTTTTTTAAATACATTTTCGACAGATTCCCGGTCCGTAACATCAACCTTATAAAAGACAATATTCTCTCTAATTTCTTTTAACCTCTCCAGATCACCCGCGTAACTGAGTTTATCGATGACCGCTATGCTGTATCCCCTCTTTATCCCCTGCCTGACAAATTCGCTCCCGATAAACCCGGCTCCGCCTGTAACCAAGAGTCTTTTCATCATATTTCCTCTTTTTCGAACATTGCACGCACATAACTTTCAATGCCCACTTTCCACTCAGGTATCTCAACATTCAATGCTTTTGACAGCTTAAGATTGGACATTGCAGAAAAATAAGGTCTTTTTGCGGGCGAAGGAAAATGGTCCGAACCGACGGGCAATACGAGATTGTTCAAGCCAAGCCTTTCTATAAAAAACCGGGAGACCTCATATCTTGAAGCATATCCGCTATTCGTGAGATGATAAACGCCTCTTAACCCTTTGCTTATGGCAAACATTGTTAAACTCGCGATGTCTCTTGTGCAAGTGGGGACAGAGATCTGGTCATAAACAACCTTCAGGGTCCTCGTCTTCTTCGCCCATTCCAGCAGTTTATAAAGAAAGTTCTGCTTTCCGTCACCGAATACCCAGCTCACCCTGAAGAGCAGGAAATTGTCCATCTCTTCTTTCAGAAAGTTTTCACCTAATAATTTGCTTTTCCCGTAGCTGTTAACCGGCTTCGGCTCATCCTCCTCTGTATAAAAATCTTCCTTCTTGCCGTCGAATACATAGTCGCTGCTATAGTGGACAAGAAGAGCATTGCTTTTTTTGCAGGCAAATGCCAAGTTTCTGACGCCGAGGCTGTTAATTTTGAAAGCCATATCGAAATCTTCTTCGGCCTTATCAACAAGATTATAAGCAGCACAGTTTAAAACGATATCAGGATTATGCAAAGAAAAAGCGATTTTGATTTTATCCGGGTCGGATATATCGAGCACCTCTTTATCAAGGGCCGCAACTTCATGTCCGGAATTCTCCAGTGACTTCTGGAATTCCCTGCCGAGCTGGCCCTTTGCACCGGTGATGAGGATTTTCATATAATTAATGATTCCCCTTTAATTCTTCCTTTTGCAAGAGGATTCAGGAGCATATTCGAAATTGTTGTCGATATCCTTCAATAGAGGATGCCCGCCGTCCTTTTCAGAGAGAAAAGGATTTTTTAACGGCCACTCTATATTTAAATCAGGGTCATTCCAGATGACCCCACGATCATTCTCCGGCGAATACTCACGCGTACATTTATATATCACATCTGCGGATTCACTCAGAACAAGAAAACCATGGGCAAACCCGGGAGGGACATAAAGCATACGTCCATTTTCCTGGGACAATTCGGCGCTCACCCAGCGGCCAAAGGTCGGAGATCCTTTTCTTATGTCCGCAGCGACATCGAAGATCTTCCCCTGGAGGCATTGTACCAGCTTGCCCTGGGCATCCGGCTCCTTCTGGTAGTGAAGCCCTCTTAAGACACCACGGGAGGACCTTGAATAGTTGTCCTGCACAAAATGGGCTTTGACGTCAACACTGACAAAGTCCGAATACTTGTATGTCTCCATGAAAAAACCTCTTGTGTCCTTGAATATCTTAGGTTCAATAAGGATAATCTCCGGAATTTCAAGACGTTCAAAATGAAAAGGCATTGCTAAAAACCAAGGTTGTCGCTTAGGTTAAGATCAAGGTCGGGATTAATAATAAAGATCGGATTAATTTTTTTTGTTATCAGCCTCACCTTAACCTCAGCCTGTTTTCTATTTTATCAACCTTAAAAGGTATTTACCGTAATCGTTATGGTTAAAATTCTGGATGATTCTTAACAGTTGGTTCTTGTCAATATATCCCAGCTTATATGCTATCTCCTCTACGCAGGCTATTTTCAGGCCCTGCCTTTTCTCTATCGTAGCAATAAACTCCCCGGCCTCTAAAAGGCTCTCGGGCGTACCGGTGTCAAGCCACGCATAGCCCCTCCCCATAAGTTCGACCCTGAGTCTCTTTTTCTCAAGATATTCCCTGTTTACGTCCGTTATTTCTAGTTCGCCCCTCTTGGAGGGTTTTATCATTTTTGATATTCCCACAACTTCGTTGTCATAAAAATACAGGCCCGTTACCGCATATTTTGACTTCGGAACATTCGGTTTTTCCTCTACCGACAGGACGTTCCCGTTGCTGTCAAACTCGACCACGCCGTATCTTTCAGGGTCATTGACATAATACCCGAATATAGTAGCGCCGCCCTTATTTTTGACGTCATCTGTTGCCCTCTTCAAAAATTCTGTCAAGCCATGACCGTAGAAAATATTATCTCCCAATACAAGACAGACGGTATCATCTCCGATAAATTTTTCCCCCAGAATAAAGGCTTCCGCTATTCCACCCGGGCGGGGTTGTTCCATATAGGAAAAATTGAGTCCTAAAAGAGAGCCGGCGCCGAATATATTCATAAACCGGGGCAAATCCTGAGGCGTCGAGATTATAAGGATGTCTTTTATCCCCGAAAGCATCAACACGGACAGGGGATAGTAGATCATCGGCTTATCGTAAACGGGCAATAACTGCTTACACACGCCTATTGTTACCGGATAAAGCCGCGTGCCGCTTCCACCTGCTAGGATTATGCCTTTCATATCTGCCCTGTCCCCTTAATTAGATTTGGCTTAGTTTATACATTTTCCCGCCTTTGTTCAATCTTAACCTTGGCCGCAACCTCTTTTCCGGGCAGGCTACCGCTATTCATGTCCTATTCCAGGCATGTCCGAGTGACAACGCTGTCAAGCTACAAGCTCTCAAGCAATAAAATTTTAAAAAAGTATTAAGGCAGAGGCAGGGATTTTTGGGTCCTTGACCTCAACCCGTTTTTATTCACGCCACAGCAAGAAAAGACCTGTCGAGCTCGATCTTATAATTCAAAGCAGAGAGGAGTAACATCACCCGCTCGGAACCTTTGATCTCTCTATCAAATATGCCGCAAAAATCTTTGAAAGGCCCCTCACGTATGAAGACTCTGTCGCCTTTTTTAAAAGTACGCGGTTTAACGGAGATGAAATTATCTTCCCCCATACCCTCTTTGATCGCCTCTATTACCTCTTCACACACTATAACAGGATTGTTTTTGCCGACAATATATCTCACTCCCCTTGTGTAACTTATGAGATGGGAGTATTTATCTTTTTCAAAGTTTGCAAAGACGTAACAGGGGAAAAGAGGCTCTATGACTTCAATAAATCTATTTTCCCTGTATTTTCTTGACCGCAGTTTAGGGTTCAGAATCTCAATGCCGGTGTTCCGGAGGTAAAGGGATACAGAAGCTTCTTTCCTGGGTTTTGTATATACCGCATACCACATTTAGTTGTTTCTATTTTAATATATTTTCTTTATTACTTTCTAAGAAAAATTAAAGGTTCTTCGAGGTTTTACTGCGGGCGTACTTACAATTCAATTCTTTAATACAAATAATGCAGATGTCGGAAGCAATTCTTGATTCCAACATCTGCACCGAAAAATTTACAAAGTCCTTTGCCGACAGACTATCGGCAGTTCAAACCCCTCAGGAGCCGCCGTATCCTATCGTCGCCTTTCCTCCCTGAAGAATGACCGGCACTTTCCTCACGCCCGCCGAAAGCTTCAGCATCTCTTCCAGTTTTAAGGCGTCTGCCTTGACATCAAAATATACTGCCGTTTCCCCGTAAGCCGACCTGGCCTTTTCCGTATAAGGTCAGCCTTCCTTCCCGTAGATGACAACCTTCTCAGACATAATAAACCTCCTGTTATTTAGAGTATCCGTAAAGTCGATCGCCGCAATTGTCTTCCTGTCATTCCGGCTTGTCCGGAATCTTTCTGCGTCTTTTCTCAGAAGGATTCCCGACTCCCGAAAGCTTTCGGGATTGCGGGAATGACATATACGCTGATTTTATAAGCACACTACCTCGGTACTAAATACGCATCCGGATTTTCGGTTATGTACTTCATTATAATACCTTCATCATATCCCATTCTGATAAGACTCCTTGCGGATTCAACGACCGTCATGCCGCCTCCCAAAAGTTTGCCGTGAGCATCAGTGACACCGACATCTCCATCACCCCCGGTCTTCGTCTCCTTGACTGTATCCGATACAATCATTATCTTGTCCGGATTTTTTGTTTTGAATATAAGTTCCTTGGTTTTGGCATGAAGATGAAACGGGTCGGCAATGACTTCAATATATATGTCCCGGTCCAGAAGTCCAAATA
Source organism: Thermodesulfovibrionales bacterium (assembly GCA_963716185.1). Lineage (GTDB taxonomy): Bacteria > Nitrospirota > Thermodesulfovibrionia > Thermodesulfovibrionales > SM23-35 > CAVZMO01. The sequence goes on from OY970295.1 coordinate 238,825, forward strand.
CCGCTATGCCGGGCTCCCTTTGATGAAAGCCGCGCATTGCATTGAAAATATGCGAAATACCTTTGGCACCGGCATCAGACCCGGCTTCAGCCTCTGCATAGGTCGCGTCGGAATGTCCCATGCTGACGATGATCCCCGTGTCAGATATTTTTTTAATCAGTCCTAAAGCTCCGTCAAGCTCGGGCGCAATCGTCATGACCTTTATTATGTCTTCAAAGCCTTCGACAAGCTCCTTGAGATTATATTCCGTGGGATCAAGAAATGTCATTGCATTCAAAGCGCCGCATTTAGACGGATTAAGAAAAGGGCCTTCCAGATAAACACCTGCTATTTCCGCCGGCGTACAGGCTCCTCCATCTTCCCCTTCTTTCTCAAACCCGCCCTCATTCCTCTTTTCAAAAGGAGGAGAAGTGGAGATTTGGCCTGTATCCTGTCTAATACTTCCTGCATTCTGAAGTTTCATCGCCTCTCTGACAATCTCCATATTTTCTCTCATCACCCTGAGAGTAGAAGGGTACACAGCGGGCAGGATTTTTGAAACACCGTACGACCCTTGTATGGCCGCTATCTTCAGAATATGGTCCACAAAGCCCGTCCTTGTATCGTAGCCGCCGATTCCGTGAGTGTGGATATCAATAATCTTCATTGAATTTATTATAATTAACTATGTATAAAAAGCATATCCGCCTGGGCAAGTTTCCCCAGGATGAATTAGATCATATTATAAGAGAATCCTATCATATAGGGATTGCGGGCAAGCGAATAGCCCTTCTTTCCGGCCAATTCCTTGACATTGATTATGCAGGATCTACTCTGACCGGCAGTGAAGATACTCCCGAAGTCTTTATTATCAATCTTGAAGGGGTAGATTGCTTTACGTTTATTGAGTATGTCGAAGCGATGCGCCTTTCACAATCTTACTCTGAATTTGAATTGAAATTAAAGATGGTGAGATACAGATCAGGGATAATTTCCTTCAGGAACAGGAACCATTTTTTTACCGACTGGCGTGAATTCAACCCGGACTTCGTTGATGACGTTACGGAAAGAATTGGCGCCCGGAGGACAATGACAGTCCGAAAAATGCTTAATGAGAAAGAAGACGGCGCCTATTTTGTTCCGGGCATTCAGCCCGTAGAGCGTGAAATTTCCTATATACCTTCGGACGCAATTGATGAACCGGTTTTCAAAAAACTCAGGACCGGGGATTATGCCGGAATATATTCCCCTTTAAGGGGACTGGATGTTTCGCATGTTGGGATTATCATCAAAGACAAAGGGGAGATTTACTTAAGACACGCTTCATCTCAAAAAAAATATAGAAAAGTCATTGATCAGGATTTCAAAGATTATATCGCAAAAAAACCGGGCCTCCTTGTGTTAAGGCCTAAAGTGTAAATCGCTCCCTCGAAGCCAAAGGACGGATCAGAGGACAACCCCACATCAACAATTCTTCATAAGAAGAAAAAAGCTGGCCTGTGGTTCTTATGAACCACAGGCCCTTTGGTTAAGTTTCCGCAACCGAGGACTCAGCCTCTGCTTTTAAAATACTGCACGACGCTATTAAAGTCAATTGTCGCAGCAAGACGCCTGTGTGGCTAAAGGCTTGATATTATTTTTGAAAAAAGACGAGCTTAATGTATACTTTAAGGCATAACACTGCGGCGAGAATGAGCGCGGCAAAAAGAAACTTAAAAGGGAGTGGACATCGTGAAGGACATTGAGTATGTACTGCGGCCTGTCGGTGTCGTCAGATCACCGCTTAAATCTCGCGCAGACTGTCCTAAACAGGGTTGGGAAGGCGCACCCGAAGCCTGGCTGGAAATCGATCCGGTTTTCGCAGACGCGCTCGACGGCATCGCTGTCGGGCGGGAGATCCTTATTTTGACCTGGTTTCACGAGGCCCGGCGCGATCTGCACAGGGTTCACCCCCGGGGTAATCAAGACGAACCTCTGCGCGGAGTTTTTGCAACGCGTTCACCGGACCGTCCCAATCCCATCGGCCTGCACCGCGCGGAAGTGCTGGAGGTCCGCAAGCAAGGCCGCATTAGGGTCCGGCCATTGGAGGCTGTGGACGGGACCCCTGTCCTCGACATCAAGCCGGTTCTGGCTGAATCGGAAGAAAGGTGACGGCGGGATAATATCCTCAGCAAATAGAACATAATGAAAAAAGACCAGGAGACATATGATAACATCACTCGAAGAATTGAAAAAGGACAGAGCGCTCATAAATTCCATCGACTGGGAAATGACGCCGGAAATGGCTGTGCGCGTTTATCTGGAGTGGGGGAACATCTGGGCGCACGGGGAGAATAGAAGACACATCGTACGCTCTAAAAGCGACTATTCGGTCTATTTTGTCGTGAACTGCTGGGACAGGCCATTTTTCATTTATCTCATCAAAAGAAATTCGGAAGAAGCCACAGAGGTCGCAAAATTTGAATTGCCGCAAAGATTCGAAATGCCGGTATGTCAGTATAAGGGTATTTACCCGGTTGAAGGAAACCTCAAAGACTGGTTGAGAGAAGAGCTGAGCGCCGCCTGAAAAGTGATACAGGACAAAAAGCCTCTGATCAAGAAGGATGTCGTGATCATTGGAGCCGGGGCCGCCGGCCTCATGTGCGCAATTGAGGCGGGGAAGAGGGACCGCTCAGTCCTCGTCCTTGAGCATATGAACAAGATAGGTGAAAAGATCAGGGTTTCAGGGGGCGGGCGCTGCAATTTCACCAACACAAATCTGCGGTCCGAAAATTACCTCTCTGCAAATCCCCACTTCTGCAAATCCGCGCTCGCACGTTTTACTCCTTTTGATTTCGTCGGCATTGTGGAAAGGCATAGGATAGAATATTATGAAAAAGAAAAAGGCCGGCTCTTCTGCCGAAGGACTTCAGGCGATATTGTAAGAATGCTCGGTGAGGAATGCCGGAGCGCGGGTGTTGAAATGCGCATGAATTGCAGGGTCGTAAGCGTAACAAAAACAGACCGCTTCCATATATCGACAGATTCCGGCGGCATGGAATCGGTGTCTCTCGTCATCGCAACAGGCGGTTTGTCCTATCCCTCGCTCGGGGCAACGGACCTGGGATTTCGCATTGCCGGCAAATTCGGCCTGAAGGTCACACAACTGAAGCCCGCATTGGTCCCGCTCGTATTTGGCCGGCAGGACCTTGAAAAGTACGGGGAGTTGAGCGGCGTTTCCTTTGATGCGGTAGTCTACTGCGGAGACAGGCAGTTCCAGGGGGAAGTCCTCTTCACCCACCGGGGTCTGAGCGGCCCCTCCATCCTGCAGGCGTCATCCTACTGGAATAGCGGTGATGAAATCGTCATCGATCTGATGCCCGGGAGGGACGTCTCTGAACTTCTGCTGTCGAAGCGCAGGAGCAGGACCGAGCTGAGCAACCTTCTTTCAGAATATCTCCCCCGCAGATTCAGCCACAGATGGTGTGAATTGAATGCCCTGTCAGGGCCATTATGCCGATATACTGAAAAAGAGCTGAAGGACATCGCTCATCGGATTCACTCGTGGGCAATAAGACCTAAAGGCACCGAAGGCTATCGGCAGGCAGAGATTACAGCCGGCGGGATCGATACAGGGGAACTGTCATCCAAGACCATGGCAGCAAAGAAAGTGCCCGGACTTCATTTTGTGGGCGAGGTGGTCGATGTTGCGGGACAGCTCGGCGGGTATAACCTTCAATGGGCATGGTCCTCGGGTTTTGCTGCGGGTCAATATGCCTGATATTGTGCATGAAATATGAAGACCATCATACTTGCATCGGCCTCTCCCAGAAGGAAGGAGATACTCGAAAAGACCGGCCTGAAGTTCGAGGTCGATGAGAGCAGGTGCGAAGAAAGACCGGGGCCGGGCACGAAGCCGCACGAGACGGCCAGGTTCCTTTCCCGTGAAAAGGCAAGGGACGTTGCCCGCAGGCGCACGAGCTCCCTCATCATAGCCGCCGACACTGTTGTTGTATTGGAAGGCAGGCTTTTCGGCAAGCCGACAAGCGAAGAAGAGGCGAGGAAGATGCTGAAGGCCCTGAGCGGAAAGGCCCATTCCGTAATCACGGGATTTACGATATTGGATACGGACACCGGAAAAGAGATATCCGGATCAGTGGAAACGAAGGTCTTCTTTGGAAGACTTGGTAAGGACGAGATAGAGGCGTACATCAGGTCCGGCGAGCCCTTCGGCAAGGCCGGAGCTTACGGCATACAGGGGCTTGGAGCCGTGATGATCAAAAGAATAGAAGGGGATTTCTTTAACGTAATGGGTCTCCCTCTAAACACCATCGCCGAAAGTCTGAAACAGTTCGGGGTAAAGGTTTTAGGTTGGCGGGAAACTGCATTTGATTACGTGCATACCATCCGATCAAAATGTGATACACCTTGAACGGAAATATCTGTTATAATCGCAATTGTCTATGAAAAGAAAGATCCTGATAAACGCAAAGTATCCGGAGGAAAAGAGAGTCGCTATTGTCGAAGGAGAGCGGCTTGCAGACTTTTACGTACAGGCATTAACAAAAGAGCACCTCAGGGGCAATATTTACAAAGGGCTTGTCGTAAGGATAGAGCCCGCGCTTCAGGCGGTTTTTGTAGATTTCGGCCCAAAGAAACATGGTTTCCTGCAGAAGCGGGAGATAATGCCCGAACTCTCCGGTGACGGGGCTCAGGCGAAAAAGAAGAGGATACAGGACATCGTCTCGGTGGGGCAGGAAGTTATAGTTCAGGTCGAAAAGGATGAGAGGGATACCAAGGGCGCGAGCCTTACAACCTATATATCGATCCCGGGCAGGTATATTGTCATGATGCCGGGTCAAAACAGGGTCGGGATTTCACGAAAGATAGAAGACAAAAAAGACAGAGAGCGCTTAAAGGAAATCTTCGGCGCCCTGAAACTGCCTCCGAATATGGGTTTTATCGTGAGGACGGCTGGGATCGACAAAACAGGAGAAGACCTGTCGAATGATTTAAAATACCTGACAAAACTCTGGGACAAGATTCAGAAAGAGGCAAACGTGGCCATGGCGCCCGCTCTCATTTACAAGGAGCAGGACATCGCCGTCAGAACAGTAAGGGATTACCTGACCTCGGAAGTCGACGAAGTCCTCGTAGACGACCATGAGGCGCTGAGGAACATAAAAGCGTTCCTGAGGCAGACTCTGCCATGGCGCAAGATAAACATCAAGTACTACAAAGAAAAGAGTCCCATCTTTGAACTCCATAACATTGAAGACCAGGTATCAAAGGTCAACGACAGGTACGTCCGCCTCCCTTCAAAGGGGTATCTGGTCTTTGACAGGGCAGAGGCGCTCACCGCAATCGACGTTAATTCGGGCAGGAGCGGCAAAGAGAAGAACGTTGAACAGACGGCGCTCAGGACAAACCTCGAGGCTGCGGATGAGATCGCGAGACAGCTCAGGCTACGGGATATCGGGGGCCTGGTCGTCATCGATTTCATCGACATGGAATACGCGAAAAACCGCAGGGAGGTCGAAGGAAGATTAAGGACCGCTCTTGTCACTGATAAAGCACATACTGACGTAAGCGGAATTTCAAGGTTTGGAATGCTCGAGATGACAAGGGAGCGGATGAGGACCGCATATTTTGAATCGGCATACAGGAGATGCCGGGCTTGTGAAGGCTCGGGGGTCGTCAAGTCGGAAGAGATGCTCGCCCTCTCCGCATTCAGGGACATCCACGCCAAAGTCTCGAAGGGAGGCATAAAGAGCATCACCTGCCGGCTGCCGGTCAAAAGCGCCAACCATCTCGTCAATACAAAAAGGGCCGAACTCGTTGCGATGGAAAAAGAGTCCAAGGTGAAAATAAATATTCACGCAGACACCGCGGTCCTGCCGGGGCAGTTTGCAATCGATGTTGAACCGGCACAGCCCGCCTGACAGGGGACGCTTCAGCGCTTTCGTGTTTTTTTCCTCTTGACGAGTAACCACTCAGTGAAGGGTAGGATTGTGTAACTCCCCCTTCCCCCTCTTAACCTACCCTTTATTATTCATAGATTCGTGGTGAACACGGCGGATACAGTGTTTGAGCTCATTCTCGGGCTATCGCCCTCCGAGGTAAATTCTGTTCCGATAAATCTTCACAGAATTTAAAGCCGCTCAAACACTGTATCCACCGTTACGATTATAGAATTTATGAATTAAGTGGACTAAGAGGGGGTTTATTCCTCCCCTTAAGATAAGGGGAGGTAAGGTGGGGTTATGACTTACCATATTTCACTGAGGTATTACCCTGACGATCATATCCCCATTGCTCCAGAATTAAAAGACAAAAAAATGGATCAACTTTGCGAGAAGTATAGTATATTAGATGAGTGAGATTTGAGGAACTGGATATTCCCGAACCGGTTATTAGGGGAATCAGAGCAGCCGGATTTACCGAATGCACGCCGGTCCAGACCCTGACTCTGCCCGAGGCGTTACGGGGCAAAGACATAGCGGCCCAGGCCCAGACAGGCACCGGCAAGACCGCAGCCTTCCTGATTGCGGTATTCTCGCGTATGCTCATGGCCCCTCCGCCCGGACGGGGCCCTTCGCCCCGGGCGCTTATCATCGCGCCGACCCGGGAACTCGTGGTCCAGATAGAAGCAGAGGCAAACCTCTTGGCCGGCTCATCGGGCTTCAGGATCTTTTCCGTATTTGGAGGAATTGACTATCTAAAGCAGCGCGAGGGGCTTGCTGAGGGCGTCGATGTGCTCATAGGCACACCGGGCAGGCTCATAGATTATCTGAAGCAGAAAGTCTATAGCCTGAGAAAAACCCAGTTCCTGGTAATCGACGAAGCAGATCGCTTATTCGACATGGGTTTCATCAGCGACCTCCGGTTCCTGCTCAGACGGATGTCTCCTTACAACAGGCGTCAATCCATGCTTTTTTCCGCAACACTCTCAAACCGCGTACTCGAACTCTGCTACGAGCACATGAACAACCCGGTGCAGTTTACGGTGACGCCCGAGAATATAACTGTAGCGGAGGTCGAGCAGGAGATCTATCACGTCGGCACGTCCGAAAAGTTCGGAGTCCTTCTCGGAATACTCAGACGTGAGCCCGGCGGCCGCTATCTCATCTTCTGCAATACCAGGGCCGGCGCCGAACGGCTTGAGGTCATGCTGAACGCCAATGGTTTCGCGACCGCCTCCATTACTGGAGACCTTCCCCAGAAGAAGCGCATGAAGGTGATCTCCCAGTTCAAAGAAGGTGAGTTACCGATCCTTGTGGCAACGGACGTGGCGAGCAGGGGACTCCATATCGAGGGGGTAACACATGTAATCAACTACGACCTCCCCCAGGACCCTCAGGACTACGTGCACCGTATCGGCAGGACTGCCAGGGCCGGCGCGGGCGGCAGGGCGATAAGCCTGGCCTGCGAGGAATATGTGCAATCCCTTCCAGACATCGAGGACTATATCAGGCAGAAGATACCGGTCATGCAACTGACCGATGAGATGATCGTAACCGGCTACCGCAGGAAGAAGCCCGTTCGCTCCGGAATGCATGCACAATATCCCCGAAGGAAAGAGTACGGAGAAATGCGCAGGAAAGAAAAACGGGTGACATCCGGTTTCCAGGACAGATCGGAGAAGGCGGGTCAGCGTCGTCCCCAAAGAAAGAAATCTTCAACGAATCCGCCGGACCGTCCTTAAACAACATAATTATGGTCATCTGTTTATAATACAAACTAACCGTATTGTCATTCCTGCAAGCAACGCGTGCCAGGAATCCTTCTGATTCCCCCTTAGAAAAGGGGGAGAAAGGGGGTTGTATGAAAGATTCCGGACAAGCCGGAATGACAGATAACCGGTAACTAATCGAGCTTATAAGCAGACACTAACTAGTGTCTGTACATAAATTGTCAAGAAACTCAGAAGACTGTCATTCCCGCAAGCGAAGCGCGTCGGGAATCCTTCTTACAAGCCATCGGAAAGATTCCGGACAAGCCGGAATGACAAACTAACGATAACAAGATCGCATTTATGGACAGACACCAACTATAGTCTGTCCATAAACTCTTTATGTCATGCTGAATTTATTTCAGTCCCGAAGTGAATTCGGGATTAATCAAACTGAAAGCTCCTGAAACAAGTTCAGGATGACATCTTAAGACAGCTTACAACAACAATAACTAAGCTATTCCTTTGAAAATGTCGGGTTTGTCGGTGGCTATGCCGTCAACGTCTTTTGCGATATACAATATGGCTTCTTCTCTCTTATTAATAGTCCAGACGATCACTTTCAAATTGCTCTTATGGGCCTTCTGGACATCTCTCCTGTGAACGAACCGGTACAGGGGAATGAGGTACTGGACATTCAGCTTCAGGGCCGCTTCAATAGGTTTCTTGAATCTCGCATAAATGAGGCCGGCCTCGATTTCTCCATCGAGGTTCCTGACCTCGGCAAGGACCTCTTCGTGGAAAGAGACGACAATAACTTCATCTTTCAGTTTTTCTTTCTTGATCACATCCAGGGCCTTCTTCTCATAACCCTTTTCTTTTAATTCGACCAGAATTTTTTCGACTTTTCCGGCGATGAAGCGCAATGCCTCCTCAAGGGTAATAATCCTGTTTTCAGTCAGCTGTTTCAGTTCTTCCAGAGTCGCCCCGCTGATGCGGACATCCTTGCCATAGACTTTTTTCAGATTATCGTCGTGGCTGATAATCAATTCTTCGTCTTTGGATGTCCGCACATCGAGTTCGATTGCATTCACACCCAGTTCGATCGCCTTACTGAAGCTATCGAGAGTGTTCTCTTTTACGTACGCCTTGGCTCCGCGATGGCCGATTTTTAGAAGCATAGGTCCTGCCTTTCCAGCCTGATGTTTCCTAATTTATCTCGACAACCTCTACATCAAAGTTAAGGGTCTTCCCTGCAAGGGGATGGTTGAAGTTCATGACGACCACGTCCTTCTTGACTTCCTCAACCCTGACAGGGAAGCGCTGTCCATCCTTTCCCTGCGCATATAAGGTCATCCCCGCTTTCGGCGTTATCTCATGGGGCAAGTCTTTTTTCGGGATCTCACGGATGGCCTTGGGGTCCTCCGGACCGTATCCCTCCTCGGGTTTCACCTTAAAAGACTTTTTCTGGCCGACTTTCATACCCATGACCGCCTTCTCGAAACCGGGGATCATCGCATGACTGCCGACTTTGAACTGAAGCGGGGCGCGTCCCTTCGAACTATCAATGACCTTCCCGTCGACAGTCAGAGTATAATTGACCTTAACGGATTTGCCTTCCGACACTATAAGCGCCTGTGCCTTCTTTCCCTTTTCAGCGCCAAAGGATGAAGCGGCAGAAAACGACACGGCGGCAACAAAACTCAGAAGCACAGCCAACAACTTCACATTCCTTCTCTTCATTAAACACCTCTATTATTTTATTTAAGACCGGGTAGTAACAAAAAAACCGCAACGCAGAATACTTTGCGGTTTACACTTCAAAATACTCCCTCAGTCCTTAAATAAATTTTAAAGCATTGACCCAAAAACTGCAATTCACTAAATATCCGGGAAGGCATAGTGGCGGAATCAAAAATAGTCAGTGCGTAATTACGGAGTTTGAGGCGTTTGCGTGACCGGATGTGTTTCTATCGGTGATTCCCTGAGAGGACCTGTTTCCGGAGCTTTTTCAGTATCTGTAGTCTGGTCTTTTTCTTCGATGATATCTTCATATTCCGGAACAACTATCCCACGCCTCACCATAATGCTGTAAATAAGGTTGGACCTGCGTACAACATACCTGCTGTCGCCGAGCGGATTGAATTTTATGGGGTTCGGCAGAACTGCCGCCAGTCTCGCCGCTTCCTCGGGATTGATTTCTGATGCCGGTTTACCGTAATAATGTCTTGAGGCGGCCTCTATTCCGAATATCCCCGCGTCTCCCCATTCAACGACATTCAGATAAAGCTCAAGAATCCTTTTTTTCGTTAATATCCTCTCCATCCGCCAGGTTATGATCGCCTCTCTGATTTTTCTGACCGGGGTCTTTTCGGGAGAGAGAAAGAGGTTCTTTGCAAGCTGCTGGCTGACCGTGCTGCCACCCAGTTTGAACTTCTTGGCTTTTATGTCTTTTTCTACAGCCTTCTGAATAGCTTCATAGTCAAAGCCTTCATGCCGCCAGAATTTGTCATCTTCCCCTATCAATACGGCCTTTTTGAGATAAGGGGATATCCTTGAAAGGGGGACCCATCTCTGCTGAATTTTGTATTTCTTCCCCTTGCGCTTCCACTCTCCTTCGCGGTATTTCATGAAGGACGTCTTTTTCGGGTTTTCCTTTTTCAGCTTCGAGATATCAGGCACTAATAATAAATAGAGCATGAGCCCGGATGATATCGCAAGTAGAAAAACGATCAAAAACCCTTTATGCCTGTATCTCCGTGCCAATTCCCTCTTTTGTGAATATCTCGAGAAGCAGGCAATGGGGGACCCTTCCGTCTATGATGTGCGTTTTAGAAACGCCGCCTTCTATTGCCTTAAGACATGCCTGCACCTTGGGAAGCATTCCCCCTGTTATGGTCCCTTTACCGATCAGCTTCTTTATCTGAAGTTTCCTTATCGTCGAGATGATCTTATTTTTGTCCATAATACCCGCCACGTCCGTCAAAAGTATCAGCTTTTCGGCCCGGATGGCCGATGCAACGGATGCAGCCACGTAATCGGCATTAATATTCAATGTTCCGCCATCCGGCCCTGCCCCGACCGGCGAGATAACCGGGATAAACCCTTCCTTTTCAAGACTGATTATTATGTGAGGATCGACGTGTGTCACTTCGCCAACAAGTCCGATGTCAATTATCTTGTCGGCCCCGGTTTCAGCGGTTTTCCTGATCACTTTCTTCCTGGCCTCTATAAGTCCTGCATCTTTTCCGCTTAGACCCACGGCTTTGCCGCCGTGGCTGTTGATTAAAGAAACTATCTCCTTATTGACGAGACCGCCGAGCACCATCTCCACAATATCCATCGTCTCTTTGTCGGTGACCCGCTGCCCCTGGACGAATTCAGGTTTTTTCCCCATCTTCTCCATCATCGCAGAAATCTTGGGTCCTCCGCCGTGAACAATCGCAGTCCTGATCCCGATAAAATTGAGCATAACGATATCTTTCGCAAATGAGTCCTTGAGCTCGTCCTTCACCTGCGCTGCGCCGCCATACTTTATGACGAATGTCTTGCCATAGAAATTCCTGATATAAGGGAGCGCCTCTATCAATATCTCTGCTTTAGTGATAATGTCTTTCATGTCCATCTCACCCACCGCTCTCAAAACAAGGGATACACACAATCTTTCCGCCTTTGAGCCTTGCCCTCGGCTCCATCACTTTTTCGTCACATACGGCACACCTGAGGCTCGGATATATCTTTGCCTCTTCGGGCAGGTCCATCCTGCCTTTTACGACTTTGAATAATTCCTCATCCGGGGCAGACAATATAATGTCGATCTTCTTCGCTTTTCTATTATGGACCGTTTTCAAAACCTCTTCAGAACGATCTCCATTTCTATACAGGTCCCACATCCGTATTTCCTCGTCAGTCTCCTCGGTAGATTTCCAGTCAACAGATATTCTTATGCCCTCTCCCGACGGTCTTCTTATAAACGTAAATACCTGCTTACCGTAATCCCTGAAGATAAGATTTCCCTTGCCAAAGGTGCAACCCGCAAGTACCTGGACGGCATCAACAGCGCAGGAATTATTTTCCACGACCGCGACAATCTCTTCATCGGATGCCCTGCCCCCGAGTTCTCTCAGAGCGAATAAAGATACCCTGTACCCCAGCGCAAGACCCGGACAGACATGCCCATGGAAATCAGCGACATCTTCAAAAGTCTTCATTTAAACTGATTTTACATTAAATTAGAAACTTTTTGTGCATATCCGACGCGTTCCTGCCGGTTCGAAAGAAGCATGATGCTATTGACGGCATGGAGACACTTGAGCTTTCCTTTCTTTTCCTTCTATTCGGTGATATGATTTTTCAAAAAGGAGGTCATTGAAGATGGCGAAACGCATATCGGTCACTCTGAGTGTATTAGTAGATTTAAAGGTCGGGGACAGTGTCGACATTAAGAACCTTATCGAACGCCTGGAATGCAGCTGCGCAGATGTGAGCGGCGAAGATGCTAAAATCGTAGATGTCAAAATTCTGGACCGCAAACTACTAATCGAAGACCAGGAGGGAGAAGATTAATAGAAAAACTGCAATTCACTAAATATCCGGGGAGGCATAGTGGCAGAAAAAGCTTGACAGCACCTCCTTTGTAGGCGGTCAGATATCGAGGCCGCCCGGATATTTATCCAGAGAAATATATGGCGTAGAAAACCCAAATTCTGTCCCGAAGGCTTTCGGGATTTTTATGTTACTATGCCGGCCTGAATCTGAGATCAACCACATTTTTCGAGTCACTAAGACGGTCATTAGCAAGGCGACGTTCTTATCGCTCTTTGTCATTGCGGCTTGTCCGCAATCCTTCCGGGTTTTTCAGAAAGATTCCCGACAAGCGGGAATGACATCAATGCAACTTTACTGGTAGCCGCCTTAGTAATAGAGAAATATATCCGAAGCCTTGTTCACTCCACTTTTTGTATAATAAATATTTATGCCAGTTGATAACGTTCAAAAGTCTGACGCGAAGATAACCCTCATTGATACCCATTGTCATCTTGAGATGGCGCCGTTTGATCCGGACAGGGATGAAGTTATCCAACGGGCACGCGATGCGGGCATTGAGGCCATGATCACGATCGGCTCCGATCTGAAAGGGAATATCGGAGGATTGGAGCTTTCCAGAAGATATGATTTTATTTACTCTGCTGTAGGACTGCATCCACACGATGCCAAAGATTTTACGCAAAAAATACTCAATCAGCTAAAGACATGGGCAAAAGACGCGAAGGTGGTTGCCGTCGGCGAGATCGGACTCGATTATCATTATGACCATTCCCCACGGGAGATTCAGCGGGAAGTGTTCATGAAACAGCTTCTGCTTGCGAAGGAGCTTAAACTCCCTGCAGTCATCCACAGCAGGGAGGCGAAAGAGGACACTCTCGACATCCTCGAAAAATCCGGAGTGGACAACGGAGTTTTCCATTGTTTTTCCGGCGACATGGAGACAGCAGAGAAGGTCATGGAGCTCGGGTTTTATATATCGATTGCAGGCCCTGTTACGTTCAAGAAAGCAGAAAGGCTGAGGGAGATTGTTAAGGCCATACCGGATAATCGTCTTCTAATCGAGACAGACGCGCCGTACCTTACGCCTGAACCTTTCAGAGGGAAAAGGAATGAACCTTCTTATGTTGTCCATACCGCAAAGGCACTTGCAGAACTGAGAGGTATCAGCATCGAGGATTTATCGAGGATCACGACCCTGAATGCAAAACACCTTTTTAAAATAGGACAAGAACCTGAAAAAGGTGAAATAACTTATAAGATAAGGGACAATCTTTATCTGAACATAACGAACCGGTGCACGAACAGATGTTCCTTCTGCATAAGGTCCCATTCGGATTATGTGAAAGGCCATAATCTCAGACTTTCCGGCGAACCGTCGGATGAGGACATCAAGAAATCAATCGGTGATCCCTCTCAATATAAAGAGGTCGTATTCTGCGGCTACGGTGAACCTTTGATGAGGCTTGATTTGGTCAAAAATATAGCGGCCTGGATAAAACACAACAACGGCAAAGTGAGGATTAATACAAACGGAAACGGCAACCTGATACACGGGAGGAACATACTCCCGGAATTGCATGGCATCGTGGATAGTATTTCGATAAGCCTTGATGCGCACGATGAAGAGACATACAACAGGCTCTGCAAGCCGGCCTTTAAAAACGCTTTCCAGGGCGTCATAGATTTTATAAAAGAGTCCAGAAAATTCATCCCCCGGGTGCAGGTGACGGTTGTCGCGATTGACGGTGTAGACATCGAAAGATGCAGAAAAATTGCCGAAGATTTACAGGTCGGGTTCAGGGTCAGACAGCTTGATGTAGTGGGTTAGAATTAGCTCTATCGTTCAGAACATAACGTCTTCTTCATTGCTGAAACCTCCATTTAAGAAATTGAGCCTGTAAAACAGGCTTGTACGTGCCATGCTTTAGGCTCCAACAGACAGCCAACCTGTGTGAAATTGTTTTTTTACATGGGGTTATAAGAAGACATAGATTTGTAAGAATACTGCCGGGCGAGGTTAAAGGGCTGAAGGTACTTTTATAAAAGCTTTTTTTGTATTACGCAAAAAGACTGCCGGGCGACTTAAATTACGAGGGGTTGCAAAAGGGGATATCTACTTATTTATAACACCTGCTTATACGCACCAAGCGAAAATCAAAATCGTTGAAGAGTACATCCAGTAGAACTAAACCGCTGCGCGGTGGTAACGAGTCGTCGATCTTTTTCCGGATAAGATAAAGCCTTTTCTGCGTTGTAGAAGTTAGTCCGCTAATCCCCCCTTGTTGATAAATTGGAGTCTTTTTACAATTTCCTTTGTTTGACCGTCGACATTCGTCGGCGCATATTGATTCATTCGCCTCAGCGAACCCGCTGAGGTGGGAAGGAGATTGTGATATGAGCACGTTGAAAGAACAGATGTTGGCAGAGCTTCAGTTGAGAGGACTTACCCCGAAAACCCAAAAGATATATCTGAGGGAAGTGAGCAAATTCGCCAAGTACTTCAACAAGTCGCCGGAGCAGCTTGGAGAGAAGGAACTCAGGGAGTATTTGCTGTATCTATTGAATGATCGGAAGTTGGCCAAAGGGACATACCGGTTTTATTACCAGGGTCTGAAGTTCCTGTACAAGAACACGTTGAAACGGGAAGAGGTCGTGGAGAAGATCCGTTGTCCCAGAGGGGAAAAGAAGCTTCCGGTGGTTCTGGACCTGGCTGAAGTAAAGATGTTGCTTTCCGTCATGGAGAACCTCAAACACCGGGCGATCCTGACGATCACCTATTCTGCGGGCCTCCGGATAAGCGAAACAGCACACCTTAAGGTGAGCGATATCGACAGCAAGCGAATGATGGTAAGAGTGCAGCAGGGTAAAGGAGGCAAGGACCGCTATACCATTCTGTCCCAGACCGCCCTTGAGTGCTTAAGGCAATACTGGAGACAGTATCGCCCTAAAGACTGGTTGTTTGAGGGACAGAACAAGGATACCCATATATGCATAAGTTCGATTCGACAAATATTTCTTGAAGCTAAAGAGCGTGCCGGCATAACAAAACCGATAAGCCCTCATACTCTCAGGCATTCCTTTGCCACTCACTTGATTGAAGCGGGGACCAGCCTGCACCATGTCCAGTTGCTCCTGGGCCATAGGTCTCCCACAACCACAACCGTTTATCTTCATGTCAGCAGGATGAACCTCGCGCAGGTAACCAGTCCCCTCGATAGTATACCCGAAGAGCTCTAAAGCTTTAACGGTATCTTCGATGCGGACGTCTCAGGGCGTTGAGGTGGCCGATATCTTCCGTCAGTACGGGGAAGACTATAGAAGAGCCCACCGGATGCCTATTAATCATCTGCGCGCAATGCACGCCATTGAGGTATGCAGGACTGCTAGTCTTGGCGGACACAGGTATAAGTACAGCTGCGGCCATGTGGACATCTCCTACAACTCCTGCCGAAATAGGCACTGTCCTAAGTGCCAGACCCTGCAGAAGGAGAAGTGGATCGAGGCCAGATGCGAAGACCTATTGCCTATTCGATACTTCCACGTAGTGTTTACCATACCCTCGGAGTTAAATCCTCTGGTGATCATGAATCAAAGGGTAATGTACAACATACTGTTCCGCTCAGTCTCCGAGACGCTTATGGAGCTCTCCAATAATCCGAAGCATCTCGGCGCATATATAGGGTTTATCGGCATCCTACACACCTGGGGACAGAACCTCATGGATCATCCCCACATTCACTGTGTAGTGCCCGGCGGAGGATTGTCACCTGACGGACGCCGCTGGGTGTCATGCAAGAAAAGGTTCTTCATCCATGTAAAGGTTCTGTCAAAGTTGTTCAGAGGTAAGTTCCTGGACTATCTTAAGAGCAGTTTTGAATCAGGTGATCTTATCTTCCCCGGTGGCATTCGGCATCTGAAAGACCCCCAAACTTTTCAGACGTTCAGAGGACTGTTTTACCATAAGAAATGGGTTGTCTATTGCAAGCCGCCTTTTGACTGCGCTCAGGGTGTCTTTAAATATCTGGGCAGATATACCCACAGGATCGCTATCAGCAATAACCGTATCCTCAACATCCAGGACGGCAATGTCTCCTTCCGCTGGAGGGACTATGCCGATGGGGATAAACAAAAGACTATGACTCTTAAGGCCGATGAGTTCATAAGAAGGTTCCTCCTTCATATACTTCCCCGTCGATATGTGCGAATCAGACACTTCGGACTTCTGGCAAACAGAAGCCGTAAAGACAACATCGCGCTATGCCGTGAACTCCTCGGCAGTTGTAAAACCCTTACAAAAGAAAAAGAGAAACCAGAGACCTGGCAGGATCAATTGCTCAGAATCTGCGGTATCGATATCAATACTTGTCCTATTTGCAAGAAGGGCACGATGGTCATGATTGAGTATTTGCTTCCTTCCAGATGCAATGGCCCTCCGGATCAATACTCATGAACACCGTCGATAGCGCAAAAATCATATATCCATCATCTTGCGAAAAAAACAGCTTTCTGTTTTTCTATACTCCCCTGTTGTCTGAAAGCAACCATCGGGATGCTATCCTGCTGCAATGGTCGCAATCCCAACCTCCATTTTCGTCTCACGATAATCTCATGCAGGTCAAAATAACACAGATCCGCCGTAGATCATATCCACTTCGATAGAAAAAGTTCCGAGAGAATTAATCGAATCGCCATATCCGGCGCAGCGGCTCAGTCCTTCACACGTGATTCCGCAACTGCCGCAGCGGAATCACGCTTATTCGGACTAAATACGCCGGGATTTGTGTATAGAGAGTCATTCAAATCGAAATAAATAGCTGTCCCTTGTAGACCGGCATTTGTTTCTTCCGGAAATAAATGGAAGAAAGCACAAATTCATGGATAGCGTCTATTTCAAACTGCACTGCGCTGTCGCTCTCAGTTGAATCCGAAGAGCACAGATTGTTTGTGACACCTACTAAGTTTCAGAATTGTTTGACTAAGCAAATTGAGGATTACCAGTAGAAATCGAGACCAAATTCTGCCAGCGAGTATCCTATCTTTTACAATATAGAAAGACCGCATAAGGCCATAGGCCTCACCAATCCCATCTATTATCTTATTTCACAAGGAGCTATGTCGAAAAAGATTGCAACTTATACAACGAATTTACAAATATAATTTCATGTGATAGGATACTTCTCAAGCTTAGCGAGATCACGATAATTTTATTCACTTTGGAAGTACGTGAAAAATGATATTAGATAAAAGATCTCTCAACCTCATATGTATCATAATCATTGCGGCCACTTTCTTTTCGTTGATTAACTGTGGGGGTGGCCAAACTCCATCGAACGGGGCGAAATGGAATAAGGCAAGAACATTAGGAACTTCTAATGATCTTTCTGGAGTAGCCTATGGCCATGGAACCTTTGTTGCTGTGGGTAGCGCAGGCACCTTCCTCACATCACCGGACGGGGCGAAATGGAAGGCAAGAACCTCAGGAACTTCTAATCATCTTAATGCAGTGACCTATGGCAATAGAACCTTTGTTGCTGTGGGTAGCGCAGGCACCATCCTCACATCACCGGACGGGGCGACATGGACAATAAGAACCTCAGAAACTTCTAATGATCTTTCTGGAGTAGCCTATGGCAATGAAACCTTTGTTGCTGTGGGTGCTTCTGCCATCCTCACATCACCGGACGGGGCGACATGGACAATAAGAACCTCAGAAACTTCTAATTATCCTAAAGCAGTGACCTATGGCAATGGAACTTTTGTTGTCGTGGGTGCTTCTGCCATCCTCACATCACCGGACGGGGCGACATGGACAATAAGAACCTCAGGACCTTTTATTTATCTTAATGCAGTAACCTATGGCAATGGAACCTTTGTTGCTGTGGGACATGAAGGCACCATCCTCACATCACCGGACGGGGCGACATGGACAATAAGGTCCTCAGAAACTTATAATTATCTTACTGGAGTAGCCTATGGCAATGGAACCTTTGTTGCTGTGAGTAGCGCAGGCACCATCCTCACATCACCGGACGGGGCGACATGGACAATAAGGTCCTCAGGACCTTTTATTTATCTTAATGCAGTAACCTATGGCAATGGAACCTTTGTTGTTGTGGGTGATGCAGGCGCGATTCTTCAGTCAGGTTAAGTTATGTAATTGTGCACATTAAGTTTTCAATTTAAATACCAAGAGAAAATCTCATCTTTGACAAAACGCCCTTTGATGATTTGACTACTGGTTAAAGTACACTCTTTTTTGAAACGAGATAAATTGTTTAGTTCAGGAAGTATTGTTGCACAGATAAAGGCTTATTGTTCTGATTAATATTACGCCTGGAGTAAATAGGGTATTTTTGTGACGTGCACCTGCTGAATCGCACAATCAGGATGGATCATCTCATCTCTCTTATTATGCTGATCGCTGTATTCACCCCCTTTGTAATGTAATCTACCGTCACCCTGTCGCCCACTTTAATGTCGGCAAACATATCTGCATCAGCTTCGGTGGTAATCCCCTCCACTATATATAAGGTAATCCCCTCTACTATAATAGATTTTTTCACCAGATCAATTGCTGTAACCTCACCTGAAACTTGCTTTATCTTTTTCTGACCAGTAGTCTTTGTAGCTGCATCCACTTCAGTTGTCACTACTTCGAAAGATATCACGGTGGCAGCAAACACAAATAGCACGGAACAGATAATCGCTACTGCCTTCTTCATAAGAATCACCTCCTTATAGACTTATTGCGAATGTTCCAGAAAAAGTTTATATAAGACTTCTTAACTCTTTTCTATCAGAAAGAACTTTCCTTGTCAATTTGTGGGCAATGAGAAAGGTGATCACCGTTTAGCGATTTCCAATCGTAATATCCCATCGTTGAGGGGAATGTTGAAATCGACATTTCAGGAAGTTATCAATTAGAAGGGGATATTATTTCTTGAAACGTTTGTAGATTTCACATCTGGCAGGGCAATAGCAATAGTATGCATTTCCATAAGAAAAATAGTAAGGGCAATCTATTTTGTCCCTCTTAGTTATTATAGCAAGAAGCACTCCTTGGATATCTCTTTCGATAGAACATGTATCCCAGGTTTCATTATTCAGACATCGGAACATGCGGGTACATTTTGTTGATTGTTTCTTTGTCTTATCACTGATCTGATAAGCCATCGGGAGTCTTTTAAATCTTCCTGACTCTAATTAGAATACAAAATGCTCATTTTGTCAAATATTTAGATTAAAAGTAGGTAACTCTATTTTGTTGATTCCTATTAGTATTGTTGCATCTTACAATAAGATTTCAAAATCTCTCTTTCAGGAAGAAAAAGGTATGGTTTAGGGTAGATTGTAAAGTTAATATCTGCTTGACCCTGGCATATGAGAAAACAAAAGGGCGTCGCAAATAACGACGCCCCCTCGGGAAAAATGAGAAAGAAATTACTTCTTTTCCTTCTCCTTCCACTCCTTCTTCATCTCCTTCATCTCTTCCTTCGTCATGACTTTCCATGCCATCATCTTGCCATCTTTCTCTGAGTACTTGGCGCTCAACTTGTCGCCAACCTTCACGTCAGCGAGGGTCTTCCCTTTGGCAAACTTGGTCTTGTCGGTAGTAGTGAGCATAACTTCACCCTTCTCACCTTTTATGGTAAGGGTCTTTGCCGCTACATCAACTGTTGTCACCACGCCGGTAACAAGCATCTCGATCCCTTCATGCTGTTTCTTCTCTTTTGCAAAAGAGAGTCCCACGACGGAGAGAACAAAGACAAGTGATACAATAATAGCTAATGCCTTCTTCATGAAATCACCTCCTTCCACGCTGGAATAATTTGAGTCTATCAAATCTTAAATAATTGTCAACGATAACGCAAGCGCACTTCAGGGCATTTTGTCAAGATGAATATGTACACTCCATCTATCGATTACTGGTTAAAATCTACAGTGTCTGAGGAGTTTTGAGAAGCGTTTGATTCAGGAAGGATGCTTGTCCTTAGTAAATTCCTCCATAGCTTTTTATTCAACGCCTTGTTGAATCTTATCTACAGTTTTTATGAAGTCAAGTATTTCCGTTGGACCAGCAAGTTGTGTATAAACAGACAGTAAAAGAGAGGATACAAGCTTCAACTCTCTGCCGTTCGAAAATCTGGCTTTTACTCCGTATGCTTTCGGGTATTGCAGTATGTGTAACAGTTTCCCACGTTTATCTTTCACCGTTTTTTTCCCAGTGAAAATAGATAGCTGAACGTTGGCGACGGCAGCAGACATTTGAAAGAAAACATCAAGATCGAATTGAGCGTAAACAAGTATTCTCCCCATTACCACGTCCAGTACCAGATCCTTCGGGTACCATATGAGAGGGGACCGACTCATCACATAGTTCATATTGTGGACAGCGAGGTTGACCAATGGATACTCTTTCTTTAAAGACTCAATCTCCGCCCTTTTACACTTGAGGCCGGGATGTTTAATATGATATAACCAGTGAGGTAATTGTTTCAGATCACCTAACATTTTCTTCCCTTTCTCTGAGACACCCACAAGGAAAAGGCAACCATCAACAGCGATAACAGAAATGCCGTCTTTTCTTGCATCAGCTACGAGATCCGGTAACAGTGTCAGGTAGGTCGCCATTCCGGGTGGTTTCCCCGCCTCCGTCAAAGCCTGCAAGACTTTGTCATCCCGATGGCTTTCCGGCAATACATATGGCTGCGCTATTTCATTTATCTGTTTGAACCTTTCTCTTTGTTTGAGCACTCTAGTCGCCTGCTTCCTGGCGGAGGGTCCAATCTCCATTTCCAGTTGATCGAGGTCGGCCTGTGATAAAGTCCCCTTTCGATTTAAAATCAAGTCCTCGATTTTCTCGTTTACCTGGCCCGTCTTGACTTCCTGTACTCGCAAATACACTCCGTCTTCGTCCCAGCGAATTCTTATTATGTCACCCAGCTGCACAAGATTGGTGAGATCCGTAACGATATGGAGTTCTCTTTTGCTTTCCTGATTTTGCTTAGTCGCGATAGCAACAAGCTTCATTAACTCGTCTGGATCGCTCGTGCCAGAACTCGACTGAAAGACGAGATGCTGGAATATCCATGACCCGGGCAACAAAATCCAAAGGATTCCATCCATCAGGCGTCTCAAGATTGCCAATCTATTTTGTACGGCTTCGGCCCGCTCCTCAAAATCGGCGAGCGCCTTACTCTTTTCCATCCGGAAACGTTTAATCTCTTCAGACAATTCCTTCTCTTTCCTCACGAGCTCTGCGATGGAAAAGAGTAAGGCGTAACTGATTGAACCTGCGCAAAGGAGAGGAAAAGCCCGTTCTTGAAACATTCACCAGCCTTGTCGTCCACTAGATCATCCCCTAGCTTGTAGCCGGCGGCTTCTAAGGCCCTTATTCCACCATCGAATCCCCATTCAAGCATTTCCTTAAGTAAGGGTTCAAAGGGCTCTAATGCCGGATGCTCGATAAGGGGGATCATTCTCTTTGTGTGAGATTTTGTCATTCCCCTTGTCATCTGCCTTTGTCTGTAAAATGAGAGGTTGTTGATCGTTCTAATTAGTCTTCGGGCTTCCGCCCTTTCATCCTTTTTGTACTCAACAGGATTATATCAGAGTTCGAGGGCGCGTGCTTCAGGAAGGATGCTTGTCCGTTTTGTTTCTCCTGTACTCTTCATTCTTACAGTTTGATATAATTAATGGAATTGTAATTGTTAGTCAAACATGCGAGCGAAGTGCATGGTTATGAAACGTCACATTAGGAATCCACTTCAAAAGAAAGCCAAAAAAGGATTTCGCGGTTACCCTGTGGCGACAGTTGCCTATTATGGCCCAAATGATGAGACAGCTTCGAAAGTAGCAGTAGGCATTATATTTCAAGGAGGTGCTGAGCCTACGTACCTGGAGAGGTGGGTTTTAGAACAGGGGGATGTCCGTGCTGAACCTACGATTAATGAACAAATACTGCAATTTATTGAAAAATATCCTGTGCGAAGCGTTCTAATTGCAAACAGGATTATCGGTTGTCCTCACGAAGAAGGCATTGATTATCCGGAAGGCGATGTCTGTCCAAAGTGCCCTTATTGGGCTCACCGCGATCGCTGGACTGGCACGACTATTCATTAATACTCGATCGTTTCTTCCTGTACTCCTCATATTCAAAACCTGATATAATTGTGTTCAGTACAACCGGAAGTCTTGTGAAGGAATCACACATTTTTTAGGAAGGATAAGAATACGATGGAAGACCATGAACCACTACACGGCTTCTTTCAAGATGATGGAACACCAATTAATCCAGAACTCGTGCCTAAGCATAGTCTTTGTATTTTGTGCCGGAAAGATGATAATCCCTCAGAAGAAATTTTCTGCACATTAACTCGCATGGATCAACAGGGTTCTTCTGAATTTATCTGTGAAGCCTTCGAGCCAAAAAAACATAAATTGTAACTCAAAGATAGGTAAGCCACTGGTTTGACCAGTGAGACTATAAAAGGTTTGACCTTGCAGGATTAAGTAAGATAAACCTCCAGAGAGGCTTGACGGTAGTCAAAGTCTATCTGGAGGTTTATGGATAGTTACAAGAGATTAACACACTCGAAGTATGATTGTAAGTATCATGTGGTATTTGTTCCCAAAGATCGGAAGAAAACGCTCTTTGGGACAATCAGGAAGTATCTGAAGGGAGTATTTCACGAATTGGCGCGGCAGAAGGGATGCGAGATCATTTCTGGGCACATGGCGATGGATCATGTGCACATGTGTATTTCGATTCCGCCGAAATACTCTGTCTCAGAGGTGATAGGGTATCTGAAGGGCAAGAGTGCAATAGCCGTGGCACGGCAATTTGGAGACAAGCAGAGGAATTTCAATGGAGAAAACCTTTGGGTTCGCGGATATGCTGTGTCAACGGTTGGCTTTGAGCTGGACAAGATCAAGGAGTACATTGCCCATCAGGAAAAGCTGGACAATGAACAAGAAGAGGGCAGGTTTTAGTATAAACCCAAACGGCCGGCTTTGAGACGGCTCACAACCGTCAAGCCTCCCTCTTTGAGGGAGCGTTATGACTTCTGTTCCAAATGCAAGGCTTAAGACGATGTTCTTCCTGAAGTACTCCGTGCATAAAATTGTCATAATGGTGTATATTTCTTTTGATAATAAATGAAAAGGTTCACCAAATACCTGACGGTGAACGGATCGGTTTCCCAGATCGGAACTTGCACATATGAACTATTTAGGCTTTTACATTAATTTAGATCGTAGCCCACAGAGGAGAATCGGAATAGTAACTCAGCTTGAAGAATTACAACTTCTTTCACAATACTCCCGTTTTCCTGCGGCGGATGGAAATGTATTAAATTTGAAGGAGTCGTCTTTACGCACAGGGGAAATCGGTTGCTTTACGTCACATTATCTGTTGTTAGAGAAGAATCTAACGCAAACACATCATTTGCATGTCATTGAAGATGACGTTATTTTATCCCGCGATACTAACCCAACTTTGAAGATGCTACTCGACTCAGAATCATTTGATAATTTCGACATACTATTTACAGATACGTTGTTACCATTTGATTCTCTTGCTATACGAGAATATAAGACTCTTTTTGATAACAGCGTAGAAAGAAACGAATCTGGGAAAATTACTTCGATAAAAAAATATACGGTCATCGATCTCAGACAATGTTTTTTCGCTTGCACCTCTTCATTTGTAATTCATAGAAATTCGATTGTCAAACTTTATCAGCTTTTACAGCAAGAAATCAAAATGGGTCCACGCTATCCGATTGATCTCTTTATAAGGGATAAGGTGTATGCAGGTGAAATACGTGCAGGTTGCATTTTCCCTTTCATCACTTCTATACGCTTAGAGCATATGTTCGACTCTACAATTCATGAGCCTCACGAAGGTAATCTCTCAGGTCTGGCTATGATGTTGCTGAGGCATTCATTTTTTATCGAATGCGACTGGGCCAAGTGCAATCAATTGGCTGTTCATTATCTTACGCTAAGCAAACAAGACATGCACCAAGCTCTATTATCACGTGTGTTCGACTTTTTTCTGAGCGACCGATTCACATTGTCTTGACGCTATAGGGAGATCAACTAAAGTGTCACCAAGATAATACTTCGCATATGATTACTAAGTGCCCCGCCTGAAATCCCTCTGGAAAACGAAGCCATTCAGTAAACTGCGATAGGAACCTTCTGTATGTAAAACGTTTTATTCCTTTATCGCAGAGGGATAACATGTTCTCTTGATAATCATTAATTTTCCATATTGTCAATTTTTCGCTCCTTGTAGGTGTAGCGGTTAACCGGCTTCGTTATATTGCTCATTTGTACTGCATCCACTCCTTGAAAGTTTATTTCTCCTCGGATTCAATACCACGTAACCTTCTTGCTATGCGTCATTGAAATGGAAAGTCACGCCACTAATTTTCTTAGTTCTGTTTAGTAGAATGGGAATTAAACAGATATCGGATATTGATGGTTTTGCACACTCCTGTGAGAAAGAAGCCTCGAACGCACGCACTTTGTTAAATGCGACACCTTTGACCATTTACTATTTACAATTTTTTTAACACGACCTTCCACGGCTTATCCTTCACCATCCCTACAACATTTTTCCCGAATTTTTGCTGAAGGATGTTGACATATTCGATTTCTTTATTTGTGGACCGGTGTGAGCATAGGCCACCCTTGTTTGTGTAGTGCTTTGCGCGATCCCTTGTCGAGAAGGGATTAATGTAATCGAAGTTGCGGGTGATCCTGCAACCGCCGAGAACATCGCTTTTTTTCGCTAAAATTTCCCCGCGTACTGGAAACCGCCCGTCAGCTCGCCCTTAATGCTTCCACGATATTCATGCGTGAAGCCCTGACCGCAGGCAAGACCCCTCCCACGAAGCCCATGATAAGCGCAAACGCCATGGATTTATAGATAATACCGAAGTTGAGGGAAAAGGTAAAAGCGAGTTCGGAGAACGTCTGGAAGTTGAGAGTTGAAACCGTGAAGAGCTGCAGAAAGGACGCGAAAAAAAGCCCGACTGCGCCCCCTAAAAAACCGAGAAGCAGCGCCTCCATGAGAAACGCCGATAGTATACTCCTCCTCTGAAACCCGAGCGCCCGCATGGTGCCTATTTCAAAAACACGGCTTGCTACCGCGGAGTACATGGTAATCATGGCGCCTATGACCGCGCCGAGCGAGAAGATTATTGTGAGTGTGAGGCCGAGTATGCGGAGGAACTTTGCCATCATCTCCGACTGTTTTTTGTAATACTCGGGCTCGCGCATCGCCTCAAGGGTCAGACGGGGATCGTGCTCTATGCGTGACTTGACCTCCTCAAACTGTGCTGGTTCACGCAGCCGGAAGATCTCGGAGGAATAAGCGGGTCTCCTGAATGCCTGCATGAACTGGTCCACGTCGCCCCATATCTCGGAATTGAAGCTGGTGTTCCCCGCGTCAAAGACGCCCACTACCGTCCAGTCCCTCATGGCAAACCGGAGGGACTCCCCCAACCCTCCCCCCTGAAACCGCTTCGCGATGCTCGATCCCGAAATAATCTCTGATGAACCCGGGCGCGGCATCCTGCCCTGCACGAGTTTCACCTGGGGCCGGAGCGCCAGCGACTGTCCTCCTGTCCCCCGTATAACAACGTTTGACGGCTTGTCGGACCCGCGTTTTGGAAGTTCTATCAGCACCACCAATTCTTTGGCGACCAGTGGTTTCCCGTCGGCGCCAATTGCTATTTCCGGCTGCGTCTCGACGATTGACGCCTGCAGCCGGTCAATGCCGCTCTGAACTTCCGAATCAGCCGCCTTGCGTATCACAACCACATTTTCATATGAACCGGTTTCGACGAGTGTTTTCTGGAGCCCTTCCGCAAGCATCAGCACAGCCGCGAATACAAAAACCACTAATGCCATGCCGGATGCGGTCAGAAATGTAGTGAGCCTGCGTGTAAAGAGGTTCCGGAGGCTATAGGAGAAAGGTATCTTCATTTATCATTTCTCCCCTTCATCCCTCATCCTTCATCCCTCCCCATTACCCGATCCTCCTCAATCCGTCCGCTACGCGGATTTTTACGGCCCTCCATGACGGGAAGATTCCCGCAATGCACGCCACTACTAAGGCAGCGATAATGTCCATAACAATAGTTTTATTTTCCACATTAAATATCGGGAAAAACTGGCTCAGTTCTTTGCTGAAAAGTTTCGCCGCCGGGAATGTCAGAACAATGCCGAGGGAAGCGCCGAGCATAGTAATGATCAATGATTCCCCGAATATCATGGCTGAAATATGATATGCTCCAAACCCGAGGGTCTTGAAAATTGCATACTCGCCTATTCTCTCACGGGCGGTCATGGCCATAGTGTTCGCAACAACGGCCATGATGATAAAAATAATCAAGAACGAAACGAGCTGGATCGCGACCACAATCGCCTCGCTCATGGAGATAAAGCTTAACTGGAACGCCTTTTCGGTCTCTGTCAATGTTTCAGCCAGCGAGTTTTTAAACATCTTGTCAATCCTGAGCGAGACGTCGGCTGCGATGTTGGGGTCCTTTATCTCGACCATATACCAGCCGACCTGGTCGGCCCATGTACGTCCCGCTTTTTTCAAAACCTCGTTCAGATAATCCCATTGGAAGAAAAAGGCGGTTTCATCCACGGTCTGGTCCCTGCCCTTATAGATACTGCGGAGAACGAAGTCCCAGTTGCCGGGGAAAATCGTCCCTTTCAAGGTAATGATATCGCCGATCTTCCAGCCGTACCTCGCCGCGAGTTTTCGCCCGGCAACCGCTCCCTTGCGGTCGCGAAGAAATGCAGCCATCTGGCCCGGAGGGATGACAAACTCCGGATACATCTGAATGTATGTTCTGGGTTCGACCGCGTAATTCGCGAAGAAATTTTTCTCATCGATGTAAATGCCGCCGAACCATGTGCCGTAAGAGACCCGCTTCACCCCCTCAACCTGCCTGATTTTTTCCTTATAAGACAATGGAAGGGGAAAGACCAAAGATACCGCATTTCTTGTCACAAGGCGACTTGCAGAAGATGCCTCAACACCGGCATACCATGCGCTTACTACGGTCCTGAGAAGTCCGAAGGCCAGTATGGCTACGGTGACACCCAGGATAGTGAGGAACGTCCTGAGCTTGTGCCTGAATGAGTTTTTAAAAACCAGCTTGAGGATGTGCATTCAACACGCCTTTATCGAGATGCATGATCACGTGCGCCTTCTGCGCCGCCCTCGGGTCATGGGTCACCATGATGACCGTCTTGCCCAGTTCATGAACAAGCCGCTCCATCAGCGCAAGTATCTCTTCTGCAGAGACCCTGTCCAGGTCGCCGGTAGGCTCGTCAGCCACCAGTATGGACGGATCGGTAACGACCGCCCGGGCGATCGCCACACGCTGCTGCTGCCCTCCTGAGAGCTGCCCCGGGTAATGGTCCATACGGTCGGAGAGATTGACTACACCCAGCGCAGTCTCCACATGGGTCCTTCGCTCTTTTTTCGAAAGCCCGGTCAGGAGAAGAGGCAGTTCGATATTCTCAAAGGCTGTGAGCACGGGTATCAGATTGTAAAACTGGAAGATGAAGCCCACATTCAGCGCACGCCAGTGCGCAAGTTCAGTTTCGGACAGAGAAGTTATGTCCATACCGCCGATGTTAATTGCCCCGCTGTCGGCCCTGTCGATGCCTGCTATGAGGTTTAATAGCGTGGTCTTGCCCGAACCCGACGGTCCCATAAGGGCAAGGAATTCTCCTTCCGCGATATTCAGCGATAAGTCCATAAGCACGGGCAGGACCTGATTGCCGCGACGGTATGCTTTGGACAGGTTCTTTATTTCTACAATCGGCGGCTTGTGCTCCATCTACTTTTCGGCCGCCTTTATCCTTCTGCCGTCCCGCAGTTTGTCCAGCGGCTTTAAAGCGACCCTGTCACCTGCCTTCACCCCGCTCAGGACCTCTGTCATGTCGCCGAATACCTCACCTGTGGTTACAGGTGTTTCTACGACCCTGTTTTCCTTAATGAGAAATACCGCCTTCTTTCCGCCGCGGTTCACGACAGCTGATGAATAAACAGCGGTCCTCGGTTTTTCTTCTCCCTTTTTGACCTCACGTGATAAGAAGGCAACCTTTGCGCTCATCTCGGGCAGTATCCTGTCGTCCTTGTCAGTAAATCGTATCTTCACCTGGACCGTGGCCTTGGTCCGGTCGGCTGTAGGTACGATCATGTGTACGGCCCCGCGAAAACGCTCATCCGGGATCGCGTCGAGCTGGATCTCGCACGCCTGCCCTATCCTGACCTGATGGATATTGGATTCGGATACGTCGGTTTCCACCTCAAGGGACCCCATGTCGGCAATAGTGACCACGGACGCCTTGGCATTGGCAGCTGCTCCAAGGGGGGTAACAATATCTCCGACATCCGCATCCTTTGTTAACACCACGGCGTCAAAGGGAGCACGGATTAAGGTATATTCAATGGCAACCTTGGCGCCTTTCAGCGCTGCTTTGGCCGTTTTTACCGCTGCCTCAGCCGCTTCTACAGCCGCTATGTCCTTCTTATAACGCGCCTCCGCCGAATCGTAATCGGATTGCGCCACAAACCCCTTTGCTACGAGTTCCTTGTTTCTCCGGAAAGAAAGTGTCGCGTCTTTCAACTCTGCCTTTGCCTGTTCCAGGTTGTAACCGGAGGCTTTTAGATTCGCCTCCGCCTGTTCTTTCGCGGCTTCAACGTCTTCGCCTTCCAGCCGTGCAATCACCTGGCCCGTCTTCACCCTGTCTCCTTCCTCAACTGACAGTTCTATGAGACGGCTCGTTATTTTCGAAGCCACGGCCGCCTTACGCTGTGCCACTACATACCCGCTTGCGTTCAGAAGAGTAAAAGATTGAGACGGGTAAATCTGCGCGACGTTTGCGACCTCCACCTGCAGGGCCGGTGTAAATACGCCGGTCAGAAAAAGGAATCCGATTACTGTAATAAGTAATATTATTGCCAGCCGGTAACCGAGTTTTTTGCGACTCCGCTGTTGAGAGACTCCCTGGGACTTGTCTATTTTCAGCTTTGAAAGGTCTTCATCTGCCATTACCTTAATACTCCTTATCGACGTTTATTTACGGCTTTTTGCCGGCGGTCTCATCTGATGCCCTCAAAACTTTCAGGACTTGCATTATTTAAAAAGAGGGCATCTAAATATTATAATATTTTTAGTGATATTTAGACCTGTGCCGATGCCGAAAATATTCTTGAAAATTTGCTGCCTGCTGCTCTTTCAGGCGTTCGTAACTTCGGGTGCTCTCGCCAGGGTACCTGACAACGTTTATAAAAAGAAGAACGCGGTCGTCACTGTGTATGTAGACGACGCAAATAAAAAGCATATTGCATCCGGTAGCGGGTTCATTGTTGATCAGGACGGGGTCATTGTGACGAATTGCCGTGTTCTCGCTAAGTGGGTTAAAGAGATAGAAAACACGCTCTATGTTGAAGTGGAAGGCGGCATCAGTTTTCCCATTGAGGAATTGATCTCATCCAGATGCGAAAACAATCTTGCCCTCTTCAGAATAAAGGCCAAGGACCTCCCTGCAGTTAAACTCGCTAAAGACTACAACCCGAGGCGGGGAGAAAAAATCATTGTCATAAAAAACCCGTCGGAATACGAAGCGGCTATTTCGGAGGGCGTCGTACAGAGCGTCAATGGAAAAAACAAATCCTTTCAGATATCTTCAAAGGTGGCCCCGGCAGACAGCGGAAGCCCCGTGTTCAATATGAAAGGCGAAGTTGTCGGGGCGGCAATAGTCCAGCCAAAAAAGGGTAAAAACCTTTCCTTTGCAGCGTCGATCAAGGATATCGCAAAACAGCTCGCGAGATATAGAAAACCGAAAAAGGTCGTAGAGAGCACCATCAGGAGCCCCGAGCCCCGAAATGAAGCCGCGCCAGCCGGAAAGAACGCGGATGACCCGCAGTTTTATTTTTCCCGCGGGACCGGCTTCGATCAATCGAAAATGTATCAGGAGGCCATTGATGCATACGAGCAGTCGCTGAAGATCAAACCTGATTTCGCAGATGCCTATATAAATCTCGGAATAGACTATTACGAGCTCGGGAAATATGAAAAAGCTATCAACGCGTTTAAACAGGCCATACGGATAAAACCCGATCTCCTGTCGGCTTATAATAAACTGGGCGCCGCATATATTATTTGCGGTGAATATTCAAAGGCCATAGATACATTTAAGAAAGTGATCGAGGTTGATCCGAACAATATCTCCGCTCATTTTAATCTCGGCATAGCGTATTTTCTGAAGGGTGACGTATTCGACGCTCAGGAAGAGTGTCTTATTCTTAAAGATGTGGACAAAGAACGCGCGGACAGTCTGTTTGATCTAATCAATTAGTGTCTGTTTATAAAGTGTCAAAAAACACAGAAGACTGTCATTCCCGCAAGCGAAGCGCGTCGGGAATCCTTCTTAGAAGCCATCCGAAAGATTCCGGACAAGCCGGAATGACAAACTAACGATAACAAGATTGCATTTATGGACAGACTCTAATTAGGACGAAGAATTCGTTATTGCGGCCTGATCTTACGGTCTGATTTCTATAGGGGTGCCGTCAGGAACAAGGCGCCAGATTTCTTCAATCTCAGAATTGGTAACGGCAATACATCCGTTTGTCCAGTCAGTCAGTCTGTGCAATTTCCCGACGCGTCCCAAATCGTGAGGCAGGCCGTGAATCATGATGTCCCCGCCCGGAGAAACACCTTTCCTGTGAGCATTCAGGAGGTCTGATTCGTTGGGATACGAAATATGGATCGCTAAATGAAATTTGCTGTCAAAGTTCCTGGAATCCAGTATATAGGTGCCCTCAGGCGTTTTTTTGTCTCCGGCCCTGGTTTTATGCCCACTGGGTTCTTGCCCCAGTGCGACCCTATAGGTCTTGAAAATTTCACCCTGCCTCAACAACATCAAAATTCTCCTGCTTTTTATTAAGACAACCTTATCGGCTTTGATTAACGACGCTGACGTCTTTCCGGGCGAGATGAAGCAATAAGAACCGAAAACCCAAAATGCGATGAATAAACTTAATGCTATTTTTTTCAGCATTAAAGATTTTATTTTATGAAAGTTTCGCCTGACATATTATTTTAGAATCGTATTATTATAGCATAGGCGCCTCCGATATAGCTCCGAATTCTTTATGTAAAAAGGTACAGTTCAGCGAATTGCGATTATGTAACTCCCCCCTTCCCCCTCTTAACCTAAGAGTCCCGAAAGCTTTCGGGATTAAGATAAGGGGAGGCAAGGTGGGGTTATGACATACCGCGCTCTACTGAACAGTTACCGTAAAAAGGACCGGAGTCAGCGTAAGAAAGGGATATTTCCTTTACTTGAGTCTGGCCTCTATAGCCCGCCAGTTAATGTTCTTAAAGAAGGCGCCAATGTAATCGGTCCTCTTGAGTCCGTAATCGAGCATAAAGGCGTGCTCAAAGACATCCATGATCAATAATGGAAGGCACCCGGCGGGATGGGACACATCATGCTCATTGATCCAGAAATTAATCAGCCTTCCGTTCGAAATGTCCTGATATAGAACAGCCCACCCGATGCCCCTCATAGACCCCGTTGCCTTGAAGTCCTTCTCCCATGCATCATAACCGCCAAAGTCTTCCGTCATCTTCCTGGCCAGCCGTCCCGACTTATCAATCTGCGCCTTGCCGCCGAGGTTCTCAAAATAGAACTCGTGAAGCCTCATGCCGTTGAATTCCCAGCCGAGCCTCCTCTTGAGTTCGGCAAACTCAGGAGTTCCCGCCTTGTCGCCTTTCAGCATTTGATCAAGGGTGTCAAGCACCTTGTTGGTATTGGTGACATATCCCTGATAGAGTGTGAAATGGTTTTTCAAAAGGGTCTCGCTGAACCCCTCCATGCCTATGAGTTTCGAATAATCCTTTGCTGTGTAAGCCATAATATCTTCCTCCTTTTTTTTATCGCTGTTAATGGAATGGTATTCATCATCGCAAAAACAATCCCTCCCAATGCTGTAATCACAATAAATTCGCGCCTGCTAAAATATGGACCCGGTTTGTCATGTTTGCAAGAATGATTTATCAGCCGCCCAGTTTTTTCACCATCGCGAGCGGACTGATGAAATCAGGGAGATTAGTAAGTTCGGGGACAATTTCCATGTAATTCACAACATCATTCTTATCTATAACAAATATGGACCTCGCAAGGAGCCTCAGCTCTTTAATCAGTACCCCATAAGCGGACCCAAAAGAAGCGTCCCTGTGGTCTGACAGCGCCTTGACTTTGTCGATGCCGGCAGTAGTGCAGAAGCGCGAAATCGCAAAAGGCAGGTCCATACTTATATTCAGCACGACTACATCTTCCCCCAGTTGAGATGCCTGCTGGTTGAACCTCCTCGCCTGGGTATCACAGACAGGCGTATCGAGCGAAGGAGTGACACTGATAATCTTTATCTTCCCGGAGAAATCGCCCAGACCGAATTCCTTCAGGTCCCCGTCTAGAACGCTAAAACCCGGCGCTTTGTCTCCAACCTTCAGTCCCTGACCGACAAGAATAAGAGGATTACCCTTGAATGTGACTATACCTTTTCTTTCCATTTTTCGTCTCCTGATTGTGTATCTCAGCAAGCTATCGGCTTTTTGACTGTTTCTTAGCTACTCTTCCCGAGGCTTTTTTCTTGGCGACTTCGCTCATAAGATCAATTTCGTCTTTTTTAAGCTTTGCGTATTGTTTCATTACAATTTTTTCTGCCTCCAGCCAATCTTCATAATGATGCCCGTCGGTCATCCCTCTCTTTTTATAGAGATCATATGCCACCTTTGCAATCTCTTCGTTCACGTCCCTTTCGGTAATCAAACTCTGCGGCTCAAAGTGTTTAGCCATAGCTACCCCCTATTTTGGATAAAGAGTGAGCAAAATAAATGCCAGACTTCAACTCATTGAATTTATGGCTATTTTAACGATAAGGCAGGATGCCTGTTTCAGGCAAATTGCCTGACATCATGGCAAATTGCCTGAACATT
Source organism: Thermodesulfovibrionales bacterium (assembly GCA_963716185.1). GTDB lineage: Bacteria > Nitrospirota > Thermodesulfovibrionia > Thermodesulfovibrionales > SM23-35 > CAVZMO01. The sequence goes on from OY970295.1 coordinate 272,053, forward strand.
GGCCTAAATAACGGGAGGTATGATTACTTTTTAGTCCAGTTTCCGCTTGCCTCCTGTATCCACCAGCCTTTTTTTGCAGAGTCACGCCTGATTGCTGCGAATTGTCCGGCAGCCTGGGGCATCACCTGATTAAGATTGGCCTCGTTTTCCTGCGCCCTGTTTATCCTTATAATTGCCCTGGCCATCCCCTTTATTACAGTTTTTCTGTTCTCGTTTTCACGGTCAACAAGTTGCCGATCAGCAGGGGATAAAGCGCCTTCCCTCAACACGAGAAGCCCGCTATTCTCTTCTCCCACCACGCCGCTGTCCCTCAGCCTGTCAATATCGGAAATCCTGGCACCCATTTGCTTATATGCATCGACCACATCAGGCATTTTCTTAATAATCCCTGAAATCTTTTCTGCAATGCCGGACTCCTGCGCATATGCATTTTGAGTGAACTCGAATCTTATCGAACTTTCGGGCTTTCCTCCCTGTTTTTTATCATCCGTTTCATTGCCGGGTTTCATAAGTTCTTTTTCTAGATCTTTATAAGCCTCTTTCACATCTTTTTCCGGGAAATAGATATTGACCGTGATAACAGCACATGAAACCATTATGAAAAAAATAACTATTGTAAGGACTTTAACCTTCCCTTTCATATTAATCCTCCGTTTCATTAAACGATACACAATTCATAATAAATCACAGGGACACTGCATCTGCGTCTTGCATCCGTTTTCATTCTTTCTTCGCCCTTTGGGCTGCTTCTGTTATCGACCACATCAGATCATCGATTGCGATCCTGTTGCTGAAGGGCGCCACCTTTATCGAAAGATCAGTCATACCAAAGAAGTTCCTGTGCGATATTTCGAGTTCTTTGAAGATCACGAAACCGTTCTGCAGATATAGACTCATTGTCCCCTTGTCAAAGGGCCGGTCCCCGAGATATGCCTTCATAGAGGGGCCGCCCATTCTATGCAAAAATTCCTTGCTTATAATTGTTTTTTCGTCAGCCGTGCCATAGGCCCACAAATCCGCCTTGCCGATTACACCAGAGACACCGGGTCCCGCGCCCTTCAAGATTGCGATACCGTCAACTTTTCCTGATATATAACCCTTAATAGGTTCGATTTCTTCACAGAGTCTTCTAAGGCTGAGACCTTCAAGAAGAAAGCCAGCGCTATAGCCAAAGCCGTTCGACATATCAAGGACAGCCGAGCCGTTCAGCCTTCCCCCCAATATGTTACCACTAAAATGTTCCACGTTCAAAACACTCCCGCTCTGTTTCACCCATATGCTGACATCAGCCAAAAACCTGAACCCGTAATTCAGAGAGCCGATAGTTATTCTGCTGTAGCCGGCTTTTGATATTTTCTGCGAATAGTATCTGCTGAGGCTGTTGAATTCAGAACGCTCAAAAAGCGGCATTCTGATTATCTCTTTCCCGCCGTCTGTTTTACTGTAAGCAACCGGTAAAGTGCCGTTAATCGGCCCGATGGAATACTCTCCGTTTTCGCCACGGAGAGCGAGATCTTGAAATGTCAACTTTCCCTCAACCTTTAAATTTCTGCCGCCGTAATCGATCGAGACATCTGATGACACAGAGCCGTCCATACCGGCATAAAGAAGACTATCGGGAAACATGTCCCAGAAGGCGTCCCTGATATCCGCAGCATCGACCCGGTGCAGCCCCACGCTCACCCCGGCCGACCTGTTTTCCCGCATAAAACTTTTCACCCTGCCCGAAATAGTTGTCGAGACTTTTCCTGCATCAGCATCCGCCCTGAAATCCAGATCTTCTCCCCTGAATTCGATTCCTCCTCTTAGGGAGACATCTTTTAGGATATTCCGTTTGCTGTCTTTTTTGCGGAGATAGATCTTCTCGGCGCGCATTTCTCCGTCGCCTTGAATGGATGCGGCAGAATACACAGTTCCATCAAACTTGCCCCTCTTCAAATCCCCTGATATGTCATAGGGTATAGCCAAAATTTTCGATGTCTCTTTCACGAGATCGCCCATGTCGATATCCTCAGCGGTTGAACTGATCCTCAGGGGAAAAGGGCCTTCCGCCGTTTTTCCCGCTGCCTTGAGGCGCACCCCTCCCCCGGAAATTTTTAATCCGGTGACATCCACAGAAAAATCCTTATTGTCGAACCGGCCGCTCCCCGCGACAGGGCCTGCATGTAGACCCTTGATTAGAATCCCGGCGACCGAGAATCCGAAATCTCCCGAAAGGGAATCTTCACCCGTATTCATCCGGAGAGAAATATCGGCGTCCTTGAATCCCGCATCTTTTAGAGGATAAGAAGCAGCAGTATTTTCCATTTCTATTGTTACTTTCTTTTCCCTTGCTTCCTCCGGAAATATTATTTTTACACTCTTTGCAGATGCCTTCAAATCTCCCTCGGCGGCGAGGTTTTCCACGGCAAGAACATTTCTCCGGAGCAAAAAAGAAGAAGTTACTTTCGTCACCGGGATCCGATAATCGGCAAAGCTTGCGCCCTTGGCTTCGATCCGGGCTTTCCCGGAAAAAGTCTCACCCTCGACGTTAGTATCTGCTGCCAGAAAAATGCGGTCGAAACGTACCTTTTTGCCACCTTTGACTTTAGTGTCGATGGGTGACAGATTTAAGGAAGATGCGACGGACCACTGCTGCGCATGCTGCGCGGCATTCAGGGAAACACTCGTACTTACAGGCTTTTCGAAGGTATATCCGTAAAGCTTTGTGATCTCTCCCGTACCTTCCGCCTTCACAATTTTTACCCTGCCCCATGAAAATTTGAGGAGGGCCCGCATACTTCCTATATCCCCGCTCTTCGAACTGAGGGCCGCATCTCTCACTTGAACGGTCCCGTCAATTTCAGGCATGCGCTTTTTCAGGTCTCCCAGAAAATGGATGTTGTCGGAGACCATTGTTCCTCTTACTTTTACATTCTTCATGAAATTGAATGCGGACAGGTCAAGACTCTCTATCTTCAGCGAGCCGGAGTAAAAAAAATCATCCCCCCTTTTCTTAACTTGGCCGCTAGCCTCCGCCGCGGTAATACCGCCTGTTTGCAGAGAAGCGCTGTTAACGGAAAGTGCCCTGTCCGGTATACTCAAAAAGGCTCGGGTGCTCAGAGATATTTCCCTTATTTTCTTCCTGAGGAACGTGAACCCTGCTTCAACAATCCTGACCTCGGATTTGAGATAGAACCCCTTTCCCATGTCGCCTTCTGCATTAAGGTCGAAGCCGACTCTTGTTTTCTTGGTGTCTATGCCGTGTCCTTCAAAAAACGCTTCCATCGGACGCAGTGCAAGGTCCGCAGACGAAACAGAGATATTTAACCTTTTCGGTTCGTCCTTCAGAAATATCCACCCCGCCGCCTTAATTTTGCTTTCCCCATATGATATTGAGCCGCGCACCAAAGTCTTTACGCCGGACTCTGAAGAAAGGTTTTTCAGTTGAAGGTCAATATTTTTCAAATTATACCTGTCGTCACCGCTGAGCTCGAAGTCTCCGGAGGAGACCTTAAACTCATCAATATGATATGGGTAAGCAGATTTCTTTTCGATAAAATGAAAGAGTTTTTCCGAGACATTCACGATACCCTTGGCGTCCTTAATAATAGTGAGTTCCGGGGAATCAACGGCTATCTCTTTGAAAGACAACCTTTGTCTGAAGAGTTCGCCGAGATTCATCTTCAGATAAAGTCTTTTTACATGCAAAAGCCGGCCGGACTCAAAACCCTGAGGGTTCCGGATACTGATGTCGTAAAAGTTTATTCCCGCAGCCGGACTGAACGAAAGGTCGCCGATTTCGACCTTTTGTCCGACAACGGCGGTGGCTTTGTCGGATAATCTGCCTATAAAAGTCTTCTTCAATTCTCGATACTGGACATATGCAAAGGATAAGAGGAGAACTGTTAAGAAGGCGGATACCGCAAGAGTTGTCTTTATGATTTTCCCGAACCTTGGCCGCATACTATAAATAATATCATTTGCCCGGTCGCCGATAAAAAATCCCCGGGTTACACATCAGGTAGGTCATAACCGCATAACGTTTCGTCGACCTATCAGGCTTTTATCTTCAAAAAAATTCTTTAAGCGTTGACTCTATTCCGGACATGTCGAAAGGCTGCTTTACCAGCGGGTTTTTCTGAATGACGGGTATCCTCTCTTCGAGGACGGGACGGTTGTTTTTATAAATAATCCCGATTGGGATACGGTCTCCCCATTCCATCGCCTTCTTGAATGCCTCCACCCTGTCTTCGGGGTTGTATTCAGGTTCTGTATGATAGACCCTCTGTTTATACCATTCATAGGTGTTTGTTTTATTGAACGTCACGCACGGCTGAAATATGTCGATCAATGAAAAACCCTTATGGAGTATGGCCGCCTTCATAAGCTCTTTCAGATGCGCAATATCGCCTGCAAAGCCTCTCGCCACAAAGCTGCAGTCGAGTGTGACCGCAAGCGACACGGGATTCAACTGGTCGGAGAAAACTCCGAAAGGCTGATTCTTTGTCACCATGCCTGCCATACTTGTCGGAGATGCCTGTCCCTTTGTAAGCCCGTATATCTGATTGTCGTGGACAAATAGCTTGACATTGATATTCCTTCTCATGGCGTGGACCAGGTGATTGCCGCCTTCGCCGTAACAGTCTCCATCTCCTGCAACTGCAATCACAAGCATCTGGTGATTGGAGAGTCTGATGCCCGTTGCGACCGGAAGGGTCCTCCCATGCAGACCGTTGAAAGTGTTGCACTTAAGATAATGAGGGAATTTACCTGCCTGGCCTATTCCCGATACCATGATAAACTGATGCGGTTCTATGCCGAGTTCGACGACGGCATCCTTAAAGGCTTTAAGAATACCGAAATTCCCGCATCCCGGACACCACGCAGGCGTCTGACCTTTATAGTCTTCCAGTGCCGTCATCAGGTTACTGCGACCTCCATTCCTGTTTATCCTTCATCATTCTTCTGGTCCTTCGTCTCACCCACCTTCGCAATTATCTGTCTTAATGCCTCAAACAATTCAGCGGACAATTTCTGCATATCATCCATTCTGTCGACAGCTTTCAGAAGAAGGTTATGCAAGTCTTCCTCCGAAACAGACGCATCCACAAGTTCCAGTGTACCCTTTACAGTCATTATATGTTCGTTGATTTTGTCTGAAATTTCCATCAGCTTGTCATCGATCTCCGACATTTCTTACGCTCCTTTATATAAGTTCATCGTTTTGTTGTTATGTTAATATTCTCAAATAAAAGAGACGGGAAATTCCCCCCGAAACACGGGTGGGAGGTATCTTCTATTGCAACAATATTCCTTAACGTGTCATAAATATTCCCGGCGGCCATTGCATCTTTCACGTGTCCTGTTATTTCACCTTTTTCGACGTAAAGTCCGGGCGAGATGCCTATGGAGAAATCCCCGTTGGGAATGTTGCCGCTGTGGGCTCCAAGCGCACCGGCAATGATTATCCCACGGTCAATAGACCGTATAAGATGAGAAAATGCGACATTGCCCGGAGATATGGAAAGATGACTGAGCGACGGCGACGGCTTTGAGGATACCGAGCCTCTGAACCCGTGTCCTGTTGGAGCGGTCTTCAATTTTTGGGCAAAGTAAAGGTCGTGGTAAAAATTCTTCAGGATGCCTCTCTCGATTATTGGAAAAAGATTGCATGGAGTCCCTTCATCGTCGAACGCCCTCGCATAGGGGAGAGAATCATTCAAAGGGTCGTTGTATACCGAGAGCTTTTCATCGAATATTTTTTCTTCGATTTTTTCGGCAACGGGAGAAACACCCTGGTAAATGCTCTGGCCGTTCGCAGCGCTTTGAAGTCTCCACATCAGCACATACATAGTTTCAGGCAAAAACAGGACCTTCATGTTCTTTCCTTCGGGAACTATTTCCTTCATGGATCGGTTATAAGTATCCGCGAGATAATCCACATATTCGTCAGGCGCTTTCTTGAACGCTTTCGATAAAAGAGAACGGTGCAGAGAAGCATAGGAATAGGGATAAAGAATCTGCGCGCTGAAAGAGTACAGAGAGGACTTCATGGAGAGGTCCGTCCCAGAAGTGTTCATTATTCTTATACTGCTCGTCGAACGGTGGGCTGACACATTTGGCTGTCCCTTGGTCCTTTGGGACAGGAGCCCGCAAATTCTGTTACATTCGTCCACCATTCCGGAATTCGAGAGGTCTTCTATCGAAGGATCGTATGTGTCAAGGGAAGGCAAATCTTTTGTTAAAGGAAATTTGAATAACCCTTCCACTCCGCCTTTAAGGGAGTCGAGGGTGTCCCGTATAAGCTCTTCCCTGCGTATGAGGTTCCTCGTATATGCAAACCCCAGTTTATCATCTTTTATGATCCTCAGGCTGACTCCTGATTGTATCCTGCTTTCAATATCCTTCAGGTGTGCATTCTCGAACGAAATATTGTCCGAACTGCTGTCCACGGAGAACACCTCCGCTTTATCGCTCACTTTCCCGGCCATTTCGAGCAAACGCTCCATCAGAGCCCTCCTATGACCACATCCCTGACAAGCACATGGGGACCGCCGTGACACGAGCGGATGTTCAACTGCCCCTTTCCGCACCCGCCCGTTTTGGAAAAAGCAAGGTCATTTCCGACCGCAGTGATATTCTTTAAAGTGAGGTAAAGATTGCCCGAGATATTGATATCGCGTATCATGGCGCCTTTCCTTCCATCCTTGACCATGTAACCGTACTGCGCTCCGAAGGTGAAATTTTCTCCGCTCGTCTGTCCGCCCTTGTGATCAAGGATGTATAATCCGTCACCGAGCATTGAGAGAAGGTCTTCAAAAGAATGCTGAGCGGGTTGGATAAAGATATTGCCCATCCTCACTATCGGGGCATAGCGGTAATCTTCCGCAACGCTATGACCGGTCAACCCTTCACCAAAGGCCGCCGCAGTCCTCCTCGAATGAAGACGGCCCGCAAGCACACCCTGCTTCATGAGAGATGTACGCCTCGCCTTTACGCCTTCATCGTCATAACAGTAGAAACCAAGCTGCCCCGGCATTGTAGGATCATCTGTAATACTCAGCGATTCGTTGCCGAGCCGGGCCCCGATCTGCATCCTCTCCCTCATGGTCGAATCTTCTATCAGGTCCGCCTCTGAGAAGTGGCCGAATGCCTCATGGGTAAAGACCCCTGCCATGTCCTGGTTGAGCACGACATTGTATGTGCCGCCGGCAACAGGCGCAGCCTTTAACAGGTCCAGGGCTATCGCTGTCTTTCTCTCAAACTCTTCTTCCTGATCTCTTAATAATGCGAACCCCTGACTTCCCCCGGCCGCCACCCTGACATTCTGGGTAAGTGTCCCGTCCTTGCTCGTGATTATTCCGCCTAATGTCGTGGTGACAAGATCTTCTCTGACCTCGGCCCCTTCCGTGCTCACAAAATATTTCTCACGGATAACTTCACTGTACTGGATATTTGTCGTTGCGATCTTCTCATATTTTAACGGCACCGAATTATAGTTTTGAGTCAACCGGAGCTTTTCATCGATTGGAACGTCCCGCGGGTCTTCATCGATGTCAGGCAAAAAAGTGTCCTTGATGATGTCGGTTCTTGCAAACTCCACGGGCTTGTTCAAATGGCGCGCCGTCAATGCGGCATTTTCTTCTGCGGTTTTGACAGCTCTTCCGGCATCATCGGGCCGTGTAAATGCTATTGAAGACAGCCCTCCGTCTTTTAGGATTCTTATGACAAATCCATCGGTCGAATTTGAACCTAAATGATAAAGTTCTCTGCCGTTAAACACAATCTTTGTTTCTTTTTTTATTTCATACCTTATGTCCCCATAATCCGCACTCGTTTTTGAAATAATCGATCTCAACGTTTCGAACATAATCCACCTTTGTTTTGAGTCTTAATAACTTCCTTCGCTTACTGATCGTTTCATTAATTTCGTCGCTTCGTAGAGGTTCTTTCCCGAAAGCTTTCGGGATCTCACAGTTTTTGCAACATCAAGTTTATCTCTTTCAACAAACCGTCTACAGTAAAAGGTCTTCCGTCATACTTGTTGATCTTGTATTTGAATTCAAATCCTGTCTCTGCCCTTATGAGGCGTGCGAATTCGCCCGTCGCATTATTTTCTACACAAACGGAAAGTCTCGCATTTCGCAAAACTCTCAGATAATCAAATCCCCCCGCAGACGGGAAAGGATATATTTCGGTGAAATGCATAAGGGCCGTACTTTTATCTCTTGAAAGGACGTCGACAGCCTCCCTTAGCACTCCATACGTTGACCCCCATCCCACAATTAATATTTCCGGTTGACTGCCGCCATACAGGCGGGGCGGCTCTATCTCCTCTCTGATGAGAGATGATTTTTTTATGAGCCTTTTCTGCACCATCTTTGTCCTTGTTTCAGCGTCTTCGATGATGTGGCCTTCTTCGTCATGTTCGTCGCTGTCTGTGACAACCACGTTTTTTGAATCTCCGGGCACACCCAGAGGTGAAACGCCAGAGTCCGTAAAAGCATGTCTCTTGTAACTTGCGAGTTTTTTAAACTCCTCTCCTCTGATCCTGTAATCCTTGAACCTGACCGAGCTTACATCAAATCCGTCATATGTCCACTCCGAATCGGCTAGGTACTGGTCGAAAAGAACAAAGGCGGGTACCTGGTATTTCTCGGCCATATCAAAAGCCTTATTGGTAAGATAGAACGCCTGTTCCGGCGTGCCCGGGGCATAAACAACCCTCGGGAATTCTCCATGGGCGGCGTGTATTGCGAACAATAGGTCCGCCTGTTCCGTCCTTGTAGGAAGGCCGGTGGCAGGCGCAGGCCTCTGGCCCAGCGCAATCACGACCGGCGTCTCGGTCATTCCGGCTAAAGAAAGCCCCTCGACCATTAAGGCAAATCCGCCGCCTGCCGTGCCGGTCATCGCCCTGACACCCGCAAAGGATGCGCCTAATGCCATATTTATGGCCGCGATCTCGTCCTCCGCCTGCTCCACGATAATTCCATACTCTTCACCTTTGCCTGCGAGATAATTCATGATCCCGGTTGAAGGTGTCATAGGGTAAGCCGAATAGAATTTGCACCCTGACGCTATAGCTCCGAGAGCAATGGCGTCGACTCCGGCCATCAGCATTCTGGGTTTCGAAAAAGGCGCCGTGGTAAAAGAACACTTTAAACATTGCTTGACGGCAAAATCATAGCCTGACCGTGCGGCATTAATGTTCGCCTTTATAATGTCCTCGCCTTTCTTTTTAAAAGTAGTCTCTATGATGCCGATGAGGATATCCGATGAGAGTCTAAGCATGCCAAGCACAGCCCCGGTTGCAACCGTATTCGCCATTATCCTGCTTCCCCCGTGTTCAATCGCTAACGACCCAAAGGGTATATCGAGGAAGTTCGATTTGTCATGCTTTTGTTTTAAAGTTGATGAATCATAGAGTATGAAACCGTTTTCAGAGAGTTCTTTTTCGTGGAGTAAAATGCTCTCTTTGTCCAGGGCGACGATGATGTCGATTCTGTCTCTGGACGCCATAACAGGTTTGTCCGAAAAACGTATCTGGAAGAAGTTGTGACCTCCCCGTATGCGGGACTGATAATCCTGGTGGGTGAAAACGTGATACCCGGCCCTCGAAAATACTCGCGCAAGGGTATCTCCGATAGTCTGGATACCCTGTCCTGCCTCACCGCCTATTTTGATTGAATAGTCCATAGAAGGTTTTCTCGGATTGCAATGAACTGCCGTGCAGCAAAGCTGCGCGGCATCGGGTCTATCATTCCGGCCCGTCCGTTCCGGACAACATTTATCTAACTATACAAAGCTTTTTCTTAAATTATTCAACCAAACGATATGGCTTTTCTCTTCTTTGATGATCGCATCGATAATATCTTTATCCTTTAAGGCCTCTCTCAGGGCATGGTAATAAAGCAGTGTTTCCCGTTCGAAGCAGAGAGCGAAATCTATGGCCTCAGCAGCCGTTTTGACATGTTCGAGCGACGGCAGACATTTGTCCGTCCCGAGAAAAAATTCCGAATCGACAATCGCCCGGAGATACTGGGTGACTTCGTCCCACCCTTCGGGCTCTTCATCAGTCAATTTATCTTCCAGACCGGAAAAACTCAAACCGTGTCTTGTCTCGTGTGAGGCAAGCAATTCAAAGAGTTTTTTCAATTCGCTTTTGTCATGAAATTTTTCGGCCATTTTTGTATAAAACTCATTGCCTAGCTTTTCCGCCTGTACAGCCTGTTCCACAACCTCTCTTATTGAAAACGCTACCATATTTTCTACCGCCTGTTTTTAGACAAAAGTTTAACGTACATCCTTAATGTTGTCAATGGCGATCACCTTTGCTTCGAGAAGGCGTCCCAATAATATAAATCCTCCGCAGGCGGCAGACAGCCTTTTTTTCTGAACAAAATCGCAGTCATTTTCATAAAATGGGCAGAAAGCACACATCTCTTGAAAAAGCGTTTCCTGTGTCAAAAGATCGGGAGCACCATCGAACCTGTCAAAAGGAATGCGGTCGCCTTTCAAGATCAACCTCTCTATTACCCGGAAACCCATGCAACTGAGTTCCTCTTTTTTCGCGGGCTTGTAATATTTGCAGAAAGTCTGACACAGCTTTTTCCGCAGATTTGTTTCGCTCATCTTCATAGCCGGACTTTTTGAAGTATATCACAAAAAAAATGACAGGAGTTCACGACCTCGGCCAAATAATCCGTTTAAATTAAAGTCCCGATAAATATCCCGATGAAAGGGGCGGCCTCGACGCCCGCCAACGGCCGTAAAAAGGCTCAAAGAATTGGGGCTCTACACTCAGCACTGAGCTCGCAGATGCTTGAAAAGGGAAGAGCCGCTATCCTCATTTTTCCTTCTGGGTGCTTATCCCGAGCACCGCCCAGAGCGGTCAAAAACCTGTAAAGGCGGTAAGGATCGCAATAGCCGCTACAACAAAAAAGCCTATTCTCAGCCCTGTACTCATTTGCACAAAAATGCCGACAAGCGCCAGAACGATCCCGATGATGAATCTTATTACTTTGTCGATACCTCCTACGTTTTTCTTCATGGCATTTCCTCCTTCGTCCGCGCTTTTCGCGGGGAATGACATCCTTCTACTAACATAATATCAGGTGAAATAATAATAGCAATCACATAGAAAGCAACGGTAAGCTTCCAATCGGTCGGCGCGATCGATCCCATATGAATGCTGTGCACACGTGATGAAGAAGTGATGAAACCTTTTGGGCTCTATGATCGTTTAATTGCAAATGCTACGGCACTTCTTTTAGCCTTAACGTTAGCCGATAGTTTCCTACAGAAATAAACATTTTTAAGAAAGCTCGAATTTCTCTGTTTGTTAGTCGCGCTCCATAAACGACATCAAATGTGCGTCTTTGGTAAATAAGGCTGATAAAAAAATGGAAAGCTTTTTAAGACGATTATGTGAACACAACCCGCCATATGCGTTTGCTTGCAAGACAAATATTTCGGGGCAATTTATAATAAATTTGGTTCCCCGTAAAAATCTTGATGACAGGCAGCCATATAAATGAAGCCCTTGTTAAACGGTTTTGACCCCAAAAATATCCTTATAACCGGCCAACCGGGCATCGGTAAGACCACTCTTATCAAAAAATTTGCAGAGGAATTGGCGGACTTGCGTCCCGTTGGGTTTTATACAGAGGAAATAAGAAGAAATGGCGTTCGAAGGGGTTTCGAACTGATAAGCCTCTCAGGCCAAAGAGGAATTCTCTCTCACGTAGATATTAAGAGCCCGTACAGGGTTTCTAAATATGGGGTCGATATAAAGAGTTTCGAAGACTTTCTGGATTCCATTCCGTTCTTTGACCGAGAAACAGAGATTGTTATCACTGATGAAATCGGGAAGATGGAGTGTTTTTCCGAAAAATTTAAAACGCTTGTAAAAAAACTCCTTGATTCGGAAAAAATATTCATTTCGACCATCGCCCTTAAAGGCGGCGGCTTCATCGCGGAAGTGAAGGAGAGGAATAATATAAAGCTCCTTGAGATGTCACTGGCTAACAGGAATTCTCTGTTATCCGAAATCCTGAAGAAATAAAAATGTCCTTCCGCTGTCCCTGTTATAATAAACATGAGCATAGAATTTTCAGGACTCTCTCGTATGACGCGCGGGCGCGGTCCGTTTGCAACCGACTCCTGAGAAGGGACCAATTGATAATAGAATGCATTTTGTAATATCCTGGGAGATAAAGCCGGTGGGCAAACAACGGACCGAGATTAACGATGCAATGCTGACAGGGCTGGTCGGATATGCCTGGATACGCCTGCTTTCCGCGTTCTACGTCCTGGATATAGACGCCGAGCGGGACTGGAGCGTCATCCATGAAAGACTACTCGCCGTTGCCCAGCGGTATTCCGGTGAAGTAAACTTTTTGATGAGCCCTATCTATGAGTTCGACTCCGATTACTTTGTTTATGAAATGCCCGATAAAGGTTTTTATAAAGCTTAGCCCTGCAGCTGTTCCTTGCTCGAATTGAACATCTTCTTTAGTTCCAGGGTGCCGATAATCAGAGATACTGTAACGCAAATAAAAATCAGTTGTCTCAGGCTGATCGAGACAAGGTTAATTCTCTCCTTCAGACCCGGCACATAAATACCCAAAACAAGAAAGCCGATAGCCGCAGCCGCCCAGAGGTCAATAATTTTATTCCTGAATATCCCCATCGAGAAGACGGATTCTTTGTCCGAACGGGAAATAAATGCGAGGACAATATGCGCAAAAATCCATGCCGAGAAAGCAAACGTCTGCGCATAGGCAAGGCCTGCATTTTGAGACCGGGCGTAAAAATAAGCAGAGGTTACCGCCGTGAACAAGACCGCCCCTTTAATAAAGATATCCGCAATTACCCTGCTGTTGAAAATGTTTTCACGCGGGTTTCGCGGCGGGCGGGAATAGATGTTCTTTTCCGCGGGTTCGGCGACAAAGCCGGCTGACGCAGCCAGGTCCATGAACAATTCGAGGAGTATTATCTGAATCGGAGCAAGGGGCATGGGGATTCCGAGGAAGACCGGAAGGAGGAAGATTAATATGAGGGCGACTTTGACGGAAAGATAATATTTAATGCCTTTCTGCAGATTGTCGAAAAACTTCCTGCCCTCATAAATACCCTGAGTTATGGTGATGAAGTTATCGTCTGCCAGAACCACCTCCGCCGCCTCTTTGGCAACGTCCGTGCCTTTGATTCCCATAGCTATTCCGATGTCAGCGGTCTTCAGGGCCAGGGCATCATTAATGCCGTCCCCTGTCACCGCAACCACCTCTCCGTTTTTCTGCAGCGCCTTGACGATGCGATATTTGTGTTCAGGAGTGGCCCTGGCAAAAACTGAAACGACTTTGACAGTATTCTGCAGCTCTTCATCCGTCAAATTATCTATGTCCTTACCGTTTAAAACTGTATCTCCCCCTTCAGAAATGCCCACTTCACGGGCGATATAGCGGGCCGTCGAAGGATGGTCTCCCGTAACCATGACTGTTCGAATACCGGATTTTGCCGCTTTCATTATGGTTTCCTTAACGCCTTTCTTAGGAGGGTCTTCAAGGTTGATCAATCCCGCAAAGTCCATTTCTTTTTCGAGTTCGGCCGAATCAAGACTCGTCTTATTATCAGGCGATATTTTTTTGCAGGCAACAGCTATGACTCTTCTGCCCTTTGAGGTCTGGTTAGTTAGTTCTTCCCTGATATCAGGCGTAATGCTACGGCAGTTCATAAAAATTTCCTCGGGCGCGCCGGTTACGAATAATTCATACCCGCCCTGATTTTTTCTCAAAATCGATTTTGTCTTACGGCCGTTGCCGAAATCTTTCAGTCGTACCGCTTCGGGGCATGCTTCCTCTATTTTCAGTTCTGCGGCCCTGTCCCTGATTGCCTGGTCTATCGGAGAAAAGGAATATTGAGAGATGGAACATAAAGCCTTTTCTATAATCTCTTTCTCATTATCAGGATAAAGTGAAGCGATCCTCATATGATTTTCGGTAATGGTCCCGGTCTTGTCACTGACTATGACCGTGGCGTTACCGAGCGTTTCAGCGGCCTTGATTTTTTTTACGAGAAATTTGTTTTTTGAGAGGGTAAAAGCGCCCAGCCCCAATACCATGGTGATTATGATCGGCAACTCTTCGGGGATGGTGGCAAACGAAAGGGACAGGCCGGTCAAGACCATTACTTTTATGTCCTGTCCCTGTAATATCCCCACTGCGGGAATGAAAACAGAAAAGAATATCGCAAGATAGACCAATTTTCCGGCCAGCGATTTCATCGCAAGCTGCAAGGCGGTCCTCGGAGGCCTGATTTCTTTAAGCGCGGCTGAAATCTCGCCCAGCCTTGTGTTCTTCCCTATGACAACGACCCCGGCCTGACCCTCACCCGACGTCACAACTGTTCCGGCATAAACATCGTCGTCCACGTTTTTGTCCTGAGGAAAAGATTCTCCCGTAAGCGCGGATTCATCGACCTGCAAGCCTATGGAGCTTTTCACTTTCGCATCGGCGGCGATCTTGGTGCCGGGCGTTAAAACCAAAATATCACCCGGCACTACGCCTTCGGAATCGATTTCCCCAACCTTCCCATCTCTCAGCACTTTTGTCCTGGGAGCGGCAATTTTTTCGAGTGAGGCGATCGCTTTTTTGGCCCGGAATTCGTTGTAAACTTCAGCCAAAACCAACAGGCAAATTACCGCGAAAATGGTAATTGCGTCTGACAGTTTACCCCATAAACTGTAAAAAAACCCGACCACTAACAGAAGGAGTATCATAGGTTCGGTGACCTCATGCCCGGCAATTCCCCAAAAACTGATCTTTGCAGGTTTAAAGATCAGGTTGGGACCGAATTGCCTTGATCGTGCAAGCGCTTCCTCCGTAGTCAGTCCGCCGTTTGAATTTTTTATCGCCATATTTTCTACCTGCCTTTGATTATATTTGAAATTTGCGTGCTAATCCAGTCTTTCGCCTTCCTAAAATAGTTATCCGTAGCGGTCAAATTGATTAAGTCATCAAAAATGCGTTAAGCTAAATTCAGGAGGAAAAATTTTAGAAATGAAAAAGTATGCGATATGGGAATTTACGAAGGCGATAGTCAGCGCCTTAATATTGGCCTTCGTGATCAGGGCGACTGTGGTCCAGGCTTACAAAATTCCATCGGGATCGATGATACCGACATTGCTTATAGGAGACCATCTTCTTGCGAATAAATTCATTTACGGAGAAAAAGTTCCGTTCTTGAATAAAAAGCTCTTCGTCTTCAGAAAGCCCGAGAGAGGTGATATTGTCATCTTTCCATGTCCTGTGGATCCGGGCAAGAATTTTATAAAAAGAGTTGTTGCGGTTGAGGGAGATGCGGTAGAGGAAAGGAATAAGCAATTATTCATTAATGGGAATCCTGTGAGCGAACCGTACGTTCAGTATACTGATAATTTTATGTCGGTCCAGAGAGATAACTTCGGCCCTTATCTCGTGCCGCATAACAAAGTCTTTGTCATGGGAGACAACAGAGACCACAGTTATGACAGCCGGTATTGGGGCTATGTAGACATAGACAATATAAAGGGCGAAGCTTTTATCGTCTACTGGTCCTGGGATAGTGCAAAGAATTTTCCGAGACTCCAAAGGACGGGGCACTTGCTAAATTGATGAAAAATGTGCGCAAGCCGCGCACTTGCCCGGAAAAGACAGATCTGCGATTTATAGGGACGTCATTCTTTTAAAAAAATAGCTTAACGCGAAAAATGCAGATATTGGGTCAATGAAGCGCAGTGCATGGCGCACGGCTTTCCCTCTATTTCTTTTTTTGGCCTTGTCCATAAGGTCTGTTTCTGCGGATGAATCCGCCCGCGAAAGAGCGATAACGGCTGCCGGAGAGGAGATTGCAACCACCGGCCCATTGATCACCGATACTACTATTCCCCAAACTACAGGCACCGCACTGCTGTATGTTCCGTTGTTTCTTGAATTTACAGCGGGGAATTTTAAGTCTGACTGGCATCGCGCGGGAGCGGGAGGAGATTTCTCTTCTCTTAATGCCCAAGCTCAATTGTTCTATGGCGTGGCGGACCGCACCGAGATTTATCTGACAGTTCCCTATACGCATAAATGGGCCTCGGACGTAAACAACCCTGGTCCCGGCGGGGAAACATCGGCAGATTACGGAGGTTTGGGCGATGTGAGCCTCGCATTCAAATATCTCCTTGTCAAAGAGAAGAATGAATTTCCGGCGGTCTCCTGCCTTTTCTTGACAGGTTTCCCAACAGGTCATCACAACCGCTTGAATCCACGGCTGCTGGGTACGGATATGATCGGAAGCGGGGCATTTACCTTCACCTTTGGATTCAATCTATACAAATTGGTGAGCAGTGTAAAACTCTATGGAAACCTCTGGTACACAATGTCTACTGATGCAAAGGTTAACGAGAAACCGATACATCCCCGCGATACTGCAACATTCAACTTCGCAGCGGAATATCCCCTCGGCAAACAATGGACCGTGTTGGGTGAACTGTTGAGCAAGTGGGACGCAGAGCGCCTGATAGGCCGCAGATCCGGTCAGCCCCGGCAGGCCCTCATGAGCATATTGCCCGGAATTGAATATATAGTCAACGAGAAATGGAATTTTGCAGCGGGCATAAAGATCGACCTGTTCGGCAAAAACACCGGCTATAAATACACTCCCGTATTAGCCTCTTTTTACAGCTATTAATACTATCTTTCCGTAAGCGGGTCCTTTCATTATTTCATGGTGAGCCTGAGGGGTTTCTGACAAAGGAAATTCGCGGCCTACAGCCGGACGCAGGGTGCCGTTTGCGAGACCCACTCCCAACGCGGCATGAATGCTCATCAGCTGATCTTCAGGCACTTTCAGGAGGATCATCCCGAGGATTGTTGCATTGCGACTGATTGCATCACGGGGGTTGATCTCAACGGTCCCGCGACTGCCGATAATTACAACACGGCCGTCCTGCGCCAGAATACGGAGATCATTTCCCAGGTTCACATCTGCAAGCATCTCGAGCACCACATCCACCCCATGGCCCTCAGTCGCTCTCACGATTTCTTCAAAATGTCCGGGTGAATGATGATTGAACACATAATGGGCGCCCTGCTCTTTGACTAATTCTTTCCCCCTGTCGGAGCTGCAGGTTCCGATAATTCTCATCCCGGCTGCGCGCGCCAGCTGCACCGAGGCGACACCAACTCCGCCGTCGGCCCCGTGAACTAAAACAATTTCTCCTGGTTTTGCACAGGCCCGATTAAAGAGGGCGTGATAAGCGGCTGAATAGGGTACGCCGATGCCCGCTCCTTGCTTGAATGAAACATTATCCGGCAAAAGATGCACTTGCGATTCTTTGCAAAGGGCCTTCTCGGCGTAAGACCCGCTCACTGTACCGGCAACATATACCCTGTCGCCCGCAGCAACCTTTTTTACGCCCTCACCGACGGCTTCGATAGTACCGGCGGCGTCCATGCCGGGAGTATAAGGCAACTCCGGCTTAGGGGAATAGTTACCCGAACGGATGTATACATCAACGGGATTGACCCCGGCAGCATGAATCTTTACCGAGACCTGACCAAAACCCGGCTTCGGGTCTTCCATTTCTTCGAGCAGCATGACTTCCGGCGGGCCGAACTCATGGATATGGATCGCTTTCATAACATCCTCCTATTCCTGACATTTGCGGGACAATAAAGGAATCTATTTTTTTCTCCAACCGGCCCATAGAGGGAATCCGCGCTCATCGCGCAGTTTTAATATTTCTTCGCCTTTTTTAACTTCGGCTGCTATGACGACAGGCTTGCCCTGCAAGGTGATCCGCGACCCGTTTACTTCAATTTTATCACCCACTTTTAACTTAACATCCTGGTTTTCGATGTACCAGGCCGGCCCGAGATGTACATCGATTGTCTCTTTGCCTGTTTTCACTGTGAGATGGACTCCGCGTGACATCCCTTTCATCGGTGTGACGAGTTCGATCTTTACAATCTCCCCCTTTATGGTTTCAACAGTACTCGTGTTGTACATCATGTTATATTGGGACCCGCCCCCCCAGCCGCCGCTTCCTCTCCATTTCATCATCGGCTGCGCAAATGACACACCTGCAAAAAGAAACCCGAGAACGACAATTGCTATTGCTGAGACTATTTTTTTCATCACACCCTCCTCATTAGTAAAAGAGAAATATTTCTCTTTTATTCAAGTCTATCGCAACGTTAGACGATGTCAATAGAGAACTATAAAAATATTGATGAACAACTCTGCCACTTATTTATAGCGCATGAGATCTGCGCATTGCAGACCTGATATTCATGTTATAGTATTAAATTCATTTCACTTATTAATGATGAAGCCTATATATAAAATATTTCTTTTTCTCTCAATTTTTTCTCTAACATTCTGGCTGATCCGAACAGCCGATAAAGGCAAACTTTTGTTGATTGATTTACGAGATTTGGGCGGCATACCATGGCTTTACTCTGCAATATGCCTTATTTTCAGTATCCTTGCAGCTTTTACAATTCAAAAAGAATGGGAAAACTGGAATGAACTGGCTGCAGCCATAAGAGGAGAAATAGACGCTATCAGGGAATTGTGTCTCTGGTCCCGCCATTTATCAACAGAGGCCCGGAAAGATGTCTTGGATTGTTTAGAGGATTATCTTTCTGTAATTCTCGCAGAATGGTCAGTGATGAGGCAAGGGGAAAGAAGTGAAGCATGTGAAACAATTTGCAGCGCCCTTTGCAAAACAATAACAGAACTAAAGGGAAAAACAGTAAGATTTCAGCTTTTGCATCTTTTCAATGAATTGATGCAAAGCCGGAACAAAAGATTTGGTCAAAGCTTAAGCCATATACCGCACGTTCTCAAACACACGCTCATTTTTGCCGATATCCTTTTGATCTTTCTTTCTCTTTTTATCGGCGTCAAGAACCCCTTTGTCGATTACTTTTTTACAGTAAGTATCGGCGTATTGGCATATACCATTTATATTGTTATCGATGACCTTGATAATCCATTCAGACCGGGATCATGGCATTTAACTTCAGATGAGTATCGAACACTTCTTGATAAAATCAGGAATGATTATAGAACAATAGAGTGACAGTAAAATCAGCGTTATATTTTTGCCGCATGTACATGACCATTCAGCTTTAAGTCATTGCCTTTCCTCTACTTCGGGACCGGCCCTTCAGTCACCTGTACCATATCACCGGGGCGCAGCCATTTGCCGAAGGCCGCCTTTACTTTCGCTGCGGTGAGTTTTAAATACCGACGCGCTGCAAGGGTCGGCTCATTGAGCGGCAGGTCATGAGTGGCTCTGTAGATCAGCCCGCCCGCGACACTGTCTATACTCGATTCGGACAGAGGGATGTCCCTGAGCAGAAGCGCTTTTGCCTGGTCCAGTTCCTTGTCGGTCACAAGAGTTGTCCGCATCATCCCCAGGTTGCGTTCAACGATGGCACGGGCTTTGAGCACGTTGCCCGGGTCACAGCCGTATTCCACAGCGTACAGCGACCGTTTCTGCCCGACATCGAAAGAAGACGACACGTAATATACCAGGCCGGTCTCTTCCCGCAAGTCGCGGTAAAGCCGCGTCGCGTAAAAGGCGCCTCCCAAAACGTGGTTGCCCAGTTCTAAAGCATAATAGTCAGGATCAGAACGGGTCAGACCGAGTGTTTCAGCCAGTATTACTTTATCCTGAATCCTGCTGGTATCTGGCACATCTGTCACTGAAGGCTTATTGGGAGGAACGGGGGGAAGAAGTGTTTCAGGTTTGGGCCCCGCAGTCTTCCATGAGCCGAAGTACTTCTTTATCACGGATTTGGCTTCTTTATTCGTTACTTTTCCTATGACCACTATAGTAGTCAGATCCGGTCGAAATACCTTCTGATAATAATCCTTCACGTCCTGCAGAGTGAGCGACAAAATGGTGGCAGGTGTAGCCTGGCGAAGCGACAGGTCATGTTTCGGGAAAAGAGCTTCTTTCACGGCCTGTTTTGTCAGATAAGCGGGACTCTTCAGCAAGCCCTCTGCGGTATCAGCAGCTTGCTTCTGCACAACTTTGAAAGCCTCTTCAGGCAATGCAGGGCGAAGTTCGTTGTCGGCCAAAAGCTCGACGCCCTGGTCGAAGTGACCGGCGAACACCTCTAACGCAAAGTCTGTTCCGGCGGATTCCCGCGCGCCGATATCATCCAGGGCCTTTTGAAACGCCAAACGGTCGAGGGATGTTGTGCCGAAAGAAAAAAGCCCGGACAGCAAATCGTCAACGCCTTCCTTGCCTGTCGGCGTTTCAAGATCGGCATTATTCTTGATATGACCGTAAACGCTTATTGTGTTACTCACAGACTCGGGCTGAACAATAAGTTTTAACCCGTTCGGAAAGACAGTAACCTTAGGTTTCACCGCAGAAGAAGGTATTGAGAGCCGCTTCAGGGCTTTTTCGGCCCAATCAGGCAGTTTAACCGCCTTTGTCTGTTTGGGGGCAAAGGATTCCATACCACCATAAGGCCTGGAAGACACAGGCTTTCCGGAAGACTCGGGGTCCAAAACTGCGACGACGGCCCGATCGAGGTCCAAGTATTTTCGGGCGACCCGGTTTACATCAGCTACGGAAACCCGTCCTATGGCCTTCAGGTTATCTTCCGGAGATTGGCGACCCTCCACCGCCAGCGCCTGCGACCATGCCATAGCCAACCCCGGAATGGAATTTTTATTCAGCTCCGCTCTGGTTAACCTGTTCCTTTTCGCAGCTTCGACAAGTTCGGCAGGGAACCCTTTTCCCAGATATCCGGACAGGATTTTCCTGACCTCGGTGATCAAAGCCGATGTGTCCGCCCCTTTTGGGAAGGCTGCCACCGCATAGCCCAACCCCGCTTTAGGCAGCGCGCTCAGGCTGAATCCGGCATAAAGGGCCTTTCCTTCCGGCACAAGCGCAAATAGATTGCTTCGCTGGCTGCTCAGTATATCAGCAAGCACCTGGCTTGAAGCGTAGTCCTCACTGTCATAACCCGGCATGCGGAAGGAGATCATGACCATACCATAAGATTTGTCCGTTTTAAGTTGGAGCGTCTCGGGCTTCACAGGTTCCAGGTGAATTTCGGGACGAGCCGGCATCTTCTTCGGCGATATGCCGCCGAAATATTTCTTCACTCCAAGCAGGGTCTTCCGGGGGTCTACATTACCCACAATCACCATTATTGCATTATTGGGCGCATACCACGTCTCATAAAATTTTCTGAGCATGACGCCTGTTGTCTTATTGAAAGAAGGCACCGTACCCAATGGGGTATGCGCATAAGGTGTACCTTTGAACATGTCCGCAACGAGCCTGGTGTAAAAGACGTACTCCGGATCCGACAGGTCCTGAGCCACTTCCTGTTCTATTGCGCCCCTTTCCCGGGTCCAGAGTCGTTCGCTATCCAGGACGCCGCGCATCCGGATGGACTCGATGTGAAGGGCAACGTCCAGGTCTTTTGCCGGAACAGTGAGAAAATACTGTGTAACCGCCTGCTGGGTGTCGGCATCGAACATGCCGCCCATGGCAGCAATAATATCCGCCAGTTGATTTGCGGAGAGTCCCGGACTCCCGCGGAACATCATGTGCTCCTGGGCGTGCGCCATGCCGGGAAAAACTTCAGGCGCTTCGTCAGAGCCCGCAAGGTAATTGACCATTGTAGTAACCACAGGGGACAGCGTGTTTTTGACAATGACCACTCTGAGCCCGTTCTTCAGAGTGGCCCTTAATACGCCCTTCCCCTGTACAGACTCAATACTTCCAGCGCATACGGCTGAAGCAGAGATTAGCAAAACCGTCAAGCCGAATAGCAGCCACATTTTTCGCAGGCGACGCTCAAGAATTTGCAGCTTATCCATTAATCATTCCTTTTTCTATTGAGATTCGGAAAAAGTTTTCCTAGTAAAGTTTCTTTACCGGTTTCCAAAGCTTCCTATATACAAAAAATGATATCACATATAGGGAGACCAGGCCATAACATAGATAACATCAGATAGACCCCCCGTTTACGGCTATACGAGGGCAACAAGGAAGGCGCGTCAAAAAATCAAATTCTGCCTTGTACAGTACACCGAAAAATTGATAAAGAGTCACGCCTCCATACGAATGGGTGCAAAACATATTATTCGCTGTGTGACATTCATTATCCGGTTCGATACGGCTTGAAGGCCATATGCCGTATACCAGGGCAAAATGCCGCATGTTATTGTCCTCTATCTTTCTGAAGTTACTGATAAATCAATAACTTCTCTAATGGCATATCTTTTGCTGGTTACTACTAAGTAATTTTTTTAATTCATGGCGGCTATGAAAAAGCTGCGGTTATCCGGGTTGATGCGATTGATATTGTCCGGCCTTGATTAGCCGCGTTTTATCTTACTGGAGGTTTAAAACATATTATGAAAAAATTGTTAACCGTATTGACCCTATTTACCATCGTGGCATTGCCTTTTCTCAGCAGTTTCTCCGAGGCCCGTGATGAAGAAATTGTATCACCCCCTGAGATCACTTTTGTCGGGGGGGATCCCTTATCATCAGTATCCGGCGTACTGCGGAACATCGCCGAGGCACGGGGCTATATTCATGATAATAAACCTGCCGACGCCGGAAAGGCTTTGAAAGAGGCACGACTGCGTCTTGAATTTATCAGGGAGGCGTCACCCACTGCGCGTGTCAAGGATTATATATGGGTCGCAAAAAAACATCTTTCATATGAAAGCACCGAAAAAGTTATGCAGGATTTAATAGCAGCCAACCATTCCCTTAATGCTCTCGGAAAGACACGTTTCATGGAACACGCCAGACAATATATTAATAAGGCGATAACGTCCCTGGAAAACAAAAATAAAGGGGAGACCAAAGTAGAACTTGAATTGGCGGACAAGGCCCTTGCTTATCCAGGACTGGATTTACCATTGTCAATCGCGCAAGAAGACATTGCCTCTGCTCAAGGTTTCTTGGATCAAAGCCAACCTGCTAAAGCGGATGGGGCCTTAAATGATGCAGCGGGCCAGCTCCAGTTTGTGGTTGCTGATCTATACTCACCGCTTCCCGGGGCAAGAAGAAGTCTTTGGGCGTCGGCGGAACACTACGCAAACGGAGAATATGATGCGGCGAAAAGAGACATGAAGGAAGCTGGCAGTTATCTGAAGAAGGCGATTAGCAGCGGTGACGCAGAGACCAAAACCGAGGCCGGGAAACTTTTGAAAGACCTTGATTCTATTAAAGCCAAGGTAGAAAGGGGAGAGAAAGGAACCAAAGAACATATAGAAAGTCTATTGGAAAGGGCAAAAGCCCTTGCAGAGCGCAATACAGAATATACGGCGCTCGTAGCAAGAAAGGTCGAAACGGTAAATCAGGCGAAGAAAGATATCATCAATGCAAAAATGCATATCCTTTATGCGGAAGCCTATCAACTGACAACAGGAGAGCCCCGGAAGGCAGGAGCCGAGTTGGACAAGGCCGAAGCATATCTCAAAAATGCCATCTCACAAGTTGTTGATGAGGCTACTAAAAGTCGGCTGTCAGTAATCGACGCAGAGATAAAGAAACTGAAGTCTGAATTAAACAAGAAAGACGAAAATGTGAAAAACCGGTATAGAGACATTGAAGACAAGCTTTACGACTTGATTTACAAAGCATAAGTTTAATGGGAGTTTGTTTATAAACTCGATCAGCAGTCGTTTTTCTGTCATTCCGGCTTGTCCGGAATCTTTCTTCGCCTTTTCTCGGAAAGATTCCCAACGCGCTTTTTGTGGGAATGACACACTTTGAGTATTCATGACATTTATAAGCAACTCTACTTAGAGTTTCTCTATAATTAAGTTTATTTGTCATTCCCGCAGTCTGTTGAGCGGGAATCCAGAAAATACAAAGATAGATTCCAGCTTAACGACTGCCAGAATGACAGTCAAAGAGACTGTATGGACAGACCCTGATTGAAAAAGTAACCGGGACAATTCCTACAAACGAAAATAAACGAAGGAGGAGGAAGAAAGTCATGCAAAATAGAGTTTTTATAACAGTGACAAGTATTCTGTTGCTGGTTTTTGCGGTAATCTTTGTCGTGCCGCAAGCGGGCTGCGAAAGCAAGAAAGGCGGATTGGAAGTCATAGGGTTTCCGCAATCTTTTGCCGACCTCGCGGAGAGGACAAAGCCCGCGGTCGTAAACATCAGCTCTACATCAACCGTAAAGATCCCGGGCAATCCATTCAAGCAGTTCTTCGGTCCTGATGAAGGACCTTTCGGAGACTTCTTTCACCACTATTTTGGTAATGTGCCCGACAGGGAAATGAAGCAGCAGAGCCTCGGTTCAGGGTTCATAATTGATAAGGACGGCTATATCGTTACCAATAATCATGTTGTGGCGGGAGCGGAAGAGATAAAAGTGAAACTTGCCGATGGAAGGGAATTTAAGGCCAAGGTCATCGGAAGAGATGAAAAGACCGATCTTGCCCTCTTAAAGATTTCTTCTCTGTTTAAGAATCTTCCGGTGCTTCCCCTCGGAGATTCCGATAAAATGCGGGTTGGAGACTGGGTTATCGCAGTCGGCAATCCATTCGGACTCGGACATACCGTCACACAGGGTATAATAAGCGCTACCGGGCGGGTAATAGGGTCGGGGCCTTACGATGATTTTCTCCAGACAGACGCGCCCATCAATCCGGGCAATAGCGGAGGCCCCCTTATCGATCTGAAAGGAGAAGTTATAGGCATAAACAGCGCGATAATTGCCACCGGACAGGGCATTGGTTTCGCTATCCCCAGTAATATTGCGAAGAACGTGACGTCTCAGCTCAGGGAAAAAGGGAAAGTAATCCGGGGTTGGATAGGAGTTACTATCCAGAGTGTAACACCGGAGATAGCGCAATCTTTCAAATTGAAAGAGCCGCATGGAGCATTAGTAGCAGATGTAGTGCCGGGAGGGCCCGCAGACAAGGCTGGAATAAAGCGGGGTGATATTATAGTATCATTTAACGGGAAAGATATTAAGACTTCAAATGACCTTCCATGGCTGGTTGCAGAAACACCCGTCGGAAAGATTGTTGATATAAAAGTAATAAGAAGCGGACAGGAGAAGGACCTTAAAATAAAGGTTGAAGAGATGACTGTACGGAAGGTAGCGGAACAGACGCAGGCGCCTGTATTGAAACTCGGCATTCAGGCCGATAATATAACTTCGGGTCTGCGGAGTGAATTCGGAATTAAAGACAAGTCAGGAGTCGTTGTTATTGCCGTGACACCCGGCAGCCCCGCCGCCGACACCGGCATTCAGGCGGGTGACGTAATAAGGGAGATAAATCATGAACTCATCAGAAACCTTACGGACTTTAACGATGCCATGGGTAAAACCGAAAAAGGGAAGCCGGTGCTTTTACTTATAAAGAGAGGCGGACAGACATTTTATGTATCGATCAGAGTTTCTTAAAAAATCTTGCTGAGATAAAAAAAGGAGGACCGTGATACGGAAAACGAAAGCAACAGTTTTGATTTTACTTATCAGCTTTTCTTTTATTCTCCCTTTACCTCTCTTGGGGGAAGAGATCGGAAAGCACGTCTATGAAACTGTCCTGGACAATGGCCTCAGGGTGATTCTTCTTGAAAATCATAAGGCCCCGGTGGTTACCTTTCAGGTATGGTACCGCGTAGGATCACGTAATGAAGAATGGGGGAAAACCGGACTTTCCCACATGCTGGAGCACATGATGTTCAAGGGGACGAAGAAAGTCGGTCCGGAAGAATTCTCCCGCATCATCCAGGAGAACGGCGGCAACGACAATGCGTTTACATCAAATGATTTTACGGCCTATTTCGAGACTCTCAGTTCGGGGAGGATGCAGGTCGCAATAGATATGGAATCGGACAGGATGCAGAACCTCGTCCTCCGGGAAGCGGATTTCAAGACCGAGCGTATGGTGGTGATGGAAGAAAGAAGACTCCGCACGGATGACGACCCCCAGGCGTATCTTGGAGAACAGACAGAAGCTGCTGCCTTTCAGGTATCGCCGTACCACTGGCCTATTATAGGCTGGATGGAGGACATAAAACGTTTTACCCTTGAGGACCTGAAATCCTATTACCGTAGGTACTACAATCCAGCCAATGCGTTTATTGTGGCCGTGGGGGATTTCAAGAGGGAAAACATTCTTCCGAGTATCCGGAAGACCTTTGGTGAAATTCCTAAAGGTCAGCAGCCGGAGCAGAAAAAAGACATAGACCCGCAGCAGCAGGGAGAAAGACGGATATTTGTAAAAAAGGAAGCACAACTTCCGTTTATTGTAATGGGGTATCACACGCCCAACCTGACCGCGACTGAAAGCTATGTACTTGATGTAATTTCAGAGATACTCTCCGGTGGAAAAAGCTCCCGGTTTTATAAGGACCTTGTCCATGACAGGCAGCTTGTGCTCAGTGCAGATGCGGATAACTCACTCCTCTCCCGCGATCCGGATCTCTTCACTGTCTCCGCAGAGCTTCTTCCCGGCAAAGATACGGCCGATGTCGAAAAGGCGCTGGACCAGGAGATAGAACGTCTCAAAAAAGAGCCTGTGGGAGACTATGAACTGCAAAAGGCAAAAAATCAGATAGAAGCCGCCTTCATATACGGACAGGACTCACTTTTTTACCAGGCCATGCTTCTCGCAAGGTATGAGATCGCCCTCAGGTGGAAGGCCGTTGATGATTACCTTCCCTCCATCCGGAAGGTTACCCCTCAGGACATTATGCGCGTCTCAAAGAATTATCTTAACGCCGACAATAGGACAGTAGGAATTCTCATCCCCCTCCCGCCCAAAGAAGGGCAAACTGTGCCTGCCGGAATTCCGACTAAAGATAGAATTATCAGATAAAGGAGGCCGTATATTTTGAAAATCTTCAAGAGTTCACCATTGTTGTTTTTCTTCCTCGGGCTGTTGACTCTAATCTTGTACGAGCAAGATCTTCATGCCATGCCTCCCGTCCAGAAGACTGTCCTTCCGAACAGGATGGTTATTCTTCACAGCGAAGACCACTCCCTTCCCTTTGTAACCCTCCAGCTTCTTATCGATGGAGGTTCTTGCAAGGACCCGGCCGGACAAGAAGGTCTGGCTCGATTGGCTGCAAAAGGACTTCTTCTCGGAACATCCAAACACAACCTTGAAGCGATCAATGAGACCCTTGATTTTATGGGGGCTTCACTCGGCTCTTCTTCGGGCAGGGATTACTCCACTCTAAGTCTTAAGGTTCTAAAGAAAGACCTGGATAAGGCGCTTCCTCTCTTTATGGAAGTGCTTACACAGCCGACTTTTCCTGATGATGAAATTAAACGGGAAGTGGATAAAACACTGGCCGCGATTCAGGCTGAAGAAGATCAGCCGGGAGAGGTTGCCGAGAAAGAATTTCAAAAGGCCCTCTTTCTCACAAGTCCTTATGGACATCCTGTCATCGGCACAAAAGAATCGCTGCCGAAAATGACACGGGAAGCAGTCTTAAATTTTTATAAGACTTACTACCACCCGAACAATTATATACTTGCTGTGGTCGGTGATATAACTCCCATGGAAGTGAAGAATAAGCTTTTTCCTCTCTTCGAAAACATGGCGGCTGTGAAGGTCCCTGAAGCACCATTCAATTCTTTATTTGCGAGGGGACCGGAAACAAAGAAAATCAACCGGGAGATCAGCCAGGCAAATATTATCCTCGGCAACGAAGGGATCAGCCGTGAGAATCCTGATTTTTATGCTGTTTCCGTAATGAACTATATTCTCGGAGGAGGCGGGTTCGCTTCCCGGCTGCTGGAGGAGATACGGAATAAGAGGGGCCTCGCCTATTCCGTCGCAAGTTTCTTTGACCCTGGCAAATACCCGGGTTCTTTCCAGATTGTCCTTCAGACAAAGAATCCGTCTGCCCGTGAAGCTGTCTCTCTTGCACTCGAACAGATGGAGCTTATCCGAAAAGAACCTGTTTCGGATAAGGAACTCGAAGGCGCAAAGAAGTATCTTATCGGAAGTTTTCCGCTGCGGCTCGATACCCAGGAGAAGCTGTCGAATTTTCTTATTCAGGTGGAGTACTACGGCCTCGGGCTTGACTATCCTGAAAAATATCCTTCGCTTATTGGATCAGTTACCAGGGAACAGGTGATGAAGGTGGCAAAAAAATATCTCCACCCTGAGAATTATATCCTTGTTGTGGTTGCAAATTTAAAAGAAGCGGGAATGGAGACTAAATAGTCGGCGCTGACATGAATTCAATCGTAGAAAGGATTGTGTCTTCTTTCATGGTAAAGAGATTTTCGTATAGACTTACCATCGTCTTTACGGGGTTGATTACTGTCGCAGCGCTCTGTCCGGCAGGCTATACTGAACTCTCAGACACATCCGTCCCAAAAGTGCAGGACGCGCCTTCACAAAGGGGTTTTATTCAAAGCGATCTTGGAATCACCGTTGACGTCGTATCTCATCAACGGCAGAAGCAATTCAAGATTAAGAACAGAAGCGGAGTAGTAGTAATTCATGTAAGACCTGACAGCCCTGCGGATGCGGGCGGTATGCGGGCGGGTGATCTGATAAAGAAAATTGACCGCAGACCGATCAGGAGCATAAAGGCTTTCAAGTCGGCCATGGGGTATTGGGAGAGGGAGAGAACTATTGAATTTCTTGTAAAAAGAGGCAGGAAGACACTTTACATAGTGGTAGGGACCGAGAGAAATAAAATATAGAGTGTCGTTTCTTGTCTGGATGATGTTTTGACTTTTTCATTGTAAAAAAAGTTTTTCGTTCCGGACATATTTCACTTAACCCCAAAATGCCATCCACTAAATATCCGGGTAGGCATAGTGGCAGAAAAAGCTTGACAGCAGTACCTTTGTGGGCGGTCAGATATCAAGACCGCCCGGATATTTTTATCCATAAGAAATATATGGCGTAGAAAACCCAAATCCTGTTCCGAAGGCTTTCGGGATTTTTATGTCACTATGCCTGCCTGAATCTGAGATCAACCGCATTTTTCGGGTCAACATCAAGAAGGAATTCGAGCGGAAATAGATTTTAGGTGCGATAATTTGTCCGATTGACGGCATTACGGTTCGCTGATACAATTTGCTCAATAAGACATGTTATTGCTTCTGTGAGGATTCAAAATGAGAGACAGAACACGAAGTTCGAAAAAAACCGTAGTCGGCATAATTGGTGTGATAAGGAAAGAGGGAACCGGCGGATTCTTGTTTCGAAGAAATTCACCTTCGGCCTGGTTGTGGCGGGCCATTGTGCTCTCTCTAACGCTTATCTTTATGATGCCGGTATCTTCGTCTGCTCACGGGTTTGCAGGCAAGAGGTTTTTCCCGACCTCGTTTCAGGTCGACGACCCTTTCATCTCCGATGAGTTCTCGATTCTGATTAACCGTGTAAAGGGACCTGACGCGAAGACCACGGAAATCGATATCGACTATTCAAAACGTATCCTGCCCAACTTCGGGCTGGAATTCCATGAATCCTACCTGCACCTCCGGGCAGACGACGGCATCTCGGCTAACGGCTGGGATAATCTCGGGACGGGTGCAAAATGGCAGTTTCTCACGAACGAAGAACATGAGACAATCCTTTCAATCGGAACGAACATCGATGTCGGAGGAACCGGGGCGCACCGGGTGTCGGAATCCTTTTCGACCATTACTCCGGCCTTTTTCTTCGGAAAGGGTTTGGGTGATCTTCCCGAATCGGTTAATTTCCTTAGGCCGTTTGCGGTTACCGGTGTCGTCGGACCGAGTTTCCCAACGCGGAGCAAGAATGTCACGGATGGCGGGATGGAACGTAATCCCACTATCCTGAACTGGGCCTTTACGCTTCAATACAGCCTGATGTATCTCCAGTCGTTCGTGAAGGATATCGGGCTCGGCGCTCCCTTTAAACGTATGATCATTGTGGCCGAATTCCCTATGCAGACCAACCTGAGCCGGGACAACAAAGGACAGATTACGGGGACGGTAAACCCCGGGGTAGTCTGGGCGGGCAAGTTCATGGAACTTGGTATCGCAGCAGAGATCCCGGTCAATTCGAAGTCAGGGCGAAGCGTCGGCGTTCTGGGCTTGATTCATTTATTTATTGATGACCTTTTCCCAAAGAGCATAGGCAGACCAATTTTTTACTGAGATGCCATGCAAATCTTGAAACTGAGCACGATGCCCGCGCTATTCTTTCTTTCGTTCTTTCTGGCGCTGCCGGGAGTTTCTCAGGGGCATGCATTCCCTGACCACTCCGACCCGAAGGTAGGCGCCACGATTTCCGGCTCACCCGGCAGCATCCGCATCTGGTTCGATGGTGATCTTGAACCTGTATTCAGTACGATTTATGTTCAGGATGCCGGCGGGAAAAAAGTCGACAAAGGTGATGGACGCGTAGATCCATCCAATTCAACGTTGCTCGAAGCTAGCCTGCCGCCGCTACCGGCTGGCACTTATCATGTGTTCTGGAACGTCGTAGCAAGGGACGGCCACAGAACAGATGGAGACTATAAGTTTGTAATCAAATGAGGCGATATAATGATACAAACTCTTTTGCATAGCATAATAACATTCGTAGATATTACGGCATTGTCCACATTGGCGGGGGTGGCATTGTGCCTCCTTTGGACGCGTCGCTCAAATGCTGATGAAGGAACCTCTCCGCTCTTTGTCGGGAGGCTCGGGCGGCTGCTCATGCTCTGTTTGATTGCGCTGGTTATAAGCAGCATCAGCAATTTTATACAGCGGACGATGGAGATGAGCGGTCTTGGCCTGACAGCGATCCTGCCCGTACTGCCCGCTGTCCTGTTCAAGACGCACTACGGAAGGATCGGGCTTGTGCGGTCTGCCGGACTCGGACTGGCACTGGTCTTATGGTTTTTCGGCAGGCGGCATCTGAATTCGCGCTTCGTCGCCGTCTCTCTGCTGTGCGCCTCCGCAGCCATTGCCTTCTCGCGCAGCGCTACAAGCCACGCCGCCGACTTCGGCGACTTAAGTTTGCAGGAGATCTCGGACTGGTTCCATCTTTTGTCTGCCGCCTCCTGGGCAGGCGCTCTTATAGCTATAGCAGCCGTTTTCCGCCCTTCTCTTATTGCAGCGGACAGTCTGGAACAGCGTATCGCAGCCGGTATCGGCGACAGGTTTTATGTCCTGTTCGGGCCTGTGTTATTCGTCTCGGTCCTGACCGGACTCTACAATTCATGGGTCGAAGTTGGAAGTTTCGGGGTGCTTCTGACAACACCGTACGGCAGAGTGCTTTCAGCCAAGCTTGCGCTTTTTCTTTTTCTTACCCTCCGATATATTGCCCCTGCTCAACACGGACAGGATGAATCAGCATTTGCCGTCAGGTTTCTTCGCAGGACAAGAGTTGAAGCATTATTGGTTTTGGGGATACTCTTGTCTGCCGCCATGCTCACTCACGGCATCCCGGCCCGCCATTTTTCACATCTTGAACATATGCGGGCAGATAGGGATCATGCCGGTCATGAGAACGGTGAACACGAGCATTATGCGGCTGCAGGATCCGGGCCCGTGGTTCGTCTTGAGACGGTACCAAAAGATGTTACTGCGGGGACCCCCGTGGCAATTATGGTCCACATCGAAGACCGGAACGGTAAGCCATTTGAAGGACTTACAGTCCATCATGAACGCATACTCCATGCCGTTATAATCGGCGAGGACCTGAACGTCTTTGCACATATACATGCCGAGGACATAGGCCCCGTCTCGGATGAGATGCTCAAGAAGGCAACATTCCCGCTGCGTTACACTTTCCCCAAGGCAGGAAAATATCTGATCGGGTTTGACTTCGCTGCAGCAGAAGAGCTTTACAGTAGAACATCGTATATCAAAGTCGCCGGGCTGCCGGGAATGGGAGAGCCGAAAACCGATTTCTCAAGGGAGAAAAATGTCGGGAAATACCACGTTTCACTGTCGCTTTCCCCTAAAATTATCGAGGCCGGCAGAGAAACAACACTCAGGTATCTTATAAAGAAGAATGGAAAACCAGTAACAGACTTCGAGCCATATCTCGGCGCTCCGATGCACCTTGCCGTTGTGTCAGCGGACCTTAAGCAGTTCATCCACGCCCACGGAATACTCCCGGGAGAGCCTCACACTGATATGGACCATATGAATATGCACGCCGTACCTGAAAAATTCGGTCCGGAGATAGATGCCGTCATCGTTTTTCCTGCCAAAGGGATTTATAAGATCTTCAGCCAGGTGAACTACAAGGGGAAGGTCATCCTCTTCGATTTCATGGTGAATGTGCAATAGCTATGGTATGGAAATACATGGAAAAAATTTTTTGTGTATATGGGAAGATTCCTAAATACCTGGAGGAAGGAAACATCAGGATGAGACCCATGAGCATTTTCGACGGTCCTTTTATGAGTGCCGGGTTAAAGAACATAGATATTTCAGGGGCAGGCTCGCCTCCGGATTCGGTATTGAAATCGTGGTTTTCGGCCTGGTGGTGGCTGAAAAAAACGTACGTTTTTTTATCCTGCATCGAAGTTGACTCAAGTTGTATAGGATTTATTGGTTTATACGATTTAAAGCCTGATAGATCTGCCGGCATGACCCTTGTCATATTCGACAGAAAGAACAGGCGGATAGGTTACGGCACAAGAGTGTTCACACTTTTAGCACGAAATCTTGACCGCTTTCGTTTAAAGATACAGGTCAAGATCAAAGCAGATAATGCGGCATCAATATCATTCTGGGAAAAACTCGGTTTTGAGGAAATGTGCAAGCTAAAAGACATAAAAGTTTTGCACATGGATCTGAAGAGTGATGGATGACGGAAAGCTTGAATCAGAGTGATGTAAACTCGGTAAAGAACATCCTGCCCGGCCGGAAGGAGCAGCTTATCGAGGTCTCTGTTTTTCTTTTTCTTATCGTTCCGTCCATTGTGCTTTCACTCTTCGTGATCAAGCCGGGAGGCGCTTTGAGTTTCGTGCTCGTTGCATGGTCAACCATCCTGCGTGACCTTGCACTGGTCAGCCTGATTCTGTTCTTTCTCTGGCGCAACAGGGAGCCTGTCAATCAAATCGGCTGGATGATAAGAGGCAGTCGGAAAGAAATCTTTTTGGGCGTTATATTGTTTGCCCCCCTCTTTTTTGGCGCCGGCCTGCTCGAAAATATCTTGCAGGCATCCGGACTTTCTGCGCCCTCCAAGCCTCTCCCCTCATTCTTTGCGGCCAAGGGCACGGCAGAGACTGCGACTGCCGTCATATTAGTCATAATCGTTGCGATCGCAGAAGAGACCATTTTTCGCGGATACCTCCTCCTTCGTTTCAACGCGCTCACTCAAAGCCCTGCGACGGCGGTATTCCTTTCGGCGGTGATCTTTTCCATCGGCCACGGTTATGAGGGGTCTGCCGGGGTGGTCACTGTCGGCGTGATGGGCGCTGTCCTTGCGCTCGTCTACATGTGGCGGCGCAGCCTCATTGCCCCAATTATAATGCACTTCCTCCAGGACTTTGTCAGCATCGTCCTCATCCCTCTGCTGGGGAATAAGTGACCGGGGAGTAATGGCTTTTATCTGCACAGGGAGGTAGAAGTGAAAAATTCAATCAAAAGAAGAGAAAGGAGTGTAATCCTTCAGTTAAGCGTGGAATTTAAAGAAAGATTCCGGACAAGCCGGAATGACAATTTACTCCGGTTGTCATTCCCGCGAGCGCAGCGCGTCGGGAATCTTTCTTGCTGCACCGTGTCCCACACTCACTGAAGAATCACGGAAGGAGTCAGAGAAAATGGACCGACAAACAATTCCGTTAGGGCGCATTTTAGGGATACCTATTAAACTGGATTATTCCTGGTTTTTGATTTTTGCGTTGATGGCCTGGACACTGGCTGTAGGCTACTACCCCGCAGAATTCAAGGACTGGCCTGTAATCCAGTACTGGATCATAGCTGCAGTAACGGCTGTCCCTGTTATTTGTGAGTGTACTGCTCCACGAATTGGGCCATTCTATGGGCGGCTATGGATGAGATGGACCGTGACGGCGTAAATCAACTTCCCGTTATGAGTAGTAACAAGGTCCTGGGCATTCTAAGAAGAGAAGATCTCATAAGCTACCTGCGCACGTTGCACGAAATCAGCCCGCCGCGGGCAGATGAACGGCGGCAGCAATGAGGGGAGAGAGGGTAAATACAAAGAGATAATAATGAACGTCATCGAATTTACTTCACTTATCTGGTTAGGCTCGTTGGTTGCGGGGTTATTAGGATCCTTAACAGGCCTGGGCGGTGGCGTTGTGATTGTGCCGCTCCTGACCCTCGCGTTTGGGGTGGATATTCACTATGCCGTCGGCGCGTCACTCGTTTCTGTGATCGCAACTTCCTCCGGAGCTGCTGCAGCCTATGTCAAAGAGGGCTTTTCTAACATAAGGATCGGGATGTTTCTTGAACAGGCAACCACCATGGGAGCGCTGGTCGGGGCTGCTCTGGCAACGAGCATATCCGCCACGGCTATCTCGGTAATCTTCGGGCTTGTCCTGATCTACTCGGCGTATTTGTCGAACAGGCCCCAGCGTCACCGGCCCGCAGATAATCAGATCGATCCACTGGCGGCCATTCTGAAAATGGATACAAGCTATCCTACCTCCGAGGGTCCGGTGGCCTACCATGTGCACGCAATCCCTGCCGGATTTAGCCTGATGTTCGTAGCCGGCACGCTTTCGGGGCTACTTGGGATCGGCTCGGGGGCAGTCAAGGTGCTTGCTATGGATCAAGCCATGCATATCCCGTTCAAGGTTTCCACTACGACAAGCAACTTTATGATCGGTGTGACCGCCGCGGCCAGCGCCGGGATTTACCTCAGACACGGGTACATAGATCCCGGCCTTGCCATGGCGGTCATGCTCGGGGTGCTTCCCGGATCGCTGTTGGGAGCCCGCATACTGTTCAGCGCAAAAACCCGGTTGCTGCGGATCGTCTTTGGCACAGTCATTCTGGCGTTAGGGATCGAGATGATTTACAGCGGCCTGACAGGGAGACTCTAAGATGCGCCAACGCAAGCGTGGATGGACAGATGAACAGGTCGAACAGATTGTTGGCAACATCTTGAGAACCGGGGTTGTCGTTGCCGCCCTGATAGTAATGTCGGGGGCGGCCTTGTATCTGGTCCGGTTCGGCGGCACTTTGCCGGCCTATGCGGTTTTCCGAGGGGAGCCGGCAGACTTGCGCAGTGTGTCCGGGATTATCAGAGACGTACTGTCACTTCACACCCGCGGCGTGATCCAGCTGGGACTTCTGCTGTTGATCGCCACTCCGGTGGCTCGGGTCACTTTCTCCGTGCTCGCTTTCGCCCTGCAGCGGGACCGCACCTACATTTTCGTGACCCTCATCGTCCTCGGCATACTAATCTATAGCCTTGTCGGAGGAGGCATATAAAGTAAACAAGTGAAGAGAAAAATGTGAATTGCGGCTGGGAATATTCTGAGAATAGAGAAGAGATAGAATGAAAAAAGAGAGGTCTTTCATGGATTTTAAAATCCGGAACACATCCGAGTATAACAAAGTCTCCGTGGAGGAGACCCTTAGATTATTCGAGACAACTGCAGACGGCCTTTCCGAGTCCGAAGTTAGGAATCGCCTTGAGATATTCGGATACAACGAAATAGCAGAGAAAAAGCAGAACCCTTTACTTGAATTTCTGCTGCGCTACTGGGGCCCGATGCCGTGGTTGCTCGAGCTGGCAATAGCGCTCTCGTTAGCTCTGAAACATTACCTTGAAGGTACAATTATCTTTGTCCTGCTCACGGTCAACGCTATCATAGGCCACATGCACTCACTGGGTTCACAGAGAGCGGTCGGGCTTCTGAAAAAAAGCTGGCTGTTAAAGCCAAAGTCCTGAGGGACGGAAGCAGGACAACAAAAGACGCAGCTGCTTTTTGTCCTCGCATTCTCGGCTCTCTTCACTTTCGGCATAGACCCAGTCAAATATTTGGTGTTCCGAAAATTCGGGATATAGTGATGGGTTTTGATAGCCTCGCAAGAATCGTGCTATTATAGATCGGTTGAGAATGATGTTTATCCCTTATATACGAGTATTGCATACCTATCCAGTGATCTGTCGATGAAAATCGGGCGATTGCATTCATATCTGATCCTTGCTTCGATAGTTCTCTTTCCCTCGACAGCGCTCGTAATTTTTCAGGTTTTCTGGAAGGCAAGCATTATAAATGTGCCGCTGCATTCAACAGTTGAGACTATAGAGGCGATGGCCGCTGTCTTCATGGCTACTTTTCTTCTGCAGGGACAAGAGAAGACCGGCTATGACGGAAAGCTCTTTCTGATGGCCATAGGATTTTTGGGGATGGGCGTTCTCAACGGTTTCCACGCTATGACCATGTGGGAAGGATTCACGCTGCTCCATGTCGTAGCCAGCCTGATGGGCGGCCTCTGTTTCTCTCTCATATGGGTGCCGGGAATTTTATCTGATAAAGATCCAAACCGGAGGAGATTGTTCCTCTGGATCGTTGCCGGGGTATCGGCATTTTTTAGTATATGGACGATGTTTTATCGCGAGACATTGCCGGCCATGGTGCGGGATGGAAAATTTACCAATGCAGCCATAGCAATCAGTCTCACTGCAGGCGTCTTGTTCATTGTATCGGCAGTACGCTTCATTATTGATTTTAGCCGTTCCGAAAGTGTATCGATTTTTCTCTTTGCCTGTATGGCCATGTTGTTCGGCATAGCCGAGCTGAACTTTCCCTTCTCCGCTCCCTGGGACATCACATGGTGGCTGAATCATGCGCTTCGTTTAGCGGCCTCTCTTGTTGTAATGGGGTTCCTGCTTTATAAACGCAGTCAGACCGAAGAGGAATTGACTAAATACCGGGAACACCTTGAAGAGTCGGTCGAAGACCGCACAAGAGAACTGAGCATAACAAACAAACAGCTTGAGGTTGCTAATAAAGAACTCGAATCGTTCAGCTACTCCGTGTCCCATGACCTGCGTGCACCGCTTCGTCATATAGGCGGATATGTCGAACTTCTGCAAAAAAATGCCTCCTCGGTGTTGGACGAAAAGAGTCTGCGATATCTGTCCACAATCTCGGAATCAGCAAGCCGCATGGGACTTCTGATCGATGACCTGTTGACCTTTTCACGGATCGGGCGGGTTGAAATGCAAAAAGCCGTATTCAATCTTAACCCGGTTGTCGAAGAAATCCTGGAAGACTTGCAGCCCGAAATGCAGGGCCGTGAGATTACCTGGGGAATAAGAACTTTGCCGGATGTTTACGGCGACCGTTCCTTGATAAAGCTTGTTTTTCAAAACTTGATCAGCAACGCAATAAAGTTCACTTCGCCGCGCGCTCAGGCAGAGATAGAAATTGGAACTACCTCCGGCAAAGCTGACGAAACCGTGGTTTTCGTCCGGGACAACGGTGTCGGGTTTGATATGAAATATTCAGATAAGCTTTTTGGCGTGTTCCAGCGCCTTCACAGCGCTGACCAGTTTGAAGGTACAGGCATCGGTCTTGCCAATGTCCAGCGTATTGTTCATCGCCACGGAGGAAAGACATGGGCCGAGGGCTCAATAGATAAAGGCGCAACTTTCTATTTTTCAATTCCAAAATTAATCAAGGGGGAATAAATGGTCACTGAACTGAAACGTATTTTATTAGTTGAGGATGATCCGAGAGATGTGGAACTTATATTGGAGGCGCTTGGCGAATACAACCTGGCCAATGAAGTTGTGGTGGCCGCCGATGGTGAAGAAGCTCTGGATTACCTGCAACGTAAGGGAAATTTCCAGAAACGTCTTGAAAGTAACCCTGCGGTGATTCTTCTGGACCTGAAGTTGCCGAAAGTCAGCGGTTTGGAAGTGCTGAAACAAGTCAGGTCAGATGAGAAGCTGAAGATGATACCGGTAGTAATATTGACATCCTCGCGGGAGGACAAGGATTGGATAGAGAGTTACAGGCTGGGTGTGAATGCTTATGTAGTAAAGCCTGTCAATTTCCATGAATTCGTGGAAGCGGTCAAAGACGTTGGAGCATTCTGGGCTGTGGTAAACGAACCTCCCCCGGGAAGCGTCCGGAATATGAGAAAACGATAAATGAAAGATATCGATAAATAACATGAAACCGTCATTACGCATTCTTTATCTCGAAGATGACAGGAATGATGTTGAACTTGTCCGTGCTGCGCTTGAAGGGGAAGGATTTGGCTGCGATGTGACTAATGTTGAAACTCGGACGGATTTCATTGCGGCGCTTGAAAAAGACGCATTCGACATTATACTTGCGGACTACAGGCTTCCTTCTTTTGACGGACTCTCGGCACTGGCTATAGCCGAGGAAAAGAATCCCGAAGTGCCCTTTGTCTTTGTCTCGGGTGTAATGGGTGAAGAACTGGCAATCGATACGCTCAAAAGCGGGGCGACGGACTATGTCCTCAAACAGCGCCTGTCGAGACTCGTTCCCGCAGTTAAAAGGGCTTTGAAGGAAGCCGAAGAACGCAATGAACTCAGGAAGGCTGAAGAGGAACTGGAAAAATATCGGGTGCATCTTCAGGAACTTGTGAAAGAACGGACCGCTGAATTAAGAACAGCCAATGAACAACTCAAAAAGGAGATTGGAGAGCATAAGAGAACCGAAGAAAAACTGCGCGAATCTGAGACCAGGTACCGTATGGTTGCAAATGAACTGGCGCGTTCAAATGCCGATCTTGCGCAGTTTGCTACTGCAGCGTCACATGACCTGCAAGAGCCTTTGCGTGTAGTTGACGGGTTTGTGAAGCTTCTGGAGAAACGTTATAAAGACAAACTCGATGAAAAAGCTGACGAGCTTATCGGCTACGCCGTTGACGGCGTTAAGAGAATGCAGGATTTGATTAAGGACCTTTTGGAATACTCAAAGGTAGGGACGAAGGGCTTTAATTTGAAGCCTGTCGATTTTAATCTCAAGGTGGATAAAGCTATTTTTAATCTTAAAGCAGCCATAGAAGAAAGCGGCGCAACGGTCACACGTGATGAGCTCCCTACCCTGGCAGCCGACGCTTCACAAATCAGCAGGTTATTTCAAAACCTTATAGGCAACGCATTAAAGTTTCACGGCAAAGAAAAACTGACGGTGCATGTTTCGGCGGAGAGAAAAGATGATGAGTGGATTTTTTCAATAAGAGATACCGGGATCGGAATAGACCCTGAAGCTGCCGAAAGAATATTTGTTATTTTCCAGCGCCTGCATACCAGAGAAGAGTATCCCGGCACCGGCATAGGTCTGTCGATCTGCAAGAGGATTGTTGAGCGTCATGGCGGGAAAATTTGGGTGGAATCGGAACCTGGAAAGGGATCGACTTTTCGTTTTACAATCCCCGACCGAGCGTAACTTTTAAGGACGATGCGGTAACCATCTATATACGCGGACAGTTTTTTAACACTGCGTGTTAAAATGAATCAGGCAAATGTTAATAAAAGCCTTCTGGATAGCCGTATCGGTCGTCGCTGCTTTTTCTCTCTCGGTCATTGTCGGGATCATTAATCCCTCCGAAAAAATAAACGCGCTCTGGCTTGTTGTTGCAGCAGGATGTTTTTACGTTGTAGCCTACAGGTTCTACGCTTCATTCCTCGCCGCAAAAGTGCTTGCAATAGATGGGAAACGCACCACGCCTGCAAAAAAGCTC
This sequence comes from Thermodesulfovibrionales bacterium, assembly GCA_963716185.1. Lineage (GTDB taxonomy): Bacteria > Nitrospirota > Thermodesulfovibrionia > Thermodesulfovibrionales > SM23-35 > CAVZMO01. Next base: position 311,682 of record OY970295.1, read on the forward strand.
TTTGACGGAATCGATTATCATCCCACAAACCGCTGGGTCTTGTTCGGCCATCATTTCGCCGCGATAGCAGGCGCGGGACCTTTGATCGGACCGATGCTGGCCGCGCAGTTCGGATATCTTCCCGGATTCTTATGGATACTGATAGGCTCGGCTGCTGCAAAAGTCGGTACGGCATAAGGATTGAAAACGTAGTTTCCCATATCGAACATTTCTTATACCACCGTTTAGAGTCTGTTTATAAACTCTATACGCCAGTGCGTAAGACTTTAAGCCTTCGTTGTTTCGAGTTTAATGACGACCTTTTCGGGAGTTCCTTTACATGTTCCTCATAGGTATTCTTTTTCATGCTACACCTCCTATAAAGGTAATCTTTCATCCTTTGATTCTGCTGGCAATTATTCAATCCCTTTTTGTACTCTAAAGAGGTATCCAATGGCAATCTTTGATGATGAATTGAGGAGACTGAAGGAGAATCTCCTGAAGCTTGGGGCAATGGTCGAGTCTGCTGTAAATAATTCGATCCGTTCACTGGTTGAGAGAAATAGTAACCTTGCTGACGAGGTCATCACAAGGGACCATTTGATTAATGCACTCGATGTTGAGATCGATGAAGAATGTATCAGATTAATTGCTCTTCGGCAGCCAAAGGCAGGAGATCTTAGAAGCATTATTACAGCTATGAAGATTACTACAGACCTTGAAAGGATAGGAGATCTTGCAGTTAATATTGCAGAAAGAACACTTGAATTAAATCGAGAACCACAATTGAAACCGTACATAGACATACCAAGGATGGCAGAAATAGCACAAGAAATGGTGAGAGATAGTCTCGATATGTTCGTTGCCGGTTGTAAAGAACTTCCAAATGATTTAGTAAATAAAGAAAAATATATGGATGACTTGAATGTGCAGGTCTTTAATGAACTTCTTATATACATGATCCAGGATCAGCAGACCATTACAAGAGCAACGAGGATAACGTATATATCTAAATATCTTGAGCGCATTGCAGATCATGCAACGAACATTGCAGAGGATGTCATATACATGTGTAAGGGTAAAATGATTCGGCATACCAAGGCGTTTGAAGAGGAATAATCACATCATGGCAAATCATTTGAAGGGCAGTCTATGCAGTCACACAGCTTCACAGGCATGAGCTTCTGCCTCCACGGCAAGGTAGACAGAGGCAGCTCCACGACGAAGATAAGTCATGCGGTATCCGACCCGCGTATATCAGAGTGATCTACCGTCGTATATCACTACTGTTCTGCTCGAAGTTCACACGCTCAAGGGAGACCGTATAAGAGGCAATAAAAAAAACACCCACTTGACAGGTTTAATACATGTCAGGAGGTGATAGTGAGAAAAATTGTGTGCAAATTTTCCTTCAAAAATTTTGAGGACTGTGTTATGTTTACTCGGCAGCCTAGCAAACTGGAAGTTCGTATGGTTAATGTTAGGCGGAGAAAACACAAGGAATAATGTTGAAGCAAGCATTAAAGAAACTCATCCCCCGGCCGTTTCGTCGGGTGTTGGGGAGTCGACTGGATAAACAGCTTACAAGTCCTCGATCCACCTCCTATAAAGGTGACAATATGTCTGTTTTGCAGTGCTGTGTTTCATATAACAAGTACGGCGGATATTGCCTACCATTGTCTTCGCTCCACCGACCTGCCGCACAAAAAATACTGTCGGGAGATGTGTGGGAACCAGATACCATCGAATTTATGAGAATGAATTCTACGGGGGATGATATTGTACATGCCGGCACCTATTATGGAGATTTCATCCCTGCACTATCCATGTCATGTAGAAATGATGCCAAGGTTTGGGCATTTGAGCCAAACCCTGAAAACTTCCGATGTGCCCAAATAACGATGTCCATAAACAAACTTAGAAACGTTGAAATCTGGAACGCAGGCCTTGGCGCAGACAAAGGTGTACTCCCAATGATGACGTGCGATGAAATCGGAAGGCCACTTGGAGGAGCAAGCCGACTTTATGAAGAAAATTGCGACAATAAAAAGGGCCGGTTTGCAGAAGTAGAAATCGTATCCTTGGATGATGCGCTTCCATCAGATAGACAGATTGCGATAATACAACTCGATGTTGAAGGGTTTGAAAAGCCCGCCCTGGCAGGCGCATTGGAAACAATCAAGCGGTGCAAGCCGATTCTTATCCTGGAGACTCTTCCAGAGGAAGATTGGCTGAATGAAAACATCTTTAGCCTTGGTTATCGAAAGACAGGAAGAGTTCACTCAAATACTATACTTGCAACGAGCAGCTGATGAGATTGTCATTGGCTATCAAGGCGCTGCACCGAGCCGCAATTCCGCTGCGCTCCGTTGCCGTCAGTGAGGCTGGCCGTTATAGAGTTCTTTTGTTAATTCTCACTTTTTCAAAATCGGCAGAACGGTTTAGTAGGAGGCGCACGATCGCAGCCAGCAGGTGTTTCTTTCCAAAAGTAGAACGAAACATTTCAACTGACATTATCTGACGGGGCAAGTAGTGGCAATCACATGCAAATCTTTATATAAACTCCAAACCCGCCTTGCAATAATATTTATTAGATCTGTCAATCCAGCGCACGGCCGCCGTTCCGGAAGGCGAAAGACTTCTTTTCTTTATCGTTATCGTATCATCTTTGCCAAGAGGGTAAGTCGTCAAAATACAAAAACCCGATTCACTAATGTTGGCCACAACACCATCAAAGCTTTCCTGCGCCAACGGGTCTACAACATACTCAATTATGCTGATTATCTCGCTTCTTGTATGTCTTCGCTTGCCGGAAGTCATTTTCACCAGCCGTTATTTTTGAATAGAGACAATTACTATCTATTTTACCGATTATATCACAAAAAAATAGCGGATAGATCACAAATTTAATTCATCAGTTGAAGATTCCGCTCGCATTCTGTGAGGCAGATGTGATGAAAAAGCTCTACCAGAGACACCTTGCAGCCCTTAAGGTCTGGCCTGCCAGCCTTTGTCCAAAAGCGCCGGCGATTAAATGTGCAGTCATGTGTACATTATTAAAGTTTGTCGCTTCGTAGAGGTTTTTCAGCGCATCTGCCTCACAGCTTTTTTGCAACGTTTGGGCCCTGGCATTCTCTGTCATCTGCCTTGTACCCTCAGTTCATTTAGCAAATCCCCCACAAAGACTTTTATCCTCTCTTTTGCTGCGGGTCCTGCTTCTTCAAAGTGCTTGAATGATAACTTTCTGAAAACCGGTTTCAGGATCGTGTATCCTTCATCCGACCAGATAACGCCTATTTCGTTTGTTCGCAAGGACCGGATCTTTTCCTTAATGCCGGCATCCAATGCCTCAAATCCGGTTACGGCAAATCTCAGCAAGTCAGGATATTCGTTATGAATATCTTCAAAAGACATACCGTTCTTGGCCTCTGTCTGAAGGTCCGCAGACATCACTATCTTCTTGTATTTGTCCCCTTCTTCATATACTGCGGCAAGAGATTCCACAACTTTTTCTCCGGGTAGGTCCTTCAGCTTTCTGTCGATAAGTTCACATATGGTCAGGTATTCCAAGAGATAATCAGACTGCCCCTGATTGAACCCGTATTTCTCAACGAGTTCTCTATGCTTCGCTGCATCCGCTGTTATGTTCAGTCTCATGGCTTCCATATAAAGAATCTTTTCGTTTTCCATATCTTCGGAAATATTCCCGTTTCTCCAGGGTATACCTTTTACGCCTAAGCTGGTTAACACAAAGGATGAATTGCCTGCGTAGACTTCTCTATCGACCTGCTCTTTCACGCCCTCTTGATTCTCTTCAGTCTTCTTCTCTTCACCTGCTGAAGGAACCTCACCCATGTTCACCTTGTTGTCCTTATCTACGGCAGACTCTGACAGATTATTCTCAGGCGGCAATTTCTTTCCCGTACTGTCGGAATCAAGTTCTTTATCCGGCTTTTGCTGATGATCTCTCTCCGCCGCCGGCGTCTTGTTTTCGGTCTCCGCCGAACTCGCAGCGACACTGTTCTTCTTCCCCGCATCATCCCCCGGGATTATGTCGCCTGCCGGTTCAGTGACCACCTTATCTTCTGATTGTGTCTTATTGGCAATCTCCGGTTCAATGGGAGTTATCTTCTCCTCAGCCTTGGCAGGAGCAACTTCCGCAACAGGTTTTTCCTGGCGGTTCGTTTCTATCGATACGATCTTATCCTCGGCTACAGCAGGACCTGCAACAGGAGCAGTCTGCTCCTTTTTTACTTCTCCCTGTGCTTTGCTGTCTGCTGGTACAGTAACGGCCTTATCTTCTGATGGTGCCTTATTGACAATCTCGGGTTCAACCGGAGTTATCTTCTCTTCAGCTTTGGCAGGTCCAACTTCCGCAACAGGTTTTTCCGGGCTACTATTTTCTGCCGACACGGTCTTATTCGCGGCTACAGCAGGACCTGCAACAGGAGCAGTCTGCTCCTTTTTTACTTCTCCTTGCGATGCTTTCCCTTCCGGTACAGTGACCGCCTTATCTTCTGATAGTGTCTTATTGGCAATCTCCGGTTCAATGGGAGTTATCTTCTCCTCAGCCTTGGCAGGAGCAACTTCCGCAACAGGTTTTTCCTGGCGGTTCGTTTCTATCGATACGATCTTATCCTCGGCTACAGCAGGACCTGCAACAGGAGCAGTCTGCTCCTTTTTTACTTCTCCTTGCGATGCTTTCCCTTCCGGTACAATGGCCGCCTTATCTTCTGATGGTGTCTTATTGACAGTCTCCGGTTCAATGGGAGTTATCTTCTCCTCAACCTTGGCAGGAGCAACTTCTGCAACAGGTTTTCCCGGTAATACCCCGCTTGAATTGTCCGATGGCCTCTTGTTTATTGCATCCAGTTCTTTTTCGGCATATTTAATAAATGGGCTTCCCGGGATTTGCTGTTTAATATCGGAAAAAACTTTTTCGGCCTCTTCAAAATATTTAAGCTGCACCAAAGACTTCCCGAGCCAGAACATTACGGCGTCTCTTGAAGAGCTGTGAGGAAACTCCCTGAGAAATATATTGAATTCTTCCACCGCTTTTTCCGGCTGGTAGGAAAGATAATATTCATAGCCTTTATTGAAGAGGTCCAGCTCCTGGTAAGAGGCATGAACACCGGCTGCCGACAGCAGCAAGAAGGCCGCGGATATTAGTATTATGAGCCTTGATTTATTGTTACAGAAGATTTCTCCCATAATGCCTTGATCCATTCGCTGTACAACTTATCTCTTTTTTGTTTGTACAGTTTCTCATAAATATCCCCCTTAACGTCATCAAGAGGTTTAAAAGTCTCTTTGCCTTTTGCCACAAGCTGAAGAATATAGGCACCGTCGCTGACCCATATTGGGTCGCTAGTCTCTCCTTCTTTCAACGAGAATGCAATGCTGTTTAAAGGCTCTATTAACGCTCCTTTCGAAAACTTGCCCATAATGCCCTCCTGGCCTCTGAAGGGTTCATCGCAATATTCATCGACAAGACCTCCAAAATCATAGCCGTCCCTTAACATCGCGGTTATTTTTAACGCCCTTCGCTTCAGGTCCGTAATCTCGGTGAGAGATGCGTCCTCTTTCAGCCTGAGAAAGATGCCCTTTAATTCCACGTTCTCGGGACTGCCGATGAATTCCTTCCTGTTCTTGTCGTAATATTCCTGAATTTCCCGGTCTCCGATTATAACTTTCGAATCAACCTCATCGCCGACGAGCTTCGAAATCAGCACTTTGTCTCTCAATATCTTCTGATAACTGCCGATGCTCATCCCTTCATCCTTGACAAAAGATTCCAAATCCGCCTGCGACAGACCGTTTTGAGACTTAAATTCGCTTACCATCTTTCCCACTTCAGAATCACTCGCTTCCAGGCCTTTTCGTTTGGCCTCCCGGACAATAATCCTTTCCTCTATAAGTTTTCTAAGTATTTTCTCGTCTACCACATCTTTATTCCAAACTTCGTCCAACCCCTTAACGAACTGCCTGTATTCTGCAAATGTAATCACTTCATCGCCTACCGTGGCAAGAACCCTGTCCACTGTGAGACCGTAAATTATGCCTGCAGACCATACAAAGATCAGCACGAGAGAAAATATGAGAACGGAACAGCACAGAAGAAAACGGGAAGATTTTATGCCGTCGAAAAAAATTGATCTCATGAATGAAATGCGGCAAACAGCTTGTCATAAGTGCTGAGGATATGCTCGGGAATAACTCTTATCTCGTCAAAAACAGTCATAAAGCTTGTGTCCCCGGCCCATCTCGGCACCATGTGAAGGTGGATATGTTCTTCCATGCCGGCGCCGGCTATCCTGCCGAGATTGATTCCTATATTGAACCCTTCCGGCGCAAAAGCCCTTTTAATGGATGCGACTGCATGCTGCGTCACCTTCATGAAATCGAGCATCGTCTCATCGCTCAGACCGTCCAACGACGGGGCATGTATATAGGGAACGACCATAACATGGCCGTTGTTGTATGGGAACCGGTTCATGACAACAAAATTATGGGAACTGCGATAAAGGATAAGATTCTCTCTATCTCTATCCTCCTTTGGAAGTCCACACAGAATACAGCCCCGGGTCTTGTCTGACAATATGTAATCCATCCTCCACGGCGCCCAAAGTTGTTTCATTCACTCCCCGCTGTAAGTCCGACTTTTATTTTCAATTTCTCAAGCACCTTTTGTGCATCGTTCCATGTAAGCCATTTGTCCCTTGGGTTTCTCATAAGATACGCCGGATGAAATGTCGGCATCAAGGGTATGCCTTTATAATCAAAAAAATTGCCGCGTATCGCCGTTATTTTTAGTTTACCATTTCCTATGAGTGTCAGGGCGGATATCCTGCCCAAAGACATTATGACGCCGGGATTGATAATCTCTATCTGTCTCTCTACAAATCCCCTGCAAGTTTCTATCTCGTCGGGGTCGGGGTCACGGTTCATGGGAGGCCTGCATTTTACGATGTTAGCTATATAAACATCTTCCCGGCTGAAACCCATTTTTTCGATGAGCCTGGTGAGGAGCATACCCGCTTCTCCGACAAACGGCCTTGCCCGCAAGTCCTCCTCTCTGCCGGGGGCCTCACCAATAAACATAAGCCTTGCATCCGGGTTGCCTTCGCCGAAAACCATGTGCGTTCTCTTACCCGAAAGTTTACACCTCCTGCAATCTCCGATCTCTTCTATCAGCGCTTTCAACGCAGCCTCTTTAATCTCTCCCCCCCGCTCACCGGAAAAAGAGGACACGGCCGGCATCAGCGTTTGAGGCCGGCTGCCTGAGAGCTGATTTCCGGCCTTGAATTTTATGGCCAGATTTTCAAATCCCAGCGCCCGGTAAAATTCAAGGACATCCCTTATATCTTCTGCTATGTTCGCCATCTTGACTTTGAACTTTTAACCCTGAACTTTGAGCTTGTTATTACCTTTCTCCCCATTTCAATTTTTCTCTGAGAATCTGGAAATAATCTCTTTCACAGGGGATGAAAAGTTTCGTCTTGAACTCGGATTTCTTAACTTCGACTGTATCGCCCTGACTTAAAGAGAACCCGACCTGGCCGTCTATTGTAAGAAACACATCTTCATTCTGCGACCTCAGGACTATATCTACCACTACATTGTCAGGCAGGACTATCGGTCTGTTTGTAAGTGTGTGGGGACATATAGGCGCAAGGACCACGCTGTTGAGTGTTGGATAAAGGATGGGCCCTCCTGCCGAAAGGGCATATGCCGTAGAACCTGTGGGTGTCGAAACTATCAGGCCGTCCGCCTTAAAAGTCGCCACAAAATTATGATCTATATACGTCTCAAGATCTATTATTCTTGCGAGGGCGCCTTTATTGACCACGACGTCGTTCACTACCAGATTTTCTGCGATACATTTACTGTGCCTGAAAACACATGCAGTCAACATGATGCGCTCTTCAACCGGGCACTCGCCGGCAAGCACCTTATCGAGAACTTCATGTAGTTCATCTTTTTGGACGGCTGTGAGAAACCCCAGTCCGCCCACATTTACGCCGAGTATGGGAATACCTTTCTCTCCTACAAGTCTGGCAACACTCAGCATTGTGCCGTCTCCGCCGAGCACGACTATAACATCCGACAACGAAGGTATCTGTGAGCGCGGTGAGCCTTCCATGTTCAGAACGGACGCAGTCTCATTGTCTACATGCGCTTCGTAGCCCTTCTGCCTGAGCCGGGGCAGGAGGTCTTTCAATATTTCGGGCGGTTCGTGTATTCCTGTCTTACAGATTATGCCGACCCTTTTCATCGATCCCCTTTATCATTATTTCTCTTGTATTATTATCAACGGACCTCAGCCTAACTCTTATCATATCATCCGGCAGCACTCCCTCTGCCCTTTCCGCCCACTCGATAATCGAAACGCCGTCACCTCCGATGTGTTCCCATAGGCCCAGTTCAGCAACGTCTTCATCCCTCCCGATCCTGTATAAATCTATATGGGTAAAAGGAGGAGTCACAGGATATTCTGAAATTATCGTAAAACTAGCGCTTATGATATCTCTCTCTTCGATGCCGAATGCCTGCGCGATCCCCTTGACCATCACCGTTTTTCCGGCGCCCAATTCTCCATAAAGACCTACAACATCTCCGGGCCTCAAAATCCTTCCTAATCCGAGCCCGATATCTTTCGTCTCATCGGGCCCCTTACTTATATATTTTTTCATAGAACGGCATATTCTTAAAATATCCCAATAAACCCTCCCTGCCTTCCGCTGTGATTCTTATGATACCGGTATGAATGAAAGTCGTGAGGATTGCAGCATGTGCATTCCCCGGAACACCAGATATTCTCTTCAGGGACACCCGCAGACATCGCCTGAAGAATATTTGCAGTAGAAAGGTCGACAGAGTATTTTCCGTCCGAACGCTTATAATACCCGCCCTCACCTGTAGCGTTGTAAACGGCATCCTTCACTTCGCGGCCGACATCATAGCATTCCCCTCTGATACTCGGCCCGAGAGCTATTCTTATGTCCGTCGCCAGCGAACCGAAACGTTCGCCCATTAATGCAATAGTCTTCTTTATTATCCCTGACGCAGTGCCCCTCCAACCCGCGTGTACCGCGCCGGCGGCGAACCTCTTTCCGTCAAAAAGAAGTATCGGGACACAATCGGCGACCTGGATGCCGATTAATACCCCTCTTTTTCGGGTGATGACTGCATCGGCTGTCCGGGGCTTAAGATCAGAATTCAGCACCAAAATATTGTCGGTGTGTTTCTGCACGGGCAGAAATACATTCTCCTTTTCAATAGACAGTATTCTGCTGATCTTCTCTGCGTCCGCGCCAACTGATTTACGGGTAAAAAACGCCTTTACAGCGCCGCCGAATATATCAGGCCAGATAAGTTTATCCATATGAGTTAAGAAAACTGAAAGCAGCCGGTATCTGATTTATTATATCAGTTGCGATCAGCGAGTGCTCGCCCTTTTCGGAAGCGGCTATATCGCCGGAAAGACCGTGCATATAAACCCCGAGGATACAGGCATGGAGCGGGTTGCCATCCTGGGTCAAAAACCCTGAAATCATCCCTGTAAGTACATCACCTGTCCCCGCGGTGGCCATTCCCGGATTTCCCGTAGGATTGAGGAACGCCTTCCCATCGGGAGTTGCTATGACCGTAGGAACACCCTTGAGCACAAGATAGGTATTTGTTTCTTTTGCAAAAGATAAAGCCGTATTGATCCGGTCTTTTTCTATGTCCTGAATATTACCCTCGGCCCTCCCCTGCAGCAGCCTCGCCATCTCACCCGGATGGGGTGTGAGAATAATGGGCGCCCTTGCTTTCGAAAGAATTTTCCTGTCCCCTCTGATAGAATTTATTCCGTCTGCATCTATTACAACCGGAGATACAGAATTTCTTATTATATTCTTCACGAGTTTTTCAGTATCGGCGGTTACGCCTATTCCCGGTCCGATAGCGAGCACACGGGAAGCCTTATCCGCGAAACCGAGGATGTCCCGGGAAGCCTTTGCAGAAAGACTGCCGTCGCCCCGGTCAGGCAAGATAAGGGTCATTTCCTCGGTCACGCGGGACAGGTAAATGTCTGCCAGGGACCCGGGGACACCTAAAGTAACAAGCCCCGCCCCTGTCCGCAGACAGGCCTTCGCGGCCATAAATGCGGCGCCGGTCTTACCTTTTGAACCCGCGACGACAAGCACATGACCGTAATCGCCCTTGTGTGAATAACTCCTCCTGAAGGGTATCAATGACGCCACATCTTTTTTTTCGAGCAGTTCGGTATTGAATCCTTCAGGTCCGAGCAGCTCTTGCGGGAAACCGATATCCTCTATAAAAAGCCTCCCTGTCATTTCCGCCCCGGGGTGCAGGAAGTGGCCCCTCTTGGCAAGACCGAAAGTGACCGTATAATCCGCACGTACAGCGTTTCCCATTATCTGCCCGCTGTCCGATGAGATACCCGATGGGATATCCACGGAAATTACAGGCAGCCCCGATCCGTTGATCACATTGACCGCTTCCGACAACCTGCCTTTAACGGGTTTGCTCAGTCCTGTGCCCAAAAGGGCATCAACGATTAATGAGTGGCGGCCGAAAACCGAAGGGTAATGGGCGAGAAACTCGTCGATTGACTGAATAGGAACCTTGAACCGGTTCGCGGCCTTATACTGGCTCAGGGCGTCACCTTTCAAATCTTCCGGATTTGGTATGAGAAAGACCTTTACATTCCATCCCTCGTTATGGAGGTCCCTTGCAACGACCAGGCCGTCGCCTCCATTGTTTCCGCTTCCGGACAGTACAATAATTTTTTTCCGGCCGAACAATTCCTTTATTTTTGCCGCAACGGAAAGCCCTGCCCTCTCCATCAGTACAAGTCCCGAGATGCCAAATTCTTCGACAGCCTTCATGTCGATCCGGCGCATATCTTTTGCAGTAACGATCTTCATCGTCTTTGACCTCTTTAATTTACCGATCTCATCTCAGATAAATATGCATTTCATCTTCGGTTGTTATTCTAAATCAATGTCCTTAAAAAGGATTATTGGTAAAATTATAGCATTACATTAAGGAATATTGATAACTTGCTGATACCGGCTTGTTTCAGACTCAAACCCTATATCAGATTATTCATAGATTAGTGGTGAACACGGCGGATACAGTGTTTGAGCTCATTCTCGGGCTATCGCCCTCCGAGGTAAATTCTGTTCCGATAAATCTTCACAGAATTTAAAGCCGCTCAAGCACTGTATCTGCCGTTACGATCATAGGATTTATGAATTAAGTGGGCTAATTTGTCGGGCCAGATTGCAAAAATTGACAACGAGCGGGAAAACATGATAGAAAAGAGCATGCTGGCTGTCGGCAAAAAGAGTATGAGGCTCGGCGAACTTCTTGTTGAAGACGGTTTGATTAAGACAAACCAGTTGAAAGACGCGCTGAAAAGGCAGGCCCAGTCAGGCGGACAGATAGGGTCTATCCTGGTTGAGATGGGGTTTATTACGACTGACGACCTTTTAACCTTTCTCAGCCGTCAGTCGGGAATCCCGTCAACAGACCTCTTTAAGATAAATATTTCGCCCGGGGTGCTCAAACTCATGCCTCTCGAAAAAATCAAGGCGATGAAGGTCATGCCGATTGGCTTTGACGGAAACTCAGTGACTCTTGCGATGGTCAACCCCCGCGATGTGATAACAATCAGGGATATCGAGTTTTCTCTCGGGAAAAAGGTCACTCCTGTTGTAGTCCCTTCATCACAAATGGACGCCGCTATTCAAACCCTCTCATCGCATCCTGAAAGTTTTCTCACCGGTGACAGGATTGAAAAGGAAGTGCATAAGCCGGAAACAAAGAAAGTGCCTTCTCTGGAGGCCCTGTTAAAATACCTTGCGGCTTCCCCTGCAAAGGACATGCTGCTCACCGCGGGGATTCCACCCTGTATAAAGCTCGGCAATGATATGCGGAGGACATCGACGGACTCTCTCACGCCTTACGATTGTGAAAAGTTTGCGAGAGAACTGATGACTGAAAAAGACTGGGAAAAGTTTGTGATGAAACGCGACTTCGATTTTGCAGTTACATGGCCCGATATCGGCCGTTTCAGAATAAATTTATACATGCAGAGAAACTCTGTTTCGATCACTTTGCGGCGCATTTCGGATATCCTGCCTTCATCAGAAGAACTTGGCCTGCCCGGCTGGCTGAACGAGCACGTTATGACACCGCGCGGACTTATACTTATCTCCGGTCCCCCGGGTCACGGAAAAACAACTACGCTTGCGGCCATGGTAGATGTTATTAACACAAACAGGAGATGCAATATAATAACCCTTGAAGACCCGATTGAGTATTTGCATAAACACAAGAAGAGCAATGTCAATCAGAGGGAAATCGGGCCGGATACAGAGTCTTTCCATGCAGGGATGAAACATATCTTCAGGCAGGACCCGGACGTTATCGCTGTCGGCGAGATGGGAGATGCCGACAGCTTTACTATCGCCCTGGAGGCAGCAGATACGGGCCACCTCGTGATTACCACCCTGAATGCAAGCACTGCGGCCTCAGCGATAGAAAAGGTCATCAACATTTTTCCATCGCACAGGCAAGACCTCGTCAGAGCGAGAATCGCCGACAACCTTTTGTTTGTCCTTTCACAGAGGCTGGTGCCCATGAAAGAAGGCGAAGGCAGGGTACTCGCCTACGAAAAGATTATAAATAGTCCCGGTGTGAAAAATCTCATACGCGAAGGGAAAACCCGTCAGATGAACTCTCAGGTGATGAGCGGAACAGAGGAATACACCCCTTTGGAATCGTCAATGGCGAAACTTCATTCTTCGGGCCTGATCAAATTTGAAGACGGCCTTCTTTTCGCAGAGGACAAACAGCTCTATAAGGACCTGGCCAAGGACTCACAATTGCGGCACTAAATCCCTTGGGGAAAATTCTTGTCTTATCCCGCCGAAAATTTTAAAATAAAAGACTAAAGAAAGACTAAAGAGAGAAAAACGCATTGGAGCAAGAAAAAAGTAAGGCATTCGTCGACAAAGTCTGGGACTTTTTTGCATCGGTCAAGCTCGCTATTATCATTTTTGCGGTAATATCCCTCACATCAGTAGTGGGGACAATTTTAGAACAAAAAGCCGAGCCCGCAAAGAATCTTCAGATATTGACAAAACTCTTCGGCGAGTCCCTTGCGCCGGGTCTGTACGATATATTCAACAAACTCGGATTTATGGACATGTATCATTCATGGTGGTTCACGGCCTTGCTCGTAATGTTTTCTGTCAACCTCGTTATCTGCTCCCTCGAGAGATTACCAAGAATATGGAAACTCGTGAGAGAACCCATCGGCCCCCTAACGGAAGAAAGACTGAAAAAATTTATCATAACGAGAGAGGTCATACTCAAAGGGAAACCCGATAAAGTCAAGCATGAAATTACAGGTGCGATAAAAAGTGCGCACTTCCGTTACACCGAGGTGCAGGAAGAAAGGGGGTACCAGTTCTATTCCCAGAAAGGAAATTACAGCAGGCTCGGCGTATATCTGACCCATTTCAGTATTCTTGTCATTTTGATCGGTGCGATCATAGGCATACGCTTCGGATTTAACGGCAGTCTGAACCTTGCGGAGGGCGACCTGTCAAACGTGGCTTACTCAAATACCGGCCAAGAGATCCCCCTTGGGTTTTATATAAGATGTGACAACTTTGATGCCGAATTTTACGGCGATTCCGATATGCCTAAGGAGTACAAGAGCTGGCTCACTATAATAAAAGACGGCAGGGAGGTCCTGAAGAAATCCATAGCGGTGAACGACCCTTTGACCTATGAAGGAATAACTTTCTATCAGGCAAGTTATGGACCCATACCCGAAAACATGACGAAAGGCATCTTTATCTTTAATGTCGCAACGAAGGGCGGGAATTCCACAACACTCAATTTGAGGTTCGGAGATACTTTTAAAATCCCCGGTACCGACATCGAGGGAAAGATCGCGGATTTCAGCCCTGCTTTGCAAATAAACGAGAACGGGCAGGCGTTTACCTATACTAATATGATGAACAATCCCGCAGTGTATATAGACTTTTCCGAATCGGGAAAACACAAATTTTCCGCGTGGATACTGAAAAGACAGCCGCAAACATGGCAGCTGCCGGACGGCGTCAGGATTCAATTCGTTGATTACTGGGGAGTTGAGTACACGGGATTGCAGGTCAGAAAAGATCCCGGCATATGGGTAGTATATTTCGGGTGCATTGCCATGAGTTTAGGTCTCTTCATAGCGTTCTTCATGAGCCACCGCAGGATATGGGTCAAAGCCATAGAAGAAAAGAATAATACGAGGGTAATCGTCGGGGCTTCCGCAAATAAAAACAGGGCCGCCTTTGAAAGGAAAATAGACAAGATGGTCTCCGTCCTTGCCAAAAAACAATAAGAGGTGAAATAGATGGACAGTTCCTTTTTCTTTGGAATTTCAACAATGGCGTACATACTCGCCATGATAATTTACATTACTTATCTGGCTTTCAAAAAAATGCAGGTCGGCATAACAGCTACAGCCGTAACAATCATAGGTTTTGTATCTCAGACATTGGCAATCTCATTCAGGTGGGTGGAATTTGCCGGTGTCAGCGGCATGGGGTTCCTGAGGTCGGTGCCCCTAACAAACCTTTATGAATCGCTCACATTCTTTGTGTGGTGCCTGATATTGGGATATCTCATAATCGAATTTAAATTCAAGAACCGTTCGTTCGGAGCGTTTATCACACCCATAGCGGGGCTTGTATTGGCGTTTATAGATTTGTCGGGCGTCTCGAAAGAGATTCAGCCTCTGGTGCCTGCGCTGAAGAGCAACTGGCTCCTTGCTCATGTGACGATGAGCTTTATTTCTTATGCGGCTTTCGCGTTATCGTTCGGTACGGGACTTATGTACCTTATTGTGACGACTGAAAAAAGGCGCGACGGAGCGTATATATTCTGGACAATTACATTAGGTATATTCGTAATCGTTCTTGTTGCGATGGGAATTGATTTCCTGACGTTTAAGGTCAAGGTGAGACCGGAAGTTTTTGTTACAAGCTACCTGTTCAAAACATCCTTCCTCAATCCCTCTGCCGCTGTCAAAATGTTGAGCTGGGCGATATCCGCAGTGATATTATTCACGACATGGAGATTCGGCTCCGTACTGAAGGCGGCGATAGAAAAATTTAATGTCAATGCCGATATTCTTGATGAGATCACTTACAAGAGCGTCGCCATAGGGTTTCCCATATTTACGCTGGGCGGGCTGATATTCGGAGCGATCTGGGCCAATCAGGCATGGGGCGTATACTGGAGCTGGGACCCAAAAGAGACTTGGTCGTTAATCACATGGTTCATCTATGCCTTTTATCTCCACGGAAGAATGATCAGGGGCTGGAGAGGGAAAAAAGTTGCAGTAGTTGCCGTAATAGGCTTTATGGCCGTCATATTTACTTATCTCGGAGTAAATCTGCTGCTCTCCGGGCTCCATGCGTACGGATCAAGGTAGCGGCAGTTTGATGCTTCAATCTTTTTACGATATCATGGGAAAAAGACGGGATTTACGGAGGTAACGACTATATGAACACTATGAAAACTCTTGTCCTGCTTGTGACTTTGACACTCGTGCTTGTTTGGGCGGGCGCCGCGATGGGCGGCAGACAGGGCATGACTATAGCTTTGATCTTTGCATTCGGAATGAACTTTTTTGCTTACTGGTTCAGTGACAAGGTCGTCCTCAGAATGTACGGCGCAAGGGAAGTTGCGGAGGCGCAAGCTCCCGAACTGTACGGCGTAGTGAGGAGACTCGCGCAGAGGGCGGAAATACCTATGCCCAGGGTGTACATGATGGATGAAGAGCAACCCAATGCATTTGCCACAGGCAGGAACCCGGACCATGCGGCTGTTGCAGTCACAACTGGGATTATGCGCCTCCTGAGCCCTGAAGAACTCCAGGGAGTCATCGGCCATGAGCTTGCTCATGTTAAGCACAGGGACATCCTTATCAGCACGATAGTCGCAACACTTGCCGGCGCCATCAGCTATCTCGCACAGATGGCGCAGTGGGCAATGATTTTCGGTGGACAGAGGGGAGATGACGACGAGGGAGGAAGTCCTGTCGCTGCCATTGTAATGATGATCGTGGGTCCGATAGCGGCCATTATTATCCAGATGGCCATCTCAAGGTCAAGAGAATATTCTGCGGACGCAGGCGGGGCAAGAATCGCGGGAAATCCCAGGTATCTCTCGGATGCGCTGAGGAAGCTCGAATCGGCGTCCCGGAAGATACCCATGGACGCCAACCCGTCAACTGCCCACATGTTTATCGTCAACCCGTTATCGGGTGGAGGGATATTAAAACTCTTCAGCACCCATCCGCCGATTGAGGAACGGATTTCAAGGCTTGAGTCCATGAGCCTTTAATCGGCCGGGGGAATGAATTTTGGCCTTGACTCTTGCCATGTCCGTTGTCCAAAATATTGCAGTTCTATGAAGGCCCTCGTAACAGGAGCTACAGGCTTTATAGGAAGCCATCTATGCGAGGAACTCCTCAGGAGGGGTTATGAGGTCAGCTGTCTGTCAAGAAATACCTCTAATCTCAAATGGCTTGAGAACCTCGACGTACGGTTTTTCAAAGGCGACTGTACAAATTTAGATTCACTCCTCGATGCGGCAGGAGATGCCGACTACATTTTTCATCTCGCCGGCCTCACAAAGGCGGTGTCCGGAGAAGAATTCTTCTGCATCAATGCAAAGGGGACCGAAAATTTGATAAAGGCCGTTTCCGAAAAAAATCCGAGGCTGAAAAGATTCATATATCTGAGCAGTCTCGCGGCAGCGGGTCCATGCAAAAACGGGGCCCCGGTCGGTGAAGACTCAGAGCCCTCGCCCGTGTCTATCTACGGAAAAAGCAAGCTGGAAGGTGAAAAAGCGGTCTTGAAATATAAGGATTCGATACCTGTTACCATTCTCAGACCGCCTGCCGTTTATGGGCCGAGGGACAGAGACATGCTTGTAATGTTCAAGATGATTAAAAAAGGGGTTTTCTTTGACCTTGGGAAATGTTATTATTCATTGCTCTATGTTGATGACCTTGTCCGGGGTATAATGTTGTGTGCGGAAAACAAAGCGGCTGAGGGTAAGGTGTATTTTTTGTCCGGTGACGGATTTTATTCGGGAGAAGAGATTGCTATGGCGATATCCTCTGCACTCGATGTAAAGGCTATACCGTTGAAGGTTCCAAAATTTGCTATGCCTTTTTTTGCGTTCATTGGAGAAAAAATAAACAAAAAAGGTATCATTAACAGGGACAGGATAAGAGATTTCAGACATTCTCACTGGATATGCGACCCCAAAAGAGTGAGAGAAGAAATTGGCTTTATACCAAAAGTCGGACTAAAGGAAGGGATAAAATGGACAGCAGATTGGTACAGAATTCACAGATGGCTGTAAAAAAGTCTGCCGATATATTCGATAAGTGCCTTAAATTTCATAAGGCTAAGAATCTTATATCTAATGGACTATATCCTTTTTTCAGGATCATTGAGAGCGCGCAGGATCCTGAGATCATTATGGACGGCCGCAAAATGGTTATGGTGGGATCGAACAACTATCTCGGGCTGACAAGTCATCCGAAGGTCAAAGAGGCTGCGATTGAAGCCATAAAAAAATACGGCACCGGGTGCGCCGGCTCGCGGTTTCTGAACGGCACCCTTGATATACATGTCCAACTCGAAGAGAAACTTGCCCGCTTTATGAGGAAAGAAGCCGCCCTCATTTTTTCTACCGGCTTCCAGGTCAATCTGGGCGTGATCTCCGCAATTGTAGGTAAAGACGATGTGGTCATAATCGACAAGATGGACCATGCGAGCATTATAGACGGCTGCAGACTCTCCTTCGGCGATGTCAAGAAGTTCAGACACAACGATATGGCTGACCTTGAGAGACTGCTCGGGGAATACGAAGATCGCGACAAGCTGATCGTGGTCGACGGCGTTTTCAGCATGGAGGGAGACATTGCAAATCTTCCGGAAATTGTTGCCCTCGCCAGAAAATATGGCGCCCGGCTAATGGTTGACGACGCGCACGGCATAGGCGTTCTCGGAAAGACCGGCAGGGGTACGGCGGAACACTTCGGTCTCGAAGACGAAGTGGACCTCATAATGGGCACATACAGCAAATCACTTGCCTCTATAGGAGGCTTTATCTCGGGATCGGCAGATATAATCCATTACATAAAGCACATTGCGAGGCCGTTAATATTCAGCGCAAGTCCTCCGCCGGCGTCCGTAGCCGCTGTAAGCGCGGCCGTCGACATTATAGAGAATGAACCCGAAAGAAGAGAGCAATTGTGGAAGAACACGACAAAGATGTTGAAGGGCTTCAGGGATCTCGGTTTTCAGGTCGGGCATAGCCAGACACCCATAATCCCTCTTATCGTAGGTGACGATGAAAAGGCTTTTATCATGGCTGTGATGCTACAGGAAGAGGGGGTATTCGCGAATGTGGCCGTCACTCCCGCAGTGCCTAACGGTATGGCACTCATACGGACCAGCTATATGGCAACGCATACGAACGAACATCTCGATATCGTCCTCAGGGCGTTCGAGAAGACAGGAAAGAAGTTAGGCATCATAGTATGACGGAAGTTATCGAGGTTAAATCCCGAAAAGACCTCGATGATTTTATCGCATTACCATTCGCCCTTTATTCAGGGGATGCCTTTTACGTACCTCCCCTCACAGGCGAGATGCGCAAGCACTTTTCCGGTAAAAATCCTTTCTTTCACCATGCAACCGTAAGATTCTTCGTTGCTAAAAAAAACGATAAATGCCAAGGCAGGATAGCCGCTATCATCAATCACAGGCACATCGAATTTCATAATGAAAAGGCCGGCTTCTTCGGCTTCTTTGAGTCATCGGATGACTGTGAAGTAGCCTCGGCACTTCTTGATGCAGCATCTCAAGCACTCAGAAAGGAAGACATGAATATCATCCGTGGCCCGATGAATTTCTCAACTAACGAGGAATGCGGCTTCCTTATAGAGGGGGTTGACAGTCCTCCCATGCTGATGACGCCATATAACCCGGCCTATTACAACACTCTCATGGAGAGATGCGACATGGCAAAATCAAAAGACCTCTATGCATATATCCTCGATGTACCTGAAGAGCTTCCCAATAAAATTCACAGAGTGGCTGAAATAGCGGCAAAGTCCGGGATAACAGTGAGACAGATTGATAAAAAGATGTTCGATAGCGATATGGGGATATTCAAGGAAGTGTATAATTCGGCCTGGGAAAAAAATTGGGGATTCATTCCGTTGACTGGTGAAGAACTTGTCTATCTTGGAAATAATCTTAAGACTGTTTTGGTTCCTGACATGACGATTATTGCGGAAAAAGATAACGAGGCTGTCGGCTTCCTCGGTTTATTGCCTGATTTTAATTTCGTCCTGAAACACATGAAAGGAAGTACAAATCCGCTGAGTATAATGAAGGCCCTCTATTATTCAAAAAAAATAAAAGACCTCAGGCTGCTGCTGCTTGGAACAAAAGCCGAATACAGAAACAAAGGCGTAGATGCCCTCCTCTTCAGGGAGGCTTTCAAAGGAGTAAAAAAAGGCGCCTACAAACGTGTTGAATTCTCATGGATACTCGAAGACAACATCCCGGTCCAGAGGCTTGTTGAGATGATCGGAGGCAGGCTGTACAAAAAATACAGGATCTATGAAAAGAGATTGTAACCCGCTATCCGTCACATCAATTGTCAGTCAATTCTGACATTGTCATCATGAAATATTTCTCCATCATCTTTTGACCGATCTGTTTTTCTAAAACGTATGTCCGGGCGTGCCTCCGGTTGGCGGTGTTGCACAGTACCAACACGCCCAACACTTTGCATAGGCGTTGTGATTATGGCAGTTTAAACAGTTGCCGAAATTGCCGCAGTGCCCGCCGTCTGCGGTTACTGTTCTATCAAATTCGGGGATGTAAGTTTGTTCGGCGCTTTCCCTATGATGATGGCAGCTCCTGCAGAATTCTTCTTCCCAGGAGCATGGATTCCCGCCTCCGCCTGCGCATTGTTTGTTATAATGACCATTTGCCGTTTTACGGAGAAGGTAGGGAATATTAGTTCCGTCGCCATGCACAGCTCCATGAGGCTCGTGGCAATCAGTACAATTGAGAATAAAATTTTGATAATTGGCTGTTATGTAAGGAGCTTTTATATCGCCCCACCATACAAGGGCATCTACTGTATGTCCGTTGTATAAGCAACACCCGTTTGCATCCACAGCTGCGCCACGACAAAAACCTCCCGTAGTAAAACCATAACTATCATCCTTGACGCATCCGCATGTTCTCCATTGCCGGGCTCTTGTCCCGTCGGCATCAAAACACCGTGTGATTGATCCGTGATAATCTCCTGCCTGAGGGTATGTACGGTCTGGATTTGCCCAGTTGATTTTACTGAGATTTCTTCCAAGCGGCGTACTGTAAATATTATCATTGGCATTGTGACAATCAGAACAGAAGGTAATATAGTCAGGCACGTTGGATCCGTCTGTAGTTGCCGAACCATCCGGCTCATATCGGGAAGTAGAACCATACCAGTATGGCGCCTGATACTGTCCACCGTGTGCAGCAGCATAGTCCCTCATATTTTCTGCAGGGCTGTCACCCCATATATTGTTCCGATCGGTCGGCCTTACGATAGGATAGCCGCGCTGGGAAAGATGGGGATTATGGCAGGCATTGCACGGATTGGATTCATTCCCGAATGTCTCAGGCCATTTTTGCTTTACGAAATTCAGTATGTCCTGCAAATTGTGGGCGGAACCGGACATCGGGTTAAAGGCGTCGTAAATATTGTCAGGTGAAGTATGGTGTATAGTGTCTCCGCCGAACCAGTAGCTGTAATTATAATTTGTTCTGTCAAACGACATCTGAACAGAACCTGAGCCTCTGTGACAATCAAAACAAAAATCCTGCGACTGGCTGAGAAAGTTGTCGTTGAAAAGGGCAAACGGTGAAGGATGGCCTCCGGCTGGAGCAGGTTCTGCACCTCCGATGGTTGCATGCTGTTCGTGGCAGTGTCCGCAATGGCCTTTAGTGTATCCGATGGAAGCAGTCGCATTCCGGTTTACACCGTACGCAGTATTGCCATGGGCGGAATTGAGATAAGGACCGCTTCCTACCTTTGTAGGATATGCCACAGAAAAAAGAATGATTCCGCATAACAGGAAAGACATAAATTGTATTTTTCTCCTCATATTCTATACCCCTTTGAATCAGCCTCTTCGTATCCCTTCACAGTGAAAGGTGGTTGTTCAAATTGTAAAAATATCCCCTCGCCCCTTTTTCCAAAGGGGGGAGCAAATCTCTCTCATGCCGTATATTAGTTTTTCGATGTATGACATGTCATACAACCCGATAAAGCACTTGAAAGGGAATTGTTCTTGTAGTCCCATCTTAGAAGCTTATAATATGGCGATGCGTGCGCATAATGACAGGTAAGACACATCACTATGTCATCGCTTGTTCCGGACGGTGTTACGGTGCCGCTTGGATTGTTCGGGATAACGGTCCTGGCAACGGGAACTGTAAGGTTGTATGTTGTATAAGGTGAAAATTCTGCCCTCGACGAAAGGGAAATGTCAGTGGGATGCCTGAACCACGGCGAAGAAGCGCCGGCTTCGTCTGAAGCGCCTCCGTAGAAATATCCGTGGCATTCGGCACATAATCCGCTGATTGTATTATTGGCCGGCAAAGTGGCGGAACTTATTCCCATTGATGTTGAACCTTTATATTCGTTATGAACGGTTGCACTTGGAGCAGCCTCCCAGAGAGAATCCTCTCCTCCTTTAACTCCTCTCAGGAACCTGTAGCTCATGCCGGTGCTGTTGCCCTGGTTGTTTTCGTCTATGCTCCCGAACTTAAGGATATGATCATCTGTATGATGCGCTCCTTTCATCGAAATCAGTTTATCCTCGATGGCGCGGTCTCCATGGCAACCCTTCGCCCCGGCACAGGTGAAATTCGTATTGGTAATATTTGTTGAATGTTCGTCTCCTGGAGGACAAGTCAATACAGTCTCATTAAAACCGAGATCAGTCACATTATGCCCGACTGTATTGGAGTCTCCACTCGTCTGTGTCTTCATTCCTGTGATATATGCGAAATTTCCGCCGGCGAGATCAGTAGCGTTGCTATGTAGTACCTGAGGTATGTTGTTATAAGCGCCTTCCAGATTCTTGCCGGTACCCTGCCCGTGGCATCCCAGGCATGTAAAACGCAAGAGAAAGCCCTTTGGGCCGGTATCAGTTTCTCCTGGAGCCAGAAGTTGCATAGAAACCCCGTTCTGGCTGTTATGCATAGTATGACAGTCACTGCAATTACCAGCTACATTTGCTTCTAACGGTAAAATTGCACTGTACAAGACCATTCCTATCATGAAAAGAAAGAAGCATAAAAGTCTCTTTCGGTGACAGATTTTCCGGTTGTCCATCTCGACTCTTCCTGTCCGCATAACGTCTGAATATCCCTCTCTGTCCTCAAGCAAGAGCCGTAAATCACCAGTTCACTTTTATGATTTAACTGCCGGTGTCATGACATTACCTTTTGTGGCACTGGATGCAAAGTTGTCTCTTCCTGTCAAAATAGAGCATGAATTCAGCCTTTGAGGAGTGCATACTGTGACAGGTAATACATGTAATCGGCCGGCCATTGCGGGGATCTTTTACATCCCTTCCCAGGGGGTGCGCAACTTTATGCTGCTCGGTATGACATCTCGCACAAGTCTGTATATCATCAGCCTTGAAATAAAGCTGATTCTGCGAATGAGGAGGCATGTGACACTCGAAACACTTCCTTTCTTTGATAGGGACGCACCTGACAGTCTTTAATGCCTTCTCCATAAGCATAGTCCGTTTCTCGGCATTCTCGTGACAGGAAAAGCATGCCTGTGATTCCTTCATCGTCAGATTCTTCCTCTTCGATGCATGATAACTATGGCACATGCTGCATCCGTCTTTTGAATCATTCACATGGATGTCGTTTTCCTTGAATCTTACGGAATCCTTTTTATGACAACTGAAACACAAATCCTTGCCGGATAACCGCGTGGTTATCTTCTTGCCGGCTACAATCGGATTATGGCATTGATCGCACTTCTTGTCCAGAAAGGCCGAATGCCCATACGGCCCGAGAAGACCCTTGCTGTCCGAAGCATGTCCGGTGTGGCATGTCTCACATCCCAGTTGTTCCGTCGTAGAGGTTATGGAGACATCACCGACCTTGCACCTTGCGCCGTGGCAGTTCTTGCATAGCTTGCTCATACTGACACGAATCTGGTTCTCTTCTGCGGACGCATGGGGATTATGGCAGGATGAACATTCGCCGCCCTTAAACGGGACGTGCACATACGATTTTGTCAGTTGCTCTTTCAGTTTAGCATGACAGTCCCAGCACAGTATGCTCTGTGCCTTCACTAAAAGATATTTATTCTCTCCGCTGTGTGCATAATGACAATCCGTGCACATGCCTCTTTTAACCGCCTGATGGACATGACCATAACTCTTTGCAAGCAATTTTTTGATCCCGTCATGGCAACCCAGGCAGAGGGAGTTGATGTCTTCCTTCAACATTCCCTTCGCGTTGCCCGCATGCGGGTAGTGACAGGTGTTACATCTGCCGTCTTTGAAAGGAAAATGGACATAGCTTCGTTTAAGGCTTTCTTTGAGTTTCACATGGCAGCGATAACAGAGGTCGGGGATTTTTTCCTTAAGCTCTCCCTGCGCGAAAACTGCCCCACACCAGACAAAAACAAAAAGGATAGAGCATAGGGCACGGAACAGAAAGTTTGCACAGCTTACCGAGTTTGCCTTGTTTATACAGTTTATTTGAATAATTTGTTTTTTAAACACAGCAACCAGTGTAAACTCCGTAAACAATGTGAACCGTGTAAACTTTCTGTTACTCATGACAGGCCTTGCAATCTCCTTTGGAGAAAGGATTATGTTTTACATTTCTTATCAGTCCCGGTTTTTCAGTAACATGCGGCTGGTGACAACTCAGGCAATGTTTGATTTTGGCTAAAGGCTTTATATGGGCCTGTAAAAGTCTTTCTGTATCAGCAGAGTGGCATTTCACACACAGCGCAGGATCCTTGGCATTCGCAAGATATTTAGATTCAGAAAAATGGGAGACATGACAGCTCAGACAGTCTCCTTTCTCCATATCAATATGACCTTTTCTTGCCTTGGTAGTAACTATTCTCTCATGGCACGACAGACAGAGTTCTTTCGGCCTGCTCATCAGCAAGTGATCTATCTTTGTTCTATGGGGGCTGTGACAGCCTGTGCATTTCCCCTCTTCTACCGGCAGATGTTTATTGCTGCCCGCCTTCACATCAGCCTCCATTTTGTTATGGCACTTATAACAGAGACCCGGCATCGGCATGACGGTCCGGCCGGCATATTCGCTTGCATGAGGGTCGTGACAACTGCCACATGCTTTTTCTTTAAAGGGCTTATGGATGGCTTCTTCCTTGAGTTCAAGAAACATATTGCCGTGACAGTTCATACAGAGCTGATCAGGCGGGTTATTCAACAGGTTCTTGTAAGGAGAGGAGTGCGCCTTATGGCAGGAGAGGCATTTCTTGTCGTTCACAGGAGTATGGATATAGGTCTTGAAGAAATTCTTCTCTTCTTTCTTATGGCATGTATAGCATAAATCAAGGAAGGACATCTTAATCATGCGCGGGTTGTTGCTGCCATGTGCATCATGACACTTATTGCATTCGATCTTCGAAAAGGGTGCGTGTGTCTCTTTTTCCTTCAGTTCCTCTTCGGTTTTCACATGGCAGGTAAAACAGAGGTGCTCCTCCGTCGCTTCCAGTAAAAATGGATTCTTGGAAGCATGGGGGTCGTGGCATGCAGTACAACCTTTGTCTTTGATCGGTGCGTGCAGGCTGGTGAATTTTAACGTATCAGCCTTTTTCTTATGACAGCTTATGCAGAGATCGTTTTTGTACATGATGGTAATTTTTGTATAGTCGGCCGCATGGGGATTATGGCAGCTCTGACATTTTCCTTCTTCCGTAGGACGATGTCTGTGTTTTTCCTGAAATTCCTTCTCCTCCTTTTTATGACAGGTAAAGCAAAGCTTTCCATCGGGAGCAATAACTCCAAGCGGATTAGAGTCGGTGACTGACTTATGGCATGAAGAGCACTGCCCGAGTTTCAACGGAGGATGTACCGACTCCCTGAGCAGTCTGTCGTTCGTTGAACTGTGTGGCGTATGGCATTCTGTACATCTGCCTTTCTGGACAGGATAGTCTTTATGGGCACTTCTGAACTTGTCTGCTGTAAAATTGTGACACGCCCGGCAGATCTCTGTTTCAGGCTTTACAAGATTATTTTTGAACTGCGAGCCATGTGCGGCGTGACACGTGAGACAACCGTCTGACAGCGGCTTATGTCGCTTGGAGCGCATGAAAGAGGTTTGATTATGACAAGCAAAACATTGCTCACTCCCAGTCTTTTTCAGAAGAGATTTATTGTCCGACGCATGCGGGTTATGGCAGGGAAGGCATTTACCTTGTTTCAGCGCAGTGTGGACATTTGCCGTCTTTTCCATATTTAAAGCCATCTGCTTATGACAGGTGAAGCAGAGTTTTTTCTCTTCCCTTTCCTTAAGGGTCAATACCGCTATCTTTCCGTGGCGCAGATGGCAAGCCTCGCAGTCCTTCTTAGCCATCGGTGAATGGATATACTTCTCCTGAAACTCGTTCAAAGTGGTCTTGTGACAATCCAGGCACGGCTTCGCCTCGAAGCCCCTTCTCACAGTTTGTTGAGGCGCACATGTAGAAAAGATGCCGATTATGAGCGCCGGGAGGAGAAATTTAAATAAATTTTTCATAGTAACGTTTCTTTATTGTTTTATTATTTATTAGCATATGCTATATTTTTAAGATAAACTAAATTCATTGCCTAAACTTTTCCTCGACCGCCCGGACCGCCTTTTCATAAATCTCTATCCGGGCGCCTGCCCTCAAATGAGCTACATATTTTTCTGTGAGGGTATTGACCTGCTCGCTGACATATGCCTGAAACACAGCATTTTTCACACTGTCAAATGCTTCTACCTCCTCTCTGCTTTTTCCCTGTACCCTGATTATTCCGTACAGTGAATCAACTCTAATTATCGGACTCATCTCTCCTGCACTTAAGGTATCTATTATTTCACTGACTGATTTCGGCAATTGGGCTTTCGTAAACCATCCGTCGTCTCCGCCCTTTAAGGCAGAATAGGCAGGTTTTCTCTTCGCCAGCCACGAAAAGTCGGCCCCGTTCTTAAGACTGTTTACTATTTCCTCAGCCTCGTCCATGGACTTTACCCCGATCTGTTGAATCTTGTACCGGATCGGTTTCAGAAAGTTTTTCGGATGCTGCGAATAATAATCTTGCAGGGCCTTTTCAGTGACACTGACCTGCGGCAGAATGACCTTTTTGATAAAGGCATTCTTCAGAAGATAATTTTCATATCGATATATCATCTTCTTCAAGTCCGGCCTTAAACCGTAATGCCGTTTCAGAGCCTCTCGGTCTACTATTTTGCGATCAATCCAGCTATTCAGAATGTCTTCCCCGGGTGTTGTGAGAGAGGACTTAGTCATCGTCACGAAATCTCCGACCGTGAGAACAGACCCATCCACCTCGGCTAATGGCCTGGTATCTTTTGTCCATTTATCTGTCTCTTCGCTGTTGCCGTCGAGCCTTATAGCAGAAAGGAGGTCTCCGTCGATTTTTATCGCGGATTTTTCACGTAGATACTTGAGATATTCGTCGCTTCGGTCTTTTTCCTTTTCCTTTCTGAAATCCTTTTCAACCCTCCCTTTGACATTATTGAATTCATCGTCTGATGCATTTTCCCTGCGGATCAGTTTTACTACGTAATACCTGTCCGCAAGTCTCATAACATCACTTATCCTTTCAGGCTGTAAGCTCAGGACAGGTTCCCCGAAAGACTTCGGCAGTGAATTCCGTCTGATGACAATCTCTCCTCCGGTATCCTTCGAATAATGTGTAGAGTATTTCTTTGCAAGGTCTTTGAAACTTCCCCCCTTCTTGAGTTGATCCAGAATTTCCCCGGCCTCTTCTTCGGATTTTGATTCTATCAACCCGAGTGTAAGCTTCTCATAATTTTTTTTGTAGTAGTCTTTTATTTCTTCTTCTGTTATGGATACCTTCTGCACGATCTCCTCACCATGTAATCTCACGACTGATCCCCTCAGTATATACGCCTCGATAGCCTGCTGCACTTCAGGATACTTATCCATGCCCGCACTGCGCGCCTCCCCGGCAAGCAACGAGTCGTCCACCAGCTTCTGTACGTACTGTGAGAGATTCAATGCGCCGGCTGATGAAAGGTCTTCTCTGCGGTGGGCTACGTTTAAAGAATATCTAAGATCCTCTTCTGTTATAGGTTCACCGTTCACATTTGCCAGGACGGTTTCTTTTTGTGAGACCGATGCGCAACCAACAAAGACCAGCAAAGAGCAAAGAGCAAACAAAAAAAGGTTTACATAGGTTACTCCGTTTACCTCGTTTACAGAGTTCAACCGTGTAAACTGTTTAAATATTAGAGCCATTTTGCTTTACCCATTCCCTTTAGCAGTTTTGATACGACTTTATACGCCACATTTTCTGCGGTATTTAACCTTCCCCAGTCGAGTACGACTATGTCGTCGTCACCTTTTGATCCAAAGCTCTCACACCATAGAATCTTGTCTCTCCTCGCATCTATTAATCTCGCGCTTATCTCGGCTTCAGGAGGTGCGGTACCATCTCCTTCCCTGTAGATATCAACAGTACCTACAAGAATTCCGTCCACTCCGGAAGATTCCGATATAGTTCCTGTTTTTTTTAGATCCAGTTCCCCTTTCTCCTTTACCCTAAGATCGACTATCAAACGTCTCACCTCGCCATATTCTATGGGTACAAATTTTCTATTCTTGAAGAGTTCTACGATGAAAAGATAGGTTGCTATCAGTCCGGCATCCTTCGCCTTGCTGCTGTTCTGAAAAGGCATTACAGCGATTCTATACGTTGATTCCGTTTCTTTATTTGGCGGCGTAGTCCGAAAGGACTGAAGCAATTCATCTACGACCTTGGAAGAAAGTCTGTCAATGGAAGTTATTCTGCCAAGCCCCAGGATTCCAATGAAATCATCTCCCGTAGCAGAAGAATGCTCTGCCCACAGGATAGCGCTGTCTGAAGAATTGATGAGACGTGCAGAGAGGCCGATTCTCGGATTGTCTCCGCCAAAGAATGAATTGATAGACCCTAACAGAATTCTTTTAACATTTAGCTCTTCTCCAAGTCTCCCGGCAACATCTTTCGAAATGTAACCGGTGCTTCTGATCCTTTTCTTGAGTAAGAACTTATTCAGCTTTTCCTCATCCAGCACTTCGAACCCCCTCGCCTCCAATCTGCGTTTCACTAAAGGCATGACAGATGTAAGCGCATTTTTGTCATCACTGAAGTTTTCGAAGGGTAATAAAGCTATTCCCTCTTTGATATCTGTCTGCGCAGCATAAAGCGGACAAAGAGCAAATAGCAGAGAGCATAGCGTTAGCAGAGAGGCGCATAGCGCATGGCGTATAGCGCTCTCATTTTTAAGATGGGCTTTGCTCTTTGTTCTTTGTTCTTTGCTCTTATACTCAGCGACATAAGTCAGCCGCATTCTGTCATTCCGGTCTGTCCGGAATCTTTCCGTAAAAGAAGGATTCCCGACACGCTTCGGGAATGACATGAAATTAATGTCGTTATGTATAGCCTTTTGCACTTTGCTCCTGGATCTTTTCCCTAACGGTTGTAAAGCGTCAGGATCGCCTCTCTTACCACCTTTATAGCAGCTTCACTCATGGTGTCAGCCCTGGCGCCAAAATGTTTTGTAAAGAAACTTGCCCCCCCGGATGTTCTTGTGACAGACCATATGATACTGCCGGAGTTTGTATCAGCCATCATCAGGGTGACCGAAATTTCCGGGGCCGAAAAGTTTCCTTCCCTGATCTCTCCGAACTTGTTGACGGCGCCGAAAATAGCAGCCTGGACCTTTAGCGCATTCCCGATCGCCTTAATCTGCTCTGCATTCGGAGACTGACCTGTTTTCACTTTAACGGTTTCAAGAGCTGCAGCGACATCCCCCGGGCATGAAACGTCAACCAGGCCTGAAGCCAGAAGCTCGCTGATTACGACCTGCCTTATCGCGTCGCTCGAAAACTTGTCGTTTGTCAAGTTATCCAGAGGCAATACCGCAACCCTCTTGATAAAACTGAAGTCTATGTCCTGGTTGATATAATGGGAAGGAGTCCCTTTTCCGCAGCATGCATGGAGAAATAATATGCAAAAGAAGAAAATCACCCAAAATCTTATGAATAGTCTCATTCTTTCTTACCTCTCAATAACCTGTTTAGTAATGCGGTCGTTAGTATGGCGGCATGGTTTTGTCTGTTTGTCATTCTCCGGCTCGACCGGTGAATCCAGTGCTTTTTTCTGGATTGCCCGATCAAGTCGGCAATGACAGTCATGTATTCCTACTTATAACCGCATTAGTAATTGATTATTCATTGCCGTAACAATTCACTTGCCGAAATTTTCAAAACAACGTCGCGATAGTTTCTCTCACGGTCTTTCCGGCAGCCTCGCTCAGCGACATTCCCTCTGAACCAAAATGTCTGGTCCAAAAATCGGCGCCGCCTGTGCTATGTCGCATCGACCAGATAATATTTCCTGAAGATATCTCGATTAATCGGAGATTGATCGTCACCTCAGGATAAGTCACGGAAACACCTCTTGCTATGCCAAAGGCTTCTACTGATCCCATCATAACCGCCTCAACTCCAAGTGTTTTCCCCAGTTCCTGAATCTCTGCAGTCCGCATAGAGCCGATGGATTTGAGCTTCAGTTCCTTCAGAAGCCTCGTGACCTCACCCGGCTCTACCACATCTCTATCGCGGGAAAGGAGTTCCGTAATCACGGTTCTCCTGATCTTCTCGCCCGCATGTTCATCGGATGTGAAATTTTCGAATGGTAAAACAGCTATCCGTCTGATTTTACTTGCATCTGTTTGCGCCCGGACATACGGTTTTGGGCCGCAGCCATCTGAAAAAATCAGCAAAGGGCAAAGAGCTAAGAGCAGAAAGCGTGAGAAATAAAGTTTAACGTCCTTCGCTCTTTGCTCTTCGCTCTTTGCTCTGTGCATCTTGCTTTTTGCTATGGTTACCAGAACCTGCATATCAAGTTTCCGCCAAGAGTATAGGTCTCGTCCTTTTTCTCTTTCACATCCCTCACGTAGTTATAGTTGAACTGAAAATCCAGGAACCTCGTTATGTACCATATAAGGTAGCCGCTCATTGAATCAATAGTTTCCGGCTCCGGCTTTGTATTGCTATGTTGGTAATTTAGATTCATTCTGATCGCCGGCAGAAAAAGCCAGTCGACGAGCAATCCTTCAGAAGAAGTTGTCTTGTTGTCTGTATCCGACACCTTAAAGGCAACTGAGAGACTGATAAATCTTCCCGGCCGATACACAACTATAAGCGACGCGTCATTTTCACTCGAAGATTCGGTTCCGGATGTCCGGCTGATGCCGTATGTAAGGTTCCCCGACAGCTTCGGAGTTAGAAGGGCATCAAGCGTACCCATGATATAACGCGTGGAAGACCTGGTATTATCAGTGGGTGTTACAGTTGTGTTCTGATTTTCGATTGCGAAGTTTTCTGATTCTGTACATCCGACATCGGTAATCATATTGACATTTTTATAAAGCTTTGAACCTACAGTCAGCAGATATAGACTATTTATCGACTGTTTCCGGTCAAAGCTATAGCTATAAGTCCTTATCAGGGATAGACTGGAATCGATAGTCGGCAAAGGAGATGAATTGAAA
The DNA here is from genome assembly GCA_963716185.1 of Thermodesulfovibrionales bacterium. GTDB lineage: Bacteria > Nitrospirota > Thermodesulfovibrionia > Thermodesulfovibrionales > SM23-35 > CAVZMO01. The sequence goes on from OY970295.1 coordinate 342,620, forward strand.
GTGAGGGAGTATGTATTGGATGTGAGATCAATTTCGTTCCTATTGTCAAAAGCTTCATTCCTCTGAAAACGTACTGTCGTTGTGAGCAGTCTGTGTGTGAGCCATACCGCAGATGCTCCGTAAGTTCTTGTTATATTGCTTTTCAGCTTATTATCCTGCTCGTTCACCGAGTTACTGAAAATATTTCCAAAAACGCCGCCGATAGAATTTAACACTGATTCGGGGTCCTGGTCTGCCCGATTCAAAAAGTAATTAAGTGACAGGGTGAGCTTGCTTGTTGGCCTGAAATTCGCATTGAAATTAATACCCTGTGTGAAAAAGGTTGATATATCGGTAATCTTCCCTGATTTCGGCATGACGTCTGTGCCGAATGCCTCGATCTCTGTCACCGGGACATCATCAGAGGCGACATCCATATTTATCGCCCTGAAATACAAATCATTTTGAGGGGTGGCAAATTGTATTTTATAGCGGTATACATTATCCAGGATATCAAACAGGTCTACAGTTGCACTCTGAAGAGGTATTTCCTTCCACGTATTAGGAAAATTTGAATCACTGTGGTAAACCTTCCAGTTGTTTATATTGGTGAGATTTGTATCTAAAGTTACGTCTTTATTTACATAAATATAGATCGTATCGACAGGCTTTGCGGACGAGAATATTTGGATACCTACATTATGGAATTTGCTGCCGTTCCGTCCGATATTGATTGCGCCTGTGGCTGTAGTCGCCGGGACATTATATATGCCGTCACTCAGAGCAGTCACTTGAGTCAGCGTATCCACAGCCGGCTGAAGTTGCGTCCCCAAACCGTATAGACCCAATGAGGGCGTACGTTTGAGAGAAACATTTCCGGACTGGGTGGCAAACTGCACATTCTTGTTCCGGACATAATTACCCTGATATCCCGTCGACACATTGAGCATACCGCCCATGAAAGATTTGTTATAGAGGACGTTATACAATCCGTTAAGGGTATCATTCGTGGTCTTTGATATCGTGCTCAACGGGGTCTCGGTCTCTTCCCTCGTGTATGTCAGATTATATGACAGTCTTATATCCTTATAGAGCAGGTCATACCATGAGCTTCCCGAATATCTTGTATCTGTTGTATCGATCTTTCCCGCGCTGAGGTGGTCGTAATCCCTTTGTCTGTCAAACTGAAGGGAAAAAGACGGCAATGCATAAGGCGTGATATTGAAATGGGAATAGTAAAAGTCGGTTGTTCTTCTGGATTCATCTGATAAGCACGCTGCTGGCCACTCCTCAAGGCGGCGATACCCTGCAGTCAGATTATACGCCGGATTTCTTAAGAAAACATCCAGCGCAGGCTCTATAGCCCTAAGGTAAGTCTTTGTGGTACCTCCTTCGGCCTCGGTCACACGCGAATCTATTAAGGTCGATCTGAGGTTCAACTGATAGGAAATTATCGGAGTAACCGACTTGTCAAGGCGGAAGTAGTAATTTTGAGTGAGGTTGTCAGACGTCCGGGTCTTCATTCCATCTTCAAACTGTTTTATGTTGGTGTAATTCATATTCAAATATGCACTTGGACCGTCGGCAAGGGCAGAAGAATAACAGCAAAAAAACAGCGCGCAGAGAATGGAGAGCATCGTACAAAGAGCATGGGGTTTCACATTCTCTACGCTTCGCCCTTTATACTCTGCCCTTTGCACTTCCCAATTTGCATTTATCTATAATTCTTTGTTGTGACCCATATATTTTTTGCTTCCTAATTCTCTCGTTGTTTTTTATCCGCTAAAAGGGGAACATCGCTATACCATAAGGGTTCTTGCCCACCGGGATAACCTGTTCCTCTCTCCTTGTAGTTTTGTCCACTACTGAAACGGTATCTGAACCCCTGTTGACTACATACATCTTTCTATCTTCCGGATCCAGGACTATAGACCGTGGGGACTTTCCTACTGTTATCGTTCCCATTATCGGAGACATCGTCGCCCTTATAGAACCAAAAGCCTCGGAAAATGGCCTGATGACCAATATTTCTCCGGAGAACTCCTTTAGAAGATATATCCTGTCAAATTCAGGGTCAGAAATAATTCCTACCACCGAGGGCCCGATGTTGGTAACGGAACTCACTGCGCCGGCTTTATTCCCCTTAATAATCCGGAGGATGTCTATAACCGAGAGATTGTCGTAGTTATAGTTTCCTACATAAACCTTGCCCCTCTGGTAATCTACTGCCAGCGTTATAGGGCTCCAGTCAACAGGTATATTCGTAACATCATCAGGGGTGTTTCTCGCCATATCCATCCTTATAACAGACACGTCCCGGGAGTTCTTATTTGCGACATACACATTGAAAAACTTTTCACGGAACCTTCTTAAGATATTAATATCGTCGAAACTGAGGAATCTTATTGTTGATAAACTATCTATCGGAGGATCTGTTGTGACTGCTATTGGTCCGTCTCCCACGTTTATCTTTCTGGTCTCCTGATAGGTTGCGGCATCAATAACAGATATGTTGCTCGAACCATAATTCGCCACGAATATAAGCTCCCTATCCGGCGATATACTGGCCACAGCGATACCTTCCGGTGCTACTCCGAACCTTACAGGAATCTCCACTTCAACCTTATTAAAAGTAGGATCGATCACAGATATACTATTAGAGCCTGAATTTGCGACGTAAACCTTCGGATGTTCTTTACCCAGACTTGTTGCAATACCCTTGGGCTTTTGTCCCACGAGAATAGTCGCGACTATTTCCCCTGTTTGCCTGTTGATCACAGAAACATTATTTGAAGCTTCATTTGTAACGTAGACAAGCAAACTGCTCAATTCGGGTACCTGGCTTTTCAGAGTGAATGCGGGTTTAAAGAGGTATCCTTCTGCAACGGACGCATCAGGATTCCAGTTCAAAAATAGAGATGTGTTCTGGTTTCTCCTTACTGTTACATCTATGTTTATCTCAATCCCCTCCGGCGGCAGCGCCAGATTTGCGGCCTTGTCTTTTCTTTTGATCAGAGGCTGTTTTACTATGAGCTGAAGTTTCTTGTATCTTCCCACCGGCAGGTATCTCTCACCCAAACGAATCTGACGGCCTGCAAGTAATATTGAATTTATATCCATCGGGGTATTCATTATTTCCTTATACGTACCGTCTTCAGACAGAATATTTATAGCTTCAAGATCGAATGAAATATCGTTTGAAGGTTTATCAGGCCCCTGCAGAACCACGGTAATCTGCCCCTGAGATGAACCCCGGGATTCGTTGTACTCTTGAACGGAGGCACAACCCGCCCCAAATACAAACAAAGAGCATATAGCTAAGAGTAAAAAGGTTATATAGTCGACTCGGTTTTCTCTGTTTGCCCGGTTTCCCTGGTTAATTCTGTTCATGGTGATTACTTGATAATTCTTTCTTTTGCTGAATTTTTTTCCATTTAACCGTGCAAACTGTGCGAACCCAGTAAAACTTATTCATTCTCTTTAAACACCTCTATTCTGTCATTAAAGGCATCGGCGACCAATATCCTGCCGGTGGAGTCAACAGTTATATCCCTCGGGTGCTGGAACCAGCCCTCCCCCCAGCCGAGGCCTCCAAATTCGGACAGATATTTACCGTCCGAAGCATAAACGGAAACGGTATGGCGCATGTAATCTACCGCAAAAATCCTGCCATTCCGGTTATCAACCGCGACCGCCATTGGACGACTCAATTTCCCCGAACTCCCACCTTTATCGCCGAACCTAAAAAGAAATCTCCTGTTTTCATCGTATACGTAGATATGACCTTCCTCTTCGCTGACAATATAAACTCTTCCCGTTTCATCCACTGTCACGTTATTGACTTTCACTTTTTTCCCTTCGTCTTCTATTGAGAAGAGCTCTAAGAGCTGCCCCCGCTTGTTCAGTATAAGAACGCCGGGGAAATAGGAAGAGGCGACATAGAGATTTCCTTTTTTATCAAAGGTAAGACGATAGGGTATAAATGATTCCGCACCTTCAAAACCTTCCATATAAATATCGCGCTCCCATTTCAAACATGCGTTGAAAACTGATATCCTGGGCCTGGGATTCTCCTTCGTTGCGCTTTGTGCAACATAGAGATTACCGTCAGGATCGACTGTCAGACCCTGAGGCGACTCAATGCCGTTGCGCTTGCATACTGTGAAAATTGGGAAAAAATCAGACGTATAAATGATTATCCTCCCCTTCCCGTCAATAAGATAAATCTCTTTTGTTACCGGCTCCGCAAAAACAAGTGATGGAAAAGATATCTTTCCCCCTTCTTCGTCCTCATTTATGATATCGAGATACGTTGCCGGAGCATCCTGTGCCTGGACATTCAGCCTGCAAGCAACTGTAAGAATGAGGCCTGTCAATATAAGTAGTTCTATTAACCCCTTCAATCCTGTCTGTTTCATTTTCTGAATCTCTTATCCTTAGTCCAACTGTCTGACCACCAAAAAGGGCAAAGGGCGTTTAATCCCTTTGCCCTTTTGATAGTGCGGCTAATCATCTCTTAGAAGCTGCTCTTCCCCGTGTGGCATGCGAGGCAGCCTGTACCACTACTCAAATGATTTGTGTAATCCCATCTCAGAATATCCGCGTAATTGGAGCCATGAGCCTGATGGCATGAAAGACATGTTACGGCATCCACACCGGCTCCGGAGATAACAACCGGGTGAACCATATCATTTGGTATAGCCTGTCTTCCAATAGGCGCAGTAACATTATAAGTCGTGGAGATATTCGCGTATTCGCCGGTCCCCGGTAACACCGCATCCGTAGGGTGCCTGAGCCATGGTGAAGCAGTACCGATGCCGCTGCTGCCGCTTTCATGGAAAGCCCCATGACATTCTGCACAGAGGCCACTGATTGTGCTTATGTTACTCCACGTCTGGCCTGTCCTTGCTGCAAAGAGAGCACCTTTGTACTCGTTGTGATGCGAGGAGGTTGAATTCAGCCAATCGCTTACTTCTCCTCCATGGACGTTGTACAGAAATCTATAGCTTATGCCTACATGGGCAATATCGGAACCGCCTGCACCGCCACCCTGGTTCCCTTCGTCTATAGTCCCGAATTTGAGCGCTGCATCATTCGTATGATGGGCACCTTTAATGGCCAAATTCTCATCGGTTTGATCCCTGTTTCCATGACATCCATTGGCGCCTGCACACCTAAGACGGCTCGATGTGTTGAAACCGACGCCCGACGGATCGTATCCGCTCAAATATCCGGGGGGATGATTCAGCAATACAGCATCCTGAGTACTATAGGGAGACGGGAGATCCGATACATTGTGAACCTTATTCTGTGTCGCAGACGTGCCGTCAAAGTAGTGGAAGTTTCCGCCTGCCAGATCAGTCAGATTCGTATGTAACACCTGCGGGATAAAGTTCACAACATTGCTGGAGGTATTCTGCGCATGACAGCCGGCACAGTTGCCTCTGAGCAGGGTTGCGTTAGGATTAACGTTGTTGTCGTAATTCATGGGAGCTCCATTCTGGCTATTGTGCATGGTATGACAGTTGACGCAGGAGCCACTGACCATGGCATTCGCAAAACCGTAGACCAAAACGATTGACAAAATACTGACCAGACTTATTATCATTATCCTTTTCATCCTGTCACCTCCTTTCTTCTCGGATTTTTTCGACTTTCTTGTCCGAAGTCTTTAAGTTATTTAAATTATCAATCGTTAATCAGCTCTTTCTGCTAACATTTTTTCGACACTGTAAGTCATCAGCTAAAAGTGATCGCTTTGACATTTATTAAATTTCTTAGCTATTTACTATTATTGGATTTTTTCTTAAGTTCTATGCCGCAAAGAGAAATTTAAAAGCCTCCCCTTTCGTGATTTTATTTATCTTATGCTTTTTAAAAATAACTGTAAGGCGCACAATATGTCAAGTAATTTTTTATAGTTTGCTAAATTTTAGGTGGGATTTTTTTAAAAATATCTTTGTTTTCTTTAAGCAGCCGGAGCGGGATAAAATCAAACGCAGATTTTTTCGTCAAAAAAATGAGGAAAAATTCAATGCACAGCAAAATTTTTTGACTTCCGTTCCTTGAGCGGATTCTCATTTTTGAAACGCGGTCTCAATAGCGAAGACTCCTGGAAATCCCGCCAGACTTCAGTTACTCATGCCCTTTCCTTGTATGACATGCAAGACACCCCCTGAGAAACTTACCTGTATTCGTAATCCTGGAATAATCCCATCTCAGTATGCTTGGATAGGGACTTGCGTGAGCCCTATGGCATGAGAGGCACATGATCACACTGTTTGAATTAACCGCCTCCTCCCCGCCTGTAGGTTTGTCGTAAGCAACAGGGGTATCGAGGTCATATTTAGCGTAGCCTTCATATTCAGAATGCGCGAAACCTCCGTGCACAGAGTTGAATGAAATGTCAGCCGGATGCCTTAGCCATACCGAATTATAGGCTTCACCGACTTCTTTGCGCCCGCCGAGGTCCGGATTCGGATGGAACATAGCATGACATTCACCGCAGAGATAGCTGATGGTGTCCATAGTATTATGATCGATGTTGCCTTTGTAGCCATTATGGTTGGTAGCCGTTGCCATATATTCCCAGTCTTTATGTTCCCTTCCCTTGATGCCATAAAGGAATCGATAACTCCTGCCGACAGTTGACCCATCAATTATACTGCTGTCTTCATGATGAGCCTCTTGGATTGATTTATAAGGGTCTTCTATAGTCCTGTTTCCATGGCAACCCCAGGTCCCTGCACACGCAAGCTGTCGCTGATGCGGCCAATAGGAAGGCCCCGTGCCGCCCGGTATTAAGACGCTCTTTATAAAACCGGGCGGGACATCCATGGGAGGATTTTGCTGACGTGAGATCCCTATCACATTGTGTCCTCTGGAATAATCCGGATTAAAACTGTCAGCGACATAATAAAAATTTCCGGCAGCCAGATCACTGTTCGCCATATGGTGAAGCGCCTGGGGAAACCTCGTTTCCCCGATTGTGATTATATTCTCACTCCCGCTGGGATTTCGTCCGTGACATGTCAGACAGTCATTTTCCGTCGATAACAAAAACGTTTGTACACGAGGTCCGGGCCTTGCCTCTCTCGCACCTTGATGATCCCGCACATTGTGACAATCTATACACCTGCCTTTGACCCTGCCGGCATCAGCTTCCGAAGAAAAAAAGCATAGAGAATAGAGCACAGAGCAGAAAACAAAAAGTCTGCATAGTTTGCCCGGGTTACATAGTTTACTGAATTTTAACAATATAAACCAAGAAAACCAGGTTAACTGAGAAAACCGTGTTAACCGTGTAAACTGTGTTAACATTCTTTTTATTTTCCAGTATGACATATCACACAACCGTTTTTCGTTTCCCCGTCTGTAAATATATTCTCATAATCCCATCTCAATTCAGAGTCGTAAGGGCTCGCATGGGCAACGTGGCAGGAAAGGCATGATACCGCGTCTTTGCCGGGGGTAACGACATCGCTGGGTGATTGGGGAACTATTTCTCTGGCAACCGGCGCGTCAAGATTATAAGTCTTATAGTTCTTATATTCGGCTCGGTCCGGTATCGGTACCCCGGCCAGATGATTAAATCGCTTCCCTGCATGTCCGCTTTCAAGACCCGCATGACAGCTTCTACAGAGTAAATCGATCGAAGAAGAATATTCGTTATGTTTCTTTGAAGTGGCATTTTGATTCCATTCACTGTCCCTAAGACCTACAACTCCGTTTACATTGCCCGTAATTTTCAAAAATCGGTAACTTCTGGCTGTTGTGCTGCCATCAACAGGTTTATCAACCGCGTGATGCGTTCCGAGGATTGCCTCGAACGGGTCTTCGATATTTCTGTCACCATGACATCCGTTTGAACCCGCACATGCCAGTGGCTTTTGAGGGTTATATCCTATGGATGAAGGATCAGATGCCCTGCTATAGGCAGGAGGGAAACCCGAGAATTCGTGGTCCCCGGACGTAATTCCATTTACATTATGCCCTTTCCTGTCTCCAAAATCCCTGGCCACATAGAAAAAATTTCCACCTGCCAAAGATTTGACAGGCTTTACGTTATTGAAAACAATAGGTATTTTGTTCCTGCCCAGCAGCTTAATAGTATCGCTCGTATTACTCGAATGGCATTTCACACAGAATAGTTCTCTCGATACATACTCGAACGGCTTTGCACGATAAGTCTTTTCCGTCATCCCGGGATAAACCGTGTGACAGGCGCTACAGTCTCCGGCGACCACAGCCAGACTGCTTCCCGTCATTTCGAAAGCGAATAAAACGCCGATTGAAAGAATTGTTACAAAAGAGATTATCCGTTTCCGCATATTCTGATAGCAATAGCATAAATTATGCAGGACTCTGATACTCGGGGGAAGATACATTTTATGCCTCACATGGCGACATCAACATAACCATTATATATAGGTATATATATCTTTTTTAGTTTCCGTTGCGCATTTTTTTTCTTGAAAGCTATAGCTTAATTTATCAATACCGGGTTGGTTAAGTCAATCTAACTGTCTCGGCATGCTAAAAAAGTCTGAGAGGGGAGGGATTTACCTTTTCTATGTCTGAGTTATTACTGCCGATTGTCTTGCAGGGTTTATGACCCATATATTTCCGAATTCCTTCTCTTGATAGGCCCTTGCAAGACCGAGCCGTATGAGTTCAAGGAGTGCAACAAATGTAACAAGGAGCTGGATTCTCGTTATACCGTCCTTAAATAAACCTTCGAATCTCACGGCCTCCTGTCCTTCCAATATCTCCATGATTATAGACATCTTATCTTTCACCGTCAAAGTCTCTTTCGTAATCGAAACGATATCAGGAGGGGCCGTATCAAGGATTTTCCTGAACGCGTCCAGCAGGTCAAAGAGGCTGAGGTCGAAGAGATAAAGCTCGCCGTCATCTTCACCGGATAAAGGCTCCCTCTGAAAGATCTTCGTCCAGTCATCCTCCCTTTTCCTGAAGTCAACCGCCGCCTCTTTAAATTTCTGATACTCAAGTAGTTTCTGGACAAGTTCCTGCCTCGGGTCTTCCTGTTCCTCCGAGGGCGCCTCTTCATCAGGTGGAAGAAGCATCCTCGATTTGATGTGGATCAGTGTCGCAGCCATTACAAGAAATTCACCGGCTATTTCAAGGTTGAGTTCTTTCATAATCTCTATATACTGGAGGTACTGGCCTGTAATCAGCGAGATGGGGATGTCGTAAATGTCGATTTTGTTTTCTCTGATAAGATGCAAAAGCAGATCAAACGGTCCTTCGAAGACAGGTATTTTTATGTTGATGGAATCATCCATGTGAGTCGTTATTATACACCAAAAAACAACGAATAATTTCCTGCCCTGTCCCCGATCTGTCCGATCAATCTTGATGCATCACAAATATTTCATCAAATTGTGGAGCGACCCCGATAAATGCATCCAGCACATCGGGGTCAAAATGTCCGGGCATCGTTCTTCCGTCCCCATCTGTCAATATCTTAAAAACTTCCTGATGACTCAGGGAAGACCTGTACGGTCTTCTGCTCCTCAGGGCATCATACTGGTCACACAGCATCACAAGCCTCCCCTCGATAGGTATATCTTCTATTTCCAATCCCCCCGGATAGCCCGTACCGTCCCATCTCTCATGGTGGTTCAAGGCAACCAATTCCGCCATTTGTATCCACTCATGGACCGAGCCCGAGAGGATTTTTCTCCCGATCCCGGGATGCAATTTCATAATTTCAAACTCATCATGTGTAAGGGAGCCGGGTTTCAGAAGTATGCTGTCCGGAATGCCTATTTTCCCTATGTCGTGCATGGGGCCTGCAAAGGTTATTTTTTCGACAAAATCAGCCGGCATATCCAGGGCAACAGCAATTTTTGCAACATAGAGACCGATTCTCTTAATGTGAGAGCCCGTCTCCACATCTCTAAATTCGGCCACTGCTGTCAGGCGCTGTATCAGCTCAAAACTCATCTTCTTGACCATCGTCAGGGCATCAACCGCCTCTTTTGTCCTGATTTTCACGGTGTCTTCAAGCATCGTCTTGTAATTTCTTTCTATCTGTGAAAGCCTTCGATGGCTGACCGCCTTTTCTATGGCATGGACGAGATAATCCGGCCTGTAAGGCTTGATGATGAAGTCAAAAGCGCCTTTTTTTATTGCATCTACGGCCATGTCTAATTCTGCGAACCCGGTCATCAATATTACCGGTATCTCCGGGTAGACGGCTCGGACCCCGCCGAGGAATTCGATCCCTGTTATGCCCGGCATCTCGATGTCGGTTAAAACAACATCTATTTTGTCTTCCCGCAATTTGTCCATTGCCTGTCCGGCACTCTCGCAGGCAACAGCCGAATAATTGTACTCACCCAGCAATGTAGAAATGGATTCACGTATAAAAAGATCGTCATCGACGACGAGAATTGCAGGGTTCAAATTGCAGACTTCGGTTCGTGGAATCATTTTCAATTATCCCTCCGTATTCATTTCTCCAGGGTTTCCCTGATCCTTTTCAGGAGCGCTATCGGTGAGACAGGCTTTACGATAAACTCTAATCCTTCCTCTATAATTCTTCTTCCGTGGATGATATCCGCAGTATAACCGCTCATGAAAAGAACTTTAATATCAGGTCTCAGCTTGCGTATCTCTTCATATGCGTCCTTGCCGCTCTTCCTCGGCATTATGACATCAAGCAAAAGAAGCTGGATCTTGTCCTTGTTCTTTAAGAACTTATGCACCGCATCCTCTCCGTCCTTCGCCTCAACAACTTCATACCCGAATTCCTCAAGCATTTTCTTTGTGAATACCCTGACCTCCATATCATCTTCCGCCAAAAGTACTGTCTCTGTACCCCTTTCCAGAGAAGACGCGATATCAGGCGTTATCTCTTCCGCTTCTGCTTTTATCACAGGCAAATATATCTTGAACGATGTCCCATTGCCTACTTCACTGTAAACATTGATAAATCCGTTATGCTGCTTGACTATCCCGTACACCACTGAAAGACCAAGCCCTGTTCCCCTCCCCACTTCCTTCGTCGTAAAGAACGGTTCAAATATCCTCTCGCTCGTCTTTTTGTCAATCCCTTGCCCCGTATCCGTCACCGACAGAAGAACATACTTGCCTTCAGTTCCATATCCATGCTCCTTTATAAATTCATTGTCGATATCCGCAAGTTCAGTCTCTATAGCCAGCATGCCTCCGGCGGGCATCGCGTCCCGCGCATTTGTCACAAGGTTCATCAATACCTGCTCTATCTGTCCGGGGTCCGCCATCACCGTTATAATTTTGTCTTCAAGCGTTATCTTTAGTTCAATATCCTCACCAATGACCCTCAAAAAAATTTTCTCCATATTTCTTACAATCTTATTAAGATTTAGCGGTCTCAGGTTGAATATCTGTTTCCTGCTGAAGGCAAGAAGACCCCGGGTGAGATTTGCCGCTTTGTCCGACAACGAAAGAATATGATCGGCATAACTTCTTAACGGGTCATCCTCTCTCAGCTTCATTTTGAGAACATGACAGTATCCTATCAATGCAGTAAGGATGTTATTGAAATCATGGGCAATGCCTCCCGCGAGCTGTCCGACTGCTTCCATCTTTTGCGCCTGCAGAAGCTGCGCCTCAAGTTTTTTGCGCTCCGTAATATCGCGGACGATGCCCGTAAAAAAAGTATATTTGCCGGTTTTCCACGTGCTGAGGGACAATTCTATCGGGAATTCAGTACCGTCTTTCTTCAACGCATACAATTCACGCGTTTGACCTATATGGTGAACCGCGCCGGTCGCGAGAAACCTTTTTATGCCGTTTTCATGATCTTTTCGATAACGCCGGGGTATTATAATTTTTACGTCTCGCCCCACAAGCTGATCGACAGTGTATCCGAACTGCCTTTCAACCGCCCTATTGCATAAAACAATGGCGCCACTGGAATCAATTGTTATTATCGTATCGATAGCCGTATCGGTTATTTCCCTGAAACGATGTTCGCTCTCCTGGAGCTCATCTTCCGCCCGTCTGCGGTCCAACTCTGCCGCTGCCCGCACCGCAAAAAACTGCAATAATCCCATTATTTGTAGTTCATCACTCTTTTTCAAGGGCTTCGTCCCGAGTATCGCAAGATGACCGAGCGGTTTTCCTCCAGAGGAAAAAAGCGGGACGCCTACATAACTTTCTGCTCTTAAGTTTTTCAGGAATTGAGAGTCAGGAAAAAGTTCAGAGATTTTCCCCGGATAAAAAGCGGCTTTCCCCCCGATAACGGTTTTGCATGGAGCATTATCCAAATCATACTCTATATTATCCAAGAATTTGCCGTGCGCATATAATGCAACAGTTTTGACCTTCCTGTTGCCTTTGACCAGTTCACCGACAAATGCATACTCAATGCCCAGCTCCGTGGCTGCGAACTCCGCTACCGACCGGAAATATTCATCGCCGGTTTTTGCAGAAACTTTTTCCGAGATGTTCCGGAGCAGATTTTCCATGCGCTTGCGTTCGGTTACATCCCTTACAATCCCTACAGTGAGCCACTGTCCTTCAATCTGGTATGCGGAGGTTGAAACCTCTATCGGGAATTCCGAGCCATTTTTTCTGAGAGCAATAAATTCCAGCGTATTGCCCACCGCCGGCCCCTGTCCCGTCTTCCTGAACACACTGAACCCTTTCACGTAATCCGCATGAAACCTTTCAGGAGCGAGCAGCAGGTGCAAATCCTTGCCTATTGCCTCTTCACCCGTATAACCGAACATTTTTTCCGCGGCAGGATTCCAAAAAGATATTTTGCCTTCGCCGTCCATCACGAGAATGGCGTCAACGGCCGTGTTGCATATTGAATAAAAGTTTTTCTTGCTTAACCGTAATGATTTTTCCAGCTCGGCTATTCGTCGGCGCAGGTTCATTAGATCATTTACGAGTTGTTCTTTTGTCTTTGCTTCGTCTTCCATGATCCAATTTTCTGAGCCGGTTAGTTTCATGGGGGATATCTATGTGAGATTAATGCAAATGTTGAAGGAATATTTTGTAAGGAGCCCTTTCTCCTCCTTCTGTCTTACTTTTATCAAAAAAACCTTCCCTTGTCAAATTTTAAGGGGGAACACAAGGGACAAAAAGTGATTGTATTATTATCAAAGCCTCCGGTCACAATATGTTATGCCTAATATCCCATGAGTACTACCCACGCTCTGTTTTTACGCCAATGGACATCAACAGGTGTTTCAAAAAAATCCGACAGGTTTCTTTTTGTAAGGACAACTTTTCTCTTTCCCGAGGAATGAACCTCACCCCGGCGCAGCACTAAAACATGTGTAAAGACAGGCAGAATTTCTTCTATCCGGTGGGAAACATATAGCAGCGCAGGACCGGCTCCCCCCAGTCCGATTTTTTCTACGAGAGATAATAACTGTTCTTTTGAAAAAATATCCAGACCGGCGCAAGGCTCATCCAAAACAAGCAGCCTTGGGGAACTTATCAGTGCCCGTGCTATCAGTACTTTTTGCTTCTCCCCCTGTGATAGTGTCCGGTATGGCTCTTTCGCCGTCCGGGCGCATTTTAATTGTTCCAACAGAAGGCGCGCGTGTGCAATATCTCTTGCCTTTGGCTCGTCGTATAAGCCGATAGTCGCAAATTTTCCGCTGAGAACAATCTCTTCCGCGGTTTCATCTGCGTAAAATTTCTCCTGAATAGAGGGACTGACCCACCCTATCTTTTTGCGTAACTCCCTTATGTCGTACGACCCGAAACACTTGCCTAGGACGCTTACTTCACCCCTTGACGGCCAGATATAGCCGTTCACCACATTTAAAAGAGAAGTCTTGCCTGACCCGTTTAACCCGATGATTGCCCAGTGTTCACCGCTTTTGACTTCCCAGTTGATATTCCGCAAAATGTATCTGTCACCATATATCCATGAGACGTCTTTCATATGAATAACGACATTGACCCTTCCCCTGGAATTCCGTGTTACCCTGGACATATCTTTTAATTGTAACCTAAACGTCGCAAACGTTTTCTTAACAAAAAACTGCGATTCACTAACCTTTATTATTCATAGATCTGTGGTGAACACGGCGGATACAGTGTTTGAGCTCATTCTCGGGCTTCGCCCTCCGAGGTAAATTCTGTTCCGATAAATCTTCACAGAATTTAAAGCCGCTCAAACACTATATCCGCCGTTATCATAGGTTTTATGAATTAAGCGATCTAAATATCCGGAAAGGCATAGTGGCAGAAAAAGCTTGACAGCAGCACCTTTGTGGGCGGTCTGATATCAAAGCCGCCCGGATATTTTTATTCAGAAAAAATATATGGCATAGAAAACCCGAATTCTGTCCCGAAGGCTTTCGGGATTTTTATGTCACTATGCCTGCCTAAATCTGTGATCAAACGCATTTTTCGGGCTAATGGCAAGATCGGATATGCTGAAAAAGCCAATGATGCGGATTTCTCTATTAGCGAAATCGCAAAGTTGATAGTGCGCGCTATGAAATCAGGCAGTCTTTAAGACCTTTAACAAATTTAGTCTTTTCGGGTGACGCAGTTTTTTTATCGCTTTGTCCTCTATCTGTCTTATTCTCTCACGCGTGACGGAAAAATATAATCCTATTTCTTCCAATGTATGGTCTTTGTCAAGCCCGATACCATATCTCATCCTTATCACCTTTTCTTCTTTGGGAGTAAGTGTCTTGAGGGTCTTCAGTATTTGTTCATGCATCATTTTTTGCTCAACATTAAAGTATGGAGAAACACTATTGTTGTCACCGACAATCTCTTCGAGTGCTGTCTCATCATCTCCTATGAGGGTCTGAAGGGATATCGTATCCTGCACTGCTTGAAAGATGCCCTCCACTTTCTTTGCAGAAATTCCTAATCTTCCAGCGATTTCTTCTATAGCAGGTTCTCTTCCGAGTTGTGATATAAGCTCCCTCGAAACCTTGACGATACTGTTATACAGCTCCATGATATTTATAGGGACCTTGATCGTTTTTGCCTGATCAATAATTGCCCTCATGATTGTCTGTTTTATCCAGAATGATGCGTAGGTACTGAACTTAAATCCCTTTTTGTAGTCGAACCTGTCTATTGCTTTCATGAGACCGATATTGCCCTCCTGGATCAGATCGAGAAAAGGGAGACCTCTTCCGATATAATATTTGGCTATATTGATGACCAGTCTCAAGTTGCGGGTTATTAACTCATCCTTTGCCATGCGGATAAGATCTCTTGCCCTGCATATTCTATCGTACAAGAGCTTGACCTCGTTAATCTTGATTCCAGTTTCACGTTCCGCCCGTTTATACTCTCTGAGGACCTCTTCCGCAATATTGCTCAGCTTCGAGGGATTGATGCCGTTCTTTTTTTTCTCATTTATTGATCTCTTCAAATTCTGCAGGCTCCCGTATTTTTGAATTCTCCCGTCGGCAATCCTTATATTGCTCATAAGATTATCAAGTATTTCAAGGCTCTTATTCAGAGCCTCATCCGGTTTGTCCTGATCTGCTTCATCACAATCCTGACTTCCGTTGTTGTTGGAAAGCGATTTCAATTTCTCGTACAGGGTAAGCTTGGTCATTATGTTATACAGGATTTCCCTGCCTTCTTCTATTTTCCTCGCTAAATTGGCTTCTTCCTCCCTGGTAAGCAATACAATGTTGCCCATCGAGTGGAAGTATGTTTGAACAAGGTCCTCTGTGTTTTCATATTTGCTTGAGTTCTCTTTGTCAGCGACATTGTCACCTTCGATTTCACTTTCCTGATCAGGTGTGACCTTAACTCCCTTGCTTTCGAGAAGACCTACAAGGTCTTCGACCTCATCCTGGGAGGTAATTTCTGGTAATGCCGCATTTATCTCATTAACGGATAGTTCTCCTTTCTTTATGCCTAAATCTATGATCTCTTCGAATATGTCTGACTCTATAGTGGAATTAGTGCTCATTTTTGTATCGGCCTTTTTCCTTTTGGCGGTTCGGATTTGATTTGCAAAGAATAGGTCTCGTAACCTATAACATCGTCCTCTGCGATGGAAATAGTCTTCTTCTTTGGGGGAAGGATAATTTTCAAGACAAGATTTCCAACTTTTTTCAAAGATAAAAAATAGCTGTAATAACTTTTCAATTCATCCGACCTTATAAATTTTTTATAATTGCTTCGTCCTGGAATATCTTAAAGCAGATTCTATGCCATTTTATATAACATATTGTTATTAAAATAAACTTATCTACAGAAGCATAAAATTATTGGAGAGGAATGACAAATTTTGTCAAAGCTCGTCTACATATAATTTTTTTTCTGACGATTTTTGTCTTCTGCTTGATAAGAATAAAATTTTGACTGACTTGTTACCCGGGAGGGATGCAAATGCAGCAATTATTCACAGAAAAGAGTTGACCACTGACTAACTGTATATCTCGATTGTTAAATTTTTTTGATATATAATTGAACCACAGGGGATTTTATATGTCTAAATTAATCGCTTACCATGAGAGACGCTGGGCGCACATCAGGATGGATAACGGTGACCCATGTCGCATCATTATTTCACGGGCGGGCATCTCGGTCAAGAGATCCAAAGGCCGATTTTTCGGACCAAAGCTCTACGAAGAGAAAAATACATACAAGGCTGCGAAAACAGCCCGAACTCTGAGTCTCCTGTATACTGATAATTTGGCCCCGGCCGAGATGCGGAACTGGTTGTTAAAATCATTCGCAAACGCTTTTCTGCATTGCCACTCATTGACTGAAGTTTCCGCCATTCTCAGTGAGGTGTCCGCCTGTCTGAATGAAGGAACCGGAGATATGTCTTTTTTCAGAAATCTTCTCGGCCTTTCTGACAAACTCCGCGCCGAAAATGGCCTCCAGTCATCAGGTGATATTGAAGTAGCTGCCGTATCAGTGGCCGTGCATATGATGACACGCTTGCTGTCAGAAACCGGCAAATACCGGATGAAAAGCTCTGTGGATTTAGCGGGAGAAGTAGCGGGCGCTGTGCTTCTTTGTTTTGTCAGCTCTCCGTTGAGTACGGGGCTTCGGCACGAGGGATTTGCATTGTCGGTAGCGGATATCACGAGGAGATCAGGTCTGGCAATCTTTCGTCTCCACGAAAAAGAGGAAGCTGTTAGACTAATTGCCGATGGGACCCTTAGGTATGAACGACTTATGGAGTTGGGAGATGAGATGCGGGACATCAGGGATTTCTCTGATTCCGTTAACAGACTTGTTTATACATATGTTGCATCGGGAGATGAAAAATATATTTGGATTTTAGATAAATTATATACTTCTTTTCTCGACTCTCATGCGGCTCTAGTTCAAAAATATGCGCAACGTTCTGCGGCGAACACGGGAAAAAGGCGTTACAAAAGGTTCGCGGTAGAGAACATGGACGTTCGTGCAAAAATACTTTTTACGGCAGAGGCAAATCTCCGGAATATCAGCATAAGCGGGGCCTGTATTGTCTCGAAAAAAAGTGTGAAGTTTGGTGAGAAATATCTTATCAGGCTTGAAAGCCAGGATATGCACCTTTCCCTGCCGTGCGTTGTCGTTTGGGAAACCTTGTGCTGCAACGTGAATAAATCCGGCCGGGGGTTTATTCCTGCTTACAGAACGGGTATAGCCTTCCAGGGCATGACCTCCGATAAGCTGGTGAAGCTGAAGGACTTTATCAGAGTGGCGGGTATCCCGAATGAGCAGCGGTTGAGCGATGAATACAGACCAAGCGCTCTAAGATTCACGGTTTATGCAAACGAAAAGGCCGTGCTGCTTTACCCAAAGACGTCGCCTGTCAAGAAGATAAGCCTCAGTGGTATGCTTGTCGAATCATATAACATCGCCCAAGTCGAAAATAAATTCCCCATGGCGCTTTTCCTTCCGAATGAGGCCCCCATAAGATTTCAGGGAAGAGTTGCCTCCTGCATCACAACAGCCGGCGGAAGACTGAAACGCTTCGGCGTGGGAATCGAGTTTCTTGACATGCCAGAACATGAACGGTCCAAAGTGAGCAAATTTCTCTGTCTCCTCGAAGAGAAGACAGAACCGTCTCACCATCCTCTCAACGGATAGAGAAAAGAGATGGCCAAATTTACGGATTGCCGAAACACACGAGGAGCATATTTTAATGTCTGCTGATGTGCACAGCACGCCGTGACAAGAACGCGGTTATAAAGAATAGGAAATTCACCATGACGATTGTTGCACCCGTCGGAAGGTTCAGCAGAAAGGACGAGTAAATTCCTGCAATCACCGACAATATTCCGGAAACAGAAGAGAGTATCATCGTATTTCTAAAACTCTTTGCGATCTGGAGGGCTGTTACAGCAGGCAGTATCAGCAAGGCAGAAGTCAGCATAATTCCGACTACCTTCATAGTAAGCACGACTGTTATGCCCGTTAAAATAACAAGAAGTGTATTGATCTTCCTCACATTGATTCCGGATATCCTCGCAAATTCCTCGTCAAAAGTAGTCGAGAAATATTCATTGTAGAAAAGGAATACTACGGAGAGTACAATGACAGAAAGGATTATTGATGTGACGACTTCCGCACTGCTGATCGACAGAATATTGCCGAACAGAAAGCTGAAGAGGTCGACGTTAAAGCCGCCCGACAGACTGGCAACGATAACCCCTCCTGCGATACCTAAGGAAGATACAATACCTATTGCCGCATCTCCATAGAGCTTGGCCTTTTGCATCAGCTTCAATATACCCAGTGAACTTGCCATAACGATCGGAATCGCAACAAGGGAAGGTTCCTGTCTCAGAAGTAAGCCAATTGCAACGCTTCCGAAGGTTACGTGCGCGAGACCGTCACCGATCAAAGAAAGCCTTCGGAGTACAAGGAGCACACCCAGTATTGAGCACACGAGTGCGATTAACGAACCTGCGATAAAAGCCCTTCTGATGAATGAATACTGAAGTGCAGCTAATATATCCATATCAGTTATGCCTGTGGCATATCAGGTGCTGAGCAAATTCGCCGAAATAGTGTGTCATATTCTCTGATAAGCAGAAGTTTTCGAAGCTTCCATAAAAGATGATCTTCTTATCGAGGTACAGAAGTTTGGAAGCATATTTTCCTATACTCGCGATGTCATGGGTAACAAGAATAATTGTGACTTTTTTGCTGAGGTTAAGCTCCCGAAGTACCTGGAAGAAGTTTTCTCTAGCTTCAGGATCAAGAGCCGTTGTCGGCTCGTCAAGGATCAGCAGTTCCGGCTTATTTACAATTGCCCTTGCAACGAGGACCCTTTGCTGCTGGCCGCCCGAAAGTTCACCGATCAATGCATCCTTGATATCAATCACACCGGTTAAAGTCATGGCTTCATCTATCATTTTCGCATCACCCTTCAAAATACGTTTTGGAAATCTCTTTCTTGAAAATAATCCTAATGAAACGATCTCCTTTACGGTTGCAGGGAAATAGGGATTGAAATTTGTCAATTTCTGGGGCAGATAACCAATTTTATGCCGGTCTCTGAATGCAGACGGGTCTGTCCCAAACAAACTGACAGTACCATTCCCGGCCGGCATAAGGCCAAGGATGATCTTAATTACAGTGGTTTTGCCCGAGCCGTTCGGCCCAACGAGTCCAACGTAATCGCCTTTTTCTACTGCAAACGTCACTTCGCACAGCACTTCAAGCGGTCCGTAGCCAAAACATAAATTTGCCACAGATAAAATTGGGCTCGTATTATTTGCATTCAAGGCCGACCCTCATGTTTTCAAGATCCTTTTTGAGTATGTCGAAGAAAGAGAGCCCTTGCTCAATCTGTTCCCTGGACAGATTGTGAGCGGCATTGAGAAGCAGCAATTTAGCTTTGGTTTCACCGGCGATAGTCTCTGCGATTTTGGGACTGGTCAGTTCTTCGTAAAAAACATATCTGATCTTGTCCTTTTTTATCTGCTCTACCAGCTTGACCAAATCGTTCGCCGTCGGTTCAGCGTCCGGCGAGACCCCCTGGGCTGCCAGATATTTCAAGCCGTAACGCTTAGCCATATAACCGAAAGCATAGTGGCCACCATAGATGATCTCTTTGTACTTGCAGGTGGCAAGGGTCGTCTTATATAAGGTATCCAACTCGGTCAGTTTATTGCTGTAATCTTCCGTTTTCTGTTCATAAAAATCCTTATTAGCACCGTCTTTTATTTCGAATGCTCGCATGATGTTTTTAACCATTATTTTGGCATTGTCAAAATCCAGCCAGATGTGCGGATCAAGCGATCCTGCCGGCTCGTCTGCATCATGGAAAACCCCCGGAATCATTTTTGTACCATGGCTTGCATCGACTACGATCAGGTTCTTGTTGGCGGCACCCTTGATGATTTCTTCAGCCCACGGCTCCATAAATTTTCCGGTATAGACGAAAACATCGGCTTCGTTGATTTTGACAATGTCGCTTGGTTTGGGTTCAAAAGAATGGGCTTCGACTCCCGGCGGCAAAAGCAAAGATACATCTGACTTGTCTGCTCCGATGCTCTTGGCCATATCATAAAGCGGAAAGAGTGTTGTTATGACCTTAAGTTTCTTCATCCCGGCAGGTTCTTCACCCCTCTTTGCGCACGCGGCAAAGGAACCGAGCAGAATTATAAGAATGAGTAAGACAACCAACCGTCTATATTTCATTTTTCTTTCCTGTTCAGGCAATTTCGGCAGTAACCGTTTACCTGAAGGATATGTGATATTACCTTTCCGTTAAGTCTCATTTTCACTTCTTTCTGTAGTTCGTTCAGTGAGCAAAAGTTGATATCTTCAACGTTGCGGCAGGAAAGACAAACGAAATGATGATGATGAGACCTGTTGGCACAGAAATAATAATACAGTTGCCGGTTAGGATGGCTGATCTTTGAGATGATGTTCTTTTCTGAGAGTTCTTCCAAATTACGGTAGACTGTCGGAAGGCCTATTCTTCTGAACTGGTTTTTCATCCTTTGCCATATTTCCTCAGGGCTCAGATACGCTGATTCATTCATCAGGATATCGAGAATAGCAAGTCTTTTCGGCGTAATTTTGAGATTTAGCCTTCTCAAAATTGTCGAAAAATCAGCATCTTTGACATCATCTCGTATCTCAGAGGTAATCATTTGATCTATATTTGGCAAACCGCAATGTTTTGTTTCATGTGTTTCAGATTCTCCGTTGAATAATTTGAGACGAAGCCTTGTTAGAAAGTCGCATCTCTCCTCCCGACAATCTGAGACTTTAAATAGAACTCATTTCTATTTAAGTATAATGCCCTTAGAAAGTCAAGTCAGTTGTTGCGGGCTGTAACCCTTAATAATGAAAAAATACTCCGTGGGACAATCAGGACCCTCCTACAGACCACTTCTGTGGAGCAGAAAAACAGCAGCAGAAGCACAAAGACAATATACTCCGAACAGATGCCAGCGTCCGCGCTCCAGCCAATTGGAAAGCCACCGAAGAGCTAATATACCGGAAATAAAGCTCAGCACCATACCCAGCAAACTGGGATAAAAGAGACCTGCCATGCTTGTCATATTTAGCGCAGATGCATGCTGTGCCTTCAGTAATCTCAAAACCTCCCGGATAATTATCGGCGGCGTAAGGACAACCGCAAGGGCAAAACTAAACTCCTCTACTTTCGTCTTTGCGATCCCCAAAAACAGTCCGCTGGATATGGTCGCGCCTGAACGCGAAAATCCGCGAAAAGGTAAACAGATACCCTGTACTGCTCCGATCCAGCAAGCTCCCTTTAAGCCCAAAGTGGCATTGCCACCGGCTGAATGACGGCTTTTCCATCCTGCGTAAATGATTAGCATGCCAACCGCCGCAAGAGCTGCTGAGATCAGAGTCAAGTTGCCAAAGAGAAGTTCGATCTCCGCATGGGGGACATTCCCTAATATGAACCTCTCAATCAAGGACTTTAGCAATAAGCCTATGACACCCGTCAAAAATGTGGCTGCCATAATAAGCTTTACTGAATCCCATAAAGTTTTTCGTGAAGTAAAAAAACTTTTTTCCCACGAATTCCAGAAAAAAAGGATGACCGCGAACATCGTGCCCGTGTGGAGCATCACAAGAAGAAGCGTCATCTCCGGATTGGTAGGGTCGAGGCCCATCAATTTTTCTGCAATAATGACATGTGCCGAACTTGATACGGGCAAAAGTTCAGCAGCCCCTTGGACCAGAGCAAGGACAATTATCTTTAATAAAGTCATCTGATTAACCCTCGATTGGCTCGCATGGGAATGCGGAGAGGTAAATAGGTGAGCAATAGACGCTTCACCCGTTTTAAAAAGGACTTCACTTTTTCAGATATATTTTGAAGCTCCCCGGTCATATGTCTTGTATCTTAAATTAAATCCTGAGCAGAAAATCTATTTCCAATAAAATTGACGACCTATAGCTCTCTAATCATCTTCCTTTTTCTGCGTCTCTTCTTTCTTAGGACTATCCTTTGGCGGTGTCACATCTATTTCATCAGCTTCAGATATACCTTTCTTGAAATTCTTGATTGCCTGTCCTACACCACTTCCGATCTGAGGAAGCTTTGTAGCACCAAATAAGACAACTACTATTACCGCGATGAGGATTATATCCTGAGTTCCAAACATTTTATGGTTCACCCCCTCTTAAATTCATACTTTATAGTATACAATTATCCTAATACATCGATAGGAGAAAAACTGTAAAAAGAAAGACAGATGTACGGCTTTTAGAAATTATCTTGAGCCGGGATTATTCTCATAAAACCTCTTAAATCTCAAATGGTTGATTTTACAGTGAATATAGAAGGCCGCATCTTTGTTGATTACCACTTGAAGGCTTCAATATCTGTACAGGCTCTTACTATGCGTGTAGGAGGAAGTTATCTTGCAGCTAAAAGATAGTGAGAATCTGTAGAGTATCCGAATGAAGTGAATATTGAGCACTCTTTAATGATCGTATTTATAAAAGCTTTTATTACATCATTTATGTTCAGTCTGTTCAGTCTTTATGCATACTTTTTTTATAAAATTAAGGGCTGAAAGCTCATTAATGAGTGCCTTCAATGAATGATAACGATAAAATGAAACTGTAAAATAGAAGATTATTATTCCACTGTCTGTACACTGTTCGTAATCTATATTGACTATAGATAAATCCGTTCTCTTGATGATGGATGTAATTTGATCTTCATCAGCATTCAGATCTGCAGTTATGGTAAGAAATCTATAGGTGAGTTTAGGCATCTTTTTCTCTACAATTCTTAATGAGGCTAGTGAAAAAATTGTTATGACGAAGGTGACAGCACCTGCAAGATAAAGCCCGCTACCGATCGCAAGCCCTATGGCAGATACTACCCAAATACATGCAGCAGTAGTAAGACCTTGTATTGATAAGCCTGCTTTTAATACTACACCCGCTCCAATAAATCCAACTCCAGCCAATGCTCCGGCAGCAATTCTTCCCGGATCTATCCTTATATAGGATGGATCAATACTACTCAAATATTGGTAGTATTCTGAAACAAGCATGGTACTGTCAACTATTTTGTGTAAATTTGATAAAGGGGCAAATTGGGCCGCACCTTTCCTATCGGATTTGATCTCCAAGTCAACTCCATCTTTAACGATATAAATGCCAGGAGCCTATAACAGGCATCCTCTCCGGCTACTATCTCCATAGACTTCGTTCTTCTCCTGAATTCCTTATTCAACCGCTCAATAATATTCGTTGTCCGTAATGATATCCATTCTTCCTCCGGGAACTTAAAGAACGTCAAACAAGCATCTATGGAATGAGTTAATGATTTCACCGCCGAAGGTACCTCTTTATTCCACTT
The DNA here is from genome assembly GCA_963716185.1 of Thermodesulfovibrionales bacterium. Taxonomy (GTDB): domain Bacteria; phylum Nitrospirota; class Thermodesulfovibrionia; order Thermodesulfovibrionales; family SM23-35; genus CAVZMO01. The sequence continues at coordinate 366,369 of OY970295.1, forward strand.
CTCATAAAAGCTCCTGTAAAATTCATCTGCCTTTCCCTTTGAAGATGCATAGAATATGGATCTCAGATCATCCGCTACTTCCTTTTTCACCTTATGAGGTACCTTCGCCAGTACATTACGAGCCACATGCACCTGGCACCTCTGTACGTTTGCATTTGGGAACTCTTCTTCAAATACTTTCTCCAGACCGGATAGCCCATCCATAATCCCGAGCCGCACCGATGTTCCGTCGAGCCCTCTGCTTTTAAGATCCCTGAAGAACTCCCGCCAGTTAGTCGCTGATTCCTTGTCGCCGCTCTGCAGCCCAAGCACTAATTTTGTTCCATCCTCCGTTACCCCTATTGCTGCAAGTACGGGAATGTTCTCTACGCTCCATTTCAATCTCATCTTGAATATCACACCGTCTACAAATATGTACTTTATTTTCTCCTGGGATAAATCACGATTGCGCCACTTCTCTACTGCGCCCGTCAATTCCTTGTTCGCTTTGCTCACTTCTTCAGGGGAAATCCCTCGCCCTATAAGCCGCTTGCTCAACATAGATAATGTCCGGGTGCTTATCCCCGTCAGATACATGATCGACAGATCCTCAGTGATCCGGTCTTCATATCGCTTGCTGCGCGGTAATACCTGCGTCTGATATTCTCCTTTCCGATCTCTCGGTACCTTTACCGCCACTTCTCCTATGCCTTTAATGCAGAAGTCCCTGTGATAGCTTCCATTGCGATGGTTTGTATCCCCTTCCCCACGCTCATACTTCTCACGTCCTAATACGTGCGTAAGTTCTGCCTTCATGAGGTTCGTCAAATACTCTCCTACATCCTTCTGAACATTCATTGTGGCCATTTCAAATATCCTCGACGGATTATCCTGTAATTCTTTGATTAAACTTACGACTTCTGGTACGCTAATCTTAATTTCCATGGGTGCTCCTCCTTTTTATTTTTGTTATTGGTCTAACAAAATATTTTATAGGAGGTGCGCCCTTATTTTTTCCCTTATTTGAATTTCACACAAGAAAGTTTACACTACCACAAGCATTATTAAGACAGCAGCAATACAGACAAGTATATGAGTTCTAAACCCTGCGGGTCGACCATGAACCTGTCTCTCGAATCCTATTACTCCGCCAAAGAGAGTCCCTAAAAGGAGACGCATGATTATTTCATTTGATGTCAACATGTGTGTTCCACTCCGATGTCCATTTGTTTCATGTTTTTGTCTTTAGTTTGTACAATCTTATCCTCCCGGCCATTGGTTATCAGTCGAACTATACAAGGTTTGATGCGAGTCGTCAATACAAGGCTCACAAGGAAGAAGCTCTCGAGAATATTTCCATCCGAAGTCGCTATCATGCATAAATGTCTCGACTTAAAAGTCGTACTTGTAGGCCTCTTTAACTGCAATGGTTAAAATATGCTACTGTATTCCTCCGTCTCACCGCATCTCTACGAGAAACACGTTTCTCCCTGCAACCTTCAGAAAGTAATTGATAAAATTGTCTTGGATATCCTTAGCCGCCTCACAGGCATTCTATTTATCTTTGAATTCAATCTGATTAAGCTCACACCAATCAATGGCCACTTGTCTTATTACCTCTTCTCGATACTTATACCATTCATCTTCAATATCGAATCTGATTACACTGTCTTTAAATCTACGGAAAGCTCCTTTGCCCTTTATAGCTCTGTATAAGGCGTCCGAAATCTCCCTGTCTTTTACAGAAAGAATAAACTTTTCCATTATCTGATATTCGTGAACATCATATTTGGTGGGCAAGCCTATAAAATCCTCTTCATGGTCAAGGATCTCCTGAGCTGTTTCGATACTTTCGTGCTGCCACTCAGGATATTCGTCCAAGGCGTCTTGATTTTCAGTAGCTTCAAAATCCTCTTGGGTAACAGTCACGACCTCGCCAGTCTTTATATTCAAGTATGCGCTGCTCTCATCCGTCTGAAATTCGATGGCCTCTATAATATCGCTTAATTTAACCGGGAATCCCATAATACAGAATACGTTTCTTGCGGTTTTCGTATATTGTTTCACAGACGGGGTTATAGCCTGGCTTCTTCCTTTCTTCAGCAATCTTTCTAATTAATTCTTGGGAGGAATGGAGGATAAAAAAAACACGGTAGAATTTTTCTCCTATGAGGTATCCCAACGCCTTCTCAATGCCAAAACGGGCATGCATTTTTTCAGCAGCTTCGACCCATTCTTCTAACTGATGTGTATTAAACAGAACTTCCCACATAGGATTATTTATTTATATACAATGAATTTCTTTCCTATAGATTAATAAAAAAAAGATATTGGTACGTTAGATTTATTTGGAGGATCGGGCACGCTGTGCCAGACCCGCTTAATCTTTTCGTCCCTGCCGATCAGCACGGTTGTCCTGATTGTTCCCGTGACAGGCTTCCCATACATCTTTTTTTCACCCCATGCCCCATAGAGTTCCAGAACCTTATGGTCGGGATCGGACAGTAGAGGGAAGTTCAATCCCTGCTTTTCCCTGAACTTGATGTGGCTGGCGATGCTGTCACGGCTGACCCCGATGACCAATGCTTTACCTATTAACCTATTGAGATTATCTCGGAAATCACAGGCTTCCTGTGTACATCCTGGGGTATTGTCCTTGGTGTAGAAATAGAGAATGATCTGCTTCTTTTGTTTCAGAAGATCAGAAAGGCAGAATTCCTTCTCCTGTCCTGCCTCATCAATACCGCTCAAACAAAATTCAGGTGCCTTCATTTCCTTATTGATCATGACGTTTCCTTCCTTAATTGTTTAAATAGTTAGCAGAACTGATCAACACAGCTTGTCGTGTTACATTCATGCCTTAACTAATCTAACCCCCATTTTGAAGGCTTTATTGCAATCGATTGGAAATATATCTTTATGTCTCTTTGCTTTCTTCACAGGATCAAAGCGTTCTGCAACCACCTTTGAATAATCCTTAAACTGATATGTATCAAAGCTGCAAAGAGACTCTGAGGCCCCGAATATCCTCTTAAGGTAGTTTTCATTAAGGGCTATGTGCTGACCGTAGGCACGTTCTTCCATCTGCTTCTTGGTGCTGTTCATCGTAAAAATAAACCCAGTTTTTATCTTTTTTGGAAAGAGATACTGTGGAGGGTCGGTATATGTCAGATAAGGAAATAATAGGCGTTCCATAAATGACCTCATCTCTCCCGTTACAGTTCCGAAGTAAATAGGGGAACCCAAAATAATGGCATCAGCCTGTTCTATTTTGTTAAAAATAGGAGTCAGGTCATCCTTCACGGCACACTTTCCATAGCTTTTGCCCCCCTTTGTTTTACAGGCAAAACAGCTTATACATCCTTTAAAGTTTAGGCTGTATAAATGAATGAGTTTGGTTTCTGCTCCCTGAGAGGCAGCTCCTTCAAGGGCTTTCTCCAGCAGTGTTGCCGTGTTCCATTTTTTTCTCGGACTTCCGTTAAATGCAATAATTCTCATGAGTGACACCTCTATTGTTTGGCTTCTCTTAACAATAACATCAACCAGTCGCAATGCAAAATTCAATATCGTTTCCTTTTGAGGGGTTGGCGCTCCCCATTGAAAGGTTATCAAGATCTCAATATACCTGTCATTCTCATTGAAAAATGGCTGACCTTTACCAGTCTCACAATTCAGATATATTCTGCCACAATTTTGCTACAGTGAAGGGTATTTATAAATTCTTGAAATCCCCCCTTTTAAAGAAAAGATATTGATGTAGAGCTATGTGAAGGCATTAATCGAAACATAATCTGATGTGTCTGCAATATCAAATCTTATCTATTTCATCTTTTAGCGTATCATGCAATGACACTTAACTCCCTCTCCTTACTTCACCGATTATCTGCATATATCGTGCAATGCCATTTCTTGTTATCAAACCAATTATATTTCCTTTTTCCACCACTACCAATCTTCCCTTGTCTTCACTTATCATAAGCTCCAGTGCTTTCATGGCATTGTCGTCCTTGGAAACCTCCCACCTTTTATCGTGGGAGATGAAGACCTCAGATACTCTGACATCCCTCCAATCTTCTTTCGGAATAGTCTTTATCTCTTTTAAAGTAAGCATTCCAAGAAATTTCTTATTATCTACTACGGGAAAGCCACCGTAACCATACTTGAGAAAATATTCATATATACTGGTATCTATCGTTATATCCGGTGAGAGGGTCACAATGTCTTTTACCATTATGTCTCTGACCTTAACCTTGCTGAGCGTTTCTTGGAGGCTTGCTTGCTGATAACTTGCCTGTGCTGCAGTATGAAGAAACCATCCTATTAGCATCAACCATAGTCCGCCTGTCAACCCTATGAATATAGAAAACAATCCAAGGATTATAAAGAAAATTGCGATCCTCTGCCCATATTCAGATGCCTTTTTAGTTGCATATAAAAAGTTATTAGTTTTATTCCACAGATATGCTCTTAATACCCGCCCTCCATCCATGGGGAATCCAGGGATTAAGTTAAATACACCACAAAACAAGATTAAGTTGTGAAAGATACTGGAATAATGCCCTTTCAACATTTCCTGTTACCAGATTGTAGCCAATAAAAAATATCAGTGACAGGAGGAAGCTTGAAAGCGGCCCTGCGATGGCCATTTTAAATTCAGCTATCGGATGCAAAGGCTCACCCTTCATCTGTGCTACCCCTCCAAAGATAAACAATGTTATGCCAGTTAATGAGGGAGGCAACATTTTATTTCCACCTCGAACGAATAAAGACACGGGATGAATTCTTCCTTATTTACACGTCTTTCCTATTAAAACAGAACATTTTGAATGCGTAAGGATATTTCTTGATACACTTCCCATCATTCCTTCTTAATTCTTCTGATGTATTCAATATCTCTGTTGAAGGATCCCCTTCTTTTGACAGAATATTTATATTATTAAAACTGCCTCTCAGATATTCTCGAGCCTGTTCAATAATCTTTTCAGAGTTCATAAACTCGATTGCCTTAGCTTGATCTACTATTTCGATCATCTTTTCATTTATTTCTGGTATAACCGTCTGAGGTATATCCAAAAAGACAGGTCTTGTTACATTTAAAATTGTTATTTCCGTATTCTCCGGGAAAGGCATGTCAGATAATAATTTTCCGGTCGCAACAGAATGGTCAGAGCCATCGGTGGCAAAGAGTATTTTAAGATGTTCCTTATTACACCCAGGAGGTTTTGTAATAAAAATAGGTTTTGACGCACTAAGAGCTACTGAATGTGTTACGCTTCCGATAAAGAATGATTTAATACCCTTAATCCCCCTTGCCCCCATAGTAATCAGATCCATGTTGGACTCAGCAGCTACATCGACGATGCACTGTTCAGGAGTATCATCGATAATTGCCGTACTGATTTTTGCGTTAATATCCTTCAGAATATCCAGTATAGAATCAATAACCCTCGGTGCGATGTTTTCTTTCATTTTTTTGATGGTTTCCAAATAAAATTTTGCATCAATGTAGTAAGAAGGGATCCAAGAAATAACATGGAGAATAGTAATTTCGTCATCCGAGGATAAATTTAGACATGCTAAAAATCTGGCTGTCAATTCTGAGTATTTGGATCCATCAGTTGTAAGTAATATTTTCATTTGATCTTACACCATTTTATCTATCATACCAACATATCACAGGTTCCTATAAAAACAAAGCGATAGACGAGACGGAATGGGTAACTTTCTATAAGGCATTCCGCAACTATTTCCGCCTGCAGGAACTCAAGATTCGCATAATGCATGCAACAAAAAAGCCTGCCTGTCAGAGATGTAATCACCGGAATCCCTTCTCTACCTGTCAGTATCCGAATCTGCGGCTACATCAACGATGCATTGATGCATTCCTGTCTTTCCGGAGTGTCAGATCCTGTGCAGGCACTATGGATTGGATCCCCGCGGTCTTATAGCATCAGATTCATTGCTGATTGTAATCAATCCTCGGGACACCGAAAAGGTTTTGGAGGCGTTGAACGATAACGGCGTAACTGCCACAAAGATCGAAAAAATCTTGCCAAAAGAACATGGCCTGAAGATAAAGAAGCACAATGAGGTTTTAGAACTGCCTGTTTTCGACCGGGATGAGATAACAAAGATATTTGATTGATCCCCGCTGTCGAATGAATCATTTTATTTGTTTGCATGTTGACTTGAGCTTCATTGATTGTTAGTATGGAGGCAGTAGTATTAGAGTTGTTCAATGAAGGAAATAATATGAGACTTCCACTGCAAATTACAGCCCGCAATTTTGATCTTCCTGAAACTTTCAGGGAAGACATCCGCAAGAAAGCGGAGAACTTAGATAAATATTATGACCAAATCATGAGATGCAGGATCATAGTTGAAGTTCCCCACCACCATCGCCGTGAGGGGGCATTATACAATGTACGTATTGACATGATGGTACCCGGTGCAGAACTGGTAATAAAACGCGAGCCCAACAAAGATATCAATGTAGCGATAAGAGATTCCTTTGATGCAGCTCGGCGTCAGTTAGAGGATTTTGCCAGAAAGCAGCGAGATGATGTAAAACACCATGAAGAAACACCTCGTGCGCACATAAGTGCACTGTTTCCTGATAAGGGCTATGGCTTTCTGACCACGTCAGACGGCTCAGATATCTATTTTCACGAGCACAGTGTAATAAACTATGATTTTAAGCACCTGAAGGTCGGAATGGAAGTGCGTTTTGTGGAAGAACAGGGTGAAAAGGGACCGCAAGCCAGTACTGTGACAGTAATAGAAAGTTAAGTCTCATTTGTTGAGGACAAAAGGTTAGCTAAAGATATATATGAGACCTCCTTCGCTATTTAGATTTAAAAATCAAGCCTCTTTTTAAACAAGCTTTTTCTTGTATTTTCTTCCTCATGAGGTGCGATTTCCATTTTGACGAGTCTTATTTTTTAAATTTCATAATAAAAATTTAACCGATTCAGATCTTTAATTCACTGCGCCTACTTGGATGTTTAAGTTTTCTCAGTGCTTTTGACTCTATTTGTCTCACCCTTTCACGTGTAACAGAAAGGTGTCTTCCTACTTCCTCGAGAGTATAGTCTTTATCAAATCCTATACCAAATCTCATTCTTATAACCTCCGCTTCCCTGGGAGTTAGAGTATCAAGAACACTTAGTATCTGCTCGGTGATATAGTTTCTTTCTGTATAAAAGTATGGAGAGGGGCTATCTTTGTCACTAATAAAATCCTCGAGTTTCGCGTCCTCTTCTCCTACAGGAGTTTGAAGAGCTATCGGGTCCTGTACCGCTTTTAATGCTTCTTCGACTTTTACAGTTGATACTTCCAGTCTCTTGGCAATTTCTTCTTTGCTCGGTTCTCTTCCAAGCTGTTGCGTCAATTCTCTGGCTGCTTTGGTAACCTTGTTATAAAATTCCACCATATGTACAGGGACTCTGATAGTCTTTGTCTGATCAATTAACGCTCTTGTTATTGCCTGTCTTATCCACCATGTTGCATAGGTGCTTAACTTGAACCCCTTCTTATAGTCGAACTTATCAACTGCCTTCATAAGGCCGATATTCCCTTCCTGAATCAGATCCAGCAGAGTTAAACCCCTTCCCATATAATGTTTAGCTATGTTGATTACCAATCTCAGGTTACGAGTTACTAATTCACTTTTTGCTTCGCTAACAAGGGTCCTTGCCCTGGTTATCCTATCCCACATCGCTTTCAGTTCGTCAATCTTGATTCCCACCTCTGATTCAACCCGTCTATACTCGTTATGAACTTCCGTTGCAATAGCATCGAGTTCTAAGGAACTGATACCTTGTTTCTTTTCTTCTTTTATTATTTTTTTTAGGTCTTTTAAAGTCCCATATCCGGCAATCTTTCTATCTGCAATTTCTATTTTCAACATAAGATTCTCAAGTACTTCTAAACTCATTTCAAGAGCTTCATCTGTTTTTTCTTCTTCTGCGAGGTTCAAAGCCTCTTTGGCTTTTCCGTGCAAACTCGCTTCGAGTCTCCTGTATAAAGGCAGTCCTGTAACAATTTCTTTGATTAGCACTTTTCCTTCTTCCAATCTCTTCGCAAGCTCTATTTCTTCGTTTTCTTGTCAGTATCGAAATATTCCCCATCGAATGGAAATATGCTTGAACAATGTCCTCTGTTTCTTCCTCCTCTTCCTCTTCTTCCTCTGAAACTGAGATTTCTTCTTCAGTAATGTCAGTCTTCTGATTATCTATAACTTCAATTCCCATATCATGCAAACGGTCCATGAGTTCTTCTAACTCATCACGGGAGGAATATTCTGAAACTGCATCATTTATCTCATCATAAGTGAGCTTTCCACGACTCTTGCCCATGTTTGTTTCGAGCGGAAAGCATTACCATTTGAGAGCCTATATCACGCTCTCTCAATACTCTGCCAAGCCCCTTTTATTTGTCTTCTGTCTTCTTTGAATGAGCAATCGGCTCAACATCGCGACAGCGCAGTTCCAATTGGTGAGCAATTCCTTTTCATAAGCGTCTCTGATAACAGGGTACCGGTTATCCACATAAGCAGAAGGTCTGGGTTCTTACCGCTAAACATGATGAGATCGGAGAAGGCTTTTCACGGTCAATGAACCATCATAGAAGAGCAAGCACTGTCAGCACATACCGGAATATACTGCTTTTATATCAAACTTGGTAGCAGAAAGGATATTATTATTTCCTGACGAAATATTTATTTGTTTATTTTTTCAAAGATTTCCCGATCCTTCGTTCTATTGATTCAACTTTTTCTTCTATCCTGTTGGGCTTCCCTTTTCTATCATCAATCGATATCGTTGTAACAACGCGATCTTCACTCGTCATCACTTTATCATGACATTTCTTAATGAGCTTCACTATCTCATCCCATTCGCCTTCTACTACGGTGCCCATGGGATTGATTTTATAAGCGAGACCACTTGCATCAACTATCCTTAAAACTTCAGCAATTTGGTCACCGATGCTGCTGCTGGAACCTATTGGTATTATACTGAATTCTACAAGCATGATCCCTCCTTCCCTTTTACAATGGTTAATAAAGCTAAATCAGCAAAATTTACGGCTCCAAAAAGGGCTATGTATGGCAAATTTCTGAAACTATTTTCACAGTTCAGTCCATAACCGATCACATATTTGTCCGGCATCAGGCAATCGGCTTTTGTCCCTGCCCTCCTTTAGCCTTCAGCTTTGTGGATATCTTTTTGACTGCCTCCTTTGCTTTTCCTTCAAGCTTTGTTATCTTATCCTCCATCTTCTTGATTCTTTCCATAATGGCTTTCACCTTATCTTCTGCAAGCGGATTCTTGACTTTTGTCTTCAGGTCGTAAATATGCCCACCCAGTTCAGCCATCTCTTTTTTAACCTTTGTCTTAAGTTCAAAAAGATGTAATCGCTTTTTCCCTTCTTCAGTTAGTGCTTCTGTCCTTTCCTTAATAAATCTTGCGCTTCCTTTGACGATCTCAATGCCCTCTTCAATTCCTTTTTCCAAGTCATCTTTTACTTTTTGCCAAAAAGCCATTTTCTCTCCTTTCTCAATTACGTATTTGATTTCATTGGATTGAGTCCTTTTCCTTTTGCCCGAAAGTTGAAGAAAGGACAAATAGAGAATCTTTTCCGTTTGCCCCTGCAATATTCTTCAATCTGAAACCCGCTGGGAGAGTAAGTGTTATTAGCCTTGCAGGTTAAACTGTAACTGTAATTTAACTTCAAGAAGGGGCAATTCATAAGACAATGTCTTTTTTGTTCTCAAGTTAGCAAGAAAGATGCTAAACCAGAAAGTGTTGATTTATTAGGGTTTTTATTGCAAAGACACCTTTCTTAACGGCAAAATGTCATACTGGCAAGGCATATTTCCCATCACAACATCAGCACCTTCGTATGTATCACGTAGTTAATTGATTCTTAAATAACCTCTCCCCCCGCCGCACCACAAGATAGAGAAGCCGCAGCTCCTGCATCATCAAGGCTTTGATGTCCATATCTCTCACGTCCCGATATTAAAATGCACCTTTCTGTTTAACTATTAGATTGTTGTCTATATAGCACGTTGCTCGTTGATAAACAACGTTGTGCCGAGTAAGATGAAGTAGTTGACGCGTTTTGGCGGGGCAGTTTTCAATGAGAATGATAGTGATTTTTCGATAAGCAGTCACAAGTATGTGATGAAAGAAAGTTTATTTTTTTGCTCTCTGACCTATGGTAGGATTATAGACCGAAATTTCCGGAGCATATATTAATATCGTTATAATAAGTGGCATGGATGGAGGCTCGGATGATGATTCCCACAGGAAAGTCTGAAGAACCGTCTCAAAGGAGCTATAAATAATGATTTTTGATGATACTAACGCTGAGCGACAGAGTACATATCAGCTTATTTCGCCGCTTTTCTTGCGGGAGCCCGATGAAGAGACTATAACCCGGGTCAAGGAGATATTCGATATAAAATTCGGTGATTCATCGGACGAAATAAGGATGGATTTTTTCTATCTTTTTTCAGAAAAAGGAGGACGTCTCCCGCCGTACGAATCATTGTATAACTATCCCTTGTCGGACAAGCCAAGATTATGGGGGACGGCAACGGCGGAAGTGCAGGGACTCTATGGATCTGTGGGCATTACACTAGATGAAGAAATTGAACTCATTCCACCAGACCATCTTTCTGCGGAACTGCTTTTTATGAGTTATTTGATAGAGCGCCGGTTCACGGAACAACAGAAGTTTTTTCTTGAGAACCACTTGCTCGTCTGGGTCCCTGACTATTGTGACGAGATCAAAAGGATTGCACGCACTTCTTTCTATGGCCGGGTTGCAGAATTGCTCACTGACTTTATACTGGATGAATGTGAAGAGTTCGGGATAGGGACGGACATGTAATGTCCTTCTCGCAAGCTCTTGTAGTCTCAAATTGAGCACGCATAGAGGCAGCAAAAGCTCGATAAGTCATAGGGTCAGGTGGCGGAAATAAGGCGACTTCAGAAGGAATTAGAAAAGGCAAGGGAAGACAGGGACATTTTTAAAAAAGCCTTGGCCGTATTCTCCAAACAAAACAGATGAAGTATGAGTTTATGGAGGAGCACAGAGAGTCATATAAGGCAAAGAGTATGTGTGAAATGTTGAAGGTATTTAGGAGCAAGTTATGCATATCAGGATCTTCTCAGGGAATATGGCATTACACCAAGCATGAGCAGAAGTGGCAACTGTTATGACAATGCTTATGTAGAGACGTTCTTTGGTACGCTCAAGACGACACTGGTTCATGGTGAGCGGTATCGTTCAAGGCTGGGGGCGAGGCTCAGTATTTTTGAGTACGTGGAAGTTTTTTTGTAATCGAAAGAGGAGGCATTCGGCATTAGGGTATAGGAGCCCGGAGCAATATGAAAGGCTCCTCAATGAAACTTAACGTGGTGTCCACTTTTTCGGGGAAAGGTCAGTCCCAAATTCCCAGTGATCAACGTGAAATTCTATCTAATTCCACACCCGTGATATACTCTATATGACTGTAAATTTCGAAAACAAATCGTTGCCAATATAACAAGGAGACAGACGTTGAAGAGAATCCTAAAGATTTGAATGTAAATTGTTAGTTAACGTGCTCCGAACAACCACGGTAAATTTGTCTTTATCGGTATTTTGTCTTGTATAGATCATCTCCGGGCATTTAGGACACTCCTGCGCTTTTTGTTGGAGATGTGTTTTAGCACAGATAACAGGAACAGCAGGTTTGAGCTATGAGAAAATTTAAGGGAACTTACAGCAAGATTATCCAAGTTTTAATCTCTCTGCCTTTTCTCGTCTTGATGCCCTTAAATGCATGGGCCTTCGTACCTCACGAGTATCCGGCAATTTACGTCCATATATTATCACTTGTCTTTCTCCTTGCCGCATTGATGGTCGTTTTGCTGGCCTTTATCCGTCGCGGGTTATACAAAGAAAGGAGATGGAAATACCTTTTTCTCGCTGCGATATCCCATGCCATATGGAATGTGGATGTGCTCATAGGGCGTATTGCGGAGGCCTTGTGGATTGAGAAATCGCAGATAATAGGTAACACCGAAGGATGGCAATATTTTACACGGAAAATAACCATTGAAGGACCAGAATACTTCTATTACATAGGAAGACTCGATTTTATATTGCTGAATATAGCGATGCTGTTTTTCTACCTCTGGCTGAGAGAGCGTCTCCAAAAGGAGCCTGAAGAGCGCCACAGTTCGTCAACGGCTCTTTTACCGTTGTTCCCGATATTACTTACAGAAATAGCGGGCAATGTCATTTTTATTGTCTTATCGACACTCTGCCTCTCTACCAGTGTCAAACTGTACAAAAAAGATAGGGGCAATGTGCTGTGGAGATATATGATAGGGCTTTCCTCAACCTATTTTTTGTTTTCCATCTCCAGATCTTTTGGCCATATTTTGGAGCATATTCTCATACCGACAGGGAACCAGGTTATTTGGGATAATCTGCTTCTTGATGCCATCGGTGGAAGTCTTAATATTTTCATCCGTTTCTTGTTAGCTACTTTGACGCTCTTCTTCATATGGATATACGAGGTCTACCTCGGGATGTCTGATGATAAAAGGCAACTACAGACAAGCGTGGTCGAAAGGACCAGACTCATAGCCCAATTGGAACAGGACAAAATAGAACTCAGGGAACTGGACAGATTGAAATCTGCTTTCCTGGCGAATGTATCCCATGAACTCAAGACTCCTATGAGTTCTATCGTCGGCTATACGGACCTATTATTAGACAAGGTTGACGGGCCTATTAATGAAGAGCAGGAAAAGAGCCTGCGGAAGGTTGCTTTAAATTCGAAGCATCTCCTGCAGTTAATAAATGGCCTCCTCGACATATCGAAAATGGAGTCAGGGAAGATAAAATTAGAAGTACGAGAGCTTGATCTGAAATCGTTAATTGGGGCCATCACCATGACCTTTGAGTCTCTGATTAGACAAAAGGGACTTACACTTAACATCAATATAGACAGGAACCTACCTTTTATTTACGGTGACGAGGAGAAGATCAAACAGATTTTAATGAATCTTGTATCCAATGCGGTTAAATTCACACATAAGGGCGGGATTACTATAAGTGCTAAACCCTCTGCCATAAATATTGAGCCTGGAGAAATACCCGTATTCGCAGAAGTCTGTATAGAGGATACGGGGATCGGCATAAAAGAGCAGGACTTGGGAAAAATTTTCGATAAGTTCGTTCAGGTGGATCCCACACTATCACGTCAGTATGAAGGCACCGGTCTCGGTCTCAGCATCACGAAAGGATATGTGGAACTGCATAAGGGTGAGATGTGGGTAACGAGTAAATATGGGAAGGGGAGTAAATTCTGTTTTTCTCTTCCTTTAAAGAGAGAGTCATAACGCTCCCTCAAAGAGGGAGGCTTGACGGTTGTGAGCCGTCTCAAAGACGGCCGTTTGGGTTTATACTAAAACCTGCCCTCTTCTTGTTCATTGTCCAGCTTTTCCTGATGGGCAATGTACTCCTTGATCTTGTCCAGCTCAAAGCCAACCGTTGACACAGCATATCCGCGAGCCCAAAGGTTTTCTCCATTGAAATTCCTCTGCTTGTCTCCAAATTGCCGTGCCACGGCTATTGCACTCTTGCCCTTCAGATACCCTATCACCTCTGAGACAGAGTATTTCGGCGGAATCGAAATACACATGTGCACATGATCCATCGCCATGTGCCCAGAAATGATCTCGCATCCCTTCTGCCGCGCCAATTCGTGAAATACTCCCTTCAGATACTTCCTGATTGTCCCAAAGAGCGTTTTCTTCCGACCTTTGGGAACAAATACCACACGATACTTACAATCGTACTTCGAGTGTGTTAATCTCTTGTAACTATCCATAAACCTCCAGATAGACTTTGACTACCGTCAAGCCTCTCTGGAGGTTTATCTTACTTAATCCTGCAAGGTCAAACCTTTTATAGTCTCACTGGTCAAACCAGTGGCTTACCTATCTTTGAGTTAGTCACAATTTTACGGTTTTCGTATATTGTTTCACAGATGGGTTTATACCCTCTCACACCTGAATATGTTGTCATTCGAATGAAACCAGAACGCATCCGATTAATGGCTCAAGCGGGTAAGGGATATGAAGATATAGAAGTGTAAAGATAATTATGAGAACAATATAACACCCCGAAGAATCTTAACAAAAGATGTCCTTTAATATCTAATTGAGTAAAAAAGGGGGATGATAAATGTGGGTTTCGGTTTACTGGGCACTATAAAACTCGTCAAAGACTTAGACGTTTTGTTTAATGTTAGCGGTTTCATAAATGCTTGATTAACAAGTACCAATCTTCAGGCTAAATCATCACCAGTAAAATCATCGTTACCAGAAGAAATACGGTTCACCATATTTTTGCTTATACTCATGCAGTTCTTTTTCCATCTGCTTTCTCTCGGTGACATCAAATGCCAGGACTATTTCAGCCCTCCTCCCTGCAAAAGTCAGCGTGTGAGAAATGATTTCTACATAGATTAAAGTTCCGTCCTTTTTAATATGCCTCCATGTGCCAGCGACATCAAGCCCTTGGGTAACCTTTGCGATATTTTCACGGAGTGCTGGTATATCTTCAGGTGGGCGAATATCCTTGATGGTCATAGAAAGAAATTCTTCCTTGGAATAACCGTAATGTTGTATAGCTGCATCGTTGACATCAAGAAAGGCAAGGGTTTCGAGGTCATAAATCCACATTGGATGTGGATTAGATTTATAGAAATTTTCGTATATCTCCTTAAAATCTCTCAATACCCTCGCAAGTGGAATATTTTCGGAGCTTAATGCCTTAAAAAAGGTAAGCTCTTCACGCAATTCTTTCAATTCATTTATAAGTTGTTCTTTTGTTTTTTCTTTATCGTTCATCTCGGTTTCCTATTTTTCTTCTGTTCATTGCTTTTGTATGGATTTAAGCCCTTATCAAAGTCAAAGCCATCTTAAACCTTTTTATTGCATTTAAAGAATGTGGTTCATTTGCTGGCATTATAATAAACTCCCCTTCATTCAGTAGATAGTCTTTGCCCGAAATAATAATTTTTACTTCACCGTCAATGATATAAACCATTGCATCGAAGGGTGCCGTATGCTCACTTAACCCTTGCCCCTCATCAAAAGCAAAGATAGTTACAGTACCGGCCTTTTTGTTAATTATCTCTCTGCTCACCACGGAGCCTTCTTGATAAGCCACCATATCGCTCAACTTAGAAACCTTTAATTCCTGCACTTTGCCTCCTTATTTTCGATTAAGGCTTGATATGCCTTGTCTCTGTGCGAGCTCTTTGGCAACTTGATGATACTTTTCATGAATCCCCTCACGAATTTCTTCTGCTTCCACTTTTTCAAATGTCTCCATTAGCTCTTTTTGGTCATCCTGGTTGAACATATTATCTGCGGTGGGGAACAAGACATCATTTTCCTTGGAAATATGATTTCTCAGGAGTTCAACATAGCCTGAAAGGTTATCCTTAATAATTTGAATTGCTAAAGTATCTCCTTTACTTGCCTTTTCAAGTGCCTCCCTTACGGCTTTCAGCCTACTCCTTCCCTGATTATGCTCTGTTAGCATTACAAAGATAGGACCTCTATCAATAGGTATACCTTTTTCCTTCAATTTTTCAAATAAATGCATTTCCTCTTTTCCATGGTGGCAGTGGTCAGCAAAGTTCCGGAAGAAATCCAGCATTTTCTCAATCTTTTGTAGATGTATTCCCCCTGCCTTAGTAACTGATTTGACTTCCCTTTCCGCTGCATCTAATACCATAAGAATAATCTTATGCTCATGTTTCAATATCTCTGTCGCTGTCATATGAAATCTCCTATTTTAATGCCCCAAGTTTATCGAAAATTACGTGCCTCGCTACCAGGCAAAAGGGATGAACCTATATTTTACTTTCTTTTTATAATCAGCGTACTTTCCAATTCTTTGACTAACAATTTTTCTTCTCCGATTATTCTTTACACTTTGGGCACATGGCAACTATTTTCAGAGGAACGGATTATATCAGTAGGATTTCCTATTTTTGCAGTCTCCTCTTTTATTATTAAAAGTCATATCAATGAGCAGTTTTAAAGATGTCTCTTACTGCTTTGAAATACTCGGTATACATGCCTATATATTCAATCCTGACTATTGCTATATCCAGTGCTATCATATCAATCACTTTTGCCGCTGCATAAGACAAATCCAAATTCTTTTCCGTGGAAAGCAGCACCATACCACGAAGTAGTAGCATAGCTTATCTTTTCTCCAATCAGCAGAATTGCTTCTGCCCAGGCTTGGGCATTATAAAAACGGATGGCAAGTATCAAGACTATGGAAGCAATAGTTATTTTTCTCATTTCTGACCTCCAGTTATGATACTTGTTTAGACTAAAATTAAATCTGCCATTTTCTTTATTAATTCCCTCTGCTTGCGAGAGGGCGGATTTGTAAAAAAAAGTAATCACAAAACTTAATATAATTTTATGCATGATGGATTTTTGAATCAGACAACTCCCTAATAAAATTTGAACATGGAATGCTTAGTTTGTCAACTTTTAGGGCAGTAAAAAACCTCAACATTGATCGAAGAGCTCTATTTTGAATTGCTTGCTTAATCTCTCCTATGCTTTGCTTTCCCCAATTCTTCCTTGCACTCACGGGAAAGTTCGTCCTTATGTTCCCTCAATCAGATCAGTTCACTGTTTGATTTTCCGTCTCGTCGGATTTGCTCTTCTCGGCGAGTCGCCTGATCCGACCGGACGAATGAGACCCTGAAACTCATGGTGACAGTAAAGACAATTTATAAAAAACACTATTCATATCAGTATTTCGGAAATAAGGGACGGTTTAGCAAATTTCGATCCGGCATTTTGCCGGGTCCGCAGGGCAATTTGCCGTTGGGCATTATCAGTCCGCTGATTTTAACCCCGATAAATTAATATGTTACAAAATGGCATTCATTTTGCTGCATTCTAAAGTACCTACAACCGATTCATCGGTCTGTCAAAATGTTCTTTATTCTTAGGGATCAATTATGCGCATAGCGCTTTTGTGCTGGGAGTCATTGCATTCGATAAGCATAGGCGGTGTGGGAGTCCACGTCGGTGAACTCGCGGCTGCCCTTGAGCGGAAAGGGCATGAAGTGCATGTCTTCACAAGGATGGCCAATGGTCAACAGCACTATGAGAGGATCGACGGGGTACATTATCACCGGTGTCCATTCCGGTTGAATCCCAATTTCATCGAAGAAATCAACGAAATGTGCCGGTCCTTCGTGCATCATGTCTTTCAGACTGAAGACTATATGGGTCAGCACTTTGATGCAGTCCACGCCCACGACTGGCTTGCCGCCAATGCCATGATCTGGATAAAGCAGGGACGCGGGCGAAAGGGTATACTTACCATGCACTCCACGGAATATGGCCGCTGCGGGAATAATTTTTATAACGGCTGTTCCGCCCAGGTTCGCGAAATAGAAAGGGCAGGCACGTATTGGGCGGATAGAGTTATTACAGTATCCAATGGCCTCCGGAATGAGGTCATGTGGATGTATGAAGTCCCTTGGTGGAAGGCATCCGTCGTCTATAATGGCGTCAACCTTCATAATTTCGACGGTTGGCTGGATCCTTTTGAAATAAAAAAACAGTATTCAATAGGCCCAATGGACCCCACGGTCCTTTTCTGCGGGCGAATGGTAGTTCAAAAAGGTCCCGATATTCTTGTCGATGCTATTCCATACGTTCTTAGATATTACCCACGCGCCAAGTTCATATTTGCCGGTGACGGAGAGATGCGGCCCAGTGTGGAGCAGCGGGCTCAACATCTCGGCGTAGGGCACGCAACGCGTTTTGTTGGGCACAAGACAGGGTGGGAACTGAGCAATCTCTATAAGGCATGTGACGTTGTTTGTGTTCCGAGCCGCAACGAACCTTTTGGTATAGTAATCCTCGAAGCCTGGAGTGCCAGGAAACCTGTGGTGGTTCCAAAAAATGGCGGGCCAAACGAGTTTGTATGGCATGAGGTGAATGGATTGAAAATATATCCCCACCCGGAATCCATCGCCTGGGGCTTGGGAACGCTCTTCACTAACTTCGAATGGGCCAGATGGATGGGGAATAACGGAAGGATAGCTGTAGAGACGACCTTTACATGGGACGGGGTGGCAGACCAGGTGCTTTCTGTATACTGTCAATAATCGGTTGGCCGACTTTTTTTGTTGCACATTTCAAAACAGGATCTAATCGGGGCGATTCTTTCCAGTTCAAGGCTGCACCGCTTAGAGAATCGATAGAATCCCCTATTCCAAAAAATACCGAAGGTTAAGAAGTATTCAGTTACCCGGTTGCCGCAAATGTAGCAATTTGAAAAATCGGAATTTTCTACTTGTGATAGCTGAAATCCATAGCACTACAACCGATACAAGGTGCAAACGAGAACAATAATGCCAGCGCTTACAAAATTTACGGGTTAAATAGCGACTTTTATGCCATTGCTGGCAGAGCAAACAATCCAAAGAATAATCTAATGACTGAAACTAAAAAAATAGTCTTTTTTGGTCATTTCTCGTTGACTGGAGGTCTTTCTTATGGTCATGTATTTCCTCATAATATCTGAAGCTGCACATTTATTGACGAAATCGGCAATTCCAGTTTGAAAAAAAGCAATTTATTATGATAATCTAAGTCTGTTTGAAAAAGCTTCATATAAGTTGATCTTCGTAGCAAGTATGAAGAAATAATGAAAACACTATCAGCGATCTTTTTATCCACCATTGTCCTTTGTTTATGTTTGTCATCTCAACCCGCAATTGGCATCGATTTGACAAATGTCCTGGCCTCTTTGACCGATAAGATTCCACCTAGGCCACACGGGGCGATGACGGGATCAGAGTTTGCCCAGTACGTCTCCGCGATGAACCAATCTCAGCGAGAGCAGGCCATCGTTGACCAGTTGACAAGAGGAAACTTTCCTGATTTCCTTAGACATTTAAAACCCGTTCATCTTATCCAAAGATTCAAAGACGGGAAAAAAGTGACTGCGACCTTATTTACAATGCCCGACTACTTGGCAATAGGATCGGATCACGACTTTCTCCTCATACCAATGAACCTTTATTCGGCGCTTGAAGTTGCGTTTAAATTAGGATTTATCCTCCCGACGCGAAAGATCGTGGATGTTATCTTCAAACAATCCGATGTCCACCTTAGACCGGAGCCAATGTCTCCGGGGCCGCAAATGAGTTCGACGGCATACTACATGAAACATAATCAGGAAATAATGCAACAGCGTCTGAGCTTGGGTTGCTCGCTTGAAGCCTTGGTTTCTGGTGATAAGAAAGATGTTGTACTTACAAACCGGTTGGCTCAAAGCCCGGGGAAGATCGCCATCTACGGCTGGCATCGTCGCTCGGGCGCTCCCATTCAGCCCCTCAGCACAGTTCATGAGGCGAACTATGCGGACTACAGCCATGGTATTCGCCTGGTCAGCGACACCGTTATTATTGACAATGAACCACGGCGGATTTATGAGGTTTTGCAGGATCCTCAGCTCGCTGGCCTGCTGAGTGACGAAGGAACGCTGAGTGTAATTCGGCAGTTTCTACCTATTTATACTCCAGAGGCCGTCGGACTTGCGACAATCTTTGGTAATTCGAGAGAAAAGGCCTCACCCCGATGAGGCGTCGGCTTTTCAGTATCTTTTTGAGACCCGGACCTTTTTTCTAATCTTGCTTTATTGTCTTGCAGCAGCGAAAACCGAGATGATAGTTGTGATGGCTTTTCACATCCATCACCCTGCTTCCATGCCAGAATGGTGCTCGCCAGCGGCACCAGTCCGGGTGGGCGTAGGAAGTGTCAAAGATAAACCAGCTTCCTTTCATCTCTGTATAACCCAGCTCCGTGCTACCCCGACTCGCCATCTGGCTTTCCCTTAGGGGAAGGTTCATATGTTCAGCTGCATTTCCATGGAGATCGTATACTCCTAATTTGCTGACACACCTGGTAAAGCTCCCGGAAGGAAACGTATTCGATCCGCATTGTGTCCAACTTCCTCCAGTGCAAGCAGGGGTTTTGAAACCTGAACAGGCACATATTCCCTTCTCATAACGGTCACCATAGGCCCAGACCTTGTGGGCACCATATATTCTGTTATGGACTGTCCGCATCCTTGCGATCGCCACGTTGGGGCTGACGCCTTTCGCAAGGTCGAAACGGTAATCGGGTGATTCAAGAGCGCCGGCACAGGCTCCCTCCCATTCATGGGCGTCACAGATCCGCTTGTCCATGGACCTGCATATGAGCGCAGCTTCGCGGGCACGTACCCAGACGACCGGGTATACGCAGGGGATATCGGGGAACTCGAACTGATCAATGCAGGCTTTCGCGTCTTCCGCCTTTTCGGTAGCCGGATTATAGAGTGGAGCCATGTATTTGGCCCCGCAGATTTTCTCAAATTTCTCGTTCTCGTATCGGACTCCCAACTTACCGAGCTTTTCCTGGCACGCTATTGGCGTCATGGGATGTTTCGTTATCGCCGGGTTTCCCTGACCAATGTAGCCAGATCCGCGAAATATCGCGCGGATGGAATCCATTTGACTACCCGATAAGGCGTGTACGCGCTGAATCTGTTCGAAAAGGACTTCGTTTCTTTCTTTGAGAGATTGGGCTACGGCCAGAGATTGAAAGAAAAGGCCGAGACACAAAAAAGCCAGAGTGCTTGCTAAAATAACCGTGCGCGTTTTCATGGTGTCTCCTTTCGTGTCAGGTAGAAAAAGTCTCTGTCATCTGCATACCCGAGGAAACGAGGTACATACCGCCCTTTCACAGTGATGTCCACTCTGCTCATTCCTCTGATCAGATGCTGAACATAAAGGTTCGAACCCTGTCGTTTGTAGACCGCCAGGTAAGTATGCACCAAAGCATTCATATCCAGAAGCATGGCATAGCGGCATTGGTAAGCCTGAAAGACGCGGGCCATCGCAGAAGGCGTTGCGCTCCAGAAAAAGGCATAGATAAGAAAACGCCTTCCCTTGAATTCCTGCAAAGCGGCACCAGCGCGCATTGTCTGGAGTTTCTCGTTTGCCGAACCAGACCAGTTTCCTGGGCCCCATCGCCCGACGAGAGGACCTGGAACCGATAAGCCGGTAACCTGATCAAACCATGCTATCAGGGGAACACCGTTCTGGCGTGCATATCTGACCCTTGGAAGGAGGGTATTGTCTTCCTCGGTCCAGGTCTTCATATTAACCCAACCGTCGTTGAGCACATAAATCGTCGCAAGTTCCGGTTGCAGTGTGCTGAACAGTACCCCATTTTCGAGGAAACCATAGTGGCTGCCGTGATTTTTGAGAGCGAGAGGTCCATACTTGAACGCACCGTGGATACGCTTAAATCCCCCTGTAAAAGTGGCAACCGTGCGAGGCACATCCGCTGGATTGATGAGACCTGTTCTGACCAGAGGAGCACTGGTTCCGATCCCATCGGGTCCAGGGTGAGACCTGTCTCTCATCTGAGCAAGTATATGCCCGGACCAGCCTACTCCGGGATGTTCGGTTCCAAGAACGTAGTGCAGATCGAACTGACCCAGATCAAAAGCTGTAAGATAGACGAGTTCTGCCGATTCAACTCTGTTCAGGGCATTGACCACATTCCTGTAACTGCGCAAAATTTCTGGCGAGATTCCATTAGGGACAATCATGCTCACGTAGATGCCCGGATTATCCTTTGCCGCATACCAAGTTCCAAGGATCATTCCATCCGGACTGGACTCTTCGGTCTGGATGCCAAGATCGATCGGTTTCACTATGCTATTGGCTTTCCCTGGATCTAACAAGGCAGGCACTGGTCCGTCAAGCGTTTTTTTCTGAGATAAGCCCTCGGTGGGCTTCGATTCCACCTTTTCCTCCGCCTTCTTCCTATAAAGATATGTAAAAAAGGTATCGCGTACAAAGGAGACGATTTCCTCACCACCCGGCATTTTGTTTCGCAGGAACTCGGTCACTGTTTCTATTGGTGTTTGATGTCCTTTTGTAGGATTTCGTAGATAGAGTTTACCCTCGCAAAGAGGCGCATACGGAACGCCGGATTTTCTGGCTGCCTTCAAGCTGTCGCGGGAAGTTGCTCCCCAGAGGTCACAGGGAGACTTGTCTTTGCCATGAGAGATGACGAGGCCATAAGGATTATCGTTGTCCATCATGAGTCTTTGAGTTTCAGGTTTTGCATTCTCCAGGTGATAAACCCCCGGCGCGCCTTCGCGCCAGTGGAGAAGAAGGATGTACCACGCGTTGACATGGGGATTCAGGTTAATCAGCGTCGCAAGGCCCTCTGCGGTTCCTGCACCTTTTAGCGGGATCAAAGTCGTCTGGCTAACGGGCTGCATGTCCATAATGGTTTTGGAGGATGCCCAGTAAGCGTTGCCGAATAGAACCGCAGTGGTGAAGAGTAGAGCAGCAACAAATAGTTCCATACGGCGATTCCAGTTCTTCATTCCGTACTCCTAATTCCGCATTTTGTATATAATGCCCAGCCTCCTACATCGCAAGCAAGAAGATGACTGCTCCCAGCAAGATAACGATACGACTTACCCAGTCCCTGAGAGCGAATATCAAAGGATCGTCATGCATTTTCCCACGATGGGCAATAAGCCACATATAGCTGATCCAATAGAGTAGTAATGGACATAAAAGCCAGATAAGCTGGTGCCGGGTGTAGTGGATTTCAGCCTCACCACTGGAGATATAGATAACAAGGACGAGCACTGCCACATAGCCACTCCCACTTCCCAGAGCTGCAAGGAGTTCCTTGTCTATAATTCGGTAGCCTCGCACCTGAGCTGTCTCCCCGCTCACGGCACTCATGGCTACAAGTTCGGCATAGCGCTTGAGGAGAGCAAGGCTCAAGAATAGGAAAGTTGAAAGGGCTAAAAGCCAGGAAGACGGCCAAATGGCAACGGACGCCGACCCGGCCATGATTCGCATGGTATAGAGCCCGGCCAGAAGTATAACATCTAAGAGTACGATCCGTTTGAGATAGAAGGAATAGGCCAAGTTTAAAACATAGTATATGATCAACATGCCGAGAAAAGACATGGGCAAAGATAAGCTGATAAGTACGCTTAAGCCAAACAGCAAAGGAATTGATACTAAGCCCCAGACAAGGGAAAGTTCCCCTGCTGCAAAAGGTCGCTCGCGCTTTTTGGGATGACGACGATCTGCAGGGAGGTCCACTATGTCATTTATGAGATAGGCGCTGGAGGCGCATAACCCAAAAGCCAGGAAACCTACGAATGCCTTGGCGAGCAAGTCGAGTTCAAGAAAACGGTGAGCCATGACAAGAGGGACAAAGACCAGTAGATTTTTTAGCCACTGATATAGGCGCACAGCGTGCACATATGGTTTCAGCCAGCCTTCCCGGCCCTTGAAAACCCGTTCGATCTCCACGACCCGGGCTGCCATGCGAGGCAACCTCTGCGTGGAAGCGACGACGATGCCCTTGCGCGCCGAAGACCAAACTGCAAGATCCCGGCGGTCATCCCCCGCATAATCGAATCCCTTTTCGCCAAACTCGGCCACCAGGCGGTCATGCTTGCGGGGGCCGGAAAGGTTGATGATCCCATTGCTCGCAAAAATCATATCGAAGATCTGGAGGTGGTCGGCTACCTGTTGAGCAATCAGTCCATCGCTTGCGGTTGCCAGAACCAGCCCGCGTCTCTGGGTGCGTTGTGCCTTCAGATAGTCTAGGAGTTCAGGGTGGTAGGGTAAGAGGCTCACATCCAGGCTGACTCGCTCACTGATTTGACGTTTCGTGTAGGCCCTTCCGTTGAGCAACCAGATAGGAGCTGCTAAAATATATAAAGGGTTACGCTTGATCAGAGCGAAGAAAGATTCTATCAGTACGTCCGTTTTGGTCAGGGTTCCATCAAGGTCAACAACCAGCGGAACAAACTCCTGATCTTTGATTCCGCTCTCTGCGCTACGTGTTCCGCATTGTTCAGGTTCCGTAATGCGCATTCGGGAGTTCCTATGCAGTGGGGTATCTTGCAAAGTATCTACCCCATTCCGTACTGTTTTCTATTGCTTTTATGCGACGTCTTCCCACCAAAGGCCACCAGACCCAATCATGGTAGATATAAGATCCAGCGATAAAGAGATATACCAGAGGAGTATGGAAGAAGAGTTTTTGAAACCTTTTTAACGGACCATACCAGATCAGATCTCCCACGAGGCTGGCCAGATTGTCACCCACCGAGAATTGAAAATTCATTTCAGATATATCCTCTCCCAGCACCTGGATTTCTTCAATCTTTCCCACGCCCAGCCCATCTTCGTGGGCGAGCCTTATAAAGTCGATCTTCATGGGTTCAAAACCCATGATTTTGGCTGCTACCGCATCGATAGCAACTGAGTCGGAGCTTGCAAGAAGCAACCCTTTCTCTACTGGGGTCATAGTGCGGGGCCCGGGACCATTGCCGCAGAAGGTGGCATCCATGAGGGTGAATATCCCTGGATGGATCTCCTTCTGTATGGCCAGAAGATCTGCAAGGGTCTCGTGGATGACACTATGCGTGTAATGACGACGAGTGGTGAGGAGCCCACCAAAGGCATTTTTCATAGCCCCTGTGATCGTAGTATAGATGTGGCATTTTGCTGTGGGCAGATGAACGATGTTTTTCCCACGAAAAAAACTTGGGATCATTATGCCCTCAGGATAAATTTGGTCCAACACCCTCATTCTTGCCTTGGGACGAAAACGCTCCCAAGTGATGTGCTCGGGCAAAAAATTGTACTTTTCAGGGATGCCGTATCGCCGATAGATAGACTGCAGCTTGTTTAGACGCAGTCCCTTGAAAGGATCCGTGACCACAGTGTCATTGTGGACAGCCACAAGATCGGAAAACCCGGATGCCTTGAGTCCCAGGATGGCGCCTTCCAATTGCCAGGGAGTCGTGTTAGCGGACAGAAAGGGAAAGTGCCAGGAAATATTGTCCTTCAAAATCGTTGTGGTTTGCGCCCTCAAGGCGTCTTTTACTCCGGCCATCTCCATAAGCCTGGCGGTATCTTCAAAGACCTTTTCGGGAGTCGTTTTTAAAATAGCGACAACGGGTTTCTTCACTTGTTAACCTACCTGATAACGGATCGCTTTCAATCTTTGGACCCTGCTACCACGAATTACTAATTTGGTATAAAGCAGCGTAGCTGTTTCGCCGCCAGTCACGAGCCATGCCGCAAAGTACGTCATCTCAAAAATACTCTTTAACTCTTTCCTGATTATCATTGCCAATGAATAGGGTATTCCGCGTGGCAAAGATTCCGTCTTGCTCTGGAAGATTACAGACGAATTCTTTCATATTGATATAATTCTATTCCCATTGCTAAATGTAGGTTGTACTTCATTGAACTGCGACAATCATCAACTGATACTCTCAACCTATCACAACTGTGCGAGGCCCGACTATTTTGAATAAGCAAGGCTGATGCCAGCTAATAAAGATACTGATTTTATTGACATTTCAAGATATGCGATCAATTCTGTCAGGCAATTTGCCTTGCAGGTCGGCATATCTCCCGCAAAGCTAAAAAAGATTACGTTGCCCATTTCTGAAATCTTCATGAATCTGGCAGGATGAATATGAAACCTTCGGACCATTTACCTTTCAAAAAGTTGAACACTTTTTGAACAAGCTCTTTCTTGTATCTTCGTTTTCAAGAAGAGCTGATGTCAATTCAGACATTGTGATCTTTGTATTTCTATAATTCTGTACATCGAATGACTTTTTCAGACTACGGAGGACCCTTAATTTCATATTAGAAGACCTGTGCTCTATCTTGCTGAGATAAGGGGGCACAAGGTTTGTGGCTGCAATAGAAAAGGCAACGCAGGAAATATGATCATTCAACAGTCACGCTCTTTGCGAGGTTTCGTGGTTGGTCGACATCACAGCCTCTAAGGATTGCAACATGATATGCAAGAAGTTGAAGAGGTACTACATTAACAAAGGGCAAAAAGGCAGGATGGGTGGATGGTACTACAATTAAATCCTCCACCTTATCTCTTAAAGCGGCGGGTGTGTCGGTTATTGCTATAACCCTTCCGCCCCTTGCCTTTACCTCCTCAATGTTGGATAAGATTTTTTCGAAAAGGCCATCCATGGAAGCCAATACGATGACAGGGATCCCCTTCTCGATAAGGGCAATGGGACCATGCTTCATCTCTCCTGCGGGATATCCTTCTGCATGAATATACGATATCTCTTTCATCTTTAGTGCACCTTCAAGTGCAATGGGATAGTTTATCCCTCGTCCCAGGTACAGAAAATCCTTTGTATCTATCAGAGTTTTAGCAATTCCCCTGATTTCTGTGTCAGTTTTAAGAGCCTTTTCAATAAGGCGCGGAAGTTCCATAAGCATAGAATTCAGTGTTTGTGCCTCAATATCGTTTATTCTGCCTTTCTTTATACCAAGCGCGATGCCTAAGAGACAAAGTGCCGCCATCTGTGCAGTAAATGCCTTTGTGGATGCCACTCCTATCTCAGGCCCCGCTCTTGTATACAATACGGAATCCGCTTCTCGCGCCGAAGTGCTACCTACAACATTGCAGATAGTGAAAGCGAGAGCCCCTTTTCCCTTGGCTTCTCGCTGTGCTGCAAGAGTATCGGCGGTCTCTCCGGATTGTGTAATAGTCATAACGCTCCCTCAAAGAGGGAGGCTTGACGGTTGTGAGCCGTCTCAAAGACGGCCGTTTGGGTTTATACTAAAACCTGCCCTCTTCTTGTTCATTGTCCAGCTTTTCCTGATGGGCAATGTACTCCTTGATCTTGTCCAGCTCAAAGCCAACCGTTGACACAGCATATCCGCGAGCCCAAAGGTTTTCTCCATTGAAATTCCTCTGCTTGTCTCCAAATTGCCGTGCCACGGCTATTGCACTCTTGCCCTTCAGATACCCTATCACCTCTGAGACAGAGTATTTCGGCGGAATCGAAATACACATGTGCACATGATCCATCGCCATGTGCCCAGAAATGATCTCGCATCCCTTCTGCCGCGCCAATTCGTGAAATACTCCCTTCAGATACTTCCTGATTTTCCCAAAGAGCGTTTTCTTCCGACCTTTGGGAACAAATACCACATGATACTTACAATCGTACCCGAAATCTCAATCACTATAGATTCATGCCCGGAGCTGATCCCGACTTGAGTTTTTACCGATAGAGTTCCACCCGACGGCATAGCATCTATTGCATTATTAATAACATTCAGGATTGCATGCTTGGTTCTTAATTACCTAAAGATTGCAGGCACGGTCAGGTGCCTATGTTATTATCTCCTCCCTACGGATATTATATAAAGAGGCATTTCTCCTTCCGCCATTTTTAAAATCTTTTTTACTTCTTCATCACGGAAAGCCCCGATAACCACTGTCCCGATCCCCAGAGGGACCGCCTGAAGACAGATATTCTGGGCGGCATGACCAGCCTCCATGTGAACATATCTAATGCCCCTTTCTCCATATTTTGTGGTCGTACGTTCATACACCCCTGACAATACGACAACTACGGCAGATCTTCTGACGGGAGACTGGCCGAGTGCGGCACTGCATAAATCGATCCTCCTGTCGCCCTTTACGACAATTAACAATTCATGCCTCTTGGGTCCGTATCTATAAATTCCAACTGGAAGACCGTTCACGTTTCCGGCAACAACATAGAGTTCCAGCGGGTAAAGTGCTCCTGCTGAAGGTGTCGTCCTGAAACCCCCCGGATCTGTAATACCCTGCGCGGCCCATATCAGCTGTGAGACTTCAGATAGTGTTACAGGCTTGTCTTTAAAATCCCTGACAGACCTTCTCTTAAGCAGGGCTTCCTCGACTGATGTGCTGCTGTCATATTTTGGCTCAGGCAGTTTTATTATTTCCTGTTCATATTCTGGCATGCTCTTGATTTTCTCCTTTGCAGGCAGCGGTTCAGCATGTACTATTGCTATGCATAGTACGACTGCCACCGCGAAAACTCTTTTATTCATACTCTCATTGCTTGAACTTTCAATCTTTTGCTGACTTTGTAAACGACAGTGTCTTCCTTGACGTTAACTTCCTCTAAATCAACTTCTTCAAGCATTAAATTCAGTGCGTCTTTCAATTCTTGCGCAACAATCGGCAAGACATATGCGATGTCAATTTTATATTTGCAATATTCGAAGCCCAGAGAAATTCTTAAAGCCCGAGAGCTTCAATAACCCTCTTCTTCTGCTTTTCTATTACCTTTTGCCCATGCTCGAGATTCCATACTATCTCATTCTTGGTGCTATCTGAGAGAGCTCTGCCCATCTCAAGCACATCTGTCACTTTATCTTTAATGTTAGTCGCAAAATCCTTTATGCTATCGATGGTTTCTTCGACTAAATGAACAGTCTCCTTTTTTATACGTTTCGCCTTCCTTGCAATATCCTTTCTCGCCTCCCGCCCCGATTTAGATGCATAGAGAAGTGTAACAGCACCTCCTATCACACCGACCAATAGAAAAACTGATGCGATCTTTTTATAGTCATCACCCATATTCTTCTCCTTTCGATATATGTCTTAATCTAAATGTATCAAGGATGAAGACGGGAGTCAAAGATGACTGCTAAAGAAATTAAAGGATTAAGAAGTTGTTCTTCACAAATTATTTCACGCTTGATCTTCAGCGAATTTTCGGGACTGTAACTCTCAGACATACAGGAGTTGGGAGCGGCTATCATCTTTGCTTTCACCATGGCCAGCGAAAGATCATTGTCCTTCCTTTTCGCTTATCAAGTCTGGGAATGCCTTCTTCACGGGCTGCTCGCAAAGCCTCCTCATATTCATCGTGGGTAATGCGGCGATTTATAGGCGGGTATTTACAGGCATTGCCGCATGGCCGGTATTGATCCATTATATTCACATAGGTATTCGGTGAGATCTCTTTGGCTATAAAACGCATGATTTCTCTTGTCCCTGCTACTCCTCCCGGCATGACCAAGTGCCGTAGGATGATTCCCTTGAGAGCAATGCCGTTTTCATCCAAGATGAGATCACTAACCTGACGATGCATCTCTTTCAATGCCTCTCTCGCCCTTTCAGGATAATCTGGTGCTTTCAGATACTTACGGGCCATCTCGGTATCCCAGAATTTGAAATCAGGCATGTAGATATCAAAAATGTCTTCTAAAAGTCTCAGGCTTTCAACAGAATCGTAGCCACCTGTATTGTAAACCAGAGGGACATTCAAGCCTCCTTCGATGGCATGGGGCAGGGCATCCAGGATCTGAGGAACCACATGGGTTGGAGTAACAAAATTGATGTTATGGCATCCCTGTTTTTGAAGATGAAGCATCATGTCGGCAAGGGCCTTGGAGTCAACTTCGCTGCCTTCTCCCAGATGGCTAATTCCCCAGTTTTGACAGAAAACGCAAAGAAGATTGCAGTTGGTTATAAAGATAGTACCGGAGCCATTGGTCCCCACTAATGGGTCTTCTTCTCCAAAATGAGGATTGTAACTTGAAACCATGGCTAAACGGCCAGTACGACAAATACCTTTTTCATTCTGTAACCTGTTGACTTCACACTCTCGGGGGCAGAGACGGCAATTCTCCAATATTTTATATGCCTTCTTTATATTCTCGGTAAGCTTTCCTGTCCGATAGGCCTCTATGTAAGATGGTACAAACAAGATCTTCCTCCTATTTTACTAATTATTAATTGGGGTATTAGTACTACAGCGAAGTTTTTTCTAACCATCGGCAATCGCAGCCAGGATTCTTTTTCTATGTGAGCGATAGGCGACATCGTTTCTCCTCGTATGATATCTAACAATTTCAAGTGCATGTTTGATTGTGAGAGTTCTGCGCGGCAACACTGCCGCAAGGAGTATCTGCGCTTGCGGCAGTGTCAGGGCCGGAGTTTTTTTTAAACTGAATCCGCAACCGGAACAGGAAGTGCAGCGCAAGGAAGACATATATCATATGGCGATGCCATGCTGGCCAGGAACGGTGCTCATATTGATCCATGCCGACTTGGCTCTTTCCATCCTGAAAGCATTGCTCTATTGGCCAGCGCATTGTGGCCGCTTTGTACAACTCCGAAAGAGGAGTGTCTTTAGGAGCATTTGAGAAGGCATATTTGATCTGTCCGTCTGTGGTGCGTCTTAAAATAAGCCAGACAGAGTCCTTCTGAGGCAGTCCGTCGCGGGACGGATAGACTCTGAGGCAGGCGACATCGGCCAGGATGGGTCCTTTCGCCCCTTCAGCAAGAACCACCTTGGACCAGATACGCCTTTTGGACTTGGCGATTTCACCGACCGTATGCGTCTTTCCCTTTATGAGGATTGGTTTGCTGGGCCGGGGGCCGTGTCCTTGATAGGGCGGCAGACCCACGGTAGGTTTATGAAGAAAGACCTGGGCGTTCGATCTAATACCGGCAAAATAATATTTCCCCTGCGGCAATGATTCAAGAAATTCCCAGTCGGACCCGAAGGTGGCGTCACAGCCGATCCACTTGGCGGGGAATAAATTCGTCTTATCGATTTTATCAATGAGATCACTGGCGATTTGCGGTTTTGTCTGAAAGGCAATATCTTCAGGTACCAGGTTAAACTTGCATCGATCTTCCTGCTCTTTGCTAAACCAGCTCTCCGGCATATACAGCCTGCCGGTCAACAGACCGTAGCCCTTCTCGCTGGAGTAGCCCACAAAGACACCAGATTGGCAGTTATCCACCTTGCCAAGAGCGCCGCAATACTGGCGGGCAACTCCGACTGACTCTTTCCCCTTTTTGGCAAACTCGCTGCTATCGACGGTGACCATGCCCTCAGGTGAACAGATAGATTGCGATAGCAACGTCTGATGGCGCATCTCCATCGCCTCATGATCCCACCGCTGGCCTTTCATAAACTGCTGCAGAGGCCGAACGGAGGTTTGATCCAGAAACTCAAGGGCTATGGGCTCTATGGATTTGGTTTCTTTGTTGCTCAAAAGTCCTGATATGTATGCCAAACTCAGGCGTCTTTGTTCTTTCCGGCCAAAACAACCGTGAAATTGATCGTGAAACTGCACGAGTTCCTCTGCTGTCAACTTTACATCCGCTTCGGTAAGCTTCATACAAGGAACAATATCGGGATTCCATCCGGCATGTCGTAATATCATATGCAGCGCCTCCACTTTATGTAGGGTTGGTGAAGGTCGGTGAAAGAGGCTGTAAGTTTTCTTTTCGCATCCGATTTCTTCCCGGAAGTGGGGCTCTAACTCATAAACATATACCTCCTTGATGCATCCGTGATATACATAGCCTTTCCCCTGTTTGCCGCTGCCGAAGGTCTGGCCGATAAATTTCCAATTCGCCGCCCGGTAACTCGTCCCTTTGAATCGGGCCGGATCAACAAAGGTTTCCACCAGCCATAAGCGTGTCCCAAACCGCTCTTCCCAATCACGAGTGAGTCGGGCAAGAGTCAGGGCAAGCACATGGGAGGCGAGATTCTTCACTTCCACCCAGGCAGGTATCAGAAACCGACTGTTATTGGCGATCCTGCAGAGATTTGTTTTTCGCTGCTCAGCCGACCAGCCGATATAGTGGTCCCGCACTCGCAGTTTCAATGCCGGTGCGCTAAAGGATAAGGCTGCTACGGGCTGGCCCTGTATGAACGCGAGATATTTCAGGCGATGTCCTAAAAGCCTTTGATAACCCAGATAATGATGCTGGCGTACCAGCTGATCCCACACAATCTCCAGATTCGTTTGATTCGCTATCTGCAAGGTAACCGCCGGCAACTCATGTACTGCACCGCGGATCGGCGATGAATCGATTTCACCAGGCTTTTGCACAGTGCGCAAATCTTTTTCTGATTCAATATTTCTTCGTATCATGATCGCATTACTCGCTACAGGCGTAAGAATCCTACGCTGCCGAAAAGTGTGTTTTATCCCGGCAAAATAGGCAGCCTCTCCTTCACGCGCCTTTATGCAATCTATATTACAGATTTCCATTTTGTTTGTCTATAGCAAACTTCGCTGTAGTATTAGTAAGACCTCGCAATTGTCATCCCGACGCGCTTCACTTGCGGGAATGTCATACTTTTGAGGGGTTACCGCAGTGTGTTTGAGTCTCTCACCATCGTCGATCCCGAAGGTTTCATCACCCAGATAAAGATCGGAGGTAATCTCATCATAAAGTCTTTGAATCTTTTGTCTGTTTGTGCCCATTTTAGTTTCGGGAAGTTAAAACCTCTAATTCACTGCGTCTGCTCAGATGTTTAAGTTTTCTCATAGCTTTTAATTCTATTTGCCTTACTCTTTCACGTGTAATAGAAAGATGTCTCCCTATTTCTTCGAGGGTGTGGTCTTTATCAAATCCTATACCAAATCTCATTCTTATAACCTCCGTTTCCCTGGGAGATAGAGTATCAAGAACACGTAGTATCTGCTCGGTGACATTATTTCTTTCTGTATTAGAGTATGGAGAGGGACTATCTTTGTCACTAATAAAATCCTCGAGTTTCGCGTCCTCGTCTCCTACGGGAGTTTGAAGAGCAATCGGGTCCTGCATTGCCTTTAATACTTCTTCGACTTTTACAGTTGATACTTCCAGTCTCTTGGCAATTTCTTCTTTGCTCGGTTCTCTTCCAAGTTGTTGCGTCAATTCTCTGGCCGCTTTGGTAACCTTGTTATAAAATTCCACCATATGTACAGGGACTCTGGTAGTCTTTGTCTGATCAATTAACGCTCTTGTTATTGCCTGTCTTATCCACCATGTTGCATAGGTGCTTAACTTGAACCCCTTCTTATAGTCGAACTTATCAACTGCCTTCATAAGGCCGATATTCCCTTCCTGAATCAGATCCAGCAGAGTTAAACCCCTTCCCATATAATGTTTAGCTATGTTGATTACCAATCTCAGGTTACGAGTTACTAATTCACTTTTTGCTTCGCTAACAAGGGTCCTTGCCCTGGTTATCCTATCCCACATCGCTTTCAGTTCGTCAATCTTGATTCCCACCTCTGATTCAACCCGTCTATACTCGTTATGAACTTCCGTTGCAATAGCATCGAGTTCTAAGGAACTGATACCTTGTTTCTTTTCTTCTTTTATTATTTTTTTTAGGTCTTTTAAAGTCCCATATCCGGCAATCTTTCTATCTGCAATTTCTATTTTCAACATAAGATTCTCAAGTACTTCTAAACTCATTTCAAGAGCTTCATCTGTTTTTTCTTCTTCTGCGAGGTTCAAAGCCTCTTTGGCTTTTCCGTGCAAACTCGCTTCGAGTCTCCTGTATAAAGGCAGTCCTGTAACAATTTCTTTGATTAGCACTTTTCCTTCTTCTGTAATCAGTGATCAGCTAATCAAGGATTAAATAAAGACAACTCTCCTGAATTTCCATTCCAATAGGGCATATTCGCTGACGCAAAAGGGGTGGATTTTCTATACAAGCAAATGGACATTCCCAATCCTCACATTCTTAAGCCCCTCTTTCCGGGCGGCCTCAAGGCATCTCTCGGCAAAGATCTTTTCAGTCATTGGCATGTCGGACATATAAAACTGCGGATGAAAGGCGAGCATGCTGTAAGGGATATCAGGATTTATCGATATGATGAACCTGGCAATGCTTCTTATTTCGGCCTCATCTACATATCCTGGCACAAGAAGGGTGTTCGCAATAAGAAGGGGAGGAACGGGTCTCAGACCGATTTTTTCACCCACTCTTGAAAAATTACACAGAGTCCTTTTATTGGTATTTCCGGTCAAGGCCACGTGAAGATTATCGTCCCATGCTTTTAAATCAAATTTAATGCAGCCGCCCGAAATCAGGGCAAGTTCTGTCATTTCGTCGAGGAGTCCCGGATTCATGGAGCCGTTTGTCTCCCAGCATATCCTGAGAATTCTGCCTTTTTTCCGCTCAATGGCAAGTTTCGATACCCTAAGGGCAAAAGGGGTCTGAGGCGCAGGATCGCCGCCGAAATAGCAGATGCAGGAGGTCTTTTCATCAACATCCGAAACAAGTTTACCAACAGAGATTATGAAGGGACCGAGAGTCTCTTTTCTGAAATGCCAGTTCTGGCAATAGAGGCAGTTAAATGAACATGCATGAAAAAATACCGCGAGGTTCTTATATCCGTATTCGGGCCCAGAACAGTAAGCATATTCCGGATAGCCTGCCCCCGTTCCGCCCGCGCATACCCAATCTCCGACACAGTTTGTTGGAAGGGGGTCATAGTAGGAGGAGAGTTTCCCTTCTTTAGATGATACTCCTGTAAGTCTCCCCCTTTCATTTTTCCTCAAACCGCAGTATCCCAACCCGTTTTCAGGAATTCTGCATTCATTCAGGCAAATTTTGCAGGGGATACCCTGAGGGTCCTTCGGCGGTTTTTCAGGAAGTCCGAAAGCAGCCCTGCTTCGTGCATGTGCCCGCATCGCGATCGGCAGGGCATCCGCGGGTCTCTCCCTTATACATCTAAGACAGACGCCGAGTTCCTTTGATATATCATTTGAAGCGATATTGCATAATTTACATTTTGCCATTAAAACCTTGT
Organism: Thermodesulfovibrionales bacterium; assembly: GCA_963716185.1. Lineage (GTDB taxonomy): Bacteria > Nitrospirota > Thermodesulfovibrionia > Thermodesulfovibrionales > SM23-35 > CAVZMO01. Next base: position 400,915 of record OY970295.1, read on the forward strand.
ATCAGCGTACTGCATTCGGATCTATTATGTAATTTTATTCTATCCCAGTGCATCTCAAATTCACCACGTAATAAATAGACCAGAGGTGCAAAATCGTTCCATTATATGGCGACAATTGAATGCTGCATACAAAATTATTCGTTATGTCCTTCAGGATTTACAGATAGGATTGTCAAAATAGTCGATAGATGCTTAGAGAGGTGGTAAGGGAGTGCACTACCTACCTTGACAGTAGTCCCCTTGCCTGATAGTGTTTGAATAGAAAATAGAATTGTGAAAGGAGGGAAGCATTATGGCTTTAAGAGACTTAATGATAAAAGATGTGACATCTTTACCACCGGCGGCGTCCGTTTCAGATGCAGCAAAGTTTATGGCAGATATGAATGTGGGAAGTGTCATTGTTATGAAAGACAATAGTCCATCCGGATTTCTAACAGACAGAGATATCGTGACAAAGGTCTTGGCACAAGGAAAAGACCCCAAGACTACTAAAATAAGTGAAATTATGGCCACCACCGTTGTTACGATTTCTGAGGATAAAGGTATTTTTGACGTCACAAAATTAATGTCCACTCATGGGATTAGGCGGGTTCCAGTTGTTGACTCGGGCGGCAAACTGGTCGGTGTTATAGCCCTTGATGATGTGCTTGTATTGCTTGGGAAGGAAATGCAGAATATCGCTGCGGCCTTGAGGAATGAACTCGGAATGAAGGATTAACCGGCAGATTTGCCCTTGTAACTGCCGCAAGTCGTGGTACGGGATCCGCAAATGAAGTCTCCGGCGAAAGCAGATTGTCAAAGGAGGTATTCTGACCGATGCCGAACCACGGCTATCGAACTGGCTGATAGCCAGCTCAGATCGAAACAGTATCCCGCGTTTAGCCATACGCTGTGAGAATGATATGTGTCCCGTTATGATAGCGGGGCACTAAGATCAAAATAGCTTTGTTGAATGAAGAAATTGACAGGTTCAAACCAGCAGCCATAGGATTTCTGACTACCTGTTTTCGTTAGATGATTTTAGGGCCTGTGTTAAATCACTTTAAAAAGAGGAGGCTAATATGGTTGAAGTTTCGGGGAAAAGTGAGTTACTGAGAATAGAAGATTTTATTGCCTTGGCAAAGGAAGGGAAAGATGTAAACGTGACAGTTGATTTGCGGCAAGAGTTCGTCTCACAGAAGGTACACCCTGGGGATACGGAGGAGTTGAAGGGCGCGATAGACATGTACCTTCTTTTCGGGGATTATACTTTCAGGATCGGCAGTTGGGAAAAACTGGTTTCAAAAGTCTATATGTATGGCTCTACAGGGGAATCTATCAATGAAACCAAGATAAACAAGAGCATAGCTAATGAACGCTTAAAACTGGACTATCAGAGGTTGAAGGACGTCAATATCCATTTTGAGGAAAAGTATTTCTAGAGTCTCATATGTCGCATAACTCGTAAATGTTAAAGCGAGATAGATAGTCTTTAAAGAAAGGACGGCTTAAAAATGGCATATTATATAATTCTCAGCAAGTTAACCGTTGAAGGGAGGAAGACCCTCAAACAGAAACCTTCGAGAATATTTGAGGTTGACAAGGAATTGGAGGCTATGGGGGTAAAGGTCAAAGAGCAGTTTGCTGTGTTAGGACCCTATGATTTTGTGACTATCGTCGAGGCGACAGATAATATGACTGTTATGAGGGCATCTACAGAGATCGGATCGAGAGGTTCTGTGCAGATCCTTACATTACCCGCAATTCCAATAGAGGAACTTGTAAAGAAATTGAAATAAAATTATTTTATAAATCTGTGTAAGGAAAGTTAAAACATCTCGCCCTTTCTTTCTGCAGATTAGAAATATGACTTCTCTGCCCGGTTCTAGATTAATGATTTTTTGTGGCATTCCGCCGGTTTTATATCTGCGATAAATACCGATTATAAACAATCTATTTAAAATCAATGCTGATCTATTTTCCGCTATTCAGAATTTTCATCGGTTCTTATCAAATTCTGTAAAAAAACGGCAAGCGACTCGCGCTAAGAGGGGGGAAACGCTGAGCACGAATCACATGAAAAATCTCTATTCTCCTTTATGCGTCATTTGTATGCAGAGGCATGTGCTTTTCGCTTTCCCGAAGGTGTCCAATATGAGATAATATTCTTCGGATAGGTTTCATAATATCAACATGAAGAAAAGATGTCACCATGGGTAAAATCACATTTGAGAGCATCGAATCAGAGGTGAGATTCCATAACCCCCTGAAGGATTTTGCAGAAGACGTCCACAGGCTTGAAATCCGCAAAGACCCTCTTCTCGGTGATGTGAGCGTCTATAACTCCTATCTCAAGGACAAGGTAAAGGCATTCTTCGGAGAGTGTGACGCCGATTTGATAAGACAACTCGTTGAGGAGAGCGAAAAGACCTGTTTCTTTTGCGGAGAAAAGGTCGAAAAAGATACGCCACGTTTCACCTCGGACTTCCTCGCCGAAGGTCGACTGGGGGTCGGAGAGGCGGTTCTTTTCCCGAATCTCTTTTCCCTCGGCACGTATCATCCGGTCATCTGTCTGTGCAAGGCCCATTTTCTCAAGCTTTCCGAGTTTGATCAGGGCTTGATGGCAGATGGACTCACGGCTGCGCAGAAGTTCCTGAGGATCGTTTATGAAAGAGACGCCTCCGCTGCCTTTGCCGCGGTAACGGCAAATTATCTTTTTCCGGCAGGCGCCAGTCTTGTGCACCCTCACCTCCAGATGATCATAACGCCTCTCCCCTATTCATATCATGCGAGACTCCTTGACACCAGTGATAACTATTACTGTAAAAACGGTTCACCCTATTTCATTGACCTGGCCCGGGAGGAGAAAATCGGCCCGAGATATGTCGCACTCAAAGGAAAGTGGCACTGGCTTGCCCCCTTTTCCCCGATGGGCAATAATGAGTTCATGGCGATCCACGAGACCGAGGCCGATTTCGGTGGACTTACGTTGTCTGACCTTAAAGACCTCTCTTACGGCATATCAAGGGTACTCGCCTTTTATGAGACTCTTGGGCACCTAAGTTTCAACTATGCTGTCTATTCAGTCAAAGGAGATCAACCTTCGGAAGGCTTCCGCTGTCTTATCAAAATCATAAGCAGACAGAACCTCTATCCCAACTACCGTAATGACGACTATTTCCTGCAGAAGCTTCTCCAGGCCGAACTGATCATAACGCCCTCAGAAGAGTTGGCTACAAGACTGAAGGGATACTTCTGACAGCAGAGAAGGGATTCTGGTGATTGCATCTCTGACAGGCAGGCTTTTTTGTCGCGTGCATTATGCGAATCTTGAGTTCCTACAGGCGGAAACAGTTACGAAATGCCTCAGAGAAAGTTACACGTTCCGTCTCGTCTATCGCTTTGTTTTTATAGGAACCTGTGATATGTTGGTATTATGAAATGAGGTGACACCACATGAAACTATTACTCGCAACTTGCTAATCCAAATTTTATCACATAACGGTCGCTACTGCAATACTTTTTAAAAACAGTCGGGCGACCAAATCATTAAACGATCTTGGGTATGAGAAAGCGATAAATAAGTTGGGGTCCAAAAGCATGGAAAGAAGCTGGTGAGCGAAAGAAGATTTTTCCTAAAGAGGGGAGGAATGAGAGCCCGCCTGGTTGATCCTATCCTGTTGTGCTATTCTTAAAGTAAGAATGAACTTTGTGCCGGACTGATGGATATTACTGTCTTATAAGTTCTTACAACCTGTTCGTGAAGGAGGCTGCTATGAAGATCACCGTGAGCGTCATAAAGGCTGATATCGGTTCCGTGGGAGGCCACATTGCGCCTTCGGCAAAGCTGCTCGAGACTGTAAAGAATCATGTGCGGGAAAAAGGGAAAGAATTCCTCATCGACAATTATGTGAGTTTCACCGGCGATGATATAGCGATCCTCATGACCCATACGCTGGGAAAGGGGAGCGAACAGGTCCATAAACTTGCCTAGGATGCTTTCGTTGCCGGGACCGAAGTGGCGAAATCACAAGGCCTCTATGGCGCGGGGCAGGACCTGTTGAAGGACGCCTTCTCGGGTAACGTGCACGGCATGGGGCCCGCAGTCACGGAGATGGAGTTCGATGAACGTCCTGGGAGCCCTTTATTTTTTTCGCAGCGGATAAGACCGACCCGGGTACTTTCAACTTCCCGTTGTACCTCGCCTTTGCCGATGCCATGAACACGCCTGGACTGATGCTCTCTCCCAAGCTGGCAAAAGGATTCAAATTCGTGATCATGGACGTCAATTATATCGAGGGCGATCGGGTCATCGAGTTGAACGCGCCGGAGGACCTCTACGATATCGCGACACTGCTCCGCGACCCGGAGCGGTACGTGGTCGAGTCGGTCTGGTCGCGCGCAATTGGAACGCAGGCCGCATCAGTGGCAACGTCGAGGCTCCACAACATCGCGGGAAAGTATACAGGCAAGGACGACCCGGTGATGCTTGTCCGGACGCAGATGGATTTTCCCGCCACCGGTGAGGTGCTGCAGCCGTTTGCAGTCGGTCATTTCGTGGCAGGCTGCATGCGCGGGTCGCACAACATGCCGATCATGCCTGTGAAACTGACCACTACGATCAGCTACTTAGACGGACCTCCGGTGGTGAGCTGCGCGGCGTTCTGCATTCGCGATGGGAAATTAACGGAGCCTATCGATATTTTTGACCATCCCTTCTGGGACCGGGTGCGGGATCATGTGGCAGACAAGGCTATGGACATGAGGAGGCAGGGGTTCTTTGGCGCCGCGATGCTGCCTATGAACGAGCTGGAGTATACAGGTATTATGGAAAAGCTGGCAGTCCTCGAAAAAAAATTTGCAGTGCGGCAGAGGCCTGTGGCTTCGTAGTATCATCGGGCCTATTCTGGAAAGGTTTTTATTTCGAAGCAGTCTTCTAACGAGGAATATGAATCGAGGATGAGGGCTGCCCTTGAAAAGTACAAAGAAGCAGGCGTCACCTCTGTCGCTTTCGGAGACATATTTTTGGAGGAGCTGAGAAGATACCGGGAGGACAATCCGGCGAATTTAGGTATGAAGGGGATAATCCATTTTCAAACGGTCATTCGCAACATCTATGTTGCGGTTTGTTATACTCGGGGCCTCCCCTTCAATTCCGAATGCATAAAACTTTTTAACTTCATGAGTCTTTCCTTCAACGATAAAAACATAATCAGCGGAAAGAATGTACATGTCGATTTCATCTTCTGGATCTCCCATTGTATACCCGGCCTGTTTCTTATAGTCTTCGCTGTTGAGGCGGGTTGAAAGGACAAACCGGCCTCCTATGAGCAATACGAGAGAGCCGCCGTGTTTTCGTACCTCTATGTCCTTCTGTCTCGCAACGAGAGGATCCATTTCAATGTCTTTTTGAAGAAGGTCTCTCGCCTCTATTTCCCTGAACATGTCCGTTTCTTCTTTTGTTCCTCTATAGGCCAGAAATTCTGCTATCTCGAGTGATGAGCGGTCTGTAATTAAGGCGTTGAATATCATCCGCTTTGTACCTTTGAACCTGTCTGCAAGAAAAGATGAGAAGGGTTCTGCAGCTTCAATAATCGGTATGAGGTCCCCGCCTTTCCTGAGAAAAGAATCCGGATCCTCGCCTTCGGGAAGAATACCGACCCCTCCCCTCATCTTTCCGTCGAAAAGAATCTTTACAGTGCGCTGAGCTGCGGCATTTCCTGCCTTGTCTCTGTCATAGATAACCATCGCCCAATTTGAGCATTTCTTCAATGTCTTTACATGATCCTCGCTGAAGGATGTTCCCAGAGGGGCACAGGCATTCCTGTAACCGCACTGGTGAGCCATAATGACATCGAGCTGCCCTTCAACCACTATCGCATAACCTGCCACAGGGTCCAGGCCATAAAGGATCTCCTTTTTCTGGAAGATAGGAGTAGCAGAAGTGTTCAGGTACCTGGGTTCTTCATAACCTGTTACTCTTCCACTGAACCCGAGAACCCTGCCGTTCCTGGTAATAGGAAACATGATCCTTTTGAAAAAGAAATCTCTTATCTCACCGTTCCTTTTCACGCCGAGACCTGAAGCAATGATCTCATTATCAGTGAAACCCTTGCCTTTCAAGTAATTGACCAGGGGAAAACCGTCTGTACAGCCGATCTTAAAGAACTGTATGGATTCCAATGAAAGAGCTCTCTTTTTAGTAAGATATTCCATGGCTTTTTCGTTCTTTTTGAGCGATTCAACATAAGAGCCGAGAGCAGCGCCGTTAATTTCGAACAGCCTTGCGTTTGGGTTAGAGGTTGAAGATAGCTCGACACCTACCCTCGCAGCGAGTATCCGGAGTGCTTCGGAGAAAGAAACCCTCTCCTTCTCCATAACGAAGTCAAAGACGGAACCGGCTTTATTGCACCCATAGCATTTAAAGGATAAGCTGTCTGCGTATATATGGAACGAAGCCGTTTTTTCTTCATGGAATGGGCACTTCATGACAAAATCTTTGCCGACCTGCTTTGGGTGTCCATAAACATCAAACACAGTAAGCCGTTCGAGAATTCTTTCTTTATCCGACATAGTGTCAGACATTCTTTCCTCCTGTTTAATTCGCTTTAGTCAGTATTGTTTTTCCCGGCGACACTAACTTACACCGAGGATACTCCTGTCTGAGGCATGGTGAGTCAATGGAGACCTCGTTTCTCATACACTCAGGTATATCCTTCTTTCTGATGGATTGGCTTCTAATGCCTGCGCCTGATTGGATATTACCGTCGAGTTTCCGATTTCTTCGGCTTCAAACCAGCTTCCGGGGAGGAAAGGTCAACAGCGCCGTGAGCAATTGAAAATTTCTTGATAATGTCTTTTCCATTGCGAGCAAGAGTCCCGTATAAAGCACAGTCGGTGTTCTGCATTCCAAGGTCAGCACGTATGAGCAGATATGTGCCGGACTCCTGCAATTTCCCTTTTTTTATGAGGACCCGTATAACACCATCTGCGAAATCTTTATTATCGTGGAGAGGTTTCTCGGCTTCGGGATGGAACACAAAGATATAGGGAGTGTAAAGTTTCTCGCGCACATAGATCGAAATATCTCCGTACTTCGATTTTCCTTCTGCGATTCTTATTAAGCCTTCTCTTTTCAACTTGTTGTCTCCTTTTTGATTTGTTGATTTGCCTTGTCTAAGCCTATCGCATAGCTTCATCACTGTTACTGACAGGATCCTGGATTAAAAGACTATGTATTTAAGACTGGATAACTTCTATTTATTGATTGAAAGAAATGTTTAAAAGATTGAAAGAAGGAAGTATGTCTACATGATCATGATGATCAAGCAGCTTCTCTGAGCGCCACACTACCCACTCGGCGTTTGAGGCATGTTTCTGGAGAACCTGACGGACTTTGGCCTGCCAATCAGGATTCGCGTTTATCTGCTCCTGTGCTCTTTCATCAACGGCAGAATATATTTCGCTGAGATTCGCTTTACCGCCGAGATTCCTCAGTATCCATTCAACGACCGCTCTCCAGGTCGCATTGCTCAATGCAACAAGTCCCTGACCTGTCTTCACTGCCGGGTCACAAAAATGATATTGACAATAGCAATATTTTTTTATTTAATATAAAGCATATGGAGATAACAGAATTTGAATGGGATGAGAACAATATCGAACATATCTTAAGACATAATGTATTGCCGGATGAGATTGAGGACGTAGCATTTGACGACGAACCCTGGATAAAAAAAGGTCGTCAAGGGACACGATATATGCTCGGTTACACAGTCTCAGGCAGATATCTCTTTACCGTCTATATTTTGAAGGGCAAGGGTATCGCAAGGGTCATCACTTCAATGGATATGGATGAAAAAGCAAGAAAGCTTTATAGAAAAAGGGGCAAATGACCATGAAAAAACTACCTGAATTTAAGACACAGGATGAGGAGACAAAATTCTGGGAAAAACATTCGATCGCCGATTATTGGGATGACCTCGAAGAAGGTAAAGACATTTTCAAAAGACCAAAACTTACCCCGGTCACACTGAAATTTGACCCACTTGTCTTGAAAAAGATCAAGATGCTGGCCAGGAAACGAGGGATCTCATATAACGCTTATATCCGTTATTTGATTGCGAAGAGCGTTGAAAAAGAGATGATTTCTGCGAATCAATAGCATCGATGACGCTCTTATTTTTTGGCACTGACGCGCACCTCGGCAATCGCCTTCTTTACGTCTTCAACAACTTCCTTCTCTGAAAACCAACATTTTTCTTGCCGAGCTGATCTAAAGCCTTTTCGAACCTTTTCTGCCATGTAGCGACTTTTTGTTTTTCAAGTCTCTTTTTCAGAACCAGTTTTCATCAGGTTCGAGCTGATCAATGATGGACAGAAATTTTTGAAAAGGAATTTCCAGTTTTATGGTCTTCGTAGCCATTTTTACACCACCCATATTCCCTTATAGGCTCAAAATACCCAGTACCATGAACTCTACTCTTGCGCTTCTTAAAACTCTTTATATCTGCTCATTATAAGATATACATCGCTATTCACATTTAAAAATCAAGCCTCTTTTTAAACAAGCTTTTTCTTGTATTTTCTTCCTCATGAGGTGCGATTTCTATTTTGACGAGTCTTATTTTTTAAATTTATATAAAAATTTAACCGATTAAGATCTTCAATTCTCTGCGTCTATTTGTATGTTTAAGTTTTCTCAGCGCTTTTGACTCTATTTGCCTCACCCTTTCACGTGTAACAGAAAGGTGTCTTCCTACTTCCTCGAGAGTATAGTCTTTATCAAATCCTATACCAAATCTCATTCTTATAACCTCCGCTTCCCTGGGAGTTAGAGTATCAAGAACACGTAGTATCTGCTGGGTGATATAGTTTCTTTCTGTATCAAAGTATGGAGAGGGACTATCTTTGTCACTAATAAAATCCTCGAGTTTTGCATCCTCGTCTCCTACGGGAGTTTGAAGAGCAATCGGGTCCTGCATTGCCTTTAATGCTTCTTCGACTTTTACAGTTGACACTCCCAGTCTCTTGGCAATTTCTTCTCTGCTCGGTTCTCTTCCAAGCTGTTGCGTCAATTCTCTGGCCGCTTTGCTAACCTTGTTGTAAAATTCCACCATATGCACAGGAACTCTGATAGTCTTTGTCCGATCAATTAACGCTCTTGTTATTGCCTGTCTTATCCACCATGTTGCATAGCGTATATTCAAACCAGAGGGTCGGCTCATTGAATGTCCACGATATGCCGGCACATCCCGCCGCCTTTGCCTTGGTTACCGATTCCTCAGGGGAGAGATATTCTGAAGACATTGCCCCTTCTTTCCAATGCGCTATCTCCCAGTTCTGACAGCCGGGGCATCTGAAGTTGCACCCCAGGCTCCCGAGAGAAAGCCACCTTGATCCAGGATAAAAATGGAAGACCGGCTTCTTTTCTATGGGGTTTATTGAAAGTGATGACACCTCACCATAAATGAGACTGTAGAGCTTACCTCCCCTGTTTACTCTCGTATAACACCAGCCCCTTTTGCCTTCACTGATAATACATCTTCTCTGACAGGTAGAGCATTCGACCTTGTCTTCCTTAACGTTTTTATATAAGTACGCCTCTTTTTCCATATTCCCATTTTACTATTTCCGGCAAATTATCTCTCTTATGCATCAACACTAAGATTTAATGGCGAAATCATTTCTATAATTCCATCATGAACTCGCCAACATCAAGAAGTAGTGATAGAATTATTTTGTCGGGTCTTTTTTATCCGGCTTGGAGTTGATATGTTCACTGATAGAAGGGATGCAGGGCTCCAGCTCGCGGAGAAGCTGAAACATTACAAGAGCTGCAAGGATGTGCTTATTCTAGCGCTGCCACGGCGCGGGGCAGTCACAGGGCTCGAAATTGCCCGCGCCACAGGAGCGCCTCTTGATGTCCTTATAGTAAGGAAAATAGGGTTTCCATTCCAAGAGGAGCTTGCCATAGGCGCGGTATCCGAGACGGGCGCTGTGGTGTTGAACAAGCGCATTATCACCGATGGAGGGGTAACAAAGAAGCACATCGAAGATGAAATATCCGCGCAGAAAAAGGAAATAGATCGCAGGATAAGATTGTATAGGGGCGGAAGGCGGCTTGGATTTAAAGAGGTGTAGGGGAAAAAGATCATCCTGGTCGATGATGGCATAGCCACCGGGGCCACAATGAAAGCTGCGATCGCCACATTGAGAGAGGAGAAGATAGAGAAGCTGATAGTAGCCGTTCCTGTTTCACCGATCGAGACTGCCGATGAGCTTAGTGCAATGGCAGACGAATTCATCTGCCTCCACATGCCATCAGATTTCATAGCAGTCGGCAACTACTATCGGGATTTTACCCAGGTCACTGATGAGGAAGTGTCAGAGATTCTGAAGGAATCGGTGCCCTTGAGGGAGGGATAAAAGTGGCTGAAGAAAAAAAGGTAAAGATTGCAACTGATTCTGTGGAACTTGAGGGCATTCTCAGAATTCCAAAGGATTCATCATCGTTAGTAATATTCGCTCACGGCAGCGCCAGTAGCCGGCTGAGTCCGAGAAACAGGTTCGTTGCCGGGGTTGTGCAAAAGGCAGGCATGGGAACTCTGCTTTTTGATCTCTTGACCGCACAGGAGGATGAGGTCTACGAAAACCGCTTCGATATCCCTCTGCTCACAGGGCGACTGAAGGCCGCTACGCTGTGGGTCAGGGAACAGCCCGAGACGGCAAAGCTGAAGCTGGGCTATTTCGGCGCCAGTACCGGAACCGCAGTTGCGATAGTTGCAGCCACAGACTTCGGCAAAGAGATCAAGGCCATAGTATCGAGAGGCGGAAGGCCGGACCTTGCAGGGAATGCTCTTGGAAAAGTCATCGCTCCTACGATACTCATTGTAGGAGAGGAAGACCACGTAGTTTTAGAGCTTAACCAAAAGGCATATGACATGGTAAAGGCTGAAAAGCAACTGAAGATAATACCGGGCGCCACACATCTCTTTGAAGAACCTGGAACATTGGAAGAAGCAGCGCGCCTGGCCGCGGAATGGTTCAAAAAGTATCTTATTAGTGCGCAGGATTGAAAGTTGACAACCGCTGTCTGTCAGAAGTGGCAGCAACAATTACTGATGAGATTAAATCGAGATGACTAATTATGCTGAAGGAGTCGGAATTACTGAGGATGGAGAAAAAATCAAGCCTGATCCTTTTATCTTTGCCAGCGTAATAATATCTATTTCAGGGGGTTATCTGACTCCTTATTTTTGATGAGGTGATAAGTGCTTTTACCTACAAAGGGGCGATTTAAATGTGACATGCCCTCTTGGAAAAGAGTCGCCAGGGATTCCAAGACACTATCGGGTTTAATCAAAACTTCAGGATATGATCCTAATATAGTCGTGGCAATATGCAGAGGAGGGCTTGTTCCGGCGAGGCTTGTGTGTGACTTCCTTCACATTAAGGATTTGACCACCATCAAAGTGGAGCACTGGGGGATCGTTGCTGCCCCAACTGAAAAAGCAATTATCAAATTTCCCCTCTATGTGGACATAAAAGATAAATGGGTTTTACTTGTAGATGATATAACAGATACCGGAGATACCCTGAGTGTCTCCCTTGAGCATCTAAAAAAATTTAAGCCGAAAGAAATAAGAACTGCCGTGCTTATACACAAAATTAGTTCGGATTTTCTGCCCGACTACTATGTAAGAAAAATAACTCAATGGCGATGGGTGATATTCCCATGGCACGTATGGGAAGACCTGACAAACCTCATTAAAAATATAAAGGCCACGGGGATATTTTGCGAAGAGAGTATCCGGTGTGAACTGAAGAGTAAATATAATATTGAGGTACAAATTGAAATGATCAACGAGATTTTGTCGGAAATCGGGTGATTGACGATTAACACTCAATATTAGGAATAAAAATAATAGCCGTCGCCGGATACTTTGCAGTAAAGAAAAAAATATGCTTGTTAGGTATCAATATTGAGTTTTCACTATTAGAATTTTTACCTGTATAATCATAGAACCATGCCAAGCTCAAACTACAGCATAACGCGGTAAATGAAAAGTATCAATTTCGCAAAAGTCATGAAATCATCATTCCGCATCCTTTACCTCGAAGATGACAAGAATGATGTTGAGCTTGTGCAGGCTAAGCTTGAAGAGGAGGGTTTTACTTGTGATATAACTCATGTCGAAACTCAGGCCGATTTCGTTGCAGCCCTCGACAAAGGTGGATTCGACATCATCCTCGCAGATTACAAACTTCCTTCGTTTGACGGCCTTTCAGCACTCGCTATAGCCCGGGAGAAGACTCCTGACGTACCCTTTATATTCGTCTCGGGAGTAATGGGCGAAGAGCGTGCAATCGAAACACTCCAGAGCGGAGCAACGGACTATGTTCTTAAACAGCGCTTATCACGGCTTGGACCCGCAATACGTAGGGCTCTGGAGGAAGCGGAGGAACATCTTGAGCGTAAAAAGGCAGAAGAGGCACTACGGCGCATAGAGTGGTTACTGAAGAAAAAACCAACTGTAGATAGTTCCAAGGTAAGACAAGTTTATGAACAGCCATATGGTAACCTTTCCAAGCTTAATACGACGAGGCTGATATTGGACTCAGTTGGAGAAGAAGTTCTCTCAGATATCGTCAGCGACTATCTCAATCTCCTTGAAACCTCTTCGGCAATCTATGAGAAAAATGGCGACTATGCTTTAGGCATTTTTTCTTCAGGGTGGTGTAGATTCCTTGATTATTCTTCACGCAAACGATGTAAAACCGCCGATAATCGGGAAGCACTGGAAAGTGGATTATGGCACTGCCACGAGTCCTGCTGGAACGAAGCCTCCAGGATTTCAATTGAAACTGGCAAGCCAGTTGATATTGAATGCAGAGGAGGCATACATCTTTATGCTGTGCCAATCTTTGCCGGTAGCGAAATTATTGGAAGTATTAATTTCGGCTATGGTGATCCTCCCAAAGATATTGAAAAACTAAAGGAAATAGCTTTACACTATGAGGTAAGCGTAGAAGAACTGCGCATGCATTCCTCTTCATATGAGACCCGTCCCTTTTTTATAATCGAGTTAGCCAAGAATCAGTTGCTTGCTTCTGCGCGGATGATCGGAGAGATCGTTAACCGCAGGAGGGCAGAGAAAGAACTTGAGAAACAACACGAGCATCTTGAAGAACTAATAGTAGATCGCACATCTGAACTTAAAAAGACCAATAAAGAACTTCAACTGGAAATCGCCGAGCGTAAGCGTGCGGAAGAAGCACTGCAGATGAGTGAGGAAAAATATCGTCTGGTGGCAGACTTTACCTATGACTGGGAGGACTGGTTGGACCCATCAGGCAAATTCATTTATGTTTCTCCTTCATGCGAGTGGATTACCGGCTATCGCAGGGACGAATTCTTGGATTCCGAGCTGGTTATAAAGATTACACATCCTGACGACCGTGAGTTAGTGCGAAAACATGTTGGTGAAGTAATGAGTGGTAGTGTTGAGATACACCACATGGACTTTCGCATCATTACTCTCTCCGGTCAGATGCGCTGGGTTAGCCATTACTGTCAACCCGTTTATGGGAAAGATGGAAGCTTTCTTGGAAGACGTAGCAGTAACCGTGATATTACAGAGCGCAAAAAAGCAGAACAGAGATTACAGCAATTGACAGATGAATTGAAACGGTACAATGTTGAACTTCAAAGCGTAAACGATAAATTGAAAGCTGAAATACAAATTCGCGAGAGGATGCAAAATGCGTTTGAACAAAGTGAGGAACGTTACAAGCGGATGGTCGAAGCAGTAACCGCCTATACTTATTCAGTTCAGATCAGCAAAGGAAATGCAATTTATACCGAGCACAGCGCAGGATGCCTGCCAATAACCGGTTATAACCCGGATGAGTATAAATCTCATCCTCATTTATGGTACTCGATTATCTACCCGGACGATAAGATTATGGTTGAAAACACAATCAAAGAGATCATTGTAGGTCACAAGGTTCCTTCCATCGAACATCGAATAATCCGTCGTGACGGTGCAGTAATTTGGATTCGCAACACCATAGCTCCGTACTATAATGACGAAGGGACATTGATACGGTATGATGGACTGATCGAAGATATCTCAGACCGCAAACATTCAGAGGAGGAATTAAAGTCCATGTCAGATGAGCTGGCACGTTCCAATGCTGATTTGCAGCAGTTTGCCTATTACTACAGCGAAGTTTTTTCTAACCATCGGCAATCGCAGCCAGGATTCTTTTTCTATGTGAGCGATAGGCGACATCGTTTCTCCTCGTATGATATCTAACAATTTCAAGTGCATGTTTGATTGTGAGAGTTCTGCGCGGCAACACTGCCGCAAGGAGTATCTGCGCTTGCGGCAGTGTCAGGGCCGGAGTTTTTTTTAAACTGAATCCGCAACCGGAACAGGAAGTGCAGCGCAAGGAAGACATATATCATATGGCGATGCCATGCTGGCCAGGAACGGTGCTCATATTGATCCATGCCGACTTGGCTCTTTCCATCCTGAAAGCATTGCTCTATTGGCCAGCGCATTGTGGCCGCTTTGTACAACTCCGAAAGAGGAGTGTCTTTAGGAGCATTTGAGAAGGCATATTTGATCTGTCCGTCTGTGGTGCGTCTTAAAATAAGCCAGACAGAGTCCTTCTGAGGCAGTCCGTCGCGGGACGGATAGACTCTGAGGCAGGCGACATCGGCCAGGATGGGTCCTTTCGCCCCTTCAGCAAGAACCACCTTGGACCAGATACGCCTTTTGGACTTGGCGATTTCACCGACCGTATGCGTCTTTCCCTTTATGAGGATTGGTTTGCTGGGCCGGGGGCCGTGTCCTTGATAGGGCGGCAGACCCACGGTAGGTTTATGAAGAAAGACCTGGGCGTTCGATCTAATACCGGCAAAATAATATTTCCCCTGCGGCAATGATTCAAGAAATTCCCAGTCGGACCCGAAGGTGGCGTCACAGCCGATCCACTTGGCGGGGAATAAATTCGTCTTATCGATTTTATCAATGAGATCACTGGCGATTTGCGGTTTTGTCTGAAAGGCAATATCTTCAGGTACCAGGTTAAACTTGCATCGATCTTCCTGCTCTTTGCTAAACCAGCTCTCCGGCATATACAGCCTGCCGGTCAACAGACCGTAGCCCTTCTCGCTGGAGTAGCCCACAAAGACACCAGATTGGCAGTTATCCACCTTGCCAAGAGCGCCGCAATACTGGCGGGCAACTCCGACTGACTCTTTCCCCTTTTTGGCAAACTCGCTGCTATCGACGGTGACCATGCCCTCAGGTGAACAGATAGATTGCGATAGCAACGTCTGATGGCGCATCTCCATCGCCTCATGATCCCACCGCTGGCCTTTCATAAACTGCTGCAGAGGCCGAACGGAGGTTTGATCCAGAAACTCAAGGGCTATGGGCTCTATGGATTTGGTTTCTTTGTTGCTCAAAAGTCCTGATATGTATGCCAAACTCAGGCGTCTTTGTTCTTTCCGGCCAAAACAACCGTGAAATTGATCGTGAAACTGCACGAGTTCCTCTGCTGTCAACTTTACATCCGCTTCGGTAAGCTTCATACAAGGAACAATATCGGGATTCCATCCGGCATGTCGTAATATCATATGCAGCGCCTCCACTTTATGTAGGGTTGGTGAAGGTCGGTGAAAGAGGCTGTAAGTTTTCTTTTCGCATCCGATTTCTTCCCGGAAGTGGGGCTCTAACTCATAAACATATACCTCCTTGATGCATCCGTGATATACATAGCCTTTCCCCTGTTTGCCGCTGCCGAAGGTCTGGCCGATAAATTTCCAATTCGCCGCCCGGTAACTCGTCCCTTTGAATCGGGCCGGATCAACAAAGGTTTCCACCAGCCATAAGCGTGTCCCAAACCGCTCTTCCCAATCACGAGTGAGTCGGGCAAGAGTCAGGGCAAGCACATGGGAGGCGAGATTCTTCACTTCCACCCAGGCAGGTATCAGAAACCGACTGTTATTGGCGATCCTGCAGAGATTTGTTTTTCGCTGCTCAGCCGACCAGCCGATATAGTGGTCCCGCACTCGCAGTTTCAATGCCGGTGCGCTAAAGGATAAGGCTGCTACGGGCTGGCCCTGTATGAACGCGAGATATTTCAGGCGATGTCCTAAAAGCCTTTGATAACCCAGATAATGATGCTGGCGTACCAGCTGATCCCACACAATCTCCAGATTCGTTTGATTCGCTATCTGCAAGGTAACCGCCGGCAACTCATGTACTGCACCGCGGATTGGCGATGAATCGATTTCACCAGGCTTTTGCACAGTGCGCAAATCTTTTTCTGATTCAATATTTCTTCGTATCATGATCGCATTACTCGCTACAGGCGTAAGAATCCTACGCTGCCGAAAAGTGTGTTTTATCCCGGCAAAATAGGCAGCCTCTCCTTCACGCGCCTTTATGCAATCTATATTACAGATTTCCATTTTGTTTGTCTATAGCAAACTTCGCTGTAGTACTATGCAGCCTCTCATGATCTGCAAGAGCCTTTGCGAGTAATTGAAGGCTTTGTAAAGCTTTTGGATAAGCGATATAAAGGTAAACTGGATGAAAAAGCTGAGGACTTCATTCATCGTACTGTTGACGGGGTCCAAAGGATGCAGGAACTGATCAAGGACCTATTGGAATATTCAAAAGTGGGAACGAAAGGCATTAATTTGAAGCCTATCGATTTTTCTGTGGCCGTAGACAAGACTGTCTTAAATCTAAAGACAACCATTGAAGAAATCAATGCGGTTGTCACACATGATCAGCTTCCGACTGTAATGGCCGATGTCTCACAAATCAGTAGTTTATTTCAGAACCTCATAGGTAATGCACTGAAGTTCCACGGTAAAGAAACTCTGAGAGTTCACGTTTCGGCTGAACGAAAAGATAATGAGTGGGTCTTTTCAGTAAGGGATAATGGTATCGGTATAGATCCCGAGCAGGCCGAAAGGATATTTGTCGTTTTTCAGCGCTTACACACAAGAGAAGAATATCCGGGGACAGGAATAGGGTTGGCAATCTGCAAGAGAATTATTGAACGCCATGGCGGGCGAATCTGGGTGGAGTCAGCGCCGGGAAAAGGTTCGACTTTTTATCTTGCAATTCCCGATAGAGAACTAATTGCACATACTCCCGACCGGAGACGAAAACATCGCATAAAAAAGGAAATACCCTTTGATTTTTACCATGGGGATCAACATTTTAAAGCAACTACAGTTGACTTATCTGAAGAAGGGCTGTCTGTTAAGATTTTCGGTAAATCATCAGTTGCGGTGGGTAACGCTCTTGATCTCTCTGTTGGAGATTCCAGCATCAAGACAAAGGTTATATGGGTGAAGAGATTGCCTGACAAATCTCTGGTTGGTCTACAGAAATTTGATTAAGTCTTAAAGATTGTGGTCCTGAAGTTTAAAGAGATAACTTGACCAAATTGAAATGTCTTTTGGCAGGTTGAATAACGGTAACTACACTTTCAAATTCTGCTTTTGTTTGATTTCTTTCTTTGCTTTTTTTATTATGAACATTTTATGAATTCTATTAATTTCTATTATGAAAAAGCAAATTGTATCAAGAGGTTATAGTAGGTAGTCTTTCATAAAGGCTTGATTAACAAGTACCAATCTTCAGGCTAAACCATCACCAGTAAAATCATCGTTATCAGAAGAAATACGGTTCACCATATTTCTGCTTATACTCACTCAGTTCTTTTTCCATCTGCTTTCTCTCGGTGACATCAAATGCCAGGACTATTTCAGCCCTCCTCCCTGCAAAAGTCAGCGTGTGAGAAATGATTTCTACATAGATTAAAGTTCCGTCCTTTTTAATATGCCTCCATGTGCCAGCGACATCAAGCGCACCCGATCATGATTGATCATGTAGCGAGGTTGATGAAGGTAGTCAAATTTTCAACTGACAACATTGTCTGACAGGTCAATTAGTGGCAATCACAGTTAAGGTGGGAAAGAAGATCGCACAGGAGGTTCACGTCACTTAGCAATGCTAACAGGTATGATTGGAAAACAGCTTCCAAAGAAGTAAGCTGTTATCCTAATTCTATACCTACCATACTTGACCTGACAGTAATATTTGGACTGACGCAAAGGGTTGTCACTCACCCTAATAGACGCAATTATTTCAATAAGGGGTGGGTATTTATCAGAAATTGGATTTCTATCATCCTTTGATAATGCAGAGGATATAGTTTTTGCTACCTCATTGTGAGTATGAAAGCTTCCAAGAAATCTAAGACAATATTTCGATACCATCTTTTTGATATGTCTGTCAATTTGCGATCCAAGTACCAGTGCGGATGTCCTTGTGTATTTACCTCCCCTTTGCAAAAAGGCGTTGCTTACAAAAATTGTGTCCTTTTTCAAGCGACCAAGCAAAATCCCAAGTCTTTCTTGTTTGTATGGTTTCAGATATCCATCTTTGGCTGCTTTAACAATGGTTTCTAAAGCCCTTTTTGATAACACGACATTTGAAATTTCCTTGGCAATCATAAGCACCTATACTATTGCCTCCCCTTATATTCCTGTGAATGTCCCTTATGCTTATTCCAATTATCAATGTATACTTTTGCAAGTTCCTTTTTTTTCAAAATTAATAAATTCTCGGCATTCCTTTCCTCGGCAGCCCTTGCAAAATTGAAACTGCCCGTGATTACAGTCTCCTTGTCAATAATCATAATCTTGTTATGAGCTATGGCGTGTTCAGCATCAATGTAGGTAGAGATACCCATATTGTGCGTAAAATCTTCAGCAGAATATTTTGGGGATCTGTTGCTTTTATCAAGAATGATTTCAGTATGGACTCCCCTTTTATGGGCATCCACAAGAGCCTTTGCGAGTACCGCCTTTTTCATTTATTCTTTTCTTGTTCCTTCTTCTCTTCCTCTTCTTCTTCTTCCTTTTCTTTTTCCTTTTTCTTCTCAAAGGCCTCTGATATCTCCGTGAGACGTTTTACAACGAGGTAATTAATAGTGCCTTCGGGATATGTCCCGTCTTCCCCGATGGCGCCGACCTGCATGCCGGTCATAATCTCTAATCCTTCATCAGCCTTGCTGATAGGATAAATAAAGAACTTCCCCTCTCTAACCGCTTCGACTACATCCCTTTTCAGCATCAGATGTTTAATATTCCTTGCCGGTATGATCACTCCGTGGCTCCCGTCAAGGCCGGTTATCCTGCACAAGTCGAAAAAGCCCTCTATCTTTTCATTGACCCCGCCTATGGGCTGCACGTCTCCGTTCTGGTCCATGGAACCCGTAACAGCGATACTCTGTTTCAGCGGTACGTTTGCGATACTGCTCAGAAGCGCATAAAGCTCGGCACAGGTCGCGCTGTCGCCCTCAACCATATCATAAAGCTGCTCGAACGTGATCGACGCGGAGAGGCTGATCGGTTTTTTTGTAGCATATCTGCTTCCGAGGTAGTGCGAGATTATCAGCATGGCCTTTTCGTGTATCTTGCCGCTCATCTTGGTCTCTCTCTCTATATTTACAACACCGGCCTTTCCGGTATACGTCCTCGCCGTAATCCTCGAAGGTTTTCCGAAACTGTAGTCCCCGAGGTCAAGAACAGCAAGGCCGTTTATCTGTCCCACCTTTTCACCCGCCGTCTCAACGATTATAGTCCCTTCCAGGATCATTTCTCTCAGGCGCTCCTCGATCCTGTTCGTCCTGTATACCTTCTCGTCTATCGCCTTTTGCACATGCTCTCCGCCTACGATATCACTGCCTGATTTTGACGACCAGTAACTCGCTTCCCTAAGGATATCAGCGATATCATTGAACCTGGCAGACAGCTTGCCCTGGTGCTCCGCCAGCCTTGAACTTACCTCTATTACCTTGGCAACGCCGGTGCGGTCAAAGGGTAAAAGCTTTTCTTCTCTGCAAAGAGCGGCGACAAAGGTCGCATATTTCTGGACATTCTCATCCGTTCTGTTCATCCTGCTGTCGAAATCCGCCTTTACCTTGAAAAGCTCCCTGTATTCTTCATCGAGGTTATAGAGAAGATAATAGAGATAAGGGTTCCCAACGAGGATCACCTTAATATCCAGCGGAATGGCCTCCGGCTTGAGGGTCGTTGTCGACATTAACCGGTACTGTTCCCACACATCCTCGATCTTAGCCTCCTTGTCCCTGACAGCGCGTTTCAGCGCATCATAGGCAAAGATGTTCCTTAATAGATCAAGCGCATTGATCACTATATAACCGCCGTTTGCCTTGTGCAGGGAGCCGGCCTTTATCATCGAAAAATCCGTAACCGCAATACCGTACTGTATCTTGTGTTCAATCCTTCCGAAGAGGTTGTAATAAGTCGGGTTGCTTTCGAAGATACAGGGCGCGCCTTTGCACCTATCATTATTCACCATGACATTAATGGTATATCTCGTGAATGTCGGCTCTGTCCTGGGGAGTTTCATAAAAGCCAGCTGAGGGGCCTGCTCCTCCTGTACCTTAAAATCTTCAAGATGTTCGAGGATGTCCTCTTTGGCCTCATCAAGATATGCGGTGATCTTCTCGTGATCTTCGTATTTGTGCTTCAGGTCGGCTATGAGATGCCCCACCGCGGAAAGGGCGGCGTCTTTCTCGAGTTTTGCGATCGCCTCCTTGACCGCCTTTTCACTTTCGCGGACCATGCGCACAACATCATTAAGTTTTTCCTGAAGCGCCTTTCCCATCTCCTCAATCTTCTTCCTCGTCTTTTCATCGAGGGCCTCGAAATCGTCTTCCGTCAGCGGTTCGCCCGTCTTCTTGACAGGTGTGATCATCAACCCGCTGACGGTCTTGCGCACCGAAAACCCTTTCTGCTGGGCCTCTTCTTCGAGGCTCGCAAAAGTCTCCTTCTCTTTCTGCTGGGCCTCCTCTATTATCCTGTTCCGCTGCCTTTCATATTCCTTTGAATCGAAAACCTTTGGAATCTCAATCCTGAGTATCTTTATGACTTCATCCATATCTTTCTGAAATACGGCTGCTTTACCGGGATCGAGAGAGACAGCCAGGGGCACATCAGGGTCCCTAAAATTGTAGACATAGCACCAATCCTTCGGCACCGGTTCGTTCATGGCCTTTTGAGATAGGAACGACCTTACCGTGGTCATTTTGCCGGTGCCGTGCTCCCCGAGAATAAATATATTAAACCCCGTACTGTCGAGACTCAGACCGAAATCGAGTGAATGAAGAGCCCTTTCCTGGCCTATCGTCTCCTTCAAGTCACGTAGGTCATTTGTCGTATTAAAGGTAAATATTCCAGATCGCAAAATCTGTAGAGTTCGTTCACATCTAATTTTTCGGGCATTGTTCCTCCTAATCCGATTCAGCTTGTTTAAAAAGTTTAAACATTTCTTAGGTTAGTTGCAACCCAATAAATCCTGTTAATGCATAAGAATAAAAGCTATTCTGAACGGATACAAACAACTATTTAAAAATACCAAATAGTGCCTATTTATAAATACTATCTGTCCCTTTCTTGCATAGTTTCAACTGGTAATCATTAACAATACTGCTTATCAAAAGTGAGGATTAGGGTGCAAGTAGCAACACTAATCTGGTCCTGGGTTGATTATTTACCGATGAAGAACGAAACCGCTACGCGGTAGAGCACACCACCAAGCTATACGATAATAATTCTTTCGAATTGCCTATCCCAGGGTTAATCATGTCCTCACTTTTTTGACATGGCATAATCTTTTTACAATCTCCTTTAGTTGTACCGCCGACATGAGCCGGCGGATCATCTGTTTCAAAGGAGATTGTGCGATGGAAAAGTTAACAGATCAGATGCAAGAGGACCTTCAACTGAGGGGCATCACCGCGAAGACGCAGAAGATCTATCTTAGGGAGGTAGAGAATTTTGTTAAGTATTTCGACAAGGCACCTGAAAACCTCGGAGAAGAGGAGTTACGAGAGTATCTGCTCTATTTGCTGAATGACAGGAATCTATCACAAGGGACATTCAGGTTTTACGTAGCCGGCCTGAAATTCTTTTACAGAACGACCCTGAAACGCGAGGAAGTTGTAGCAAATATCCAGTATCCTAAACGCAAAAAGACACTCCCCATTGTTTTGGACCTGTCCGAAGTGGAAGCTCTCTTTTCAGTCACTGAGAACATCAAACATAAGGCTATTCTGATGATCACATATTCGGCGGGATTGAGAATAAGCGAAGCTTCACGTCTGAAAGTGACCGATATCGACAGCAAACGCATGATGGTGAGAGTGGAGCAGGGGAAAAGGAACAAGGACCGCTACACGATCTTGTCCCAGACCGCCCTGGAGTGCTTAAGGCAATACTGGAGGAAATACCGTCCGAAGGAATGGTTATTCGAAGGCACGAAGAAAGACACTCATATCACCATAAGTTCGATAACTCAGATCTTCCAAAAGGCTAAGAAGCGCGCTGGAATAACGAAGCCGGCAAGTGTACACAGTTTGAGGCATGCCTTTGCCACTCACTTGATTGAGGCAGGAACGAGCCTTCACCACGTTCAATTACTTCTGGGCCACAGGTCTCCGACAACAACGACCGTTTATCTTCATGTCAGTAAGTTGAACCTCTCGCAAGTAACAAGCCCCCTCGACAAACTTAAGCTGACCTTATAGCATTCGGAACCCCGATGCGTGCATCTGGCTGCGCCGAGGTGGCGGATATATTCCGTCAATACGGCCCTGAGTACAGAAAATCCCATCAGTTGCCCCGTTGTCAGCGGCGAGTTATGGGCGCCATAGAGGACTGCAGAACCTCTGCACTTGGGGGCATAAAGATAAGTGTGATAACTGTGGACATATAGAGATCTCTTACAACTCCTGTCCCGAATGCCAGTTTCTAAAAAAAGAGAAATGGATCGAGGCCAGAGCTGAAGATCTCCTCCCCATACGATACTTTCATGTCGTCTTCACCATCCCGGCGGAATTAAGGCCGCTCGTCTTAAGCAATCAGAAAGTCATGTACGATATACTCTTCCGCTCTGTCTCGGAAATGCTTGTCAAACTTGGAAACGATCCGAAGCATCTTGGCGCACGCATTGGCTTTATGGGAATACTGCACACCTGGGGACAGAATCTTATGGACCATCCCCATATCCATTGTGTGGTCCCCGGCGGTGGGCTATCCCATGACGGAAGCCGCTGGGTCTCGTCGAGAAAGAAGTTCTTCATTTCCGTAAGCGTTATGTCGGAACTTTTCAAGGAGAAGTTTCGAGCATACCTGAAAAGCAGTTACGAATCCGGCGAACTCGTCTTCCCCGGCGTTATAGGTCATCTTAGGGAGCGTCACGCTTTCGAAAAGCTCAGGGTACACCTTTATCATAAGAAGTGGGTTGTCTATTGTAAGCCTCCGTTTAACGGAGCCAAAGGGGTCTTTGAGTACCTCAGCAGATATACCCACAGAATAGCGATCAGTAATAACCGTATTCTCAAAATCGATGGCGGCAAGGTGTCTTTTCTCTGGCGAGACTATGCCGACAACGACAGAGTTAAGACAATGACCGTTGATGCATGCGAGTTCATCAGAAGGTTCCTCCTCCACGTTTTGCCTGATAGGTTCGTAAAGATCCGCTATTACGGCCTGTTGGCAAATAGAAACCGTAAGGATCATATCACTTTGTGCCGTAAACTTCTCGGCGAAGATAAGATCGAGACAAAAGACAAAGACGCACCAGAAACGTGGCAGGAACTCTTACTCAGGGTCTCCGGTGTCGATGTTACCAAGTGTCCTCTCTGCAAGAAAGGCAGGATGGTCACAGTCGAGGTTTTGAACCCTTTAAGGTGTAATGGTCCTCCAAAATCATGAAGTTCCTTTACCTCACAAACAGTATTGCTTCAGATACATGCGAAAAACTCATAATTTATCGCACCGCTCTCCTATTGCCTAAAATCCCGTGTTTGGGCGTATCTACAATGCAATCGACGCCATCGAGACAATCAATATGTTCCTCGGACGGGGAAAAGCGCCTTCAAGGTGCTTCCGCCATATGAAACTGCTATCTGGCAGGGTGGGCAATAAATACAGCTGGTGGTTTGAAAAACCATAGGCCGCGTAGCGGCATCGTCCTTCACGCTTCAATCTCCAATTGCACAACTTCTGCAAAATTGCACTACGCTCTCTCACACAACAGAAGATTGAAGCTTAACCGATATATACTGTCGGATGATGTTGCTCTCGAATGCGTGTTAAGGGGAGAATTGAAAGCCTCTTGCCAGGTCTTGAAGCTGTTTCTTTGGATGGGCGATAGGACATGATCGCCGGTTGTGAGCAATGAAATAGTGCATGCACAGTTCCGATAGATAGTGTTGTCACAACTGCCTATTATCTGACAGGTTCGTTCCGAAATTAGTTTGGAAAGAAATAAATTAGAACATGCCGCGCGTTTCTTTCTGAATGATCAGCAGGAATGTCAGGGAAATGACGTTACTTTTCCAATTGAGTGATGCGGACACCTATAAGTCGAACTTTCATCTTAAGTTCAATCCTTTTAAGACAACCAAATGCTGCTTTCCTTATATCTTCGATTGAATCAGTAGTCTCATCAAGTGTTTTCGCCCTTGTATATGTCTTGAAATCACTAAACCGCACCTTCAGCGTCACAGTCCTGCCTTTGTATCCCTTTTGCTTTATATCATCGACCACTTCGTTTACAAGTTCGGCTATTGTCTTCGCAATAGTCTGCCAGTTATTTGTGTCCGTCTGAAAAGTTGTCTCTCTGCTTACAGATTTTGGTTCCCAATGCGTCACGAGAGGACTTTCGTCTATCCCCCTTGATGCTTCATGCAGATAATGGCCGTATGATTCTCCATAAATTTCGACCAGCCTGTCAACAGGCATTAAAGCAAGCTCTCCTATGGTATTTATTCCAATATTCTTGAGACTCGCCTCTGTCTTTGGTCCTACACCCCAGAGTTTTCTGACTGGCAATGGCCATATACGTCCCTCTATGTCCTTTTCCTCAATTATTGTAAGTCCATCGGGTTTCTGCATGTCGGAAGCTATCTTTGCCAGGAGCTTGTTTGAGGCTATACCTATAGAACAGGTAAGACCTGTTTCCTCCGTTATCCTCTTTTTAATCTCCTGTGAGATTTCATCTGAGGGCTTGTCAATCTCTGATATATCGAGGAATGCCTCGTCAATACCGACGTCTTCCATAATGGGCGATATTTCTTTGAGGGCAGTCTTGATTATCCCGGAAACCCTTGAATACTCCTCATAATCCACTGGAAGAAAAACGGCTTCAGGGCAAAGATTATATGCTGTTCTCAAAGGCAAGGCTGAATGTATTCCATATTTTCGTGCCTCATAGGAGGCGGTTGATACCACCCCTCTCTTTGTAGGATCTCCTGAACCGCCTATTACTACAGGCTTGCCTATTAGTTCAGGATGCCTTTGTTCTTCAACAGCGGCAAAGAATGCATCCATATCCATGTGAAGAATCCGTCTCATGCAAGATTGATCCAATATCGCGAAATATATTCTTTCATGACCTCAGCAATTTGTTCTGTTCTCAATATTATGGATTAAATTATTTCGTTTGGACAATGAGAAAGGGACAATATCGATCTATAGGCTCACTCTTCAATTGGAAATCGTCATTTTTTATTTTATGTCGGGACCACACTTGAAATTATAGGCTTTAATTTGTGTATTTAGGCAAATCAGGAAGTTCAGATACTTATATGTAAGGAATTCAATATGCTCCAGTTTTCTATTCGAAATTTATTCTCTCGCAATAACTCGACGCGTGCCCGGTAATATTAATACATACGAAAGATGACTCTCACTAAATACCCGCGGGAAACACCCCGGAATGCCCTCAGGGATTAGAGGTAAGAAAGGAAAAACATGATGTTGACGCATTTATATATGCCCGGCAGAGACGAAAATAAACTTTCTGATTCTGTTGCAGAGAAATATCCCGTTCAAAGTGAAAAAATAAGTCGATACAAATGTGCATCCTGCTATCAACTGATTGCTACAGGCAATCAGAATCTCTTTCCCGAAACGCTCTGAAAGAACAATCAATGGAGAAGTTACTCAGCATAGAGGAACTGTCAACGTTGCTTGGAATAACCAAGTCTACTCTCTACTCTTGGACTTCCAGAAAAATAATTCCACACAGAAAACTTGGCCGAAGGATCGTGCGGTTCGAAGAGAGTGAGATTATGGACTGGCTCAGCAGAAAGTCAGTTTATCCCGATGCACAACATTCTTGCGATAAGAGTTATTGTCACAAAAGACACCAAAATCCAGCATCTCTCAAGCCCGCAATGTCAAAGAGTCATGTCGAGAACCTCATTGAGGTCGCAAGAAAAGAAGTCCTTGGTGACGTCAATTAATTCTACAAGGCTTGTGTTAAAATCATACAGGTATTTTCAAGCCTTGTGTGATCCCATGGTCAACTGACGAGAAAGGAGGATAGTTGATGGGACTATACAGGCGGAAGGATTCAGATGTCTGGTGGATGAGCTTCACAACGAATGGAAAACTCTATCGTAAAAGCACTGAAACAGATGATAAGGACCTGGCCAGACGGATTCTGAAGAGCATCGAAGGGAAGATAGCAGAGGGGAAATGGTTCCCCGATACGCGGGAGAAACTGGCGGACTTCACATTTAGGGAGCTTGCGGAGAAATATAAGATGTGGACTGAGGGCAGACAGAAATCGGCAATCTGGAAAGGATACGTGATCAAACAACTGGTGCAAGAATTTGGCGGAGTGGCACTTAATGAGTTCACTACGTACATGCTTGAAAATTTCCAGACTATAAGGTTGAAGAAAGGTAATAAGCCGGCCACTGTAAATCGCCTCCTTGCCGTAATCTCGCATATGTTCACGAAGGCTGTTGCCTGGAAGATGATGTACAAACACATCGCACAGGATATCAACGTAAAAATGATTCCGGAAAACAACAGGAGACTGCGGTATCTCTCAAAGGAGGAATGCCAAGCATTGATCGACGCAAGCGATGCCCATCTGAAACCAATTGTAATGACAGCAATCAACACGGGTATGCGCCGTGGAGAGATCCTCGGACTGAGATGGGACCGGCACGTGGACCTGAAACATGGATTCATCCTGCTCGACAACACGAAGAACGGAGAACGCCGGGAAATTCCGATTAATCAAACGTTGAAGGCTCTATTCCAGAGTCTAACTAGGAGAATTGAAGTCCCTTACGTGTTCTATGATCCAGCCACTGGCAAGCACTACAAGGATATGAAGAAAAGCTTTACGACAGCATGCAGAAAAGCGGGCATCAGAGATTTCCATTTCCACGATCTCCGGCATACCTTTGCGTCTCAGCTGGTCATGGCAGGTGTTGACCTGACCACAGTCAAGGAACTCCTCGGGCACAAGAGCCTCACAATGACCCTGAGGTATGCTCATCTTGCTCCATCACATAAGGTGAAGGCACTGGAGATATTGGAGAAGGTACTGGAAGGTAATTTTCACGTTTTTTTCACGTTTGGGCAGGAGAGGGAAACAGCGGTCAGCGTAAGTCATTGATTTTATTGGTGGAGCTGATCGGGATCGAACCGACGACCTCTTGAATGCCATTCGGAACAAGGACTATCAACGGTTTACGCTGATTTTTGTTAGTGCTTGCCATTATTAGAAAAATTTAAAATGTGAGGGATAGCACTTATACGGTGTTATCCCTCTTTTTGCATCTCCACTTCACAATTCACTTCACAGTAAAAAAAGAACTTATTTTCCGCCCCACTGTAAGCAGCGGGACAAACATGAAACGTTTTCCTGTCGTTTTTATGTTTTAATTGACAGCAGGCGAAATGACAATTTGGAAATCACAAATTGTGATATCCGATAGAGATAAAATGGGAAGCCATGCCGAAGAGCGTCCGGCTTTAATGAAAAATGAAGAGTGAAATGAATGTGTCGGTTAGAGTATAATCTGATTAAGGAAGGAGGTCAATCATGTCGGTAAGAGAACTTATCAAGAACGAAATAGAGAAGCTGCCGGAAAATCTTCTGGAGGAGGTTTTTGATTTTATGAAGTTTCTTGAGACTAAAAGAGAGAAAATGCTCCTCGTGAAAGCTGCTCAGAAAATGTCCGGCGCATCATTCGAAAAGGTCTGGGACAACGACGCGGACGCTGTCTATGACAGTCTATAAGCGAGGGGATGTCGTACTCGTTCCCTTCCCCTTCAGCGATCAAACAACAATTAAGAAACGTCCGGCGGTAGTAGTCAGTTCTTCTCTTTATAACGAAGTTTCGCAAGATATTATCATTATGGCCGTCACCAGCCGGATTGAAAAGTCCGGAGAGATCGGTGAATGTCTCATAAAAAACTGGAGAGAGGCGGGCTTGTTGAAACCGTCGGCTCTCAAACCTGCCATATCAAGCATCGAGCAGAAGATGGTTTTAAGAAAGCTCGGCGCTCTTGCCTCTGATGATATTGTGTTTCTGAACGCAACCCTGAAGGCCCTGTTGGATATCGGGTAAAACTGAAAAAACAGTTCGAAGCGTCATAAGAAATAAGAAGGCGATGCTTGACAGAGACCTCGCTCAATTATACCAATGAGGAATTCAAAAACTTGAAGTTCCATTTTGGAATATCAAGTTGGGGCGGTACTCGGAAACTTCCCTATGTCTTCACTGAAAATAGCGTTGCCATGCTTTCAAGTGTGCTGAACAGTCAAAGAGCTATACACGTTAATATTCAGATAATGAGAACCTTTACGAGGCTTCGTGAAATGCTCATGACCCATAAGGACTTGAAACAAAAGATTGAGGAGATGGAAAAGAAATATAATTACAATTCAAGATTGTTTTTGATGCCATTAAGCAATTATTAAAAACCCCCGGAGAAGCCTAAAAAGAGGATAGGCTTTCTTGCTGATGAAAAGAGGAACTGAATTTGCGAAATGAGGTCCTGTGGCAACCAAGGGCTTTCCTTTTATTTTCCTCTCCATCTTAGGTATACTGTGCCTATCACCGTAAATAGGACACCGGGAGGTGCGAGATGGAATATCGCCACCCACTGATGATTATTTTTTTACCAATAGTTACTTTTGGCATTTATCCTTTGATATGGATTGTGAAAACTAAGAATGAAATGAATAAACATTATGGTGTTTTTATACAACCAGCTTGGTATTTGCTTATCCCTTTTGTGAATTTGTACTGGCTGTGGTGCTATGCGAAAGGTGTCGAAACAGTCACACAGGGGAAAAGAAGTGCCGTCGAAGTTTTGCTGTTAATTATTTTCTTATATTTTTTGGGCATGGCGATTATCCAAACGGATTTTAACAAGATTTACATTCCCCAAAGGCAAGTTGAATCATGAAATGGGAAATCTTTTTTCCATGAAAGGCTAACCGAAGAAGATACATATACAAGGCAAGATGTGCCGAATTTCTTAATGCTTAAGGAGATACTAAGTGGATAATATCCTACCGATATTAGGGGTTTCCCTTAAAGTCCTCTTCGGATATCTACTTTACAGGCATTCTAAGAAATATGTTCCAGTTAAGCAGGCTGTCTTGTGGGGTATCGGCGGTTATTTATCGATAATAATTTTTGGAATTATCTGGTTAATTTATAAGCGCACTAAAAACTTGCGTCCCTCAAAGGCAAATTGCTCTTAATAAGAGTACGTATGAAAAAGGCACCTTCTTACAGAAGGTGGGATAAGTGAAGATCATAGTTTTTTCCTTTATATTTGTTGTGACTTTTAGCAGCTTTGCTTTCTCAGAATCAAGAATTTATAGAAATGACGACTTGGATAAATATAGTTATCCTCATACAGAATTACCTCCAGAGGCGAAGCTTCCAGAAGAAAAGCCCAAAATAGAAGAAAAAAAACTTTACAAGAAACAAATCATTCTCAGAAACTTCCCGCAGTATCATTGGGAAGGTGAAGACAGGATATATGGTGGGCCTCCATTCGGATGGGCTTCAGCTTGTCGTGATTATTGTAAGGAAATAAGTGAGAATATCGATAGTTATTTAAATTCTGGCTGGCTAATTGTGAGTTCACGTTCAATAGAATCAACCGAAAGTCCATTTTATAATAACGGCTATTGTCGTTGCGTCGGTACTGAGTATGTTTTGGAAGGTTATTTTGAAAGATAGAATTAAAGAATTATATGCATTTCAATTTGGATAAGGGATCGGTGAGATAGCAATAAAAAGGGAGCGGGATTAGCGAAATCCAAGAAACCTGTATTTAATATGGGAATAGTATGAAATTAAAAGGAGCACTGCAAGGAATCGGCAGTTTTGCACTAAGCTTCATAGGTGTTATTGTATTAATTTTTTTATTTATTATTGTATTAAAAGGTGGTACATGGTTAAGCGTCAAATTATATCCCTGGCTTCATGATATTTCTTATATTGTCATAGCTCTTTGCATATTTATTTTTTTACCCCTTTGTATTTTCAAGAAAACTCGTTATTTCGCCTCTTCCAGCTTGTTTTATAGTTCTTATTTTTTTGGAATAACTTTGTGGATGTTGGGATTTATACTAACTTATTCTTTGTGGGGTGTGATTGCTTTGGTTATAGGACTCTTCATCATGGGGATTGGAGTAGTCCCCATTGCAATACTTGCAACTATATTTAAAGGTATGTGGTGGGAATTTGGAGATCTTATCTTTTTGGCAGTTTTGACGTTTGGTGCTCGGTTATTTTCTCTCTATTTAATAGGGAAATCTGATGAAAGATATTAAGTGCATTTTTAGGGAGTAATGAAAACCGGGTTATTCATCTTGTTATTTATACTTGGCTGCATGTTCAGCCTGGGAGGTTATGGGGCCAAAGATAAACGGCACAAAAGGGTCTACTGGACTATAGCAGCTTTTATCTGGACAGCCTTGCTTATTATGGGTAACACAATTTTATAGACTTACATATTTCAGGGGATAGGGACCGGCCCGAAAAAGGCGGGAACTCTCCCCCCTTCCCTTGAATGCAAATGAGAGGACCACGGAGAGATGGTACAGGAAAAGAAAAAGACGTTGTTGGATCTGATCAGGAGCTCAGCAAGGGGTTCAATTCTCAGGAATTATCTTGCCTCCGGGCCAGCCACTACTGAGATACTTCGATTTATCCCCGAAAAGAAAATAAGAATGATTCTCAAATTGGGCAGGACATTGATCGAAATTCGTCAAACGACAGAACGTTATAAATTCATGTCTAAAGCGGGTACCTTGCCGATTCGTGACTTTAAAAAGATCAAACACATGTTGTTGAGTCTTCAAAAAGATACTTGGATAAATCAAGGCGATGTTGATGACATCATGCGTTATATTTACCGGAAATGTGAGCGGACTGAAAAAGGTGCGCGGGTTCTTCGATCATACACGAAGGATAAAGAAATTGAACGTTTAAAGATAACAAAACCCTTAGATGTTCCTCTATTGATTGTAGCCGCTTCTCTATCAGCCCATCTAAAGAAAGTGACCTTGCCCCGTAGGAAGTGGAGATTAATTTGTGACTTTATGGCTGAGCAGAAGTTAATCAATTCTGATGAGGATATGCAAATAACTGAAACAGAGCTAAGAGACAGAGTAAGGAAGACCACCGAAAAAAGATTGAGCGAATTATATGCTTCATATATTGAAATCTACAGTGCCCCGGCTCAACCAGAAGAATCGAAGTTATGGTGTCACATGATTGAGCAAACTTTCCCTGCCTGGCAAGAAATAATCCCTCGTTAAAGCGGGAATTTCTCATACCCTTAATTCCTGATATTTCTTCGGATTTTCCACGACAGTTTGCCGTCCTTCTGCCAGAATTATTTCGTTAGTATTAATCTCTGAAAAAGGACGGTAAAAGTAAGATGCTCAAAAAGCCTCGTAAGATTCCAATCTTAGATATCCCCGGTCTTGGTTCATTCCAATTACTTCACGGTAATAATCCAGACATGGAAATGAACGTAACCCGCGTCACACTTCTATTCAATGCAGATGCCGTTTTTTATGAATTATCGGCACGATATAACAGTAACGAACCTGTGAACGTCTTGGACTTTGTTAACGCACAACGGCAATTAAAAGCAAGAATGATGGCGCTCAAGTCACAGGGGACAAAGTAAAGGTGACCGATACACAAGCCGTCACGGAATATTTCAAGATACCCGAAAACGCATTGTCCTATTATCGAGAAGAAATAGAAGGGTTCAATGGTACTGGGAAAGGTCATTGCCCGTTTCATCAAGACGAGAAAAAGAGCTTTTCCGTTTACGATGGCTATAGGTGGAAGTGTTTTGCAGGCTGTGGCAGCGGGGACGTAATCGCTTTTCACCAGAAGAAGTATGGATTTAACTTTGGTGATACAGTCAGGGCACTATCGGAGAGAGCAGGAATCAGAGCGGATAAGACATATTCCCTTAATGATATCAAGAAGATGCAGCCGGAGAAGGGTTACTCATTCCAGAGATGCCATAATTACAAATATGGGAAGCCGCCGTATATCAAGCCGATATACAAAAACAGCCAAGCAAAAAAAACATCCCGGTTCTTTACTCTTTTGAATAATGGACGCTATGCCTGGGGACGCAAAAGCGAGCCTGTTCTATACAACCAGGAATTACTCAAGGAAAGGCCCGACGAGCCTGTTTATATCCCTGAAGGAGAGGCAGATTGCGATACTTTGACCGGCCTTGGAGTGTTGGCCGTAACTGCTGGTAGCGCAAGCGATAAGATAACACCCGAAATGATGAACCTCTTAAAGGGAAGAGATGTATACATTCTGGTTGATAACGATGACCCCGGAAAAGAGAGAGGCAAAAGAGATGCAATAGCTCTCAAAAAGATAGCAAAAAGCATCAAGGTTATCGAGCTTCCTGACCTGCCGAACAAGAAAGGTGCTGATGTTACGGACTGGATTCAGGCCGGAGGAGCTAAAGAAAAGCTCATTGAGATAATAGAGAAGACACCGGAATTGACGCTTGAGTCGAACGGCAATGAAATAAAAACTCCACGCATACATGTTGTATCTATACGAGATTTCCTTTCTATGAATCTTCCAGAACGAAATATTCTCATGTCACCCTGGTTACCTTCTCAAGGCCTTTGTATGCTTTATGGATACCGTGGACTGGGTAAGACGTACATCCTGCTTGGAGTTGGAGCAGCATTAGCAGGTGGAGGATCATTTCTTAAATGGCAATGCAGTGAACCCCGAAAGGTGCTTTATATTGACGGGGAAATGCCTGCATCGGTTATGAGAGAAAGAATTGCGAGTGTCATTATCGGCGCTGAGACTGAACCGAAGGATGATTACTTTCAACTCATCACACCGGACCTTCAGGAAAACGGTATCCCTGATTTAGCCACCTTGGAAGGGCAGGCAGTCATTGATGTCTTTGCCCAAGAAGCCGACGTTATAATTTTGGATAACATATCAACACTCTGCCGTGCTGGGGCCGAAAACAAAAGTGAGGATTGGATGCCTGTGCAGTCATGGGCGCTTAGTCTTAGAAGAAGGGGCAAGTCAATCATCTTTGTTCATCATGAGGGGAAAAACGGATTTCAGCGGGGAACATCGAAGCGCGAGGACGTGCTTGATACAGTTATCAAACTCAAGAAGCCCGGAGACTATAACCCTTCTCAAGGGCTGCGGGTTGAGGTTCACTTTGAGAAATCGCGGGGGATATATGGCGATGATGTAAAACCCTTTGAAGCAGCCTTATCTATCGGAGAAGACAAGCGGGCCGCATGGACGGTGAAAGACCTTGAAGAAAGCCTAACTGAAAGGGTGGTGAGCATGTTAAATGACGGCATCCCTCAAAATGAAATCGCTGACCTTTTGGGTGTAGCGAAGGGAACAGTCAGCAAGCACAAGAAGAAAGCAGAGGGCCTGGGAATGATCGGAAAGACGAAAAGTTTCCCGGTTTCCTCTTTATAAGGGGGAAACTTGGAAACTTCCGCTATAAAAGGAAACTCTCAGAGAAACAAAGCTGAAACCATAAGCCTTAGAGTCTTAGCAGATAAGGTTTTACAGGGAAACTGGCAAAGAAACTTCAAGGAAACTGGTAGTTTCCCTACAAAGAAACCAGAACCGGGCAAGTTTCCAGACGAAGAAACCAGGTATCGCTTTGAAGAACGCGCGGCAATCATGGAATATGATGGGCATATCCAAAGATAACGCCGACAAGTATGCCTGGTGCCGGGAAGTATGCATATTAATTCCGGGCCAACGGGAACTGTGCGAAAGAGTAAAACCATGCCCGAAGGATACCAAGTGAACCAAAACGGACAAAACTTAACTCTTTCACGAAAACAACTCAAGGCGATCCCGGTCATCATTTCCGCAAAAACCATAACAGACGGAGTAAAACAGGCCGGAATATCAAAGACTCTCTTTTACGAATGGATGAAAACCGAAGCTTTCAGAAAGGAGTTTGTTTCGAGGCAGAATGACTTGATAGATACCGCCTTAAAGGAACTCAAGGGCCTGTCCTCTGAGGCTGTAGAAAGCCTGGGTAAGCTTCTGAGGGAATCGGAAAAAGAAAATATCAGACTGAAGACGATAGCCCTGATCCTTGACCATACCATGAAGATAAAGGAGTTTGAAGATATAGAGCAACGCTTGACAGAAATTGAAAAGACGATGACCAATGGGAATCATTAAACGAAGGCTTGAGAAGCTTGAAAGGATGTCTCATTCACAGGCAGAGATTGAGCCTCTTCGTATTATTTGGATACAGTATGACGGCACCTACGAATACAAAGGTAAAATCTACGACTCAGAGGAAGAAATACCCGAAGCTCCTGCCGGTACTGCTTTAACTATCTTCTCGCCTCAGAAGGTTCCCCAGGGATATATGGGGCATATCAAGGGATAACTTTTATGAGTAACGAAAGAAGAATCAAAAAGCTTGAAAAGATCATAGGCCAAAAGAAAAAAGGCCCGGATAAGGTCATCTTTAGAATTCAAGGCACCAATCGTACTGTCGAATTCGAAGTTAGGAATAGAGGCGATTATGAAAAAAGTTTACGAAAGATTGAGAAGACTTGAGGAACAGCTTATCAAAGAACCAAATATGATAAAAGACATTGTGATGCTTGAAAATGGAACGTTCATGTGTACTGAATACCCCTCTTCCCCCTGTGAAGGTGAATTTTTTGAGTTGCCGATGTTAGTGCCGCCCGGTAGCCCCTTGGAAGAATACTGTCGTGAAGTGTACCAAAGGGAAAGCTGCCAGGTCCTCGGCGGTAAGAGACTGTGAAGGCAGAGCTTACATTACCGTCTGAGCTTGTTGAGGCGATAGCCGATAAAGTCATCGAGAAATTAAAGCCGGTCATTGCGGGTAATGACAAGCATGAAGAAGAAAATATTTTCACTCCTGACACTCTCTCAAAATATCTTTGTGTTGATCTTTCCTGGGTATACCGGCAAGTATCAGATAAGACGATACCCTATTTCAAAAACGGGAAATATGTCCGGTTTAGGAAATCCTCTATTGACAAATGGATAGCTTCACATGAGAAACAGCCTATTCCAAAATTCAAACATCTAAGGAGCAGGCTGACCGCTTGATGTCTAATCAAGAGACTATCTTTTTTATTCTATATCTTTCAACAGCTTACAAACCTATGTGAAGTAAATTGTGAAGTGGAAATAAAAAAGCTTGACATATAACTTAGTTATATTTATACTTCGATTATGAAAGATTGGACACCTGAAGAAGTTGAAACTTTCAGAAAAGAGCATAACCTTACCCGGAAGGCTTTAAGCGATCTTACAGGTGTCACGATCTCTTCAATATACCAATGGGAAAGGGGGTTAAAACAGACAAGTAAAACTGTAAAGATGCTTTTATCAAGGATTGAAGAAGATTTTCAACGGAAAAGAAAACGAAAAGGAAAGGAGAAAAGGCATGGCGAAAAGAGTTAGAGGACTCTTTAAGCGGGGCCGGGTGTGGTGGTGCTGTTATAAGAATCTTGATGAACGGGTTATCAGAGAGACCACCGGAACCGCCGATTATGATGAAGCTATAGACTTCATCATGAAGAGACGCGCCGAAGTAAAAGCGGGTGTCGAACCGGAACCTAAGAAAATCGTTAACCACACATTCACCGAGCTTGTAGACGAGTATAAAAAATGGGCCGAGAGACAAAAATGCTACTACAGCAAAATTCATTTGATTAATCAGCTATCAGAAGATTTCGGGCACATGCTCCTAAAGAACTTCTCTACAAAACTGATCGAACAATATCAGAGCAAGCGGTTACACGAAGGTAAGAGATTAGTAAAGATCGGTGATAATTATGTTCACGTTCCAAACAAACCGGCCACTGTGAACAGATTTCAAGCCACGCTATCCCACATGTTCACGAAAGCCTATGAATGGGAAATGATATCAGAGGATGCCTTGAAGCGTGTAAGAAAGGTTAAGCTGTTAAAAGAGAATAACAAACGGTTGCGGTATCTATCCCTTGACGAATGTCAGACATTGATTAACAACTGTGATGCTCACGTCAGACCTATTGTCATAGCGGCGCTGAATACAGGCATGAGGAGAGGAGAAGTTCTTAACCTTAAATGGGATAACGTCGATCTCAAAAATGGGTTTATCCTTCTTGACGTTACTAAGAATGGAGAGAGAAGAGAAATCCCTGTCAACGATACTCTTAAGAGTGTATTCCAGGGATTAACGAGGCGCATTGATGTCCCCTGGGTGTTCTATGACCCTAAGACCGGAAACCGCTATCAGGAAGTCAAAAGGAGCTTTCACACGGCATTGAGAAAATCTAAGATTCAGGATTTTCATTTCCACGACCTGAGACATACTTTTGCTTCTCACTTAGTCATGGCCGGAGTCGATCTTACAACAATCAAAGAACTCCTCGGACATAAGACCCTCACAATGACCTTGAGATATGCACACTTAGCACCGACGCATAAGGTCAAAGCTGTGAACATCCTGGATACCGTAATCAATAAAAATGGCGCTACTTCACATTTACTTCACAGTGAGGCAGCTAACGGGTAATAGAGAGTTTTTCAATGGCAAGCAAGGAATTGATTTTTAAGGATTTTTCTGGTGGAGCTGATCGGGATCGAACCGACGACCTCTTGAATGCCATTCAAGCGCTCTCCCAACTGAGCTACAGCCCCAAGGTTATTAAAATAACATATATTTACTCAGACCTGCAACATTTCGATTTTTCAAAATCATATTCAGGCAGCAGATGGAATGCACAAAAAATAAATTTGGAAAACCCCAAAGTCTTCCTGTCTACAAAGAAAAAATATGGAAGACTTCGAGGAATATCTTAGACAGATAAACGGGTTTAGTTCAGAGTCCTGCGTTAACAGAATCAATCAGAAATTTTTTATACAGCTACACTCTTCTCGGTCTCTTTAAGCCACAAGAGTCTTGATCCGTTGATAACAGAGGCATTGACAGACTCTATAAACTCGTTGGGCGATATATCAAATCCCTCTTTTTTCAGAAAAGGGCTGAACGTGAGCGCAGTCTTCACCCTGGATGATTTATTGACTTCGGCTTCTGTAGGTTTTTTTATCGCGTCTCCCATGGCTTTCGAAAGACTTATAAAAATGTCACTGTGGCTTTTTGACTCTCCCTGGGGCTCTATGGCCATGGGAAGATATTTCAGCCTTCCCATAAAATCGATCATAGTGCCCGCGGACTCCAGAAAAGTCGCCGATGGAAGCACTACATCCGCCTCTTTGGCCAACTCGGTTAGATGTGAGTTTTGTACGACGAGGAAATCGGTGTCCGGTCTTTTGCCGAGAGGGACCTCACCCACAGCATAGAGCACTTTCATCCCACCTGCGGCCATCTCCTTGTAGGTCTTGCCTTCCGTTGTCAGACCCATCAGAGCAATTCCCCTCGCATTGCTTTCGAGTCCGACAGATATCACTTTCCCTTTCATAAGCGCAATGTCGGCAGAGGACTCGAACAACGAGGGAGATGAAAATATTAGAGGTTCATTCGCATCGGCAACAAGGGCCGCTGCTTTTTCGGTCTCTTCAGTGACCTCCGCGTCTTTTACGGAAGACTCCATCTTCTTGTCCCATTTCAGACCCTTAGCCGCTAAACCCTTTGCAATAGCCTTAAGGATGGATATCTCGTCCCCTTTGAGATTAATTGCTGCCGCTTCTCCTATCTTCGTATCCACGGAATTTATAACGATAAGCTTTGCTCCCCTGTTGACCCTTCTTCTTACAGAGGCGTCAAGCGCCGGTAAAATCCTATCCCACTGCGATGGATTCAGACCGACAAGAATGATAAGATCAGCCATATCAATATCCGCTTTCTGGGATTTTTTTAAAGACCCGCTCTCTGCATAAAGGCTAATGGTTGTATCAAAGTTCTTCGTTTTAACGACATCTTTTGCAAGCCTTTTCATGGCCAGCGCATCTTCGTTCATTATCCCTGCAACGCTTATAAATCCGGCGTCCTTCCCGGCCTCCTTCATTTTGCGGGCAACGATGCTGAGGGCGTCATGCCAGGTCGTTTTTTTAAGTTCTCCGCCGACTCTTTTCATGGGCACCGTGAGCCTCGTCTCCGCCTCAATGCAATCAAAACCGAACCTGCCGTAAGCACAGATATATTTCTCTGCAGAACCCGCCGCTGCCCCTGCATTGATCTTCTGAACCCTGCCGTCTTTCGTGCTGACTTTTATATCGCAGCCGTTGCCGCATAAGAGACACACCGAATCCTTTTTTTCGTACTCCCATTCCCTGCCTTTACGCGATCTGTCCGACTCGAGAAGCGCGTTTACCGGGCATGCGTCAACGCAGCTGCCGCAGAACGTGCACTCCGATTCCTGAAGCGGCCTGTCATCGGCAGTAACAACTTTTGATTCAATCCCCCTGCCCATGAAATCGAGGACATTAGTACCCTGTTCTTTGCACACCCTGACGCACCTGCCGCAAAGCACGCAGTATTCAGGGTCTCTCTTTATAAAGGGATTCGCCTCATCCGCCGGATATCCTGACTTCTTTCTTGTAAAGGTTGATTCCTTCAGCCCAAAATCATAGGCATATTTTTGAAGGTTGCAGATGCCTGCTTTAGTGCATGTCATACAGTCCAACGGATGCATGGAAAGGATAAGATCTATGACAAACTTCCTGACTTCCTGTATCTTTTCAGTCTTTGTATTGATAACCATGCCCTCTTTGACCTTTGTATTGCAGGCTATTACAGGCGCCTTCAGACCTTCAACCTCCACAAGGCAGAGTCTGCACGCGCCAATGCCTTTCATGCCCTTGAGATAACAGAGGTTCGGTATATGAACGCCGGAAAGCTCTGCCGCATCGATAAGGTTCATGCCGGCAGGCGCTTCAGCCTCTTTCCCGTCTACATGAAATTTAATCACCTTCTCCATCAAAACCTCCCCTATATTAAAAAGTTCTTAGCTTTTGACAAATTCCTCTATAGTTTTTGTCACGACTTCGACCGCACCCGCAGGACAAACCCCGATACATTCCCCGCACTTCGTGCACCTTTTTTGTCTTATCTCGAAAGGAAGATATCCTGAAAGAAAGGAGGCCCTCTTTTCGCCTATTACGGCGCCATGCTTGCATGCCTCCAAACATTTCCCG
This sequence comes from Thermodesulfovibrionales bacterium, assembly GCA_963716185.1. Classification (GTDB taxonomy): domain Bacteria; phylum Nitrospirota; class Thermodesulfovibrionia; order Thermodesulfovibrionales; family SM23-35; genus CAVZMO01. The sequence goes on from OY970295.1 coordinate 440,488, forward strand.
CACATATTGCACTTATCGGGGTTTATGACAAACTCGATGAGGCGGGTGCATTCCTTCTTGGCACAGATACCGGCAATGTGCTCTTTAAATTCTTCCCCCGAATTCGCAAGTATATCTACAATAAATTTACCGGTGTCCTTACCTTTCTTACAGAATGCACCTTCAATCATGTTAAGGCCGATTCTGTTCAGCGCCAGAATATCAGCTTCGCTTATGTCATCCGGATGACGGCTTATCCTGATCAGTCTGGCCTTAGCCTCGGAAGTTCCGAGGGCGCAGGGGAAACACTTCCCGCACATCGGGCCTGCTATGAACTCTTCGACCAAGTAAAGCGCCTTCTGTACAGAGCACCCTTTCTTTTCAGCCTCTTTCTTTATGTCCTCGAGTTTTCTACCTTTTTCCTCGGTCAAGCTCTCATCGCTCATCTTTCCTCCAAAATTGCCGCCCACTGAACTATCAATACATCGTTTCCGCCATATAACAGATTTCCGGAAGCAGATAGGATACTAAGTCTCTGAAGGTAATCATTCCAATAATCTTGTCGCCTTCAACAACAGGCAGATGTCTTATCTTTTTTCTCGATGCTATAGAAATCGCCGAATGCACTTCCATAGAGGGATCGAATGTTGTAATCTCTCGCTTTGCCATATTTCCAATGAGCGTATCGAGGGGAGTACTATTAAACACACAGTGAACAATGTCCCTCTCTGTAAAAAGACTGTACAGCTTATTATTTTCATCGACCACGAATATACCGCTCACATTCTTCTCACTCATGAGCTTTACCGCATCGGCAATGGTGAGATCCTTGCGAATAGTAACTATCGTATGCGGCTTGGATTCTATAATATCTTTTAACGTCATCCTCGTCCTCCTTTCAATGACTTCAATACTTTCGGCAGGCAACTTGAATATCTCTTCAAGTTTCACATGTCTTTCCTTCTTTATTTTAACCGCCCCCACAGGGCAGGCAAGGTAGCAGCTCTTGCATTTCTTGCAGCGGTCCTGGTCAATGAGGAAGTTCCTCCTCATCTCTTTTACCGCATCAAATGCACATGCCTGTTTGCAGAGACCACAGAGAATGCATTCCTCCTGTTCTATCACGAATGTGCCGAGGTTGCACACCTTTGCCCTGCAGTACTTGTCCCTCACATGCTCTTCGTATTCCTCCCGGAAATACTTGATAGTCGTTAGAACAGGATTCGGCGCGCTCTGCCCGAGGCCGCACAGGGACCCCGCCTTCACCAGTTTCCCGAGTTGTTCGAGCCTCTCGATATCGCCGGCCTCGCCATTGCCGGAGGTTATCTTTTCCAGTATCTCGAGCATCCTGTAAGTCCCGATCCTGCAAGGCGGACATTTCCCGCATGACTCGGCCTGCGTAAAGGAAAGGAAGAATTTGGCCACGTCGACCATGCAGTTGTCCTCGTCCATAACAACCATCCCGCCTGATCCCATGATCGATCCAACTTTGCGGAGGGAGTCAAAGTCCACGGGCAGATCAAGATACTGCTCTGGAATGCATCCTCCCGATGGCCCTCCTGTCTGCACGGCCTTGAATTTCTTATTACCGAGGATTCCCCCGCCGATGTCGAATATTATCTCCCTGAGGGTTATTCCCATCGGTACTTCGACAAGCCCCGTGTTTTTAACTTTACCAGCCAGAGAAAATACCTTCGTCCCCGATGATCCTTCCGTGCCGATACCCAGAAACCAGTCGGCGCCCTTCTCAATAATTTGGGGCACACATGCATAGGTCTCAATGTTATTTAAATTAGAAGGGTATCCCCAGGCTCCTCCGCCTATCTCGGAAAGCCTCGGCGGTCTCGGTCTCGGGAAACCTCTTTCCCCCTCCAGCGAAGCAACCAAAGAGGTAGATTCACCGCAGACAAAGGCGCCCGCGCCTTCTCTGATCTGTACCGTAAAATCAAATCCCGCGCCAAGTATATTTTTGCCCAACAGGCCGATTTCCCCGGCCTGTTTAATGGCAATCTTCAGAGTCTCGATAGCAAGAGGATACTCATGACGTACATAAATAAAACCATAATTTGCCTCTAATGCATAAGCACAAATAAGCATGCCCTCTATAAGGCTGTGAGGATCGCCTTCCATTACCGACCTGTCCATAAATGCGCCTGGATCACCTTCATCGCCATTAGCTATTACGAGCTTGGTTTTACCCGGCGCTTTCTTGCTATGAGCCCATTTGACGCCGGCCGGGAACCCTGCGCCTCCCCGGCCCCTGAGGTTGGATTTCTTCACTTCATCTATTACCTGTTCGGGACTCATTGAGGAAAACATTTTTTCGACAGCGCGATACCCGCCGACAGCAATATAATGACGTATATTAAAAGGGTCGATATTGCCGGTATTTTTCAGCGCTATTTTCAACTGCTTCTTATAGAAAGGAACTTCTCCGATCATCTCAATAGGCTTTTCAAGAAATGAACGCCTGTGAAGGAATTCCCTGACAGGCAGGCCAGCCGAATAAGTAGTAGAAATAATCTCTTTTGCTTTACCGGGACGTACTTTCTGATAAAAATATCCCTGCGGTTCAATCTGCACAAGCGGGCCTTTCTGACAAAGGCCCTGGCACCCCGTCTTTACAACGTCGATTTGAAGGCCGTTCTTCGAAATTTCCTCCTCCAAGACCTCAGCAACTCTATGAGAGCCTAATGTGCCGCAGGGTAGTCCACAGCAGACTTTAATTCTGTCTTTCCCGGACATGTATGCGTCCTTAACAAGGAGCGCCCTGAGATTCTTCAGCTCTTCTATACTCTTTAGCCGTTCCATAATAACTCCCTTTGTATGACTAATCCTCTTTTATTGACTTTATCAACGCCTCTAATTTCTTCGGGCCTATTTCACCGATGACATCATTATTAATCGTTGTCACAGGCGCAAGCCCGCAGCATCCTACGCAGCCGACCGTTTCAAGCGTCAGGGCAAGGTCTTCAGTAGTCTCTCCGCTCTTGACGCTGAACTCTTCTTCGAGTGCGGCAAGAACCTTCTTTGATCCCCTGACATAACAAGCGGTGCCGAGGCAGACCCTGATTATTTTCTTACCCCTCGGTTTGAAGTGGAACATCTTATAGAAAGTCGCCACACTATAAATCTCGGACAGGGGAACATTCAGTGTCCTGGAAAGCTTCCTCAAAGCGTCCTCCGGCAGATAACCGTTGTCTTCCTGTACCAGTTGCAGGGCGTGGATCAATATGCCCCTTTTCCTGTCCTGCTCGCCGAGCATCCGTCCCACCTCGCCTATCTCTTGATCGATGTCAATTTCCATAGCCTTCATAGCTCCTCCACTAAACTAAGGTTAAGGTTCAGGTCAAGGCCGAGTAGTTCCTTTCAACCTCGGCCTAAACCGACCTCACGTCTTTACTAATATATTCCTATATGCGGTTTGGCTGCCCTCTCAATCTCACGTCTTGCAGCCATATCCATAAGGACCCTCTCCGCGCCAAACTTGCCCGGTTCATATTTTCTCAGTTTCAGCGCCTCCCTTGCCTTATCGATATAGTCAAGGGTGAGGGCCAATATCTTCTCCGGGTCCGGTTCGAAATGCAATGCGCCCCGGAACCTTTCGTACCATACTTCGGTCATTATCCTTGTTACTTCCTTGCTGGCCTCCACAGGAGATTCTCCCCCGAAGATTACGGGGATACCGGATGCCGCAAAATAGCACCCTATGGCGATTGCTTTTTCGGACATCCATTCCGGCGCAATCCCCACCGCGGGCATGCCGCCTATCTCGTCGGAAAGGCCCCCTTCTTCAGCCATAGCCGTTGCTATTGTCAATATCCTTGAATTATCGACGCATGAACCGAGGTGCAGTATCGGCGGGATGCCTATAGCTTCGCAAACTTCCCTTAATCCCGGCCCTGCATTATCAAGCGCCATCTCCGGAGTGAGAAAGCCCGCGGTGCCGCATGCAGCGGAACCGCAGCCGGTCGAGACAATAAGCACGTCGTTCTTAATCAATTCGACAGCAAGAAACCGGTGGAGTCCCTGCGAAGGCACCCTGGGGTTATCACACCCTGCAAGGCCGACGACGCCACGGATTCTTCCCGCCATTATAGCGTCATTAAGGGGTCTGAAAGACGCCCTCCATCTGCCGCCCTGCATATACTCTATATATTCCTGGGAAAACCCTGCAATAACAGGATACTTGTCGGAAACGTGGCTGCCTTTCGTTTTCCTGTTTTGATAATTATCAATGGCGGTTTTGACAATCTGCCTTGCTATTTCCTTTGCCCTGTGCTCGTCATATTCGATATGCAGTGCGCCGGGTATTTTTGCTTTATAGGATGTTGTTATTACCTTTGTATGGAACTTCTTTGACAGCTCCGTTAACGCGGGCATAATACACTGCACATCGACGGATATGGCATCAACAAGCCCCGTCATTATCGCAAGCTCCTGGTTTGTAAAACCACCTGCAGTTGGAATACCGTGTCTCATCAACACCTCGTTTGCAGTGCAGCACATACCCCCGAGATTGATTCCCGCGGCGCCTTTGGATCGCGCATAAGCGATCATATCCGGCTCATTAACGACATCCACGATCATCTCAGCAAGAGACGGTTCGTGTCCGTGAACAACGAGGTTGACTTCGTCCTCTTTGAATATCCCGAAACCCGCCTCCGCCTTCACCGGTCTGGGAGTACCGAAAAGGATGTCCGTAATATCGGTAGAGATCATGCTTCCCCCCAGCCGTCGGCAAGGGAAACCTTTAGAACACTAAGGAGAAGATTATCAGGATCATGATCAACGCCTATATGGGTCCGGTGCATGGATTCTGTTATTTCACGGTCAACGCCCCTGGGGACAATGCCCCATTTTCTCCATCTTTCCTGCGTCTTTTTGGGTGCTCTCTTGATATAATTCAACTCGCCTTTCTGACGCCCGAAATCTTCTATGAGTTTCATTGCTACATCGCGCGCTACGTCAGAAACAGGCCGGCCTTCGAACTCTATTTCAAGGATGCCCGCAACCTTATAAAGTTTTTTCACATCCTTTATCGTAAAATCGCTTGCTTCTCCGTTTGCTGCCGCAAGTAATACGAATGCCATGTCCCTCGCATGGTCCGAATGGGCAGCCGCTCCTGCTGTAGCCATCCTCAGCAGGTTTCTTGAAGCAACGGTCGGCAGTGTTGCTCCGCAGACCCCTCTTGCGTCCTCTTCTGCATTTCTCCCAACAAAACGGCACGGTCCCATATGGCATACCTTGCAGCATGCGCCGGAAGCTCCCACGGGGCATGGTTTAAGCTTTTCGGCCCTGTCAAAGCACGTCTCTATCTTTTGGGATTTACTCCACTCTATAATCTTCTCAGCCGTCTCATTTGCACTCTTTACAACCTTATCCATATAACCTCCCCAAGAAAGGATGAAGTATGAATTATGAAGGTTGAAAAACAGAATTAGTAAAAAGGATTTCTTTCATCCTTCATCCTTAGCTTTTTGACTTTATTTACAGCATCGGTTCCATTTCAAGGGCCGGATGTCCGACACTTGCGAGAAACTCAAGCAATTTTTCAGAATCCTCGCATACAGTCTCGTCGGCTATCTTGTCAAAAAGGTCGGGCACGCCTTCCTCTGCCGCCCTCTTGTCCAGGGCCTCCTTGAGACTCTCCTTCAGGTTCTTTGTCATCCAGACAATCCTTTTGATCCCTCCGTCACCGGAGAGAAATTTTCGGCTGATTACAAAATTCCTACCTATGCCCATAAAGCCCGGGTTCTGCGTGCCGCCGCCTACAGTGCCGGCCAATGTCGAAAATTTCATACCTACAGGGGTCATGCCGGTATGGCCGCGCTGAACTATCATTATCCCGTTCGCTTCCGGAATGATCGCAATAATACACTCGAAGCAGCCGCAGGAGGTCATAGGATTTTCCATTATCGTGTAGAGATTAAGCGTTTCGACAGCGCCGCCCGACGCCTTCTTCAAATATTCATCGATGCCTGTATATCTGCCGAATCTCTGGTCGATGAGGTCACCCTTTGTAATGGGCTGATTTCCGCCGGTCGGGTCTATCTCGAACGCGGCCTTGCAGTCGAGCCAGTTATAGGCGCCGCAAAGCCCCAGTCTTTCAGGGCTGATGACACACACATGGGAAGGCGCAAAAGACTGGCAGAGGAGGCATGAATAAAATATATCCACTGCCTCATCAACAAGCCCTCCAAGCCGCTGGTCACGCTCTTTGTAAGCTTTTTTCGCCTCCTCCTGGAGCCTCAATACATCTTCCTCTTCGGTGTAAATCGTCACCTGCACCTTATCCACAATCGACTTAAACCTGTGGTGGGTCATGGTGGCATTGATGATTCCGAGATGTTCGAGGGTAAAACCCTCTTTTTTTGAGTTATGGTTGATCCTTATCCAGTTGATGTCGCGCTGTCCCATATGCCAGATACCCTGGGCCTCGTTTATATTGTGATGCACTTTTCTTTCTATGACCGACTCAAAGTCCTTCTGCATCTTTCTGCCCGCCACATCTATAACAATGCCGAGCGGCATCTTTCCACCCTGCTCGTATTTATCTTTCCAGTCCGCGCCGACCACTGTTACTTTACCATCTTCTATATCCTCCATCTCCCTCATCCTCACCCATTCGAAAGAAGGAGTACGTGCTCCGCCAAATTCTATGAACATATCCTCTTTCCGGATCCTTTCTCCCTCAAAGGCGGGGCCATAGGAAACAGGTATAGGAGGTTTTTCGACAATAATCTTCAGCCCTCTTATTTCGATCGCCCTTTGAACAATCCTGTCGTGATCGAACTCTTTATCGACCTCTTCATAGATACACACACCTGTGGGATGAATGACAGGGATATCCGTATCGCAGATTGCGGGGTAGCCCATATTTATAGCACCGGCTCCCGTTGTCCACTTGATCTCATCCAGGTCGCCCAGCACCAATGCAAAGGCAAAGACCCTGTCTTTTGTATATTTGAGATGAGACTTGAAATCGCCGGGTTTTTTACCTCCGAAGATCAAAGAGGCCCTTACCGACCAGCTAAGAGGATATATCGTATGTTCTGTGTCCGGGCCTACGGGGACTATTCTCGTCTCCCAGCCGAGTTCAATGCCTTTTCGCAGAAGCTGTTTCGTAACGCTGTTGCCGTTCACATGGCCTGAAAGGAAGGTGAGAATGTTTTTTTCCTGAAGCTCCCGGATAATCCTGACCGCTGTATCGTCATCAGGGGCCGCGCCGATAACTGCGGCAAACCCGGGCATTGTACCGTCAACAAGCTGTATTCCCAAATTTCTCTGAATGGTATCGGTAATGAATCCGTTATAGACATATCCGGTTTCGGAATCTACAGCGGGTTCGAGGCTATGGATATACCGAATAGCCATAATTATCTCTTCGGCAAAGAGCGTTGCCATCCCTGAATCGAGCGCTTCGCCCAGATAAGGTTTCCATAAGTGCTCTTCAGGCTCCGGATGGAGCAACTCCTTTGCCACACCGAGCGCGACCTTCATATCCGAGAGAGTCTTCACAGGGAAACCTGTCATCGCATATATCATAGGGAGATAATAAGCAGTATCAGGGAATTCGAAGGAAAACTTTTCACCCTTTTCAGCAATAGCCTTTTCGATCATCTCTTCAGCCTGTCTAACCAGTTTATTTGCGCCTTTTATGGCGGCTGAGGCTATCAACTTGGACATCCTGACCTCCTCTTTAACAGAATAATTAAACCACCCGGCTAAAAGACCAAAGGCGGTTATAATTCAACTATATATATAATTTAAAATAAATATTTATTTTTTTCACTATACTGCAGTCCTCGATCTCAAAAATGCAGGTATTCCGTTTGCCTCTCTCGGCCCGACAGTTACCTTCCAGCCTTCAAGTTTATCCTCTATCGAGCCGCTGAGGATCGCAACGTACCCCGGAATTATCAGCTCCCTGTGTTTGATACTATTCTCAATTCCGCTTTCCTTAATAAACTGCGAAATTTTCGCAGCCGTGAACTTCCCGGCAGCCCATGCAGTAAGCACGGAGAGCCCTTCGCAATCCATTACGGCGAGATAACCCGGCATCTTGCTGTTTTCGATCTCGCCGGATACGATAAAATAGGTAAGAGAAAAGTTCGTTGTAATAAAAAGGGGTGATTCGGGTTCCGGTTCGCCGATCTCATAAATCTTCTGCTCGACCTGCATCGGAACTTGAGGGTCGGTATAGATATTCTGCCTCAGCGTGAAAAGGGCAAGGTCTTTCCATTTTTCTATATTGCTCAGGACGATTATAGAAGAATATTTTGCAATGCCGATCGCCGCGATGAGCGCTTCGGCAAGGTTGTCTTCCCGCCGTGCGAATGTTATCACGGGATACCCGAGAGGTTTGAAATTCTTCTTTACAGCGGCCCTCCGGATCAAGGTATTGTGTTCCAGGATATCTTTCGCTTTTCTTGCGCCGGAGTCTATCACCATATCTTCAATTCCGAGGGATTTAACTTTTTCAGTAAGATTAGCAAGATCGTCCAGGCTTCCGCCTGAGACGGACGCGGCAACACCCAGAGCCGCTTTGCACGCTTTTGCAATGTTAACCATAGCCTCTGCATTATCGGAACTAACTCCGTATATGATCGGCCTCTTATCCGCAAACGGTTTTACCGCAGCCTCTGCAGCCTGGGGAGCGGATGTACAAATAATCACTGGTACCGCGGGCGCTTTTGTTGCGACAAATTTTGCCACTGACCCAAATTTCGCGGCATCATTCGAATCATTTACAAGCGCAATTGCATCAATCCTCAGCTTCTGGCCAACCCTGTCTATCTCGGAATCAAGAACTTCCTGAACTTTTCTTCCTATGTCTGCCTCTGAAAGAGTGTCTTTTATCTCTAATGCAAATACACAGGGATTTACGAATCTCTTATCATGCCTGAACAGCACAGTCTCTTCTCCCATCTTGACTGCTTTTTCGCCCGTACCCAATGTAATAGGTCTCACCGGAGGCGCTGAAGCCTCTCCTAATTTCTGTTTCGCTTCTTCAGAGACGTCAGGGCATGCGTCCAGGGAGGCCTGCCTCTGTGCAAGTTTCATCGCAAAGGCAAGGCACGTGGGGAACCCGCATTTCTTGCAGTTTGTTTTAGGAAGGAGTTTAAATATTTCCACACCAGTCAAAGCCATCTCTAACCTCCGGAATCTAAAGGATTCAAAGGATCAAGGCCCAAGGGTCCGAGAGAATTTCTTGCCCGGCCCCTCGAATCCTGGAATACTCGAACCCTTGTTTTATCAGCTAAGTAAGCTCCTCTATAACCTTCTCGACCGCCTGAATAGCCTTCGGGTGCCTCATGATAAGAAGCTGCGCTCCGGCAATGAGCAGAGCCATAGCCGTTACGGCCTCCCATGCTATACTTCTTTCCTGCAGGCTTCCCCACAAGGGCACATCTTTTTCGAGGGCCTGAGTCTCTTTAACTTTCCAGACATACATTCCCACATCACCCAATATCGGCTGCTGCATGGTAACGTCGTTTTGAGCAAGGGCCGCAAGTCTTATCCTTTCCATCACAGAATAGGTGTATTCAAGTCCGTAACCTAGGGCTGAACACATGGGATCCGTTATGATTCTCTCTTTATCGAAGCCCATCTGTGTGATCAGTATGTTCAACTGTTTCGACAGGTTAATGTCGAGTTCAGACATAGCGACCAGTTTATGGTTATTAGCCATAGCCGCCGCAGCAATGGTCTTATAATTGGCCTCCTGCGCCTTTCCGATAATACAATTTCTGTCTTTTGCAGCCTCTGCCGCCGCAACCAGAACAGAAGCGTCTTTCTCGGCATGGTTGCTCCCGAGTATGATTAAAGGGACTTCTACCGAAGAAATAACATCCTTTACAGTCTGCGCCGCATCTTCCGGTGAACGGTCCTCCCTGTCAGGGTGTGTACCAACGAGTCTGAGCGCAATAACCTTAGCCCCGAGAGAATCCTGACAGAATTTTGCCCACGCTGCGGGGCCATTCGAAATATCCTTATAAGGTTTCTGCGCCTCTTCAGGCCAATCGTTGGGGGGTACATCCTGTATTTCATAGGCGACGACAGGCTTGTTCGGAAATGATCCTTCGAAGTTATTGAAAGGGAGTACATTCTCGCCTCCAATAGAAACCGCCTTTGGACCTGTACCCATCTGAACGGCATAAACCTTGCCGGGATAAGTCTCTTTCGGTGGGACAAATGCCATATTAACCCTCCTTAATAAAGTATCAGGATTCAAGGGGCCGGGTGTTTTTCCTCCCACTCGATCCATCGAATCCTCGAACCCTATTTTTCACATTTCTAAATATGAATGAGCATAAAGTGTTTTGCCCAGAATAATGTCGATAGTCTTTACCGTAGGCGTCACCTCGTGCGGGTCCGCTATTGCTGCGGTAAGACCTTCGTATATCAGAAAGGAAAGATAATAATTATTCAATATCGGCCTCAACTGTTTCGGACAGCCGTTCGATATATTGCTGAGGCCGACTACTGTCTTCATCGGCGGATCGTTTAACTCCTGAAACATCTTTATCGCCTTTATGACTTGCAATGCGTGGCCCTGGGAAGTCGCGATCTGAAGAACAAGAGGATCAAGATATAGATCCTCAAGAGGAACGCCGTATTCCATGGCCCTTGCCATAATCTCTGCCGCTATTGCCGCCCTCTCTTCCGCATCGGCAGGCAACCCTCCCTTGCCGACTGTAAGACCGATTATCCGGGAATTATATTTTGCCGCGAGTTCGAGCATGGCAAAACGCTCCGGATCGTTTGAAGTAGAATTTATCAACGGTTTTCCCCACTGGTTGTTATGCACTTTGAGGCCCGCTTCTATGGCGCCGGAATTTGTTGTATCAAGACATACCGGTGCCGGGACCACTTCCTGTATCGCCGTAACCATCCACTGCATCAAATCCTTACCGCCGTCTTCCGCAGGTCCGATGTTGGCATCTATCACTCCTGCGCCCGCTTTCCATTGAGAAGTTGCGATATCCTGTATAGGTCCTTTATCCCGGTTCAACATTGCCTCTCTGACCCTTTTGGCTATTATGCTCAATTTTTCGCCTATAATTACCATATGGAAGACTCCTTTCTGAATATTAAGGGCGATTCCTGAAAATAACGAATCGCCCTTAATAATACTTAGCTCAAAAACATCCTTCCCCGGCTTTCATTAATACGAGAGAAGACACACCGAATTGTACCACAATAACATAAAAATAATTTTCAGGTAAAGAGTTTTTTAGCAGCCGTTAATTATCTTTTACAAGAAATATAAAAACTCCGCTTTTTTAAAAAATAGCGTTAATGCAATTTTCTTGCATTTTAAGGTTGACAAAGCTGTTGCGTTATACTATCTTTTTAATATTTAAGTTATTGTGGAAGGAGGTGAGAATTTAATGAAGAAGGTTATAGCGTTAGTATTATCATTAATGTTATTGGCGGCATTTACCTTTGGCTGTAAGCCAGCTGAAACACCAAAACCGGAGGCACCTAAGCCGGCTGAGGCACCGGCGCCAGCACCGGCACCAGCGCCTGAGAAACCGGCCGAGGCACCAGCGCCGGCACCGGCACCAGGTAAGTAGATTACTGAATTTTCAGGGGACAGGTAATAATATACCTGTCCCCTGGATTTGCTTTTTTACTGAAAAACTGATATATTTTTTATATCCTGTTGATGTTCATGCGAAGAGTGGGAAATCCCACTCTTTTGTTTTATAGGGTTTTATATCGCTATGAACGACTTGAGACAGAAGATATTACGATTGGCCGAGCAGGTAGCCGGTGAAGAAGGAGTTGAACTCGTCGACATTGAAATTCTGGGAAAGGGCAAGTTGTTGCTGAGGGCGGTCATTGACAGGGAAAATGGAGTAACGCTCGACAATTGCGAAAAGTTCAGCAGGAGCTTCGCAGCAGTCCTCGATGTGGAGGACCTGTTTAGCGGCCCATATACCCTTGAGGTTTCTTCTCCCGGACTTGACAGGCCGCTGAAAGATTTAAAAGATTTCGGAAAGAACAAAGGTAAGCTTGTCCGTATCGTTACCAGTGAGAAGATCTCAAACCAGAATTTTTTTATCGGCCGGATAGAAGATATCGGCGATAGTTATGTAAAAATAAGGATAAATGAGAGGGAATTCGACATACCCTTTGATAAAATATCAAGGGCAAGGTTGGAGATAGAATTGAAATGCCAAAAGAACTCTGCTACGTGATAGATCAGATAAGTAGAGAAAAGGGTATATCGAGAGAAGTCCTGATCGAGACCCTTCGCTCCGCCCTGCTCTCTGCAACAAGGAAAAGGTTCGGGGGAAGGATGAATATTGACCTGCTGATAGACCCCAAGAATTGCGACATATCGGTCTTTGAAATAAAAAAGGTCGCTACAAAGGTATCCGACAAAGACGAAGAGATCACCATCGAAGAGGCGAAAAAGATATCTCCGGAGGCATCGGAGGGAGACATGATCCACGTCGCCTTGAACCTTCACGACTTCAGCAGGATAGCTGCACAAACGGCGAAGCAGGTTATTTTCCAGAGGGTGAGGGAAGCGGAAAGAGACGTGATCTACAATGAATTCAAGGACAAGGTCGGACAGATTGTCACCGGGATGGTCATGAGAAAAGAAAAGGGGATGTATTTCCTCAATCTCGGCAAGACAGAGGCGTTGCTTCCGATAAAGGATACACTGCCGAATGAAAACCTCAAAAGAGGGGACACCGTGAGGGCATTCATAGAAGACGTGAGGATTGCCCCGAAGGGTCCGGCTATCATGGTGACAAGGGCAAGCCCTCAATTTGTTGCCGCTCTTTTCAAGATGGAGGTACCTGAAATCAATGACGGCCTTGTTATAATTAAAGATATCGTGAGAGAGCCGGGTGAAAGGACGAAACTTGCGGTATATTCAAAAAATACTTCCATTGATCCGGTGGGAGCATGTGTAGGAATGAAGGGGACAAGAGTGCAGTCTATCGTTCGTGAACTCAGGGGCGAGAGGATAGATATCATACCATGGACTGATGACCCCAGGCAGCTTGTTGCCCGTGCGCTAAGTCCGGCGGCAGTGGATAGAATCGGGATCAACGAAGAAACAAAAACGGCTATGGTAGTCGTAAATGACCTGCAACTTTCCCTTGCAATAGGAAAGAGAGGCCAGAATGTCAGGCTTGCGATGAAACTCACAGGGTGGGATATCGATATCATCAGTGAATCCGAATATTCCAAGATGAGGATAGAAGAAGCGGATAAGACATTCTCTCCTCCTTCCGGCTGATGCCTAAACCCGGATGTTGTAAAAATGCGCGGCAAACATGCTGAAAACCCTCTGCAAAGCAAAAAGATTTAGATATTGCATACTTGACCTTCAGAGCAATTTGATAATTGCTGTCATGTCTATCTTTAGCAGCTTTAAGGTGTCGTGGTAGAGCTTTTTCATCACATCTGCCCCGCAAATTGAAAAAACCTTGCAATTGACGGGTAAAGACCTATCAAATCTTGATATCCAATATATAAAAGGTGTCGGTCCCCATAGGGCGGGACTATTTAGCCGTCTCGGTGTCAGAACGGTCAACGATGCCCTCTATTATTTACCTTACAGATACGAAAACAGAAGTAGTATCAAGAAAATAAGCGATCTCGTCTGTGGAAGGGTCGAAACCGCATCCGGAAAGATAGTCGCCTCTGAAGTGATAAGACTGCCTAAAAGAAACCTTAAGATATTCGAACTCACAATAAATGACGGGAGTGCCGTTTTGAAAGGTAAATGGTTCAATCAGCCTTTCATGAAAAAAAACTTCAGAACAGGGATTGAGGTATTGCTTTGCGGGACCGTCAAAAGAAATCTTTACAAAGGGGCGGGATTTGAGATGGACAATCCTGAATACGAAATCGCAAGTGATACCGATAATCCGGCGGTACATATGAACAGGATCGTCCCTGTTTACAGAGTTACAGACGGCTTCAGCGTCAGGCAGATGAGGTCAATAATGTTTAAGATTATAAATGCGGCGGCAGAAGACCTTGCCGATACAATTCCGGTCGAAATCCTTGCAAAGAATTCATTGCCCGGATTGTCGGAAAGTCTTTTGCAGGTCCATTTCCCTGATGCAGGCGCAGATGTAGAGTTTCTTAATAAAGGGAAAAGTAATTTTCACAGGAGACTCGCCTTCGATGAGTTGTTCCTTCTTGAACTCGGCCTTTCTGTAATGAAGAAGAACAGTATACTCGAAAAAGGGATCGCCTTCAATCCTGAAGGCAGGCTCTTGCAGAGGCTCCTCGATGCGCTTCCATTTAAACTGACGCAGGCCCAGGGAAGAGTATTTAATGACATCCTCGGGGATATGAAACGGCCCTGCCCCATGAACAGGCTCATACAGGGCGATGTCGGATGCGGCAAGACTGTCGTTGCATTGATGGCGATGGTCGTTGCGGCAGAATGCGGATACCAATCGGCTCTCATGGCGCCGACGGAAATACTTGCGGAACAGCATTTCATCAACATTCACAGATTGGTTGAAGATCTCGGTCTGAAGATATGTCTTCTGACAGGAAGCATTAAAGACAAACCGCTTGAAGAGATTGCATCGGGAAAGTCCGATATAGTTGTGGGGACCCACGCAATAATTCAGGAAGGAGTGGTATTCAAAAATCTCGGCCTTGCCGTGATAGACGAGCAGCACAGGTTTGGAGTCATGCAAAGGGCCTTGCTGAAGAGAAAGGCGGTCAATCCCGATGTCCTTGTTATGACGGCGACCCCCATACCGAGGACGCTTGCACTGACGTTATACGGAGACCTCGATTACTCTCTCATTGATGAGCTTCCCCCGGACAGACAGCCTGTCAAAACACTCTTATTTCATCCGGAGAAGAAAGACTCTCTTTACACGCTGATCAGGGAAGAGGTCAAGAAAGGAAGGCAGGTCTATGTTGTTTATCCCATCATCGAAGAGTCGGATAAAACCGATCTCCGCTCGGCGGCTATAGGGAAAGAGGCCTTTGAAAAAATCTTTCCCGAATTCAGGGTAGGCCTCATCCACGGAAGGATGAAGGCACGGGAAAGAGAACAGGTGATGGAATCTTTCAAAAAGGGAGAGGTGGACATTTTAGTCAGCACAACGGTAATAGAAGTAGGCGTAGACGTGCCAAATGCAACGCTTATGATTATAATACATACAGAGAGGTTCGGACTGTCCCAGCTTCACCAGCTGAGGGGAAGGATCGGCAGGGGCTCGCATGAATCCTGCTGCGTACTGCTGGCGTATGCCCCCTATGGAGAAGAGGCGAGGAGAAGACTTGATATAATGGTAAAAAGCGGCGACGGTTTCAGGATAGCCGAGGAAGACCTGAGCATAAGGGGACCTGGAGAATTTTTGGGGACCCGCCAATCAGGTATGCCGGACCTCAGGATAGCAAATATAATGAGAGACGCGGAGATCCTCAATGAAGCGAGAAGAGACGCTTTTTCCATCATCGGGAAAGACCCTGACCTGAAGGGATATCCCTTATTGAGAAAATCCCTTGAGACGTTCTGGCAGGGAAAGATTGAATTGTTTGAGACCGGTTAAAAAACGACATGCTCAAAAGATTAAAAGACAATTTTGAAAGTGGATTGGAAAAATTAAAATGGTTTTCTTCGCTCCTTTCGGAAAGACTGAAGATCGAGATTTCCGTAATGAAACTGCTTCATCAGTCGGGGCAGATGGAGAAAAAAAGAGACGACCTGATGAAGGCCGTTGGCCGGCGTGTGTATGAGCTGAAGGAACATTCGGACAGGCAAATACTGAAAGACACCGCAATTACAGAAGCCCTGAGTGAGATAGAAAAGATCAACACAGAGATAGAATCGACAAAAAAGAAGGCGTCAGAGATAAGCAAGGTGGAGGAGTGAACAAGACCGCAGGGGATATTAAATTCAAAATTGCTACTTTATCATGCCTGAGATAATTCCTTGCGTAATCGTATTCATATTCGGTTCGGTCATCGGTTCGTTCCTGAATGTGTGTATACACAGATTGCCCAGAAATATGTCGATAGTTGCGCCTTCTTCGAGATGCCCTTCCTGCAATATTTCTATACGTTTTTATGACAATGTCCCGATATTAAGCTACCTTCTTCTGGGCGGCAAATGCAGGGTGTGCAAGGCGGGAATATCTTTGAGGTATCCCATAGTCGAGTTCCTGAATGCTTTTTTGTATGTTTCGGTCTTCTGGAGATTCGGCTTTTATTTGTACACGGTTGTATATTTCGTGTTCTGTTCATCCCTCATCGTCATAACCTTTATAGACCTGGATTTTCAGATCATACCCGACAGGATCACGCTGCCGGGCATAGCGATAGGGCTCGTCACGGGTTCGCTGCTGATGCCCGACCCGTTTATGAGATATTCTCTCCTCGGAGTCAAGTCATCGGGCATCGGCCTCCTGGCTGGCGGCGGACTATTTTACGCCATCGCGGTCCTGAGCAGGGGGGGCATGGGAGGCGGAGATATAAAGATGATGGCCATGGTAGGCTCCCTGATGGGCTGGAAGTCCGTGCTGTTGACAACATTTCTTGGAAGCCTGACCGGAGCCGTCTTCGGTGTACTTCTCATGATTTTAAGAGGCAAGGGCAGGAAGACGAAGATACCCTTCGGGCCTTTCCTCGCCTTTGGTTCGGTCATCACGCTTTTCTTCGGCCAGGAAATACTTTCGTGGTATTTAAACAGGTGATATCGTGAACAGAGAAATATTATTTTTATATTCGATCACGTTCCTTATCGCGGGCATAGTCCTGTTATTCCTTCTCAGGATATTCATCCGTTCTTACAGGCTAAAGAAAATTCCTGAACAAAAAGATGTGTCTCAAGTGGGGTTTGTCGTCGACACCTTTCATGAGCTTGTGGCCCAGCTTAAAGAAAAGGAGAGAGAGCTGGAAATACTGAGGGAAATAGCGGAAGACCGAGCTATAACGATAGAAGGTTACAACGAGAACATCCTGCAGAGCGTGCCGAGCGGGGTGATAAGTTTTGATGTGGAAATGAGGATCACCAAAGTGAATCAGGCTGCCGAAAAGATCCTGGAAATTGGGGGAGAAAGCGCAATCGGAAGACATCAGACGGACGTGCTGAATAAACCGATAACAGACTTTTTGAAAGACAAAAAACTTATTGAAAGGGGTGAGACGGGTTATACAACTCCGTCGGGCAAGAGAATCTGGCTGGGCCTTACACTGTCTCCTCTGAAAGACAGGGAAGGTTCGGTCATAGGACAGATTCTTGTCTTTACCGACCTTACCCATCTGAAGGCCATCGAGTCGCAGATGGAACTGAGAAACAGGCTTTCCAGTCTCGGCGAGATCTCTGCGGGTATAGCGCACGAGATGAGAAATCCCCTGGCCGTGATTTCCGGCTATACAAAAATTCTGTCAAAAAAGGCGGATAAATCTTTGAAGCCCACTGTGGATGCCATATCAAAAGAGATCGTTGTTATGGACAGGATCATATCCGACTTCCTCTCCTTTGCAAAGCCGGCAGACCTTAATATTGCGGACATCGATCTGAAGACACTTATCGAAAATTGCGCAGTGGCGGCTGCCGGCGAACGAAAGGACTTAAGCATCAAGCTGAATATTGACGGACTGCCGCCCATGAGAGGCGATGAGGTTCTTATACGGCAGGCGTTCAGCAACCTTATGCATAATTCCGCCGAGGCCATGCCTCAGGGGGGGAATCTTACGATCACCGCGTCTTCTCACACGGGTCCGTCCCGGGGCTTTCTGGACATATCGGTATCCGATACGGGGCATGGCATCTCGGACAATATAAAAGACAAGATATTCCTGCCCTTTTTCACCACCAAAGAAAGGGGAACCGGCCTCGGCCTCGCAATAGTACACAAGATTGTCGTGTCTCACGGAGGAAGTATCTCGGTAGACAGCAGCGAAAAAGGAACTACCTTCAGTATAAGATTTCCGCTGCGCGCGTGAAACGTTGTTGATCCAGCTAATTTTGCTTGACCCGAAAAATGCAGTTGATCTCGGATTCAGGCAGGTATAGTGGCATAAAAATCTTGACAATGCAGGATTTGGTTTTTCTATGCTATATATTTCTGAATAAAGATATCCAGGTAACCTTGATATCTGACCGCCCACAAAAGTACTGCTGTCAAGCTTTCTCTGCCGCTATTCCTCCCGCGATATTTAATGAGTTGCATTTGGGGGTTGATTAGCGAGAGAAATGTGGTTTATTCTTTTTCATATGAACTTTCTGCAGACCGACAAGAAACTTGGCATCCCCGGGATGCGATGAGATCAAAGAGACAATTCGTCGTCGAGTGCGGGTGTGATGAGGCAGGGCGCGGCGCCGGCGCCGCAGAGATTTATGTGGGTGCGGTGATCCTCAATCCGGAGCATCCGATAGAAGGACTTGCCGACTCAAAAAAATTGACGCCGCGCAAGCGAGAGACCCTTAGCGAAGAAATAAAGCTTTATGCATTGAGCTGGCGCATTGAGAAGGCGAGTCTCGAAGAAATCGAAAGGCTCAATGTTCTTCATGCCACCCTGACTGCGATGAAGCGCGCCGTTGAAGGTATGGCGATTAAGCCTGATAAAGTACTTGTGGATGGTAACCATGTCCCCAGGCTGGATATCCCGGTCGAGGCGATTGTGAAAGGTGACGCCAAGGTCCCGGCTATAAGCGCGGCCTCGATACTGGCAAAAGTGGCCAGGGACGGGGCGATGATTGAATACCATTGCATTTATCCCAAATACGGTTTTGATGTGCACAAGGGATATTTGACCAAAGAACACCTTGAGATGCTGCGTCTCCACGGCCCCTGCCCGATTCACAGAAAAAGTTTTTTCGGGGTGATGACGCTCGATCTGCCGTTTTAGAGAAGAGTTGTCTGTTTCGATAAAAAAACATTTTTTGATAAAATGTCATATGCTGACTGCTTAAAATGACAAGGAGGTGGAGATGGCTGAATTATTTATGATGGACATGGCTGTGGTGGGTGCAATTAAGAGACTTATGGATAACATCAAAAACGATGTTGATATGCATGACAGCGTGGACCAGATTACAGATTTGGTTGACGACTATAAGTTAGTCGGAAAGGGAGGCTACAAACCTCTTTTAACATCCTTTTGTGATTTGCTCCGGGAGAAAGGGTACCCGCAAACAGCTGACTTTTTAGTAAAACAATGGCAACTTTAATTCTGCAACCCCGGGATGAAGTGAAAATTTTGGCTCTCTTGGAAGATTTTGACAATGCCTCCAGCCGGATATTATCGGGTGCAAATGATATAATTAACTGTGGAAGGTTTCACTATGGATAAAGAACGAGTAGATGAAGCATTGGAACTGCTGTGGATCTTGAATGAAGACGGCCATCAGGACCTCAACCGTTTCAGGTTAAGTTCGGAAGATGATGAAGTAGACGCCGTTATCCACGTTTTGAAGACAGAGGGTCTCGTTGTTATTCCGGGTGATAATATTCAATTTACCGACAAGGGCCGGGCCCAGGCCAAGGCATTGATAAGAAGGCTGCGTCTTGCGGAGCGGCTTTTTACGGACGTATTTGAGATGAGAGGTGATACGGTAATTACAGATGCGTGCCGGATGGAACATATTCTCAGTGAAGAACTTACCGACAGTGTGTGCACCTTTCTCGGCCATCCCCAGACGTGCCCGCACGGCAAGCCGATACCGAGGGGGGAGTGCTGCAAGAAATATAAAGTGGAAGTTGAGCCCGTAGTAACGAGATTGTCCGAATTCGAGGTAGGCTCTAGGGGCAGAATTACCTTTATCGTGCCTGCAAAACCATCCAGGTTGAGCAAGCTGAATTCCTTAGGGATTACAGCCGGAAGTGTCGTACGACTCCTGCAAAGAAATCCGTCCTATGTCATCCAGATAGACGAAACAACAGTAGCACTTGATCCTGAAATCGCAAAAGAAATATACGTGAAAAAGGCTGTTTAAACAGCTTTCTCTTAACTCAAAAAATGCGGTTGATCTCAGATTCAGGCTGACGTAGTGACAGAAAAATCCCGAAAGCCTTCGGGACAGAATTTGGGGTTTCTATGTCATGTCTTTCTTCTGAATAAAATATCCGGGCGGCCTTGATATCTGACCGCCCACAAAGGTGCTGCTGTCAAGCCCATCTTCAACACTTCGCCAAAAATAATTTAGGAATAACAATAAGTTACGAGGGGGGGAAATAGGCGTGGCACTATGAAATGATCTATTCTTATGTTTTATGAGCATCATCTTAATCAAACCGTACTCTTATCGTCCGTGCTCATAATTCTCACAGTTGGTGGAACAGCTACCCCCGCTGCCTGAAATGCCTTGCCGGCATCTCCCTTCAGTTCGCTCCTGAGAAGAACTTCCTTGCCGCCGGTCTGTATCCTGATTTCTTTCACTTCCTCAAGATCATTCATAAGGTCTGCCCATTCTACCTGCCATCCTCTTTGATCCATTCGTCTCTGCAATTCCTTGATAAGAAGGAGTGACAGGAAGCTGCAAAATACATGGCCCCGTATTGTCTCATCACATTTGTGGTATATCGGTCGGGTACTCAATATGCTCTTCATAGTACGGAATATCTGCTCCACCATCCACAGTTGTTTGTATTGAAGCGCTACCTCACGGGATGGCAGATCCGAATTAGTCGTTAATACCCATTTGCCGTCATACCGGGATTCTTCCTTTATCTTCTCTTCGTCTATTTGAAACCTCGTCCCCGTAAGCTTGAGATATTTCCTGTATCCTTTATTGCCGACCAGTGCCTTCTCGCTCCGTTTGATTTTATCCTTTAAGGTGGCAATGATCGTCTCCCTGTCCAAGGCGTCTTTCTTGGCTTGGTCTTCATTGAGACAAATAATATATCGCCTGTCTTTGGCTATGACCTCTTTGACTTTCAGCGGCGACGGGGACTTGCTGTGCGTTCCTTTCGGATACACCTCCTCATAACGGCCACCTCGCCCCATGACTTCTTCTTTCACCTCTTTCTGCCGTCTCATCCTGACCCCTAAAATATATTGTATCCCTTTCGTCCTCTCTATCTCTTTGATCGTCTCTTTGCTGATCATTCCCCTATCGGCCACTATACAAACCCTCTGTATCGCAAACCGGCTCCTTAATCGATCCATCACCGGCAGCAACGTCTTCACATCTGTCGTATTGCCGGGCCAAAGCTCACAGCATATCGGCCTGCCTTCATTGTCTATGATAATCCCTACGACCATCTGCTTCAGATCAGGCCGATGATCCTTTGAATGCCCATAGGCCCCGATCTCCTCCCCTCCGTTTCCCTCAAAATAGATGCTCGTCGTATCAAAAAACACCAGGGTGAGGTCTCTGAATAAACTCCTCTCCCTTTGAAATATCCCCTCTTCGATCAGGTCCTTTATGCATCTCGGTGCAAACGGCGTCGCCCCTTTTTGTTCTTCCTCCGGCAGCTCTTCCCCAAGCCATGCCATCGCCCTGTACAAATGATGAAGGTCTATCTTCTCCGTCCCGGCAATCTTGTACTGCTCCTTCCACTTCTCCGCCGCCCGGTCAGAGCCCGATACGCTTAATCTGTGCAGCACAGTTAAGAAGATCGCTCGCTCTACCGGAAACTGATACTTCCTCTCCCCCAACAACTCTTCGATCACACACTGTATCCCAGTATCTTTCCATAACCGTCCAAATACCATAGGTATACCGACTTTTGCATCTTCCACTGAGGGAACAACGCCTTTTTCATAGGAGTCAATGATTGCCAGTTTTTCGGAAAAGCGCACCCCAGACCGCAGGAGACTGTCGAGTTCCCCTGTTTCTTCCAACCTGTCAAGGCGTCCCAAGGTGCCGATAACCTTTTGCCGGACATGTCCCTTATCCCATATGCTCTTTACGATTTGAATATATTTTCTTGGACCGGATGGCTTTATCCTGATAAACATAGCATTAGTATTATAGGTATTTAAGCACGACATTTCAACCTAATAATGCTATCAACGTGGCACTATGTTTGACCCTTATTCTCATTTGCTTTTCTCGTAAGTAGGCTTAAATACTGGGTTTCCGTCTTTGAGGTGTCGCTTTTTTAGGGGGCAACTGTTGAAAATGAGTCAAGCTTTTTTTGCCATTATGCCTTCCCGCATATTTGGTGCATTGCATTTTTCGGGTTAATGCCGGTGGAAAAGATAATGGGAGTGTATATGGGTATGGGCGGTCTGCCCGTGATAATGAATATGCTCATGTATAAGGTTGACCTTCAACAGCAACTCTTCATCTTTCAGGATCTCTTCCGCGCTTCCTATCTTTTCGATGCGGTGTTCTTCGGAAAGCACCGCCACCCTGCACTGAAGCTCGTCAACCAGGGAAAGATCATGCGTGGAAATAACAATTGTCTTCCCCGCCTCATTCAGTGCCAATATTAATTCCAAAAGAAAAACCTGCGTCTTCGGATCAAGGCCGCTCGTAGGCTCATCGAGCAGAAGCACTTCGGGGTTCATTGTCAGGACAGAACCGATTGCCACCCTCTTCTTTTCACCGCCTGACAACATGTAGGAGGGCCGGTCCATCAGGCTTTCGATCTTGAGCATCCCCATAATTTCATTCGCCCTTTGCAGCGCCTCATCTTTTTCGAGTCCCAATTGCAGCGGACCAAAAAGCAATTCATCCAGTACCGTCGGACAAAACAACTGGATATCAGAGTCCTGAAAGATAAAGCCGACCTTCTCCCGAAAAAATCTCAGGAAATCTTTCTTTTTGAGGGATTTTTCGGACAATTCATAAGTGTGGAAAAAGACACTGCCCCTCGAAGGGAACAATAGACCGGTCAATATCTGAAGAAGTGTGGATTTCCCGCTGCCGTTGGAACCTATAATGGCAAACTTCTCGCCCTTATTTATATCCAAACTCACATCAATAAGGGCAGGAAATTTATTGTAATAATTGTAGTGAACTCTTTCAGCCCTTATAATTTCCATAAACCTCCCTTAAATCCATAAAAATAGTAATCCTGCTAAAAACAAAAAAAAGCCGACAATCCAATCCCTGCCTTTGATTCTCTGATACCGGTATAGCTTAATCTCACCGGAGAAGCCCCTTCCTATCATTGCTTTAAAGACTTCGTCACACTTTAACTGGGTTTTTTTGAAAAGAAAAGCTATCCTGCCGGCTACCCAATTCCGTGCTTCCTTCCTGTTCACGGCGCCGACAAGCCTGCTTTTTTTTGCGAGATACATATCGGCGACGATACGTGCAAAAATAAAAATGTACTTGTACGCTAAAGAGATAATGATCAAAAAAGTGTCCGGGACTTTTAAGACCTTTAATGCCTTGACAATTTCAGGGAAAGGAGTTGTATAAAGTATCAGAAAAGATATGGACAAGGAATTTAAGACCCTTAAGGTCAGCATTGCGACGACCGAAACTCCTTCCCCGGTAAAGCCTATTACTTCCGGAATGTGGTAGACCCAGAAATCGTATGCCTTTGACAATGTAACAACAGGCATAATTACTTTTCCATGAGTTATAACGTTCAGAGCAGAGGGAAAGGCAATAAGGAACCCGAAAATGAACCCCAGCAAAAATATTTTCCTGTAAAAATTTACAAGATTTACCCGCGACAGCAAAGAAAGAACAAAGATGGTAAAAAAAATACCCGCTTCAGGAAGTATATTTTTCTTGAGGCTGATTATGACTATGAAAAAAAGCCAGAAAACCACTTTAATGCGCGTATCAAGCTCGTGCAAGAACCCCTTTCCCGTTGCCAGTTCCCACTGGGTATATCCTTCCTTCAGAACATCTGCAAAACTCCCGATGCCCTTATCAATATACGAGATATTTATTTTCCCCCCTCCTTTTCTTAAAGGAAGTGAGGATGGGGTATCCAGCAGGAAAGGCGGAATGTCATTTTTCATGTTTGACCAGAAATTTACTTATCAGATATATCAGTACGGCAGCTGCAGCGATGCCGATTATGCCGGATATAATATATGAAATTATCTGCACCCCAAAAGCCGCGTTCTCACCGCCGAAGTTATAATCAGGGACAGGAGCCTTCCATAAATCAGATAGCTTCTTCAGACCCTCAGGCACATAGCCCAGAAGTTCCTGTATCTTATCTGCTCCCCATTCGCCCCAGGCATCTCCGGACTTGAACTTTTCAGGGAGATAAATGCCAAGAGGAGTCAAGAGAGCCATTACAGCAAGACCGATCCAGAGTTTTTTCTGAAATCTTGTCATATCAAGCCTCCTTCATTGCATAAACTAATTCACTTTCATTCTTGACAAAATACTTCAATATCAGGGCTGTTACCATTCCTTCTACTATGCCGAATACGAGCAGATGTTCTAATGCCATTGCAGGGACTGCGATTGACAGCGGATAGGGAGCATATAAAGGCTTCCCATCGGGAGCAGATGCGATAATGGGCTGGATCCCGAACTCAAAGCCGGTCACTACAGCAGCGACTGAAAGGCCGACCCAGCCGGCAAGAAACGCGGCAATGTAAAATCGTGCGCCACCCTTTGCGCCGCCTTTTACTAACTTAAAAACCCAGTAGGACACAAAAGGCATTACCACTGCCATGTTGAAACAATTGGCGCCGATCGCAGTAATTCCACCGTCTCCAAAAACCACAGCCTGGATTATTAAAACAACCGATACCGCCAAAACCGCTGCCCATGGTCCCAACAGAATAGCAATTATACCGCCGCCAACTGCATGGCCGGTTGTTCCTCCAGGAATAGGAACGTTAAACATCATAATGAGAAAAGAAAAAGCTGCTGCCATTGCCAGATATGGAATGTACCTGGCAGAAAGCTCCTTTTTTAATTTTTTCAGGGCGATTGACCAGAAAACGAATGACACTCCGTATAAGGGTACAAATGTCTGGGGACTTAAATAACCATCAGGTATATGCATATTACCTCCTAAATAGTATGTTAAAATTTTTGATTAAAAAACAACTCCATTTTAACCAGACCTCATTAGAAATAAGCATTAGCCCTAACCCCATAGATAAAGCCTTTCCGGTCCCCATCATGCTTCAGATTATCATTGATATACTGAACATCAAGGCTTATATCACTAAATTTCGAGAGTTGAAATTTTATATAGCTTTCAAGTGCATTTGTATGGTTAATATCCGAGTCGTCTGCGCCGATGAGGTATGCATAGCCCAGGCCTATTTCGTCTTTCTCTCTTCCCCACAATTTCCCATTGATATTAACTCCTCCCGAATATACGGTCCGATGATCTATTATTGCAGCATCATCCTGCGAGCCTGCTCTCGCAAAGACACCGACGACGGAGCTCAACTGCTGGTCGAGAGAAATTCCAAACCCTTGAAGTCTCTTTTGACCTGTTTCATCCCAGTCCTCGAACTTTTTGCTCGTCGTGAAACCATAAAGCCTATAATTTCCCTTACCGAGAGCAGTGTCAAGGGCATAACCGACTTGAAGCGCATAGAAATTATAATTTATGAACAGGTCATCGCCGGCTTCATGTTTTGTATTCATGATAACCCCTCTGATAGAGATATTCGAGATATTGAACTCTATTTCTCCTCCAAGGTCATAGGAAGGTAAATTGACATTCTTATGATTGACGAATATCTGGTTCATAAATTGACTGGTTTCGCAATTGGCAAAGGCATTATCATCTATATACCTTGTAGCATCGATGATACCTCCCGTTACACCAAGCGATGTAGTTTCATTGAACTTGAAGGTGTGTTTATACCATGCCTCCAGCAGGTAGTCCCTGTTCCTGCCGTTGATATTTTTCAGATTGTCCTCAAGGTCATCTGCATAGGGAACCAAAGAGAAGGGATTGTTCTTGTTCAGTCCATTCCCGGCGGCAAAACTCAACAATACCTGAAATTCATCAATATCTGTGGGATGAAAATTCGTACCGAGGTCCAGAACAGCCACTCCTCCATTTTTATTACCCATTCCCTTAACGTCATAATCGCCATATTGAAAGACACCTGTTAAAGTGCCGTTTATGGACAGTTTTTCATTTACATCATAAGCTTCAGTTAAACCGGGTGTTAAAAGACCGACGAGAATTGATGCTATAATCAAAAATGGCATTGCCTGAAATTTCGTAATCACTTCGTACCTCCTTTGGTCATTTGATAATAAGATATGAAGCATATTTCAAGAAATTCAGAAAGACTGAAAAGCGCTTATTAAGATTCGCCATTTGGTACCACGGAATCCCCTTTCCCGCGGCAATAAAAAAAGCCGCGAAAGCTATTTGACCTGCTGGTCATCTCTTTAGCCTTCGTGGCCTGTTACTTAAAACTAAGCTATCACAGGAATTTGAAGAATGTCAAGATATTTATTAAGCAGGTAAGCTCAAGCCCTCTTACTTCCTTAATTCACCGCTCGTTTTTTTGATGATGTAGTTTACAAGTGAAGAATGAAGTTTTTCGATTTCCTCTTCCCGCAGTGTTCTGTCCTTTGACCTGTATACAATACTATAGGCAAGACTTTTTTTGCCTTCGGGTATATTGCCGCCCTTAAAATAATCGAACACCGAAACATGTTCGATAAGTTCCGAGGGAAATGTATTAATGATCTTCCGGATGCGCGAAGATGGAATGACTTCATCGATAATAATGGCGATATCCCGTTCCATAGAAGGATATTTAGGTACCGGGCTGTACTGAACCGAATCCGGGACAAGTCCCATTAAAACATCCAAGTTAAGTTCAAAGAGAACAATCTCGGGCTTCTGCTTTTTCAAGTCAAGTTTTTCTGCTATCTCGGGTCCCATAACACCAAGGTATCCGACATAATGGCCCGATATATGAATATCGGCTGCCTGCCCTCCATGCAGGAAAGGTTCCGAGGATGGCTCGAATGAATAGTCTTTGATCTTCAATTCTTCAAACACAGACTCCAGAGCGCCCTTTGCGATATAAAATCCCCCGGCGTCTTCCTTCCACAGGGAAGGAGCTTTTTCCTTGTAAAAGACACCGCCGAGTCTTAACTCTTCCAAGGGAAGAGATTCGCCTGTGTCCGTAAAGACCTTGGCAATCTCGAAGAGCCTAATATCCTTCGTCCCTCTGTCCAGATTGTATTTTAGGTTAGCTATCAATGCAGGAGCAAGGATTGTCCTGAGCAAACCTTCGTCCTGACTTAATGGATTGCTTATTGCTATCGCTTTCCTCCGTTTGTCGGTTTCAGAGATAGCGAGAATGTCGAGGACGGATGTTCCCATAAAACTGTAATTGATTACTTCCGTGAATCCCGTTTTTCTCATCGCCCCTCTTATCTTGCCCGTAGTCAGCGCTTTCTTATTCAGTGGACCCGAAAAAAGAGGGCTCCTCGGGATTGTTGTCGGAATCCTGTCATAGCCATATATACGTGCTATCTCTTCGGCTACATCACTATCTCGCCTGATGTCCCTTCTATTTGCAGGAGGATACACGATAAAAGCATCTTCCCCTGTCTCTGTGCGGATACCGAGTCTTTCCAGAATCTCGATCATTTCGACCTTTGAGAGCTTAATGCCCAGGATTTTATTTATCCTCGCAACCTTTACTTCAACAGACTCAGGTACGTACTTCACCGGATAAGCATCGATAATCTCAAAAATTGTGCCGCCTGCGACTTCCCTGATCATACGCGCCGCCCTGTTCAGGGCTTTGTCGAGAAACTCAATGTCGGTCCCCCTTTCAAATCTGTATGAGGACTCGCTCGCCAGGTTCAGACTCTTGGATGTCTTTCTGACAGAGAGCGGATCAAAATAGGCGCTCTCAAGAAAGATATTCCTTGTGCTGTCCGAAACCTCTGTATTTAAGCCACCCATAATTCCGGCAATTGCGACCGGTTCCATGCCGTCCCATATAAGCAGGGCATCTTCGGGCAGTTCCCTCTCGACACCGTCGAGCGTCACAATCTTATTGTTCTTTCCTGCATTTGATACCTTTATCTCTTTACCCTCGATCTTGTCGGCGTCAAACGCATGGAGAGGATGCCCGAACTCCAGAAGCACATAATTTGTTATGTCAACTATATTGTTTATAGACCGGATGCCGCATTTCTCAAGTCTCATCCTGATCCATTCGGGAGAATCGGAGATCCTTACGCCCTTTATTAATCTGCCGGTATAACGATTGCAGAGTTCGGGGGTTAATATCCCGATAGAAAAATCCGGAGCAGGCTGTTCCCCTTCAATATCATGGGGAGGTATTTTCAGCGGCGTCTTGAAGGCCGCAGACAACTCCCTGGCTATGCCCAGAATGCTCAGACAATCAGGTCTGTTCGGCGTCACATTTACTTCAAAAACAAAATCGCCTTTTACTGCCTCCGTGCCCTCGACTTCAAGCCCTATCATCGTAAGCCTCGCTGCAACTTCTTCAGGCGTTGCCGATATATCAACAAGCTCTCTTATCCAATCATAGGGTACACGCATGGAGTTTATTATATCCTTGCCCAATGAGGATTGACAAGCTAAGATTTCCCTCCGGCAATATGCCTTGAGTCAAGGCAGATTGCCTGATCATATTCGCTAAATACACTCTTAAATCCAAATAAATCAATGCTTTTTTATCTGGCACTTCATTTGCTAATAAATTATGATAATTACGATTAATAATCATTAAAAGGAGGCAGTCTTATGAAGAGGTCAGTGATAGTATTAGCTGTGGTATTAGTTTTCTCAGCAGTCGGCCTTGTATATGCTCAAGATCCGGGCATGATGGCTGAAGGACCAGGAATGGAGCAAGATATGATGGGCGGAGGTATGATGGGCGGAGGTATGATGGGCGGAGATATGATGGGCGGAGATATGATGGGCGGAGGTATGATGGGCGGCGAACACCATCTGTGGAAACACCTTATGTGCCTCGGCCTGGATGAAAAACAGAAAGAGGCGGTAAAAGATATCAGAAACAAGACAATGAGGGAGACTATAAAAAAGAGAGCGGACCTGCAGATTGCCCGCCTTGATCTGAGAGACCTCCTCGATAAAGAACATGTGGACATGAAAGCGGTCGAGTCAAAACTGAAAACAATAGAATCGCTGGAGACGGACGTCCGTCTTTCTCACATAAAAGCGTTTGAAGAAATTAGGGCAATATTAACGCCCGATCAGAGAAAGAAATTCAGAGAGATGATGGAGAAAAGCTCCACAATGAGAGGGATGGGCATGATGAAGGGAAAGGGTTGTGGGATGATGGGCGGCATGATGCAGCATGGCGGTATGGAAATGACGGCCCCGCCTTCCGGAACAAGCGAGGAAAAGCCGGAAATGGAGCATAGTCACTAATAATTTTCTCGGCTTTAAAAGAGTTCCGAATATCGATTACGTAAATGTGTAAACGCTGGAGTCGGGGGAACATTCTCGCTTCTCCCGGCTCTGCAGAATATTTCGTCCGACAATTCATCATTTTGAAAGTTACGCTTGCATAACTTTAGCCCTTTTGTAACCCGGCACAAACTCCGTCATAGCGAGAGCAGTGCCGCACTGCATCATGGCTGGATGTTCTACTAAGTTGATATAAATGGCTGCGCCCGAAAAAAGGCCTGCTGATACTGTCGCAAATGATCTAATGATTATGGACAGCATTATCTGTCCACCTTGTTCTTCTTCTATCACGAAAGAGAAAAGTTCAGACAGTTATTATCATTCTATGTTTATTGTTTTCGTTTATAGCGAGCGCGGAAGATAAACAGACTCACGAGACGATGAAGAAAATCGAGCCGTTGCCGCGAGATCTGGAAATTCAGCTGGCTCAGAGCGCGCTGCCGCCGCATGTCATTAACCATCAATAACAAAGGAGAGATGCATATGCAAAAAATCACCCCATGTTTGTGGTTCGACAACCAGGCCAAAGAGGCGGCCATTTTTTACACCTCTATCTTTAAGAATTCCAGGATCGGAAACATTGCTCGCTATGGGAAAGAAGGCCATGAGATTCAGGGAAGACCGGAAGGAGCGGTAATGACCGTAGAATTTGAGATCGACGGGCAGGCATTTATCGGCCTCAACGGCGGTCCGATGTTCAAATTCAGCGAGGCTATTTCGTTTCAAGTGCATTGCGAGACGCAAGAGGAGGTAGATTATTATTGGGAAAAACTTTCCGAAGGCGGCGATGAGAAGGCACAACAGTGCGGCTGGCTGATATGAGCTTCATTCAAGGATTTTCGATATCACCAGGCATGAATTTGCATTGATCAATTATTGCGGAATAGCCTTTGCAAAACTGTGCAACATCATCTTCTTTCTTTTTCCCTACGTCGCCATTAGGCTGGTTCTGAAGCACAAGTTTATACAATAAGGAAACTGAGTTCGATATTTCCTCAGAGTGCTGGCAAAGAGCGCTGAATTCCTTCCTGAACGCCACAACATTTAAACCTGATATAATTGTGCATAATTCTATTGGAAATCGAAATATATGCATGCTTTAATAGAAAATGATATTTCTTTCAAATGCAGAATTTGACCTGTATGGATAGACCGCCTTTTCTCATCCCGTCAATTATTTTTTTGATCATCTCGATACCGATAGTGATAGGAAGGATACCTCGGAACCGGTTTTACGGCATACGTACCCGCAAGACGCTTTCGGATAAGCGGGTGTGGTATGCTGCAAACAGATTCGGAGGCTGGTTGTTCATTGCGTCCAGCCTGATTTATCTCGGGATTGCCTTAGTCCCTTATTCAGTGGACAGTACTTCCATCAATTGGTGGATTCACATTACGGGGTTTGTGCTTCCATTAGTCATTAGCATTTTCATTATTCATTCATATACGAAGCGGCTGTGATGAAAATTTAATGATGCAACCCTTCTTCCTGAAATCAACCCGGTGGGAGTGAGGGTGAAGACCGTCAAGTACTCTCGAAAATCAACACCGGACAACTTTGCAACGCTACATGAACCTTGCCTTTGGTGCTTATTACATTAAAGACAAATATTACCGATATCGCTCGTCTTGATGTGTATCCAGTTTATTCTTCCCTTGGTTGTCATTTTGGAGTACGATTATACAGTCAACAGCAAAAAAGTTTAACATCTGAAATGCGTAATCTTTAATAACTATATAAAAGGAAACTGTATGGGAGAGCAAAAGAAGAAGGTCAGGCTTTATTCTCTTAGCACCTGTCCGACATGTAAGAGGGTGAAAAAATTTCTGGATGAGCACGGTATACAATATGAATTTACTGAGGTGGACCTGCTTGATAGCGGCGAGCAATGGATTGCCTCAAAGGAGATAAGGAAGTATAATCCTGCTGCCACGTATCCTACTCTTGTTATCGAAGAGATCATATTGGGATTTGACGAGGAAGGCATTAAGAAGGCTTTGGAAATAGAATGACTACAGAAAGATTATATGAAATTCTAAACAAATATTCGGAATCACAGGGGATCCATCTGAATAGGGACAAGGAGTATGTCCTGGACATCCTATCAGGCTTGCTCAGCAATGAAGGCCGGTATGGATATCGTTCCTGCCCGTGTCGTCTTGCGTCCGGGGTTAAGGAGAAAGATAAGGATATCATATGCCCTTGTGTCTACAGAGATCCTGACATCAGGGACTTCGGGAGTTGCTATTGCGGACTCTATGTGTCAGGGGACTGGAACGATGGCAAGATCACGCACGTAAGAGTACCTGAAAGAAGACCGCCGGAAAAGTGAGGAGGCTACGCACGATGTTCTTCCTGAAGCAAACGGAAATAAATATTGATATAATTGTGCTTAGTATAACCGGTAATACTTGGTCAGTGAATTAATTAAAGGGGACGGTTCATTGAAATCAAAGCATTCATTTATGCAAAAAATTTGTATCCCTAAATTGCAAAGTCTGTGGGGATGCATAATAGGCGGGGTTGCTCTCATAATCCCTGGATTACTTATAGGCACAATGATTGGTGTACAAGGAGGAGCGCCCTTGGGTGCGCTCTTAGGTGCAAAATTGGGTAGCAAAATTGTTATCACTATAGGCTATTTTGGTATGCCTATAATTATTCTCTTCCTGTCTGTTTCCATTTTTTTCATTATAGGAGCTAATATTGGTAATTTGATTGGATCGTTCATTACTAAATTAATTGATATGAACAAAAAGCAAGCCGGCAGATGACTGCTTCCTGAACAACGCACCTGAAAGCTAAATCTAAAAGGAGAATGTTTCAACCGGGAATCTGCACGAAAAAATCTCCGTGTGAATATTGGTTTGTAGAATTATGTAAATTCTATATATTATTCAAAATATCAACATTTTATAGAATTATCACCACCTATCCGCAGTTGTCCAGCATAATTGATTGACAGTCAACTCTGAGAAATTATAAGCTTTTAAGCAAATATAGAATACGCCTAAAAATAAATATTAGGCATGTGAAGAATTAGAGAAATGAATGAAATTTGGAAAACCGTCGTCACTGTACTCGGAGGATATACCGTTATTCTTGGCGCACTTTTCTGGTGGATAGGAAACCGGCGTTTGCAAAGCCTTCTCGCTCAGGAAAAAGGGCAGATCCAGAAAGATGTGAATAAAGATAATGCGGAGTCGTTAGCCAAGCATCAAAAAGAACTGGAAGCATTGAAGGCACGGTTAACTGTTGAAGAATCTGTGCGTCAAATGCTAGCAGGGTCATTTGCCAATGCACAATCTCAAGTGTTCGAAAGGCGGTTGAATTGCATCGAAGAATTGTGGAAGGCATTTTATATTTTTAGGGATTCAATGCCTTCGTTCCTAACGTATGTAGACATAATCCTCGAAAATGAATATAAAGAATGGATAAAGAGAACGGATGTTCAGGAGGTTTTCGGTGACCTGTCAATGGAAAAAATTACAAAAATGATCACGTCACTAAGCGGGGATATTGAAAAAGTACGGCCGTTCGTGGGCGAGTACTTGTGGTCGTTGTATTTTGTGTACAGAGCCTTCTCTTTTCGGCTAGTTGTGTTCGTATTTATGGAACGCCAAAAGGACGCTCCAAAATACTGGAAAAAAGACGACGGATTGAAGCAAATACTACGCTCTGTCTTATCCGAAAATGAGTTTTCAAGTTTCATGTCAAAGGAAATCGGCTCTATTCAATATGTCCGAACTTTGATGGAAAGTAAGTTCATCGCGCAGGTGGGAAAGATAATTACAGGTGAGTCATCAATTCAAGAGGGAATTGAACAGGCTAGAACCATTATGCTCAGTGCGCAACAAGTGACACAAAATGCATAACAATGGCATGCACTCGGACACCGGTGATGCACGGCGTTACGAATATTTCAACTGCAATTCTTTATTCTTGAGCGCTTGTTAGTTTTGCGGCATTGTAGGTGAAAGAAATATTCGGATAGGATTATATTGCTACGTCTTCTATCGCTTGGCAAGAATCGAGTGTTTCTCCTCGTATTGAATGCCCTGCCGGATTCGACAAGGTCTACTTCAGTTAAAATGAAACTGCTATGCAAAGTCTCCGTCTCCAACTGACACTTAATTCGCCGTGTCACAGTATTCTGTGTATAAATTGCCTTTGCTGTTACCTTGAACGTTTTGCAGGGTCTCGCAACCTATTGAAACTGCGAGACGCTGTTCTCCTGAGGCGAATCCGCTAGGCGGAAAATAAATTCAGCACGACAAATATGAGTTTTTACAGACTTCTATATAGAGTCTGTCCATATTTGCCGACATGCCGATCAGGTGCAACGGTGAACCCCGGAGCAGGCTTCCCGATTCGCTTAGCCAGACAAACCTATCCCCTTTCTCTTGGCAGCGATGTGATTATTAATTAGTTCAGCGGCCTTTATCGGGTCAGGCTCGACCGCGAAGCACGCGCCGAACACATCGTTCAATCCCGACGTGGCAAGTTCCGTGATTTTCTTGCTTCCCAGGATAGGCGGCATCACTCCGAGCACAGTAAATATACCGCTGGCCATGGCATAGAAAGCGATTGTTGCAGCCTTCTCGGAATACCATTCAGGGGCAGCAGCGGCAAGAGGGAGTTTGTCAATGTCAACGCCGATAGCATTTGCCAGAGCGCACGCAATAACCATTATCCTCGAATTATCGACACAAGAGCCGACGTGAAGTGAAGGTGGAATATTGAGGAGACCGCATATCTCCTTAAGCCCCGGCCCTGCCAATTCTTTTGCCTCCGGCACCTGCAGTCCGGCTTTACCTGCAGCCACGTTTACACATCCCGTAGTAAGGACCAGAATGTCTTTTGCTATAAGACCTTTAATAAGCTCCACATGTCCGTAGTCTTGTTTGATTTTCGGGTTATTGCAGCCGACCACACCAACGGCGCCTCTTATTTTTCCCGCCTTAATGGCGTCAATCAACGGAGTGAGGCTTCCGCCGAGCGCTTCTATAATGGCCTCTACTGAAAAGCCGCTCATAGTCTTGACCGGAGCAACCGGGATGTAAATTTTATTTTTGTTCCTGCGCGGGAAGTTTTCTATCGATTCCTTCACGATCTTGTATGCCTGCTCTTTTGCGTTCTCCGGCGTGAATTCAACATGCTCCATAAAAGGAAATTTCGCCTTATCTGAAGTGGAATACAATTTGGTGTGGTAACACTGCGCCACCTGTCCGAGAGAAGGCATGATGCATTGATAATCCACAATAATAGATTCGACTGCGCCGGTCACCATGGTAAGTTCAGTCATAAGGTGATTCCCTGCCATCGGGATCTTCTTTCTCATCATCAACTCGTTGCCTGTACAGCAGAGACCGGCAAGATTGATACCGTTTGCTCCCTTGGATTTTGCGAGCTTTATCATTTCCTTATCGTCGACTGCAAGACTTACCATCTCTGAAACAACCGGACTATGGCCGTGGACCAGTATATTCACCTGATCTTCTTTTAATACACCGAGATTGACCTCGGAAAATCCCGGTTTCGGAGTACCGAAGATGATGTCTGAGAGCTCCATACCGACCATTGATCCGCCGTAACCGTCTGAAAGGCAGTTTCTTACGGCGTGGAGAAGGATGGAAATATAATCGTTATCCACTCCCATATGAGTACGGTGCATGGTCTCCGATGTCTCCCTGTCTATCCCACGGGGAATCACCCTTAATTTTTCCCAGAGCTCGATCCTCTGTTTAGGCGCCCTGTTTATAAAGGTGATTTTTTGCTTTTTCATTCCGTAATCTTCCATTATGGCTTCTGCAAGCTCCTTTGCGATCTCTTCGTTACTCAGGTTTGCCGTATTGACACCATGCTCTGCGGCTATACGTTTCAGTTTTTCCGGGTCTTTTATTCCATATCCGGGAGCCTTGCCCAATCCTATTTTATGGAGCACTTCCAGGAGGTCACGTCCGTGGTCTGAATGGGAAGCTGCGCCGGCTGCAATCATGCGGGCCAGATTTCTTGCTACAATGATGTCGGCATCGGCGCCGCAGACGCCCCGCTGCGGACCTTCACCGAACGGGTCGATCCTGCACGGCCCCATGACACATATACGGCATGACACTCCTAATTCACAGTAGCCGCACTGAGGTTCCTGTTTTTTTAATCTGTCCCAGGCGGTTTCCACACCGTCCTCCCGGGCCTTTTTCAGGGTCAGTTGAGCATCGGTGCATATGGAATATTCCTTATATTCGCTCATGACTACCTCCTCTTTATTTCCTGCAGATTATTCTTGTGCGCAATAAGAGCCGGGTAAGGACCTTTTACATGTTCTTTGGCACGAATGCCTAAATAGACTAAGGATGCAAGATGGTCCGTGTCCTTATCCATCATTTTGTTATAATCCTCGAAAACAAGGGCGCCCACTTTACAGACTTCGACACAGGCGGGTATCTTGCCCTCCTTTTGCCTTGCGATACATTGGTCGCACTTGTGGGCGGACGTTCTCCTGTCGACATAAACATGATACCGTATGACACCAAAAGGACAGGCCATTGCACACATGCCGCAGTTTATGCACCGGTCCGGGTTGATCAAAACAATACCGGTGGATTCATCCCTGAATATTGCTTTTGTGATGCACGCCATTTCACACGGCGCCGGATTGCAATGCCTGCACTTGTTCGGGAACGGTTCCTTTCCACTTGTTAAGCCGATATGAATTCTCGGCTTCGAAAGAATGGGTTCATAGGGCGCTAAAAACTGCGACTTGCTCTCTGAATGGACGACGGAACATGCGAACCGGCACTGAAGACATCCGACACACCGTTCCGGCCTGACGACTACCACTTTCATAAACACCTCCTTACAAAGGCTTGAGTATATCCAGCATGCTCACCTCGTTATTTACAATCTTTGCAGGATCGACAGTGAGCGGCATCCCTTTCTTTATAAGATTTACAATGCCCCCCGCTTCTTCGGGATTATTATAAAAAGCCATTCCCACCGGCACGTTGTCCCTCATTGCCAATTTCCTGAACTGGTTCGTTGACGGTATATATTTTTCAAATAAGGAAATCCCTTCTCCGCCCTTCAGGACGCCTGCAGTAATAAGATGGAATGCGCGGGTTTTGATGCTGTTCATGCCGATGCTTCCGGGATAATGGGCACGCATCCCCAGCATATTCAGAGCCGCAAAGTAGCCCTGCTCAACAGCCACAGGCCAAATGGCGTTCACCCATAACCTATTTCGCGCAATATCCATGGTCTCGCAGCAATCCCCGGCGGCATAAACACCGTCTGCAGAGGTCTCCATAAACTCATTCACCATGATACCCAGATCAGTCTTAATGCCTTCCCGTTTTGCAAGATCAATCCTCGGTTTAACACCCTTTCCGACGATAACAACGTCGCTGTCCAGTTCAACACCCGAGGAGAGGGAAACCCGGATAGAATTGTTTTCCGCCTTTATACGGGCGATATCTTCCCCTGTATGTATATCGATGCCCATTCCCCTAAGGTCGTTCTCGACAAACCGTCCGGTTTTTTCATCGACAATCATGGACAGGGGATACCGGGAAGAGATGACTACCGTAACCCCCATATGGCGCTCGATCAACCCATAAGCAGCTTTTATCCCGACAAAACCTCCGCCCAGAACAATTGCCTTGCTCCTGATATGCGGCTCGATTTTTTTTGCATCGTCCATATACCGGAGTGTAAAGGTTTTCTTTTCTTCATCGTAGTATTTAGGTTTTACAGCGTTCGATCCGGCTGCGATAAGTAGTTTGTCATAGCTAAGTTCTTTCCCGCCTGAGAGAATCACGGATTTCCTGACAGTATCTATCCGTTCAACTCTTTCACCAAAAAGAAAACGGGAATTGAAAGGATATGAGGTTGTATCCCTGATGATCATATGTTTCTCTTTGAGCATACCGCCGAGATAATATGTGAGCAGACACCTGCAGTATGGCGCATGTGCCTCTTCAGATATAACTGTGACGTTTGATTCCGGAGAGAATCTCAGAAGTGTATCGAGACATGTCAATCCCGCTGCGCTCGCCCCTATAATAACGACATTCATGCTCAGCTCCCTAAATATTTCTTACCAGATATAACCTGTTATGTCAATTGTTTAACCAAAAAACTGCAATTCACTAAATATCCTGGGAGGTATAGTGGCAGAAAAAGCTTGACAGCAGCACCTTTGTGAGCGGTCAGATATCAGGGCCGCCCGGATATTTTTATTCAGAAGAAATATATGGCGTAGAAACCCAAATTCTGTCCCGAAGGCTTTCGGGATTTTTATGTCACTATGCCTGCCTGAATCTGAGATCAACCGCATTCTTTGCGTTAACGGTGAGGTCCTCTCATCCGGGATGTGGTATAATTTTTTTAGAGGAAGTCTCTCTGAATGTTTAGGCCTTCTGTCAGCCGAAAATCGTAAAGCTAAAATGAGACCGCCGGTTTATTTAGATTATAATGCAACAACTCCCCACGACCCGGAAGTGATAGCTGCTATGCTGCCGTATCTAAAGAAATATTTCGGCAACCCTTCCAGCTCGCACGCGTATGGCGTTCAGACGAGAGAAGCTGTAGAAAACGCGCGCATACAGGTCGCCTTCTTATTGAATTGCCGGCCTGAAGAGATTATTTTTACGAGCGGAGGGACGGAATCGAATAATCATGCCATTAAAGGAACTGCTTTTGCTTATAAGGAAAAAGGTAACCATATCATCACTTCACAAGTCGAACACCCCGCCGTTACCGAGGTCTGCAAATTTTTGCATGCGCACGGGTTTGATATTACCTATCTGCCTGTAGATGAGTTTGGTCAGGTGAACATTTCGGATGTCGAAAAGGCAATTACCCCTAAAACAATCCTGATCACAATCATGCATGCCAACAATGAGGTAGGGACCATTCAACCGGTTGGAGAGATTTCGAAACTTGCGCGAGGGCATGGGATCATTATGCACACCGATGCCGCCCAATCGGCAGGCAAAATTATTACGGACACGGACATTCTCGGCATCGACCTTCTTTCCGTAGCCGGACATAAACTGTATGCCCCCAAGGGAATCGGGGCCCTCTATATTCGTCAGGGAGTGGAACCGGCAAAGCTCATTCACGGCGCCGGACAAGAGCAGGGTAAAAGGGCGGGCACTGAAAATGTTCTTGAAATAGTCGGGCTCGGAAAGGCCTGTGAAATCGCCAGGAGGGATATGGAGAAAAATATTCGACACATGAGAGATACGAGAGATATGCTGCACAACGGATTAGTAGAAAAAATTAAAGATGTGAGGCTGAACGGACATCCGGATAGGCGGCTGCCGAATACACTGAGCTTAAGTTTCCTGGGATTGAATGCCGGCGTGCTTGTGTCTGAAATCAAGGATTATTTAGCGGTCTCGGCTGGCGCCGCTTGCCATTCAGGCGCTGTCGAGATATCCCATGTTCTTGGAGCAATGAATGTTCCTGCGGAGTGGGCAAAAGGTACGCTTAGACTTACCACAGGCAAAATGACTACTGGAAAAGAGATCCATCGCGCCGTAAATGTCCTTTCCAGAGTCATTAAAAAATATCGGCGTGAGAAATAGGCGCAACAGCCCGCGGCATTTTGAGACAGCGGGTCTCGATATCTTTAAAGTGAGGTGATGGGTATGGTAAAAACAAAGAGGGTATACGATCCCGCTTCACGGGATGACGGAAAGAGGATACTCATTGACAGGCTATGGCCGAGGGGGATCAAGAAAGAGGACGCGAAGATCGACGAATGGCTGAGAGATATTGCGCCGAGCACCGAACTGCGGAAATGGTTTGCCCACGATCCCGCAAAATGGCCTGAGTTCAAGAAGAAATATATCAGCGAGCTTAGAAAAAAATCTGAACTGGTGGAAAAATTAAGGGCTGAGGCAAACAAAGGAACGATTACTCTTTTGTTTGCCGCCAAAGATGTTGAGCACGACAATGCCCTAGTGCTCAGGGAGTTGATCGAGCAGTAGCCGGAAAAATTGTTGATCGATGGTCGCAGATGATAACCCGAAAAAGTGCGGTTGGTCTCAGATTTAGGCAGGCATAGTGACATAAAAATCCCGAAAGCCTTCGGGACAGAATTTGGGTTTCTACGCCATATATTTCTTCTGAATAAAAAGATCCAGGCGGCCTTGATATCTGACCGCCCACAAAGGAGCTGCTGTCAAGCTTTTTCTGCCACTATGCCTTTCCGGATATTTAGATCGCTTAATTCATAAATCCCATGATCCTAACGGCGGATGCAGTATTTGAGCGGCTTTAAATTCTGTGAAGATTTATCGGAACAGAATTTACCTCGGAGGGCGATAGCCCGAGAATGAGCTCAAATACTGCATCCGCCGTATTCACCACTAATCTATGAATAATAAAGGTTAGTGAATTGCAGTTTTTGGGTTAACAGCCCGGGTTAAAATTGTCTCAGGAACCGCAGGTCATTCTCGAAGAACAGCCTGATGTCGTCAATGGAATATTTGAGCATAGTGATCCTCTCAACACCCATGCCAAAGGCGAAACCGGAATAAACTGCGGGGTCATACCCGACAAATTCGAAAACCCTGGGGTTTATCATGCCCGCGCCGAGTATTTCGAGCCATCCCGTATTCTTGCAGACCCTGCATCCCCTGCCGGAACAGAAGATACAGCCGATATCAACTTCAGCGCTCGGTTCGGTAAAGGGGAAAAAGCTCGGCCTGAACCTCACGGGTGTATCAACCCCAAAAATACCGTGGATCAAAGACTCCAGAACTCCTTTTAAATCGCTGAAGGCGATATCCGTATCGACCATGAATCCCTCTATCTGGTGGAACATAGGTGTATGGCATACATCCGCATCACATCTGTAGACCTTACCGGGCGCTATGATCTTCAGAGGGGGCTTTCTCTTTTCCATGACCCTTATCTGGACCGGTGAGGTATGGGTCCTGAGGACGACATCATCGGAAATAAAGAAAGTATCTTGCATATCTCTTGCCGGATGGTTTTTCGGAAAATTCAATGCTCCAAAATTGTAATAATCGAGTTCAACTTCAGGGCCCTCTTCGACCTTGAATCCCATCGAAACGAAGACGGCCGTTATTTCGGAAAGGACCCTGGTAACAGGATGCTCCCTGCCAAAGGGCGTATACTTGCCGGGAAGGGTAATATCAATAGCTTCGGAAATAATGCGCTTTTTATGCTCATCTTCCTTGAGAAGGGACTCTATCCGGTTGATCTCCGCTTCGATATGACCTTTGACTTCATTTATCCCTTTGCCGTACTCACGGCGCAATTCAGGAGGAACCGATGAAAGGGCCTTGAGCTTTGAAGTCACAAGACCCTTTTTACCTAAATATTTAACTTTGAGTTGTTGAAGCTCGGACAGAGATGAGACTGATTGCGATTCTTGCCGGAACGAATTTTTGAGAGAAAGGACGTCCTCCACTTCTTACTTTAGGTTTTCACTTTCTCTACGAGCTGGTTAAAAGCAGCGGAATCATTGTAAGCCATATCGGCAAGGGCCTTTCTGTTCAACGTAATATTGGCCTTCTTAAGACCCGACACAAACTGGCTGTAAGTCATTCCTACAGCACGCAGGGCAGAATTTATCCTGATAATCCAGAGAGATCTGAATTCGCGCTTCTTATTCTTACGGTCCCTGTATGCATACTGCAGTGCTTTATCTACAGCTTCGGTAGCAATACGGTAAAGGCGGCTCTTACTTCCGTAATAGCCTTTAGTCATCTCTAATATCTTTTTCCTTCTTCTCCTCGTCTTAAAACCACCTTTTGCCCTTGGCATCTATTCCTCCTAAAAATCAGTTAAAAGTTATGGAATATATTTTTTAGACCTTTAATTTTCAACTCTTAACTTTATTTACATATAAGGTAAAAGCTTTTTCATTCTATCATATTCCGTGTCTGCAACTAAAGACGCTTTTCTAAGCCCTCTCGTCCTTTTGGCCGACTTGCCCGTAAGGAGATGGCTTTTATAACCGCTCCACCTCTTTATCTTGCCAGTGCCCGTAACCTTGAATCTTTTCGCGGCCCCTCTATGAGT
This sequence comes from Thermodesulfovibrionales bacterium, assembly GCA_963716185.1. Classification (GTDB taxonomy): domain Bacteria; phylum Nitrospirota; class Thermodesulfovibrionia; order Thermodesulfovibrionales; family SM23-35; genus CAVZMO01. The sequence continues at coordinate 481,816 of OY970295.1, forward strand.
TTTAAGTTTCGGCATCCCATCCTCCGTATTTTTAAAAATCCGAATCTCGATCTCTAAATTCTAAACAATCTTTAAATCAGAAATTCAATTATAAACGATTTTAAGAAATTTTTAAACAGATTTTGTTTAGAACTTGGTATTCACGATCAGAATTGAATTATTTCGGGGCAACAACCATTGTTATATGATTCCCATCGAGCCTGGGCGCCTGTTCGACATTAAACTTTCCGGTAAGTGCTTGCATCATCTTCTCAAACACCCTCATCCCGAGCTCGGGTCTTATAATCTCTCTTCCCCTGAAAAACATCATCACCTTTGCCTTATTTCCCTCGTCTAAAAAACGTCTTATATTCTTGACCTTCAAGGCGAGATCATAGTCTGTTATCTGAGGCCTGACCTTTATTTCCTTGACATCCATCGTCTTCTTCTGGGTCTGTTTCTTGTTCAACTGGTACCGGTACTTCCCGAAATCGAGTATCTTACAGACCGGGGGCGCAACATTCGGCGCAACTTCCACGAGATCAAGACCTCTGTCATCAGCGACCTTTAACGCTTCGCCTACCGACATAATCCCGAGCTGACCTCCATCCACGTCTATCAGCCTCACTTCCCTAGCCCTTATCTGTTGATTGACTCTTATATCCTTACTTATGCTCTCACCTCCTCAACTCTAAAATCCGAGATCTTTCGTTTTGATTTTTTCTTTAATTATCCCAATAAATTCGTCCACCGTAAATGGTCCGGAATTTTCTCCCGTCCGTTTCCTGACAGTAACCTTTTTTTCTGAAACTTCTTTATCGCCTATTATAAACAAGTATGGTATTTTCATAACAGTAGCGTTTCTGATCTTATATCCGATCTTCTCGTTGTCAATATCCAGCTCCGTCCTGATGCCTTCCGCTTTCAATTTCTCCGACAGGCTTGCCGCATAGTCTGCGTGTCTTTCCGCAATCGTGAGGACCTTGATCTGGACAGGCGCAAGCCATACAGGGAAAGCGCCTGCGTAATGTTCTATCAATACACCGAAAAACCTCTCCAGAGATCCCATTAAGGCCCTGTGTATCATTATCGGCCTGTGCTCTTTTCCGTCTCCACCCCTGTATGTCATGTCAAACCTCTCGGGGTTATTGAAATCAACCTGGATAGTGCTGCACTGCCATGCCCTGTTCAGTGCATCCTTCACCTTGATATCTATTTTCGGGCCGTAGAAAACGCCTTCACCCGGATCTATATCGTAGGGAAGCCCCTTTGCATCGAGGGCCTTCTTAAGGGCATCCGTTGACCTTTCCCAGTTCTCAAGAGTTCCGACATATTTTTCGGGCCTCGTTGAAAGGTAAATATCATAATCGGAAAAGCCGAAAGTCTTCAGGACGAACAGGGTGAAATCCAGGACATTCAGTATTTCGTCCTCTATCTGATCTTCCCTGCAGAATATGTGCGCGTCATCCTGCGTAAAGCCCCGCACGCGTAAAAGGCCGTGCAAAACTCCTGAACGCTCATACCGGTAAACCGTCCCCAGCTCGGCGTATCTTACGGGAAGCTCTTTATAACTGCGCAGTGAATGCTTGAATACGTGAATATGGAAGGGGCAGTTCATCGGCTTAATCTCGTAGTCCGTTCCTTCAATCTCCATCGGGGAATACATGTTCTCCCTATAGAAATCAAGGTGACCGCTCGTCTTCCACAGATCGAGTTTGGCTATGTGCGGCGAATAGAGTATTTTATAGCCGCCTTTGTAATGCTCCTGCAGCCAGAAATCCTCGATGGTCCTTCTTATGAGCGCACCGTTAGGATGCCATATAATGAGGCCGGCGCCGATCTCATCGGTAGTGCTGAACAAATCCAGGTCTTTCCCGAGTTTTCTGTGGTCTCTTTTCTTGACCTCCTCAAGGAAATCCAGGTATTTTTTCAGGTCTTTCTTATCCGTAAAAGCCGTGCCGTAAATCCTCTGGAGCATCTTATTCTTCTCGTCCCCGCGCCAGTAAGCGCCTGCAACGCTTAGAAGCTTAACCGCCGTGACCTGGCCGGTAGATTCTATATGCGGCCCCCTGCAAAGATCCGTAAATCCTCCCTCCTCGTAAAGGGACACTTCTTCGTCGGTTATATCTTCGAGAAGCTCAACCTTATAGAACTCGCCCTGCTCCTTAAACAGATCAATAGCATCTGCTTTTTTAACAACCCTCCGCACAAAGGGATTGTTCCGCCTTATTATCTCGGACATCTTCGTCTCTATGGAAGATAAATCATCGGGCGTAAAAGGTCTGCCTATGTCGAAATCATAATAAAAGCCCTCTTCAATTGCAGGGCCTATTGCGAGCTTCACATCGGGGAAAAGTTCCTTCACAGCGTGGGCCATGATATGCGATGTGCTGTGTCTATAAGTCTCCCGATCCTCTTTGGAATCGAAATTAATATGCTTAATCCAAAAACCTCCAAAAAAAAATTAAAGGGTATAAGATTCTACATTGTCAGTGCGGAACCAGTCAAGAAAATTCAGCCTTCCGGGGTGGGCAACCCTTCAGTGAGAAGTGGCGGATTCGTAACCCCTCCTAACCTCCCCTTATCTTAAGGGGAGGAATAAGCCCCCTCTTAGATTAAGAGGGGGGAAGGGGGAGTTATAAATTCTGATGTCCCTGAAAGATTACCTTCCGGACAGGTAAGATCGAAATGTTTTATAATGTTTATATGGCTTTGCTCGAGATAAAGAGGTACCCTGAAAAAATCTTAAAAGAAAAGACTCCAGTTTTGAAGAACATAGATGCCGTCACGCAGCGCCTGGTCGATGATATGATAGAAACAATGCATGCCGCGCACGGCATCGGTCTTGCTGCCAATCAGGTCGGCGTTTTGCAGAGGTTATGTATAATCGACCTGAGTTCAAGGGAAAATAAAATACCGCTTATCGCCCTGATTAATCCCGTCGTTGTCGAGAAGGAAGGAGTGGCCGAGGCGGAAGAGGGATGTCTGAGTATTCCCGGATATCTGACCACTTTAAAGAGAGCCGAGAAAGTACTTGTCAGAGGCGTTGACAGAGAGGGAAAGGAGATCGAAATAGAAGGCACGGGGCTTCTCGCGAGAGCACTGCAGCACGAAATAGACCACCTCGAAGGGCTTCTCTTCATCGACAGGATGAGCCCGATAAGAAGGGAATTTTTCAAAAGAAGATACAAAAAGTTTTTAAAAGAGAAAAGCAGTAAATGATATAAAAAATAACCAAAGTCCGAGCACCAATAACCAAATAATGCTCAAAATCCCAATGACCAAAATTCCAGCTATAAGACTGATCGATGAACGTTTGGTTATTCGGACATTGGGCAAATGGAATTTATTTGGAACTTGGAATTTGGCCATTAGAATTTGTCCGGGGAAATGCGCATAGTATTCTTCGGTACACCTTTATTTGCTGTTCCCGCTCTTAAAGCGCTCTTCCGATCGCAGGAAGATGTCACCGCAGTTGTTACACAGCCTGACAGACGGAAAGGGAGAGATCGCTTACCCTCTGCCCCGCCGGTTAAAGAGCTTGCTGCCGGGAAGGGAATTGAAGTACTGCAGCCGGTTGATATAAAAGGCCCCGACTTTCTCGACCGGCTTTATACCATAAAACCGGAAATCATTGTCGTTGTCGCATACGGAAAGATACTGCCCGTGCAGATCCTTAAACTGCCGCCTCATGGCTGCATCAATGTTCATGCGTCGCTGTTACCGAAATACCGGGGGGCGGCACCCATACAGTGGGCAATAATTAATGGAGAAGAAAAGACCGGCATAACCACAATGCTTATGGACAAAGGGCTTGACACAGGAGATATCCTGTTGCAGGAAGAGACGGACATATACAACGGTGACGATGCCGAAACCCTCGGCAGAAGGCTTGCGGAAATCGGCGCATCTCTGTTAATTAAAACTATCGAAAAAATAAAGGACGGGTCTGTCAGACCTGTTCCCCAGCCCGGACTGCCGAGTTATGCGCCGCCCCTTAAAAAAGAGGACGGCAGGATTAAGTGGTCGAATTCCGCGATTGATATAGTTAACTTTGTCCGGGGATTGTATCCGTGGCCCTGCGCGTATTGTTATTTGAACAAAGAAAGAATTAAAATTATCAAGGCAAGAGCACTTGAAGGCTCCGGTACGGCCGGCAGGATCGACAAGGCAGGAGATGAGCTTGTTGTCGGCACAGGGAAGGGATTGATCTCGGTAGTAGAGCTCCAGCCGGAAGGGAAGAGACCGATGACCGCCGGGGAGTTCATCGCGGGCAGAAGACTGAAGGAAGGCGCTTTTTTTGATAAGGCATAGATGCATAAACTAATCAGATTTTCTCTGTACATTTTTGCTTTCATATTGCTCGGCCTGATATTCGGCTATCTTACCTTTAAGGTCCTGAGTTTCAGTAGAACTGTCGAGATGCCCAACCTTTACGGGAAAAGTCTTCTGGAATCCAATAAGCTCCTGACAAGCAAGGATCTTTATCTCAAGATCGAGGGCGAAGACTATGATTCTGCAGTCCCGCCCGGCATTATTATCAGGCAGGATGTTCCCGCGGGGAATAAGGTCAAAGAACGAAGGGCCATAAAGGTCGTCATCAGCAAGGGACCGAGGGTAAAGTCGGTTCCGGCTCTTGTCAACGAAACCCTCGTGGATGCCGAATCTTTACTGCTTCAGAAAGGATTGAAGATCAGGGAAATAATGGTGCATTCGGATACCGTTGAAAAGGATAAAATCGTTGCCCAAAAACCGGAGCCCGATGAGCAGGCAAGTGATGCGATAACTGTGCTTGTCAGTCTCGGCCCTTACGACAAATTTTATTACTGTCCTGATTTCAAAGGCATGTCGGCCGAACAGGCAAATGACCTTATCAAGAAATTGAGCATGAAGGTATCGATTGAAGGTTCCGGAGAGAAGGTTGAAACACAAAGGCCTGACCCGGGCAGGCAGATAAAGACCGGCGACACAATTTACTTGAAGCTGTTCTGAATTTATTTTTAATATATATCTCGTATGAAACATAAACCCGTTAGTTGTATGAGAGCGACATCTGGGGTAATATGGTAAAGATAGCGCCATCGATCCTTTCTGCTGACTTCCTGAAACTCGGCGAAGAGATAAGGGCAACCGAAGCATCAGGGGCCGACATTCTTCATATTGATATTATGGACGGGCATTTTGTGCCCAACATAACTATAGGCCCGTTTATAGTCGAGGCTATCCGCAAAATGACTTCCATACCTCTGGATGTTCATCTGATGATTGAAGATCCCGATAAATATCTGGGGGATTTCATTAAAGCAGGAGCGGATCTCCTGACCGTGCACTATGAAGCTTGCGTCCACCTGCACAGGTCTGTGCACTGCATAAAGGAAAGCGGGGTAAAGGCGGGCGTCTCTCTGAACCCCGCGACACCTGTCCGGAGTCTTGAGCATATTTTACCGGATCTGGACATCGCCCTTATCATGTCTGTAAACCCCGGCTTCGGGGGACAGGTATTTATCCCCCAGGCAATAGACAAGATAAAGATACTGAAGAAGCTTGTCCGGGATCGGGGACTTTCTACACTCATAGAGGTGGATGGAGGGGTAAAACTCGACAACGCGGCGGACGTTATATCCGCCGGCGCGGATATACTTGTAATGGGGTCGGCCTTCTTTAATTCAGGAGATTATGAAAAAGTCGTCAAGAAATTCAGAGAAATCGTCGGGAACAGATAATATCCTCTGCCGGGCTGAAGAGCTGAGAGAAAAGTCCCGGTACAGGCAGTCTATCACCCTTTTCAAAAAAGGACTGGCGGGGTACGCAAAAATACACGACGATGAAGGAACTTATCGCTGTCTTCTCGCGTTGGGAGGTCTGTACAGGATGGTGGGAGATTTTGACCTTGCTTCGAAAAACTATGAAGAGGCAATAGATCTTGCCCGTACAGCCATGTCTCCTGTCGAGGTTGCCGACGCTGAAGTCGGCCTCGGACTCTCATTAAGGGCGCAGGGGAAATGGGGGGAGGCCATAAGACTTATAGATAAATCGGGAAAAATATATGAGAAACAAAATGACTGCCACGGCATCGCCTTTACACTCTGGGCAAAGGCAGGGGCTCTAAGAACAAAGGGAGATATCATAGAAGCGATAAAAACCTTTAAGGAATCCTATGAGGTGTACAGGTCCATAAAAGACTCTCAGGGGACAGGTTACTGTCTGTGCGGCATCGGCGGCGCGTCACGCATTGCAGGCCGGTTCAGGGACTCTCTCAAATTCTACGTAGCCGCGAATGGGATGTTCTCTTCCTCGGGGGACACATTCGGCAGGGCCTACTCCTATTGCGGCATCGGCAACGCCTACAGAATGCTCGGGGATTATAAGAATGCCTTCACCTATTTCTCCAAGGCGACCCGTCTCTACAAGAAGATAGGTGATAAGGTCAGTTACGCATATACACTATGGGGACTCGGTACGGCCTACAAGATGACCGGCGATTATAAGAAAGCCCGCAGCTCTTTCACAAAGGCGAAACAATTTTTTAAAAAAACGAAAGACCCCCGGGGTTTAATATATTGTGAACTCGGATCCGGTGAAATTGCATTGATAGAGGGCAAGAATTCTCTTGCAGGAAAATACATTTTAAGAGCCCTGGAAGGATCAACGGACTATGGTTTTGCTGTGGAAAAGTGCTATGCAGAAACCGCGATTTCATTTATGGATTCAATAAGGCGCCGTCCCGCTAAGGTGGAAAAGGCAGGTTTCCGGGGAAAAACTGCTGAAACATGTTATAATCGTCTTGGACTGAGACTAAGATTTCAGGCACTGCCTTTAAATATTCCATAATAAATTCTAAAATGTTTTGGGGGGTTGCCGTGGGGGTATGGAATATACCGAATACACTGACTATAACAAGGATAATTATCATTCCCGCGTTCATCACATCTATAATATATAAACGTTATGACTATGCGCTTTATCTTTTCATAATCGCGGCACTGTCGGACATGTTTGACGGTCTGCTGGCACGGCTGAAAAACCAGAAGACCGCTTTGGGTACTTTCCTCGACCCTTTGGCGGACAAGTTTCTTCTCGTCACGGCGTTTGTTATTTTTTCTATTTATGGCTGGATACCCAAATGGCTCACAATAACCGTTATCAGCAGGGATGTTATTGTCGTTACAGGCTGGTTTATCCTTTATCTTACCACCGGCAGGTCGGAGGTAAACCCATCACTGCTCGGCAAGGCCAATATATGGATTCAGAGTTTGTTCATCGCTTACATTCTAATTAATATCAACCTCCGTCTCCTGTCGTATACGCCACCCCTTTTTTTGCTGGTGACCACAGGGACTACCATGCTCTCGGGCTTGCACTACATATACAGGGGAATGAAAATATCACATGCAGACTGAACACGGGATACAGGTAGAATATGTACATCCGGGCGGTCTCGCGGAAAAATCAGGTTTCGAAGCCGGAGACACGCTCCTCACAATCAATTCGCACAAATTGCGCGACGTTATCGACTTTGTCTTTTACAGCGCCGACGAAGACCTCACGATAGAAACAAAGCGTGACGGGAAGAAGATGATTTTTCACGTGACCCGGAAGCACGGCAAAGAGTTTGGTATAGACATCAAACCCTTCAAAGTCATGACATGCAAGAACAACTGTGTATTCTGCTTCGTCAAACAGCTTCCGAAAGGGCTCAGGAAAACACTGTACGTGAAAGATGAAGATTACAGGATGTCATTTCTATACGGAAATTATATCACCCTCTCAAGTATGACCAAGGAAGACAAAAGACGTATCGTCGAACAGAAATTGAGCCCTCTTTACATATCCGTCCATGCAACAAACAGGTCTGTGCGAAACAGACTCCTCGGAAATGCGAAGGCTCCGGACATCCTCAAGGAACTTAAATTCTTTGCGGACAATAAGATAAGATTTAATGTACAGATCGTGCTCTGTCCGGGATACAATGACGGGAAGGAATTGCAGCAGACACTCGCCGGTCTCTACAAATTTTATCCTTATGTCCTGTCCGTAGCGGTCGTGCCGGTGGGCCTGACGATGTTCAGGAAACAACAAATCCGGCCTGTCGAGAAAGAAGACGCGGAAAATGCATTGAAAATAATAGAGTCCTTCCAGAAAAGATTTATAAAGAAACACGGCAACCCTGTTATTTATGGATCAGACGAACTGTATCTCAGGGCCGGACACCCCTTCCCTTCACTCAGGGAATATGGAGAACTGCATCAGATCGAAAACGGCGTCGGAATGGTTCCACTCTTTATGAATCAGGCAAAGAGGCTCAGGTTTCAGAAAACATCTCAGATTAAAAAGAAGTTCCTCACTTTTACGGGCTTATCGTTCCACCCCTTTCTGAACAAGTTTATCGAAAGACTCTCAGAGAAAGAAAATCTTCGAATCGATATATTGCCTGTTGAGAACAGGTTCTTCGGCCCATCCATTACCGTTGCGGGACTTCTCACGGGAAGGGACGTGATGAAAACCGCATTGGACAGGGTGGATGGCCATGAGGTCATTCTTGTTCCCGATGTAGTTCTTGATATAGAAAACAGATTTTTGGACGATATAACTTTAAGTGATATGGAAGAGGCTTTAGGTATTCGTGCAAAAAAAATTGGATCAACTCCTGAAGGCCTGGTAAGGGGAATGGAGGAGGAATAGAAAAAGTATTTGACAGATAAAGGTTTTGTTGATAAAATTTGAGTAAATGAGGCTTGTGATCTTATCCTTACTTCTGCTGGTTATCGCTCCGGTTTCTTATGCTGACATCTATAAGTACGTTGATGAAAATGGTGTTATCTGTTACACGGATGCTCCCTTCGACAAAAAGGCAGACAGGCTTCATAAAGAGCAGAGACCCCCGGCTCACGAAAAAAATCAGTTCGTCCGGCGAAAATCTGAAGATACTTCGGACTACCATCATATCGTCCATGAAAAGGCATCCACATATAACATAGACCCGTCTCTCATCAAGGCTGTTATAAAGACGGAGTCGAACTGGAACAGCCGGGCGATTTCGAGAAAAGGCGCAATTGGCCTGATGCAGCTCATGCCTTCTACCGCTTCAGACATGAATGTCCACAACCCGTTTGATCCTGAAGAGAATATTGAAGGCGGCACGAAATATCTAAAATACCTTCTCGAAAAATTCAACGGAGATCTCACCCTTGCGCTCGCAGCTTATAACGCCGGCCCAAAAGCAGTAGAGAAGTGCGGGTATATCCCCCCGATTACAGAGACGAGGCAGTATGTCAACAAAGTACTTTCTCTCTATAACGGTAAGATGACATATGCTTCATCCTCGGCGCCGTCAAATGATTCTGTGAAAAGTGAGAAGAAATCCGACCCAATTTATAAAATTGTTTTGGACGACGGCTCAGTGCTTTTCACAAATTCCTCTCTGTTTGCGAAAAGTCCCCCCAGGTTATAGATGCCCCCGGATCAAACACCTCTTCGCGAAGAGATTCTTGAATTAAAACAAAAGAGACGGGCGATCATCCTCGCCCATAATTACCAGAGGGATGAGGTCCAGGAAATAGCCGACTTTGTGGGTGATTCACTCGAGCTATCCAGGACTGCGTCCACGATAGATTGTGAAGTCATTGTTTTTGCGGGCGTTAATTTTATGGCGGAGAGCGCTTCGATCCTTTCTCCCGACAAGACCGTATTGCTCACCGAGATCGATGCAGGATGTCCCATGGCCGATATGATTCATGTCGATGCCCCCAGGCTGGAAAGAAAAAGTTTCCCGGGTTTCCGGAACCCGCCCCCCTATATTTACCCGAAGGAGTTCACATTACGAGACATAAAAGCGCTGCATCCGGGCGTGCCCGTTGTCGCATACGTAAATACGACAGCTGACGTGAAGGCGGAAAGTTTCATATGTTGCACTTCGGCCAATATCGTGAAAGTCATCGAGTCTCTGCCCGATGAAAAGGTAATATCCGTACCTGACAAGAACCTCTCTTTTTGGGCACAGAAGAATACAAAAAAAGAGGTTATCGCCTGGGACGGTTACTGCCATGTGCATGAACGCGTGAACCGGGAAGATGTGCAAAAGGCGAGAAAAGAGCATCCAAAAGCTCTCGTCATGGCCCATCCCGAATGCAGGCTGGAGGTCCTTGAAACGGCTGATTATGTAACGAGTACTTCCGGGATGCTGAGATTTGCAAAAGCCTCCCTTGAAAGAGAGTTTATTGTGGGCACTGAAATAGGCCTCATGTACCGCTTAAGAAAAGAAAACCCGGACAAGCTTTTTTACCCTCTGAGAAAAGATATGATATGCCCGAATATGAAGAAGACTACGCTTGAAAGCGTGTTGAGGGCCTTAAAGAAAAATAGTTATATTATAAAGGTTCCGGAAGACATTCGGACACCCGCTAAAAAGACCTTGGACAGAATGCTCGGGATACAATAACCCGAAAAATGCAGATATTGTTCAGAGATTTATTTAACTCGATGAATTTATTGGAAATATCTTTATGTGGATGATCCTAAAAATATTCCTTAACCATCAGTCGAAGGTATATTATGGTATCGAAAAATAAATCTTTTCACAATCACGATATGCATCGGGACATTTTTCTAATTGCAGTTTTTGGATCAAGGAACATGTGCCAAAGTGGACGCGTTTGAGAAGATTGCAGAGAGAAAAATCCGGGAAGCTATCCAAAATGGTGAATTCGACAATCTGCTCAACAGCGGCAAGCCAATAGATCTTGACGAGGATTGCCTCATTCCGCAGGAACTTCGTATGGCTTACAGGGTGCTGAAAAATTCCGGCTGCCTCCCTCCGGAACTCGAACTCAGGAACGAGATCATCTCGCTGCGATCGATGATAAACTCTCTGGATGACGACAAGGAAAGGATGAAAAAAATCAGGGAATTGAATTTTAAGCTCTTGAAGCTCAATGAATTGCGCAAGAAGCCCTTCGATATAGAAGATTTCCCGGAGTACCAGGAGAAGATTTACAGAAAATTTATTCCTTAGAGCAGTGACAAACTCCGGGAAGTAAATCGTAGTCAGAAAATCTGTGTATCTTATATTTCTTAAAAAAAATGTTGAGTACGAAGTCCGCGCCTCGGTCATCCCTACCCCGGTAGGATTGAAAATTCTCTCGTACAGGCTCAAACTAAGGATAGCTGGAGAAGAAGGGATGGTAATTGAAATACTGATGCGAGCTTTTGAGAAGAGTGAAGAAAATGCCGGAATTAATGAGTACCAACATCGAAGGAAAGATCCTTGTTGTTGATGATAACACCGATGTTCTTGAATCTGTTTCCTCATTGATCAGCTCCCATAGCTTGTCCGTTGTTTCTTGTGAAAACGCAAAAGATGCCCTTAATGAATTCCGGGAGAATAGAATTGTTGCCGTACTGACAGATATCAAGATGCCCTTAATGTCTGGGATAGAACTCCTTGAAAAGATCCATGATGTCAATCCCGAAATGCCGGTAATTTTAATGACCGCATATGCCGAACTTGATATTGCTGTCGATGCGATAAAGCGAGGGGCCTTTGATTTTGTAACAAAGCCGTTCCATGCACGCCACCTTATGCGGGTGATAGAGAAAGCCATTCACTATTACAAAAGTACTGAGACTCGGAATAATTATCAAACTACACTGGAAGATACTGTGACGCTTAGAACGAAGGAATTGGCTGATGCACTATCTGCGGTCGAAAACATGAGCGTAGAGATTATACGGCGGTTATCGACGGCTGCCGAATTCAGGGATACCGATACGGGCGCCCATATTTCTCGCATAGGATACTATTCGAGGGAAATTGCCAGGGCTCTGCACTTACATGATGATTTTGTGGAAGCAATAACCCTCGCGGCCCCGCTGCACGATATAGGGAAAATCGGGATACCTGATAATATACTCTTAAAACCGGGCAGTCTGACAGTGGAAGAGTTTGAGACAATGAAGACGCATACTACCCTCGGAGGCAGGATACTGGCGGACTCATCGAATCCGATAATACGGTTGGCGGCATCCGTTGCGCTGAATCATCACGAGAGATGGTGCGGCGGAGGGTATCCGAGAGGGTTAAGCGGGGATGAGATACCGCTTGAAGGCAGGATAGTCGTGCTTGTGGACCAATATGACGCTCTCAGAAGTAAACGACCTTACAAGCCTCCTTTGAGTCATGAAGAAACTTTCAGAATTATTGCGGAGGGAGACGGAAGAACAATGCCACAGCACTTTGACCACAACGTTTTGAATGCATTCACCCGAATAGCTTCCCGTTTTGATGAAATATTCAGTCTACATCTGAATTGAACTTGATATTCCGGATACGCCGGATTATGTCTCGAATAACCTTGGCGTTGAAAACTTTAGCCGGAGAAATTTCAACCCCTCTATATCGATGAGCATTCAGAAGCTGAATTTATTCATGGCTTTTGGTTCTGAATGTGCAACAAGTGTTATTCAAAATATCATGGTGAGAAATGACAAAGAGTGTATAATAATTAGAGTCTGTCACTAAATTTGCCTTTGTTGTCACCCTGAACTTGTTTCAGGGTCTCATGATCTATTGATTATATGAGATGCCGAAATAAATTCAGCATGACATAAATGAGTTATGGACAAACACTAACTATGATAGCTATCCATCAGGATCCTTTTTTGACAACAATGTATAAGTTTGGTTTTTGAGAGGATCAGGCTACGAACAGATCCAAAAAGCGCGCCTTCAAGATTGCGGGCATCTATTCCTTGTTCGGACTTCTCTGGATCACGGTCAGCGATCGGCTGTTGGGTTCTATAGTGCAGAACAGCGAGACACTTACCCGGTTTTCAATGTACAAGGGTTGGGTTTTTATCTTCGTGACAGCCTCGCTTGTTTGTTATCTCACAAGCAGGGCTCTCGGCAAGCAAGAACGACTGAATAAGACTTTTCAATGCAGCGAGGAGCGCTATCGCTCGCTTTTTGAAAACATGTTGGAGGGGTTTGCGCACTGCAAGATGCTCTATGACGACCACGGAAGACCGTTGGATTTTGTCTATCTTGATGTTAACAGCGCGTTCGTAAGGCTGACCGGCCTCGAACACGCTATAGGCAGGAAAGTAACGGAGGTCATCCCGGGAGTCAAAGAGTTGCATCCGGAGTTGTTTGAGATTTATGGTCGCGTGGCGTTAACGGGCCGGCCGGAAAAATTTGAGATCGAATTCAAACCACTGGGCACATGGTTTTCCATCTCAGTTTATAGTACGGAAAAAGAATATTTTGTAGCTGTTTTTGATAACATCACGGCGCGGAAGCGGGCGGAAGAAGAGCTATTAAAGAGCGAGACAAAATACCGGGAACTTGTCCAGAATGCCAATAGCATTATTTTAAGAAGGAACCCGGAAGGGAATGTTACCTTCTTCAATGAGTTTGCTCAGTCGTTCTTTGGTTACACCGAGAATGAGATAATCGGGAGAAATATAGTGGGCGCCATCGTGCCTGAAACGGAGTCCACAGGCCGTGACCTTGCTTTCATGATAAGAGATATCGGAGAACATCCGGAGAGATACACAACCAATGAAAATGAAAACATTCGAAAAAACGGCGAGCGGGTGTGGGTGGCTTGGACGAACAAGGCTATCCGTGATGGGAACGGTAATATTGTGGAGATCCTTGGAATAGGGAATGATATAACTGCCCGAAAGAGGGCTGAAGAAGAAAAAGAGAAGTTGCAGGTTCAGCTGCTTCAGGGTCAGAAGATACAGGCAATCGGTCAACTTGCAGGAGGGATTGCCCATGATTTTAATAACATACTTACAGCAATCATCAGCTACGGAAATCTCCTGCTCATGAAGATTGGTAAGAATGATCCTTTGAGGACTTACGTTGATAAAATGCTTAGTTCATCAGACAAAGCCGCCAATCTTGTCAGCCGTCTCCTTGCTTACAGCAGAAAGCAGATAATATACCCTAAACCCGTAGATGTAAACCGGATTGTAAATGGACTGGAAACACTTCTTATAAGACTCATCGGTGAAGATATCGAATTAAAGACCTCACTGGCTGACAAAGATTTGATAGTAACTGCGGACGCAACTCAGATGGAACAGGTGCTGATGAATCTTGTTACGAATGGGAGGGATTCAATGCCTCATGGCGGCACTTTAACCATAGGAACAGAGCTTGCGGAGATAGACGATGAATTCATTAAGGTCCATGGATATGGGGAAGCGGGCAAATATGCCATGATTACTGTTTCAGACACGGGGGCAGGGATAGATAAACAGACAAAGGAAAGGTTATTTGAACCGTTCTTTACAACTAAGGAGGTCGGCAAAGGCACCGGCCTCGGGCTCGCTATGGCATATGGAATAATCAAGCAGCATAATGGTTTTATAAAAGTGCACAGCGAATCGGGAAAGGGTACGACAGCAGGAATTTATCTGCCGCTGATTTCATGCAAAGCGGAAGAGAACAAACCGGGAACCGATTGCGTCACTCATGGAGGCACAGAGACAATCCTTATAGCTGAGGATAATACGGAGGTAAGGGCGGTGGCAAATGAGATACTTACAGGGGCCGGCTATAAGGTCATAGAAGCGGTGGATGGTGACGACGCGATACATAAATTCATACAGAATCAAGAAACGGTTCACCTCATCATCCTCGATGTAATAATGCCAAAAAAAAATGGGAAAGAGGTTTACGATTCCATAAAGCAGGTAAAACCTGATGTCAGGGTTATTTTCACCAGTGGGTATACTGCGGATATAATCCAGAAGAAGGGTATAACAGAAGAAGGATTAGATATTATTTTAAAACCGTTTTCTACTAAAGGTTTTTTGGGGAAAATACGAAGTATGCTTGATAGAGAAAACTGATGCATCCTCTCATTTGAGCCGCTTTATTTTATACATGTTCTTTTAGAAATAAAAAATCCCTCCTATTTATAATAATCTCACTTCTAAGTTAAAAACGCTCTCCGATAGCATCGATTATTCGCGCATAGCAAGTCTGACGGAAAAAATATATCTGACGTCAGGCATATAGGCAGAATACATAGATGATGATATAATTTGAATTAATATACCAAAGAGAAAGGAGAAAAAAATGAATAAGTCGGAAAAAGTGAAGGAATCGGCTGCGTTCATTACTTCGAGGGATACGCTCGACGGCGCATATCCCGGGCTCGTTTTAGGCATTAACGGTGTGCGGTTGGGGATGGAAACAAGGGTTTTTTATACCTTTATGGGCATCAACGTAATACGTAAGGGCTGGGCGGAAAAGGCCAAATTTCAACCCCCCGGCTTTATGGGCGCCATTCCCGGCATGTCGGCTGCTGCCACATGGATGATGAAATCGAAAATAAAAAAGGCCCGCGTACCCTGTCTCGGTGATCTCCAGGAAATGGCCCAATGCGAGGGGGTAAAATTTATAGCCTGCAAAATGACTATAGACATGATGGGGTTTACTCAGGATGATTTCATCGAAGGGGTTGTAATTCAAACTGCTGAAGAATTCCTGAAGTATGCCAAGGATTGTAATATTTGTTTATTTACATAGTTGTATGCTCAAAAACGATGAATCCTGGGGAGGGCCAAGTTGATTGCATAGAAATAAAGAATTGAAACTCCATTAATCAATCCCGTTAAGGAGGGACCGTCATGAAGAAGAGAAAATGTGTTTACCTAAGTTACCTTTTTTCACTCTCGTTGGCTCTGACAGTTGTATCAGGGATTACTGCCGGCACTGCATACGCAACAAATGGTTATTTCTCCAATGCTTACAGCCTTGAGAGTCAGGGACTGGCGGGCGCCGGTGTTGCATTGCCCCAAGGCTCTCTCGACGCATCCATTAACCCTGCTACAATGGCCTTTGTAGGCAGCCGCCTCGATTTAGGCATCACTCTTTTCAACCCCAACAGAAAATATACGATAGAAGGCGCCCCGTCTGGCTTAGGTTTCGGCTTGAACCCGGGAACTGAACATAGCAGTACAAGTTTGTTCTTGATTCCGTCTTTCGGAATTAATTGGCAGATAGATAATAAAAGTTCTCTGGGCGTGTCAATAGGCGGCAACGGAGGAATGAATACCGAATATCACACAGGTACTTTTCATGGATCTTCGCCTACCGGCGTGGACCTCATACAAGTATTCATCGCACCTACCTATGCCAGGAAGCTCATAGCCGACCATGCAATCGGCATCACACCCATCTTTGCCTACCAGCGTTTTGCGGCAAGGGGCCTGGAACAATTTAAAAATTTTTCGAGCGATCCTTCCCACCTGACCAACAACGGCTATGACAATTCATTCGGATTTGGCGGGAAAATAGGCTATTTTGGCGAGCTGTTCCCTTTTCTTAACATCGGAGCATCTTACCAGTCAAGAATTCTTATGAGCAGGTTTGACAAATATCAGGGGCTGTTCGCTGAAAGAGGAAGTTTCGATATTCCCTCAACCTGGGTCGTCGGACTGACGATTAAACCCACCCAAAATCTGGCATTATTGGCGGATGTTCAGCAGATTAATTACAGTGAGATTAAAGCGATACACAATCCTTTTTCGAATATTCAACCAGTTCTGCTTGGCAAGAGCAACGGGGCGCTTGGCAGGGACGACGGGGCCGGCTTTGGCTGGGATGATATCTTGATCCTGAAGCTGGGAGTTCAGTGGAAGAGCAGCAAGGATTGGACATGGCGGGCCGGTTACTCGATAGGAGACCAGCCGATTCCAAGGAGCGAGGTGCTCTTTAATATCCTTGCGCCCGCCGTCATCAAGCAGCATGCTACCTTCGGTTTCACAAAAACTGTAGGCAATAATAATGAACTAAAGTTTGCGCTTATGCGTGCTTTTCCGCATACCGTTTCCGGGCCCAATGCATTAGATCCCGTACAGAAAATCAATCTTACAATGAATCAATGGGAGGTTTCCATTGGTTATGCATGGAAGTTTTAGTTCCTGATAGGCATTACCCGGGGCGGGATATTAATCCCGCCCCGGGCAGTCTTTGAAAAATCTTCACAATTTCTTCACATTTCCTTCGTAAAATCTTCACAATTTTCTTTTATTCTTATAAATAGACAATAAGTTTTCTCATTTTTAGACAGCCAGTACCCTCCTACTGGCTGTCTCTCTCCGAATCCTGCTATAATTGATTTCCGCTTTCTGCTTCATTACTGATATCGTCCCCACCTGTACCGGATTCCTTATACATGAGATACAGGGCCTCACTCAATAAAAGTTCCGGATATTTGATAGTTGCCTTGATTACGTCTGTAAGGGGATAATCAATGAAATACCCGTCAGCGTATACGATTCTGATAAATCTTCTTTTAAGCAAATAGCGCCTTTTCTGTTTGCCGTATTTGTCCGTGAATGGAATAATAACAAATTCCGGGTCTTCTTCAAGGCCGTACTCTTTTATTAATTCATCCACTTCTTTCATGAACACTATAATGCGATATTTATCGGCGGAAGTATAGACCTTTTGTCATATTAGGCCCCACAAAAATAGTGTTTAATTAAAGATTATTGAAAACCTTCCGTGAAATATGCTATAAAATGAAAACTCTTTAAAGAGACTTTTGAATTCTGATTATCTTGGCTGGAAGTCAGGGAAGAGGAGTGAACCTTGAGGTGATTCTCCCGCTGCCCCGCAGCCGTAAAGGGAACGAAAGCCTGAAAAGCCACTGGTCACAACGACCGGGAAGGCAGGCGAGTAGGCTGATTGCTTTTTTGACGCCCTGAGCCGGAAGACCTGTCCAGACCTTAAAAAGTTCAATCATAAGCTCAGAGTTGACTAAATTGTCTGAGTGCGAACAGAAAATTTCTCGCGGGAGGAAGAATGAAAACATTTCCGTCTCTTCCGATCGGGCACCCAATCCCGACCGTGTATTCTGAATTCGTCAATAGCGTCATCTCTCCTTCATCAAAAAAGAAAATCGGGCGAAAAAATGACTCCATCTTATAATCAGCGGATACTCGAACTCGACAGGGTCGGATTCGCGTATCCGGGTCAGAAGCAATTCATTGCTGATCTTTCATTTTCGATCGGTAACAGCGAGTTTATAGGTCTTTTAGGCGCGAATGGGTCCGGCAAATCGACCATTCTGAAACTCGCGGGCGGCATATTAAAACCGCGTGAAGGCTGCGTAAAGTTGTGGGGCGCCCCCCTTCAATCATTTAGAAATAAAGACAGGGCAAAACTGCTGTGTTATCTTCCGCAACTCCTTGACATGAACCTGCCGTTTAAAGTCAGGGAGCTTGTAAGCATGGGGCTTTATCCTTATGACATACCCCCGGACATAAGTGTTGATGAAGCACTGGATGTGGTTGGCCTGAGAGAGAAATCTGAATATCCCGTGACGAGTCTGAGCGGCGGTGAGAAGAGAAGGACGTTCATAGCGATGACCTTGTTGCAGGGAGCCGGGCTTCTCCTTCTCGACGAGCCGCTCGCTAATCTCGACATAAAATACCGGATCGAACTTTTGCGGCTGCTGGGAGAACTTAAGGAGAAAAAAGACATCTCCATCATTATGGCCCTTCATGACATAAACATTGCCCTCCGATTTGAAAAGGTGATTCTCATTAAAGAAGGCAGGGTCCTCGGAATGGGGAGAGCTGAAGAGGTGATAACCGGAGGGATGCTTAAAGAGGCATTTGATGTTTCCGTTGAAATAAAAAGGCTGGATTACGGCAAGGCATATATAAGTTATGGAAATAATTTCTCAGCCTGAGTTGTCGGATGAATGATAAAAAGATAATTTTCATCACTGGCGGCGCGAAAAGCGGAAAAAGCTCCTTCGCTCTGAAAGAGGCTTCCGGAATTTCAGGGAAAAAGGCATATATAGCCACTGCAGAGGCGCTTGATGAAGAAATGAGCAATAGGATAGAGCAACACAAACGACTGAGGGGAAAAGAATGGGACACTTATGAAGAACCTTTACGGATTGCGGCCATAATAAAAGCAATCGGCGGACACTACGCCGTGATCGTAATCGACTGTCTGACTCTATGGCTGTCGAATATTCTCCATTCCGGGTTGGATGCTGAAACTGAAATCGAACGTCTTGCCTCATCACTGACTGAATGCCGTTCATCTGCCTGTATTGTCTCAAACGAGGTGGGCATGGGCATTGTGCCGGAGAATGAACTGGCAAGGAAGTTCAGGGATGCGGCAGGGATGCTAAATCAGAAGATCGCCGGTACGTCAGATGAGGTTTACATGGCAGTTGCCGGGATACCGGTCAGGATCAAATAGATGACCTTCGATAAAAAGAAACACCGTCGCAGAACAATCGGGCCAAAGGGGCGGGATTATCCAAACGCCCGGGCGAAGGGGATGGACTGGATTAAAAAAACGGCGGACAGTATCTCGCACGTTGATATTGCATTCTGTGAAAAGGCGCAGAACCATCTCGATAATCTCACGAAACCGAGAGGCAGCCTCGGGAGGCTTGAGGAGTTTGCACAGAGGCTTGTCGCAATCACAGAGGACACAATGCCTGCCATCGATAAGAAAGTTCTATTCACCTTTGCGGGAGATCACGGCGTCACGGATGAAGGCATATCCGCCTTTCCGAAAGAAGTGACGAAACAGATGGTCTTCAACTTCCTTGAGGGAGGAGCGGGGATCAACGTACTGGCCCGTCATGCAAAAGCAGATGTCGCCGTTGTCGACATAGGTGTGGATTTTGATTTTAATCCCACAGAGTCCTCCTTAATAAAAGACAGGTTGGGAGGATTTTTCTTCTCAAAAAAAGTCGTCAGAGGAACCGGGAATATTCGTCGTGAGCCTGCTATGACAAGGGATGAGGCTATCAGATGTATAGAAGTGGGAATAGACCTTGCGTATGACTTTGCCGGGCGGGGCTATAAGATCTTCGGTACAGGAGAGATGGGAATAGGAAATACAACTCCATCCTCTGCGATAGCTGCGGTCTTGACGGGCAGACCTGTACGCGATGTAACCGGCAGGGGGACCGGCATCGGCGACGATGCTCTAAAGAATAAGAGAAAAGTGATTAAGGACGCGATAGCAGTGAATAAACCCGATCCGTCAGACCCGATCGATGTCCTTTCAAAGATAGGAGGAGCGGAGATCGGAGGGATTGCGGGTGTAATCATAGGCGGAGCGGCACAGAAGATTCCCGTTGTAATAGACGGTTTCATATCAACCGCGGGCGCTTTAATAGCCTATTGTTTCGAGCCGAAGACAAAAGACTATATGTTCGCTGCGCACAATTCTGTTGAGATAGGGCACAGGATAATGCTCGAAAAAATCGGCTTGAAGCCTATCCTCGACCTCAGCCTCAGGCTCGGTGAAGGCACCGGCGCAGCCCTCGCTATGCTCATAATCGAGGCTGCACTTAAGATATATAAAGAGATGGCATCTTTCAGGAAAGCCGGCGTGTCAAAAAAATGCTGAACCCAGAATGAAAAGATTTTTGATTGCGTTGCAGTTTCTGACGATAATATCAATCAGGAAAGATATGGTTATAAATGAAGACGCTTTAGTTGAAAGTTCATCGGTCTTTGTCGTTGTCGGTGTGATCCAGGGGATATCGCTTGTAGCGGCAGACTATGCAGCCGGCAAAGTATTTAATCATGACCTTGCCGCAGGAATAATCCTGCTTGTACTGGTCCTATCCAATGGCGGGTTCCACCTTGACGGACTCGCGGATACCTTTGACGCACTCGCGGCAAGAGGAGATAAAGAAAAAAAACTTTCCGTTATGAAGGACGGGAGGGTCGGCCCGATCGGGGTGACCGCCATATTTTTTGTGCTCCTCTTTAAATTCCTCGCATTGAATAATCTGTCCGCCTTTCCTTCTTATCTTTTTTATTCTTCACTTTTACTCATGCCGATATTTTCTAAATGGTCTATGGTCATATCGATGTTTCACGGCGCCCCTGCAAAGAAAGAAGGGATCGGGAAGATATTCATAGGCAGAGTCGGCGTTAAACAGTTCGCCGTTTCTACCCTACTGCTGCTTTTTCTTTTTTTCATCGTACCGGAGGCAGTTTCCGGTGGTCGCGCATACGGAGGCCAATATATTTCTTATGCAATATCAATGATATCTATATATCTTTTCTGCCGTATATCCATAAGTTTTTTTGAGAAAAAATTTAACGGCCTCACGGGAGATACACTCGGGGCAATAAGTGAAATCACAGAAGTACTCTTTTTATTCATGGTGATTGGATGGTCACAACTCTTTATCTGATAAGACACGGTGAAACAGAAGGCGCCGAGAAAAGGCGCTATAAGGGAACGATCGATGTGCCGCTGTCTGAAAACGGAATCACACAAATGACGCAAGTTTCGGACTACATGATCGGGATGATGATTGAACTGCAGGGGTTTTTCAGCTTGTCTGCCCTTGTTTTATGAACCATGGATTACATGATCTGCCGTTGGCAGTAACAGGAGGTATTCGAGGGGAATCCCGTTAAAACCGGGAACTGCCCCGCAACTGTTAAGGGAACGAAAGCCGCTAAGCCACTGTCCGCCTCGGGCGGATGGGAAGGCCGGTGAGTAGGACGGCCCGGAAACGAGGCCGGCGACCTGAGTCAGGAGACCCTGAATACCTTGGAACAAAACCCTTCGAGGGAAGAGGAGGTTTACCATGAGACAGCATACCGGCTGAGGTTCTTATCTTAGACGTAAAACCGCGAAATCATTCAAGAGGAGAATACCATCATGTATTTATTTTGGACATTATTTCTCATTTTTTTTATGACATCTTCCGTATATGCCGGAGATGAAACCAGCTTGGAAGAGGTCGTTGTAACTGCTACGAGATATGAAGAAAAATTAGCTGATGTCCCCGCAAACGTCAGTGTTATCACAGAAGAGGATATAAAGAATTCTATCGCACAGGACATTCCCGATCTCTTAAGAACTGAAGCGGGAATTCATGTTTATGATGTCGGAGGGAATCGCCGGAATTTGGTCGTCGATCTGCGGGGTTTCGGAGAGACAGCCCCCTTGAATACCCTGGTTCTTGTTGACGGGAGAAGGATTAATCAGGCCGACCTGAGCGGTGTTGATTGGTTCCAGATTCCCATCGACAGAGTCAAGAAGATAGAGATAATCAGGGGCGGCAGAGGTAGCGTCCTGTACGGTGACAACGCTGCAGGAGGTGTTATCAACATTATCACACAAGAAGGCGAGACCTTTAAGGGAGGAGCCGACCTATCGGGTGGAAGCTACGGCACCTTTAAAGGCAACGCCCATGTGAGCGCCGTTTCGAACAATATATCCTCTTATTTCTCCGCGGATTATTTGACCTCAGACGGCTACAGGGACAACAGTGCTATAGAAGCCAAAGATTTCGGGATGAACACCAATTATACCCTCAAAGATTTTATGACTTTAAGATTCAGTTTCGGATATCACAAAGATGAGACGGGTCTTCCGGGGGCACTGAAAGAGAGTGATTTCGAAGCAGGCAAATCAAGGACCGATTCGACGCACCCTCATGACTTTATAGACGTAGAAGATTATTATTTCCAGTTGTCTCCCGAGGTCTATTTCCTTGGTGACAGTGTCTTTAAGATCGATGCGTCGTATAGAAAGAGAGCCTTCTTGTCATTCTCATCGGGAGATTGGGGGAATTTTACGGGAGACAGCGACCTTGAGACGGTCATTGTATCACCCCAGATACTCCTGAAAACCGATATAGCGAAGTCAAAGAACACTGTGATACTCGGATTTGATTATCAGAAAACGGACAACGGAATCACAAATGATTCACTTTTCTTCGGTTCACGCACTATCGGCAAATTCGACCTTACCAAGGAAAATTACGGGCTCTATATCCACGACGAACTTATTCCAATCGAGAGGCTGAAACTCTCCGGAGGATACAGGCACGACAGGGCAGAATTCACATTCGAACCCGGCAAACCCTCCGGCACAGCCATGGAAAAGGATCTGTACACAGCCGGTGTCAATTATGCCTTCTATAAAAAGTCGTATGTTTATCTCAGCTTTTCGAGGAGCTTCAGATACCCCGTTATCGACGAACTCTATAGTTTCTTCACGAATACCGTAAACACAAATCTGATCCCCCAGACGTCGGACAATTATGAGGTCGGGACGAGATATTATTTCTCCGATGGTATATATGCCCACTTCAATCTTTTCAGGATCGATACGGAGGACGAAATATTCTTTAACCCGGTGAGTTTCCAGAATGAGAATTTAAACGGTGCCACACGGAGAAACGGCGTTGAAATTTCGTTGGGAGCGAGGATGTCTGAATGGTTGACGCTGAAAGGTCAGTATACTTATACGGATGCAGAGATTCGTGGAGGTACGTTCAAAGGAAAAAACATTCCTAACGTACCACGAAATATTGTGTCGTTTGAGGCAGTGTCTTCACCTGGAAAAGGCTTCACTGTTGTGCTCAACGGAGTTTATGTAGGCAAGCGCCCCTTTATCAGCGACTTCTCGAACACCTTCGACGATCAAAAAAGTTATGTAGTCTTCAATAGCAAGATCCAATATCTATGGAAATCACTCACCGCTTTTCTGGATATTTATAACCTCACCGGTAAAGAGTATTCGGAATTTGGCAGCGTGAGCGCCTTTCCAGCTGAAAAGGCGTTTTATCCATCGCCCAAAAGGAATTTTATCGCGGGGCTGAAGGCCGATTTCTGAAGGGCGCTGCAGATTAGGGATAAATTGACCATCCTTGACATAGGGTTGCATAGACCGGGGGCTTCGTAACCACAAACCCTCAGTTTGTGGAACATAAAGGTAAGTTTATAATCATGGTGGAATTAAGACACAACTTTATCCTTTCTGCCTTTTTTAATACGGTGATCATCGCTTTCTTTTTCATCTTTTTTTGCAGGGGCATGGAAGACCGTGTCCCTGCAAATATTATGATCGTGTCCTTGCTCGAAGAAACGACAGACAATAAGGCAGCGGCATCCTTCACTCGGCACATCCCGCATGTCTGTCCCATATTGTCATGCAATAGAAATCCTCTCGACCACGCTGACCAGCGCAGCTCTTGCGCCTTCCTCGAACAAAATCTCGGCATGATTGCATTCAAAGTTGTAGTGTTCATCACCCCAGGGCATTTTTGAACTTTCAGCCGTAACCAGTCCATCCCCTTTACCCTTTTTTATCTCTTCAGGATAAAGATCATGCGGGATAATCTTCTCAAGCACATCAGGGAAGGAAATATTGCGGAAGGTGAAAAGAGTCGGGTTTGTGCCGCCGACCGACACATAATGAATACCCTCAAATGGCCCGTCTTCCAATGTCCTAAAAAAATTCGATCCCGGGAGAAGCTCCTTAAGAGCCCGGCTCCTCAGAAAGTCAAAGATTCTTTTTATCGAAAAAGATAGCGTGCCTTTATCGCCCGCCGGAATAAGAGGATTCAGCATTGAAACAAGAGGGGATAAATATTTAGAGACCCCGGCTATCGAACTACCTTTATGAGGAGTTGAGATTGTTATGAGGCATCTGATCGGGCTGGCTCTTTTCTGCAGATATTTTCTTCCTACCAACCCTCCCCTGCTGTGGCCTATAAGTATAATTCCGGACCTTGTCATCCCCTGTGCAATTCTTAGAACCTCATCCAGTTCCGGGAGAACGGAATCAACCGGCCCTGCTGGTCTTTTCTGACTCCAGGTAATGACGCTGTGCTCCCTTCGTCTGAGGTCGTCATACAATGTTTGAAGGACCCTCTGCTCCCCCGAAAACCTCTTACTCATGAGGACTTTCAAAGGGAAATGCCCGCCGAGAATGCGGGAATCCAAAGGATTGACCCATATGTCTTTATTCATTCCGAGCCCATGGACAAATATTACTGCGGGCTTAGAACGGCTGCCCTCGGAAAATACGGTATCTAACTTCATGAATCAGAACCTGACAGGAAGTCTGCCTCTAAAATCTATGCGTCCTTCCAAACACTTTATTGCCGCCGTCTGCGCCTGTTCCGTCGCCTCATAGGCGGCAACAAGTACGTCTGCATTCTGAAAATGTCGTAAGACATAGGGACTACCGAAGGAAATAACGATCGAATGTCCGGACCTACTGATAAGGTCACCGATTCTTTTTTTTTCGTTCTCACCTATACCCGAACTCCCCTTCCATGCCGAAACATTCGTAAATATGGCAAAAGCAGATATTCTGTTATTTACATCGGGGTCTTCGGTGATCCTTGAAACGTTCCTGAAATGCCTTTTCAGAGGAGTTACATCAAGCGATTCATCTCCCCCCGCCAGTATGAGATGAATATCTCTTTGATCTGAAATCGGCAGCAGACCGGGTGTACTTTTGACCAAACTTAAAGACATGTCAACAAGCTGTGATGAGAGTATCTGATGCCTTTGATAATCGACAACCGATCTTTTGACTTTCCCGAGCTTTGCCTTGGCCCTAAGGATGCGATTTATCGCTGCTTCTATATATTCCCCGGACAACTCCTTTGATTCAACAGCTTCTGCAAGTTCTTTCACTGTCAGATCCGGTTCAACGGGATGCAGCAATATATCTGCGCCGGCGCCAATGCACTGGGAAGAAACTCTATCGAAATCTTGAAGTGCGCTCATATTCAGGGCGTCGGTCACTATGAGACCGCCGAACCCGAGCTTTTCCCTCAATATTCCCGTAATCATTTTTTTTGACAGAGTTGCGGGTTTATCATCTATAGCAGGAACGCTCAGGTGTCCGACCATTATGCTGCTGACTCCCAAAGAAACAGCCTCTTGGAACGGCTTTATATCGACGTCCATTAAGTCCTGATAAGACTTGTTGATAACCGGAAGCAGCATGTGAGAGTCTGCGGATGTGTCCCCGTGTCCTGGAAAATGCTTGGCGCAGCTTACGAGACCGGAGTCCTCCAATATTTTTATGCACTCGGACCCGAACCATGCGACATCTCCCGGATTGTCGGAAAAAGCCCTCGTACAGATAATCGGGTTGTCAGGGTCCTGATTCACGTCAAGAACAGGGATAAGAGGCATATTTATCCCCACATCCCCAGCCTCATCTGTAATCGCCTTTACTGCGCTCCTCAAGAGGGCAACATCTCCGGCTTTTCCCTGATCCACAGCCGCTGATAAAGCCATCTGACAAGGGAAGGTGGTGCTGCCCCGTATCTGCTGTCCAACGCCCCGTTCAATATCCGATGCGATAAAAAGAGGCGTTTCTGAAATCGACTGTATTTCAGCGATAAAATTTTTGACTTCCTCTCTTGCGCCGCCAAAAACTATAAAGCCGCAGATACCCTTGCTCACAAGTTTGAATATCTCTTCCTGATAAGCCCGCAGCCCTATTTTTTCTCCATCGAGCCTGCTTATAATTAACTGGAACAATTTTTTTTCCAATGAATTTGTGGTTATCTTGTTACCGGGCATACAAAAGTTTAGCAGATTGCCGTTCTCGAGAACAACAGAATGTAAGACCATTTTTGACTGCCCCATAATACATGCTGAAGTCATAAATTTTTTCCTAACCAAACAGAGGAAAATTCTGCTAAAATATCAGGAAGTTTATTCTCGGGAGATAGGGGTATGGCGAACACCAAAATCCTCCTTGTCGAAGACGATAAAATCCAGGCAAAGGTCACCAAAGACTCTCTGGAATCCATAGGTCATGAAGTTATTCTGGCTGAAGACGGTAAATCAGCGATCAGGATAGCTAAGACCGACAATGTGGATCTTATCCTGCTCGACCTCGTCTTACCCGATATAACCGGAAACGAAGTATGCCGGTGGCTTAAGCTCAACCAGGATACAAAAGGCATCCCTATAATTATGCTGACTGTCAAGAGTTCCACATTGGAAAAAGTTGAAGGCCTAAAAGCGGGAGCTGACGATTATCTGCCGAAACCCTATAATGAAGTCGAACTAAACGCACGGATTTATGCCTGTCTGAGAACGAAGGCGCTGCAGGACGAACTTAAAGACAAAAACCGTGAATTGGAAGAGGTCCTGTCAAGAGTGGAAGTCCTTGCCGTCACTGACCCGCTGACGGAGCTTTTCAACAGAAGGCATTTTGAGACAATTATAGAAAAGGAATTCAACAGGACAACGCGATATAAATCGCCGACCTCCTGTTTGATGATCGATGTGGACAATTTTAAAAGCGTGAACGATGAATACGGTCATAGAACAGGCGACGTCGTGCTCAAAGAACTGGCGGAGATCACAAAAAATTGTTTGAGGAGGGTAGACACAATTGCAAGATGGGGTGGTGAAGAGTTCGTTGTATTGCTGCCGGGAACCGACAAAGCGAACGCTCTCAAGGCCGCCTCAAGAATATTAAAAGCGATCTCAAGCCACGCATTTTCAGGTATTACCCGGCAGATTACTGTAAGCATCGGGATATCGAGCGTGCCTGATTCCTCCGTGGACAGCGCCGAGAAATTTATAGATGTGGCTGATCTTGCACTCTATAAGGCAAAATCGACGGGTAGAAACCGGATTGAGCTGTCGGAATAAGCCTTTTTCATCGAAAACGTCAATATAAAACTTTTTTATTAATTTTATTTACAAAAAGTTCGATTTATGGTATTTTTTCAATATGTGGTCTGTCTTCAATGAAAATCCTACACGGGAAAAGATAATACTGCTTCTTAAAAAGAGAGGGCCTATGTCCATCGATAGTCTCGGCAGGGAACTGAATATAACATCGATGGGAATAAGACAGCACCTTCTGTTCCTGGAGAGAAAAGGCCTTATAAATTATGCTACCAAACGGCAGGGAATCGGAAGACCTGCCTTCCTGTATAAGCTTACGGAAAAGGCGGATTATCTCTTCACAAAAACGTACGATGATTTTGTCTTGAACCTGTTGAAAGATGTTGAAAAACAGGATGGCAGCGACAAGATTGCAGAAGTATTCAACCGGCATAAAAACAGACTCTTGAGAGACGCCAGGGAAGCTCTTCTCGATAGAAAAACCATCCAGGACAGGGTAACAGGACTTAAGGATTTCCTCGAAGCTCGCGGGTATTTCCCGGAACTTTATTCTTCAAACAGTCATTACAGCCTTAAAATTTTTAACTGTCCTATTTATAGAATTGCTGTTGATTTTAAAGAGGCATGCCAGCAACACATGATGATGTTCAGGGAACTTCTCGGTAAGGAAGTGGCTCTCGACGAATGCATCACCGACGGCAAGCCTTCCTGCACCTTCATCATCCCGAAAAAATATTAAGAAAGAATTCATGTTTTTGTTCTATCAGCTTGAATAATCAGTTAACCTACCTTTTTGTCTTAGAAAACTTTCGAAGGCTTTTTTCTCTTGCCATGGGGCACCGTTTTGTTTTATTTTAATAATAGTAGGATTATAAAAACTAAGGAGGTTATTGTACATTCTCAGTACAATTGCCTACCCTGTTGGTGATAGGGCGAAAAATGTTGATCCGGCAAATTAGATCTTATGGGAGCTTAAGTAAAGAGTCAGTGTGCATGTCTCCTGAATGGAGAAAGCCTAAAGACTCTTTCAGGGCACCCACCTATTTTATAGGCGGATCTAATTTCTCCTTACACGGCAGGGTGGGTTTATTTTTAATCAGGCTGGTTTTTGCGGCGCTTTTACCTTTTTGGAGGGTTATAAATAGAGATTTCATGATAGAGAGCAGAAGGAAAATTATCTTCAAAATAAAATCTTTCACACCTCCGAAAGCCTAATCAACTCACACCCAGCCTCTTAACAAAATTGAAGAACCCTGGCAAGCTGCCGGGTATCAAAAAGCTGAAGAAACTGAAGCACTCATTGTTATTTACGGGAAAACGCGGCCTTTTCTATCCGGATTCCGCTTTCGCCGCGACGAGATGAAAAAATCCGCGTAGTGCACCAGGCTTTTTCGGTAAAAGCATCCCTACTTGCAGGGAAGATTGAGGAAGGGGGTTTATTATAGATGAATCAGATAATGTATGTACTGGTAGCCGTGATAGCAGGTCTCATTGTTGGATCAATATTTACTTTTATCTCCAGGGCTGGCCTCAAGAATCAGAAAATAGCAATAGAGAATGAAAGAACAAAGATTATTGAGGATACCAGGAGAGAAGCTGAAACTATCAAGAAAGAAGCATTTGTAGAAGCCAAAGACGTAGTCTACCAATCCAAGGCTGAGGCCGAGAAAGATATAAAAGAGAGACGTTCTGAACTAAATCATCTGGATAAAAGACTGAGACAGAAAGAAGAAAGCCTTGAGAGAAAATTTGAGCACATAGAAAAAAAGGAACAGGAATTGAGCAGAAGGGAAAAGGACTACTCTACAAAGGAGAGAACAATTCAGGATAAGGACAATAACCTTAACAAGCTGATAAAAGAGCAGACGGAATTACTCGAGAGGATATCCGGGCTGAGCTCCGAAGAGGCAAAACAAGACCTCTTAAAAAAAATAGAAGAAGAATCGAAATTTGAAGCCGCGAGACTCGCAAAGAAAATTGAAGATGATACAAAAGAAAATGCAGAAAAAAAGGCAAAAGAGATAATTGGATTCTCCGTCCAGAGATACGCGAGTGAGTATGTTGCTGATACGACGGTAACTTCCGTGAGTCTTCCCAATGACGAGATGAAAGGCAGGATAATAGGGAGGGAAGGCAGGAATATCAGGGCCCTTGAGGCGGCAACAGGCGTCGACCTCATAGTGGATGATACACCCGAGACCGTAACGCTGTCCGCCTTCGACCCTGTCAGGCGTGAAATAGCAAGGCTTTCCCTTGAACGGCTGATCACGGACGGAAGGATCCATCCGACGAGGATTGAAGAGATTGTGGAGAAGGTGAAAAAGGAAGTCGAAACGCATATAAGGGAAGAAGGAGAAAAGGCCGTATTCGATTTCGGCCTCTCCGGGATACATCCCGAACTTATAAGACT
This sequence comes from Thermodesulfovibrionales bacterium, assembly GCA_963716185.1. Lineage (GTDB taxonomy): Bacteria > Nitrospirota > Thermodesulfovibrionia > Thermodesulfovibrionales > SM23-35 > CAVZMO01. The sequence continues at coordinate 511,631 of OY970295.1, forward strand.
CATCGGGAGGCTGAAATACAGGAGTTCCTATGGCCAGAACGTTCTGCAGCATTCCAGGGAAGTGGGGTATTTGGCAGGCATGATGGCCGGGGAATTAAGGGTGGATGTAAAGCTTGCGAAGAGGGCCGGCATTCTTCATGATATCGGGAAGGCTGTGGACCACGAAATAGAGGGGTCGCATCAGGAGATCGGGGCGAATATGGCCAAAAAGTTCGGAGAGAACCAAAAAGTAATGAACGCCATACTGGTGCACCACGGAGAAGGAGACGCCATGACCGTTGAGGCGGCGCTTGTGGCAGCAGCGGACGCCCTGTCGGCTGCCCGGCCCGGTGTCCGGAAGGAGAGCATAGAGAACTATCTGAAACGGCTGGAGAAACTCGAACAGATGGCCCTCTCGTACAAGGGGGTCGAAAAATGTTATGCAATACAGGCGGGAAGGGAAATAAGGATTATCGTAAAACCCGATGATGTGAGCGATGAAATATCCTCCGTAATATCAAGGGAGCTCGCGAGGAAAATAGAATCGGAGATGACCTATCCGGGCCAGATAAAGGTCACGGTTATAAGAGAATCCCGGTATGTAGAATATGCAAAGTAGCTATGAAAGTACTCTTTATTGGTGATATTGTCGGAAAGGTCGGCAGAAACGCGACTAAAGCTTTATTGCCTGCCGTTGTCAACAGATATAAGATAGACCTTGTCATTGCGAACGGCGAGAATGCAGCCGGCGGTTTTGGAATAACGGACAAGATAGTCGCCGAGATTTTTGGTTACGGAGTTCACGTGATCACGACGGGGAACCATGTCTGGGACAAGAAAGAGTTTGTTCCGCAGATCTCGAAGGAAAACAGGGTCCTAAGGCCATTGAATTACCCGCCGGGAGTCCCCGGTTACGGCAGCCTGCTCTATACGCTTCAAAACGGCACAAAAGCAGCCGTAATTAATATTTCCGGGCGGGTATTTATGGCAAATATAGACTGCCCTTTCAGGGTCGGCAAAGAGGAAATTGAAAGAATCGGTAAAGAAACAAAGATCATAATCATTGATTTCCATGCCGAGGCAACCTCTGAAAAGATCGCCTTTGGATATTATGTCGACGGGAAAGTGAGCGCCGTAATCGGAACCCATACACATGTTCAGACTGCCGACGAAAAGATATTGCCCGGCGGGACCGCTTATATCACAGACGTAGGTATGACTGGACCGTCCGACTCGGTGATAGGCATAGAAAAAGAGCAGATCATAGAGAGATTCCTGACAAATATGCCGATGAGATTCGAAACCGCCGGAGGCGAAGGAATCCTTTCTGCCGTTGTTGTCGAGATTGATGAAAAAACGGGCAAGTCCACGGCAGTACAGAGGCTTCAGCTCAAATACCCGTAGAAAAGTTTTTAGTCGTCATTTCCGTTTGCTGAGCAAGAAGCTTCTCGGCTTCATGTATGTTGAGCGGATACGAGAAAAAAAACCCCTGTGCATACTCACATTTCATGTTCTCCAGCGTCCGCAGATTTCCTGACTGTTCAACTCCTTCAGCTATCACGTGCATCTTCATATTATGGGCCATATTTATGATTGATTGAACGATTTCGGCGTCCTTCTCATTTTTGCTCAGCCGGCTGATAAATGATTGATCGATTTTCACCGTATTTATGGAAAATTGCTGGAGATAGCTTAGTGATGAATAGCCGGTGCCGAAATCATCTATATTGATCTTGATACCCAGGTCTTTCAACTGTAAAAAAAGAGAGGCCATGTATTCGATATTCTCTATCAGGGTGTTTTCTGTTATTTCCAGGGCCAATTGCTCGGGATCCAGGTTCGTTTCATCGAGGATACCTGTTATTTGATTAATAAAATTGGCATTTGCGAGATGTTTTGGGGACACATTGACACTTACCACCATCGGCGAATCAGAGGTGAACCGTTGCTGCCATACGCGCATCTGCTTGCATGCATCACGAATGATCCATAGGCTTAAAGGAATAATCAGCCCGGTTTCTTCCGCTAAAGGGATAAACTCCATAGGCAGTAAAAGACCGCGCTTGGGATGGTTCCACCTGACAAGGGCTTCAAAGCCTGCAATGCTTCGATTTTCGAGGGAGACGATCGGCTGATAATACACGACAAATTCTTTGCTTTCGAGGGCGTGGCGAAGATCTATCTCCAGCTCCAGGAGATCTAAGGCATTGACATGCATGGTCTTGTCAAATATTACATAACCTGCCTTGCCGCGCAATTTTGCATTGTACATAGCGGTGTCTGCATCACGGAGTATTTCCTCCGGCTGCTGATATTCATTAGTGCTTATAGCTATTCCTATTGTTGCACTGATATATAATTCGTGATTCATGAGATGGAAAGGTTCAGTCAGTATATTATTAATCCGATCGGCAATGTGAGTTGCATCGCCAATTTCTTTGACATCTCCGAGGAGAATGACAAACTCATCTCCGCCGAACCGGGCAATTGTATCATCCGGGCGTATGTGAGACCGCAATCTTTCTGAAACCAGGACCAGCAATTCATCACCGATCAGATGCCCGAAGCTGTCATTAATATTCTTAAACCTGTCAAGGTCCAGGAAGAGAACAGCGAAGAGATGGTCCTCGTGTCTCCTCTTATAAGCAAATGACATTTGCAAGCGATCCATAAAGAGCGCACGGTTCGGAAGGCCTGTCAATGTATCATAAAAGGCACTCTGTATCAGTTGTTCTTCTGCTTTTTTACGGCCTGTAATATCAGTGAGCGAACCCGCCATCCGAACGGTAATCCCGTCATTCTGCCTCACTGCAAGCCCTCTGCTCAATACCCAGAGACAAACATTTTCCCTGCTCAACAACCGATGTTCATTTTCAAAATGCGGTGTCCGTTTGTTGAGATGATCGGAAATATCCTTTTTCAGTTTATTGATATCATCCGGGTGCACACGATGAAACCATTCTTGGATGCTGTTCCCTACTTCATCGTCTTGAAATCCAAGCATCGACTTCCATTGTGAGGAAAAATAAACCTCGTTAGTCTTCAGATTCCAGTCCCAGAGACCGTCATTGGCCCCACGGGCCGCGAGGACATAACGTTCTTCGCTTTCCCTGAGAGCTTCCTGAATACGTGTGCGCTCCATGATCTCCAATTGCATCTTTTCATTGGCAACAGCAAGTTCAGCTGCTTTTTTCTCAAGTTGTCTCCGATATTGAAGTAGACGCAAAATTGCGAACAGCAAGAGCGTTAGACTGGCGAATAAGATATAAAGGGGGACGCTGATCATATTTATTTTGAGACCTCACTTCCTCTTAGCGATAAATATCGTATTTGACTTCGCAAATCTCATGCCGGAAAAATAGTTTTATAAATCCTTGATTATTCGGAGAGAAAAAGGACCTGGTTGGTAAAGATCAGCTATTTTATGACAAATATTGTCAACATTATGAATATAAAATAACTTTATTTTTTCATACTGCAGACTTCAGTGATCCAAAGACACGCGATTTTAATATAAATTATGCCTGTTTACTTGGCCGGGGTTTTCTGCGGCGCTTGCGGAACGCTCTGCTGCTGTGCCTGCGGCGGCAGCTGAGGTTTTGACGGCAATTGCTGAGGCTGCTGCACCGGCTGCGCTCCCCCCTGAGTAGGCGCCGGTATCGGCATGGATTTCTGCTCCTGTGTTACAGGGACCTTTTTAACGACAGAACTGCCCTTATTGGTAACAACTGCCAGTGATAAAGACGTAATCATAAAAACAACGGCAGAAACGGTTGTCAACTTGCTTAGAAAAGAGGCGGCCCCGCGGCTTCCAAAAATTGTCTGGCTCGACCCTCCAAACGCCGCGCCGATCTCCGCTCCCTTACCGCTTTGCAGTAATACAACCGCAATAAGAAAAAGACAAACCAAAGTATGAATAATAATTAAAAATATCGTCATTGTCCCTTCCTGAATTTAACTATTCTTGTAAAACTCTCCACCTTCAGGCTTGCGCCGCCCACCAGCGCACCGTCCACATCCCCGCAAGACATCAGGGAGTCCACATTATCGGGCGTCACACTACCACCATAAATTATACAAAATTCATCGGCTTTATTTCCATACAAAACTCTCAACTTTTCCCTGACATAGGCATGTGCATCCTGGGCTTGCCCGGGAGATGCGGTCTTTCCCGTACCAATGGCCCATATAGGTTCATATGCTATAACTGTATTATGAGGAGCGACACCGTCAAGCCCTTTTTCAAGTTCCCTCCGCAATATATCAAAAGTCTTTCCTGACTCTCTTTCATCCAAAGACTCGCCTATACATACAATCACTCCGAGACCGGCCTTTTTTGCGGCCTTTATTTTTCTGTTCACTATATCGTCGGTCTCGTGAAAATACTGCCTTCTTTCGGAGTGACCGACAATAGCATATTTACAACCGATGTCAACAAGCATCAGAGGAGATATTTCACCCGTGTAAGCGCCTTTTTCCTCATAGAATACATTCTGTGCGGTGAGTATAATATTGGTGTTATCAAGTTTTGCCGCAGCTGCCGAAAGTGATGTGAAAGGGGGCGCCACGGCAATATCAACGTCAGGGATGTCTTTCACCTCCGGGACAAACTTCGACAGAAACTCCCCGGTATCGGATTGGGTCTTGTTCATCTTCCAGTTCGCAGCGATGAAGGGTTTTCGCATCGTGATACTTTAATTTATGGATAACTTATTGTCAAGTTGACCAACACTTTAGCACTTTAAAAAAATATTTTTTGCAAGTAAAATATCACCTGTCGCTGAAAAAAGATAAAAGGGGGTAAATGTGAACAGACAAATAATTTTAAACGAAAGAGATATCCCGAAGCAGTGGTATAACGTTCAGGCCGACTTGCCTCATCCCGTACCGCCTCCGCTCAATCCGGCAACAGGTCAGCCTATTACGCCGGACATGCTCGCGCCTGTATTCCCGATGAACCTGATCGAACAGGAAGTGAGCACGGAGAGATGGATCAATATACCGGACGAGGTTTTGGAAAAATACCTTATCTGGCGCCCGACCCCTTTGTACAGGGCGCATTTCCTGGAAAAGTTCCTCGGTACACCTGCTCACATATACTTTAAGAATGAAGGGGTAAGCCCTCCAGGAAGCCATAAGCCCAATACCGCTATAGCCCAGGCATATTACAACAAGGCCTTCGGGATAAAAAGGCTTGCTACAGAAACCGGCGCAGGTCAATGGGGTAGTGCGCTTTCATTTGCATGCAGTCAGTTCGGCCTCGAATTGAAAGTATATATGGTCCGGATAAGCTACAATCAAAAGCCTTACAGGAAGATCATGATGGAGACCTGGGGGGCGAAATGCGTGCCCAGTCCGAGCCCTGACACCAATGCGGGCCGGAAGTTCCTCGAACAGAACCCCGAACATCCGGGCAGCCTGGGAATAGCCATAAGCGAGGCCATTGAGGATGCCGTAACTTCAAAAGATTCACGTTACTCCCTCGGCAGCGTTCTGAATCATGTGCTTCTCCATCAAACAATACTGGGCCTTGAGGCGCATAAGCAGCTTGCCTCGGTGGGCGAATACCCCGATATTATTATAGGGTGTGCGGGAGGCGGAAGCAATTTTTCGGGACTCGCACTTCCCTTTGTGAGAGACAAGATAAACGGCAAAGAGATAAAGGTTATCGCCTGTGAGCCGTCATCGTGCCCTTCATTGACAAAGGGTTCTTACACATACGATTTCGGTGATACCGCAGAGACTACACCGCTCATAGCGATGTATACTCTGGGGCACAAGTTTGTACCGGCGCCCATTCATGCCGGAGGTCTCAGGTATCATGGAATGGCCCCTATCGTATCAAGATTGCTTATGGACAAACTGATAGAGGCAAAGGCTTATACGCAGCTTGAAACCTTTGCAGCGGGACTGACCTTCGCAAAGACAGAAGGCTTTATCCCTGCTCCGGAGACGAACCATGCTATCGCCTGTGTTATAGAAGAGGCGAAAAAGGCAAAGGAAGAAGGCAAGGAACGGGTGATCCTCATGAACTGGAGCGGGCACGGAATCATTGACCTTGCGGCTTATGATGCTTATTTAACGGGAAAACTCGAAGATTATGTTTTGCCTGATGACGAGATAAAAAAGCTTTTGAAAGACCTGGAGAAATACCCGAGGCCCTAAGAATACAGTAACGGGGGGATTACTTCCCCCCTTATTCTTTTAGTCGGTTTTTCTATCCCGCGGGATATCTGAATATGATAGAAAAGTTCCAATCCCTTCATTGCAGCCCGTGCGGTCGGGTTTTCATGTCATCATCTGTGCTATTCTATACATATGAACATTTACTGTAGCCAATTGGGGATGTTAATCGACTTTTCCTATTGCGTTTCGGTGAATGAGGGACTGCCCTGCCGGAATGTCATCGGTTGCTGGAAAGGCAGAACAGATATCATTCAATTCCTGAAAGAAAAATTTACCGATGAGGAATTGAGGAAGGCCTTTTGCGCCCCGCCAAAATCGAGGTTAGACCGCATCATCGAAACAATCGAAAAGAAAGACTGAATCCCTCATGCATTAATTCCCGCCTGTCAATATAATTCGTTTCTATCATTAAATTTGTCGTTCATTGCTCACATATTGCGTCCTCGATAGACACAAATTGTCAAGCGACTACTTCTTGCGCGCATCTGGACATGTTTCTCGCCGGAATATCGATCGACAGTCGTAAAGGAAATTAACCTGGTATGGAAAATGCGAAGCAAATGGCTGATATTGAATTTTTAATTTTAAACGATTAAAATGTTCAGATTTTTGACACAATGGGAGGATAAAAGTCAAAACGTCCGACAATAAAATAGAATTCCCCAGAGAGAAAGCTGAACGCCGGCTCCGCTCCCGTTCACGGCCCGATCACAGTGACCGCCGTTCCGTTCCGAGATATGTAAGCAATTTCCCCGTCAACATCTATGTGAAGGAAGGAGAAGATGAAAGGGTATATCATGCTATTGCCAGAGATATATCCGATGGGGGTCTTTTACTTGAAAATGTGGACATACCGACAGAGCAATCGAGTATCCGGATAGATTTCAGAATTCCGGGAGATACAATGCCGGAGGAATTCGTACAGGGCAAATACCGGCTGGAAGGTAAAATTCTCAGGTATGACCGGGAGAAGCGCCAGGCGGCTTTGAGTTTTGAAAAAGAACTGAGCAAACACCTCGTACGTACTTCATGGCTATTCTTAAAGTGGATTGCAGTCCTGTTTTTGTTTGTGGCGGTCAGCCTGATACTGCTCATCAAGCTCCAAAACATATATTTTTTCTGGTTCGATGTGCCTGTTTTCCTTTATAGTTTGACAGTAGGTTCTTACCTGATCAGCAGGTTCTTGTTCGCATCTTTTTACAGGACTCCCCGTGAGCAAACGAATCTGCCTACTGTGACCGTAGTTGTTCCCGCCTACAACGAAGAAGAGGTTATAGAGCAAACTCTTGTACATGCTCTGGAGGTCTCTTATCCGCACGAAAAAATCCAGGTCATAGTTTGTTATACACAGCGCACTAAGTAAGTGCGCATAATTTACGGACCACTTCGTTGCCTGATGCCCATTCACTGAATCTTGACTCCACCGATAGTACGACATCCTCAAGCGTCGGAAAGTATCGGTTATGCAGGCAGAGTCTTCGAGTTAATTTCCAGTTGGCCAGGGCCCCATCCTGCATACCCAGAGTAAAAACGGAACCTTTGATCAGGCTTTCGATTCTCGATTAGTCGTTCCAGTAAGTTGGGGCTCTTGCTTATGTAAATATCATCGAATACCTGTTCGGATGCCTCCGGCTTGCGCGGGGATTGAATGATCATAGTTATCTGGTTAAAGGCAACGGGCCCGCCAAAGTACAAATTCTCAGTCGCCTTTTGAATCCCTTTGACGTTCGGAAATACATGAAGAAGTTTTGTCTCGGTAGGCCGGTTGATGATTAGTCCTACAGCGCCTCGATAGTCATAATTGACCAGTAAAATAACTGTCTTCGCAAAACGAGGACCACTTATTTTTTCACTTGCGACCAGGAATTTGCCTGCCGATAGACTTTGATCTTTATATGTATGAAAGTCTTTCAATGATGGAGGCATTAAATACGACGCTCGCACTATACGCTCAGGAGACACAAGAGTGTTACCATTTGGAATGGCAAAATATGCTGATAATAAAAGCATGATTATCGAGAGACTGACGACCGCCGGGAGTTTATTAATCAAATCCTTTTTTATATACATAGTTAAACCCCCGGTAGTCCTATTCAATTGCTGTGTAAATAATCGCTTTAACTACCTTTCCAATAGGTGTCTTTTTATATTCTACAATTTTTTGGTTTTATTGACTGGTTTATTGATTTTCAAGTGTAATGTTATATAGAAAGGGGCCGTCAAATTATCACAATTAGAAAGAAGGAGGTTTGCTTTAAGGACCTCGCTGCAATACTGTGCGTCTTTCGCCCCGGACGAAGCATGTCTTTTTTCTCACTGCCACCTGCCAATCTGTAAAATCAATCAAGGAACGCGACTGAAGATTTTCGGCAGAAACAAACGAGAAAACAGGGGCGTCAGTGGGCGCATAATCCTATCGATCCACTGAACGCCCCGGGTCGGGTGTGTTCCATGCGATATCGCACACCTTCCTCTGCTCCGCTACGAACCGAATCTGCGAACCACGCGAGCATGGGCCTTGGAGGATTCAACCTCACGGTTCTTGGGAGAAACGGTGGTCACCAGCGAGCCGAGCAGTAAGTCATTCCTTTTCCGACTTAAGTAACCGATGCGCTTCTATTGCACGGGATATGTGCATCCCTACTTTATTGAGCCGCCGGAACTTTTATCGGAAGGATTCCCTTTATCAATTCTGTTATGTATGCTGTTGCATCTGCCCTTTGCTCATATGAGATTTCTTTGTCCTTTATCCGTTCTACCTTATGAGTCTCCAGGTCTATCGTGATAACTTCAACACAGTAGTGGGAGTCCTTCATAACGACGCCATAAGCCCAAAGTAAACCATTGGCGTCCTTACCGATAATTCCCCTGCTGAGAGGTTTCTTAAACTCACTCCTGATTATGTCCTCAACCGAGAAATGCGATGATTTCTTTTTCATTAGTTGTCCAAATACATTAACTGAAGAATATCCTCCACCATTTCTTCGGCAGTATATTCTCCTCTTTCCAGGTCAACAAGGACTGCAGACATGAAGGCTATTTGTTTATCAACAGGACCAGCATCCCCCACCCAATCTTCCATTATTTCCCTTGTAATATCCTTGTTTACTGTCTGCGCCTTTTTCGTCAAGGCATTACATAGGTTATCCAAGGTAGACATTTATATCCTATTATCTTTCATACTTAATTATATCATGCGGAGCTGGTGAGGGTTTCCAAGAATGCTCACGGAATGGATACAGTTGCGTATTCTGAGGAATGCTGTAGAATAATAGTAAGTCTTATCAAGGAGGACAGCGTGAGCAAAGAAAAAAACAAGCAAAAACCAAATGCAAAGAAAAAACCACAGCACACCCTGAAGGAAAAAAGACAAGCAAAAAAAGGAAAGACTGAAGGTAAGCCGTTCCAAATAATGCCCGGTTAAACCTACAATGGGCAGGGCTATCCCCGATCCCCATAAACTGTTTTTATTTTCTTTAGGGGCCAGGGAGAAAAATTACTGTCGAACTGGATGAAAGCTATGGTGCAGACCTTACATTGAAGATTGGGGAGGGAATGTTTCATTGCTGTCCTGTGCAAAATTATCAAATATAGTTTAACCCAAAAACTGTAATTCCTAAATATCCGGGAAGGCATAGTGGCAGAAAAGGCTCGACAGCAGTACCTTTGTGGGCAGTCAGATATCAAGGTCACCTGGATATTTTTATTCAAAAGAAATATATGACCAGAAAACCCAAATTCTGTCCCGAAGGCTTTCGGGATTTTTATGTCACTATGCCTGCCTTGATCTGAGATCAACCGCATTTTTCGGGTTAATGCAGGCCTTGGCTGCTCTTAACATGGTTTCTAAGCATTAATTCCGTGGGATGCGGATTCAGGTAAAATTGCATTTTCAGGTAGGGTTCATCGTATTTTTTCACGTAGTGATTAATAAGGACTATCGGGACCATTAAAGGCATATAACCTTTGTGATACTGATCGATAACTTCAAGCAATTCCCTTTTGTCCTCAGACGTCAGATGTCGTTTGAAATACCCAACTATATGTAGTAATACATTCGTATTCTTTTTGATCGTAGCAAGAAAGCGCAACCCCTCCATCACTATCCTTATGTATTCTGAATAGAGCACATCAGGCCTGTGTTTTTTTGCCCGGGCAACAAGCTTTCCGAGGGCACTATAATGTTTTGGACTATGAGAGAATATTAAAAGCTTGAGGCTATTATGAAATGCAATCAGCTCTCCGATTTTGGCATTACTCCTTAGAAATTCTTTCCATCGTTTATATACAAAGACCTGTTCTACGAAGTTTTCTCTCAGGTTCGGATTATGCAGCCTTTTGTCATCGATAACCGGAATAAAGGGGAAATAATGCATGAATGCTCCACCAAATATGCCCGTTCCTCTATTACTCGGCACCCCTGAAGAAACATAAACTTTTATGCCTCCAATCCCGGAACTTGGCGACTTACTCTTGAATATAAAACCGCAGAGGTCCTCTTCATCAAGCTGTCTTAATTTATCTTCAGCCCATTTTTTCATGCCCCCGGTGTGGTCGATCCCGGTTCTTACCGTTACAAGCCGGGGCGAGGCAGGATCACCGATTAAATGCATTGATTCTCTCGGAACAGGAAGACCATATTCCACTTCGGGACATACCGGGAGCCATTCAAAATAATTACCGAGTGTATCCGTTATGTATCTATCAAGCTTGTGTCCCCCGTCATACCGGACTTTTTCGCCGAGAAGACAAGTACTTACTCCGATTTTGATCTTTTGCATTGCCGTTATCTGTGATCTCATAAATCTAATTCTTTATTACATGATTACAGGTAGCGGCTTTAAGTGCGCTCTCTTTCCATCAGTGGGCCTCACCGACCAGTGAGGATTATTATTTCTGTCAACATCCGGGTTCTCCAGGATGACCGCAGCAGCTTTTCAGTCTTGTTATCTTGATAAGTGAATTTTTAATAAACAGGCCGATTTTTTCCCCTATTGGTAAGGATTGTTTTAAATTATCTATAGCAGTTTTCAGATTCGGGCGTTGCGCCGCACACATTATGCCGCTCCTTTGAATTGACGCTCTGATTGTAGTATATCATGTAAGTGAATCCCATTTTTACATGTCCCGGCGGTTAATTTATTGATCTCGTCAAAAATCCATGCCATAGACGAGACCTTTCACAACGGTTTTCCCTTTAATATAACTCCCTGCCCCTCATATATCGGACGGACCATTTCCTGCCATGCAGGAAGCCTGCTTAAAAAAATAGCAGCGCCGACAAGGCAAGAGACCCCGCTTATGAAAACGGTATCCCGGACACCTAACCAACTCGCCAGCCAGCCCGCCAGCAGGCTTCCGAAGGGGGTCATGCCCATAAAGGCAACGGTGTAAAAACTCATCACCCTGCCGCGCTTGGCGTCATCCGCGATGGTCTGTAAAACCGTATTGCTTGCCGCCATCTGGACCATCATCCCGAAACCCGTGAAAACCATTAACAGGAGAGAAATCCACAGGATTTTGGAAAGTGAGAAGGCAACGAGTCCGATCCCGAAGACACAGGCTGCTATGGCGATGACCCCTCCCAGCCCCGCGACTGTCTTTCTGGATGCAAGATATATCGCCCCTATCAACGCCCCTATTCCGGTGGCGCCCATTAAAAAACCGAACGTATGAGAGCTGCCATGCAGGAGATCTCTGGCAAAAACCGGCATGAGAGTCACATAAGGCATCCCCATCAAGCTGACGAGGGCGAGAAGTAAGAGGATGTCCCGAATAGGGGCAAAGCCAAAGGTGTAAGAAAAACCCTCCTTGAGTGTGTGCAGAAAATTGGACCCATCTCTCCTGGTTTGTCTTCTGGTAATCTTCATCGCAAACAGGGCGACGATGACCGCGATGTAGCTTAAGCCGTTGATAAGAAAGCACATGCCCTCACCCACAGTTGCTATAAGCACGCCCGCCACAGAAGGTCCCAGCAGCCTGGCGCCGTTGACCAGTGAAGAATTCAGGGCAATGGCATTGCCGAGGTCCTCCTTTTTTTCAAGCATATCCAGCACAAAGGACTGGCGTACGGGAATGTCAAAGGAATTCACACAGCCTAAGAATAGACCGAGCAGTAATATGTGCCATACCGTAACCTTGCCCGTTAATACAAGGAATGCCAGCACAAATGCCTGCACCATGGCCAGCGATTGAACTATGATCACGAGATGGTGACGATTCCACCTGTCGGCTAAGACTCCTGCTAAGGGCGCAAGGAGAAAAGTGGGAATCCTGCTCGCAAAACCGACTATGCCGAGGAGAAAAGCGGAATTGCTGATTCTATATACAAGCCAGCTTAATGCTATCTGTTGCATCCATGTGCCAATGAGAGAGATGCCCTGCCCGGCAAAAAAGAGGCGGTAGTTTCTATGCTGCAATGAACGCAGTGTATGCGTTAATCTATTTACTTTTTTAATTTTTATAGGGCCTTTTCAATCATATTGAAAGGAGATCCAATTTTGCCATTCTTATAACTGTTCTGAAGTCTCACAAGTCTCCCGGGACTTTCCCTTTTGCATCCAGCCAGCCGCCGCCCAAAGCGACAAAAAGGGCAACAGTGTCCTGAAGCCGCTGGGCCAGCGCCTGTAAATGACCGACCTTTGCCTGATAGTACTGACTATCCGCAATGAGGACCTGGAGGTAATTGACAACGCCTGCCTGGTAATTTGCCTGTATCAAGCGCAGCGCTTCTTCTGCCGCATTGACTGCCCGCGACTGTGCATGTACGCTTCCAGCATCATTTTCCAATGCCCGCAGTACATCGGCAACCTGGGCGAAGGAGCTGAGCACAGTCTGACGATAGTCGGCCAGGGACTGATTGTATGCCTCAACGGCAGCCTGCCGTTTGGACCGCAGTGTCCCGCCATGGAATAGGGGAGCGGCGACGTTTGCGCCCAGATTCCAAAAGCTGCTGTTGTTTTTGAAGAGATTTTTGAGGGAGGTACTGTTTTGCCCGTAGTCTCCGTTCAAGGTGAAACTCGGGTATAACGCCGCAGTGGCCACCCCTATCTCAGCACTGGCGCTGTGTATCTGGGCCTCAGCAGCAAGGATGTCAGGACGCTGCCGTACCAGATCAGAAGGAAGACTTACAGGCAAGTTTCCGGGAAGGCTGAGATCTGCCAGATCGAGTTGGGGCGGTATCCATTCAGCAGGTGTTCTACCCGACAATGTCGCAAGCAGGTGTTCGGTCTGACTGCGCTTCTGCCGGAGCGGCGGGAGCAACGCTTCTGTAGAGGCAAGCTGACTTCGAAGGCTGAGCACATTCGAGTAAGGGACGGTCCCCGCCTCTGCCTGTGTTTCGGTAAGTCCGACCTGTTCCTTTTGTAAAGCGATTATTTGTTCCGTAGCCTTAATCTGTTCACTGTAAGCTGCGCGGGCAATAATAGCGTTTATGATATTTCCAGATAAGGTAATGTAAGTGGCCAGTACCGTATAGCGGTGAAAGTCCACCTGGGCCCGCAGACTCTCCACGGCGCGGCGTTCACCTCCGAAGACGTCCAGGACATAGCTAACGGTACCTGTCAGAGTATAAAGATTAAATATCCTGCTTGCAGAGTTGCTGCCGAAACGTGCCTGGGAGAACTTTTGGCGCGATGCGTCAAAACCAGCATCTGCCTGGGGATAGAAAACCCCATAGCCCGCCCGGAGGTTCTCCTGGCTCTGGCGCAAACTCGCCTGCGCCGACTGCAGGGTCTGATTATTGGCGAATGCTTCTTTTATTACAGTCTCCAGTTTGGTGGAGTTAAAAAGGCGCCACCAGTCCGCTGCCATCTTTGCGCCAGGTTCAAACTGCTGGGTCTTGCCGTCTGCAACCACTGTTTTCGCGGGATCTCCTTCGCGGGTGTAGCGATCAACCTTCGGCGCTTCGGGCCGGACAAAGTCAGGACCTACGGCACAGCCGGTTAAAAAGGAAAGGGATAAAAGTGCTGCCAGCGCATACACTTTGATTTTATCTGTTAATGCCATATTATTTCTCTTCAATATACACATCAACCAATTGTCCGGGATAAATATTAAGGTCCTTTGGCTTCTCGAATCTGAAGAGCACCGGCAATACCCTCACATCCACCCTTTCTGTCCTTTGGTTCGATAACTCGATTTTTGGCGTCACATAAGGCTGCACACGTATATATTCCAAAGGAATATTGATATTGGTGCCCCGGATGAACATCAGCGCGTTCATTTGTGATGTTCGAGGCAGTCTGTGCACAAGTATCTCATCAATATAACACCTTACTCCAAGATAGGTTTGTGAATTCCCCATAACAATGACAGGGTTATATCCTTCAGTATAGGTGCCATATGCGCCCTGCGGGGATATGTAACTGCCGACCGCGGCCTTCACGGATAGAACCACTCCGTTCACCGGCGCTTTTATAACATACTTTGCAAGCAAGGCGTTCGAAGACTGGTAAGCCTTTGACAAGGCTTCATACTGGTTTTCCTGGTTCCTTATATCGTAAACCCAGGCCCCGGCTTTGGTGAGTTCGTATTGCTTTCGGACGACTTCGAGATTTGCCTTTGCCACTTTGAAAGCGTTCTCTGCGTTGTCCAGAGTGTCTTTACTCACCGATAGCGGGTTCAGTTCGTAAGACCTCCGTTGTTTGTCCAGCTGGTCCTGTGCGCTTTTGAGGCTTGCGCTCGCGTACTCTACCTGGGCTTTTGCGATCTCCAGATTTTCTTTCCTCGGCTGGGCCCTGAGTTCTTCAAGGAGAGCCAGAGCAGCTTCGGCCTGAGACCTCTGCTGCCGCGCAATAGCCCTTTGAACTGAATCGTCCATCATGAGCAAGGGTGTTCCTTGACGCACGGTTTTTCCCTCGGCAATAAGGATTTGTGTAATAGTGCCTGGTACTTCGGGATATATGTTGATATTCTCTCCATTTGTCTGATAGCTTTCAACGATGCCGTTAGCATAGATGCCTTTTGAGTAAGGGTTAGAAGCCGGATTAAATACCGGAGGCTGCGGCTTTTTTTCAATGCCGTATATATAGGCGCTCACCAAGCCGACCAATATGCCTATAATCGAAAGAGAAAACAATACCTTATTCCTCATCTGAACCTCCTTTTACTACTCCTATGATCTTTCCATCCTCCATCCTCATTATTCTGTCTGCGTATTCAAATATCCTGCTGTCATGTGTAACTATGATGATACAACGTTTCTCATTCAATATATTTTTTTTCACAAAGTCGACGATTCTTCTTCCTGTATCGCCGTCCAATGAGGCGGTGGGCTCGTCGAATATCAGGATATCGGGCCCGCCGGCGATTGCTCTTGCTATTGCCACCCGTTGCTGTTCCCCTCCGCTTAATTTGACGGGAGTGAGGTGAGCCCTGTCTTTGAGACCGACTATTTCCAGATATTGCACGGCCTCGTTCATGGATTCATTCCAGTCGAGTTTTTTCAGGATCAGGGGGATCGCCACATTTTCGACGGTTGTCAACCGCGGGAAGAGGTGATAGTCCTGAAACACGAAACCTACCGTATGCAATCTGAAATCGGCGATCTCGTCGCTCGTCAAACTCCAGATATCTTTGTTGTCAACTATCACCCTGCCGGAATTCGGCCTGAGAATTCCCGAGATCATGCTTAGCAATGTCGTCTTGCCGCTCCCGGAAGGGCCTTCGATGAAGAGCATTTCTCCGAAGTATGCGTCGAAGCTTACTTCTCTCACCGCAAGAGTTCTGGCTTGCCCTTCTCCAAACCATTTGACCAGTTCGTTTGCTTTCACCGCCAGATTTGTCATCTCAGCCTCTAAAAATATCGAAAGGCTCTATCTTGATCACCTTTCTGATTCCTATATAACTTGAAATACCGGCTATAATGAGCACCATGATAAAGGCGAACCCGAGATTCCCAAAGGTTATTCTGGCCGCGTAACTCGGCAACCTGAGTTTTGCCACGGCTATAATAAGGGAGGCAAGGCCTATACCCAGACCGTAACCGGTAAGGGCTGTGAATATCGCCTGGAATAGTATCATATAGATGAGTTCCTTCCCCTTTGCCCCTATCGCCTTCAAGGCCCCGAATTTGTCAAGGTTCTCCAGGATGAAGGTATAGAATGTCTGTCCCGAAATCGATAAGCCTACAACGAAACTTATTATCGTCATTAACAGGACATTAGTTCCAACGCCTGTCTGATATTTATAAAAGTTAGAGATCCTCTGCTTGAACTCATCCGCGGTCAAAGCCAGATAACCGAGCGCTCTCACTTGCTGTTTAATGTATGGCACAGCACTGACACTCTTAGGCTCCACCAGGACATACGAGATGGTATATCTCATGGAAGGTATATACTGAATGGCTCTCTTATAGGTTGTATAAAGGGTAGGAATTCCGAAGAGGCCGCTGGTAGTGACTTTGGCAATGCCGACAACTACTCCCTTGTGGTCGTTTATCTCGAATTCCGTACCGAGCCGCGGATTTTCGAGTTTGGGAAATTCCGAATCCTTGACCACGACAAATGCATTTTCCGCATAGATGTCCTCGATGCGTCCTTCTATGAGCTCCGGTCTGCCGAAGAGACTCGTATCATCCAGTCCCAGGACACTTACCGATTGATAGGCGCCGCTTCGTAGCTTTACCAGGGCGCCGCCTGAATACAGCGGCACGGCATATTTCACGCCGCTTATGCTCCGCACCGCATCCAAAATATAATCCGGCATCGGTATAGTGTTCGCAACGGTATTCACCGCGGGGTCCATCACCCAGATTTTGGCCCCCACATTTATTACCGTGGAAGACGACCTGTGCAGGATACCGGCAAACATCGATGTCATCATGACCATCAAAAAAACAGCAAAGGTTATCCCGACAAGCAAGGCCGCGAATTTGCCTTTGTCGTTTACTAATAGCTTATATGCTATTTTCAGGATTCCCCTCACAGTCGGCCTCCTTTTTCGCTTCTTATCTTCTCGTGTCAGGCGGTTGCCGTCATAATTCTCCTTGAGGAATATCACGCCTAACCTTCATCACAATACAAAAAAAACAAAATAATCACAACCTGTTAAAGACAAGGCTGTACTTTAATTATTTGTCTTTCTTACCCTTTTTTCTTTTTTTGTTGCCTTCTTCGGCGGCTTCTTCGTTGTCCGGCTAAACCTTAGAAAACGACCTTCCCGAAGGAGAATAATTTATATGGTATTTTCTGTCGGGGATGGTGAAATAGAATATAGATCCCTTTCCAGGCTCGGACTCAACCCAGATTGTTCCGCCGTGACATTCTACGATCCTCTTGCAAAGCGCTAATCCTATACCTGTCCCCTCATACTCATCCGCAGCCTGCAGGCGATGCCCATGAATTTTTGTGAGGCGCGGCAAAATTGGAAATATTTCAAGGAAAAGCATAATAATTCCTTCTGCTAAGAATATCAATGTAATGACAAGGAATAATAGTTCGATGGGATTGGCGGAGGATTTTATGGACTTCCGGTCCCATTGTTGTTTCATATCGGCGTGAAATGACAATGACGAAATTTTATTCATACTCGCCTCTCAGATTGCCAACAATTCTGTTTTTAATTTTGATAGAGCTGCTGTCACCGATACCTGCTTTGTGACACCACCCTCTTATTAGAAGACGATCAGGCCAAGCAGGAGGTTACAGCTGAGATCAAAGATAGACAATTCCGACAATTCTATGAATTTATGGGAATATCGAGTTCCTTACCGCGTCATCCATGAGCGCGAGCGCAGAGTTAACAACGCATATGGGAATATCCAAAATAAAGTAAAAAAAGAAAAATATGAATAGACTATGCCATAGACAAAATCCCATGATTTTTCAGAGCGTAAATAATATAAAATGTTAAAAAACGATATTAATCCAATTGCAGAGAACAACCGTAGAATTCTTTCCGGTTCATTCAGGAATAGAGTTATAAACAGTGCCAGAACGGCGTAGCTGATAGGATAACGCAGGTTTCTGATACAAACATCCATAAGCGTAATCATACGAGAACAGAAAGGTCGTCTCCAGAGGATACGAAAGAGGCGAAATTCTTCCTTAATATAACTTCTGTCCCATCGCAGATACATTTTGCTGAGTTTCATGTACGTTTTTGGAGCCACGGTATGAACGACGGCACTTCTCTGATAGACTGTGTCGAATCCGCGCGACAATATGAAATTAGTCATGGACCGGTCTTCACCATAAGTACATGATACGTTCAAAAAAGTCTGGTTCATCCAGGAGTCAAGCACCTCCCTCACAACTGACACACGATACGCTGAAAGCGCACCCGGGCAGCAGTAAACGGCGCCGTAAGTTGACTGGGCAGCACGCAGGAAATCAAATGACAGGATAAATCTGACATGCAGCATCCGTGGAATGATCCCCTCGTGTTTGTTATAGATAACTACTTTTCCGGCTACGGCTCCAACTTTAGGGTTACGGAATGGGCCGATAATGGCAAGTAGGCTGTTACGGTCAATTATGCTGTCCGAATCGATAGTAACAACTATCTCACCCTTGGCCCGACGAAATCCCGCCTCAAGAGCGGCGCGTTTACCCCGATTTATCTGAAAACGAACCGGCGTTACCAGCTTTGGATAACGCAGGGCAGCTTTCAGGATATATCTCCAGGTATCATCCGAGCTTCCGTCATCTACAACGATAATTTCCATCTTTTCATGAGGGTAAAAAGACTCTGCAACGGAGTCAATTGTTTTTTCCACCATGTCCCCTTCGTTATAAGCTGGAATAACCACTGTAATATGCGGAGTTTCATCAATTTGGGCAGGAGGAAATGGTCTGTACCGGAACCAGAGAAAAGTTCTGAATATAAGAAAAACTGAACCCGTCAATCCCCAAATAAGACTGGGATGCACAATGAATCTTGCCATTTGAGTTGGTCCGGCATAATAAAATATCGCCTGAAAAACATGACCGGATACGCTTGCATAGGTTATGAGGATAAGACAACTTAAAATCGCACACCGAAGAATTATGTCCCAGAAGTCTGTTGTTGCCTGCGTTTTTTCTTTTTCCGAAAATATTAAACTTTTAGTCGAAACCAGTTGAGTGACTCTCATTAACCTCGCTCCTATGCAGTCATCGCGTCTCATATCCTTCATCAGACAGGATCCCTTTTAGTATATTTCTCTGTAAGGGGTCGTTATCCACAACAAGTATATAACTGTCATGATAGACCTCTCCTTAAACCAATATGTTCTAATCTGCATCAGCCGGTTCCGGCCTGCTTGCTTTCACCCCGGGCATCAGATTTTGGGTCGGACGGCAAGTGACTGGCGACAAAGAAAAACCCAAAGGATACAAAAATGGTAATGCAGGCTACTGTGAATGCGAGTGATTTCCCATGCCATAACCCGACAAACCACTGCCTGAACTCATCCGCAAGCATATTAGCCTTTCCACCGTAGAGTTCCAAATCATGTTTATACATCTTGGATCCGTCATAAACCAACCCGCTGTCCGAATCATTCTCAGCTGTCAGATAAATCAAGGTAGCACTGCCCAAACCAACCAGCAGTATAATGGCGGCAATCAGGTAAAGGTCTTTTCGCAGATTTGTGATTTTCCATTTCATATTGTGCCTGTTTTCACTCCATTTTTAAGCAGTGTTATGGCGGGAACATAAAATCTAAAAACCAACCCGGCTAAACACTCTTCTCACATACACCCTCAATACGCCCAATAAAGGCCGCTGCCTAAGCTGGACTCTCTTCCTTCGATCCCCATATATACATTTCGTCCAAAGTAGAACGGAAGTCCCCAGTCGAAATCGCCTGTGCCATCCCCACCGATTTCAGGAAAAACGTTATTGGACGAAACGACAAGGCTGTCGAAGTTGCCGATTTGGAACGAGACCACGCCGCTCGGTGAGCCGGGGGCTCCCGTATTGGTGGCGGAAAGGCTCGTTGTGGACGAGGGGCAATACCACGACGAATTGGGAGAGGGGCAGTTCGGAAGCGGGCTTTCGGAAGGAGACGGGAAAAACAGTCCGTTCGAGCCTGTGTCGACATAACTGCTGTAGGAGATGCCCTTGAAGTTTGTGGTAAATTCCCCGTTCTGGTCAGCGGCATACGTCTTCACTATAGAAGGCGCGTTGTTGGATTGTGTGCCGATCCCGAGTATGAGGTAACCGTTGACCGAAGGCAATCCGCCCCGGGGTATGCTCGGGAGTTGCACTATGATGCCGTTGTTGTCCTGGGGGAGAAGCGCCACAGGGTTCTGTACCTGGCTGGAAATAGGCACTCCTGCCCCCTGACAGTTGGATTCACTGCATACATAGTACATCCCGTTGTCGGCACTGCTCGAACATGCCTGACCACAGTCCTGTGCGAAGAAACTGACCCCCAGGATCCCATTGGATCCGGCATCGGCCGGATCCTTATCCGCGTTTTGGCATGCGACGGGGACAGCGCCAAACGCAGAGTCGATGACCTGAATTGGAAGCTGAATAGCGGGTTCATTCCCCAGAATTACGTTTGCTATCTGAACGGGACCCCAATCCGACGAGCCGTCTCCATACTGTATGCACTCGGCAATTGAGTCGGAACCGCTGGTTGCCTGCATAAGAGAAACGTTCAGAACCTGTTTGAATATCCTCAGGCCGGAACTCCCGGTATCCAAGAGGATGTCATTGATCGTCTGACAGGTTGCGGCGCCGGGTGTACATACTGTCACGCTGACGCACGGCTTGTTCGGGTAGGTGCTGCTCGATCTTGAGCAGAGTGAGCCGTTCACTGTAATCGAGAGCACGTTATCCCCCGCAGCAGGTGGAGTACCGGTGCTTTTTGACGTAGAACCCGACCCTCCACTGCCACAGCCGTTCGCCAGCGCAAGGCTCAAAAAAAGAAGCAGTATCTTACCGGATTTCATCGACGCTCACCTCCGGCGGAATTAAGGCGGGGGCGTAGGCCCGGCCCTGAAGGTTCCGCATATGTCCCCATTTCTCGACAACGACCCGGTTCGTTTTCACCTGCAAGCGCCTTCGTCCCGGTTGACGCGGAGTCTGCCGAAGGGCTTTTTCGTATTCGCCCGCATAGACGCCCAAAAGTTCCGTGAGATCGGGGTGGATAAGTCCATTCCAGGCGATTCCAAATACTATGCCGGACGGCGAAACGTATTCCCTCACAGCAGTCGAACCGGAGGCGATTTCATGGACGGTGTAACCATTGCGGACTGTAGTGGCGCGACGTACTGCCGAGAGGGCCTTTCTGTCCAATGTGATCGAATCGGCGGATTCGCCGAGAGTCGCATGGGCCTGCTGGACAGTCACAAAAATAGCCACTGATAGTCCGAGACTGAGAAAAAGGGCATAAAGTCTCATTTTCATGGTATTGTGTCCCCCTGCATTTTTTGATTCGAACCGGTCTTCACCTATTGTTAAAACCCTCGTGACCGGCCACCGTGGGGTCCTTTTCTGCTTTGCATATCGCTGCTCTGCATGCTTTCACTGTGTTCTTCCCTGAGCTTTTCGTACTCTTTTATCTGCTCCTCGGTAAGAATCACGCCAAGCCGCATATCAGTTTTCCACTGAACTTCCTGCAGTTCACTTTTTATTGCGCCCCTGTCCTGTGAATCCCCTTTCAATATATCACGGCGCGTCTGAACGCTTTCCTCGATAATCGGACGTATCTTTGTTTCCTGTTCTTCGGTAAGGTGAAGACGCTCCTTCATTTTTGCCATAACCTGCCCGGCAGAACTATTCGTACCCAGCATGTCCGCGGCTTGAGCCGAAACCGGCTGCGCCATGAAGATCGCAGTTATAATCGTAACACAAGTTGCAAGAGCAAGATGTTTCAGCAGACTCCAGTTTCTTACGCCCGGGACACGGCATTTTATTGCTGCCGAAAACCCTGTCATCAAATCGTTGTTCATTGTTACCTCCGTCCTTGTCATAAAAAATCCTTCTCGTTGAAATCAACATTAATTCACATGAGCTATCATGTCAAATTCACCCCGCAAATTTTATAGACGTAATCTTGTTGGAGGGAGGCAGCCGGTCGGTGGGGGGGAAGACCGGCTGCCCGGAAAAATAAGGCAGACCGTTTATTTTGGTTTCAAAATCCAACTCTTATTTGTGAAATTCACGACATTCGCTGTATCTTTGTGCCGCAACTTATTTAGTGTCTGTCCATAAATGCGATCTTGTTATCGTTAGTTTGTCATTCCGGCTTGTCCGGAATCTTTCCGATGGCTTTTAAGAAGGATTCCCGACGCGCTTCGCTTGCGGGAATGACAGTCTTCTGTGTTTCTTGACAATTTATGGACAGACTCTATTTAGTGTTCTCCTCCTTCTCTCGTCTCTTTTTGCGTTCCGCGATTATTTTTTCATATTTCTCGAGCTGATCAGGACGCAATATCGCACGGACTCTGTTCTGAGAACTCTCTAAAATCTCTTCGATCTGAGGTCTGATCTGCTTGCGCACGTTCTTTATCTCGGCATCCGTTTCCTTCACTATAACGCGTAACTGAGCTGACTGGGCGGTGTCAAGGTTGAGCTCATGGCCCAGCCTGCGGACGATCAATTCCCTCTTAGACTCACCCCTGAAAAAGCTTTCTATCCTGTGCTGATAAATTTCATGCGTTACGAGGGCGCCCGCCAGTGAGCCGAGCAGGAATACAACTATGATGCTGATTATTGCTTTCCACTTTTTCATTTCATTCACCCGTCAAGAAGGCCACCATCGTGGTCTCCTCATTGCCGATGCCGGTTATCGCGCTCAGATCGGTCATATGGCTATATCTTGATTGATAGGTCCAAATCCCCAGGAAGATAACAATAGAGACAAAAACAGGGATAAGACGCCACGCCCATAAGAAGAAAGGCGTCTGACGCCCGCACCGATTACGGATTTTTGCCATCAAGCGAGTTTCAAACCCGTATTCAATCAATTCGATCTCTTTTTCGTACGGTCCGGCTTTGCGCGCAGCCGCAAACAGCCGCTCAATCTTCTCTTCGTTTGGATCAGTTCTCATTGTTATCCTCCAGGATTCTTTTAAGTTCCTTCCGCGCCCTGAACGCGCGCACCTTTATATTCGCCTCACTCCAGCCGGTCAATGCCGATACCTCCCGTACAGACTTCTCCTCGAGATTAAGTAAAGTAATAACCAGCCGGTACTCGGGACGCAGCCTGGCCAGTGCGTGTTTCAGGATCTCCCAGGCCTCGCCGCTTGAGATCTCTTCGGATGCATGATCCTTTAGTGACAGAGTTACATCCTCCAGGGACACCTTATAACCTTCCCTTCGCTGCTTGCGAAGTTCATCATAACAGGCATTGACCGCTATCTTCGACACCCAGTGTTCAAACGGCGCATCACCCCGATATTTTCTCATGTTTTGATACACTTTGATAAATACTTCCTGACAGATGTCATCAAGTTCAAGGTCATTCCGTACGAACCGGGCCGCAATTCTGAACACTTTATGTTTGTGCCGCCGCACTAATTCGGTGAACGCCTCATCGTCGCCGGATATGCTCGCTTCGATGAGGCGTTCATCTGTTGGAGTCTCTATGGGCGCACTCATTTTGCTCCCATTCTAACCATATTTACTGTTTCTCAAGATGCCGTGTGTATACAGACAGGAGAAGACCGGTCTTCGCATCTAACCTGCGCTGAAACTCCGCTGTGAGCTGCGCCTGAAGCTGCTGCAAATGCGCGGGGGTGAGCGCTGCGAATAACGCACCGTTCAATTGTGTACGCGCAGCTTTCAGCTGGGCCTTTGCGCCTGCAACCGCAGCAGCGTCAGCGGCGAGTTGAGAGCCGGCCGGTGTTGTTGCCTTAAGGTCCGTGTTCAGCTGCTTCTTCGCTGCATGGAAATTCTGCCATGCCGTTTTGACAGAGGGGCCGTAAGTGGACAGAGCAGACTTCAGAGATCCCTGCTCCTTGGCATCGAGATCAAGCGAGGACATTAGTTTTAAGGCAACGCCGGGTCTGTGGCCAAAGCAGGCGGCCTCCGAGTTGGAGACCCCCACGGCAACCATCACAGCCAATGAAACTGCCAGGACCGTAAGAGCTATGATACCTTTCTTCATGATTTCACCTCCTTTTTTATTTTTATAATAATAAGACGATGAAAACAAGAAGGCGGTTACAACTAAAAAAGTAATATGTGCCGGGCAGGATAAAAATAAATTTCTCGTCCTCATGTTCGACACGGAATTCGTAATATTGAACACGCGAAGCCCGCGACCCGTGAAGACAGTGTTAAAGAAAAATGATATATTAAGGGATGCTGAAACTCCGGGACGCTATAGTAGAACTTTACAGAAGAGCTGCCACCTCGCTGCCTTCTGATGTCGAGGCTGCTTTGAATTCCGCGCGCAAAAAAGAAAAGAAGGGCTCGAATGCCGGGGCAGCGCTTTTTTCGATCCTGGAAAATATAAAGATTGCGAGGGAGACGGGAAGACCTGTATGTCAGGATACGGGCGTACCCACTTTTTTCATAAAGGCGCCAGCCGACTTAAGCCATATCAGGCTGAAAAATACAGCCGTTGAGGCGACAAGGGCTGCCACAAAAAAAATACCTTTACGGGCGAATGCCGTTGATATACTCACCGACAAAAATTCCGGGGATAATACCGGCATCGGTTTCCCTGTTATATATATTGAAGAGGTGAGAGGCGGCAACCTGATCATAGACCTTATGCTCAAGGGTTCCGGTTCTGAAAATATCGGTCAATTGTACAGATTGCCTTTGGAAGAATTGAAGGCTGAAAGGGACCTGGAGGGTGTGAGAAAGTGCGTGCTGGATACTTTGTACAAAGCCCAGGGCAAGGGATGCCCGCCTTATATCATCGGAGTAGGCATTGGCGCCGCAAAGGACCAGGTGACAAGGCTCTCGAAAGAGCAGCTTCTCAGGCAGATTGAAGATATGAATGAATATGCGGATTTATTGAAGCTCGAAAAAAAGCTCCTCGCAGATATTAATCAGCTTGGAATAGGACCGCTCGGGCTCGGTGGTAAAACAACGGCCCTCGGGGTAAAGATCGGGATCAACCACAGGCACCCCGCGTCGTATTTTGTAGATATTTCAGTTTCCTGCTGGGCAGACCGAAAGGCAAGGCTGATATGGAACATAGAAAACTCAAAATTCAAAATCCAGGATTGAAAACAAAGACAATAAACCTCCCTATGACCCGGGAAGATGCGCTCTTATTACACGCAGGAGACAGGGTGTTGATCAACGGGCAGATAGTAACGGGTAGAGACAAGCTGCATAAATTCTTATTCAGTAAAAGACCCCCGAAAGAACAGATACCCTTCAATCTCGAAGGTACAATCCTCTATCACTGCGGCCCGATAGTAAGAAAGACACATAAGGGGTTTGAACTTGTTGCGGGGGGGCCGACCACAAGCACGAGGGTCGAGATGTACGAGCACCGGATAATCTCGGAATACGGGATAAGGGGCGTAATGGGAAAGGGGGGAATGGGCAAACAGACCCTGAATGCCCTTAAAGAGAATGGTTGTGTGTACCTGAATACCATAGGAGGCGCTGCGGTCTATCTTGCCGAAAAGGTAAAAAAAGTGGTCGGTGTGTGGAAGCTTGAAGAGTTCGGCATGGCCGAGGCGATGTGGTTGTTGGAGGTAAAAGATTTTCCCGCGATAGTGACAATGGATGCGCATGGAAAGAGTCTTCACGAGAAGATTGACAGGGATTCATACCTGAAATTTAAGAACCTCGCCGGTCTTGAATGAAATCATTGTCCCGAAAAAGGCTATTGCCCTAAACAGTGGCATGCATATGGGCAGCAAAATCCCGAAAGCCTTCGGGACAGAATTCGCGTATTTTTCATTATTACAGGGTATTGCATAAAAGCATGAAGCTTACTTTGATATTTTTCCGCCCACAAAGGAGCTGCTATCAAGCTTTTGCTGCCCATATGCATGTCTCGTAGGCCCGCCGCCATAACATTTGTCTTCTTTATTCTCATACACGAACACTAAAATATGGCAGATAGAGTATTTTCGCGGATTCAAATTCTGTGGAGATTCATCGGAACAGAATTTACCTCGGAGGGCGACAGCCCGAGAATGAGCGGAAATATTCTATCTGCCATAGACGGGCCAAAAATTTATAATATGGGATAGAGGCAACGGTATTATGCGCTTAGGATATCCCTCTTCCGGAGGAGATAAAGAAAATAGGGTGAGCCGATTAGGGCTGTCACGATACCCGAGGGTATCTCCATCGGCGGCATGAAGGACCTCCCGATCAGGTCCGATAAGCAAAGAAATGCACCGCCGCACAGTGCGGACAGGGGGATCAGAACCCTGTTGTCGGACCCCACAAAGAATCTTACCAGATGAGGAACGAGAAGACCGATGAAGCCGATAGTGCCGCCAAGTGATACTGACGCCGCGGTCATGAGCACAACGGAAACGAAGAGAAGCGTCCTCTCTTTGTGCACGGAAAAACCGAGGCTGTGGGCGAGTTCGTCACCGAGCATCAGGGCATTAAGCGCCTTTGCCCTGAGGACCGCGAGAAACAACCCTGAAACAATGAAGATGAAACCGTAAGGGACTACCGACCAGTCCGCCACTGACAGGTCGCCGAATATCCAGAGCACGGCCCTCCTGATACCTTCGGAAGATGAGATGCTGATAAGGAGCATGAGGGCGGCGTAAAAGAGAAAACCCAGGCCCACACCGGCAAGCAGAAGACGCTCCGGCATAAGCCTGCCCTGCTTCCATCCGAGGGCGCCGACCATCACACTGGCAACCGACGCGCCAATAAAGGCTGAAAACGGTATGCTGAATTTCCCGAAAAGATACACACCTGATATGAGTCCGAATACCGCCGCCAGGGCGGATCCGCTCGAAATGCCCAATATATAAGGGTCTGCGAGGGGATTCTTCAGTATGCCCTGAAGCACTGCGCCGGAGGCCCCCAATGCCATTCCCATGAGACATGCAACCACAACCCGGGGGAGTCTTATCGAAAAGAATATCTCTTTTTCCAGGGTATTCATGTGAAAAGGATTTATCACATGGGGTCCTAAAAATAGAGATATGAAAACTATTAAAAAAATGAATGTCAGGAAAAGCGAGATTTTTACTTTAGACATCCGGCCATCTCTTCTATACCCGGAACTATCCTCGGTCCGAGCCTGTAGAGGCTATCGCTCAAAAAAAAGACTTTCCCGTTTTTGACTGCCGGCGCCACAGATAATTTCCTGAGGAGGTCTCTCGACATCTCTTTCGTGTCCGCATGTCCTTTGCCGATAAAAATTATATCAGGCGGTTCCCGAAGGATTTCCTCCACAGAATACGCCGGATATGATACCCTTGCCTTCGATGCAACATTTTCACCTCCGAGGAGGGTGATTACATCATTTATTTCTGTATCGGGCCCGGCCGCAATCAGAGGTTCAGGCCATATGATAAAGAGGACCCTGATTTTGCGGCCCGAATGTCCGATGTCCCGGCCCCGTGCCCTGTACCTGTTGATTCCCTTTTCTATCTCCCAGGCAAGCGCATCCGCTTTTTCCTTTGTCCCGACCGCCAGACCCAGGTCTCTAATGCCCTGCGCGAGTTCCGAAAGTTTCCTCGCTCTGAAAACATAAGTCTTTATATGCAACCCCCGCAGCCTTTCTTCAAACCATTGAGGGTTGCCGTCAGTGGTCATAACGACAATATCGGGTTTCAATGATACTACAGCCTCTAAAGAAGGATTGGACATGCCGCCTATCTTTGGTTTTTTCTTTGCCCCTTCGGGAAAATCACAGACGGTCGTGACACCGACTATCCTGTCAGACAGGCCCATCGCAAACAGGATTTCAGTGATGTTCGGGGCGAGTGAGATTATGCGATTAGGGGGCCCGGCATAGACTGCCGAAGTATTAAATAGTAAACTTAAGAACAAAAGGAGAGACAGGAACAGTGATGAACTTTTCATCTTTGAAATTTTCATTTTAGAATTTTACCTTTTTGAATTCAAAAATGCACAAAAAAGATCGTGATGTAAAAGCAGGCAGGATATTATATATACGGGCGGATTATGCAGTCTTATGACGAATTAGTTAATGAGTTAGCGGAACTTTCAGGGATACTGCCCGAATACTGGGATATTTTCGGCAACAGACATGTAGCCTCTTCAGACACAAAAAAGGCTATTCTTAGGGCAATGAAGTTCAGAATTGAGTCAGCCGACGACATAGCAAAAGAAATTAATGAAATAAAGTCTAGGCCGTGGAAGACTTTTATTGAACCCGTTCACGTCATCTCAGTGAATAAACAGCCCTTTTCTGTCCCTTTCTGCATGCCGGTCAAGGAAGGCGACGAAGCAAAATTAATTATTTCATGCTCTGTGGAGGATGAAAAGGGAAAGAGGGAGGAGTTCGGGTTCGCCGGAAATGACATCCATATTTCCGAACAGAAATGGATCGACGGCGCGCGATATATAAAAGTAGACCTCATCGACAGGGAAAGAAGAGATATCGGATATTACGAACTTCACGTCGTATGTAAAAATCCCGGCGGAATCTTTCCCGGCCGGGTGAATACATTGTCCAAAAAATCGAAGGTCATCATAACCCCTGATACCTGTTTTATGCCGGAGGGGCTGCAAAACGGCAGAGCATGGGGTCTTTCGGTCAACCTGTACTCGATACGCTCGAAACGAAACTGGGGTATCGGAGATTTCAGGGACCTCAGAAAGATTGTCAAATGGACCGCTGATCTGAAAGGGCATTTCGTGGGGATCAATCCGCTGCATGCGATTCCCAACACAAGACCGATCGGCATCAGCCCATATTCGCCTGTAAGCAGGATCTACAAAAATTTTATATACCTGGATGTGGAGAATGTCCCTGAGGTAAGAGAATCCGGGGAATGTCAAAAAGTCAGGACATCCAGAAAATTCAACAGAGAACTGCAGGAGTTGAGGAAGAGCGAATTTATCGATTACGAAAAAGTGGCCTTGTTGAAAGAAAAGATGTTGAGGAAGGCATTTGCCCTCTTTTGCAAAAAACACCTCTCGGGAAAAACCAGCCGCGGCAGGGCTTTCAGGAAGTACACGGAAAATGAAGGCTTATACCTCGAATCTTTCGCCCTCTTCATGTCTCTGAAGGAATACATGAGGAAAAAGAAGAACGCCTACTCGTGGCAGGAGTGGCCTGAAACATACCGCAAGATATCCGGGAAAGCGGTCAGGACATTCAATAAAGAGAATCAAAGGGAAGTTCTCTTTTATCAGTATGTTCAATGGTTGATTGACGGACAACTGAAAGGGATCACTGAAAAGACAAAGAAACTCGGGATGAGCATAGGACTTTATCACGACCTTGCGGTCGGTTCTACGGGCGGCGGGAGCGACGCGTGGAGCTTCAGTGATGTGATCGCGAGCGGCGCGGATGCAGGGGCGCCTCCCGATGATTTCAGCCCGGACGGCCAGAAATGGGGTTTCCCCCCGGCGATTCCCGAACGCTTGAAAGAATCGGGTTATGAACTGTTTATCCGTACGATTAGAAAGAATATGAAACATGTCGGCGCTTTAAGAATAGACCATGCCCTCGGCATGTTCAGGCTTTTCTGGGTGCCTGCAGGCATGACGCCCAATGACGGAGCCTATGTCAGCTACCCTTCAGAAGACCTCCTCAGGATCACAGCACTCGAGAGTGTCCGAAATCGGACCATGGTTATTGCGGAAGACCTGGGGACAGTCGGCGAAAATGTCCGGGTGGCGCTGAAGCGCTTCGGGATGTTTTCGTACAGGCTCTTTTATTTCGAAAGGAATTATCCGGATCCGTCCTTTCTTCCTCCTGAAAGATATCCGCTCCTGGCGTTGTGCGCGGTTACGACCCATGACCTTCCGACGATATACGGCTATTGGGCAGGAAGGGATATTGAAAAAAGAAGAGCTATCGGGAAATACCCCGACGATTCACTGTGGAACAAACAGATCGAAGAGAGGGAAAGGGACAAACGGCTTATTATTGCAACTCTTAAATCACGCGGCATTATACCTGACAGTTATCCTCCGGACCCCGCGGCAACACCGGAGATGACGCCTGAACTTTGCCGAGCGGTGTACCATTATCTCGCTCTCACGCCCTGCAAGTTGCTTCTGGTTAGTCTTGATGATATCATCGGCGCCCTAGACCAGCAGAATATGCCCGGCACCGTTGATTCGCATCCGAATTGGGTGCAAAAGACTTCAGTGTGTCTTGAGGAGATGATTAAAGACAGACGGTTCGTTGACCTGTCCAAAGTGTTAAATAAATATTTTAATTGACCCGAAAATTGCGCCTCATTAATTTTCGGGTTAAAAAATCCATGGTTTGATTTTTTCTAAATATCCTATAAAATTAGAGACATCAAATTTTTTGTGGAGGCGGAATGGCTAATCCGAAGGTTCTTGCGTTCATCCTTGCCGGGGGAAAGGGAGAGAGACTTTTTCCATTGACGTCTTTTCGGTCAAAGCCGTCGGTTCCGGTCGGCGGCAGATACAGGATAGTGGATTTTGTCCTGAGTAATCTTATCAATTCACAGATTTATTCCATCTATCTTCTTGTGCAGTACAAATCGCAGTCGCTCATTGAACACGTCAGAATGAACTGGGCACTGTCCTCCGTGATCAAAGACCATTTCGTCACAGCGGTTCCGCCGCAGATGCGCATGGGACCCGAATGGTTTCAGGGAACAGCCGATGCCGTTTTTCAGAATGTGAGTCTAATGCAGCAGCATAATCCTGAACTCGTCATCATCTTCGGAGCAGACCATATCTACAGGATGGACATCCGGCAGATGGCCGATTTCCATCTAGAAAAAGAAGCCTTTGTGACCGTTGCCGCAAGGCCGGTTCCGATTGATCAGGCGTCTTCATTCGGGGTCATTGTGACGGACGAACAAAGAAGGATCGTCGGGTTTCAGGAAAAACCAAAGAAACCCACCCCGATGCCTGACGATCCAAACCGCGCGTATGTCTCTATGGGAAATTATATCTTTAATAAGGACATATTATTGCAGTCGCTGGCACGGGCTCAAAGGAAAAAACAGCACGATTTCGGAGCTCACGTTATACCGGACCTGGTCGAATCGGGGAAGGTATTCGCTTATGATTTTGCAACCAATGTCATAGCCGGGACCATGCCGTATGAAGAAAAGGGCTATTGGAGAGACGTGGGAACAATATCCTCTTTTTTTGATACCCATATGGATATGCTGGGTGCTTCACCTCTCTTTGAGGTCGCCAATAATTTATGGCCCATTCATCCGTCGGGTTATGAAGGGCCTGCGACCAAGATTCTGAGGGGCGACATAAGAAACAGTATGATCTCTGAGGGCTGTATTATCCATAAGGCCAGGATACGAAACTCGGTATTACGGAGCGGCGTTACGATCGAAGATGATGTGAGCGTGGAAGACAGCATCCTTATGGATCAGGTCTTGCTCAAGAGAGGGTGCAAACTCAAGAAAGTGATCGTTGACAAGTTCAATGTCATTAATGAAGGCGAACAGATCGGATTCGACACGGAGAAGGACAGGTTCCGCTGTCATATAGATTCATCGGGAATAGCAATAATTCCCAGGGGCGGAAAGCTGATAAAAGCTGCGAGATGAACAGTTCAAGTGCCGGGAACCGCATCCCGTATTTCTTTACGCTTATATTGTAATCTGGTAAACTTTGAGAAAATCTTTGCAAGGAGGAAAATAATGGATTTCTGGGACAAGGTGAAAGCGGACATTCAGAAGGGGCTTAAGGAGGGCGCCGCAATTGTCAGGCAAGGGGTCACTGTTGTAAAAGAAAAAGCAGAAGAACTTACTGACGAAGGCAAGAAAAGGCTTAGGATTCTGGACCTTAAGATGAAAGTTCAAGGAGAAGTTTCAGAACTCGGAGGGAAGATTTACGACCTGAGTTCAAGAGTAAAGAACCCCATGCTTGACAAAAAGGTCAAAGCAGTAATATCGAAAATTAAAAAACTTGAGACCCAGATAGCAAAACTTGAAGGCACGGCTAAAGAAGCATTGAAGAAAAAAACGCCGAAAGGTAAAACAAAGTCGAAAAATAAATCATAGGCGCCTGAAAAAGACCGGAGAACAGCTTGGCAATAATTATATTATTGGTAATTGTATTAGTCCTTGTTGCCTTATTTTCGATGCAAAATGCGACGCCGGTATTTATTACTTTCCTCTTCTGGAAGTTCGAGGCTTCACTCGCGCTGGTAATATTTCTGTCCCTGCTGTGCGGGATCATTGCAGGGGCAATCGCCATATCTCTGCTGAGAAGAAAACCGCCGGCACAAAAGATAACAAAAAATCTATAGATCAAACTATCGTGGCATCATTTTCTTTTATACAACCCGATAATTTGGGCCTTTTCTACAATGTGCCCGCCCATAGCCTTCTCCAGGTCGGCCTTGGTCGAATTGGCGCCTATATTTAGAACAGTGTCGAGGACGTAGAGCTTAAAAAAATATCTATGCGTCCCCGGGGGAGGACAGGGACCTCCGTAATTATGTTTGCCGAAATCGTTCAGTCCCTGCTGCGCATTTTTGGGGGCAGAGTCTTCTTTGATTTCCTTTGTATCAGGAGGGATGTTCCATACGACCCAGTGAACCCATGTGCCCATAGGCGCATCAGGGTCATCGACTATCAGGGCGAGAGATTTAGCTTTTGAAGGTACATCTTCTATCAAGAGAGGCGGATTAACATCCCGT
Organism: Thermodesulfovibrionales bacterium; assembly: GCA_963716185.1. GTDB lineage: Bacteria > Nitrospirota > Thermodesulfovibrionia > Thermodesulfovibrionales > SM23-35 > CAVZMO01. The sequence continues at coordinate 544,470 of OY970295.1, forward strand.
CCGTCACAGGTATATTTTCCGGGTATGTAGCTGTTGTCCTTAAAGGCAGGACTGTATATCTTCAAGCCATCCAACTTGGGTACCTCCTTGCCGATGCCGTTTGAGGCAAAAAGAATTGTTATAAACAATAAAAAGATGAAACCCTTCTTCATCCTTCATTCCCCTTTCATTATCCGATCAAGTTTACCGTGCAGATTACATTAAATTACTAATCATTGACGGGGAGATTTGCGCTTCAAAAAGGGCGGGACACCCCGCCCTTTTTGAAATCATTTGATCTATATTGACTCTACTTTCTCTGTTGCAATTCAAACGCCTTTCCAGACTTTTTGGCAGCTTCTTCCGCTCTGTTCGCGGCTTCTTCAGCCCTCTTTGCCGCTGCCTCAGCCCTACTTACCGCGGCCTCAGCCTTTTCACAGCAGTCCTTCGCCGTCTTCATCGCCTCCTGAGCCATCGATTTGGCCTCAGCTGCTTCCTTCTTTGCCTCATCGATCTCAGCCACTTTGCCTTCCAGTGCGCTGACCCTCGATTCAATAGCTGAAACCCTTGCCTCAAGCTTGCTTATCCTATCAACAAGAGGTTCCACCTGCTGTCTCACGTAATCCCTTGAAGCACATCCAAAAGAAAGCAACAATACAGGAAGGATAAATAATAAGCCTATTTTCTTCATTTTTTTCACCTCCTTTCGTAACAAAATCTATTTGAATCCCAGTTTATCCGCGCGTAATCCTTCTTTTAGGTTTCAACAATAATAATTGTATAACTTACCGATCAAAAAAGTATTATCGGAGTTGTAAATATGCAAAAAAAATGCCACATGATAACATCTTGATTTATTAAGATTAATTATAACAAATTGGATATAGTTGGAGGCAACTTGCCGTACTTTCAGGAATATTGCCCGATTATCCAATAGTTTATTCCATAGTTCATTTTTCATTACTTTCTGGAAATATGCTATGCAAGCGTAGCAAATTGCCCTGAAAAATACTGTCCCATTCTAAATAATTATTTAAATTCAATATGTTTTTAATTGGCATCTCTTTTGCTAAATGTAAATCTTACAACGCGAAATCATTCAATAAAGCTTAGTTTTATAAGGAGGTTGTAGGATGATCTTTACTGAAAAAATCGAGCAAAAATAATCCTGCAGGCACAACATTAACAGGCATTAATCAGAGGCTACGTTCGGCATGAATTCTAAAATTTAAACCAAAAGGGGATATCAATGGAAAATTATTTTGGCTCTTTCAACGGCTACGACAAGGAAGAAAACACGCTCTATCTCGAGGCAGAAGTAAATGATGAGACAGAGGGAGGCGCGGACAAGTCGGTCAATTTTATAGAAGGTGAAAAAGACCTTTTACATCTCTACCTGAAGGAGATAAGCAGCGTACCGCTGCTCACGAAAGAAGGCGAGGTAAAGATCGCCAAGAAAATAGAAGATGGAAAAGCAAAGGTCTACGGGATAATATTTTCACTTCCCTTTGCCCTGAAAAGGCTGGTAGGCCTTGGCAGGATGGTTATGACCGGTGAGACACCGCTCGCCGAGATCATTCAGAACAGCGAAGATAATACATGGGAAGATCCTTCACTGGAGAGAAAACAGTTTTATACTGTCACTGAACAAATAGATTCCCTGAACCAGAAAAGGAAAACATATCTGAAGAAACTTAATGGAAGTGCGCATCTTGCTTCTCTCGGGGCCGCCTGCAAGAGAGGTCCGAATAAGGCTGAGAGAAACGGCTGCAACTCACTGCTCAGGTCACTCGAAGAAAACGGGGACCGCATACTCGAAAAAGTGGGCCGCCTCAAACTGAGAGATAATTTTATAATGTCCTTTCCGGAAGAATTGAAAAAAACAGTTCTCGAAATCGATGCGATGCAGAAAAAGATTATATCACTCGGGAACAAAGCTAAATGTTTGAAATCTGATGCGCTAAACGAACAAAAGATGCTGAAAGACATGATCAAGAGAAGGGAGACCTTATACGGGATGAAGACCGCCGAGATGAAGAGTGCTTTAAAGGCCCTGATGATGGCAGAGCAGGAGGTATCAGATGCTCGAAAATCATTGATAGAAGCCAATCTTCGTCTCGTAATAAGTATCGCCAAGCGGTATCTGGGCAGGGGCTTGACTTTCTCGGACCTGATCCAGGAAGGAAACAGCGGCCTTATGAGGGCCGTGGACAAGTTCGAGTACAGGCGTGGATATAAATTCAGCACTTACGCAACGTGGTGGATAAGACAGGCCATAACCAGGGCACTTGCGGATCAATCGAGAACAATAAGGATACCCGTCCACATGGTCGAAACAATAAATAAGATAACGAGAATGACAAGGGAACTTGTCCAGGAATTCGGAAGAGAACCGTCATCAGTCGAAATTGCAGAAAAATTGAGTTTGCCCGTCGAAAAGGTGGAAGGCATACTGAAGATATCAAAAGAACCGATATCTCTCGAAGCCCCTATAGGGGAAGAGGATAGTCATCTCAGTGATTTCATAGAGGACAAGACCCTGGTGTCCCCGCTGGACTCTGTTATAAGAGACGATATGAAGATCAAGATAGAGGAGATATTGTGCTCTCTTCCGGCCAGAGAAGAAAGGATTATAAGGAAGAGGTTCGGTATCGGCGTGGACTCCCCTTGCACACTTGAGGAGGTGGGCATGGAGTTCGATGTCACCCGTGAGCGGATAAGGCAGATAGAAGTTAATGCCATCAGGAGATTGAAATACCTGTCAATTGAAATGACCTGTGGACTTTAAGAAATATGGCAATTTGCCCTGCCATATAGGGCAAATTGCCTCACAGGATGTTCCCTTCTTTTAAAAAAGTTAAATAAATTGTCGGGTTAAATCTGGCATTCCTCTTGCTATTTTACTTGAGAAACATTTTGAAGGAGGTAAGGAAGGATGAATTGCCCTTTTTTGGCTGCGAAATATGACCTGACATGCGACGCGAAGAATACTTATGCACCAAGCAGATTTCAGCTTGAAGAGTATTGCAAAGGCAAGAGAGACAGATACACAATGTGTCCTTTTTTCAAATGCACACATCAGGCTAAGAAAGCACTTATGCCGATAAAAGGGTAATGCCTGCCGGAAGAACAATGATGAGAAAGGGTAAGAAGAAAAATCCTTGCATGAACTCTTAAGAACTGCCGGATAAAATTAATTCCGGCATAAAATATCATTGGAGGTGTGTTATGCCAAAGCAGGAAACGAAGGAAATCGTTAGACCCGAACCGTCGAGATCTGTTGCGCCGCTTGAGCCGGCAGGGAGGTGGTTCGATGAATTGGAGCGGTGGTTTGAGGAAGATTTCAGGAGGCCCTTTTCGTTGATGAGACCTTTCCTGGCGCCGAGGTTGCGGACTGCCGGCTTTACGGAGATAATGCCATCTGTGGACATCTTCGAGGAAGGCGATGATATTGTGGTAAAGGCGGAACTGCCCGGGATGAAGAAGGAAGATATCGAAGTGAGCGTGACCGACAGTACAATGACAATCTCCGGCGAAAAAAAGCAGGAAGAGAAGGTCGAAAGGAAAAATTATCACAGGGTGGAACGCTCTTACGGCTCTTTTAGCCGCAGCTTCAGACTGCCGACAGAAGTCCAAATGGACAAGGCCAAGGCAAATTACAAAGAAGGGGTCCTTGAGATAAGAGTGCCGAAGTCTGAAGAAGCCAAGGCGAAGGAGAAGAAGATTCCGATTGGATAATCGGAAATAGATTTGTGCAGAAGTTCAAAAAAGATTTTTCCTGCCCAGCACTGGCATTAAAGTGTGCAGAGCCGATGCGGGAATATTCTGCACATCTCCCCGCATCGGCCCTTATATCTCAGCAATTTATCCGGAGTTCCCCAAGTTCTTCATGTCGCGCCGCTGAAGATATCTTTAAATTCTCCGAAAAATGCGGTTGATCTCAGATTCAGGCAGGCATAGTAGCATAAAAATCCCGAAAGCCTTCGGGACAGAATTCGGGTTAAATTTCCCGAACCGTATCACGCTTAAACTCTCAGGGTAGCGATCAGCCTTTTTGGAGAAAGAAGAAGGTCAATGGCATCAATCGGCGACATTACAAGTATCCTGGATGCTTCGACGGCTTCTCTTGAACAGCCTTCCCTGAGACATACAGCAATGCCAAGCCTCGCGACCCTGAGCATCAGGACATCGTTGTTTCCATTCCCGAGCGCAACCACTTTGCCGGCGCCAAGACTAACCACGTAATTTTCCTTCTGCGAGACATGCCCCCCGCCCTCAAGCACATTGATAGCGCAGGCCACACCTTCGAGTTCCTTTCGGGCGCGCCCGAAAGTATCCGAGGTAAGCACATGGACCTTCAGCTTCCCCGATAGTTCATTAAGTTTTTCTTTCACTCCCCGCAGGAGTATGCCGTCCTCGGAGAGAGTTCCCGAGAAGTCAGTAACAAAATGCTCGAATTCAACTAAACCCGATCCCGGAATTTCCACTCTTATCATAATGTCAAATCTGCCCCTTGCCTTCGTGCACCAACAATTATAGTGGCAACAGGGTCAGAAAAGGAAGGTCTTTATCTATAATTTTTATCAATAATTATCCGATAAATCCATAACTAATATCTATTTGACTTATCTATACCGGCAATAGCAATAATACACAATATGTTGAAGATTTTTACGGAAATTCCGCCCATCAAAAAAACGGACGATGTCTGGATTTATGAGTTGGAACCGGCAAATAGACTGATCGGGGCCATTCTCCTCGGCTTGACGATGCTCTTCTTTTTCTTACATGCTGTGCAGAACAAGATGACGCTGCATGAGGAGCATTATCTGTTTTTTGCGATTATTCTTTCTTTCATATTCCTTGTCATGACGAAGAAGAATGTATTGGAAATAGACCGAGGGAACAAAACAATAAAGAAATGGCGGCAGGTACTTTTTCTGAGAAAGAATCAAATTCGGCCGACAGATGATTTTGATTCGATTAGAATTTTTCCTAAAACAGTGCCTGTTGAGGAAGGATATTTAAGCACAGTTTATTCTTTGGTTCTCTCCGGCCCCGCCGCTTCCCTCGAACTATTAACCGTAAGTGAAAAGGAGGAAGCTGATAAGTGCCTTCTCGAACTATCCGCTTTTCTGGACCTCAGAGCAGAAAATACGACAGTGTAATTTATACCCGAAAAATGCGGTTGATCTCAGATTCAGGCAGGCATAGTGACATAAAAATCCCGAAAGCCTTCGGGACAGAATTTGGGTATTTCTTCTGAACACTGAATATCCGCGCGGTCTTGATATCTGACCGCCTGCAAAGGTGCAGCTGTCAAGCTTTTTCTGCCACTGTGCCTCCCCGGATATTTAGTGAATTACAGTTTTGGGATGTATGTCGTCAGCCATAGTTTATTTTACGGGAAATACTAACCATGTATCGGGGGAAAATCATAGCTCTTATCATGCCTGCAAAAGATGAAGCCCTTGCGCTGCCATATGTTCTCAAAGCCGTCCCTCGAGAAATTGACCGGACACTTATTGTTGATAACGGCTCAACAGATGGCACGGCCGACGTCGCAAGAATGCATGGAGCATGTGTTGTAGAGGAACCCAGGTCCGGATACGGCAGCGCCTGTCTTGCCGGTTTAAAAGTCTTAGAGAAGAATCCTCCCGATATAGTGGCTTTTGCGGATGCCGACGGCAGTGACGACCTTTCAAGACTCTTTGACCTCATGGATCCTTTGTTGAATGAAGAGGCTGATCTGGTCCTGGGTAAGCGCACTCCTGAGGAGTCGGGCGCCTTGAGCGGACAGCAGCGGTTCGGCAATCGGCTTGCCACTTTTTTAATAAACTTGTTCTGGGGATATGGGTACGAGGATCTCGGCCCGATGCGCGTAATCACATGGGCTTCTTTGCAGACCCTTGAGATGAGCGATCGGAATTACGGCTGGACGATAGAGATGCAAATAAGGGCGTTGAAGAGGGGGTTGCGCATAAAGGAATTTCCGGTGCCTTACCGGCGAAGAGTGGCTGGTCATTCCAAAGTCAGCCGGAACCTGTCCGGTTCTTTGCAGGCTGGAATAAAGATTATTTGGGTTATCTGTCGGGAACTCCTGCACTTTAGCAAACGAGGGGCATCCATGCGAGAAATGTAGACCTATGAAACGGGAATACCTGACGATTTGTCTTTTGATATCTTTCCGGCGAGTGCAGCAACGAGGAAGGCCAGAACCGGGGCGGCCCAGATCATGAAAGAAGTGCTGTCATCCTCAATCCAGAGACCAAGGAGAGTATATGGTATCAAAACTCTATAGGATAGAAAGACGGCCCAGGTCAGAACAATGCCCGCAGGACCGGCGGCGAAAGGCAACAGACAGGCCAGGGAGAGAACATACCAGGGATAAAGGGTAGTGGTCAGCAGCAGAAAAGATATGGTAATGAAATAGAAAGTTCTTGTGAGGTTTAAAAAAGTGTCCGCATCCGTACAGGCCGTCAATCGGCCTATATTAAGACGGCGGGGATCGTTCCGGACCTCATCCCCGGGACCCGCATTTTTTCCGGGCACGAGTTTTCGATAGAAAAAAAATGCTGCGAAAAGGAATGTGAATGCAAGGAGTATCCGAGCAATACCTCCGGAAGAGGTCAGATTTCGAACCAGACGAAAGGCGAAACCTGAAAACTCCCAATTCTGCAGATAAGTGTTGAGCGTGGCAAATGAATCCCTCATGTCAGGCAGGAACGGAAAAACCAGGACTGCCGTTCCGAATATAGTTCCAATGAGAAATATCATTCTGATATGTTTTTTGACAAACATCAGCAGACCCGGCAGAAATATCAGGGGGAAAAATTTTACCAATAATGCCGCAGAAAATGATAAGCCCGCTAAAAAAGCAGGCATGGTCTTTTTAGAAAAAAAACGACATTTTTCTCGTGACGGCGAAGCTGATCTGCTTTCCGGCCGCTGCTTCAACAGGAGCAAAAAGGCGAGTAATAGAAAAAATATTCCGGCTCCGTCGATGTGTCCTGAAGACGCTATTTCGAGGACCGGCAAAGGATGCCATGCGTAGAGGATGCAGCGCCACGGCGGCAGATCCAATAAAGAGAGGAGTTCAAGAAGGACATAACAGGTCGCGAGGTCTATCATTAAAAGCAGGATTTTAAGCCCGAGGATGGTCCCCCCGAAAAACGCTCCTGCCGCAAATATAACTTGTGCAGCCGGAGGATAAATGGTGATCAGATCAGGATGGTTAATATGTTTGAGCAGGTGAGCATAAAATTCATTGTGTTTCTGAATATGTGCAGGAATTTCAGAGGGCGCAGCTGAATATGGATTATGGCCGCTGAGTGTCCGGAGGCCGTCCCACAAATATCGGTAGATATCATCGGACAGTTCGGGCGGTCTGAAGAGAAAAAGCATACGCAGAACTATGGCTATCACTAATATCACAGCAGGAGGCCAATTTACCAAACCTTTTTCTCCTGCAAAGAATGTCAGGGCTATCATCATGGTTATGAAGCCTGTTACACCGACTAAAGCAGGAATTGACTTGCGCAAATCAGGCTGCAAAGCCAAAAAAATATAGGAGGTCATAATGATCAGAGGGATTCCCCATGCAAAAACTTTTTGTGAGTGCCTGACAAAGAAACTTTCCTTACTTCCCTTTTCTTTCACTCTTGTCTGCACGTTGTTGTCCGGTATTATTTTTGCAAGCGACATCAGCCTCATCAAGCCACTATCACTAAGACAAAATTTATCAAGCTGGATCATCCTCGATGCACGGCCTAAATCCGAGTGGCTGGCGGGACATATACCCGGTTCGATATCATTTTCCTGGGAAGATTATACCAGAACAGATGAAAATGGCGTACCTTACCGTGTGTGGCGGCCTCAAGAATTGTCCGCCGAACTCGGGAAAATGGGCATCGACGAAAACGCGACGATAGTTGTTTATGGCGATGCGGATAAAAGCTGGGGTGGAGAAGGATGGGACTGCTGGGTTCTATCATGGCTTGGCCATAAAGGTCATATCCGCCTGCTTGACGGCGGAATCCAGGCGTGGAGAAGTAATAATTTCCCTACGACGCAGGGTCCGGAAAAAAGGAACGCACGACTTGTCAAATATAAATTTAAACCAGAGCCTCATCTCGACATCTCTACCGCTGAACTTGAACACCAAAAATCATCTTTAACCATTATTGACACCCGCTCGTTCCTGGAATGGATACGCGATCGTATCCCGGGTGCAATACATATAAACTGGACAGACTTTTACTCGGGTAAAGATCACCGCCCCATTCCGCCCGAAGAGTTTAAAAAACTTTTAAGAGATCACGGAGTAGATATCAACAAGCCGATAGTCTATTACTGTACTGGTGGAATCAGGTCCGGTTATGCATGGATGGTCCATCAGCTTTCCGGGTTACCCGCTGCAAGAAACTATGAGGGCGGATTTGAGGCATGGAAGAGGAGAAAATATATTTGACAATAAAAAACTGAGCGATTGATAATATGCGCAATAAATTTAATCGCTATTTTCACTATGCAAGGAGGCGAACGATGGCTGTTCTTTGGGCAAGCGATAAAATCAGCAAGATAGAAAGCCAGATCATTCAGATCAACCTCGGAAACAAATGCAACCAGAGGTGCTCCCATTGCCACATCGGGGCTTCTCCCGGCGGCGAAAAGAATATGGAAGAGTCTACGGCAAGAAAGGTCCTCTCAAAGCTCATCGATATAAATACTCAGGTCATTGAGTTTACAGGCGGCGCCCCTGAACTAAACCCGAATCTCGCTTTATTTCTTGAAGAGTTAACAAAACACGGCAAGCGGACCGTTGTCAGAACAAATCTGACGGTGCTCGACATGCCGGAGTATTCTTTTTACGCCGGTTTATACAGGCGCTGTGGAGTAAAGGTCATAGCATCACTTCCGAGTTGCTTTAAGGACCTAACAGACAAACAGAGAGGCAAAGGAGTCTTTGACAAGAGCATAAAGGTACTTCAGAAACTGAACACGATGGGATATGGATCAGGCGATCTATGCCTGGACCTCGTTTATAATCCTGAAGGAATGAATCTACCTCCCTCTGAGAGGGAATTGGAAAAGGATTACAGGAAGCTCCTGACAAGGTACGGTATAATTTTCAACAGGCTCATCACAATAACCAACAGTCCCGTTGGAGGTTTCAGGAGATACCTTCTGCAGGAGGGCAAACTCGATGACTATATGAAAATTCTCGTGAATAATTTCAATCCCGAGACACTGAATAACATAATGTGCAGACGTCTGCTCTCCATAGACTATCAGGGCTATATCTATGACTGTGATTTTAACCTCGCCCTGGATATAAAGGTTAAAGGCTATGAAGACAAAAAATTTTGGGAGATAGATTTTGAAAACTTTAATCCTGAGATAACCTGCGGCGAGCATTGCTATGCCTGCACTGTAAACCGGGGCAGCAGCTGTCACGGGGTTCTGATAAAGGATGAACCGGATTTTGATGTTAAGGATACGGTTAAAAAGTATTATGGTTCGGAATTGAAAAGCACGGCAGATCTCAAGGCGGGCGCATGCTGCACAACAGACGCTCTTCCTGCCTATGTAAAGGAGGTGCTGCCTTACATAGTCGAAGAAATTAAAGAGCGATATTATGGGTGTGGTTCTCCTGTCCCGCTTGTACTTAGTGATCTGAAGGTTCTTGATATCGGCTGCGGTACGGGGAGAGACAGTTATGTTTTTTCGAAGCTTGTAGGAGAAGAAGGTTTTGTCTACGGGATAGATATGACCGAAAGCCAGATAGAGATTGCTGCAAAATATATACATGACCAGACAGTGAGGTTCGGTTACAGAACCCCGAATGTGCAATTCGTTCATGATTATATAGAAAACATCGGAAAACATTTTCCGGAGCATTCCCTGGACCTCATTGTTTCAAATTGCGTAGTAAACCTTATCGAAGACAAAGAGAGTCTCCTGAAGCAGGTTTATATGATTCTTAAACATGGAGGGGAATTCTACTTCTCGGACATTTACGCGGACAGGAGACTGCCGGACCATCTAAGGAAGAACCCTCTCCTTTATGGTGAGTGCCTTGGAGGCGCTCTTTACCTGAAGGATTTTGAAAGGATTACGAAGAAAGCCGGGTTTATCGATCCGCGTGTTGTATCAAAAAGAGCCGTGGATATATCAAATGAAGAAATAAAAGGGCTTGTGGGTAATGTGACTTATTATGCAATTACCTACAGACTTTGGAAAATCAAAAAACTTGAAGACACCTGTGAAGATTACGGCCATATTGCCATATACAGGGGAGGGATTCCTGAATCACCCTTTAAATTTGAACTTGACAGTACCCACATCTTCGAAAAAGACAAGCCCGAAAGAGTGTGCGGAAATACAGCGCTCATGCTATCCGAGACAAGGTTCTCAAAGTATTTCGAGGTTATCGGAGACTTCAAGCAACACTTCGGGTTGTTCGAGAGTTGTGCGTCGACAAAAAGCGACGGTAAAAGCAAAGATAATCAGGGAAGCTGCTCGTGCTGATGAAAGACAGGAGTGCTGATAACAGACTTATGACCATCATAGATTTCTATCAGCGCACCTGAATGGCCCCTTTTGGTTCTTTCAAGACTTCCCCTACTATTTTGGCTGCAGGTGTTTTTTTATCGCGAAGTTTCTGTACCAGCAGGTCCGCCTTTTCAGAGGGAACGGATATGAGAAGACCGCCTGAAGTTTGTGCATCCGCCAGGAGATCGAGGAGGACCGGGTCCAAATCCGGCCCGACGTCAAGGAGGTGAGAACAAAAATTACGATTGCGGGAACTGCCTTCAGGAACTATGCCCATGGCGGCAAATTTCGCCGCCTCGGGGATGACAGGAACTTCTCCTGCGTTAATCTTTATACCGACACTGCTCGCTCTCGCCATTTCGAGAGCATGGCCGAGAAACCCAAATCCGGTGATATCTGTAACAGCATTCACTCCAACCTCTGTCATTGCTTCAGAGGCCCCTTTGTTCAATGACGCCATCAATTCCGTTATCTCCGATATCAGCCTGTCATCCAGCAACCCGCCTTTCAGAGCGGTCGTAAGAATGCCGGTACCGAGCGGTTTGGTCAAAACCAGTACGTCTCCCTCCTTTGCGTTGTCGTTGGTCAAAAATTTCCCGGGGTGGACAATGCCGGTTACGGATAATCCATATTTTATTTCCGGATCTTCGACGCTGTGCCCTCCCGCCATTACTGCTCCCGCCATGTGTACAACCTCCATACCCCCTTCGAGAATTGCGCGGAGTACTGCCTTTTCCATCTCTTTCACAGGGAAACAAACTATATTCATGGCCGTAACAGGCTTGCCGCCCATCGCATAAATATCACTTAATGAGTTGGCGGCAGCGATCCGGCCAAAGTTATAGGGGTCGTTCACAATCGGCGTAAAAAAATCCAGAGTTTGGACAAGCGCTATCTCCGGTGTAAGTCGGTAAATCACGGCGTCAGCCCACTTCTCCGCACCAACAAGAAGGTTGGCATCTTTTTCCGGCGGTAAACCGCTCAGGATCTCTTCTAAGTCACCCGGACTTATTTTTGCCGCTCAACCCGCTGCCCGCACCTTCTCCATGAGCTTGGGAGCACCCTTAAATTTATCGGCCACGCTTCTCTCCGTATTTGTCGCTCGGTTTGTCATTCCGGCTTGACCGGAACCTTTCTGATGGCAATTACAGAAGGATTCCCGACGCGCTTCGCTTGCGGGAATGACAAATAAGTGACTTTATAAGTAGACTCTATTTAGTTTACATGCAAGTCGCCACAGGTTCAATCGGTTGCGGCCGCTTTTCGACTATATATTCCGCTGTATAGAAATTTTCTATGTCACAAACGATATTAATAGCTAAATACTATTTGTTTTCCGAGATCATTTAATAAACAATAAATAGTAATGAGTTGTTTTTTTCAATCAGAAGGACATTAATGACCGTATATGCAATTATAACTTTCCGCAGCACGCATTTTGCCTTGAAGGCCAAACGTGTCATAGAAAAAAACGGGAGAAGATCGGAAACGATACCGGTTCCGAGGGAATTCAGTTCGGAATGCGGGTTTTGCTGCAAGGTGAATTGGGAAGAAAGAGAAGAAATGGAGAAGATCCTCAGAGAAAACAGCGTTGAAATCGATTCAGTATATCGTTGGGAAAGAGACGAGGAGAATGAAAGAAAAAAGAAATTCAGGTTCGTTTGATTATCCAAAAAATAAAAGGGGAGATTGGAATGACAATAGAAATTGACGCAAGAGGGTTGCCTTGTCCTCAACCTGTCCTGAAAACCAAGGAGACATTGGAGAGAGCGAAAGGAAGTACATTACTGGTAATTGTCAGCACTGAAGAATCACGGGATAATGTCGTAAGATTTCTGAAATACTCCGGAGCTGAGATTGAAAAGGTCGATAAGAAAGCGGGCGAATTTTATATCCTTACGAAAGAGATATCCGGTTCCGTAAAGCCGGAATTAAAGCCTGAAGACTATGTGTGCGCTCCTCAGCCGGCGGTGACCGGCACTACGATCTTTATAAACAAAGACCGGATAGGACACGGCAGTGATGACCTGGGGAATAATCTCATCAAAGTCTTTATTGCAACAATTAAAGAGCTGTCTGTTCAGCCCAGGACAATCTGCTTCATGAACAGTGGAGTGAAGTTGACCGTCAGGGGTGCTGAAACCGTTTCTCACCTGAAAGGACTTGAAGAAAAGGGCGTCGAACTCCTTGTGTGCGGAACTTGCCTCGGATATTTCAACCTGAAAGAACAATTGGCCGTGGGCAAGATATCGAATATGTACGACATCTCGGAGACCATGCTCAAGTCCTCAAAGGTGATCACGATTTAGGATGACGTGCGTGAGGATAATTACTTAAAGTGAAGAGAAAAGTAATTTACTTCGACAATGCGGCAACGTCGGGAATAAAGCCTGATACGGTCATCCCTGCGATTTGTGACTGCCTGAGACACGCAAATGCGAATCCGGGCAGGTCGGGCCATTCATTATCCGTTAAGGCGGCGGAGATAATTTATAACGCCCGGGAGGCAATGGGCGAATTATTTAATTTTCCAAAGACCGAAAATATTGTCCTCACGAAAAATGCTACGGAAGCTCTCAATGTCGCAATTTACGGCTCATTGGAAAAAAGCGGAGAAGTGATTACTACCTCGATGGAACACAATTCCGTGCTGAGGCCGTTGAATCACCTGAAAAGTAAAGGAGTAGTAAATCTGAAGATCCTGAAGGCTGATGCAAACGGCGTTGTATCCCCTGAACAGATTGATGATGCGATTACCGATAAAACTAAGCTCATAGTCGTTACCTCTGCTTCAAACGTCACCGGCACAAAACTGGATCTGGAGGGAATTTGGAAAATCTCTCATGCCAAGGGGATTAAACTGCTGGTTGACGCAGCCCAGGGCGCCGGTGCCGTGAAAATAGATCTCGAAAAGACCCCTTTTGACTTGCTTGCAGTCACCGGACATAAACACCTTTTTGGTCCCCAGGGGACCGGGGCGCTCATTATTAAGAATTCTGATGAACTTGCTTCTTTCATGCAGGGAGGGACAGGAAGTTTATCCGAAAAGACAGTTCATCCTGATTTCCCCCCCGACAAGTTTGAAGCAGGTACATTGAACACGCCCGGTTACGCGGGTCTCGCTGCTGGTATTGGTTATCTTTTAAAGGAGGGGCTTGAGAATGTCATTGAGCGGGAACACCGCCTTATTCAATACCTCCTCAAACAATTATTGGAGATGGAAGAAGTCGTGGTGTATGCGCCCGGTGCCGACCGGGTGGCCACGGTTTCCTTTAATATAAAAGACGCAACGGCATCGGATGTGGCCCATTACCTTGACGCCAGATGGAGGATCTATGCGAGACCCGGCCTTCATTGCTCACCCGAAGCGCACAAGACATTGAATACTTTCCCCCACGGTGCGGTACGGTTTTCTTTGTCCTGCTTCAATACTATGCCGGAAATAGATACAGCCGTCAGGGCCTTAAAATCCTTCGTAAAAATTATTTCTTAAGAATTTAATATTTGAGAGAAGCAAAGGGACAGCTATTTTAATCTCTGAAGATAACCGCTTACGGTCTCTTCGGCGGTGCTTAGGGCGAATTCGTCAAAGTAATCTTTCACGGCTTTTTCAATAACAGAAACACTGCCATTCATCTCCTGATAATTCTTGCTTAAGACACACTCGAGCTGCTGGTTGCCTTCGTCCCAGTGCATGCCAAGTATCGATTCAATCTCCTTGCCGGACTGTATCTGTCTGATCGGAAACAAGAGTTCTATGCCGTATTTTTTCATAAAGGACCGATAAATATCCAAAACCATGCCTATCTGATTAATCTTGACCCGTCCGTCATGGGATTCCCTTTCTCCGCCGATTATCAGACTGCTGTTCAACTTCTTTGCCAATGGTATCCTTAAAGCATGAAAGTAAAGATGGCAGCCAAGGCAGTGAGAGTAATATCCGAATTTCTTAAAAAAATGAGTTGTATATCTCCCGCAGAGTTTCCACCAGAAACGGGGAGAACCCAACACAACCGGTCCGAATAATCTTATATTGCTGCCCTGCAATCTGTCTTTTAAAATCTCTATCTTTTCGAAAGTGATCTCCCAGTCGCCGTATTCCGTACCAGTATAGGCCACCGTAGGAACAATCGCTTGAATCGGGTTAGTTTCACAGGCGCGAATGACAGCGGCAAAACTGTCCCTGCCGGCCATTTCAGCCAGTGCGACATGCCCGGTGTTTATAATCTCATTTATCTCTGAAGCCGGGAGCATCCAGTCAGGAAAGTCTAAAACGAGATCGGGCTTTCCCGCAAGGATTTCAAGAAGTCTTTTATCTATGTCTTTCACAACGACAGAGGTCTGTAATTTCCGGGATAATAAGGCTGGTCAATCGGCGTGTCCATAAGACCCTGCATCTTCGCCCTGTCAAGAAAATTAAGGATCAGATGCATTAGTTCCCTTCCCTTGACGATCCCCAATCCGCCTCGCGGGCAGGATATCTCATTGAATTCTCCTACCTTGTCCCGCCTCACATATTTGCCGACCATTGTTAGAGGCACGGTCTCGCCTGTGTGTATCATTGCGCCTGAACTCGCCGTCGAATGGTCCGCCGTAACAACCAGCAGGACTTCCCTGTCCCTGATTATCTCATTGACGGCAACGTACATCGCCCGGTCTATTGCCTCGATCACATCTTTTTTATACCATGGATCTTTTGTATGTCCCGCCTCGTCGGGCATCTTTGTATGGACATGGATGAAATCATAATCGACCGCATCTTTCGCGATATAAAGGCGTTGTTTCAGGTCCGCTTCAACATTTCCCGTATCAGAAGCCTTTCTCACATCCATGCCGATTTCACTGCAGAGACCGTGGTAAATCGCCCCCGAGGAGATCGACAGGCCTCTCAATCCCCACTTCTCTCTGAAAGGAGGCAGATGTCTCTTCCTGCCGGCACGCTGCGTCACAAGGGCATTTATGGGCGGCAAATTCCGGGATATACGTTCACTATTTATCCTATGTCCGGAAAGTCTACGATAACTCCGGATGAGGTATTTGTTTAGAATCTCAGCAGTCTTCCCTGAAATGGGAGATATCTCTTTCTGAAACGTAGGCATGACCTCCATGATGGGCCTGCCTTCATAGATCGGATCAGAATCAGTTATTTTGTCTGTTACGTCTCCGCTCAGGATAAGGAAACCGTCGAGGCCCTTTGACGGTATTAAACGGATATTTACTCCGTCCGTTTCGAAAGACTCTATTGACGATATTAGTTCCCGGACTTCTTCAGAGGAAACACCGGGACGACCCCATTTCAGAACAAGATTATTATTCCTTTGTTCCACACAGCAGAGATGGCATAAGACAGCGACATCGCTCTCATTAAAAGACAGCCCCTTTCCCTTGGCCTCGATATAACCCCTTCCCGGAAATTCTTCTATCTCGTATCCGAAGATTATGAAATGGGCTGTCTCGCTCGACATGGGAACACCCTGCATCATCGTGTGGTATAAACCGTTCATCCCTATCGATGTGAGATAATCCAGATGAGGCGTATTGGCCGCGTGAAGCGGCGTCCTGCCGTCGAAGCAGTCCTGTCCTCTGTCCCCGAGACCGTCTAAAATCACCAATATACAGCGCATCGTTATTTATACCACAGTGAGCAGCGTTTACACTAATCATTATTGTCTATAAATCCGTCCTTTGTTATTGATTTTTTGTATTTGACAGTGCAGCAGACCGGGAATAATATTAATTCATGGTAATTGATATGCACATCCATACCTCTTTTTCCCCTTGCAGTGTAATCAATACATCAAACCTCTTGCAGAGAGCTCGAGGAGCGGGGCTTGATGGGATCTGTATTACGGACCACGACACAACGGCCTCGAAAATCTTATTCGACAAGGCCAGTAGTAATAAGGGGTTGTGTGTGATTGTCGGCATGGAATACGCCACGTCAAAGGGAGATTTTCTGGTCTTTGGGCCGACTGAATATGTCCCTGCAGGCCTGGACGCAGAGGAACTCGTCACGTGGATAAAAAAAGAAGGAGGCGTTGCCATACCTGCTCATCCGTTCAGAAAAAGCAGGCCGACTAATCCGGAGATTCTTTCGTCCTTTGAGATAGTCGAAGCGTTAAACGGCCGGAACAGCCCGTCTGAGAACGAATCATGTAAAAGATGGCTTGCTCAGTACGGCAACGGGACAAGACAGACCGGCGGCAGCGACGCACATACCCCCGAGGAGATAGGTCGGACAGTGACAGTCTTCAAAGGGAATATCTATGGTATCGAAGATTTAATTACCGCCCTTCATTCTGAGGATTACGTGCCCCAGCAGATGCATACTATACACGCCTTTTAAGAGTTATTGATTCCTGCATAATTAATAACCTATGCAATTTTTCCATAATCTGTCACTCCCGCTTGTCGGGAGTCCTTTTGAAGAAAGATTCCGGACAAGCCGGAATGACAAAAATAGGACATTACTTTTGCATCTTTCAATAGTCTTAAAACGACAGCTCACTCACTATGACTTATCCCAACAACTGCAATTTTGATTGTTTAGATTATTCATAAATTTCTTTGTCCTCTGAATGGGTGTAGGTGCGCCGGAGATAGAGTATTTCCGCTCATTCTCCCGAAAGCTTTCGGGAAACCTTTCGGGACCTCCGAGGGCTTTTGCCTCTTTATTATCGAAATGTCTTTTGACTATCGGCAAAAGAATCCGCTCCAATACTCTATCACCGGCTATTGCATACAAATTTGTGAATAATGCGAGCTAAATATTGGGGGAGGCATAGTGGCAGAAAAAGCTTGACAGCAGCTCCTTTGTGGGCGGTCAGATATCAAGGCCGCCCGGATATTCAGTGTTCAGAAGAAATACCCAAATTCTGTCCCGAAGGCTCTCGGGATTTTTATATCACTATGCCTGCCTCAATCTGAGATTAACCGCATTTTTCGGGTTAAGTAAGTCTGGCCGCATCTTTGTTTCTTTCCTCTCAATAGCAGAATCAACACGCTTCGTAATATAGTTATTTTCTATGGAAATAATTAAAGTTATCTATTTAATCAATTGGACATTTCTTTTTTAAATATGAGAAATTCTTACATCCAATAAATCTAAGAAGGGGGATGCATTATGAAAAAACGATGTTTGTTGGTATTCACGGCACTGCTGAGTGCAACTTTACTGCTATTGCTGGTATACGGCAGCTGTTATGCGGGATTGCTGGCCTCTCAGCCTGACTTCCCAAATGCGAAACTGCTTGTATCGGCGGCTTCCGTCCAGAAAAATCTCCGCAATATTGTAATAATCGATGCCCGTTCATCCGGCTATTCTTCGTCACACATTCCGGGGGCGATAAACTTGAAATACGGGGATTATTTAATTTCAGGAACCGGCCTTAAAGATTTAGCGACTCTCCAGAGTCAACTGGGCGCTGCCGGGCTTAAACGAAATATGAGGATAGTCATATATGATGATACGACAGCTTCATTCGGCGCTGCGGGACGCGTCTTCTGGATGCTGGAGTATCTGGGTTGTAATGATGTGCATATCCTTGACGGCGGATGGGACAAGTGGGTTGCGGACAAAAGACCGACAAAGAGCGGCACCCAAACTCTTCGTCCAAAAACTTTTGTAGCTGCTGTGAATAATAATGTACTCGCAACCAGCAGCCACATTATGGAAAGGCTGACATCTCTTGACGACACCAACTCCAACGATGATTTTGCTGTTGTCGACGCCAGGACGAATGAAGAATATATAGGCTGGCAGTTTTACGGAGAAGCACGCGGCGGACACATCCCTAAGGCTGTCAATATTCCTTATGAGTGGTTCTTCAACGATGATAAAACGGTTTTGAAGTATCAGGACCTCAGGAAAATTTTTGAAGACCGGGGGGCAACAGCAAATAAAGAGGTGACGTCTTATTGTACTATCGGGATACGCAGCGGCTACGTCTATTTTCTTCTGCGGCTGATGGGATATACGCGCGTATCCAATTATGACGCCTCAATACTTGAATGGAGCACGGATTCTTCCCTTCCCATGACCAAGTTGCCTAAATATCAAGTGATTGTTAATGCAGCCTGGGTGAACGATCTTATCTCGGGCAAGAATCCTCAGACGTATCCGGGCAAAGGCTATGTGGTTCTTGAACTGGTATCGGACAACACAAGTGATCCGGTCGACTCATACAACGCAGGTCACATACCGGGCGCTCTCCACCTCAATATCCGCAGCTGGAACAAAGACTATCCTGTTGAGCAGTGTACCATCGATAATGGAAAACTGTTATATGGATCCGAATTGCAGAAGAAGATAGAGGACATGGGCATTACAAAGGACACTACGGTTGTCCTGTATGAGTATTGGGATGCGACATGGGCCGCGCGAGTTGCATGGACTTTATTGTATGCCGGCGTAAAGGACGTCCGTATTCTTAACGGCGCATGGACTGCCTGGGTTCAGGGCGGCTACCCCGTTGAAACTACGCCAAATACAGGTCAACACGTGGATTTCGGAGCCGTTGTTCCGGTGCACCCAGAGTACCGTTGCGAAACCTCAGATGTGAAAACGATGATGTCCGATCCTTCCTCCGTGCTTGGAGACACACGTTCCTGGGATGAATATATCGGCCTCATCACCGGATATCCGAACGATCAATGCTACACTTTCAAAGGCCGTATTCCCAACGCTGTGTGGGACCATGATTGGGACTGGTACTTTCATTGGAAGGACTATAATGCATGGTCACAGGATGAAGGCAACGACAGTCTGCGAGATTATACTGAAGTTGCACAGATGTTTAAAGAAGCCGGGATCACGCCCGACAAGAAAAAAATAGCCTTCTACTGAGGGGGCGGCTACAGGGCAAGTTTGCCCTTCATTTATGCATACATGATGGATTATACCAATATATGTAATTACGACGGATCGTTCTACGAATGGAATTTCTACCCGGACAACCCGATTGCAACCGGTTTTCCCCCGAATTCGTCACAGTTTCTCAACGAAATTTCTTCCTTCAATCTTATGGATGCGGTGACGATACAAGGGAGTTCTGTTAGATGAAATAAATTCGCACTCGAGGAGAAAAAAGGGAGACCGCTTTTAAAAGCGGTCTCCCTTCCCATCTTCTGCATGATGAACAAAGATAGTCCTTTGCACAAATTGTTTGCAAGGAAGAAAGAGGCATTTCTGTTGGTAAAAGACATTATCACCAAATCATTAGATGGCAAGCTGCTCACTGAAGATGAGATCGCTTTGTTATTTAAGGTCCCCCTCTTCTCTGAAGAATCAGCAATGATTATCGCGGCATCCCGGAAAAAGAGTGGATCAGCAAGCAACGGTCTGGCCGAAGTTCACGCACAGGTGGGGCTAAATATAGCCCCGTGTCCCAAGAACTGTTCTTTCTGTTCTTTTGCAGCAAAGAACAAGGTTTTTAAGGAAAAGACCGAAATTTCTGTTGATGAAGCTGTTCAGAAAGCCTGCCAGTTTGAAACTGATGGAGCAAATGCCGTGTTCATCATGGGTACTGCAGATTACCCGTTTGAAAAGTTCATTGATATTTCCCGGGAAATCAGAAAATCACTTCATTCAGAAACAATTCTTGTTGCAAATATAGGCGATTTTACAAAAGAACAGGCTAAAAAGTTAAAAGATGCCGGCTTCTCTGGCATTTACCATGCTGTCCGGCTTGGGGAAGGAAGAGATACGACTATTAAAGTTGAAACGAGACTTGAAACATTCAGAAATGCAGGCGAAGCCGGTTTGTCATTAGGCACCTGTGTAGAACCGGTTGGGAATGAACACAGCGTTGACGAATTAGTTGAAAAAACAATCATAACGCGTGATGCGACACCTGTATTTAGTGGATCGGCAAGACGCATACCTATACCTACTACCAAAATGGCCGAATATGGCATTGTCAGCGAGGCCAAAATGGCACATATTCTTGCTGTTGTGAGATTGGCCTTGGGATATGATATTCCAGGGAATTGTACTCATGAGCCTAATGTCATAGGAGCGGCAGCCGGAGCGAATCTCTTATGGGCCGAGGCCGGATCTAATCCCCGTGATACGGCGAAGGATACGGAAGGCAAACGAGGTATGACAGTAAAAGATTGTATAAAAATTTTAGAAGAAGCTGAGTGGAAAGTCCTTGAGGGTCCTTCAAAATTTTATGGAGCGTAGATTTCATCTGCCCTTCAGCTTTTCACGCTTTGATTTAAATCGGAACCGCTTGATAAATTTTCGCCCCAGACTACGACATATTGATTATCTCGATAAATAAGATTAAATGCATCTATTAAATCAATTGGACATTCTTTCTGAATATTACATATTTTAAAAACATATAAATTAATTAAATAAGGAGGGAGCATAATGAAAAGGCGGTGTCTGTTGGCGGTATCGCTAACACTGTTTACAATGTTGCTGATATTAGCAGGGGTCGGCAGTTCTTCTGCGGGACTGGTGGCTTCCCAGCGTGGCTTTCCCAACGCGAAACTGCTGGTATCGGCTGATTCTGTTCAGAAGAGCATCGGCGCGAAGAACTTGGTTATTATTGATGCGCGCACATCAGGGTACGAGACTTCACACATCCCCGGAGCGATCAACCTGAAGTACGGCGATTATTTGACCGGCGGGACCGGTCTGAAAGATTTGGCGACCCTCCAGAGTCAGCTTGGCGCTGCCGGGCTTAAAAGAAATCTGAAGATGGTCATATACGATAATACTACGGCATCATTCGGCGCTGCGGGACGGGTCTTCTGGATGCTTGAGTATCTCGGATGCAACGACGTACATATTCTCGACGGCGGGTGGGACAAATGGACTGCTGATGCGAGACCGACAGAAACCGGCATCAATACTCTTTCTGCAAGTATCTTTAAAGCTGCTGTGAAAGCCTCCCGGAAAGCGACGAAAGAGCACATTGCTGATAGGCTCAATGCAAAGAATTTTGCCGTAATCGACACCCGTACGGATGAAGAATTCATGGGCTGGCAGCTTTACGGTGAAGCCCGCGGCGGACATGTTCCGGGGGCAGTTCAGATCCCTTACGCCTGGTATTTTAATTCAGACAAGACTGTTCTGGATTATAAAGATCTGAAGACAATGTTTACGTCACGAGGGATCGCCAAAAATAAAGAAGTTACAGCATATTGCACTTTAGGTATCAGAAGCGGTTTCGCTTACTTTTTATTGCGCCTTATGGGTTACCCGCAGGCGTCGAATTATGACGCCTCCATAGTCGAATGGGCAGCCGATTCTTCTCTGCCGGAGGAAAAAGCCGCTAATTACTCGCAAGTTGTTTACTCAGGCTGGGTTCAAGATCTCATCGACGGGAAAAACCCTCCGACTTATCCGGGCAACGGGTATATGATCTTTGAAGTCAGCTGGGGTCCCACTTCAAGTGATTACGACAGCGGGCATATCCCGGGAGCTATTCATTTGGATACAAACAACGTGGAAGCCAGGGATTGGACAAACCCTGATAATCCTGCCGTAAGTGATGCTAATGAAATTGTCTGGGACATTGTTTCAGACAGCCTGCTTCAGGCAAGGTTTCGTAATATGGGCATCAATAACGACACCACCGTTATCGTCTACGGTACAACGAGCATGGCTGTTTCAAGAGTTTACTGGGCTCTCCGTTATGCCGGAGTCGATGTCCGCTTCCTGAACGGCGGGTACGATGCATGGATAGCTAACGGCGGAACGAAAGACACGGTCGCCCATTATCCCGCTTTTGTGGGAAATCTTTCAATCAATCCGCAGAACCAGATTAAGGCACTGACACCCGAAATCCTGACATACGCAGATTATTTCAGAACAAACAAAGCGCTGCTGCCGGGCACTGTCGTGGTTGATGTGCGCAGCAAGGACGAGTATACCGGCGCAATAGTCGGCTATGATGACCAGAATATAACCCGGAAAGGACGGGTCCCGGGGGCAGAATGGGGCCGCAACGCAGACAGCAGTAGTTCCTTGGACTACGTGGATGCCGATGGGACCCTTCGTAGTTATACTGAAGTCAGATCCGTATGGCAAAGCATAGGCGCGACTCCCGACAAAAGAGTGATATTCTATTGCGGCACCGGCTGGCGCTCGACACTGGCTTTTCTATACGCAGATTTGATGGGATTTCCTGATATCAAGAATTACGATTCCTGGTATGTCTGGAGTACGTATTATGATCTGAGCACCGGCACGATCCATCGTGATAAACCGTTCAATGATCCGAATATGCCCATTGATGCCGGCTGGCCCGGCCCGTAACAAAACATTTCCGGCAGGGAACGCGGGCTCGCCCGTGTTCCCTGCCGGAACCTCTTACAAACTTCCTAATCCCTCAGCTCCTCCAGGTCTTTTAAGATAACCAGCAAAAAGCCGAGGGGGAATATCGTTAAAAATGGAACCGCTCCCCACGTCTGCCGCTGGCAGGCAAACACTACCGGCAATGTGCAGTAAGCAAAAAAGACCGTGTTAATGATCAGGTAGGGTATTGAGCGCTGGCGGTAAAGAAATGCGAGACCCGGCAATCTTTCGCCCGCGTTGACGCCGAATTTGGGCGTGCGTTTAAAAATTCCGCCCCGGCCAAAAAGACCTTCCAGGACTGCCAAAGCGATGCTTGGCGCCATACCAATGCTTAAGACGGGCAGGAGCAGGAGCCGGGTAAAAGAAACATCACCCTTCAGTTTATTTTTATACACAAGAAAATAAAGGAAAATGGCAAAGCTTGTGCCCATAAACAGAGGGACATCGAGACGTAATAACTGATAAGGCCCGATGCCCACACGATGTATAATTGCAGGATAGAGAGTGAGCGTCGCTATCGCTCCCAAAAGCCAACCGAAGTTTGCGAGAAGGTGCGCTAAAGACTCGGCCTTCACAGCGGCAGGTAAGGTTGATGAAAAAAGGCGGGGGAGTATTTTCCTCGCTGTCTGAACAGACCCCTTGGCCCATCTCTGCTGCTGACTCCTGAATGACGCCATGGTCACGGGTAGTTCGGAGGGGACCACCACATCATCAAGATAGACGAAACGCCAGCCCGCGAGTTGCGCGCGATAACTCAAGTCAAGGTCTTCGGTTACAGTATCATATTGCCATCCTCCGGACAATTCAATGGCTTTTCGCCGCCAGATGCCCGCTGTACCGTTAAAATTAAAGAATAGCCTCCTCCTGCAGCGCACCCAGTGTTCAATGGAGAAATGCGGACCCAGGAGAAGCGACTGAATGCCGGTGAGCCAGGAATGTCCGGCATTCAAAAATCCCCACCGCGTCTGCACCATACCTATTTTCTTATCAGAAAAAAAAGGCAGGGTCCTGCGTAAGAATTCGGCATCGGGAAGAAAATCCGCGTCAAAGATAGCAAGAAATTCACCCCTTGCCTGTGCCAGTCCGTAATTCAGAGCTCCGGCTTTATAACCTTCGCGGTGCCCGCGTCTAAGCACTTTCACGTCTATTCCCTTCTTCCGCCAGTAGCCTGCTCTCTCATCAACAATCTTACCAGTATCGTCGTTGGAATCGTCCAGTATCTGGATTTCCAGTCTTTCCTTTGGCCAATCCAGGCCTGCAACAGCATTCAGAAGACGCTCTGCAACAAACCTTTCATTAAAGAGGGGCAATTGGACTGTGACGACCGGCAATTCCTGCCCGGTCAAAAGAGGGGGGATGACCGCTAAACTTTTTCTTCTGCTCTCCCGATGCCAACAGACCAAAAGCCACAACCTGTGAATCCCGTAAAACGACAACCCTGCCAGTGCAATAAAATGTATTGCCGTCCAGATATATCCATTAGCTATGAACATTGAGAATATATCTATAACATAATTATCCGCATTTTATTCATTGAAATTTTAAATGAATGGAGACGGAGGTATCTTAATTATCTATTTGACTTGAGAAACTCCTGATAGTAAGTTACATGACGGCGCTGATTTATCGGAAGTTATCTTTATACAAGGGAGAAATGAATAGTGAACACGGGGATGAAAAGAATTCTCTTCAGCATAGCAACAGCGGGTGTTTCGATTCTGTTCGCCACAGGCGCCTGTTTTGCCGGAGCATGGACGCAGCAAAAGGGGAAATTGTATGACCGTTTGTCTCTGAATTATTATTTTGCCGACGATGAATTCAATGAACACAGCAGCATAACCGATTTTGCGGCAAACGGAAAATACCGGGACTTGGATATCAATAATTATATCGAATTCGGTCTCACGGACAGAATTACTCTCATCAATTCATTGTATTTCAAACATATCCAGAAGAAAGACGATTTTCAGGACACGAACACATACGGCATTGGGGATATCGACCTGGGGGTAAAGTATAAATTGACTGAGGGGCCGTGGGGTGTTCTGTCGACGCAGGGCCTGGTGAAAATTCCAGAGGCATACGACAAAGATGGAAGGTTGCCTCTTGGAAACGGGCAATATGACATGGAATTCAGATTACTTTACGGCAAGTCTCTGTGGCCGTTTATCCCCGGCTATTGTAATTTTGAGTTAGGTTACAGGTGGAGATTTGATGAGCCTTCTGATGAACTCAGATATCTGGTTGAAGTCGGAACGGACATTACCAAATCACTGTATGCAAGGGTAAAATTGGACGGAATTTACAGCATGAATAACGGCGGCAAGTTTGACATTTCCGGAAACCCGACAATCACAAATAATTTTAACCTTGGAAAACTTGATATGACGGTCGGCTATAAGATATCAAAGAGATGGGGTCTGGAAGCCGAATATACCCCTGGAATCTACGGCAAGAATACAGCAGCCGGCGCGACTTATTCTTTTGCCTTGGTATATCAGATACCGTAAGATTGCGCCAAATTATTAACGGTCTCACAAAATAGAACCTACATTCGGTCCAGGACCGGCTCCGGGATGCCGTCATGCCCGAGTGTCTCCGTCGGGCATCCATTAAGGACATGGATTCCCGCCTAAGGACTGCGGGAATGACGATCGTGCAACAATTAATACGAAACGGTTGGTTGTCCAATAACCAATTACCACCCCTTAATAGATATGTTTCGATACATCCACCTTTCACAGTTATGATATACTGAACAAAACCAACAACGATTAACCAGCATTCAGCAACTTGAACGTCGACTATAGCATTTCTTTTCGACATTGAAATGCAGACCGCACAAGAAAAGAAGGGCGTAATTTTTGCTCTCACCAGCGCCGCGCTGTGGGGCATATTCCCGGTAATGATCAATCGCGGTTTGCATAACATCCCTCCATTGACGTTTGCGGCAATTTCCACTCTTCTGGCTGCTGTCGGCTCATTTATCTATTCCGCGCTCAAATGCAGATTGAGCGAACTTAAGAAAAAAGAGGCATATGCCTCCCTGCTGATGATAACCCTATGCATCGTTATCGTCCCTTATATTCTTTTATTTGTCGGTTCAAGCAAGACGTCGGGCGTAAATACCTCGCTGCTACTACTTTCAGAAATTATCTTTACGCTTATGTTCACCCACTTTATAGGGGAGAAAACTACGACCGAAAAGCTTATCGGCGCAGCCGGTATATTTATCGGCGCACTGCTGATCTTGTATAAGGGCAATTTTCAATTGAATGTTGGCGATATAATGATCATTCTGAGCACTGCCACATACCCGGTCGGCAATTATTATGCAAAGAAGGCCCTTAATCAGGTATCACCTTCAACGATTCTCTTTGTCCGGTTTTTGCTCGGAGGCTTATTCATGCTTATATTTGCTATGCTCGCGGAAACCCGATCAAACGTATCAAACATCATATACACCTATTGGCCGATGCTTTTGTTCACAGGTCTGATATTGCTCGGTGTGGGTAAAATAGCCTGGTATGAAGCGCTCGGCCGCCTGGATATATCAAAAGCGGTTTCTCTCGGCCTGACTTTCCCGCTCTTTAGTCTGGTTATATTGATTGGAATATTTAAAGAGGCCGTATCACATTATCAGTGGATCGGCATCGCCATAATGGCGGCCGGCATATTTTTCTCTATCAGAAGATCATCCGTAGATCCGTCATTAACCAGGTATGGCTCTAAATAGTTTCTGTTTATAAAGTACCCAAAAACTAAGAAAACTGTCATTCCCGCAAGTGAAGCGCGTCGGGAATCCTTCTGAGAAGCCATCGGAAAGATTCCGGACAAGCCGGAATGACAGATAAATGGTGACTAATCGAGTTTATGGACAGACCTAAATAATCACAAGGTCATGCACATAAGGAAAAATTGTAAAATATACTTATGGACGAGAAAGCGCCGCAAAAGAACCCCTGTCCTGATTGTACCTTTTGCCAATACTGCTGCAAGTCGCGCTGCAACATGTGCCGCTCTCCGCATCGTAAGAAAGGGGAGAAAGACAAAAAGCCTAAAATTCATAAGCCGCTCTTTCTAAAATATTGAGCAGGAGCGAAATTTAAATAGCTCAGTACCCGGCGACACATTTCAAGACTCTCAACCCACAGGAAACATTCAGTGCTGCCCCGAATACCTTGAGGTTCAAAGTTCAGAGAATACCTCCACTTGAATATCCAGAAGAAATGTTATTAGTCCCATAAGTTGTTTCTTTGTTCAAGAAGGTCCAAGATAATGTCTTGTCGCAGGATATGGGATATAATAAACAATTAATTTCAAAAACCTACGCACATAGTTCGATAGCCAATCGGGGACATAACAAGTGGAAGTTTTAATTTTAGTAATGGTTGTTGGAGCATCGGTTCTGGCATTTTTTATCGGGAAACGAGCGTTGCGGAACCGGAGACTCAGACAGTTGGCTGCCCTACCCTTCCCTGGCGAGTGGGAAAAGATCCTCGAGAAAAATGTGGGCCTTTACCGTTACTTGCCCGACACATTAAAGGAACAACTACGCAACGACATCAAGATCTTCGTAAATGAAAAGCATTTTGAAGGGCTGGGCGGGCTGGAGATGACCGATGAGATAAAGGTCACCATAGCTGCGGAGGCCTCTATGTTGTTGCTGAATAGAAAGAACCGTGACTATCCCGGATTGTCTTCTATTCTTGTGTACCCCGGCGCTTATGTGGCGAAACAAAACACCGCGGTCGGCGGAGGGGTATACATCGAAGGAAGATCTGTTCGCCTGGGAGAATCCTGGCAGCATGGGTCGGTGGTCCTTGCCTGGGATTATGTGAGGCAGGGAGCGGTAAATTCTGAGGATGGTCACAATGTAGTGCTCCACGAATTTGCCCATCAGTTGGACCAGGAGGATGGAATATCAGACGGCGCCCCGATCCTTGAAAACCGGTCGAGCTATGCGGCCTGGGCCCGTATTATGAGCAAGGAATATGAACGACTGCGGTCCAATATAGAGCACAAAAAAGGGGTTATGGATGACTATGGGGCAACTAACCCGGCTGAATTTTTTGCCGTTGCGACCGAGACTTTCTTCGAGAAGCCGAGACAACTGAAGAAAAAATCGCCTGATCTTTACGCCGAGCTCAAGGGCTTCTATAAAGTCGACCCGGTTGAATGGTTGCAGGGCAACCCTTGATGCCAAGCTTATTGAGTATCCTGTCTGCCTGCGGTGAGGATATTCTATTCGCTATTGCCAAGAATCCTCGGCTTGTCCCTTTTTGCGTTTACGATCCAAGTGAGGCCCGGAAGAAAACCTTCTTCCTTGAAGTCAATAGTTTCCACTGTCTGTTAAAAAAGTGTATATTTTACCTAATAATTAATATTCAACGGATGAATAAGAAATGAAATTTGGACAGCGCTATTCGATAAGACAAAATTTAAAACCAGTAGAGATCGCTAGAGGGATATGGAATCCTAACATGCTCTCATGGAGAGATGTCATTGAAGATTATCTTTATATAAGCAAAAAAAGAATTAATAATAAACTCAGCATATTCAAGCTTCAACTGAATATATTGCAGGAGTTGATCAGCAATACCAATACTATAGATGGTTATAAAGAATTAAAAGACAAACTCACTAAAGATGAACAACAAGGGGTTATTTCAAAAGAAGACTTTGAACTCGACAAAGAGCATATTAACTCTGAAGTTCTCAGTTACGACATTATAAATAAGGCACTAAGAGAAATTGCAGATGGTTTGGTGTGGAAATATTTTAACTATAACCGAGCGATACTTTATATGCTCGCTGATAAGCAACCTATTGAAATTATTCACCTCGATCAAGGCACTCTTAATACTCTTTATGAATTTTCAGATATGTTCTTAAATCCTGAAGCCATAGCGATTTATAATGACATCACTAATTTTCTTAGGGTTGGAGATATTACACAAATAAATGAGGATGATAGCATCGAAATTATTGAGGTCAAAGCTAGCAAAAAAAGAAATAAAAGAGTCACTCGGCAAAAACAAAGAATGGCCGAATTGGTGGAGTTTTTTAATACAGGCTTCACAAATTATGATGGAAAGAAAATGGAGATCCGAGAGTCATCTATCAGACAAAAAAATTATCTTAGCTTATTGCTCGATGGAATTCGCAGGGCAAGACATCGGGGCTATGAATCACTATTAATTGGCAAATATCTAATCGTGGAAATAGTCGATTTCAGAAAAATAGATGATCCGTCTGCTTTTATAGGTTATTTTGACTCAAAACATAAATCTGTTAAGGACGAGTGGAAGAAATCAGGGGACTTCGTTTCCTCTCGCTCTTTTATTGAGAAAATGGACTATTCAAAGAATTGTGCACCATTCAGTATTTATCCCTTTGATATTGAATTATGCACAGATATTATGATGGGCGCATTATCCATAAAAGTTTTTTTTAATTTTTCAGAGGTGTTGCGGATAATTAAAAAAGCAGGTTGGGACATAAAAGATGCCTTAATATTCAGATCTAAAGCTGAGATTAGTGCACTCCAAGGTAAAGATATAAAAGATGTTCCCTTCTTGACAGTGAAGAAAGGACCATTGACTATTAATGTCCCTCCTAGCTGGATCGCAAGAATGCAGTTTGAATTGTTAACACCAAACACCTTAATAGCGGAGCTTCAAGAATCATTCGAGAGCAGTCCCGAAAAAGATGTCGATTTTCTCTTGATGAATTATTTAGATGAGAAGAGCATTTGGAAATAATGGATGCATAGATCATCTCTTAGAAATAGGACTTGATCTATCAGATATAGCAATGCAAAAGTCTCATCTTCTTCCTGAAATGCACACTCTTTGGATCTAATAAAATTATGGCAAATTCTCTTGGTAATTATTAATTAATCCTTGTGTGTTTTATATATCTCCTCAAACTGCTTATGAGTCTCCTTGAATGCCTGAAGTATTCGAGGGTCGAAATGGTATGGGGTAGTTCTTCCATCGCCCTTAATAATTATTTCAACAACTTTGTCATGGTTGATATTAGGCTTATAAGGTCTTTTACTTCTCAATGAATCGTACTGGTCAACTAAATGCATTATCCTTCCCATCAACGGTATTTTGTCTCCTTTAAGTCCTCTTGGATAACCCGTGCCATCCCATTTTTCATGATGTGTCAAGGCAATAATTTCACCAGCTTTGATAAAATCAGACGTGGAGTTGCCGAGTATCTTTGCACCTATAGTTGTATGACTCTTCATCGTCTCGAACTCTTTATGTGTAAGTTTTCCGGGTTTGAGTAATATACGATCAGGTATTCCTATCTTGCCGATATCATGCATAGGACTGGCATAAAAAATAGTCTCAATAAAGCCATCCGATTCCCTCAGTTGTTCGGACATTGCCTTGCAATAATAGCTAACTCTCTTAATGTGTGATGCCGTATCTTCATCTCGGTGTTCGGCAGCCAGTGTCAGCCTATTGATAGTCTCGATATAGTTTCCTTTTATTTTCTTGTAGGCCCTTTCAACTTCATCTAAGGCATCACGTAAGTCATAGGTTCCCTTTCTAACTTCAGATTCAAGTATTTGGGTACTCCGCAACAAAGTATCTTCAAATTCTTTAACTTTAAGCAGATTCTTAATACGAAGAATTAGTTCAGCTTCATCTACCGGCTTTGTAAGAAAATCATTTGCCCCTGCAGCGAGACCTTTAAGTTTCGCATCCGTATCTTCAAGTGAAGTGACTATTACAACGGGGATACGCTGAGTTAATGGATCTTTTTTAAGCTCTGTGCAGGCCTCACATCCGTCCATTTCAGGCATAAGAAAATCCATTAATATTAAATCAGGGGATATTTCTTTTGCTTTCTCTATTGCCTCCAGACCATTTTTTGCAGTCTCCAGATTATAATCACAATTATCGAGCATATTCTCAAATAGTCTTAATAGCCCCTGTCCATCATCAACTATTAAGATTTTTGCCCTTCTCTCTGTCTTATCTAATTTTGTTGGCCCATAAAAAACAGCCTTCCGAAATTTAAGAAAGTTCTTATTATATTTTCCCATCTCAGGCACCCTTCATGAGGACAAATAATTTTGCCCGCAAATTCTTACGCTGTCCGAGAGTATCTCTCTGGTGAGAAAGATATCAATTGCAGTATCCTCGACCATCAGAATATTAATAGTCCTTCCCCTTCAATCACTTTTGGCACCGTTTATTTGATTATCGGCAAAAAAGGGGGATAACTTTAGAACTTTACCATCTTCCGATTGGTTAATCTGAGCCTTTGACTCGCTGCAATATGTAGCGTGATTTTCTTCCTGAAACATTGTATCCGGCAAGCTCTCGCGACACTGCAGGTTTCAACTGGGAATAAGTATTGCCAATAGATAGATGCTCTGCTATGATCTGCATAAATACACTTTGGAAATCCGACGGGATACTATGAAGGAGATATCTGTCCTGCGCAGTATTATATAGAATTATTCAGCCAGAAGGGGCATGGTTCAATATTCGGCAAACTTATATAGGAGGAATGCTATGAGGAAAATCGTCGCGGGACTGTTCGCATCAATTGATGGAGTGGTGGACGCTCCGCATCAATGGAACACACCATATTTGAATAAGCAGATAGACGAAACAATAGGCTCGTCCCTCGCGCAAGCGGATATACTTCTGCTTGCCACGAAGACCTACAAGGAGTTCGCCGCCTTCTGGCCGCACCAGACTGACAATCCGATGGCTGATTTTATGAACAACAAGCAGAAGTACATCGTCTCCAATAGCCTGAAAACGCTGGCATGGCAGAACTCGACGTTGATCAACGGGAAGGATTTCGTGGCCGAGGTCATCAAGCTCAAGGAACAAGCTGGAAACTACATTTTGGTTCCCGGCAGCCCAGCCCTCGTCCGCTCTCTTATACAGGCCGGTCTTTTAGATCAGCTTCACGTCATCGTTTGCCCGGTGGTCGTGGGTACGGGTGCGCGCCTCTTCGACGGCATAACACCGATGACCAGATTCAGGATTGCGAATGCCTGGACGATCAGCACGGGTGCCGTAGGGCTCACCTACGTGCCGGCCAACACGTAACCCATGACTAACAAGTTGTAGGAGTTACACATAAAATTATCGAAAATTGCGGCATGAACAGGGACAGCTTATCACTTAAGAACTGCTTCAGGTTGTCCAAACAAACCCGGCCACCTCTGGCCCATATTTAGAGAGGATTAAAAATAACACCTTAATGCTTAAAACCTGAAAGGGAACATAAAATCTCAATGGGAAAAGAATTAAGCAGACAGGAACTCGAACATCTTATAATCGATTTTCTGAAAGAGCAACCTCTTTGTGTGATTGCCACGTGTTCAGAAAATATGCCAAGGGCAACTACAGTGGAATTTTTCCCAGTAGATACAACAATTTATATCCTAACAGAGGGCGGAAAGAAGATAGAAAATATAATGCAAAATCCTAATGTATCGATAGCAATTCATGCTCCATTTACTGGCTGGCAAAATGTGAAGGGTCTTCAGATAACTGGTATTGCAGAAATAGGGAAGAAGGGTTCAAGTATATTTGAAGAAGGTCTTGAGGCATTTAAAATGCGCAGAGTATCACAAGCCGCCACACTGCCAGATTTTATGAGTGTAATAAAAGTTAAGCCAAGTAAAATGGAATATTTAGATACTACATTAGGGAAAGTAAAACATCCTCTTGAATTTTGAATTCAATTCCATGGCGTTGCTAACCCGATATGCCTTCTTCAAAGTATATATAGACGAAGACAAATATACTCCTTACTTCCTGAAACAAATAGTCAAGGTATTATAAAGAAGTTCATAGTTCAACAGAAAATCAATAAACGACAAGTGAGGTCTCCTGCCATTATTTACAAACTCCTAAATAATGGCTACCATATTCTTAACTATATAAATTTTAAGGAGGACTTATGAAAACAAAAATAGGCACCCTTTTAATGATTGCCTTTGCTGTACTTTATTTTTCGTCTGTCGTGAATGCTGTTGATAAAACTCTCGAACAGATTGTACAAGAGGCAAAGGCTGCAATAAATGAAGTATCTATTGCTGAAGTCAAAAAAATGATCGATAACAAGGAAGACATAATATTACTTGATGTTAGAGATAAAGAAGAATATGAAACCGAGCATATCCCAGGGGCAATTAATATATCTCGCGGAACTTTGGAGCTTAAATCGAATTTAATTATTCCTGACAAAACCAAGAAAATTATCGTGTATTGTGGTATCGATCGGAGGGGCCCATTAGCGACCAAAACATTAAACGATTTTGGGTATAAGAAAGCTATAAATATGGTTGGTGGTCTAAAAGCATGGAAAGAAGCGGGTTATCCAGTAGCAAAGTAACACGCGACGTTCTTCCTGAAACGTGCACGTCTTAAATTTGCTATAATGGTGCATCTTATTTATGGTAATGAATAGCAAAGATCAAGTCGTAGTCTGGAATCATTGATAAGTCTAATTTGTCAGAGACCTTTGGAGAGTGGTCATGAATGTCCCTAATTCTTTGAGAGACTTCTGGAGAGTTGTGAGGAACGCAGTTGTCTTTCTCTGCACAATATTAGTGGCAATTATTGCTTTAATAGGGGGTTATCATGCATTTGTAACGTATATTGATAAAAAAATAGAGAAGAAGGTAAACGATCCAACATTTATTAAAAAGTTGTCACATAATATACGTCCTTCTGGCCGTCTTCGATGCGAAAGGCAGCATTTTGGCCGATATGGGGGCCATGGAATTCATCAATAATATTAAAGTCCAAAGAAAAGGAAAAAACCAACTTGAAGTTACAGTCACCCCAAAAGAATTTTTGGGTATTGCTCCCATCTTGTCAAGTTTAGACGGCGAATATGAAATAAGCGAACCGAAAAGAGGCAAGAAGTATGATTGGAGCTTCAATTTAAGAGGAGTAGAACACCTTGTTTTAGAAGGATCGGGAATAGTAAAGAACGAGCGATTTAGAATTGAGGTATTAAAATAAACGAACCGCTCTATTTCTCTTTGGTAATCCAGGGCGACACAAAAAAGAAACACATCCTTCCTGAAAGCGACAGTTCCTAAAATATAGAAAAAAGTGTATATTTGAACCAGTAATCCAAAGAAGAGTTAGTAAAGAAATAAGACATTTATCATAAGAAGGCGGAATTCGAAATAAAAAAGCCATAAACAGTTATGGGGATAAAATGCGAAAGGTTATTTTTTTAGCGGCAATATATCTGGTATTATTCTTCACCTTTGTTTCTAAGACCAATTCCTCGGACTGGAAATTAATTGAAAAGTCAGACAATGAGCTCATTTGTTAGATTTCGAAAGTGTAAAAGTAGACAGCTCATTTGTAAATTACTGGGCTAAGACAGTCAGTGATAGTAAAATATCTTTTATTGAATAATTATGACCGCAGAACAAGTTAAACAACAACAAATGTTAGAAGAGATTGCTGAGTGCAAAGTAAAGGTAAAGTTGTTATCATCGGATATTATTACCGCTAAACCAGTAGTTGACGTAGAAGGTGCAGATTTATTAGCAATTATGCGAGTGCAGGATGGTGCTAAATTCGCCCGCATTCAGTGTAAGGGCAGAACATTAAAAACATCTTTGTCAAGAAGTTCTATTAAAATAAAAAAATCATATGTTACGGGAACTTTTACCTGTTTACTTTACCTTGTTTGCCTATATGATAAAACTGAACATCTGCTCTGTTTTTTTGCGCATGATATAAAGGATAGAAAGGACTTATGGATATTAAAAGACAATATTTATAGTTTAAGTCTTTATGGAAAATCTTTTAAGGAAAAATACGACTTGTTTGATTTTAACAACGATAGAGTTAGAGCACTCAAAGATATGATTGAAGCTTCAGATATAGGGAAAGAATTCCGGTATGGTTTTGGAAAAGGTAAAATAACTTTGCCACCTATCAGAGTTTCGGGTACAGGGTCCCGCCGTTAGCCCCTCGTCAAACTGTGACTTAATCTAAGGGCATTCCTATTTTAAGTGCTACGGCCTACATATTTTAATCAGTGATAATTAGTATCTGCTATTTTTAAATTTTTTGATAATTGTAGGTGCAAGGGATTTGAAATGATAAGGGCGTTCACTCCCTACTTCCTGTATCTTACACTTTACTATATGAGCAAAAAGGCGTAGAGTATAAACTGTAATTTTGAGGTGATAATATATGACATGGAATTGGAATAATCCACAAGGTGTACACGGTCGCTCTTACATCTGTGGTTTCTGCGGTAACAAAGTCGCACCACACACTGGTTACCACGCAGCGCTAACGAGTAACGCAAATAGACATGCTAACATCATGATCTGCCCGAACTGCTCAAACCCTACCTTTATTGATGATACAGGCGGCCAGGTACCTAATATTCGTTTAGGGAATGAAGTTGTAGGCATAGACAACGATGGTGTTCAAACTCTTTACAATCAGGCTCGTGATTGTACATCGCTCGGGGCTTATACAGCCACAGCCCTGCTGTGCCGTAAGATACTCATGAACCTTGCTGTACAGCATGGTGCAGAAGAAGGTAAATCATTTATTGAATATATCGATTTTCTGAACTCAAAGGGTTACGTTCCTCCCAATGGAAAAGACTGGGTTGATCGTATTCGAACTAAAGGAAATGAAGCCACCCACGAGATCAGGTTGATTGACAACAAGGAAGCATCTCAGATTTTGAAGTTCACGGAGATGCTTCTCAAGTTTGCGTATGAATTTCCCAGTATGTTGGGAGACACGTGACATTGTAAATTGCTTCGAGAGCACTCCTTAGTCCTCGTGTCTTACATAAACGTTGCGTGTTAATTTCGAATCGTAAATCTTCAATCTTAGTCCTTGTTCGATTTTGTCCGTTTGTAGGTGCACATCGCAAAAATACCCTGTTTATTCCGGGGCGAATTATTTATCAGCACAATAAGCCTTTATCTGTGCAACACTGCTTCCTGAAGCAAACGGTTGGCGCCCTTCTGTACTTGTGACCAGTACGTGAGAAAATAAACAACTCATCGTGGAGCATCAGCGAGGGAAAGATATTCACATTTTTAGATTTGTTAAACATTTAATTCCCCACATACTCTTTCCACATTTTCTTCATCACTTCTTCATATTTTTCCACTATGCTAATACGTATATGAAGAGGTCACTTCATATAACTCGGTCTCCCTGCCCGCGTCTGCACAGGGGTTTTAACAATAGATGAAGACCGGCTTAAATCAAAAAATGTAGGGGAACGCAATACCATGAAAATAAGACTTTATGTTCTTTTTCTCAGTCTCGGGCTCTCGGCAGCTATTCTTCTGTCCGCTCAGCAAGTCCAGGCCATTCTTGGGGAATCGGTTGCTTCGATTGAGTCTGATAGGAATGTACTCTCGGCCGTAGAGCGTGCAAAGACGGTCCACGATGCCTTCACGGTTCAGGAAATCCAATCCGGTTCGACCACAGTTCGGGAGTACATTTCGCCATCGGGTGTCGTATTCGGCGTAGCCTGGAATGGATTGATGCGCCCTAATCTCACACAGCTCCTGGGCTCCTATGCGAACGAATACCATGAAGCCTTACGGCGAATCCCGCACAACAAGGGTCGAAGTCGCCTCCAAGTGGAGACCAGTCGGGTCGTTGTCCAGCAATGGGGGCATATGCGTAACCTTCAGGGGCGGGCCTATGTACCGTCCTTGATTCCTCCTGGAGTGAGAGTCGATGAAATCAGATAAGACAGCGTATGGGGCAAGTTATATGAAAGCGGAAGGCAGTCTGTTTATTCTTATTTTGGCCATTGGTTTATCTATAATTTTATTTCCCTTCCTATCGAATGCTGCAACGACTCCAAACATCCATGTCAGCCCCATGTCCGTTAACCTTGGGTCAGTAAAAGTTGGTGGGGTATCGAGTCCTCGAACAGTCACAATAAAGAACACGGGCAAATCAGACCTTCTCATAAGCTCAATCATTTCGCCTGCAAATGCTGGTACAGATGATTCGGAGTTCATTTACAGCGCAAATGGCTGTCTCGATCCGATCCCTGCAAGCGGTTCATGTTCAGTGACGGTGACATTTACACCTGCATCCCCTTTCGGCAAGAAAAATGCGACTATGGCTATCTCCTCAAATGCTCCAAAGTCAACTATCTACGTGAAACTTTCAGGGCAGGCTTCTCCACCTAAGATTTCAGCAGCTCCAATGGCAGTTAACTTTGCAACTGTGAATATTGGTAATTCCTCCTCTAAAACAGTAATTATAAAGAATACCGGCTTATCCGACCTTGCGGTAAGCAATATCGGCATCGCGGGCACAAACTCGCAGGACTTCAAGCAGCAGGCAACCGATTGTTCAGTTGTTGTGAAGGGGTCTTCGTGTATCATTAGCATTACCTTCACGCCGTCCTCACCGGCCTCTAAAGAGAGTGCGAATCTCGTCATATCCTCCAATGACCCGAAAAAATCGGAGTTGAGTGTGAAACTGAGTGGAAAAGGCAACGTAGGGAATACGCCCCATATTCCCAGCGTAACAGACAGCAATGTTATGCTCATTACGGTAAACGGCTCGCTCTGTTCAAGCAACTCTTATGTCAACAAACCCTGCGTGAGCGTGACGGTCTGCACCCCCGGCACCTCGACCTGTCAGACCATTGATGATATCCTTCTGGATACCGGCAGTTCGGGTTTGAGGATATTTAAACAGGTTCTGAATGTTCCTCTTACTCAGGAGAATCCCAGCATTAACGGGTCTTTTGCGGAGTGCATCCAGTATGCAGACGGCTCGTCTGATTGGGGACCTATTCAAATAGCAAGTGTAACGCTGGGGAATGAGCCCGCAGTTCAGGTTCCGATTCAGGTCATTGATTCTACGTTTGGTACCTGGCCAGCAGCCTGCGGAGATCCAGATGAAACAGATCAAAGTCCGGCCGAGGCCGGATTCAACGGAATCCTCGGGGTGGGGCTCTTTGCACAGGACTGCGGTCGAGATTGCTCAAATATCACTGACAACGGGATGTACTACATATGCGACGGATCTGGCTGTCAGGGAACCGCAGTTACACTTACCAGTCAGGTCCAGAATCCGATGGCTCTGCTGCCTAAGGACAACAACGGCGTGATAGTGGAGCTTCCTGCCGTTCCTCTGGGAGGAGTTCCTTCGGTTGACGGCTACCTCGTACTCGGTATCGGCACCCAGGCGAACAACATGCCTTCTTCAGTCAAGACTTATACCACCGACCAGTACGGGGAATTCACCACAAAATTCAATGGAATCTCCTATAGCAGTTTCATAGACACCGGATCGGAAGGTCTATTTTTCCCTTCGCCCTCTTCAAATGTGCTTCCGGACTGCGCCTATCTCGATTCGGACTGGTTCTGCCCCTCGTCTACAAAGAGCTTTTCGGCCACCAATGCAAGCTCATCGGGCTCACCAAGCGGTGCGGTCTCATTCCATATAGGAAACTTTGACGGTCTCGTCAATTCCTCCAACAACGTATTTGCCGAAATCGGAGGGAGCGGAGTAGGCGATTTCGATTGGGGGCTTCCTTTCCACTTCGGACGGAATGTTTATATCGGACTTGAAGGGATGAAGTCCAGTCTGGGCAGCGGCACGTACTGCGCATATTGACCTGGGAGGAAGTCGTCAGTTTACGTCGGACAGCATGCCCCATAGATATGTAGAGTTCAAGCGACAATCGTTATCTCGCCAAATAATTGCACGCGTTTACTTGTAGGTGGCATTGAGAAAAAGGACGTGTTTCTTCCGGGACGAAAGATTTATAGCTTTCCGGAGCGACACGAAAATAAACCCTTCTTCCTGAACGTCGCACCGTTTGACGATGCTATAATTGTGCATAGTTCAAATGGAAAGGAATATGAGAAAAAGCGCAGTTATTCTTAAGGGAGATTAGACAGGATTGACTAGAACGGAGAAGAGTTCAATTTTTCCGAGAATCTTTGGACGGTGGTTTGTTCCAGGGTTAATCGGACTAATTATTCTGACCTGCGTCTCTGGTTTCGCTATTGATGCCAAAGGTTTTCTCGTTAATTTGATTGCCGGGCTATGCGGTATCTTTCTCAGTATTTTATTGGCCTTGTTCATAGTTGACAAATATATGAAGTATCAAAAAGAGCAGGAATGGACCAAGGTTAACAAAATCACGCTGAACGCAATAGCTATTCATCTTTGTGAAATTGTCGGCAGTCTCAGTTTTCATTTTACATATATGAATGATAATTTAACTCTCCCTTTCTTTACGGGTCGAAATCTGCCCAATGAGAAGACTCTCCTGGCATTTAACCCTCTGTTGCAAGCATTAGAAAACCTGACATTGCCGATTGAGATAGCCCGACATAAGTCGACTTCCGATATCGCTGTCGAGTACTATGAAGCTATGAGTTGGGACATGGATCAAATCCAGAATGTCTTAACACCAAGAGTAATGCAAAATTCAACAGATCAACCACTTATTGATGCACTTATAATCTTTGACAATGCTCGCCGAACATTACATCATGCAATCATTGTTCACAGACAAGTTGTGACTCACGGCGTGTTCGAAAACGTTCGCCCGCTTATCCAGTCCGCTGAAAAAGTATATCAACTTATTTACGAAAATTACCGATAGAAATATAAAAAGTTTCAGATAACCCTATACTGGGAGGCGGTAGTAGTATAGTGCAGTGCACCTGCAAATACGCGGAGTTCGATACAGGACGAAGAATGATGAATATCATTCGAAGCAAGCGCCAAAAGGAGTATGGCGGCAATTTTCGCCTCCTTCCTGGACCACGCACATATGAACCTTTGTATAATGCTGTTGAGTACAATTGATATTTTTCATTCTCAAGGGGCAAATACAAATCGAAAATGATATTGACAAATCCGAATTTC
Organism: Thermodesulfovibrionales bacterium; assembly: GCA_963716185.1. Lineage (GTDB taxonomy): Bacteria > Nitrospirota > Thermodesulfovibrionia > Thermodesulfovibrionales > SM23-35 > CAVZMO01. The sequence goes on from OY970295.1 coordinate 584,226, forward strand.
TTCCAACAAAATAGCGCGGGGGATATGTATTTCATAGGAGGTAGGCAAATTGAAAACAGTTAGAAGAATCAAAATTCCTTTGAGGGCAACAGCGTGTATGGCGTTATGCTTGTTGCTCATAACATTTGTTGCAGGTCCAGCTCTATCGGAAGAATCTGCGGATGGTCACCACGAAGAAGGTCACGAAAACAGTAATGATGTGGGTCTCTTCTTGGGAGGTTCTCACCACAAAGATGAGAATGGTTTCTCGGTGGGGTTAGATTACGAACGTCGTCTAAGTGCAATCTTTGGTGCGGGTGGATTAGTGGAATATACTGCGGGTGATTTTGACTCATGGGTTATTGCACCATCATTGTTCATTCATCCATATAAAGGCTTTCGACTTATTCTTGCCCCAGGGGTTGAAACCAAAGAAAGCAAAAGTAATTTTCTTTTCCGTACCGGGCTCGCTTATCAATTCGAAATCGGCAACAAATGGTCAATATCTCCGGAGTATAACGTAGACTTTGTACATGGCGAGACAGTGCATGTTTATGGGGTGTCATTTGGCCTTGGTTTCTAACCCCTCTTAGTTCTCTCTCATTTCTTGCGGCGACAGAGAAAGAGCAAATAATAGTTTATAAGAAATATTATAGGGGGCGAGTCTGAATGTTTCGCCCTTCCTTCTTATGTATCTGTCATTGCGTGATGTCCTTCCTGTTACAAACGCCCTGTAAGATCCCGATAGAGGGCAAGCGTTCACATAGTAACACGCGAGAGTTTACATTCTTTTAAACTGCGTGTTTCTGCTCCTAACAAACGGATTGGAGAATTTGCAACGGGCGTTTATTTCTGGCGGAAAGATGCATAACTATTGGGCTTCAGATAGTCTACTTGCTTATCGTATTACCTCATATGCAACCAAGACCGAACCTACAGACAGGAGGAACAATCCGATAAGAAAAATTGTGTCCGCAATTTTTTCACATAATTCGGCCCATCTATTGGATCGCATTGATGTATAAGAGAAAAAACTTGAAGTAAAAAATAAGACTATTGCCATTGCAACCATCTCATCGATAATAGTCTCATTGCCCAATTTTAAAACTTTTATGAAAGTAAGAATTACAAAACACAATCCTAATAAATTTGCGGATGTCGGCAAAATATGCTTTGAAATATTTTTCGTATTATTCCTCTCAGACATTCATAATCCTCCTATTTCTTCTATCTTCGATAGATTCCAAGGAAGAGGTGGAAAATTTCTTTATGTTACAGTTCATAACAAAGCTCAGTGCCTATCCGGAATTGTGAAGTAAAATGTCGAGCCTGTTCCGGTCTCCGACTTCACCCAAATTCTTCCACCGTGATACTCTACAATTTTTTTGCAGGTGGCAAGGCCCACGCCGCTACCGGGATACTCATCTCTCGTGTGCAAACGCCGGAAAGCAGTAAAAATCTGTTCTTGAAATTGTGGGTCTATTCCGATACCATTATCACTGACCGAAAAAACCCATGCGGCCTCTTTTCTTTCAGCCGAAATATAAACCTTGGGAGCTTCAGCGCCGTGGAACTTTATTGCGTTACCTAATAGATTCTGGAAGAGACTGGTCAATAGTGCGGAATCAGCCATTACTGTAGGTAAGTTGTCATGTGTCACTACAGCCCCACTTTCCTGAATGGCGACCTGCAAATTGAAAATTGCCTTACTCAACACTAATGAACAATCTACACGTTTAAATTCTTTATCTTTAGTCCCGACTTGTGAATATTCCAAAATGTCTTTAATAAGCTCATCCATTCTTTTAGCACTATCGACGGTAAACTTGATGTACTCCATGCCATTTTTATCGAGTTTGTCTTTATAACGCTTCTCCAGTAACGCCAAAAAGCCTGTAATTATCCGTAAAGGTTCCTTTAGGTCATGGGAAACGACGTGGGCGAACGCCTTAAGATCTGCATTTGAACGTGCTAACTCTACCGCTTTCTCTCGCTCCAACTTATACGTATCTCTTAAGACGGATATCAGAGCGGCAACAACAATATAGATTACCAGGAGAATCGACATGTTCCAAAAATGAAGCAGTGGATGAGAATAATAAAAACCGCCTGCTAAAATATTGACGAGCGTTTCTACAATAGCGCTGATTACAGCAGCAAAAATTCCTATGGGCCTACTGAAATGCAATGCGACAATTGAAATGGGCAATAAATAAAATACTGATAAAGACAACTCGTGTCCCGTTATATAATCTACATATCCAATGAGGCATAGTAATATAAGCGCGAATATTGCGGCTGTCCTTTTAGAAAAAATTAGCAGTTTAATATTTATATATCTTCCTTCACGGGCGTTATTGTGCAGATCCTGTATCGCGGCGTTGGACTTTTGCAGTTCCTCTTCAGCCCTTTTGAATTCGGTGATATGTGAACTCACCGGTTTTATCATAAAAAAATAAAAGAATGGGAAAGTTAAGGCAGACAGCAATAACGCATCAAGCAATGCCCCCTCAATTTTCGTAAGACGCGGCAAAATTGGAAACATCTGAAGCAAAAGCATAATAATTGCTTCTGCTAAGAATATCAATGTAATGATAAGAAATAAGAGTTCGATGGGATTGGCAAAGGGTTTTATGGATTTCCGGACTGATTTTTGTTTCATATCGGCGCAAAATGACAATGACTGAATTTTGTTCATACTTGCCTCTCACATTGCTAACAATTCTGTTTTTTAAATTTTGATAGAGCTGCGGTCACTAAAACCTGATTTGTGACTTCATCCTCTTTAACAAAAAGACGATCAGGACAAGCAGGAGGTTACAACCGGATGGACAAGCATATTCTCCTCCGCTATGTTTCCTACCGTAATCGTTGCTGCATCACTCGATACCGTCCTGTTTGCTTGTGGTTGGAGGCCGCGTTTATCGATCACTCTGTAGAGCGTTTGTTAGATAAAGGAAGTGATAAAAACGTGGCTTATCTAAAAACGTTTATGTGTAGGTGCACCTCGCAAAAATACCCCGTTTACTCCGGGGCGTAATATTTATCAACTCAATAGGCCCCTATCTGTGCAACACTCCTTCCTGTAAGCCTCACTTCTAAAAGAAATCAAAATGGTGTATATTTCAATAGGAATTGTATATTTTTAGTTGAAGCAATACCCCATATAAAAAGTGACTTTGAGTGGAAGAGAAAATGGCACGAATAAACGTACATAAAAAACTATTGCCATATGTTGTTGCCGTTTGTTTCATAATCGCAACGACACTTTCAGTTTCGATATCGACGAGTTATAAAAGTGAAATAATAAATATGGGCTTATTTATAGCTACCGTTGCTTTGACTCTCATAGCATATATCCAACTGAAAGCCTTGCGAGGGCAAGCGAATGCTGACTTCGTACTAAAATTTAACAGAGAATTTTTTGATAAGGAAACTAACCAGAAAATTATCACTTTAATTGAGGAGAAAAGGAATTTATTAAAACAAAATGATGGCGACTTTAGTGATTATCAACTCGATGACTATCTTGGTTATTTTGAATTAATGTCATGGTATGAGAAAAAAGGAATAATTGATTTTGAACTTATTGATGAGATGTTCGGCCATTATATCTCTTTGGCGTGGCAAAATGAGGAGATAAAAAAATATATAGATGAATTGAGAGATTCTACAAAAGACCCACGATATTATAAACCGTTTGAAGATTTGGCTGTTAAGATCATTCAGAAAGAAAAGGAAATTAGAAACACTGCGATATGATTTTTCACGATGATAATATTTACGCACAGCACCGTAAACTGCATAATTTTTTTTAGCCCCCAGGAGGCCCTACAATATGACTGGAGATAAATTAGTTCTTAAGCGCTTCGCCGAGCTCGATGCCCAGATGAATGCACTGCACGAAACAAGAGATAGTGGTGGTGGCCCCCCATATTACGAGACGGTATCTTGGCAGCAGTGGGCTAATAGCGCTCAGCATATCCTGCGCGTAGCTTTTGGGGAATCCTCATCTCACTATGGGAACTTCAGTGTTGCTTACGAAAAGTGCAACGGCTACAAATCGAGAGTGGATGCGCTTAAGGGCATTTTTCGGGCAGCCAAGGCAGATTACGAAGGCGGATATACATTCTCGATGCAGGCTCTGATTTCGGGTGAGATTTACGGCGATTTTGTGACGCTATCTAAGATAGCGCTGACTGAAGGTGCTAAGGATGTGGCTGTTGTTCTGGCCTGTGCTTCACTTGAGGATGCTCTCAAGCGCCTTGCTCTCTTAAACGGACTGGAAGTGTCTGACAAGTCTATGCAGGATGTTGTCAATGCACTTAAGGCCAAGGGACTTGTCGGTGGGGCACAGAAAACACTCCTTGATGCAATGCCAAAGATACGGGATTATGCAATGCACGCGAACTGGAACAAGATCACACCTCAGGATGTGGGGAGTGTTATAGGTTTTGTGGAGCAACTTCTGTTGACCAAGTTTTCGTGACGGTTACAACTGTTTCTCGTAAAACTTTTCATTTCCGGACTTAATCGAAAGATGAGCAGTTGTAGGTGGCGCAAACTTTATCCTGCCGTGTAGTTCCAGAATATAATGATGAAATCTAAATTCAAATTGGGCGAGACTGCCGCGGATAGTTAAGCCTTCTCGTGTTCAACAGATGTTATGAATTCCAGATATTTCCGGTCCATTGCTGTAAGTTCAATGCCCATGCCATTATGCCGCCTGAACTCGATGATGCTTCTTGCGTACTTGACTATGCCTTTTAACCTGCAGGAAATTATATCTGTTAGATGCAGGGCTATCTCAACCGGCGTTCCAACAGAAAAGTTTTTCTGTGCTCTGACAAATAGTCCTTTCCGGGACACTCTGACGGTAATTCCACTTATCGCATGCTCACCGGAGACTATCTGTACAGGAAGCTTTATTAAATAGCGGGTGTGCTGTCTCTTGGCAATCATAATATTTAATACTAACAGTTTGTCCGATGACAGAACAATCCCATATTCTCATCCTGGAAGAAAGTCCGGATCCGGATGTTCTGAAGTCGGTCATGCTTCCCCGGTTTGAATAAAGGAAACAATATTTATCCTCGCAGAGCGCAAATGGATCACTTCATATAAACCCGAACGGAAATTTTATCGTTTACAAAAAAGCATCAATCGTTCTAAAAAGTGATTTTTTTATTGACAAAATGAAATCAATGATATATGAATAATATAAGTTGTTTTTTTAGAGGATTATTTTCAGTGCTGTAAAGTGAAAGGAGGTGATCAGACAATGCCGGCAAAAAAAGCTCCAGCGAAGAAGGCAGCAAAGAAGACCGCAAAGAAGAAATAAGTTTTCTTTAACACATGCACACACATTTTTTAGGCTGAAGAAGAAATTCTTCAGCCTTTCTTTTTGCGGTCTTCCCTTTTAATGAAAACCAATTTTGAGGAAAAATGCAAGGGCAAATTTACAACATATTGAAAATAAAGGATTATTGCAAAACCCGCACAGGTTCAGCAGACAGCATAGAAGATTCGCCCCACTTTTTTTCTTCTATGGAGACGACCTCACAAATCACCGCCTTGAAAACAGGATATCCCGATACAGGATCTTTTAACTCAGCTGGGATTATTGAATTCACGTTTGCATGCGGCCATAGACCAACCTGCCTGCTGCCGCCCCCTCCGTAGGGCACGTGTACCGTACCCGCGCAGATATCGTCGGTGACAAGAGCTTCCAACAACATTTGACCGCACGATGTCCGGACGGCAACAATCTCCCCGCTCTGAATACTCCTCGGTTCCGCGTCCGCCGGATTGATCTCCACAACTGCCCTGTTTCTTTCGGCGAGTTCCGGGCGGTCCAGATATTGTGAATTGAATCTCGCCCTGCTCCTCGCGCCGGTGGTAAGCATAAGCGAACCCGTCCAGCCCATGCCGGCGGGGCGGGGGTCTTTATATACCGGCAGGGTACCATATCCATATCTTTCCAGCATAGTTGAAGCGAACTCAAACTTTCCCGTAGGGGTCGGGAACCCCGGCCTGCCGTCATGGCGAAGATGGCCGGACTCATACTTCCTGGTGCGTCTCTCCGGAAGCGGCATTTCAATGACTTCCGGGGTTTCATCAGGATACCTGCACAATTTCGGGTTGTTTCCCAATGCCCGCTCTATGATCTCTTCCTCACTCTGAGGGAATGAATCGCCATAGCCCAGTCTTTGCGCAAGAGCGGACAGAATGAGCGAATCGTTCATGGCCTGCCCGACCGGCTCTATAACCTTGCGACGCAAACGCATATGATTACGGTACACATGGTAGGACTCAATCTCATAGTATGTTGCCGCGGGGAGAATGACATCCGCCCAAGCCGCTTCCTCGGGCATAAACCTGTCAACTACCGCCATAAAGTCGAGAGATTCATAAACACGTCTCCATGTTATCGGGTCGGGATAAGAGCGATACGGGGAGCCTCCGACTATCAGCAAACCGCGCACAGGGTAAGGGTCATCGTGCAATACCGCAGCAGCCAGCCCGGAAACATGCGCCCTGCCTGCCAATGCATAAAAAAGCGGGTATTCCCTGCTGCCGAGCGCGGGCTGATGACCATTGACCCGGTATTCATCAAATTGTTTATGCGGATACTCATGTATATAGAGGCCGCCGTCAACGTCGAGGTTGCCGGTAAGAGCCAGAAGCGAGTATAACGCCCGGGTGTTCTGCACTCCGCTCGGAGCATATTCGAGGCCGCTGTAGAAATCCATGGCAACACTTGAAGATCTCGCAATTGTGGCAGCGAGCCATTCAATAGTCTGCGCATCGACGCCGCACACTTTGGCCGCGGTCTCCGGCGTAAATTCAGAAGCATAGGATGCGAGCTCGTCGAAGCCAAAAGTCCAGCGATCAACAAAATCCCGGTCATACCAACCGCGGACGATAATTGTATTGATTATCGCCAGAATGAGGGCGCCGTCTGTACCGGGTATTACCGGTATCCAGTGGTCCGCATCCCTCGTCAGGCGGTTGCGCCTGGGATCGATGACTATCAACTTGGCCCCCTGCGCCCGCGCCTGTTTTATCCGCCGCATCTTATCAGGCAGACCGTCTTTGAACGGATTAGCCCCCCAAAGGACAATGAGTTTCGAATTTTCAAAATCAGGGGTGATGCTGTCGCCCTCAATACCCATGGTCGTAACGGGCGCTATCACGCGTGATGAGACGTAACAGACCGAGCCGCAGTCCATGTCATTAGGAGAGCCAAAGGGTCCAAGAAACTTTTTGAAAAATTCCGACAGACCGTCTTCAAGGGTCCCCGCGCCCATATAACTCGCCACGGCGCCTGCGCTGTAAGCGGTTTTGATGCGTTTAAATTCACCTGCGATTTTTTCGAGGGCCTCATCCCATGTGGCCTCTCTAAAAGCCTGCTCGCCTTTCGGGCCGTTACGCATTAGCGGAGTCCTGATACGGTCAGCAGAGTAAACCACCTGAGGGGCAAGCCTGCCCCGTCCGCACAGATTGCCATACTGTGAATGTGAATCCGCCGTAACTCCAACAAGCTTTCCTTCTGACACACTGGCGCGGACCCAGCAGCCGTGCGGGCAGAGACCGCATATGACCGGGCGGCCCTTCAAGTTCTCCATGTCGTAAAAAACCGGCAAGATAACTTGCAAAAATGATATGCGGAGTTGAAATAGGGAAGAAAAATGCGCCTATCGAAATGGAGTTCATTCTGATCAGGCGCACTCATATTTAAAATTAATATAGATTCAACCAATATATCAAATTGTTAATTTCTATGATTTTAGAGATATCGATAGATAACTCTTTTGTCCGATACCCGATCCATGGAAAAAACTTTTCATAAAGGACTTGACAACGCCGGAGTCTCTGTTATCTTTAAGTTATAGATAGAAGCTATGATCGACAGGACATGAATAGAAGCAACTAATATTTGACGGAAGGAGGTGAAATGTATGAGAAAACCTTTGAATAGCAAAGCACTTGTGAAAGAAGCTTCTTTCTGGGGCGACCTCAAGAAGATAATGAAGGAAAACCCCATTAAGGCATGCCACAAGTGAAAGAGCTGAAAGAGCTAAAGTTGCCGGTCAGGCAACGAAATCAAATATGGATATGGCAGGCAATGTGCGACAAGGTACATTCCTGCCATATTTGTTTTTTCTTCGGCAGACCCTCTACCACACACTGTCCTTTTCGACGAACTTTGTGCAGAGAAAGGAAAAAAAGGCGGCCAGGAGTATTGCAACCGGGGTGATCAGCAGCGCTTTCCTCAATCCCCATAGATCGGAAAGCCATCCGAGTATGGTCGGGGAAACGGCATCTCCCAATGCATGGATAATGAAGATGTTCACGGCCACAGCCATGGCCCGCATACCCGGGTTGGTGACATTAATAATAATTGTGTTGAGCGGTCCGGTGTTCAGGAACAGGAAGAATTCGGCAAAGAACATCGCGGATAAGCAACCCTGGACTGAAGGGGTAACAAGGGCATAAATTGTTATCGGCGTCCCTAACAAAAACCCCCAGCCCGAGACCAGCAAATATCCCTTGCCGCTCTTCTTTTGCAAACGGTCTCCGAGCCACCCGCCGCTCAGGGTGCCGGTTATCCCCGCTGCAACAGTGATGATTCCGAAGAGAGTATTTCCCCTCGCCACATCCAGCCCGTGGATGCGGTAAAGAAAGGTCGGCACCCATTGCGCCAGTCCACCGATGGAAAAAGTCATGGCAGCCATTGCCATGGTATTGGTGATAAAGGACCGGTTTGTGAACAACACACCATATTTTTTCCATGCCTGTCCGGTATATTTTATTGTTGTTTCTTCTCTACCGCCCCGGGGAGGTTCACGGAGAAGAAATATAGGGATGGATAGAAGCAGCCCCGGCGTGCCGACTATAAGAAAGGCGGCGTGCCAGCTGAAGGCCTGCCCGAGAGTACCTCCGAGGAGATAGCCCAGGGCGCTTCCAACCGGAATAGCAAGATAAAAAAAGGAAAGGACCATGCCGCGCCTCTCCTTGGGGAAATAGTCTGAAATAAGGGCCGGCGACACAGTGCCGAAACTTGCCTCCCCCACGCCTACAACAGAACGCGCCGCGGCAAGCGGCCAATATCCCTTTGCAAAGCCGGCAAGGGTTGTGGCAAAACTCCACATCACAAGGCCCAAAGAAGCGACTTTTGTCCGGCTTACCCGGTCCCCCAGCCATCCGAGGAAAGGCGAGGAGACCATATAAAAAAGCATGAAAACACTGCCCAGAAAGCCAAGCGCTGTATCGGACAGCCGCAGATCGGCCTTTATCAAAGGGAAAACAGCATAGAGCACCTGCCGGTCTATATAATTAAGGAGGTTGACAGCTAAAAGGAGTGTCAGGGCATAACGGCTGTAAGTTATTGGAAGAGTGTCTTTATTCAAATTATTGTTTGATTCATCAAAACATTTTAACTTTTTGAAATTTTCGCCATTATTGTAGCAAAACTATCATATGAAGAGTGCAGCAAAACTCATTTTTATGAAATTGTGATACCCGTTACATATTTTTATGAACGGGGTATTTAAGCTAATTATGGTATTCCGTGAATAACTTGTCATTCCCGCAATCCCGAAGGCTTTCGGGAGTCGGGAATCCTTCTGAAAGATTCCGGACAAGCCGGAATGACATATAGATAGTCGTTATTAGACTCCCAATAGAAGTGTTATAGATAGCATACCGGAGGCGATATGAGATCGGTTAAGTTCTGGAGAATGGAAGCAAAGCGTCTGTCACTGACGGAAAAGATGTTTTTCAGAGACGCTATTAAGACATTGTTGGCATGGCCTGTACTGAAAGAAGAATACCTGGAACTCGATTTAATCATGAGGATATTGGAATCGGAGATCCGGATTGTCACACCCGAATCCTCAACCAGGCCAGTGGATATTCTTCACAGCGGGTTCAGGGCATCATAAAAATCCCCTCCCTGACGGGAGAAAATTTATGGATTAGCACCACCCTCCCCTTCGCCCTGGCGAATCAGCCTGATAGGCGGCCGCCGGGGCGGAGCCCCCCTACAGAACATCTTCTCTCCTGCACTTTCGATCCGGCAAGATTACGCTGTAAGACAGGTCAGTCTCTCTCTTAGCAAGGTATATCTTTTCTGCGGTTTATTATTTCTTATCGCTATTGCTATGGCTTTTTTAGTACCGACTAATATTACCAATTCCTTCCCTCTTGTTATGCCCGTATAAAGAAGGTTTCTCTGTAAAAGCATATAGTGCTGGGTGAGGACCGGCATGACTATCACAGGATATTCGCTTCCCTGAGATTTGTGGACTGATACGGCATAAGCCATAATTATTTCATCGAGTTCAGAATACTCATATGGAATATATCTCCCGTCATAGTCTACCGTCACTTCCTGCTCTTCTCTGTTTATCCTCATAATCCTGCCGATGTCGCCGTTAAAGACCTCTTTGTCATAGTTGTTCCTGATCTGCATGACCTTGTCCCCGACCTTCAGAACTTTGCCGCCCCGCACAAGCTCATCTTTCGAAGGGTTTAAATGCTTCTGAAGCTCTGCATTGAGATTGGCGGCCCCAACAATACCTCTGTGCATCGGCGTCAAAACCTGTATGTCATTGACCGGGTCATAACCGAATTTCTCCGGTATCTTTTCCCTGCAAAGTTCAATGATCTTCTGCAATGCTTTTTCAGGTTCCTCTATCTCAAAAAAATAGAAGTCCCTGTGATGATCTCCGTGATTACCGAACACCGGCATCTGGCCATCATTGATCCTGTGGGCATTTGCGACAATCAGGCTCTCTCCGGCCTGCCTGAATATATCTGTAAGTATTACCGTAGGTATTTTCGCCGAATCGATAATGTCCTTTAAAACATTTCCCGCCCCTACAGAGGGCAGCTGATCGATATCCCCCACAAGGATTAAAGTCGCCTCCTTCGGAACGGCCTTCAATAAATGATACATTAGCAAGGTATCCACCATGGACGTTTCATCTACCACAATCAACTCAGCTTCCAGCAGGTTGTTCTCATCCCTCTTAAATCTCCCCTCTTTCGGACTAAACTCAAGCAGCCTGTGAATAGTCTTGGCCTCATAACCGGTAGCCTCGGTCATCCTTTTTGCAGCTCTCCCCGTGGGAGCCGCAAGAAGGACCCTCTGTCCAAACTTTCTATATATTCTTACGATTGAATTGATTATCGTAGTTTTACCTGTGCCCGGCCCGCCCGTGACTATAATAATTTTTTCATCGATAGCTTCTCTGACAGCCCGTTTCTGGTTTTCAGCAAGGTCTATCTTTAGCTCGCCCTGTACCCATTCGATGGTCTTGTTCCTGTCAAAGGATATCAATGTTTTCGGGGCCCCCATGAGTGTTTTAAGTTTTCCCGCTATTCCGACCTCTGAATCATAAAAGTTTGTCAGATAGACGGCTTTGTTATTTTCTTTGATCTCTTGCCTGTTAAGGTCTTCAATGATTATCTTTTTGTCCAAAGCTATCTTACCGAATGCTTTCACTACAACTTCTTCATCAACACCAAGAATCTTTTTGCACTCCTCTATCAGAGACTCGTAGGGATAATAGACATGGCCGTCATCCGACAATTGATGGAGCACATAGAGAATTCCGGCCTCGGCCCTGGCCTGGGAGTCTTTGGCAATCCCGAGGTTTTCGGCTATCTTGTCCGCCGTGATAAACCCTATTCCGAAAATATCGGCCGCAAGCCTGTAAGGGTTTCCCCGGACCACCCTGATGGATTCTTTACCGTATTGCTTGAAAATCTTGGCCCCATAAACCGGGCTGACCCCTTTGTCCTGAAGAAACACCATCACCTCCCTTATCTCCTTTTGGTCATCCCATGCGTTCCGTATCATCTCAATCCTCTTGAGCCCGATGCCCTCGACCTCGCGCAGACGCTTAATATCTGTTTCAATCACGTTAAGCGTATCCGGGCCGAATTCGGACACAAGCCTTTTCGCCATTATTGGACCAATGCCTTTGATCAGTCCTGAGCCGAGATATTTTTCTATTCCTTTGACTGTGGCAGGGACTATTGATTCGTAGGATATTATCCTGAACTGCTCACCGAACTTGGGATGGGAATGCCATTCACCTTTTAATTTTAATACTTCACCGGGGTTTACCGAAAGAAGATTACCGACCACCGTGACCAACTCATGCTTATCGGCTACTTTTACTTTCGCAATCGTATAGCCGTTTTCTTCATTGTAATAAGTGATCCTTTCTATTTGTCCTTTCATTTCCACGAACATGGCATTCAAATTCCTGTCCTAAATAATATCTTATACCGTATAGCTTAACCTGAAAAATACAGACATTGCTCAAAAATTTATTTACTAAGGAGTTCATAGGTATAGCCACATTTATGGATAAAGAACCTTGGCCGACTTCTGTCATTCCGGCTTGTCCGGAATCCTTCTTCAGTGCAGGGTTGCAGAGGTTATTTGCAAGAAAGATTCCGGACAAGCCGGAATGACGACAAGAGGCTTTATTAATGTTCTCATTAGTAAATAGATTTTTAGGAAATTGTTTATCTACTTATGCACTTCTCAGTAATCGTAACGGCGGATACAGTGTTTGAGCGGGCTTTAAATGAAGAACCCTGCTGCAAAGACCGCAGGATTCTTAACGTAAGGAGTTCTTTCTTTATCATATTCGCTCGCTAATTCCGAACGCGCTCACTATCCGTTTCTGTGAAGATTTATCGGAACAGAATTTACCTCGTAGGGCGATAGCCCGAAAATGAGCTCAAATAGTGTATCCGCCGTGTTCACCACTAATCTATGAATAATAAAGGTCAGGATGAGAACGCCAGGCGGCAAAATTATGAAGAGTTGCAGGCTTAAAAAACTTTTTGAAAATTAGTGCGCCGACTGCTCCGATTTTTTTTGTTCCTGTCAAAGGGGATATGCTTTTTTGATGCATTCCATTTTGCGGCTGCGCGCGTCCTTGTCTTATCTTTCTTCCCGGCGGAGGACGCAAATGAATCAGCAAGGCCGTTATTCCTGTAATTTTCTTCTACGGGTTTTTCCCTCACCTGTCCGAACGCAGCGCACAGCGCTGCGGCTGCAATATCGCCGGATTCATAGGTATTAGATAACTCTTTAACCGTATGGAGATATCCGGCGTGGCGGTTCTCCCTGATAATACCCATGATATCCTTGATAATATTGCTTTCTCTCGCCCTCACAACATCCGCCGGAGAGGGCAAGCTCTTTTTGTCAATTGTTGTCCTCGCGGTTTTTTCTATCAGTCGCAAATGCTTGTATTCCCTCGGAGTAATAAGGGTTATCGCTATTCCAGTCTTGCCGGCCCTTCCTGTCCTGCCGATCCTGTGAACATAGCTGTCGGGGTTCTGTGGAATACCGTAGTTGATTACGTGCGTCACATCCTTTATATCAAGTCCCCTTGCAGCAACATCAGTCGCGACGAGTATGTCCAGCGTACCTCCTTTGAATTTCTTCATGACGTCGTCCCTTCTCGCCTGGGTATAATCGCCATGAATGGCGCCGGCATTGTAGCCCGACTCGCTGAGCCTCATGGACACATCGTCGACCTCTCTTTTCGTATGGCAGAAGACAATGGCAAGCTGCGGGTCTTCCACATCAAGAAGTCTTGAAAGGGCGTTAATCTTATTTTCCTGCCCGACCTCATAAAATATCTGCCTTATATTCGGGATGACCACATCCTTTGCGTTGGCAAGTATCTTCTCGGGTCCCTTCATGTACCGCCTGGCAATGTTCATGATCACCTGCGGGATTGTGGCTGAAAACAAAAGGGTCTGCCTTTCCGAGGGTGTCGATTTGAGTATTGTTTCGATGTCATCAATAAATCCCATATCGAGCATCTCATCCGCTTCGTCAAGAATCGCCATCTCTATTTCCGAAAGAGAAAGCATTTTTCGTCTTAAAAGGTCTAATACGCGACCCGGCGTTCCAACAACGACGTTGACACCGCGCTGCAAAGCTTTTATTTGCCGCTCAATGGATGTGCCGCCGTAAACAGGCAGCACGCTGATTTTTTTGTACTTGCCTATCTTATAAATCTCCTGTGCGACCTGGACCGCCAATTCCCTCGTCGGCTCCAATATAACGGCAAAGGGTTTCCTTCCCTTATGGTATCTTTCCGCAATTGGGATACCAAAGGCAGCGGTCTTTCCCGTGCCTGTCTGCGCCTGTCCCACTATATCACGTCCGCCCAGTATGAGCGGTATAGTAGAGACCTGGATAGGCGTCGGCTCCTCAAATCCTATTTCCGATATGGACTTCATTGTCTCTTTGCTCAGATTAAAATCTTCAAAATTCATTTTTTTCATCCTTCTCTTTGTGCTCCTGGTTTAAAAAAGAAATATTTTTATGGGTTAATTATTACTGTAGCTTTTTGGGTTAATTGAAAAACCTTTGCATGGAAATCAGAAAATAAGAAAGGTAATCTTTCTATTCTTAGGGGTATTCTTGAAAAGACCGGTTTTTATTTCTTCACTGCCTAAATAGTTCTCTTGAACCGTAAAGCTTTGCTCCTTGTCTTTCTCGCCTCTCTTTGTTTCCGTTTCTCCTTCTCGGAAGGTTTTTCATAATAACTTCTTTGCTTTATCTCCTTGAAAAGACTCTCCTTCTGAAGTTCGCGTTTTAGGCTCTTTAAAGCCTTTTCAATATCATTGCCGTGAACTCTGATCTCCATAACAGCTATCTCCTGCCCTTCCCCGGCCCTCTGTCCCCGCCGAAGCCGCCCTTTCTATCCTGAAAGCCTGTTTTCGGTTGTTGGGGCCTCGCCTCAGCTACAGCAAGTGTCTTCCCCATAAAGGGTTTACCATTCAACTCCGAAATCGTTTTCTTTGCATCGCTATCGGATTCCATCTCGACAAAGCCAAACCCTTTGGACTGTCCTGTAAATTTGTCGGCTATTATCTTTACAGATATAACCTCTCCATATTCCGAGAAGAGGTCCCTGATATCCTGTTCCGTTGCGGTAAACGAAATGTTCGCAACATAAATTTTTTTACCCATTGCATCCCCTTTTATAAAATAAAAACCCTCAGAGCTTTCAAAGCATCTGAGAGTTTCTTAGTTTACAACTCTAAAAGCCTACTAATTATAACCTAAATTGATTTTTAAATACCACCTTTAATTTTTAACCGGCCGCTGCCTTCAGTGCCTCAAGCCTTTCCTCGAACTCCCGTGATTTCGCATCGAGTTCACCGGTAAGATTTTCAAGCTCGTCGAAGAGGATGTCGATTTTTTCTCTCAGCTCGTGGATCGATCTGGACAGACGCTTGATGGATTCTCCGTCCCCTTTTGTGGAAGCGTCAATGAGCGCCTGCGTGTCCTGCTCAATCCCCTGTTCAAACTGCGTAATCGTCTCTTCCACTTCGCAGATCCTTGACTGAAGGGGCGCTAAAATTCTGGAGCGGCCGTTGATCAATTCGGCCTTGATCCTCCTCAAATCCTTTCTGTTCGCGCCGCTGCCTCTTTGCCCGGAATTCCGCCCGGTTCGTACCGCTGCAGCACCCTCGTCTTTCCAACCGCCTCTGTCGAGAAAGTCCTGATATGTTCCTTCAAAAACTCTCACACTCGCATCATCGAAAACTATAAGCCTTGCTGCTATTGCATGCAGGATCATCTCGCTGTGGGTGACGATAACAACGGCGCCTTCAAAGGCGTCTATCGCTTCCAGCAGTGAATCGACAGATTCCATATCGAGATGATTTGTCGGCTCGTCCAGCAATAACAGGTTCGACGGGCCGGCTATAAGCTTGCCTAAAAGCACCCGGCTTTTTTCCCCTCCTGAAAGCACGCTCACCTTCTTGAGCGCACAGTCTCCTTCAAACATCATAACGCCGCAAATGTTCCTCGCAGCGTTTCTGTTATGATCGGGGTGTACATCTATGATCTCATCTTCCACTGTCTTTTCCGGGTCGAGCCTCCGGACGTTGTTCTGGCCGAAATATGCAAGTCTTAAATGAGGGTGATGGATCACATTGCCCGACAGCGGCAGCAGCTCTCCGGCTAAAAGGTTCAAAAGAGTCGTCTTTCCCTTCCCGTTTTTCCCGATGACCGCTATCCTGTCTCTTTTGCCGACAGCCAAGCTCAAACCGTCTATAAGAGGCGGGCCTCCAGTATTATCAGTATTAAATGAAAAACAGATGTCCTTCGCATCGATGGGCCATTTCCCTGTGAAAGGCGACGGAACGAATTCGAACTCCAGTTCCTTGGTCCCGGATATCTTTTCGAGCCTGTCTTTTCTCCGCAGGGCCTTTATCTTGGACTGCACCGCACGCGCACGCGTGGCCTGCGCCCTGAACCTGTTTATGAACTGCTCGACCTCCTTGCGCCTCTTCTCATCGTTTATCCTCGTCTGCTCGTAGACTTCCTCTTCCATCAGAATCTGCTGGTAGAGCTTTTGGGTGGGCCCTTCTATCTTCCGCATCTTACAGCGGTGGATGCCAAGGGTATGGGTCGTCACGCCGTCCATAAAATCCCTGTCATGGGTGATCAGTATAAGTTCCCCCCGCCAGCCATTCAGGAACTTCGTAAGCCAGCGTATTGAGACGATATCGAGATAGTTTGTAGGTTCATCGAGAAGAAGCAGGTCCGCTCCCGAGACGAGCAATTTGGCGAGGTTCAAGCGTACCTGGTATCCTCCGGACAGTTCAAGGGGACGCCGTGGAAAATCCTGCATCGAAAAACCGAGGCCCATCAGGACCGTCTCCACTCTATATGATTCATCCCTTCCGTCATCAGAGGGTTCAAGGCCGAGACACGCCTCCTTAAGAGCCGAATCTTCGCTGAACTGAAGGTGCTGGGAAAGGTGGCCGACTGAATAACCGTTGGGAATGCTGATCACGCCCGCGTCAGGCTTTTCCTCGCCGGTGATCATCCTGATGAGTGTGGTCTTCCCGTGACCGTTCCTTCCCACAAGCCCTATTCGTTCACCGGCGTTCACAGTAAAACCGGCGTTGTCGAATATGACTTGTGTGCCGTATGCCTTGGAAAGATTACTGACTTGTATCACGCATATATTTTACTAAGGATGGCATATGTAAAGATACTCGTCCGTCAGCGAGATAAGGGGTATACTATCGTTCCTCTTTGAGGAGTTTGTATTCTATGCTGTCAACGAGCGCCTGATAGGACGCCTCGATAATGTTTTCCGAAACCCCGACCGTGCCCCACCGTCTCTCCTCATCCCCTGACTCTATAAGCACCCTGACCTTTGCAGAAGTGCCCTTCCCAGCTGTAAGAACACGGACTTTATAGTCATGGAGCTTCACGTCTTTTAACTCCGGGTAGAACTTATCGAGGGCCTTTCTAAGGGCATTGTCAATAGCATTGACAGCGCCGTTTCCTGTAGCAGCCGTATGCTCGATGCGACCTCCAACCTTTACCATAATCGTCGCCTCACTCGACGATTCCTCTCCCTCTTTTCTCTTTTCGACAATAACTCTGAAGCCTATCAGGTTGAAAAATCTCTTGTGCAGACCGAGGGCTTTTTTCATCAGGAGCTCAAAGGACGCCTCGGCGCCCTCGAACTGAAAGCCCTCGTTTTCAAGGTTCTTTAATGTTGTGACGATGTCCTGCAGCTGGGGGGAATCCGGATCGAGAGAGATACCGAATTCCTCCGCCTTTCTTAATATATTGCTCTTGCCCGCGAGATCCGATATGAGGACCCTCTGGGAATTCCCGACGAGATCCGGCCGCACGTGTTCATATGTCTCCGGCCTTTTCCTCACCGCACTGACATGCATACCGGCCTTATGTGCGAAAGCGCTGTCTCCCACAAAAGGCTGCCTCTTGAAATGCCTGAGATTGGCTATCTCATTCACGAACCTCGATGCATCCCTGAGTAGCCTCAATTGCTGGTCACCGACGCATTTCATTCCGAGTTTGATCTGCAGATTGGGGATGATCGAGCAGAGGTTTGCATTCCCGCACCGCTCGCCAAGTCCGTTGATTGTACCCTGCACGTGGGATACGCCGGTTTCGACCGAGACTATCGAATTTGCGACTGCGCATTCTGAATCGTTATGGGCGTGAATGCCGAGGGGTATGCTCACAGCCGTCTTTATCCCACCGATAATCCTCCGCACATCGTCAGGAAGTGTGCCCCCGTTCGTGTCGCAGAGCACGAGACAATCGGCGCCGGCCTCCTGAGCGGCCTTAAGGCACTTTACGGCATATTTCGGATTGTCCTTGTAACCATCAAAAAAATGTTCGGCGTCATAGAAAACCGTCTCGGCATTTTTTTTGAGATAGGAAATAGTGTCATAGATCAGATCAAGGTTTTCGTTGAGCGATATCTTCAGCGCCTCCTTCACGTGGAAATCCCATGACTTTCCGAAGATAGTAATAAGCCTTACCCGCGAATCGAGGAGCGCCTTTATCAGGGCATCTTCCTGGACCTTGTGATTCGGCCTGTGTGTGCTCCCGAAGGCTACAAGCCGGGAATTCTTGAGTTTTAATTTCTTCGCTCTTTTAAAATATTCGATATCCTTTGGGTTGGAACCGGGCCAGCCGCCTTCGATATAATGCACACCGAGCTCATCAAGCTTTTCGGTAATACGCAGCTTATCCTCCACGGAAAAAGAGATATCTTCCGTCTGTGCGCCGTCCCTCAATGTCGTATCATATATTTCTATCCGCCGCATAATTCTTCAGGCCTCTTACTTACGCTTTCTTACGCTTCTGTTTTACCTTTGCCTTCTTTGTTTCTCCCAGTTCAAATGCATCATGCAACACCCTGACCGCAAGTTCGGTATATTTCGAATCAATAATACAGGAGACCTTTATCTCGGATGTACTGATCATTATAATGTTGATGCCGTGTTTCGCCAGCGTATCGAACATCTTTGCCGCCACTCCTGAATGGGTCCTCATGCCGACGCCGATTATCGAAACTTTTGAGATGTCGTCCCTCAGCTTGACGTCCTGCGCTCCAAGTTCCGAGGCAATGTCTCCGGCGATCTTAAGAGCCTTTTTACTGTCTGATTTCGGCACCGTAAAGGAAATATCCGTGGCCTTTCCGTTGCTGCCGATATTCTGCACGATCATGTCCACAACGATACCGGCGCCGGCGATTGTGTTAAAAAGTTTTGCCGCCACCCCCGGCTTGTCAGGAACAGCTGTTACGGTTATTTTCGCCTGATTTTTGTCGTAAGCAACGCCTGATACCATGACTTTTTCCATGTCTTTATCCTCCTTGACAACGAGCGTACCGGGATTATCGTTGAAACTTGATCTTACAACAACGGGGACGTCATATTTCTTCGCGAATTCGACGGATCTTGTCTGGAGGACCTTCGCGCCGAGACTTGCAAATTCAAGCATTTCTTCATAGGAGATCTTATCGAGTTTTTTCGCCTCAGGCACGACATTCGGGTCCGTGGTATAAACCCCGTCGACATCCGTATAGATCTCGCAGAGATCTGCATTGAGCGCTGCCGCAACCGCCACTGCCGTTAAATCAGACCCGCCCCTGCCGAGGGTCGTAACTTCAGAAGCCTCTGTTATCCCCTGAAAACCGGCAATGACCGGGACGATCCCCCTGGCCAGGGCCTTCTTCACCCGCTCCCCGGTTATCCTTTCGATCTTTGCTTTTGTATGGGTCTCATCGGTAATTATCCCGACCTGTCTGCCGGTGAAAGACATTGCTTTAAAGCCCAACTCGTTTATCGCAATTGCCGTGAGAGAAGCGCTGATGCGCTCGCCCGATGAAAGCAGAAGGTCCATCTCCCGTCCTTCGGGATTCGGAGATACTTTGTTTGCCAGTCCGATCAACTTGTCCGTCTCTCCCGACATCGCAGAAACGGTTACGACAACATCATGCCCATGCTTTTTAGTTTGAACAACACGTTCGGCAACCGCCCTGATTCTTTCAATATTGCCGACAGATGTACCGCCATATTTCTGAACGATCAGCATAAATTCAGTCCCGACCCCCGATACAATGCAATTATTTTTTTGACTTCATCTGACGGCCGCAGCAGATCAGATCGCAGCTTTCGACGCAGCCGCAGACATTGTCCACGGATACGGCCAAACCACATACCTCACAGGCATACTTGGCGCCTTTCTTTACAGTCTTTGTCTTTTTTACACTTTTTGGTGCCGTTTTTTTGGCCGGAGTTTTATTCGTTTTGGTCGCTGTCCTGGTTTTAGCTGCTGTTTTTTTTGTCGCCATTTTTTCCCCCTTTGTTTTATGTTTATACTTTTAAACCCTCTTCATGCACCTGTAAAATTAATCTGCACACGGAACCGCCTGCTGCAGTTCCTCCCTGAGCCCCCTTTCCTGAGTTAAAATTAATTCCATTATAGCAAAAATATCTTTAAATTTATGGATAACCATCAATAAGCGCGTATATTTTTTTATGATAGAATAAAGGCATAAAAATGTATATCAGGTTACCCACAGGAAAGACGCTCGATGTCATGGAAGGAGAAAATCTCCTTCAGGCGTTAAAAAGACAGAACGTGTACCTCGTCGCCTCATGCGGTGGAAAGGGGATATGCGGAAAGTGTCGCGTCAAGGTGTTCGAGGGGAAGTATACGACCGAATCCAAAGGCAAACTTGCACCTGCTGAGATTGAAAAAGGCATTGTGCTGGCATGCCGGACATTTCCGGAGTCTGATCTTGTCGTCGATATCCCGAAGGAGTCAAGACTCGCGGTAGGAGATGTAATAGAAATTTCGAGGTCCGGCGACCTCTTTGAACTCTTCCGGTCTTTGGACGGTAAGATATCCCCGCTCGTGAAATGGCTTCCTCTAAACATTCCTCCCCCCACAATAGACAATAATACATCCGATCTTGAACGTCTTAAGAGGGCAGCAGAAGAAAAGGGGTTAAAAGAAATAAGGTATTCTCATGGGTTCGTTTCGCCTTTGGCCAAATCGCTCAGGGAGGCCGGTTGGAAAGTCGAACTCGGATACACGGATGGTGCAGAGGCTGCTTTTCTGTCTCCGCCGCATAGAAAGGAAAGATACGGTATAGCAGTGGATATCGGGACGACCACGGTAGTTGTATATCTCGTAAGTCTCGCGGATGGAAAACTCACCGATGTCGGCTCTACTTACAATTCACAGATACGGCACGGAGATGACGTCATCACAAGGATTATATTTGCTACGGAGGGCAGCGGGCTTAAGGAACTGAGAGATGCGGTTGTCACCGATATCAATGATCTTCTCGCCCCTGTAATGGAGAGGCACTCCCTTACAGCCGAAGATCTCGGGTCTGTTGTCATTTCCGGGAATACGACAATGTCCCATCTTTTCTGGGGACTTGATCCGTCATATATCAGAGAAGAGCCTTATACGCCGACACTGAACACTTTCCCGTTATGGAAAGCTCACACCGCCCGTCTGAATGTCAACGGACAGGCGCCTGTATATACGGTCCCTTGTGTTGCGAGCTATGTCGGCGGCGATATCGTAGCAGGTGTCCTTGCTTCAAAGATGCATAGAAAGAGCGAGACGGCACTCTTCATGGACATCGGAACAAACGGAGAGATCGTAATAGGGAATAAAGAATGGCTTGTGACCACTGCATGTTCCGCAGGGCCATGTTTTGAGGGCAGCGGCATAAAACACGGCATGAGGGCAACTGAAGGCGCCGTAGAATCCGTCAGTATTGATCCGCAAACGTTTGAACCGACACTCGGGGTATTAGGGGGCGTCAAGCCGATCGGCATATGCGGATCGGGCATGATCGACGCCATAACCGAAATGTTTCTAACCGGAGTTATCGACCGGAAGGGCAGGCTCGTGAGAGAGACAAAAACAAACAGGGTAAGAGACGGCTTCGAAGGTCCCGAGTTCCTGTTCTACAGCGACGACCGGAGAGAAATCGTCCTCACGGAGGTTGATATCGAAAATATCATGAGGGCGAAGGCAGCTATCTATGCCGGGATTTCACTACTCTTAAAAAAGGTCGGGCTTACCCTCGACGATATAGAACGCGCTTATATTGCCGGAGGGTTCGGGAACTATCTGAACGTTGAAAAGGCGATAACCATAGGCATGCTGCCCGATATATCGAAAGAAAAATTCGTATTCCTCGGCAACACCTCCATCGCAGGGGCCTATCTCTGCCTCCTCTCGGATAAAATGAGGGAAGAGGCGGAAGAAATCGCGCTGAAGATGACAAATATCGAGTTGTCCGTATCCAGGAGGTTTATGGACGAATACATGTCCGCCCTTTTCCTCCCCCATACCGATATAAGCCTGTTCCCGACCGTTTCCGCTTTATTGAACAAAAAACGTCGATAAAGAATTCTTTGGACCTGTTCTTGACGGCAGCTCATTTGTGCGCGGTCAGATATCAAGGCCGCCTGGTTATTTTTATTCAGAAGAAATATATGGTGTAGAAAGCCCAAATTCTACATTGCCAAGATTGTTATGTCACTATGCCCGCCTGAATCTGAGATCAACCGCATTTTTCGGGTTAATGTACCGGCCCTGAAGAAAGGAGTTTCTCCACTTCCCTTTTAATAACGGAGGCGGGGATGCCTCCGTGGATCTTGAGCACCCCGTTTATCAAAACAACAGGTGTATTGAGAGCACCCATCCTCAAAAGTTCTTTTATATCCTCAAACTCCTCCTCTCCATCCATGAAGAGATCGACATATTCGACAAACACAACGGAGGGATAAAAATAATTCATCTCATGGGAAAGTTCATCGGTAAGGATCCTGTTAGTCCCCGAAACTTCAGTGGTATTATCATCAAAGAGGACGCTATCCGTAGGATTATCAAGTATCTGTACATGCACTCTCTGGAGCATCCGGATTACCTCTCTTTCTTCACATTTACCAGGATATTATCAATGAGCCTGGTATCGCCTATCTTCACAGCCACAGCCAGCAATATATCCCCTCTTATCTCTGGAACCTCTTCAAGGGTGTCCGGGTCAAATACTCCGGCATAATCAATGCCTGAGACAGCCGGCTCCTGTAATATTTTCCCCCTCAAAATCTTTTCAATCTGATTCACATTTATTATACCAGATCTTATCAGTTCCGAGGCCCCTGTAAGACACCTGTAGATGACGGAAGAAGCCTCTCTCTGTCCTTGATCGAGATAGGCATTCCTGGTACTCATGGCGAGACCGTCCCGTTCCCGTATTGTGGGACACACAATGACATCGATGTCCATATCAAGGTCTTTAACCATACGTCTTATAACGACCGTCTGCTGAAAATCCTTCTGTCCAAAGTAAGCCCTTGAAGGTTTCACAATATGGAAAAGCTTTGTTACGACTGTTGCAACACCTCTGAAATGACCCGGCCTGAACGCTCCGCATAGCCTCTCTGAAATCTTCTCCACTTCTACATGGGTCAGAAAACCTTCAGGGTACATCAGGGAAATATCGGGCATGAAAAGGATATCCACTTCTTCTTTGAGAAGTTTACCGGTGTCGCCTTCGATGTCCCTCGGATATTTCTTGAAATCCTCCATCGGGCCGAATTGGGCAGGATTGACAAAGATGCTCACCACAGTTATATCATTCTCCATCCTTGCCCTCCTGACCAGGCTCATATGACCTTCATGGAGAGATCCCATTGTGGGGACAAAACCAATAGTTTTCCCCCGCAGGATATGGCTGTCTGCCGTATCCCGCATGATTCCCGGTATGCGTATTATTTCCATGTATTTAAAATTTTTTTATCTTTACAAAGACAAAATGAATTACGGCTACAAAGCTGCACAGGTAAGTGGTCTTTTCGATACCGGCTGCGTTCCGATATAAGCTATATAAAGATGCACAAATTTGTCAAATAGAGAATGATGCGGCGCCGTCCTATTCCCGATTTGTACCGGACAGATCGGCCTTCTCGTCGTTGAAGATTTCTCCTGAAAAATGAGGTGAACAGCCTGTTTGAGAGAAATAATTCCTGCTTGCATTATATGATGAGATATGCTATAAATTTACGGTCATAAATTTCGATTAATTTTACAGGGGGGGTTATGTATACTAAAAAAATCCTGTCAATTTTTTTGTTTATTGCCTTCATGATGTTCCCCATATACGCCACTGCAGCCAAAGGTGCTCCTTCAGCAGATATTAAATTATGCCTTGCATGCCACTCAGATAAAACCCTGAACATTAAACTAACGAACAAGGAAATTCTTTCCCTCTATATAAACGGCAGTGAATTTGCGAAGTCTGTTCACGGCAAGACAGGATGCTCCGGATGCCATCAGGATATCACTATGGACAACCATCCGGTGGTCAAAAAGATAAAGAGTAAAAAGGAGTATGCAGCCAATCTGTCCAGGAATTGTTCGAATTGCCACACTGCGGAGCAATTCAGAAAGAGACTGCCGATCCACAGTGCGCTGGCCGCAAAGGGTACTTGCATTGAATGCCACGGTTCTCATTATATTATGGCAACAGCCGTGCAAAAGACCGGGGTAAAGGAAAATCAGTACTGCATGGCCTGCCACAGCAGAAAGCTCAATATGTCATTGAAGGACGGAGAAACCCTCTCTGTTACCGTGAATGAAGTGCTTGTAAGAAATTCTGTGCACGGAGCTCTTAAATGTATTGATTGTCACAAGGGATTTTCGATGACGGAACATCCCATGAGGTCGTTCAACAGCAGAAGAGCTTATTCCATAGCAGCAGCGGAGAATTGCTGGAGATGCCATGAAAAAGTATACAAGCAATATGCGGAAAGTGTTCATCTCGACCAGCTTAAAGGCGGGAATTCCAAGGCTCCCGCCTGCACGGACTGCCACGGAGATCATTCGGTGGCGAGCGTCCAGAAGGACAGAAATATCGGGATAACATCCTGCAACAGGTGCCACAGTGATATGAACGCTTCATACGAGGCGAGCATGCACGGCAAAGCTTGGAATGAAGGCAATCAGAAAGCCCCTACCTGTTCATCCTGCCACAACGCACATGATGTTAAATCGACCGCTATGACGACGAAGATAAAGGAAGGCTGTCTCAAGTGCCACACGGACATGGGAAAACTCCATAAGAAGTGGCTCTCGAATCCTCCGCTGACGCTGCCTTCTTTTGCAGATACCCATTTTGATGTTGTCTCTTGTGCAGCGTGCCATTCTCCCGGCGCCGAACGAGCCATCTATCTCAGTCTTTACGACAGGAGCAAGGGGAAGCCCCTCTCCGAAAAGGATTTGATGGAGATTTTAGAGACGGATTCCAAGGGGTTGGCGACCAAGATAGACCGGAACGGCGACGGAATTATCGATGCAAAAGAGATGTGGGATTTATTCGCCCGGTTGTATAAGAAGGGTACAACGACGGTCTTTATGGGAAAGATGGACGTACAAAAGGCGACGGAAGCTCATCTGATCGGGGGCAAGGCAGAAGCAACGAAGGACTGCGCTAATTGCCACCATCCCGATGCCGGTTTCTTTAAAGACGTCTTTATCGTGATTAAAAGGGATGAAGGAAAGCCCGCACTGCTGAAAGCACAAAAGGATGTGCTTAATTCTATATATACTATACTTCCGGCGAGTAAATTTTATGCCCTCGGCAGCACAAACATAAAGCTCTTTGACATCCTCTTTATAATTGCGCTGATTGGCGGCATCGCTGTGCCAATAGGGCACTTGAGCTTAAGAATCATAACTTCACCCCTCAGGTCATTGAGAAAGATGGGGAAGGGAGGTAAGAAATAATGAAAAAGATATATCTTCATCCGCTGCCCATACGGTTCTGGCATTGGGTAAATGCGCTGGGTTTTATCATTCTGATTGTTACGGGCGCCCAGATCAGGTTCGGCAATATTCTGCACCTGGTTTCTTTTGATACCGCAGTCAAAATACACAGCTGGCTGGGATTTATCCTCCTGGCGAATTACTTCATCTGGCTGCTGTATTACCTTTTTACACTCAATATAAAAATATATATCCCACCTCTTCACCATCCGATAGAGTTTACCAAGAAGGCTTTGCGTCAGGCGAAGTTTTACGGGTGGGGTATAATGGTAGGAGATGAGAATCCTCATCATTCGACGCCGGACAATAAATTCAACCCCATGCAGCAGGTGTCTTATCTTATGATAATGGCGGCACTCATACCGGTGCAGATTATTACGGGTCTGCTCCTCTGGGACCCCCATCTCTTCGGCACATACGTTAATATCATCGGCGGCATTCAGATCGCGGATATGATCCATGTGCTTCTTTTCATATTCTTCAGCGCCTTTATCATCGTACATTTCTACCTTGCAACTCTGGGTCATACGACATGGGCGCATATTATTGCAATGTTTACGGGTTATGAAGAAGAACATGAAGAACACGGAAACGGTCATGGAGAAGAGCACGGCCACAGTTCCATTGCCGGTCATTAAGAACTTTACGAGATAGATCAAAAAAGCGGGACAGTCAAACTGTCCCGCTTTTTTTGACCAACTCCGCAGCGCTATTAATAAGCTACTGTTTCTCTTGAGGTTTTTGGGGCTCCGCTTTTTTCTCTGCAGGCGTTGCACTCGGAGGAAGGCTGATAACAACAGTCTTTGCCAAATTCTTGCCCTCGCCCATATCGAAAGTCATGGTGACCTTGTCGCCGACCTTCACATCAGCAAGAGTTTTATTCTCATCACCCATTTTAAACACTGTCTTGTCGTCACAAGTAGCTGTGACCGAGCCGCTCATACCTTTAACGGTGATCGTTTTTTCTTTCAGATCAACTGCTTCGATAACACCTGCAGTCTCTTTGAACCCCATCTCCTCCATCGCCCTGTGCATGCCGCCCATACGCGCAAAGGACAGTCCGGCAAAGCAAAGAATGAGGGAGATAGAGAAAATAATCGCTAATGCCTTTTTCAATGAATTCACCTCCTTTCAACAGGGATTATTTGTACTCTACCGACAAATCCAGTCTTCTCATCTTCGGGAAGATGACCTTATACTTTTAAATTATAAAATATCTCCGAATATGTAATCAATTTAAGCCTTCATTAAGATAGACAGAAAAATATCCTCCTTGAAATGTCTCAATATCACTGAACCCGAAAGCTCGGCAATAGCGAATTGCAGTATCTCTTCAGGCCTTACATAAAATAATTCCACATTTCTCCGGGGCACATAGTATGTGAGAAAATTCGCGTGGAGGGTCTCTTCACAGATACCTGAAAGTTTTCTCAAAACATTTTTCATGGATTCCTCAATCCCCGCAATTCTAAAGTTGAATACCCCGCAGACAAAAATGATGTCGAATTTTCGCGCTATTTCCGCCTCTTCTATATCCCTTGTGATAAATTCTGCGTCGGGATATTTTCTTTTAGCCAGTTCGATCAGGTTATCATTGACGTCGATACCGCAATAATCTACGGAAAGCTTTTTCCCTTTTAGAAATCCGTAAAAATCGCCCTTGCCGCATCCGAAATCGAGAATTTTTTTCCCTGAGAAATCTCCCGCTATTCGAAGCAGGGTCTCGTATCTGAGGAGTTGGCCGCCGGGCGTCCACCTCACTGCCTGAGGGGAATCGCCGAAATCTTTCAGGTGTCTGTCATATAAAAACAGAAGTTCTTTCTTGCCTAATGGGTCCATGACTTTCGCATATCATACATAGATAAAAACTCTGTATTATGTGTTAGATTTAATGTTAACATGTTTGAAACAGGTTTCTATAAGATTTTGAACACAAAATGCAGGAGACACTAAAGTGTCCGGCAACAAAGGCTGAAGAATTGTGAGGAGGTTGTAAAATGATATACGATAAAATTGCGTCACTGAAGGATGTTAAAGAAGACCCGTATGTTGTCCAGCGCATTGTCTGGGACTTTGAGCCCAATCAGCTGATGCAGTCTGGGCTTGGTTCTGCCGAAGCGGAATCCGCCAGAGATAAAATAACGGGATATCTTTTCTATATTGAAACAACAGACGAAAAGCCAGGGCTTTTTCTCATGAGACATACTTCCTATGGTTATGCCGAAACAATCGCAAAGATTGAGGAAATACCACATGATCTGATATCCGAGGCCATCTCCGAAAATGCGGGAAAGGAATACGGCGGCATGTATCCGATAAATGGAAAGATTGAAGGCTGGCTCAAAAATGAGTTTGGCATAAGGGAGTAACTAAGGTTTTCGAAGACGCGGTCCGACTCATATATCTTCCTTAAAGGCATTAAGAATATCCACCATACCCACATAGGTTTTTCTCTCGCTGCCTTTTATAACCACCATTGACGGGGTTTTATTTATATGGTCCGTCTTAATTGAAGTGTTATAAAAACCCCGGAAAATCTCTCTCACGGTTTCCTTGTCTTCCTTATACCGGATTCCCTGTGAATTCAAAATACCCAAAACTCCGCGCTGATCGTACCCTTTTTCGGCGGCGTTAAAAAGAATTTCCCTGACTTTAATGGCACTTTCCAGATTATTTCCGCTCACAAACCATGTATACAGAAACACCTCGGCGTATTCAAGAGAATGGGCGTGCACGGGCACATCGACAAACCGTATCTTTGCTTTATTCTTTAGTTTCAGCAGTTTGTTGTTTATCAGTCCGTCCACTTTCCTGCAAAAAGGGCAGTAATAGTCTGAATAAACAATTATTTCAACTTTCGCTTTGCTGTTGCCGAAGCTCGGATACTGGATCTCCTTTGCATATGACGGGACCACAGAGCCGCTGAAAGTAAAGGAGGTAAAAACAGCCCCGAATAATATCAAAAGGACAATGACCCACGACTTAATGCGACGGGCCATAATTAAAAACATGGTTAAAAGGAAGAATCCGGAAATAAGGCATTTCGGACAATACGTGTTGTTTTGGATCATGAACTTTACAAAAATGATTTCGGCTCCGACACCCGCCGCAACTATAGCGGTTATCGTTTTTATAACCCAGTCCCTCGAAAGCATTTTCTTATAGATTATAAAAGACAGAATGAGCATGGAGTAGAAAACTATACCGAACACATCCAGGTCGAACCCAAGAATGTCTCCATGTATAAACACGCAGCTTTTACTGCATATTTGGCCGACTATTATCGTGATCAGCGATAATACCGGAAATATCCATAGTCTCTTCTGCAAACTCATAATAAAATTCCGCACCTCCACTCCTAACGATTATTTAGAGTCTGTTTATAAATTGTCAAGAAACACAAAAGACTGTCATTCCCGCAAGCGAAGCGCGTCGGGAATCCTTCTTACAAGCCATCGAAAAGATTCCGGACAAGCCGGAATGACAAACTAACGATAACAAGATCGCATTTATGGACAGACACTATTTAGAGTCTGTTTATAAATTGCCTTAAGACGTCATCCTGAACTTGTTTCAGGATCTCGCTGTTAGATCAACAATAGGAATTGCGAGATACTGAAATAAATTCAGCATGACAATAATACTTAATAAACAGACTCTATTTATTATATCCGATTATTAAACTTATATAGAAGATTTTAGAAAGAAAATTTTTATAAGGAAAATCTGCTTCAGGGATTTTGAAACGGCCTGCCGCTTTTTCATATTTCCAGTATCGGCGCCTGTTTTGACATTGTAAGTCACAGGCTGTGAATTAGGTAGATGATCAGGAAAATTCCGACCGCAAAGACGGACAACGAGAGCAGGATATCAAGTATTACCGAAGGCTGATAGGTATCTGCATCTATCTGGCATTCGACCTTTTTGTACCGTATCAAGGCAAGGACCCCCATCAGCGCGCCGAGACCTATAAGGACTATTCCCAGGACCGACGAGTACCCTGGGGTCGGGGCATTTCCGAATGCACCCCTATGGTCCGGCCCCTGGCTCAGTAAATAAGAAATCTGCTTAATGAACAGGCCGAATTTCTCAACGACAAACCCGAACGCCATAATGCCTATGCTCGTCCTGATCCAGGAAAGAAACGTCCTTTCGTTCGCCATGTGGAGCCGTCGATTGCGCGCCTTTGCGAGCCTTTTGTCTTCCGGGATGGCGGGCCTGCACTTAGTAAAAAATTCAGTTATTTTTGCAAAAACATCCATAATACATAGTTTATCAGTCTTCCTCTTGTCAATCAATCTCATATAAGGTTATAATTTCGGGACAACCCGTCATTTACTACATTAGTTCTGAAAGAGGTAAAATTTACATGGACCAGAATGCAGCCAACGGCTTTTCTTTTTTGCTTGAGATAGGTACCGAAGACTTGCCGGCAAGGTTTATACATCCTGCGCTTCAACAATTGGGAGATAATACCCGTAAAATATTAAATGAAAATCGCATAAAATTCTCCGATATAAAAACATACGGTACTCCCCGGAGACTGGCGATGATCGTAAACGGTGTGCCGCCAATGCAGGAAGACAGGTCAAAAGAAGTATTCGGACCATCAAAAAAGATAGCTTTTGACGAAAACAACATTCCGACGAAGGCGGCAATAGGATTCGCCCAATCACAGGGGATAAGTGTCGGAGATCTTGTCGTAAAAAATAAAGACAAAAAGGAATATGTCGTAGCGCTGGTCGACGAGAAGGGAGTTCAAATCAGAGAAATACTGCCTGAAATATTGAAGAAGATAGTGCTTTCAATATACCTCCCAAAATCAATGAGATGGGGGAATACTTCCTTGAGGTTCGTCAGACCTATCCGGTGGTTGGCAGCTTTATTCGATAAACAAGTTCTTAGTTTCGAGATAGACGGAATAAAAAGCGGTAACCTTACCAGGGGGCACAGATTTTTATCACCTGCAGCCTTTCAGTTAAAAGAGATACAGGGCTATAAAAGGTTGCTGGCCAACAACTTCGTAGTGGTCGATTATGGTGAGAGGAGAAATATTATCCTCGCCAAGATGGAAGCCCTCCTGACATCCACTGGTGAAAATCCTATCAGGGACGAAGGACTTTTGGACATAGTCGCAAATCTCGTGGAGTGGCCTGTGCCCGTACTCGCAACTTTTGCCGAAGAGTACCTTAGCCTTCCTAAGGAGTTGCTCATAACAGTAATGAAAGACCACCAGAAATATTTTGCAGTGGAAAACAAAGACGGCAAAATCACAAACCGCTTTGTGGTCATAAGCAATACCTGCGAAGAAAATTCCGAGACTGTCAGAGTCGGAGCTGAACGGGTAATAAGAGCGCGGTTTGAGGACGCCAGGTTTTATTTTGGAGAGGACAGGAAGAAGAAACTTTCTGAAAAAATAGAAGGGCTCAGGAAAGTGACATTCCAGGAGAGTCTCGGCAGCCTTTATGAAAAGTCGGAGCGGATAGCGTCTATCGCCGGATTTCTCGCTGACAAGCTTCTGCCTTCGGCAAAAGATGTGGTTACCCGCGCAGCATGGCTTTCAAAAGCAGATCTTATAACAGGCGTCGTCAGAGAGTTCCCGGAACTCCAGGGCGTTATGGGCAAATACTACTCCTTGCACGACGGGGAAGGAGCAGAGGTTGCAGCGGCTCTTGAAGAACAGTATTTGCCGTCACATTCAGGAGGAAGGCTCCCCCAAACAGACGCAGGAGCGCTTCTCAGCGTAGCTGACAAGATCGACAATATAGCCGCCTTTTTCTCTATAGGGCTCGTGCCGACCGGTTCTGAAGATCCATTTGCATTAAGGAGACAGTCTCTCGCTATTATTGCTGTCCTCTTTGACAAGGGCTACAGCCTGACGTTAAGAGAACTCGTGAATAAGGCACTGGCGGCCCTGCCGGATGTAAGAGATTTCAGAGAGGTCGAAGGAAAGATCTTGCAATTTTTCACAAACAGGCTGGAAACCCTGTTTACCGATTACGGATACAGTCCTGACCTGATACAGTCGATACTGACTCTGTCCTTTGATATCGAATTGAAGAGGATAGTGGAAATACTCGAAGCAATAAAGAACTTTAAGGACGATGAGAAGTTCAGTGATTTTCTGTCTGCCGTCAAGCGTGTCCATAACATCATTCCGAAAAAAGCGATCCCCGCATTAAAAGAAGAACTTCTTCTGGAAGGACCTGAAAAAGAGCTCAAAGAGAGACTTGATGATGTGAGACGCGACCTCGCAGGACTGCTTCATGACGGAAACTATCGTGATGCGATCCGTCTTCTGACTTCTCTTGCAGGTCCCATCAACAATTTCTTCGACCGTGTCCTGGTAATGGACAAAAGGGAAGAGGTGAAACTGAACAGGCTTTCCCTGATCAATGAGATATGGGAAACCGCCTCGGGTATCGCAAATTTTCCAAAACTCTCCGTTAGTCAGGAATTTTAAGATATTCTCAATAATAAAAATTAAGACGATATACGACACGGTTTCACCGGCTGGCAGGAAAAGGATCCTTGTCGACAGGTTATGGCCGCGGAGAATTATGAAACCATTACAATAATCACGGAGGAAAGGTATGGATAGAAAGCAATCTGGAAAGAGGAAGCATTTCTTTCTTTGTATTTCCGGTCTGATATTTATTCTCTTTCTTGCATCCTGTTCACCGCCAAAGGAGATCATAAAAAAGGAAGTCGTAGAAAAAGAAATATGCTCCCATCGTGACTTCCTCCGGACACTTAAAAACACCGGCGATTTTGAAAAAGCTCTTAAACGAAATCAGGAGATATTGACCATGCATCCCAAGACTTCTCCCGGTGATGAAGCTCTTTTTAATATCGGGCTCATCTATGCGCATTCAGAAAATCCCCAAAAGGATTACAAGAAGTCTATGGATTACTTCCAAAGACTTCTTAAGGAGTTTCCCCGCAGTCCTTTTATTGAAGAAACTAAAATGTGGATAGGAGTGCTTGAAGATATTGAAAAAGCGATGAAGGTGGATATCGAAATCGAACAAAAAAAGAAAGAGCTCTCAAAATAGGGGCGGCAATCTCGGGCAGGGTAGACTCGGAAAATACTGAGGAAATCAAAAGTAAAGCCGCTTGAATATCATTCCCGCTGATATGTCGGGAATCCTCTGAACTGCCCATCATTAGAAGAACCGGACAAGCCGGAATGACAATGCTCAATTTTTGTACCGACTTATTCAGGAGATAAAGTGAGACTGAGTATTTTTTCCCGTTTGGTTGTCGGCTATTGTGCTCTCTTAATCCTTGTAACAGGAGCAAGCATTTACACCATTACGCAGTTGAGCAGGGTCAGGCATGTTACCCGTTCCATAGTATCTGCAGACAATAACCTCTTTGACATTCAGAAAAAGCTTGCAGACGTATTGCTGTCCGAGATCCGTTATGAAAAGAAATTTCCTATTATGAAGGACGCAGAACTCTATAACGGTTTTCTATCGGCGGCAGGAGATTTCGAACAAAATCTGGGTGCGGCGATGTCACGTTCTGATTCAACTGAAGTAAGAGATTTATTATCCAGGATAAAGCAATCCCATGAACGCTACAAAAAGTTATTTAATGAGGATGTTGAATACCTCAAGACCGGCAAGAAATCTTCTAAACATCAATATGTAAAGGAGCGGGGAAAAATTACAGACGACATCATGAAAGAATTGGAAACATTGAAAGCCCTCATTCAGAAAAACATATTAAATAAAATAAAAGACCTGGATGAAGCCGAAACCAGGTCAGGCAGAATTGCTTTTGTAATGACGGCGGCATCCCTTCTATTCGGAATTATTCTTTCGATCTTTATCACAAGGAGCATAACAGTGCCTCTTTCTGAAATGAAGAAAAAAACAAGAGAGATTGCATCCGGAATTTTTGAAGACAACCTAAATCTTGCCTCTCCTCCTGAAATCGGCGAGCTGGCATCAGCCTTTAATTCAATGGTCGGCAGTCTGGCGGAAGCGCGCAATCAGCTCCAGCATCGTGAAGAGGAATTGTATGAAGCAAATGCCCGCCTGACAAACGAGATTGCCGAAGTCAAGAGGGCCAGGGAAGAATTGAGGCAATTGGCAGCCGAACTGGAGCGTTCCAATACCGATCTGCAGCAGTTCGCATATGCAGCCTCCCATGATCTCCAGGAGCCCTTGCGCGTGATCACAGGGTTCATAAAACTTATCGAGAAGCGTTACAAAGGCAAGCTTGATGAAAAAGCCGATGAGTTCATCGCCTACACTATCGACGGCGTTAACCGGATGTCTGTGCTCATCAAAGACCTGCTCGAATATGCCCGCGTCGATACTCAAGGTAAGACCTTTGAACCTACGGATTGCGCCTTTGCGTTGGGCGAGGCGCTTTCCAACCTTCAAAAGGTCATTGAGGAAAGCGGTGCACGCGTCACGTATGACTCTTTGCCGACTGTAAAGGCAGATTCCGTGCAGTTGACGAGTCTGTTTCAAAACCTCATCGGCAATGCCGTTAAGTTCCGTGGGAATAATATGCCCGAAATTCATATTTCCGCGGGGCGGGAAGGAAATGATTGGGTTTTCTCCGTGCGGGATAACGGTATCGGAATAGACCAGAAGTTTGCAGGAAAAATATTTGACGTCTTCAAGCGCCTTCATACCAGGGAAGAATACGAGGGCACCGGTATCGGCCTCGCAATCTGCAAGAAAATCGTAGATAGACACGGAGGAAGAATCTGGGTAGAGTCGGAGCCCGGTGAAGGCTCGACATTTTACTTCACTATCCCCGATAAAGGGTAACTCTTCCAACAAAATAGCATCTTTGTCAATCCCTCACATAGACTAATATGCTCGATATTTAGAATATCTCTCTGATTCTTATCTTTCTTGAGGTGATTACAGCAAACTTCCCGTCTTGGAAAAAAGTCCTTCGCATTAAGGCCGAGCCAAAGGAATACGATCAGCCCGCAAGCGATTAAGGCCAAGAGATGCGTAGAGGTATAAATTATTATTTTTTTTTGGTCATCTATTCATTGCTGCACTAACGACCAAGCTAAGGGGCGCGGGGCAACTATGCCTGAACTGGAAAAAATAACGGCTAATCCCGCGTCCCTCTTGAGCTTTTTGTTGGGGACCTTCCTTTTTTTATAATAATTTCTACTGGCTGCGCAACAGACGCCCATATTTTTACAATTGAATGTTTTTTGGGTAAATCCAACGTCTCAAATGTTCCTTCCTTGATTGTATCTTCGATGCCATTTGTCGATGCGCTTAGCAGAAAGGCAAATACATCACGCAATTCATTGTGTGGTGGGGAGAACAATTCTTTATAGCATGCAAAAGCGGCAGCGATACCCTCCCAAATAAAAAGCTCTTTCTCTGGTCTTAAATCTCTTCTGAAATCATCAACCATTTCAGCAAAATGTTGCGGAAAAACGTCTTGAAGTGTTGCTCTGATATTCCTTAGCCTTACGATTATAGAAGGTGGCAAGCTTTCATGGCGTATTTTCCCTTTAAGGTCTATTTGCGAGATTGGTACACGCACGACGGGACTAGATTTAGTAAGTTTTTCATATGCCCGAATCCTCATTATTGATTGATAAATATCTGGCCGTACAACACGTAAAACCTCCGTCACAACTTCTCCGAGATTCTTGCCGTTTGTAATAATTGCGAGCTTATCAGCAAGAGGCGGACTAAATTTTAATATATCGTCACGAGTAATTTTGTACCAGATTGGCAGAATTATCTTATCGGAACCTATTTCACGTGCTGATAAGCCGCGCAATTCATATTCCGGCCATGGCTTGGAAATAAAGGCTTTGCTTAAGATGAGCAGACCATATTTTGCAGTTGATAGACCATGGTCGATCTTTCTCATTAAGCTATCACCGACTGTCATTTCAAAATCATCGTACCAGACCGTAACGCCTAAACGTTTGAGAGACTGTGCCAATTTTTCAACAAGGACTTTCTTATCTTCGCTGGTGTGACTTATGAAACAATCATATTGAAGTGGTATGTTCATATACTATTTATCCCCAACATCTATTTTTAAACGTATTCTATATTCGCTTAAAAGGTTATAGTTTTATAGGATGATTGTCAATTAATTTTGCCGCAAAACGGCTGATAGGGGGCTTAAAATTCTATATAATGTTGTTATTTTTATTAATATATAGAATACGCATATTAATACAAACTAATTAATTCTATCGGGAATTATTTGCGGATTCCCTGCTAAACCATGCCTCTTTTCAGGTTCAGCTTTCAGATGGAGAGGTTCCTGGGACACCACGTGCAGACCTTCCTATAAAAGGAAGTCAAAATTCAAGAGCGCCTCACTCTTAAAAGCATCGCCGCCGAATATGAAGTCAACGGAAACGTCGATATTGCTCTTCAATGTGCAGCGATCATCTTCACAGCACTCATAAAAGAATTTCCGATCAGGTAAAATTAAGGATGGCAAATGCTGAAAGATTTGGTGCTTTACAGTACAGAGAATTCCGACTTTTTTGGTTCGGACAGCTTATCTCCCTGTCAGGCACATGGATGCAGTCCGTTGCCCAGGGGTGGCTGGTATATAGTTTAACAAAGTCGCCGTTTTATCTCGGCCTTGTCGCAGCCTCCGGGTCTCTGCCAATACTTCTGTTTACCTTTGCAGGAGGCATATTGGCCGACAGGTTCAGGAAGAGGAATTTGCTTTTGCTCACCCAGGCATTATCGATACTGCCGGCACTCCTTCTCGGGGTCCTCACGGATATAAACTTAGTAGCCGTATGGGAGGTGGCCCTGCTCGCCCTACTGCTCGGCACCATCAACGCCTTTGATATTCCTGCGAGGCAGTCTTTTATCGTCGAGCTCGTCGGAAAGGGCAGTCTCATGAATGCAATAGCGCTCAATTCCGCTGAATTTCACGGCGCCCGGATCATAGGACCCGTTATAGCGGGAATGACAATTGCCTATCTGGGGCTTCCCGCATGTTTTTATCTTAATGCGGCAAGCTTTCTTGCAGTCATAGTCGCTCTCTCGAAAATGAAGATCAAGGGGGAAATCCATAAAAGCTCAGAAGGTTTTGTGAGCGACTTCATGGAGGGGATACGATACGTAAAGGATACGGCGGAGGTTTACAGGGTTATGGTCCTTATAGCCCTGTTCAGTCTCATCGGCATGCCCTTTATAACTCTTTTGCCGATTTTTGCAGGAGAGATATTCAGGACCGGGGCAAAGGGTTTCGGCTTCCTTGTAAGTGCAACAGGCGCAGGCGCCCTGTCGGCCGCTTTGTTCCTCGCATTCAAAGGAGATATAAAAGAAAAGAACAGGTTCATGGCCCTGTCAGCCGTCTGTTTTTCCTTTGCGCTCCTTGCCTTTTCACTGTCAAGGGTCCTGTACCTTTCAATGGCATTGCTGGTATGCATCGGCTGGGGTCTGGTAAGTTTCCTCGCAACGGCCAACAGCTTTATACAGCTTTCGGTACCGGACAAACTCAGGGGAAGGGTGATGAGTGTTTTTACCTTTGTATTTTTGGGCACAGCCCCGATAGGCAATTCGCTTATAGGTATTTTGGCCGATTTCCTCGGAACGACTGATGCGATAGGTATCTCTTCCATATTTTGTATAATCGCATCAACAGTCTTTTCGATGAAAATATCCAGAGGCCGGTGTTATAGTAGGTCATCATGAAAATACTTGCCATAGAAACATCGACAATGCTCGGGGGTCTGGCTATTGCGGATGATTCATCAGGGTTGATTGCCGAGGTGAGGTTAAATGTTAAGTCAACACATTCGGAGAGACTGATGACGGAAATTGATCATGTGTTGAAGCAATCGGGAATCGGGATATCCGATATAGATATTTTTGCTGCAGCCATAGGCCCGGGTTCCTTTACAGGACTCAGAATAGGGCTGAGTACCGTAAAAGGTTTTTCTTATGCAACGGGGAAACCGGTCGTTGCAGTCCCCACACTCGAGGCGCTTGCCTGGAATTTTCCTTTCTCCCTTTATCCTGTTTGTACCATTCTCGATGCGAGGAAAAAAGAAGTATATGCGGCAGTGTTTCAGTGTAAGGGAGAAGGCTTTACGAGGTTAATGGAAGAGGTATCAGTAAAAATCGATAGACTGATAGAAAAAATCGGCAGGCTGTCACAGGGCAAGGTTATTTTCGCGGGCGAGGGAGCACTCCTTTACAGGAACATAATAATCGAAGCGATAGGGGAAAAAGCGATCTTTCCATCTCAAGAGAAGATGGTACCTTCGCCGGCAAATGTAGCTTCCATCGGGTTACAAAAGGCTTTTAGGGTAGAATTTTCCGAGCCTGTAAACCTTGTCCCATTTTATATAAGGAGGTCAGAGGCTGAGATTAAACGGGATGGCTGAAATAGAAATACGGGAAATGCAGGAGCATGATATTCCCGAAATTCTGAAAATTGAGCGGAGCTCCTTTACTGCGCCATGGTCGGATGCGGCCTTTCTCCACGAAGTCCGCAAGCCATATGCCCTGTCAAAGATTGCATTATTAGAAAACATTGTCACCGGATATTTTTGCGCGAACCAAATATTAGATGAGTGCCACATTTTGAACCTTGCGGTCCATCCCGACTTCAGAAGACAGGGTATTGGATCGGCTCTTATGGAAGAAGCCTTGAATAAATTGAGAGGAAAAGGCTGCGAGTTCTTTTATCTTGAGGTTAGGGTCTCGAACGCCGGTGCAAAAAAGTTTTATGAACGCTTTGGTTTCAAGGTTGTGGGCGCGAGAAGGAAGTATTATGTTTCTCCCGTTGAGGATGCCGCTTTAATGATGCTCAGGGTTTAGTCATTTCCATATCCCTTCGATCTCTGTCCCGCATTTTGAGCATCTTCCGTTTATAAGTTTGATTTCGCCGATATTGAACCCGAAGCGCCTGATCAGGAGTTCCTTGCAATTAGGGCAATAGGTATTCTCCCCGCCTTCGCCGGGCACATTCCCCTCGTATATATATTTCAGCCCTGCTCTAAAACCTGTTTCCCTCGCCTTTTGCAGAGTTTTTACCGGGGTCCTCGGCTTATCAGTCAATTTATATGTCGGATAAAACTGTGTCACATGCCAGGGTATCGAGGGGTCAACAGATTTGATAAACTCAGCGATATCCTTAAGGTCATCATCGGAATCATTATAATCGGGTATTATCAAGGTCGTGACCTCAACCCAGACGCCGAGCTCCTTCATAAGCCTTATCGTCTCTTTCACAGGCCCAAGTCTTGCACCGCAGATCTTCTGATAAAAATCATCATTACCCTTGAGGTCGATATTGTTGCCATCGAGATATGGTGCAATGACCTTAGTCGCTTCGGGACTCGTATACCCGTTACTCACAAAGACATTCTTTATCCCTTTTTGACGGGCAAGCCTTGCGCAGTCATAGGCGAACTCGAAGAACATGGTGGGTTCAGTATAGGTGTATGAGATACTTTCGCAGCCGTTCCTGGCCGCCGCCTCCACAATATCCTCCGGTGAAACCGTATGTCCGGGAATATCTTCGTGCTCCTTCGGATATTGGGATATTTCAAAATTCTGACAGTGCTCACAACGGAAATTGCACCCAACAGCCGCAATCGAAAAGGATGTGGATGCGGGCAGGAAATGAAAGAGCGGCTTCTTCTCAATGGGGTCGATATTCATAGATATCACTTTCCCGTAGACAAGGCTGTACAACACGCCGTCCGTGTTCTTACGCACATAGCATATGCCCCTTTTGCCGTCCCTGATCAGACAGTGGTGGGCGCATAGAAAACACCTCACTTTCTTCTCATCAAGCTTTTCATAAAACATCGCCTCTTTCATAATTCAATTATAGCAATTGAAAAGGGAGCATTCTATAGCGGGAAATTAAAACTGCATAATATTTGTTAATAATTTATAATAAAAATATACAAAAATAAGGAGGTGGCATAAAATGTTTGGAACCCAGGATCTGCTCCTCATAGGAATAATAGTAGTTGTTTTGTTCGGCGCTACGAAGCTTCCACAACTCGGAAGCGGGATAGGACAGGCGATAAGGAATTTCAAAAAAGGCGTGTCTGAAGGTGAAGAAATAGAAGCACCCCAAAAGGACACTCCCAAAAAGGACAGCCCTGAAAAAGAAGGGGCGCAGGACACAGAGGATTAAGCCGAACAGTGCGGTTGATCTCAGATTTAGGCAGGATATTTAGTGAATTTCAGTTTTTGAGTTAACAAGAATCTGTCTTTTCCGGAGAAGTAAACGTCAGATCCGAATCATTGGTCATATGAGGAGGACAACTGAAAAATGTTCGATGATCACGCAATAAAATAAATCAGTAATTTGTGAGGTTGTCGATGATATTCAACTGTGTATCAGCGTTGCCCCAGATTATCAGGATTGAATCTCCGGCTATGCTTTTCCAATATTGTCCGGTGGGCTTGTACAGGTGGGATTCCGTGGAAAACCGGTATTTAACGACTATCGGCTCAACGTCCTGCCCCACATAAATGCGTCCTTTAAGCACGGGATCAAAAAAAGCAAATTCCATTTTGTACTTCCATAGCAGCAGACCATCCCTGTAAATAGCCAAAAGGTCTGAATAGGCCTCCAGGAGGTCCTTCTCTTCCTTCGTGGTTACCCTGTCTTTAGATTCCGCTATTTCGGTGTTAAGCTGCTGTACACGGTCGGAAGTCTGCCGGTAAGATTCGCCTGAAGCTATTGAGGCTTTTATCGAATGAGCAGCCTCGTTCAATCTTGCGAATTTGCTCTTATTAATTCCCTGTTCAGATGAACATGCCGCATTGAGAAAAAAAACAATTGACAGCGCGACCAATAAGCCCTTCAGTTCCTTCATCAGCCATCCCTTTCAAAAGCAAATAATTACAGGATAATACCTAATTAATATACAACAGCTTCGTTCACGTTTTCTATCCCGGATAAATTCAGGTCAACCGGTTCGAGTGAACCCAGATTCTGTCCCGAAGGCTTTCGGGATTTTTATGTCACTATGCCTGCCCGGATATTTAGTGAATTGCAGTTTTCGGGTTAATATCCGGGTGACGCAATTGAGAGTAAAGGGTCCTGCCCTACCCCGGTAGGATTGACTTAGCAGCCAATAACCGATAAGAAGTCATTAGGAAGAAGATGAAGGTCAAAATGAAAAATGTTCTTCTCTTATTTTTTCTCGTCATCAACACTACTTTAATTTTTTCATCGCCTGCTAATCCGGAAGAATGGTGTTTTGTTGCCCACACAAAAAAATTTTACTACTTTGTCGAATCTGAAAGCGTAATAGTAAGACGCAATAATATAACTTTCTGGATACTAAAGCAGAGCATAGAAACGGGCAAAATTCTATTTAAAAAAAGATTTGTTATAAATTGTGAGGACGAAACTATTGCTGTAAGAGATGTTATACGATTTACGCCCGAAGGGTCAGTTAAAGAAGCCGTTTCATACGGGTATAAGTTAAAATGGGATGAGATATTGCCCAAAACGCGTCTGGTTCAAAACATATTATGCTCCGATGATGAACCAAGAGAAAATATAAAAGAATATTTAAAAAGACCTTTTAATTAACAGAGAAAAAAATATCATAAATAAATCAATTAAAACTCTTGCCCGTTGATCACGGTCTTTTCCGGCCGGTCATGAGAAAGACAGTAAACAGGCGATTCCCTCCGGGAACCGGCTTAAAGACTTCCGCACCGGTCAGGTCCCGGACATCCCCGAACCCCGCTTCCGTGAAAGCGCTGCGAAGCGCCGCCCGCTCAAACCCGAAGTGGAATATGCCGTCATTATTTTCGTGGAACCGGCCGTCATCGGGGTCCAGATCGGCAATGCAGAGATGTCCGCGAGGAACTGAGATCTTATAAAATTGATCGAGAATAGGTCTGATTTCCCTTATATGATGAAGGGTCATGCTGCTGACGATCAGATGATAATTTCCTTCGAGAACATCGCCCTTCTCAAGATCAAGGTATTGCGTCCTTACATTGGTCAGACCCCGGCTTTCGATCTTGGTCCGGAGGACCCCGAGCATTCCCTGCGAACTGTCAACGCCGGTTATTGAATGTACCAACGGCTGCAACCGGAGGGTCACAAGTCCGGTGCCGCAGCCGAAGTCCAGGACGTCCATGTCGGAAGTCAATATGATTTCACCTGATATGGCAGCCGCGATGTCGTTTGCCAGCTTGACCCGGCCCGGCTCCTCGTCCCAGGAGGCAGCCTCCTTATCAAAATCCCGTTTTTCGTTCTTCATCTTTAACACTCCGTAGTCAAATATTATTGATATATACTAATGATAATCAATTGATTGGACCGTTTTCATCTTTACACTTAGACGGCCCCCATCGTCATCGCTGCCCGCTTCATGAACGTCCTATAACAAATAACGGTGCGTGGTTGGAGGTGAATACCGGCGGGTCATTTCTCAGGATCGACGAGACCGCCGGGTGCCGCTTGAACTCATTTTCGAGGAAGAACCGCACACGCTTCCTGTCCCATCCCTTTGGATGAGTAAAGTCGGTGTAAAGGGTAAGGTCCCCCTCATAGAACTTCTTTGTCCTAATCCCCGGGCCGTGCGCCCCGCAGACGGGCATATTGAATATCGCGAGGTTGAGGAAGTCTATGCTGTCGCTGTGCCTTACTGTGAATTCAAGGGTCTTTCTTGCGGACGCCTCCGTCTCCATCGGGGTGCCGAAGATGAGATATACATAGGCGGCAATTCCAACTTTTCTCAGACTCTTCAGAACGGCCGATGCCGTATCAACTCTGATTCCTTTCTCCATGGCATCGAGTACGGCCTGGTCCCCGGATTCGACACCGAGCTTAAGCATAATGCATCCCGAACGTTTCAACTCTGCACAGAAATCAGGATCAGCGAGATGAGGGCCTATGCGTGCGAACCCGTACCAGGGCACTTGAGCATTGTCAGTGGAAAGGGCATCGAGCAGCGCGGGGCTTATCGCATTGTCGAGAAGATGGACAAGCATGGGACTGCTCTTTTCTGAAAGGGCACTTAACTCTGAAATAACCTGTTGCGCCGGAATAGTAATATAAGGGTTATCTTCTGCTTTCTCAGGGCAGAACGAACATTTGTTCCAGTAACATCCTGTCGAGGCGCTGTAAGGGAGGATAAGACCGGGCGAAAGGTAACTTTTCAGCGGGAGGGTGTGATAATCCGGCCTCCAATTTTTTCCCTCTATCTCATTCAGCCCGAGGAGCGAGGGGAGCTGATGTTCGCCGGGCCCCGCCACGAGATGGTCCACAAGCCCGGAAAACGGGTTTCTCCACAGCGGGTTCCTCAGCCACGATGTAATAAGTCCGCCGCCCAAAATCACCTTCACACTCGAAAATT
Organism: Thermodesulfovibrionales bacterium; assembly: GCA_963716185.1. Taxonomy (GTDB): domain Bacteria; phylum Nitrospirota; class Thermodesulfovibrionia; order Thermodesulfovibrionales; family SM23-35; genus CAVZMO01. The sequence continues at coordinate 627,236 of OY970295.1, forward strand.
CACGCCTTATGAAACCCACTATTGAAAAGGCGCATAATGCCTGGCTAAGATAATTCAGGGACATACCGACAACAGTGGGCTCCTTTTCACGGAAAAGCCCTTTAAGTCTCGGCCCGAAATAGGGATAAAAAGGGTTCAGCTCAGGCCTTTCTGCGGCAGCCAGGAGGTCTCCGCTCTTCAAAGGAGAAAGCCCCTGGTGCTCGTAATTTACTATTCCCACCGCTGCCCCGGACGGTGAAACCATCCCAAGTACACGGCCAATGTCCCTGACCGCCCTCTTATAACGGTCTATATGGCAATACAAGGTGATGTCCCTCATGGAAGAAAGATTGCACTCGCGATTCCTGAAGGCCCTCCTCGTCCATACGTCTTCTGCCTTTCCAGGTGGCAGGTCTCTTCGAAAGAGATGGAGTATACCCTCTATATTAGCGTCCAGGAGACGGTGTTCTACTCCGAGGCTCCTGAGCATGCCCGACAATTTCGCGATGCCCGCCGGCGGCTCACATGGCTTTGCAACCGGAGGATAGATAAGCACCACCAAAGCTCTTACCCTCTTATCCGGCGCGGAGGAGGTTTTCGGTTAAACAGTCCGTACTGTACCGCAATGCCTAATGCCATAAGAAAGACAAAGAGCAGCTTTCTGACATCGGGGGCAAAGTGTAGGGTCTGAAGTATAAGGAGGGACCCCATGGCGGACGATAGTACGATCAGGGTCCAGCCGAACAACACCCTCATAAGCAATGCCCCCAATATGCCGCCAATTAGAAAAATGAGCCAGTGGTAGTGGGCAGTTGTCATGCCGAATTCTTTAAGAAGCGCAATTATCAGATAACCGCCTCCGAAAAAACCGCCGGCCATAACGGCAAATTTCTGGAGAAATACGGCAAGCACAGCTCCTATCACCCCTGCAAGCAGGGCGATGACAAGTATGATACTGTGGGGCTGGCCATGGACCAAGCGCTCTGCGAGATCAAATCCAAAGACAAATCCGACTCCACCGAGAAAAAGCCAATAGAGCCTGCGACCCATTGTGAGTATGACAATCCCCAAAAAAAATCTGAAAAGTGTCATGTGATTTTTATCCCTTTCTCATAGGAATAGTTTATCACTGCGAGATATAAAATTAACCTACCAGTTCCAATAAAAGCTCTAAAGCAGAAGGGAGATGTGATGAAAAAGTCCTGCCATCGGCACCTTATGACTCTTTCATATGGCCTGCCGGCCATTTCCAGAAACTCACTGGACGTGATATCTGCGGTCACGTGTATAGAAATTAAAGCCTGTCGATTTGCAGGGTTTTTTTCAGCACATCTTCCTTCTCGCCAACGCAACATTTAGCGTTACCATGCTGCGGCAAGACCGCTGGCAATTCAAGTCATTTATTTAGTTCGACATAATGCATTTTTTTGCTATAATAAATATAGAAACATGGGTTGTTTTAATTGGTGATTACTTTAATCTTTTTGCCCTGTCTGTTTTTTCCTTTCAGTTGTCGGAACCAAAAGGGAGTGCAACCAATATTGATCTGTAACGACCCTGGCTTAAGCGGTGACACTAACAAATTAATTTAAGGAGTTTCATGGAAAAAGAGGATATCTTTGAAGAGATAATAGATATGGGCAAGAGTCGCGGGAGGCTTACTTATTCGGAGATAAATGAAGCTTTCCCCTCGGAATATTTCTCCCTGAGTGATGTGGAAGAGCTCATGGATCTCCTGAAAGATGTGGGGGTTGAGGTTACAGGAGATCAGGAGACTGAAATTAGTGAGAATGAAGTCTTTGCACCTGAGGAGCAGGAGGAGTATGACAAGACAGAGGACATTGTCCAAACATATTTCCACTCGATGGGAAATATTTCAATACTCACAAGAGATGAAGAGGTAGAAATAGCAAAAGGATTGGAAGCGGGGAAAGGGATAATAAAAGGGATAGTCAGAGGACTGCCTTTATATAGGACACTCGAAGCGAGTCTGTCCGGTTCGGATGGCAACAACGGAAACAATGGCGGTAAGGGGGATGAATTGAATGATTCAGGGGGAGAAACAGCAGAAGCGGCGCTGGAATTGACCTTGAAAGCACTCGAAACCCTGATGAACGACATAAGGATTGTCGACGGAAAGATCAAAAGATATGGGGATTTGAAGGGTTTTAAAAAAATAATAAATGAAAAGAAGAAGCAGGATATCAATCCCGTCCGACTCAAAGCCATCGCAGGGGAAGTTCATAATGAGTATAAGAGGGTTGAATCGGAAGCCGGGGTTAAAATTGACGAATTGAAAGCCGGGTGGGACAGGATAACCAGGGCAAGAATACTCGTCATGACGGCAAAGAATGAACTGATAGTCCGCAACTTGAGATTGGTAATCAATATAGCTAAGAATTATGTAGGGCGGGGACTCTCTCTTCTCGACCTTATACAGGAAGGAAATATAGGTCTCATGAAAGCCGTTGATAAATTTAAATACGAGAAGGGCTTTAAATTCAGCACATATGCCACCTGGTGGATCAGACAGGCGATAACAAGGGCTTTGATCGACCAGACAAAGACCATCAGGGTGCCCGTCCATATGATGGAGTTTTATAACAAGGTTACCAAGGCGTCAAGAGAACTGACACAGCAGCTTGGAAGGGAACCGAGCAAAGAAGAAATTGCCAAAAAATTGGAAGTACCGTCTACAAAAATCACAGAAGTATTCAGGGCTATACAGGACCCGATAGCGCTTCAGACCCCGATAGACGATGATGATTCAAAACTTGAGGATCTTGTCAGCGATAAGGATAGTCCGTCCCCGTACTGCAATGCGGAAAAAAATATGGTGACGGAACAGATAGTGAGGGTCCTCAATACTCTCTCTCCGAGAGAGGCTGAGATTATAAGAATGAGATTCGGCATAGGATTTGAAAAGGACTACACACTCGAAGAAATAGGAAACCATTTTTCTATCACACGTGAAAGAGTAAGGCAGATAGAGGCAAAAGCGCTGAGAAAACTTAAACATCCGAACAGGCGCCGTGCACTGCAGGTCTTAATCGACTAGCCTGTAACTTATCCGGCGCTTTATCAGTATTTCATCTTCAACGTCATAATTACGCATGCCAAAATGAACGAAAGAATGTTGGTGGTTACAACGGGCAGTGAGTCTATAAAAAAACCGTAGAATATCCAGAGAAGGAGCCCTGTGCAGAGAATAGAATACATTCCGAATGAAATATCTTTGGCCGATTTTGACTTCCATATCTTGAGGACTTGAGGAAGAAGTGATATCGTTGTCAGCGCGCCTGCTGTTAATCCCAATAACGTTATGCGATTCATCGCTGATATAATATCGCGACTTCACTGTGTATTACAAATTTCAGCTGACGCGTTCTGGAACAGGCCATGGTCTCAACGGCCGGAATCGATTGATGCACTTTACAGCGGGCTCCTTCCGTATTTATACTGATATTTATACCGCCCATGAAAAAGGTCATTCTTGCAGAAGACATTAAGGCAATCCTCGAAAGGGATCAGAGCTTCCTCAACAGGTCGGACATCACAATATTCACGGTGTCTACGAACGAGCAGGCCCTTGCTGTCCACAGGGCTGAAAAAGCGGATCTCATTATAGCGAATCTCGACACCCCCGGAATGAGCGGGGAAATGCTTTTCTCTCTTATACGTGAGGACAATGAGTTATGCGACGTCTCTCTGATAATTGTGTGTACAAATGCCGGGTCAGAACTGAAACGGTGCTTGAAATGCAGGGCGAATGCTTTTGTCACGGCCCCTTTAAACAATGCGGTGCTGTTGCAGGAAGCACACCAGCTTCTTCACATTGCTCCAAGAAAATCATTCAGGGTCCCGCTGAGCATAAAAATATCGGGGACGTCAAAGGATGTCCTTTTTACCGCCTTTGGAGAAGACATCAGTGTGTCGGGAATGCTGTTGCATTCCGACACTCTTCTCTGCGAAGGGGATACTATAACCTGCTCCTTTTATCTTCCCGATTCAACGCATATAACCTCGGATGCCGAGGTTGTCCGGATTCTCGAAAAAGGGACCGAACATGACACCAACTGTTACGGCATCAAATTTATCGACCTCAGCAATGACTTTAGTTCAGCCATAGAGGCGTTTGTCGAAAATGAACGACGCGAGCAGCTTGCATAATGTATCCGACTCCCGATATCACTGAATGACTTATATTCTTCCAGTCTCCGGCAGGTACGAATAACTGTTAAGACGGCTCTGTATCACTCTCTTTCTTCCCTTATATGCTCATCTTTTACAAGCTCTTGATAGGAGATTTTTTCCGTGAGATAATTTCATAGTGGAACTGAAATGGGAAACGGTAAATAAGAAAAATATTATGACGGTAGTTCACGGCGTTGGCTGATGCCTATCGTGACTGAAAAAATAGGGATCCTGCATGGAGGTCGAGTATGGAAGGCAAAAACAGGCCACAAGAGCTTCTGACTGATAGATTGTCTGAACTGAACCAGAGGATCAAAGAGCTTGAAATAAAAGAATCCCAATACAGGCAGGCCGAGGAAATGATTAAAAGGCTCCATCATCAAAATGAGCTTGTTCTGAATGCAGCCGGAGAGGGCATTTTTGGTTTGGACATTGAAGGAAGCCATACATTTGTTAATCCTGCCGCCGCCCAGATGCTCGGGTATTCAGTTGATGAACTTATAGGACGACACAGTCATACGATATGGCATTATAAGAAAACGGACGGGAGTCCGTACCCTGTGGAAGAATGCCCTATCTATGCGGCATATAAGGATGGCAAGGTCCACCATGTATCCGACGAAGTTTTCTGGAGAAAAGACGGTACTTCATTCCCTGTCGAATACATAAGTACACCTATCATGGAAGACGGCAAAATTGCCGGAGCGGTTGTAACATTCAGGGACATCACTGAATGTAAGCAATCGGAGGATGAATTAAAAAAATTGGCAGACGAACTGGCGCGTTCCAATGCCGACCTGCAACAGTTTGCTTACTCGGCATCTCACGACCTGCAGGAGCCCTTAAGGGTGGTTGCAGGATTTGTAAATCTGCTCGCAAAAAGATACAAAGACAAACTTGATAAAAAAGCGGATGAGTTTATTGAGTACGCTATTGAGGGGACTAAAAGGATGCAGGCGCTTATTAAGGACCTTCTGGATTATTCACAAGTAGGAACGAAGACCAAGAGTTTTGAATCCACTGACTGTTTATCGGCCGTTGATAAGGCGGTCTTTAATCTACAGGCATCCCTGAAAGAAAGCGGCGCGATGATCACCCATGATCCCCTGCCGACGGTCATGGCCGATTCCTCGCAGTTGATAAGATTATTTCAGAACCTGATCGGCAACGCTGTAAAATTTCGCAGCAAAGAGTCTCCAAAGGTTCACATCTCAGCAAGCCGACAGGGAAAAGAGTGGCTTTTTTCAGTCAAGGATAATGGTATCGGAATCGACCCGAAGTTTGCAAACCGGATATTTATTACTTTTCAGCGCCTGCACGGCAAAAAAGAGTATCCAGGGACAGGTATAGGACTTGCCACGTGCAAGAAGATCGTTGAGCGCCATGGCGGAAGGATTTGGGTTGAGTCGGAACCGGGAAAAGGCTCGACCTTCTACTTCACAATTCCCTCTTAGGGCAGCGCCTCAACCGATCTCGTTCTTCATTTCCAGGATCACATTCCGGAGCCGCCAGAGAAGCAACAACCCGGGCACTGCGACAAGAAAAGTCACAAAGAAGAACCTCGGCCAGCCTATTGATTCCACGAGGAAGCCTGAGGTGGGAGATATAAAGATCCGCCCGAGTGCGGCCAGTGACGAGAGGAGCGCATACTGCGTTGCTGTGTAACGGTGGTTGCACATCGACATGAGGAGAGAGACAAAGGCGGCGGTACCCATCCCGCCGGTCAGATTTTCAAAAGCCACGGCGAAAATGAGCATCCCGTAACTTTTACCCGTCCAGGCAAGGACCATAAACGACAGGTTTGATACTGCCTGCAGTATGCCGAAAACCAACAAAGAACGGAAAAGACCAAGCCGGACCATCAAGGCGCCCCCGAATATGGCGCCCACAATTAATGAAGCGAATCCGAGTCCCTTGTTAATGGCACCTACTTCGCTTGCAGTAAAACCTATTCCTTTTATAAGAAACGCTGTTGTCAGGGCTCCCGCATAAGCATCCCCCAGTTTGTAAAGTATTATCAACAATAATAATAAAAATGCGGAGCTCCTTGAAAAATAATCTTTCAAAGGTCCCCGTATCGCCTCTTTCATGTTTCTCGGGGGAGCAATTCTCCCATCAGGCTCCGGGCCTGACAGCGCAGAGATTATGCCCACTCCCATAACACAGGCCATTAATAAATAAGTGCTTCGCCAGCCGATGTGATCGGAAAGAATAAGTGCAAGAGCACCCGAGATAAGTGCGGCGATCCGGTAACCCATGACAAATACGGCGGCTCCGACACCGCGTTCCTGTTCGTGAAGAATGTCCGTACGATATGCGTCGATCACTATGTCCTGAGACGCGGATGCGAAAGCTATCAGCAAAGCAATTACTGCCAGAAATATTGGACCCTCGCGCGGAGAACTGAAGGCCATTGCCGAAATGCCAAAGACAAGACCGATCTGGGTAATGATTATCCAGCCGCGGCGTCTGCCCAGCCACGGCGGGACAAAACGGTCCATCAGGGGCGACCAAAAAAATTTCAACGTATATGGCAATCCTACAAGGGCGAATATGCCGATCGTCTTCAAATCAACACCCTCCACAGCCATCCATGCCTGCAGGGTCGCCCCCGTGAGTGCCAAAGGAAGGCCTGAGGAGAAGCCGAGAAATGTAATCACAGCGATTCGGCGGCTGCGGAACACCTGGAGATAGGGCGATATATTAAATCGCGGCCTCATTTATTTCCTTCATAACCGTCATCTCGATATATTATACAATTCATCTTATATACTGTTTTAGAATTCTCAGGTTTTATATAATAGTAATAATATGAAAGCATCAAAACTTTTTTATACTCCTTTTAAAGGACTGAAGGCGGCGCTCGAAGGCAATAAATTCTTTTCTAACCGGAAGGATATTATAGAGATCAGGTCGGATGAAGAGATATTCCGCGAGGCTATGGCCGATGTCAGAGAGATCAAAGAATTCAGAGAAATTCCTCCTAAGAAAGCACCTAAGATCGAACCTTTGCCTCCGCCGGAACACGATTCCCTTGAAGACTTAAGACGGGTAGTGAATGGTGAAATAAAAATAAGACTTTCGGACACGGGGGAGTATATCGAATGGATCAGACCTGATATAAGAAAGGACATTGTTCAAAAACTGCATCAGGGAGATTTTTCCGTCCAGGATTATATCGACCTTCATGGAATGACCCTCGGCGAGGCCAAAGATGCATTAAGTTTATTTTTTAAAGAAGCTATAAAAAAAAATCTGTTTTGTATTAAAGTGATACACGGAAGAGGGCTCAGGTCTCCGGGAAAGCCCGTCCTTAAGGAAGCATTGAAGAAGTTGCTGCAAGGCCAGTTCAAAAAATGGATACTTGCCTATTCTACCGCCAGGGATTGCGACGGCGGATTAGGCGCGACCTATGTGATTCTTAAGTCCAGCCACTCTGTATCCCCCCTAAGGCATAAGCGGGGACAGATGTGATATGCAGTTTAGAAAACTTAGCGCTATTGTATTCTAATGTTTCGAATGAAAATTAAAATCTATTACGAAGACACAGACGCGGGTGGAGTCGTTTATTATGCAAACTACCTCCGTTTCATGGAGCGGGCAAGAACAGAGTTTCTTTCAGAGAGTGGAATCGATGTCGCAGAGTATCACAACAAAGGTTATTTGTTCGCCGTAATACATGTTGATATAAATTATAAAAAACCGGCGAGACTCGGAGAAACTATTGAGGTAACTGCCGATGTAATTGAACTAACTAATGCTACCATTACTTTAAAACAACAGGTCTTTAAGGACGCCGTCTTATTGGTAGAAGCTGCTGTGAAGCTTGCCTGTATAAATAAAGACGGCAAACCACAGAGATTGCCTGCCGAATTTAATCTGTTTCATTCCGGCTAAAGCCTATTGAGCCTGAACATTGCAGAACATTTTATGCAACTGACGGCTTGATTCTGACAAGCCCGGGGTGCCCGACTTCCCCTTCGATTGAATATTGATATTCATGGAATAAACCTATTACCCATAAATTCGTTATCAGATGCTCTGTTATTGAGGAAGTAGTAAAAACAGATTCTTTTTTGCAGACAGAGAGATACAAAACTATCTGATCAGACATATGCGGGTCAAGTGCTGCGCCCGTTGCATAATAATTAAAAAATTCTGTTGCAGCCTCTTCCCCAACGAGCTCCGCTTTCTTCCCCCTTTCGCCAAGTGATGCAAAGCCTGCTATGGAATTTTGTGATTCAGACACGAGGAAAACGAATGTCCCCTGTCCGGGAGTTAATACATCCTTCAGTTCAATGTCAACAGGGCACTTAAGATCATTTACCTCGGCATATATCTTGTCTGACAGAGCATTCCGTTGCCTTTCTGCGATCGATAGAGGCAGATTTCCGACACCGGAATATCCCTTCAGTCTTAAGATATCTCCCCTCTCCCCGACCATCAAAGGTTTGATCTCCCTTGCCGGAAATATTAAAGCTCTTATCTTTCCCCCGCCCTTTGGATAAAAACCGTAAGAGTCTATCGAAAGTTGTATATCGATCCCGATCATCTTTAAAAATGGAACAAAAACACCCTCCAGATAATGAAATGAAGGACTGAATGGTACATGTGTTCCTCCCTTCAGTGTTATGGTAGTCTTTTGTTCATCCGGTCCCGCCTTTGGTGAAGTAGGATTGGAGCGGTCATTGGTTTTATTTGAAAAAACAACAGCGGGAATCAGGGTCTGAAGAACCAGCGAAGTGGACCCGGCGGTACCGATGTCAAAGAAAAAGTCCCCTCCCCTCGTTTCTCCGGGTGAAAATGAAATGTCCGTTGAACCCACCCTGTCACCGGTCACCTCCGCACCCGAAAGCAGCTGTGCCGCCCTGACAGCTGTAAGGTGCTGAGGCATAAGTCCCGGCTTCTTCCGGCCCTTTCTGATATTGAATATCCTGAAGGATTTCTGAAAAAGGCAGGAAAGACTCAGAGCAGTCCGCAGAATCTGTCCCCCGCCCTCTCTGTAACTGCCGTCTATTTCGATCATGATATCCTTACTCTATCAAAATTTATGGTCCTGATTGATAACTTTCAAAAAAAAATAGAATACTCTCAAAAATATTGCTAAAATTATTACATCACCGGCGAAGCCTGCTCGAAAAAATTATTCAAAGGAGGGCATAGATATCATGGAATTAAGAAATGTTATTGCCGTTAATAAGGAAGGATTGCAGATAAAAGATCTTATGGGCCTCAAAAATATGATGGACAACCTTGTGCAGGAGGCTGTATTTTCAGAGGGTGACAAGAAAAACGCTCTCCTGCTGCTTATAAAGGAAATCGCCAAATCGGCGGGAGCGATACCTTCATCCATCCAATCCCTCTATGAAGAGATGGGCAGGGCATATCCGGGATTTACCGTCCCCGCAATAAATATTAGGGGGCTTGCCTATGACACTGCGCGGGTTGTGTTCAAAAAAGCTATGGCAATGAAGGTCGGCCCGTTTATTTTTGAGATAGCCCGTTCCGAGATAGGTTATACAAAACAGAGGCCGCTCGAATATGCTTCTGTGGTACTTGCTGCAGCGGTCAAAGAAGGCTATCAGGGTCCTGTATTTATTCAGGGCGATCATTTTCAGCTCGTCAGGAAAAACTATTTAAGTGATCCAAAGGCTGAAACAGACTATATCAGGGGGCTGATCAAGGAAGCAATAGAGGCTGAGTTTTATAACATCGATATTGATTCATCAACACTTGTGGACCTGGAAAAAGAAACAATCAAGGAACAACAGAGGCCTAACTTTGAGAAGACTGCTGAACTCGCTGCTTTCATAAGAGAGATCCAGCCTGCCGGCATCATGATATCGACCGGTGGGGAGATAGGGGAAATCGGCAAGAAGAACAGCACACCCGATGAACTCAGGGCATATCTCGATGGGTTCAGGGAAACATTTAAAGCAGGCAAGGGGCTGAGCAAACTCAGCGTCCAGACGGGCACAAGCCACGGGGGAGTTGTGCTGCCCGACGGCACACTCGCAAAAGTAAAAATAGATTTTGACACGCTGAGGATACTCTCGGACCTTGCCAGAAAAGAATATGCTCTTTCCGGCTGTGTTCAGCATGGCGCATCAACCCTCCCGGAAGAAGCATTCCACATGTTCCCCGAGACAGGCACCTCGGAAGTTCATCTGGCTACAGGATTCCAGAATATCATGTACGACAACGCCGCATTGCCTCAAGAATTCAGATCAGAGGTTTATAATTTCATAAGACAGGAGTATGCCAAGGAACGGAAGGAAGGCCAGACCGAAGAGCAGTTTATTTACAGCACAAGGAAAAAAGGTTTTGGACCGTTAAAAAAGAAGTGGTGGGATCTGCCTTCAGGTGTAAAAGAGCCTATTATGAAGGAGCTGGAAGCCAAATTCGAATTATTATTCAAGAAATTGAAAGTTTCCGATACAGCCGATATCCTTAAAAAGACGATTAAACCTGTGGTCGTTAAAAAGGAGATCAATACAGGCTTACTTGGTTTATAACCTCATTCAGCTCCAGAGACTGTGTGGCAGATGCGCCGAAAAACCTTTACAAAGCGACAAAATTCAATTTTGATTCAGATAGCTGCATAATTAACTTTATCGTTGCATTGAACCGGAGGCAGGTGTGCTGAAAAACCCTTGCAAATCGACAAGATTTTATTCCGATACACGTGACCGCAGATTTCACATGCAGTGCATTCAGGAAAATTGCCGGCAGGCCATCTGGTAGGTCACAAGGTGTCGATGGCAGCCCTTTTTCATCACACCTGCCTCCTCACGTGAAGTTATTTTATGCAACTGGAGGCTAACCGCGGATATTACGGAACATCGCTCTCTTCCCAGTTGATTTCTTCAATTCCCTTTATCCCGGACAGCCTTGTCACCATATCTTCCCAGTGATGAATGTCCTTGTTAAGGAGTCTTAAACTATACGTAATGGTCTGGGATGAAATGTCCTGCTTGGCGTTGATAAATTGAATTGTCGTTTCCGGATATCCGGAAAGGACCTTCTTGATCTGATCGAGAGGTTTCTCCATTGCCCGGAATTTTAAGATTAAAACTGTATATATATCACGCGGGAAGAAAGCCTTCAGACGGCGAAGGCCGAAAAGTATTATGAAGCTCAACACAGTACTGGAAACGGCAGGGAAGAGATAGCCAGCGCCGACAGCCAGCCCGACACCGGTCACAAGCCAAAGACCGGCTGCCGTTGTAAGTCCTTTGACAGTGCCTCTTCCTTTGAGTATTGCCCCTGCCCCGAGGAAACCCATACTTGCTATCGCGTAGGAGGCAATTCTTCCCGGGTCAATACGTACAGCGGAATCTGCGTTCAGATGACGGAAGATCTCTTCCATATGGAGGGAAAGGAGCATCATAAGACATGCCCCGACACTGACCAACAGATTGGTGCGGATGCCGGCGGCCTGTCCATGGGATTCTCTCTCAAAACCGATAGCGCCTCCCAGCAGAGCCGCCAGGATCAGTTTACCTAATTCTGTTAACATAAAATTGAAATCCAATATCGTCCCTGATTTTTCATCACAGAGGATGACTTAGTTCTGAAGAATATAACATATTTCTTGAAATTTATAGAAATTATCCTGATAGTTTGTTAGATTATTAAGACGCTATATGAAGCGGACGGAGGTTGCATGAAATTTTTGATTAAGGTTTTAATAGTCTCTTTACTGCTGGCTTTCTCGCATATTGCGCATGCAGAAGTAAAACATAAAGATTTTTCGAAAGAGGAGATCAAAAAGATGGCTGAAACGAGAGCGGTTATTGAAACAAAATTTGGAAACATGGAACTCAGGTTCTTTCCCGATGTGGCGCCGGGTCATGTAAACAATTTTATCGAACTTGCAAAAAAAGGGTTTTATGACGGGACAATATTTCACCGCGTTATCCCGGGTTTTATGATCCAGGGCGGTGACCCCAATTCAAAGAATCCTGACAGATCGATGCACGGGATGGGCGGGCCCGGTTATACAATAAAAGCCGAATTCAATGACAAACCTCATAAGAGAGGAACTCTTTCCATGGCCAGGTCGGCCCAGCCTGATACTGCAGGCTCACAGTTTTTTATTTGTGTCGCCGATGCTCCTTTCCTTGACAAACAATATACCGTCTTTGGAGAGGTTGTTTCGGGAATGGAGGCAGCCGACAAAATAGTCAGTCAGTCGAGAGACGGCAAGGACAACCCCGATGAAAGAATCGAGATGAAAATCAAGATTATAGAAAAATAATATTTTCTTGACCTAAATGGCTCATTTTTTATAGCAAGGGCGGATTTGCTGAAAAAGGCCTGTGGCAACACCTTATAGCTGAATAAATCGGCCTGCCAGCCTTCTGCCATAATACACAAACTGTGAGATTTGCATTCATGTGTATCATAACTGAAATCTTGTTGCATTACAGGGGTTTTTCAGCAGATCCGCCCTTGTTTTATGTAAATTATTGGGAACATAAGATAACCTGATTCAATGAAAAAATTTGTTTTTATTTTATCGGTCGTCTTTTTCATATTTGAGGTCTGTTTCCTGACCGAAATAAATGCCGGAGAAATCCGTGTTTTCAGGGTCAGCGACAGGAAGACCATCAGCTATGGACAAATGATCGATGACATCAGGAAAGCAAAGCTCATCTTTGTGGGCGAAACACATGATAATAAATTACATCACAGGTTACAACTTGATGTAATAAAAGGACTGCACGACCTGAAGATTCCTATAGCTGTTGGATTGGAAATGTTTACGGCAGACAATCAGAACATCCTCGACCGGTGGATAGCCGGGACGATTTCCGAAGATAATTTTATACAAGCATATTACGCAAACTGGAACTTCCCCTGGCCTCTTTACGGAGACATCTTCCTTTACGTGAAGGACAACAAAATGCCGCTTATAGGATTAAATATATCTCCGGAGACTGCGCAAAAAGTTGCGCGTTCGGGATTTTCTTCTCTGGCAAAAGAAGAACGTGAGAAGCTGCCTCCTGAAGCAGGATGTGTTGTGGATAAAAAATATATGGAGTTCATCAGAAGGGCTTATGCGATGCACGGACACAGAGATAAACAATTCCTTTATTTTTGTGAGGCCCAGCTTTTGTGGGACCAGGTCATGGCACGGAACTTGCTCGAATTCCTCAGAAAAAATCCTGATAAAACAGTCGTTGTGCTTACGGGAAATGGTCATGCATGGAAGAGAGGCATCCCCGAACAGGTCCGGATCCTTTCTGAGAAGACTCCTTACAGAGTGCTTCTTCCTTTCGTATCAGGCTATATTGGTCCGTCGGAAATCGCTTACGAAGACGCCGATTACATTCTGTTGCCGTGATATGTTATTATTTTTCATCGGGGCGTAGCGCAGCCTGGTAGCGCACACGGTTCGGGACCGTGGAGTCGAAGGTTCAAATCCTTTCGCCCCGACCAGTAACTCTTTTTATAACCCTATGATGATAGCCTGAGCAGACGGGTCTGCTTGCATCTCTTCCGCTCATACATCGATTTATCACCCTGAGCCAGCAGTTCGTCTATGGAACAGGGTTTTGCCGGGTCATAAAATGCCACACCGGCGCTCATTGAGAGCTGATAGTCAAGGTTCCTTTTTGAATTGCGGATTTCAATCGCTTTGTGCAGCCGTCCTATGATCTTGTCGGCGTTGTCACCCGCAGTTCCCACCGGAACAACAACAAACTCATCTCCGCCGATTCGGGCGATAATGTCGGATTCCCGATAATTATTCCTGAGGATATGGGCAATCTCTTTTAACGCCAGGTCACCTTCCCGGTGTCCCCATGTATCATTGATTCCTTTGAGGTCGTCCAAGTCGGCATAAAGCATGTATAATCCCTTTACTTGGCGCTTGGCTATCTTTAACTGATATTCACCCAGGGTAAAAAACCCCCGCCTGTTGTAAAGGCCTGTGAGCTCATCAGTAAGTAACATCGTATTCATCCGCTCATGCAGCTTGCCGTGCTCAATCCTTGCTATGAGTTCTTTCAATGTAAAGGGTTTCTTTATAAAGTCTGATGCCCCGGCCTCTATGGCATCATCGTAGGAAAATTCGTCAATAAAGCCGGTCATGATGATAATTGCCATGTCGGATTTGAATTTTCTGACCTTTTTTATCAGCCCAAAGCCGTCCATATCGGGCAATGCGATGTCAGCAATCATGATATCAAATGAAGTTTTCTGAATGCGCTCAAGGGCTGAAGCGGCGCAGGAAAAGGTTTCACAGCGATATCCCCTTAACGAAAGCCAGCTTTCCGTAACATCTATCAGTGCTGCGTCATCGTCAACGATTATTACCGAATTTCTTTTCATATGACAGTCACTGTGAATGCCTCCTTTTGTCTTCGAATCCGTGCGAGTTCAACAGCACTATATATGCTCATAAGGATTCCATAAATACATTTTGAGTGCTTCCAATTGGTTAGTCAATTCTACCTGCGTAGGGGATGAAACATCCATAGTTTCTATACCTCAGAGCCGTCTCTATTACCTATTTTCTATCCTCTCACAGTAGATAATCAATCCTACCCGGGTAGGGGATAATAGGATAAAAGTGTTGCAATTATATAAATAATAAAGTAAAGTATAACACTGATCTTGTCGGTAACTTTGTTAGGAAACAACAACTCCTGACAATGTTATTCGCTGTTGTCTTTCCACAATCTCCTCTGGTCTTCCTTTTCTTCTTCCTGCTGTTTTTTTATATATTCCCGTATTGTTTCTTCGTTTATTCCTACTGTACTTACACAATACCCCCTCGCCCAAATATGCATTCCCCAATATTTCTTCGCCAGTTCGGGGAATTCCCTTGCCAAATACTCTGCGCTCTTCCCCTTCAGTATCTTCATCACGTGAGACGGAGAATGTTTCGGAGGTACCGACAAATACATGTGTACATGATCTTCCTTAATCGCTCCTTCCAATATCGTTATCTCTTGCCATTCGCAAAGCTCTCTCAGTATTTCCTTGAGCCTTTCTTTTACCTCCCCTATCAAAACCTTGTACCGATATTTCGGTACCCACACAAAATGATATTCACACCGATATACAACATGAAAGCTTTTTAGAAACTTGCTCATGGAATTTACTATATCATAGGCACTCTGCTTACCAACATTGTTGGTTCACTTGCGGTGTGGGGCCTCCGCCCCCACGCCCCACCACTGACATTGTCAGTGGTTTAGCTTTTTAATTAAATTATGAAAAATGTAGTTGGATTATCTGAGTGTGTCATTTTAGAAAACCGGAAAGTCCTCTGGAAAAAACCTCTTCTTCTCAAGATATGCTGTTTCTTCTTATCTTTTCTGATTTTGTGCTTCGTTTTCACCGCGCCGCGCGCAAGGGCGGCCGAATTTGGGAATGATTTTTTAAGACATCTGATATCAGGGTTGCATTTGGAAGTAACCCAGTGGACGGGACAGACGGAGCAGACTGGAGCTATCAAGCAGGACAATATCGATAATGTATTCTTTAAAGTTCTTTCGTCTACCCCTCACGTGTGGGTCCCGTTAAACGATCATTTGAAATTATTTTTTAATATACACTCCACTCTCAAGGATATCTACGAAAAATATAACAACAATGATAAAAAATGTGCGACTCTCGGCATAGATATTTTTTTCTAAATCTTCACCCTTTCATCCGCCTATTCTCGACATAGGTCTCGTACAATACTTTTTATCATCGGTGAGTCTTCTGAGTTCAGCATTTTGTATCTTCATGTTGTGACCTTCGGGTTTTACAGCGATAGAGAGTCTGATAAGGCGCTCAACCTCTTCATCGGGCGCATCGCTGCGCAAAACGGGTTTCAGGTCTATCTCTGTCTCCGAGAAGAGACAGGGCCTCAATTTTCCGTCGGCAGTCAGACGTAGTCTGTTGCATTCGCCGCAAAAATGATTGCTGAGAGGGCTTATAAACCCGATCACACCGGCAGCGCCGTCCAGCCTGAAATACCTTGCAGGCCCTGATTTTCTCAATTTTACCGGACTCAGGCGGCCTATTTTTTCAACGATAGATCTGATTTCCTCTGAAGAGATGAATTTTTCAGCACTCCAGATTCCCGGAACGCCGAAAGGCATAAATTCTATGAACCTTACCTGATACTCAGACTTCATAGTCATCAGCGCAAAATCCGCTATCTCATCGTCATTAAGCCCCCGGACAGGGACAATATTGATCTTTATCGGGGTGAGGCCCGCCTTTTCAGCTGCCCTGATGCCTCTGAACACGTCATTGATATCCCCCCCCCTCGTAATTTCCCTGTACCTGTCCGGTCTCAGAGAATCAAGACTGACGTTCACCCTGTTCAGCCCCGCCTCCGCCAGCGGACCAGCATATTGCTCAAGGAGAATGCCGTTTGTTGTCAGGCTGAGATCATCAATGCCTTCAATATTTTTAATCAATTTGATGAGATAAGGGATATTTTTTCTTACGAGAGGCTCCCCGCCCGTTATCCTGATCTTTCTCAGGCCGATGCGGGTGGCGATCTTCAAGAGTCTGACTATTTCTTCGTAACTGAGGATTTCTTTATGCTCTATCGGGATGAGACCTTCCGGAGGCATGCAGTAAATGCAACGCAGGTTGCATCTGTCTGTAACAGATACGCGTATGTAATCTATTGTGCGCCGGAAATTATCCTTAACCCCGCTCATTTTTTCTTTTTCACATTTTTCCTGCCGGGTTCCTCTATAGCCTTCTTCGCAAGTTCGGCCTCTTTTGATTTGGGATAACGTTCTATGAGTTGTCCCAGAATAACCTTGCCGGTTTTCCTGTCTCCGATATCCATGAACGAAAGTCCCTGTTTTAAAAGAGCGGAGGGGGCCTTTTTACTGTTGGGATATTTTTTCAGGAACGATTCATAGGCGAGTATTGCACCCTCAAAGTCTTTTTCACCGTAAAAGGTTTCAGCGATCCAGAAATTCGCGTTCTCAGCAAGTTCGTCCTTAGGGAACTCCTTTATGAACGCCTCAAACTTGTCCCTCGCCTCTTTATATTTTTTGTTCTTAAAAGCGTTGTATGCCGCCTCATACCTTGAAAGCTTGTCGGTTTTCGAAGTCGCCTTAGAGGCCTGCTCCTCCTTGATCTGCATCTCTGTGTGGGTTTCGTCCGGCTTCATTTCCGTCCCCTTTTCCTGGTCCTTTATGGGCTCCTGTTGTTTTAGCCGGCCCTCAAGAGCGTTCAACCTGTCCCTCATCTCTTTTATCTGGCCTTCAATGCTTGCCACTTGCGCCTTAATAGCATCCGTTTCAGCCGAGGAATCTTTCAGCGTTTTTTCGATAAAATATTTATTCTCGTCAAATCTGCCGTTCAGCGTCTGAAGATCTTTCGATACATTAGAAAGCTGAGATTGTATCTCCGACTGGCTCATTCTCACTGCATTGAATGATTCCTCCTTGGCGACTCCCGTCGTCTTCTCTTTCAGACTTTCCAGATCGTTCCTCATTGATAAAGAGTCACTTTGCAGTTTACCGACATCTTGCCTTAGCATGTCAAAATCTGCTGAAGATGCACAGGCCCCCAGAAAACAGCAGGCAGCAACCAGCAGACAGTAGACAGCAGACCCTGCGGTCATGCCGCAGGGTTCTTCATTTCTGCTCTTGTGCGGCACTATTTACCCGCCTCCCTGAGGACAACAAAGTGGGCTCTCCTGTTTTTTGCCCAGCATTCTTCCGTCTTCTCCGTGCAAAGAGGCTTTTCCTTCCCGTAGCTCACCGTCTCAATTCTGCTCGAGGCTATTCCGAGTGCAACGAGAGAATCTCTCACCGCCTTTGCCCTTCGGTCCCCGAGTGCAAGATTGTATTCGCTCGTGCCTCTGTCATCGCAGTGCCCCTCTACAGAAAGTTTTGCAGAGGTATTTTTCAGCAGCCAGGAAGCGATTTTTTGTAATACGGGGTTCGCATCGGCCCGGATATCATACTTGTCGAAATCAAAATGGATATCTTCAAAAAGACCGCTCTCTTCTTTATACTTGGATTGCTCCTCTTTCGTCTGTATTTTTGCAAGCTGCTGCTCGCTTATCCTTTCTTCCGGCTTCAGCGAACCTTTTTTTTCACGCTCCTGAGAAGAAACCGGCGGCGGCGGCTGCAAAGACGTTTCCGGCTGCGCAGGTTTTACTACTTTTTTCTCCGCACAACCTGCAATCAGAAGAGCCAGTGTCAATACGAACAATACAATTAAAACTTTTTTCATAAAATCCTCCTTTTTATTTACATTCCTGCTATTCCTGCAAGGACAGGAATTAATATATTTCTAACATCCAGGTCCCCCTTTGATGCAGATCCCACTTTTTATTTGGATTAAGCCGGCGCCCATCTTGGGTGAAGGGCACTAAGATTCCTGGGTGTAATTCTTTTCTGGGATTCTCCGTTTGCCCTCATGATATATATACCCTTAACTCCGTCCCTGTCAGAAGAAAAGGTAATAAATCGTCCGTCGGGAGAGAAAGAAGGGTCCTCATTATTCCTCTGTGATGTCAATTGTGTCAGGCCGGTGCCGTCCGGATTGACAACGAATATCTGGTTAGAGCCTCTTCTTCCCACAAACACAATTTTATCGCCCTTTGGAGACCAGGATGGAGACGTATTATAAGACCCTTCGAATGTTATCCTTCTTACGTCGGCCCCGTCGCTGCGCATCTTGTAAAGCTGCGGGCTGCCGCCCCTGTCCGAAACAAAGGCGATATATTTAGAATCAGGAGATACCGCAGGCGATACTTCGATACCGTATGATGAAGTCAGCTTTGTCATTTTATTGTTCGACAGGTTCATCCTGTACAACGCAGGCGTTCCGTCTTTGGAAGAAGAGAATGTAAGTTCAGATCCTCCGGACGCAAAATCTCCGGTAATATTCGTACCTTTTGAGGAAAATACCTTCCTCTCCCTCATGCTCGTAAAGTCTAACAGATAAATGCCCCATTGTCTATTCCTTTCAGCAGAATAGACAAGCTTTGCGCCGTCCTTTGACCAGTGCGGTGACAGAATAATATCGCCTTTCAACGCAGTCTTCACTATCCTGTTTCCGTCCCAGTCCATAAAATATATAAACTTCTTGCCCCGGTCTTCTCCCACAAAGGCGATTTTGGATCTGAAGACCCCCTCTTCGCCCGTCAGTGCCTTATACACATCGTTTGCAATGGCATGTGAGAGCGGTCTTATCAGTTCTTTGCCGGCCTTGTATTCCTTTCTCAGCATCTCTTTCCCTTCAAAGACATCGTAAAGGGATGCCGTCACAACAAGTTCCTTGCCTTGCACTACAGAGCCTTTCACGACGGCCTCTGCTCCGATAGGGGTCCAGTTCTTCGCATTAAACGGTTGTGAAGAAGTTTCTATATAAGCGGCCCTGTCTATATTCGCAAAAAGACCGGTATATTCAAGGTCATTTTTTATGATGTCCGATATCTCTTTACCGGACGTTCCGGAGAATTCTTGTACTGCGATCGGCATCTTCCTGGTGCCGGGCGATGAGATGTCTATGTAGACCTTGGCCTGAGCGGCAGCAGACAGCAGACAGCAGACAGTAGACAGCAAAATTGTTAAAACTTTTGACTTTAAATTTTTGACTTTACCATTTTCATTCATGGGAACCTCACACCTATCTCCATTTCATAAGGCGGCGGCATCAGCCGATTTGCCTTTTTAATTGCCTTTAAAGCAGACCTGTCAAAAAGGGCATTGCCTGAACTTTTTTCTATGCCCTGCACAGCAACTGAGCCATCCTTAAAGATTCTGATAGCTATAACTGCCTGAAGACCATTCTTACAAATCTGTGGAGGGCAGTACCACTGATCCCGTATTTCTTTCGTTATCTTTGAATAATACTCATCATATATACTACCCTTTTCGGCAGAGTCAGACGGTTTTTTTGAATTGACACCTTTCTTACTACCCGCTCCAAGAGCAATGATTTTGCGGAGCCCGGCTAATTTACGGATCTCTGCATTTTTTTCCTCAATGGCCGTTATTTTTTCCTTTATTCTCTCACTTTTACGTAATTCAGCTATCTTCTTTTCTACCCCCTTAGCAGCTTCTTCAGCCTTTTCTTTCCTGCTCTTTTCGGGAGCTTCTGAGGGAGCAGCAATCTTCTCAGATTCTCTGGTAACATCTTCGATTTTTTCTTTATTAATACTATGCGAGGCGTCGGGGCTCACAAGGTTGACGGTATAAGGCGATGGAATGACAATACGGTTTGATTGTCTCAGGATCAAAAAGATCAGCAAGAATGCCGTAAGATGTAGGCTGAAGGACAATAAAGCCGTTTTCTGGAGGCTCGGTCCACTCATCTGAGGCTGATCTTCGGCTCGGTAATCATGCCGAGCTTCTCTATGCCCGCCTCCTTGATCTCACTCATAACCTCAACGACAAAACCATATGGCACATCCTTATCCGCCTTCAAAAATACATTCGGATTCATTTTGCTTACCGCATCCAGCTTTTTCCGCATGTCTGCGATGGAAACAGGATTATCATTCATGAAGATGACATCCCCTTTTTTGATTGTGAGGGTTATTCTTTCCTCCGGTGGCAGGTCCTTGCCCTTGGCCTTTGGAAGGTTTATATCTATACCCTGCTGAAGCAGGGGGGCTGTAACCATAAAGATTACGAGCAGGACGAGCATTACGTCAACAAAGGGTGTTACGTTTATTTCAGAGAGAACGCCTCTTTCCCTGTTAAACTTCATCTACTTATTCGTCCTTTGTAAAAAAATCGACGAGTTCCTCTGAAAAATCTTCCATCTCGATGATCATCCGCCTGGCCATACTGAGGTAATAGTTGTACGCGATTACCGCAGGTATGGCCGCGATAAGACCCGCGGCAGTTGCTATCAGGGACTCTGCAATACCCGGCGCCACAATGGCAAGTGACGCCGCGCCTGCCGACCCGATGTTCATAAAGGAAGTCATGATTCCCCATACAGTCCCGAACAATCCGATAAACGGAGTTGTCGATCCCGTCGTTGCAAGAAAATTCAGATATTTTTCGAGCTTTGCCGATTCGAGCGCGCCGTATCTTCTCAGAACTCTTTTTGCCTCACTCTTCTCTTTGTGTATTTCATCGGAGTAAACTGCCCTGAACAGATTTGCGATGGGGCTGATCATTAAATTCTTCGTTGCCTGAAACAGCCCCTTTGAGTCCCTGTTCGACCTGTACGCCCGCAAAAATTCCTGGGACTCTTTGTCGGCCTTCGAAAAGTATCTCTGCTTAAAAAATATTATGGCCCACGATACTATCGAAAAAAACAGCAAGACGAGCAAAACACCTTTGACAACATACCCTGCCTGCAGGATTAACTGAATAGCCGAATCTTTCATGGTTACCTCAAGTATCTATATGATTTTAAAAAAACTTTAAAAGAATTTAGACTAAAAAGTCAAATGCCGTTTTTGTTATAATAACCGGAATCATTCCCTGATTTCTATTAACTTGTTCCGTTTTGCTTCTGTCTCCGGAGGGGTGGCCGAGCGGTTGAAGGCGACGGTCTTGAAAATCGTTGTAGGGGCAACTCTACCGTGAGTTCGAATCTCACCCCCTCCGCCACTAATTTATTTATATTTGATGTAGGACAACTCCTACAAAAAATGGTCGGAAAATCCGACATAAAAAATAGCCTAATGCTGATATATTTTTCACTTTCAATATGACAGAATTAAATTATGAGGTGCACAAAAGATATAGACTCAAGAAAATCAATTATCAGTATTTAACCGGTAAATCTTTTAAAGAAACAAGCAGTATCTATAGTACAAAAGGAAGGACAATATGGAAAGAGCTGTCCAGGAACATATAGAGGAAATAATCAACGGACTGCAATGCCCAAAGGAATTTTCATGTTATACGTCAGGTTTGAAGAATCTCTGCCCGGCAAAAGATATCGGGTTGGAATCGTTTGTTGCGTGTCTGATAAAGGACCCGATGGGCTGCAAATTCTCGATTCAATTTGGGGGCATATTTTTTTGCCAATGTTCACTTCGTGTCTATATCGCAAAGAAATTTAGAAAATAATTTAAACTTCTCAAAGTGTATCGACTATGTCACCCGGAATGTCCTTTGATGGTCTATAATTAAAGATAAATAAGAAGGGAGGTGAAAACAAAAATGTTTGGAACCCAGGATATATTGCTTATCGGGATAATAGTAGTCGTCTTATTTGGCGCGACAAGGCTTCCTCAACTCGGAAGCGGCATAGGTCAGGCGATTAGGAATTTCAAAAAAGGTGTGTCTGAACTCGAAGAAGAAGCAGATGTGAAGCCGAAGAAGGATGGTCCTAAAAAAGGGACATCGGAAAGCGAAGATTAACCGGAATTGCAGAGTTTATCTCTTTCTTCCACGGCAGCTAAAAGTACGATATGCATGCCTAATTGCCATTGAACAAAATGGCACTTGATGCAAAGCTTAGATGGATTAATCCTTAAGAGTTATATCTGATTGCTTTTTCCATTAGGATCATGACAGGTTGCACAGTTATCTTTCCACCCCTTGAAGGCGGCCTTCCGGGAATATAATTTTCACGCCATCTTGAAAAAATCTATCATAAAGAACAATAATTCTCCTTATGGCATCAGTCGAGAGAAGAAAACATATGCGCTATGATATTCAACAAGAAATCGACTATATAAATCCTGATGCGCTGGGGGAGATCTTTTCAGGCATTATCAAGAATATCAGTCGTTCAGGAATGTGTCTTTACGTACTCAGTCCCGTGAAGGTTGGCCAGGAAATAACAATCAAAAGCAAACAGAAACTCTATAGAAAAGGAACCGTTGTGTGGTTCAGAGAAACGGGCGACAAATTTGATATTTATAAGGCGGGATTAAAGTTTTATTAATCCGCAATTCAATATTTCGAAGAAAAGAGTATAGTTGATATGACCATTCCCTTTAAAGGAGAGAAAATTAGGCTTAAAGGACAAGTCCAGTTTTATCAGCCGGGAATCGGGATTGGCATCAACTTCATCGAGTTGAGTGATGAGCAGCGGGCAAAAATCACAGAATTGATAACCAGCTTAGCAGAAAACCTGCATGAATCGATGCCGGTTTAAACGGGACTGTTAGATCCCGTCCCCCGTCTGACTTAGTCCGTTCACAAACTAAATGTATTTGTTGGCATTACCGCTCCCCTCGCCAAATCCGCCTGACCCGCTTTGGCAAAAAAAGATTCAGGACAGGACGGGATGACAGCATCAGGGAACTGAAGATGGCCGCTTTTTACACCGTTCGAGACCACTTTATAAACCAAAAGCGTCGATTATCCTTTTCCTCTGTTTCTCAATGATCTTCTGTCCGTTCTCGATGTTCCTTACAATCTCTTTCTTTGTACTGTCGGAGAGGTCCCTGCCCTTCTCAACAATATCTGTGACCCTGTCTTTTACATCACCGGCAAAGTCATTTATGCTGTCGATGGCATCCTCCACTACATTGATAGTTTCCTTTTTGATGCGCCGCGCCGTCTTCGCTATGTCCTTCCTTGTCTCCCTGCCCGATTTGGGCGCGTAAAGCAGGGCGACAGCAGCGCCCGCTATTCCACCCAATAAAAAAGCTCCCGCAATTTTTCTATAATCGTCGTTCATTCCGCTCTCCTTTCTGTCATTATGTCTATGCTTAAAATTTAGCAGGCTCGAGTGTCGGTGTCAAATCGGACAATCAAGCAGGACGGAGACGGTTGCATTTTTGGGAGATTTCGATAATATTTAATCATGGCCGATGCAAAAACTCCGACCGAGATGATGAAAAGCCCCCAGATGAGGATCATTACGGTCGTCCTGATTTTTATTCTTTTCCTGTACCTGTGGAGCCAATTTTTCAAGATGGGCAACCCCGAGCGGTATGACGTTACATACAGCCAGTTTATGGAACAACTAAACTCCGGAAACATCAAATCCGTTACCATAAAGAACCTACAGGTGACCGGAGAGTTTGTTAAAGAAATAAGTGTTCAACCGTCTGGAGATAAGAAGACTTTGGCTGTAAAAAATTTTCAGACCTTTCTACCTTCTTTTCAGGGTGAAGACCTTCTAAAAAAGCTTGAAACTGAAAAAGTGGCTGTTACCGTAGAACCTTCTGAAAAGGGCTCCGTATTCTGGCAAATTCTGGTGGGTGTATTGCCCTGGGTGCTGATAATCGGCGTTTGGATAATCATAATGAAACGCGCCCAGAACATTCAGGGAGGACCCGGCGGACTTTTCACTTTCGGCTCAAGCAAGGCCAAATTATACGATGTAAAGAAAATGAGTATAACTTTTAAAGATGTGGCAGGCATGACAAATGTGAAACAGGAACTTATGGAAACAATCGAGTTTCTCAAAGACCCCTCCAGATTCAGAAGACTCGGCGCAAAAGTGCCCAAGGGAGTGCTCCTGGTCGGACCTCCGGGGACGGGTAAAACCCTTTTGGCACGTGCCGTAGCGGGAGAGGCGGGAGTTCCTTTTTACAGCATTAGTGCATCCGAATTCATAGAAATGTTTGTTGGGGTTGGTGCGTCACGCGTAAGGGACATGTTTAAGAAAGCAAAGGAATCGCAGCCGAGCATAATCTTTATCGATGAGATCGACGCCGTCGGACGCACACGAGGCGCGGGTCTTGGAGGCGGCCACGACGAAAGAGAACAGACCCTGAACCAGCTTTTGAGCGAAATGGACGGATTCGAGCCCCATGATGAAGTAATTGTAATGGCTGCAACAAACAGACCGGACGTGCTCGACCCGGCGCTTCTAAGACCAGGGAGATTTGACAGGCATGTCGTAATTGACAGGCCGGGATTGAAGGAACGTAAAGCGATCCTTGAGGTGCATACGAGAAACAAAACGATAGCGGATGACATTGATTTCGACAAAATAGCGAGGGGCACGCCGGGTATGACCGGGGCCGACCTCGAAAATATGACAAACGAGGCAGCCCTCATCGCAATAAGGAAAAACAAGGATAAAATTGACATGAGCGACTTTGAAGAGGCGAGAGATATAACCCTTATGGGTTCTGTCAGGGAAGAAACGATCAGCGATGCGGAAAGAAGAATAACCGCCTATCATGAAGCAGGACATACCCTTGTGGCCTGGAACCTTCCCGGAACCGACCCGATACACAAAGTCAGCATCATACCTCGTGGGATGGCAATGGGTGTAACGCAGCTCCTGCCAGAAGAAGACAGACACTATTATCCCAAAACATACCTGATGAACAGGCTGAGTGTGGCGCTTGCGGGGAGAGTGGCGGAGAAGATCGTCTTCAACGATTCAAGCAGCGGCGCTCAGAATGACTTGAAGGAGGCAACAAATCTTGCTGAAAAGATGGTTGCCCAGTGGGGCATGAGCGACAAGGTCGGCCCTGTGAATCTCGGGAGAGGGGAAGAGCATCCGTTCTTGGGCAGGGAGCTCGCATTGCCGAAACGTTACAGTGAAGAGATGGCCTGGCTTATGGACCAGGAGATACATGAATTAATAAAGCAGGCTGAATCAAAAGCCGAAGAGGTTTTGAAGAATAACAGGACGGCCCTTGACAATTTGGCCGAGGCCCTTCTAAAGGAAGAAGCGCTGAATAAAGACGATGTAGACCGGATAATAAAGTCGTCTCAATGATTATGGAGTGTTCGAGAGTCTTGCAAATTCTTCGATACTTAAAGTCTCAGGCCTTCTGTCCGGGTCTATCCCTGCGCGGTCGAGCCATTCTTTGACATCTCCCCGCAAACTTTTGAGAGAGTTCGAGAGCATCTTCCTCCTCTGGGAGAAGGCCGTCTTTACAACCCTGAAAAACATTTCTTCATCTTTCACATCAACTGCAGGGTTATTCAGGATTTCTATGTGTACAACTGCGGAGTCGACTTTGGGGACCGGCCTGAAGACCTCTTTGGGGATTATGAATTTGAGGCCCGGTTTCGCGTAATACTGGACCATTATTGAAAGGACTCCGTAATCCTTTCCGCCCGGCTCTGCAGCTATTCTTTCCGCGACCTCTTTCTGGATGGTCAATGTCATTGAGATCAGATTTTTTCTTGAGTCGAGAAGTTTAAAGATTATCGGAGTCGTGATGTAGTAAGGTATATTCGCAACAACTTTGAACCATGGAAGATTCCGGTAAGGGTATTCAAGGGCATCTGCGTGTATCAATTCTACATTATTGTAATCTGAGAGTTCTTTTTTCGACTTTGCAAACAGGTCCTTATCAAGTTCGATGGCAAAGACCCTCTCCACTCTAACCGCAAGCATTTTGGTCAATATTCCGGGACCCGGGCCGATCTCGACAACAAAGTCTTCAGGTTCAAGCTGCGCGGCCTGAACAATCCTTTCAAGGATCGAACGGTCATAGAGAAAATTCTGTCCTAAATGTTTCTTCGACATTTCCCCGTTATCATAACATGCATTTGCGGGTACTGATAACGATAGGTTTATCAGTTATTTGATTTCCCGCCGCTTGACGGGCAGGGACTATAAGGGAACCGCTCATCCTGCTATACTTGATCTATGAAAATTCTAATCGGAGGAGGGGCCGGCTTTATCGGTCAACATCTTTCACGGTTTTTACTGGACCAGAGCCATAAAATCGTTATTCTCGACAGAAATAAATCGCCGGTAACTTCTCCGGCTCTTCAATCTTTCGAAGTAGATCTCCTGCGACCGGAACTTTTTGAAAAAGAGTGGTTCGAAGGAGTGGAAGCGGTAATAAACCTGAGCGGCAAAGATATTTTCGCTCTCTGGACAAAAAAGACCAAAAAGATTATCCGGCAAAGCCGGGTGGAGGTCAATAAAAACCTTGTGGGTTTTATCGCTGCACTGCAACAAAAGCCAAAAGTTTTTATTTCAGCATCCGCCGTCGGATATTATGGCAATCGACGGGAAGCTGATCTCCCGGAAGACGAGCCCCCCGGTCAAGGGTTTTTATCGGATGTCTGTGTTTCATGGGAAGCAGAGGCGAGAAGGGCTGAAACACTGGGCATGCGATCGGTCCAGGTCAGAACAGCCCCGGTCCTTCTTAAAAGCGGCGGGCTTTTAAGACAACTGCTGAAATCGATGCGCTTGGGTTTTACCTTAATGTTCGGTTCCGGCAGGCAGTGGTTTTCCTGGATTCACATGCATGACCTCGTTCGAATTTATCATTTGGCCGTCGTTGACGAAAGTCTCTCGGGCCCCGTCAACGCCTGCGCACCCAATCCGGAGCATTTCCGTGATTTCTTATATGAATTGAAAAAATACAAAAAGGCTGTCGTCATGCCCTTCCCGGTCTTTCTCCTTAAACTTTTCTTGCAGGAGACCGCGGATGTCGTTTTGTTCAGCCAGAAAATGCTGCCTGAAAAACTGCTAAAAAGAAATTTTGAATTCTCTTTTCCGACGATAGAAGGAGCGTTCAGAGATATCTTTACCGGCAACCGATAAGTGCGCTCGGGAAGTTATCTATGCTTTCAGCCTCGCAGCAAGTTTTATGGCCTCGATCATGCTTGACGGGTTGGCGACGCCTCTCCAGGCAATATCATATGCTGTGCCGTGATCAGGCGAGGTGCGGACAAACGGCAGGCCGACTGTAATATTCACACCTTTGTCAAAGGCTATCATCTTTAAGGGGATTAATCCCTGGTCGTGGTACATACAAACGACAATATCGATATCGCCATCATACGCCTTATGGAAGACCGTATCAGGCGCATAAGGGCCTGAAACGACAATACCCTCTTTTACAACACTCCTGATAGCGGGGATTATCTTTTTTATTTCCTCATCACCGAAGATACCCGCTTCTCCTGCATGCGGATTAAGACCGGCAACAGCAATCCTCGGATTCCTAAGCCCCAGCATGTCACACGCCTTTTTCGCAAGATAGATTGTCTTTATTACCTTCTTTTTTGTGATCAAATCAGGCACGTTCTTCAACGCCGTATGGATCGTGACAAGGATTACCCTTAAGGGACCACCGATGAGCATCATCGCATATTCCGTCGTGTCCGTCATCTCTGCGAGCATTTCGGTGTGACCGGGCCAGGTAAACCCGGCCATCTTCAATGCCTCTTTTGATATCGGGGCAGTGACAATTCCGTCGACCAGCTTATCCAGTGCAAATTCAACGGCCTTTTTTATGTAACCTGCACAGGCTTTGCCACTCTCTTTGGTAGGTTTGTTTACGGTGAAACTTTTTGTTTGAAAAATACCAGCCCGCCCCCTTCTCCCAAAATGGTGTGAGCCGGCAGACGAAGTCGTCTCTATCCCTAAATCAATCAACTCGACGGTATTTTTTTTATTTCTTGCTTCTTCAGGCGATTGAATGGTCCTTAATTTCATAGGGAGACTAAGAAGTCTTAATGCCGCCTCCATTGCACCCGCATCGCCAATAACAATTGGAACACATTTCTTCCCGACTTCAGGAGAATTCAGCGCCTTCAGAATTATCTCGGGCCCGACTCCTCCCGGATCTCCCATTGTAATGGCCAGTTTCTTCATGTTTTAATTTATCCCTATTTTCAAAAATATGCAAAAAATGAAACTACTGCGACCCGTGCCGCTGTTAATATTCTTTAAAAAGCTTGAAATGTCGTCTTACTAACACGATCCTTTGGTAAGACAACATTCTTAGCGCCTGCTGTCATTGTCCCGAAAGCATTCGGGATCCGCAATCCTTCCGGTCTTTTTTAGAAAGATTCCCGACAAACGGGAATGACATCAATGTAGCTTTATTTATAGTAGTCTTGTAAATTACCTTACACGGTTTAGAGAATGTGATCTGAATCATCAAATTCTAATGCACGGAAAGGTATATTTTTGTTATAACAAGGCAATATAATGTCAATGAAAATCGCTCGATTGATTTTTCTCGTGCTTCTTTTTCTCCTGCTAAGGAACTCTATAACCAATTGTGAGTCAAAATATAAGAGAGAAAACGCCCCTGATGTGCGTGTCCCGATCCTGCTTTATCATCGCTTTGGGCCTGTAGTATCCGACAGAATGACCGTTACCACCGCTGTTTTCAGGTCACACCTGGAATACCTCAAGAACAAAGGATATACTGTAATTCCTCTCAGACAGTTGGTCGATTACTATCTGCGGAAGGGAGACCCTCCACCGCCGCGGTCTGTGGTAATCGTAGCCGACGACGCCCACAAGTCCGTTTATTCGGAGATGTTCCCGCTCGTGAAGCAATATCACATCCCGGTAACGCTTTTCATTTATCCTTCGGCGATATCCAACGCATCCTACGCCATGACATGGGAAGAATTGCGGGAGGTCAGGAAGACCGGTCTCTTCGATCTCCAGAGTCACACATACTGGCATCCGAACTTTAAAAAAGAGAAAAAGAGGTTGCCCGCGGCTGAATACAAAAAGTTTGTAGAGATGCAGATGAAGAAGTCCAAGTTCAGGCTGGAAAAAG
This sequence comes from Thermodesulfovibrionales bacterium, assembly GCA_963716185.1. Classification (GTDB taxonomy): domain Bacteria; phylum Nitrospirota; class Thermodesulfovibrionia; order Thermodesulfovibrionales; family SM23-35; genus CAVZMO01. The sequence goes on from OY970295.1 coordinate 656,772, forward strand.
AACTCGCTATCAGGGTTGACATGCTGGCATGGCCCTTTGGAATTTACGATGCCGAACTCATAAAGCACGCTACGGACGCCGGCTATATAGCCGCCTTCACAATCGAGAGGAGAAGTTCATGCAGCAGGGACAACATCATGGCGATTCCCCGCTACCTTATGAGGGACTCTGATAAAGGGAAAGCGTTTGAGATGATCCTGGGACAACCCCCGGGACAAAAGGGTTAACAATGTTTTTGAAAGGAGGTAAAGGGGAAAAATGAGAAAGGTCCGGTTTCGCAATCTCTTATGCGTGATGTTCTTCTTAGCTTTTGTTCCGGTACAGGCGTTTGCGGCCAACTATTCAGGCCGGGTAATGGATTATGTGACGCGAAAGCCGATTGAGGGCTCGATAGTGACCGGGAATAATGAGATCGTCCGTACCGATAGTAACGGCATGTTTATACTAAGAACCGCTGCCAACAGAATAGGCGTCCGGGCCAATGGATACGCACGGGGAGAAGTCGTTCTTCAGGCGCACGCCGGCGGGGCTCCCCTCAACATCTATCTATTACCTTTCGTGCCGAAGGCCCTTTATCTCACATATTACGGAATAGGAAGCAGGACGCTGCGTGAATCGGCGCTGACCCTGGCAAAGGAAACGGACATCAATTCACTTGTCATTGATGTGAAGGGCGACAGGGGCGTGATCACTTACAAAAGCTCCATCCCCCTCGCGTCGGAGATAGGCGCCCAAAAGCTCGTTATCGTTAAGGACATAAGGGGTCTGATAAAGTCTCTGAGAGAAAAAGGGATTTACACCGTAGCACGCATCGTTGTCTTTAAAGACAATGTCCTCGGTGCGGCACGGCCTGACCTCGCGGTAAGGACCCAGGACAACAGGATATTTCACGACAGGGAGAACCTTGTATGGTTAGATCCTTCGAGGAAAGAAGTATGGGACTATAATATCAACATCGCCATCGAGGCGGCACAGAACGGGTTTGATGAGATACAGTTCGATTATGTCCGTTTCCCCGACAAAAAGGGGTTGAGGTTTGCAGTTGCCAACACCGAGGAAAACAGGGTGAAATACATTTCGGGTTTCCTCTCCGAGGCGAAGAGGAAGTTGGCCCCCTATAACGTCTTCGTTGCTGCGGACATCTTCGGTTATGTGCCCTGGAACCTCAACGACACACAGATCGGACAAAAGATCGAGCAGGTTGCTTCCTGTGTCGATTATATATCTCTCATGCTATATCCGTCAGGATTCCAGTTCGGCATTCCGGGATACAGGAACCCTGTTGCGCACCCGTACGAGATCGTATCTTTATCACTGAAAAAGGCCAGGGAACGCGCCAACATCCCGGCTAACCGATTCAGGCCGTGGCTCCAGGCGTTCAGGGATTATGCATTCGACAGGAGGCATTTTGACGGGCCCGAGATAAGAAGTCAGATAAAGGCTGCCGAAGAGTTCGGGTCAGGCGGCTGGATGCTCTGGAACCCAAGAAACATTTACAAAGGCGACGGCCTGAAAAGAGAGTCGGTTTCGAAAAATAATGCAAGGCGGAATGGCTCAACCGGCTGAGATAAAGGATCTGTCCGCCGGGGGAATAACAATTTTTCCTGCGCTGTTCGGCCTTTTCTTAGGGGCTTTTTTGACTGTTACTCTGCCTGCACGCGCTGTTGACGGATTGCCCGCAAGCCGACTGGAACCTATCGCCGATACCGTTGAAAAGGCGATCCACGACGGCAAGACGCCAGGAGCCGTTGTTCTTATCGGGAACCAGGGGCGGGTTGTTTACCGGCGGGCCTTTGGATTTCGGGCGCTCGAGTCACAAAAAATACCCATGACCGAAGACACCGTCTTCGATCTGGCCTCTCTCACCAAAGTTGTCGCAACCACTACCGCGGTTATGCAACTGGCTGAACAGGGAAGACTGGACATAGAGGCCCCTGTTGTCCGTTACTGGCCCTCCTTTGGAGCGAACGGCAAGGGAAAGATTACGGTGCGTCAGCTCCTCAGCCATTATTCCGGGCTCAGGCCTGATCTGAGCCTGAAGCCAGGGTGGTCAGGGTATAAGAAAGCCATGGCAAAAATTGTCGCGGAGAGGCCTGTCTTTCCTCCAGGGACCGGGTTCATTTACAGCGACATCAATTTTGAGGTACTCGGCGAACTTGTCCGCAGGGTCTCCGGCCGACCGCTTGACAATTATTGTGCAGAACATATTTTTAAACCCTTGAAAATGAAAGACACCGGATTCACCCCTCCTTACTCCCTTCTTAATCGCATCGCACCCACACAGTACAGTCAGGGGAAGCCGCTTTGCGTTGAAGCTCACGATCCCTCGTGCTACAGGATGGGCGGAGTGGCCGGGCATGCCGGGCTTTTTTCGACGGCGGATGACCTCTCTGTTTTTGCTCAAACTCTTTTGAACGGAGGAAGTTATCATGGAACGCAAATCCTTGCCAGGAAGACAGTAGATATGATAACCTCGCCCCAGTCGCCGCACGGCAAGAAAAAGCTCAGGGGTCTAGGATGGGATCTGGAAGCGCCCTTCGTCTTCAACCGCGAAGCACTGCTCCCGGCGGGCGCATATGGACATCTCGGCTATACCGGAACAGCGATATGGATTGACCCGATCACCGACACTTACATAATCGTACTCACAAACCGCGTCTATCCGGACGGCCGGGGAGACGTTAAGGAATTGCGCGCACAAATCAAGAAGATAGTTGCGGATACACTCGGCCCGCTTTCAGTCGGAGAGATTGTTAATAAAAGGCCCTCGCTCGCAGGCTTTTACAATGGGAAAAAGATCCCTTTCGCCACGCATGCTCCAATTGTATCTGCACACACGCCTTTTCTCTGAGTTCCCGTGCAGGGGCCTACTTGAGAAGGAAGTGAGAGTTTTAACGTTGAAAAGCGCCTGACAGAATTTAACGGACGAAGAGACCCAAGCCACAATTTTAGTTATTGCTATATGCATGGTAGATTTCGACAATGTACACCTGATACATGACACCTCGGATATATCGCTGACTATGTTTGTTTCCGATCGAACTTCGATGCTAAAGACTTAACCTGTGCAAAAACTCTTCTTTCATTACCTCAGATTATACAGATACAAAAGAGCGATACAAAAGAGCTGCCCATCCGCTTGGCATTGATTTGGGAGGATGCTTCAATTCTTGCCCGTACTTCACAGCCATTGATAGGAAATAAGGCGCATGGGGAAAATGCCTCCACGATTGGCCGTGTAACTTGAAGCTATTTTTCATTGTCTTCCTTCTTCCAAGTCTTGCCCGTCCCCAGGACCAAAGAGTGGGGGCGATGACAATTAAGTATGGTGTCCCCGAAATCCAGTCACCATAGGTCTATTGGTGAGCGACGTATAAGAAATTCTCGGGGCTACTGGCCAGACATTAGGTTAGCTGGTCTTCTTACTATTGATCTTACTAAAAAGCAGGGCCATCAACACTCGAAGGTTTTCCCTATAGTTTACCCTATATACCGCAAAGGGATGAGACAGCGAGGTTGGAACCTCACACCACGCCCTTATGTCCCATCCGCTCTCGACTAAGTCTGATGCCGCAAATATGAATTCCAAGGTTTCAATGAAGAATGGGACAATTTCAAAGTTCTTACTATAATCAAAGCTGGGCCTACTACCATGGACGTAATGGTTCCTGCAATTGACAGCCTCATCGCTCACGATAAGGAGGTCTGGAAATCGCTCTTCCATTTTATCAATGATAAACTTTCCCCTGTGACGGATTTTATTTTTAAGGTTAGCTTCTCCAATACGACCAAGCGCACTTAGAACGGTGTCTATCTCAGGACTTTTAGGTAGACACTTAAAAATACTGCGACATTTTTCCTTCGCTGTTGTTAGTTCTTCTGAAAGCTCCACTGGCTCAGGTACTGCTTCAGCCGGAAGAATATCAAACATGTTTGCGGCACCGATAAGACGGTCAACAGTGTAACTTTGCTGGCAAAACAAATTGGAGAATCTTGCACGAGCATCGTGCCAAGTTTCATCGCGGTTGAGCCAGTTATTGAGAACAAGAGCAAAGGCATCCGGTTGTCTAACTGCATCTAAGAGAACCTCCGCCGGATGAGGGCCGAACTTATCCTTTGAGTGATCATACTTTGGTAGCATGCTCCAATACAGTTCAAGCATAATTGGATGTCTATCATCAGAACTAATATTCAGAAAAAACTGAAGTAAATTTTGAGGACGACCCACTAAAAGTTCCAGGAATTCAAGTAACGTTGATGCATGATTTCTGATCTCGGCAAATGTTTGCGCTTCCTTAAATTGAATAGTTGTAAAGATTCTACTTTTCAGGGATACACCTTTTGGACCACCTATTGTGTGGAGAAGCTTATGCCAAGCAGATATTTTGCCAAGCTTAGTGACAGTTGAAAATATCTCTTGCTTACCGGTGAAGTAGAGAATAGCAGGATTAGGACCTATCGGAATCACACGCTCAAGACGTTCCTGCTGGGCCTGAATAATTGATTCTATAAAAGGACGTGCGTCAATCAGGCTACCGAAAGCGTCAAAATCATAGAAAAGAACAGTTGCATCTTCAATGAGGAAGTGAATTTCTGTGATCGCGCGTTCGTTATGATTTAGATGGCGGTCACCGAAAAGTACAAAATGAGGAAAGGTAGTCGCAAAAAAATATTTTTCATCAGCACCCGTACAAGAACCCGTGCCAGATGTCAACACGCAATCGAGAAGTGTTACCTTTGTTAGGTCATTCAAAGTACCCTTTATACACTGCTCTGAAATTGCCATAGCGTCGAAAGATTCTTTATCCCTGAGGTATAGAGAGGTATTAGACCCCGCAAGAGTTAATTCACCATAGATATCTCTGCCTGGAAAAATCGAAAATACTCCAGACTGTTTCGAATTTCCGAATTCCTCTATCTTGCTATTCATCCTGCAATCCTTTGTTCGCTGATTTTAGGCAAGTACAAAAGATCATGTCAAGAAGAACTGCGTCAGGGGGCAAGCGATCAGACTTGCTTATTGACATTTGATAAGAAACGATCACAGAATGATGAAATAAGAGTAGGTCGTGATTTTCATTAGTACTATGCACTGAGACTATGACAGCTGTATCTGTTTGTTTCTGTGAGAACATAACACCAACCTGCTGAAAAGCATGCAATGCCTTTCTATGCTTACCGCTCTTTTAGCAAAGATCCAGGCGACACTGTCTTACAACGAACCTGTTGCCGGCTTTATTCTCCAATAATCTTCACAAGCGCCCTTTTCTTCCTTCCGCCGTCAAACTCTCCATAGAAAATCTGCTCCCACGGGCCGAAGTCTAATTTTCCATTAGTAATGGCGACCACAACTTCCCTGCCCATGATCTGCCGCTTCATGTGCGCATCGGCATTATCCTCTCCAGCATTGTGCCGGTATTGCGATACCGGCTCATGGGGAGCGAGTTTTTCGAGCCAGACATCGTAGTCATGATGGAGTCCTGATTCGTCATCGTTTATGAAAACGGATGCGGTTATGTGCATGGCATTTACAAGAACAAGGCCTTCTTTTATACCGCTTTCCTTGAGGCATTTCTCCACTTCGGGCGTGATGTTGATAAAAGCACGGCGGGTCGGCACATTAAACCATAGTTCTTTACGATAGCTGTTCATATATTTTCAGCTTTCTCCATTCTATTTTTCACTTCCCTCCAACTGCACCTGCACGCAGGCTTTTTCTCTGAGCTCCTGGATATGGGCCTTAAGGCGCTGGTTTAATTCCTTTTCGGTAAGATACTTCTCAATTTCATCTCTCACGGCATCGAGTTCTTTTCCCTTAAAGTCTGCGATATGTTTATTGTAAAAATCCGTTATCTCCTCGTCTCTTATCCTTATGAAAGCCCTTATCTTTAAATCGATATACTCCTTCAGCAATTCGTCCTCTGAAGGCGCTTCCAGCCTCATCTTTTTTGCTTCCCTCAGCATCAGCGTCCTGTTGATCATGGTGTTCAGGACTTCTTCCCTTTTTATCTCCGGATTTACTTTTACGGTTTCGGCGTATTTTACCTCCAGATCACTCGCAGTTATCGCAATATTATCTACAAAAGCCACCACGCGGTCTCTGATTGCCGCAGTCACCGGAGACCAGTAACACGAGAGCATCAAAAGGACAAAGACCGGATAAATCAGGTATCCGAAATTTTTTCTTTTCTTTGAGTTTTCGCTTTTCACTTTTTCAGAACGCCTGTCCTATACTAAAATGCAGTTCCCCGAAACTTTCGCCGCTTTCTCTCCGGAGCTTGATCCCGTAATCAACCCGTATGGGGCCGACAGGTGTGTTATATCTTAAACCAAGACCGGTGGTGAATTTCAGTGAAGTCAGGTCCATCTCATCGATCTTCTGCCAGACATTTCCTCCGTCGACAAAAGCAACCAGACCAAGCCCTTTTCCGAGGGACATCCTTGTTTCGAGGTTCTCCATGAGAAATGCGTTTCCGCCGGTGGGGTTGCCGTCAACGCCCTTTGGCCCGAGTGTGTCCTGATCATATCCCCTGACAGTCGTACTCCCTCCAAGAAAAAACCTTTCCACAATCGGAAGTTCATTCGTCTTCCGATAACCTTGAGCAACCCCTCCTCTCAGCGAAGCGGCGAGGACCATTCCTTCAGAAATTTTAAGGAAGGTATTGCCGTAAAATGAAACCTTGGCAAAATCTGTTTCCGACAGTAAAGCCGGTGACGTAAATTTAAGAGTAATCCCTGAGAGGATGCCTTTCTGCGGGTTGAAAGGGTTGTCTCTCGTGTCATAGATAAGGCCGAGGCGCAGCCCGCTTATGATCAGTGTTCCCGTGTCCTCCCTGCTCAATATAACATCGGGTTTTACGTCAAAAGTATTCACAAGTGAAAATTCATAAAACATTTCAGATTTCACCTTGTCGCTCAGCTTCTTTTCAAAACCTGCCGTAACGGTATGCCTTGTTAGGTGATATCTGACTTCCCGGGTATCTACATTTACTTCTTTTTTGTCCTCCCCCAGTAGATATGCTCTGAACGGCAGCTGAACTCCCAAAAACCATGGCTCAAAATACTGCAAAATGTAGCGCTTTTCTATTGAGCTATATTCAAGTCTGAGCGAAACCTGTCTGTTCATCCCCATAAGGTTCCTGTAACTCAGATCTATCAATCCCCGATATCTTTCGTATTGACCGTATCCCACACCGAGTTCCACCGAACCCGGATTCCCCTCTTTCAGTTTGATCAGGACATCTTTCCTGTCATCGTATCTGTCAAGCACTTCAGTATTAACTTCGGAAAATAATCCCAATTTATAAAGTTTTTGCCTTTCCTTTGAGAGGATATTGAGATCGAACGGTTTATATTCTTCCTGCTCCAGTTCGCGCTTTATTACAACATATTTCGTCGTACGGTTACCGGCAACGATGACTTTGCCAAAGTGTATTAAACCATCCTCATTTATATGGAATGTTATATGCGCCTTCTGTCCTTCTATTTCTCTTGTTACCGACACGGCAGCCTCGATAAAACCCTTGTTGCCGTACAACTCGATAATCCTGTACCGTGCATCAGAGATATCGATATCGTTTAAAGGATCACCCTGTTTTATTTTAACGGCCTTTCTTAACTCTTCCTCAGGTATATGCCCTGCTCCGCTGAAGGTTATACGCTCTATAACTGTTTTCAACCCTTCATGTATTTTGATAAAGATATCCATTTCCCGCGAGGCTTCTTCGTACTTCGTCTGGAACTCGTCAACAGAGGACGACAGATAACCGAGAGAATCGTACAGGTTCTTGAGTGTTTCCCTGTCTGAATCCAAAAGATCGGGATTATACGGCTTTCCTTCTTTCAGAGACAGGATGTCTTTAAGGTTTTTGTCAGGCAGTGTATTTCCACTGAGGTTGATTTTACCTACGTCAACTCCTGCGCCTTCGGACACCGTAAAATGAAGAAGTATCAGGTCATCTTTCCGGGTTATCGCAGATGAAATTTTCGCAAAGGGATAACCCTTTGAATGGCAGAGGGATAACATCCTTTGGATCGCTTCTGCAACAATATCATCACTGAACTCCTCGGCTTCAGAGAAAGGCATCTCCTTTAAAAAAGCCTTCGTGGAAACATGATCATTGCCTTCAATAGAAATCTCCAGGCGCTTGCCGGGATCAACCTGGATATAAAGATCTCCGTCCGTGAAGGCATAAGGTCCCACAACCGGTTTGAAGTATTTTTTGCTTTTGTAATATGCTTTTATTTGTTCCATATCCCTATCTATCAGTGTCCGGTCAAATACATCCCCGTCCGACAACTTCATCACCGACTTGACGTCCTCCGGCGCACCAAGGATGCTGATTTTTTTTATCCTTTCCGGCTCGCCGGTATCCACCCGGAGATGTATATTGACCCTATATGGTTCCTTCAGCTGCTCGACCCGGGCTTTGATCTCGACATGAGGGAACCCTCGCATTACGATTTTTGGCCGGAGGTCCATTACAGCCTTTTCGAGCATGTCACATGCCAGCTCCTGTCCCTCTTTTAAAGAAAACAGCTTCTTAATGGTCTTTTTGAAAAGCGAATAATCACCTTCCACCTTGATTTTTTTTATAAGATTCCGCTCTCTTACGTGAATATGAACTTTCACCTTCTCTCCGTCCGTTGTCTCCACAGCTATATCTTCGAATATCCCCGTTAAGAAAGCCCTTTTTATACCCAGTCTCACAATGTCAGCATCGATCTTCGCACCCGGACTTATGTTGAAAAGATAAAGAAGTTCATCTTTGCCAATGGAATAAAGCCCTTGTACTTCTATCTCGCCGACGACCGAAGCTGATACATTAGAAACAGCAGACAGTAGACAGTAAACAGCAAGCAGCAAACAGCATGAAATAAAAAAAATACGCTTTCGGGCGCAGCACTTCGTATCATTTCCTATAATACCTTTATAACTCATTTGAATTCGAACCTGAACCTCACATCTCCTCCTACGCTTCCCCATTCATCCCTGACGCCTATGAGTGAAACATTTTTGTTAAGAAGATATTCGATCTTGATCACCTGCTCCTCCGTAGTGCCAAACAGATTAGCGTAAGTCACAAATAATTTTTCGCCTATGAGCCTCTTTGACACTGTGACCCTCGGCCCCACAGTCCCCGTAGTGCTGGTGACATAAGGTTCCACCTGAAATCTGTCCACTCCTGTAAGCGCCCTGAGCCGTTCTGCGACCACATCCTGCAGCTTGCCTGTAAGGAAGGAGGCTGCCTCTCCAGCGCCGATTCCCGCCTCAAGTCCCTTGGTCTGAGCCCCGACCTGTCCGGACGTAAGAAGCGCCAGAATGTCCCTGTCTTCAAGATGCGGTTCCGATGACAATGAAAGATTGAAACGGTCCATCTGTCCTTCAAGGCTTAATCTGATGCGATAACTCTGTACTGTGGTTTCCGCCGTGATATTTATCACCGGCTTGGTCCTGTTGGGGTCCACGAAATCGACGCCCGCGGATATTATCTTGAATTCGTTATTCCTGAAATAGACATTCCCCTCTGCCGTTTCGAGTCTTCCGAGGAGCACCGGCTTCGAGACAATCCCCTTTACCAGCATCTCTCCGGCTATCTTTACCGATGCCCGGGCAATATTATTATCGATTGAGATATTTTCGGCACTGGTAACACTTATATTAAGCTCGGCCTTTTCAAAGGCAGACAACTCAGCTTTGGGCTTCTCGACAGCTCCTGATGTGAAGAGCCATGACCTCCATTCCAAAGGCTCTTTATATCTTGCCCTGTTTATCTTTATGTCGCCGTTGACACTCATCTTCTCCATCGTGCCCCTGTAAAGAAGGTCTCCGCCGAAATTCACATGAAAATCTTTGGAAACCGCCGCTGTGACGTCATCAAGTTTGGCTTCCATGTAAAATCTTTTGATCTGAAACGCACTGAGATAGGCAACGCCGGATATATTTGCATTCCCGCCCCCGATCTTTCCCGAAAGTCCCTTGACAACAATCCTGTCTCCTTCCATAAACAGAGAGCCGTTCACTGATGTGATATAAACAGGATTATCCCGAAGGCCGAAGGACGCATTCGATACATTCATGCTTCCGTTTATTTCAGGCTTTTCCCATTTCCCCCTTACCGAAAGGCTGAAATCGGAATCACCTTTGAGATATCCTATCTTCTTTGAAAGGGCTTTGAACGGTGAAAGGGAAGAGCTTCCGGCAAGCCGGATATCGTATTCCCTGCCGATTTCCAGGCCGCCCTGCAGCCTGAAAGAAGAAGCGCCGCTTTTGACTGTAAATTCTTTAAAGGAAATCTTTTTGTCATTGACCGCGAGGCTGATATTCGACTCGTTCGTAAGGGTTTGCCCGAAAAGTAAAAGCGTAATATGGCTCACATCTGCCGTTGCACTGATATTATTTCTGTCGCCTTTCATTTCAGCATGACCATCAAAGCTGAGTTGCAAGTCTTCTGGCACCTCTTTCAGAAAAGAACTGATAATAAAATCATACCGGCCCGGCCGTACATAAAGTTCTGCGCTCCAGGGCAATTGATCGTTGAGATAGGCCCTGCCTTTCACCCGCATCTTTTCATTAAACAATGCGGCGTTTGCCGAGATGTCCTTATTCCTGAGCGTTGCGCTGATGGTGCCGCTGCCCAGTTCTCTCCCTTTGAAAGTGCCTCCGGCAACTGTCGCATTAAGGGTAATTGCCGGATTATCAAATGTTCCGCTGCCTTCCGACCGCACCCTCAAAACTGCGTCAACAGGTACGGGAAGACGCCCGGACGTGGCATCACTGAGAAAAAGTTTTTCCGACGAGGCGTTGTAGGAAAATTTTTTATCCGGACCAATCCTGCCCTCGCCGGCAAGCACGGACTTGCCCTTAAGGATCCTGGCCTTTTTCACGGAAAATTCGCCTTTCATATAAAAAATGCCTGCTGAAGCGGAGTCAAATGAAATATTGTATATAGACCCCTTATTTACCGAGGCGTTTCCGGATACCTCGATGTTCCCGTCCCTGCCGGCGATTTTTACGTCCGAATTCAACATTCCCGCACCTTGAAAGTCTTTATAAAATATCCTTGTGAATTGCCCGAACTCTGCATTCCTGATCGAGGCCGTCAGGTCATAAACAGGCTTGGAGAGGTCAAAAATCCCTTCCGCCTCAGGAAAAGAGATCCTGCCCTTCATACTGTGCTCTTCCTCCGCGGACTTGAAAAAAGCTTCACGCAGGGCAAGAAGATTTTTTTGATAGGTAAAATCCGATGTAATGCTTTTCGCCTTGTACCCTTCGATCGTGACATTTGAAAGCACAGATCTGCCGGATATTGCAGGGTTGTCAAAAGTGCCTGAGATCTCTCCTGAAAACTCACCCGGGCCCCTGGCTTCTTTGTAATAGGGCAATGTCAGATCGGCAATGTTGTCCGTATGAAGTCTGCTCTTCAGAGCGAGAGTTTTACGAGCCAGGTCTATAGTCCCATTCGCAGAAATATTTGAAATGGACGTGCTCAAAAACATATTTGAGAGTGACAGGATATCGCCCCGCAAAGAATAATTTCCCTTGATATCGTTTATCCTGTTGAGAAAATCATCGACAGGCGGACTATAACCTTTCATTCTTGCCCTCTCTTCTGTATTCAGGGATTTATAGACAAACCATCCGTCGGGATTAAATTGTCCGCCCGAAGTTGAAAGCTCTCCGTCAACTTTTCCTGCCGGTATAGGCGGCTCCCATCGGATAAGTTTCAATAACGGCTTACTGTCGGCTGAATGGACCTTGACGTCAGCGGTAAAGAAATCGACAACAGGCAGGTGTATAGACGCAGTGGCCTGGGCGATACCGTTATACACCCGTCCATAACCGTCCTCGAATTTCATCACCCCGTCTTTGTAAAGGACTTCACAGGCCAGGGAATCAATATCGACGCCAAAGAGATTCCCTTTTTGCAGCCTTGCCTTTGCCTTACCGGAAATGTTCGAAAGGCGCCCAGTTATTTCGCCCTGGAAATCAATGAGACCTTCTATTTTTTCTTTCACCTTCAGAAATTCCATGAGGGTCTCGATATACAGGTTCCCGCCGAGTTTCAGATCGACTAAAATATCTTTTGACCCCTGAGCTGCAGTCTTATCGGCTTGAAGCTTCGGGAGCGGGCCCGTACGATCCCTCAGGATGGAAGTGCCCGATGCACCCTCTCTCGGGAGCCTTATTTCACCCTTCGCATAAATCCTTCCTTCTCCTTTGCCGCTGAGATTAAACAGCCGCTTTACCGAATCGACAAGCAATGATATTTCAGTCTTCAGGACTCCTTCACCTTCCGAATAGGAACCTTCCCCCTTGAATTTAGAACCATGGGAACCGATCTCGATGAGTTTTATCTCAATCCTGTCATTTTTCAAAACCAGGGCGGCATTTACGTTGCACGTAATCCTGGGCCACCCTTCCTTCTCTATCGCAAGCTCTTTTATCGAGGTCTTAAGTCTCTCGGTCTCTCCGAGGACCAACTCCCCTGAAAGCCCCTTTATCCCGGCTGTTCCTTTAAAATCGTCTTCGTATTTTAGAGAAGCCTTTCCCTTCACAACTTCGATGACCTTCATCTTTACCTTTAAGGCAGGCTTCCTTTCCTTCTCAAGATACACCTTTACATTTCTTATGATCTCCTCGATTTGCTGCCTGTTCGTCAATATCACGGGGTCGTTAATGACGAGCCGGCGAACGTAGAGATGCCTGCTTAAGAACCCGGTCGGATCGACATACCCCTTTACCTTATCGGCAGTAATTATGTTATTGCCTTCCCTGTCAAAAACTCTCAGGTCTTTTGCTTCGACGAACAGGGGGAGCAGATTAATGTAAATCGTTCGGGCAGTAACTCTCTGTCCCGATGCAGCTTGGAGTTCGGGCAGTATTAGATCTTTGAGGGCATCCGACACATATCGGCCCCGCAGGACAAATATGAGAAGGCCAAAGACAATTACAAAAAAAGGAATGAACAAATACCTTTTCAGCTTTTTCAGGGTAAACCGTTCTTCCTTGCTGTTGTCTGAATTCGTCATAACATCCGGGTTAAACCTTAAGCCTGTCGATCTTCACGGGATGCGGAATCAGCCGCCGAAAAGCCATCTCTTGAAATTCCAGAAATGCAGGATCTTTTGCGTGAATGCGGTCTGGTCGACCTTCACGGCAAGGTCTCTCAGTTGATTCCGGGTTTCTTCTATCGCCATATCCTGGCATTTTTCGAGACCCCCGTCCGCTATAAAATGTCTTATCTTTTCAAGTTCTCTAGGGTCGAGCCATACCCCGTGCCTGCCGCATTCATCGATGATCACCCCCGAAATTCGTGCAAAATTCTTCCGGTTCATGAGTTTCCCGCATCTTACGCACGGTAAATACACGGGAGAGTCCTTTACGGGTTCGCGTAGGTACCCTTTATCCGTATCCTCTTTCTTATATACGTCAGACTGCCTCGTGGCGTGTTGAAATTCGGACCTGTCAAGCCACAGTCCGTTGCATCTCGGACAAAAATTATATTTTTCTTCATCGTGGACCTGAATTTCCAGGGGAACTTTGCACCTGGGACACAAGGGATTGATCGATTGCGCATCGTCGTCAAGCTGTCCGCCGCATAAAGGACAAATCATGTATTGAATATTTATATCCTTTCCGCAGTATTGACACTTTTTTGTTTCTTTCATCCCGCTATACCCCCGTGATGATATGTTTAAGTATTTTAACTCTGTATTGTACCAATTACCTGTTTTCTTTACTATCACAAGATGACTGTTTTTTTGAGCCTTTCGAGAAATCGCCAACAGATTGATACAAGCGGATTTAATGGATATATAAAAAAAGGATTCCCCCAAAAGCTGTATATAAAACCTTAGTGCAAGCCGGAGGAGAAGGAAAAAGTCTAAAAATTCACCCCAAGAAAATAATAGAGGGCGGGACACATTTCTTGTAAAATTAAGTAGCCACACAAAACGAACAAGAAAGGAGCCGCCCCTTGGCAAAGATTATACAGCAAAAGATATTTAGATGGAAGGACGTAGAGGCAAGCGGGGAGATAGAAAGACTGAAGATGGTGATAGAGGAGATGCCTGATGATAGGTTAATGAAGATATTAGAGTGTAAGCGGCAGGGCCGTCGTGATGATTATCCGATACGAGCAGTATGGAACAGCATCCTTGGAGGGGTAGTCTATCAGCATATATCAATAGAGTCATTGCGAAGAGAGCTATTAAGGAACGGCGAATTGAGGGAGGCATGCGGATTCGACCCTGTGCTTGGAGAGAAGGCCGTGCCGTCAAAGGATGCATACTCATCGATGTTGAAGAAACTAATGAACAACCAAGAAGAAATAGACAGGATGTTTGATGAGCTTATAGGGGAGATCAAGAAATATCTACCTGAATTAGGGAGGCATCTGGCGATAGACAGCAAGGCGATAGAGAGTTACGCGAAAGGGACAAAGGATTCAAGGGAGAGTTCGGACCGGCAAGCGGATTGGGGGAAAAAGACATACAAAGGGAAGAGGAAAGACGGCAGTATATGGGAGAAGATAGTATTGTGGTTTGGGTATAAGCTGCACCTTCTTGTTGATACGACATATGAATTACCTGTCGGCTACAAAATAACAAAGGCGTCGAGGCCGGACATAGAGGAGATGTTGCCGATGATAGAGGAGGCGAAACGAAAACATTTTCAGAGTATAGAGACAATTGCAGGGGATAAGGCATATGACAGTGGGCCACACCAAGAGGCTTTATATGATACCCACGGAATAAAGCCGGTAATAGATATAAGGAACCAATGGAAGGACGGGGAGGAGACAAAGGCTCTTGCCACTGACAGAATAGACAATGTTGTTTATGATTATCGGGGGACGGTTTACTGTCATTGTCCGGAAAGTAACAAACGATACGAGATGGCCTTTTGTGGATTTGAGAAAGACCGGAAGGCGCTTAAATACAAATGTCCGGCAGCGGCCTACGCAATAGAGTGTAAGGGATATGTAGAGTGCTCGCAGGAGACAAAGGGCAAGACAGTGAGGATACCGCTTGATACCGACAGGCGGATATTTGTGCCGATAGCCAGAAGCAGTTACAAGTGGCAGCGGATATATAACGGCAGGCCGGCAGTTGAGAGGGTAAACAGCCGAATAGACTTATCCTTTGGGTTTGAGCATCATTTTATAAGGGGCAAGTCAAAGATGACACTGAGAGTTGGTCTGGCGCTCTTGGTGATGATATCGATGGCATTGGCAAGAACAAAGAGAGACCAGGAGAAAGATATGAGGTCCCTGATAAAACGGGCTGCCTGAACGAATAGCTTTAACAGCTTCTGTGCATATCAAGGGAGTAGTGTTTTCCATTGCAGGGAATTGAGGCATTGAAAGTCTATCGGAGAGGCAAAAAAGGTGCTTACGGATAGGGGAAGCACCTTTCATCTCCACTTATATAATATCTCTGACAGCGTCGCTTATAAAAAATGCTATTTCTCGAATGCCTCTTTTTTGAAGTGCAATTGACAATAATAATGGCTGCACATTAGAATTAAGCTCACTTATCAGTCTTTGAGGACTGAATCAATTACCGCAAAGTAGCGAGGACGAGGAGGTTATAATGCTGAAAAAAATATTTATCGCTTTATTATTCCTGGTTTTATTTTCGAGTGCAGCTTTTGCCATAGAATTCGCAGCAGATACGGTCACGACAGCCAAAGGCGGACAAAAGATGACAGGGAAGATGTATTTCAAGCCGGACAGGTTCAGAATGGATATGAAGGCCAATGAAGACACTATTATGATTACAAGAATAGACAGGAAAGTCACCTGGAACGTAATGCCGAAACAAAAAATGTATATGGAGATGTCCTTTGACCCAAGCAGGAGACCGAAGGTCGAACAAAAGTTCGAGGGCGAGATAGAGAGAAAGGAAGTCGGAAGGGAGTCGATTGACGGACACCCTGCAAAGAAATACCTGATTACTTATAAAGTCGGCAATAAAAAGGACCAGGTTTATCAGTGGCTGGCTACTGACATAAACTTCCCGGTGAAGACCGCAGCGGTAGACGGCTCATGGACCCAGGAATTCAGGAATATAAAGATCGGCTCCCAGCCCGACAGTCTCTTTGAGGTCCCGGCGGGATACCGGAAGATGAAGATGCCCCGGATCCCCGGCGGCATGAACTTCATGCGCCCAAAATAATCAGGAAGCCGGGTTTTTGACTTCTGGATTTTTTCATACGGAAATTGCCCGGTTCTTAAGATGTGATTTTGGGTAACCGGTATGTTATTATATATTTATCTAATAAGACAATTAATATTTTAAATTGACAACCGGCATTTTCTGTGTTCTCCTTACTTTAAGGGGTTTCTGACCCCAAAAATCCATAGTCAATCTAAGACATCAGCACCGGAGGTAAAAAAATGATAAAAATTACGATAGGCATTATTGTCTTAACATTCGGCATTGTGCTCTGCAGGCTGGAAATATGCCGTGCGGAGCAGATCATGACGCCCGGTGAACAGGTAAGCTATTCCGTGGCCTCATGGTATGGTCAAAATTTTCACGGAAGACAAACGGCTTCCGGACAGATATTCGATATGCACAGTTTCACCTGTGCCCATAAAACATATCCGTTCGGGTCGTGGTTGAAGATTACCAATCTTTTAAACGATAAGACCACTTACTGTGTAGTTAATGACAGGGGGCCGTTTAATGCGTTAAGAGATTTGGACCTGTCTTATGCCGCGGCAAAAGTGATAGACATGATTGCAATAGGCATATGCGCGGTCAAAGTTGAGTATTTGGGCATGAATCACAAGTATATTGAAGCGGTAAGAGAGATCTTCAAAGACCGGCATTAAACTTTACACTCTAGTCGTTTAACCCGAAAAATGCGGTTGATCTCAGATTCAGGCAGGCATAGTGACATAAAAATCTTGACAATGCAGAATTTGGGTTTTCTTCGCCATATATTTCTTCTGGATAAAAATATCCGGGCGGCCTTGATATCTGATCACCCACAAAGGAGCTGCTGTCAAGCTTTTTCTGCCACTATGCCTCCCCGGATATTTAGTGAATTGCAGTTTTTGGGTTGATAGTTTATTGGGCGGGTGCGGCAACGGGCTGCACCTGCTGCCCGTCTGAAATACCCCAGCCCGGATTGAGAACGACCCGTTCTCCTTCGTCAAGCCCGGAACTGAACCTCGCCGTCTTTGCATCGCTGTCAACAATAGTGACCGGCCTGAATTCCACCTTGTTGCCGGGAGTAACGACCGCAACAAAAGCTTTTTCGGCCTTCATCAGAAGTGCGGCAGCCGGAATTTCGACTGCCGGCGTTGTCTTGAGCGTCAAAGAAACTTGCACAAAACTTCCTGCCAGTATTCTGCCATTTCTGTTTTCCAGGTCGAGTTCCGTGAGCAGGGTCCTGGTCCTTGCATCGAGTTGACCGCTTATCCTGGCCACCGGCGCATAAAGTCTGACATCGGAGCGGGCGGCATCCGAGATCTCTGCGCGGTCTCCAACGTGGACAAAAACTGCATCTCTCTGGTCGAGATAAATATATATCCTGAGTTTGTCCGTCCTGGATAGATTCAGCACCGGTAAAGCAGTAGTTTGTGCGTTGACTGCGCTCTGCACCAGGGCTCCGGGGTCGGCAAAACGTGCTGTCACTGTAGCTGAGAAGGGTGCACGAAGTATCTCATAGTCCTTCTGCATCCGAAGAGATTCTGCATTGGCCTCAGCCACCTTGGCGGCCGTACCGGAATCTTCGGCCTCCTGTTTCGATATGTAACCCTTGTCACCGAGTATCTTTTCGCGCTCCGCATATACAAGCTTATTCTTTGCATCGAAGAGCGCGGCATCATATTGTCGGTCGAGTTCCGGCGATTCTATGACGGCAAGGATCTGGCCGGCATCCACCCTGTCTCCTTTGTCGACCCGGATCTCTTTGAGGTAGCCGCTCACTTTGGCATAAAGGGTCACCTCGGCATAAGGTCTCGCCTCACCGACCAGCGTCACTGACCTTTCGCCGGGAGAACGTTTTGCTGTGACAACCCGAACTTCCGGGCCTGCTTTTACAACCGCAACCCTTTCCTTGATTTCATTCCTGAGATATGTCTGCCTTTTTATAAACATGACCAATAGAAATACCACGGCTATAACGATCAGGGCGATGCCGGAAATAAAGAGCGATCGCCTTTCATTGAAAAATGAATGATCCTTATTCATTGGGACCTCCAACGTTTGAGCCTCTCCGGATCTCTGCCTCGAATCTTTCATCCAGGAGATGTTTTGAGGGCAGCTTTTTGCGCATAAGTGTATAGACGGCAGGCACCACGAACAACGTGACGAAGGTCGCCATAAGAAGTCCGCCTATGACCGCACGTCCCAGAGGCGCGTTTTGTTCGCCGGCCTCTCCCATGGCAAGGGCCATCGGAGTCATGCCGATGATCATGGCAAGGGCTGTCATCAGGACGGGACGCAGCCTGGTTTTGCCTGCCTCAATGGCCGCCTCTTCCGGCGGTATCCCCTTTTCCACGCGTATGTCATTTGCAAAACTGACAAGGAGGATGGAATTGGCCGTTGCGATACCGACAGCCATTATTGAACCCATGAGGGATTCCACGTTGATGGTCGTTCCGGTTACGGCGAGCATCCATAAAATACCCACGACCGCCCCGGGAACAGCCATCATTATTATGAAAGGGTCCAGCCACGACTGGAAGAGAACCACCATAAGAAAGTAGACCAGAATGATCGCGAGGATCAGCCCCAGGGCGAGACTGCGGAAGGACTGATACATTATCTCATTCTGGCCCCGCAGGTTGATCCGGGTACCAGGTGGAAGGGGTTTCAATGCGTCGATCTTGTTTTCGATGTCCTTCGAAACAGAGCCGAGATCGCGCCCCTCCACACTCGCTTCTACATCAAGTACCCTCTGCACCGTATAGTGAGTAATGTTTTCAGCGCTTACGGAATGGTAGACAGACGAAATGTTCCCGATGGTCTGCGCGGGCGCCTGCGGGGTCTGCGAAGGGGGGGGCGGCGTATCAGGCTGGAACAGAGCCGCTGCGGAAGGGGGCGTGAGAGGCATCGAGCGGACACTCTTCAGGGAATCGATGCGTTCAGGGGGTATCTGCACTGCTACGTTGTAGTTGACGTTATTCACCGGGTTAAGGAAAAAGGACGGCGCAACGAGTATGCTGGAAGACAGGGAGATGAGTGCGGTGTTGGCCACGTCCCGCTCGCTCATCCCCAGTTTTGCGGCCCTGGTCCGGTCGACATCGACCAGCAGGGCGGGATAATCAAGGACCTGGTTGACATGGATGTCGGCAGTGCCCGGGATTTCTCTCATGGCGTCTCTCATCTTTAGCGCGTATCCATAAGAACGGTCGAAATCCATCCCCTCAATCTGGACGTCGAGGGGAGATGTGAGCCCGAAATTCAAGACCTGTGTCACAATGTCCGCAGCCTCGAAATAGAAGCGCGAGCCCGGAAAGAATTGGGGCAGAGATGTACGGAGTTTCTGCCGGTAATAGGCTGTCGGACGGTGCCCTTTTTTCAGGGAGATGAGGAGCTCGGCGTCCATTCCCCCGATGTTTTCAGTCTGGACGAAAGCGAGGTTGTAAAAGATCGGGACGCCTATCATATCATTGACTGTCTCGATTTCCCCGGCCGGAATAATTTCGCGGATGTGTTTTTCCACCTGGTCCACCAATCTCTCGGTCTGCTCAATGCGGGTACCCGTGGGCGCTCTGAAGTGGAGCTTCATCAGGCCGGTATCCACAGCCGGGAAAAAATCCATGCCGATGACGAAGACAAGTCCGATACTGATTGCGACCAGCAGACCAGCAACAGTGAGCGTGAAAGCACGATGCCGCAATACCGCTCCGAGGGCGCGAACATATCCCTGCTGAAGATGCGAATATGCGCGATCTCTCTGCCGGTTTAATTTTTCCGCGAACTTCCCGAAGGTCCCCTGCGGTTTACCCGGTTCAGGGGCCGGCCCGTGATGCCCTTCGTTCATGAGCATGCGAAAGAGCACGGGGACGAGTGTCCTGGAAAGGATATATGAAGCGAGCATCGCCGCGACGACCGCGAGCGCCAGGGGAGTGAAAAGATACTTTGCCGCCCCGTAGAGAAGCACCACCGGGAAGAAGACGACACAGATGGAGAGGGTCGATACAATCGCAGGCACCGCGATCTGGCTGGACCCGTCAAGCACCGCAACGGTCAGAGGTTTTCCGAGGGAACGGTTTCTGTGGATGTTTTCTACTGCGACCGTTGCATCGTCCACGAGCATGCCTATGGCCAATGCAAGACCTCCGAGGGTCATAATGTTGATGCTGTCACCGGCCAGGTTCAGGCATATGACTGCCGCAAAGATGGACAATGGTATGGAGGTCGACACGACTATCATACTCCTCCAGCTCCCAAGGAAGATGAGGATCATCAGAGACACGAGGATGGAAGCGAGTACAGCCTCACGGACGACACCCCCGATAGCGCCCCGGACAAAAACAGACTGGTCGAAATCGATCTTGAGTTCGAGTCCTTTTGGGGCCGTTTCCCTGATGCCGGGAAGGGCCGCGCGTGCCGCATCGACGACCGCTATGGTCGAGGCGTCGGCGTGCTTCAGTATCGCAAGATAAGTTGCCCTTCTTCCATTAACACGCACAATGTTGGTCTGTTCTGCAAAGCTGTCCGAAACCCCGGCCACATCACCAATATAGACGGGAGCATTGCCGACAACTTTTATCGGAATACTCCTGAAGTGATCAAGAACACGAGGGCTTGTGTTGAGAAGCACATTATATTCCAAACCGCCGATACGGGCCGTGCCCGCCGGGATAATGACATTTGAAGATTGAAGCGCGGCCACCACATCTGCGGGAGAAAGCCCCCTTGCGGCAAGTGCTCCGGGTTCGATATCGATCATGATCTGGCGGTTTTTCCCCCCGAACGGGGCCGGAGTGGATAGCCCCGGTATGATGAAAAGCCGTACGCGTATAAAGTTTAACCCATAGTCGAATATTTTTTCCTCGGGCAGGGTGTTGCTCCATACGGTCAGTTGTGCGACCGGAACGTTGGAGGCATTGAACTGAACAATAGTGGGCGGCTGCATGCCGGGTGGAGTAAACCGCAATACCGTGCTTGAGACGGATGATATCTGGGAGATGGCCGCGCCGATATCCGCCCCCGGCTCGAAATAGACTTTGAGCATGCCGGTGCCCGGAATCGATTGCGATTCAATGCGCTGTATGCCGTTGACCGTAGTTGAGTAAGCTCTTTCACTGATAAGCACTACGCGCCTTTCCATATCTTCAGGCGAGAGTCCGGGGTAATTCCAGACAACGACCACAACCGGGATGTCTATCGCGGGGAAAATATCGACGATCATCCTGCTCGCGGAAAGCACTCCGAGGACAAGAATGAGCAACGCCATAATCGCAATTGTATATGGTCGTCGAAGGGCGAGACGTACTATCCACATTTTAGTTTATATTTCTCAGATATCATCAACCTGAGTCACATTTAAACTTATTTCCCCAAAATATTCGCAAAAGCGATGCCACAATATAACCTATTGATTTCATGTATATTGACGATTGAAAGCGACCCCGGCGAAGACAAAATGCCCCGTCCGAAGACATTTTTCCCGTGCAGTAAACATGTCTTACTCAACAAATGCCAAAAAATCAGTAAGTTGCAACAGGTATTTATCTTGCTTAATTTATCAGTGAATTCCGAATTTGGGGAGAGGAGGACAAGAGACATGCTGACGGAAAAAAATTTAACTGCTGTAACTGTTGCATTTTTGCTTGTATATCTCTCTATTGCCTGCTCCTGCGCCACGGGAAGATACCTGCAGACAGAAAGCGCGAAAACCGTCGAAATAACCGGTACTTATAATCTCATACTTTACGGGGGCAACCACATCAATGACAAGAAAACTCTCGCCATCCTTATTAAAGAAGATGAACCTTACAAATTCGAAGTATTTGCGCCTGACTTTGATTACAGGATTGTAAAGGGCGTACCGGCGCTTAAGGCATTGGAAAAGGCAAAAAAATTCGTCAGTTTTCATCACGCCTTCTGGAAAACCCAACTGAGAAAAATTCTTGATAAGCAGGGGAACACTATTGGCTATGAAATGAGGCCGTTATATTATCCGGAAGTTTACGGAGAGTCCAATATCCTCGATGTGTATTATAAGCAGACCGGAAGCAAGGTGATTGTTTTCATAAGACTGATAAGTCCGCAGTTGGAATCCATGCCCTTTGAAGGCGCTGGAAAGGGTATCGATGTTAAGTAAGACAGAAATGATTATACTCTTCTCATAAATCCGAATAGTGCAGACATTGTTCAAAAATTTATTTAACTCGATGAATTTATTTGAAATAACGTTATGGCAGCGGACATAAGAATATTTCTTGGATTATTTATTAAAGGTATATTAAGGTATCCAAAAATAAATTTTTTCACAACATCTGTACTATTCAATTGCATTTTGAGTCAATCATAATTGCATTTCCGGGTTAAGGCGACGGTGAGCAATAAGGTCCGCTGTAGCCTCTGTATTGTTCCACCTCGGAGCAGGTCGGAGCCTGATACTTGTAACTCGCGCACCCGCAATATATCAGCAAAGAGATAATTAACGTAAATATTTTCAGCTTCATAACGAACCCTCCTATAAGTAAAATATATCAAAATATGAAGCCGGGATCCCTGAACGACATCACCTGTCAGGACCCGGAAACCTCCCCGGCGAGACCTTTTATCAGATCTTTTTTCCCTATGATTCCAACTATTTTTCCTTCTCTAAGAACAGGCAGCAGATGGATCTTTTTCTCGGTCATCAGCGTAGCAACATATTCCACGGAAGCCTCTTCATCCACGGTAACAACTTCTTTTGAGCATATTTCATCCACGGTCAATGCGGCCATTCTCTTGATATCACTCTCCAGTCTGCTTGTGCCGAGAGGTATGTATGCATCGAACAACCTTAATATGGTGGGTATATGGAGTTTGCTGTTTTTGCTGATAAGATCGTTTTCAGTAATAATGCCCTTCAGGTTCCCCGTATTATCAGCAACGGGCGCACCGCTGATATGGTTTTTCATAAGTATCCGGGCCAGTTCCTCTATCGTAGTCGAAGGCTTGACCGATATCACATCTTTAGTCATTATATCTTTTGCCCTAAGCATAACCTCTCCTTTCCACAGCTTAGACTTATTATAAGTGTAAATTCCACAAAGAAACAGGGTTTACACTCAGGTTTAGTATCTTCGCGCTAAAATGAAGATGGGGACCGGTTGATCTGCCCGACGAACCTACAAACCCTATAATTTCGCCTTTTGAGACAATATCACCGGGATTAACCTCCATTCCCAGCAGGTGCATATAAACCGTGTAAATCCCCTGTCCGTGATCGAGGACAATGGTCTTGCCCCCGAAGAAAAGTTCTTCTCCCAATATGACCCTGCCGTTATTTGATGCCCTGACCTCCTCTCCTTCCCGTCCTTTTATATCAACTCCCTTGTGTACACTCACCCATTTCCCGTTCATGATCCGCTTTGCGCCGAAAGCCGTCGACAGGTCATTCTCGACGGGTTTTATAAAACTTCCATCCCAAAGTTTGTCCGATACCCTCTGGAATATTTCCTCTAATCTCCTGCTGTCATTTTTTGCCCTGTCGAGATCTTCAGGACTTAAAAAGACCTCGTCATCGGGAAGAGTCAGCTCCGTTTCAGGGAAACGGGCCTTCCTCACATATAACTTCAGATTTCTTATCTTGTTCCCTGATTTAAGCTTGATGATGTGGCATCCCCGCTTTGTCTCCATGTCTACAGATCCCACAGCAAGATAGCAGCCGTCTCCGCAACCGCCAAAATAAAACTCTTTCCCCGACAGCGAGGCTGAGGGCGGCAAGGATGTTTTCACGTTTCTTACCCTGATAAAAAAAGCATCGCCCGGGCTGATTTTTCCGGGAGAAACTGTAACACGGAGAGTTTTCGCATTTGCAGGGGCCGAGAAAACAAAAAGTGCTGTTATAAAAAAAACAACGGTTATGACAAAGGTTTCCCGGATTCCGGAGTTAGAGGGTTTCAAGTTACGCCAGAAGAAACTCTAACAATGCCTTCTGGGTATAAAGCCTGTTTTCAGCCTGGTCGAAAACTACACTCTGAGGTCCGTCTATAACTTCACCGGTTATCTCCTCGCCCCTGTGGGCAGGCAGGCAGTGGAGCACAATGGCATCTTTCCTGGCACGGGAAAGGAGTTTCATGTTCAACTGGTATTTACTCAGCTTCCGTTTTTTCTCGTCGGCTTCTTCTTCCTGGCCCATACTTACCCAGACATCCGTATAGACCACATCGGCGTCATTCACCGCTTCTTCCGGTTCTATCACAACGGAGATGTTACTGTTCGCAGATACTTTTGCCTTCTCAAAAATATCGTGGTCCGGTCCATAACCTTCAGGGCATGCGAGCACAAGATCCACTCCGGTCATGGATGCAGCTTCCACCAGAGAATTTGCAACATTATTGCCGTCGCCTGTATAAGCCAGCCGGATGCCTTTCAGCCTTCCCTTCTTTTCCGCAATAGTCATCAAATCTCCGAGTGCCTGGCACGGGTGATGCAAATCGCTCAGTCCGTTGATTACGGGGACCGAAGAGTAAGCGGCAAATTCTGTAAGTGTAGCATGGCTGTAAGTCCTTATAACAACCGCATCAAGATACCGCGATAATACCTTCGCGGTATCCTGTAACGTTTCTCCTCTTCCTATCTGCATCTCCTTCGGGTTCATATAAATAGTCTTTGCGCCGAGCTGATAGATGCCTGCTTCCAGTGACACCCTCGTTCTTGTAGACGCCTTTTCAAACAGGAGGCCGATACTCTTCCCGATCAGCGGGCATTTGGCCGCGTCCATACCGGATTTAAATTCAGCAGCCCTTTCAAGAATACGATTCATCTCATCAAAAGATAAATCGCGCAGTGTCAGGAAATCTCTCTTCTTCATCCTATTTATCTCAGATCAGGGGTAGTTTCAAAAAGATCCCGTGGAGGACATCGACAAGCTGGTCTATATCTCTGCGCTGAACGATCAGAGGGGGGATGAACCGTAATATATTTCCTCCGGTACAGTTGATAAGCATTCCTTTCTCAAGGCAGGCCTTCACGATTGGGTCTCCCTCAATAGCCAGTTCCATGCCCAGGAGAAGTCCTTTCCCTCTAATTTCCCTAATGAGTCCCGGGAACGCCGCCTTGAGTTGTTCAAGCTTCTCCACGAAATGTTTACTCATCCTGTTACACTGATCGAGAATAAACCCATCTTCAAGAAGTGTTTCCATTGTTGCAGCTCCGGCCGCACAGACAAGCGGGTTCCCGCCAAAGGTGGATGCATGATTTCCCGGCTGAAATGCGGAGGCGGCCTTATTTGTAGCAAGCATGGCCCCTATGGGCACACCGCCGCCGAGACCCTTGGCAACAGTCATGATATCAGGTGTAATTCCAAAATGCTCATAAGCAAAAAGCTTCCCGGTCCTGCCCATTCCGGTCTGTACCTCATCCAGTATCAGGAGTAAATTATGTTCATTGCAGAGTCCCCGCGCCTCTTTCAGGTAATCCTGCCCCGGCACTCGTACACCGCCTTCTCCCTGGATCGGCTCCAACATTACGGCGCATGTCTTCTCTGTAACAGCCTTGCCGAGAGCCTTTATATCATTGAACGGAACATGTTTGAAACCCGGCACCAGTGGCTCAAAACCCTTTTGAAATTTTTCCTGTCCGGTTGCCGTGAGAGCTGCGAGTGTCCTTCCATGGAACGAATTGACAGCGGTTATTATCTCGAAGCTTTTGAGGTTACCCTGTTCCTTGGCATATTTCCGGGCAAGCTTTATTGCCGCCTCTATTGCCTCGGCCCCCGAATTACAGAAGAATACCTTGTCCGCAAATGAATGTTCCACAAGAAGCTTGGCAAGTTTTATCTGGGGCTCGATATAATAATAATTCGATACATGGATAAGCCGTTGCGCCTGCTTCTGTATCGCGATCACCACCCTCGGGTGGCAGTGGCCGAGAATATTTACGGCAACACCGCCGACAAAATCGAGATACTCTTTGCCCTCGGAACTCCATACCTTCATCCCCCTCCCCTTCCTGAGGACAAGAGGGTACCTGTTATAGGTATTCATGATATAATGATTTGATTCATCAAACGATTTTTTTACATCCATGTGTGTGATAATAACGGAAATTCCATTCAAAAATCAAACCCGCCATCACTTTACTTTATTTACAAAAATAGATTAATATTATAGACTTTTTAAGGAGGTGATGGTTTGGTAAAAATAAGACTTACACGGCTGGGTGCACATAAAAGACCTTTCTACAGGGTTGTAGTTGCTGATTCCAGGGAAAAGAGGAACGGGCCCTTTATAGAGATCCTCGGGACATATGATCCCTTGAAAAATCCTTCAGAAATAAAGATCGATCTGGAAAAGGCAAAACAATGGTTGCAGCGTGGAGCACAACCTACTGACGTCGTTAAAAAGCTTATGCAAAGAGCTGGCTTATAGCAGCCCAAAAACTCGCATGGAGGTGGAAATCATGAAAGACTTGGTAGAGAAAATGGCGAAGGCTCTGGTAGACAAACCGGAGGATGTCAATGTTACTGAGGTTGACGGCGAGAAAACCACTGTTTTTGAGCTTAGAGTAGCACAGAGCGATCTGGGAAAGGTCATTGGAAAACAAGGTAAGACAGCGCGCGCAATGAGAACGATACTAAGTGCATCCGGGACAAAAGTGGGCAAGCGCTGCGTGCTTGAAATCCTCGAATAGATAAATGTACTTCGCATAGGGGATGAATTAGAGGCCTTTCTGTCCACGTCCCGTGCGGAATAGTTTTGAGAACAGAAAGGGGTAGAGGGAAGTCGGATTTCCTTTTACCCCTTAATCGTTTATTGAAAGTCATGCAGACACCGCTTATAACATTCAAGAATGAAATGTGACATTCTCACAATATTTCCGGAAATTTTTCATGCTTATTTCAATGAAGGCATGCTTAAAAGGGCACTGCTGAAAGGGCTTATAGATATAAAAGTCCACAACCTGCGGGATTATACCGAGGACAAGCATAGAACTACAGACGATTATCCTTACGGAGGCGGCTCGGGTATGGTTATGAAACCGGAACCCCTCTTTACCGCTGTCGAAACATTGAATCCCGATGTCGCAAAAAGGCGGGTTGTCGTGCTCAGCCCCGCAGGGAAAAAATTTGATCAGGACATGGCTGAAGAGCTTTCGAAGGAAAAAAGACAGGTCATTTTTTTATGCGGAAGATATGAAGCGATTGACGAAAGGGTAAGGATAGCCCTGGCAGATGATGAATTATCCATAGGCGACTATGTACTGACTGGCGGAGAACTGCCTGCTTTGGTTATAATAGACGCTGTCGCAAGATTAATACCCGGCGTACTCGGGGATGAGAATTCCGCAGAAGTGGAATCGTTTACATGGGGAATACTTGATTATCCTCATTATACAAGGCCTCCCCTGTTCAGAGGCATGGCGGCGCCGGAGGTACTGTTGTCCGGGAACCATAAAGATATACGGAGGTGGAGGCGAAAAGAAGCTTTGCGCCGGACGTTGCAGAGAAGACCCGATCTTCTTGAAAAATACATACTCAGCGCAGAAGATCATAAATTAATAATGGAAATAAAGGAGGAATCACAATGAGCCTGATCGGAGCTGTGGAAGAAGGTCTTAGAAAAGAAATTACCGGCTTCAATATCGGAGATACGATAAGGGTTTCGGTAAAAGTCGTCGAAGGTGATAAGGAGAGGATCCAGCCGTTTGACGGCGTTGTCATCGCAAGACGCGGGAGCACCACAAGAGAAACATTCACCATACGGAAGATTTCTTTCGGCGTGGGTGTGGAGAGAATCTTCCCTCTCTATTCTCCGTCCATCGATAAGATAGAGGTCCTGAAGAGAGGGAGTGTCAGAAGGGCAAAACTCTATTATATCAGGGCCAAAAAAGGCAAAGCGGCAAAGATTAAAGAGAAAGAGAGAGTCTTTGAAGCAAAAGCCCCCGCAGCCGGGACAACAACAAAATAAACTGATCTGTTCGTAGATTAAAAATTAAAAATGCCGAAAATTACGATCCAGGATTTCCTGAGAAAAAAAACCGAGGGCAGAAAGATTTCGATGCTGACGGCCTATGACTACCCTTTCGCTAAAATAATTGATGACGCCGGAATCGATGGCATCATCGTCGGTGACTCGGTGGGCATGGTCGTACAAGGTCTCGAAAATACGCTCCCCGTCACCATGGACGAGATGATTTACCATACGAGGATTGTTGCAAGGGCGGTCCAAAACGCAATGGTTATCGGAGACCTTCCATTTATGTCTTATCAGGCGAGCGTTGAAGAGGCGGTAAGGAACGCAGGAAGGTTCTTAAAAGAGGCCGGTGCGTCCGCCGTAAAGATAGAAGGCGGCGCTGAAGTTGCAGAGCATATCAGGGCCATGACAAGGTCGGATATACCTGTTATGGCACACATAGGCCTCACTCCACAGTCTATTCACAGGATGGGCGGATACAAGATCCAGGGGAGGACCGGGGAATCAGCCAAAAGATTGCTGGAAGAGGCACATGCCGCAGAAGATGCAGGCGCTTTCTCGTTGCTCCTTGAGGCCATCCCGACGGGACTTGCAAAGAAGATTACAGAAGAACTTTCGATCCCGACTATAGGCATTGGCGCCGGTCCTCACTGCGACGGTCAGGTGCTTGTCCTCCATGATGTTATCGGATTGTTCGAAAGATTCCTGCCGAAGTTTGCCAAGAGATATGTAAACTTGAGAGAGGAAGCATTAAAGGCGGTCAAAATTTATAAAGAAGAAATAGAGAAAGGCATTTTCCCCTCTGAGGAGCAGAGTTTTAAATAAGAAATGTCACAAATGAGCGAAATGGAAGATCAAAAAATAGAAGGCGCAAAAGCCGGAGACGCCGTTAAGATACACTTCACGTGTAAATTAGAGGACGGTACTGTATTTGATACCTCTGCGGGCAAAGAACCCCTTCACTTTGTAATCGGTGAGCATCAGGTAATGCAGGGCCTTGAAGAGGCGGTTATAGGCATGAAGTCGGGTGAATCCAAATCCGTAATTATCCCGCCGGACAAAGCATTCGGGCCCCACCTCAAAGAAAAAGTTCATGTAGTCAACAGGGACCAGTTCCCGAGAGAATTGGAACCGATGGTCGGAATGAAATTCGAAATCAAGCAGGAAGATGGCATAACAAATGTGGTCAGAGTGACCGATGTCTCTGATACGGCTGTAACATTGGATACAAATCTGCCCCTGGCTGGAAAAGAGCTTTTTTTTGATATTGAACTCGTTGAGGTTAAGCAGACTCAGACAGCTGCCGCTGATGAATTTTATAAAAAAGGGATTGAACTGCAAGATAAAGGACAGATAGACGAAGCAATATCTTACTACCAAAAGGCGGTCGGTCAGAACCCGAACCACACAAGTGCATATTATAATCTGGGAGTCGCTTTTCAGGGAAAAGGTCTGATCGACCAGGCAATAGTAAGTTATGAAATAGCGATCGGATTTAATCAGGAATTTACCGAAGCCCATCACAATCTGGGAGTCGCCTATAACGAAAAGGGCAAATTTGATGACGCCCTGGTCTGTTTTCAGAGAGTGCTTCAGCTCAACCCTGATCATGCGGGCGCATACTATAATCTCGGGAATACTCTTACAGCAATAGGACAATTCAACGAAGCCATGCAGTGTTATAAGAAAGCAATAGAAATTAAACCGGACCATGCTGATGCGCAATGGAGTTTGGGACTAATAAACTTGCGACTGGGCAAATTTGAAGAAGGCTGGAAAGGATACGAATGGCGCTGGGAATTGAAAGACGTAATGCCGAAGCGTGATTTTTCTCAGCCTCTATGGGACGGACATGATGTCGGCGGCCGCATTATTCTGCTTCACGCGGAGCAGGGATTCGGGGATACTTTGCAGTTTATCCGTTATGCTCCGTTGGTAGCCGAGCGGGGAGCAAAGGTAATTGTTGAATGCCAGAAAGAATTGGTTTCATTATTAAAAGCTACAGAAGGCGCGAGTAAAATTATAGCACGTGGAGAAAAGTTGCCTGACTTTGATGTCCACTGCCCTCTTCTGGGCCTGCCTCTCGTATTCGGCACCAAGCTTGATACGATTCCTGCAAAAATACCTTATGTTAATGCAGACCCGGAGCTGGTTCAGAAATGGCGCAGCAAAATCGGACAGGACAAGTCCACCGTTAAGGTTGGGCTTGTTTGGGCCGGAAATCCGAAATTGAAATTTGGACATTCGCGTTCATGCCCCATAGGAACGTTCTTGCCGTTGGCAGAACGTGGCGATATTACATTTTACAGTCTGCAGAAGGGTGAATCCGAAGAACAGGCAAAAAATCTTTCTGAAGACATGAAGCTCATCGATTATATGGATGATGTCATGGATTTCTCTGATACCGCTGCTCTTGTCGAAAACCTCGATCTTGTCATCTCCATAGATACGGCCGTAGCACATCTTGCCGGAGCGCTCGGCAAGCCCGTCTGGGTATTGTTACCCGTTGTGCCGGACTGGCGTTGGATGACAACCAGGGAAGACAGTCCCTGGTACCCGACGATGAGACTCTTCCGTCAGCCGACAGCCGGTGATTGGGAGTCCGTCATAAATCATATAAGAGATGCCCTTAATGACTTTGGTCGCTCATAGACTTAAAAGGCTGTAGAATCTTTCCCTGCAAACAGATTAAGCTATAATCATGACGGAAAAATTCCGGTTGGCCGTACAACATCATCAATCTGGAAACCTTCAGCAAGCAGAACGTCTTTATAGGGAAATATTAGAAGTACAGCCCAACAATGCGCCGGCGCTGCATCTTCTCGGTGTAATCTACTATCAAACAAGTGACTATGATCTGGCCACGGAATTTATAAAAAAATCACTTCATTTCAACCATAACAATCTTGAAGCATATAACCACCTCGGAAGCGCTCTCAAGGCACAAGGCCGTCTCGATGAGGCCATAAGATGTTATCAAAAAGCGATAGCACTGAACGGGAACTATTCCGAAGCATATTTCAATCTCGGCAATACCTTGGTAGCTGAAGGACAACTCGACGAGGCTATAACCCATTATCGGAGAGCAATCGGAATTAATCCGCACTTTTTTGCAGCATATTATAATTTAGGAAACGCCCTCCGGGATAAAGGAAATTCCGATGAAGCGATAATCTTTTATCAAAAGGCATTAGAGCTCAATCCGGACTCCGCTGATGTATATGATGCCGCAGGAATTATCCTGCAGAAAAAGGGAGAATCCGATAAGGCGATAGTTTATTTTAAAAAGGCAGTCGAACTTAATCCGGACTCTCCCGGCGCTTACGGCAATCTGGGGAAATCTCTTCAGGAAAAAGGATATCTCGATGAGGCACTCACTTATTATGAAAAAGCCATACAGCTTAATTCGGATGATGCAGTTTTAAGTAATCTTTATAATAATATGGGTGTAATTCATCAGGAAAAAGGCCGGTTTCGTGAATCCCTGGCGTATTATAAGAGGGCGCTCGAACTTGATCCGGGCCAGGCAGGAATATATAAAAATCTCGGCACTGTTTTACATGACACTGGCCTTTTTGATGAGGCGACAGACAATTATCGAAAAGCACTCGGACTTGCCCCTGACGACGCTGAAACATACTGCAATCTCGGAAGTGTCTTTGAAGACAAAGGACAATTTGATGAGGCCTTGAAGTTCTATCAAAAAGCGTTGCAGATAAATCCTGCCCTCGCAGAGGCGCACTGGAACATATCTCTCATGCTTCTATTGCAAGGCAATTATGAAGAAGGCTGGAAGAAGTATGAATGGAGGCTTCTGAAAAAGGATGCAAGGCCCTCCGCCTTTCCTCAGCCGCGATGGGACGGCAGATCCTTAAAGGGCAAAAAAATTATAGTTTCTGCTGAGCAGGGAGTAGGTGATGAAATTATGTTTGCCTCCTGCCTGCCGGATGTGATAGATCAGGCCGACCTGTGCATTGTTGAGTGCGATAAGCGGCTTGTACCGTTATTTGCCCGTTCTTTTCCGAAGGCATCTTTTATTGAAAGGCATGATTTGCCACGGGTAAATAGTCCCTTTATTTCTCCCCTTATTGATGGAGGACAAGAGGGGGTAGATTTTCAGATACTAATTGGTAGTTTACCGAAATTTGTACGGTCTAACTTTTCGAGCTTTCCGCAAAGGAATGCGTACCTTGAACCGAACAAACAAACGGTTACATTATGGCGCCGGCGGTATCAGGAAATAGGGGAAGGATTAAAGATTGGTATTTCCTGGCGGGGCGGCGGCAAACCTTCAGTGAAACTTGCGCGGTCAACGGTTCTCGAACAATGGACAAAGCTTTTCTCCATTCCCGGAATACATTTTATAAACCTTCAATACGGCGATTGTACAAGCGACATCGAGGAAGCACGAGACAAATTGGGTGTAACAATAATACATGACTGGGAAGATGCTGACCCCCTTAAAGACCTCGATAATTTTGCAGCGCAAATCGCCGCACTCGATCTGGTTATCTCCGTGGATAATTCAACCGTGCATATGGCTGGCGCGCTGGGAGTGCCGGTTTGGACATTGCTGCCCTATGTGTGTGATTGGAGATGGATGCGCGAATTTGAGGATACTCCCTGGTATAAAACAGTCAAGCTCTTCCGCCAGAGCAAACCAGGTGACTGGGAGGACCTGTTTGAGCAGGTCGCATCAGATCTCAAACGATATATATCAACCAGCATCATGCCTGACATAAGATGTTCATATAAAGACTTTTTGAAAACCGAGGCAGAGCTGGGATAGAGTATTTGAGCGTGTCGCATCAAATCTTAGACAATATATTGAAACCGGCATAATCCCTGAAGTTGATCCCCGGAATTCATATAAACACCAAAGGAAACATGGATATCAACGAAACGGTTAAATTAGCTCTTGAATGTCTCAAAGCCGGGAATTTAGACGGGGCGGAAAAGCCCCACAAAGAAATATTGAGAATGCAGCCGGATAATGTTAATGCCCTTCATTTTCTTGGTATAACATATTATCATTTGCAAAATTATGACTCAGCAATAATGTATATCAAAAAATCTTTGCAGCTTCAACCTAATTACGTCGACGCATATAATAATCTCGGGATCATTTTTCAGGACAAGGGACGGCCTGATGACGCTGTGTCATGCTTCCGTAGGGCTTTGCAGATCAACCCAAATTTTGTTCAGTCATATGTTAACCTTGGGAATACCTTACAGGCAAAAGGGGCACTCGACGAAGCAAAACCATATTTTCAAAAAGCCCTTGAATTCAATCCTAATTACTTCGAGCTATATATTAATCTGGGAAGTATTCTCCACGTAAAAGGGCGCCTTAGACAGTCCCTGGTATCCTACGATGAGATTATTTCGGCAATCCACGCCAGGGGATTGGGAGACAGTGATAGCTCATATTGAAAAAGAACTTGGTATATTAATAAAATGTCACAAGTGACGCTGAATAATTATAAACGCATGGGAGATAAATGGATACTCTTCTAAAATTAAATCTGGGGTGTGGAGAAAACCACATTCCGGGCTATATTAATGTCGATAAGCACGGAAAGCCGGATGTACTGCATGATCTGGAGATTTTTCCATGGCCATGGGAAGATAACAGCATTAAGGAGGTCCGGCTAAGTCATGTACTCGAACATCTGGGGCAGATGACATCGGTCTATTTGAGAATAATCAAGGAACTTTACAGGATCTGTTCTCCGGATGCGGAGATATATATCGACGTTCCACATCCACGGCATGATGATTTCCTGCATGATCCGACACATGTCAGGATAGTAACTCCCCAGGGTATGGATCTTTTTTCAAAATCAAAAAATCGTGAATGGATAAAGGGGAGATATGCAAACTCTCCGTTAGGATTATATTTAAATGTTGATTTTGAAATTGCAGATGTCAAATATATCCTTGACCCTGTATGGCTCGAAAAACTAAATGGTAAAGAGATCACGGAAACACAGGTAGACCAGGCTTTTAGAAACTTTAACAACGTCGCGAAGGAAATCAGGATGGTTCTCAGGGTAGTAAAATAGCTGTTTCATTAACAACGGGCGTTATTAGTTCGGCGTAAGACATATCTCCGTGGCGTCATTCCTGCAATCCCGTTCCGAACGCCTTCGAGATTCGGAAGTCGGGTCGCCCTCTTAGCCTCGTCTGATTCCCGAGGCGAGAATCCTATTGATTTCCTCTTAGAAAAGGGGGGGGGAGAAAGGGGGTTGTTTAAGAAAGATTCCGGACAAGCCGGAATGACAGAACTAGGACAACTTCTGCTATTAACCATATTATTTATAAAACTCCGCTTATTTATGAGACACTGCATCAGCAGTTTTCTTTTGAGGACATACAGCTTTATATAGTTTATCCAAAGGTGTTTCCGGTGTTATTAAGTTCCAGTTTTCTTTAGTCTTACAGGTAGTGTCTATTATTCTATCCTTTGAACCATAAAAAACTACGGACTTAGTCCATGCATTCTTAGTAGAACAGTCTATCTCGATCAGAGATATCGATTCCGCCAAGTCCTCATATTTAGGGCCAAGATGATCTACGATTCTATTTACGGAGCTTTCCTGATAAATAATTCTTTGCCAGACACTTACAATGTTTTTAAATTTATCATAGGGCCGATTGATGTTTCCATTGTCATAATAATAAAAATCTATATTTCTGCAAAACAACCTCCAATCTTCACCCTCCACGATTGAAAACCAGAGAACACATAGTGAAAGTACAATCATTAGTTGCAGTAACTTTTTCATCTCCGCCCTCCTCTCTAAATAGAGTATGTCCATAAAGTCGTATTTTGTCATTGTCCGGCTTGTCCGGACAATCCAGAAGTCCTTGAAAAGCCTGGATTCCCCGATCAAGTCGGGGAATGACAGATTGTATAAGTCATAATTTATGGACATACTCTAAATAGAACCTGCTTATAAATTCAATCAGCTACCGTCTTTTTCTGTCATTCCGGCAGTCCTTTTGTTAGGTTCATAAACAGACACTATTTAAATCTCATCATTCCAGTTTCGGTCTTTCCAGAAGATGTGAATACTCTTTTTGAAGTTGTTTCATAAGTCGTGCACTTAATTGGGCACCATATAGCGTTTTGACTTCGCTAAGCTGGACTATAGTCAGTTTTAGCGCCCCTCTTAGATTAGCCTCCTGAAGGTTAGCGCCCTTAAGCTTTGCTCCCTTCAGATTGGCTTCACTCAGGTTGGCGCCCCTCAAGTCTGCCCAAGTGAGATCAGCACCGGCCAGACAGACACTGAAGAGATCGGCTCCGACAAAATTAGCGCCATGAAGATCAGATCCGGTAAGGTCGCTTCCGCTAAAGCCGGCCTCATTCGAGCCGGCATCACTTAAATCCACCCCCTTTAGATTGCTCCCGCTAAGCTCCGTCTTATAGAGAACAGCTCCCTTCAGACTGGCCCCGCTGAGATTTACCTCAATAAGATAAGCCCCGCTCAGGTTGGCGCCGTCGAGATTAGCTCCACTGAGATTTGCCCTGCCGAGTTCGCCGGTACTGAGATTGGCTTCACAGAGGTTGGCATTTTCCATATTGGCCATAAGAAAGACGGCTCCCACCATATTAGCCTTGTTGAGCTTTGCTCTGCTGAGATTGCTTCCACTTAGATACGTACCGACAAGCCCGGCTTCACTGAGGTCAGCGTCACTGAAGTCTACTCCTTTGAGATCCGCCTCGTTGAGGTCAGCCTGCCTGAGATCCAGCCCGGAAAGATTCCAATTTCCCGAAGGTATTTCTCCTTGAACTGCATGATACCTGATCAACCTTTCCCACGTTTCTATCTTGCTCAGCATCGATGCTATTTTATATCATAAAGAAGAATATTTCATCAAAAAACAGGGCATTCAATTTTTTTTGAGCCTGAGTTATCCACCAAAAAATAATTACGTTCACATGTAGGCTTTCGAGCAACAGCACTCCATCCCTTTCTTCATCTCGTAAAAAATTGCCTTGCCCTTTCATCTCCGGGCGTCAGCGGCGCCCTGGTCTTTGGAAACGATCTCTGCGGGGTCAATGACTGCGGCAAAGCCGGTTTGGGAGGACTTGCAACCGATGGCATACGTTGAGGAGCTTGTAGAGTCTGACCGTGAGCCGCTTGACCAGTCGGTGCAAACGCCTCTCTGGCCTTTGCTTTCCCGGGTTCGAGAACATGGACTACCATCTTCTCTTCCCCCCTTACCATTACTATTTTGTCGGGATCAATCTCTTTCAGTGTAAATCCGCTCAGGGTATCGCCTTTTTTCAGGACGATCTGCCTTCTCCCCCTTCCAAGCGTGCTCCGGGGAGACTTCAGGTCTTCGAGATATGCCAGGCTCGTGTTGTCGGCTATCAATGTACCGTAAAGTACGATTTCCGGTTTCGGCAACGGCGCCTCTTCCGCTTTCTTTTCAGCAGGGATCTTCCTTTCAGGATGGAATAGATTTTCTTCTGATACGATAATATAATCCGCAGGAGAGGGAGGACTGTGTTCGGCCGGTTTCTCTTCCTTGGTTTCAACGGCCTTTTTGGGAGAAGGCAGCATATATCTGATATTCGCATTCGTAAAAGGCAAGATTGTGTGGTCAGCCACAAGGATGAGAGCTGCCGCCAGGAGCATATTCAGGAGGTTTATGTTTTTGAAAAGGGACTTACTTTTGGTCAAGAAGCTGTTCATTCTCTTAATGGGATACTATTTATTTTATCATAAATGCCTTGTTTGCATGCCGGACGAAGATATTTTGAGGTTTTGCATGGTCCGGCAGGGCCATGCAAAACCTAAGATAGGGTTGGAAATTGACCAGTTTTTCCTTGCGTACACCTCACTCCACGGGCACTTTCACGTAATTATTTAAGGGGTCTTTGAAGGGCACTACTATTGTAAGATAGCCGTCTTCATACGTTGCTTTTGCCTCGGCGGGCTTAATAGCGCTGAGAAAAGACAAGGTTGTAACATACTCAATGTTGCCCTCTGCAGATGCAGAGAGATAGCAGCCGTTCTCGTTCATCATCAGAGTGATGTTTTCTTTCTCGCTATTAATGATTGTAAACTGAACGGTCAATTTTGACCCTTCGCTGTCAACCCAGGACATTATTTCCGGCGATTCGGTATATTTTTCATCCATAGAACTCACCTCCTTTATTTATCATTACCTGATTGATCTTCAGAAATACATTTAATTATAAAACTGTTTGGTAATTTCTCTCAAGAAAATTCTCACGTTTGCTAGTACCCATTCAGTTACGGGTAGTGCTCATCTAAAAATCCTCCCCTTTGTAAGGGGAGGTTGGAGGGGTTTTGGTGAAATATTATC
This sequence comes from Thermodesulfovibrionales bacterium, assembly GCA_963716185.1. Taxonomy (GTDB): domain Bacteria; phylum Nitrospirota; class Thermodesulfovibrionia; order Thermodesulfovibrionales; family SM23-35; genus CAVZMO01. The sequence goes on from OY970295.1 coordinate 694,220, forward strand.
AAAAACCTCCCCTGACCCCTCCTTACCAAGGAGGGGATTTACCCCGTGACTGAATGGATACTGCCTGCTATCATATCGCACAGCTTTTCGCGGTTCCATTGCGAATTCCTCAAGTAATTACTAAGGAGTTCATAGGTATAGCCACATTTATGGATAAAGAACCTTGGCCGACTTCTGTCATTCCGGCTTGTCCGGAATCCTTATTCAGTACAGGGTTGCAGAGGTTATTTGCAAGAAAGATTCCGGACAAGCCGGAATGACGACAAGAGGCTTTATTAATGTTCTCATTAGTAACTTGATTCATGTCATCATCTGTCCAACAGGTTCTCCAATTCCCTCTCAACATGTTGTATGACCGTCTCCCAGTCCCCGGGCGAGGGCTGGCGGAAAAGCCTCATCGTTGGATACCAGGGACTGTCCTTACGGTCCATCAGCCAACGCCAGTCAGGCACATAAGGAATCAATGTCCAGACAGGCCTCCCGAGAGCACCGGCTAAATGGGCTACAGCCGTATCTATTGAAATGACTAATTCGAGGCTTTCAATGAAAGCCGCCGTATCAGAGAAGTCGTGAATCTCTTCTGTAAAGTCAACAAGCTTCATGCCCTTGGGAGGGCTCTTAGCCTGCTCCGCACCCTTCCCTTTCTGGAGGCTGTAGAATGTTATTTCATTGATGCGTGAAAGAGATGAAAATAAATCAAGCGCGCAGGAACGCGGACGTTCCCTTTCCGCCTTTATTCTCCCGGCCCATACCAGACCTATTTTCAGCTTGGAATCGTCCTGTTGAAGTTTTTTTCTCCATTTTAGGGCCAACAGGGGATCGGCAGTGATGTAAGGGATTTCAGCGGGAATATTTTCGAGAGTTGTGCCGAATGCGAGAGGAAGACTAAGAAGGGGACAATGCAGGTCAAATTGCGGCAATTGTCCGCCGTCAGCTATTACTTTTTCAACGCCATGAACCCTCTTGAAAAGAGCAGCCAATTCTTCGGGACATTGAAGGACCACCCTCGCACCTCGTTCCGCAACCAGAGGAGCATAACGGACAAATTGAATGGCATCTCCGAAGCCCTGCTCGGCATGAAGCAAAAGGGTACGCCCCGAAATATCGGACCCATCCCATTTAGGACCCGTGATCCTGTTACCACGATGCTCTTTTAATTTCCAGCGCCATTCATATTCAGTCCATCCCCGCTCCAACTTGCCGGACAATAAAAGCGAGCAGGCCATATTCCAGTGGGCGTCAACAAAGTCCGGCTTATTCTCTATCGCTTTTTCATAATAGTTTATAGCTTCATCAAGCAAGTTTCTGTCCTGATGATAAAGTGCAAGATTATAGTATGCCTCTGCAAAACCAGGGGCGAGATCAACAGCTTTCAGGAAATATCTGAGGGCCTCAGCGGACTGCCCTTTTTCCTGCAAACAGAATCCGAGATTATTGTGCACCTCGGCAGAATCCGGATTGAGTTGGAGGGCCTTTTCATAACTGGCGATCGCCTCATCGATTTGCCCCATTTCGTGGAACAACTTTCCGCGGTTGTAGTATGAGTCCGCCAAGTTCGGATCCAGTTCAATGGCCTTCTGATAGTAAGCTTTCGCCTCCTCGATTAGTCCTTTTTCCTGAAATATAATTCCCATGTTATTTAATGCGTCTGCAAGATTCGGATCAAAAGTGAGCGCCTTTTCATAATACCTTAGGGCCTCGTCGGTCAGTCCTTTCTCCTGAAAAACACTTCCTAAGTTGTAGCATGCACTGACAAGAAAGGGGTCGAGTTGGAGGGCTCTTTGATAATAAGATATAGCTCGATCGAGCTGCCTTTTTTCCTGATAACAAATGCCAAGGTTGTAATGCGCAGCTGCATTGGACGGACTAACCCGAACGGCTTTTTCCGTGTACGCGATTGCAAGATCATAATCTCCCCTTCGATAAGATATAACTCCGAGCATGAGCAAAGCATCAAAATTTTGGGGCTGGATTTTTAAAACTTCTTTGCATAAAACCTCTGCCATGCTCAAATTTCCTCTATGACAATGCTTGGCAGCCGCTTCGAGTGTCTTATCGATGTTCATCTGCACCGAATTGCTAAACGTTTTGCGACGACTTGTACCACTTCTCCCACACTGACCGATAACTATTCTCAAGATTAGCAATAAACCTTTTCGCATCAGTCAAAGGAGAGCCTGCAATCATGTCCCGCAAACTTCCACGCAGTGTTTTCAGCCTCTTAATATTAGCCGCTAAATTAACTGCAATGTCCACATATTCATCATAAGTCTCAGCAATAAGTTCAGGAATCCCGACATTGGACAGAAGACTTACTCCAACACGGGATGCATGGGTGTTTCCCGCAAGAGTAATTACAGGGACCCCCATCCACAAAGCCTCGCAGGTTGTGGTAGTCCCGTTGTATGGAAAGGTGTCAAGGCCAATGTCTATGTGGTTATATACGTCAAGATGTTCTCTCATAGACTGCTGCCATGAGATAAGATCGATCCGTTCAGGTTCAATATCCCACCGCGTAAACAGCTCCATTACATAGTCGCGGGTAGACCTGTCAGAGAGGCTCTTTGCTTTCATAATCAAACGGGAACTGGGTATAGTTTTCAAGATCTTCGTCCAGATTTTAATCACCTCAGGTGATACTTTTGCGAGGTTGTTGAATGAGCCGAACGTTATTTGACCGGACGATATAGCAGGAAGTACCCCAACCTCCGGGCTATCCATGTCAGGCAGATAACAAAGAAAACTCTCAGGCATTCGTATTAGTTTCTCGGTGTAAAACCGCTCCGTCATTCCCGGCGGATCGGTGTAATTGTCAACGATCTTATAATCCATAGTCGACAAACCTGTGGTGGCAGGATATCCGATCCAGCTCACCTGAACAGGCGCGGGTTTGCGGGCAAACAATAACATCCTGTTATGTGCCGTATGTCCGGCAAGATCAAAGAGTATATCGATTTCGTCCTCACGTATGACTTCTGACACCTCCTCATCAGACATACTGGCAATGTCCCGCCACAGATCAGCATGTCCTCTGATAAGTGCTGTTACTTCGTCTTGTCTGAGAACATCCGAATAACAGAACACCTCGAAATGTTCTCTATCGTGTATGGTGAGCACCGGTTCGATAAATGAAGCAACGGAATGCTTTCTGAAATCGGGCGAGATATAACCGATCTTCAATCTACCATTGATCTTGCGCTTGTTTTTGTGAACTATGGGAATGAAACGAAAAGACTTCTCGAACTGCTCGGCGAATTTTAGATGTTCTGAAAAGACTATTTGTGGATCGTAACGGGAATTGTAGAGCATCGAAAGAAGAAGGTTACTATGACAAACTGAACAATCCGGTTTTATTTCCAGTGCACGCCTGTAATAATTTTCGGCTTCATCAAATTTGCTGCTACGGGTAAAGACGTTACCAAGATTGACATAGGCATCAGCAAAATCAGGTTGTAGAGTTAAAGCAAAGAGATAATACTCGATAGCTTTTTCAACTTCATGTTTTTCTTCCATGATATTGCCCAGGTTATTGTATATATTGGCAAACTTCGGGTTCAATTGCAGAGCTTTTTGATAGTAGGTTGCAGCTTCATCAAGCTGCCCTGTCTCTCCAAAGGCGATGCCCATATTATAATATGCCTCAACGAAGTCGGGATCGAACTGCAAGGCTTTTTGATAAAATATTATCGCTTTATCAAACTGCCGTCTTCCTCTCAAAACATTTCCCAGATTATAAAAAGCATCAGCATACTCTGGATTAAGCTCGATCGCCCTCTGATAATAAGTTATGGCTTCATCGAGTCGTCCCTTATCCTGGAGGACAAGGCCCAGATTATTGTTCAGATAAGGGAGTTCAGGACTGATTTGCAACGCCTTCTGATAACAGGATATCGCCTCATCAAGTTCTCCCATCTCATGCAAGGCATTCCCAAGATTGTTATATGCATCGGCATGGTTAGGATTACACTCAATAGCTTTCTGATAATAAGTGCTTGCGTCGTCAAATTTCCCTTGGTCAAGGAGGATATTTCCGATATCGTAATAGAGGCCCGCATTCGAGGAATTCAGTTGAAGGGCTTCTTTCAAAAAGGACATCGCAAGGTCATATTCCCCAAGCTCATAGTGTATTATGCCAAGAAGGTGGATGGCGCCCGCATTTTCAGGCTGCGTTGTCAGAATTTCTCTGCAAACGGATTCTGCCTGCTGCAGGTCGCCTTTTTGAAAATATTCATCCGCAAGGCGGATCTCTTTATCTATTTCCATTCTTGGCCTTATTAATTTGTAGCCTTATAGTCTGCACCAGTCCTCCCACATTGTTCTATAACTGTTCTCAAGATTGACGACAAATCTTTTCGCATCTGTCAGAGAAGAATTTGCCATCATGCTTCGCAAATTTCCGCGCAGCGCCTTCAGCCTCTCAATATCCGCCGCCAAATTAATTGCAATTTCTATATATTCTTCGTAAGTTTTAGCAATAAGTTCAGGAATCCCCGCATTTGACAGAAGACTTACCCCAACACGGGATGCATGGGTGTTTCCGGCAAGGGCAATAACAGGCACTCCCATCCATATCGCCTCACATGTAGTTGTCGTACCGTTGTAAGGAAATGTGTCAAGGCCAATATCTATGCGGTTGTATATATCAAGATGCCCTCTCACAGACTGTTTCCATGAAAGAAGCTCTATACGTTCGGATTCAATACCCCTCTGTGTAAAAAGCCCCATTACATAGTCCCGGGTGGATCTGTCAGAGAGGCTCTTTGCTTTCATTATCAGACAGCACCCGGGTATCGATTTCAGAATCTTTGTCCATGTCTCAATTACCTCAGGTGAGACCTTCGCCAGGTTATTGAAAGAGCCGAATGTAATGCGCCCCGATAAAAGTGCCGGAAGATCGCCGACTGCAGGACTGTCCTTGTCGGGAAGATAACAGAGAAAACTCTCAGGCATACGTATCAGTTTCTCGGTATAGTACTGGTCTGTCATTCCCTGTGGATCTGTATAATTATCAACGATTTTATAATCCATAGTCGACAGACCTGTGGTCGCAGGATACCCTATCCAGCTCACTTGCACAGGTGCCGGTTTGCGGGCAAACAACAATATGCGGATACTTGATGCATGGCCTGCTAAATCGACAAGTATGTCAATCTCATCTTTACGTATCAAGTTATAAACGTCTTTATCGGCCATCCCGGCTATGTTCCTCCACTGCCGGACATGTTCTTGAATACGTTTTGTTACTTTATCCGGAAAGGGCCAGTCGGAATAGCAGAATATTTCAAAATGTTCCCGATTATGCTCTGCCAGTATAGGCTCAATAAAAAAAGCAACCGAATGAAACTTAAAATCAGGAGAGACATAGCCGATCCTTAGTCTATTATTCTTTACATGTCTGCTTCCCTGACGAACAATGGAGGATGACAACGGCTCTGCAAATATTTCACCAAATTGCAAATGTTCATTTAAAATACCTTGGGCGTCATATTTTGAATTACAGTTTCTTAAAAAGAGGAGATTGCTGTAATAAACAAAGCAGGAAGGATCTTTTTCAATCGCCTTTCTCAAGCAATCTTCTGCTGCATTCAAAGCCCCTGTATCTTTAAGCAAAATAGCAAGATTATTATAGACCAGACTGTTGCCCGGCTCTATTTCTATTGCCTTCCTGTAATAGAATATGGCGTCGTCAAAACATTGTTTGTCCCGGAAGATGTTTCCAAGGCTATAACATACTTCGGCAGAGGCGGGATTGATCTCCAGAGCCCTTTGATAATGCATGATTGCCTCATCGGTTTTCCCTTGCTTATGAAAGCAATCGCCCATGATATTATGAGAAAAAAAATTAAGTGGATCAGTTGATTCGATTCCCAGAGCTTTTGTCAGATATTCTATTGCACGATCAAAATCCTGAAGTTGATAGCGTATCACTCCAAGATAATGCAAGACGATGCTATTATCCGGCTGAAATGACAGTATTTCTTTAAAAAGATGTTCGGATTGTTGTAAGTCTCCTTTTTCAAAATATGTTGCGGCTAATTCGGATATCTTATTAATGTCCATCTTCAACTTTTGCAATGCAGACAAAATTCGAAGCCAATCTGCAAGCTATTGCCTCATCAAGTTTTCCTATGCTCCTGAGGACACTTTCCAAATTGTAATGCGCTTCAGCGAAATAAGGATCAAGTTTTAACTTTCAAATCGATATAATGCTATACCGAGACAATGTAAAACGGTTACGTTGTTCGGTTGTTTCTTCAAACCGTTCCTGCAGACATCCCCCGCTTTCCGTTGCCGATTCTGATACGCTTCAGTATCCGTCCGAAGTGTCTCACTGATGTTCATAAATTTCGACGGAACATAATCATAATACAGGCTGTTGGATCTAAATCGGTTTCTCAGCAATCATGTTGAGACTGATAGGAATGCCCTTGAACAACTGGGAGCTTGTATCTTCAAAAAAACCGAAATTATCTACCTTTCGAATATGTATAAATCCGGCTTGAAACAAGAAAGTTTTAAGGAAATCTTGATTCAAGCCGACCAAGTGATAATCATATTTATCAATATGTCCTCCAAACATCATGCGCATTACAAAGAAGCTCTCCTCTACTGACAACGCGTCTTTTAAAAGAAATAACCGGGCCAAAACATCTATGTCCGGCACGCTGATATAGATTTTTCCACGTGGTATGAGAACTCGTCGCCATTCTTTAAGGGTATTTATTAATTCTTCGACATAATCAAAGTGTTCCAATACATGGGAAGCATAGAGATCCGTAAACGTGTTATCCGGAAACTGAGACAAATCTCTTGCATCACACAGGTAATCCACGTAAGGCCCGGGGGTGACGTTTAACACCTCCCACTCTGGATATTTCTGTGTTCCACCGATATGTAATTTCCTCGACATTATGATTTATTTTACCTGATGCAAGTTTACATTCACTTGTGTAAATGGATCAATAAGCTCTTTTATCACATTTTGAGCAGTGGTAGGCAATTACCACTTCTCTTCCAACAGTGTTGGAAAAAGAACAATATATTATATCAACGAGATATGCCAACCATTCACCTATATGCAAACATTTAAGCAGGGCTTCACTATCATAATCTACAGAAAAGATGTCAGTTTTTTGAAAAGCACGGGGAATGTCTATCCTAAAGGACTTCCAGAAGTTCAATATCTATCGTCAGTTCTTTTCCGGCCAAGGGATGGTTTGTGTCAAATATTATGGTTTTTTCCGAGACCTGAAGCACTGTAACTAAAGCCGATTGTCCGTCTCCCCCGGGCAATTCAAGGCGTTGTCCGACCTCGAAATTGAAATCAGCAGGGAACTCCGTCCTGTCCACTTCTTTTATAAGTTCCTTGTAATAAGGTCCATATGCATCTTCCACTGACACCCTTACGGTTTTCGACTCGCCCGCGCTCATGCCCATTATTTCCTTTTCAAAGCCCGGAATTGCGGCGCCAAATCCTATAGTAAATGTAAACGGTTCGTGGTCTTTAGTACTGTCAAAGACAGTGCCGTCATCCGACCTCACCGTATAATGTACTTTTACGGTTTTTCCAAACTGTGCCTGTGCCATTTTTGTCTCCTTTAATTTTCAAGATAGTTCATTATTTTTCAGGTGTTTCACCTCAAAAGAAGCAACACAATGTCTCTTCAGAATATTTTCTTCTAATATTATATCGTCAGGAAAGACAAAAAGTCTAACTTACGAATTACCCACAGCAAGCTGCGAGGTATCTATCAGTCCCCCTCCCTTGATGGGACGGGACGAAGTAGAGAGCGTTCGCACCATTTCTCCCACATTTTCCGGTAACAGTCTTCGAGATTGCTTACGAACCTTTTTGCATTGGTTAAAGGCGAATGAGCCATCCTCTTACGCAGTCTTACGCGCAAAGCCTGCAGTTTCTTTAAGTCGCCGGCAAGCCTAACAGCAATCGAGATGTATTCTTCAAAACTACCTGCGACCAGATCCTGAAGTCCGATATTTGAGAGAATGCTCACGCCCACACGTGAAGCATGCGTACGTCCGGCGAGGGCTATAACAGGCACTCCCATCCATAAGGCTTCACATGTTGTGGCAGTGCCATTATAGGGGAATGTATCAAGAGCAATATCCACGCAGTTATACATTTCAAGATGTTCTTCAAAAGAACTTTTCATTGATAACAGTTCAATCCGCTCAGCACTAATTCCTTCGCCTGTAAATATATCCATTGCATACCCGCGTATTCCGCCGTCAGCAAGATTTCTTGTCTTCATGATAAGGCGGGAATCAGGGACCGCCTTCAAGATCGCTCTCCAGACGGCTATAGTTTCCCGCGACACCTTGGAGAAATAGTTGAATGAGCCAAATGTTATATAACCGTATTTCGTTGCCGGAAGATCACCGACAGGAGGACTGTCTTTGTCAGGCATATAACAAAGAAAACTACCCGGAAGCCGCACCAGTTGTTCGGTGTAAAACGGATCTGTTAAGCCCGGTGGGTCGGCATATCCATCAACCAGCCGGTAATCAATGGTCGAAAGTCCTGTAGTATTGGGATATCCCAGCCAGCTCACCTGCACCGGCGCTGCCTTGCGGGCGAATACGAGCAAACGATTATGGTCGGTATGACCTACAAGGTCCACCAAGATATCAATCCCATCCTTCCGGATCAGATCGGTAGCCTTTTCATCCGACATGCCTTCAATATCATGCCAATGTTCCACACAACTACGGATTCTTTCTGTAATATTGTCCGTTCTAAGGACATCCGAATAACAAAATATTTCAAACCGGTTGCCGTTATGTGAAGCCAGTACGGGTTCAATGAAGTAAGCGACCGAATGCCTTCTGAAGTCAGGTGAAACATAACCAATTCTCAGTCTACGAGCCGCTGAACAGTCATTCTCAAGAGGGACAATTGAAGAAGCCAGAGGCAGTTCGAACTGTTTCGCAAATTTCAGATGGTTGGAAAAAACGGTTCCCTCATCATGACGAGAATCATAATTCATCATGAGAAGAAGATTGTCGTAATAAGACGGACAGTCAGGTTCAATTCTCATAGCCTGTCTATAACACTTTTCTGCTTCTTCCAGTTTTCCCTGGTCCTGCAAGGCATTTGCTAAACCGTTATACGGCTCGGCCAAATCCGGGCAGAGTTGAATAGCTTTCCGGTAATTCAAGATGGCATCGTCAAGTTGCCATTTTTCTTTAAAAGCAGTCCCGAGATTGTTATAAGCCCTGTCAAAATTAGGATTAAGTTCAAGTGCTTTTTTATAACAGACTATTGCTTCATCAAGCCTACCTATTTCCTGCAGAACACTTCCTAAATTGTTATATGCATCCCCGTAATCCGGACCTAACTCAAGCGCTTTCTTAATATATTTTATTGCAGATTCATAATTCTTGAGCTGGTAATATATCACTCCGGTATAGTGAAGGGCGCTGACGTTATTCGGCTGCACATTAAGTATCTTTTTGAAGAGGCGTTCCGCTCGCTCCAGGTTTCCGGCCTGAAGATGGTCAATTGCCAATTTAACTTCTTTGCGAATGTCCATTGTTTTCGATCTCTTACACCCTTCGTAACTAGCCCAAGTGCGAAGATCCTCAAGTGTGGTGAGCTGTTTTTCGATCACCATTGGATCCCAGTTTCATCTTTTCTTATTATAGTTTAAGGATAGATATTTTATCCGCCGCAGAAGGCTGGTTCATCGAAAAATGAGTTTGCAAAACAACCCTGCTGCAAACGTTCAAAAAAATGTATTCCTCCATCTATGCTATGGCAGCCATTCCATAGGAAGCTCCCCCAAGGACTCATTGATTTCTTTCCTTTGAGCGTACCTTTACAAAATTCGGTCACTTTTGGTAAAAGATATTCATCATGAAAAAACTTGTAATTGGGCTATGCACTGTGAGCACTCGAAAGATAAACTATCTTCCCGCCACATTACATGGTCTTCTAAACAACATGACACAGGATAATAAGCCCGACATCTTGATCCGCATTTAAATTGTGATTTCAAGGGGATAGAAGTGAATCCTATCGAAGGTTTTGAGCGAGAAGTTGACAGAGGACTAATCGACCTTGTCAGGGTGGACAATCATCCTGAATTTAAGAATTTGCCCAATAATTTTGGTGATGATAATGAACGCGTCGAATGGAGGACAAAACAATGTTATGCCTATAGTGAAGCATTCAGATTGAGTTGTGGGTTAGGTGAATATTATATGCACATTGAGGATGACGTGGTGGCTGGCAAAGACTTTGATACTTATGTTTTCCGTGAAATAGCACAGAATGGAAACTGGTGCAGTATCCATATGGCACAGGGCGGATTTATTGGATGGGTATTCCGCAATGGTGATTTGCCGCGTCTCAGCGCACTGTTCAGAGAATTCAGGGATGAAATGCCTCCGGATTGGTTGATACAATTTTTTGTGAATATTAAGGCATTTACGGGAAAAAGGCATATCCAGACAAACTATAGTATCTTCCAACATATCGGCGTTGAACGGACATTGAAAAATAGCACTCAGGCAGTTGTCTTCAACAACTTTATTGGAATATAAAACCCATATAAAAAATACTAAAAACTTACTCGGATGTCGCCACCTCGATCAAGGTATTCAAGAATCGACTCTCTCCTCTTCTCCAGATAGGGCGTGGGATTGAGCGCCCGGTCTCTTTCATAATCATTATTGTTAAGGCCGTCGGCGCCATAATGTTCCAGATAAGATATTTCCGGAGCGATCCACGGCAGATCCAGATATGACACTGCTCTCAAATCCCAGCTGATCACGTCATGAGCATCGCCGGCCTTATTCATCATCGAGACGATTTTCTCTGCCAATTTTCTGTCGTACAACATAGAAACACCGTGTGCCGCTTTCTTGATCATTATGCCGTTCTGGTTGTATAAGATATTGGATTCATGCCCGGAGAATTCAGTATTGTAAAGACAAACAGGCAGCTTACGGTTCCCCATTTCATACAACACCATGAGGACCGTTATATAGTGGGGATCATGTATAACATCGTTATCCGTCATGTAGACCAAGTCGAAATCAGATTCTAAAAACTTTATGAACTGATACCGCCTCAATTTGTGAATACCCATTTTCACCGGTAACTGTATCACCTCATCCGCATAAGGCAGTAAAAAAGAGTTGTCGAATTCCGTCGAATGATCGTTATACACCTGCAGATGACAATAAGAAGTTTTATATCTTCTTGTCTGCGCCAGAGACAATTGAGTAACCCTTTTCCTGTTAAATACCGGAACCGTAATGAGGACCGACATCCGAGAGGTGTTTGGAAATGAACTCACAGCTTCATCAAGGCGCCCTCTGCTCCCGAGGGCCTTTATCAGGTCATGATATTCTTCACCGGCTGGGTCAAAAGGCGCCCTCCCCATGAGTTGTATATCAAAGAGCAAATATTTTCCTGCCAGCATATGATTGACATTAAATTGTTCGGGAACCGCGAATCTTTTTAATTCCCCCGGCTCCATGCCGACCACTGCTTGATCAAGAGCCTCTATTACTTCCCCTTTCCCTATGGTAAATTGAAGGGGTTCATCTCCGAAGGAAGTTTCATACAGGGCGCCGTCCGGCAGCCTGCATATAAAATGCACCCTGACAACGTCGCCTGTTTTTGTTTTCATTCAATCACCGATTAACCCGACTAATGCAAACATTGCTCAAAAATTTACTTATTAAGGGTCTCATAATTGAATAGACATTATTTTAAAAATCTCCCCTCACCCCTCTTTGCCAAAGAGGGGCATTATTCCTCCCTTTGGCAAAGGGAGGTTAGGAGGGATTTCATAAATCAAATGTTGTCATTATTATGAGACTGTTAATAACTCGATGAATCTATTTGAAATATTATTATGACAGCATACATAAAATAATCCTTGTAGCATTTGTTGAAGGTACATCAAAGTATCGAAAAATAAATTCTTTCACAACGCCTGCATTATTCAACTGCATTTGGGGGGGTAATAACTTTTTGTTCGGTTCGTGAGGAAGCATGTCTGCCTCATTTCTTGTCAAATGTTTGGGTATACCTGCTGAGTTCATCTGCGACAAGACACACCACCAACCCCCAATCCCCGGTAAGGGACTGTCGAAAAAGCCTCATCGCCGGATACCAGGGACTGTCCTCTCGGTCGAGCATCCATCGCCAGTCCGGGACAGCGGGCAGCAATGCCCATACCGGCTTTCCGAGTGCGCCGGACAAGTGGGCCACCGCTGTGTCCACTGTAATGATGAGATCCAGGTTTTCGATAAATGCCGCCGTATCGGAAAAGTCATGTATTTCCCCGGTGTAATCAACGATCTCCATATTTCCGGATCGATTCTCTGCTTGTTTTGCCGCTTCTCCTTTCTGCAAACTGTAGAAAGTAACATGCTTCAGCATTGAAAGAGGTGAAAACAAATCCAATGAAAAGGAACGTTGTTCCCTCCCGGCCCAAACCAGTCCTATTTTGAGTTGGGAATCGTCGTCTTTAAGTTTGTCTTTCCATCGTCGTACTAAAGAAGAATCCGCATAAATATAAGGTATTCTGACCGGGATACTCTCAGATGTCGTTCCAAAAATAAAAGGCAGACTCGGAAGAGGACAATAAAGATCAAAATCCGGCAGTCGTTCACCAGGGCTTATCGCCTGCTGCACCCCCTCAACATTCTGTAGCAATGATGTCAATTCTTTGGGGCATCCGACAATAACTTTGGCGCCGGATTGTGCAATTAGAGGAGCATAACGGATGAACTGTATGGTGTCCCCGAATCCCTGCTCGGCCTGGAGTAAAATAGTGCGCCCCGAAATATCGGATCCGCCCCATACTGGACGATGGAAATCAGTCCTGTGAAAATCCTTTACTCTCAGCCGCCATTCGTATTCTTTCCAGCCGTCCTTGAAGTTGCCGGACAGCAGCAGCGCATGAGACAGGTTCCAGTGCGTGACTACATCATCCGGATCAATGGTCAGTGCTACTTTATAGCTCGCTAAGGCTTCTTCAAGTTGCCGGTTGTCCTGAAGAGCGATCCCCAAATTATTATATGCATCAAGAGAACCCGGGTTAATCTGTATGGCTTTACGATAGGCGCTTATGGCTTCCCCGAATAAGCCCTTTTCTTTAAGTACAATGCCGAGATTATAGTAGATTTCTGCACGGTCCGGGTCGGCCTGTAATCCCTTTTGATAGAAATGCACTGCTTCGTCCAATAATCCCTTTTCTTTAAAAGAATTCCCGAGGCCGCCATATGCGTCGGCAAACTCCGGATTCAACCGCAGGGCTTTCTGAAAATTCGTTATCGCGTCATCGAATAGCTTTTTCTCATAAAAGACGATTCCGAGATTATAATAAGTCTTGGCGTTGTCGGGCCTTATCTGAATAGCTTTTTGATAATTCGTTACCGCATCATCCATCCTGCCTGCTTTCCGCAGAACAAGCCCCAGGTTATTGTAAGCGTCCGCATCACAGGGGTCAATCCGGACGGTTTTCTCATAGCAAGCGATGGCATCGGGGATCTGTCCCTTTTCCTCAAAAATAATCCCCAAATTATAGTATGCGTCATTGAGTTCAGGGTTGATCCGGAGCGCCTTCTGATAATTCGAGACCGCTTCATCAAAGTTTCGTTCCTCTCTCAGGATATTTGCCAGATTAAAATATGCAGAAGCTTCGGCCGGACCGATCCGGAGTGATCTTTCAATATATTCTTTGGCTGCAGTATAATCCATTCTTTCATAAAAGATCATCCCGAGGAGGTGCAGGACACTGGCGTTGTCCGGGTAGACGCTCAGTATTTCCCTGCAGATAGTTTCTGCCTGCTGTATTTTTCCTTCCTGAAAATATGCAAAAGCTGCCTTTATTGCCTCATTAATATCCATTACATATTTTGTCGGTAACATGACCAATATTTCAACATTTCATAATATTTCTTGTTAGAGCAGAATGTTTCCATTAAATCGATATCCTCTCCAGCCGTCTCCACAACAGTTCACTCTATTATACAAGGGCTATCTATTTGGAACATGGTCAAATCGTCTTTAATGAACGCTAAGAAGTTCACGCCTGATCTGGAGAACTCTTACCGTACCATGTACGAAATATGGTACAAATCTGGTTGAAGTCAAATCTCAATTATTATTAAGGACGCCATAAGTGAAGCTCTATGTCGTCATTTCCGCTTCAAGGTATTCTTTCCGATACCCGGTGAGTTGTTATGGAAAAGGACTGCACAAACCGCGATGACGAAAGATGATAAGAATGTTCTCTGACGTGTAAAATAATAACTCTTATGAATACTGAACAAGCCATTCAATTAGCCGTCGGATATATTAGTGAGGGGAACCTCCAACAGGCCCGGGACCTTTGCATGAATGTATTAGCCATCAGACCGGATGATATCGATGCCTTGTTCCTGCTTGGAATCATATCTTATCAATTGAACGAGTACGACGCTGCAATTCGATATATCGAGCAGGCCCTTTTTACTGACCCGGATTTTTCCGAAGCCTATGCGATTCTTGGGAATATATATATAAGGAAGAACAAGTTAGATGACGCAATAAATTGTTTTCAGAAGGCAGTTCATCTTAATACTACCAGCTTTGACGTATATTTTAATTTAGGGAAATTATTTAAAGCTAAGGGGCTGCTTGAGGACGCCGCCATAAGCTTTCAAAAAGCAATAGAAATTAACCCCACAGCTTCAGAAATATATGACAATCTGGGAGGTGTTTTTGCAGAACAGGGCAAATTGCACGAAGCTTTCCTAACTTTCAGTAAAGCCCTGGCTGTTAATTCCATAGATGCCTGGGCATATTGCGGTCTCGGAAACGTACTGGGCCAAATGGACAGCTTGGACGAAGCTATCTTGAATTACAACAAAGCGCTCAGTATTAATCCCCAGGATGCTCTGACATACTACAATTTAGGATATGCCCTTAAAGAACAGGGGAAATTAGAAGAAGCATTAAGCAATTTCGACAAAGCTATATACTATAATCCACACATGATCAAAGCGAGGTTTGCGCACTGCATGGCACAGATTCCGGTTATCTATGAAAATCCCGAAAGTATTCAAATCTCCTGTAACAATTACCGCGCGGAATTGATAAATTTGTCTAACACAATAACCGCAGAAATAGAACAGGACATTGAAGCGGCCGCCGAAGCTGCCGGAATCCATCAACCTTTCTATCTTGCATACCAGGGGTTTAATGATAAAGAGTTGCAACAAGTCCATGGCGATTTAGTTTGCAGGATCATGTCCCTGAGATATCCGCAATATGCGAAAAAACCTGCTATGCCGCGACTTCTATCTGATAAAGATGAAATACGAATAGGGTTCGTATCCGGCTACTTCTATCTCCATTCCAACTGGAAGATTCCGATAAAAGGGTGGGTTGAAAATATCGATCGTAAACTTTTCAAACTATTCGGCTACTACACAGGCCGAATTAAAGACAGAGAAACTGAAAGTGCCAGGCGATGTTTCAGTCGATTTGTTGAAGACGTTTATTCTTTCGAAGCTCTCTGTCAAATTATCAAAAGAGACAACCTTCATGTCTTGATCTATCCGGAAATAGGGATGGACCCTACGACATTAAAACTTGCCGCGCTCCGGCTCGCACCAGCACAATGCGCCTCTTGGGGGCATCCCGATACGTCAGGTCTTCCGACGATCGACTACTTCCTCAGCAGCGGCCTCATGGAACCTCCTGGTGCTGATGCCCATTACACCGAAAGGCTTATTCGCTTATGCAATTTGTCCGTTTATTACACTCCTCTCAATTTCCCTCTTGCTGATGTAAACCGTGAATACTTCGGCCTTCGCCAAAAGTCCGTTCTTTATCTTTGCTGTCAATCACTCTTCAAGTATCTGCCTCAATATGATGAGATATACCCGCGCATTGCAAAAGAGGTTGGAGACTGTCAATTTCTGTTTATTTCTCATAAAAGCAGTTATATCACAGAACAATTCCACAGCCGCATCCGTCAAGCATTTGATCAGTTCGGGCTGAAAGCCGATGATTACGTAGTCTTTCTTCCCCGGCTTGATGCAAATCAATATGATACAATTAATTCGTTATCTGATATCTATTTAGACAGTATAGGGTGGTCGGGATGCAATTCCACTTTCGAGGCTATTGCAAAAAATTTACCGATTATTACTTTCCCTGGAGAGTTGATGCGCGGTCGCCACAGTGCAGCAATTCTGAACATGATGGGAATCACAGATACTATTGCTTCCACTATCGATGAATACGAGTCTCTGGCGGTTAAGCTCGGCAATGATCCTGACCTACGACGAAACATATCCGGCAGAATTGCAGACAATAAACACCGTGTCTATCGGGACAGAACCTGTATCACTGCTCTTCAGGATTTTATCAAGAAAGTAGTAACTGGGTATTTTTAGGTAAACTTTATTAATTTTTAAAATTCCCCTTGTCACCCTTGACACATTTATTGCGGCACCTCTTGCCCGGAAGGCCTCCATGGCTTTTCAGCGCTTCGACAAAATTTGGGTTATCAATATTCAAGGTTCATCTTAAGTTCTCTATCGTATTATGATCCACGAACGTATAGAACATCGTAATACGAGCCCACATCTTTCTTGTGCGCGAACCTTCCTTCGGCGATCCTTCGAAAGCCGTATCCTTTAAAGAATTTGTCCATGTCATCAAGTTTGCAGCAACCCTCATATGCTTCAAAGTCCGCTACTTCCGCTCTGACATACTTGATATAAGGTAAAAGACTTGTCGCGCCTTTCAAGACCAGTATTTCCGAACCTTGAGTGTCTAAAACGAGCACGTCATATTCGGTCAAATCAACATGCTCCTTCTTCATGAGCGACGATAGAGTGATGCTCTTCAGCGCGATGGTCTCTGTGTACGTCACATCCGGCCACAGTTCCTTATGACCGGCAAAGTCGTAAATCGAGGAAGCTCCTCCTCCTTTGTTGCTGACGTGAAACAGGTATTCCGCGTCATCGGCGTCCGTTACCAAATAACGGAATGCCTTCTGGTTGGGATAAGAATCAATCAAGGTATTAAGTTTCTCATATACCTCCGGAATAGGCTCAATCCAAATCACATTAAGTCCATAAGCTGCATATAGTTCCCGTTCCTGCCCTAAATTTGCTCCGACATGAATGACCCCTTTTGACCCTGCCAGGAACAGATTATTATAGACAATCAGATTGGGATCAATCCGGACGGCCTTTTCATAGCACTTTATGGCTTTATCGAGTTGCCCTCTATCCTGAAAAATGCGGCCCAGACAGTTATATGCATCGGCATCGTTGGGACTGATAGCAACGGCTTTTTGATAATATTGTACCGCCTCGTCAAATAGCCCTCTATCTTGAAAAATACCTCCCAAATACATGTGAGCGTCGGCATTATCCGGATCGATAGCCACGGTTTTTTGATAATGCTCTATCGCCTCATCAAACAGCCCTTTATCTAAAAAAGTGTTTCCCAAATTGAAATGAGCAATAGCATTATCAGGGTCAAGCTTAAGGACTTCTTGAAAACAACGGACGGCTTCGTCGAGATTACCTTTTTTCCCCAGAACATACCCCAAATTTACGAGTATGTAGGGATTACGAGTGTCAAGCTGTAGGGCTTTCTCATAACAAGAGACGGCTTCCTCAAATTGCTCAGTATCTTTAAAGACATTTCCCAAATTATAGAGTGCCTCGGTATCGGATGGATTGAAATGTAGAGATTCTTCAAAATATTTTATGGCAGAATCATATTTTTTAAGTGTGTAACATATTACACCCGATAGATGAAGAATTTGGGCGTTGCCGGGCTGTATTTTTAATATCCTTCTGCAAATATCTTCCGATTGTTCCAGATTTCCCCTTTGATAATGCCCGATGGCCAAGCGGATGGCTTCTTCTATGTCCAGCTTATCTTCTGCGCCCACATGAAAACCTCAAGTCCGTCTGATTTATTTCTACTTATTATTATAAAATATAAAAATTTTTTTAATATTGCATAGATGTGAAATATAATGTCAGCCGATACGATAATAAAAAAATAGCGGAGGTGAATATGTCTGCGGAAGATTGGATACCGGCAATAATGAACTCAATAAACAATATCGGTAACAGCTTAAACTACCTGGGTCACACGACTTACCTGAATTTTGAACTCGAAAAAAATAAAATGCTGACGGAACTTCAGAAAAGCCCCCGTTATCAAGACCCAAGGCGCCTGATACCTCATGGATATAAGGTCTACTCCCAAAATGAGGAAGACGGCATCATCAGAGAAATATTCAACAGAATAGATACTACAAATAAAACGTTTGTGGAATTAGGGGTAGGGAATGGGTTGGAAAATAATACGCTGACCCTGTTATTTGAAAATTGGAAAGGGCTCTGGATAGAGGGCTCGCAGCAAAACGCAGATAATATAAAAAACAACTTTGTCAATACCATATCAAAGGATATACTCAGTCTCAAACCTGCTGAATTTTTCGGTCAGCATCACATGTCCTTCAGCCACTAATCGCATATCCGTCCTGATAGACTCGATTTCTATACCCATCTTATTAATAATTTTCTCTGTCGAGTCCATCCTCTTCTCAAGGCCGTCCATCCTGTTGTCTAACGCATCGAATCTTTTATCGATATGTTTTTTTAACGACGAGAACTGTTCCGCAAAAAATTTTTGATCCATGATTGCCTCCCGGGAAAGGAAAATATTCAAAATTATATCACAATCGGAAAAATATAGAGTCAAATTTTATGAACTGCACCACGGTCACGTCAAAGTCAATCCCATTTGTCATTCCCGCAATCCCGAAAGCTATCGGGAGTCGGGAATCCTTCCGGAACAACCCCCTGGCCCCTTTAATGAAGTGCTTTCTCCTTGGGCCCCATGCTAAACTATGGAGTGCTGAAAACCTATCATTTATACGCATCCATCATTATCTCCCGGAGAGGCATTTCTGCATGTTTATCAATAAATTTGAGTTAGAAAGGAGAAATCAGATTATGCAATACGAATCTACGCCCGCGAAAGGATGGTGGTATGCCCGTTTCAGAATGAAATGGCCCGATGATATGGAACCGTCCTGGCATATCGATCTGCTGATCGCGCACAGGATCGTCGCACCCGTTTTATATCGTTACGATAGAGACATTGCCTTATGGAGATTTCACAGGAGGGCGGCAAGAGACGCAGAGGGGCACCAATTTAGTCTCACCTTCTATTCTTCGCCGGAGTTTGCCGACCAGATCTTCGATGCCCTGCGTTCCGACCCGCTTCTGAAAAGAATGAAGAGAGCCGGACTGATCATTCAGGACCTCTACGAAGATACCGGTAAAATCACCACGCCGAATATCGAGGATACGAGCGACGGGAATTGGGCTGCCCCGGTGAGAAAATCATGGCCTCTCTTCATTATGGGTGTTTGTCGGATGTGGCTTTCGCTGATCGATGAAATCAAAAAAAGCAAATCCCAAAAACAAGGATATTCATCCCTGAAAAAAATGCTGCTATTTTACCGGGAAGTAAATGAAGACATTAGAACATTGTGGAGGGACCAGGGATCTCATTCTCTGCTCCACCATTTGAATGCGATTTTCGGTTATGAGCCGGTTTTGGTCCACGAAGTTCAGTTGCGAAGATTCTGAGGGGGAAAAGCGTCGTCCGACAAACCTGACGTGGGCAGCGGAGCATCACTCGCGGATTTGCTGATATGATATAATCGGACATGGAAACCCTCCATAAGAAAAGTCTTTTGGGGGATGTTGAACCCGGCAGTCTCTCGCTTGAAAGTCACTGGTTTTTCATTATTGAAAGGATTCTCGAGTTCGGTGACATCGATGATTTGAGATGGATGAAGAAGAATTTTGCCCCAAAACAAATCAAGAATACTGCCGAAAAAAGCAGGGTCCTCACTCAGAGAACTCTCTCCTTCTGTAAAGCCTCGGGATATGCATCCTGAAGTACTGGACAAGAACATGCTTGCGTTGAGCGACAGGATGGGGTTCCTGAAGGAATTCTCATTCTATCTCGCGGGCGGCACGGGGCTTGCCCTGCAATTAGGTGGCCGACAGAGGACAGAAAAAAGATTTTTACGACCTGTACTTCGGTCTCACTATAAATCTCCTTAGCCGAAATACCTGTTTTCAGGAAGGCGTCCCTCGCCTCCATAATTTTCCTGTAACCCTCCGCCTTTTTTGAATGTTGATATTCCTCATAGGGGATAATCACCGCCACAGGCTTTCCTCTCCTCGTTGACATCCATCAGGAATGCTCAGGTATAAATCTGCGCAAATATTGTATATTACTGATGGCTATATCATAGTGAATTCCTTGGAAAAAAATCAGACCGCTGGAGGAGAAGAAATGAGTATTAAGGAACTCGGTTTTTTGCTAATATTTGCGTTATTTACAATTTCTATTTATACAGGTTGTTCAAGTAAGGAAGAACAGAAATCGATTTCAAGAGGAAAAAATATACACGAACTATATGAAAAAGTTGCCAGAGACAGAGAAAAGACCCTCAAAGCATCACACAATAGAGCAGTAAATGAATCTGAAAGAAAAAGACAAATGGCTATTGCGGATTCATGTTTGAAACGTTATAACTTTTGTTTAGAAAAATGCAAGAGTTCTTCTTGTGATAATGCATGTCAAAATGCTTTATCAGTTTGTGAAAAGGATTTACCGCCAGATCTGAAAACGATCAAACCATAACTTTACGAATTCGTCTGCAAAAGTCGAGTTTATCCTGGAAAAGAATGAATCTCACGGCATGGGAATTAGTTCCAGGAACAGTGAGGTAATCCATGCGGGAATGTATTATCCTCCCAGCTCGCTAAAAGCAAAACTCTGCGCCGAAGACAGAGGAAAACTCTATGAGACCTGCACAAAAAACAATATCCTTCCTGCTATCTCTTGCCGGTAATAGATTCGCTTTTGTTGTATAAATTATCCACCTGTATTTAAATTCATACGTTAAGCAACCCCGAAAGCAAAAGCTGGACATCTTTCGCGCAATATTATCATTAAATATCAATAAGTTAAAATTATTAATTTTTTTAGGCATTTATTTTGCTTAATACTTATGGTTCTATTAAATGAGAAATTCTGTTACAGGGCGTCTACGGAAAAGGTCGGGAATTTGTCCCTCATACGCCGGCGTTCACAACTTTTTCATAAATTCTTCGAAACCTCTTCACAATATTTTGATATTTTAAAATATAAAATATGTTTAATTTTTGTTTAATTTTATAAATGGAAAAAATTAACGTCTTCGACAAAAAGTTGAAAAAAGCACTTGCAACAATCAAGGTGTCATTCCGGCTTGTCCGGAATCCTTCTTCGTTTTTTATCTGCATATACCCTTATTCAGAAAGATTCCAGGCGCGCTTCGCTTGCGGGAACGACATTTGAGGCAGGCATTGAGTAACCCTATTTCCACAGAAAAGTCTTCTTTCAAGCATTCGAAATATTGGGAATGGTAAAAAGAAGAGATACATTATATTTTTGCATAATTGCTGCAGTCCTGTTATTTATTTTTAGTAGTATTCCCGCCTTCGCCGGCTCAGCAACACTATCATGGACCCCGCCTACCACAAACACCGATGGCACAGCACTCACCGACCTTGCCGGCTTCAAGGTTTATTACGGAACTGCATCAGGAAGCTATACGCAGGTCGTCAATGTCGGATATGTTACAACTTATACAGTCAATAACCTAACTTCCGGTACTTACTATTTCGCTGTTACAGCTTACGATACGTCGGGATATGAAAGCGGATATTCCAACCAGGTGAGCAAAACGATATCTGGAGGAACCGCTCAACAATATTCTATTGCTGTAACCAAAGGAGGCACGGGCTCCGGCACGGTTACATCCTCTCCGGCAGGAATAAGCTGCGGCTCCGCTTGCTCCGCGTCATACAGTAGCGGCAGCGCTGTAACACTTACAAGCACACCTGTCTCGGGCTCAACATTTAGCAGCTGGTCAGGCGCATGCGTGGGTAATGGAACGCAATGCACACTGACAATAAATGCAAACACTTCTGTTACGGCCAATTTTGCCCCTCAATCCGCTGCTTGTGCTGGCCAGCCTGTGAGGCTCGCAAGAACGACCCCTCTATATTATTCTTCGATTCAGGCAGCCTATAATGCTGCTGCAGACGGCGATGTCATAGAGATGCAGGCTGCGGTACTCACCGGAGACGTCGATATCAATCGCAATGTATCCGTTATACTTAAAGGTGGCTATGATTGTGATTTTTCCACTTATGTCCACAATACGATCATAGACGGAATACTGATCCTCGACGGAGGATCATTTATTGCAGACGGTATTGAGGTTGAGTAGTGAAAGAATGCGTGACGTCTTTTCTTCGTGTATGTTCATTCTTATACATACATCGGGTCAGATGTAAATATATTTTGAAAGGATATCTCTTAATTTATCCGGCAGTGTTCGGTGATCAGTCATCTCATAACGGCAATTATAGATGTCCGTAATCAGCAGCCTTTGATCGCCGAGGGACCGGATGTTATCGAAGGCATTCCGGACTGTGAACCGCCGCCTTCCTTTAGTCGTGACCACGTCCCACTCGAGACGGTCCCCGGCCTCCTTTATGGATATCACCTCGGTTATGAGCGGTACGAAATATCTTTTCTCCAGTTCGGCTGTGATCATCTCCTGGGTTTCCGCAGGGAATTCTCTCAGGTCGGAGATCATGCCTATTTCAGGCAGGTCGTGACGGGTTGCATCCCTCACGGATAACAATTCGTCTTTGTGGCTGAGGGGATACGAACGAAAGACGCGGACCCTCGGCCAAACCTCCTGATCGGAATTCCCGCCCTTAATTTTCAGTTCCAGTGCGTCACCCTGCCCGCGTGTAAAATGTGCCGCAGCAGGGTCAAGTATGCGTACGTTAATCCCGTCCATGATCACCTTCTCAGAGACAAACCGCCGGGCTCGATCTCAAAACCGCCTTTGAGACTGAGCAGCTTCGATTGGGCCTGTACGAACCTGCGGTAATACCCTTCCTCCCTGATTAAATCCTGAGGCCGACCGAACTGTTTGAGAAGACCGTTTTGAACCACCGCAACTTTATCGACATTCTGCAACGTCGATAACCGGTGGGCGATGACAAATGTTGTCCGGCTTCTCACAAGGTTTTGACAAGCATTCTGTATCAGACGTTCTGTTTCAACATCAACTGAAGATGTCGCTTCATCGAGTATCAATATGCGCGGGTCCCGCAGGATCGCCCTGGCTATCGAAACCCTCTGCCTCTCGCCGCCGCTCAACCCGGCGCCGCTTTCACCGATTCTCGTTTCATAACCGTCGGGCATTCTGACAATAAAATCGTGGGCGTTGGCCGCCTTCGCAGCCCGAATGATTTCTTCCCTGCCTGCCTGTGGCCTGGCATAGGCAATGTTTTCTGCGATCGTCCCCCTGAAGAGATACGGTTCCTGCAGAACAAGTCCGATGTGTCTCCTCATATCATTCTTTTCGACAGTACGGACATCAATATCATCAAGCAGTACCTGACCGTCCTGGGCGCAATAGAACCGGCAGATCAGGTTGACAAGTGTTGTCTTCCCGGAACCGCTCGGTCCGATAATCCCTACCATCTCGCCGGGATTAACGGTAAAAGAAATATTTTGCAGTACCGGCAAATAATTAAGATATCCGAAAGTGACATCGCGAAATTCTATCTTTCCTTTCACCGACGGCAACCGCGCAGTATTTTCCCCCTGGACGGTCTCCTCGTCCTCGTCGAATATTTCAAAGATACGGTGTCCTGCCGTAAGTACCTGCGTGGCCCAGTTGCCGAGCTGGGTCAATGACGAAAGCGGACCGTAGAACATGCCCAAATAACTCAAAAAGGCGATGAGCGTTCCGAGGCTGATGTGGTAACGCGGGTCACCGCTCAGCACAAATTTCCCTCCGACATACCAGACGAGAAGTCCGCCTGATCCGAAGACAAACGATAAAATCGGGAAAAACGTCATCCAGGAACGGTTGATGGCGAGCGCATCTTCCCGCAACCGAAAATTACGGGTTCCGAACTCTCCGATCTCCCTCTCCTCCTGGTTGAAAGCCCTGATGACCCTGATCCCGGACAGGCGCGTATTCAGAAAACTGTTTATCCGGAAGCGCGAAAACCAGTAGCGATTGTAAAACCTCATGATATATTTCCAGTATTTTCGGGTAGCAATCAATATCAGAGGACCGGGAATTAGGACGAACAGTCCCAGACGCCAGTTCATGCTGAACAGCACTGCGCCGATTCCGACAATCAGCACAATGTTCAGGAGAAAGCCCTGAGATATGTTTGAAATGAAACTCTGCAGGACCTCCGTATCACCCGAGACTCTCGTCATGAGGCCGCCGACCTGCTTCCGGTCAAAGAAGTCGACCGGCAGTCTCTGGAGCTTCTCGAACAGCGCCGCCCTCAGGTTGAATACAAAGCGGCTTCCGATAACAGCGCTCATGCGGTTATTGCTCACCGTAATAACGATCCGCACCACCTGTATTCCCAGGAGTCCGACGACCAGCCATAAAAGCCACTCCGGATGCATGGCCGATGCGCCAAGAACATCGTCTACCAGTATCCTTGTAAGATACGGGGGCATAAGGTCGATACCTACCCCGATCAGTAGCAGAGCAAACATAACTGCACAGGCGCGAAGGTATGGTCTGGCAAGATGGAAGAGCCGCCGGGCCACTTCATGTTTCTCATCCGCTGACAGGTCTCCGGCCCTTGACTTCTCAATCTTTCTGAGCTCTTCATCGATCCATTTTTCATCGAAATGCCTGTCCGGGTGACGGAGCATACTGTTGATCAGTTTCACTGTTAGTGAAAACCGGGCGGCAACAGAGTTGGAATAATGCATAATATCATATGTCTTGCCTCCGGCTGTCAGCTCCAGGATCTGGCCGCCGACGACCGGAGAGGACTTAATCGAATCAACTTCACTCAGCTTAAAGGAAAAAAGAATCCGTGACGAGCTGTCGCCACCGCCAAACACATGGAGTTCTCCTTTTCCGACAATCAGCCACTGTTCTCCGAACTGACCTCTCTCGTCGATGTCGGAACTGATCGACAGGTCAATTTTGTCGACAGGGAGGTCTTTTTCTTCTTCGACGATTTTCAGGATATTTTGAGGGATCCCTTTTCCTGCTAACACTGTCAATCCTACATCGGTCCTGAGACCGCTATTTTTCCGCCGAGATGATTCCATTTACCCGAGACGTAATCGTTAATCTAACAGCCATTATTCAATAATATAATTTAAATGCACCTTTTTCACCAGATACCATGATTAAGAGGATTATTTGTCATTGCGAGCATAGCGAAGCAATCTTCTGCTCTATAATGATTGGGTTATAGGCGCTCTCATGACAAAGGCTGAAAGCATTCTGAAAAAGATAGTGAAGATAAGTCAGGCAATGGAGAAAAGTAATAAGTTGAGTGGCACGATTCAGGGTTATGATGGCACCTGCCCCATATGTCTTCTAAGAAAATACTGCCATCCATGGTATTTTGAAAATACCCTGACTTCAAACAAGATCCGCTTTTCGGTATTATTATCCGCAAGGATTACCCCATCGTTTATTATCTGAAACAGAAAAAGGGGCAGATTAAGATTGTTCAGAGCCGTAATCTGAACCTCGCTACCCACCACCCTGGATATCTCGGATTCAAGGTGAAACAAACTCCATTTGAGTAGCTTTTTTATTCGTTCAATTTTATCAATCATGTTTCTTCGACAAAATGAATATATTCTTCCATATCAATTAATCCTGATCTCAAAAACCTTATCAACTCATTACTGTTATCAATCTATAGTAATCGTGAGCAAGAAAATTTCTCAATCCGGCATATAAACAAATTTCCTGGCAAAGCTTTCTTTCAACTTTCCTGAAAAGAACCTCATTCATGGATCATTATACCATTCGCAGGCAAATGAATGAAAAATACTCTCAAAGAATTGGAAAATTTTGAAGGCCGTCTTCCCGCGAACACGGTACCAAAGCCTCTCCGATCCAGAGTGAGTATTTCAATTACGTCTATTTCTTCAGCAAGGAACACGAGAGTGGCATCCGCAAAATCCATTGAGATGTCTTCATACTTCTCCATGAGCGCAGAGGCGCGCGATAAACTTGCTGTTGATTGTGGGACAAGAGTTGCACCGCCTTTCAATATGAACTCAATGCATGACTGTTGAGCCTTTATCTATGGTCGTCCAGGCAGATAGAGGGTCTCTGTAAGTACCGGTTCGGTGGTGAGAGGTGGCCGAAGTCCTATGGAAAGGAATTTATGCCGCACTACATTAGTTACGTCTTATTGCGTCACTCCTACTGTAAAAAATTGTCCGAGGCTACGGATCCATTGTAGGCAAATCCATACAAAACAGAGAATATTGAAGTATCAATTTTAGACTCCAATAGTAATTTATCGTTAAATATCAATAAATTGATATTATCAATTTTTTTAGGCATTTATTTTGCTTATCAAATTTCATGTTTACATATGGGAAATGTCCTTTACTTAGCGAATGCAAAAACGGATCGGAATCCATTCTGCGAGAGCCGGAGTTCACGACTCTTTCATATTTTCTTCAAAACATCCTCACATTTTTATGCTATTTTATTTTTTAAATATATGAAATATTTTTATTCTATAAACTTGGGCAAAGGATGGTGAAAAGAAGATATACATTATATTTCTGCACAATTGCTGCAGTCTTATTTTTCATTTTTAGTAGCATTCCCGCCTACGCAGGCTCTGCCACACTGTCATGGAACCCGCCGACCACAAACACAGACGGCACGCCCCTCACCGACCTTGCCGGCTACAAGATCTATTACGGCACCTCATCGGGAAATTATACGCAAATTATCAACGTTGGAAATGTAACAACCTACCCGGTCAGTAACCTGACAGCCGGGGCCACTTACTATTTCGTAGTTACCGCATATGATACGTCGGGATATGAAAGCGGATACTCCAATCAGGTCGGCAAAACGATAGCCGGAGGGATCTCACAGCAATACTCACTTGCCGTTACAAAAGGTGGCACAGGCTCGGGCACGGTCACATCTTCTCCGTCCGGGATAAGCTGTGGCTTCACCTGTTCAGCGTCATATAACAGCGGCAGTGTGGTAACACTTTCCGTAAGTCCCTCCTCGGGCTCGGTATTCAGCAGCTGGTCGGGCGCGTGCGTCGGCAACGGAGGGCAATGCACGGTGACAATGAATACAAACACAGCAGTCACTGCTAATTTCTCTCCTCAGTCTGTTCCTTGCATGAATCAACCTGTAAGGATCGCAAGGGCGAACCCCCTATATTATTCTTCGATCCAGTCAGCCTATAATGCCGCTGCAGACGGGGACGTCATACAGATCCAGGGCACAAATATTACAGGTGACGTCGATGTCAATCGAAATATATCTGTTACTTTCGAGGGCGGATATGATTGCAATTTTTCGGCTTATGTCCAGAACACTGTTATAAGCGGAATGTTGATCCTCGACGGCGGATCATTTATTGCTGATGGTATTGAGGTCAACTAGAATACAATGAGCGTAACCGAGCGGTTGTTTTGGAAGATATGGTAAGTCTATAACCTTAATAATTATTAATAATTACAATAAACAGAGCATCAAGAAAAATAGTACTTTAGTTTATCATTGAAAACTTAAGGTTTAAGATAAGACTAAAACTATTATTTTTGGATTTTAATACCTATGAATAGTTGAAAAATTATTTTTTTGGCATTAACATTAAACGTTAGTCTTAAAAAATAAGAGTTGCCTTAGCACTGTGAAATAACATTTCAGGCGTGGCTTTTTCATGGGGGGGTTTTTCGTGAACGGTATTCCTTTCGATATATTTATGAAGAACCCCGCGGCAAGACCGCAGGGTATCTTAACGCAAGGAATTTTTCTTTATCATATACGCTCGCTAACCCCGTCGCAAGCAACGGGGAATGCGCTCGCTATCCGTTTCAAAATCCGAGGGGGATAGGTTTGCCGTTTATGGTCGGTCAGCCGACAGGGGGATATCTTAAATCAGAATAATCATACAACAATAGCTTAGACTGATTTCCCGAAAAAGCCCAACTCTCTGTGAAGAGAGGACGGAAAGCGGCGGGTGCTGATTACAAGGGGGGGGAATGAAAAAACTTTTAAAATTTATCTGTCTGCTTGTTGTCGTTATCGGCGCTGCAGTCGCAGCAAACGCTGACACGTTCACAATTTCCAGTTGCAATGTAGACTTCGCTGTCAATGAGGGCGGTTCGTTCTATGTGAGAAGCGGCCAGATACCACCCGGAGCCGTAAGCCCGCCCGGGGTGGATGCATCATCATTAATTTCAGGCTCTAATTTTCATCTGAACGCGGGCGGTGCAGGATACTCCGACGCCGGCATAGTCCTTTACTTCAATGGCGGCCTTAAACTTGGAGACCTGAAAAGCGTCTCTGTTGTCGGCACCGGCAAGCCAGCATCGATAAACCTGTGGCTTGACACAGGCGGCGACGGAAATTTCTTCGCCTTTGATGGTTCAGGCCGTATGACCGGATTGAATGGTGACAGCTACGGAACCGGCGGCGCGTCCCTCGATGCAAATACATCAATCTATATGATGGCCGGCAACGGGGCCGGAGGATCTTATACGCTGGCACAGCTTCAGGCGGGAGTTGTCGCCGGCATCAGCAGAAATACGCGCGCTGCATTATGGATTGGGATTACTAATCCCGGCTCGACGGACATATCCAGTATCGTGGTAGGGACTGCCGCAGAAAGCGCTCTTCAGGCAGGCGGAGACAGGCTCGCTGCAACACAGAATACAGACGGCGGATGGGGCTGGCCGCTCACCGGAGCGAGCCAGCAGAATACTATCGGTCCCATCGCAATGGGACTTGCAAAGGCATATTTACACACCGGAAATGCCAATCAACTTGCGGCATTGCAAAAAGCAGGCGCTTTCCTTTTGGCAAAGACAAATACGTTTTCGCCTCCCGACGGCTATCTGGCAGCGGAGCTCGACAAAGTCTTCGGAGGCAATACTTACAGAAACCATGTTCTGACATATTTTTATAATTCACTGGCTGCCGGCACTTACAACAGAAACGGAGCAGGAACTCTATATGATACAGCCGGATACATAAATTATCTTCGCACTATACGGTTATCTCAGGGAATCCCCAATCTGGCGGCATGGGACCTCGGCATGGGTCTGGTTGGCGCAGCTTCAAGCGGAGCAAGCACAAGCGAATGGATCAGCGGAGTCAAGGCTGAGATTAATGAGCTTGACGGTTCTAAGACTTATGACGTGATTGGACTGGCCGGAGCGATTTACGGACTGGCTTTTGTCCATGAAGATTTCGACCCGACTCAAGGTGAACATGCAGCAGCTTCTAACTTAAATGATCTTGCTGCTATCCTTGCTTCGTATCAGATAAATAACGGCGGTTTTGCGGACAACAAGAATAATGTTACGCCCGGTCATGAGGCGATTCAGGAGACCAGCTATGCCATGCTGGCTCTCAATGAGGTCAACCGCTCTGCTTATTTGAATAACTTGCAGGGTGCTTCAGATTACCTGGCAAGTGTGCAGATGGCCACAGGCGGCTGGGGTGGTGAATCGGGCGGCAATCCTTCTGATGAGAACAACGAAGTCACCGGTGAAGCCATGTGGGGGTTAAGTACGGTGCATATCCTTACAAATACTTGCTCGCAATACACGGTCACTTCCTCGGCCGGAGCAAACGGCAGCATAGCTCCCTCTGGAGCGATCAGCGTAAATTATGGTGCAGACCAGTCCTTCACGATCACGCCTAATGCAAACTACCATGTGTCAGATTTGCTGGTTGACGGTTCTTCAGTAGGGGCGGTTACGGGTTACACCTTCACCGGTGTTACGACAAACCACACAATAAGCGCTTCTTTTGCGATAAACACATATGCCATTAATGCGTCAGCAGGAGCCGGAGGGAGCATATCTCCGTCGGGCGCAGTGACTGTAACTTATGGTGCTGATCAGTCCTTCACCATTACTCCAAATACAGGTTACCGGATTTCGGATGTGCTGGTGGACAGCTCTTCTGTAGGTGCTGTTACGAGTTACACTTTCCACGGTGTTACGGCCGAACATACAATCAGCGCTTCTTTTGTCGCGATAGCTCCACTCTCAATCACCACATCATCTCTGCCTTCGGGAACAGTTCTCACGGCGTATAGCCAAACGCTCGCCGCCACAGGCGGGGTGCTTCCCTACACCTGGTCTGTCAGCACAGGATCGCTGCCGGACGGATTAACTATCAATAGTTCAACCGGTACGGTATCAGGGACTCCCACAAAAGCAGGCACATTCAATTTCACCGCGCAGGTGATGGATGCAACCTCTTCGACTGCTGTAAGAAACTTATCCATTATCGTAGGAAGTATACCTGTGAGGTATGGTAACCCCGTTGCACCAATAAATCCCGCTACGCTTATCCAAAGTGCATATGATCAATGCGTTGATGGCTATATAATTCAGGTACAGACGCTCGAATTTCCGACCAATGACATTCTCTTTGACCGGCCTATAACAATTACCTTGCAGGGGGGGTTTGATGAGGGATTTACCGGCAACCCTTCATTCACAACCATTAACGGGACATTAACAATCCAGGATGGAAAAGTTGTAATAGAAAACATCATCATAAAGTGATGCGATGTGCTGGTAAAAGACGGAACTGAGGCCATGTGACAGAGGGATTACTTCTGCATGTGATTTAAGGGGGGATAATTATGAGACACTCCATAAAATTAATTTCTGCGACAGCTTTTCTCCTAAGCATAGTGAGCTGCGGGATTACCATATTCATGGTATGTCTGGGTTGGGACAGCAATGCGTATTCTGCCTGTCAGCTAAACTTGCCGACGAGCACGGTAAGTATGAAAGTATATGAGGATAATGCGTCTTGTGATCAGCTACCAACATCTTTCAGCGGTTATGTTTCTACGACTTTTTCCGGTATACCGGACGGATCCTCTATCTTGAACAACACATCTTATGCTGCTCTTTGTGGTGACTTAGAAGGATATATATTAGATTTTAATTCTTCCAATGCAACATATCAGGTTCTGTTGTTGTCAAGCGCAGATAACCCAACATTTGCAGGTCGCCCATGGGATAAGATCAATTATATTCTTAACAACACTTCACAATATAACTGGCTTGAGGTGCAAACAGCTATTTGGCAGCTTTTATATCCCGACACTTCAGAGACCCCCTATGGTTGCACTGTCAACCAAACCAATGTCCAACAAATCGTTGCCGATGCGAACGCAAACGGAAGTGGTTTTACACCCGGGAACGGCAATCTTTTTGCGATTATTATCGACCCCCAGAGTTGCACGGGAAGCAACAGCAGTTACAACAGCTACTGCTCCGACCCCAATCATACTCCGTATCAGCTTCTCTTTACCACAGCGTCATGCGTCGGAACTTACACTATCACGGCATCAGCAGGAGCCGGAGGGAGCATATCTCCGTCGGGCGCAGTGCCCATAAATTATGGTGCTGACCAGTCCTTCTCCATTACTCCAAATGCAGGCTACCGGATCTCGGATGTGCTGGTGGACGGCTCTTCTGTAGGTGCTGTTACGAGTTACACTTTCCACGGTGTTACGGCCGAACATACAATCAGCGCTTCTTTTGTCGCGATAGCTCCACTCTCAATCACCACATCATCTCTGCCTTCGGGAACAGTTCTCACGGCGTATAGCCAAACGCTCGCCGCCACAGGCGGGGTGCTTCCCTACACCTGGTCTGTCAGCACAGGATCGCTGCCGGACGGATTAACTATCAATA
Source organism: Thermodesulfovibrionales bacterium (assembly GCA_963716185.1). Taxonomy (GTDB): domain Bacteria; phylum Nitrospirota; class Thermodesulfovibrionia; order Thermodesulfovibrionales; family SM23-35; genus CAVZMO01. Next base: position 726,096 of record OY970295.1, read on the forward strand.
GTTCAACCGGTACGGTATCAGGGACTCCCACAAAAGCAGGCACATTCAATTTCACCGCGCAGGTGATGGATGCAACCTCTTCGACTGCTGTAAGAAACTTATCCATTATCGTAGGAAGTATACCTGTGAGGTATGGTGACCCCGTTGCACCAATAAATCCCGCTACGCTTATCCAAAGTGCATATGATCAATGCGTTGATGGCTATATAATTCAGGTACAGACGCTCGAATTTCCGACCAATGACATTCTCTTTGACCGGCCTATAACAATTACCTTGCAGGGGGGGTTTGATGAGGGATTTACCGGCAACCCTTCATTCACAACCATTAACGGGACACTAACAATCCAGGATGGAAAAGTCATAATCGAAAATATTATTATAAAATGATGAGGAGTGGTACGAGGAGGAGGGGAAAAATGAAGAACCAAAAATATATCCTTTCATTGTTTATCTTTTTTTTGATATCCTTCCCTTATCCGGCAATCGCAAATCCTCTTGACAACTGGAGCACGGTAACTACTAATACAGATGACTGGTTTTACAAGATAACCTATGGCGATAATACGTTTGTAATTGCAGGCGCATATGGCAAGATCCTCACATCACCTGACGGGCTCTCATGGACTTCAAGAAGCCTGGGAGATACCAATCATCTTTACGGTGTAGGCTTCGGTAATCACACTTTTGTTGCTGTAGGAACTGTAGGAACAATATTTACTGCGCCTGAAACTGATCTGGATAACTGGACGCAAAGAAGATCAGGGCAGGCCCATCCTGTTTCTCAAAATCTTTTTGGAGTAGCTTATGGGGTAATCGGCACAAACCAAACATTTGTCGCTGTCGGAGGCCATGGTACTATCCTCACCTCAACAGATAATGGAGTAACCTGGTATCAGCAAACCTCTGGAACTGTCAATTGGCTCTACGATACTATTTATGACAACAACGTCTTTGTCGATGCCGGCGCTTATGGCACAACCTTGTACTCAACAAACGGAGTTAGCTGGCAACCCGGGAATTTCCTAACTGATAAACATCTTTTAGGCGTTGCCTATGGCAATGACACCTTTGTTGCTGTGGGTGAACAAGGTATAATTCTCACCTCACCGGATGCAATTATCTGGACGGTCACAAGAGACCCATCTTCCTCTCAGGAAGATCTTAACGGAATAACTTATGGTTTGGTCGATGGTTCAGGTTACTTTATTGCTGTGGGAGAATCCGGCACGATCCTGACATCTGCGGATGGGATAACCTGGACTTACAGGAATTCCGGAACCACTTATCCCCTTGAGGACGCTGCCTACGGTAATCCCGTTTTTGTCGCAGTCGGCGGGTACGGCACGATCTTAAGGACATTTTCAGGTTTGATAGTAATTAATGCAGGAGCAGCATATACAAATTCCACATTTGCAACACTGGCGCTTTCATGCAATGGTTTCAGCAGCAGTGGATGTGCTCAAATGCAATTCAGTAATGACAGCGTAACATGGTCTTCTCCTGAGGCTTATAATACTTCAAAAGCATGGACGCTGATATCAGGAGAGGGGTTAAAGACAGTCTATGTGAAATTCCAGGACAATTCAGGGAACTGGTCAGATCCATATTCCGATTCTATTATTCTTGATACAACCGCCCCCACAACGAATGCCTCTCCGGGAGGCGGAACATACGACAGCAGCCAGTCTGTCACCTTAACCTGTTCTGACGGTTCAGGCTCCGGTTGTTACAGAATCTATTACACAACAGACGGGAGCACTCCCACGACAAGCTCCACCGTTTACTCTAATCCCATAAGCATTGCATCAAACACGACTTTAAACTTTTTTGCAAAAGACAACGCGGGAAATTCATCCCCTGTAAGCACGGAAACATATGTATTTGGGTCGATAAGTAGTCCGCCTTTGGCTATCACGACGACTTCTCTGGCATCTGGCACATTAGGCATCCCTTACAGTGAAACCCTGGCAGCCACCGGTGGTATTCCCCCATATACTTGGTCCGTTATCTCAGGCAGTCTTCCGGATGGCCTGAGTCTTAATAGTGTTACCGGTGAATTATCAGGTACCCCATCAACATCAGGTGCATTCAATTTTACTGCACAGGTGACTGATGCATATCCGTCTGCAGTTACACAGCCGCTTTCAATTGTCATAGTAGAAGGCGCTTCTCCCGGTGTAAGGAATGGTAATGCACCTTTTTTGGAACCTTTCGGTACTATCCAGGATGTGTACAATGCAGCAGGGGATGGGGATACCATACAGGCACAGGAAGGCACATTCATTGAAACCCTGAACTTCAACAGGAATATTATAGTCATTCTTATGGGCGGATTTAATGCCGATTATACCACTAATACTTCATATACAATTGTGAACGGGACGGTAACAATCACCAACGGAACAGTTACCATGAACAACATAATTATACGGTGATTGAAAGCAAAGAGCGAAGAGCTAAGGGCGAATAGCTAAGAGTTGAGAGCGGAGAGTCAAAAAATGATCAGGTTTCGGTTTGAGTATTTGGATAATTGGCAAAGGTCGGTTGAAGTTGCAGGGACATTATTTAGTCTGGCGGACGAACTTGAAAAAATGAATTGTTCTATGATATTTAAACAAACACATTAGTAAATTAGGAGCCAGTGCATTGCTGGCGAAAAGGAGGTAGTAATGAAAAAGTCTTTAGGCATAGGGTCATTGGTTTTAGTTATATCATTAGTTCTTGCCATATCGGCATTTGGTGCTGATAAGCTGATTGTAAAAGATGCATCTGGGACAAACAATGTCTTCAAAGTGACGGACACCGGCGTCGAATATGTCGGCATTACCAATCCGTTGCTTACGGGGTCTTATTTGGTTGTGCAAACGGCCGTTACGTCGCAGAGGTTTTCTGATGGGCCTACTGACGCACCAAATTTTGAATATGGCAGAGCGAGAGGCACAGAGTCTTCACCCACTCCAGTGCAAAATGGTGATGGTATCGGCCGTTTTCTCTTCAGGGGCTATGATGGGACACAGCAAGTTTCTTCTGCAAGGTTTGGCGCTGTTGTTGACGGTACGGTCTCACCGAATGTAGTACCGCAGGCTATTTACTTCATGACGGGAAGCGCCCCATCGCCGACCGAGCGCTTGAGAATTACGAGTTCAGGCAGGGTCGGCATAGGCACGACAGCCCCTGCCGCACTCCTCGACGTCAATGGGACAGCAAGGATAAACGGCGTCGTTTACGGGTCTTCCAGATCTTTAAAAGATAACATTGCCGACCTCAAGTCCTCTGAGGCGATGGAAGCACTTAAGGGATTGAATCCTGTAAAGTATACCTATAAGGCAGATAGTTCTGAAAAACATGTTGGGTTTATCGCTGAGGATGTGCCGGATTTGGTTGCAAAAAATGGCAGAACCGGCATCGATCCCATGGATATCGTTGCGGTTTTAACCAAGGTTGTACAGGAGCAGCAAAGAACAATAAAAAAATTGACTGAGAAAGTAGCAGATATTGAAAGAGAAGTTAAGCTCAAAGGAAGCGTCGCCTCAATTCAATATTGATTTGAACAATTGCCGTATAATGAGTGAATGGCCCCCGTTAATCGTTGGGGGCCATTCAGACTCTGTGTGACGGCCAAATTTTTTCTGGCGATCTTCATTCTCTCAAGAAGGCTCTCTTGAGACTGCTAAATAGCCTCTCTCATTGCATATGATATAATAAAAATAAAGCGTGCATTCTTTTATTGCTGGTTCCGGGATAATCACACTTGAATATTTACATCAATTTTTTACCAGGTTTTACAGGTGGGCCGTCTGTTTTTGCTGCAAGATTTTACGAAATTTTTGGTAAGAGAAATCATACGCTTCTCAATAATCTATCTGTCAATTGTGATGCCGCTTTATGGTCTATTTCGCCCCCGGATTTAACTCAGATCAACTTTTGTAAACAGAATAAGATACCAATTCTTTACAGAATTGCAGGAATTTATATTCAGGAATTTTTTGACTCTATGAATGAGCCAAATCCGGGTATTACCTATAATCAGCAGGTAAAAAATATCTTGCCTTCTATTGACACCATAATTTTTCAGAGTACATGGTCGAAAAGAATTATTTGTGAAACCCTCGATTTTGAACCTCAGAGCTGCAAAATAATTTATAATGCAACAGATACCGACTTTTTTAAGACATCTGATCACCCCATGAAAAATAGTAATGGTTATTTAAACATAATTTGTACGGGGTCTTTGAGAAGGAGATTTCGCATACAGGTCCCCTTCGAGATACTGAAACGGTTGAAGCTCAAAAGCAGAGTGCTTTTTGTTGGTAATGTCGATGAGCAGTGCAGAGCCGAATTAGATAAAATATCGGCGTCAGTCTATGCGGACAGAGTCATACATATCCCTCACGTAGATCATCATAACCTGTTAACGTATTTGCAATCATCTCATATCTTCCTGCATCCCGTACAGGGTGATGCTTGCCCCAATGCAGTCATCGAAGCTTTAAGCTGCGGCCTTCCTGTTGTTTGCGGGAGTTGGGGGGGGCAATCAGAATTGATAGGTGAAGGCGGCATTGTCGTGCAAAATATAAAGAAATGGGATTACGGTGAAGAGTTTATAGAAGGCTGCTGCAAAGCTATCGAGGAAATCGCTCTCAATATAGACGCATTTAGAGTGAAAGCTCGTAAAAGGGCAGAAGAAATGTTCAATCTTGAAAGATTTTATACTGAATATTATGAGGTGATGCAAAATGACACCTGAAAGAACTGTTTGGAATGATATAAGATTTCAACATCCTGAATTCACCGGCCAGATATTCACCTTAGTCAGAATCAGCATAATGAATTTCTTGATAGATAACCGTCATCTGATCAAAGGAAAGATTCTCGATCTTGGTAGTGGGGATTGGATGTTTTGTAAATACCTCCTTGCCGGAGAAGATTATACGAGGGCCGATTTTTATCGAACAGCGACCGTCGACATAATCATTGATATCATGGATATGAAAAAAATCGGTAGTAATATTTATGATACTATTATCTGCACCGATGTCCTTGAGCATGTCGCTAACCCTTTCAAAGCCATTAATGAAATCGGAAGAATCATCAAGAAAGGCGGTTTATTATTTTTAACCACTCCTTTTAATTTCTGGCTTCACGGTGAACCATTTGAAAGCGGCAAAGATTACTGGAGATTTACGGACCAGAGTTTAAAATATCTGCTTTCTGAATGGACACGGGTAGAAGTCTCTTATGCCGGAGCGGAAAGAGAACCTTTAAATTGGTTAGTTAAAGCAACCAGATAAGAATGATAAAAATCCTCTTAGTCCCGAATCTTCTGCATACGGCGCTCGGTATTATTTCAAAAAATATCAAACATTTTTGGGATTATCAAAGGTATCCTGCAAGCATTGACATCCTAATAACCGAAGAATTATTAAAGAAACCGTCTATTGCCTCTGAATATGACGTTGTATTTCCAATGTATTACCTCGACGCTATTCCCTTATCTAAGATAGTGGATAAGCACAAAATATTTACCGGCATTCATTCACATAATCTCTGGGACAATGATATGACAACACCGGAAAGAGATGTTGAACCGCCGGATGATTTGTGTGCCTTTCTCAACTCACTTAGGGGAGTAAATGTCGTCAGCAAACGATTGTTTAAGATATTCAGCCCAAGGCTTAAAAATATACAGCATACGAGATGCGGCGTTAACACAAACGTTTTTTACAGAAAAGATACTATTGGCAAAGATCCCTTCACTGTTGGATGGGTGGGCAACACAAATCCGGATTATCAAAGGGGTGCGAAAGGGTTTCATGACATCGTTAAGCCGTTATCGGAGAATATGAAGGACATACAATTTAAATTTGCTGACTGGGGTTCTAATATAATAAGTCAGGAGAAAATGAATGATTTTTACAATTCTATTCATGTTTTAATTGTCGCCTCGGTTAAAGAAGGGCAGCCAATGCCTCCCGTTGAAGCTGCCGCATGTGGAGTTCCGACTATTTCGACTAACGTCGGTATCATTCCTGAATTAATTACCGATGGCATAAATGGCTATATTATCTATAGAAATATTGACGATTTTAGCGATAAAATCAATTTCTTAAAGTTCAATGGACCTGTTCTTGAAGAATTGCAGAGAAACTGTGTTAAGAACATTAATGAAAACTGGAGATGGGAGAAAGTAATAAATCGATGGATAAAATTTATTTATTATTAGAACCTATCTCAAAATTAGAATCGGGCTCAGAATGGCAGAGTCACCATAGGTGAAAATTGATGTCTTTCGGCATAAATAAGCCATTTCTTGACCTTGCACGTTGGAGTCTTTGTCCGTCATAATCATATTGAACCGATTTTAAGATAGATTCTAATTATTTATCATTGACATTGAAAAGTGGGGAATCATTCATTGAATATTAAGCATTTTAAATATGAATCATATAACCAATATTTATTAAAGCAAAAAGAAAGAACTCTGATTAAATGGGCATCTGGACAAGGATATAAAATTTGGAAACGAGAGGTGTCTCTTATTAATAGTTTACTACCACCTGAATTAATAAAAGATGATTTTTTCATTGTTTGCATGGGAGTAAGACAGGGGAAAGAAATCGATGTATGGAGAGAGCTTGGATACAACAATATTATTGGTGTTGAATTAGCAAAATCATCCCGCAAAGACGTTATAGAAGCTGATTTTACCAATTTAAAAGGATTTATTAAAGATGACTGTGTTGATCTGATTTATGCATGCCACAGTTTTGAGCATTCTTTTTCCGTTGAAAAAACTGTAGAAGAATGGAAACGAATTCTAAAAAACAACTCGTTTGTATGGATTACCATTCCTCACCATCACACGCCGGATGCCAGTGATCCCATTCTGATTCAGGATATTTCAATACTGATTAAAATTTTTGAACCTTGCGTTGCTCTTTTTAAGGAGTCGTCAGAAAAAGAGCACAGGGTCTTTTTGCAAATTCAAAAGTGAACAAACCGAGAATTGTCTTCACTCTTTTCGATTTTTATATTGGCGGGATAGAATCTTTTCTTTACAATCTTGCAAGGAAACTGAATTACGAGTATGAATTCTTCTTCCTGGCTACCCATGTGCCAAAGTTTCAAGACAAATTTTCATCTGTCGGTACTCCAATTTTCATTCCCTATCAACACCCACTGGAGATTACTAATTTTTTTAAGAAAATTAATCCCGATATCGTTCAAATCCATAATGATATTTTGCCGCTTGATTGTGCGCTCTCTGCGGGCGTACGAAACATAATTGAGAGGACTGATGGCACGAGAAGCTGTACTCGCTTGCCAAAGAATAATTTTAGATATGTCATAGCCTCCAGTTCCGGTACCATTGAAATGATTTCGAAATATATATCGAGAGATAAGATCAGACTTATATATAACGGCGTGGACTTAGAAGATATTAATACCCTCCAGAGAAAAAGACTTTTTAATGAAGATTGTTTTATCATTGGTCGAAGTTGCCGATTTGGTCGCGGTAAAAATATTCAACTACTCATTGAAGCAGTCAAATTTCTTTCAAGAAAATATCCTCACATCCGTCTGATACTCATAGGTGGAAATTCTATGATGCCAGGTGCCGAGAATATGGAGACAGAATTGAAGGCTCTATCTTCAGGTTTTGAGGAATTCATCTATTTTCTTGGGAATATAGAAGAACCACAAACTATAATCAAGGGTTTTGATATCGTAACATGTGTCTCGAATTCACTGAATGAAGGCATTCCAAACAGCCTTATGGAAGGCATGGCATCGGCCATGCCAGCTATAGCTACGAATGTCGATCAGATCAATGAGTTGGTCGTAGATAACTACAACGGCATTTTAATCCACGAAAATAATCTGGAACAATTAATTCAAGCTTTAGAGCGATACATTCTGGACAAAGATCTTAGACGACTTCACGGGGAAAATGCTTTAAAGACGATTTATAAGAAGTTTAATTTGGAATTGAGCGCTCAAGAATACAACAAGCTCTACCGGGAAATCATTCAATCCTGATGAATCAAGAAGTAACAATTTGCTTTGTGAGTTTTAATACATGGGCTCTAACAAGATTGTGTATTGACTCAATTGTTAAGTTCACGAAGAGTCCTTATAGATTGCTAATTGCCGATAACGGTTCCACAGATGGTTCGCGAGAAGAACTTGAAAAATTGCAGCATATTGGCCAGTTAGATTTACTCATTTTTAATCAATCTCCGGGGGACTTTGGTTCCAGGGCACATGCAATAACTCTTGATCAAATGATGAAGCATGTTGTAACTAAATACACGTTGATATTTGATAGTGATTGTATTGCTTTAAGAAATAATTGGGTTGAAGATTTATTAAGAGAATTTGATAATATGACAAAAGCAATTGGAGCCAAGCCCTTTAGAGCCCACGATGATATTGGGATGATTCATGCCAATTGTTTGTGTTTTGAAACACAGCTCTATCATGATTTGGGATTAACTTTTATGCCTGACATAGAGAAAAATATTGACACAGGAGGATGTATTTCATTAGGGTTAGTAAAAGCAGGATATACGCTGAAATACGTTGATTGGTTAAATATGAATGATATATTTCCGGGAAGATATTTCTATGGCGTCAGATGTGCTGAATATGTGCTAAACAATAAACCTATCTGGGCCCATTTTGGCAGAGGTTCATCAAGAGGCAAAGCAGGCTGCGATTATGAAACAGAACTTAAGAAATGGCTTTCTAAATCTGAGGGAATAATCTATGAAGTTTAACAAATACCTTTCATTGTCTTAACCTACAAAGAAACCTTGATCATGTGGGAAAAATTGCATTGGCAAGAAATCAATTATCAATTAATAATTGTCAAGGAAAATTGACTCTGCAGAATCGCTAATTATATTTGTACAATTTTTGAGAAAGGTGGGCTCATTTAAATGCGTGAAACGGATTTTCATCTTGATTCAAATCATCCCTTTTTTAATCTTAAAATTGATGTAAAAAAGATTTATGAAGAATATCCTATTACGAATAAAGTTAATCCGCAACCCAATCTCGTTCCTTTTGCACAATCACTATTCCATAAGCTTGTATACCGCAATCAAGAAATACCACAAAATTATAGGGAATTATTATGGCGGTATGCGAGGCAAATCAATCTTGATTTAAGCTGGTTTCAAGAATTTCAGACTTATTGGTCTTCAATCTTACATGGGCGAAGTTTATATAGCGTTCAAGATTTTTTCTTCTTAAAGAATTTCTATCGAATTAAGTTTGCCGAATGTGAAGTGCCGGACACAGAAAATCCGCACCTTTTTCTTGAGGCATGGCAGAAACCAGAACTGATTTATACTTTGCTACACTTTGTATACAAGGAAACTGTTGCAAATAATTTGCACCTTTTGAATCATTTATTTCAGTTAAAGCAGGAGAATATAAATTGTTGCTTGGAATTTGGTTGTGGAACCGCCCCAATAACAACATCCCTGTTTGAATTCTACCCATTACAAAAAAATCTTAAAATTTATATTTCAGATATACAAGCGATTACTTTCCACTATGCCAGTTATAAGTTTAGACAGTGCTCGAATGTCATACCAATACTACTTGTGCCAGAAAACCATTTTCTACTCAATTTACCAGAAAATGTGGATGTCATATTTTGCATGGAAGTTTTTGAACACTTGAATAAGCCGATAGAAACCGCAAAAAGATTCCATCAGACTCTAAACCCAGGAGGTCTTCTTTTCTTTGATTATTCGAAAACCGAAGGATTAACGATGGACAGCCACCACTCAGCGAGAGAAAGAAATGATGTTTTAGATTTTATCAGTAATAATTTTAGTGTTCTTTATGGATCTATCACAAAAGACAGAAATATGTCGCTCACCATTGTAAGAAAAAGGTAGCATACAACTTTACCTCTTTTTGCCTGTTAATAGGACATATCTACAATAATCCATACTAAATATCTTGCTAATTAATTCTATCAATTTCTTTTCATCCTCTGTTAATTCATATATTTCATCTGGCCTCTTTCTATATTTAACAATATCAATAATCTCAACATCATTGATTTCCATCATTACACCAATATCCCAATAGCCCCAAAAAGCTTTATGATCCCAATTAAGATGCCAAGAAGTTGGATGACAAATATTCGGGATAGTGACAATCATTACTCCCTCTGGCAGTAGTATATTTGCAATCTTTTCAAAAAAGGCTATTCCATCCTCAAAGGTTAAATGCTCAAAAAACTGATTTGCAATGATCCCATCAAAAGATTCCTCTATTTGGTCAATATGAGAATAATCATGTCCATGGGTCGGGTCACTATCTAACGATCTATATTCACCGTGAACTATACTTTTCGCTATTTTTGCCCCAGCCCCGAGATCCAACACTTTCTGGCAAGCCGAAATATATTGCGCTGCATATTCATATGGATTGTCCACCATTTTCAAATCACTAAAAATGCCAAATCTTTTAAATATATCTCCCGAAAAATCATGCCATTTTGCATAATCCATAACTAAACTCTCATTTTGATTTATAATATTGTTATAAATTGCTATTTCCCGATTAAATAAAGCTTAAATCATGGTCCCTAAATTTTCAATTATAATGTGCAATTTCAACCAGGAAAAGTTTATCGAACAGACAATTGCCTCTGTCCTGAATCAGACATTTCAGGATTGGGAACTTGTAATTGTAGATGACTGTTCGACTGATAATTCATTATCGGTTATAGAAAAATACAAGGTTGACAAGAGAATAAGGCTTTTAAGACACAAGAAAAATCTGGGTTACACTGCAGCTCTCAAAACGGGAATTTCTAATATTTCCTCTGATTTATTTGGAATACTTGACAGCGATGATGTTTTAACACCTGACGCACTTGAATCAATGTACTCTGCGCACATTGAATATCCTGATGCAGGGCTGATTTATTCCCAGTTTATGTATTGCGATGAAAATTTAAGGCCGACTCAAACAGGTTACTGCAAACAAATTCCAAGTAATAAAACAACCCTTGACTCTGACGCCGTAAGCCATTTTAAGACGTTCAAGGTCAAGTTTTACAATCAGACAGAGGGATACAAGGAGGAGATCCTTCATGCACAGGATAAAGATATTTCGTACAAAATGGAAGAGGTTTCACAACTGAAGTTCATCGACAAGGTTCTCTATCATTACAGAGTGCAACCTAATTCCCTTCAGCGTGACACAAATTACAGAGGCTTAGAATATGTAATGAAAGCGAAGATTAATGCCCTTCAAAGAAGAAATGAGAAGAATGCAACCCTGCAAAAAGACGCTTTGCTCAATTTTGCAACGGCGTCGGACAGCTTTTATAAAGAAGACTTTTCAAGTGCTGAAGCTGAGATGGATAAATATAGAAAGTCGATCAAATATGACCTCTTCCCAAAAATCGATACCAGAAAAATAGAAAATCCCTTAGTTAGCGTTATTGTAGTTGCCTATCAGACAAATGAATTGCTCCTGGACTGCTTGCATTCTTTTTTAAATCAGACGGAAAAGAACTTTGAAGTCATCGTAGTTGACAACGGCGGAAATGATAGAGTTCTCAAACAGCTGCTGACCTCCCCACTTCTTTATATTAAATGCCCGATGAATTTCATTCTTTCTGAAGGCAGAAATATCGGAGCCCATTTTGCCAAGGCAGATATCATCGCCTCCTTGGATGATGATGCTACAGTACCAAATAATTATGTTGAAAGTATTATCGAAGCATTCAATACTTATGACATCATTGGCTTTAGAGGAAAAGTTTTGGCTAAGAATACAGAGAAATATAGTAAGTTACCGGAAACATATGATTTAGGAGAAATTCCAGTACCTTCAACCATAGTTGCCGAAGGAAATTCAGCATTTCTAAGGGATAAATATCAAGAGTTAAAAGGCATGAACCCTCTTCTTTTTGGTGGGGAGGGGCTTGAATTGTCCATGCGTATTTTATTGAATTATGGCGAGAACTTGACGATATACTGGCCCAGCACAGTAATTTTTCATGATCCGGCAGATAAGACAAAACAGGATACAAAACAGGAACGCTATAAGGTGATGTTGAAATATCTCGTGAGGCTGCATCCGCATGTCTGGGAGTATCATAATAACCTTATGGCATTTGCAAAGGACGACGAGTCAAAAAAGAAAGGCCAGGCTCTCCTCCGGATGAAGAAGCCGGATTCCGACCAAAATCGAATATCGGGAGATAGCCGGATTACCTGGGATAAGATTAAAAAGCTTTCACCGATACGTCTCTATGCAGGAGATATTCCCGATATGAGGGAATATGACGGATTAATCGGGCTTTCTATAGCAAAAAATGATGAACGCCATATCCTGCATGATATAACAAAGCCCTTCCCGCTGCCGGATAATTCCGTCGAGAGTTTTCAGGCTGAAGACGTGTTTGAGCATATCCCCTATGCTCAGCTCATTCCAGTTATAAACGAAATCTTTCGCATATTAAAACCAAATGGACTATTCAGATTATCTATACCTGACTACGGCTGTGATGTGCTCCAGAACAGGTCAATCAAGAATCCTTCCGGCCAAATAGTCTTTGATCCAGGCGGAGAGGGAACATTTCTTAATCCCGGACATCTCTGGTTCCCACGCATAGATACTGTAAAGCGACTACTCGAACAGACAGATTTTGCCAACCATGGAAGGATTGAATATCTTCACTACTACGAGATGGACGGCACTTTTGTAATGAAGCGGATCGATTATTCAAAAGGTCATGTCCGTAGAACTCCAGACTTTGATGTCCGCGTTCGAAATCCGAGAAGACCGATGTCTCTTGTTGTTGATCTAATAAAGGGTTCAGGACTATCCCCTGACGGCACTGTTGTTACCTCTCGCGGAGAAATACAAACAGAAGAGAACAAACAACTTAATCTCTTACAGGTTCATACATTTTATCCTCATTACCTATCAGATTTTTACCAAAGGGACCCTCTCATTTCTCACAAAAGTTTCCGCGAGCAGATTTCAGCATTGGTAGCTGACGGTTTTTCAGGCAGTCATATGCTGGCGCCTTATATGTCGGAACTGGGCTACACTTCACAATTAGTGATAGCAAATTCCTATCCGGCTCAATTACGATGGCTTCGAGAAAATGGCCTTCAACTTCACAAGCCGAATGATTGGTTAAACGAAATTGTTCAAAGACAGATTAATGTGATAAAACCTGATATTTTATATTTATCTGATCCCATAACCTTTGACAGCAGATTTGTGCGCTCTTTGACGTGGAAGCCAAAGTTAGTTATGGGTTGGCGAGCAGCCATCATCCCTGAAGGAACAGATTGGTCAGAATTTGATGTTATACTTTCAAGCTTAACTGCTTTACGAAATTTTGCACTTACACTTGGAGCCAAGGCAACAGAACACTTTTTCCCTGGCTTCCCGGTTTGGATTTGCGACCAGATTAAAGATGTAACCCCCACGTATGATGTTGTATTTTCTGGTCAGTGGACAGTACATCAGCATCGGCAGCGGAATAAGTATCTTCAAGAAATTGCAAACTTCCTTAAGCTTAACAATGAAATGTTTTCGTGCGCTTTTTATTTGAGCGGGGAAACTAATGCAATCACGCCAGAAGTTTTAAAATATAATTTTGGCGGAAGGTTTGGCATAGGAATGCATAGGGCTCTGCGTAGCGGACGGATTGCACTTGATGCAAGAGCAACACACGAATTCGGGAACTCTGCTAAGCAGACATCTATAGACATCGGGGGCAAAGAAACCGCCAACATGCGTATATTCGAAACTACTGGCAGTGGGGTTTTTCTTCTGACTGAACATTTTGACAATATTAAGGATTATTTCATAGCTGGGCAGGAAATCGAAACGTTCAAAGATGAAAAAGAACTCATTGATAAAATCGTTTACTACCGCGTTCATACGAACGAACGTGAAGAAATTGCACACAGAGGACATGAACGCTGCTTACGAGATTATTCCATGACAAAAAGAGTTAGTGAATTTGACAGAATAATTAAAAAACATCTCGCGCGAAAGAATGAGCAACCTGTTTCGGAATCTTCTGTATCTTTAAAAAATAAAGAGGCTAAAGAACGGGTTGGAATGCCACAACAGGAATTGTTGCGAATGCGCACACACAACGACGTCTCGCTTCCTGAACACAGGGATGAATCATCAAATGGGAAAGAGTTATCAGTCTCCACTTTAATGGAGCAAGCACTGAACGCATTACAGAGTAATAACTGCACTATATGTTTTAATTTATTGGTCAGAGCAAAATCGTTAAAACAACCAACGCAAGGGCTTGACTATTTGAGGGCAATTTGTTTTATACGATTAAATCAGATAGATTCGGCTCGCGAGGCTTTACGGGAAGAATTGCGGCATTTCCCCAATAATACAGAAGCATCAAATCTGCTAAATCAAATTCTTGCCCAATATCCCCAAAATATATCGGATAGAATAGGTGATGCTGAATTTCAGGGACTGCTGAAAATTATCCGACCATACACAATGTTAAGTGAAGAAAGACTATTTTCACTTTTTTCGTTGTCCAAAAAAGTGTGCTTGGAAAATATGCCCGGCAACTTTGTCGAGTGCGGGGTTGCCGCAGGCGGATCTTCTGCGTTGCTTGCCTATGTAATCAAGCATTACAGCAAAATCACGCGACTTCTCTACGCCTTCGATTCTTTTACTGGCATGCCAAAGCCGACCGACGAGGATAAGCATCAAGGCATGGCCGCTGACCTAACCGGTTGGGGAACCGGCACATGTGCCGCTCCTGAAGCGAGTGTCAAACAAATTTGCGCTCAACTCGGGGTAGCCGATGTCGTTACCACTGTCAAAGGCTTTTTTGAAGATACATTACCGAGGTTCCGGAGTACGATCAAAATGATTGCGTTATTGCATATGGATGGTGATTGGTACCAGTCAACTAAAATAATTTTGCGGAATTTATATGACCAGATTACAGATCGCGGTGTTATTCAGGTGGACGATTATGGATATTGGGAAGGCTGTAAAAAGGCAATTCACGAATTCGAAGTAGAAAGAAATATAAATTTCAACTTAAATCGTATAGATGAGACCGGTGTCTGGTTTTTAAAAGCCAATCACCTTTTAACGTAAGTATTCGATGTAAAGCAAAATCACCGCTCTTTATATTATTATAAAGTAAGTTGGAAAGGCACGATGTAGTATTGAAATTACTTAATCTTGGCTGTGGCGGCCGATATCATCCGGATTGGACAAATGTAGATTTTCGATCATCCGGTCCTGGGGTTATTGCTTGTAATCTTAACCTTGGCATACCGATCGAAGATAATTGCTTCGATGTCGTATATCATTCTCACCTCCTTGAACACTTTCCCAAAGGCCATGCGCCCATTTTCTTGAAAGAGTGTAATAGGGTTTTAAAAAAAGGTGGGATTATTCGGGTCGCAGTTCCTGATTTAGAGCAGATAGTTCGATGGTATTTACGATTATTAGAACGGTCTCTCCAGGGAGATAAGGAAGCTCAAGATATGTATGAATGGATATTGCTGGAACTTTTTGATCAGATGGTTAGAAATACGTCAGGTGGCGAAATGCTCAAATATTGGAAGCAGAACCCGATGCCAGCTGAATCTTTCGTCATTGAACGATTGGGATCAGAAGTCATAAACGCACTCAATACAATTCGAAAGCACGATGTCAGAGAATCATCTTTGGAAGACATTAAAAAGGACAATCCTCCCGATGCAGAAAAAATTGGGGAATTTAGACTTTCTGGTGAAATTCATGAGTGGATGTATGACCGATATTCTTTGGGAAGACTCCTTCTGGAATCAGGCTTCCGTAATGTCAAAGTCTGTAATGCAGATGAGTCACAAATTTCAAATTTTAATTCCTATTTCCTGGATATCGAACCTAATGGAGCTATACGCAAACCGGATTCATTATTTATGGAAGCTATAAAATGAAATTAGTGCACATTTGTACGTTAGATTATGGCGGGGCAGGCAAAGCCGCTTATAGACAACATAAAGCAATGCAACTCAGTGGCGTTGACTCATCGATGATTGTCTTATCCAAAAAGTCCGACGACTCATCCGTAAAGATAGTATCAGAAAAGCCGGGCGAGCTCCTTGAAACTTCACCGGATATGACAAAAAGATGGGATCAGACATGGCAATACTTGCAGCGATTAATGGCTCAATATCCGGCCAGACCGCAGGGTCTCGAAATGTTTTCGGATACTCGTTCAATATGTGCTCTTGATAAGATTAAGGGAATCCGGGATGCTGATGTAGTGAACTTCCACTGGATAGCTGGTATTCTGGATTATTCCACTGTTCTGCCGAATTTAAGCGAGAAAACGCTTGTATGGACACTCCATGATATGAACCCTTTCACAGGCGGATGCCATTATTCAGGGACTTGCGGGAAATATAAGGAAACCTGCGGCTCATGCCCTCAATTGGGGTCAACAAAAGAAGACAATTTATCACGTCACATATGGATGCAAAAAAAGAGGGCTTATGAAGACCTGAATTTGACAATCGTAACGCCAAGTCAATGGCTCGCATATTGCGCTTCGAATAGTGGACTCTTTTCTCGATTCCCTGTTCGTGTCATACCATACGGACTGCCTGTCGATGTTTATAAACCTTACCCCAAGAAAGATATACGTGAAGAAGCAAAAATTCCTGTGTCTGCAAAAGTAATTCTTTTTGGAGCTGACAATCTCTTCACTGAAAGAAAAGGCTTCAAATACCTCATAGAAGCACTGAACATCCTCGTAACACATTATGAGGATGACAGGATTGTCCTGGCAACATTCGGGAATCTGGACAGGAGAATTAATCTGAGCAAGAAGTATTCTATGGCAAATTTTGGCTTTATATCTGATGAGCGTCGGATAGCCGCAATTTATAGCATTGCTGATGTCTTCGTTCTTCCTTCTCTCGAAGATAATCTACCCAATACCGTTCTCGAATCTATGGCGTGCGGTGTTCCGGCAGTTGGTTTCAATATAGGCGGAATACCTGACATGATCGAGCATAAGAAAACAGGCTATATTGTCACTCCGCGTGATGTTGCGGGATTAATTGATGGTATAAACTGGTGTTTGGATAATAAGCTTGGCAACCAATTAAGTATTAATTGCAGGGAGAAAGCCTTAAAAGAATATAGTCTTGAAATTCACGGGAATATCTACAAAAGATTATATGAAAATTTATTGAACAAATCTGAAATAATAATGCGGAGCAAACTACATGATTTAGGAGCGTCTTCAATTCCATCTAAAATTTACAATCAACAAACGCCCCCCAAAATCTCCATCGTCACGCCCTCTTTCAACCAGGGGCAATTTCTTGAGGAATGCATTGACTCAATCTTGGGTCAGAACTATCCGAACCTTGAATACATTATCATGGATGGCGGCAGCACAGATAATTCGGTCGAGATAATTAAGAAGTATCAGAAGCATTTGACTTACTGGCAGAGCAGACCGGACGGCGGTCAATACTCAGCAATAAATGAAGGATTCAAAAAAACTACCGGCGAAATCATGACGTGGTTGAATTCCGACGACATGTTGCTTCCACAATCTCTCGAAATTGCTGCCAAAATCTTCACAAACCGGCCAGATATTCAGTGGCTAATGGGAAAGCCTAACGGTATCGGTCCTGACGGAAAACAGTGGATATTTAATTTTTTGCCGCTCTGGTCGCGTGCTAAATACCTTACCCGACAGTACAAGAATCCTTACATACAGCAGGAAGGGACGTTCTGGAGGAGAACGCTCTGGGAAAAAGCTGGAGCTTACTTAGATATGGCGTATAAACTTGCGGGAGATTTGGAACTATGGGCGAGGTTTTTCCGTTACACTCAGCTTTATTCTGTTGATGCACCTCTTGGGGCGTTCCGTTCACATGCAGCGCAGAAGACTGCGACTTTACTTGAAGATTACACTCTGGAAGCTGAAAGAATAATTGATCGGGAAATAGAGTTTTTCAACACAAGCAGCGATAAGATTCTCCTACCCGCACCCCCTCCGATCGATCCTGAAAAGTTTATAGAAACAACAACTCCTTCCTTAAACAGTGCTTTTCTTATGAAATCGAGAGAGTTCTGGAATCCGAATTCACTTTACGAGGCAATGTTTAAACTGGTATTTACCGATGAAAATATAAATAAAATGTCATTTGAAGAGAAAATATCTGCCTGGCATGCTTCGGCAAAGCAGTCAGCAAACCAGATTTTGGCTGGAATTACATCAAATCCCGGATGGAAAGTCCTGGAAGTGGGCTGTGGAGTCGGACGAGTCATAAAACCGCTCCGGGAAACATTTGCTCAGGTGGACGGAGTGGATATTTCCGAAAAGATGATCGAATTCGCCGAGCAATATTTGTCTGATGCCAAGGGTTTTGGCAGGCTTTATGTTAACAACGGCTCGGATCTGGCAGCCTTTCCCGATGCGGAATATGATTTTGTGTATTCGATGATAATGTTTCAGCACATTCGTTCTATTTCCGTTGTCCGCAATTATTTCAGAGAAATCCTGCGCGTGATGAAACCCGGTGGATTCTTCAGGATACAGGTCCATGAGATCGCATCTGGTTATGGGAACTTCGATGAAGAAGGCAAGCCAGGTGTGCAATATGGATTTGGAGGCAATGGATATACCATTGGGGAGTTACAGAGACTTTTCGAAGAGGCGGGATTTGAAACGGTGGACATTAGATCTGAGAACCAATGGATCTGGGGTACCGTGCGAAGGCCATCAGATGACAGTTACCGTCATCTGGCACAGGATAGAAAGAGCCCCATAGCAGTAGAAAAATCGGAAGATCGAAGAACTGTAACCAAAAATAAGTATACTGTCTCCGCAATTGTTTCGACTTACAACTCGGAGCGCTTCATTCGGGGCTGTCTTGAAGATCTCATAAATCAGACTCTTTATCAGAAGGGCGAACTTGAGCTCGTCGTAGTCGACAGCGGATCAGAACAGAATGAAAAAGCGATTGTCGAGGAATTCCAACAGAAATACAAGAATATTGTCTATGTCCGGACCGAAGAGCGCGAGACCGTTTATGCAGCCTGGAATCGCGGGATTAAAGGTGCTCGCGGGGAATACATCACAAATGCCAATACTGATGACAGGCATAGGAAGAACGCTTTGGAGGTTATGGCGAAAGTCCTTCAAGAGCATCCAGATATCGGGCTTGTTTATGCCGATTCATTTATTACAACTGTTGAAAACGAAACTTTCGATAATAATTCGGCAGTCCGTCGGTTTAATTGGCCGGATTATAATCTCGGCACTTTGCTGGCAAATACTTTTTTTGGACCCCAGCCGATGTGGCGACGGGAAATCCACAAGCATATCGGTTTCTTCGACTCCTCAAAAATAATATCAGGAGACTATGATTTCTGGATCAGAATAGCCTGGAAATACGGGGCGATCCACCTCCAGGAAACCCTCGGACTTTTTCTTGAAAAGGCCGATAACATCAGTGGCACCGATAATCGCGCGCGGTCCGTCCTTGAATCACAGCAATTGCTGCGCTATTATCGCGAGAATATTCCTCTCGCCGATATTTATCCAGCCCTTAAGTATACAGATGACCCTTATGCGGTAGCTTCTGCTTTCCTTGATTTTGGGAACCTCTGCGCGCTAGCACCGTATAGCGATTTTGAGCTTGCGATAAGAATGTATGAAAAAGCCGTGGGAGTGCAAGGATTGCGCGCTGACTTGGTCAAGAATTTAACGGCGATGGCTGCCAACAATATGGGCATTTTATCATTTTGCTCAGGCCGCAAACAGCGGGCCAGGGAATTTTTACAGCAAGCCGATAATATTCCAAATGTCCGCTTAAATATGGATTTGATGAGCCGACTGGATCAGCTTAACCAGATCCAATCTCCTAGACATTTTTATATGGCTCAGCCCGAACACCCTGCTATTATAGATGCCCGCCGTGCTTGTGGATTGAGACTTAATCAAAATGGAGATATCGTGAGGACGCCGGAGCATCAGCAGATATTCTGGGACATATACGGGATTCATGAAGGCATGCCGGTATCAGCCGAAGAGCGATTGCAAGACATATCTCGTGGAATGCAAAGTCCTCAACCAGGGCCTATTAGACATGAACTCAGTGCCAAACAGGAATTACAGTCTGCACGGGGAGGCAGATTGAGTATGCTTTTTATCATACATAGTTTTCTGACACAAAATATCGGGGGGACTGAACTATATACTTATAACCTTGCAAAAGAACTTCTTCGGCGTGGCTACGACATTCGGATAATTCATCCTGAATACAACACAGGTCGTCCGCAAGGAGCTATCACCGAATATATTTATGAAGGCCTGCCTGTGACGCGAATGAACCTGCATCGACGTTCAGACATAGTCGGTCAATTCAAGAATGAGGAGGCTGCAAAGGTCTTTGGTGACTACATCAAGAATCTTGATATAGACCTCGTGCACGTTCATCATTTGATCGGATTTTCCGCAGCAGCTCTTCAGGTTTGTTTTGAACGAAGCTTTCCGGTAGTATTTACGGCATATGATCCCTGGCTGATATGCGAGCAGAATCACCTCGTAAGGGCTGACGGCAATTTCTGCGTTAATGGGCCGGAGACAATCGACAAATGTGTTGAATGTTATACAATGCGGCATAGAGACTTAGCGCTTTCGGAGCATCTTCCTGAATTGTTCTATGCCTTTGCCCAACGGCGTCAGTTTCTTCAAAATGCTCTCAAGTGGATAGATACTCTAATCTTTCCAAGCAAATTCCTGAAAAGCGTATTCGAGGCAAACGGATTTCTCCACCCCGATGCTCTGACTGTTCCCTTAGGAATTTTCCCTTTTATGCTTTTGGATAGGCAATCTGAAGAAGGCATATTAAGATTCACATTCCTTGGGAACATTTTCTTCACCAAAGGCCTCGACATTGCGATTCGAGCATTCAATCGACTCGAGCCAGGGAGAGCTCGTCTCGATCTGTATGGCCAGATTCCAGACCCGGCATATTTTGCCCGGACAATGTCAGAGATAGATCCGGGACAGATGGTAAAATACCATAATGTTTATACTAATAAAGAACTGCCGGATATTTTGGCGCATACCGATGTGGCGGTCGTTCCCTCCCGCGCAGAAAGTTACTCTTTTGTCGTCCGTGAATGCCTGCATGCCGGTGTGCCGGTAATAGCATCTAATGTCGGCGGTATTCCGGAAATAATTCAGGACGGTGAGAATGGATTCCTTTTCATGCAAGGTGATGACAAAGACCTGGCCGATAAGATGCGCTTCTTCGTTGATAATCCTTTGCAAGTAAGTGCATTTCGAAAAAGGATCAAACCCATAAAACCTGTTGTTGAAGACGTCGTCCAGCTTGAGAATATTTATCATGAAATACTGAAAAAGAAATCAGAAACTGCGGAGGTCGCACCGATTGAATCGGTCTTAGAAAAAAAGAAAGATACGGGCGTCTCCATCATAATACCGGCCTTCAATAAGCTTGATCTAACCCGCCGATGTCTGGAAGCAATCCGACAAACTGCCGGGGATATTCCTTACGAAATTATTGTAGTTGATAACGGCTCTCTTGACGGCACTTCTGATTACCTTCGGGAGGAACAGGCCGCGGGAAGGCTGCGCGCCATTATAAATAATCAGAATTCGGGCTTTGCCAGAGCTTGCAACCAGGGAGCAAAAGCTGCAGGGGGAAAATATCTGCTTTTTTTGAATAACGATACTCTACCCCAGCCGCGCTGGCTTGAGGAGATGCTCCGTACTGCTGAAAGTGACGCGAATATAGGTATCGTGGGTAACAAGCTTCTCCACCCCGACGGGTCGATTCAGCACGCGGGGGTGGTATTCTGGAGGAACGGGCTTCCCTATCACATTTATAAAGGGTGCCCCGGTGATCTTCCGGCTGCCAATATCGAGAGGGACTACCAGAGCGTCACGGCGGCATGCATGCTTATTGAGAAAAAGCTGTTCGATGATATCGGGGGCTTTGACGAGCGTTATATCAACGGACTGGAAGATATTGATCTCTGTCTTAAAGTGAGACAAAGAAACAGGAGGATCGTCTATACTCCGAAGAGCGTAGTTGTTCACCTCGAATCGCAGAGCGAAGGCAGACAGGACATGATGTATTTCAACAGGGATCTTTTCCTGAGTATCTGGAAGGATAAGCTCCGGCAGGATGACGTCTATTTTCTGCGGCACGACGGCATGGCCCTGAGAATCGAGCCGAACGGTGACTTCCGGTTCTTTCCTTCAGCGGCATCAAAACCCTTTACGGCAAGCGTCATCATTGTCACTTACAACTCAGCGCCGACAATTCGCGCCTGCCTCGACAGCGTTCTTCAATTCACCCCGAACACAGAAGTGATTGTGGTTGACAATGCTTCAACTGATGATACGGCATCGATCCTGAAAGAATATGGAGGCCGCATAAGCACTATATTGAATAACGACAACAAGGGGTTTTCATTGGCATGCAACCAGGGCATCAGAGCTTCAAAAGGCGAATATGTAATTCTCCTTAATCCGGATACTGTTGTCACATCGATGTGGGCAGATCGGATGATAGAGCATTTCGGACCGGGTGTCGGGGCAGTGGGTCCCTTATCCAATTATGTGGCGGCGCTCCAAAAGGTCGGCTATTATCTGAAAAAACCTTTACGGCCAAACATTGAAATAAATGAGCTTGCTCACAAATTATACGAGTGGAACAATGGGCGCGGAAGAGAGACTAAAATCCTGATGGGTTTTTGCATCGCCTTTCCGCGAAAAGTTCTGGACGAAGTCGGTCTTCTTGATGAGGACCTTTTCCTTGGCAACGACGACCTTGAGATCTCCTGGAGGCTGCGCCAACACGGCTACAAACTGATAATCGCCACCGACGCCTTTGTCTATCATGAAGGACAGGTCAGCTTCAAATCCTCAAAACCATCCAAAACAGAAGCTCTAGTTCAGGAAAGTACCGACCGGCTTTATGCCAAACTTGAGTCCCATTATGGGAAAGGCAATGTCCCGTCACCGCAGGAATTGTGGGGTATAGACTGGTTCAGCCCGAGCAAAGCACATTTTCAGGCCCGCCATTTAGTGCCGGATACTGGTACAGTTGAGAAAAAACCAATTGATGCGGTTCCAGGGCTAACGTCCATCATCATCCTCGCGCATAATCAGTGGGATCAGACCGAACTCTGTCTGAAAAGCATTGAGAGAAATACACCTGAGCCGCACGAAATTATTGTGGTTGACAATGGATCAACAGATGAAACCAGGGAGCGATTACAGGAACTGATTAAGAGGCAGGAGTCTCGCCTCGGCGAGTCGCCTGAGGCGACAAGGGGTCAAGGATTCAAGGATTCATCCTTCAGCCTTCAGCCTTCAGCCTTTTTCAGGGTCATTTCCAATAAAACCAATCGTGGTTTTGCTGCGGGCAATAACCAGGGGATTTCGATAGCGCGGGGAGAGTATATTTTGTTGCTCAATAATGACACGATTGTCACAGACGGCTGGCTTGGCCGCATGATAGAGGTCTTCAAAAGATATCCCAAAACAGGTATTGCAGGGCCGATGTCTAATTACGTATCCGGCCCGCAATTGGTTCCGAAGGTCGACTACAAAGATATCTCGGGTATAGATGCCTTTGCATCGCGATGGAGCAAAGAACATAACAGGCAAAGTTTCCCCATTTACCGTATCGTAGGCTTCTGCCTCCTCGCCAAGAGAGAAGTTATTGACCGGATAGGCGGACTGGACGAGCAGTTCGGAAGCGGCAATTTTGAGGATGACGATTTCTGTCTGAGGGCCGCCTTTTCAGGCTATGAGGCGCGTATAGCTCAGGATGCCTTTGTCCACCATACCGGGCACCAGACATTCAAAGGCGCGGGAATAGATTTTAAGAAGAGCCTCCTGAACAACTGGGAACTATTCAAGGCAAAATGGGGAATACCTGTTGAGACACCTTATGGAAGCCCATATCACATTTCCCCCCAAATTCTTCCGGGAATTATCCTTTATTCGTCATTGCCAAGTCTGGCTTCCAGCCATAAACCGGATGAGGGGAACATCTGGCGGGAAGAAATGGGCAGGGAAGAACAGGACAAGGTTGAGGCCGGGGAAAAAGAAAGAATCAAAGGGTTGACATCTATTATTCTTCTCCTTTCGGGACAGCGGGAGTCTGCAAGAAAATGCGCTGAGAGCATAGAGAAATATACAAAGGAACCCCATGAAATTATCTTTATTACCCGCAGTGCTTCATATTCCCCGCCCAAGTGGCTGCGGAGGATGCTGAAGGAGAATGGGAATTATAAATTGATAACTTTCCCTTCAGCGAAGCGGGATTTCTTAAATTCCACAAAGTCATGCGGCCTCAGCTATGCGCAGGCATGCAATAAGGGTATAACCGAGTCAAAGGGAGAATACATCACGATTCTGCAGGATAATATCATCGTGACGGAAGATTGGCTTGCCGGGATGATCGAATGTCTCAACAGCTCCGCTGATAATACAGGTATAGTCGGGCCGATGACGGTAAACATCGAGGGTCCTCAGGGCGTCCCCTATGCAGACTATATTACGAAAAACGCAGATACTAAGATAGTCATTAGTAATGCCTCGCAATTGTCATTCCCGCATGCGAAGCACGTCGAGAATCCTTCAGAAAACAAAGAAAGATTCCGGACAAGCCGGAATGACAAAATGACCACTGAAGGCGCCTTTTTTGATGATCGACTTAGTACGTACTCCCAGTCATTCAGAGAAAGATACAGATACCGCCGCGTCCCTCTTAAAGATCTTAATAGTTTTTGCATAAGCTTCAAGGGTGAATTGACGGAAGAGGTCGGTTTGTTCGATGAAGGCTTCGAAACGGATGAATATGCAATTGATGATTATTGCATCAGGGCTTCGGTGGAGGGCTTTAGAAACCTCATAGCAGGCGATGTGTTCATTCATTATTACGGCTGCCTCCCCTTGCCTTCTTTGAAGGACAAGATATTTTTAAGTAAGAAATGGGGTGACATTGACGCTTCGAAGCCCGAATCTAAAAAGCTTTACTGCGCCAATGCCCTCCTTACTGCGGATGAATTGAACCAGAAAGGGCAGAAAGAAAAGGCCGTTGTCACGCTTGTTGAAGGCATAAAATCTTATCCTGATGAAAGGAGATTACGCTATGCCCTTGCAGAGATGCTTATTGATGACAAGAAATATAAAGAAGCCCTTGGCCTGTTGGAGCAGACAACCAGTGGGGCGCCAAAAGATGTAAAAAGACTCGAACTTATCGGCGCCTGCAAAATATATATGGGTCTGAGTGAAGAGGCCGACAGATATGCAGATGAGATCCTTTCGGCGGACAGTTCATCGCCTAAAGCCTGGAACCTCAAAGGCACCGTCGCTTTTCAGAAAGGCTCATACTCCGAAGCAGAGGGGTTCTTTCAAAAGGCGATAGAATCGGACGGGGGCTTTGGAGAAGCCTATGCAAACATCGGAGCTTTGCGATGGGCAAGCGGCAATAAGGAAGAAGCATTGAAGCTTTTTGAAAAAGCCTTTATCCTATCCCCGACGGTTGAAGACATTGTCACGAATTATTACACCGCTGTTGTTTCATTATCTAAATTGCAGGAAGCCGAAAGAAATTTTGATGAAGCTATCTCACTCCATCCTTTTAACAGAAGATTGAAATTCATCTTCATCGACAACCTCTTGCAGCAAAAGAAAAACAATGAGGCCATGAATGCTATGGAAGAGGCCATGGACACCTTTGGTATAGATGACGATACACTGAATGTGGCGCTCAAGTTAAGAGAGACGATCGGCCCAATGGAGATTGGTAAACACGTAGTAGGGGCGAACGGCCGTTCGCCCCTACCGTCGAACCCTGAAACTGTCTCTCTCTGTATGATCGTCAAGAACGAAGAGAAAAACATTGTGCGTTCTCTCATGAGTGTAAAACCCATCGTTGATGAAATGATCGTTGTCGACACAGGCTCAACAGACAGGACGAAAAAGATAGCACGGGCTTTCGGAGCGAAGGTATATGATTTCCCGTGGACAGACAGTTTTTCCGACGCCCGCAATTTTTCCCTTTCTAAAGCCTCTGGGGATTGGATTCTCATCCTTGATGCCGACGAAGTAATATCGCCGAATGATTATGAGAAACTGAAAGAATTAGTAGGGGCGAACGGCCGTTCGCCCCTACCTTCGAACCCTACTATCGCTTTTTCCTTCGTCACCAGGAATTACGTTGGTCCGGTGTGTGCAAATTGGAGCCCCAATGACGGTAAATATAAGGAAGAAGCCGGTTCGGGATGGTTCCCGAGTGTGAAAGTGAGGTTGTTCCCGAATACGGGCCGTACACGGTTTGAGAAGCCAGTGCATGAGACTGTGGAAGATTCCCTCCTGAGAATAGGCATGGAGATCAGAAAATGTGATATTCCTATCCACCATTACGGGAAATTGAACAAAGAGGACATCATTGCAAAGGGTGAAGAATATTACCAGTTGGGGAAAAAGAAGCTTTCCGAAAAAGGTGAATATGACCCCCATGCGCTGTATGAACTGGCCACACAGGCTACTGAGCTTGAAAAATACGATGAGGCGCTCGAATTCTGGAAGAAACTGATTGCGATAAAGCCGGATATTACGATGGCACATTATGGAGCAGGGACAAGCTATTATAACCTCGGCAGATACGGAGAGGCCTGCGCCGCATACAAAAAAGCCATCGAACTCGACCCTGATTCAAAGGACCCGGTTGTGATGTATGCAACCACCGAGCTTCTAACCGGAAATGCCGGCAACGCCGTTTCTTCTATCGAGACCTTATTAAAAAATGAGCCGGGATATCCGTTGGCGTTGCTGGCCGCTACCGCCGCATATCTCTGTGCGGGCAGAAAGAAGGAAGGGCTTGAATACGCCAGAAGAGTGGAACATACTCAGTTCAGTCTCGCGCCTTATCTTTCAGATATCGCAAAGCTTCTGATATCGGTAAAGCGATATGATTACGCTATTGCCCTGCTCGAAGCGGCAGTGGAAACGAATAATGTGACTGACGAAACCCAGCGGATGCTTGAGGAATGCCGCGAACTGCAGGATTCAAGGATTCAAGAGGCCCAGGAAAAATTGTCATTTCCGCTGGTCGGGAATCTTTCTGAAAAAGACCGGAAGGATTGCGGACAAGCCGCAATGACAGAAGGCGATAAGAACGTTACCTTAGTAACGACTGACTTAGTAAAGAATAAACCCTCGAATTCTCCAACCCTCTCTCTCTGCATGATCGTTAAAGACGAAGAGGACAACATCGAGCGGGCACTTCTCAGCATTAAACCGGTCGTTGATGAGATGATCGTGGTCGATACGGGATCAACCGACAGGACAAAAGATATTGCCCGGTCGTTGGGTGCTAAAGTATATGACTTTAAGTGGACGAACAGCTTCTCCGAAGCGCGCAATTTTTCTTTGTCAAAGGCAACCGGCAAATGGATACTCGTACTCGATGCCGACGAAGTGATATCGCCGTTGGATTATGGGAAGCTAAGGGAGTTGATAACCCCCCCGCCCCCCCCTTACATAAGGGGGGGATTAAATTATGGGTCTTTAACAAAGGGAAAGAATGATTCTGCTTTGACGGAAGAGGAGCTTGCTTTTATCCCCCCCTTAGGTAAGGGGGGGCAAGGGGGGGTTACTGCTAAACCCCCCGCCTACTCCTTTGTCACAAGGACCTATGTTGCGCAAATGAACACAATCGGATGGACCGCGAATAAGGGTGAGTACAAGAACGAAGAAGAAGGCACCGGCTGGTTCCCCGGAGAAAAGGTGCGGCTGTTTCCGAATGACAGCCGCGTCCGCTTTGATTTTTCCCTTCATGAGCGCATAGAACCTTCCCTGATAAAGGCAGGAATAGAAATCAGCAAATGTGACATACCTATCCATCACTATGGCGACTTTGTGAAGAAAGAAAAGGCCGGGTCCAAAGCCGAATTTTATTATGAATTAGGAAGAAAAAAAATCGCTGAACAAGGGAAACAAAATTACATGGCTTTCTATGAGCTTGCCTTACAGGGGATGGAACTCGGAAAGTATGAAGAAACACTGGAATATCTGCATAAGGTGATCGCCTTAAAACCCGACTTTTCTAAAGCTTACCAAAGCATGGGGAATTCTTATTACAACCTCGGGCGATACAAAGAAGCTCTTCCTTTCTACAAGAAGGCATTAGAGCTCGATCCCGGCGCGAGAGATACAATCCTTATGTATGCCACCACCGAAATTATTGCAGGAAGCGCGGAGATATCCATCACCCTGCTCGACAAATTTCTGAGAACGGACCCTTCGTACCCACAGGCCCTGCTGGTTATTGCAGAGGCGTATTTCTGCACTGGGAAAAAAGAAAAGGGGCTTGAGTATATAAAGAGGATGAGGGAAATACACTTCGCGCCCGAAAGATACCTTACCGACTTTGCAAGAATATTGGTCCGCGCCAGTAGATTTGATTACGCTTTTTCTTTGCTTCAAGCTGCCCTTGAAACCGATAATGTAACAGATGAAACTCACGCCGTGCTCGCTGAATGCGGGAAGAGGATGAGAGAATAGTCTCCGGAAATTCAATGGGTCATCCGAACATAGAGTGCGATCTCATTTTCATTTGACAACTGAGATATTTGTGATAGCTTTTTTTTGTAAGAGGAATAGTTCAATTAATTCAATAAACTTCGTCAAAAATGGAGGTATGTCATGAAGATGTGGAAACCATCTGTTTTAAGAGTTCTTTTTATTGTTGTTGTCGGAGTTCTTGTTGTCTGCGAGGCCTATGCTCAACCGCCGGACATGAGTCAGTGGGTAGGGAAATGGTTCGGACTGAAGTCAACGCAAAAGGGGACTACTTTTAAATTTTCTGAATCGGCTTTTTTAAAAGATAGCGGAGGCGGTCCTGTATATATGAAATTTTTTAACTGGAACCCGAGCAGCGAAGAATTTCTTGCCGATGTTTACTTTAAAGATAGCGGGTTTTGGAAAGCTCAAACCATCACGTTGCATTTTCTCGCCGGCACCGATGTCAAATTCCTGTGGCTGCACCAAAGTTTCGACGAACAAACCGGAGAAGGTCAAGCGTTTACCGCGACGATGGAAGGAAAGGAAAAAAACGGGGTTCTGCTAAGTTCAAACGTCAAGACATTGGGAGGGTGCTATGTAATTGTCGATCAACAAAATAATACTTCTGCAGGTTCATTTAGTTTGACCGGGAAGATGATTGACGTGTCCAAAGTCCCCGTACCTGCCAATTTAATAATACACTGATATACACATCAGGGATTGAAGACGCTTTTATTTTTCAGATACTCATTCTAATACTATTTCCTGAGATAGTTGTCTTCAAGCGAAGACTTTTTTAACACTAAAATAAATTGGTAGACGGATTACCAAAAAAGTATAATGAACATCAATAAGTTGTTCCAATTAGCAGTTGGGTATTATCAGACAGGAGATTTACAGAAAGCAGAATCTCTCTGTGGACAAATAATAAGAAAGCAACCAAAACATATTGATGCTCTTAATCTGCTTGGATTAGTATGTTATTATCTTGCAAACTATGATTCTGCAATAGAGTATATTAGAAAAGCTTTAGAACTTAATTCGGATAATGCTGAAGCTTACACTAATCTCGGGAATGCTTACAAAAATAAAGGACAACTTGATAAGGCTATCACTTCTTATGAAAAAGCTATAAAGCTCAAACCACATCTTGCTATGGCCCATAATAACCTCGGTTCTGTTTTTCAGGAAAAAGGGCGACTTGATGAAGCGGTCACTTGTTATCAAAAAGCTCTTAACCTCGACCCAAATCTTGCTATGGCATACAATAATCTCGGGGTTTTACTTAAAGAAAAAGGGAGACTTGATGAAGCTATCAATTACTGTCAAAAAGCGATTGAACTTAACCCAAAGTTCCATGAAGCATACAATAACCTAGGTGAAACAGTTAAAACGCAAGGGAGACTTGATGAGGCCATTAAGTGCTATCAAAAAGCGATTGAACTTAACCCAAGGTTCCATGAAGCGTACAATAATCTCGGATGTACATTGAAAGCGCAAGGGAGACTTGATGAAGCGGAGGTATGTTATAAGCGTGCTATTCAAATAAAACCAACTTTTGAAATTCCTTATGAAAACCTACTTTCTGAAATGCTCTATAACCCTCGTTATGATGCACAAACCATTTTCTCTGAGCATGTAAGGTTTGGACAACAGTTTGCAGAACCTTTTGCTTCCTGTTTATCTTCTCATGACAACAAAAGCATGCCAAACCGTTGCCTTCGAATAGGTTATGTTTCACCTGATTTCAGAAGGCATGCAGTCGCATATTTTTTTGAACCGGTGATAATGGCACACAATCACGAGAATTTTGAAATATTTTGTTATTCAAATAGCTTTCGACACGACGAAGTAACAAAACGCATTCAACAGAATGCTGATCAATGGCGCAGTATTGTAGGGACGTCTGATCAGGATGTCAGTGAACTGATACAAAAAGACGGGATAGATATACTTGTGGATTTGGCGGGGCATACTTCAGGCAATCGAATATTAGTATTTGCCCGTAAGCCGGCTCCGATTCAAATAAGCTGGATAGGGTACCTGGCTACCACGGGGCTGTCAACAATGGATTATAAAATCTCCGACAACTATGCTGATCCTTTTGGAAAGACAGAACAATTCTATACGGAAAAACTTCTGAGATTACCTGAGAGTTTTTTGTGTTACCTGCCGGATGAAGCCAGCCCTGAAGTCGGACCTTTACCAGCCCTATCGACAGGGCATATCATGTTTGGTTCATTCAACGATTTCGCAAAAGTAACTTCTGAAGTCGTTGCGTTGTGGTCAAAGGTCTTAAAAGAACTACCAGACTCACGCTTACTCTTGAAAGGAAAGAGTTTCCACGATAGAACAACTTGTCAGTATACAATAAATATATTTACACAAAGAGGTATTTCTGCGGAACGGATTATATTGCAACCTTCCTCTCCAGCCCCAAAGCATTTGGAATCATACAACCTTGTCGATATAGGTTTAGATACATTCCCATTTAATGGGGCGGCAACAACATGTGAGGCGTTATGGATGGGGGTGCCTGTTATTACTGTTGCAGGTACCGCTTATCATTCACGTGTAGGGGTAAGTCTTTTGTCAAATGTTGGTCTGCCCGAGATGGTTAGCAAGACATCTGATGAATACGTATCGACAGCTATCAATCTTGCCAAGGATTTGAACAGATTGCAGTCGTTACGTGAACATCTACGGGACATGATGATATGCACGCCATTATGTGACGCAAAGAGATTTACAGCAAATTTAGAGATGTGCTATCGCCGGATTTGGGTGGAGTGGTGCAAGTCTGTTTGAAGATGCATATTTGATCCGATAATCATAGGCCCCATAGATCCTAAAACAAGTTCAGAATGCCAAGAACAGCTTCATAGAAAAAAATCCGTCAAATCCCTTATAATATGTAAACATGGCATTAAGAGTTGCCATAGGCTGCAACAACTATCTCTTTGGCGAAGGTCTGAAGAGGCTTCTTGAAGACGAGCGCGATATTGATGTCATCGGGATATTCAATGGTGGCGCCGGCTCCATGCCGAATTTAGAGGAAATATTAAGGCTTAATCCTGACATAATTTTGGCGGACTACTGTGCAGAATTTAACATCTTTCTCAGCCTTCCGGCAGACTTTCTGAAAACGAATAATCTGAAGATCATTCTCATAGGCGACAGGACGCTGCGTCTTATCGCCGACAGGCAATTGAAAGAACTCATTTTGAAAGGCGTAGTCGGAATTCTGCCTCCCAGCGCTGATTCCGAGCTTTTGAAAAAGGCGCTTAAGGCGGTCTTTTCCGGGGAACTGTGGCTGGACCGAGCCACACTTATGAAAATACTCGCTTCCATGAGGCATCAGGAAAAAAGTACCGGGCTTGCCAAGAGAGAAAAGGAGATAGTTTTCCATATATGCCAGGGGTTCAGGAACAAGGAGATCGCTGAGAAGCTCCATATCAGCGAGCAGACGGTAAAATCCCACTGCAATAGGATTTATAAAAAGCTCGGCGTCTCAGACAGACTGCAGTTGGCGCTTTACTCCTATAAGGTGTGGTCCGGCAAGTAGAGTCTGTCCATAAATTGCCTATTAGGGTTGGAAACTTGTCATTCCCGCAATCCCGAAAACTTTCGGGAGTCGGGAATCCTTCCGAATTCCCCCTTAGAAAAGGGGGATAAAGGGGGTTGTTCATAAGAAAGATTCCGGACAAGCCGGAATGACAACAATTAAAACTTGAATCACAAAAAAAGCTCCCCGCCTATTTTTGAGGGGTCGCCGCAGGCGGGGGTAGTAATTGGTCTAAAGTATTAATGCTTTCTTACAACTTTAGTTTAATTTATTTAAAACCTTTTATTGCTAAAATTAAAACCTTTTCTTGATTGAAAAGATTTCTCCATTCTGACTACAATTATATATCACCATCCATTAATCATAAATTTTGAATCTGTGATCGAGTGGGTGTGCGCATGAAGCACCGGTTCTCCTAAGGAGGGAGGGGGTAGCAGATGATAAACAACGCTTGCAAAGCTGAAGACCTTTCCTGTTGTTTCCCTTATTTCACATCAACCAAATTTATTATCTCCTCCGGTATTGCTCAGTCTCCGCATCTTCATGCAGCAGCATGTGAAAAGAGGGAGGTTTTCGGTCATTCAAGGAAGGAGGTGAGAGGAGAGATCAAAAAACAGTTTTCGTATTCGGAGAGGGATTTGTTTTACTTAACTGAAAGAACGGAGGTGAAAAAATGAAGAAAACATTTCTGCTTTTAGTTGCACTGGCTTTGATTTTAGGAGTGGCCACGTTTCTGTGGGCAAGAGAGAACGGGCAACCTGGTATATCGGGTACACCGCACGATGTTCGTGTGATAACCGGTGAAGACGGTCTTGAGCCGTGTGTTATGTGTCATACACCGCACTCGGGAACAGGACAGTATCCTTTGTGGAACAGGGACCAGGGTCCCCAGACTTATCAGATGTACAGCAGCCCGTCTTTTGACATGAACGAGTTCAAAAGCGGTCCGCAAGAGCCGTCCTCGCTCTGTCTGGTATGCCATAACGGCGTATTCAGCTCACTGGTCAACTATCCTGGCCCGGGCTCACACCAGAACGAGAATTACGACTATCAGATGAACCCGACTTTCTGGGCAATGCTGGACACCGACCTTACGAACGATCATCCGCTCAGCTTCACCTACAACCCGTCGAAGGACAGCAACCAGGACAACAACGGCTTCCCGGCGGTACAGCCCTGTCCGACAGCTCCGTGGAGGAACTGGATAATTGGAACAGCTGGAAATTATCCGCTCTATGGGACCGGCACAACAGCGGCGCCGACAACTCAGTTCGAATGTGCGACATGTCATTCAGTTCATGACACGATCTCATATCCGGGCAAGCAGATGGTAGGCAACAAATCAGTAGGCACACAGGTATTCTTCCTGAGGGCAAGCAATGCAAATTCAGGACTGTGCGCAGACTGCCATAGAAACAGACTGTAAGAAAGGACAATCGTGAAGGCTTTAACAACAAGGAGAGAACTTTTCACAGAATTGTTCTCGAAAAACACGATTAAACAGGTTGCCACAGCGTGGCAAGGTTTTTCCGGACCGCTTAAGTCTCAGAAAGGCGGCGAGGAAAAGAAAAAGGAAAGTTTATTGGAAAAAGTCAACAGATTAAATAAGAATCAAATGACAAATAATAGAAAGGAGGGATAAGAAATATGGTACGTATCACTCGTAGAGATTTTATTAAGTACTGCTCCGTCGCAGCAGGCGCGCTCGGACTTTCGGCCTCTACTCTGATGAGACTCGAAAGTGTCCTTGCGAAGACCGCTGACTTGTCTAATAGCACGTCTGTGCCGGTAGTCTGGATTTCAGGCGCTGCGTGCACAGGCTGCACAATGTCACTTCTGAATTCGGTCAACATCACCACAGTAGACAGCCTGCTCATAGACACCATCGACCTCAAATACATCGACACGGCAATGGCGACTGCCGGATCTTATTGGAATACAGGTGAAGCGCCTATTGCGAATTCGCTTGATGCCGCGCATGATACTTACACGAATTTACCCTATGTCCTTGTAGTTGAAGGCGCTATACCGACAGGAAAACCTTCCGGCGGCTCACTCGGAGATTTCTGCAAGATTGGAGATCTGCTTCCCGCTGGTGTTACGACTACACCTGCCGCTGGTGTGAGCCGTGAAAGCATGTACAATGTAGCGTACAATTTTGCTACCAACCCCAACTGTGTTGCCATTCTCGCTGTCGGGACATGCTCGTCCTTTGGAGGAATTCCCGGAGCACAGGGTAATGTCACAGGCGCAAAAGGTGTCGGCTTCACTGGCACTACTCTTGGAGGCGCTATAATTGGAGTTGGAACCGTTGTCACCGGTGTCACAGTTATGAATGGAGGCAGTGGATATACTTCTGCTCCCGATGTCAAGATCGTGGGAGGCGGAGCCACCTCACTCAACATAGCTACGGCCCATGCAGACTTACTACATGGTGTCACCAGCATCTCGCTTCCGGCTGGAGCCACTGGATATACTGTACGTCCTAAAGTCACGATTAGTGACCCTACGGGCGTTGGCCCTGAGGTGAATAGGACGGCTACTGCTATGGTAACAACGACTAGCACCGGCATGCCCTTTACTGTCGATGGCATCGTGATTACTTACGCAGGCAGTGGATATCTTGCTAATGCTACTGTTACCATCGAACCCCAGCTCGGCGACACAGGCGCAACTGTTTCTGGCGCTACGGCGATAGTAAGCGGTTATGTCGGCAGTATCACGGTTGATTCTGCAGGCCTTGGATATACTTCTGTTCCTGCTGTCGAGCTCGGCACTGTCACAAGCGGCGGCGGCTCAGGCGCCGAGGCTTCAGCATTGTTGACCCTTGGTGCAACAGTCGACGACATGAAAAACAGGACCGGACTTGCAGCCAAACTCATCAACATTTCAGGCTGCCCGCCTCATCCTGACTGGATAGTCGGCACTATCGCTTACGTCCTGGACTCCGTGCCTGCCTACATTAATGACGGCACGGCGCTCAAGCTGCCGCCTCTTAATAGAAACTATCAGCCGATTGATTATGGCTATGGGGGTTATCAGTGTAATGCTGGACCGTGCCCGTGGAGATACAACAACACTAACGATCCCAGCAACACCGGCAGAAGCAGTGATCAATTGGCACACAACAGCAGGTATCCTGAAGGCAACAGCAAGACCCTCGGCCAGCATAAGTATGAGGGCACTGACCTTGGCTGCCTTGGAATCCTCGGCTGTAAGGGCAGAAAGACAAAGGCAGACTGCTCCGCCAGAAGGTGGAACGCTGACGGCCCAGAGCAGTATGGTGTTAACTGGTGTGTAGGTAGCAGAGGCGGCTGTCACGGCTGCACAGAGCCTACATTCCCCGACAAAGTCGGTAAATTCTTTACTTTTGCATAAGGAAGGAGGTGTAAAGAAATATGGCAACTTTAACGATAGATCCTGTAAACCGAATTGAAGGACATCTGAAGGTTACAATGACCGTCAATGGTAACAATACCATATCAGATGCAAGGTGTACCGGTAACCTGTTCAGGGGCTTCGAGCTAATCATGAACAACAGGGACCCCAGAGACGCGCCACAAATTGCACAGCGTATATGAGGGGTCTGACCCACCGCACATGGGTTAGCTTCAGTTAGAAGCTTAGAAACAGCATTAGGTCTTGTCATTGATAATGGGACAAACACTACAGATGGTGATATCCCGAATTACAGCACTGTAATTCCGCCTAACGGGCAGATAATCCAGAACATCATTCAGGGCTGCGATTTGGTCATGTCTCACATCACCCATCTGTACCATCTGTCCGCGCTTGACTTTATCAACACTACTGGAAACTCTTCCGGTGGAACCACAGGCGGCTTCCCGAACATGGCGCCATGGCTGCCGTCGTACACGGCAACCGACATGCTGACCACTGGTTCAGGGCAAGTCGGCTCGCAACTCGTTGTCGATTATGTAACAGCATTGGCAATGAGAAGGAAGATGCATACCGCAGGAGCCCTCTTCAGCGGCAGGCAGCCTATCTCGAACGCGATGGTTCCGGGCGGTGTCACAACGATGTTGACTCAAAGTTCCTGGCCGCTGACGCCTCAGACCGGGACCGACTATGACCAGTTCGGCCCGTATAACTTCTCCGACATAAAGGTCAAGTTCACAACCTTGCTGGGCACTGTCAGACAGTTCATTAACGAAACCTACATCCCCGACGTCCTGTATGTTGCGACCAGTTACGGCGGCAGCACTTTACCTTGGACCCAGGGCTCAGGCGTCAAGAGATACCTTGCATATGGCGATTACCCGCAACCGTACTCGACAGCGGGAACGTTGGCCATCAAGAGAGGTATCGTTGATGCTACCGTTGCATTTCCTAGTGCTGTTGGTGCATTTACCCAGGCAAGGATTAGAGAAAATGTTGACAACTCCTACTATTCTGCTCCAGTGCTGGACCCTGTCTACTACCCGAAGGGCCGTCACCCATTTGATGGCGTGACCGCTCCGGATATGACTACTGGTTACAGCTGGCTCAAGGCGCCCAGATTACTGGATGGCGATGATGACCAGACGGCTACCGCGCAGGTTTGCGAGGTTGGACCGTTGGCCCGCGTGTTGGCAACTTATCTGAGCACCACTCAGCTGCATGCCTCCGACGGAGACGTGTCGGGTGGTGGTGTGAAGGGGGGCACTGCCTACGACATGAGTGACCTTATTACTGTGGCATTGACCGCGCTTGGCGTACCCGGACAGGCTACATATCTTCTTGGCTCCCTCGGCAGACATGCCGCAAGGGCTTTGGAAGCCAAGTACATAGCGGACCTTATGGCAAGTGACAGGACCGACTCATGGATCAACCAGATCGATCCGGCCGCTTCTTGTTACACTTACAGGAAACTGCCGAAACAGATCGCAACTGGCTATGGCCTTACAGAGGCTCCAAGAGGCGCTCTCGGCCACTGGATAAAGATCGAGGGCAAGAAGGTCGCCAAATATCAGTGCGTCGTTCCTACTACTTGGAACGGCTCGCCCGGCGGCGCTATCGAGCAGGCGCTTAACTCAACTACGGTCAATGATGCTACCAATGTATCTCAGACTGTTGTCGACGTCCTCAGGGTAATCCACCCGTTCGACATCTGTATCGCTTGCGCCGTTCACGTCATGAACCCCGAAGGGAAAGAAATGCTGAAGTTCGTTATCGATCCCGACGGAAGACCGGCTAACATCGAAGTGAAAAAATAGTCGGAACTGAGCTGCTTTTTTAAAGGGAGGCGCCAAACGCCTCCCTTTTTTTATGCCGGATCAAGTCCGGCATGACACAAAAGGCACGTGTTCTTTAGTCTGTCATACCGGCAGTCTTTTGAGCCGGTATCCAGTGACGTTGTCTTCCCGCACCTGGCTGATTCGTTGAAGCGAAAAAGTCGCTGGATGCCGGATCAAGTCCGGCATGAAAATGAAAGTCATAATACCGGTGCCGTCATTCCGACGAAAGCCGGAATTTAGTGACTTTGCCTTAAGTCATCGAATGACGGTCAAGCCCGCCATGACAAACAAAAGAAAAACTGTTTTTTAACTTTTTTCTGTTATTCTTTCTATTTGAAAATCCGCTCATTTATCGTTCATAATTATTACAAGGACTAAAAACTATGACAACAACCACCGGAAAAAGAAAATCTACTTACGAAGATTATCTCAAGACTCCCGAAGACAAAAGATATGAGCTCATTGAAGGAGAGTTGATAATGACACTATCGCCGGTTCCGCAGCATCAAAGGATTTCGAGAAGAATTGAATTTATGATTGAGAAGTTTGTGACTGAGAAGAGTCTCGGAGAAATCCTCGACGCTCCCTGCGATGTCTATCTTGACAGCGAGAACGTAATCCAGCCGGATATTTTGTTCATATCCAAAGAGAGACTGAATATCATCGGCGAGAAAAATATTCAGGGCGCTCCGGATCTGGTTATAGAAATTCTGTCTGAGTCAAGTGCTTACAGAGACCTTGTGAAGAAAAAGAAAATCTATGCTTCATTCGGGGTAAAAGAATACTGGATAGTTGACCCTGAAGAAAAGACGGTTGAGATATATTTGTTGGAAGGCAGTGCCTTTACCCTCTCAAAGAGATTTGATAAAAATGATGTCCTCAGTTCACCTCTCCTCACAGGACTTGAGATAGATCTTGCACAGGTCTTCGCTTCTTAAAGCCATCCTTCGACAAGCTCAGGATGACGAGCTTAGTCGAACCCTCAGGATGACATCCTATGTTACAGACTCAGGATGACATTTCCTTTGACAGACCTTCCCTGTCATGGTGAGCTTGTCGAACTATCAATCGAACGCCTGTCGAACCATGACAAACACCAATAACAACTGATGAACACCCAAGAAACAATCAGGCAGGCACTGCAACATTATCAATCGGGCAATCTGCAAGAGGCGGCGCGTCTCTTCTTGAAGTCCGTTGAAAAACAGCCGGATAATGGAGTACTAAAGAACCTCTTGATTCTATATCGCCTGCGCAATCTCCCTCACGATCTACACCACTTCTCAAATATATTACGATAATACTGTTCAAGCGTAACAGTAAATCCCTTTACATCAGTCAAAGGCGATTGTATCATCATAGTTCGCAACCTTCTTCGAAGCAATTCTAATGTTTTCGTGTCATTTGCTAATTTGACGGCTTTTTGTACATATTCAGCTTCCGTTTTTGCAATGAGCTCCGGCAACCCAATAGTTGTCAAGATGCTACATCCGACTCTTGATACATGAACATTACCCTCGAGAGTAATCACTGGGACACCCATCCACATTGCCTCACATGTGGTAGTAGCCCCATTATAAGGAAAAGTATCTAAAGCAATGTCTATACGATTGTAGGTAGCCAGATGAGAATGTGTGGATTGTTCCCAAGATAGAAGTTGAATTCGCTCAGCAGCAATACCTTCCGTCTCAAAAATATCCAAAATATACTTACGTGTTGGACCATCAGAAAGGATCTTCGACTTTAAAATTAAGAGTGAACTTGGGAGTTCTTTTAGAATTTTTGTCCAGAGAGTTAAAAGTTTAGGGGACACTTTACAGAAATTGTTAAAAGATCCGAATGTGACATTCCTTGCACTCAGCGCCGGAAGGGAGTTGACTTCAGGACTATCTCTATCAGGCTGATAACAAAGGAAACATTTAGGTAACCGTATCAGGTTTTCAGTGTAGAACTCTTCAGTCATTGCAGGCGGGTCGGTATGCACATCAACAATTTTATAATCGATAGTCGAAAGTCCGGTGGTTGCTGGATAACCTATCCAGCTTATTTGAATCGGAGCCGGTTTCCGCGCGAATATGAGTATTCGATTGCTAAGAGAATGTCCGGCAAGATCAACAAGTATATCAATTTTCTCATCGCGAATTAGTTTTGCGGCCTGTTCATCAGGAATGTTTGTGATACAGTACCAATGTTCAGCATGTTTTTGAATGCGCCTTGTCACTTCATCTTCACTTGATAATAAGGAGTAACAAAAAATTTCGCAATTTTTCCTGCTGTGTGCAGCAATCACTGGCTCAATAAAATAGGAGACCGAATGTTTTCTGAAATCAGGAGAAACATAGCCTATCCTCAGTCTGCGATTGACTATTTTTATGTTCGAATGCGGAACAATTGAGGACATCAAAGGTCTTGCAAATCGGTCGGCAAAATGCACATGTGCTGAGAAAATAGCTCTGGGATCGTAATGGACATTGTAAAGCATTAAACAG
Organism: Thermodesulfovibrionales bacterium; assembly: GCA_963716185.1. Classification (GTDB taxonomy): domain Bacteria; phylum Nitrospirota; class Thermodesulfovibrionia; order Thermodesulfovibrionales; family SM23-35; genus CAVZMO01. The sequence continues at coordinate 766,019 of OY970295.1, forward strand.
ATAAGGTTTTGATGGATAATAACATTGTCCGGTTCTATTGTGTGAGCACGTTTATAATGAAGTTCAGCTGCATTCAATTGGCCTCTCTCTTGCAGTATTGTACCAAGATTGCTCCAGGCATCGGCAAGATTTGGATTTATCCCTAAAGCATTCCTATAACAAGCAACAGCTTCCTCAAATTGTTCCTTATCTCTGAAAGCGTTCCCCATATTGTAATATGCACTAACATCATGCGGATTAAGCTGGAGAACATTTTGATAACATCCAATAGCTTCCGTAAAATTTTTTAGATCCTGAAAAATAGTCCCGAGATTGTAATATGCGTCACCGAAACTAGGGTTAACCTGCAAGGCTCTACGGTAGCAAGTAATAGCTTCCTCAAATTGTTTTCTTTCTCTGAAAGCGTTTCCAAGATTATATATAGAATGAACATTGGTAGGGTCTATCTGAAGTGCTTCTTGACTATAGTGTATTGCAGAATCATACTGCTTGAGTTCACAACATAGAACACCAAGCAAATGAAGCGCAGTGACATTATTCGGCTGAGATTTCAGGATTTCTATGAGGAGATTTTTGGCTTGTTGAAGATTGCCAGCCTTTATGTACTGATGAGCCAATTGGAACAAATTATTAATATTCATTGATCAAATAGTGGGTGAAGCACCAAAATTTCTTTATTTATTATCAATAATAATATGTACTATTATCAACTGCAGATTGCGAATAAGGTCAGAGGTGGTCGGGTTTGTTTAGACAACCCGAAGCATTTTTTAAGTGATAAGCTGCCCTGCTCATGCCGCTACCTTCTGAGGTAGTGTACTCCAGTAAACCTCATCCGGGGTCCTTCGGTCAAGGCTTTGATGCCGACGCCGACAATTATAGAATTCAAAGTATTCCCGGTGTGAATGGAAAACGCGGGCACGGTTTGATGCAAAGGTGTACTGGAACGTAATTGTTTACAACATCCGTGTTATGACAGGAGCACTCCTTGCAAAGATGCAGACTCAGATGCAATGACCACGGGCAGAATAACGGATATGCAAATAACACCGATGGAGATCCGCGCCCGAAATCATGAAAAATATCAGCATAAGCTACAATCATGAAAGACAAGGTACAAAATCCCGAAAACTATCAAGACTCCGGGGACAGGCACATCCCCGTAAATCAGAAAATCGAAAGTTTATACACAGGCACTAATTAACCCAACCACCCCTTCCTCTCCTTATCAAGGAAGGAGCTTTTGTGAACCTTTTCCGAGACGCGGAGCTTCTCGCTCATAATTTTGAGAATTTTATAATCTAAGAATTATATAATAAAAGGTATGGAACCTCAGAAGCAGAAAATTTTGGTTCTCGGATTGGGCAATCTTATTCTAAAAGACGAGGGCGTCGGCGTTCGGGTTGCCGAGAGAATGCAACAGATGTCCCTCCCGCCGGATGTTGAAGTCCTGGACGGAGGGATAAAGGGCCTCGATCTGCTTGATTTTATCGAAGATAGAGAAAAAGTTATTGTAGTCGATGCGGTAAAGGCAGGCGCGCCGCCTGGAACACTTTTCCGCTTCACAGACAAGGACCTTGCGGCTAAGAAGGGCTTCATTCGCTCGGCCCACGGAATCGACTTTTCCGATGTCATAGCCATTGCCGCTTTTATGGGCAAGAAACCCGAGATCGTATTCCTCGGCATTGAGCCGGAAAGTCTCGACGCCATCATGGAACTCTCTCCCCTGATCGAGAAAAACATTCCGGTATTGATTAATCTCGTGATGAAGGAGATCGGGAAGAAGAAGGAGGCTGATTGAGACTCGTGGAGACTGATCGAGATTGATAGAGGCTAAAGAATGTCCGAGTGTAAACTCATGATTGTCATGCTGAATTTATTTCAGCATCTCGCAGAACCAAAAGGTTATGAGACCCTGAAACAAGTTCAGGGTGACAGTAAAGGGAGTTTATGGATCGACTCAACCACCCCTGCCCCTCCTCATCAAGGAGGGGAGCTATGAAATGTTACAGTCCACATCAGTCTAAATTTGTCTCCATCTCCACCAGTCTCCACCAGTTTCAATCAGTCTTGCACTAAATGCTCCACGGTAAAAAGATCATCGTTGTTATGCCGGCTTACAATTGCGAGAAGACGCTGCGCCAGACTTATGATGACCTGCCCCATGAATACGTCGACGATGTGATTCTTGTGGATGATTCTTCCTGCGATCAGACCCTGAAGATAGCAAGAGATCTGGATATTAAAACGCTCTCTCACGAAAAAAACGCCGGATACGGCGCAAACCAAAAGACCTGTTATAGCGAGTCGCTGCGTCTCGGCGGGGACATCATCGTAATGGTGCATCCCGACTATCAATACTCACCGAGGCTCGTCACCGCTATGGCGTCGATGATCGTTTCGGGCCACTACGACGTCGTGATAGGTTCGAGGATACTCGGGGGCGGCGCACTGAGAGGCGGAATGCCCATTTACAAGTATGTTTCAAACCGCGTGCTCACCTTGATCGAAAATTTGGTTCTCGGCGCCAAATTGTCGGAATACCATACCGGCTACAGAGCATACAGCCGCCGGGTTTTAGAAACTCTGCCCCTTGAAGAAAACTCGGACGATTTTGTCTTTGACAACGAGATGCTTGTCCAGACGATCTATTTCGGGTTTAAGATAGGAGAAATAAGCTGCCCGACCAAATACTTCAAAGATGCGTCGTCGATAAATTTTTTACGGAGCGTAAAATACGGCTTCGGGGTCCTTAATACCACCGCGAAGTATCTATTGCAGAAATCCGGCCTGAAAAGCTCCAGGATATTCGATAAGGACGGCAGGAAGCTACGATGGTTATAGTAAGGAAACACTCTTATCATTTCTGTCATTCCGGCTTGTCCGGTCACCTCAGCGACTCGCCGAGAGCGAGAATCCTTCTTAAACATGGCGATCTTATGACGGATGAACGCTTTGCAGTATATATTATGGCAAATGCCAGACCAACTTTTTATGCAGGAGTAACGGATAATCTCATAAGAAGAGTTTACGAGCATAAAAACAATTTAAGTCCGTGCTGTTTTACCGCAAAATATTTTCTGCATAGGCTTGTATATTATGAATTTTGTGAAGATAGTTTCTCTGCGATCATTAGAGAAAAGCAAATAAAAAATATGAGCAGACAACAAAAAATGGAACTTATCCGATTGAATAACCCGGCTTTCGAGGATTTATATGAAAATATTTCGGAAGGATTCCGGACAAGCCGGAATGACACAAATACCGACTCATCGAGTTCATAAATAAACACTACCTAATAGACGAAACATCAGTGATGACGACAAAAATCATTAAAAGCAAATCCGTATATGCCGCCTTGACAGCCGTCGCCGCCTTCATTATTTATCTGCCTGCTTTAAAAAACGGTTTTGTGGACTGGGACGATAACATATACATTTACCAGAATCAGATGATCACAAATTTCAATATGGAATTTATTAAATGGTCCTTTACGAACTTTGCTGCCTTTAACTGGCATCCTCTGACATGGATGTCCCATGCCCTTGATTATGCCGTCTGGGGATTGAATCCCATGGGCCATCATCTGACGAGTATTATTTTCCACGGCATTGACACTTTTCTTGTGACATTACTGGCAATAAGACTTTTGGAGATTGGGAAAGGTGTTTTGAAGACAGACAACAGCATACTCTTTGCGGGAATTATAGCCGGTCTCCTGTTCGGGCTTCACCCTCTCCACGTGGAGTCTGCGGCATGGGTTTCCGAAAGGAAAGATGTCCTGAGCGCATGTTTCTTTCTGCTCAGCCTGTTGTCGTACTTGCGCTATACGACAACCGAATACCGGGACAGTAGGGCGTGGCAATCAAAAATGGTGACGATATCGAGTTTCATTAAATCCCCCCTATCCTCCCTTTTCCAAATCCCGAAGGCTTTCGGGACTCTTTTGGAGAAGAAGGGTAAAGGGAGATTTTTACACCCTTATAACTACCTTTCACTGAAGGGTTCCCCGGATGAGGAAAAAGATCATTTCTTTTCTTATTTCTTCCGAAAATATTATCTTCTCAGTCTTGCATTCTTCTTCTTAGGCTTGTTGAGCAAACCGATGGTAATAACGCTTCCTGCTGTCCTTCTCATTCTGGACTGGTACCCGTTAAAGAGATTTACCAGGGCGACATTGTTGTCATTCCCGCTTGTCGTCCCGAAGGCTTTCGGGATTTCTGAATTCCCCCTTAAAAAAGGGGGAGTAAGGGGGTTGTTTCAGAAGGATTGCGGACAAGCCGCAATGACAGAAACAGATTCTTTGTGTCTTCCTGCTGATGACCGCATAAGCACAGGTTCCAGAAGTCTCGTTTATCTATTGTACGAGAAAATTCCTTTTTTCTTTTTAAGCCTGGCCTCATCCGCAATCACCGTGCTGGCGCAGCGGGGCGCTTTGGCGTCTTTCACGGGGCTGTCTCTGACATCAAGACTGCTGAGCGCCATGAAAAGTCTGATTGTCTATCTCGAAAAGATGTTGTGGCCGGCCGGCCTGATGCCCTTTTATCCGTATCCGGCAAACATAACTATTTTTTCTTTAGAATATTTTGTTCCTGTCTTGTTGCTTGTTGGAATTACTTCAGCCTGCATATATGTCTTAAAAACAAAAAAACAACGTGTGTGGCTGTCGGTCTGGGGCTACTACATTATAACCATGCTGCCTGTCATCGGCATTGTTCAGGTGGGGAAACAAGAATTTGCAGACAGATATATGTATCTTCCGAGCATCGGTCCGTTCATCCTGATCGGCATCGCCGCGGGCTTATTTTTCGAAATCCTGCGAAAGCAGAAAATGGCAATAAAAGTAGTTTCCTTATCAGTCCCTTTTATTATTTTTCTTTCTATGTCATATGCTACGTCAAGACAGATCGCGGTTTGGAAAAACGGCATAACGCTCTGGAGCCGCGAAATTGAAGTCCTGGGACAGAATTCCGGGAAAGAATACCTTTTTCTCAATATACCGTTTTATAACAGGGGCGCCGCTTATGCCGACCGGGGATACTGGGACCAGGCTATAGAGGATTTTTCGATGGCGATATATTTGGACCAGGTTGATTTCACGGCTTACTACCTGAGGGGATCGATGTATGCGAATAAGAAGGATTATCAAAATGCGCTGAATGATTATAACGTCGCAATCTATTTAAGTCCGAAAGTTGCGGATATCTATTACAGCCGGGCCTTTGTCTATTCGGAACTCAGACGCTATCCGGAAGCTATTGATGATATTACCAAAGCTATTAATCTGACCGCCGCGCCTCCTTCCGATTATTATTACAACCGGGGAATGATCTTCAAAAAACTCGGATATGAAAAAGAGGCAGCGAGAGATTTCATGCAGGCACAGAATATCGACAGAAGGAATTTTCAGAAATAGTAATATATACAGCGCGTCATAAATCTTTGCTTATAATATGTTCGTATAGTCTGTCATTCCGGCTTGTCCGGAATCTTTCTTGCCTCCTCAGAAGGATTCCCGACGCGCTTCTCTTGCGGGAATGACAGTCGTGAGATTATTTGCGGCGATGTATACATCAAAAAAATATAATTATGAGGTGCCTTTGAATGGTTAAGAATATCAAACATGAAATCTTAGTCCGGATCTCCAGGACCATTTTGTTCATCATGGCATTTGTTCTCATCTTCGGCTTCTTTTCCGCCCAAATCAAGGACCCGGATTTCTTTTGGCATTTAAAGACAGGGCAATATATTTATCAGACGGGGTCGTTGCCGGCAACCGACCCATTTGCATATACTTCCCTGCCGAAGGACCCTCTTAATCCTGAATCCAAAAGGATAAAATTTATCCTCAAGCAATACTGGCTTGCGCAGGTCATTTTTTACAAAGTTTATGACCTTGCCGGTTTTCAGGGCATCATTTATCTCAGGGCTTCTATACTCGCCCTTCTTATTTTGTTGATTTATAAAGGCATGAGAAGAGAAGGCGGGGGATTTTATCTTTCCCTGTTACTTCTTGTTCCAGTGGTGATAATGCTCCATGCCTTTACCGGTGAAAGACCCCAGCTCTTCTCCTTTCTCTTTGCTTTTCTTCTGATTTATCTCATCGAAGGGTTCAGGAAGACAGAGACTAATGGAGACTCATCAAGACTTGCGGAGGCTGAAAATACCCCTCTTGCTCCCCCCCTTGCCAAGGGAAGGCTTGGGGGGGTTAGTCTCAACAAGTCTCCACGAGTCTCCGGTTTCCTTTATCTTCTCCCCCTTCCGCTCATCATGCTCCTCTGGGCTAACCTTCACGGCGGGTTCATCGCAGGCATAGTCGTTATTCTGGGATATCTCTTTGCAGAGTCATTGAAATATATCTCAAAGAGGGGCAGATCTCTTTCCTTAAAGCAACTAAAATTGCTGTCGATAACAGGTTTTATCTCTCTCATTATGCCGTTCATAAACCCGAACGGCTTCAATGTCTTATCGGTACTGCTGGAATTCGAGCGAAGCCCTTATAAGCATATGATCATCGAGTCCATGTCACCTCTTTTCCTCCTTCGGTCTGGCTTTCATGAAGCTTACCTGTTAATTTACTTTCTTCTCTTATCGTTAAGTGTCTTGATTTTTCTGGTCAATATAAAAAAGCTCGATTTTACGGATGTGGTAATTACGGCCGGCCTTGCATTTATGAGCCTTTCTTCTGCGCGGTACATACCATTCTTCTCGCCGGTGGCCGTTCTTATGATTGCACGGTACGGATCGGGCGTATTGAGTAAATTCCCCCGGATCGGAATTTTGAAAGCGGCGGGGAAAAGAGTCGATATCCTTTTTCCAGTCATACTTACAATAGCGCTGATCATAGTAATCAACAACACGGACTTATTTAAAAGCGGCATTAAAGCCAACAATTATCCTGAGGGCGCCGTGAGATTCCTGAAGGAAAATAGGATACAGGGTAATATGTTCAACCCCTATGTCTGGGGCGGATATTTGATGTGGTCTCTCTATCCTGATTATAAGGTCTTCATCGACGGCAGGGGGCTGATAGGTGATGTGTTTTTCGAAGAGGTCAAGGTTATGGAAGCCTATTCGGGCAACCTGGCGGGTCTTCCCGAATGGAAAGCATATCTTAATGCGTATGACGTAAACTTTATCATTACGTACTCCGTTGGAAACTTTACAGGTCGATTGGTCCCTTTAATCCCGGCCTTGCTTCATGACCCGGAATGGCATCTGGTCTATTTCGACAATATATCCCTGATCTTTGTCAGAGAGAATGCCAGAAACAGTGAGATATTGAAAAGATTTGACCTGCCCAAAGAATGGTTATGGAATGAAGTTGCTGTTGAGGCCGGCCTGAAGGCCCAGGATTATAGGGGGAATGCAAACTACCTCATTACCGAGGGCGACGCCCTTCTGGCGAAGCAAAGTTACTCGGATGCAAAAACAGCTTATCTCAGGGCATTGCAGATAGATCCCCGAAACGCTCTTGTAGAAAAAAGGCTGGAAATCATACGCGCTTACGGCTATTAGAGATTATTACAAATTACTAAAGAGTTCATAGATATGATTACATCATTCGAAAAATCCCTCCTGGCCTCCCTTTTCCAAAGGGAGGATCTATTCCCCTTTATAAAGAGGGGTGTAGGGTGTGTTTATTCCCCTCTTTGGCAAAGAGGGGAAAAGGGAGATTTTTCAGAAATTGTCCACTTACTTATATGCTTCTCAGCAAAAGAATCAACCTCTGAAAATTAGGCAATGAAAGAGCGAATCATTCTCTTACTCTTCCTGTCAGGCGTTCTCTTCAGCCTACTCACCCCTATCGACGACCCGGACCTCTTCTGGCATCTGGCAACAGGAAGGTGGATATATGAACATAAAGAATTACCCAAAGAAGACCCCTTCTCTTACACAACTTCTCTCCAGACGCGGGAAGAGGCCGCTACCGCAAAGACAATGCTTACCCAATATTGGCTTGCGAATCTCATCCAGTACGGAGTGTACAAAGCGGGAGACTATCCCGGCATCATTGCACTGAGGCTCCTCATCGCTCTATGTACGCTGCTTATCGTCCTGCTGCGGCTGCGGGGAAAGGGGGTGAGCATCACTGCTTCTATACTTGTTCTCCTCCCCCTTGCCTACCTGCTCACCGTATTTAAGGGCGACAGGCCTAATCAAATGACCTTTCTCTTCCTTGCCTTCTTTCTTTTTCTTCTTAATTCCCTAAAAAAGGGAAAAAAGATCGGTTATCTCCTTCCCATCACTCTTTTTGTCTGGGCAAACATTCACGGCGGCTTCATCCTCGGCACTGTCATATCCCTGATTTATATCTTTTCAGAAGTCGCGAGGCAGTTCCTTGCACGTAAGGGCATCCGTGTAGGGGCGGGGTCACCCCGCCCCTACAGCCTTATTTCCTTAACCGCCGTCACTGTTCTTGCAGGTCTGGTAAACCCGAACGGATATATTTCAATTTATCGGCTGAGCGTAAGACAGGCCTCCTTTACGTATAAGACTACCGAGAATTTTTCGCCCTTTGTATATATGCACCAGGGAAATTACATGCTCTTCTTTGCAACAATCTCTCTCTTTGCCCTATCTCTTTTTTCGATCTTCCGGAGTATCCTTGTGAACGCTAAAGGGCCGCTCAATAACCGCAAAGGATCAGAGGTTGTCTCTCACTCTCAATTGAATCAGAATAGCGGTCATCAAAGCGCCTTTATATCTGCCATATCCAACTCTCTGGAAGAAATGCTCCTCGTCTTTTTCCTGGGAGGCCTCGCCTTTACAGCAGTAAGATACCTCCCTCTTTTTGCTATAGCCGTCATACCCATCATCGGCAAAATGCTTCTCAATAAGCCTGATCTCCAGATCAAAAAGCTTTCGAAGTTTCTTATCCCTGAAATGGCCGCACTCGTCCTTTTCTGTTTGGTTGCATACAGGGGGTATCCGTCAACTCTGCTCAAGAAACATCTCATAGGCAGCGAATATCCCGAGGCCGCGGTGAAGTTCATCAAAGAACACAGGATCGAGGGAAGAATTTTTAATTATATAGATTGGGGCGGCTATCTCATCTGGAATTTTTATCCCGATAGGGTGGTTTTCACGGACGGAAGAATTCTCAGCCAGAAGATAAAGAAACTATATTTATCCACGGCAAATGGAAGCAGAGAATCTATAATGGGTGAACCCGTTTATCAGGCGGTCCTCGATACTTACTCGGTAAAAGACATCCTGATCCCGCCTGTTGATTTGACGGGTTACTTCCTGCCGCTCGTGCCCGTTCTCGTAAACAATCCTCAATGGAGGCTTATCTTTACTTCCGAAAACTGCCTCTTCTTCTCAAGAGAGCAGTCCGAGCTGGCCTTCCCGAAAAGCATCGCGTACAACATCGCCATACAGAAGTCTCTCGACAACATTCGCTCGGATCCGGACAACCCTGAGCCCTATATTTCCATTGCAAAATCTTACGTCGGCCTGGGGAGGAGGGACGAGGCGGTTGGTTTCCTCAGAAATGCTCTTCAGAGGAAAGATTCTCTCAGAGGAGGCCCTGTGGAGAAAATTCTGATTCTCCTTGAAGAGGGCAAGGATATCCTCGTTCAGTGACCCTTCTCAAAGTATCTTTGAAAACACAATGTCGTATTCTTTCGGCAGGAAACCCAAATTTACATAAAAATTCATGGCACTCAAATTTTTTAACTGCGTTCTCACGGAAATCCGTGTGATCCCTTGCTTGTTAAACCATCGCATCGCCTCTTCTGTCAATGCCGACCCGAAACCTTTGCCTCTAAAATTTTTCTTAATCCCTACAAGCACAATCTCTCCCGAATTTCTCCCCGATTTCCTGCAGGTAATAAAACCCGTTTGAGGAATGAAGTACACCATATCGGCAACCTCGCCCTTAACAGAGTTTTCCATCCATGCCGCATACAGCCTGTCAGCCTCACCTTTTGTAAAAAAAGGGTCATTATAAAAACGGCTTTCGAGAAAAAGCGACTTGACCAAACCCTTAAGCATGGGTATATCATCGTTAGCAGCGGCTTTTATGGATTTGCTGATTTTTGATTCTCTTTGCGAGTTTTTCTGAAAAAAAATATCGCTTTTTATAGTCAGGATCACGCCGATGTCGGTCAAATAAAATCCAAGTGTTTCCAGAAGTCTGATAAATATGGTGTCCTGAGACTTGATCCTGCAGATGAGATACTTAAAGCCTTCTTCTTTTGCCTTTTTCAGGGCATTTTTTACTCGGGAAGGTTTCCGGGAAACCGGAATGAATTCACCGATCTTCCTTTTAAATAAAGCGCTGTCCCATATTAATTCTTTAATCATAGCATCTATTAAGAATTACAAAAACTTATAAATGGTCTCATAACAGCCGCTACTTTAGAGTTCATAAAATCCCTCCTAACCTCCCTTTTTCAAAGGGAGGAATAATACCCCTCTTTGGAAAAGAGGGGTTAGGGGAGATTTCAGGGATCACAAATACTCACATATCCTTTCAAGAACACCTTGTGTATTCTCAAATATCTCTTTATCAGAAAACCTTAGGACTTTCAAACTCATGCCTTTCATATATCCATCTCTCAACCTATCTTTCGCTTCCCCTTCGGGACTGTAATGCTGTCCTCCGTCAAGTTCAATGACAAGTTTTGCCTTCGGGCAATAGAAATCAACAATATAGTTGCTTATCGTCTTCTGCCTATAAAATTGGAATCCCTGTAATCGTTTTCCCCTTATCATCTTCCACAATAGTTTCTCGGCTTCAGTCATGTTTCGTCTGAGTGATCTCGAACACTCTTTGAGACTCTTATCGTAGCGCAGCATCTCTTTTAAATCCCCCCTCACCCCCCTTTTCCAAAGTGGGGCGATACAACACGTGTACTGCTGTAAACACTGATCAAAAAAGCGACTCCCTTACAATATAAAGCGGCCTTTTCTGTATCTCCTGATATGTTCTTCCGAGATATTCTCCGAATATACCGAGCACCAGCAACTGTATGCCGCCGACAAAAAAGATAGAAATGATAATCGATGCATACCCTAAAACAGGGATCCCATAAGCGATCTTCTTGTATAAAAAATATACGCCTACAATAAAACTGAACAAGGAACTCGCGAAACCCATATATGTTGCGAGTCTTAAAGGCACAGTCGAGAAGGATGTTACTGCATGGAATGCGAGCTTGAACATTTTGTGCACATTATATTTGCTTTTCCCTTTGACCCTCGGGCTATGCTTTACCTCGATGGTTGTTGTTCTAAAACCCGCCCACGCCATCATCCCGTGAACGAACCTTGCCTGCTCTCTCATCTCCTTCAATATGCCGACAATCCTTCCGCTCAAAATCCTCAACATGGTCTGCCCCTGGGGGATATCGACACCGGAGAATCTTCTCAATATCCACCAGAACAAATACGATGTCAGCCTCTTTAAAAACGGATCTTTTCTCTCCTGTCTTATACCATAAACCAGATCATAACCTTCCCTGAATTTTTCAAAAAGCCTCGGTATCTCCTCCGGCGGGTCCTGGAGGTCACCGTCCAGCAGGACCACCGCCCTGCCCTTCACATAATCAAGCCCTGCGGTAATTGCGATGTGGTGCCCGAAGTTTCTCGAAAAGCTGATTCCCTTTACTCTTCCATCCCCGGCGTGAATCTCCTCGATGACACGCCATGAACTGTCCTTGCTGCCGTCATCGACCATTATGATCTCATAGTAATCCGGGGGCCGGTCGATACCTCTGCAAAGCGCCTCCATCACAGAGGTCAACCGCCTGTAAAGTTCAGGAATATTCTCCTCTTCGTTATAGATAGGGATAACAACAGAAAATTCAGGCTGCAATTCTTGCATTTTAGTATACATCCCCTTTTTTGCAATCTTTTTCTATCAAAAGATTCTATAATATTCTTCATGAAAAGGATAGAGTTTTTCCGCCACAGTATCGACAGGAGAGACAGGGAGCGGGTAGATAAAGTCCTGAAGTCGATATTTCTTACTACCGGAAGCGAGGTTGAAGAGTTTGAGAAGAGCTTTTCCCGCTACATCAATCTGAAACATACGGCGGGTCTCACGAGTTGCACTGCTGCCCTGCACCTGAGTCTTATTGCGTTAAACATAGGTCCGGGCGATGAGGTCATTACAACGCCAATGAGCTTCTGCGCCACATCAAACACCGTACTTCATGCGGGCGCCAGGCCGGTTTTTGTCGATGCCGAAGAAGATACGGGGAACTTAAATGCTGATCTTATAGAATCATCGATAACTGAAAGGACAAAGGCGATAATACCCGTGCACCTTTACGGCCAGATGTGTGATATGAAAAAAATCCGGTCAATAGCCCTGAAATATAAGCTTAAAATTATAGAAGACGCCGCGCACGCTGTCGAAGCTTCCAGAGAGGGCTTGCGGGTAGGCCAGGTTTCAGACGTAGTATGTTTCAGTTTCTATGCTACAAAAAATATCACCTCCGGAGAAGGCGGGGCGGCAGGCACGAATAACGATGTATTGGCTGAAGATTTAAGAATGCTGAGGCTTCACGGTATCGATAAGGGCGCAGCCGACAGGTATACAAAACATTATCAGCACTGGGACATGCCGCTGCTCGGATGGAAATACAATATGGACAATGTCCAAGGGGCACTCCTGATCGGCCAGCTTGACCGCATCGAAAGTCTATGGCAGAAAAGAGACAGACTATGGAAGCTTTATGAAGAGAAACTGAAGTCTTTCAAGGACATCAAATTATTAAATACTCTTAAGGGCGTCAGGCATGCGAGGCATTTATTTACGGTGCTCGTTCCTCCGGAGAAGAGGGAAGGAATGCTGTGGTATCTTCAAAACCGTAATATTGGAGTGGCTGTGAATTACAGACCGATCCATCTGCTCAAATACTATAGAGAAAAATTCGGATATAAAGAGGGAGATTTTCCGGTGGCTGAAGAAATAGGAAAGAGGACCATATCTCTTCCTTTATACCCGTTACTCAAAGAGACTGAGCTGAGATATGTCGTGAAGGCTCTGAAGGAAAGCCTCTCCCAATAAACTTTATGGAGTGTGTTGAATGAAAACAATCTTCGTGACAGGCGGGGCCGGATTTATAGGGAGCAACTTTATCGCATATATTTCCAGGAAATATCCTGACTACAGGATAATCGTGCTCGATCTTCTCACATATGCGGGAGACATTGAAAATATCCCGGAAGATGTGAGGAATTCTCAAAGGTTTGAGTTCTGGTACGGCGATGTAAATAACCTTGACCTTGTCAGCGACCTTGTCGGAAAGTCGGACATAGTTGTGCATTTTGCGGCTGAAACACATGTGGCCCGTTCACTTTACTCGCACAGAGTTTTTTTCGTTACAGACGTCCTTGGCACGCAGTCTGTTGTTAATGCCGTGCTGAAGCATTCTGACAGGATAGAGAGGTTTATTCACATATCCACTTCAGAAGTATACGGCACTGCTGAATACGAGCCGATGGATGAAGGACATCCTCTGAATCCGACGAGCCCGTATGCTGCAGCTAAGACAGGCGCCGACAGACTCGTGTATTCATATATCGCGGCCCACGACATACCGGGTTTGATAATAAGACCCTTTAATAACTATGGCCCGAGGCAGCACCTTGAAAAGGTGATACCCCGTTTCATTACAAGCTGCATTCTGGGTGAACCGCTTACGGTCCACGGCGACGGCTCGGCTTCGAGAGACTGGGTACACGTGGAAGATACGGCAAAGTCTATCGACCTTGCGATTCATGCTCCTCTGAATAAAGTGAAAGGGGAGGTTTTCAACATAGGCACAGGCCGGAGTTTGAGCGTCCTTGAGATCGCCCATAAATTGATCGCTGCCTTCGGTGTATCTAAGAAAGACCTGTCCTTCATGCCCGATCGTTTCGGTCAGGTCCAGAAACATATCGCTTCATATGCAAAAGCAAAGGCAGTACTCGGTTTTTTCCCCGACGTCAATTTTGAAGAAGGCCTCAATAAAACCATCCAGTGGTATAAAGAAAACAGGGCTCTCTGGGAGAAACAACTGCCCCTGAAGCGGGTCCCTGTCAAGTTAAGAGACGGCTCGGTAGTATGGTACTAAAGCATTCCTTATAGGCATTCTATCACTTATGCCCTCCCATTGAACGGATTACACCCGTCCGCATTTTTCCCTTGACAGAATCTCGATAAAGATGGTATAAGTTAACGCTGATATTAATATGCATATCGTTTTGTCATCGAAGAGGTTATCTCAAGTTTATAAAATTTATAAGGGGGTATGGAATAATGAAAATAACCCGGTTCTTTAGGAATAAGAGGAATAATGCTAAACGACTTTTGTCTTTTGTTGCCTTCTTCGGGTTTCTATCTGTACTGTTATTGAGTCACTTCGTTCTGAAAGAAAGTTTTGCGCAGGAAGAGGCGGCGAAAGCTGCTGCTCAGCTGTCTGATGCTGATTGCGTAAAATGTCACTCAGCCGTGGTGGGAACAGTTGACAGTAAAGGCGGGAAGCATAAGACCGCTGTGACCTGCATGGGTTGCCACAAAGGCCACCCGCCTATGGTAAGCAAGGAAGATATTATTCCCGCCTGCAGTATGTGCCATGCGGGCAAACCCCATTATGAAATCGGAGGCTGCAGTACATGCCATTCCGATCCCCATGCTCCTTTGCAGATGAAATTAGCTGCAAACCTTACAGCCCCCTGTCTATCCTGCCATGACAAACAGGGCAAAGAGCTCAAAGAACATCAGACCCTTCATTCAAAGCTGTTCTGTACCACCTGCCACAAAGAGCATAAACAAGTACCTTCGTGTCTGCAATGCCATCAGTCCCATTCGCCTGAAATGGTTAACAAGGACTGTATTGCATGCCATCCGGCCCATCAGCCGCGCACAATCACATACGGGCAGGATATGCCTTCTAAACTTTGTTCCTCGTGTCATAAGGTCATATACGACACTCTTACCGGCGTTGAGACCAAACATGCCAAATTAACCTGTGTCTTCTGCCATAAAGATAAACACGGATACGTTCCTGCTTGTGAAACATGTCATGGAACGCCTCATCCCACAGCAATGCTTGAGCATTTCCCGAAATGCATAATGTGTCACATAAGTGCACATAGTTTAGGAAAGGAGGCTAAAAAGTAATGGATCGTACTAAAAAAGCTGTCTTACTGCTTACGGGAAGCATATTGTTATTATTCGTTGTCCTGGCCTGCGCATCCCAACAAGTAGCTCCTGTAGCAGAAAAACCCGAAGCCGCTGCTGCCCCTAAACAAGAGGCTGTGGCCCCAAAGCCGGAACCCGCTCCCCCGCCGAAGCCTGCATCTCCCTATGCTGTTGAGGTGACTCCGCTGACGACTACTGATTGCGCACGCTGTCATTTATCTGTCTTCAACCAGATCAAAAATGAGGGCGGCAAACATAAAATCGACTGCACACAGTGCCATACGGTATATCATGTATACAATCCGGTAAAGCAGAACTGGGATCAGATTATGCCCAAGTGCCAGACCTGTCACGGGCTTATCCACGGCGACAAATTCGCATCCTGCCTGGCATGTCACTCAAACCCTCATGCTCCCAAGACCCAGATGGCAATGACTCCGGAGTTCGGAAAGGTCTGCGGTGACTGTCACGCCAAAGTCAGCGAGATACTGCTGAAGAACCCGAGCAAACATACGAAAGTGCAGTGTATGCAATGTCATCACGACAAACACGGATATATTCCTTCCTGTATGGAATGCCATAAGCCTCATACTTCGGACCAGACTGTTAAAGACTGTTTGGCCTGTCACCCGGCGCATGAACCTCTCAAGATCGCTTATCCCGACACTACAAAGAACGAAGTCTGTGGCGCGTGCCATAGTCAGGTCTATAACAAGATCAAGACGACCACGAGCAAACACGGTCTGGTTGCATGTGCAAAATGCCATATAAGGCACAGATATATTCCCAAATGCGAAGAATGTCATGGTAAACCTCATGGTGAGGTGGTAATGAAGAAATTCCCCAACTGTCTGCAATGCCATGTAGATGCGCATGACTTGCCTTCTAAAGGCGGGAAGAAATAAACGCTACTTGTATTGCTCAAAACCCCGGGAGTTGTTAACTCCCGGGGTTTTTAATTTTTCGAGATCTTCATTACTGGCACCTGATTAATCCGAAAATGATTATATTTCACAATTTCTTCATAATTCCTTCGTCACCTCTTCATAATCTTTTTATATCCTAAGGTTAATGAATAGAATTGATTCAAAAATAGATATTAATATTGACAAGCTTCGACCGATAAATTTAGAATAAATAAATTTTATATGAAAAAGACTTCTTTCTCGACAATAAATTGATGTCGGCAAAAATAAAGATACTTAACCTTCTTGCTCTCCTGGTTGTTCTGAGTTTTTTATTCATTATTGCAGGACCATTTGCCATTCAGACTTATTCCGCTCAGGAGAGTCCTTGTCTGGGGTGCCACTCCGATCTTAAGAAGCCTACAAAGAGTGTCCATGCGACGATGGCAATGGGATGCGAAACATGCCACAAGCCTGTGGAAGGTAAAAGCCATCCTGACCAGAAAGGCAGTATGAAATTGACACAGGACGTGCCCGGGCTTTGTTATAACTGTCACGACCAGTCGAAATTCACCAAGGGTAAATCGGGTCATACTGTTGTGGGTATGTGTACGGGGTGCCATAATCCCCATGCCTCAAATTCAGACAAGTTATTGAAGGCTGATCAACCCGAGCTCTGCTATGCCTGCCACGAGAAGTCAAAATTCGCAAAAAAGCATGTTCATTCGATAATCGCTGCCGGCGGATGCACATCATGCCATACTCCGCATATATCAAACAACCATGCGCTTCTTTTATCTAATGACATAAATGAATTATGTAAAACTTGTCATGCGGGCAAGGATGGAAGACATATAGTTGCAATTCCGGGGAAAAGGATCCATCCCATTACGGGGAAGGACCCCTCAACTTTAACTATGATAAAGGTGCCGGACCCCGCGAGGCCGGGAAAAGAGATGGAAGTGCCGGATCCTAAGAATCCGGGAAAAGATATAACCTGTACAACCTGTCATGACCCGCACAGTTCGGATTTTGCCAATCTTTTTCCACAAAAGAATATGTGCGCCAAGTGCCATAAATACTATTAATTTACCATGCCGAGGACAAAAAATATGCGTAAATATTTCTTCTACACCATAATCTATTCCGCACTATTAATTTTTCTTGGTTGCGCAACCTCCTCTTCTTTGCCGTCAAAACCGACTGGAAATTACGTGTGGCCCACTCCGCCCGCAACCCCTCGCGTTAAATGGGTAACACAGTGGTCGGACAGATACGACTTTGGAAGGCCGAGTCACGTTATGGAAATGCTTATAGGCAAGGAGCGCGTTGAGAAACTAAGAAGACCGAGCGGTATTGTATCGGACAACGCAGGGAATGTCTATGTTTCCGACTCGGAGATCCGTATAATATTTGTTTTCGATGTGGAAAAAAATGTGCTGAGGTTTTTAGGTATGGGATCTCTCGGCGGCCCCACAGGACTTGCCATAGACAACAATAGGGGTATTATATTTGCTTCGGACACCAGATTGGACAAGGTTTTCGGCATTAATAAAGTCACGGGTGACATTGTGATGTCCATAGGTGGCCCCGGGGAATTTAGACGTCCTTCCGGCTTGGCTTATGATGAGCAGAGAAACAGGCTTTATGTTGCAGACACCCAAAACCATGCAATTAAAGTCTTTGATAAAGACGGACGACCTCTTTTCACCATAGGAAAAAGAGGAGCGGAGAACGGTGAATTCAACTATCCGACTTTCCTCGCCCTCGACAAAGCCGGAAGACTCTACGTGGACGACTCCTTTAATTTCCGGGTTCAGATATTTGATGCCGAAGGGAAATTCCTAAAAAAATTCGGGAAATTGGGTGATTCTTCAGGTTATTTCACCAGGCCCCAGGGAATCGGGGTAGATTCGGAAGGCCATATATATGTGGCCGATTCCTCGTTTAATAATTTCCAGATATTCGACGAAAATGGCAGACTGCTGCTGTGGGTCGGAAATACGGGGACAAAGCCTGGGGAGTTTTACATTCCCGCAGGGCTGTTTGTTGATAAGAACGATAGGATTTATGTTGCGGACACGTTTAACGGAAGAGCCCAGGTTTTTCAATATTTAAAAACAGCAAAATGAGTGCCCAGCGGGCCTGATTCACCGCAGGTCCATAAAATAAAGATCTGTCTCACCGGATAGATTTGATTCTTCCCTGGTATTTTTTTCAAAAAATAGCCCGATAATTCTTTATTTTTCAAATTAATAATTCTTATAATAAATAATTTAAGTCTAAAATTGTGGACATTTTTTTAGCAGCTGCTATTAGGCGATGAAAGGGATGAAAAGGAAAAAATCTTTGTGAGTTTAAAACGGACTGTCATCTGTTCTTGCGCTCTTATAGCTGTTATTTTATTTTTACGCGGGAAAGCAGCCGCTCAAATGACAACAGAATATCCGACACGATTCAGTCTTTCTGGAGTCATTGAACTTTCCTACAACGATTATTATTATAAATTGCCTTCAACTGGAGGAAAGAGCGAATACGATACGTCATTCCTTCAACAAACCTATGGACTCGGAGCGAGTGGTTACATACTTCACCCTCGGCTTGCCGTTTTTGACGTAGGGATATCGTACAACAATGTCACACAGATAGCCGCCGTCAGGGGCCTGAAAACAAATGGTCACGATTTTGGATATCAGGCGACACTTACTCTTCTCCCTTACAGACCTATTTCGCTGGCCCTTTTTGGAGGCAATACTTCTTATACAATCGCTGAGGCGCCTTTCGGCACTCAAGACAGAAGTACAAAATATTACGGCGCTAGATTGACAATCATGAAGCCTTTTCTTCCGTTCATAAGACTTGAGTATAACCATGAAGAAGACGGCCAATTTGGATGGGGGAGAACCCCCGGAACAATAAGGACTGATGAATATACACTTGACTTCCGGGGAAATTTGAATTTCCTGCATTCCATATATACGGGAATCATACAGTATACGAATTTTTCGGGACAAGATATAAAATATAAAGCCAAAGATATACGGTTAAATATAAATAGTGCCATAAAAGAGGGTGTCTATCTGCAGAACTCTTTTAATTATGATGAGATCGATTTCTCCAAACTGCTAAGCTTCACCAGCCAGCTTGATATTAACCACAGTCAGACTTTTAATCAGAATTACGGCTATACTTTTTATCGCTCCGAGGAGATTACGGCAGGTGTCCCGGCACAGGGGATCCCCGGACAAAATAACAAAGAAACCATTAATTCCATTACAGGCTCATGGACCTACAGATTTGTCAACGGTCCGTCCAGTTCTCTTTCCCTCAATTACGGCACGCGTAATGAGAGTGACGGCAGTATTAGCAACCATGCGAAGTTCTATGGTATTAGTTTTAGCTTGAGCTACTCAAAATCTTTTTTGGGCATGAACTTTTCTCCGGACTACAGACTTATTATCAGAAAAGATAACCTTAAGGGAAATCTTCTGGAAAACAATCTTGAGCTTAATCTTGTAACAAAAAATTTGAAGTGGGGGACATTGTATTCGAACTACTCCCTTACTATCTCTCATGAGAAGGATATATCTCAGCCCTTATTACAGGATCAGGCTATTGATACTGGCGCGGCTATTGAAACACACGTCACCAAGATCGACAGTACATTACATGCCTTAAGGACAGGCATAAGGGGTAGAGGTGTAGGAACAAGATTGTCGAGGGCCCAATGGAATCTGGAAGCCGAAGTTTTTTACTCGAACGCAACAATAGTGAGACAAATACCGCAGTCTTCTTCCGATACGTCTGATACCTCTACGACGCAGACTGAGACGATAAAACAAAATATCAATCGTTACAGCCTCCTTGGGAATGTCTCCTACCCTATCGGATGGGCTACAGTTTTTTTCAGTTCAGGCTATTCCATAGGAAAATCTAATTCGCAAAGTCTTAGACGATTTTTCTATGAGGAACGGATCGCTTATCCAGTTTTCAGAAACCTGCGCCTTTTTGTGACATGGAAGGAGTTGTGGGATAACATTGCTGATACTCCCACCCAGAGGGTGGACGAATACTCCATAAGTGCTGAATACAGGATAGGGCAGACCACCATTAGCGCGGATGGAACAGTTCTAAAGACAACAGTTGATGGTCAAGAGATAAATGTCAGAAGATTCTTTCTTAGATTCAGGAGAGTTTTATTTTGAGACTTTATAACCTGCGCTTTGAAGGCTACAAGTTAAAAAGATTTTTTGTCTTTTTGCAATTTATTTTTCCTATATTACTGATGGCCGCGGCATGCGCTGCTCCTGAAGTCAGAGATATCAACACACTCCCGGCAGAACAAGATTCGGGTCCGGTTTGGCCTCAACCGCCCCAGACTCCAAGGATAAAGTTTGTTGGAACAGTTTCAGGGCCTGCTGATGTGGGGATAAAAAAATCATGGTTTAGAAAAACCATGGATAACATCCTGGGCAAAAAGGAGACGGTCGGAATAATGTTGAGGCCTTATGGTGTCTTCGCCGACGCCGACAGAATCTATGTGACTGATCCGGGGATTTCTCTATTGCACGTTATCGACCTGACGAAAAAACAATATTTCCAGATAAAAAAAGCGGGGGAAGAGATGCTTATATCTCCAATAGGTGTAGCAGTTGATGAATACGCCAATATCTATCTCACTGATTCCGCATTAAAAAAGGTCTTTGTATTTGATAAAAAAGGTAAGTTCCTGAGAGAGATAGGTTCCCCTGAACTTTTCTTGAGACCAACAGGCGTCGCTGTTAACGAAGACAGAATTTACGCAATCGATACCCTTGGTCACAAAATATTGGTATTTTCAAAAAAAAATGGGAAACTATTATTCCGTTTCGGCAAGAGGGGTACGGGAAAAGCCGAATTTAACTATCCCACAAATATCTTTATCGGGAAGGATGGTTTTATCTATATAACCGATTCCTTAAACTTCAGGGTCCAGATATTTGACAGGGACGGCAATTTTATAACTGCTTTCGGAAAGCAGGGTGACGGCTCAGGAGACTTTTCACAACCGAAAGGTATCGCGGTTGATTCTGAAGGACATATTTATGTTGCCGATGCTCATTTCGATAATGTCCAGATTTTTGACCGGGATGGCAATCTACTTTTAAGCTTTGGAGACACAGGGCGGGGGAAAGGAGAGATGGTGCTTCCCGCCGGTGTCTTTATAGACAGCCGGGACCGAATTTATGTGGCAGATTCCTATAATAATAGGGTACAGATATTTCAGTATTTAAAAAATCAGAAGCAGTAACAAATAGTATAAATTTGACTGCAGGAGAAGACTAAAAATGCGCGGATGCCGGATGCTCAAGAGATTACGATTAATATGTCTATATACAGTATAATAAAAGTTGTAAGTATGAGATTGAGCGTGAAAAGAAATGTAGAGTTTTACTCTCTGCTTGTTGCATTTTATATATTTTTAACTCCTCTTCTTGTTTATGCCGGTGTCGGCTCTACCAAGCATAACCTCTCTATTTCGGGTCCGGGCGCCGCAAAAGCGACACGTGAAACAGAAGTGTGTAAATTCTGTCATACGCCGCATAATTCAGATCCTGCCTATCCTTTATGGAATCACCAACTTTCGGCGGTACGAAATTACACGCCTTTCGTGAGTGAGACACTGAAGTCATATAGGACGGCAGCAGATGCACCGCCCATTGATGGAATATCGAAACTCTGTCTCGGCTGCCACGATGGAACAGTTGCTTTAGGGGCGTTGGTTAGTAAAGGAGAAACTGTAGAAACAGTCCCTGAATCGCTGACATTTGGGATGGAAGGTTATTTGGGAACAGACCTGTCAGGAGGGCATCCCATATCCATTATTTATGATCAAGCTTTGGTAGACAGCAGAAATTCGGACCCCGATATTATGCACCTTAATCCGTTGCCGCTCACTGATAAAGATGTGAAGCTTTATCCCACACAGGGTGGCCGTGGAGTCCAGTGCACGTCGTGCCATGACCCGCATGGAGGCAAAGGAAATCCCGGTGAACCGCCATTCTGGCAGAAAAAAACTTACGACGAAGTATGTTTGGTGTGCCACGATAAATCGCTGCCCGTCTCGACCCCGGGAGCCGGACATTGAGAAGAATCTGAGATATGAATGATAAAAAATATAAACTACTACTTTTAGTACTTGTATCAGCCGCGTGCTATTTTTTAATGTCCCCTGCCTCTCTTTATTCCTTCTCTCCGGGGCAGAGCCCTCATTTTGATAAAAGCAAACTACCTAAGGGCTGCGGCAGCTGCCACAGGGGCCATGGAGTATTTAATTCCTCGATGCTGCCCGAATCGATCGATGTATTCTGCTTCAGATGCCACGGCAACAATTTGAGTACTGCGAATGTCAGAAGTGAAGGAGCGCTTTCAAAACATATCACTGCTCCTGATATCCAGAAGGAATTTAATAAACCATATCGCCACCCTGTTGAAAAAACTGTTATTACCGGTAGCAGCGAGAGTTCCTCTCGAACAAACCGGTCCGCACCGAGGCACGCTCAATGCACGGATTGTCATAATCACCACTATGCTACAAAGGAAAACACATTGGCAGGAATTAAAGGAGTAAGCGCTCAGGGTCTATCTGTTAATAAAATAAATTCCGAGTATGAGCTTTGCTTCAAATGCCATTCAAACAGCGCCAATCTTCCGCCTGATGAGAAGAACAAAGCAGACCAATTCAAGATTTCGAATCCATCCTATCACCCGATTATTGCACAGGGAAAGAATATAGATGTGCCGAGCCTTATTAATCCTTTGACCGCCTTAAGTATTATCAAATGCACAGACTGTCATAATAATGATGACCCATTTGGTCCAAAGGGGCCCCACGGCTCTTCTTACAGATACATTTTAAAGAAAAATTTTACGGAAACAGATGGTCCGGAGGGACCGTTTCAATATGAACTTTGTTACTCTTGTCACAGGCGGGAGAGCATTCTCGGCAATGAAAGCTTTTTTTACCACGACCTGCACGTCTCGGTCGTTGGCGCTTCGTGCAGGACATGTCATAACCCCCACGGCAGCAGCCAGTACGCCCATCTTATCGATTTCGATAACCTGTCTGTCACTCCTTCAAGTAAAGGCTTCATTGAATATAGACAATTCGGAAGAAGAGCAGGGGAATGTTTTCTTAACTGCCATGGGAAAGACCACAGCCCGTTATCATATCCCGTGAAGATCCAGTAGCGTAGCCGCCTTTGAAAGATTCCCTTTAACCCAATTGAATAATGCAGATGTTGTGAATCCCGAGTATGATGACGTTATTGGAAAAATTTCTCCTGACCTCCCTTTGGAAAAGGGAGGGATTATTCCCCTCTTTGGCAAAGAGGGGCAAGGGGAGATTTTTCGGAAATTGTCCGCTTACTTATGAACTCCTTAATAACAACCTCAATTAGAAGGGCCTGAATTGATTTCTTTCAGAATCATTTCTATGACGATTGGGACCTTGCTTTCGATCTCAGGTGTTAAGCGTTCGCTTTCAGTTTCCGTATCTGCAGGTACAACTCCGATAAATATGGTTTCAGGGCACTTGCCCGTTAATTTTATCCCTTCCAGCGTTTCAATCAGGTGCAATTTTGCCGGATCCGTCTTTCCGTGCACCGTTAACGGAACTTCTTCCTGCCTAAGGCGGACTACGGAACCCGGCTGGTCATTTGTACGAAATACGTCAACGACAATCATTTTATCTTTGCCTTCGATTACATGAGGAACCATGCAGGCTGAAAGACCTACCTCCATAAAATCCACATTTTCAGGCAGCTTCATTTTCTCCAAAACTTTTGCCACATGATAACCGAAACCTAAATCAGACGCATAAGGATAACCGCAACATAATATTAAAATGTTTTTTTTCACTTACTGATTCCTCCGAACGATATAATTAGTTTTTTCATCTCTCTTACAGCCTTCTCCATCCCAACGAGCACCGCTCTCGCTACGATACTGTGCCCTATGTAAAACCCTCTGATGCCCTGAATAGAAGCAACTTTTGAAACATTGAAATAATTCAGACCGTGTCCTGCATTAACTTTAAGCTCCATATCCAGGGCCTGCTTCACCGAGTTTATGACACGGGCTAATTCACTCTCCTGGTTTTTCCCTTTTGCATTTGCATACATCCCGGTATGTATCTCAACCATGTCCGAACCGATCTGTTTTGACATCTTAATATTCCCGGAGTCAGGATTTATAAAGAGACTTACCGGCATACCCGCACCCTTGATTTTCTTTATCGCTTCACTAATATTTCTTTTCTGCGATCCTACGTCCAGCCCTCCCTCTGTGGTAAGTTCCTGTCTTTTTTCAGGCACAAGGGTAACCAGATCGGGCTTTATCCGGGCAGCGATACTTATCATTTCCTTTGTTGCCGCCATCTCAAGGTTGAGCTCAACAGGCACAAACTCCCTCAGCATCTTCAAATCCCTGTCCTGGATATGCCGCCTGTCTTCCCTGAGGTGGATCGTAATCCCGTCTGCGCCGCCGAGTATCGCCAGGGTGGCAGCCATTACAGGGTCGGGTTCGATTCCCTTCCTGGCCTCTCTTATCGTAGCTACATGGTCGACATTAACCCCGAGCAGCATAATTTAAATCAAATTACAATAATCAAATTACAAATTACAAACAAATCTCAAATCCCAATAAAAAATTTCAAAACCAAATATCTGAGGTTTGTCTATTGAATCTTGGTTATTATTTGGAATTTGGTTATTATTATCAGCCTCCTCTCTAAGTCCTCAGCATATCCTCGGCAACTGATCACCGGAAAGCATGTCCACAATACGGGTGCCGCCTATAGCTGTCTTTAATAAAACCATGCCGGAAGGCGATTCCCTGACCTCGCCGATGATCCGGGATTCTTTCCCCAACGGATTTTTTCTCATTATCTTAACAAGAGGCTCAGCTACATCAGGGTTTGCAATTGCAATAAGTATTCCTTCGTTTGCAACATAAAGCGGATCAAGTCCGAGGAGTTCGCAGGCGCCCCTGACACCCGGCGGTACGGGTACGGCCTGCTCTTCGATCATTATGCAATACCCTGAATCCACCGCAATCTCTTTCAGTGTTGTTGCGAGGCCGCCCCTGGTAGGGTCTCTCATAGCGTGTATCTTTTTGGTTTTCTTCAACATCTCACTGACAAGGCCGTTAAGCGGAGCCGTATCACTCAAAACAGACGGTTTGAAAGTGAGGCCGTTCCTCTCCGCGATAATTGAGACTCCGTGGTTGCCGATCGGACCGCTGAGAATGACCTTGTCCGACGGTCTGACATTTAAGGGTGAAACATCGACCCCTTTTTGAATTATCCCTACCCCTGAGGTATTAATAAATATGCCGTCGGCCTTGCCTTTGTTTACTACTTTTGTATCTCCGCCGACTATCTTTACTCCTGCCTTTTCTGCCGCTTCAGACATGGACGCAAGAATTTTTTTCAGATCTTCGAGAGGAAACCCTTCTTCGAGAATAAGCCCGACCATGATGTAGAGAGGTTTTGCTCCCACCATAGAGAGGTCGTTCACAGTTCCATAAACCGCGAGTTCACCGATATTGCCGCCCGGGAAAAATATGGGAGAAACAACATAAGAATCTGTTGTAAATGCAATACGTCCTTTATTCATGTCGTCAAGGACAGCTGAGTCGTTCAGCGTTTTAAGCTCGAATTTAGGGACCAAATGCTCCCTGATTAACCGATACATCAACTTGCCGCCGCTGCCGTGCCCGAGAAGAATCCTCTCCATTGATTTATCCTCCGATTTGGATTTACAAATCATTTTAACACATCCCTCAGAATGTTATATAGTATTGAGACTCGTTGAAACTTAGTTTCCATCAGTCTCTATTGAGCTCTATTACTAAAGAGTACATAAGAAAGCAGACAATTTCCGAAAAATCTCCCCTCGCCCCTCTTTGCCAAAGAGGGGTATAATCCCTCCCTTTGGAAAAGGGAGGTCAGGAGGGATTTTTCCAACGATGTCATCGTACTCATGAACTCTTTAGTAAGTCTCCATCTGTCTCATTCATCAGGCGGAATCCATATTTCCGAAAGGAATAGCGGCAACTCCGCGGCACATACCGGCCCAACCCTGACATTCCACCCGGTCAGGGTCTCGATATCTTCCTTTAGAGAAGCGGCGAGCCCGGGGATCATCAGGACCTTGTCAATCACTTTTTCCTCCATGCCTGTTTCTTTCAATGAATTCCATATTCTCTCCGCTGTCAGAGTTTGATAAATCATCGACATATCAACCGTATTACCGTCCGTATCCACAAATAAGACAAAGAATGGGCACGTCGTTGTTCCCAGGACAGTCATAAGCACCTGTTCAGTGTATTCATTATTTCCTGAGATTAGCAGCAGGGAATTGGGTGCAGGTTCGTTTAATTCTATAGCGCCGGCAAAGCCGGGTCTCGGATGCGTCAAAACCGGCACCTCAGGCCACAATTCTTTAATTCTATTGATCGCCTCTAAAGCATAAGACTGGTTGCGGCTTATTAATGAACAATCCCGAGGTTTTTTAATTCCTGATTTTATTGCATCAATAAATTCCATGCACGAAGAGAGACCGCATTGCGAACAGGCTTGATTGAGATATCTTTGAAAATCTATCTTCTCTAAATATAAATCTGCCGAGAGCAAATTATCGCTTGATCACTCCCGAATACTTGTAATAAGCCGCGCAGCTTCCTTCTGTGCTTACCATACATGCGCCTACGGGGTGTTCAGGAGTACAGGCCTTTCCAAAGAGGCGGCAGTCCGTTGGTATCTTGAGTCCTCTGAGGACCTGACCGCACTGGCAGCCTTTCGGCTCCTGCCCGTCCGGGACCCGGATATTGAATACCAGATTGGCGTCACGGTTCTTTACCTTTTCTCTCAATTTCAGTCCGCTCCCGGGTATTACGCCGATTCCCCGCCAGTTTGCATCACACGGCTCGAAATACTCATTGATCAAGGCCGCCGCCTTTTGGTTGCCTTCCGGTTTTACGACTCTGGTGTACTGGATCTCAACTGCCGCCCTGCCGGAGGCTATCTGCTCAAGGAGCATCATAATGGCCCGAAGGATATCTTCAGCTTCAAACCCGGTTACAACCGAGGCGATTTTGTAATCGGTCGCTATAAACTCATAAGGTTTGGTGCCGATTATTACGGTCACATGACCCGGAAGAATAAAACCGTCGATTTTTAAATCCGGAGAATCAAGGAGGGCCTTAAGTGCGGGCGGGACTATCTTATGTGCCGAATAAATATAAAAATTCTTGGCCCCCAGTCTTTCTGCCTCCTGAATTGTCCCGGCAATTGACGGCGATGTTGTTTCAAAGCCTGTCGCAAAAAATATAATATTTTTATCCTTATTTTCAACCGCGAGTTTCAATGCGTCCATTGGTGAATAGACGATGCGGATGTGAGCGCCTTCAGCCTGTGCATGATACAGAGATTGCTTATTGCTGCCCGGCACCCTCATCATATCACCGAATGTAGAGAGGATGCAGTCGTCACGTCTCGCAATCACAATGGCAGCATCCACATCCTTTATCGGTGTTACGCACACAGGACATCCGGGCCCGCTCAGGAGGCTGATCTCTTTCGGAATGATATCTCTTATGCCGTGCCTGAATATCGCCACAGTGTGCGTACCGCAGACTTCCATAAACTTTACGGGTCTTCCGATAGACCCCATAAGGTCCTTTATTTTTCCAGCGATGTCTTCCATTTGTTTCTCCTCTTAATTTTTTAGGTTACAGCAAATCCTAAATTCTAATATCCAATTCTAAACATAACGTTATAAATAAAATGCGCATGTCATTCCCGCAATCCCGAAAGCTTTCGGGAGTCGGGAATCCTTCCGAAACAACCCCCTGGCCCCCTTTTGTAAGGGGGAACAAGAAAGATTCCGGACAAGCCGGAATGACAGCCTATACGCATATGTTATGAGCATTTAGTATTTCGAGCTTGGAATTTTTTCACTCTATCCTTGCTTTGATCCTTTCTCTTATTATATATGCCTGGCCGAGGGATATTCCAGCATCATTTGTCGGGACTTTATCATGTATATGGACCTTCAGACCTTTTGACTGAAGTATGTCCGTGCTCCTTCTCAGCAGATACATATTTTGAAAAACGCCGCCGCACAAGACAACATCTTTTATAGAGTACAGGGACGAAAGTTTCTCTACGACCCTGACAGTGGCGGTAACAATGGTATTATGGAATTTTGATGAAATAACACTTTTGTCTTCACCTTTTACCAGGTCTTTTATAATTGCTAAAACGGTGTGAGAAAATCCGACCTCCATGGTATCTCTGAATTTTATATCGATGGGATAATCTTCGGAGATTCCGGTTGCCGCTGCGGCTTCAAGCGCTATTGCAGCCTCTCCCTCGAATGTATTCTTATCGCATATGCCGACCATTGCGGATATTCCGTCAAACAGCCTACCCGCGCCTGATGACAACGGCGAAAACTGCTTGTTATCAACGATCTTTAATATATCTTTAATCCTGTTATGACCGTGCTTTTCAAAAAAGCCGATAGATTTGAGGTAAGTTATCGCCTCATCTCCGGCTGCATCCCGGATATAACTTACAGCTATCCTCCACGGCTCCCTCACAGCGACCTCTCCACCCGGAAGTGGAATGTATTTAAAATGGCATGCCCTTTTAAACCCTTTTATATCGGCGATCAAGAATTCCGCGCCCCAGAGATTGCCGTCGACGCCGTAGCCGGTGCCGTCAAAGGAAACCCCTATAACCTTCTCCTTAATGCCCTTCTCAGCCATAACAGAGGCAACATGGGCATAGTGGTGCTGAATGCCGATCTTTTTTATGCCGTCCTGCCTCAAAGCCCATTGCGTAGATAAATACATCGGATGAAGATCATAAGCAAGGACCTGGGGATTTACCCTGTATACATCTTTGAGGTTCTTCAAACTCTCCTCGAAAAACAGCAGCGTCTCATAGTTTTCCATGTCGCCTATGTGCTGGCTTGGAATGGCGAAACTCCCTTTTGTGAGAGTAAATACGTTCTTGAGATCAGCACCGCAACCGAGAACCTCGGGACCGTCATCGTGAAGTGGAACAGGATCAGGCACATACCCCCTTGAGCGGCGGATGAAGGACAATGATGAGCGACCTTTAGTAACACCCCTTTGTCCCCCGGCGGAAGGCGTACTCCCCTCATTATGTAAGGGGGGGCCAGGGGTGGTCATAACTTCGAAATTATTCACCCTCACAACCGAATCGTCTACACGCATAAAGATGTCCCTGTTATGGACAAGAAATGCGTCGGCAATACCCGAAAGTTTAGAAACAGCTTCTTCGTTGTCGACAACTATCGGCTCTTCGGAAATATTGCCGCTTGTCATCACAAGGGCGTCGAAATTCGCCCCCACTATCCCCTCCTTGTCAATGGGAGGTGTAAAAGGGGTAGGATAATAAAACAGCAAATAGTGCAAAGGGGTATAAGGGAGCATGAAGCCGACATAATTATTTTTGGGTGAAATCTCTTCGGGCAGATTATTCTTTAATTTCTTTAACAATACTATTGGTCTTCTGTTGGAGATTAAAATCTTCTCTTCTTCCTCAGACACCTCACAGAATTTTCTTATCGTTTTAACATCGGGGGCCATAAGGGCAAAAGGTTTATTGCTCCTCCTCTTTTTTAATCTCAGCCTTTTCACAGCCTCATCATTTAGAGCGCCGCATGCGATGTGGAAACCACCCAACCCCTTAACAGCTACGATCATTCCTTCTTTCAAAAGCCGGACAGTTTCCCTTATCGGATTCTTACTATGCATACGCCTTTTACTAAGGGAGATGCGCCCCTCCTCAATCCCCCCCTTGCTGATGCGGGGACGGGGGGGTATTATCAACTCGACGTGCGGGCCGCATACCGGGCATGCGATCGGCTGTGCATGAAATCGCCTGTCTTCCGGATTATAGTATTCCTTTTTGCAGTCAGGGCACATATTAAACACAGACATTGTGGTATTCGGTCTGTCATAGGGAACCGATCTTGTTATAGTATATCTGGGCCCGCAGTTTGTGCAGTTTATGAACGGGTAAAGGTAACGCCTGTCTTCTTTATTCAGCATTTCGCTGAGACAATCTTCACATATCGATACATCCGCCGATACCAGGGTAAAACTACCTTCGTCTTCACTTTCTCTTATCCCAAAATCTCGATAGCCGTGATATGTCATAGGTATTACGTCAACACTCATGATCTGAGAAAGTGGAGGCGCTTCCTTGTTGAGCCTGTCAATGAAGGCAGAACTGTTTTCTCCCTCTATCTCGATAGTCACTCCTCTGGAGGAGTTAATGACAAACCCTTTGAGGTTTAATGATCTGGCAAGGTTGTATACAAAAGGTCTGAATCCGACCCCTTGCACTACGCCTTTAACCGATATCTTGAGCCGTTGGTTCATCGGCAGGCTTTTGAATACTCTGCATTTGTTAACCGTCTCAGAATAAAAGCAACATTAATTATAAAATCCCTCCCAACCTCCCTTTGCCAAAGGGAGGAATAACTCCCATCTTTGGCAAAGAGGGGTGAGGGGAGATTTTCAGAATAATATAGCTCCAATTTTGAGATCCTCATAACGGGTAATTATATAAAAGATCGAGGACCCGAAGGGTCGGGGGTAAGAGAGTTGATAGTTTAAGAGTTTTTATTGAATTCTCGAATCCTTGAATCCCTTTTTTACTTCACCAGAGACTGAAGCCAGTTTGTCCATTCACTTATTCCTTCACCCGTCTTGCACGAAACCTCGAATATCTTCAATTGCGGGTTTAGGGACAAGGAATCCTTCTTCATCTTTCCGATATCCGCATTTGTATAAGGCAGGAGATCGATCTTATTAAGAACCAGAGCCGACGATTCCTGAAACATCAACGGATATTTCAGGGGTTTGTCATGGCCTTCAGCTATACTGAGAAGCATGACCTTCATGTCCTCGCCGACCTTAAATTCAGCAGGACAGACGAGATTTCCCACGTTTTCTATTATAAGCAGGTCAAGATCGTTAAGCGGCAGTTCATACATCACTTCTCTGATCATGTTTGCATCCAGATGGCATGCGCCTCCGGTATTTATCTGAACAACAGGGATACCGAGTTTTTCGATCCTCTGTGCGTCATCGGTACCCGCAATATCTCCCTCTATCACGCCCATCTTTATTTTGCCGTTGATACCCTGAATGGTCTTCTCTATTAGAGATGTCTTACCCGCTCCCGGGCCGCTCATAATATTCATCACATAAACACCGGCCTCATCAAACATCTTCTTATTTTCAGCGGCAAGCCTGTCATTAGCCTCCAAAATATTCGTCACGACCTTGACCTTCATCAAAATACCTCCATCTCATCGATATTTAATTCCCGTCCCGTCTCGATACGAAATGATTTGTTTCCGCACAGAGGACATGACAAAACATAAGCCTCTTCCACAGTAAAATTCTTGCTGCAGCTGTTACAAAAACCGCTTACAGGGATTTCGTTTATTGTCAGGACAGCCTTCTCAGCGATGGTCCCTGTTTTAAGCGCCTCAAAGGCAAAAAGCAGGGAATCTGACATGACCCCGGAAGCCTTGCCTATCTTTACCTTTATTAATTCAATACCTGAAAAACCTTGTTTCTTACAACTATCTATTGCAATCTCGAGTAAACCCTGGGCTATGGAAACTTCATGCATTCTGTTCTTTAGACAACCTCTCTTTCTCTTTTTCGTACGCTTCCTTGCCGGCCTCGATGGCAGTCGATATGATCGACTTCTTTTCCTCGTAGAATCCCTTGCCCTTGTCAATGCCGCCGGTTATTTTTTCTTTCACATCTTCCACATAACCCTTCGCCTTCTCTTTCACGTCCTCTGTAAGCTCTTTTATCTTCTGTCTGGTTTCACGACCTGACTGGGGCGCCAGAAGCAAAGCAAAGCCCGCGCCTACCATGCCGCCGAGTAAAAACGAAAGGAATATACTTCCTGCGCTATATCCGCATTCTTCTTCTCTCATTGTCCGCCTCCCTTTCTTGAAAATAAGTTATTCAATAAAACCAAAAGGCCTGTCTTTATCCCGGCCTTTACACCTGAAGCCTTTATGTAACCCGAGGATGTAAAATCTTCAACTACGCCGCTCACGCGCTTAATATTCAGCCCCACATCCCTCACTGATCCCGACAGGGTTTTAATGTCGGATGTAATATCACCGAGGTCATTAGAGACATTTCTCAAACTTTTTAGCGTCTGTTGCAGCTCTTCAAGAGTCGGTTTAAGCGACTCCTCTCTTGTCTTTAAAAAATCATTTAGGGAGTGGAATGTTCTCTTCATCTCGATAACCAGCGAGACGATAAATCCTGCCGTTATAAGGACGGCAATACCTATCAATGTCTGCCATAATTGACTCATAATGACCTTTAAAATTATTATAACAGATTAAATAGGGAGTTAGAAGCAAAATAACAGCCGTACCGAAATGCAAATGTCTTTTGTGGTATTTTAATTATCCGTGGACGATACGTTTTATATAAAACGTGCGCTCAGGCTTGCGGCAAGGGCACGGGGAATGACAAGCCCGAACCCGATGGTGGGGGCTGTCATTGTTAAGAACGGACATATCATATCGGAAGATTTTCACAGAAGCCCCGGAACCCCACATGCCGAAGCCCTGGCCATTGAAAAGGCCGGTGAACAAGCCCGGGGGGCTGAATTATATGTAAATCTCGAACCATGCTGTCATACGGAAAAAAGAACACCCCCATGCACCAAATCTGTCATAAATGCAGGCATAAAAAAAGTAATTGTTTCCATGAAAGACCCGAACCCGAGGGTTTCGGGCAAAGGAGTTACGGAGCTTCAAAAGGCGGGGATAGACGTGGTGTCAGGCGTTCTCGAGGATGAGGCAAAAAGACTTAATGAAACCTACATAAAACATATAACTACAGGGAAACCTTTTGTGACGCTCAAGATAGCCATGACCCTCGATGGCAAGATCGCAACTCCGGAGGGCCAGTCAAAATGGATTACGGGTGAAAGGGCGAGGAGGCTGGTCCACCGCTTAAGAAGCGGCGTTGACGCAATAATGACCGCCATAGGAACAGTGAAGGCCGATAATCCGCAGCTCACGGCCCGGACAAAGGGAGGGAAAAATCCGATAAGGATTATTATCGATCCGAATCTCGAGATACCTCTCGATGCTAGAGTGCTGCGAACCCCACCGGAGACAATTATTGTTACAAAGCTCAACAACTCTAAAGCAAATTATCTTCAAAAATCAGGTTTTAAATTAATATTTTTTAAAGATATACTAGATCTTAAGCTTTTGATGAAAAATATCGGAGGAATGGACATTACGTCAGTTCTGATAGAAGGAGGCTCTTCACTAAATGCCCACGCCCTCGAAGACGGGATTGTTGATAAGATAATGTTCTTTATCGCGCCAATGATCATCGGGGGGAAAGAGTCCTTTCCCGCAGTAGGAGGAAAAACCTTTAGAAAGCTCGAAGTGGCCTATAAAATAAAGGATACAAGAGTAAGACGGATTGGAGAGGACTTCCTGATCGAAGGGTATCTCAGATAGACCTGTCTGTCGAGAAAGATTATTCTAAACTTGAAATTCAACTATAATTCTCTACATGCGATACATGAACAAAAAATTATTTCGGCTAACAAAGGATATTAATACTCACCGTTCCGGCTCCTGCGGCATCGGCTTTGTATGCAATATAAAGGGAGCTAAAAACCATCATATAATTGAATACGGGGTTGAAGCCGTTAAGAACCTCACGCACAGGGGTGCTGTCGGCGCTGACGGGAAGACCGGAGACGGGGCCGGCGTCCTTTTTCAGATACCGGAAAAGTTTTTCCTGAAAAAGATAGAGCATCTCGGCTTCAACCTATCACACATCAACAATCTCTCGGTTGGGTTCTTTTTCCTGCATGACGATATAGAAAAAGAGATTGAGAATATCCTGCAGGAGCTTGATCTCAGAACAATCGGCTGGAGGGATGTTCCGACGAATGACGATGCCCTCGGAATATCGGCACTGACGACAAAACCCCGGGTAAGACAGCTTTTCATCGACACTTTTAATATTTCCCATGAGAAGAAAGAACAAAGACTTTTTATCGCGAGAAGGGCAATCGAGAAAAAATATGACAATAGAGCATACATTGTTTCCCTGTCATCAAAGACAATCGCATACAAGGGAATGCTCGTTGCAACGAATCTCGACCGGTTTTATCCCGACCTTGTTGATAAAGATTTGGAATCCGCCTTCTGCATTTTCCATCAGAGGTTTTCTACGAATACATCTCCTGACTGGACACTGGCGCAGCCTTTCAGGGTACTCGCACATAACGGGGAGATTAATACCATACAGGGAAACAGAAACTGGATGGTCTCCATCGAGAGTGAAATAGAGGAAGCACTCTCTGATCTGGACGGACAAAAAATAACACCTCTCATATCCTTCGAAGAGAGCGACTCTGCCTCATTGGACAGGATTCTGGAACTTCTGATTCTTTCGGGGTTCTCGCCCGAGCACGCCATCAACATGTGTGTACCCCCCGCACTGGAATGCTGCGATTTTGACGAAACGACGCGGGGCAGAGTCGAGGCCTTTTTCGAATACCAGTCCTTTCTCATGAAACCCTGGGACGGCCCCGCAGCAATCGTGTTTACAGACGGAGATTCTGTGGGAGCACATCTCGACCGCAACGGGCTCAGGCCGCTCAGATATACGGAAACAGCAGACGGCATGCTTGTCCTGGGCTCTGAAACAGGCATGTTAGACCTTGGCGGCAGGCAGATAAAGGAGAAGGGCAGATTGGGTCCGGGCGAGACCATCTCAGTTGATATGAGAAAAGGAAAGTTGAGACTTACTCACGATATATTAAAGGAACTCTCCGGGCAGAAGCCTTACAGAGAATGGATAGACAAGTTCCTGTTGAAAATCGATCAGTCGGAAATTAAAGTCCCGGCTTCCCTATCTGATATCACCAGGAAGCAGATCGCCTTCGGCTACACCGAAGAAGAGATTCAAACCTCTCTGAAAGAAATGGCGTTATCGGGAAAAGAGATGACCTATTCAATGGGCGATGATACCCCGCTGCCCCCTTTATCGGAAAAGCCCCAGCTCCTTTTCCGGTACTTCAGGCAGCGTTTTTCTCAGGTAACAAACCCGCCAATCGATCACATAAGGGAAAGGATAGTCATGTCTTCGAGAATGAACCTGGGATACAAGATAAATTTCCTGCGGGAAACCCCTGAACATGCCCGACGGTTGCATTTGGACTCGCCAATACTGCTCGAAAATCATATTAAAAGCATATCAGAACAAAATATTCTGAAGGTTGATAGAATACCGGTTACGTTCTCAAAAACCGGCAGCGCGTCACCTGTTTATCATGCGGTCAGAAACCTTCAGAGAAGAGTAATCGATTCGGTCAAGAAGGCCACTGAAATAATAATCCTCTCCGACATTGATATTTCGAAGGACATGATCGCAATACCGAGCCTCCTTGCCGTTTCGGCATCTTTCAAGGCACTGCAGAGAGAAGGGTTGTCGAACAGGGCGAGCCTGATTATAGAAACAGGAGAAGCGAGAGACGTGCATCACATTGCGTGTCTTATCGGGTATAACGCGTCTGCTGTCTGTCCTTATCTTGCTCTTCACACATTGAAAGAATTGTGCGACAAAAATGAAATTAAGATCCCATATGAACAGGCGGTCATTAATTATAAAAAGACGCTGGAAGAGGGCCTTCTTAAAGTCATAGCAAAAATGGGCATTTCCACGCTCAATTCTTATTACGGCGCCCAGCTCTTTGATACAATCTGTTTGAACAGAGATTTTATCGAAGAATATTTCAGAGGGACACCTGTTTCTCTCGAATCGGACGGAATGGCTGAGGTAGAAGAGTCTCTTTTTAAAAGACACGCGTCGGCCTTTGAACCATCCAAGTCCGTACTTGATTATGGAGGTAGTCTGCGATACAGAAAGGGGGGTGAACATCATGCCTGGTCTCCGCCTTATGTAATCGCGATGAAAACTTTTTTAAAAGATACGGCATACGACAGCTATAAGAAATTTTCTCATCTGGCAAGCGAGCAGCCTTTTTTCGTGAAGCACCTTCTCGATTATAAAAAAGGCAGCCCCCTTCCCCTCGATGAAGTTGAACCGGCCGCATATATCCTTAAACGGTTCTTCTCCGGCGCAATGTCAGTCGGCTCTCTGGGGCCCGAGGCCCATGAAACAATAGCAGAGGCTTGCAATAGACTGGGGATCAGGAGCAACAGCGGCGAAGGCGGGGAAGACCCCGTAAGGTACTGGACTGTAAAAAATAGCGCTATAAAGCAAGTAGCATCGGGAAGGTTCGGTG
This sequence comes from Thermodesulfovibrionales bacterium, assembly GCA_963716185.1. Lineage (GTDB taxonomy): Bacteria > Nitrospirota > Thermodesulfovibrionia > Thermodesulfovibrionales > SM23-35 > CAVZMO01. The sequence goes on from OY970295.1 coordinate 802,473, forward strand.
TCACGCCTACATATTTGGCATCGGCAAATGAGCTGGAGATAAAGATCGCCCAGGGCGCCAAACCCGGAGAAGGCGGACATCTTCCGGCAATCAAAGTTACAGATTATATCGCCGGCCTGAGACACTGTAAACCCGGTATTCTTCTCATATCACCTCCGCCCCATCACGATATATATTCCATAGAAGACCTTGCACAATTAATACATGACCTCAAGGAAGCGAACCCGAAAGCAATGGTCTGTGTAAAACTCGTTTCAGAGACAGGTGTCGGTACTGTTGCGGCCGGGGTCGCAAAGGCATATGCTGATATCGTCCAGATATGCGGTTGCGAAGGAGGCACCGGCGCGGCGTCCATAAGCTCGATTAAGAACGCGGGCAATTATTGGGAAACAGGGCTGGCAGAAACTCAAAGGGTTTTGATCGAAAATGGCCTTAGGGAAAGGGTCCGCGTAAGAGTTGACGGAGGGTTCAGGACCGGCAGGGATGTGATTATTGCGGCGCTTCTGGGCGCAGAGGAGTATGGCTTCGGCACGGCGACGATGGTCGCCGTCGGCTGTGTGATGGCGAGGCAGTGTCATCTCAATACGTGTCCTACAGGCGTTGCCACACAGGACAAAAAATTAAGGGAAAGGTTTAAGGGCAGACCTGAAGACATTATGGCATACTTCAAGGCCGTTGCGCGGGAGGTGACCGAGATTCTGGCGGATATGGGGTTTAAAAGCCTCGAAGAAATTATTGGCAGGACCGACCTGCTCTCTGCTACCCGACTCGGAAATGAGAAGGCCGCAAAAAAGATCGTTCTCGACGGATTTTTCGAACGATACCCTGAAGAAACGCGCAGGACATGCACATGGAAGAGAAACGATAATCCTTCGCCGTCGATGAACGATATGCTCGTTCATGATCTGCTTCCTTACATTCAGAAGGCAGAACCCGTCGAAAGAGAATACAGCATCAGAAACATTGACAGAAGCATTCCGGCAAAACTTAACTATCATATATCCTTGCAATACAGGGATAACGGTCTGCCCCCGGATACTCTCCGGCTGACCTTCAGAGGTACGGCGGGACAGAGTTTTGGCGCCTTCAACCATAGAGGTCTTTCCATCACGTTAATAGGAGATGCCAACGACTATGTCGGGAAAGGAATGTTCGGAGGAAAAATAATCATAAGACCCCCGGACATCAGAGATTGCCACGAGCATGTGATTGCCGGCAATACTGTGCTCTATGGAGCGACAGGCGGAGAATTTTACGGCGCCGGCAGGGCCGGAGAAAGGTTCGGAGTCCGGAACAGCGGCGCTACTGCAGTTATTGAAGGAACAGGACATCATCCTTGTGAATACATGACAAGGGGGACAGTGGTTGTTCTGGGCGAAGTGGGTTACAATGTCGGCGCCGGAATGACCGGGGGGACCTTGTATGTTTATGATGAGCATAATAAACTCAACAATAAATTGAACAGCTCGTATGTCGTTTCTTATGGATTAGAAGATATTTCTGAAATAGAAAGATTGAAATCCCTCATAGGAAATCATTACATGTATACGGATAGTCACATAGCCGGTGCGATTCTGGAGAGCTTCGGTACTCTGCTGAAATGTTTCAAAAAAGTCATTGCTATCAATGAAACTCGATGAAATAATGTAACCCCTTATCAGTCACACGTAGCATATCATAACCCCACCTTACCTCCCCTTAACTTAATCCCGAAAGCTTTCGGGACTCTTAAGTTAAGAGGGGGTGAGAGGAAGTTACCCGATTCCACCCTCACTGAATGACCATGAAACAATATTCGATTATGCCAGAAGTACAGAGTCGATCCATGCATATAATTGCTCCTCTGGCACGGCACCCGAAATATCTCCCAGTTTGTTGCCGTTCCGATAGAGATAAAATGTGGGTGTTGCGTTTATGCTGAAGCGGGCTCCAAGATACGGTTCATTGTCAAGATTCACCTTGACTACTTTTAATACCCCGGCTTTCCCCCGCGCCAGTTTATCCACTACCGGGGCCATTACGCGGCAGTAACCACACCAAGGCGTCCAGAACTCAACCAGCACCGTGCCGGGCCATCCAAGGACCTCCCTGTCAAAATTAGCGGTCGTCAGATCAACCGGGGTCTTTGGAATTTTTATAAAGTTCTTGCATTTCCCGCATTTAGGATTGCTGTCCAGTTTGTCCGCCGGTACTCTGTTGAGCACCCCGCATTTATCACACCTGAGATAGACTGTCTTGTCAGACATATAATTGGGAACTCCTTTATCCAACCGGCACCCGGTATTTAAGATTTTATCAAAAATGGAAATAAATGTAATGGCGTTACGGTCCGGAATAATCGCGGATGCCTTTAATCGCCTTTATGATAAAATTATCAGAAGCATGCATAACTCACTTAAAACACGGCCAAACAACCTTACGATTGGAAATCTCTGGGTAAACATCTGGCAGATTTCATGGCCCATGTTCCTCATCATGATCTTTAATTTCTTCGTGGGATTGACCGATGTCTACGTGGCCGGGTTTATCAGCCCCGAGGTCCAGGCAGCCGTCGGCTTCGTGAGTCAGTTATATTTCCTCATCATTATCATCGCCAATGCCATCAGTATCGGAACATTAGCTCTGGTCTCAAGAGCCATCGGCGCCGGCAATACGGAGACGGCTGTGGAAACGGCTAAACAGTCTCTTTTGTTCAGCGTAATAGTCGCGTTGGGAGTCATGGCAACCGGTTTATTCTTTGCGAAAGAGGTAATATCTATTGCAGGTTTTCCGACCAAAATAAGCGAGATCTCGGAGAATTTTCTAAGAATTTTTTCCCTGGCGCTCGGGCCGAACTATATCCTGCTGATTTCGAATGCCATATTCCGGGCGAGCGGCGAGGTGAAAAAACCATTGTTTACCATGTTCGTAGTCAGCGTCCTAAATATCATAGGAAATTTTGTACTTGTCTTCGGTATTTTCCCTTTCCCAAAAATGGGATACATCGGCATCGCACTCTCATCAGCTATTTCTGTCATGGCAGGCATGGTAATCAGCCTTTCCTTCTTCCTCACCGGCCTATGGAGATCAATCTATGCAAGACCATGGCGCATGTCCGCTGTCACTGTAAAAAAGATTATAAAACTCGGCTGGCCCGCAGTTTTATTGCAGATAGCCTGGAACGCGGGAAGCATCGTCCTATACAATATCCTCTCCAGGCTGGGCGATAAGAGCATCGCTGCCCTGGCGTCCATAACGAACGGGCTGAGAATAGAGGCAATCATATACATGCCTGCTTTTGCCCTTAACATGGCAGCATCCGTACTCATTGGCCAAAACCTGGGGGCCAATAATCCTGACAGGGCCGAAAAGATAGGGTGGAAAATAGCTCTCACAGGGGTAATCCTTATAAGTCTTATGGCCCTGATAATCTTTGTATGGGCAAAAAATTTCGCCTCTGCGATATCAAAAGATCCCGCGGTCCTTGAAGAGACAACACGCTACCTGAGGATTAACATGTTATCCGAACCTCTAATGGCATTAGGTGTGACTTTGGCGGGCGGCCTCCAGGGGGCCGGAGACACAAAAGGGACGATGTGGGTGATAGTAATAGCGATGTGGATGGTCAGACTGCCGCTCGCCTATTTCCTTGCCGTTGTCCTGAATTACGGGGCCATCGGTGTGTGGATCGCCATGGTCACTTCCATGAATATTCAGGGCATTCTCATGACATTGAGATTTCATAAAGGACAGTGGAAAACATTAAAATTAGATTAGTCCAAAGAATTCAGATATTGTTCAAAAATTTATTTGACTCGATGAATTATTGGAATCATCTTTATTGGCTCTGTTCAAAAACCATTCCGATCAACCATCAGTTAAGGTACACTAAGGTATCGAAAAATAAATTCTTTCACAACACCTGAATTCTTTAATTTTACATTCTTAATGTTAGGCAGGAGGTATCAGTCTTGTTAAAACTTTTTAATACGCTGGGGAAAATGGTAGAAGTATTCCATCCGGTCAATAAAAAAGTGGTCACCATGTTTACCTGCGGACCTTCTGTATACCAAAGGGCTCATATCGGCAATTTCAGGACATTTTTGTTCGAAGATATACTCGCCCGATATCTGGAATATTCAGGCTGTACGGTCAAGAGGGGAATGAACCTCACCGATATCGAGGACAAAGCGATTGCAGAAGCCCAAAAGCAAAAAACAACCGTCAAACGTCTTACGGAAAAAAACATCAGGGAGTTTCTTGACGAGATGAAGCTCTTAAGAATGAAAATCCCGGATTATCTTGCGAGGGCCTCCGAATGTGTCAACGAGGCTGTTGATATCATTGAGCATTTACTCGGCCTTAAAATCGCATACCGGGACAGGGGAAATGTTTATTTTGACCCCTTGAAATTCCCCGGGTTCGGAAAACTCTACGGCCTTGACATGTCAAAGTGGCCTTCGAAGAAGAGACGGTTCCATAAAGATACGTATCCGGGGATGCAGTGGAATCTTGGTGATTTTGTTCTGTGGCATGGGTACGAGGATGGCGATAAATACTACTGGGATACGAAGATCGGCAGGGGACGACCCGCGTGGAACATTCAGGACCCGAGTATGATCAGCAAATATTTCTCCGAGACGCTCTCGATTTATTGCGGCGGAATCGATAACCTCTTCAGGCATCATGATTATATACTGGCAATCCTTGAATCAGTAAGACCATATCCTATGTCGAGGTTCTGGCTCCATTGCAACCACCTTTATGTAAAGGGCCAGAAGATGTCCAAAAGCAAGGGAAATATATTATATTCAGACACCTTGCAAAAACTGGGTCTTGGCATGGATGAGATAAGATTTTTCCTGATATACGGACATTACCGTGAGAGGATGAGTTATTCGGAAAGACAGTTGAATATGGTTATAGATAAACTGAGATCGCTCAAGAGCCTTGCAAAAAAGATCAAAGACCAAGCTTCTTACAAAGCCGATTTTTCGGGGAAAACGGTGCAGAGTTTAAGAAAGACCTTCACCGGACATATGGATGACGACTTAAATGTAAAAGAGGCATTTGACGGGTTATATGGGATATTATCGGATATAAAATTTGTCGACCTGAAACCTGGTGAGGCTGCGGGGATAACAGAAACTCTTAAGGAAATAGACGAAGTTTTCAAGGTATTTTTTTAGACAAATTTATTAGGAGGGAACATGGTTCAGGGATATGAAAATGCCTCTTCCTGCTGGAAGATAATAATGTCGGATGTTTCCACAAACAGGGGATTGCTGTCTTTTATTGAAAAGTTTGCAAGAGAAAATACATCACCGGCAAGGATCGTATTCGGCACTTCAGGCTGGAGAGGTGAAATAGGCAACGATTTCACGTTTAATAATGTGAGGATCGTAACTTCCGCAATTATAGAGATGTTTAAAGCCAATGAACCTTCGGTCATGCAGGCGATGGGGGTATCGGGTTTTGATGAAATAAAAAGACGGGGAGTCATTGTAGGACACGATAACCGGTTTCTCGGCACGGATTTCTCAATGGAAGTGCTGGGACTTCTTCAGAGAGAGAAGATCAGTACCTGGTATGCAGGTGAAGCTCCGACTCCGGCATTTTCGGCAGGAATCGAGATGTTGAATGCCGCCTGCTCGATCAACCTCACACCTTCACACAACCCTGCGAATTATGCGGGCTTTAAATTCAACCCCTCCGACGGGGGGCCCGCGGGACCGGAAATTACCGCCGTTATAGAAGAGATTGCAAACAGGAAAATGAAGAGAGCGGACATGCTCCAGCCGGCAAAGCCTGACTGCATCGAAACAATAGACCTGGCGGACCTTTACAGAAAATTCATAATGGACCGTAAAACACTCGATCTCACAAAAATCCTCGATTTCATAAATAAAGAAGACTGCATTATCTGCATTGACAATGTCCACGGTTCAACGAGAGGATATATGGAGAAGATCCTCGGCAGCAGCGATAAAATCAAATATCTGAGGACAGAAGATGATATTCTATTCGGCGGCATAGCTCCGGAGCCGTCTGAGAAAAATATGCAGGGGGTCCGGAAGGTTTTGAAAGAGAGCAGGGCCGGATTTAAACTGGGTGTTATCATGGACCCCGATGGCGACCGTGTCAGACATTCCGACGGCAGCGTGCAGATACCGATGAATTACTTCGGTGCGATAGCGCTCCATTTTCTTCACACCTATAAAAAAATACCGGGTGTCTCGGCAAAATCAGTAGCAACAAGCAACCTTGTGAATGCCATCGCTGAAGGGCTCGGCATTCCTGTGAGAGAAACAAAGGTCGGCTTCAAAAACTTCCGTCCCTACCTGCTGAAAACATCCGGCGAAAGGGCCATAGTCGCCTTCGAAGAATCGGACGGCATATCTGCATATAACCATGTCCTCGAAAAAGATGCGCTGTTCGGTCTGCTTCTCGCCGTAGAGATAATGGCGGTCACGCATAAGAACCTTGGCGAATATCTCAAAACCTTGATGGACGAGTTCGGATATTATTATCCGGAACGCTCCGGTATTTCTGTTGGCAGGTCCCTTGTCGGCGAACCGTTATTAAAAAGGCTTTCAAAAATCAGGGAGACTTATAAGACAGGAACTGTAGTCGATATCGGCAGCCGTAAAAGAACGATCAAAAATGTAATAACGGTAGACGGAACAAAGCTGGTTTTTGATGACGGTTCATGGCTCATGATAAGACCGTCGGGGACAGAGCCGAAGGTAAGATTTTATATCGAGGCGAGGACTGAAGAAGGCAAAAAGGCCATATTCGAAGTAGCCGAGAAAATGACGAGAGAGGCTATAGGATGACAGAGTTGCTTAAATTGTAATTTATACACAGACTTTAAATGGAGCATGTCCATAAACGCGATAGTTGACCACCCTCCCCTTACCCCTCCCATCAAGGGAGGGCATATCTGCGGGAGCATGTTTGCAACATGCTCCTTAACTTTTATATTGCGAACCCGGCTATTTCGTGCAGATGCATCCTTAGCTTTTCATTGCTGGAGATAGGGTTCAGGTTATGGAAACCTGAACCCGCAAGGAGGAAGGCAAAGAAAGATTCCGGACAAGCCGGAATGACAGAAAATGGAAACTGATTGAGTTTATGAAACATACACTAAACAGGCTATTTGTTTTCGATGGAAAACAAGGGTTCGTGGATCGATTCGTTCCGGCAGACTGGGCACCTGCCCGGTTTGTTCAGTCTCTCCCTCTTTCTAAAAACGAAACCGCATTTTTTGCATATTGCAGGTTTGACTATAAATGTGTGACTGCCTTTATTGATAGTCCGCTGGATATGCTCAAGATGGTCGTATGCCTCTTTCTCGGAAATACCGGCTTCAACAGATATGTCTTTCGCAGACAGTCCCGAACGCTTTCGGGATTCGAGCAAGGCCATTATCTTCTGCCGGATGGTCTCCCGCCTCTCAACCGGCACGAACGGCTTGAGAGGTTTTTTCTTCATTTCTTTCTCTCTTTGGTTTCTTTCAGCTTGACAGAAAGATAACCCAAAAGTTTTTTAATTCCGCTGCCCGTTACAGCGGACACAGGGAAAAAATCTATCCCATTAATTTTACAATATCCTTCGAGCCTATCAAGCCTATCCTTGCTACCCGCAACATCGAGCTTCGTCCCCGCAACTGCCTGGGGCTTACTGACAAGTTCGGGGCTGTATAGTTCAAGCTCTTTATTGATCTTTTCGAAATTTTCTACAGGATCACCCTCAGTCGTCTCCGAAATATCAACAAGGTGGAGGAGCATCGATGTTCGCTCGACATGTCTTAAGAACTGAAAGCCGAGACCGACACCTCTGTGAGCGCCCTCGATGAGCCCCGGGATATCGGCAACAACAAAACTTCGATAATCTTCAAGTTTGACAACCCCGAGCATGGGCCTCAGCGTGGTAAACGGATAATCTGCAACCTTTGGTCTCGCTGAAGATATCACAGACAAAAGAGTGGACTTCCCTGCATTAGGAAGACCGATCAACCCGATGTCGGCAAGAAGCTTCAGTTCAAGGATCAGCCATCTTTCTTCGCCTTCCTCGCCCGGCTGCGCGTATCTGGGGGCCTGCCTGGTAGGTGTAGCAAAGTGGGAATTGCCGAGTCCTCCCCTCCCGCCCTTAACAAATATAGCCTCCTTGCCATCGCTATCAAGGTCTGCGATAACCTCTTTTGTTTCGGCATCTTTTATTAAGGTGCCCAGGGGCAGAGGGATAATAAGGTCCTCTCCATTCTTACCGTGCATTTTTTTGCCCATGCCGTGCTGACCCTTCTGAGCTCTATATTCACGATGGTATATATGGTCAAGAAGCGTATTCAAAGCATCAGTCGCCTTAAATACGATGTGCCCTCCCCTTCCCCCGTCTCCGCCGTCAGGACCGCCCCTCGGGACATACTTCTCCCTCCTGAAACTGACGCAGCCCCTGCCGCCGTCTCCTGCCTTTACGTAGATCTTAACATAGTCAATAAATTGCATTATAAATTATCCCCCAACGAAGTGAGAAGAAAAAGCTGGCTTTTCCGTCTCATACGTGTAAAAGAAAACGCGCCCAAGTTCTACAAACTCCCCTCCTATTTTAGGAGGGGATTAAGGGGTGGTAAGCCGTAATCGGACAACCACCCCGACCCCTCCTTACCAAGGAGGGGAGTTTGCGGCAACCCACTCAGAATAAGATTTTAATGCTAGTACAGCGTCCCGCAAACAAATGGTGTTATCAAATGTGATTAGTAAGCTCAATATTGGCTTCACTTTGTCATTCCGGCTCGTCCGGAATCTTTCCGGGCTTCTCAGAAGGATTCCCGACGCGCTTCGCTTGCGGGAATGACATTCCTTTTATGCATGTACATAACACCAGTCATTTGTGAGACACTATAATAGCCACAACAACAAAAAAGGCGGGCATGAGCCCGCCTTCCATATCTTCAAATATTCTCTTCTCTATTGCGCAGGCGGATAAACGCTTATCTGCAATCTCGTCCTGTCCTTCCGTTCAAAGTTCACTACGCCATCGACTTTGGCAAAGAGCGTATCATCAGAGCCCCTGCCCACATTCATGCCAGGATGAAACTTTGTGCCCCTCTGTCTGACAAGTATGCTGCCGGCCCGGACAAACTGTCCGCCGAACCTCTTAATCCCCAGGCGTTTCGACTCGCTGTCCCTGCCGTTCCTTGAACTGCCCACACCTTTCTTATGCGCCATATCTATCCTCCGAAAACTATTTCTTTAATTTTTAGGGCCGTATAAAGCTGCCTGTGTCCGTTTGTTTTCCTGTATACCTTCCGGGGCCTCTGTTTGTGAACGATTACTTTGCGTCCTTTCCCCATACCTTCCACTGATGCTATAACCTTTGCCCCGCCCACATAAGGAGACCCATAGATACCGGTACCCTCTTTTTGAATCATAAGCACTTTATCAAGAGTGACATCGGTACCCGTATCCGCAGTAAGTTTCTCCACCTTTATTGTCTCGCCGGGAGAAACTCTATATTGTTTTCCGCCATTTTCGATTATTGCGTACATTCTTACCTCCAAAGTTTTTTAATTTAACATAATTAAGAGTGGAAAGACAATATTATACATTAATCAAGAGTATTAAGGAAATCTTTCAGTATCCCCCTGTCTTCATCCGACATGGTAATAAACTCTATTCCGGCATCATATTTTGCCACACCGTCTGAAAGGTTCTCTTCACAATTGGCCACCCTTCCCTCAATATTTAACTCATGTTCACCGAGGTAAAGTTCAATGTCATGGCGGGAATTAAGGTCAAGACAATATTCGGTTTCTATCAGCATTCCTCCCTGGCTCAATTTTTTTACGGTATATGAATACGGGAAATCAAGCTTCATGTCCCTTACGCCCGCAACCTTAAACCTCATCCCCATAGACCTGTTTTCGATCATTTTAATTTTATTTTCCTCGATGAAATTCAGGAGCATGTCTGTCTTTTCACTCAGGGTCTCGACAAATTTTATACCGGCCTTGTAAACAGGAACAACATTTTTTGAATCCTTGTCTTCTTTAGAAAAAAGAGTTGCCCACACGACACAGCCTCTTAAGGTCAAATACTTATCTTTGTACTTTATCTTAAAGGTATATCCTCTATTTAATTCAAGCCTTCTTCTTGTCTCCACTGCCGCGCCGCTGATACTGATATTCAGAACTTCAAGGTCGGACGTATAGAGTACATTTCCGTGAATCCCCGCAACCGCATACCGCTTGTATCTCCTGTTATTATTATCCATATATCTCAAAAAAACCGGAGGGTACGGGGCTTCATCTCAGCACAATGCCTGCGTAGCCGACAACACGGTCATAATCTCCGCTCACCTCTGCGGATGTAGAATACTTCACGAGTCTTGCAGACCGGGCGCCGAGGGCCTTTGCGGCAAATAATAAAGTAGTTACAGGCAAATATCCGCACATGGATATCCTCTCTCTGACCACAATTTCGTAGAGACCTTCGGGGTCAAGAGACAGTATCCTGTCGATAGCTTTTCCGTCTTTCTGCCTTGCGACATTGTCGGGCACGTAATGGCTCATGTCCGAACTCGCCGCGACAACTACAGGATAACCCACAGCTTTCACGGCCTTAGCTATGCCCTCTCCGAGCAGCCTGCACTCTTCGACGGAAGCAGAGAGCATAATAATGGGTACGATCTTGACATGACCGGAAAAAAACGAAATGAAGGGAAGCTGCACCTCGAGTGAATGTTCAAACATATGAGCCTTTGCATCTTTGGTTACAATAGGGACATTCATCGCAATTTTATAGGAAATCTGCTCATCGATATTGAATCTCCCTGTAGGTATCTCCCATTCGCCGGACTCCATCAGTGATATGCGTTCCCCAAACCCTGTATGATTTGGTCCGACCAGAACAAAAGTATCGGGAAAATCTATTGCCGAGTAAACAGCCCCGGCCACCGGGCCTGAATACATTAATCCCGCGTGCGGAGAAACCATCCCTATGACCCTTTCCTTCCTGGCGTTCTTGTCTACATAGTGCTCGACCTGTTCGGCCAGTTTAGCCGGATTCTCATAATAAAATTGCCCCGCAACAGCCGGAGACCTCTTCAAAAATCTTCCTCCCCGATATTCTCATAGGCCCTGTCGGTCATGTTCATAAACCTCGTGCAATGAGAAATATATGCTAAATGAACCGTGACGCCGGCAGGACCATTTCTTTGTTTGGCAATGTCAACTTCTGCTTTTCCCTTATTGGCCGGGTTATCTTTATTATAGACTTCATCCCTGTAGAGAAAAAGTATAACATCCGCATCCTGTTCAATGGCGCCGGACTCCCTGAGGTCCGCCAACATGGGTTTTGGAGGTCTGCGCGACTCAACACTTCTATTGAGCTGGCTCACGGCAATGACGGGAACATGTAATTCCTTTGCCAGTCCTTTGAGCGAGCGGGATATATCCGATATCTCCTGTTCACGCCTTTCAAAACTTCCCTTCCCCTTCATCAGCTGAAGATAATCGACTATCACGAGGCTCAGTCCGTGCTCCATTTTTAAACGTCTCGCCTTTGCCCTCAGCTCAAGGACGGTAATAGCAGATGAATCATCTATAAATACGGGCGCACCTGTAAGGTTGCTCGCCGCGCTCGTCAGTTTGTGCCAGTCCTCTTTTTTTATAAAACCCTTTCTGATGCTGTTCGAGTTCACCATCGCCTCGGAACACAGCATCCTTAAAGCAAGCTGCTCCTTTGACATCTCGAGGCTGAATATGGCGACAGGCTCTCGCATTTCAAGCCCGACGTGCTGGGCGACATTGAGTGTAAAGGCTGTTTTCCCCATAGAAGGCCTTCCACCGATCACGACAAGGTCCCCTTTCTGGAAACCTGTTGTAAGGTCATCAAGGTCCTTGAATCCCGAAGGCACCCCGGTCACCGTTTCTTTTTTATCATAGAGATGCTCGATCATCTCGAAACTGCCTTTGATGACCTCCTTCAGGGACACGAATGAGGCTTTAACTCTTTTGTCCGAGATGTCGAAGATTGACTTCTCTGCATAGTCGACAAGGTCCTCTGCATCAAGATTGTCCTCATACACCTTGCCCGCAATCTCGTTTGCCGATCTCAAAAGACCTCTCAGCAATGCCTTTTCCCTTACGATGTGGGAATGGTATTTAACATTTGCCGCGGTCGGGGTCATGTTCACCATCGATGACAGATAAGAAATGCCGCCGACGGCCTCTAATTCGTCCTTCTTTCTAAGATAGTCAGTAAGTGTTATAAGATCTATAGGCTCATTCTTATCAAAAAGTTCCGTCATGGCATAAAAGATCTTCCTGTTCGACAGCTTATAGAAATCCTCGGGATCGAGGATCTCGAGAGTCTTGGGCAGAGCGTTGTTGTCAATTAAGACGGCGCCCAGGATAGACTGTTCAGCCTCAATATTCTGGGGAGGAAGTTTATTAAGATGAAGATCGGTATCTTTCATTCCCGTTTATAAATCCACTACTTGCAGAATCTGCTCCCATTCTGTGAATGGCAGATGTGATGAAAAAGCTCTATTTAGAGACACCTTGTTGCACTCACCTTGGCCCGGGCGGGTCCTTGTCCAAAAAGCACTGCAGGTTAAATTTGCAATGTGTATCATAATTAAATTTCGTCTCTTCGTACGGGTTTTTTCCCGAAAGCTTTCGGGACTTCGCAGTTTCCGCAAGTTTAGGTAATCATTCTATTCTTCGACAACCTGTACGTTAACCTCTGCCGATATCTCGGGATGGACCCTCACTTTGACAGAATATGAACCAAGCCTTTTTATCGGCTCCTCAAGGGAAATCTTCTTCCTGTCTATATCAATCCCATCGTTTTTCAACTGTTCCGCAATATCCATGGTCGTCACAGAACCGAAAAGCTTCCCTTCCTCGCCGGCCTTTGCCTTAATTACAACAGTCGTGCCCGAAATCTTGCCGGCAAAGTCCTGCGCCTGATTTTTAATCTTTTTGGCCTTCTCCTGTATAACCTTCTTTTCGTGTTCCAGGGATTTTATATTCTTTACATTGGCTTCGACGGCAAGCCCCTTCGGCACCAGATAATTCCTTGCAAATCCGTCGGCCACATCGATAATCTGTCCCATATCTCCGATACTTTTAACATCTTCTCTCAGTATAACTTTCATTGAAAATCTCCTTCCCGGTGAAAGATTTTATTCTTCAGTCAAATAGTCTTTGTGGATTATTTTCTTCTTCATTTTTGAGCCACGATAGTAATTCCAAAGGAAACGGCATTCCCCGCTCAAATACCGATGTTCATAACACTATAGGAGTCTTTAGTCTAAGTTTTATAGTATACCACGGATTTTGAATGTATTTAAAAGCAAATAATTGCACGCAACGTAATCCTTCAGGGAAGTGTGGCATAGCATAACCCCTCCTTACCTCCCCTTACCTTAAGGGGAGGAATAAACCTCCTCTTAGGTTAAGAGGGGGAAGGGGAAGTTAATGAAGGATTACATCCGCACAATCTTACAATATCTTAAAAGGCGCCGGGATGAAAGTAACAATGAATATAACAAGTGCGAGCCACCCGATAAATTTTCGCTTCCCTCCCAATGGGGCTTTCCAATAAATTACAGGGGGATGCCTCAGACCGAGGATCAGCAATAACACGGACCATACAAACCACCCTTCCCACGACAACAAGCCGAGCAATATCATCATAAAAATCAAGAAGATTGAAAGACGGATATTTTTTTCTCCGAGGAGGGCATAAGCGATATGTCCTCCATCCAGCTGTCCGACAGGTATAAGATTGATAGAGGTCACAAAAAGTCCGATCCATCCCGCAAAAGCAACGGGATGCAACAGTATATCCGAACCGGACGGAGTTGCGCCCAATATTATTTGAGACAGAAAAGAAAAGAGGATTGAATCACCGAGGTCCAGTGTGCCGTTTGCCTGAGTCACCGGTACTATATGAGACAGCTGGAGACCGACTATTGCGGCGATGACCGAGATAATGAACCCCGCGATGGGGCCGGACGCCCCTATGTCTATCAGCGCCTCGCGCGTAACAATCGGAGATTTCATTTTAATAAACGCCCCGAAGGTACCGATGATCGTAGGGGCGGGAATAAAATACGGGAGGGTGGCCTTTACCCCGTGTCTCCTCGATGTAAAATAGTGAGATAATTCATGACTCAGGAGGATCACCATCAGAGTCAAAGAAAAAGGAACGCCTTTGTAAATTTTTTCAGGTTCTGCAAAAACATCCGCACCCGTCTGCATCGCTCCGACAAAGAGCGTTGACATTATGGTAAGAATAAAGAGGATAAGATGTAAAAAGGGAAACTTTTTCATAGATTTCTATTCTTTATACCGTTCCTATGACTGTTTAATTTGACAGCAGGAATGATTTTGAGTGTCAAACTGTTATTATTATAATTATATTCCATCGCAATAAAAAGGGCCTCCAAAAAAGAGGCCCTTTCAGGATAAAAAGCTCTGCCAAGCTTTTTAAACCAACCCTTATTCAGTTTTAATTAAATCATTTGATCCTTTCGAATTCCATCCGGACCTTGTCACCGGCGTTTAGTATGCATCTTGAATAGGCAACGGGATTTCCGTCCGCGCCAATAAAAATCCTGCCGACTACCATTGAATGCGGGCCATCCTTTCTCCTCCCACTGACCGCTGCAGCCTTTTTTGCGGCGGATATCTCGGAAGTCTGCACGACTCTTGATATTTTTTTTGTACCTTTTTCGTCTATCAGGTCAAGAAATGATTTGTACAGAATGTCCTCGTCGTCTATGGCAAGAAACTTACCTGCGGGCAAAAAAAACCCTTCAATAATAGATGGGCCGCCGCCTGTATATTTCTTGCAAAGGACATAATGTATCCTGTCCGCTGTCTTAAGTATTTCCTTTATACCCCGTGAGGGGTCCCTTAAGCCCCTTTCCAGTATTTCTCTTCTGACCGTCATCCCTTTTCCGTTCGTGACGTCCGTCAATCTCGTTCTCATCACGGGACCAGGGTTCGGCAGAGAGTACAGAACAAATGTTCCCTTGCCCTGCTGTCTTCTAAGATATCCTTCCCTTACCAGTTCCTGGACAGCTTCCCGCACAGTCACCTTGCTGACATCGTAAGATTTGCACAGATCATCTTCAGTAGGTATCTGTGTCCCGGCAGGCCATTCACCCCCTTCTATTTTCTCTCTTATAATGGAATAAATCTGAACATACAGTTTCTCTTTGCTATCTCTGTCTATAGTTCTCTCAGTATTCATATGCTCATTACTTCATATCTTTATAACGTTTAGTAGAAAGCAATATGTATGCCAATCATATAACTTAGCGATTTATTTGGATAAAATTGCTACTAAGGCAAGAAAAATGCAACTTCGAGATGCATTAAAAACAGACAGATGCGGATCCAGTAGGATTTTTTAGACATGAAATCAATTGTTGCAGCGAAACTTTATGTTTCTATTCTTATTCTTTTCAATGTCCTCTGGAGTTGCTGCCTGTGTATACCGAGTGCAACAGCAGCCTTTGAGATATTTCCGCCGGATTTTTGAAGGGCAGAGCGTATCAATTCTTTTTCGACGCTCCTGAGCGCCTCCTTCAATTTCGGTGAAGGGCCGACTCTCTGGAAGCGGTATTTGAGGAAGTGATGGGGCAGGTCAGCGGGCAGTATCTCCGGACTGTTCGCAAAAGATATCGCATGCTCGATAATATTCTCAAGCTCCCTTATATTGCCCGGATATACATAGTTTTTCAGGATATTCAAAGCTTCTTCGCTGATGCCTTTGATCAACAGATCTTTCCTCTTGTGGGCGTGTTTCTTCAAAAAGTGCTCTATTAAAATTGGAATGTCCTCGGTCCTGTCTCTCAGGGGCGGCAGATGGATATTTATGACGTTAAGCCTGTAAAAAAGATCTTCACGGAACATACCCCTCTTGCAGGCGATATCAAGGTCTCTGTTCGTAGCAGAGATAATTCTCAGATCAACTTTGATCTGCCGCGTACCCCCTATCCTCATCACTTCGCCTTCCTGCAGCACCCTTAGAACTTTTACCTGGAACAAAGGTGACACGTCCCCGATCTCATCAAAGAACACCGTACCGCCGCCGGCAAATTCAAGAAGGCCCTTTTTTGTATAATTGGCGCCGGTAAAGGAGCCTTTCTCAAAACCGAAGAGTTCAGATTCGAGGAGGCCGTCGGGGATCGCGCTGCAATTGATGACGCCGAAAGACATCCCCTTTCTGGGACTCCATTTATGAATAGCCCGAGCAACGAGCTCTTTCCCTGTACCGCTCTCCCCGGTGATCAGGACATTACTCTCACTTGCAGCGGCCTTTTTGATCAAACCAAAGACCTCCTGCATCAACGCACTTGTTCCCTTGGTTTCGTCAAACCCGTTATCGTGATTAAGTATCCTCCTCTTGTGCCTGTTGATTACGTGAGCAAGGGTTTCAGGCGTGATCGGCTTTTCAAGGAAATCGGAAGCACCCAGTTTCATGGCCTCAACGGCCTTTTTTACTTCGGGTTTTGAAAAGGCTATAACGGGCATGCGTTGCCTTAATTCCAAGAGCCTTTTCTCCCAATCGCCGCTGTCGATATCAAGGAGGGCTAAATCGTATTTCAGCGGGCTGTCCGGGTCAGTATCTATAACTATGCCTTGGCTCGAATCCTTTTTGCCGCCTGATTTAAATAATGAGGATATCTCCCTCGAATTATCAGAGACAATCAATATGTTACGCATGGTTCATTTTAAATCAGACATCCCGGAAAGATATAAATATTGGGCATTTACTCTTACCGTAATCAAAATATACTTAATTTGAGATACCTTTTTGGATGCTCCCTGATGTCTTTAATGAGATCCTTGAACTCTGATACGGAACTCTTCAGGTCCGTCAGTGTTTCCTTCATATCTTTGGTCAACTCTTTGTCCCTGATCAGGCTTCCGGCAGCGCCTTCGCCCGCGTCAATTCTCTCCAGGATTGAAGAGAGTTGTTTTGAGGCGGTATTCAGGTTTTCATACAATGACGGGTCCTGGGCAAGCTTCATCAGTGTCCCCTGCCCCTCGTTCACCTTTTTGCTGAACTCCTCCATCGATGACGCCGTACGCAGCATTTTGTTATAGAGCGAAGGGTCCTCCACAAGCATCTTCATCGTCCCCTTGGACTCCCTGAAGTCCTTCAAGATCAGAGAAAGGCTCAGGGTCGCATTTTTCAGATTGTCGTAGACCGCAGGGTCCGTAAAAAGCTTTGCTATAGTGCCTTTATGGGTTTCAACATTTTCAAGGAATCCCGTGAACTTGTCCAGGACCTCGGTTATCTTCTGAATAGACTTTGCACTTGCATTCACTATGTCCTGAAGCTCAATCTGTGTAGCGCCTTTGATCATATCCCCCGGTTTGATAGGTCCGGCCTGAGGAGAGCCGTTGCTTAATTCCACATACTTGTCACCCAGAAGTCCCAGGGTAAGAATGGTGGCCTTGACGTCCTTGTTGATTAATCTCGCCGCATCCCTGTTGATAGAAATTGTGACCAATGTACCGTATTCCGGGTTAAGTTCTATATTTTCTACCTTGCCTATTTCGACTCCGGAATACCAGACCGGCGAGCCCGCTCTTAAACCCCTTACGTCCTTAATCTGGGCCTTTATCCGGATCTCGGGCGTAAATATGTTCTTGATGCCGCCCGCAAAAAAAACCGTCAGAAACAGCAATAAAAGGGCAAGAGTAATTACCAGGCCGACCTTGAGTTTCGACCACGCAAGCTGTTTTTTCATGTCAAACATTTAAGCCTCCTGAATGGGTCCATAAGTAAGGCATCATTAGTGAAAAATCTCCCCTCCCCTTTGCCAAAGAGTCCCGAAAGCTTTCGGGATTTGGCAAAGGGAGTTTAGGAGGGATTTTATAATAAATGTCTTCATTCCTATGACTTTATTAGACGCTATTGAGCAATATTTGCGCTCAATTCGTCTGTAAACTTTTTAATGTCCGGGACATCCGAACGCAAAAGTCCGTCTTTGCCGCCGTCAAATATTATCTCGCCCTCTTTTAAGAACATAAACCTGTCAGCCACTTTTAACGCATCGAAGACCTTGTGGGTGACAATGATAAGACCTTTGCCGCTTTTGCATAAGTCGACAATAAGCCTGCATATATTATCAGCATTTATAGGGTCAAGCCCTGTCGTCGCCTCATCGAAAAGGAACATACTCGGTTCGAAAGCGACAAGTGACCTTGCGATAGCAACCCTCCTGTGCATTCCGCCGCTCAGTTCATCGGGCATAAAATCGATTGCCTCCTCCACACCCACAACCCTGAGCATCTCCCCAACTTTCCGGTCTATCTCCTCTTCCGACAGCCTTGAATATTCCCTTAAACAGAACGCCACATTCTCCTTAACATCCAGGGAATCAAAGAGCGCCCCTTCCTGGAAGACCATGCTGAACTTCATCCTTATTTTCCTCAGTTCGTCTTCGCTCTTGCCCGCGATATCTTCACCGTAAACGATTATTTTTCCTGCATCAGGTTTAATAAGCCCCAATATCAGTTTCAGTATTGTAGTTTTACCCTCTCCGCTCCCCCCGAGAATCGCCACCCGTTCATTTTCTTTTATCACAAAGTTCACGCGTTTCAATACCTCACGCGTTCCATAGGCAAAACAAACCTCTTCAAATATAATCATACGGAAAAGCCCAATATGTAAAGCAATATCCTCGTAAGAACAAAATCAGAGACAATAATCATCACAATTGAAGTGACGACCGCCCTCGTAGTAGAAGTCCTCAGTCCCTTTGATCCTCCCTTTGTCGAGAGTCCCGTGTAACAGCTTATGCTCGCTATCAGATAACCGAAAATGAACGGTTTGGCCGCACCGGCAAACACATTCTCAAAGGTCAGGATATCCCTGACCGAGCTCCAGTAAAAAGTTCCGCTCTGATAACTCACAAATACCGCTATATAATAGCCCCCGAAAAGCGACACCGCGTCACCGATAAGCGTAAGGACCGGCAGCATTATTACGGAACTCAATATCCTGGGCGTCACAAGCTTTTTTATCGGGTCCAGACCAAACACCCTGAGCGAGTCCACCTGATGCCCGAGTATCATGGAACCTAATTCAGAGGCAATCCCGGAGCCCACCCTTCCGGCGAAAACGAGCGCCGCCGCAACAGGGCCTATCTCTCTGATAATCGAAATACCCACAATCTTGCCCGTATACATCTTAAGTCCCAGGCCGGAAAGTTCAGCGGCCAGCTGAAGAGAAAGCGCCATACCTATAAACAATGAAACGAGGAAGACTATTAGAAACGATCCCGCGCCGGCATAGTCCATCTGTTCAACAAGGTCCTTAAAATAAAAGGGTCTTTTCACGACACCTGCCAAACCCTTGACGGAAAGGATGTAAAAGTCCTGAAGGTCGCTTATAAAATCTCTGATCTTTGTTGTTTCCAAACTGTCATCCCACGCAATTCACAAACTATTATACACCACGCAGTGCAGGTGTTTTCGATCATTCCTCATGAACAAGTTCGATCAGGGTCACCTCAGGCGGCGATAGAAAGCGGATCGGCGGCCCCCAAGTGCCCGACCCCCTGCTGACATACAGATGAGAATTATGGGCAAGGTAAGCAAAACCGGCCTGTACAGGATGATAGTATAAACCCGTCACCAGACTGAATGGAAAGATCTGGCCTTTATGCACATGCCCCGAAAGCTGAAGGTCGAAAAAGCCGGAGGCGTCTTTATCTATCAGAGGCCTGTGTTTAAGTAAAAGGGTAAACCTTTCAGCCGGAAACCCCGACAGCAATTCTTTCTCATTGCCCCCCCTGAAAAGACCGAATGCCTTCCCCTGAGGATCATCGACGCCGGCTATATTGATTAATCCAGCGACACGCACTCCGTCCCCCCTCAATACCGTAAATCCCGCTTTTCCCGTAAAATCTAATGCCTGCGGAAGTCCCGCATAAAACTCGTGGTTACCTGTCACAGCGAACTTCCCGTATCTCGACTTGATCTCCTGCAGCATTCCGGCGAGTCCGTAAAGGCCGTTTATCTGTCCGTCCACAAGGTCTCCGGTAGAAACAAGAATATCGGGCTTTGCCTTTTTCACTTCGTCCAGTATCCTTTTCAACCTCTCTTCTCTGACGATCAGTCCAAGATGGACATCGGATATCTGGACTATCCTCAGGCAACCGACATCCGCAGGAATTTTTGGTGATTTCAGCACTATTCTTTCCGTCCGGATGTTCTCCGCTTCAAAATATCCGTAAACCGCTATCAGCACAGAAAGAGCAAGGGGTATAAAGAAAGCATATCTTTCGGATATGGCTATATTTGAAAAATCCTTTTTCAGAATGAGTCCGCCCGCGTGCAAGATGACACGATAGGAATCAATGACGAATGAACAGGAAATGAATAAAAATAATATCCCCATCCATGTGTATCCTATGTAAGACATCACGCGCGCAAATAGCTCAAACCCTGCTTTTTCAGATGACCGGATAATGACCGGCGCAAAGAGCATTACCAGCATGAAGAGTGCTACACATATACCTGTATATGCTCCAAAGGCAAAAACGGCCCTCGCTTTCAGAAAAGCATACAGGTGCATTACGCTGTAAAGGAGAAAAAATATGATCAAAAATAGCGGCATTATTACTCCTTACCTTAATAGGTTTCCCTATTATTCTCTGCCCCTTGATGGGGGAGGGTTAGGGAGAGGGTGTTTGATGAAAATAATTTATAACACCCTCCCCTTCATCCGCTCCCCTCAAGAGAGGGGAGATATTAGATACCCACTGTTTCCGCTACAGGTCGTTCAGTGCATGTCCGGTGAAGCTGGCCCCTGTCCTCTCCTCATCAAGAGGACAAGAGGGAGAATGCATATCATCATGATGCTGACAAGATGGAAGGCGTCGTTGAATGACAGCATCGATGCCTGTCTCAGAAGTTCCCTGTATATGACCGCGGGTCCGCCATTCCCCGAGAGGGGGCCTTCGAGTCCCTTATATTGAAGAAGCTGCGCTGTTTTCTCCGAGATAATCTGATATGTCCGGTCAAAGGGCGTCACGTGCTCAACAAGACGGGCCTGATGGAACTGTTCGCGCCGCGAAAGTATAGTTGTCACAAATGCAACTCCAAAACTTCCCCCAAGGTTTCTCAGGAGATTATAGATTGCGGAAGCATTTCCCATTTCTTCTTTTTTAATTCCAGCCATTGTCATTGTGGTAAGCGGGATGAAGAAAAACCCCATCCCGATGCCAAGGACAATCCTCGGCCATATCACGGTATTGAAATCAGCGCTCAGATCGAAGTTTGACATGAGATATGTTGCATAGGCGTTGACAGCTATTCCAAACGAAAGAAGGGCCTTTGGATTTACTTTGTTTACAAGGGCGCCGGCTATGGGCAATGATATTAAAGTGGCAATACCTCCCGGCCCCAGAACAAACCCCGCGAGAAAAGATGTGTACCCCATAAGTGTCTGGAGATAAATCGGGAGCAGGACTATGCTCGCAAAAAGATTGAAGAAACCCATGAACATCACTAAATTTCCGGTGCTGAAAGAAATATTCCTGAACGTTTTAAGGTTCACAACCGGATGTTCCGCATAAAGTTCGACCATCACAAAAGACACCAGGGACACAGCTGAGACAACGCTTAACCACACAATGAGACCCGACGAAAACCAATCTTCCCGCTGTCCCTTATCAAGGACGACTTGCATGCAGCCAAGACCCAGGGCGAGGAGAGCAAGCCCCCAATAGTCTATTTTCATTCTGGCTTTCTTCATATAGGGAGGATCGGTTATAAATAACATTGTCAGCAATATGGAGATTATGCCGATCGGCACATTGATGAAGAAGATCCAGTGCCATGACCAGTTATCTGTTATCCAGCCTCCGAGAAGTGGGCCTATTATAGGGCCGAACATTATCCCGACCCCGAATGCGGCCATCGCTATTCCGTGCTGACGCGGAGGGAACGTCTCAAGGAGGATAGATTGAGAAAGCGGCTGAAGAGCCCCGCCTCCCATCCCCTGGAGTATTCTGAAAATTATGAGGCTCTGGAGGTTCCACGCGGAACCGCAAAGAAATGAACTTGCGGTAAATACGGCTATCGAAATTATAAGATATTTTTTCCTGCCAAAAAACTTGCTCAGCCATCCTGTCATGGGTATTATGATTGCATTGGATACCAGGTAAGAGGTTATCGTCCATGTGGCTTCATCGATGCCGGCTGAGAGGCTGCCCCTGATATGGTCGAGAGACACATTGACCACGGATGTATCTATTATCTCGATGAGGGTGGGAAGCATCACGGTAAGAGTAATGATCCATTTGTTCATTATTCGACAACAACTGTAGGTACCACAGACATACCGATGCGAAGAACATGGCCGGGGTCCGTATCTTTGTCAAGCACTACCTTTACGGGTATTCTCTGCACGACCTTCACATAGTTTCCCGTTGCATTTTCCGGCGGGAAGAGTGAAAACACCGAGCCGGTTCCCGACATTATGCTGTCAACTTTTCCTTTAAACTTATTTCCCGGATAGGTGTCCACTTTTATAACAACCTCCTGTCCTGACTTCACTTTTTCAAGCTGTGTCTCCTTGTAGTTCGCCGTTATCCAAATGTCGTCAAGAGAGACAACCGCCAGGAGAGGCTGTCCTGCATCTACCTGGTTTCCGACTTCAACAGACCTTTTTGTTATATATCCGTCAGCCGGCGCATAAATCCGGGTGTATCCATAATTGAGCCGGGCAGTCTTTAACTGGGCCTCTTTTTCTTTTATCTTGGAGAGTTGTGAAGTCTTCAGAACTTCTGTTTGTCTTACAATAGCCTTCTGGGTTTCAAGTGCCTTTTCCGCCTGTTTGAGCTGCTCTCCTGCGGCCTTAACCTGCGCAACAGAAACGGCATAGGCGGTCATTGTTTTCTCGTATCTTTCTTTCGGTATAGTATTAGACTTAAAAAGATTTTCAGCCCTTTTGCTGTCCTTTTCGGCCTGGTTAAGGTCCGCTTTTCGGAGTTCGAGATTTGCCTTTGCCGCTTCTATGCCTGCGCTTATTTCGGAGATTCGCTTTTTCGATACAGCTACTTGTGCTTCGATTTCGGCAAGCTTTGCTTTTTCGGCATTTACGGACGCCGATGTCTCATTCACCTTCACTTCATAATCAACGGGGTCAATTTCTACAAGCATATCTCCTTTTTTGACCGCCTGGTTGTCTTGCACATAGATCCTCTTGATAGTACCTTTGACCTTTGGCGCTATAGTATGGATATGACCATCTATAAATGCATCGTCTGTTGTTATATGTGTCGCTTTATATCTGAGGTAGAAAAAAAGTGTTGCGCCGCCTATGACAATAACCACCGCCAGAATAAAAACTCCGAGCTTTTTCTTTTTGTTGTTTGCTTTAATAGTTTCTTCCGCCATAGTTCGGACTCCAATTCCTTTTTCCCAATCTTACTTCGGTAAATGCTTGTGAGTAAGTCATATATTATACGATAACTCTCCTACTCATACCTCAGCGCATCTATCGGATCAAGCAACGAAGCCTTATAAGCGGGATAAAAGCCGAAGAATATTCCCACCAGCCCGGAAAACCCGAAGGCCAGCAGAATTGAAATCGGGGATATGATTGTGGACCATCCCGCGAGCATCGACAGCAGCTTCGAACCGGATACGCCGAGGATAATCCCGGTTATCCCCCCGATCAATGATAAGGTGAGCGCCTCGATTATGAACTGAAGTCTTATGTCCCATGTTTTTGCGCCTATGGCCATCCTTATTCCTATCTCCCTCGTCCTCTCCGTGACCGATACGAGCATGATGTTCATGATCCCGATTCCTCCGACAAGGAGAGAAACCGATGCAATAGCGCCAAGCAATAAGGTCATTACCTTCGTTGACTGCTCTGCGGTCTGCATAATCTGTGTGAGATTTCTGACCGTGAAGTCGTTCTCCTGTTTCTGACCGATGTGATGCCTCTGCCTGAGTAGTTCGTTTATCTGTTTTTCCGCGGGTCCTAAGTCTTCCGTGCTCTTTGCCTTGATCATCATTATCCTGATCATTCCGGGGAAGGAGGTCCCGAAGAGTTTTTTCTGTGCGGTCGTGACAGGGACATAAATGGTGTCATCCTGGTCCTGGCCCTGAGGAGATTGCCCTTTTGGCGAAAGGACTCCTATAACTGTGAAGGGAAGATTCTTGATCCTGATAGATTGACCTAAGGGGTCCATATCTCCAAAAAGGTTGTCTACAACGGTCTGCCCTAATAAGCAGACCTTTGTGGCGTTCTTGACATCCTGCTGCGTAAAGGCCCTGCCCGAGGCAAGTGGCCAGTCCCTGACATTCAGCATACTCGAAGTTGTTCCCACAACGCCGGTTGACCAGTTCTGGTGTCCATAAATGACCTGTGCGACTCCGTTAAGAACGGGCGCGACATCCTGTACCGCCGAACATTCCTTCTGGATCGCATCTGCATCCCCCATGGTAAGAGTAGGCTGGGTCCCTGCGCCCATTCTCACGCCCCCTGCCGTGGTTGAACCGGGAAGAATTATAAGGAGGTTGCTTCCCATGCTCGAAATCTGATCGGCGATTCTCTTGCTCGCTCCCGTGCCCACGGCAAGCATGGTGATAACAGCGCCGACACCGATAATGATCCCCAGCATTGTAAGGGCTGAACGCATCTTGTTCACCCTTAATGCTCTAAATGATATCCTGAATGTTGAGGGTATGTTTATCATGATCGTCCTACCCTTTCATCGCTCATAATACGTCCGTCCAGAAACCTTATTATCCGCCTGCTGTATGCAGCAATATCATTCTCATGGGTTACGAGTATTATCGTGATCTTTGATTCGGTATTCAGTTTTACAAATATCTCCATTATCTCGGCGCTCGTCTTTGTGTCAAGGTTGCCGGTGGGTTCATCTGCAAGGATTATGGGCGCATTGTTCACCAGTGCCCTTGCTATTGCGACCCTCTGCTGCTGTCCGCCTGAAAGCTGATTGGGATGATGGTCTCCCCTGCCTTCCAGCCCTACATTTTTAAGGGCTTCTAATGCCTTTTCCCTCCTATCCTTTGCAGGGATGCCGTCATAAAGCATCGGGAGTTCGACGTTTTCGAGGGCTGATGTCCTTGGAAGAAGGTTGAACCCTTGAAAGACAAAACCTATTTTTTTGTTCCTTATGCCCGCAAGTTCATCCCTGTCAAGACCGCCGATATCAGTATCTTCTAAAAGATATTTGCCGGTTGTCGGTTTATCAAGACATCCCAGGATATTCATGAAAGTGGATTTACCGGAGCCTGAAGGGCCCATTACTGCGACAAATTCACCTTCCCCTATTGTTAAAGAAACACCCCTGAGCGCATTGACGTCGATATCACCAAGGCTGTAGACTTTAGTGATCTCCAGTGCCTCAATAATTGCCACGCTAAAACATCCTCGGCCCCGAAGGCTGTTGTGACTTTACCTTTGCCAGAGATTCTACTATCAGTTCCTCTCCTTCGTTTATCTTTCCCGATATAAGCTCGGTGTAACTGCCGTCGCTTATACCTATCGAGACCGGGACCCGTTTTGGTTTCCCCTGCTCGAGTATCCAGACACCGGTCCCTTTCTGTTGCGCCGCGGCCTTGTTCTTCTCAGCGGGTTTGAATCTCAGGGCAGCATTCGGTATCTTAAGAACACCCTTTTTTATTGAGATGATTATGGACACGTTGGCGGTCATCCCGGGTTTAAGTTTGAAATCCGGGTTGGCAACCTGGATCACTACATCGTAGGTCACAACGTTCTGGACTATTATCGGGGCGTTCCTGACCTGCAATACCTTGCCCTTGAAGGTGATGTCCGGATAAGCATCCACAGTAAATTCAACGTCCTGCCCGACTTTCACACTTCCTATGTCCGCCTCGGCCACATTCGTGTCTATCTGCATTTTTGTGAGGTCCTGTGCAATGCTGAAGAGTGTCGGCGTCTGAAAGCTTGCGGCAACTGTCTGACCGACGTCCACATTTCTCGAAACAACAATCCCGTCTACGGGAGAGATTATCTTCGTATAATAAAGGTTTGTCTCGGCAGAGCTTAAGGCCGCCTCGCTCTGGGCCACCTGGGACTTTGCAGCGCTTACAGAAGCCTTTGCCGTTTCATAGTTTGTTTCCGCCGTGTCGAGGTCACTCTGCGCGACAAGATTTTTTGATAACAACTCCTTATTCCGGTCCATGGTCCTCTTCGCATCAACGAGAGTTGCTGCAGCTTTCTCCAAATTTGCCTTGGCTGAAAAGAGGTTCGCCCTCGACTGGTTCACCTGTGCCTCAAACAGGGCCGGGTCTATCCGCGCTATCAGCTGGCCTTTCTTTACAGGTGAATTGAAATCAACATAAATATTCTTTATCGTGCCTGATACCTGTGTTCCTACAAGTACGGTGGTCACAGGGTTTACTGTGCCCGTGGCGGTTACCGCCATTTCCACATCGCCTCTTACGACCTTGTCAAATCTGAATTTCGGCTCTTTCCCGTTGCCCCTGAACAGCAGAAATCCACCAACAGCAATAACAATAATTATTCCGCTGATGATAAGTATTTTTTTCATCTCATACCCATCGCCTTCTCAAGACTCGCCTGTGATACTTTGTAATTATAAAGGGTCTGTATGTAAGACAGCTTTCCGTTCGCCAGCAGCACCTCCGCATCGGTGACATCGATAGGACTTCCGACGCCGGCAGCGTATCTTCCGGTAGCTATCTCAAAATTTTCCTGCGCCTGCTGTACACCGAGTTCCGCCGTAGGGATACTCTCTTCGGCCTGTTTAAGATTAAGGTACGCCTGCTGTACGTCCGAGAATATGTTCTGCCTCAGCGACTCTTCGTTTGCTTTAAGGATATTCAGGTTTGCTTTTGCTTCCTGCACCTGGTATTTAGTCAGGAAGCCGTTGAATATGGGGAACGAAAGGGCCGCGCCCACATTCCAGCCGTGGTCGAGAGAAGAGATCCTTTCTCCTGACCAATTATAAGCCGCATTCCCGGTTAAGACAGGGTAGTAGCCCGTCGTTGCGAGGTCGACAGACCTCTCTCCCGCAAGCCTCTTCGCAACGGTTGAAATCAAATCAGGCCTGTTTTTATATGCCTTGTTCAGCGCGTCTTCAAAGGTTATATTGTATTTCTGGAAAGAAAGATTATCTTCCATGATATACTCAGGCGCATCGGGGACCCCTATTGCATTGTTCAGGGCTACCACAGCCAGCCTGAGGGCATTTTCAGCCTTAATCAGATTGAGTTTTGCATTGCTCAGGTTCGCCTCTGCCTGTGTCACGTCATATTTCGGTTTCGTGCCGACTTCGTAAAAGCCCTTTGCCTGATCAAGGTGCTGCTGGAACTGTTTCACTGTATCCGCAGAAACATCTCTGCTGCGCTTTGCCTGCAATACCCCGAAATATGCCTGCTTCACATTAAGGATCACCTGCTCGGAAACGTTTTCAAGGTCCGAGCGTGATGAATCGAGATTCAAGCTCTGAATTTTCACCTGTGTCGGCGTCTTTCCGAAATCATAAATATCCTGGCTGAGGCTGAATCCCGTAAAATATTGATCAAAAGAACCTGTTTTACCGATAGAAGAAACAGCAGTGCCGGTTGATGATAAGGAGCTCGTCCCTCTCGCAGACGATATCCTGTCGTAGCTTGATGTCCAGTTTATCTGGGGATAATAGTTTGACTTTGCTTCGCCCACTCTGCTCATATTTGCATTGACACTATTTGCTGCAGCAGAGATAGCGGGCTGCATCTTCATGGCTATTTCAATACATCTCTCCAGATTAATGGATTCTCCCTTTTTAATGATCTCCTCTGCGGTCACCCTGAGAGGAATTATGAATATGAGTAATGCCGTTAAAAAAATTAATCTTTTCATCCCGACCTCCTTACGCCGTCTTATGGTTTAATCCTTATTTGTCCTTAATGCCTTCCAAGCAAATTGTTCACTTTCTCCTGGAACTTGTCCATGTAACAGAACACCACAGGGGTTATATACAGCGTCAGGAGCTGGGAAACGATGAGACCGCCGACAACGGCGAGACCAAGCGGACGGCGGGACTCGGCGCCGGAGCCGAAGCCGATAGCAATCGGCATGGTCCCCATAAGCGCCGCCATAGTGGTCATCATGATCGGGCGGAAACGTATCAAAGCGCCCTCATAGATCGCATCTACCGCCGCTTTCCCTTCTTTCCTCTGTGCCGCCAGGGCAAAATCGATCATCATGATGGCGTTCTTCTTGACTATCCCCAGGAGCATGATGACGCCGACAAAAGCATAAATATTCAGGTCCATATGAAAAAGCATGAGGCTGATGAGAGCTCCGAAACCGGCTGCGGGAAGTCCTGAAAGGATGGTGAGAGGATGGATAAAGCTCTCGTAAAGTATTCCCAGCACAATGTAGATGACCAGAAGAGCCATAATCAGGAGCAGCCAGAGCCCCTTCATTGACGACTGAAATGCCTGGGCAGTTCCCTGGAAGCTGGTGCTGACAGTCTGAGGCAATGCAGCATGTGCAAGTTTATCAACAATCGAAACAGCGTCACCGAGTGCCACACCCGGCTTGAGGTTAAAGGATATGGTGACTGCCGGAAGCTGGCCCAGATGGTTCACGGTAAGAGGACCGGTGTTCTGCGTCAGAGCCGCCACAGTGTTCAACGGCACCAGTTGGCCGGTGTTTGAGTGTATATAGAGCATGGACAGGGCCGAGGGGTCCATCTGGTACTTGGGTTCCAGCTCAAGAATGACCTGATACTGGTTATTGGGCGCATATATGGTCGAAACCTGCCGGGAACCGTATGCATAATAGAGGGCGTCCTCAATCTGTCCTGCCGTAACGCCAAGGGCAGACGCCTTGTCGCGGTCTATATCGACATTAACCTGGGGGTCTTTTATCTGCAGGTCGCTCGTGACGTCCTGCAGCTGCGGCAGCGCCCGCATCTTGCCTTCCAGTTCTGAAGCTGAGCGATAAAGTTCTCCCGTGTCCGGACTTTGGAGTGTAAACTGGTACTGGCTCTTGGTCAGCTGACCGCCGATCCGGATAGAGGGAAGGTTCTGCATGAACATCTGGATGCCCGGCACCTGCGCGACCTTTGGCCGCAGTTCCTGGATAATCTCGTCCGCACTCAGCTTCCGTTCATTGCGGGGCTTCAGCCGCATGAACATGCGGCCGACATTATTCGACACACTGACTCCGCTGGCGCCGACTGCGGACATGAAGACATCGATATTTGGGTCCTTGGTGACTATGGCGGCCAGCTCCTTCTGGTGCCTTACCATGTCTTCAAAGGAAATACCCTGGGTCGCCTCGGTAAAGGCAAATATCTGGCCTGTATCTTCTGAAGGCAGGAATCCCATCGGAATTTTTGTGAACAAAAAGCCTGTCGCCACCGTGAAGATAATAATGACTGCGAGGGTAGTGCCGCGGTAGTTGAGGACAATCTTCAGGGTCCTTTCATAGGTGTGGAGCATACCATCGAAGAAACGTTCCATCAATATATACATGCGGCCGTGCCGCTCTGCAGCCTGCGGCCGGATGAAACGGCTACAGAGCATCGGGGTGAGCGTCAGGGAGACAAATCCGGATATCAGTATCGCCATGCTTATGGTCACCGCAAATTCGTGGAGAATCCTCCCGAGAATCCCGCCCATGAAGAGAACCGGTATGAAAACCGCAACAAGGGAAAGGGTCATGGACAAAATAGTAAAGCCGATTTCCTTGGAACCGGTGAGTGCGGCCTGGCGGACCCCTTCCCCTTTTTCTATATGGCGTACGATATTTTCGAGCATAACGATAGCATCATCCACCACAAACCCCACAGAAAGGGTCAGGGCCATAAGGGAGATATTGTCCACGCTGAATCCCATCAGATACATTGCTGCAAAGGTGCCGATGATGGAGAAAGGCAGCGCAAGACTTGGGATAATCGTGGCGGAGAGATTGCGAAGAAACAGAAAAATGACCAGCACTACAAGACATAATGAGAGCAAGAGAGTAAACTTCACGTCCCCGACGGAGTCGCGTATGGATACGGAGCGGTCGTAAAGGGTCTCCAGCTTGACCGAAGGGGGTATCTGGAGCCTGAAGGTCGGCAGGAGCTTCTTGATGCTGTCCACCACCTCGATTGTGTTCGTTCCCGGCTGGCGCTGGATCGCCAGGACGACGGCGCGTTCGTTATTGTACCAGTTCGCCACCTTGTTGTTTTCCACGCTGTCGATGACCCTGCCTATTTCGTCAAGCCGGACCGGCGAGCCGTTGTGGTAAGCCACAATCAAGGGGCGATAGGCCGCCGCATTATAAAGCTGTCCGGTTGCCTGGATAGTAAACGCCTGTTTTTGGCCTTCGAGGGTGCCTGTAGGAAGGTTCACATTTTGCAGCGCGAGCGCGTTTCCCACATCATCAATGCCGACTTTTTTATTTGCAAGGGCACTCGGGTCGAGCTGGGCGCGGACGGCAAACTTCTGAGAGCCGAAGACCTGCACCTGGGCAACACCGCTGATCATCGAAATGCGCTGGGCTATGAAGGTATCCGCATATTCATAGACTGTGGAGACGGGAAGTATCGGTGAGCTGAGCGCAAGGTAGATAACGGGCTGGTCCGCAGGATTTACCTTGCTGTAGGTGGGAGGGGTCGGCATATTCTGCGGTAGTTGCTTCGCAGCTTTGGCAATCATCGCCTGCACGTCCTGACCGGCAGCGTCTATGTTTCTGCTCAGATTGAACTGCAGCGTAATCATAGAATTGCCGAGGGCGTTGGTAGAGGTCATCGAGTCCAGACCGGCGATAGTCGAAAACTGCCGCTCCAAAGGTGTCGCTACGGCCGATGCCATGGTTTCCGGGCTGGCACCCGGCAGGCTGGCCGTCACCTGGATAGTAGGAAAGTCCACATTCGGCAGATCGCTCACAGGCAGAAGCCTGTACGCGGCAAAACCGAAGACCAGGATGGACACCATGACCAGAGTGGTCATGATCGGCCTGCGGATAAAAAGCTCAGGGACGTTCATAATCTATTTGTTCCCGGCTTTGTTTTTGATTTCCACCGTGGCGCCGGGGACAAGCCTTAGCTGGCCGTCGGTAACTACTTTTTCACCGGGTTGAAGTCCTTTTTCGATAACAGTTTCACTGTTGAGTGTCCTGCCCGCAATTATGGGGCGCGAATCAACAGTGAGATCGGTCTTTATGACAAATACATACTGCCCGTTCTGGCCTGCCTGGACCGCAGGTGTCGGGACTACAACTGCATTAGGCTGTGTGGTCAATATCATGACCACATCAACAAATTGACCCGGCCAAAGCCACTTTCTATTATTGGCAAATGTAGCTTTCAGTTTGATTGTCCCGGTAGCGACGTCAACTGTATTGTCCACAAAAGTCAGTATCCCTTCCTCAGGGTTGTCCTCGCCTTTTATTACAAAAGCCTGGACCTTCACTTTTCCGTCCGACATGTATTTCTTTATTTCCGAAAGAGACTGTTCCGGCACGGAAAAGGTTACATAGATGGGCTGGATCTGATTGATGACTACCATGGAAGTATCGGCATTCGACTTTATAAGATTGCCCTCGTTGGATATGAGATTCCCGGTCCGTCCGTTAATTGGAGAGTAGATATAACAATATTTCAACTGGAGGCGGGCATTTTCAACTACGGCCTTGTCGGCGTTTACCGTTGCCTCAAAGGCTGCGGCGTTAGTACGAATCTGGTCGTACTGTTCCTGCGCCACATAACCCCTTTTTACGAGTTCGGCATAGCGCCGGACTTCTTCACGTCCGTTTTCGAGCTGGGCATTGTCCTTTGCAAGGTTTGCTTCCGCCTGCTTCAGAGCAGCTTCGTAAGGACGCGGATCAATAGTGAAAAGGATGCTCCCCTGACGTACATCCTGCCCCTCCCTGAAATGTACACGGGTCAGTATGCCTCCTATCTGAGATTTGACCGATACCGTGGAGTAAGCTTCAACATTGCCGATGGCGCGGATCTGCACCGGGACGGTCTTTTGGACCACAATGCCCGCTGTCACCGGCGCAGGCGGCTTGGGAGGCGGCGCCTGCTTCTTGGAACAAGCAGGGACCATGACCGCCAATAAAATACCTAAGACTGCAAAAATGGCCCCCGTATTTTTTACAAATCCCGAACTTATCTTTCTATCCATGAGTTTCTCCTGATTATAAGTTTCATCGTATCAGATCAAAGAAAAATCTTCTCTCCCGGGGGAAAACCTTCTTTCTGTCTCTGTCACACCTTCTTATGCGCAATTAAAAGACCTTCAAAAATAAATTCGTCCATCGTCTCAGGCTTGACTACGACACCTTCGTCCAACGCCATCGATACAATAACACCACGCACCGAGCCAAGTATGACTTTGGCCATATCAGCGGCATTACATTTTCTGAATTCACCGGCGCGAATCCCTTTGACAAGTATTTTCTCGATCAGTTCTCTCTGGCTTCGGAAAAATTGCCTTTTTTCATTCATACCGAAAGCAAAGCCGTGCTCTCTGAGGTGGAGAAGGATAAAATCTCTATGCTTCATCGCATACTCAAGATGAAGTCTCAGAAAGTTGGATAAGGCCTGAGTTGCGGATTGGGCCTGTTGAACGGACATCTCTATCCTCGCGCTTATCTCATGCCTCCCTTCAATGATCAGACTTTTAAAGAGTTCCTGTTTATTCTTGAAATAAAGATAAATACCGCCCACGCTTATGCCCGCTTTCCCCGCGATCTCCCTGATATTGGCCTTTGCGTACCCGCGCCTGGAGAAAACATCCATGGCGGCATTAATTATCTTCTTTCTGGACTCTATACCTGAACGCCTGTTCATGTGAACCTGTGTTCAGTATAAGATGACCGGCGTTCACATGTCAAGAAATTTCAGAATTTTTGTAATCCTTCAGTGAAGTGTGGGATCATGTAACTCCCCCCTCCCCCTCTTAACCTAAGAGGGGGTTTTGTTCCTCCCCTTAAGATAAGGGGAGGTAAGGTGGGGTTATGAAGTACAACGTTCCACTGAAAAATTGCGAACTTCTCAGACGTTGCGGCGAAGGGATTATTTGACTTTGATAATTCTATTCTTTTCGTCGAGGACGACTATAGTGGGCTTGAATACTTTCAGCTTGGTGTCTTCAATATAGTTATAACAGAAGATGATAATTTTATCACCGACAATGCCTTTCCTCGCGGTAGGGCCGTTCAGACAGATTTCTCCCCGTTTGCCCGGTATGACATACGTCTCGAACCGTTCACCGTTATTGAGATTACTTATCATCACCTGCTCATAGGGAATTATACCCGCCTTTTTAAGGACGGCTTCATCAATAGTAATGCTGCCCTCGTAGGAAAGGTTGGACTCCGTGACCGTCGCCATATGTATCTTCGCCCTTAATATGCACCTGAACATAAAATATCCCCCGGATTTCCAAGAATGAAATTGCAATTATTGCAAACAACTTTATTATGCATAGAGGCGCCGGCTAAATTCAATAGTGTCCGCCTTCCGGCTCTGAAATTGACATCATCCCTTCTTCACTTGCAGCAGACAGCGCCGTTTTTACACATGCCCGCATATTCAAACTGAACAGCGGAATGAGTAATCCCATACCTCTGCTCCAAAAGCACGTTTATTTTCTGAACAAGTTCATTTATCTCGTTGGAATGTTTTTCTTCGGATACGCAGGCATGGCAGGACAAAAATATATTTTCCGAGTTTACCGACCAGATATGCAAGTCATGAACATTCTCAACCCCTTTTATTGATGCGATAGCGCCAAGAACCTCATCGAAATCAATCTCTTTGGGAACTCCCTGCATAAAAATGTGGAGAGCATCCCTCAGAACACCCAGCCCGCTCCATATCATCATGATTGCTATCAACAGGCTGGCAACAAGGTCGAACGTCACCCACCGGGTTACGGCTATTGCAATCGAAGCTATGATAACAAAGACAGAGGAAAGGGCGTCGTAGAAGAGGTGTAGATACAGCGATCTCATGTTCAGGTTCTTGTCCTTATTGCGCTTCAAGACCAGGACCGAAAGTATATTGCCGGCCAACCCAACCATCGCAACGGAAAGCATTATACTCAATGAAATTTGTCTTCCGATGGAAAATCTTTTGACAGCTTCCCCGATAATAATCAGTCCTATACCGCACAGGGAAACCGCATTAATAAAGGCGACAGCAACTTCCGTACGCTTTAATCCGAATGAATGCTTCTTTGTTGCCTTCTTATGGGAAAATGTTTCTCCGAAATAACTCAATATCAGCGACAGGACATCTGAAAAATTGTGTCCGGCATCGGATACGAGGGCGAGGCTGCCGGAGAGTATCCCGCCGATATATTCGGCGGCAGTGATGGCCAGATTGAACAAAACAACCCACCCGATATTATTTGCATTATGCCTATGTGCGTGCGCGTGCATAAGTTTCAATTATTATAGTAACAAATCAAAAGACTTTATTCACTCTCCGGACAGTTAACCCAAAAACTGGAATTCACCAAATATCCGGGGAGGCATAGTGGCAGAAAAAGCTTGACAGCAGCACCTTTGTGGGCGGTCGGATATCAAGGCCGCCTGGATATTTTTATTCGGAAGAAATATATGGAGTAGAAAACCCAAATTCTGTCCCGAAGGCTTTCGGGATTTTTATGCAACTATGCCTGCCTGATCTGAGATCAACCGCATTTTTCGGGTCAATCTGGGGCACAAGCAGGAATGCAGGAAACGGCAAGTTAAATCTATTCTATTATCTTCGGTACTCGGTAGAATTTATCGGTACAGGACGGGGCGTTCAGCAGGGCCTTTCCCCTCGCTATCGAAGGTGAAGGCATGTCGTCTCTCATTACGTTGCTTAAAGAAAGAACATGAGAGGTTGGTTCTATGTCTTTTGTGTCCAGCTCATTCAATTTCTCCATATAACCGAGGATACCGCTCAACTGCGGGCCGAACAAATCCTTTTCTTCTTCAGAAAGCGATAATCTCGATAACAATGCGATATGTTCGATTTCTTCTCTCGGTATAATCATCCCGACTTATATCCTCTCGAGATTTGCAAACCTTACTGCGAGTCTTTTCACTCCGTGATCCGGAAAGTTAACCATGACCTTCTGGTCATCTCCATCTCCGTAACAGTCCCTTACAACGCCTACACCCCAGGAAGGATGTTTCACCCTGCACCCCGCTGCAAACAGGGAGAAGGTATTTTTAGGCTTGATGTTCTTCTTCACCGGTACGAGCCTTATCGTCTGGTGCCCGACTATCTTTTCCATCCACTGGCAGCAGTCCCTGGGTACATTTTTCAGAAATCTTGAGGGTTCCTGGTCCTGCAGTTTGGCGTAAAGTCTTCTCTTACTGGCGCCTGTCAGCCACAAAATGTCCTTTGCTCTGGTCATGCCTACATACAGCAACCGGCGTTCCTCGGCGACCTCATCTTCGTGATTCATCGCCTTACAGTACGGCAGAACGCCTTCTTCAAGTCCGCTGATGAATACAACCGGAAACTCAAGCCCCTTAGCATTGTGAAGAGTCATCAGGGAGACGCAGTCCGCACGGCACGCGTCGTCCATATTCGTGAACAATGACACCTTATCCAGAAAATCTTTGATTTCGATGTCCCCGGCAGATGAGGTAAGCTCTTCAACATTTTTTG
The DNA here is from genome assembly GCA_963716185.1 of Thermodesulfovibrionales bacterium. Lineage (GTDB taxonomy): Bacteria > Nitrospirota > Thermodesulfovibrionia > Thermodesulfovibrionales > SM23-35 > CAVZMO01. Next base: position 838,122 of record OY970295.1, read on the forward strand.
CTCTCTCCTCTTCCAGTGTTTCGGCGTAACCCGATTTCTCGAAAATATGCTTTATCATATCCGATGCCGATTTGTACTTTGCCGATGAAAAACGCTCGATCATCCTGACAAACTCAGACAGCTTCTCCTTGGCAGAATGAGAGAAATTATCGCCCCGAAGCGCCGCCTTCAGAGCATCGAACAGCACCAGGGATTTTTTCTTTGCCTCAAGCTCTATCTTGGCGAGTATGGTCGCGCCGATTCCCCTCGGCGGACTGTTTATGATCCTCCTGAAACTTACGTTGTCCCCCTTATTCAATGTTACACGCATATATGCGATGATATCTTTGATTTCTTTCCTTTGATAAAAACTGATGCCGCCGATAACACGATAAGGTATAGCCTCACTGCGCAGGGCATCTTCGAGAACCCGCGACTGGAGGTTCACACGGTAAAATATGGAAAAATCCCTGAAATTATACATTCCCCTCAGAAAGTATTCCTTGATGACCTTGGCAATATACTTTGCTTCATCTTCATAGGTATTCACCCAGCAATAGTGCACCTTCTCTCCCGTCCCCCGGTCGGTCCAGAGCCTTTTATCCTGCCTGTTCCGGTTCTGAGAAATAACGGCTCCCGAGACGGTCAGGATGTACTGGGTCGAACGGTAGTTCCGTTCCAGTTTAATCAGTTTTGCACCGGGGAAGTCGCTCTCAAACTGCAGGATATTATTTACGTTGGCGCCCCTGAACTTGTAAATGCTCTGGTCGTCGTCTCCGACAACGCATATCTTCTTGTGAGCGGATGCAAAGAGTTTCAGGAGATGATACTGCGCAAAGTTTGTGTCCTGAAATTCATCAACAAGAATATAGGCAAACTTGTCCTGATATCTTTTTAAAAGCCGCGGATTATCTTCAAATAGTTTTACTGTCAGCATGATCAGGTCATCGAAATCAAGCGCGTTGCCTCTCCTGAGCTCATCCCGGTATCTTACATAAACCTTCGCGAGTTTCTCGTCAAAACCAAAGCCGTCGCCGGAAGAAAGGAACTCCTCGGGGCTCACCAGGGAAGACTTTAAAATACTAATCCTCGACACAATCCCCTTATACAGGGCTTCATACATCTTGAATTCCTTCAATATATGCCTAACCAGATTGCACTGGTCATCTTCATCATAAATGGAAAAATTGTCATTATACCCGAGGGCTTTAATCTCTTTGCGCAATATCCTGTTGCACTGTGAATGGAACGTGCCTATCCATGCGCCGTTGAGATCTTTGTCGAGGAGCCTGCCGATCCTGTCCTTCATTTCATCGGCAGCTTTGTTCGTAAAAGTTACCGTCAAAATGGAATCCCGTGAGAACTTCTTGGCCTTGTTCAGATAGGAGAATTTGTGTGCGATGACCCGTGTCTTACCGCTTCCCGCACCAGCGAACACGAGGAGAGGACTATCGACATAGGCAAGGGCTTCTTTCTGCTGGGGATTTAAATCATGCATTCCTATCTCCTTTGGTTTTTTCATGATAACAGATTTCCGCCACTTAAATCTACGATATATCTCGGTTCACGCGGTTTCACGAGATCTCAATGACTCCTGATTTTTTGGAAAAAACCGGGAAACAACTCAGAAAACTAACAAAAAAACCGGAACCCCATCATTCAACAGTAACGCTCTTGGCGAGGTTCCTCGGCTGATCTACATCACACCCCCTTAAAACTCCAATGTGATATGCAAGCAATTGTACGGGAACAGCCGCCAACACCGGCGTGAGATAAGGGTTCGTTTTAGGCACAAAGATGCATCTGTCCGAAATAGCGCAAACATCATCGGCGGTGTCATTTGTGATCGATATAATCTTGCCCCCCCTGCTCTTTACCTCCTGAATATTGGAGGCTATCTTTTCACGGAGGTTGTCCCCGGGTGCGAGGACAACGACAGGCAGCTCTTCATCTATAAGCGCTATCGGGCCGTGTTTCATCTCACCCGCCGGATATCCTTCCGCATGGATATAGGATATCTCCTTTAATTTGAGAGCGCCTTCAAGTGCAATCGGATAATTTATCCCCCTCCCGAGATAAAGAAAATCTTTCGCCTTGAAATAATCCTTTGCAATAATTTTTATATTTTCATCCGAGTCCAAAGTTTCTTCCACTTTGCCCGGAAGCATCAGGAGATCTCTTGACAACTCCTTCGACATGTCCTCTGATATTGTGCCCCGTATATTCCCTATGCCGCACGCAAGAAGATAAAGTCCGACGAGCTGGGTCGTAAAGGCCTTTGTAGAGGCAACGCCTATCTCCGGTCCCGAGTGGGTGTAAAAAACCGCATCGGCGTCTCTTGAAGAAGTGCTGCCCACTACATTGCATATACTAAGCACTTTTGCGCCAAGCCTTTTTGCTTCCCTCTGGGCGGCGAGTGTGTCCGCAGTCTCTCCTGACTGTGTTATGACAATCATGAGGTCTCCGGTTCTGATAATCGGCTTTCTGTACCGAAACTCCGAGGCTATATCAACCTCAACGGGTATCCTCACAAGTCCTTCTATCATGTATTTGCCGATAATGGCCGCATGGTAAGAGGTGCCGCAGGCCACTATGAAAATCTTTTCGACAGTCTTTATTTCAGATTCAGCCAGGCCGAATTCTTCCAGATTGACTTCACCGTTTTCCGCATTCAATCTCCCCCTCACGGTATCAGCAATGGCCCTCGGCTGCTCGTAGATCTCCTTTAGCATAAAATGTTTAAAACCGCCCTTTTCCGCCATCGAAGGACTCCACGATACCGCCCTCACCTCTTTGTTGACGGGCATTCCGTCTACCCGTGTAATTTCAGCGCCCCGGCTGGTCAGAACGACCATCTCCCCGTCATCCAAAAATATCACGTCTCTTGAATAACTCAGGAACGCAGGGATGTCCGAGGCAACAAAAAATTCTCCGTCACCCAGACCGACAACAAGCGGGCTATCTTTCCTTACGCCTACAATCTTACCGGGTTCATCCTCCTTGATAACCGCGAGGGCATAGCTGCCTTCAACTTCTTTCAATGCCTCTCTTACGGCTTCTTCAAAGGGATACCTCTTCGCGTAATCCTCTATAAGATGGCAGAGGACCTCTGTGTCGGTTTCCGAAGTGAAAATAAAGCCTTTTTCGATCAGTTTCTTCTTGAGGGGAAGGTAATTTTCCACAATGCCGTTATGTACCAGGACAACGCCGTTTGACCTGTGGGGATGAGCATTTTCATCTGAAGGTTTTCCGTGCGTCGCCCATCTTGTGTGTCCTATTGTAGTGTGGCTGGACGGATTTTCAGATTCAATCAGAGAAGCAAGCTCCTGTATCTTGCCCCGGCACCTTCTGACCTCTACGCCGCCCTCTGAGAAAAAAGCTATTCCAGCGGAATCGTAGCCTCTGTATTCAAGGCGCTTCAGGCCTTCAAGCACCACGGAAACGGCATTCCTATTTCCTATATATCCGATTATTCCACACATACCAGTAGATAGTAGACAGTAAAAAGTAGACAGCTGTTACAAAGGGGTGTGGTGTTCCCCTGTTTGCTGTCTACTAACTGCTGTCTACTTTTTTTCTCCTTTCACTTTTAACTTTTCACTCTTAACTTTTAACTGTCTTTTAGTTGCCCATCCTTCAACATTTATCTGCTCCACCCTGCTCATAGAAAGAGATCCCGAAGGCACATCTTTCGTTATGGTAGATCCCGCCCCGACATATGCGCCTTTCCTCACCTTCACAGGGGCGACGAGTTGGGAATCACTGCCTATAAATACATTGTCTTCTATGGTGGTAACATGTTTTCTGTGGCCGTCATAATTGCAGGTTATTGTACCCGCGCCTACATTCACGTTCCTCCCTATCTTTGCGTCCCCGAGATATGTTAAATGCTGTGCCTTTGTACCCGGGCCTATTACAGATTTTTTGACCTCCACAAAATTACCTATCTTTGAGCCGATGCCGATGTCGGACCCCGGCCTTAAGTGAGCAAACGGGCCGACCGAGGCCCCTTTATTTACGACGGATTCCTCGATCAACGTGGAATCCTTGATAATTGCGCCGTCTTTTATGATGCTGTCAAGGATCCTCACATTAGGATATATAGTGCACCCCATGCCTATCTTCGTATTTCCCTCGAGATGAACATTAGGGTAAATCATTGTGCCTTTGCCGATATGGACGTTCGACGACAAAAAAACCGAATTTGAATCGACAAAATTTACGCCTCCGTCCGCCAATCTCTTTATTATTCTTCCTTTCACCAGCCGCCCGGCCTTTTCCAGTTCATCCCGTGTATTGACACCGATGAATTCATCTTCGGAACCTATACAAAAAGCGCCCGCTTTCAGACCTTTTCTTCCGGCGACATAGACAATATCGGTCAGATAATATTCGCCCCTTGATTCATTAAGCTTTATCTCTTTTAACAGAGAAAGGGCTTCAGGCTCCATAGCATATACGCCGCTGTTGACCTCTTTTATTGTCTTCTGGGTCGCCGTAGCATCTCTGTCCTCGATCACGGACATAATATTGCCTCTTTGGGCCCTTATGATCCTGCCGTATGACCCGGGGTCCCGGGCCATGAACGAAAGGAGAGAGAGTTTATTTCCGTGCTTCTTGTGGAGTGCGAGAAATTTCTTAAGGGTCCCGGGTGTAATTAGAGGCGTATCACCGTTGACAACTACCACAGTCCCTCTGCCGTTGCCGATATGCGGCGCCGCACTCAGGAGCGCATCTCCCGTCCCCTTCGCATCTCTCTGTTCGGCAAAAGAGATTTCACCGGAAGCCTGCAGAGACGTTTTAATTTCTTCAAAATGCTTTCCCACTACCACAACAATTTTTTGCGGTTTCAGCCTCTGCAGAGTGTCTAAAACATACTGGAGCATCGTTGCGCCGTACAGCCTGTGCAATACCTTGGGCAGGGATGAATTCATCCTCTTCCCGAGCCCGGCGGCCAGAACAACACAGGTCAGTTTCATCCCTTCACCTCGGACAGCCTCGGAGGAGTCGCGATACCGCCGGAAAGAATGATCTTTATTCCCTCGTCTATCGTGAGGTCGGTATAAAACACGCTCTCCTGCCCGAAGAGTGCTATTTCACCGAGATAAAGATTGTTAGTGGGGATATAGACGGCCTTCAGAACGGACTCACCGCCGTCTCTCTCCACTTTTACAACACATTCCTTGGTCAGAAATCCGAATGCAAAAACTCCGGGTCTCGGGTACTCGACAACAACAAATTTCTTGAATGACGAACTCTTGCTTTCCGGTGAAAAAGCGTCAACGAGTTGTTTAACAGCCGTATATATCCCCTTGAAAACAGGTATCTTAAGAATGAAATGCTCGAAAAATTCGATTATCTTCCTGCCGAAGACGTTTGTTGAAACAATTCCTATTATAAATATCAGTATCAGGGCTGAAATAAAGCCGAGACCCCAAACATGATATCCGAGGATCTTAAAATAAATAGGCTCAAGAAAGCTGTCGACAAATTTAAAAAACCATCCGATAATCAGAAAGGTGATAATCGCAGGTATCGATATGAGAAGTCCGGCGAAGAATTTCCTTTTGAAGGTGGCGCGGATGGACGTCACCATAATTATTTCCCGACCTTGGCGATCACTTCATCGGAGACATCGAAGTTGGTATAAACGTTCTGGACATCTTCATGGTCCTCGAGCGCTTCCACAAGCCTCATCATCTGGTCCGCTTGTCTCTCATCGAGGGCCGCATAATTTTTCGGCAGCATGGTTATCTCTGCCAGCGACACCGGGATACCCGATGCTTCTATAGAAGTCTTTATCTTTTCCAGATTCTCGGGGGCCGCAATAATTTCGTAGTTGTCCTCTTTCGGGTCATTCTTCATGTCTTCCGCGCCTGCGTCGAGGGCCGCCGACATCAGCGTATCTTCATCGACCTTTGCCTTCTCGACAAGAATATAGCCTTTCTTTTCGAACATCCAGGATACGCAGCCGGCCTCGCCCAGGTTCCCACCGATCTTGGACATGATATGCCGTATCTCAGGGGTGGTCCTGTTCTTGTTATCGGTGAGCACCTCTATAAGGACAGCCGCGCCGCCCGGACCATAGCCTTCGTATACGGCCTCTTCGTAAGATACTCCGGGTAGTTCGCCCGTCCCTTTCATGACGGCCCTCTTTATATTATCGTTCGGCATATTGACTTCCTTTGCCTTATCAATGGCCGTCCTGAGCCTCGGATTTCCTGAAGGGTCTCCGCCGCCGACACGTGCGGCCACCGCTATCTCTTTGACGATCTTCGTAAAAACCTTGCCCCTCTTTGAATCTGTACTGGCCTTTTTATGTTTTATCTGAGCCCATTTGGAATGTCCAGACATTTTACCCCCTCCGGAAAGATGGTCTCTACTAACCGATAAAATATAGATTACTAACCACTTTTATGATAATTCTACGGTAAAGATACTGTCAAGGCTCGATGCCGTATTCCTTTATCTTTGTGAGAAGTGTTTTGTAGCTCACCTGAAGGATTTCCGCCGCCTTGCTCTTGTTGCCCCTCGTATCCTTGAGAACACTCATGATCCTCTTCGTTTCCGCCGCCCTCAACGCCTCTTTTGCCACGGCTTCGAGCGTATCATCCTTGATCAGAGGCCTTTCAGCAGACCCGATGCCGGCTTTGCTGAGGACAAGATGTTCAGAGGAGATCGTATCACCATCGCAAAGTATGACAGCCCTCTCTATAGCGTTTTCGAGTTCCCTCACGTTCCCCTTCCAGTAATAGTCCATGAGTATATCAAGTGCATCCCTGGAAATACTCTTCACCGGCGTCTTGATCTCGTGGCAGTATTTATTGATAAAGTACTCGGTCAGCAGGGGAACGTCTTCCTTTCTCTCCCTTAACGGCGGGATCCTCACAGGGAATACGTTCAACCGGTAATAAAGATCTTCCCTGAACCTTTTTTCCTCTACTGCTTTATCGAGGTCCTTATTGGTTGCAGCGACGATCCTCACGTCGACTTTAATCGCATTTACAGCGCCCACCCTTTCGATCTCGCCCTCTTCGAGAGCCCTGAGAAGCTTTGACTGTATTACTATGTCCATGTCTCCGATTTCGTCGAGAAACACGGTGCCTTTGTCGGCGAGTTCGAACTTGCCGAGTTTCTTGGCATCTGCTCCAGTGAATGAACCTTTTTCATGCCCGAAAAGCTCCGATTCAAGGAGGCCTCCAGGTATGGCTGCGCAGTTGATCGGTACAAAGGGATAATTCTTTCTATTGCTCAGATTATGAATGGCCCTGGCAAAGAGTTCCTTCCCGGTGCCGCTTTCACCTATCAGAAGAACCGTCGTTTTTGTAGGCGCAACCTTCTGCACAATCTGAGCGACAGTCAGAATTTTTTCACTCCTGCCGATAATCTTCGGCAGGCCGAACTTTGAGGTGAATTCCTCTTTCAACAGGATATTTTCGGTAAGAAGCCGCTGGTTCTCAAGTGCCCTTTTTATCAATACCAGCAGATGGTCCGTATCAAAGGGTTTTGTAATAAAGTCGAAGGCGCCCTCTTTCATCGCTGCGACCGCCGTGTCGACAGAGCCAAAGGCCGTCATGATTATAACCGGGACGAGTTGATTCTCTTCCTTCGACGACCTGAGGATCTCTATCCCGTTTTTTTTCGGCAGCTTAAGGTCCGTAAGTACGAGATCGATCTTGCCTTCTTTCAGGTATTTTATGCCTTCTACGCCGTCTCTGGCTGAAATGACATTATAACCGTCGGCCTCAAGGGTTTCCTTAAGCATCTCTGCCATCGATTCTTTGTCTTCAACTATGAGGACGGTATCCACGTATGTTATATCCTTGCCTCTTTAAGGGCCTCTTTGCAGGAACAACTCCTCTCAACAGGGACAAGATCGAAGGCCCCTCTCAGCAGCGTTTTCAGACACTCAGCGGTCTTATTCATGACCTCTACAACTTCTGTTGCAGCCAGTTTTTTCTCCATCAGCCCCGCGGCATAGTTTGTGACAACACTTATGCCCGCATAGCAGAGTTCCGCTTCCCTGGCCAGGGACGCCTCCGGCATTGCCGTCATTCCGACAATGTCGGCCCCAATTTCAGAAAAAAATTTTATTTCCCCCTTCGTCTCGAGTCTCGGTCCGTTCGTGCATATATAAGTTCCCGCCTCCTTGAATTTCAGTCCCGATCTTTTACCCGCAGTAAAAATAGAGCCCCTCAATTCAGGACAATAGGGGTCTGTTAAGTCTACATGAACAACCCCTCCTTCACCTTCAAAAAATGTCTCATCCCTTCCTCTTGTCATATCGATAATCTGGTCGGGTACAACGATTGTTCCGGGCTCCATTTCAGCGCTGATACCTCCTGTAGCACCCAGAGATATAATTCTCTTTACTCCCAGTTCCTTAAAACCCCATATGTTTGCGCGGTAGTTAATCTTGTGGGGAGGGATAGTATGCTTCGGGCCGTGCCTCGGCAGAAATATTACGTTTCTTCCTGAGAAGTCACAAATGCGGTAGGAATCGGACGGCGCACCAAAAGGTGTTTCAACCTTTTTGATCTCTTTTATTGCAACCCCTTCGATCTCATACAGGCCGCTTCCGCCAATGATACCTATCACTATTCACCTCTACCTTATTTTACTTTAATCTGTGGTCAAATTTCCTCGTCGAATAGGCAAACTGCCTGAAAGAGTATCGATGTTCATTATTCTGAAGCCTTTAAAAACAGCATGTTGTAACTGGCATTTCTTTTGCTGCATAAAAAGAACTCTCTATTTTCAACACAAATCTTATTATCGAAAAGGAGGTTGTCATGAAGTATTTGCTGATATTAATGTTTCTCGTCGCAGGATACGCCAGTGCCCATGCCGAATTACGCACAGAGTCCGTCGAATATAAAGATGGGGACGTCCTTCTTAAGGGTTATCTTGCATATGACGATGCGGTCAAGGGGAAGCGTCCCGGCGTAATTGTTGTCCATGAATGGTGGGGGTTGAACAGGCATATCGAAAACCGTGCAGAAGAACTGGCAAAACTGGGTTACGTAGCCTTTGCAATCGATATGTACGGAAAGGGAGAAAATACGAACGATCCTAAAAAGGCGGGGAAACTGTCGGGCACGTTTACAAAAGACCGCAAAAAAATGCGCGAACGTGCAAATGCGGGCCTGGAGATTCTGAGGAAAAATGATCTTACCGATCCGAAACGCATTGCTGCCATGGGCTACTGTTTTGGAGGGACAACAGTTCTTGAACTCGCCCGGAGCGGTGCAAGTCTTAATGGCGTCGTGAGCTTCCACGGTGGGCTTGATACGCCAAATCCAGGCGACGCAAAGAACATAAAAGGTTCCGTGCTTGTTTTGCACGGCGCCGATGATCCGTTCCAGCCCCGTGAAAAGGTCGAGGCCTTTCAGGACGAGATGGAAAAAGCCGGAGTCGACTGGCAGATGAATATTTATGGGGGCGCCGAACACGCCTTCACCAATCCGGAGGCGAACAGTTTTGGTATAAAGGGCGTAGCATACAATGAGAAAGCAGACAAGCGCTCATGGGAAGCCATGAAGATCTTCTTCAGGGAGATATTTAGATAGAGTCTGTGTATAAAGTCGATAAGTTACCATTTGCCTGTCATTCCGGCTTGTCCGGAATCTTTCTGAAGAAGGATTCCCGACTCCCGAACGCTTTCGGGATTGCGGGAATGACAAATACGCTTAGTTTATGGACAGACTCTAAATAAAATAGGACGTGACGGCCAATATCGAGAAATGTTACATTAATCTTTAAGAGAAGGAGTAATGCCCGGCGGTTATGAGCTATTTTAGACAATTACTTCAGCACAACAGGGAATTCATTATAAAGGAAGTCCTTGAAGTGAAGGGGCTTATGCATCTTCTCATGAAGTATAAAGACATAGAAGGGCATTGGACGAAAGAAGAAAAAAGAGAGATCAAGCTGCACCTGAAAAACATATCAAAGGTCGTTCCGGTGATGACGATTTTTCTTCTTCCCGGCGGCTCTTTTCTTCTGCCTTTTCTTGTGGAGATACTTGAAAAAAGAGAAGGCTGATTCCCGATCTCAGGGTCTGCTCCGGCTTTGAATTATCCCGGGTTTCCGGGCTTTTATGTAAGCAGAAAATACCATTTTTTCCACGCCTTCGCCGAAGTTCCAGCTTTTGATGATCTCGTCACTGTTGTCCTTATTCTCAATAAGGATGTCCGTAAAGCCGGATTTTTCGAGGATATGTTTTAATTCCTCCACGGGAATTGATCCGGTAATTCAGCCGGCGTAAGCCTGTTCATTCTGCCTGATGGTTTCGGAAAATTCGCCTTTTTTCACGATATCCGAAATGGCCAGCCTGCCCCCCGGCTTCAGGACCCTGAAAGCTTCGCGGAAGACAGCCTGCTTGTCAGGCGACAGGTTGATGACACAGTTCGATATGATGACATCGACGGAGGAGTCCTCCAGAGGAAGATGTTCTATATCTCCCAGCCTGAACTCCACACTCTTCATCCCCAGTTTTTCAGCGTTCGCCCTTGCCTTTTCTACCATATCGGATGTCATGTCAACTCCGATCACGCGGCCCGTTCCTCCCACTCTCATCGCAGAGAGAAAGGCATCGAAGCCAGCGCCGCTTCCGAGATCGAGGACCGTCTCGCCTTCTTTGAGATCTGTGATCGCATTCGGGTTCCCGCAGCCGAGCCCGAGGTTCGCCTCGCCCAGGCCTATCTTCAGTTCGTCCTCGGAATAGCCAAGCCGTCTCCCGGTCTCAAGAAGGCTGACCTTACCCGTAGAAGGAGAACAGCAGTTTCCTGCAGAGATACATGCAAGAGTATTTAAAGCAACCCCTGAATATTTTTCTTTCACCAGTTCTTTGATTTCTTTTTTCTCTTTCCCGTCCATCCCATCTCACCTGAGGGTATGCTTCAGTATAACAAAAAAATGAACACCGACACTTAAATCCACTGCAATGCTGTTGCAGAAGCAACTAATTTGACCATAATGTTTTTTTCCAATAAAATACATGCCGGATTCCATAGATCTCAAGAGGAAAAACCTTGGACAATCTTTTTGCCGTTGCAGAGCAATTCACATTGCGGGACCGGGTCATTGACATCCGGGAATTTGGCAGCGGCAATATCAATAACACCTTTCTTGTAACATTGGATGCCAAAGGGCAAAGACACTTTGTCCTTCAGCGTATCAATACACAAGTGTTTCACGAGCCGGAACTTGTCATGCTCAATATGCGTATCGCCACAGGGCACATCCGCCGGCGTATGCAGCAGGTCCCTCTCGGCTCGGGCCGCCGCTGGGAGGTCCCGGACGTGCTCTTGACGCGGCAGGGGCGTGACCACTGGATCGACTCAGACGGGTCTTTCTGGCGCGCTATCAGCTTTATTAACGGTCGGTCCTTTGACATCATCAAAGATATCCACCATGCAACCGAAGTCGGATATGCGCTCGGTATGTTCCACAATCTTCTCAGCGACCTGCCTTCCGGCAGCCTGGCTGACACGCTAAAAGGGTTCCACATCACGCCCGGCTACCTGCGGCACTATGAGGCGGTCCTGGCAAAATACGATTTCGGCAAATCCCATGGAATGAATTATTGCCTGCAGTTTGTGGAAGAGCGTAAAGCCTGGGCGCATGTTCTTGAGAACGCGAGGGAACAGGGCGAACTGGGCCTTCGCCCGATCCACGGCGATCCGAAGGTGAACAACATCATGATAGACACGGATACAGGACAGGCCGTCGGCATTGTTGACCTGGACACTATCAAGCCCGGACTGGTCCATTATGATATCGGCGACTGCCTCCGTTCGGGCTGCAATCCGTCTGGAGAAGAAGTCGAAGATTGCGAGATGGTATATTTCGACACCGACCTGTGCAGGGCCATCTTGCAGGGATATCTCTCAATGGCAAGAGAGTTCCTTACCAGGAATGACTTTTTCTATATATACGATTCGGTACGCCTGATAACTTTCGAGCTTGGGTTGAGGTTCTTTACAGACTATATGGAAGGCGATGTCTACTTCAAGGTCAGGCGACCGGAACATAATCTTGCCAGGGCGCTTGTCCAGTTCAAACTGACCGAAAGTATCGAATCACAGGAAAAAGCCATCCGCAAAATCATCCGGGAGACCGGATGAACCTCAAGGAATTTTCCCTGGAACCGTTCCCTTCAAACGGCCTGCCTCTTTTAAATCGTTTAAAGATTACAGGCAAGATCGGACGACATTCCGACACCCTTTCCATCAGCTATGCCCTGCTCGGCCCTCTGGCAGAAATCGTGATTCCGGCTCCGGCAGATATTCCTGTCCGAAAGAACGCCCTGTGGGAAGAAACCTGCTTCGAGTTCTTTGTAGCTTCAAAAGATTCCGGTCAATATTGGGAATTCAATCTCTCGCCGGCCGAGCACTGGAATATCTATCGCTTCAAATCCTATAGGCAGGACATGCGAGAGGAACCGGCCTTTACGTCCCTCCCGTTCTGCGTCAGCAGACAAGTGGATTCTTTACGGCTTTCCCTGAAACTCGATCTCGACAGGATCATCCCGGCGGACCGGATATTAAAGGTTGCCGTCAGCGCCGTTATCAAATCCATAAATAACAAGATAACTTACTGGGCGTTGACTCATCCCGGGCCACAGGCCGACTTTCACCGGAGAGACAGTTTCATTATCGAACTGGACTCTTGAAACAGAATATAGTTCATCCCCGCCTTAACCTTAACTGTAAGCCCGCCGTTTTAGAAAATCCAAAGGGCACGATGTTGTAATTGTAAAGGCTACTCCAGTTCAATAGACTTTTTTGTTCTCTCTTTTCTCTTCCCTTCTTTAGCCGCATACTCATCCATGCATGGATCATCTTTTCCTTTGACCATGGAACATTCCAGATACTCTGCAATCTCGATGATACAGGCCCTGATCGCCTTGCCCGTAGGTGTCTTTTCATACTTTGAAAGACTCCCGGAAAAGATCCCCCTGCCTACGCCCAAATTGATGCCGCCCGACGATGAAGACGCTTCTATGGTCCGGGCGTCGACAATCTCACCTGTTGTCGTATCTATTAATTTTACATCCACCGCCATATACGCCTTTTCCTTTTTGCCCCCTATGCGAAATCCGCCGATACCGATTCCGCCTCCGGTACCGCTTGTTTCTTCCTCGAATGCGGACACAGTCCCGGCTATGAGATACTGTGCGCCTTTTATCTTCCCCATTTTCGCCCTGGTCGATCTGTCGATTCTGCCGGATGCTCCGAGTTCCTGTTCTCCCAGAACCGCATCTATTTCCTTGCGCTCGAGGACCCTGAATGCCTTTGTGCTTACCAGTTCCGCAGTGAGCATGTCCTGTAATTCTCTTCCAACATTACCGGACCACCACCCGGCGCTCGTTTCGTTTGTAAACCTCAGAACGCCGATCCTCGGTTTCTCGTTTGCGTAACTTTCCGCAGCAAAGACAAGGGCAAAACACAAGATCATAAAAGGAAGAAGCTTTTTCATACCGTGACCTCCGATGTAATTTTTTCTTTAAAAATGATAATGGACTTGTTTTTAAATTGTCAATTTATTTATATGAATTCAAGTAACCCTTCAGTCAAGCGTGGTATTTAAGAAAGATTCCGGACAAGCCGGAATGACAATTCACTCCGGTTGTCATTCCCGCAAGCGCAAGCGCGTCGGGAATCTTTTTTGCTTCGCCGCGTCACACGCTCCACTGAATGGTTACGAATTCAAGCCTATAAAGTCGCCATCCCGGATTTGACAACCGAAATTTTTTCTGATAAAAGGGAAGTGACAAGCGATCGGGGATTTTAGGATTATTTTTGTCTTTGTATCCGGCATCCAATATCTGTATTGCGCTCATTATTAGTCGTTAAAGGAGGTGATTATAAATGAGATTCTTTCGGGCTACAAGTATGGCAGCAGTCTTGATTGCAATAATTTCATCGGGTTGTGCGTCACAAAACGTCGCATATGTCGAGAGCATGGCAGGCGCCGAGTCGGCGATTAAGGAAGCGGAAAGCAGCACGGCGACCATCCACGCGCCGCTTGACCTGAAGCTCGCAGAAGACAAGTTGAGTGCCGCAAATGCCGCGGTCAAAAAAGAAGAGTTTACAGAAGCGAAACGTTTGGCTGACGAAGCGACGGCAGACGCCAAGCTCGCCGAAGCAAAATCATTGTCTGAGAAGGCAAAGAAACGGGCACAGGAGATGCGCGACAGTGTCGAAGCGCTGCGTCAGGAGATTCAGCGGAAACAGATGCCACAAAAATAAGCACAATTATGGAGAAAAGGTTATGAAAAGTATGTTCGATCCTTCTTATGTGACGAAAATAAGTCTGGCATTAATTATTGCGGCGGTTATGTTGGGGACGGGATGCGCAACGATACCCGAAAAAAATGCGGCGTTGGACCAGGCCCGTGCGACTTACGAAAGAGCCGCGTCGGACCCTCACGTGGAGAAAAACGCTCCTGTCGCATTATATGAAGCCGGGCAGGCATTAAAGAAAGCCGAGCAGGCAAAAGACGCTGAGGAAATGGAATACCTTGCCTATATTGCGGAAAGAAAGGCCCGGATTGCCATGGCCCAGACAGAGGAAAAGACCGCGGAAAAAGAAATGGATGAACTGAGCAAAGAAAAGGAGAAAATTGTGTTGCAGGCCCGCGAACTCGAAGCCAAACAGGCGATGAGCCTGGCCGAACAAAGGGCGCGGGAAGCCGAGCGCGCCAGGAGTGAAGCCGAGGAAAAAGCCCGTGAGACCGAAAAGGCAAAAGGCGAAGCCCAGGCATTAGCGTTGCAGGCGGAGAAGGCAAGGACCGAAGCTGAAGCAAGGGCGATTCAGGTTGAAAAGGCAAAGAGTGAGGCTGAGGCAAAAGCGCTTGAGGCTGAAAAGGCGAAGAAAGAGGCTGAGGCGGGAAAGCTTGAAGCGGAAGCGGCACGGTTAAAGGCGGAGGAAGCCATGGCGCAGAAGAAACAGCTGGAGAGCGAACTGACGGAACTGAAAGCCAAGCAGACTGAAAAGGGGATAGTCCTCACATTGGGCGACATACTGTTTCAAACCGGGAAAGCTAATTTAATGCCCGGCGCCATGCATTCCATCGATATCCTCGCCGACTTTTTGAAGAAATACCCTAAACGCAATGTTCTGATTGAAGGGTTTACCGACAGCACCGGCAGCGATACATACAACCTGGGTCTTTCACAGCGGCGTTCAGATTCGGTGCGGGATGCCTTAATAGCAAGGGGTATCGCCGCTGAAAGGATCACGGCAAAGGGCTACGGCAAGCGCTTTCCGGTAGCGGGTAATTCGACATCGGCGGGAAGGCAGCAGAACCGCCGCGTTGAAATTACCATTTTAGAGGAAGGCGTGAGCCCGGAAAAGATGTCTCGTTGAAAGCCGGTCAATGGCTTCAATTCTCTAATCTGAAATGGGGCAGGTTTTGAAATGCTTGGGAAAAAATATTTATCACGGGTGATTCTACTTTTGCTGTTTGCGGGAGTGGTTCTCATCAATACTGACAGCGGGAAAGAGCTGTCGGCAAAAACTAAGGCCGGATTTCTCAAGTCCGTTGAGCTCAGGGATTACGAAGGCAACCATCTTTCTTCGATAAATGACTTCAGAGAAAATTCGATCAAAGGACCGCAGCATGTCGACAGAAACACTTACCGGCTGAAAATTGTCGGACTCGTGGAAAAACCTGCACAATACAGCTATGATCAGGCACTCCAAAATCACCGGCACTACGAGAAAGTCCTGAAACTGGATTGTGTTGAGGGATGGAGTGTAACAATCCTTTGGGAGGGGATACTCGTAAGCGACCTTATAAAAGCATCGAAGCCCCTCCCAAAGGCAAAGGTCGTTATATTCCATGCATATGACGGCTATACGACGTCTTTCCCGATAGAATACATAATGAAGAACAACATACTTATGGCGTACAAGATGAATAACATGGTTATGCCGCCTGAAAGGGGGTTCCCTTTTGAGCTCGTTGCCGAAAACAAGTGGGGGTACAAATGGATCAAGTGGATCACCGGGATAGAATTGTCCGATAATATAAATTACAAAGGATATTGGGAGAGCAGGGGATACTCAAACGACGGCGATCTCAATAAAGGCTTTTTTGAGTGAAGAGGAGGATCACCTTTATCGCCGTGATATCGAGCACTCCCGCGAGCTGCGTTTGCTCCGCCTCGACAATTTGATCTATTTCATGGATGACCGAGAAGTCCGCCTCCGGATTTCTTAGTGTCTATTGGAGTATTTCATCCCTTCTCTGACATGTTCGATAGCTTGATCAATTGCTTTTAGCGCCGCTATTTTGTGTCCGCCTTTATCGTGCGAGGCAGCTTCAAGCTCGGCCCTCGCCGCCCGTAAGTGTTCAAGGGCAGCCCTCATGTGAGGCTGTCTCTCAGCCCATACGCCGGCTGCAAAACCAGTTATCAAGCACAGTGCAACAATGATAACGACAAACCTTTTCTTTGCCATGACTTCCTCCTTGTAAAAACAACAATTTTGCCCCCTTTGACGCCGGGGACACATCCACCTTATCACTTATAAATATATCATATCGAGATAGCCTCAGCCACTGCCACTGTAAGATGAAGCATTCATCGACAAAGTTCTGGAACTCCACATAATCACAGTAACAGACGTTTCTGCATAGCCTGATAAATCTGCGTATTTCTTCTGGGAATCATCTGTGAATAATGAAGATTTGACCCTATGATACTATCGGTAAACCTTTTCATAAATTTTGCATAGCAGTAGATGCAACCATGCTCGCAGCCAAAATAAGGGTTCATATTTTAAACTTTATCACGGTTCTGTTAATTCTCAAAGCTGTCCGGTGATATCATTGCGCATAGACGCTATAATTGAAGGCCATGAGGGGGTTAAGCGACTTTATTCACAGCTTCTTGTCTTCTTCCTGTTACAAACGGCCCGTAAGGTCCCGATATAGGGCAAGCGTTCACATAGTACTCTGCGTCCTGGAAGATTTCGGACCTACGTTTAGTACTCCCTGAAAGAGTGATTCTAAAATTTTGCTATGTAAAACAATTACGAATATAAGCAATGTCTATTTTAGAAAGTAAAGATAACATAATCTGCTATGATAATAAGGGAAACTGGTAAATAGATGTCATGTCGCAATGCTCACCTTTTAGCAGTATCCCCAATTAACAAACAGCCCGAATGCTTATGGAGGTGGATATGAAAGCACTTGTTGAACTAATGGCGAAGTCTCTCGTGGATAAACCGGAGGAGGTTGCAGTGGCCGCGGTAGACGGAGAAAGGACCACTGTTTTTGAATTGCGTGTTGCTACAAGTGATATTGGGAAGGTTATCGGAAAGCAGGGGAATACAGCGCGAGCAATGAGAACGATACTGAGTGCTGCCGGTGCTAAGCTCAAAAAGCGTTGTGTTCTTGAAATATTGGATTGAACTTAATACTAAAAAACTGAATCTTGGTTGCTCAGTCGCCGATTATAGCTTCCCACGTGAGAGATAAAGGAGATTTTTCGTAAGCTTCAACGGTCTAAAAAAATTAGTAATGGGATCTTTAACGGTCAACCTTCCCATAATTCAGGGAGGGATGGGAATCGGGATTTCTCTGTCCGGGCTTGCTTCAGCAGTAGCTAACGAAGGAGGTATCGGAGTTATTGCTACTGCAGGTATTGGAATGAAAACAGCAGTGAGTGTTAGCGCGAGACAAGCAAATCCATAACCATGACTGAATACACACTATGCGACTATATCTGATCAATCCTTCAAACCCGTTTGTCAGCATCGTCAATGTCAAGGAGAGCCGCTGGAACCGTTACCGCGTGTGGAAACCACTCAGCCTTATGGTTCTCGCCGGCCTAACCCCACCGGAGTGGAAAATTGCGATCATAGACGAGAACGTCGGAGCTCCGAACTATGAGACAATGCCTCGGCCGGACCTGGTGGGCATTACCGCTTTCACCGCACAGGCAAACCGCGCCTATGAAGTGGCCACTCACTTTCGGAAACTGGGCGTACCCGTCGTCATGGGAGGCATTCATGCGACCATGTGCCTGGACGAGGCCATGAAGCGCGTAGATTCGGTTGTCACGGGGGAAGCCGAGGGTATCTGGCCGCAGGTCCTGGAGGACGCGCGGCATGGCAGCCTGAAGCAATGGTATGACGGAGGACTTGCCGAGATAGACGATGTTCTGCCCGCCCGCCACGATTTGCTAGCTGCGGGGTATGCCTTCGGAGCCATTCAGACCACACGTGGCTGTCCCTTGAATTGTAGCTTCTGCAGCGTGACGGCATTTAACGGAGCCCACTACCGGCAACGCCCCATTCCGGATGTCGTGCGGGAATTCAAATCGATTCGTGAGAAATATGTTCTGGTTGTGGACGACAACCTCACCGGCGTGCGCCCTGAACACATCGCCCGCGCCAAGGATCTGTTCCGCGCTATGGCACAGGCTAACCTGCGAAAGGAATGGGTTGCCCAGACCACCATTAACTTCGCTGACGACGAAGAACTTCTGGCGTTGGCCGCGAAGGCCGGGTGCAGAGGTGTCTTCATCGGCTTTGAGTCTCCCACGCCGGAAGGGCTCCTGAATCTCGGCAAGAAATTCAACCTTCTGAAAGGCCGGGACTTCCGCGCCTGCGTGAGGCGCATACAGCGGCACAACATCATGGTAGTGGGTTCCTTTATCATCGGTTTGGACATCGATGAACCGGGCATCGGTAAACGTATCGCCGAGGTAGCCAGCCAATACGGTGTGGACAATCTCAACGTGCTGTTCTTGACTCCCTTGCCCGGCACACGCCTGTGGAACCAGATGACATCAGCCGGCCACATCGCCCTAGATACCTTCCCGGAAGACTGGAAATATTACACACTAACCTTCCCGGTAGTTCGGTATAAGCATTTTTCTGTGGAGGGCATCATCGAAGAGATGATCTCCTGCGACCGGAACTTCTATGCAATGCCACGCATTCTGCGCAGGGTGTGGAGTAGCTTATGGCAACACCGCAAACCGTTGATCAACTTGGTGGGTAATCTCTCATACAGGCGCAATATCCGGCTGAACTGTAAGGCATATGTGGACTTCAAGCGTTACTGGAACAATAGGACCAATTGTGTAAACGAGTCATGAAGGAGAATGGTGATTGACTTTTTAAAAACTATCGATTCGAGGAAAATAGCCTAACAATGGCATCAACACCAACCGGGGATTGCCTGCGTTAATTTCCTGTATTCCACACCTTTAAAGCCTGCAATAATCATGCTGATTACAAATGGAAATTCACGATATTAACTACTTGCATATATTTTAAAGAATTAAGTTCCAAGTATCGTATGCCCAGAAAATCAACATTGCATTAAAAATTGAAGAGAATATTGTAAATACCATTATTTTTTGTTATCTTTTCTTATGTTAAAAAAGCAATTTCTTATCAACTAAGAGATATATTTTAGAGGGAGGCTGGAATGGATATAAATGACGAGATTGCAAGGGTTGCGTATGAACTTTATGAAAAAAGAGGAAGGGCTCACGGGCATGAATTAGAAGATTGGTTAGAGGCAGAAAGGATAGTGATGGAGAGACATGAGAGACATGCAAAGGAAATAGAGCACGGTGTTGATATTATCGAGAAAGTAAAGAAGGGGTTTCGGAAGACTGATAAAAAAGGAGGCCGTGTGTATAGAGACTAAAAAAGCGTTGAGGGAAGCCTTGTGATCAGCTGTCCCCGCCTCCTTCCTCAGGCCGTGTAAGCGTTCCTGTTTTGTCGGTACAAATCACCGTAACAGACCCGAGGGTCTCAACAGAGGTAAGATATCAGTGGGACTCCTGCTTTGGTTGATTTTGCATCATGCAATGTCAATTTTAAGCAATCATGAGGCCGTTTTGCGCGAGTATGACAGTCATTTGTTGAGAAAATGCAACTGCAGGGTAAATAGGGTATGAGAGACAGGTAATTGTTATGTCCCACAGGAAACGACATCGCCACAGTTTGCATCAAGCTGTCTTACCCGGGAGCATGTCCCGCTTTATTTCGGGCAATCAGGTCACACTGTTACAGAACGGAGAAGGCTATTTCCCCGCCATCGAAGCGGCGTTCGACCGGGCAAGGCATGAAATTTATCTTGAAACGTATATTTACGAAAATGACGCCACCGGACGGCGGATTGCGAACGCGCTGAAGCGGGCTGCCCTGCGCGGCGTAAACGTCTATGTGCTGATCGACGGCTACGGGTCCAAGGACCTGCCGCGGAGTATGCTGGACAACCTGCGGGCGGACGGTGTGAAGGCGCTCATCTATCGGCCCAAGATATCCCCCTGGACGTTTCGGCGCAAGCGCCTGCGCCGGATGCACCGGAAAATCGCGGTCGTGGACCGGGAGATCGCCTTTGTCGGGGGGATCAACATTATTGATGACAGTGAAACGACGAGCGACATGCCCCCTCGCTACGACTACGCAGTAGCCGTGGAAGGGCCGCTGGTGGACGTGATCCGCCTTTCCGCCCAGCGCCTGTGGTCAATGGTGGCGTGGAGTTATTTTCGCAAAGGGACGGTCCGGGGCGGGGCACTGCCTGCTTCAACCTCTGCCGGGGGGCACATGAGCGCGGCATTCCTGGTACGGGACAATTTCCGCCATCGCCGGGACATTGAAGCGGCGTATATGCGGGCGATCGAGCAGGCGGAATCCGAGATCATTCTTGCCCATGCCTACTTTTTGCCGGGACTTGATTTTCGTCATGCGCTTATCAATGCGGCCGGGCGAGGCGTAAGGGTGAGTTTGCTGCTGCAGGGGAGGGTGGAATATTTTCTCCAGCATTATGCCTCGCGGGCGCTTTACGGCAATCTCCTCGATGCGGGAATTGAAATTTACGAATACCGTAGGAGCTTCCTGCACGCCAAAGTAGCGGTGATCGACGGGCATTGGGCGACGGTGGGGTCTTCGAATATCGATCCGTTCAGCCTGCTGCTTTCACGCGAAGCAAATGTTGTTGTTGAAAACGAAGAATTTGGCGTGAGCCTGACGCAAAGCCTGAAACAGACCATGGAGACTGATGGCCGGCGGATATTGAAGGACAATTGGAAACAGCAACCCGCTTGTTTGCGGTTCATGAGCTGGCTCAGTTATGGTTTGGTGCGATTGATGATGGGAATTAGGGGTATGCCCGTGAAAACAGCCGGGGCAAGAACGAGCTAACGCCTGTGCCGTAGGAATGACACGCACACCTTGGAGAGTGCAAAAAACCGCGGGACCTAAGCGGGCGGCAGAGTCACCTTTACCTACAGAGACAGGAGAGACAACGATATCCTCAAATTGACCACATTGGACTCAGGAGAATTCATCCGGAGGTTCCTTCTCCATATGCTTAAACACTATTCATTATCCGAAAAATTATTCTCATGGGAATAATTAGCAGGTTACCAGTTATTTAGTAATGAGGTTGATCTGTCGGTCTATCATTTTGGAAGGCACTAAGCATGGCAGGCATGGTCAGTTTTCGGTGAGACTCAACGGCTAGTGAGAGTATTGCAATATCGCCACATATAATAATGCGGAACAAAACATCGTTTACGACTTCAATTTTTTTTGAAGATCAAAAATCAAACTTCCTGATCCAACGAAAAAGGATATAAAGAACCGAAGCCCGCACCCGCACTACCCGAGAAGGAGAAGACCGCCGGAGTAGCAGCCGTCCGCACTATCCAGGTCGGTCGTGCAGCCGAAGGCGAGCTTGCCGTCGTGAGCCCAGAAGTGGAGCGAGTAGGTGGTGGTCTGCCAGAAATTTGCAGCGCAATCGTAGTACGGGGTGCTATAATCCCGAGCCAGCACATCCGGATAGGCTACCATTGCAGTAGCCATATCAATTACTCCTGAAAGAATAGCCGATTTAGGAAGTGTTGACACTTGCTCTCTATCGGCAAAAATTGAATACCCTTGTAGCGGGAAAAACTGAATTCCCACTGCTGGTCCTTCAGCTATCTTCGCGATAAGCTGGTCATGCCGATTGCCTTCGGCTATGCCGACCTGCATCTTCAGCTCGCCCTTGCGGTAGTTGTGAAACTTTCTCTTGGGGAATTGATCTTCGTAGGAATTTGCAACTGCAAGAAGAAAAGATTCCTCGAGATCCTGCCCATAGTCAGTAATTTTGAAATGAGGCAGACAGTTCGGCAGATATATTCCGTTGAGCAAGTTAGAGAGAAGCTTGTTCTGTCTCAACTGCTTAAGGAGAGCCTCACACCGTGACTGGAACTCATCAGCTGATACAAACTTTGTTCCTTGTGGAAAAAACTTAATAAGGCGTTCGAGGCGCTCGGCGTAGTTGATTTCCGGCTGGATCAGTTTGAATTTCTTTTTTGGATCGCACACCTCGCTACTTAACCCTATCGGCGGTATTCTGCGACCGTTTTCATCAAAGAGCTTTTGAAAATTTTCTTTGACTTCGACTTCTTTCGCGCCGCGCAAGATAACTTGCACTGCTTCGAAACCTCCTGGCTTGTTCTGTCGTGAAGTCATTTCTCCATATTTCATCTGAATCTCCTTCTAATAAATTTGACAGCTTTTACTCAATTCGACCTGGGGGTAATAAAATAAAAATTGTTTCCATATTGGGTAGCTTCATGACCTACCACTCCACCATGCATCTCGATGGAATTTTTTATGAAAATCAGGCCGTGCCCGGTACCAGGCTTGTTTGAAGCATTGCTGCCGCGATATTCCTCTTCAAATATCTTTTCCTGCTCCTCTGGAGCAATATGTGGCCGGTACTAAAAACATTATATTTTATTCCGTCTTTCCTTGGAGCCTGTCGGACTTTCAAGATTTTTGAAAAGTCGACCTCCTGAGAGGCCCTACAATCGCTTAAAAAACTTTTTTAGGGCAAACTGGACCCCCTCGATTTTTGTAGAAAAACACGCTAAGTCCGACAGACTCCTAGGCCTGAAGAAATCTTTGATAGTCTCTCGACCGTATGGAAAAGGTCATTAAGGCATTATTTTCAATCTTTGTGAAATTATAACGCTGGTAATCACTCTTTTTATTTTCTATTCGCTCTAAAATATCTTTTAATATATACACAGATTCCTCGATAAGGCAGATTCATTGATATTTTTTAATGCTATCACATCGTAGGAATAAGGGCCGTGGCCTTCCTTGCTCACTGTCGTCCCCGATCTCAAAAGTCTCGTTGCCTTTTCCAGCAAACTTTTGTTTGTCATTTACAATCCCCTCTTTAGCGCCTCAAGCCCGAACCATACAATAAGAACCGCCAAGGTTAATAATGAGCACACTAAAAGTGTTTTTTTCTCTCTACTCATCATTCTTCCCTGTGCTCTGGGTTGAAGAATAGTGGACAAAAACATCGGTACCATCTTCTCGCGTTATAAAGCCATATCCTTTGGACTTGTTGAACCATCTTACTGTTCCTTTAGTCATCTCTTTTGCTCCTTACTAATAAATTAAAATCTCAGAATGATCACAGTAAAAAAGGCCACAAAGTCAAAAAGTCTTTGTGGCCTCATAAACGGCAAAAACTTCCAAAATCCTAGTGTTAGAATAGCATGTCCCCGAACATTAGTCAAGGACACGTGACACGGCATGCGCACACTATGCTGAAATCGAGCCTCAGGATATAATATTTCGTCGTTAATCCTGTGCGACTTTCTTCCTCTCCGTAAAAACTAAATTTGCTAAAATAGTGCATACTTCTATTGATAATCAATAGTTCCACAGGCTGAAAGATGAAAGATGAAAATAAAACAAAAAAGCAGCTTATAGATGAACTGGTCAGATTCCGCCAACGTATTACTAATTTGGAAAAGTCAGGGACCGAGCGCAAGCGCATGGAGGTTGCAGTTCGGGAAGCGCTTAGATATGCTGAAAGCATTGTAGAAACAGTGCGCGAGCCCCTTGTGGTGCTGAATGTAGACCTTAAGATACTCTCAGCCAACCGTAGCTTCTATAAGACCTTCAAAGTGACACCTCATGAAACTATAGGAAATTTCATCTATGACCTTGGAGACCGACAATGGGACATTCCTAAGCTTCGGACGTTGTTTGAGGACATTCTTCCAAAAAACACCAAGTTCGATAACTTCGAAGTTGAGCATGAGTTCCCAATCATCGGTCGCAAAATAATGCTGCTCAATGCCCGCCGGATCTATCGGAAAGACATCGGTATGCAAATGATCCTTCTTGCCATTGAAGATATCACAGGACGCAGGCTGAGAGAAGAGGAATTAAAGAAATTGTCAGAAGAGTTGGCACGTTCCAATACTGAATTAAGAGATTTTGCCTACGTAGCTTCGCATGATTTGAAGAAGCCTTTACAATCAATTGAGGGTTTTGCGAAGTTGTTGGGGCGGCGTTACAAGGGTAAACTTGATGCCAAAGCCGATGAGTTTATTGAGTATATCGGCAGCAGTGTTAAGCGGATGCAGGAGCTTATTAAAGACTTGTTAGAGTATTCGCAGATTGGAGCGAAGGAAAAAAAATTCAAACCTACTGATTGCTCAGGTGTTGTGGAAAAGGCAGTTGGCAATCTGCAAGCAGCCATCGAGGAGAGTAATGCTGTAGTGACATATGATGAACTTCCGACAGTAATGGTCGATACCCCACAAATGATTAGTTTGTTTCAGAACTTGATTGACAATGCCATCAACTTTCGCGGCGAGGAGACACCGAGAATCCATATCTCGGCTCAACGAAAAGGAGATGAATGGGTCTTCTCCATTCAGGATAATGGTATTGGAATAGACCCAAAGGACTCAGAGCAAATATTTGGAATGTTCCAGCGCCTGCATGGTAGCAGAGAGTATCCTGGAACTGGCATAGGCCTGGCAATCTGCAAGAAAATTGTTGGACAGCATGGTGGACGCATCTGGGTGGAGTCCGAGCCCGGGAAGGGCTCGACATTTTACTTTACAATTCCCGCATTATAGATCCCATAAGTAACAATTTTCGGGAAAGGAATGGCATGTTCATTTACGGTTGTAATACGCGCTAAATAACCGATAGTCAAAATGCAGACTTGATGAAGTAAGGCTGCGAAAGGCATCCTTTGTGCGTAAACGCGTATTGCGTCCCGTACCCTGCTCAAGGGGGAACTCTTGGAAGTGCCAGATGAATTCTTTTGCTTCTTCCTGAAACAAACGTCCGCGCCCTTTGCTATAATTGCGATGAGTGCGAGTGGTAATGCTGAAATCACTCAAAGGAGGTTAAGAAAATGAAGGTATTCTTGCTGTTGATAGGTTACACAACTTTGGGCGTGTTAGTTTTACTGCTATTTCGCGATAATCTACAAATGGCACAGGCTATTATTTTATTTCTTACGCTCCTCGCCATCTTGGTCTATGTCGCAGATACGAATAGGCTGGCTAACTATCAATCAATGCAATTTCGTGGAATGTGGATTGCTGGTCTTTTCAAGGATTTAAGCACAAGAATTGATGCATTTATACGAGACATTAAAAAAGGGGACGCACCGTTAAAGATAACATTAGATTTCCACATAAGTGACATTGACAATTACTTCGATGTCCTACCGCATTTATTTCCAAAAAGAGAAGACAAGAATTATCTGCGTGAACAACAGGAGAACTTTCACAAATTGTGGGAAGACCTTCTTGAAACATCCGATACAGAGAAAGACATATTTATTAATTTCTTAATAGATTTTAAGAAAGAGATGCAGAAAAGAATCGGTGATATGATCTAAAAAAAGCTATAAAAACGTTCCTTCCTCTTCTAAGGCTTCACAGATCAATCAAAATGGTACACATTGGAACCAGAAATCTATATCGGGATAGAGGGGAAATCAGGAAGCATATTATTTTCGCTTAGGCTTCTTACGTTTTTTCAAAAATCTGTATCGTTCTTCGTATTTGCCTAAGTCTATAGCCAAAGAGGGAAAATTCTGAGTAGAACGAGGCCCATTGTGATACTTCGCAAAATATATCAGCTTGCCAAGTTCCTTCTTCTTATCAATGTTCGTCTCCATGTTAAGAATCATGCCCTGCTTTATATCCTGAAGCATTTCCTCTCTTTTCTTAAATAAGCGGAGAGAGGAGTAAATATCAAGACAGTAATATCCATCATCGTCTTTGTAAAAAAATTTAGGAATGTAATCCTGAGATATTTCCTCTAGATACAACTTCAGGGGTTCATCAATAACGAGACGAGGATTTTGAGCTATCTCACTTTCTATCGTTACTGCCCTGTTGTGAGCTTCGCTGAAAATGAAAAGCTGGTCTTGCCTTTCACTTTCATAATGTTTACCAATTGACATGCCACCTCTCAGAATATGCCCCATTTTGCACATAAAGAGAAGGGAAAACATGGTCATCACACTCAGATAAGTCTCGATGCAATTACCGATCGTTGTTTTCTCATCATACAATTTACACCTGAAGTTGATATCGGAAACAGGCAGAATAAATATAAAACTGTCAGCAATACATCTCACTCGAATGGTATCGACAACCCTTTTGAAGTAGTTAGGGAAAGAGGGGACAGGTCCCAATTTCCCTGCAATCGCTGACAAAAGCTTATGCCTTTGCTCAGGAAGAACGGCAAAGGCGGCGAAATGGGGACAGGCTACTTTGCTGGGGTTTAAAATGCGTGCGGCGGCTTTCTCTGTAGTGACGAGCTGGCCGCCAAGAAATGGCAGTGAGTCAATGTTTCGATCGGCTCAACACATTTAACGAGAGGACGGATAATCGGAGGTATAGCTGTAAATTGCATAGACCTAACCCTTCAAAATACTCTCCAGTATCAATTACGTTGTTCTCACATCTTTTTTGTCAGCACATTTTTCAATCCCTGACATTTACCATTTCTCCCAGTGAATATTTTCAGGTTTGTATTTGTTCTGTGCCTTATCTGTTCCTGTAGGATGTCCTATAGGGATAACATTCAGCGGAATGATATCATGCGGGATATTCAGAACTTTTCTTGCGATGTCCATCCTGTCTTTATACGGATATGCAGCAGTCCAAACCGCACCTAATTCCAAAGCTTCGGCAGCTAACAATATATTCTCGCTTGCGCAGGTGCTGTCAATGACCGCTAATTCCAGACTTTTTTCATATGCCTTTTCCGGTATGGCACAAACAATAATCGCAGCTCCTGCTTTGTCTATCATTTTGGTATACGGCAAAGCCGCAGCAAGGGTGTCAAGGGTCTTACGACTGGTGACAACAACAAATGCCCATGGCTGCATGTTCACAGCAGTCGGCGCTGCCATACCTGCCCTTATGATTTTATCCAACGCACCCTTACTTACACTCTGTCCAGTAAAACTACGCACACTTTTGCGGTTACGAATAACGGAAAGAGCATCGGACATTTTTCCCTCCTTTTCTGTAAAAGTTATTTCAGTCTTTTCGCTCTCCCATGATGAGAATTGTCTCCGGAAGATTCTTGATGACAATACTTTTGAACCCCGTTTCAACGAACCAACGTTTAATTTCCTTGGGACTATAACACCGTCCTTTTTGTGTCCCTACAAGCATGTTTACCGAGAATAGCGCACTACGGGGTGGAGCGGTCCTCGCGTCGTTGATGGGGAATTCCTGTACCGCTACCCTGCCACCGGGATTCAGGGCTGCCCTGGATTTGCGGAGGAGAGCAACATTCTCTTCCGCAGAATATGCGTGGAATATCTGGCTCAACAAAATGAGATCATATCCGGAACCAATGCTATCAACATGAAAATCACCAGCAATGAAGCCGATTCCTTTTACCCCCTCATGACGAGCAACTTTTTTAGCAATTTCGATTGTTTCAGGAAGGTCAAAGATCGTAGCTTTGACCCCTTTCTTTGTCATGGCCATGGCGTTCGTACTAGGCCCACCTCCCAAGTCAAGTACTGTTTTTACACCTTTAAGTCCTACGGCTTTGATTAAACTTTCCGTGCGGAGTATCGCCAGGTTATGCATTCCCATTATGAATGACTCGTGATCAAAGCCACGTCGTGCAGGCCGGCCTGTCCTGACCACTTCGTCCAAAGCAGAGAAGTTCAGCCACATGGTTGAAGCGTGTTTAATGATATCTCCCTGGTAAAGACGGGAACCTTTTACGAGGTAGTGATCGCTTACCGGTGCGTTCCGGTACTTGCCGCCTGCACTCTTGCTGACTAGTCCAATGCCTGTAAGAGCATCAAGCATTATCTCAGTTGCCCGTGGGTCGATCTTCAATTTCCTCGAAATCCCCGCTGCCGACAACGGCTTCTTCAGGTTATCAAATATCCCGAGGTTGTTTGCCGTCAATATGACCCTTGATGAGATGAATCCCAAATATAGCTTTCTCATCTCTACCAAATCATCAGGCACCATCTTATTCCTCCCATGTGATCATGATATAGACTGAAGTCTATTATAAATAATTAGAGAACTCAATTCTGAAAGGGAGATCCTCTTGGATGTCATTTATTTTCGGCAAAACACGACTGTTTCGCCTGTCTGTCCGAAACTAATAGTTATCAGTGTACAAAACAAGCTAAAAGGGAACTCAGTTCTCTTCCACTGCAGCATTACAATAAACGCTCATAATCTGTAAGAATTGATCACCGATTGAAAGCCTCTAACTAATTTAATAGTTAGAGGCTTTCTTCTGTGCACTCGTGGAGCTTAATAGAAATCTCCATTCCGCCCACTACCAGGTATGCTATTCCGATGGAGGCGGCGGCGCTGGGTGTTTCGGAGAATATATCGGCGGCTCAGATTTCAAGTCTGGAGGCGGAGGTGGCGGGATCCTCCGATAACGGCGGGGCCGCATGATTACACCCGGGACCTCGTTCCCTTTGGCATACATGCACTGCGTATATGCGATATCGTACCTGCGCTGGGCTTGCCGTCCATAATATTGACCCGCATTGGCGCCTTCGGCTGTTCCGACAAGAAGTCCACTCCCAGCGCCGATGGCCGCGCCCACGCCCGGGCTACCCGAGGCGGCGCCGATAGCGGCGCCGAGACCTGCACCTATGACCGTGCCAACGGCCGCCCCTGTGGCGGTATTCCGACTGGCTGTTTCCTGAGGACTAAGCCCGATCCGCTGCGCCGCCCATTGCCTGCAAACGGCGTCGTCAGCCTGGAATTGCTCAAAGGTCTTTCCGTGGCCTGGCAAGGCCATAACACTGGGCCCCCTGGGGATGGTCGCACATCCACCAAGCGCCAGCAGGACGACAAATATAAAGATGATCAGTTTGCGTTTCGTCATATCTTCACTCCTCCTCGTCCGGTGGAGCTGAAGGAACAACTTTCAACCAGCCACCAGGGCACTTTTTGACGTATGGATAATAACTCTTGGTATTTGGACAGAAATACCAATAATACGGTTCCTCCGGCTCTGGAGCCGGCTGGACATATGCCGGAGGCTGCTGTTGGATAAAACCGGGCGTTTCCGGATAGTATGGGTAGTACGGATAGTCAGGATAGTATGGAGGACCCCACCACCATGGACCCCATCCACCCCATCCGGGCCCGATCCAGATATCCCCACCAAAGTGACCGCCGCCATGAAAGTGACCGCCGCCACGATGGCCACCCCCACCATGATGGCCGCCCCCACCATGCGAGGCACTCCCTTCAACTGCATACGCGGTTATGGTGCCTGCAAAGAGGAGTACTGAAATAGCAAGGACAAGACAAACGAGCTTTTTCATTTCCATCTCCTTTTATGCGGAGCCTTTTTATTACTTACTCCACAATCAAAAATTATCGGTCTCTTTCTTTTATTTTAAGATAGAAATTGAAAACATTCAAAAGTTATAAAGAGAGCCGGATCTTCCGGCCAATAGCAGTTTCTCAAAAGGGTGTCTTAGCCTTAATTATTCATGAACTCTCAAGCTGAAAGCCTAGAAGAAAATATTCTCGCTCATTCTCGGCCCCAAACAGCCGGGGTCTCCGAGGCTTTTGCCTCCGTATTTTCACAGGCTGTATTCGACTATCGGCAAAAGAATCCGCTCCAATACTCTCTTCTCGGCTTATTGCCAGTTTTTATGAATAATACGGATTAGATGAAGTACTTCAGAGGCGATATGTTAAATGAAAACCAGCCAAAGAAAACCAACGGATATAGTGAAAATCGATAAGGGCACGCCAATTTTCATGTACTCAAGGAAGCCTATTTTAACTCTGTGTCTCGCCCCTTCTATAACTATAAGGTTTGCTATAGATCCTAAAATTGTCAGATTTCCGGCAAGGGTACTGCTCATAGCAAGCAGAAGCCAGGCTTTTTCCTGGTCGATAATTGCTGGAATTAAAGGCTTGAACAACATGACTGCCGGGACATTGCTGACGATGTTCGATAGAAGCGCGCTTGAAATCACAAGGAACAAGGGGTGTCCCACGGTCCGGTTGCCTATGCCCCGCAGTATCCTCTCTGCAACGCCCGAGTGTTCAATCCCTCCTACGACGATAAAGAGGCTCACGAAAAAGATCAACAGTCTCCAGTCAATGGCCCCGTAAATCTTCTCAGGCTTAACCCTGCGTGTGATGAGCAAAAAAGAGGCAGCGCCGATGGCTACGGTAGACATGGGGGCGCCGGCAAAAAAAAGTATGATCATTATGAATGATACAGCTAAGGACTTAATCAGCAATGCCCTATGAATTCTTGATCTCACGGGAATGGGTTCTATCGTACCACCTGTAAAATGGTTGTGATAGGCAACTCTAATTGCGACAGCACAGGAGATGAGCCCTATAAAAGCAATCGGAACCATTTTTAGAGAAAATCGCGCGTATGCAATATGTGAAAAACTCCCTATCATGATATTCTGCGGATTTCCGGTGATGGTTGCAATGCTTCCGATATTCGAAGCCATACAAAGTGCCAATAGGTATGGCACCGGATTCAGGCGCAGACGGCCAGTGATACCGAGCACCAGCGGCGTAAAGACAAGACAAATGGTGTCATTGATGAGTAGTGCAGAAAGGACTCCCGATATAAGTATCAGGGAATACAACATCATAGACCGTGTCTTTATGCGGCTCATCACGAAATAGGAAATGAGATGATAGAACCCGGATAATCGCAAGTTGGCAACAACAATCATCACACTGAAGAGGATAACAATGGTTGTATAATCTATTGCCTTATAGGCAGTTGTGATATCCAGGACATTCAGGATTACCATAAGAGACGCACCGATCAGCGCAGCGCCTGTCCTGTCTATACGGAAGATGGGTGGTCGTCCAATGGCGATGATAATATACGTTATAAGGAATATGAAAAGTGCTTTGTCCATAAATGTGCTCGATTTCTCAGTGACTAATGAGTAAATGAGTATGTCTTCGTTGTTCCCTATTGCCTAAAGTCTTCGTGGAATATATTACTAAGCAACAGCTTCAAACACCATCATTTTCATATGAACTGTACAACCTAAATGAGTATATCACAGGTATGAAAGCGGAAAGAAAGCGTTACGACACCGAAAGCCGGCCTGGCGTTGCTTCCTATGTGAACTGTGGTGCTCCAAGGCGACTCCTTGGTGCGTTGACAAGGAAGAAATTCGCGGCTGGCTTCCGTCCTTCAAATTTAATGGTTAAGACTCAATGCTCACGGTTTTTTTCGACCAGTCATGAGAAATACCGTAAATGTTCGCATTCCTCCCTCAGAATCCGGTTTCATTAATTCTGCTGCTGTCCTGTCTCGGATATCGTCGAATCCCGCCTCCATAAAATCCTGGCGTAGCAATGCCCGATCAAAGCCGAAGTGGAATACACCGTCGTTGTTGTCATGAAATTGACCGTCATCAAGATCAAAATCAGCAATACAAAGATATCCTGAAGGCGTAAGAATCCTGTAGAATTGATCAAGCAGAGGTCTGATTTCTTTAACATGATGGAGGGTCATGCCGCTTACAATCAGGTGATAGGTACCTTCCAGAATATCGCCCTTTTCAGTATCAAGGTATTGAGTCTTTATATTGGGAAGATTCTGTCTGTCGATCTTTGTTTTGAGAACATCAATCATCCCATGGGAACTGTCAACGCCCGTTATGGAATGGACTACCGGCTGCAACTGGATGGTCAACAGTCCTGTGCCGCAACCAAAGTCCAAGACATCCATATTGGAAGTCAACACGATTTCGTCTGATACAGCAGCGCCTATATCTTTTGCCAGCTTGACCCGTGCCGGTACTTCGTCCCAGGTGGCTGCCTCCTTGTCAAAATCACGCCTTTCAATGTTCATTTAGACCACTCCGCCTTATTGATAAGTTTCAAAGTATACGAATATCAGGAGGTTGCCAATTTCATTTCAATTCTCATAGTAATTCCCATTTGAACTCCGCATAATTATAGCATGATCAAAAGACGCGCCTTACGGGAAGGAGAAAAAAGGAAAGAATACAGTCAAGTTTTCTGACAAAATTACTTTCGGAATTCTTTACATCATTAGTCTGAACATTTCTTTCATCTGTGCCAAAGAGATAAAAAGTGCTATATTGAGGATATAGGAACAAGAACTTAAAAAGAAGGATAGATATTATATTATTAACAGGTAGGAAGTTATGATAGCGGCTGTGGGTGGCTTTCTGTAAGCCATGGCCGGAGGAAATGGCGGGAGGACAGTTATGGCCAAACAATCAAATGTATCCCAGAAAAGCTAAGATTTCACTTGTTAAAACTTCAGACAGGGAATCAGGCATTAAGAAGGTCATAAAGCTTCTTAGCATAGATCCTGTAAAGGGGAAAGATGTGCTACTTAAGCCAAACTTTAACACGGCGGACCCATTCCCTGGTTCTACTCACAACGACACACTTACTCATTTGATATTACACCTTAAGAAGATGGGTGCAAAAAGTATCACCATTGGTGAAAGAAGTGGTCCTCCTAATACTCACAGTGTTCTAAATGAGAAGGGAATATATAACCTCTGCAATAAGCTCGGCGTAGGGCTTGTAAACTTCGAAGAACTACCTTCAGATGGCTGGATAAAGATAAGACCTGAAAAGAGCCACTGGAGAGATGGCTTTGATGTAGCAAAACCCATTCTTGATTCAAAATGTATTGTAACGACTTGCTGCCTGAAGACTCACGGTTTCGGAGGAGTATTTACAATGTCACTCAAGCTGTCTGTTGGCATCACTCATAAAAGAAATATGAGAGAGCTCCATACATCTTTTTTGAGTATGAGGAAGATGATAGCAGAAATAAATCAGGTTTACACACCATCATTGATAATTCTGGACGGAATAGAGGCATTTGTGGACGGCGGTCCCATGAAAGGGACTAAGAAGAAGGCAAGTGTCATCCTTGCCGGGACCGACAGGGTTGCCATAGATACATTGGGGCTATCCATCTTAAAGGAACTTGGTAGTAACAGAGACATCATGAGAAGAAAGATTTTTGAGCAGGAGCAGATATCGAGGGCTGTTGAGTTAGGACTCGGAATAACCAGTCCTGAGGAGATAGAGATAATAACTGATGATGCGGATAGCAAAAATTACGCGGAAAGATTAACTGGAATTCTGTTGACCGGCTAAAAAAAAACTATCGCTGGATTTATGCATCAGTCGGTTTATTTACGGAACAAACAAACACCAGCCTCCAATTCACTGCTATTTATTTCGGTTCGAAAGACTCTTTTTGCGCGAATCCTGATGGTATTTGATACGGAATGAACTCTTCAATGGTATCGCTTTTTACCCCGTGTTTATAAGCAGGTGGATGAGATATCGCACTCGGAAAGATCAGTCTGAAACGTCCAATTCCTCAGAATCACGTGATTATTCGCTTCATGGATCAAAGCCTCCCGTAGTCAGTTCATCGTATAGTTGGGGCGCTTCCATTCGGGGGAAGGGTAGCGAATTGTCGTCACCAACTCACGATACGTGACCGTAAGTTGGTGACGGAAGCGCCATGTGGCTACGGTTCTCGCTATTTGGAGATCTTCGTAACCTTGCCGTATCCTCCTTTGTTTCTCCGCTTTTCAGTTTTCATAAGCGGTATTCCTGTAGCAAGGTCATAGTAGAGCACAGTATTGGATGTGCATTATTTTCCTACACCCGTGATTTGTATAATCTCCGCTCCACCAGGATCATTTGAGGGTATAGTAACCGCTGCTAACTTGGTATTTGCTGAAGCGGGCACGAAAGAAACCTGAAAGGTGCAGCTCTTGCCTGGTTTAATAGTCTGTCCAGAACAGCGATCCTTACCTGCCACAAGTTTAAACTGCCCCAAGTCTGTTCCGAATACCATGTTTTCCTTCTATGACACAGACAGGTCGCTTTATCGAGCTCTCATCAGGGATACCATCTTTGAGCCTGAATCGGACAACCCGCACATAACGAAACAATTGAATGAATATTTCGATTATCTTGCCCGAATGATTGAGCACGAAAAAGAGGCGGGCAATGTTCGCAAAGATGTTGACCCCTATACAGCGGTCTTATGTATCGGCGCCCTTTATATAGGGACGCTGATTCGATTTTTCCGCGATCCGGAGATTACTCCTCAGATAGCAACGGACATGCTTAGAAACATGAAGTCCCAATACTTAAGGGGGATTCTTACAAGGAGAGAATAACTTGATGCGAATCGAAGAAAGGCTCGGGGAGATAGTTCTCGATGACGCGAATCTGAGAGAAGCTGGCGAAATCAAGGCTTATGAAACTGAACGGTTCCATTCCGGGCAATATGGTTTTTGTTCAGGGAAGTGTGACTCAGCTGCCATTCAGGGACAGATGCATCGGCACAGTCATTGCGCTGAACGTCCTTCATGCGGTACAAGATGCCGAAACCATGATGTCCGACTTGAGAAGAGTCATGGCGGAAAAAGGCTCCATAACCCTTACAACACTGGTTAAGAACAACAGGCTCGCCGACAGGTATATTGATAAGCTCGGCAAAATGAGGGCTTTGGTGCCGTGTAGCCTCGCCCAACTCCTTGATATTTTTGAGGATATTGCTATGCCTGTGCGATACCTTACAAGGGGTAATCTCGCGTTTGTGCATCACTGCATGCTTCAAATTGTCCTGTTAAATACAGCGGATGGCCCTGGCGCTTCCGGCAAAACTCTGGTCTGATAACAACTTGCCCGGTTGTGACGTCGTTTCTTCATCAGATTTCAGTGAATTCAACCACTTAGATTTTGGCATCTATCTTGCGTATAAATTTTTGATTATGATGTCAAAGGAGTCTCGAATTCCAAACATGACGATGTGGGGCAGGAGGAAAATACTGTGAAAGCAATAATACTTTTTTTATTATTTTTGCCGTCACTGGCGTTTGCCTTTGATTGTGATAAGGAGAACGATTCGCATCTTCTTATACACGAGACCGACAGTCTGTTGAGTTTTGATTTTACTCAGAACGGGCCGGCGCAGATCCAGTCAACTTCAAATGGTTTTTTAGACACGCTTAGAATCATCGTCTGTACCCCGCAGGATAAAAAGCTTCTATTGGGAAAGTTTGCGTTTCCGGATACCGTATTAACTTGCTTTGCCACGGCACAGACTACGTTTCAGATACGGCTCAGTCAACTATATGATGCCGGCTTTCATATATCAAAGATTGAAGCCTCCGGCACCAAAGTTCTTTATTACATCGAAAAATAACTTGACTATCACCCATCCGGGTTTTCTCGCGCCCTGAAATGCTGATATTCTAATAATTTGCCCGACTCACCATATTTTTTGTTAATATGCAGGCCTCAGATATTCGTGAGGACGGCCTCCCCTAAAAGTAACTGTGTTCATGACATCCGCTGGGGAGGAGACGGGTCACCGCTGCTTGTCCCTTGATAGAACAAAGCTAACGAGTTCTTCAACCCGTTTTGCAAGTTTATCAGGATCAGGGTCGGTTGCTTTGTTCACATAAATGGCCGGTGCGAGTTCTTCCATCTTTCTTTTAAGTTCTTCGTCTGCTTTCTCTCCTGAAAAGAAAACGATTGGAACTCTGCGGACATCTTTTTGAGCCTCAAAAGTTCTTAATGTCGCGGCAGCAGTAAGCCCGTCCATTAGCGGCATGTTCAAATCTATAATTGCAACATCGACGGGCTTCTTTTCAGAGAGCAGTTTTGCATAAGCCGATATCAGCGCTGCTCCATTTTCAAAGGACTCTATGTGCCCCGGGAAATGTTTCTCTTGCAGGATATCTTCAATAATCCTTCTCGTATATTTTGAATCATCGGCTATGAGGGCATACCCCCGTTCATCATTTTTTTCAAGTTCCCGCGGTTTCTGGACGTCAAGCACAAACCCGCAGTAGTCGCACTTCACTTCCTTCTTTCCAAACCTTTCAATGACACTGAATGGAACCTGTTCATCACAGCACAGGCAATATTTCGTATCCCCCATACCATTAATTATAAAGCTTGAACAACCTCATTGCAACGGAATATAACTTTCGGGGTTTTAGAACAAGCCTTATTTCAAGAACAAAAAATCAGACAGTGGATTATTGACCCAAAAACTGCAATTCACTGAATATCCGGGGAGGCATAGTGGCAGAAAAAAGCTTGACAGCAGCTCCCTTGTGGGCGGTCAGATATCAAGGCCACCCCGATATTTTTATTCAGAAGAGATATATGGTATAGAAAACCCAAATTCTGTCCCGAAGGCTTTCGGGATTTTTATGTCACTATGCCTGCCTAAATCTGAGACCAGCCGCATTTTTTGGGGTTGATGAGGCGGGTCATCACTTGCATAACCGTAACAATCTGCGATAATGGAAATAATACCGATTTCATAACTCAGGAAAGGAGAAAAAGATGAAACGAGTGAGCGTATTTTTAAATGTAGTCATATTTTCCGCTTTGATGCTGTTGTCGGGAGCTACGTTCATCGCAGGC
The DNA here is from genome assembly GCA_963716185.1 of Thermodesulfovibrionales bacterium. GTDB lineage: Bacteria > Nitrospirota > Thermodesulfovibrionia > Thermodesulfovibrionales > SM23-35 > CAVZMO01. The sequence continues at coordinate 874,880 of OY970295.1, forward strand.
GCACAGGAAATTACTGATAAGGACAGTATGGCAAAAGAAGGGGAGATGATGATCGAGAAAGGCCGCATGATGCTGAAAGAAGGCGGACTGAGAATAGATGAAGGCAAGAACCAGATGAAAGAAGGCGAGCTATTAACGGAAATGGGGAGCGCGATGAAGGAAGGCAAGGCGATAGATAAAAGCCTGAAGATTAAAGAAGGCCGTGTGATGACGAATAAAGAGAAGATGATGACGGAAGGGGTTGTGCTTGATAAGGACCTGATGACGAAAGAAGGCATGTCAATGGTCGGCAGGGGGAAGATGCTGACGAAGAGGGGTGAAATGATGATGGAAAAAGCTAAGGGGATGAAAGAGGGCGAGACCATGCCGGGAAGAGAAATGATGATGCTCGATGAAGATACGATGAATAAGGAAGGCGACATATTGATGGAGAGAGGGAAGATCATGCAGAAAGAGGGCGAGATGATGATCGACAGGGGCAAGATGATTAAGAAAAGCGCTAAGTAACCGGGAGGACAAAATGAGAAGAAGATTCGGCATAATTTTCATCATGTGCCTGTTGATCGCATGCGGCGGATGTGTCGGTTACGCCGGGTACGGTTACTACGATTATCCCTATTACGATTCCTACTATGACTATGACGACTATTATTATCCGCATAATTATTATTTCTTCAGAGGTGGAGGCGAGAGACATGAGAGGCATGAAATGCGCGAAGGAGGCGGAAGACATGAAGAACCTGAGAGGATGCGGCGCTGACCGGAGCGGGCAAGTGATGACTTCCTGCTCTGGCCGCCGCTCAAACTTTTCTTAGAGCCATACGCGGTGACTTGATACCGAGAAGGATACCGAAAGCAAGATAAGCAAAAATAAGGAGGGAAACATGGCTGAAGTAAAATTCATTGTGCTCTATCCTCGTCCTACTGATATAGAAGCTTTCGAAAAGCTCTATCAGGATGACCATGTGCCAATGGCTGTTGAAAAATTGGCGGGCAAAACCAAGTTTGTGGCGACAAAGGTTGTTGGTTCACCTCAGGGGGCACCGCTGTTTTACCGGATTGCGGAAATCTATTTCCCGTCGATGGAAGCTTTGAATGCCTGCGCCGCATCGGAAGGGGCAAAGGAGACGCTGGCCCACGCTGCGTCTATCTCTACAGGAGGGCAACCGATCTTTTTGATCGCTGAAGATGAAACTTTCAAATTCTAAAACGGCAAAAGCAGTTAATTCCCTGTCATCTCAATCTGCTTCCGCACTTTTTGCAGATGCGGCTATTGATATTTCTGCCCAGATATTTATTGCATGAGGGACATCTCCAGTTAAAAGCGCTAAAACCTGTAAACGCGGCGAAAATCGCCATCTCCGCTGCAAATATTATATTCCTTGAGAATTCTCCGAAGAGGTCTGGGCGCTTATAGAGCAGAGCAAGAACTAGAAGCAGAAACAGTGTCACCGCAATCGCAAGGAATTGGCGGCTCTGGCGCACTCCGAATTCCCTCGCGATCTGGCTATCGTCTTTTTTTTGCACCTTCGAGACTTTCCTCTTGCCCATGGTAATAATATCCTCAGTCCAATATTATACGTGAAGGGTAAACCCCTTTAAAATCGTTTCATCAGTGTTCGCGGTAGTATCTGCACGCGAAGAGGAAATCGCAAGTTCAAAGCCGGGCATGAGGAACTGAAACGGCTTCTGCGACTTCCAATTAAAAAGGCCTGGCTGATTGCCAGGCCTTTTTGTATATTCAATCCGGCAGCGACCTACTTTCCCATGACCTTAGCAATCATAGTATCATCGGCCCTGAAGGGCTTAACTTCCGTGTTCGGAATGGGAACGGGTGTTGCCCCCTCGGCATTGCCACCGGAAAATTTAATTTCCAGATAGAAATCATAACATTAAAGAACACATTTTTCAATCATTCATTGACAACAGGAGGGAAGTAAATAAGGGTCAAGTCGCACGGTCAATTAGTACTGGTCAGCTGAATGCATTGCTGCACTTACACCTCCAGCCTATCGACGTGGTAGTCTACCACAGACCTTCAGAGGGATTGCTCCCTGGGAGACCTAATCTTGGGGTGGGCTTCACGCTTAGATGCCTTCAGCATTTATCCCTTCCAGACATAGCTACCCGGCATTGCCACTGGCATGACAACCGGAACACAAGAGGTCTGTCCATCCCGGTCCTCTCGTACTGAGGACAGCCCCCCTCAAGTCTCCTGCGCCTGCAACAGATAGGGACCGAACTGTCTCACGACGTTCTGAACCCAACTCTCGTACCGCTTTAATGGGCGAACAGCCCAACCCTTGGAACCTGCTTCAGCTCCAGGATGCGATGAGTCGACATCGAGGTGCCAAACCGCGTCGTCGATGTGAACTCTTGGACGCGATAAGCCTGTTATCCCCGGCGTACCTTTTATCCGTTGAGCGATGGCCCTTCCACACAGTGCCACCGGATCACTAAGCCCTACTTTCGTATCTGCTCGGCTTGTTTGCCTCACAGTTAAGCCTCCTTATGCCTTTGCACTCGACAGCTGGTTTCCGTCCAGCCTGAGGAGACCTTTGGACGCCTCCGTTACTCTTTGGGAGGCGACCGCCCCAGTCAAACTACCCACCAGACAGTGTCCCTTCCCCCGATAAGGGGGATAGGTTAGAGCCCCAGTAAGGTAAGGGTGGTATTTCAAGGTCGGCTCCATAAGGACTAGCGTCCCTACTTCATCGTCTCCCACCTATCCTACACATACATCACCAAAGCTCACTGCCAAGCTATAGTAAAGGTGCACGGGGTCTTTCCGTCTAGTTGCAGGTAACCGGCGTCTTCACCGGTATCTCAAGTTCGCCGAGCCCCTCGCCGAGACAGCGCTCAGATCGTTACGCCATTCATGCGGGTCGGAACTTACCCGACAAGGAATTTCGCTACCTTAGGACCGTTATAGTTACGGCCGCCGTTTACCAGGGCTTCAGTTCAAGGCTTCTCCTCTTGCGAAGATGACCTCTCCCATTAACCTTCCGGCACCGGGCAGGCGTCAGTGCCTATACTTCCTCTTGCGAGTTCGCAGACACCTGTGTTTTTGCTAAACAGTCGCCTGAGCCTCTTTACTGCGTCCACCTTGCGGTGGAACCCCTTCTCCCGAAGTTACGGGGTCACTTTGCCTAGTTCCTTAGCGAGGGTTAACTCGAACGCCTTGGTATCTTCTACCCACCTACCTGTGTCGGTTTGCGGTACGGACATCCCGCGTGCTCCCTACGAGGTTTTTCTCGTCAGTGTGGAATCACCCGAGTTCAGCCTTACGGCCTTCCCCATTACACCTCAGCCTTAATGACAGGCGGATTTGCCTACCTGTCAGCCTAAGTGCTTGGACCTGAACCATCACCAGGCCCGGACTATCCTCCTGCGTCACCCCTTCAGTCAAACGCACACAAGACGGTACTGGAATATTAACCAGTTGTCCATCGGCTACGCCTTCCGGCCTTGCCTTAGATCCGACTAACCCTGGGCGGATTTCCCTTCCCCAGGAAACCTTAGGTTTACGGCGTCCTGACTTTTCATCAGAATTTGCGCTACTTATGCCGGCATAATCTCTTCTGCCCCCTCCAGCTTGCCTCACGGCTCACCTTCACAGGTCCGCAGAATGCTCCCCTACCACTCATCTTGCGATGAATCCGTAGCTTCGGTAGTATGCTTAGCCCCGCTAAATTTTCGGCGCAGTGCCGCTTGACCAGTGAGCTGTTACGCTTTCTTTAAATGATGGCTGCTTCTAAGCCAACATCCTGGCTGTCTGCGCAACACCACATCCTTTACCACTTAGCATACTCTTAGGGACCTTAGCTGACGGTCTGGGCTGTTTCCCTCTCGACTACGAATCTTAGCACCCGCAGTCTCACTCCCAGCGACCATCTCCATGGTATTCGTGGTTTGGTTGGGTTTGGTACCCCATACGAGGCCCTAGCCCATCCAGTGCCCTACCCCCATAAGACTACGCTGAGGCTGTACCTAAATACATTTCGGGGAGAACCAGCTATCACCAGGTTTGATTGGTCTTTCGCTCCTACCCACAGTTCATCCGAGCTTTTTGCAACAAACACCGGTTCGGGCCTCCACGAAGTCTTACCTCCGCTTCACCCTGACCATGGGTAGATCACCTGGCTTCGGGTCTACTGACTGCAACTAATCGCCCTGTTAAGACTCGGTTTCCCTGCGGCTCCGTCCCTTAAGGACTTAACCTCGCTACAGCCAGTAACTCGCCGGCTCATTAATCAAAAGGCACACCATCATCCCGAATTGCTTCGGGACTTTGATTGCTTGTAGGCATACGGTTTCAGGTTCTATTTCACTCCCTTCACCAGGGTTCTTTTCACCTTTCCCTCACGGTACTTGTCCACTATCGGTCATCAGGTAGTATTTAGCCTTGGAGGGTGGTCCCCCCAGTTTCCCACAAGATTCCTCGTGCCTCGTGGTACTCAGGATACCCATAGGGCCTCATGCCGTTTCGCATACCGGACTATCACCGTCTGCGGTCGCCCTTTCCAGAGCTTTCTGCTACAACACTCGGTCCCATATCTGGGTCCTACAACCCCAACCCTAACACAAAGCATACAGAAGACATATGTCGTAAAGCGTGAAGTGTAAGAACCAACAATAAAAAACACCTTACGATTCACTCCTTACGCCTTACAAACTGTACGTTTTGTGTTAGGGTCGGTTTGGGCTATTCCCCCTTCGCTCGCCGCTACTGAGGGAATCTCGCTTGATTTCTCTTCCTCCGGGTACTGAGATGTTTCACTTCCCCGGGTTTGCCTCATATGCCTATTTATTCAGCATATGATACCCTGACTTTACTCAGGGTGGGTTGCCCCATTCGGACTCCCACGGTTCTAAGCTCGCTCGCAGCTCCCCGTGGTTTTTCGTAGCCTGCCACGTCCTTCTTCGCCTCCTGATGCCATGGCATCCGCCATATGCCCTTCCTAACTTGACCCTTACTTTTTTCCCTTCTGTTGTCAAAGAACAATCCGCCTTCGGCGGTGTTCAACGTTCGAGGTTCAATGTTTACTACACTTCGAACTTTGAACATTGAATTTTAAAACCTTAGCTTGGTGGAGGTGAACGGGATCGAACCGATGACCTCCTGCTTGCAAAGCAGGCGCTCTCCCAACTGAGCTACACCCCCATGTCGGATTTACGATTTCAGATTTTTGATTTATGATCTTATCTTCAATCTACAATCTTCGATTGAGGTTGGTGGGCCTAATTGGAGTCGAACCAATGACCTCACCCTTATCAGGGGTGCGCTCTAACCAGCTGAGCTATAGGCCCCCTGCTTTCTCTGCCTAAAAGCTAAAAAAGTGCGTAGCAATACCCCCTTAAAACTTCTCCTTAGAAAGGAGGTGATCCAGCCGCAGGTTCCCCTACGGCTACCTTGTTACGACTTCACCCCAATTACCGGCCATACCTTAGAAGGCTGCCTCCCTTGCGGGTTAGCGCACCTGCTTCGGGTACAACAGGCTTTCGTGGTGTGACGGGCGGTGTGTACAAGGCCCGGGAACGTATTCACCGTGGCGTGGCTGATCCACGATTACTAGCGATTCCGCGTTCACGGAGTCGAGTTGCAGACTCCGATCCCAACTGAGACAGCTTTTAGGGATTGGCTCCACCTCGCGGTATTGCGACCCTCTGTAGCTGCCATTGTAGCACGTGTGTCGCCCTGGACGTAAGGGCCATGATGACTTGACGTCATCCCCACCTTCCTCCATCTCATCGATGGCAGTTTCCTCAGAGAGGTCTTTTGGACCAACAGAGGATAGGGGTTGCGCTCGTTGCGGGACTTAACCCAACACCTCACGGCACGAGCTGACGACAGCCATGCAGCACCTGTGTTAGCTCAAGGGGTTACCCCCAAGTCATCCCCCTTTCGGGTTCTTACCACTAACATGTCAAGCCCAGGTAAGGTTCTTCGCGTAGCGTCGAATTAAACCACATGCTCCACCGCTTGTGCGGGCCCCCGTCAATTCCTTTGAGTTTCAACCTTGCGGCCGTACTCCCCAGGCGGGGCATTTAATGGTTTCCCTTCGGCACAGAACCCTTACGAGCCCTACACCTAATGCCCACCGTTTAGGGCGTGGACTACCAGGGTATCTAATCCTGTTTGCTCCCCACGCTTTCGCGCCTCAGCGTCAGTACAGTGCCAGAGGGCCGCCTTCGCCACAGGCCTTCCTCCTGATATCTACGCATTTCACCGCTACACCAGGAATTCCGCCCTCCCCTCACTGACTCAAGTAAAGCAGTTTCTAAGGCAGTTTTAGGGTTAAGCCCTAAGATTCCACCTCAGACTTGCTCCACCGCCTACTCGCCCTTTAAGCCCAGTAATTCCGAACAACGCTCGCCACCTCTGTCTTACCGCGGCTGCTGGCACAGAGTTAGCCGTGGCTTATTCCTTGGGTACCGTCATCATCTTTCCCAAGAAAAGGAGTTTACAACCCGAAGACCTTCATCCTCCACGCGGCGTCGCTGCATCAGGCTTTCGCCCATTGTGCAATATTCCCCACTGCTGCCTCCCGTAGGAGTCTGGACCGTATCTCAGTTCCAGTGTGGCCGTTCAACCTCTCAGCCCGGCTACCCGTCTCCGGCTTGGTGAGCCGTTACCTCACCAACTACCTGATAGGCCGCAGGCCCATCCTTTGGTGTGTTGCCACTTTTACCTCTTACATCCCAGTATGTGGTCTTATGGGGTATTAGCTCAAGTTTCCCTGAGTTGTCCCCCGCCTAAGGGTAGGTTACCTACGTGTTACTCACCCGTCCGCCACTAAGTATAATTTGTATCGCTACATCTTATACCCCGTCCGACTTGCATGTGTTAGGCACGCCGCCAGCGTTCGTTCTGAGCCAGGATCAAACTCTCAAAATAATGTTTAAAACTGACTAAGGGTATGCTACGCACTTTTTTAGATTTTTCAAAGAACAATCAGCGAGAAATTATCTTAAACAAATCCAAAACATTTTGTCAATATCATTTTTTCAATTTTTCCAATTTCAAAAATTTCAGTTCGAACCCCGTCCGTTTACTTTTTACCGTTATCTACTCCCATACTACTTTGACAGTTCATCATATCATTTTATATACTTTCAAAAAATCAATAAGGAGAGTCAATCATGGACTTCGGAATGAAAAACAGGCTTTCACGCATTATTAATCCAAAGACGGGAAAGACGGTCATGCTCGCGGTTGATCACGGCTATTTCCAGGGACCAACAACAGGGCTGAAGGATCTGAAAAAAACCGTTACACCTCTCGTACCTTATACAGATTGCCTATTCATAACCAGAGGAATGGTAAGGAACAGTATTGATCCCAGGAGTGATGTCGCAATATGTCTAAGGGTTTCCGGGGGGCCGAGCATACTTGGAGAATTATCAAATGAAGATGTCACCACATCGATGGAAGAAGCTGTAAGGCTCAACGCTTCCGGAGTCGGCATGTCTATTTTCGTCGGGGCAAAAAATGAAGATAGAACGATTTCGAATCTCGGCAGATTGGTGAACGAAGCGGAAAGATACGGCATGCCGGTGCTGGCTGTGACAGCCGTTGGTAAAGAAATGGGAAGAGACGCCCGTTATCTCGGGCTTGCATGCAGGATTGCTGCGGAAATCGGAGCGCATTTAGTCAAGACATATTATTGTGCGGATTTTTATAAGGTAGTGGAAGGATGTCCGGTACCCGTTGTTATGGCAGGAGGCAAAAAGATACCTGAAAGAGACGCCTTGCAGATGACTGCAAATGCCGTCAAAGAAGGCGCATCGGGGGTGGACATGGGAAGAAATATATTTCAGAGCGACAACCCTGTGGGCATGATCAAGGCGATAAGAGCAATTGTTCATAAAGGTGCATCCGTAGATGAAGCATTCGAAATTTACTCGAAGAAATAGATAATGAAAGTGGTCAAGGATTGAGTATTCAAGGGGCCAAGGGAAAAGGGGATAAATATATCTCGAACCCCGGGACCCCTGAACCCTTGGTCCCTGTCTTCATATGAAAGTCGCCGTCTACTATAAAAACAATGATATAAGGATTGAAGAGCGCCCGGTGCCCATAATATCCGACCGTGAAATACTGATAAAAATGAAGGCCTGCGGAATCTGCGGGACGGATGTCATGGAATGGTACAGAATCAAAAAGGCTCCCCGGGTTCTTGGCCATGAGATGACAGGTGAAGTCGCAGAGGTCGGAGATAAAGTTGAAGGACTCAAAAAAGCTGACAGGGTATTTGTTTCTCACCATGTGCCTTGTTATAAATGCCATCACTGTACTCAGGGCAATTATACTGCCTGCGAGTCACTTCATGCCGGCAATTACGACCCCGGAGGGTTCTCGGAGTTCATAAGGATTCCCGAGGAGAACGTGAGATATGGGACCTTTATACTTCCCGAGGGACTGACTTTTGAAGACGGCACCATGATCGAACCTCTGGCATGCGCAATAGCGGGACAGAAACAATTGGGATTAAAAGAAGGACAGACAGTTTTGGTAATAGGCGCGGGTGTTTCAGGCATTTTACACATTCAGATGTCAAAGTTGAGCCGGGCAAAGGTCATAGCTCTGGACATCAATGAGTACCGACTAAAAAAAGCGGTCGAGTTTGGCGCCGACCACGTCATTGATGCAGGCAGGTATTCTGCAGAAAACCTGAAGGACCTGAACGAAAACAGATTGGCAGACGCTGTAATTGTTTGTGCTGCTGCAAGACAGGCCGTTGATACCGCCTTATCGTCTGTAAGCAAAAAGGGGAGAATTCTTTTTTTTGCCGTACCCAGGGACAGCATAATTATCCCTTCATCGAAGGCCTGGAGAGATGAGATAACCCTGGCTTTTTCTTATGGCGCGGCGCCTGACGACCTTCGAAATGCGATCGAGTTGATCGAGGGCGGCACGGTCCGCGTACGGGAAATGATCACTCAAAGAGTCCGACTCTCATCCATCCTGCAAGGATTTAAATTAGTTACCGAGGCGAAGGAGTCTTTAAAAATAGTGGTAGTGCCCGACAAGATTTCGGCAGTAGAATGACCGGTCCGGCTAACTCCTAAAATCGAAGGCAACTGTGTTAAATAATCCACACTTCATTGTCAACAGTCAACACACAACAAATCAATTTTTTTATTGAAATGTAAAGTACTACTTTAGATTTTGTCAACAAGATGTACTTTAAAGCCAATCTCTGCAATAAGGTAATTATTTGTAAAAATTATTCAGAGACCTATAATTTTCTGGCATTATATTTGCTCATCATAATAGGACTTTCGCTTTCAATTTCATTTTTATGATATTAAATATGCGTTTACAAAGGACAATAAAACAGGAAGTAAGCTTTGAAGGCATAGGCCTCCATACAGGCCGGCACTCCAAGGTCTGTCTGAAACCCGCTCCGAGGGACACTGGCATCCTGTTTATAAGGACGGACAAGAATTTAACGGTCAAGGCTTCTGTCGGCTCTGTTACAGACACCGCCTTTGCAACTACCATAGGGTTGAACGGAGCAAAGATCAGGACCGTTGAACACATACTTGCCGCACTCGCCGGCCTCGGCATAGACAATGCGTATGTGGATGTAAACGGCCCTGAGATCCCTATTCTTGATGGAAGCTCGATGGAGCTGACAAGTCTGATCCTTAAGAGTGGAATTGCAAAACAAAGCAAGACAAGACCTTACTTACGGATAACAAGGCCTATAACGTTAACAGATGGCCATGCTGAGATTGCGGCCTTTCCATACAACGGACGCCTCATAACTTACAGGATCCATTTTAATCACCGTTTATTGGGTGAGCAGAAACTGAGCCTGGAACTCACGGAGGAAAGTTTTGCGATCGAAATAGCCCCGGCGAGGACCTTCGGATTCCTGAAGGATGTCGAGTATCTGAAAGCTAATGGATTCGCAAGGGGCGGCTCTTTCGATAACGCGGTAATACTGGGGGAAGGCGGCATTCTGAATTCCTCAGGTTTGAGGTTCAAAGATGAATTTGTACGCCACAAAATACTCGACCTCATAGGAGACTTGTCTCTGCTGGGACTGCCGATTTGCGGACACATTATAGCGAATAAGTCGGGACACACAACAAACCTTAAGTTTTTGAAAAAAATCCTTTCATTCTCGGATTGCTGGGAACTGCAGGCCGAAGAATCGGAAATTGGCTGGCAACCAATCTTCACCTATACTTAAAAAATACTTATTTTACCAACACTTATAAATTTTACTTGAATTTTTCCGCAGAATAGAGTTTTATATCTAAGAAGACCGCAAAAAGAAGGCTGGAGAATTTCTCCCCAGCCTAAAAAATGTGTGTGCGCTCAAATGATAAACTTATTTCTTTTTTGCGGTCTTCTTTGTTACTTTCTTAGCTGCCTTCTTGGTCGCCATTAAATATTCACCCCCTTTCTATCCGCATTCCCCGGGCCGGAGGTGCGGAAAGCTGCACGCCTATAGTCTTCCTATAAGCGTTATCCTTTTGCCTGATAGAAGTCTTCTCAGATTCGCATCGCCCTTTTTCTTCTTGTGTTTGTACTCGTCTTCTTCCATCAAAGTGCAATTAATCTTTTGATCAAACCTTTTTTCAAGGTCTTTCAGCTCTTTTGTTAGGGATGACGACGCGCCGATTACAAAGATGTCCACGGTACCGACATCCTCTCCTTCTGCGTAGGGGCCGTAAATAGAAGCGGCCTTTGCACCGGAGGCCCTCAGTACCGCTTTGAGAGCGCCCGGCAACCCAAGAGATTTTGTTATAAGATTCTTCAGTTCCGAGAACAGGGGTGATTCCTTATTCGCCTGGAAATATTTGAGATTGACAATCTTCTCGCTCGTTACGATGTCCATCTTCTCGAGGTTGTCCAGTTCCCTTTTGATACCCGACGGGTTTTTTCTCAGTAATTTGGCAATCTCTCTGATATAAAACTGCTCATCCGGACTGTTCAAGAGGAGCGAGAGAACATCCGCCCTTATCGATGACGAAAATAAACTCTTTAACATTTATTCACCTCAATGATAAAGTTATACATGATAAAATTCTAATTGTCAACAAAAAAATTATATTTTGAAACAGATAATGCATTTTTGTAAACGATTCTATATTAAGAACATTTGTTCTTAAATCTTGAACTATCGTTTCATTCTTATCATCTTTCTCACTTTCACCAGATTCATCGAATCATCGGCCGGCTGTTTTTTCGGCGTCTCGAGTATCAAAGGTATATCCCGCAGCGGCCCGACGTTGATAAGCCGGGCTAAACCCTCCTTCCCTATCTTTCCGATACCGATGTGCTCATGTCTGTCAATGTGAGAACCGGCATTACCCTTTGAATCGTTAAGGTGGATGAGTCTGATTTTTTGCAATACCATATTTTTTTCCGCCTCGTGTAAAAGAAAAAGTATCCCTTTTTCGCTTTTGATGTCATAGCCCGCCGCATACGCATGACAGGTATCGAAACATATGCCCGTTATCATCGATCTTCTGACTCCATTCAGGATTTCGGCCAAATCTTCAATACGCGAAGAGATATCGCCCCTTTCTCCCGCAGTATTCTCTATGAGCAGGCCCGTCTTCCATCTGCCCATCAGGGCAACTTCATTCAGGGTGTCAATCGCCCTTTTCCGTGCAATGGCTGCATCGTCTGCCGCGGCGCTTCCCGTATGAAGGATCACGTATTCCGCCCCGATTGCAGCGGCCCTGTTCATCTCCGTGGCAAGGAGATCAATAGATTTCCTTCTCAGGAGCATATCCTTCGAAGCCATATTTATGAGATATGAGGCATGAACAAAGAGCGGTGCAATATCAAGTTTCAGTCTCAGCGATTTAAAAATTGAGGCGTTCTCTTCCGTAATCGTCTTTACCGCCCATCCTCTGGGGTTGTGACTGAAAATCTGCAAGGTATTGCATCCGAGTGCCGCGGCCCTCTCCAAACACAGGTGCAGGCCTCCCGAAATTGAAGTATGAACGCCGAGCCTGCGCATTGAACGTTCTTACCCCCGCCCGCCGTTCCGAATTATCCCCGCAAAGACTCGCCGATCATGATTCCCTCGATTTTTCGAAGGTAGTTCCGGCAGCCAACTTTGCCGCGGCTTTATCAGGGTTATTTCGGACCGCACGCGTTCCCGGCAGAAATATACGTTCCAACAATAATTTGGCCACTATCGTGCCGATAACAGCTCCCGCCAGCACGTCGGAAGGAAAGTGTGCAATACCCTCCACCCTTGTAAGGCCGACAAAAACGGCCCAGATATAAAAAAAGATCCTGTATCCTGGAAAATAAAAGGAAAGTATATAGGCAAAGCAGAATGCAATGGTAGTGTGCCCTGACGGGAAGGAATCAAATCCGAGCTTTAGCGACGGGCCCGTAAATACTAAATCATCCGTCAATTTCGGCCTAATCCTTCCCGAAAGATGCTTGAGAACCTGAACCGTGACGCCTGCAGATATAAAGCCGAAAAGCAAAGTCTTGCCTGCACTGTAACAGGTCCGGTTGTAAAACTTCCCGGTTAAGAAAAGGACAATTGCAACCGTTATCAAAGTGGCACCGTGGGAAATAAAACATATAAAGGGATCGGCGTGAACAAAAATATAATAAACAAAACATTTCTTTACAAAATAATTTTTGAGAAAAGAAACGATAATTTTATCGAACCAAAAGAAAAACAGCGGAAGACTCATTACGGTAAAAATCAGCTTCTTATTGTCTCTCAAGAATTGCATATGCGTCATCGTTCTCCAGTAAATTAAAATTCAGTTTTTTCAAAGCCGCTATATCCTTTACTTTTGCGATGGCGATTCTCCCCTTCCCTGATGCTATATAATACGACAATTCGTTTTTATTGCCGATATTCATTACTTTATGACCTGAATAAAAAACCACACTCGGGTTATTGATCCTGTATGCGATAACCCTTTGGTCATCCCTGAGCCTGTCTTTAGCATACAAACTGTATTTATATAATGTCCCCTGCAGATGCTGATTTACAACAGGCAACGCTTTTATCGAAAGGACAGATAAAAAGAGGAACATCACGCCGGACAAAAAAACATAGGAATTTTTTTTTGCAAAAACGGCACTGAGACTCAACACGGCCATCACGATCATTATTGCAGCCGCACCAAACATCCAGTTCGTATCGTATATCCCGAATTTCGGGAGATATCTTTGAAAAATCACGAAGGCGACGCCTATCAACAATGATATCACCGCTATGCATATATTCGCATATTTCCTCCATCGAATATTCCCATCCGACATACCGGCGGCAATTATTATCGATACTGCAGGGACTGCGGGGAGGACATAATTCGGCAGCTTCGTGGCAGAAAATGAGAAGAAAAGAAAAATGACCGAAAACCATATGATTGCAAACAGGCCCATGTTATCATTTCCTTTTAATGTGTTCCTGACTCCGGCAGGCAAAAAAGTAATCCAGGGGAACAAGCCTGCCAGCAACACAGGGATGTAATAGTAAACAGGACCTTTGTGCCCGGATATGACGCCTGTATACCTCGCAAAGTGATGCTTTATGAAAAACTGCTGGATAAATTCCCGTCCATTAACGACTGTCTGTGTAACATACCATGGTGCAGAAACCACAAAAAAAAGGAGTACCGCCTTCGGACTGAATAATCTATTGACACCTTTCAGACCTTCCGTGACCAGCAAGTATACAGAAGCAATAACCATCGGGAAAATTATTCCTATCAAGCCTTTTGTCAGAAAGGCAAGGGCGGAAAACACATAGAATCCATAAATAAACTTTTCTTTTCTTAATGAGAGGTAGAATGAAAAGAGAGAGAGGGTAATAAAGAAGGTAAGTGTCATATCGGTAACTGCCGCATGGGAATACGCCATAAAAAATACCGACAGCGCCAGTGAGACGACCGCATAAAGGGCCTTTCTTTCATCATGGAAATATTTCACGAATAAATAAACCGCGGTGCACAAGAGAAGTCCCAAAAGAGCAGACGGAAATCTCGCGGCGAATTCATTTATTCCGAATATCCCGTAAGAAGCCGCCATCATCCAGTAAAAAAATATCGGTTTATCATAACGGTTTTCTCCGTTGTACATAGGGGTTATCCAGTTGCCGCTCTGCACCATCTCTTTCGTCGCCTCGGAAAACACCGCTTCATCGACGTCAAATAGCGTGAAAGATCCGAGCCTGAAAAAGCACATAAAGATGACAACGGCAAAAAGAAAAAAGGCCGAATATACCCTTATTTTATTCATAACGTATTATGGCGCACCCGGTCGAAAGCTTCCACTAAAATCAGACATGAATTTCTCATCGTACAGCCTTTAATTATTCTATTTATTCTATAAATAATAGCTATAAGTTAATTTTTTATTGACAACTCCCCAAAGAAGACCGGAAATTCTAATTAATCAGGAACAAGTATTATCTTCCTCGCATCGCAATATATTTCAGCATTTCTGAAATAGGGGGAATAACAAATGGAATGCAGGACCGGACTCGAAAGACTTCTTATGGGGAGCGTTACGGAAAGGGTCATCGGTCATTCAGAATCCGCAGTCCTGGCAGTCCGGGCGTAATTTCCTCGCCTCCACCTAAAACACGTTAATGAAAAACTCTTGAATTTCCTGTCCCATGTTGATTACTATTTTTTTATGATGATTAAATTTTTGATAATGATGGCCGTTATTTCTTCGCTTTTCGGCTCAACTGTTTCTGCCGAGACACATATTTATACAAGTGATAGTAAGATAATCGGATCTGTTATAACTTACAAAACAAAGAATAATGAATCCCTGATCGAGATAGCGAGAAAATTCGATCTTGGATATAGTGAAATTACCGAAGCTAATCGCAATCTTGATCCCTTCGTGCCGGGAGATAATGCGACCGTCAAGATACCAATGGCATGGATCCTGCCTGATATCAGATCATACGATGGGATCATAATAAATCTTTCTGAAATGAGACTCTATTATTTCCCCGGAAGAAATAAGGTTATTACGTATCCTATCGGAATCGGGAGTGATGGAAAGGAGACACCTGTGGGTACCTTTCAGATAGTGGAAAAAATAGTCCATCCGGCCTGGTATGTGCCTGATTCCATCAGGCAGGAAAAGCCTGAATTACCCAGAGTTGTGCCGCCCGGCCCCGACAATCCTCTCGGCTCTCATGCTCTAAGGCTTTCGGACAGGACTATCCTCATCCACGGGACCAACAGACCCTATGCCGTCGGTAGAAAAGCCAGCCACGGCTGCATACGACTCTATCCGGAGGACATCCCCAGACTGTTTCAGAAAGTCCCTCAAAATACAAAAGTGACCATCGTCAGACAACCTGTAAAGGTGGGAGCTTTAAGCGGTAAAGTCTATATCGAGATCCATAAGGATGGAGAACTTAAGATAAATTACTTTGATGAAGCTATGAGATTGCTGAAAAAAAAGAATCTCAGTGATATTATCGACAAAGAAAAGATGCTTGCGGCGCTCAAAGAAAAAAGAGGTTTTCCCGTCAATATTTCCAAATAGAAAGGGCTAAAGAATATCGGATTCTTTAGCCCTTTACAACAAACTTTATTTCTTATTTCCTCTGCTGCAATTCAAATGCCTTCCCGGACTTCTTAGCCGCCTCTTCTGCTCTTCTTGCGGCTTCTTCAGCTCTGGCCGCAGCAGCTTCCGCTCTTTTCACTGCAGCTTCTGCCTTTTCGCAGCAGTCTTTAGCTGTCTTCATCGCCTCCTGGGCCATTGATTTAGCTTCAGCTGCCTCCTTCTTCGCCTGATCGATCTCAGCCACTTTGCCTTCCAGTGCGTTCACTCTTGATTCGATGGCCGAAACCTTCGCTTCAAGTTTGCTGATCCTGTCCACAAGCGGCTCTATCTGCTGCCTTACATAATCTCTCGATGCGCAGCCAAAAAAAGTGAGTAATAAAAAAGAAAGGACAATTAATGAAGTTACCTTTTTCATTTTCACACCTCCTTCCTGAAATATGATTTTTAAAATCTTAAAGTAATATCTGATCGATGTCAACAAATTTATGGATTTGGGCTGCATTCTTTGCCCGGGCAGACTGTAAAAAGACTTATGTCTGTGTTAGTATTTTTGCGATGACAATAGCGAAGGTTACTCCCTCAACTCTAAAAAGAGTCTTGCAGAAAGCCGTTGACACGCTAAAAAAAGGCGGCATTGTCGCATATCCCACAGAAACATTTTATGGCCTCGGCGCCAGGTTTGATGCGGAAAGATCTCTCGAAAGACTCTATGATATAAAACAAAGACCCAAGGAGAAGGCGATGCCGTTGATCATAGGGGGCAGAGAATTACTTTCCATTCTTACGTATGCTGTTAATATCCAGGCGAAATCCCTTATGGACAGATTCTGGCCCGGACCGCTCACCCTCATCTTCAATGCGAGAGAGCATCTGTCGGAATTCATAACGGCAGGCACCCGTAAGGTTGCGGTCAGGTTACCGGGAGAATCTTTTGCTCTCCATCTTGCCAGGGCTGCCTCCTTCCCTGTCACAGCCACAAGCGCCAATCCTTCAGGCATGACGCCCGCCCGGGATGCCGAAACCGTCATAGAATATTTCGGGGACAATATTGACTTTGTCATTGACGGCGGCCCTGCACCCGGCGGTCTTCCGTCAACGATTGTGGACGTTACGGGAGATAGAGTCGAAATATTGAGAGAAGGTGTGATCAAGAAAGAGTCACTGCTGGCTTGAATGAGCAACCCGAAGCAAACTGCAATGTGTCAAGTCCGGTGTTTTACCATCTCACCATGTTTCGATCAACAGTTTAAAATTCTTTATCTCGTCAGACAACGAGCCGGGCCTTTCGAATTGGGAGTCTTTATATGTCTTGATCTCAAATCCATTCATAGTCTCCATAATTTTGATTGCGCCGTCAACATCGGTTCTCAATATTTTTACACCTTGCAATGCGTCCAGCATGCTTTGATGCGGATGGCCAAAGGTATTGTCCCGGCCTACGCTGATTACTGCGATATCGGGATCAGCGGCTTTCAAAAAAGGCCCATAGGCAGAGGTCTTCCCGCCGTGATGCGGGACCTTTATTACACTGCTCTTGATCCACTTTCCGAGATGCAGAATATCCTCCTCAGCCTCTTCCTCTACATCTCCTGTAAATAAGAATGACCGGCGATCGCCCTCGATCTTTAAGACAAGGGAATCATTGTTTGCAGAAACATATTCGCTCCTGTCCATCGTATAGAATTCCGGATATGGATGGAGAGCATAAATTATGTATCCCTTTCCTTCCATTACATCACCCCTGTTGAGCGAATGGGCTTTTATATTGCCGGGAAATATCATGCGACCGTTGTCCCAGACTTCTTTTACAAAAAATTTTCTGGTGATATCATCAAATCCGCCCGTGTGATCAGGGTGGATATGTGAGAGTGCAAGAATATCAACAGTATTTTTACCTGTGTATTTAAGAAAAGAAGCTGTTTCCTTCCCTGTCCTGCCCGTATCTATTACCATGGTCTTTCCGTCGGGAAGTTCTATAACCGACGAATCCCCCTGACCGACGTCGAGGTATGTGACACTGAGACCGTTCTTCTCGAAGACTGACAGGAAGAAATAAATCATGAGAGGGATAAAGGGAATTATCAATAAATATCTTCGTCTGCTAAACAGGAAATAAAATATAAAACCCCCGTAAAAGAACACAATTATGATTACAGGGAATGCGGGTATATTTGTGGCGGCAAAGGGAATACGGGATAACAACCTCACCGATTGAACGCTGATATCGGAGAAGAAGGAAACAATGGGGGTGAATACGAAATGGCCCGTAATGAGGAATAAAAAGCAAGAGACAACGGACAGTGGTATGAGCATGAACCCTATAAGCGGAGCTATAAGCAGATTCGAAATGGGCGAGATTATGGAAAAATAATGGAAATGATACGTAACGAGCGGCGCCGTACCGATCGATGCAGACAAAGTCATGCGCATGGCATCTTTAGCATGCCTGAAAACCTTCCTTTCCTCTTTCTTGCACTCCTCCCTATCAGGGATCGCAAAGCCTATAAACAATACCGCGAGAAACGAAAGCTGGAAGGACAGATTTAAAACAGCTTCCGGCTCCCATAAAATTAATATGAAGGCCGCAAAAAGAAGTGAGTTAAGCCAGTACCCTTTTCTTCCGATAACAAGGCCGAAGAGGAAAAGGCTGATCATGATAAATGACCTTATTGCGGGAATGCTTGCTCCGGAAAGGCCGAGATAAGCAAGCATGAAGGGAAGGCAGAGCACAGCGGCGGCCTGTGATGGAGTTAAATACGCTGTTATTCTCTGAAGTACCCGGTAAGGAAATGCCCTAATGACAAACCTGAACATCCCGAACAAAAGGACGGAGAAAAGGCCGAAGTGACTGCCTGAAATACTGAGTATGTGAGTGAGTCCGGTTATATTAAAAGCATCCCTCAGTTCCTCATTGATATCGGACGTCTGTCCGGTTGTGATCGATTCGACAAAAGCCCCTGACTCCTCTTTAAAATTATCCTCGATATATTTATTGATACTGTACCTGTATCCCTCAATTTTTGAATAAAGAGATGATTTTTGATTGCACGCATCGCGTATGTCCAAAAGGCCTGCACTTATCCCATCCCACACCCTTTCTCCAGGATTAAGTCTTTTTCTGCTCTTTATAAATTTTATGCCGAGTTCGCATTCCGTTCCTGGATCAAATGCCTTATCCGACAAGAGGAGAATTCCCCTGCCGGTAAATTCCGCCAAATTTTCCCCGGTCTCCGCGCTGACGGCGGATTCCGTGGTCAGAGTCTGTTTGAAAGTTCCCCTGCCGGTTTTTGCCGGATATGATTCAAAGACTCCTTTTACGACAATTTTATCTCTTATAGACGGGAGTTCTTTTGGAGGTTCATACCTTAAGAAGGCAAAGGCCATTCCGGTGACGAGGACCAATATTAGGACATATTTTTTCTTTATCGATAGATAGATTGAAGACAGCAAACTAACAAAAACAGTGGAAAAAGGAAAATATTGGAATGCGTAAAAAAGTACAACCCCGACAAGAAATGTAGCGAAGAATTGCATCGAAATGCCTCGAATCCAATGTATTAATTAGTGCCTATTTATAAAGTCGATATTTGAAGCCCCATCCCCTCACGCCTCCCATCAAGGGAGGGGCATATTTCCTACCCTCTCCCCTGGCGGGAGAGGGTAAGGGTGAAGGGGTTCATTAATTTATATAAGCAGACACTAATTACATCACGTCATTTTTTTCTTGATAACCTTTGCGATATCCTTGCCGAGTTTTGCAATAAGTTTCGGGTCTTCACCCTCGATCATGACCCTAATCTTAGGTTCTGTTCCCGAAGGCCTTACGAGCACCCTACCCCTTCCCGAAAGTCTTTGTTCGGCGGCCTTTATAGCCTCTTCGACCTCGGGAATCGTCCTGATATCATGCTTGCGTTCCACTCTGACATTCATAAGTATCTGGGGGTAAAGCTCTATCTCCTTAGACAACTTTGAAAGAGCGGTGTCCCTTTTCTTCAATAAATACAAAACCTGTATCGCAGTAAGAGGGCCATCACCTGTCGTGTTGTGGTCAAGAAAAATTATATGTCCAGACTGCTCTCCTCCAAGGTTATATTTTCCTTCAAGCATTTTCCCCACTACATATCTGTCGCCGACTTTTGTTCTCACCAGTTTTATGCCGTTTCTCTCGAGATACTTCTCAAGACCGAGGTTGCTCATAACGGTCGAGACAACAGTGTCCTTCTTAAGCGCTTTCATCCGTTTCATCTCGACCGCCCACATCCCCATAATCTTATCACCGTCAACGATACAACCTTTTTCATCACAGAAGATTGTCCTGTCGGCGTCACCGTCATGAGCTATACCGATGACCGCCTTGTTCGACTTGACAGACTGTCGGAGAGCGTCTAAATGTAAAGAGCCGCAGCCCGCGTTGATATTTAACCCGTCGGGCCTGTTATTGATGGAGATCACATCTGCGCCCAGTTCTCGCAGCAGCCACGGTGTTGTCTTATAAGCGGCGCCATTTGCACAATCAACTACAATCCTCATCCCGTCAAAGGTTACCCCCCTCGGGATTGTCGATTTAATATATTCGATATAACGTCCCGTAGCATCATCCAGCCGGTATGCCTTACCCAATTCTGAGCCCTTTGGCCTGTTCTTAAGAAGTTCATCATCTTTAACGAGTTCCTCAATCCTTCTTTCAAGTTCATCAGGGAGTTTTAACCCCTCAGAGGAAAAAAATTTGATGCCGTTATCCTCAAAAGGGTTGTGGGATGCCGATATGACAATTCCCGCATCCAAACGAAGTGTCCTCGTAAGAAATGCAACCCCGGGCGTAGGGATAGGACCTACCAGCGTGACATTCATGCCCATAGAACATATACCCGACGTGAGTGCGCTCTCTATCAGATAGCCTGAGAGCCTCGTATCTTTCCCTATCAATATCATATTACGTCCGTATTTTTCCCTCAGGAGGGAAGCGCTGGCCATGCCTACCCGTAAAACAGTCTCCGGAGTCATGGGATGATCGTTTACCGTTCCTCTTATCCCATCTGTCCCAAAAAGTCTCATCTTCCTCCACCTCCGATAACAACTTTTACCGTAATGTCATTTATCCTAGACCTCACATTCTTGCCTGTTAAGTCGAGTTTCAGATCCTCGGTGAACGTCTCGTTTAAACCTGTTATATCAAGCGGCTCTGTTCTTATATTTTTTATCCTTGCTATCTCGGATCTTGTTCCCTCGATTATCACGGTCTGAGGTGTAACATCAACGGATTTCACGTAATATCCTCTCTCCGGTGCGCCTGTAATAAGAGGAACCACCTTCACCGTTTTTGTTATGGTCTCTTCCAGCAGCACCTTAACGCTTGAAGGGTCGATACTCGTGACAGTCACGGCATGAGGCAGTTTAACATCCTCCCCGTGTATGAAAAAGGTGTCCTCCCCTTTCCTGGCTTTGCCGAGATCAACGGAAACCCTTATGTCAGCCGGTTTAATGTTTTTTATAAAACGGTCTTGACCCTTTATCGTAAGGCTCACTGTTTTAACGCTGTGATTGACTATTTCAAGTCCTGCCGGAATATTTTGAAACTCGAGAGGAACATCAACAGACATTTCGGACTGCCCCCGCGAGGTAACGAAGACCCATAAAGCGATTGATAATAAAACGGCCGCGATCTTAAGTCCGATATTTTCAAAAAAGAATTTCTTCATTTCTTCACCTTGGATGCAAATAAATCGGTGAGGACGTTTCTGAGCGTCCCCATGTCAAGATGGGCTTCGAGCTTGCCCCTGATAGCCATGGATACCGTCCCTGTTTCTTCCGAAACAATAAGCACCACTGCGTCCGTCTCTTCAGATAAGCCCAAGCCCGCACGGTGTCTGGTCCCCAATGACTTACTGATGTCCGGACTCATTGTTATGGGCAGAAAGCACCCGGCAGCGACAATCCTGTTCCCTTTTATTACGACAGCGCCGTCATGAATAGGCGATGTGGGATGAAAAATACTTAACAGTACTTCTTTCGAAACCTTTGCGTCGAGAGAAATTCCGACTTCAACAAAGTCCTTGAGGCTCGTTTCTCTTTCAATGGCTATCAGCGCCCCTATCTTTCTGTTTGAAAGCGCTATGGTCGCCCTGACAATCTCCTCGAGAGATCTCAGTTCTTCAGCGGGCATGAGGGTCTGAAGAAAGGGTGTTTCCCCCATCTGCGCAAGCGCCCGCCGGATTTCGGGTTGGAAGAGGATAATAATAGCAATAACGATCTGCGCCCAGAAGCTCTGAATCAGCCAGTCCACCGTATAGAGTTCGAAGTATCTCGATAGAAGCGAAGCCAGGAGAAGGACACCCAGACCGATAAGCATATGTGCGGCCTTTGTGCCTTTTATGATAAGGAGAAGACGGTAGAGTATAATTGACATCAATATGACGTCAACCAAGTCTTGCCATCTTAATTGCCTCAATAATTCCATAGAACTTTTTTGACTAATATCATACCATTACTTTTTGCTTGCCGCCATCTCTTCGAGCCTTTTGAGTTTCGACGTCTCACCGACGGCTATCAGTGTATCGCCCGAGTTGATAATAGTCCGGAACGTGGGATTGAATTTCATCTCGCCCCCCTGATGTTTTATAGCTACAATGATTATCCCCATATCTCTTCCTATGCCGCCCTGGTCCAGACTAAGCCCGACAAGGGGGGAACCTTCCTGAATGGTTATTTCTTCAATCTGCAGATCGATATTGCCGCTCTTCGTAGCGAATTCTATGAAGTCCACGACAGCCGGTTTCAAAACGGTATGCGCAATTCTCAGGCCGCCAATATGGTATGGAGATACAACCCTGTCGGCGCCGGCCCTGAGCAACTTTTGTTCCGAGCCCTCCTCGCCCGCCCTGGCGACGATTAAGAGAGGGGGGTTCAAACCCCTGGCGCTCAGGACCACGTAAAGATTTTCCGCATCCGTCGGAAGAACCGAAATAAGACACTTCGCTTTTTCAATGCCCGCTTTCTTCAAAATTTCGTCCTTGGTAGCGTCCCCTTGAATTATAAGCACATCCGTTTTTTCGGCGAGAATTCCGTCGTTCTTCTCGATAACCACAAATTCCAATTTCTCGTGTTTAAGCTCCTTTGCTATGATCTTCCCCATCCTGCCATACCCGCATACGACATAATGGTCCTTCAGATCCTTCAGTTTTTTTTCCAATCTCTTCCTCCCGAATATTTCCTGTAATTCACCCTCCAAAACAAACTTTGCGCCCGTACTGAGTGCATACAATACGGTCCCCACACCCCCTGTAATGAGAATAATTGTGAATAACTTCCCATTGAAGGACAGGTCATGCACTTCCTTGAAGCCGACGGTTGTGAGGGTTATTATTGTCATATACAGGGAATCCAGGAAATTCCATCCTTCTATGTACTCGTAGCCTGCCGTTCCGAAAGAAATTACAAGAAGTATGAGCCCCGCAGAAAGCATGACGCGTTTTCTGATTTCTTCCACCTGTTGAATTCCTATTCGAAAGTCACAATTTTTGATACGCCCTCCTAAATTATATATGAACTGTCACAATAATTTCGTGCGGCCAAAAATATATTCGCCTGTAGAAAGCGCACCATCCCGGGGTTTTCCCTGCCGTAACAAAGGAAAGCATGAATTCTAACCCAAAAACTACAATTCACTAAATATCCGGGGAGGCATAGTGGCAGAAAAAACTTGACAGCAGCACCTTTGTGGGCGGTCAGATATCAAGGCCGCCCGGATATTCTTATTCAGAAGAAATATATGGCGTAGAAAACCCAGATGCTGTCCCGAAGGCTTTCGGGATTTTTAGGTCACTATGCCTTCCTGAATCTGAGATCAACCGTATTTTTCGGGTTAACCGGAAGGCAACTTGCTGGGCCCTTGCCTTAAATTAAATATTGAGGATTCTTAATAATATTGATATATTAATGCCAAATATCAGGTGAAGAGCCGGAACATGTCAGGCAGAATGGAAATGCTGATCGTAGTTGCCGCCTTTTTTGCAGTCATTCCGGGCTGTGCATTGGTGCAGGAAAAACAGAGAGGTGAAGCGGCAAAAGGAGTAGAACAGAAAGAGGTAAGGACGGAAACGACAGCAATGGGCGGGTATCTGGGAAAACTATCCGGGGGCATGATCGGACACTATGCCAATGATAAAAAGAAGACAAAGGAAGAGACCGCCAAAAAATATAAGTACAGGCCGTCACAGGGCATAGTTGCGAGAATCGAAAACGCTTCCGTAGTTCCTCATGAAGTGAAAGCGGGACAGACAGTGGAGGTCAGGATGACCTACGCGGTGCTCGGCACAACTCCCCGCAGGGAATTAACTGTTACAGAAACACGGGAAATCAGGTACAAAGGCGAGATCATCGGAAAACCTGTAGTACACTTGGCCTGCGAAGACGGCACGTATTTTTCCACTGTACCCGTCACTTTGCCGCCTGATACCAGAAAGGGCAAGTACAATGTCGTGATGACGGTTCAGACACATAAAGTGAGCTCATCGAAGGAAGCCTTTTTTTATATAAAATGACAGTGTTCTTATGATCCCATGTTAACGAAGACCGTAATAATTCTTAAACTTTCAATCTTTCTTATCTGTTTATTGCAGTCTTACGGAATACCGGTTCATCAAGCTTTTGCCTCACAGAACGGCCCTTGCCTGACCTGTCACTCGGAGTTCAGCAAGCCTTCAAAGTATGACCACGGAGCGCTGAGCATAGGTTGTAATACATGTCATATGGCAGTAAAGGATAAGAGGCACCCGGAACAGAACAACAGCATAAAACTCGTACAGGATATGCCGCTTCTCTGTTATGGCTGCCACAAGAAATCTAAATTTCAGGCCAAGTATGTCCACTCACCGGCGGCAGAGGGAAATTGCACCTTCTGCCATAATCCTCACAGGTCAAGTTTAAGCAACCTGCTCGTCAGCGAACGTCCGGACTTATGTTACAAATGTCACGACAAAGCAAATTTCACAAAAAAAAATATCCACCCCGTTATCATAGGAAGGCGGTGTAACTGCCATAATCCGCACGCCGGCGATTACCCTTACCTCCTGGAGACAACAGTAAATGAACTTTGCGTAAGCTGCCACAAGGATGAGGAAACAGGGAGGCATATTGTCTCACTTATGAGAGGAAGGATTCACCCCGTAGGAGGTGTACCTGAACCAAGAAATCCCAAAAAACTGATCAGCTGCGCAACGTGTCATAATCCCCACAGTTCCAAATTCCCCAAGCTTTTTACGAAAAAGAAGATATGTCATTATTGCCATAAATACTGATATGTTGGTCTCTAACGGATCCTAAATTCCATCAAGCTCTTTTTTACGCAATTATCTCCGATTTTTAGATCGTTCAGGGAGTCTTTAATTCAGGCCGACATCTCCCTTTACGGTGCAAACCGCAGCCCGCGATTACTCAGAAGTTTGGACATGGGACGGCCGAAGATAAAAAGTTCATATTCTGCCCTGAGGCCCAATTCGGAGATGGCATACGAGCGCGCGGACATATCACTCCGTACCAACCGGGTCAGTCTCTCAAAAATGCTTTCCTTGTCCTTTCCGGCAGATAAAGCCGTAACCAGGCTCTCCATCTCATCCGCCGGGCAATCCTGTTCATGGGCGGCGATAACACTCATGATAGGGTCATCCGCATTTATGACATCGTTTCGGATTATCGTGCCCCTGCCGACAATTCCCTCAATCTCCGAAGTGTCCCAGCATTTTAACAAACGGCATTCGAGAAAACGTTGCTTATAAATACTGCACGAGGCTTCCTTTTCATTATAGAAACAGCAAGACCAGTCTTCTCCTCTGCCGGCCACTTTTATGATTTCCTTTGGGACATGCTCCAGCCTGCCGCTCATCGGGTTGTATGCCGTTTCACCTTTTCTTATAGTCACGAGATGTTCATAACCTGCATGTCCGGAAAGAAGGATTTTCTTATCCTCATGGTGCAGAACCGGGCCTCCTTTCAGGCAGCATGTACCACAGCGCCTGCAGCGGGAAACAGACTGAGAAATCGAAAATTCCATATGATCAGGTCCGGACCATTATTTTGGGATGATCTATTACATCGTCTCGATGCTCCGTGACGGCAAATTTCCTTCCGCAGCTTTTTCTCACTCCGGGAAATGGGGCTGATATCTTTTCTTCATTATTCAATGGTAATATACTATAGTATAAAACAAAGAAGGGTAATCATCATCGTATCCTGCCATGGCGGAGTAAAGAGAAAGGAGTTTTATATCAAGAATATTTATTTCATCGAGGTTAAGTCCCCCGGCGCACACATTTTTAGCAGGACCCCTTTGCCGAGGTTAGGCACCATCCTGCTTTCCACTATTCTTAATAAGAAAGGCTATAATTCGAAAACCTTTATAGAGGACGTCTCGGAACCCGACTGGAATGCGCTGAAAGAGGCGGACATCATCGGCCTCTCTTCAATAACATCGACTGCGCCTAGGGCATTCCGTCTTGCAACGAAATTCCGCTCCATGGGCATCCCGATTATCATGGGCGGCCCCCATTCAACATTCCTGCCGGAAGAAAGCTTGAAATACGCCGACTATGTGGTGAGAGGTGAAGGAGAGGAGACCATGGTCGAACTCATAGAGCATCTCGAATCAGGGAAGTCTCTTCGTGATATTAAAGGCCTTTCTTACCGGGAGGGAGACATCCTGATACATAACCCTGCGCGACCGCTCATCCAGGATTTAGACTCTGCTCCTTCGCCTGATTTCAGCCTCGTCCACAACTGGAAGAAGAGGACGGTAATCCCTATTGCAACATCCAGAGGTTGTCCGTTCGGCTGCAGGTTCTGTTCCGTCATCCAGATGTTCGGCAGGAAATATCGGTTTAAATCGATCGAAAGGGTTATACAGGAGATAAAGGAAGTTGCTTCAAGAAAGGCACATATCTTTTTTGTGGACGACAATTTCGCGGCAAACAAGGAACGAACCAAGTCCCTTCTAAAGAGGATGATAACTGAAGATATCCGGATAGAATGGTCTGCACAGGTACGTACCGACATTACAAGAGATCCTGAACTCGTTGACCTTATGGTCAAGACGGGGTGTTTTACCGTGTTTGTGGGATTTGAGTCCATAAACCCCCGTACCCTTTCTCTCTATAACAAGCATCAAAAGGTTGATGACATTGTTGAATGCATCAGGACCTTTAAGAAAGCGTCTATAGGCATACACGGAATGTTTGTTTTCGGGGCGGATACGGACGATATCGAAACAATCAGGAGCACACAGAAGTTCGCCAAAAGCCTCGGTATAAATTCCGTCCAGTTTTTAATGCTCACTCCCCTTCCGGGTACGCCCGTATTCGATGACCTCTCGCAGCAGAGCCGTTTAATACATACTGACTGGGAAAAATACGACGCCCACCATGCCGTTTTCGAACCCAATCTCATGACTGCCTTTGAACTTCAGACCGAAACCCTCAAAGCTATGGCAGAATTCTATTCGTGGGGGACGATATTGAAAAATCTTTTGCACGGCAACCTTTTTTATAGTTTTATAAGCCTTTACGGAAAAAGGTCTTTACACAAAATAAAGGCGCCAAGCAGGAAATATCTCAAAGATTTAAAGAGTTTGGTCGGTGCTCAATTTGATAAAAAGACTTACAAACTCAAGGAATATTTCTTAACAAAAAAGAAGGCTGTTACGAAGGTTGTATTAAATAGTTTCCCGGAAGAAGGCATCGAATCAAAATTCTTCAAAACCTTCTTTGAGAAGCTCGGGAAAAAGTTGGTCATCAGTCGTGAATTGTCGGGTATTTCTCCGGACACCATGACCATTATGCCCATTCTACAGGATGAAAATAAGGACAATATTTCCGATAAAAAATTACTGTCCGACCTATATGAAAGATACAAAACAAAGTTTCAAAACCTGAAAATCATGCCCCTTGAGGAAGGTTCTCTCTACAGGATATGTGTCGACCTTGGAATGCTTATGGGCGTCAGGATGAAAAAAATAAGAAAGGCATATGAAAAAGCTGTAAAGGGGATCAATGGTAAAACCTTCGTTTGCCGTACGATGCTGGTTATTCTAAAATAAAGGACCTCCAGGAAAGGAGAACACTCTTATTTCTTTTTGAGGACGATCTTGTGATGCAGAAGAGATATCTCCTTTATCTCCCCGTCAAAGATTTTCTGCTCCCCGAACAGGCTCCTGAGATAAATCTTTCCCTCTTCAGGCCTCATAATATCAACACTCTCAAGATAAAGCTCTTCCTTGCCGTCCAGATAAATATAGGCATTTGCTTCGCACATGTCACTTCTCCTTTCCCATCTCCCGCCCGATGGATGCGACGATCTTTTCTATCATATGAGGCAACGGCTCTTTTTCTACTCCTATCAAGTCTATACCCTCCTGATTAAGCGGCAGGAGAATTTTTTTTACCTCGGACAATAATATTGCATCAGCCATCTTCGGTGTCATTTCTCCGAGCATCGCATTCGGAAGAACGATACTCAGAGGACCCGTAATCACATTTACCCTGTTCGCGTTCCAGACAATTGCGTTCTCCCCTGTTGCGCCTTTATTCGCCCTCGACTTCATCATGGCTGATGTTGCGGCTGCATTCGTGCCGAGTGCAAGAATTTCGATCTTATCGCCGAATTCATCCTTTAACCTCTTGACTATCAGGCTTCCGATACCGCCACCCTGGCCGTCAACCACAGCGATCTTAAACACAAAATAAGTATAAAAATATATTCTTTGCTATGTCAAACTTTGAAGAAAGGAGGTAGTGGTCGTCATGACAGCCTCCAAAATATCACGGCAGTTTCGTACTACTCAGCTTTCCCGGCCAGTCTGCGACTAAACCTCACCACCTCTTTTTGATTCTCCGGAAGCATTATGTCCCTCCCGGAAGCCGGGCAGGTCATCATAAATGCAGCCGGCATCTTCCCTATTAATAGCAGAGCCGAGGAAGAGTCCGCCGCCCTCCGGGCGTATCGTTACAAGATTTTCGCTGCCGTCGGTTATTACGCTGCCTTGCGCAATCAATTCTATCAGCCGACGGTTTGAGTTAATTCGTACAGGCCCGATTTGCCCGCCGAATCTGATGTTCATGACAAGTGAAGGGTAGAGCAAGGAGACAACGCTTGTCGGCTCCCCGAAAAGATCTGTTGCCCCCGCAGAAATAAGGCCGCAGACATATCCGTTTTCAGAGAATGCGGGGCCACCGCACATGCCATGCTTGATTTCAGCATCAATTGTATAGCACGGGCCCCCGATGAATTCATTTGTAAAACGCTGCGTGAATATCCGGTTAACACGCCCCTCAACGGCTATAAGTTTGTGCTCGTAAGCGTCAAGCAGGTTTATTCGTCCGCTTTTTACATCATCCAAAGAAAGACCGTTATCCGGCGCCGGGAGATCGCCGAAACCAACACATACGATACGGGAACCTATCCGGGGCACCGCAAAGGACACGGGAAGAGGGAGGTAGGAAACCTTGCCCTGAAACTGCGGCATTATGAAGCCCATGTCCGTCGGCGGAACTCCGTCAATGGACCCGAGATTCCATATATTCCCCGATAATCTGTCCCCGGGGAGAACCTGATGATGAAAGACAGCCATTCCGATGTCTTTAAATATATAGTGAGCGGGTATTCCATCCATTTGACTCAGCGGGTCATCATGCAAATGACGGCGAAAAGACTCCCGGATATTATGCAACGCCGTCACCGAAACGCCGAGTTTGCTGATACAAAAGGCCGTTCCGACAGGCATAAGCCGCCGGCCTCGTGTGCCAAAGAGCGGATAGACGCCGAGCGCCAAAGGGTGACCCCACGAAGGTATCTCCCATACGTTTCTGCCCGGTTGACGTGCCGCTTCGATGTCGGTGGAGACGGGTTGTCCCTTAGGGACGAGTTGAGAAATAATCCGCAAAATGTTCTGCTATATGCCCCCTTTTTGTTTTGTCATAAATATAATCCGGTTGAAATATTATATCCCTTCAGCCGGACTGAAAAGCAACACAAAGCAGGAGGCGGTCATCAATGAATTGAAGCCGGTATTAACCCTAAAAATGCGGTTAATCTCAGATTCAAGCAGGCACAGTGACATAAAGACCTTGACAATGCAGAATTTCGGTTTTATAACGCCATATATTTCTTCTGAATAAAAATATCCAGGCGGCCTTGATATCCGACCGCCCGCAAGGGTGCTGCTGTCAAGCTTTTTCTGCCGCTATGCCTTACCGGATATTTAGTGAATTTCAGTTCTAGGTTACGGCTGCTTCCACTGATGAACAATTGACGTTTAATGCCGGAGAAGATCCCGGTTTTATTCTTCCTCGATTACTACGGAATAGAATAAACCTTGATCAAAAATAAGCCCTTTTCCATCAAGCGTTTCGCCTATGATATAGTTCTTAAATCCTGTTTGCAATTTATTTTTCATCTGTCTTGTTGAATTATGACCGCCTTTAAAATATTCCACTGTTGAGCACAATATATTATTGCCTCTCCAATAATTTTTAATTATTAATTTCATTTGTCACCGTCTTTCTGCTTCATCAAGCGGTATTGTATTCAGTCTGTCGGTTCTCTTTCAAATATTGTGCAATAAGAAGTAAGAAGCAAAACAAATGCCAGAGACAAGCTATTGATTTTATTGAAATCGTTAGACGGCGAGTAAAGCAATATGCCATATTGACGGGCAATTTGTCTCGTGGAATAAGCAGGATTATTAGCCGAAAAAATGCGGTTGATCTCAGATTCAGGCAGGCATAGTTGCAGAAAAACCTTGACAATGTAGAATTTGGGTTTTCTACGCCGTATATTTTTTCTGAATAAAAATATCCGGGCGGCCTCGATATCAGACCGCCCACAAAGGGGCTGCTGTCAAGCTTTTTCTACCATTATGCCTTACCGGATATTTAGTGAATTTCAGTTTTCCGATTAATGACTGTTGGTTGAGCCGGGCAATAGAGGCAAGGGGATATCACCTCTTGACGTTGTTAAGTTTGCTGATTAATACCGTCCCCTCTCGCGACTTTTTCAAAAAAATCCTCGAGCGCGGAAATGCAGGTTCTGTCACGATAGAGAAGATGCTTACCGGATGCAATCTTATCTGAAATCTGTTTGCGCCAGCTTGAATCCTGCCCCAGTCGCACCGACAGCTCAACATAATCATCAAGGGTGTCTGCGATGGTCGCTTTTATTCCCATCATAGTAAGAATAGCTGCGCTGTGACGCCCGCGCATCAACCCGCCGGGAAGAGTTACAACCGGCAGATTGTGTGCAATAGCCTCAAATGTGGAGTTACATCCGGACCATTCGATCGTATCTAAAAAGACGTCGGACAAGCGGTTGACGGCAAGGTAACGTTCCGGATCGAGATGAGGCAGAAATACAAGATAGTCTTCAGAATTAAGACCGGCCCGGCTGAACGCCTTGCTGATCCTTGAACGAAATTGTTCCGTAATGGAATGACTTTCAGGGTGAGATATAAGAAGAAACCGGCAATCTCCAACCCGCCGGGCTATGCGAGGATATATCTCGTCATACTGAGGCAAGTATTTCTGAAGCGACTGACAACAAAGATAAAGGATGGATTTCTGACTTAAGCCGAAGGCGTCACGATGAATATCAGATGTCTTCATATCGGCCGGCGTGTAATAAACCGACAAGTTGGGCAGACGGACAAGCTGTTCGGTATAATGATTTTCCGCATCGGGCGGTTCCATAAGATCACTGCTGAGATAATAGTCTATAGTAGGAAGACCCGACGTATCAGGGTGGCCCCAGGAAGCACACTGGACGGGAGCCAATCTCAGGGCTGCAAGTCTCAATGCCGTGGGGTTCATGCCGATTTCCGGATAAATCAATATATGCAGGTTATCATTGCGAATGGTCCGGCAAAGTTCATCAAAGGAGTGGACATCCTCAACAAAGCGATGAAAAGATTTTCTTGCGGCCCCGGTCTCAAAATCCTTCTTCTTCCCAGTGTAATATCCGTAAAGCTCGAATTTCTTATTGTCCAGGTTCTCAACCCACCCCTTAATCGGCACTTTCCAGTTGGAGTGGAGCCGGAAGAAGCCCGACACGAATCCGATCCGCAGCTGTCCCGCAGCTGAGTGTGGGGGCATTGAGGGGCGGTCGGAAAATTCCGGGTATCTCAAAGACATAAGCCGGCAAACGAGGTCTCCATAGATTTGTTGGAGCTCCCTGTTATTCATTCCCTGACAGGCCAGATAAAACGGCTGGTGGCCACCGACAGCTTTGGATGCTTCGTCAATATTTTGAGGAGTTTCGAGAGGGACTGAGATTGAGATGAAAACATATTGAAAAACAAGCAGCTTTCGTGTATAAGGCTTCAGAATATGCCAGGATAGTCAACAAAATGACTATTTGAACAATTTCCAGACGTCTATCGAGAGATTTTGAAGTCAATCAATGGACAAATATCTTTCCTCTCCTGACAATATTTGTCACATATTTTTGATTCATCTGTCCATGATTTTCTTTTACATTATAAATCAGGGAGTTATACAGTAATTTAAACTGGCATGAAATCTGCTGTGAAAATACTGAAAAAGAAATGGTAATATGCTTCTCATAGAAAAGGCCGGGTCATCGCGTGGAATCTAAATGTATAGTGTGCGGCATTAAAACCAACCAAAAGAATGATATTTGCGTCTTGTGTGAGAATGGCATAACTCTGGTATATGAAGAGCTGATGGAGTTAATAAGAAGGGACAAGAAAAGTGATTTACTTAAGACAGTGTTTATGGTGGAAACGGGGCATGAGAAATCATGTGACCGCAGGGACAATTCACGCTATGATTTTCCTTTTCCTGTCCTGGAATATAATTTAAATCCTTCCACCGACTGTGGAACTTTTATAGGTTTCACTGTCAATATCAGTGATTCAGGACTGTGCATCAAGACGTCGAAACTTCTTGATATAGGTCAGAAGATAATAATTAAGAGCTTGCTTTTTACTATTTCCAGGAAAGCGGTTGTGCGCTGGGTTGAACATCTTGATGACGGGTTTTATAAAGTAGGGTTGGAATTTGTATAAAGGGCGTCTTTGAATTCCTTGAATAAAATAGTCCGCAAAATTGAAGATCTGCCCTTCCAACAGCATCTGAATAATGCCCTCTTCATCTGCAATCTTTAGAAACTAATTTCATGGAGCCAAATTTTGTGAAACATGTATATACTACATGGTATTCGACTCCCCGGGAGGATTAAGATTGCGAGGAGATTTGAAAATGGAAAAGGTTAAATGCTGGGAGGTTTTCAAGTGCAATGAAAAGGGATGCCCGGCTTACAAGTCTAAGAATCTGAGATGCTGGTTATTTTCGGAAACCCATTGTCGGAATGAGATACAAGGGGAGTTCATAGAAAAGATGGAAATGTGCTCTGATTGCGGGGTCTTCAAAAAGAATATGGACATTAACGCAATGAGAGCTACTGTAAAGCTTACCAATAAACAGATTACAAACCTCAGACAGCTCGTCGACAGCAGAGAAAAGGAGCTGGAAAACATCAGTATGGAATTAGCCCTGGATATATCCGAGGTTTTTGACGCCTTAAGAAAGATTTCATCAGGAGACCCCGGCACGAGGATAAACGGTAAATCGAGCATTGAGCTGCTTTCCAGATTGAAACAAATGGTCAATTCCACCGCAGAAAATATGGAAGAAATCGTTGACCAGTTTCATGAGGTCGCCATAGATCTTGCAGAGCATTTTGACGTATTGAGCAGAGTATCAAAAGGGGACTTGCTTGCGAGGGTAGAAGGCAGCTCAAACATTGAACTCATGGAAGCCCTGAAAAAAGTAACAAACCAGATGATCGGCAGCATATCCGAGGAAATAACAGAACGCAAAAAAGCAGAGCAGCAGATTCAGCGGAACCTTAAACGCATCAGGGCGCTCCACGCAATTGACCTGGCAATCACCTCAAGCCTCGACGTTCGACTGACTTTGGATGTCTTGCTCGATCAGGTGACCACGCAGCTGAACGTACATGCCGCCGATGTTCTGCTGCTCAGTCCTTATACCCATACTCTTGAATACGCTGCCAGCCGGGGTTTTAACTCTGTCGCCCTCCAGCACACCCGTTTGCGCATTGGCGATGGTCACGCGGGGCGCGCAGTGCTCGAACGCAGCATTATCAATATCCCGAATCTGATGGAATCGCCGGGTGACCTGGCCCGTTCGCCTTTGCTCGAACGGGAGAGTTTTGTGGCCTATTACTGCATACCACTGGTCGCAAAAGGACAGATAAAAGGCGTTCTGGAAATCTTTCACCGGGAGACTCTTAATCCCGACCAGGAGTGGCTGGACTTTCTGGAAACTCTGTCGAGTCAGGGGGCAATCGCTATAGATAATGCCGAGCTGTTCGAAAATATGCAGCGTTCGAATATTGATCTCATACGGGCTTATGACGACACATTAGAGGGCCTATCACGCGCCCTTGATCTTCGCGACAAAGAAACTGAGGGCCATACACGGAGAGTCGCGGATATTACCCTGCAGATGGCACGCTCTTTAGGTATAAGCGGCGCCGAACTCGTCAATATGCGCAGGGGGGCACTGCTTCATGATATAGGAAAGATCGGCATACCGGATTACATTTTACTTAAACCCGGCCCCCTGACGGCTGAGGAACGTGAAATCATGCATAAACATCCGGCATTTGCGTATGAACTGCTTTCTTCCATTGCTTTCCTGCGTCCGGCTTTGGATATTCCTCACTGTCATCACGAGAAATGGGACGGCACAGGCTATCCCAGAGCGCTGAAGGGAGAAGAAATACCGTTGTCGGCGCGTATTTTCGCAGTAGTGGATGTATGGGATGCATTAAACTCGGACCGCCCGTATCGGCAGGCATGGTCGAAAGAGAAAATAAAAGAACACATAAGGCAGCAATCCGGGATACATTTTGATCCAAGAGTAGTGGCAGTGTTCCTGAAACTTTTGAGTGAACTGGAGCTATAGTCGCAGCACTGCTATATTGCCAATCTTTTCATAAACCTTCAGTAATTTTTCCCCCTAATAAAACCCGCCGGAGTAGCGTCATCATCGAGCAATTACATGCATGACCGACGTATGTAAATATTTGTCCCTTATGGGCTATAATACTTTCTTGAAAAACCGGATCCCCGGCAGGAGGGCGTCATAAGAAAATTACCCGACAGAAAAGGACATTTCGGTATTTACGGCGGAAGGTATATACCCGAGACCCTTATGCCCGCATTAATTGAGCTTGAAAAGGAGTTCGCAGCCTCCCGGAAAGATAAGGAGTTCCAGAGGGAACTCACCGGTCTTCAGAAGACATATATCGGAAGACCGACTCAGCTTTATTACGCCAGGCGGCTTACGGAACATCTCGGCGGAGCCAAAATTTATCTGAAGCGCGAGGACCTCGCGCACACGGGCGCCCATAAGATAAATAACGCCGTCGGCCAGGTATTGCTGACAAAGAATATGGGCAAGAAAAGGGTAATCGCGGAGACGGGGGCCGGACAGCACGGTGTTGCGACCGCAACCGGGGCAGCGCTGCTCGGTCTTGAATGTGAAATATATATGGGCACTGAGGACATGGAAAGACAGGCATTAAACGTATTCAGGATGAGACTTCTCGGAGCAAAAGTCACCGAGGTAAGGACCGGGTCAAAGACATTAAAGGACGCCATTAATGAGGCGCTCCGCGACTGGACGACAAACGTCCGTACGACGCATTATGTTATGGGCACGGTATTCGGCCCCCACCCGTACCCCTTAATGGTCAGGTATTTTCAGTCAATAATCGGCAGGGAGACAAAGAGGCAGATACTTGACGCAGAGGGGAGACTGCCTGATTATCTTTTGGCCTGTGTAGGAGGCGGGAGCAATGCCATGGGGCTTTTCTATGAATTCTTAAATGACGATATAAGAATGATCGGCGTTGAAGCCGGCGGCAGGGGCATCAACACAGGCGAGCACGCTGCGCGTTTTGCCGGTGGTTCTGTCGGCGTTTTTCAGGGTTGCAAGAGCTATCTCCTGCAGGACGATGACGGCAATGTTCTCGGGACACACTCTGTCTCGGCGGGCCTTGATTATGCCTCGGTCGGGCCGGAGCATTCTTTCTTAAGGGAGAGCGGGCGGGTTCAGTATTCTTATGCTACGGACGATGAAGCATTGGCCGCTTTCGAGCTTTTGTCTAGGACTGACGGCATCATCCCCGCGCTTGAGTCCGCCCATGCGATTGCAGAGGTCATAAAGCTTGCGCCGGGTCTTTCCAGGGATAAGATTATAGTGCTGAACCTTTCAGGAAGGGGAGATAAAGATGTGCAGCACGTAGCAAAGATCAAAGGAATCGAGTTGTGACCACGAGGATCTCTGAGACATTTAAAAAATTAAAGAATCAGGGGAAGAAAGCATTTATCCCGTATATTATGGCCGGCGACCCGTCCCTGCACAAGACGAAGGAAGTCGTGCTTCTCTTCGAGGAATGCGGGGCGGACATTGTCGAACTGGGAGTACCGTTCTCAGACCCTTTGGCTGACGGCCCGACAATCCAGCGGGCTTCGGAAAGGTCGTTAAAGAACGGCATCACCCTAAGGAAAGTCGTCGCTTTTGTGAAGGACCTGAGGCAGGTGACACAGGTACCGTTGGTCCTTATGACATACTTCAACCCCATATTCAAGTACGGTGCAGATGATTTTATAAAGGATGCCGTGAACGTGGGAGTCGACGGGGTGATCATTCCCGACCTGCCGCCGGATGAAGCGGAAGATTTCATAAAACTATCAAAAAAACTACGTCTCGCCACGATATTCCTCCTCGCGCCTACATCGACGAAAGACAGGATAAAGAAAGTAAGCGGGGCATCGAGCGGCTTTATATACTATGTTTCGATAACGGGAATAACCGGGGCCGACCTTCTCCTTGATGGTTCGATGGAGGCGTTGATATCAAATATCAGGCAACATACGGACAAGCCGGTCGCGGTCGGTTTTGGAATATCCACGCCGGGAGACGCATCGGCAGTTGCGAGGATATCCGACGGTGTTATCGTAGGCAGTGCCATCGTCAAGATGCTCCATGATGCCCCGGATGAACTAAAGAGTTATCTCGCCGGTCTGAGAGAGGCGATAAAGTGAAGGACGGCGGTACGGTATAAAAATGGCGTGGTTCAAGAAGACAAAAGAAATAAGGACCGATAAAAAGGGAAAGATCCCTGAAGGTCTCTGGGTCAAATGCGACGGCTGCAAAGAAATAGTCTATAAGAAAGAGGTTGAAAAAAACCTTAAGATATGCCCGAAATGCAACTACCATTTCAGGATAAGCGCCAGGGAACGGTTGAAACTCCTTGTTGATGAAGGTAGCTTTGTTGAGGCGGACGAAAATCTGGCGTCAGTCGATCCCCTTCATTTCAAGGACTCCATCCTATACAGGGAAAGATTAAAAGAGAACAGGGAAAAGAGCGGCCTGAAAGAGGCTGTGATTTCCGGCGACGCGCTGATAAAGGGCCATCCGGCGAGCCTTGTGATAATGGACTTCTTTTTTATGGGCGGCAGTATGGGTTCCGTCGTCGGCGAAAAAGTGGCAAGGGCCGCGGAAAGGGCCTTAGAAAAAAAACAGCCACTGGTGGCTGTTTCATCATCGGGCGGCGCAAGGATGCAGGAAGGCATCTTCTCCCTGATGCAGATGGCAAAGGTTTCTGCCGCTGTGGGGAGGCTTAAAGATAACGGCGTTCTCTATGTGTCAGTCTTGTGTGATCCCACATTCGGGGGTGTCACAGCAAGTTTTGCTTCGCTGGGCGATATTATTATGGCTGAACCAAAAAGCCTGATCGGTTTCGCCGGTCCTCGCGTCATCGAACAGACTATAAAACAAGCTTTGCCGGACGACTTCCAGAGGGCCGATTTCCTCCTGGACCACGGTCTCATAGATATGGTTGTCGACAGAAAAAGATTGAGGGACACACTCGCAAGACTCTTCGAACTTCTCCTATGAGCTACAATGAAGCGGTCCATTATCTTTATAGTCTGCGGAAACATGGCATCAAATTCGGGCTCGACAATATAACCAGGCTTTTATCCGGCCTGGGCAACCCTCAAGAATCGTTCCTTTCAGTGCACGTGGCCGGCACAAACGGCAAAGGCTCTACATCGGCGATCATCGCTTCAATTCTTCAGACCTCGGGACTCAGGGTAGGACTGTTCACGTCTCCTCATCTTATCAGTTTCACAGAGAGGATAAAGATCGACGGTGAGGAGATAGCCGAAAACGAAATCGTCCGGCTGGCGGGAGAAATCAGAAAAACCGTTTCCCTTCTTGACAATCTTACACCCACATTCTTCGAGGTGGTGACTGCAATGGCCTTTTTACATTTCAAAAGAGAAGCGATAGACATTGCGGTCGTCGAAGTAGGCATGGGGGGTAGACTCGACTCGACGAATATCATTATGCCCGAGGTATCCGTCATCACGGATATAAGTTATGACCATAAGGAATTCCTTGGTAATACTCTCGGACAAATAGCTTCAGAAAAGGCGGGCATTATCAAAAAAGGCGTACCCGTTGTGATATCGCGGCAAGAGCCGGATGTCGCAGAAGTCATCAGAAATAAAGCAGTTGAAAAACATGCTGACTTATATATTTACGGAGAAGATTTTTCTTCGATCATCAAAAAAGGTGATATATCTGAGACCACCTTTGATTATGCAAATGGTAACGCCTTTCAAATCCGTGACCTGTTCCTGCCGCTCACCGGTGAGCACCAAATGGAAAACGCCTCTGTTGCGATTAAAGCCGCAACGATCGTATTGAAGAGCCCTGATATCAGGCATCGCTTAACCCTCCAGTCCCCCTTCACAAAGAGAGGGGCAAGGAAAAGTGTTTTTTCTTCGTCCGACATTCATCGGTTTATCAAAGAAGGCATTAATAATGTAAGGTGGCCCGGAAGACTCGAATTTATTCATGAAAATCCTGCTGTGGTAATAGATGGAGCGCATAACCCTGCAGCAGCAGCAGCCCTCTCCCGAACGCTCAGGGGACTTTTTCTTGAAACATATAAGAGAATCGTCCTGGTGCTCGGCATTATGGGTGATAAGGACATTGCGGGTATTATGCAGCCATTGCTGCCCCTTGCATCAGAGATCGTCCTCACCGCCCCTTCATATGATAGAGCTGCTTCTCCGGAAAACCTTGCGGACATCGCCGCATTTTTGGGATTCTCAGATGTTCATATTGCACCGACCATGAAGGATGCGATTGATGCCGCAGAAAAAATCGCCGGGCTCAGAGACAGACGCCTCAGGTCGCAGGATGTTGGAAATGCAGGAAATGAGAGCCGGTGTCCTGATTCAAACTCGACACTTATAGTGATTACCGGGTCATTTTATACAATAGGCGAAGCGAAGGAAGTGTTCGGGCAGAAAGGCATCCTAACGAGAATGAGAGAATGAGAAAAATAGATTATCAGTTATCAGTTATCAACTGTCGGTTCAAGAAAAATCTCTTAATATCTGTTCTATTATTGGCTTCATACTGTCTGCTGTCCGCTTCATACTGTTTTGCCGTTGAACAGACGGTCATAACATCGGAAGACCTGGAGTACAACCAAAAGACGACCACTTACACCGCAAAAGGTAATGTAAGGCTCCGGAGGGAAGATACGTTTATCGAAGCCGATGAAATGGTATATAACGAACAGACATCACGGGTCGTGGCCACGGGACATTTCCGGTATAATGATCCGGATGTATTCATTACCGCGGCCGGAGCGGATCTGAATCTCGAAACAAAGACAGGCATGCTCTCTGATGCAGAGGTCCTTTACAAAAGAGGCAATTACCATATCTCGGGCAAAGAAATAGAAAAAAGAGGGGACGATTATTATTTCAGCCCTGAAGCTTCTCTGACAACGTGTGACGCTCCCGTGGCGGCATGGTGTTTCAGGGGTAAAGATTTCGATGTTGCAATGAACGACAGATTGAAGGCCAAGAATGTGTCCTTTTATCTTTTGGGTCTTCCCGTTCTTTATACTCCATATTTCCACGCCCCCATGCTTTCCGATAGAAAGACGGGGTTTTTGACGCCGGTGATAGGTTACAGCAGCTCTCGGGGACTGCATCTGAATGTGCCGTACTATCTTGTACTGTCGGAAAACCGCGATGCGACTTTAGTCCTTGATGAATACACGAAGAGGGGCATCGGGGAGGGCCTGGAATACAGATATCTGGAGTCGGGCAACGCAACAGGCAAATGGTGGCTTTATCATGTGAGCGACAGGGAACTCAACAAAGACTTCCTCGAAATCAGGGCGCTCCACGACCAGAGGCCCGCAGATGGCATCGGAGGTTTTCTCAGTATAAATTATGTGAACGACAAAGACTACTACAGAGAATACAGCCTGTACCAGGAAACACGTGTCAACCGTTTTCTCGAATCAACAGGAGAACTGTCGGTCCCGCTCAAAGACTCGAGGGCTTACCTTCTATCTCAGTACTGGATGGACCTGGAGAACAACAACCCGCCGGTTTCTCAAAAACTGCCCGAGGTCGGCTATATCCTGAATCCTACAAAATTCGGGAGTTTTTGGTTTTCCGGAACAACATCATTCGCCAACTTCTCGAGCGATGCCGGTGTGAGCGGGCAAAGGTTTGATGTTTTTCCAAAGATTCTTCACTCTTTCGGCAACGACATTGTGATATCGCAGGCTCTCGGTCTGAGGGAGACCGCCTATTCTCTTTCCGGCGCCGGGGACAACTCCCCCCACAGGGAATCCCTTGAATACGACATCAGCGGACACATGAGCTTAGTGAAGAAATATGATTCCTTCACACATATACTGGAACCGACCCTAAGCTATACGCTCATACCAGATACAGGAAACAACAACCTGCCGGTACTCGATTCAACAGAGCTTTTCAAAAAGACGTCAAAGATAGAGCTTTCCCTGTTCAACCGGATTCTCAGCAAAGACGGAGAGATTCTGGAATTCAGGGTTTCGCAGGGTTTTGATTCATTTGTGAAAGACAACTCTTTTCTTCCCTTGCAGGTTGATATCGCGTTAAAAAAGCCTGTGGCACTTCGCTTTGAAGCAATTTACGATGTCAATACAGGGAGATTGGACAGTACGAATTCAGACCTTTCCACGAAGATTTCAGAAACCACCCTTTCAGCCGGCTACAGATATAACAGGCAGGATGATACAACCTCTTATACCGCGACTATCGGCCTTCATCCCTTCAAGCCCATATATATAGACAGCAGGGTCTGGTATGATGCAAAAAACAAAGAACTGGCGGAAGGCCTTTTGAATATCAGATATGTCCTTCAATGCTGGGGGGTCAGTCTCGAATTTATTAAAAGGCCCGGCGATTTTAACGCTGTATTCCGGTTCGAGCTCAGAGGACTCACCAAAGATCTCAGGAACATTTAAGCCTCGCTATCTCCTTTTCAATCTGCTCTGCCATCTCCCTTAATGAAGTCTTGTCCGTGTTTATGGTGATTTCCGGGTTCAGCGGCTCTTCGTAGGGCACCGTAACGCCCGGTACAGGCCAGCCAGCCCCACCCTTCCTGTAAATATCTCTCGGAGCACCATGGGCCTCAGTCCGCCTTTGCTCGCGGTCCATGCATAACTCAAGGGGACATTTCAGGTAGACCTCAATATATCCCCGAATTCGTTCCCTCGCTAGTTCACGCCATTTTCTCAGATTTCCTGTCGCATCGATAATAACGCTGTGGCCGAGTTCCGTCAGCGTCCCGGCGAGATAGACGAGCGCCCTGTAGACCGTGTCTCGCTCTGCATCGGAATAGGTCGGCTCCGGAGTCACGACTTTCCTCAGCTCGTCCATCCTGAGAACAAGAAATCCGGGATGGAGCTTTTTTATTTCGTCCGCGACAGTGCTCTTCCCGCTGCCCGGAAGCCCCGTTATCCATATAGCTATGCCCGGCATTTTAACCCCTTTCCTTTTTTCACTCAAGCTATTTATAATAAACGTAAATTTTGTCGTTAATTCAAATA
Source organism: Thermodesulfovibrionales bacterium (assembly GCA_963716185.1). Classification (GTDB taxonomy): domain Bacteria; phylum Nitrospirota; class Thermodesulfovibrionia; order Thermodesulfovibrionales; family SM23-35; genus CAVZMO01. Next base: position 916,431 of record OY970295.1, read on the forward strand.
ATGCTTGTTGGTTATAATACTAATATATCCTACAAAGGCAAGACATACCATATCCAGACAGAGGATAGCGGACAGTCTAATCCCATGATAGTGACCCTTCTCTTTTCTAAGGGCGCTATACTTGCGTCCCGAAGGACGAATTATGCGCACATTACCGGTGATCCCGACTACATGGAAAAAGTCGCGAAGATCATGAAAGCGCAGCACAAGGGAATGATTAAGGAGCTTCTGGCAGGCCGGCATACAGGCGAGTCCGGAGACGCGGAGAAAGAAATTGAAGAGGCTCAAACGGACGTTAAGGAAGCCGAACCTCCTGTGGAAGCTGCTGATCAGCCTGAGGAAAACATCGAGATCAAGACCCAGATGACGAAGAGTCTGGATGACATCCTGCTCAATTACATAATGAAAAGGGCCAATAAATGAAACCTGAAATTAGTGAAAAAGACATTACCTTTCTGAAGGAGAAGGCAAGAACCCTCAGGATAGAAATCCTCAGGATGCTTACCGAGGCGGGATCAGGGCATACAGGCGGTTCCCTCTCGGCCGCGGATATTGTTACAGCTCTCTATTTCCATAAGATGAAGCATAACCCGAAAGACCCGAAGTGGAGAGAGAGGGACAGGTTCATCCTTTCGAAAGGCCATGCTGCGCCTGTTCTTTATGCCGCTCTTGCGCTTACAGGATATTTTGACAAATCCTTGCTCAAGACATTGCGCAAGCTCGGCAGTCCTTTGCAGGGACATCCGTGTTCGAAAGTCCTGCCGGGCGTTGAAATATCAACGGGTTCCCTGGGTCAAGGGCTGTCCATCGCAAACGGTATTGCACTTGGACTCAGGATGGACGGTTTGAGCTCGCGCGTCTATTGCCTTCTGGGTGACGGTGAGATCCAGGAGGGACAGGTGTGGGAGGCTGCCATGACCGCTGCGCACTATAAACTCGATAACCTGTGTGCCGTCATCGACAACAACGGCCTGCAGATAGACGGGCGCTGCTGCGACGTTATGCATATAGAACCGATCGTAAAAAAGTGGGAAGCGTTCGGGTGGAATGTGATCGATATTAACGGGCACGACATGGAAGCCATACTTGGGGCTCTTGATGAGGCGGAAACGGTAAAGGGCAGGCCGACAATGATTGTTGCACGGACTGTAAAAGGGAAAGGCGTTTCACTTTTTGAAGGGAAAGTCGAGTATCATGGCATGGCGCCCACCCCTGAAGAATTCGAAATAGCATTGAGGGAACTTCAAAAATAACACCGGCGGTTCATAGAGGAGAAACAATGCACAGAGCAGCACAGGACAAGGCAAGTACCGTGGAAAAACCTGCAGCCACGAGAGACGCTTATGGAGAAGCGCTTCTTGAACTCGGCAAGATGCGAAAGGACGTGGTCGCCCTTGATGCAGACCTTTCCGGGTCAACAAAGACCGGGAAATTCGCAAAGGCCTTTCCCGACAGGTTTTATAATATAGGCGTATCGGAACAGGACTTAATCGGCACGGCAAGCGGCCTTTCATTGGCGGGCAAATTGCCGTTTGCTTCGACATTTGCCGTCTTTGAGACAGGAAGGGCGTGGGAGCAGATAAGACAGACGGTCTGTTATTCGAACCTTAATGTGAAGCTCGTTGCCACTCACAGCGGTATTACCGTCGGCGAAGACGGCGCCTCTCACCAGGCAATAGAGGATGTTACACTTATGAGGGTCCTCCCCAATATGACCGTCGTCGTGCCATCGGACGCCCGTGAAACAAAACAGGTTATCCATGCTGTGGCGGAATATTCCGGCCCGGTATATGTCAGGCTTGGAAGGTCAAAGGTGCCGCCGGTAATGCCCGGGGACTATACATTTCATTTAGGAAGAGCCCATACATTTTATTTGGGCAAGGACGCAAATATTGTGGCCATGGGGATCATGGTAGCGGTTGCGCTTGAGTCTGCACAAATCCTCAGGAACGAAGGCATAGATGCAGGTGTTATCAACATGTCTACTGTAAAACCGCTTGATACTGAAGCCCTGCTCGATGCTTCAAAGGCCTGCCGGCTGATCATTACAGCGGAGGAACACTCGATAATAGGCGGGCTCGGGAGCGCCGTCAGCGAATTCCTTTCTGAAAGCAATCCCACGAGGGTCTGCAGGATCGGGATAAAGGACGATTTCGGATGCTCCGGGACTTCCGGGGAATTGTTGAAGCTTTATGGTCTTACAGCGGACAATATTGTAAAGACCGTTAAAGAAGCGCTTAATGAATGAATTTATTTCTGCTGATATGATACATTTCATAGACGTATCAAAGCATTATGAGAACCAAACTGCGCTCAGGAAAATAACCTTTTCGGTCGAAAAAGGCGAGATGGTTTTTATAACCGGGCCGAGCGGTTCCGGCAAGACGACGCTTCTGAAGCTGATTTACATGGCGGAAAAACCCGATGAGGGGAACATAACTGTAGGGGAATGGGAATCGGATAAGATAAAGGAATCCCACATAGCATTAATGAGGAGAAATATAGGGGTCGTTTTCCAGGATTTCAGGCTCCTTAATAACAGGAACATATTTGAGAATATTGCCCTTGCCCTCCGCATTAAGAATGTGGACGAAAAAGAGATAAAGGCTCGTGTATTCGACTCGCTTAAGATTGTCAATCTGAGACATAAGTCCGACAGTTACCCGCAGACCCTGTCGGGAGGCGAACAGCAGAGGATAGCCATCGCGAGGGCCATCGTGTCCGATCCTGCGATCATACTTGCCGATGAACCCACAGGCAATGTCGACCCCGATACATCGGCGGGTATCATGAAGACTTTTAAGGATATCAATGCAAGGGGCTCCACCATCCTTATCGCCACACACAACAGGGAACTTTTCAGGAATACGGGCAAACGGGTACTTAAACTGGATTTCGGTAATTTTGCCGGAGAGGAGATTGCCTGATGGCTCTTTCTTATTCATTCCGGCTTGCGGCGCAGAGTATATTGCATGAAAAATGGATAAACCTCCTTTCCATCCTCACAATAGCAACGGGCCTGTTTTTTTTGTCCGTCACCCTCCTTTCCGTATACAATATCGACGTAGCCACAGAAAAACTGCCCGGTAAGTTTTCCGTGATGCTTTACCTCAACGATGATGTGTCCCAGCAGGAAGAGGAAAATATCATGAATACAGCCAGGAAAAACAGCACAGTGGAGAAGGTAAAATTCATCTCGAAAGATGAAGCGATGAAGGAATTGAAAACCACATTAAAAGATACGGAGTACGTACTCGACGGCCTCGCTGAGAACCCCCTGCCCGATTCGATAGAGATAAAATTCAAGAGCGAGTCGATAGACCCTCAGGCTGTGAAGAACCTGTCCGCTGAATTAAGATCGTTGAAAGGCGTGTCGGAGATAGAGTACGGAGAAAATTACCTGTCCTCAATCTATTCCGTGAGAAGAGGCATGAGGGCCGCGGGCATTTCATTCATCATAATAATGTCCGCGGGTATGCTCTTCGTATGTTACAGCACAGTCAAGATCCTCTTCTACAGAAGGGAAAAGGAGATAGAAACCTATATTCTTTTAGGCGCCACAAAGGGTTTTATCAGGACCCCTTTCCTTATAGAAGGCGCCGTTATCGGCCTCCTCGGAGGTATGCTGAGTCTCCTGGGTGTCCTGACTTTATATTCCCTCGTTATACTCAGGCTCGGTATCACTTTCCCAATTTTTAAATTCATAATTTTCCCGATTGATATATCATATACGATTCCTCTGGCGGGGTTAGTCCTCGGCATAACGGGCGCTGCTATAGCAATCGGGAGGATCAGATATTGATTGAGTGCGACAGATACCGGGCGGCAGATATCATAGTTTCCGTTTTCTGCATCCTGTTTTCTGTTCTATTTTTTCTGTCTTCAGTCTTTTGTTACGCTTCTACACCGCATGAAGAATACAAGAAGGTCCAGAAAGAGATAAAGAAGCAGAAAGAAAAACTTGAAGAGGTAAAAAAACGTGAATCCTCGGTCCTAACAGAAATTGAGCTTACGAACAAGCAGATGAAAGCCGCCGGAAACACGCTCTATAAATATAAGAACAAACTTATGAATACAGAGTCAAAGATAGCCAAGGTCGAGTCTGAGATCTCTCAGAATAAAAGCAATATCGAGAAACACGGGGAGTGGATGAAAAGAAAAATCAGGGAGATTAACAAATACGGCCACAATTGGGATGTGGTTATGCTGCTGCTGAGTTCGGACGATGTCTCCCAATTGATGAGAAGGGGGAAATATCTTCAGTACATTACAATCTATGAGCACAAACTCTTGCGCAGCTATAGAGACAGCCTTGAAGATCTGAACGAAAAAGAGAAGCAACTCGTGGCCCTTAAGGGAGAACTCATAAAGAATAAAGAGCAAGTAAAGGCTGAAGAACAATCCCTGGCTGAAAAGAAAAACAAAAAAGAGATGGTGCTTGCATCCGTTAAGAAAGAGAAAACCTCTTATTCCAAGATGCTGAAGGAGATGGAGGACGTCTCCAGAAGAATTCAGGAGATTATCAGAGAGTCTGAAAAGGCTGAAAAGAGAGATGTTTCCTTCGGGAAAGGCTTTTCGGCTCTTAAAGGAAAACTTCCATGGCCTGTCAACGGCAAAGTGGTAATACCCTACGGTTCCCAAAGAGACCCCCAATTCAATACCCCCATATTTAGAAGCGGCACATATATTCAGTCGGATGACGGTTCTTATGCGAGAGCGGTTCATAACGGGAGGGTCGTATTTGCCGAATGGTTTAAGGGGTATGGTGAGCTTGTGATTGTCAACCATGGAGACGGCTATCATACTCTTTACGGAAGTCTGTCAGAGATTTTTACGAAAGTTGGAGATATAATAAAAGATAAACAGCCTGTCGGGCGGGTCGGAAACTCAGGGCTTCTGAACTCACCCGGTCTTTATTTTGAAGTCAGATATAAAGGTAAGCCCCTTGACCCCTTACAGTGGTTACAAAGGAGATAATTTTTTGGAGGATAAGGAAATTATGGCAAGAAGGATGACGAAGCAAAAGTTGATTCTGATCGCAGTTCTTGTATTTTCCGTCGTATCGACCGGCATTTTTGTGGGCCGGTGGGCGACGACCAGCGTCGGAGCCGAAGTTGAAGGATATGAAGAACTCAAGACCTTTTCAGAGGCGTTTTCTCTCGTGAGAAAAAACTATGTGGAAAGCGTAAACCCCAGGGACTTGATATACGGCGCTATTAAGGGCATGCTCGGTTCCCTCGATCCCCATTCCGCTTTCATGACCCCGGAGCAATATAAAGAGATGCAGGTTGACACAAAAGGGGAGTTTGGAGGGATCGGGATACAGATAGGGATGAAAGACGGGATGTTGACCGTGATAGCGCCCATAGAGGACACCCCTGCTTACAAGGCGGGCATTAAGGCCGGGGACAAGATCATAAAAATAAACAATGAGTTTACGAAGGACATGAGCCTGCACGACGCTGTCAGCAAGATGAGAGGCGCTCCTTCGACGTCTGTAAATATAACGATACTGAGGGAGGGATGGAAAGACACAAAGGATTTTTCGATAGCAAGAGAGATAATAAAAATAAAGAGTGTCAAGTCCAGGCTTCTTGAAGACGGTATCGGGTATGTAAAAATAAACCAGTTCCAGGAGCAGACCTCGTCGGACCTTTCCGATGCCGTGGAAAAACTGACGCGGCAAAATATTAATTCTCTGATCCTCGACCTCAGGAACAACCCCGGAGGCCTCCTTAACAGTGCTGTCGACGTTTCGAGCCAGTTCCTTCCGCAAGGGAAGCTCGTGGTCTTTATTAAAGACAGGAAGGGTGAAAAGATAGAGTACAGAAGCGGAAAGGGTGAGTTAAACGCGAACGTGCCCATGGTCGTCCTGGTCAATCAGGGAAGTGCGAGTGCTTCGGAAATCGTTGCCGGAGCTCTGAAAGACTGGAACAGGGCCGTCCTGATAGGCACGCAGACTTTTGGAAAGGGGTCTGTGCAGTCGGTGATTCCGCTCGGAGACGGTTCAGCCGTGAGGCTGACAACAGCAAGATATTATACTCCTAAGGGTATATCCATACAGACCACGGGAATCACACCTGATATTATGGTCAAGCCGGAAATGAAAGATGGAGAAAAAGGGCGGCCGGCTATCCGGGAAAAAGACCTGGAGAGACATCTGAAAAACGGCGCGGAGATTGAACAAAAACCGGCTGAGTCGGAGGAAGTGGTCCCTGCCGAAATCGATGAAAAAGAAGATATTCAGCTGCAGAGGGCGATAGACCTTTTGAAGACATGGAAGGTCTTCAAAGAACTGCCCAAGGCGTCGTAAGAAAAGTAGACAGCAGATAGTAGACAGCACGTAGGGTCCATGGTGCGCGATGCACATGTTTTATCATACTTTTATCATGGATCCTGTATCGTGCGTCTTTATCCTCAGTATGATCTACGGGAGGACCTTGTTAACGGTCAAAGAGGCGATTGAACAAAGACGGAGCATCAGAAAGTTTAAGCCTGACCCTGTTCCGGACGAATATCTGTCAGAACTCCTTGACGCTGCGAGGTTGGCCCCGTCAGGCTGCAATGCCCAGCCCTGGCGTTTCAAGATCGTAAAGGATACGGAAACCAGGTTAAGACTGGCAAAGGCGGCATATGACCAGTCATTCATCTCAAAGGCTCCTGTCGTTTTTGTCTGTTGTGTAGACATAAAGGGCTATCTGGATGGCACTGCCTCTGGAATTCAGGATCTCGGAAAGATAGGCGCAGTCGAGGACAGGATAATAAAGATACTTCTCAAACGGGCCGAGCAGATGGACTCGCAGATGCAAATATTGAACAGGGAACAACTTGGCGCCCGGATAGCCTTTAATGTGGCCATTGCAGTGGAGCATATTGTCCTGAGGGCCCTGGACTTCGGCCTGGGAACTTGCTGGGTGAGATTAATTGATGAACGGATGGTAAAAGACATCTTTGGGTGGGACGACAATATTTATGCCGTAGCTTTGCTCCCGATCGGTTTTCCTGACGAGTCTCCCGGGCCGCGGAAGAGACTGAAGATTGACGATATCATGATTAAATAACGGAGAGTGTGACCATGACAAATTATATCAGGGTGAAGCGCATCGAGTTTTTCGCAGCGATTTTGGTTTTATCATTAAGTATCATTGCAATATTTATGCTTTCTGGATGCGGCGACTCAACGTATACGATTTCCGGCAGGATTACTTTAGGTGGCTCGGCGCTTTCAGGCGCAACAGTAAGTCTTTCCGGCCAGGCTTCAAAGACAACGGTGACGGACGCGAATGGCAACTATAGCTTCAGTCATATGTCAACCGGCGAATACACGTTGACCCCGTCGTTCTCCGGGGTCATCTTTAGCCCTCGGGACCTGAATATTGTTGTCGATGGCATTAACGCAACCGGGTTGGATTTCAATGCGAGTGGACAAGACAGGATAGTTGCGACAACTCATACCGTTTTCCTGAAAAGCGACGGAACTGTCTGGACCTGGGGTGATAACAGCAACGGTCAGCTCGGCGACGGCACTACCACTCAAAGCGCCACCCCCGTGCAGGTCAGCAGCCTGTCGGGCGTGACAGCCATTGCAGCGGGCGCTGCCCACACTGTTGCCTTGAGAAGCGACGGAACTGTCTGGACCTGGGGTGATAACAGCAACGGTCAGCTCGGCGACGGCACTACCACTCAAAGCGCCATCCCTGTAAAGGTCAGCAGCTTGTCGGGCGTGACAGCCATTGCAGCGGGCGCTGCCCACACTGTTGCCCTGAGAAACGACGGAACTGTCTGGACCTGGGGTGATAACAGCAACGGTCAGCTCGGCGACGGCACTACCACTCAAAGCGCCATCCCTGTAAAGGTCAGCGGCCTGACAGGCGTAACAGCCATCGCGGCAGGCGATTCCCACACTGTTGCCCGTAAAAATGATGCCACAGTCTGGACCTGGGGAAATAACAGCAATGGCCAGCTCGGCAACGGCACTACTGCACAAAAAACCACCCCTTTACAGGTCAGCAGTCTGACAGGCGTAATAGCCGTTGCAGCGGGCGCTGCCCACACTGTTGCCCTGAAGAACGATGCCACAGTCTGGACTTGGGGCGATAACAGCAGCGGTCAGCTCGGCAACGGCAAGACCGCTCAAAAAACTGCTCCTGTGCAGGTCAGCGGACTTTCAAAGGTTATAGTCATTTCAGCAGGCGGCGCCAACACTGCTGCCCTGAAAGACGACGGCACAGCATGGACTTGGGGAAGCAACAGTAACGGCCAGCTCGGCAACGGCACTACAATTCAGAACACCACCCCTGTGCAGGTCAGCGGACTCTCAAGCGTGATAGCCGTTTGTCCAGGCTATACCCACACCATTGCCCTGAAAGTCGATGGCACGCTCTGGGCATGGGGAGATAATAGCAAAGGTCAGCTCGGGAATGGGACTACGACTCAGAGCACCATTCCTGTGCAGGTGCCGGAATTCTGAAGGGCTTATTGGACGCGTTATCCGGACCGGCCATTGGGACATCCGGTCGCAGCTTTTAACCCGAAAAATGCGATTGACCTCAGATTCAGGCAGGCATAGAGACACAAAAACCTCGACAGTGCAGAATTTGGAGTTTTCTGCGCATATATTTCTCTTACTAAAATATCCGGGCGGCCTTGATTTCTTACCGCCTACAAAGGAGCTGCTGTCAAGCTTTTTCTGCCACTATGCCTCCCCGGATATTTTAGTGAGTTGCATCTTGGGTTGAAGATACTGCAGTGGAAGAAAACAGGATAGAGGTTGACAGAGAGCTGTGTATCGGCTGCGGCCTATGTATCACCGTTTGTCCTACCGGAACCCTCTCGCTCGTAGAAGGAAAGGCAACAGCCTCCGGAGAGGAGTCGATTTCCTGCGGTGGTCGATATTGAAGGAGTGCAAGAGTGGTAATAAAGGGAATACCCATCCAGTTTACAGGGCGGGCATGAAACTTACGAATGCTCCAAACGAAATGCGGGAAATTCTCAAATTCATAGGGCTGAGACATAAGAGAGACGAAGAACGAAAATATTTCTCTTTAAGCTTAGACGAACTCGATACCGGTAGAAACGGTAAAAACCTGGAAAGCTGCCTGCAGTCCTCATTCAAATAATCAACCATATCGACCGCATTGAGACCGGACTACTAATGCATTTTCCAGGCTAAATATAAAAAAATACTGAAACAAATTGTTGAGATAAGCAAACCAAAGCACGAAAGACCTAATGACGCATTTTCCCAAATAAAAGACGATGCTGAAAGAACCAAACCGATCGCAGTACCTAACGAACAAACAAAACACAGGAGGAATTTAGAATCTTCAGCAAAACTACGTGTGACAAAGTCTAAAAAGCCTTTCTTAAGAAATGAAATATGTTGCAATATAACCGCTCTATTCCCGCTTTCCTGCATGGAATAACCCCTTTAGAATTTCTATAACTTTTTCTACCTTAGCCTTGTAAGTAAACTCCTATAATTATTATGGCCCTGTTAAACACTGAAAATATATCGGTGTTCATCTGATTTTTCTGTAAGTATTTGTCCTACATGCAAACGCGGGCAGTGATCAGTTTGTGATAGAGATGGAAAGGGAGCTTGAAGGAAGGCTCTTTTTAAAAGGTCCATCATAAAATTTCTCAAAAGGATTATTATCACATATGAGTCAAGATGATATCGGCGATAATATAAATTCGACACTGGCCAAGGAATCAGAGGATTTCCTGATTGTGACTGTCAGCAAGGCGTTGGAGAATTATGAGATAAGGCCTTCCCAGATCAAGATGATGAATGCCTGTTCAAGCAATGTCGAAAGGGAAGGTACTCTCCTGGCAGAGGCCGGGACCGGTACGGGAAAGACATTTGCCTACCTCATCCCGGCGATCCTGTCGGGGAAGAGGGCACTGGTGACAACCCGCACAATTAACCTGCAAGAGCAGCTCGTCTCCAAGGACCTCAGATTTCTGTCGTCTCTGAAAGAATTCGACTACGCAATCGCCAAGGGAAGGGGACACTATCTTTGCAAAAGGAGGCTTAACGCATTTAAGCCGGCTGACCAGGATGAGCTCAATGAGCATAAGGATGTGCTTGAATGGCTGATGGAAACGGAAACCGGTGATATCGAAGATTACAACTCCCGCAGGAAGCCCGTCACCTGGGACAGGATATGTTCCGATGCGGATGCCTGCAAAGGGAAGAAGTGCCAGTATTACAGGGACTGCTACTATTTTATGGCGCGCCAGCGATGGGCGCAAGCCCAGATTGTTGTTACAAACCATGCCCTCCTGGCAGTCAATACCATGATGCAGGATGACTCCAGAATACTGCCCAAAGCAGATATCCTGGTGATTGATGAAGCCCATGCCCTCGATGCCGTATTTTCCGATCAGATCGGGATCAGGATTTCGAACCGTGGTGTCGAAAATCTGTTCAACAAGCTTCTAAAGACCGACGGAAGAGGCCACTATAGGGGCCTTCTTTCAAAATCTACTGCACTTTTTCCTCTTGTTGAATCATTACGGATGGAGACTTCCTTCTTCTGGGAACAAGTCGCGAAGGAAATGAAAAGCAGGAGGATCATCAGTGGACCTTTTCCTCTCAGGTACGCTCTCATGGCGCTTGTTGAATCGATAAATACTCTGTTTGAGAATATCAAGACGTATGTGGCGGGCCTCTTCGAAGAGGATGAAGAGATAGAGTTGAAAGCCGCCATGATCAAATTATCGGCCCTTTCTGCGGATATGGAGACTTTTTGTGAAGAGGCTGACGGCTTTGTCAGATGGGTTGAGATAGAGGAGAACAGGAAGGCCCTCCGGATGTCTCCCGTCTATCCCTCGGAATTCATCAGGAACAATCTTCTTCCGGAATACGATTCCATCATCCTCACCTCCGCCACTCTTTCCGTTTCCGGAGACTTCAGTCTCATCGAAAGAACTCTTGGTATCCGTGATTCAGATAAGCTGTCTGTTCCTTCGCCTTTTCATATGGAAAAACAGACCACAGTTGAGATCAGGAAAGGCATTGACCTGAAGAACGAAGACGGCGTTGACGGTCTATCACGAGTCATTGCCGAGGAGGCAGCAAAGGCAATGGGCGGTACCCTTGTTCTTTTCACTTCGAAGGATGTCATGAAGAAAACCTGGGAATTGACTGTCGAAGAATTGAAAAACATCGGTCTCAATCCCATGATACAGGGGGAGATATCGAACAGGAAGATGCTTGAGACTATGAGACAGACCAGAAACGCTGTCATATTCGGCCTCGACTCATTCTGGGAAGGCGTTGATGTCCGTGGAGACGCCCTCAAGTGCCTCATCATCACGAAATTACCATTTGAGGTGCCGACTGAACCCATAGTGCAGGCAAGGACTGAGATAATCGAGAGCGAAGGTGGCAATGCTTTCTATGAATATTCACTACCGCGTGCTGTCCTGAAATTCAGGCAGGGATTCGGTCGATTAATCAGGACCAAGACGGACACAGGCAGGGTCATTGTCTGTGACGACCGAATCCTGACGAGAGCTTACGGCAAAAGTTTTCTGGAAAACATCGTATGAGACGCACTATTAAACGGCATCGAGGAAAAATTTATGAAAAGAAGACATAAAATAAAATTGCCAAAGGTGTGATCAATTTACTAAAATATGGCCGTGAATAAGATTTGTTCCATTGTATCGGAGGCGGTCTTAGGGTGGGGATAACAGCAAATTGCATGATGAATTGACACTCCTAATCAGCAAACCGGATGCATCCCTCCTTGCTCAATACAGAAAAATCCCAAAAGCAACTATCCTGGATAAAGCCTTTCCCCCTTTTTGCTCACCAAGGAGAGTCATATGACAGAACCAATAATCGCATGTCCCAAATGCAAGGCCGAAATTAAACTTACGGAATCGCTCGCGGCGCCGCTGATAGAATCTACCCGCCGCGAATTCGAAAAACAACTGGCGCAAAAGGACGCAGACATTGCCAGGCGTGAGACTTCACTTCATGAGCGGGAAGAGGCATTATCCAAAGCAAGGGAGACTATAGACGACCAAGTCGCTGAGAAGCTGAAACAGGAGCGCGCCAAGATCATTGCCGAGGAAGCCAAGAAGGCTAAGCTCGCCCTCGGTACCGACCTGGATCAGAAGAACAGGGAAATCACCGAGCTGCAGGAAATCCTTAAACAGCGGGATGTAAAGCTCGCAGAGGCGCAGACGGCACAGGCAGAACTCATTAGAAAGCAGCGCGAGCTTGACGACGCCAAACGCGAAATGGACCTGACGGTTGAAAAGAAGATCCAGGAGGGACTTGCCGCTGTACGGGAACAGGCCCATAAAGAAGCCGAGGAGCAACTGAAACTCAAGGTGATGGAAAAAGAACAGACCATTGCCTCTATGCAAAAGCAGATTGAGGAACTTAAGCGCAGGGCTGAACAGGGTTCGCAGCAACTCCAGGGAGAAGTTCAGGAGCTTGCTCTTGAAGAACTCTTAAGCACAAAGTTTCCGCGCGATATAATTGAGCCTGTCCCTAAAGGCGAATATGGCGGCGACATATTGCATCGCGTTTCAGGCCCATTCGGACAGACCTGCGGCACGATCTTATGGGAATCCAAGCGAACCAAGAATTGGAGTGACAGCTGGCTCGGGAAACTCCGCGAAGATCAGCGTGCCGCCAAGGCTGAAATAGCCGTGATCGTCAGCCAGGTCCTTCCGAAGGGCGTGGAGACATTCGAATTGATAGACGGCGTGTGGGTGACCCATCCACGGGCAGCGCTCCCCGTCGCAATGTCGCTTCGTAATACGCTGATTGAGGTAGCATGTGCCAGGCAGGCTACCGAAGGACAGCAAACCAAGATGGAGATGGTCTATCAGTATCTTACCGGCCCGCGTTTCCGCCAACGAGTCCAGGCCATTGTAGAAGCTTTTTCTTCGATGCACGAAGACCTTGAGAAGGAGAGGAAGGCCATACTGAAACAATGGGCCAAGCGCGAGGAGCAGATTGACCGCGTCATGCAGGCAACAGTCGGCATGTATGGCGACCTGCAAGGGATTGCGGGAAAGACTCTGCAGGAAATAGAGGGGCTCGGTTTTCCGGCTCTTGAAGAGGGCACGGAGAAATAGAGGACTTGATGCAATAATTGACCATATGATATCTTGAGGTCACAGTTTGGTACCTCAAGTTTGGAGGTAGAATGAAGGCGCTTATTCCAGTTGAGATGATTGAGAAGAAGATTCTACTGATTCGAGGCCATAAGGTCATGCTTGATAGCGATCTTGCGATGCTTTACGAGGTGGAGACTTTTAATCTCAACAAAGCTGTGAAAAGAAATATTGATCGCTTCCCGGAAGACTTTATGTTCCAACTCACCAAGGAAGAAGCCGGCTCTTTGAGATTCCAATTTGGAATATCAAAAACAGAAGGTCGGGGCGGTCGTCGTTATCTTCCCTATGTCTTTACTGAACAAGGCGTTGCTATGCTCTCCACCGTTCTGAACAGTAAACGGGCGGTTAAGGTCAATATTGAGATTATGAGGACTTTTGTAAGACTCCGTCAGATGCTTGCCTCCAATGCAGAACTTGCCCGAAAACTCGCTGACATGGAAAAGAAATATGATGCACAATTTAAAGTTGTCTTCGACGCCATTCGGCAGCTCATGTCGCCCGCCGTACCCAAGAAGGGCAAGATTGGTTTCGTAAGAGAAAAGGATGCGTGAGATGACTGGGTTCTCTACAATAATATGTGATTTGGGTAGCTCGAAGACTTAATGTATCTCGTTACTCAGTCGTTTGAGAAGAATGTGGGAAACGAGTGTCGATGAAGGAAATGAGATGGGGAATTGAGTTGACTAAAGAATGGAGTATTCAGGAAACAAGACCTTACCCCGCGCATCCTTTAAACAGCATTAATTAGCCAAGAAAGAAATGCTGTCTTACCTGACCTCAAAATGTCTCTTTCAGCCACACCCATTTAGTTAGAGGGCACCGTTTTTGTGATGATAAGCATGATATATCAGCTGCTCACAGTAATTAAAATTTCAAAGCATCTTGATAATTCTGCGGGTTAGTAGCGGAAATCGTTACGAGGGCAGACTCAACGTCCAGCTTTTGGCAGCAAAAAAAGAGTGTCCGTAGCTACGTCAGACTAAAGCCCCCCCTATCTCTGGTGCATCAGTGGAATTCCATCGTCTTCTGTAAAATCTTTCTTTTTTTCGCGTTCAATTTCTTTGTGCAGATATGAAATTTTCTGCTCAAGAAATTGTTTGTGTTTTAAGAAATCTATCGTATTACAAACTGATATTAATGATTCATAGTAATCAATCTTAGCTTGCAACATAGGGACTGCGCTGCCTGAATAACTCCACACAAGCGGCTCAAGAGGGAGTTCCCTGAAATCCTCAAAATTACTATTGTGCTTTAAGAACATGGTAATATGAAGACAACGTCTATCCGCTTGGAAGCCGGCAATAATGGAGAAAAGGAATTGCATAAACTTAGGGTCATCATGTCGCTCGAAGATGAGTCTTCCCAGGAATATATCTTGTCTTTCTGTAACATGACTATCAGCTGCCCAATTCTTTTCTGTGCCGAAAAAAGCGCCCAAATATGAAAAATGATGTTTGTCCTGTTCATGCTCAAATACTCTTTGCGTGACTCTACGCATGACTTTTTCATAGTCGTCACGCTTCCAAATGAATGAATAATCTCGATGATCAGCATGCCTACCCACCCATTCTTTCCTTACATACATGTCGTCTATATACTTATCAGTGAATGCCGGATCAATATCCAATATTCTCGAAAAAGTGCAGCCGTCAAAGTCCATATGTGCCTCCGCTTTATCAAGAATCAAGTAGGCACTTTCCAATAGACTTATATCTTCGGAAAAGCTCTGTAATATTTCCTTATTTATTTCGGAGTAGGGATTGAATAGCTGAGATAAAAAGGATGCGTGCTTCGGTTCATTCTTAATCTTGTCAAGAATTATCGTCACGACCTTAACGATAACTTTCTTATCAAGCGAACGATACCTCAGGAGAAAATCTAAATCATAAAGGAAGTCTCCGACATCGGCGTCCCTAAACAATTCATACAGTCGATCCAAATGATCGAGTGTGATCTCTTCTAAAGGCAAAACTTGGTAGTAGCTAAACAGCCATCTCATCTTGGATGAATAAGTGGGTTCAGAGAGTATTCTATAGCCTTGCTCACTTCCACGGGAGTCTAGAAGGCATTTGACCGGAAAATAGGGATTTAGATTTAGAAATTCATTTTCATGCAAATATTTGCTTAGAACATGGATGTACAGACTGGCATTATTTTCTGACAGGGCGACGAGTGCCGTAATAAAACCTTGCACAAAAAGATATGATTTGTGCTGGTCGGTAATCCTTTCATTTATTTCTTTGCATTTCTTGAGCAAATCATCATATTCTGAAATCCCATAGCTTTTAAAATACTCACTAATCCTTTTCTTCTTGTATTGCTGATACTCCCCAATTCCCATATTCAATTCCTCTTCCCGTCTTCCGACCCAATCAGATGCAAGAAGTTCGTAAAGCAGGTACTTTTCGCTTTCGAAACGCTCCTTTATTTCAGAAGAGAAAGTCAAATTGAAACGTGATAACATTTTTAAATATTCTTGAACAATAAAGCAATGCCAGATGTTCGATGACTCTAATTCTTCCTCAAAAAACTGCAGAACGTAGACCGAGTCCTCTCCCACAATTTCTTCCACAGAAACCTCAAAGCCTGCTCGGGGATGCCTATATAAGAGATTCAGCACATCTTCTTGCAGATTCCCATTAAGCTGAAACAGATAACTCCAAATAGCCTTCCTGAGTTCCTTTAATGAAGGAGTGTTTGGAAGGTCAAAATTGATTATTGTAATCGAGAGATGCTTGGCTGATTTGGTTGACGTAAAATATGTGTGCAGATATTTTTCTGCAACGGCAACAAACAATTTTGAAAAAAGCAGCTCTTCGCCTTTCTTTGAGCGCTTCCACAGATTCTCGATAACAATTTTCTGCCGCTGAAACTCTGATAAATAAGAATTTGGGTCGAATCCAAAACTCTCAATCAGAAGATATAAAACCTGCGGCACACTATTAGGTTGTTTGACTACAAAGTCAAGTAAAAGACTCATGGCGATGCTAAAATTGTCTGTCCCTACATCTTTAAATGCAGTGAGCAGTTTTAGCACGGGCGGAAAAGTCACATTTGAATCTGGCTCAAACTTTATGTTAGCAATTTCAACAGGATTTGGCTCCAAAGCATCTATTCTTTCTTTTATATAGAGCAGGGTATCAGTCTGCTTCCAAAACCAAAAAACTTCTAAAAACTGAAGAAAGTCGTTCTCGTTTTCACCATGTTTGAGAACATTCCACGTTCTGTCCACATAGGGCCGCATTTTTTCCATTATTGCCTGGGAATTAAAGGCACTGATCACAGGATTTATCGCATCCACAAGTCGTTGACGATAGCGAGGGAAAAGATGAGACAGGATTAGCCCGAAATCTAATATTTCATCCCTAAAGAAAACAGTATAGAATAGGTACGTAGCAAGAACCTGATCAGAAACTTTTACAACCTCGTTCTCATACATATCAAACACTTCTTTATCGTGGAGTGTTTCCGCAACTTCCCAGAAATCGGTTTCTGAGATGCCAAACACTCTTTCAATGTCAGTCATCATTTCCTTGTCAGAACGATCAATACTTCGAAAGAAATTTACAACACCAGCTACCTTGAGGACCATGTCGTTTTTCAAATCCTCAAGATCACGTCGGATTGATTCATAATATTTATCATAAAGCTCAGATACATCAGCGATGCTTTCAAGTGTATTCTTTTCTTTAGCTATTTCTGAAGCCATAATTGCAAGGCGCGGATTGCCTTGCGATATTTCGGCGATGCGGTCAAGATAGTGATGATTTTTGATGCCAT
Organism: Thermodesulfovibrionales bacterium; assembly: GCA_963716185.1. GTDB lineage: Bacteria > Nitrospirota > Thermodesulfovibrionia > Thermodesulfovibrionales > SM23-35 > CAVZMO01. Next base: position 933,360 of record OY970295.1, read on the forward strand.
ATTCTTTCTCAACAAGTTGCCTGATCTGGTCATCACTGAAAGGCGATATAGCTATTTCGAAAACGCCGCCGTAAGCCTTGCACATATCCCTTATCTTATCTATTGCATAATCACGCACTGTAATGATGACTTTGATTCGCTGTGAAACTTGTTTATATTGCAATAGCTCAATGATATATTGAAACCCGCTTATGCGATTAGCGTCATCCACAAAAATAAGATAGTCACCTGGGGCCGAAAAATACGCACGAATATCTTCAAATAAATCTATCCCTCGATTAAATATGCACTGAACTTTAAAAGACGGGGTGGTCTCAATAAATTTCCGACAACACTCCAAAGCCAGTCTGGATTTTCCCACGCCAGCCTGCCCCGCAATCATCACTAAATTGTTTTCGCCCAGTCCTAAAACAGGGTTATAGGGTCAAATCTTCATTCTTCACAAATAATTCCTAGAAGTGTGCAGATTTACTATGTTATACAGAAACGTTTGCTTCTGTGAAAAGGGAAAACAATGGCAGGACAAAATTAATTATTCACATTCAGTTATTCTTATGATTCTCGCAAATCATTTTTCAACAGGATCTTCAATGCTGCAATGAGGATTTTGTCATCGCGTTTTATAATCTCAAGCTGTCTTCTGCTTTGCGGTCTCTTTTTCCAGGACATCTACTATGTATTTATTAAGGGTAACCCCCTTTTTCGTTGCTTCTAACACAATACGTTGATGCAGGCTTGAGCCGACCCGTATATTGAACGATCCCTTGAAGGATGTTCCGGCTCTTTGCCCTGTTTCTTGCAGGTCTGAAGGTAGTCCTCCACGGCTTCCTCAAACGACTTGCGCAATGATTTAACGTCCGTGCCTTCATAGCTGACGAGGGCCCGGATAAATTCGACCTTGCCGTAAAATACCTTGTCCTCATCGCTGTAATGGACAGAACCGTAATAATTTTTGTATCTCATCATATCTTTCATATCAATCCTTCTCCTCTTAAGGTTTCTTCGATCTGCTCCAACTGGTACTTTTTCAGTACCGATGTTATCATCCTTGTAAATTAAAATATAGTATTTCAATTTACAAGGTTAAATATTTAACAACAAAAAGCAGAAGAGAGCGCAATGGAATGACGATGCATGGTTGGACTTTCAGTTTAGGCGGGCAACCGTCCTGTTGAAACACCTGAGGCTGTCAGAACTTACCGTTCTGACAGCCTCAATCTATACAAAAATCTATCATTTTGCTTGGTGGCGGGGAGAGGATTTGAACCTCTGACCTTCGGGTTATGAGCCCGACGAGCTACCAGGCTGCTCCACCCCGCGGCAGATTCTATAACAATAACTTATCAGCGTTTTTTTGTCAAACGGTTTTCCCCAAATTCGGCGAGTAACTATATATAATGCGGCAGGATGAAAGTAATTGCTCCAGGGTCTTGTGACTTCCGTTAAAAGAGCCTGACTTCTACAAATTCTCCTTCTTGTATCCCTGATTTCCTCAGCGGTATCACAGCAGTCCCGTCTGCTTTTGTGAGTGTTGTGATGAGACCCGATTTGCCGAGCAGCGGTATGGCCCACAGTTCGCCGTCCCTTTCTTCGAGAGCCACACCAATATGTTCTTCCCTTCCGGGACTCGATGAAACGTTTTTTGCCATTCTCGCGTTAACTATTTTTTTCTCCCGGACGGAACTGTTTTCCACACAACCCGACTGAATTTTAAGAACGGGTCTGATAAAAATCTCAAAGCAGACATTGACGGCTGCCGGGTGCCCGGGAAGACCAAACACGGGAACGCCATCGATGACACCGCCGATCATCGGCTTGCCCGGCTTCAGTGATACACCGTGGAATAAGACGCCCGGGGCACCCAGATCATTTATCACCCCGGCTGTCATATCCCTGGCGCCTACCGAGCTCCCGCCCGAAATCAAAACCATATCCGAGTCCTTCAAGGACTTTTCAACGGCATCCCTGATAATTTCATACCCGTCGCTGAAGATCCCCTTCGATAAGGGCGTCCCTCCGGCATCTGATATCAAGCCGGAAAGTGTATACGAATTAATATCACGGACCTGCCCGGGCATGACAGGTTTGTCAGCCGGCACTATCTCATCGCCGGTTGATATTATTGAAACTCCAGGCTTCTCATAAACCCATATGTCCGTTATTCCGAGTCCTGCCAGCGCGCCGATATCCTGCGGTCTCAATCTGCGGCCTTTCTTCAGAATGCATTCATCTTTTCTCGCGTCTTCTCCAGCCTGTATGACATTTTCAGCCGGCGATACGGGTTTTAATACCTCTATCATGGTTTCGTCTGCTCGCTGGGTGTGTTCATACATCACGACCGAATCAGCGCCTTCAGGGAGCATTCCGCCCGTTGCAATCTTCGCACACTCGCCCTTTTTGAGAACAAAATCAGGCTTCCCGCCCATCAATATCTCGGCGGTTATATTGAGATATGAGGGGAGGCCTTCCGTAGCGCCGAAGGTGTCGGCGGAATTTACTGCGAATCCGTCTACCGTTGATCTGCTAAATGAAGGGAGGTCCTCGGGAGAGATAATGTCCCTGGAAATGATCATCCCATAAGCCTTGTCAATCGGGAGAATCACTTCAGCCGGACTTTTAAAAGAAGGTGAGTGCCTCAGTAGAAGATCAAGGGCCTCTTCTACTGTAACGAGTTCCTCTCTGCCCAGCATGTCTTTCATGAGTAATTCCTATTCAATGTCTGTGTATAAAGTCGATATCTTAACACCCGCCCAACCCCTCTCCTCAAGGGAGGGGTATACTTACTGCCCTCTCCCCTGGCGGGAGAGGGTTAGGGTGAGAGGGGGTTCATAGTTTATACACAGTCGCTATATAGTGCAGTGTCTCACAAATGACCGGTGTTATGTACATGCTCAAAAGGAATGTCATTCCCGCAATCCCGAAAGCGTTCGGGAGTCGGGAATCCTTCCGAGAAGCCCGGAAAGATTCCGGACAAGCCGGAACGACAAAGCGAAGCCAATATTGAGCTTACTAATCACATTTGATAACACCATTTGTTTTGGGACACCCTATAGTCTGTTTATAAACTGCCTTAGATGTCATCCTGAACTTGTTTCGGGATCTCTCTGTTTGAGCAACATTAGGAACTGCAAGATGCTGTTCACCTCAGCGAATCCGCCGAGGCGGAAAATAAATTCGGCATGACAATAACCACTCTATAAACAGTTATCAATTAAACTCATTCATCGCCTTATCCACGCCATCTGAAATAATGACGTAGATAGCATCTACCGCTTTTTGCACCGCCTCTTTAATTGCGCCTGTTTCCTGCCTTCTGAATTTACTCAGCACGTGCTCCTCGGAGGGTATCCCCGGTTCCCTGCCGATCCCGATCTTCACTCTTATAAAATCTCTGGAACCGATATTCTGTATGATGGACTGAACTCCCTTATGTCCGCCCGATGAGCCGGTTTTCCTGATTCTTAATTTGCCTGCCTCCATGTCGAGATCGTCATGAACAACAATAAAATTTTCAGAAGACACATTAAACTTCTTTAATACGCCCCTCAGAGGAGGCCCGCTCAGGTTCATAAAAAGAAGGGGTTCCGCGAGCAGGGCCTTCTGTCCTGCTACTGAACCCCTTCCTATTCTGTACCCTTCCTTTTTTTCTGCCAGGTCTATTTTGTATCTCCCGGCAATCTCCTCTATGACCATGAAGCCGATATTATGTCTTGTCCTGGAGTATCTTCTTCCGGGATTACCGAGACCCGCGATAAGCCAAACAACCCGTGCTTCATCCATCGGTCAAAAATAATAAGGAATTACTATTTTTTCTCTTTTTCTTCTTCCTCTTCCTTCTTGCCTTTCTTTATAACCTCGGGCTCCGCTGCTTCAGGTGCTGCAACAGCGGCCTCCTCAACAGGCGCAACCTCTTCGACCACCGGCGCTATTATATTCACGATCACGTCCCCGGGGTCCGTGAGGACCTTTATACCTTCCGGCAATTGAAGGTCGCTGACATGAAACGACTGCCCTATTTCGAGTCCGGATATATCGATCTTAATATGGCCGGGTATTTTGTCCGGCAGGCATTCTATCTCTATATCTCTCAGGAGGTTCTGCAATATCCCGGCGTCTCTCTTTACGCCGACAGGTTCTCCGGTAGGTATCACATGTACATTCACCTTTACCTTCTCCGTCAGCAAGACCTCAAAAAAATCTGCATGGAGCAACTCCCTCTTTGTGGGCTCTACCTGATAGTCCTTTACAAGAGCGAGTTTAGTCTCTCCGTCCGCAAATTGAAGGTTTACCATTATCTGTTCGCCCGCTGTTGTATTAATGAATTGAGTTATCTCCTTCCTGGCAAGCTTTATCGGCAGTGACCCCCCTCCCCTGTAAAGGACCGCAGGGATCATATCTTTTCTTCTGAGAGAACGCGCCGTCCCCTTGCCGGTCTCTTCCCTCTTCTCTGCATTAATGGTTATTCTTTCCATTTTTCCTCCTAATTATAGATCACAGACTACGCAAAAAGTGAACTTATTGAAGATTCGTCGTGAATCCTTTTTATTGCCTCTCCTATAAGAGGCGCTATACTCAAAATAGTAAGTTTTCTGCACTGCTCTTTTTTGCTGTCCGGCGGTATCGTGTTCGTAACGATAAGCTCTTCAAGTACAGAATTATTGGCTTTTTCGACTGCATCGTCCGAAAGCACTGCATGCGTGCACGCAGCTACCACCCGCTTTGCGCCTTTATCCTTCAGGGCCGAAGCTGCCTGAATGGTCGTACCACCTGTATCGATCATATCATCGAGGATTATCGCATCCTTTCCGGAAACGTCACCTATCACATTCATTATCTGGGATATATTCGCCGCTTCACGCCTTTTATCGATAATCGCAATCGAGCACTGGAGTTTTTTTGCAAAGGCCCTTGCCCTCTCAACCCCGCCGGCGTCAGGCGATACAATAACGAGGTTTTCGAAATAATATTTTTTCCGTATATACTCCAGGAGGACAGGCGCAGCATAAAGATTATCAACGGGTATATTGAAAAAACCCTGGATCTGGGCCGCGTGGAGGTCCATCGTAAGGACCCTGTTCGTACCTGCAGCAGTTACCAGATCTGCAACAAGTTTTGCGGATATGGGGACCCTCGGCTGGACCTTCCTGTCCTGCCTCGCATATCCATAATACGGTATAACAGCCGTTATCCTGCTTGCCGACGCCCTCTTGAGCGCATCCACCATCAAAAGAAGCTCCATGAGGTGGCGGTTTACAGGCATGCTGGTCGGCTGCAAGACAAACACATCGGTCCCCCTCACATTTTCATTGATCTGCACCATAATCTCGCCGTCACTGAATTTCTCTACCGAGGCGTCTCCAACGGGCATGTTAAGATAATTCGCGATCTCCTGCGCGAGACCCTTGTGTGCATTGCCGGTAAACAACTTAATCCCTTCAGGCATCACTCCTCCTCATCAAATCGAGAATTGAGACAGAGATTCAAATAACCGCCTCTAATTTCTCTATCAGTATCTATGGCTGGGGCGGGAGGATTCGAACCTCCAGATGGGAGATCCAAAGTCTCCTGACTTGCCGTTTGTCGACGCCCCAAAAAAATAGCAAACAGCAATCAGCAGACAGTAAATAAAATAGTTCCCCTGTTTACCGCCTACTGTTTGCCGTCTACTGTTATTAATGTCTCGGCCAGGCGGCAGAAATTGGGCTCCATCGCCCGGGCAGCCTTCTCTGCCCCGGCATTAGTCTGAAAAACGCCGAAAACAGTCGGGCCGCTGCCGCTCATTGCAGAAATATCCGCTCCCGTTTCCAACAGCTTACGCTTTATGTCCCTGACAAGAGGGTATTTGTTCATGATGACATCTTCAAAGTCATTATAAAGCATTGTACCGAGGGAGGCATAATCCCGCCTGTTCAAAGCCTGACAAAACAGTTTAATATCAATATGTTTTTTTGTCAACTTTTCTGCGCCGCCCTGCCGGTCAAAAGAATCGTAGGCCCATGCAGTAGACACGGACACCCGAGGTTTAACAAGTAGGAGTATACTTGATGAGCCTATGTCCAGCGATTTCACCTTTTCGCCTTTGCCTTCGATCAGGGCGGCAGGCCCTTTTAAAAAAAAGGGGACGTCGGAACCTATCTCAGCGCCTATCGCGCTCAATTCTCCATCGCTTAACCCGAGCCCCCATAAAATATTGAGTCCTGAAAGCGTGCACGCTGCGTCACTGCTTCCTCCTCCAAGGCCGGCGCAGGCCGGAATATTTTTTTTCAGCAGTATCCTTGCGCCTTTACTGCGGGCGGCATACTTTTTTAAAACGGAGGCAGCCCTGTAAACAATATTCTCGCGGACCGGGATATCAAGGTCACTGACCACTTCTATTGAATCCGCGCTCTCGAATGTAAGGTTGTCATAAAGGCCCACACACTGCATGAGGCTGGAGATATTGTGATAGCCGTCTTCCCGCTTCCCGAGGATTTGAAGAAACCAGTTGATCTTGGCGGGCGTTTTCAGGGAAAGTGACGAATGACCGGCGGGAAGCGGAGAGTGTTTCATTTCAGGTCTTGAATCTTCTTTCCGATCCTATCCCTGAGATTATCGTCCTCGCCTTTTTTATGGAACTCGATCGACTTTTTCCAGTATTCCCCCGCCTTCTCCTTCATCCCCATGGAATTGTAGACATCCCCGATATGCTCCAGAACGGTCGGGTCGTCCTTCACAATCTCCGCGGCCCTAAGGAGAGTCTTTAAAGCCTCATCGTATTTACCGGATTTATAATAAACCCATCCGAGACTGTCCATGATATACCCGTTGTCGGGCTTAAGCTCCAAGGCCTTTGTCACGAGTGAATAAGCCTCTTCAAGGTGTATGCCCTTTTCGGCATAGCTGTAGCCGAGGTAATTCAGCGCATCGGCATGTTGCGGGTTAATCTCGATTACCCTCTTCAGATACTTCACCATCTCATCGAACCTGCCGGTCTTTTCCATTACAACGGCGAGGTTGAAATTCAAATCATCATTGTCTTCAAAGCGGCTGAGGCCTTCCCTCAATATGGTCTCGGCCTTTGAATACTCTTTTTTGTGAAGATACGTTACGGCAAGGTAGAGATAAACCTCGGGTTTCTCCTTCTCGAAACTCAGTGTTTCTTCATAAACGGCTATGGCGTCATCATCCCTGTCAAGTTTCGAATACAAAAAGCCGAGATAAAGGAATGCGTTCACGTTCTTCGGGTCTTCAGAAATTATTTTCTTCAGCTCCGTTATTGCCTCTTCGTTCCTCTCAAGCTCTCCAAGTGATAAAGCAAGGTAATATCGAATCGAGGCAATATTAGGTCTGGCCTCTATAACTGTCCTGAATTCCTCTACGGCTTTATCATATTCCTTATCTTCAAAATAGAGTATCCCGAGATTGATATGGACATCGATATTGACCGGGACCTGCGAACTTATTTCTTTATATTGCTCTATGGCTTTATCAGTCAGTTTTTGCTTGAGATAAATCTCGGCAAGCCTCTCCCTTGCCTGAATGTTGTGGGGATTTATCGAGATGGCCTCGTTGTAATACTCCCGGGCGGCTTCCAGGTTCTTCCTGGTCTCATTAATCAGCCCTAAATTAAAGTATGCAGCATCGAAATTAGGTCTTAGAGCTATCGCCTTTTTGAAATATTCCGCCGCATTGTCGGCATCGCCTTTTTCAAGGCTGACCGAACCGAGGTAATAAACCGCCATTATATTGTCGGGATGGGCCTTGTTCAGCTTTTCAAGGATACCGATAGCCTTGTCGTATTCTTTTATTGAGGCATAAAGGAGACCTAAAAAAAGGGCCGCTTCCTGATTGTCCGGCTGTATCTTGAGCACCTTCCCATAGATGTTTATAGACTCTTCGGTCCTTTTCTGGCTGTTGTAAAGCTGTCCCAGAAACATAAGCGCAGGGACGTAATCAGGTTGCTTTTTAACGACATCTTCAGCCAGCGATATTGCTTCGGTAACCTTTCCGGTCTTGAGAAGCATATAACTTATCTGTACTTTGAGATAAGCGGATAAAGGGTCCATCTTGAGGGCGCTGTTGTAATACTCGATCGCATCTTCCCATTTTCCGTCTTTTTCCGCGTTGTATCCCATCATAAACATATAATAGGCATCCTGCGGAGGGAGGGGCTTTTCCTGCCGGACTGCGACGGGCGCCGCCGCGCACGAGGCCAACACGCATAAAAGTAATGAATAAATTATACGGAGAAACATTTATCAATTATGACACAAAGATTAACTCTATAACAAATGTGATAGAATCTCATATGGATTTTTTTGATGTCCTTTTCCCGGTAAACATCGGCCCTCTGACCTACAGGTGTCCCGGAAGACTCTCTTCGGATATTGGAGCGGGCATGATCGTGAGCGCACCGCTCAAGAGCAGACTCATTAAAGGGATCATTCTGGGAAAATCTTCCGGGACACGACCCCTGGATGTGAAAGATATCCAGGAAATTCACGGTACTGCTCCCGTTTTCAGCAGCACGATGATCGCTCTTTTAAAATGGATGTCGGACTATTACATGACCGGGCAGGGGCTTGTCCTAAAGACTATTCTTCCTAAAGAAGCTCTTGGAAAAGTTAAACGTCGAAATACAATAAAGGAGCGGACCGGGGAATGTCCCCATGTTGCTGTCGATGTGGATTCGGATAAAACAGACCTTCTTAAGAAAGCAATAATCGGCAATACGTACGGCACGTTTCTTCTTCATTCGCCTTCTTCGGGATATGAACATTCATTCCTGATGAAGATACTCCCCGAAGTCCGGAATGTGATCATCCTCGTTCCCGAGGTCTCTGTTGCCGACCATCTCTATCCCTTCTTCAGAGACCGGATAGGGGAGAGGATATGCCTTTTCCACGGTGAACTCAGCGGAGGCAGGAAATCCGATACTATAGAGCGGATTCTTTCAGGCCGTTCGGATATTGTGCTCGGCACAAGGTCCGCTGTTTTCGCCCCGTTAAAAAAAGTCTCTTTCATTGCTGTTCTCCAGGAACACAGTGATTCCTATAAGCAGGAGAATAGCCCCTGTTACATCGGAAGGGACGTTGCCGTTATGAGAGGGTATCTTGAAAAAGCAATCGTACTCCTTTCATCGATCTGTCCATCTGTTGAATCTCTCTTTAACTGTAAGACGGGCAAATACACGCTTTTAAAGCCCGCGCACGAAGTGAAAAGACCTCGTGTCCGGCTGGTTGATATGAGACATGAAAAACTTGTGAGACCATATCTGTCAAGGGCGGTCACAGATGCCGCGTCGAAGCATATAAAAAATAATAAAAAAGTAATGTTTGTTGTGAACAGGAGGGGGCACTCCACGCTTTTACAATGCCTCGATTGCAGCCATATCGAAGAATGTCCGCATTGCAATATTCCTCTTGTCTTTCATAAACAGGACATGTCGCTGAAATGTCATTACTGCGGGTATGCCTTGTCCGGCATGCCTGAACGCTGCAGCGTATGCAAGGGTTATAACCTGAAATTGTCCGGTGCGGGAACACAGAAAGTCCAGGAAGACCTTCAGGAACTCATCGGCATAAAAACACTCCGGCTCGACAGCGACAGGGCCGCGGAAAAATCGGACTTCGAAGGGCTGCAGGCATCCATGCGTGATAACAGGATAATTGTCGGCACAAAACTTATGACAAGGAGGATGTGCGCCTTCAGCGGATTTTCCATGGCCGCATTTTTAAATACGGACCTTTTCCTGAACATCCCGGACTTTAGATCCGCGGAGAAGGCATATCAGGAGATCTCGTCTGTCCTTGTCAGAATTGAACCCGGCGGCGATATATTCATCCAGACGAGGATGCCCCGGGAGTATCTATACAGATGCCTGAAAGACTATGATTACGGTTCATTCTTTAAGGAAGAACTGACAAGGCGCAGAGCTCTCAATTATCCCCCCTACTCAAGGCTCATGTTGCTTAAATGCATAAGCAAAAGGAATCTTTCTTCTGAACTACCGGAGATAATGAAGAAGGTAGCCGACGTGGAGATACTTGGCCCGTATGTAGCAAGAAATATTAAAGGGAAAAATGAATTCAGGCTGCTTCTGAAATCCTCGGTCCGCGGGAAACTCCATTCGGCAGCCGGAGTTTTTGCAGAGGCTTTCAAAGATTCAAAGGATGTAAAAGTAAAAATAGACGTCGATCCTGTAACAATATAGTGCCTCTTAAACAAATGGTGTTATCAAAAGGTGGTTCGCAAGCTCTATATTTAGCTTCACTTTGTCATTCCGGCTTGTCCGGAATCTTTCTGGGCTTATCGGAAGGATTCCCGACACGATTCACTTGCGGCAATGACATCTTTTTTGAGTTGTTCATAACACCAGTCCTTTATGGGACACTACATTAGTTACTACATTAGCGTTTGTCTATAAATTGCCTCTAATGTCACCCTGAACTGGTTTCAGGGTCTCATACCCCGCTGACTTTACGAGATGCTGAAATAAATTCAGCATGACACCCAACGATCTATGGACAGACTCTATTTAGCGCCGTCAAACTCTTCCATCTTCCCGGCCAAGCTCTTCAAGTTGCAGGTCTGCAATAGCTTGACCACCTGATGAACGGCGCCCCTCTCAATGATTTTCCATCTCTCAGGCTCTTTTTCGACCCCGTAGAAAGGAAGCATGATGAAGAAGGCCCGGTCCGTATACTTTTTTATAGGTGTCAGGACGTCTTCGCGCCTCGTGTAATAGGGGTCTTCGTCCTTGTCACAGGGCTTGCCGAATACCATGAACTGTCTGCAGGATATCGGACGCATCGGATGGACGGAGCAGGCGCCTTCTATCAAAAAAGGACATGGGTCATTTTCTTTATATTGCGCAAGCCGGTTTTTTATAGCCTCCCGCTCGGGACCGGTACTCTTTTCCACGACATACCATGAGATGCCGACCAGTTCCAATGGATAGACAGGTATAGTAGAATGGGTATTGCAGCAGGTTGAGCACCCCTTGCAACACGCCAGTTTTTTGCCTTTCCTCAACTCCGTCTTAACAGCATCGGTAATGCCCTTATCCACTATGTAATATGCATCCAGGATCATAGAAAGCCATGGATGGATTGATTCGTCCGCATGAAAGTCGAGTCTCTTCGGTTGATGGTAACCGGAAGTTTTTCTTCTCTTGTTTGACATTTTTTCATTATATCCCAGAATTGCCGTTCAAATCAGTATTTCCGCAGTTTCGGCTCATTCACTTGGAAAAAGAGATGAATTTAGGCAATAATAAAAACTATGGATTTTATTTTTGTCTCCATGCCCTATGCGAGATTCATCTCAAAATGGTTTGCCAATGTCCCCAATATAAATCTCGGCATCATGCAGGCATTTCTGGAAGAAAAGGGAAAAAGTGTAAAGACCTTCCATTTCCATCTCGAATTCCTCCCGTACCTGAAGGGTTTAGACCACGGCATTACTGAAAATTTAATCACCCTGACCGAACAATACGGCGTTGAATATATGGGACTGGATTATGTATTTGCCTCGCTGCTTTTCGAAGATGAATATGTAAGGTCCAAAGGCCGCTTCACTGAGCGTCTCGACGCGCTCGGCTTGTCATTGAACGGCTTTGAAGAGTTGCGGAAGGTCGCACTTGAATTTACTGAAACAGTCTTTTCAAGGTTGGCGCCTTATCTGAAGGAAACAAAGCTCATAGGATTCAGCTGTTCTCATTATCAACTAAGCGGCTCACTCCTGCTCTGCTCTAAAATCAAGAAGGCTTATCCTGATGTCCGGACCATTTTCGGGGGCAAAGATTGTTCGGGCGCTTTTGCACACGATTTGTTGAAAAATTTGGAGTTTGTCGACTTTGTGGGTACGAGTGAATGTGAAGTGACTGTCGACAGCCTGCTGGAACATATCAATGACAAAGGGAAAGAATTCTGCAACGTGGTCTTCAGGGACAATCAGGGAAGCATAAGAAAAGCGAAATCCAGGCTGAATGTCCCGATAAACTCCCTGCCTTTTCCACGTTACGACTTTGAAGATTTCCCGGTCGAAAAAGGGGAAATTATTTTGCCGATTGAATTCGGCAGGGGGTGCCCCTGGAAAAAATGTACTTTCTGTCCTGATGAGTCCTATAACATACTCTGCCAGGCAAAGAAATCCGAACGCATAAGATCCGAGATGGATCATTATCAGAGTATTTCAAAGGACCTCAGAAATTTCTTCATTCTTGACTCCGATGCGCTTAAGGACCCGAAAACCATCATTGAAGTGTCAGGATATCTTAGGGATAAAAACCTAAATTTTGTCTATGCAGAATTCCGTGCGGAGAGGATGGACAAAAAGGTATTGGCGGCAATCAAGCGCTTCGGAAACTGGGTTTCAAATTTCCAGATAGGCATCGAAACTTTCAGCGAGCGGGTATTACAGCTGATGAACAAGGGAGTCGCGGCCTTAAAAAATGTGGAGGTGCTGAAAGCGGCGGCTGAACTTGGCGCGCCCGTACAATTCAACCTCTTTACCTGCTTCCCCGGCATGAGGGAAGAGGACCTGAAGGAAAATATCAGGGTCCTGGACCTTATCCGTCATATACTCGTTAGCGAAAACATACAGGTATACCCCGGTGAGTTCTATCTGCCCTCGGATTGCCCCGTTTTCCTGCATGTTGAAGATTACGGCATTAAGAAACAAGACGACTCGATCTTTTCATTGATCTTTGAAGACTTCGGCATGCCGTCTTTTTCAAACTATCCCTATCCCTATGAGTTTGATAATGATGCGGAGCAATACAGGATATCCGGTATGATCAGGAATAAGGTCGAAGAAATCAAGAGCAAAAGCCCGGGAGATAATTTCATGGTCTACAAAAACTCTCCGGACAGTTTACAGATCGATTCCTGCCGTGACGGAAACAGAATTGTTTATACGTTTAATGGGAAAGAGAAGAAGATATATCTCTCGGCAGTCGAAAAATCCGTAGAGATCAACAAACTCTGCAACGATTTCGGGATGACTTTTGACGATCTGTCCGCTGTCCTGAACGATTTTGAACAAAAAGGCTTGATACTATATTCTTCCGACAGGAAATCGTTCCTGTCTTTGGCCATGGGACCCGGATTCGCCGATACAGATTCCGAGCCAAGTTCGGAATGACAATTTCAACTCCCCATTACTGGCATTTTTACGGCTTCATTAGCAGGAGTATTGCCGAAAAAATGTTTAAATTCGCGGCTGAATTGGGACGCGCTTTCATAGCCGTCCTCCATAGCTGAGACACTACATTAGCAAATTTGTCTGTCATGTCACATTTGGATTTAATTATGGTAAAATTTAGTTAATGCGACTGGTAATCATTGGAGGGGGGATTTCCGGCCTTTCCCTGGCTTATTTCCTGCTTGAGAAGAAGCCTTCTTTAGACATCACTGTCCTTGAATCCGAAAAAAAAGCGGGCGGCAAAATCTGGACCGATAAGGTCGATGGGTTTCTGTGTGAAGGGGGGGTAAACGGGTTTCTCGACAACAAGCCGAGAACCCTTGAACTCGTCTCCAAACTTGCCCTTGCACCACTAAGGAGCAGGGATACGGCAAGAAAAAGATTTATTTTTTCAGACGGCAAATTTCATCGTTTGCCTGAATCACCTGCCTCGTTCTTTGCTTCAAATCTCTTGAGCCTGTCCGGCCGGCTGAGGATCGTATGGGAGATGTTTGTACCCAGGGGCGCCCGAAATGATGAAACACTCGCAGACTTCGCAAGGAGAAGGCTCGGTAAAGAGGCATATGAGAAACTGATTGACCCCATGGCATCAGGCATTTTCGCTGGAGACCCTGAAAAGATGAGCCTCAAGAGCTGTTTCCCGAAAGTAAATAATCTCGAACAGACTTATGGCAGCCTCATCAGAGGTATGATGAAACTCCAGAAAGAGGCGAAGAAAACAGGCAAGAAGGTGGGGGCCGGCCCCGGAGGGGTCCTTACATCGTTCTTTGACGGTATGGGGGCGCTGGCCGACGCACTCACGGGTTTTCTGGGAGACAGGATGAGAACGGGCGACAGGGCTGTCGCTCTCGACAAAAAAGGGAATGGTTACATCATTCACATCTCGGATGGCACATCTATCGAGACAGACTCGGTTGTTCTGGCGACGCCTGCTTTCGAGACCTCGGAGATGGTAAGAGAGATCGACAAAAACTTGTCTTCGTCACTAAGCGATATCTATTATCCATCGATCTCCGTTGTCTGCCTCGGTTATAAACGGGACAGGATAGCTGCTTCCCTTGATGGATTCGGGTTCCTTATACCGAGCAGGGAGGGCAGAAAGATACTCGGGACCCTCTGGGATTCCAGCATATTCCCCAACAGGGCGCCCGAAGGGTATGTGCTCCTGAGGAGTATGCTTGGAGGGGTGAGGAGATCTGAACTTGCGGAACAGGACGAAAACAGACAGGTCGGCTTAGTTCTGGAAGAACTGAAGTTTATCATGGGGATCACTGCGCAGCCGGATTTTGCAAAGGTTTACATCCATAAAAAAGGGATACCCCAGTACTTCCCGGGCCACGAAAAAAGACTGGATACAATAACAGGTATAGTCGACAGGTTCAAGGGGATGTATATCACGGGAAATGCCTATCGGGGGATAGGGGTAAATGATTGTGTAGAAAATTCCTATAAGCTTGCAGAAAGGATAGTTCAGGAGATATAATTCAATCTGTCCTGAAAAATTGCCTCAAAAGAAGATTCTTAGTGCATAAAATTTTATCTTAAAAACAGGAGGTAAAATTGAGAGAGAACGAGATTGTCGAATTCTTAAAAAACCAGAATGAGGAATTCAGGAAATTAAGCGAGGAACACAGGAGTCTTGACGGTCTTCTTTCAGAGATCGACAGCAAGCGCTATCTTACGCCGGAAGAAGAAGTTGAGCGTAAAAGGATCCAGAAGCAGAAACTCGTGAAAAAAGACAGGATGGCGGAACTGGTAAGAGAGTACAGGAAAATTCATCCGATAAATCCATTAAATTAGAAACGAATTAAGGACTGAGAAGCAGGAATTGAGAGATGAGAGATCCTCGTCCCCATTTCTATTTCTCAGTTTTTATTTGCCGGTATGAGGGGGTAATCATGAGGAGCAAGATAATAAAAGAAGGTCTCGAGCGCGTTCCGCACAGGGCGCTGCTCTATGCGACGGGTTTGCCTAAAAGTGAGATGAAGAAACCTTTCATCGGCGTTGCCACGAGCTTCACCGACATTATTCCGGGCCATATAGGCATGCGGGACATGGAGCGGTTCATAGAAAAGGGGATACACACAGCGGGAGGATATCCCTTCTTTTTCGGGGTGCCCGGCATATGCGACGGCATTGCCATGGGACATACGGGCATGCATTATTCATTGCCTTCGCGGGAGCTGATAGCCGATATCGTGGAGACCGTAGTCCAGGCACACCAGCTTGACGGGCTCGTGCTCCTAACAAACTGTGACAAGATAACCCCCGGAATGTTGATGGCGGCCGCGAGGATAGATATCCCGGCGATAGTTGTGACTGCCGGTCCTATGCTTTCAGGCCGTTTGAAAGGGAAAAGATTGTCTCTTGTCAACGATACCTTCGAGGCAATCGGAAAGTACAAAAAGGGTCTGTTGAAAAAAGATGAACTCGAAGCGCTCGAGATGTGCGCGTGTCCGGGGCCCGGCTCCTGCCAAGGCATGTACACGGCCAATACCATGGCGTGCGTTACAGAGGCCCTGGGGATGAGCCTTCCGAGATGCGCCACCGCACTCGCGGTGTCTGCCGACAAGAGAAGGATCGCCTTCGAGAGCGGGATGCGCATCATGGAGTTGATAAAACAGAATATCACGGCGAGGAAGATCATGACGGCCAAGGCCTTTGAGAATGCGATAATGGTCGACCTTGCGCTTGGCGGTTCGACAAATACAGTACTCCATATCCCCGCAATAGCCCATGACGCGGGCATTGAGCTGCCGCTCGAAACATTCGATATTCTGAGCAAAAAGACACCCCATCTCGCCAATATGCTGCCGGGAGGTGAACATTACCTTGAAGACCTCGACTGGGCAGGAGGAATTCCCGCATTAATGAAAAGGCTGAAGAAGAGCTTGCATAATAATATCACTGTAAGCGGGAGAAAGATATTTGAAATCGCGGATTCAGCAGAGGTAACTGACGATAACGTCATAAGGCCTATGAATAAGCCCTATCACAAGGAGGGCGGGATTGCCATACTGAGAGGGAACCTTGCGCCGGACGGTTCGGTCGTCAAACAATCTGCCGTAACACAGAATATGATGAAGTTCGAAGGCTCGGCAAAGGTATTCAATTCGGAAGAAGAAGGCATGAAGGCGATCCTGAACGGGAAGATCAGGTCCGGCGATGTCGTTGTCATCAGATATGAAGGCCCTAAGGGCGGACCTGGAATGAGGGAGATGCTTTCACCGACTTCAGCCATTGCAGGAATGGGCTTGAGCGAATCCGTCGCACTGATAACTGACGGAAGATTTTCAGGCGGCACAAGGGGCCCGTGCATCGGTCATATATCTCCCGAGGCTATGGAAGGCGGAGTAATCGCCATACTGAAAGACGGGGACAGGATAAAGATAGATATCCCCAATAGAAAAATCGATGTCCTTCTGTCCGGGGAAGAAATAAAAGAGAGAATGAATAACTGGAAGCCGCTGAAGCCCAAGATTACAAAAGGCTATCTCGCCCGGTATGCGAGGATGGTCAGTTCTGCGGGAAGCGGCGCGGTTATGAAGTAAAAGGAAATAGCGCGATCATTACTGTTTGAAGAACTCTGCTACCCTTTTGAGAATCGGGACACGAATCCTGACCTTCAGATAGAGATCTCCAGGCCTACCGCCGTTTTTTCCTTCCTCACCCAAACCTTTGAGTTTTATTTGTTGACCGTTTCTCGTTCCGGCAGGGATCTTCACCAAAAGATCCCGGGGATTGCGACCTTTCAGGTAACGGTACCCGACCTTGCCTCCATTTATTGCTTCCTCAGGCGCAATTTTAATCGCTTCATACAAATTCCTGCCGTTTTCCGGAATTTCCAGCCCGTATTTCTTTGCCATATGCTTCTGAAACAAATTCAAGCCCTTAAGAAAAAGCCTGGATGATAAAGAAGGTCGATCTGCGGGCGTCTCCTCTGCTTGGTACCGGCTCATTTTCAGCTGCTCATTCTGATCGGTCTGCATTGGCCGGAAAAAGAACGCGCCCTTTCCGAAAAATCCCGGCCCCTTAAATTCAAAAGTCCGGTACCGGTTCCCGTAGAAATTGCTCCGGCTGAAGATATCTTCCGGTCTGCTGAAACCGAATGCCCTGCTCAACTCCTCGAATATCTGATATATGTCGGAATCCCTGAAGATGTCCTCTTCTGCGTAGCTCTGCCTGAACTGGTCCCTTGCAGAGGGACCATATCTCTGCCTGTAAGAATCATATTCTCTTCTCTTTCTATCATCCGATAAGACAGCATAAGCTTCGTTGATTTCTTTCATCATCTCTTCGCTGCCCAGGTTTCTATCGGGGTGATACTGGAACGCCAATTTCCGGTAGGTTTTCTTTAATTCCTCCGCAGCAGCGTCTTCACTCACACCGAGAATACGATAATAATCCTTATCTGTCATTCCTATAACCTCATCATCAGCAACCCATCAGTCGCATAACTTTTATTCAATTTATTCATTATAACTCCCTTTGGACAATATCGTAATCTATTCGTTAAACTAAAAATATGCAGGATTATGCTTCACCGCCTTCCTATCTCCGGCTTCCTCCCGGTGTCCTGTCCGATAAAGTCAGAGAGGCTGAAGATATTCTCAGGGAGTGCACATTATGTCCAAGAAATTGTAAGGTTGACAGGACTTCCGGGGAGAGAGGCTTCTGCAAGACCGGGAATAAACCGTTCATATCAAGCTATGGCGCTCATTTCGGCGAGGAAAAGCCGTTGGTTGGAAGATCCGGCTCGGGCGCAATATTCATGGGTCATTGCAACCTCGGGTGCATATTCTGCCAGAATTATTCGATAAGCCATCTCGGAGAGGGTGTCGAAGTCTCTTTTGAGAAACTCGCCGATATCATACTTTCACTCCAGAAGGAAGGTTGTCACAACATAAGCTTTGTTACACCTACACACCAGATGCCGATGATTCTCAAGTCTCTCCTGATCGCCTCTGAAAAGGGCCTGAAACTTCCTGTTGTCTATAACTGCGGCGGATATGAATCTCTCAATGCAATCAGGCTCCTCGAAGGGGTCGTTGATATATATATGCCGGATTTCAAATATATGGACCCGGCCGTGGCATTGAAATATTCGAGGGCCGAGGGATATCCGGACGCTGCAAGGGCTGCGCTCAAGGAAATGCACAAACAGGTCGGAGACCTGCTGATAGACAAAAGAGGGATTGCCTGGAGAGGACTTCTTGTAAGACATCTCGTCATGCCGGGAGGGATTGCAGGCACCGCTGAAGTGGTAAAATTCATCGCTGAAGAGACCTCAAAAAACACTTATATCAATATCATGGACCAGTATCATCCCTGTTTTAAGGCTTTAAATACCCCGCCTCTCGACAGAAGGATAACTCATCAGGAATACAGCGAAGCGATAGAACTGGCGGTGCAAGCGGGCCTTACGAGGATTGACGGGATAAACATATAATGATTCGCGGTTCGGACATCCTCACGCCGAACCCTGAATCATTTCAGATATAGACTGCCGTTTGTGTCGACACACACTTCCTCCACGTAGTCATAATCAGTAAAGCAGCCCGAACATCTGCCTTTGCAATCATAGTACAATAAATTGCAGGCGCTGGCAGCCGTTGAAACATTAAAGACCGTAACATTGCCGACGAAGAAATTGTCGGCATAACATGATACTGAGATACTATCAACAGCAAAAGCCGGTGCCGTTAAGCTCAGTATTATCACACACGAAAGAATGCCGGTTGCAATTGATTTGATTACGCCGGCGCCTCTTTTTCGTATCCTGATTTTGTTCATGATCTTGTCCCTATTCTTTTTTTTGCTTCATCTCTATCTCTTCTTTCGAACATTCTATTTTCCCCCTGCACGGTGCGGAGAGTTCACCTGAATGCCCTCTCAGGCATTCCAGGATACGGCCTTCTCCAGGTTTGATGTCCCCACAAAATTCCTTTATATCTGCCGAACAAGCCTGCTGCATGTCTCCGAGTCTCTTTGTCAACTCTCCGATTTTTGCCTTGCATTCATCCGACAATTTGCTTTCATGTTCCTTCAAACAATCGATGAGGCGGCCTTCGCACGGTTTTACGTCCTTACAATATTTTTCGATATCTTCGGCGCAGGCACGCCTGTGTTCGGCATATACACTTTTAACACTCCACGCGCCCACACAAAAAGTGACAAAAACCAGCACAAATATAGACATTTTAGCGTCAACTACCTTAACTAATTTTTCCATATTTTCTCTTCTCATTCCTGCTCAAACTAGCGGACATATATTCACAATAACACTTTTGAAACGAATGTCAAACGGATCTGAAGCTCAGATTTCAGATTATTCACAAATTTGGACAATAGCCGGGGATAGAGTATTGGAGCGGATTCTTTTGTCCCGAAAGCTTTCGGGAAAATACTCTATCTCCGGCGCACCCGCACCTGCAAAAAAATTTCTTAGAATAATCTGAATAATGGACTACAGTATTTACAGCTCCACAATCTCAGCTTCCATTTTATTTAAATCTGCCAGTGCTACCGTCGATTTACCGTAAAGCCAGGAACTCACCTCGCCGGGATTTACGACCAGGGTATTTTTCACTTTCCTGACATCGGGTTTATGGGTATGCCCGTAAATGACAAGGTCAAAATGCCCGCTGTCTGCCAGTGCATCAGCGACATTATGTTCGTGCATTACGACGATCTTTCTGTTATTCAGCGTAAAGATATACGGCTGATTGCGGATATTGCCTTCGGCCCTTTCTAAGAGCAGCAATTTGTCTCCGTCGTTATTGCCGAATATGCCCACATACCTGCACTTCAGTTCTTTAAAGAGTTTCAGGGTAAACGGCGATGTGTAATCCCCTGCATGGATGACATATCCAACTTTTCTGTCGTTGAACAATTCGATGGCTTTTTTAACGAGAATCAAGTTGTCATGAGTGTCCGACATGATCCCGATAAGCATGCTTCTTCCTCCTTTTAAACCTTTATACTCAGTTTAACAATGTTCTCCACCCCGAGGCGTATCATCATGACCGCAATCGATGCAAGAAGAAGCGCCATCACCTTCGATATCCCCACTATCCCGCCTTTTCCGACAACTTTTATGATTCTTTCGGCATTTATCAAGGAAATCCAGACAATGAAGAGATTAAGCATCAGCGCGATGACCGTAGGGACAACGCCGTAATGGTCAACGAGGAGCAGAATGTTCGTCAGCACCGCGGGGCCTACGATTAAAGGCACGCCGATAGGCACCACACCCATTCTGACATCGGGCTTCATCCGTTCTTCGATATGCTGTGTGAGGTCCAGAATCGCCAATACAATCAGTAAAAGCCCTCCGGCGATCTTGAAATCATCCGTCGTTATGCCCAGTATCCTGAATATCGCCTCGCCCAAAGCCGTAAACGTCAGACTAACGATCATGGCCGTCAGTATAGAGTCTCTTATGACTTTCTGCCTCTTCGGCTTCGTCATGTCCTTTGTCATCGAGATGAAAATGGGAAGCAACATGAACGCGTTCATAGCGACGAAGAGCGGGATGAAGGTGCCGGGTAGAACCTTTATGATGTCTTCCATGGAATTAATTATAATATCCGCTCACGAAAATTATAAGGAAATTTTGACAAAAACAAAATTTAATGTTTTTATCTTTATTAGGGATACGTTAATGATAAGCTTTGCGGTGAGTGAAGAAAAGAACAGGTGGCTGAGGGAAAGGATGAAAGCGCTCGGCATCTATGAAAAGGATGTAGAAGAGAAATTTGTCCGGTCTTCCGGAAAAGGCGGCCAGAACGTCAACAAAACCTCGACCTGTGTCTACCTCAAACACGTTCCCACGGGCGTCGAAGTAAAGTGCATGAAGGACAGGAGCCAGTCCATAAACCGGTTCCTTGCAAGACGTGAACTGGTGAAGAAGATAGAGGACATTTCGACTTCGGCAAGCTCCGGTGATCAGAAAAAAGAAAGGATAAGACGCCGGAAATCAAAGAGAAAAGCGAGGGCGAATCTAAAATATGGCGCTGTGGTATAATTCAGAAAAGTTGACCGGGAGGGAACCTTGAAGGAAGAAATAATATTAAAAGAAAAAATTAATCTCCTCGAAAGGGAACTTGCAACTCTCACAGAAAAGATAGAGACAATAAGCAAGTCTCTGAAGGACATAGAGGACCTGAAAAATGAGATAAAGGGGCTGAAGATGTTTATCGGAAGAGTACATCCTGAACTTAAGAGCGAGCTGCCGGAATTAATGCGGAAGATTTTTAAAAAAAGTTAGACTGGAAAAAATGAAAAGAGATTCACTCTGTTGTGTTATCGCAATAACTTTTTTGGCCTTTATGAACTCGTGTGCCACCACTGCCCTGACTTCCGTCTGGAAGGACAGCACATATAAAGGAGGGCCTCTCAGGAAAGTCCTTGTTATCGGCGTATTCCAGAAAGAAGAAGCTGAAAGCTTTTTTGATAATGAATTTGCCGATCAGCTTAAGGCTAAAGGGATAAACGCGGTCCCCGGCTATTCAGTCTTACCTGAAGACAGCATCCTTGACAAGGAAGCGATGGCAGTAAAAATCAAAGAACTGGGAGTGGATTCGGTGCTTGTCACAAGGCTGGTTGACGTAAGGGATGCCGGGAGATACGAAACATATCCCACACGGGTGGATGCCCAGTTTTTCGATTATTATGTGATGTGCTGCCAGACTATGGTATCGCCAGGGTATAACGTTTTGCTCGAGACAAAGATCTTTGTAGCAAAAAATGATAAACCGATCTGGTCCGCATTATCAGAATCAAGTTTCGACCGCTCCCTGGAGAATACCCTGAAGTCGTTCATTCCGGCCATTATCAAAGATTTACAAGACAAGAAATTGATACAATAATTTAATTGTTTCCGGTTAGAGTATTTGTAAACCCGGTAATCTGAGATTTTTCCGTGGACACAATCGAGAAACTGAAAGAGCTGTCTGAAGATTCACAGTATGACCTTGCCTGTGCCTGCGGTACGGGCAAGGATGAACATCGAAAGAGGGGAAAAGACGGCAGATGGATCTATCCTGTTGCCCTTCCGCAAGGCGGCTATACATTTCTGCTGAAGACCCTCCTCTCCAATGCCTGTTCGAATGACTGCAAATATTGCCCCCTGCGCGCGGAAACAGATCTGAAGCGATGTACGCTTCAACCCGAAGAGATTGCCAGGGTTTTTATGGGATATCAGAGGAGCAGAAAGGTCTCCGGCCTGTTCCTGAGTTCAGCAGTCATCAATAATGCCGACTATACCATGGACAAGATCAATACCGTTGCCCGTCTCCTCAGATACAGACATAATTTCAGGGGCTACATACACCTGAAGATCATCCCGGGTGCGTCTGACGCTGCTGTCGAAGATGCCCTTTCACTCGCGAGCGCGGTATCGTTGAATATCGAGACACCCGGCAGGAAACATTTTACCGCCCTTTCGAACAAGAAGGATTACGATAAAGACATACTCCGGCCCCTGAAACTGATGGGAAAGCTCACGGGAAAAGGGATGAGGTTTTCAGGGGTCAAATGCACCACCCAGTTCATCGTCGGGGCTTCCGAGGAAACGGATTCGGAAATAATAAAATATATGTTCGGGCTGTATAACCGTCTGAATTTCAAGCGGGTTTATTTTTCTGCTTATCAGAAAGGTCTCGGCCATCCCGATATCCCGGGTGAAAAGACCTTTCTGACTGCTCCTGAAGAACCCTTTATGCGCGAGCACCGTTTATATCAGGCAGACTTCCTTATCAGGAAATATGGATTTGCCGGTGAGGACATCATATTCGACGTGAGCAGCAACCTGAGGCTGGACAAGGACCCTAAAGAGGTTTGGGCGGACAGCCATCCCGGTCATTACCCGGTCAGGATCAATACAGCGGACAGAGATGCGCTCTTGAAGGTCCCCGGCATAGGACTTGACACCGTCAGAAAGATTATCGAGATCCGGCGGGAGGGAAAGATCGCCCGTCTTGAACACTTAGGGATAAAGGGGAAGAGGCTCGAAAAGATAAGCAGGTATGCGGTTCTTGAGTGATAACGTTCGGTCCGCCTTTTAATTTCACGTTAGCTCGCTCGGAATGAAAATCGGCTGCCCTTTGTGGCTGGCCTTAATAAGGTAATCGTTGGCAAAAAGAAAGAAAACTTTTACTGAGCTAAAAAAAATAGCTCTCTCCAGGAAAGAGAAAGACTTTGAATCCCTATGCAGGAAATGTGGATGGAGTTGTCATATAAGAGTCGGATTGTCCGATGGAACTTATGTGATACATCCGACAGCGACATGCAAGTATCTGAATACGGACAACCTCTGTACCAGTAATCACAACAGACATAATGACCCGTCTGTTGTCTGTTTCACCAGAGAAGAAATGATAAACCAGGATTATATACTCCATGAAGGGTGTCCATACACAAAAATGAGAGCTGGATACAAAGCGGCAAGAATAGTATCCGAAAAAGAATTCGACGAAATCGTCAGCCGGGAGCTTGAATTAGGGAATTATAATATTTTGCTGGTTAATCGAATATATTAACCCAAAAACTGCACTTCACTAAATATCCAGAGAGATCAGCCGCATTTTTTGGGTTAATCTTGACATAAAGCTGCCTGTCGGCATTCAGACGTCCGCACTACTTTTTTAGATACTTTCCCTGAAATTCCTACGGGCCGACTTGACGACCTCGGTATAGTTGTTATCATTATAGATATAAAATCAAAAGTGCAAGCAAACTGAAATGCTCTGCAAACTTGTCGCGCCGCTCAGGTCCTTGATAGAGATGCCGTGAAAATTAACCCTATATATGGTTTTCTGCCGGTAGATGTTGAGGGATTCGATTCCCTCGCAGAGCTTGCGCTGGACATGCGATGGTCATGGAACCATTCGGCCGACGAAGTATGGGCACAACTCGATCCTGTGCTTTGGGATCTCACTCACAACGCCTGGATAGTTCTGCAGACGGTCTCACGCAATAAGCTTGAACGCGCATTGGCCGACGCTGAATTTCGCAGGAAAGTTGATGATCTCGTGAAAGGCAGACGCCAGGCTGCAGAATCACCCGCCTGGTTCCAGCAAAATCGTTCGGAGACTCCGCTGACTGCAGTCGCCTATTTCAGCATGGAATTCATGCTGAGCGAAGCCCTCCCCATTTATTCGGGAGGGCTCGGCAATGTGGCAGGCGACCAGCTAAAAGCCGCAAGCGATCTTGGCGTTCCGGTGGCCGGTGTGGGGTTGCTCTATCAGCAAGGCTATTTCAGACAGGTCATACATCAGAATGGCACTCAACAGGCCCTCTTTCCATATAACGATCCCGGTCAATTACCGATTACGCCCTTGCGCGAACCCAACGGTGAATGGCTGCGCCTTCAGGTCGAACTGCCGGGTTACCCGGTGTGGCTGCGCGCATGGCAAGTTCAAGTCGGCAGAGTGAAGCTCTATCTGCTGGACAGCAATGACCCGGCAAACTTCCCGGCCCATAGGGGGATCACCAGCGAACTTTACGGAGGAGGACTTCAATTGCGCCTGATCCAGGAGATGATACTGGGAATCGCCGGTTGGAGGCTTCTTACAAAGCTCGGCATCAGGCCCGAAGTATGTCACCTTAACGAAGGGCATGCGGCTTTCGTTGTGCTGGAGCGCGCCAGATCTTTCATGGAGGAAACTGGCCAACCCTTTGACGTTGCACTGGCCGTTACCCGTACCGGAAATCTCTTTACAACCCATACCCCGGTGGCTGCGGGTTTTGATCGGTTCTCACCTGCGCTCATGGAGCAGTACCTCGGAGGCTATGCAAGGAAATGGCTTGGCATCTCTCTTGAGGATTTGCTGGCTCTTGGCCGGCTGCACAGGGACGATTCCTCGGAGCACTTTAATATGGCTTATCTGGCCCTGCGAGGCAGTCTTGCCGTTAACGCGGTGAGCAGATTGCACGGTGAGGTAAGCAGGCGCATCTTTCATCCTCTTTTCCCGCGATGGCCGGAGGCCGAAGTTCCCATCGGACATGTTACCAATGGCGTACATATGCCGTCCTGGGACTCTGCCGAGGCCGACGAATTGTGGACCCAGAGCTGCGGAAAGGAACGATGGCTGGGAGAGGTGGAAGGCCTTGAAAAGAAACTGCGCAGCGTCTCTGATTCACAGTTCTGGGAGTGTCGCGCCTCTGCCCGTGAGTCTCTCATTGAGTATGTCCGGGAACGGCTTGCGCGCCAACTGGCCGTCTCGGGTGCATCATCCGACGAAGTGGAAAATGCAAAATATATTTTTGATGTCAATGTACTGACTCTCGGCTTCGCCCGCCGTTTTGCAACATATAAGCGGCCGAACCTTTTGTTGCATGATCCTGAGAGGCTCCTCCGCATACTCACCAATGCTCAGCGTCCTGTTCAACTTATTCTTGCCGGCAAGGCCCATCCCGCTGACCAGCCGGGGCAGGCGATGATTCAGCAATGGATGCAATTTATTAATCGGCCCGAAGCACGCAGACATGTTGTGTTCCTTAGTGATTACGACATGCTTTTGACCGAGCAATTAGTGCAGGGCGTAGACGTCTGGATCAATACGCCCCGCCGGCCATGGGAAGCCTGCGGGACGAGTGGCATGAAAGTGCTCGTCAATGGAGGTCTGAATCTGTCGGAGCTGGATGGCTGGTGGGCTGAGGCCTACTCGCCCGAAGTCGGCTGGGCTTTGGGTGATGGTATGGACCACGGTGGTGATACGGCCTGGGATGCCGCCGAAGCCGAAGAGCTTTACACTCTGCTTGAAGAGAAGGTCGTCCCGGAGTTTTATATGCGTGATCGGAACAGCATTCCCGTCGCTTGGGTAGCGCGGATCCGTGAGAGCATGGCCCGGCTGACTCCGCAGTTTTCCGCCAACCGCACGGTCTGCGATTATACAGATCGATACTACATCAATGCCGCTAAGTCTTACTACAAACGTGCCGCAGATAATTGCGCCCTTGGCTCGCAGGTGGCGAACTGGCAACGCCTCCTGGAACAGAAATGGGCCAATCTGCGGTTTGGCGAGATCAAAACAGAGACAACGGGACAGCGACATTTATTTGAAATACAGGTCTACTTCAACGGTCTCGACCCCGATGCCGTACTTATAGAACTTTATGCCGAGGGTTTGAACGGCTCTGCCCCGACGAAGCAGAAGATGACGCGCGGTCAGAAACTTGTAAGCACTGAGAATGGATACATCTATACGGCCCAGCTATCTGCGAGCCGTCCTGCCGCGGATTATACGGCGCGGGCATTACCACACCTCCCCGGTGTTGTGGTTCCTCTTGAAGCCGCCCATATCCTCTGGCAGCGCTAATCAGGACGTACGGTCCGTAGAAAAGACACTGTTTTGCGTTTTGCTGCAATAAAACTGTTACAATTCTACGACAGCAGAGGTACGACATGTTTGACGACGAGGTGAAAAATCCTTTAAAATCGACCAAGCGAGAGTGGCGGAACTCTAACAATCTGTATCATCGGGCACCCGATAATCCTTGAACCTTATATGATATGGCTCTAAAATAAACCTTGCGACCCCAGATTCGGGAAGCCTTGAGATCTTTTGTCCACGTGGGTGCTTCAGCAGATACTTTAGGCTTCCTCCTCGCTGATGGAGGCTTGCTCACCGCATCTGACTTTCCGCTCCCTCACTACTTTTGATCCTCAGGTTTAATCCCGTCCTGGGTATCGCAACGTATCGCAATTCCTTTTCTTAGTTATATTCTTGCTCTTTTTTATGTGAAGTTGCAAGGTGCAAAGAGGTGAGGGAAAAGGATGTCTGAAGCGTTTTTTATATCTTAATGCGTGTTAGTTATTATTCTTACCCAAAATCAAGATTTCTTTAAGATATTCAGATGGGGATGAGGTAATGTCAATATACCCACAAGACACAGATAGCCCCTGTCATCGTATAGGCAACCACAGCTACGACAAAACCTCTTTTTTTGAACCTGTTATAATGAGTTGAATTTTAACTTCAAATATCAATAGGAGGTAGCGATGAATGACAAACCACATCCATTATCTCATGAAGAACTAAAGAAACTGCGGAAACCGATTAAGAATGTCAACATCGAGCATAAGAAAAGTCTCACTCCATTGGAGAAGTTTGCTGTCTGGATTACCGATCATATTGGTTCAATGGGTTTTTTTATTATCATCTTCATCTGGACAATCGCCTGGCTTGGTTGGAATACTCTTGCCTCAAAAGAATTACGGTTTGACCCCTTCCCTGCCTTTGTCTTATGGCTTTTTATATCCAATATGATCCAAATTTTTTTGATGCCTTTAATTATGATAGGACAAAACCTTCAGGGGCGACACGCTGAAATAAGAGCGGAATCCGATTTTGATGTAAACGTCAAAGCCGAAAGAGAAATTGAGGCAATTCTTATGCATCTGGAACAACAAAATGAACTTATCTTAAAGATTCTTCATCATTTAGAAAAAGGTGATAAGGAATAGAGTTCCACGAAAGATGAAAAAAGAGTTAATCCGTCAAATTGTGACAAAGGCATCTTAATTGCATCGGCCTTTTGGTAAAATGATGGTAGAACCTATGGATATTTTCGAAAAAATTCTTGTGATACTCCTTGCCGTAGTTATTGTGATATATTTTTCAGGGGGGCATGGAATGATCGGACACAGTTTGGGCATTCCAGCAGCAGTTGTCTTGATTTTTTTGCTGATTAAAGGTATCAGAAAGAAAAAGAATAAGAATCAATAACATTGTAAGGAGATGGAATATGAACTTCGAAACAGTTAAGAATTTCATGAAAGAAGTCGGATGGGGATTTCTTGCAACAAGTGATGGTAATAAGGTAGGTATCAGACCTATGGGCAGTTGCGTATGGATGGGCAGTGAACTGTGGGCTGCAACTACAGACGGTACAGAGAAAATCATGCAGCTGAGGAAAGTCCCTTATGCAGAATACTGTTTCAGTGACGGGGAAGGAAAACACGTAAGGATTGCAGGATCCTGCACCATTAGTACCAATAATGATGATAAATTGAAATTGTATGAAGCCGTTCCAATTCTTAAAAAATATATTAAAGACCCTTCTGAACCTAAATATGTTGTTATTCGAATGAAGCCGGATCGCATCCGATTAATGGCTGAAGCTGGTAAGGGATATGCAGATATAGCAGTGCCAAAATAAGCCTGAGAATCATCCACAACCTCTCACACGCTTCTTCCCCAGGATAACTAAGTGTGATAAGTCTTTTTTAGGCATAAACTGTACTGCCCTTCGCAAGACATTATCAACAAGGCTTGATGAGGTTATGAGGTTGGTGGGATAGGGATGATGGGGCGTGATAGCATAAAGACAATTGAGACACCCTTTTATGTTTTCTGTGTCTTCAGATTTATTCTGCTGCAGTTTTGCTGCACCCCTAAAATAAGAAATTGCAGAACACCTCGAAAATCCTTTAAAATCAAGCATGCGAGAGTGGCGGAACTGGCAGACGCGCTGGACTTAGGATCCAGTGGGTAACTCCGTAGGGGTTCAACTCCCCTCTCTCGCACCATGCTTTTTATTATTACTATTCAATAAGCCTCTTCTTTAAGTCCGTGTTTTTTAAACTATCCTTGTTTACACTCTATCCCAACTCTGTATGAATCTTCCTTCTTCTGTTTTTGCCCATACATTTTTTTGTCTGCATAACTGAGTAGTTCTTTCATAGAACATGGGGATAAAGGATCATAGTGAGCGAAACCAAAACTCAGAGAAATCTTGTAACTGCGAGTCCCTTCTGCATTAAAATTGCGAATGCTTTCTTTCAAACGTTCAGCGAGCACTTCGGGAAGATTATTGTTTGTCGTTCCAAAAAGAGCTGCAAATTCGTCCCCGCTAATGCGGGCCAGTATATCAGATTTCCGTATTTGCTTTCTTAAAATATCGGCTGTATCGATTAATGCCCTATCCCCTTCTTGATGACCAAACTTATCATTAATCAATTTCAAATTGTCTACATCGGCAAATAATAAAAACATATGATTTTTTGTACGATTCGCAATTTGCAGCTGCTGTTCAGCCAAAAACTCAAAGCCTCTGCGGTTGTGCAAGGACGTAAGCTCATCGGACAATGAAAGCGTCCGGTATTTTTCTTCGGATTCCTTAATCTTTCTTAGAAGTTTTTCTCTTTCACTGACAAGATAGCCTAAGAATGTGTAAATCAACGGTATGAGGAAAATTAAAACATAGAACCCCTGAACTTCATAACGATGAGAAGGCTGAAAGATATGAATAATCCAGCGATTTCCGTATTCGGTGTAATCATAAGCCATCCATACCACAAAAAGAAGCCATCCCCAAAGAGTAACAGCTATTGCGAGTCTTGATTTCATATATTATTTCTCACTGCTGATAGTGTCGTCCCGTAAAGAAAACCTTTATGACATTGGATACAATTTTTTGAAATTCCATCAATCTTCCTTCATGATCCATGCATCTCCCATCGGGCTATTATATCAGTGAAGGCTCTTGAGATAATATAAATCGGGCATATGGGACCCTGAGCTTGAGGATGCCATGATATTCGTGGATATGCTGAAGCATCTTTTAAAGTTTCTACCAGGTCGTTAACTCCACTGAGAAGTTCTGCCAAAACCTCGTTATTTTTCTTCACTTCCCGTTTTATAGGGAGAAACGCTTTATCATCGGGCAAATTGTCAAAAAGAATTAGCAGAAATATTCTTTAAGCCGCTATAAAATCAGCATATTTCATTTGGCATCAGTTTTGCGTTCGGTGATGTAAGAGGAGGTTTGACTTATGGCGAAAAGAAATGTTTCTAATATAATAACTATTACTTTTTCGCTCATTTTTCTGGCCACGGCAGGTTATTCTTGCTCCGGAAGATATTTGAGGACGGAGAGCGCTACAGGAGGAGAAATAACCGGTGTTTATACCCTCATACTTTATGGCGGAGCTTCTGCTAATGATCTGAGTACCGTCGCTATCCTTGCCAGAGAAGGCACCCCGTATTCGTTCGATGTGTTTGCGCCTGAATTTGATTACAAAATAATCAAAGGCGTTCTTGCTAAAGAGGCTGTGGAAAAAGCAGAAAAGTTTGTCAGCTTTCATCACGATTTCTGGAAAATTCAGTTGAGCAAAATTATCGACAATAAAGACAACGCTATCGGATACGAAGTAAGACCGTTATACAATCCTATCGTCTACAACAGATCTGATATTCCGGATGTATACTATAAGAATACTGACGGCAAGGTCATTGTTTATATAAGATTCTATGAGTATCCGGACACATTTTTTCCTTCCAGAGACGGCATGACTTTTAGCCCTAAATAGTGTCTGTCCACAAATTGTTTGTTATGGTTGGAAACTTGTCATTCCCGCAATCCCGAAAGCTTTCGGGAGTCGGGAATCCTTCCGAGAAAAGGCGCAGAAAGATTCCGGACAAGCCGGAATGACAAACTAACGATAACAAGATCGCATTTATGGACAGACACTAAATAGAGTCTGTTTATAAACTCGATAAGTTACCATTTGCCTGTCATTGCAGTTTGTAGGCGTACAGGCGGATTCGCCGAGGAGAAAGGGAACGACAAATACTCTTAGTCTATGGACAGACTCTAAATAGAAGAGCTCAAACAGCAGCAAAGACTTAGTGAAAAGAATAGAGCATTAGAAGAGCATTCATCTTTCCAATCAAGGTATTTGAGTGTCAGCGACTGCGGAGAAACGAGTTAGACTCTACGATAGATTGTTTTTAATCTTTTTCAGATGTGTCTTCTTTTTTGGAATTGTCCTTCTTTGGAGTCACGTCTATTGCGTCTGCTTCATTTATGCCCTTTTTGAAATTCCTGATTGCCTGTCCTATACCGCTTCCGAGTTGGGGAAGCCTCGTAGCGCCGAATAACACAACTACTATTATCCCGATTAGGATTATATCCTGGGTTCCAAACATTTTATGTTTCACCTCCGTCCTTGTTTTTATTATACCTTATTATTCAGTGGAATTACAGCCGTTATCCTTAACAGGGCTTTCGTATTTTGTCCACCGCTGCTATAACAGCAGAAAAGAGGTCTGTAGGAGAGGCAGCCAGTTTCTTGGGGGGAGAACTGGCTGCCGGTGAGAAGGATGTTCTCACCACATATAAGGATAATAGGAAAATATGAAGAAGTGATGAAGAAAATATAGAGAGAATGTGAAAAACGATGAAAACTTTTTTTGAAAGGAATCTCAAAACAGAAAAATTTTACCGCCAAATTTCTAAAGTTCTTCATAAGTTCTTCATAAACTTCGTATATCATAAATTGTCGAAAACATTCACATTACGGTCAGACAAAATCTCACCGGCTATCTGCGGAATCCAGATGTCGACCGAATTTAATAGAAACAGGAGGCAGGTGTTTGCATTACAAGAGCGTATCAGATGGTTTTGAGATTGATACATATGAAAAAGCAATGAATTTCTACTGCGCTTTGCGGCTGTACAGAGCTAAAGAGCGGCTGGACTTTATATTGTCATTGTACCCCGAGTTGTGGGAATTAACGCATGAGAGACTGGCGGAGCTGGTTGGTCTGGAGCGGGAAACAGTCACAAAAGCGCTGAAAGTCCTGAGGACAAAAGAGCAGAAAGATAAAACGGGCCTGGAAATAAATCCATTAAGAGTTGCCGGTTATAATTTAGCATAATCAAGTAAATCCTCTTCTTCACACAATATCCGGCCAGGTTTTAATGCCTTTCACGCAGCGGATACATTATTTAGTTTGTGTCTATCAGCTTGCCGTTTTTGTAGTATCCCTTACTTGTCATTTTCCCGTCGCCGTCAAAATAGGCTATTGACTTGCTATACCCCTTTTCCTTAGCGAATTTTTCAGTATGGAAATATTCTGCCCTGGTCATCTTACCGTCACTGTCAAAATAAGTTATTGATCTACCAACTCCCTCCTCATCCGAAAACTTCTCTGTATAGAAAAGTTCCTCCTCTTTCATTTTCTCATCATCGTCAAAGTAAGCTATTGCCCTGTTATATCCCTTCTTGCCGGCAAAGGCGCCTGTATAGAAGAGTTTCTCCTCTATCACTTTCTCATTGCCGTCAAAGTAAGTTTTTGACCTGCTGACTCCCTTTTCATTGGCAAACTTACCCGTATAAAAGCGTTCCTCCTCTGTCTCTTTACCATTGTTGTCGAAGACGGCTGTGTCCTTATCAAATCCTTTGTCATCGGCAAATTTGTCTGTGAAGGAGAGTTCTTCCTTTATCACCTTCCCATTGCTTCCACGATAGACTATTTTCTTTTTAACCCCCTTTTCATCAGCAAACTTGTCGGTAAAAAAATATTCATCTCTTTTCAGATTCTCGCCGCTATTATCAAAATAGGTTATGGATCTGCTAAGTCCCTTTTCAGCGGCAAACTTTTCTGTGTAGAATAGATCCTCCCTTGTTACCTTTCTGTCATCATCAAAGTCGGCTATCAACCTGTTATATCCATTTTCGCCGGCAAATGCAGCTGTATAGAAAAATTCGCGCTTTATCGTTTTTCCACTGCTGTCAAAATATGATATGCCCTTGTTGAATCCTTTCGTATTTGCAAACTCGTCTGTGCAGGAGTATTCCTCTTTTATCTTTTTACCATCCCTGTCATAGTAGACTGTTGTCTTCAGGGCATAGCCGTATAACTTATCTCCGGGTTCATAAGCAGCCTCTATAGTCTGTCCTCCATATTCATTCTTATCTGAAACGACCTTTTGTTTTTCTGCCAAAGCCGCTCCCTTAAACAGCACCAGCAAGCCAATCAACAGCACCGCGAACCTGAGTATTTCCATTCTTCTCCCTTCGCTCTTCCGTATCATTCCGGTTAGAGCCCGGTGTCCCGCCGTCTTTAAACCTTTAATCATTCTTTTACATTATAACCCTTATTAATTGACAGTGGCTTAAACCCTGTAATATGATCATCTCACATTATAAAGCTATAAAGAATGTAGTTCCATTGACCTTATTTCTGATCTTATCCTGTCACTCCCTTGCCAAAATATGTCTAAATCGATTATTATTAGAATTATCAAATTTTAGGAGGACAACTTGAAAGAAGGAATTCATCCGTCATACAACGAGGCCACTGTTATCTGTGCCTGTGGTGAGACATTTACAACAAAGTCTACGAGGCAAAAAATACAGGTGGATATATGTTCGAAGTGTCACCCGTTTTTTACAGGGAAGCAGAAGATAGTCGATGCCGAAGGAAGGGTTGAGAAATTTAAGAGAAAGTACGCCAAGTCGGCATCTGCTCTTAACAAGAAGTAAATACGCTTACATGCAAAAGTCGTTAGTCGGTTTTTTTGTGGCTAACGGCTTTTTTTTGGAAAGAGTCCGGATGGACATTATGCCGGTTTATAAGGGTATTGTTACATGAAAAATATAGGCGGACAGGCAGTTATAGAAGGTGTCATGATGAAGGGCAGAAAAGGCTGGACAGTAGCGGTCAGAGGCCCAAAAGGAG
This sequence comes from Thermodesulfovibrionales bacterium, assembly GCA_963716185.1. Classification (GTDB taxonomy): domain Bacteria; phylum Nitrospirota; class Thermodesulfovibrionia; order Thermodesulfovibrionales; family SM23-35; genus CAVZMO01. The sequence continues at coordinate 967,019 of OY970295.1, forward strand.
AAATCCACGTAAAGAGGGAAAAACTTTCTGAACCTCCGTGGTTTTTGCGGCTTCCCCTCATCAGAGGTTTTATCGCGCTTTTTTCCGCCCTGATTATAGGCATCAGGGCCATAGAATTCTCCGCGAGCAAGGCGTATGAAGGAGTAGAAGGAGAGCGGAACTTAAGCCCCGTCACCATGGGTTTTACGATCCTTCTGTCAATTATAATGGGAATAGCTCTTTTTATATTGCTCCCTTTATATATGACAAAGCTTCTCGGATTTGTTTTTGAATCTGTTTCCAGAAGCTCCCTCGCATTCAATCTTGTCGACGGAATTATCAGGGTGTTCTTCTTCCTTCTTTATATAATTTCGGTAGGCATGTGGAAAGAAATGAGGCGGATATTCGAATACCACGGTGCGGAACATAAGGTCATCCATGCATATGAGGACGGAGGAGATCTGACATTCAAAAGAATTAAAGACAACAGCCCGCTGCATCCGCGTTGCGGGACAAGCTTTCTTCTTATAGTCATGGTCATAAGCATTTTCACTTTTTCGTTCATTCCCCAGGCATGGCCGTTCATCTATAAATTTCTTTCACGCCTCATCCTTATACCGCTGATTGCAGGCATCTCCTATGAATTCCTGAAGCTATCCGCCAGGATGCAGGACAATCCGATAATGAAAATGCTGATACAGCCTGGCCTACTGCTGCAAAGGCTCACAACCAGAGAGCCGGATGAAGCCCAGATCGAAGTTGCCGTCAGGGCGCTCGAAGAAGTTCTTGCCTTAGAGGAAACAAATGCTTGAGAAACTCAGGACAATAGAGAGTAAATATGAAGAATTGACACGCCTTCTGATGGACCCCGATGTGTTGTCGAAGCCGGCAGAATTTCAAAAATACTCAAAAGAACAGGCCGAGCTGCTTCCATTAGTCGAAAAGATCAGAGAATACAGCACAATACTCTCAGGCATAGAAGAGGCAGAAGAACTTTTAAGCAGCAACGACAGCGACCTGCGCCAACTTGCGCACGCAGAACTCGATGAACTAAAAGGGAAAAAACCGCTTATAGAGGAGGAGCTTAAAGTCATGCTCCTGCCTAAGGACCCGCGGGATGAAAAAAATGTAATAATCGAGATAAGGGCAGGTACCGGAGGCGAAGAAGCCGCCCTTTTTGCGGCAAGTCTGCTCAGGATGTATCTGAAATACGCCGAGCGCAAGAGGTGGAAGATAGAGACAATAGACCTGAATTCAACCGGCCTTGGCGGAATCAAGGAAGTAATCTTCTCCATCCAGGGGAAAAACGCTTACAGCCGGCTCAAGTACGAAAGCGGCGTGCACAGGGTACAGAGGGTTCCGGTTACCGAAGCCTCCGGCAGGATTCATACGTCCGCGGCGACGGTTGCAGTACTTCCTGAGGCGGACGATGTTGATATAAAGGTCAATGAAAAAGACCTCAGAATAGATACGTTCTGTTCCTCGGGACCCGGCGGCCAGGGAGTCAATACAACATATTCCGCAGTCAGGATTGTCCACATTCCGACGGGCCTCATTGTTCAATGCCAGGATGAGCGCTCCCAGATCAAGAATAAAGAAAAAGCCATGAAGGTGCTTCGTTCGCGATTGTACGAGATCGAGATGGAAAGGCAGGAGAAGGAGCGCGCGTCCGAAAGGAAATCACAGGTGGGGACGGGCGACAGGAGTGAGAAGATCAGGACATACAATTTCCCCCAGAACCGTGTTACAGACCACCGGATCGGTTTTTCGCTCCACAAGCTTGAACAGGTGCTCGAAGGAGACCTCGACGATATCGTCGATGCGCTGATCACTCATTACCAGTCGGAAAGGCTGAAAGAACTTTAACTGCGCTGCCCTGTTTCATATTCTGAGGCGGCAGCCGGGGCGTGTTTGTCGTTCCATAGCTTTTTGCTTGTAAATATGAAAGCTATGTATTAATATATTCAGGAAAGGAAATAGAAAGGCTTATGAATAAACTTAATAAAGTAATCACCATTGCAACCTCATTCCTATTTATCTTATCAATCTCGGTGGCTTCACTTTCTGCCGGGGAGGCAGGAGAAAAGAAAGCCGGTGCGAAGACATCCGAAGGAAATGTCCTGTCCAAAGAGGATGCGCTTGCTGCTTTAAAAGAACTGGCACCGGACATCAAGATATTAGAAGTCAGACCGGGTCCCGTCGCCGGGCTGTGGGAAGTCGATGTCGAATCCGGCGGCAAGAAGGGCATCCTCTATCTCGATTCGTCGAAGAAATATATGGTCCAGGGGGCGATTGTCGATCTGAAGTCAAAGTCGAATCTTACCCAGGAGAGATTTAATGAAATCAACAAGGTAGATGTATCACAGATACCGCTCGATGATGCTATAGTGATGGGCGATAAAAATGCTAAACATCGTGTTATCGTATTTGACGACCCCGAGTGACCCTACTGTGCCAAACTTCATCAGGAGATGAAGAAGATAGTTGAAAAGAGAAAAGACATCGCATTTTTTATAAAAATGTACCCGCTGCCGATGCACAAAGGGTCATACGAAAAGGCAAAGGCCATAGTATGTGAGAAATCTCTTTCCCTTCTCGATGATGCCTTCGAAAAGAAGCCTCTTCCAGCTCCCAAATGCGAGACCAAGGCGGTTGATGACAACATAAAGCTTGCAGAAAAACTCGGGATAAGAGGAACACCCGCAATTATTCTTCCGGATGGCGTGATCGTCCCGGGTTACAAGGAAGCAGACGCTCTTATCTCCTTAATCGATAGTCATTCTAAGCCCTAAACAGTTACTCATTTACTAATCTTTCGAGCTTTACTTTCGCAAAAGCCGGAGATCATTTTTTTTCACTTCTGATAATTCTCTTTACAATCTAACCTTCACTTATTATAATTTAGCTTATGCTTATTAATTTAAATGGAGGTTATTTATGCGCGATTCAGGTAAAAGATTTGGGATGGGATGGCTGCCGGACTATCCCGATTTCAGGGATTATACGGCTGAGCATGAAGAGATCAACCAGCTTCTAAAATCGGCACGGGTTTTAAGATCATCTCCAAAAATCCCGACATCTGTTGATTTAAGAGCATGGTGTTCACCTGTTGAAGACCAGGGTTTTTTGGGCTCCTGCACCGCCCATGCAGGAGTCGGAGTTGTAGAGTATTATGAGAACAAAGCGTTCGGGAAATACATCGATGCATCACGCCTATTTCTTTATAAGGTTACGCGCAATATTGTGCATTTGGCCGGGGATACCGGCGCATTTCTCAGGAGCACTATGGGTGCTCTCGTCCTATTCGGCGCCCCGCCTGAAGAATACTGGCCATACGTAACAGATGACTTTGATAAAGAACCGACAGCCTTCTGTTATTCCTTCGCTCAAAACTATCAAACGATAAAATACTACAAACACGATCCACCGGGGACATCTAAGGATGTGCTAATGAACCGGATAAAGACTTATCTTGCCGCCGGTCATCCATCCATGTTCGGGTTCAGCGTGTATAACTCGATAGATCAGGCTCAGAAGGCTGGAAAGATACCTTTTCCGTGCAAAGGTGAAAAAATCCTTGGGGGACATGCAGTGGCAGCTGTCGGCTACGATGACAAAATGAAGATTAACAACACAGGCAGATGCGGGATAGAAACAACAGGAGCCCTTTTGATAAAAAATTCCTGGGGCACAGCATGGGGAGAAAACGGCTACGGGTGGCTGCCTTATGAGTATGTTTTGAAGGGTCTTGCCGAAGATTTTTGGTCAATATTGAAAAAGGAATGGGCGGATACCGGAGTATTTATTTAAGACTTGATCGTTGACGGATGGAAGGGGAACATGGAAAAAATAAATGATATTTTACTCCGATTTTTCACCGAAAACTTCAGGAGCGGGGCAATAGGCCTTGTGGGCACAACAGCACCGGTAGGACTGGCAATAAGAGAGTCTCAGAGAGCGCTCACATCAGATGGAGGGGCTTCTCTCTGGTCCCATTGCTTTCTATTCGGGGATCTGAGGTTTAACCGCGCGGGGCCGGGAGGTACGAGGGTCAAGAGTCCTTACATCTTTGAGAGTGATCTTAAGGTGAAACTCTTTGAGCCGCAGATCAGGAATGGCGCCCAGGAGAACTGGATCGGCAAGTGGTGCATAGACATTGTCGAAAATGCGGCTGTAATAGATTTCGGCTTATCGGATAAGGAGCGGGATGATATACTGGCAACGGCTCTTCAACTCGTGGACGAACAGGTGCTCTATCCACTTCAGGAACTCCTCGGCACATGGTGTGCGATAATCGTGAATAAACAGTGGCAGGCAAATCCGCTTGATGAACCTCATGCAATGTATTGCAGTTCCTTCGTAAGATACTGCTATAAGGCATTACAAAAGGACTTTATGCATGAAGCAATAAGCGTTTCTAATACGACCCCTGAAAATATTGCACGGGCAGGGATAAAGTCCGGGGCGGCAAAAATCTTAAATCTCAGCATAAATTGAAGGCTCTTGAGGTTTAAATGTTAAACTAATAGATGTTCGGTAAGTCCTGTAAGAATATTCTCATCAGGGGTGTGAACTGGATCGGTGACAGTGTTATGACCCTTCCCACCCTGAGAGCCTTGAGAAAGGCATTGCCGGAAACAAAGCTTTCCCTTCTTGTAAAACAATGGGTGTCACCCATCTTTGAAAGTAATCCGGATATAGATGAGACGATTATTTATGCAGATAAGCATAAGGGCATAATAGGTAAGATAAAGCTTTCAAGGGTGCTGAGCAAGAAAAAATTCTGCGGGGCCATCCTTCTTCAAAATGCCTTTGATGCGGCTCTGGTAACGTTTCTATCGGGAATCAGTGAGCGCGCAGGATATATGAGGGACGGCAGAGGCTTTCTTTTGACATCTGCGGTGTCTGTTCCCCTAAACGAAAAAAAAATACACCAGATTTATTATTATTTAAACCTTATCGGCCAGTTGGGGATAAAAGCGGAGTACTCTGACCCGTATATATATATCAGACTTGATGAAAGGCTGCAATCAAGAAATTTGCTGAAGGACATTAAGAGGCCGATCCTGGGGATTAATCCCGGTGCAACGTACGGCTCAGCCAAGAGATGGCCTCCGGAGAGATTTGCCGAGATTGCAAATTGGCATATCCAGGATACGCGCGGCAGTGTTGTAATCTTTGGCAGCAGGCCGGAAATCGGTATAGCAGACGAGATATATAAGAAGATGTACCCTGAATTCCGGACTCCAGAATCTGTAATAAGCCTGGCAGGGAAAACTTCTCTCAGGGAACTTATTTCACTCATTTCTGAATGCGACGTCTTAGTTACTAATGATTCCGGTCCTTTGCATATCGCATATGCTGTCGGAACACCTCTCGCCGCAATATTCGGCTCCACAGACGCCCGGTTGACAGGCCCGCCGGATGCTGACGGCAACGGTCATGTCGTGATAAAGCCGGATATCTCATGCAGTCCCTGCTTCGGACGATCATGCAAAAATAATGATATGAGGTGTATGCATGCAGTTACTCCGGACGATGTCTATTATGGGATTAAAACAATCTTGCCTCACATGCCTGCGGTATTTTTTGACAGGGACGGTACCCTGTGCAGAGATACAGGCTATATCAATAATATGGAGGATTTTCAGATCTTTAGGGAGGTTGATGCCGTAAAACTTCTTAAAGAGAAAGGTTTTAAACTCATAGGCGTCACCAACCAGTCCGGCATTGCAAGGGGCATCGTGGCCGAGAGTTTTGTAAGGGAGGCCAACAACATATTTATAGACCGGTACGGTTTCGACGATTTTTATTTTTGTCCCCATCATCCCGATGAGCACTGTCCCTGCAGAAAGCCCGAGCCGGAAATGCTCCTTAAGGCGCGGCTCAGACACAAAATTGATCTGAAAAAATCGTATATGGTCGGAGATAAAGAAGGGGACATGCTCCTCGCAAAGGCAGTTGGCGCAAAAGCGATTCTCGTTCTGACGGGGCAGGCAAGGGAATCTTCGAATGCCGATTATGTTGCCGAAACCCTGACAGAAGCGGTAAATATTATTTTAATAGACAGCGGGAAAGTCTGATTCTCCATCTATGGCGAAGTGCAAAGGTATGTTCCCCTATTAAGGGGGGAAAAAAGACAATGAAGGCCGTTAAACTTACAGTTAAACCCCGGAAAATTCTTATCATCAAACCAAGTTCTCTTGGGGATATAGTTCACAGCCTCCCTTTTCTCAATACAGTAAGGAAGCGTTTCCCCGGGGCCGAAATACATTGGCTAGTCGCCAGAGGGTTCGAAGGGCTTCTTGAGGGGCATCCCATGATTGACAGGCTCTGGATTATCAACAAGGACGCCTGGAAAAAGATCGAACATATCAGGGGAACTCTCGGTGAAATCAGCAGCCTGTTCCGGGAATTGAAAATGGAAGAATTCGATCTTGCAATAGACCTCCAGGGACTCCTGAGAAGTGGAGTGATAACGGCAGCAACCGGCGCACCGGTGAGGATAGGCTTTAAAGAGGCAAGAGAAGGAAGCAGATTATTTTATACTCATAAGGTTGAAGGTGGAAAGGACATACACGCTGTCGACAGATATCTGAAAATAGTCGATTTCCTGGGATATGATGTTTCTGATATCCGGTTCCCTATCCCGACATTCGACATTCGACATTCGACATTCAACATTCATAAACCTTATGCCGTTATTGTTCCCGGCGCCAGGTGGAAGACAAAGACATGGCCTGCTGAAAATTTCGGAAAACTTTCAGCGCTCTTGCCTTTGGAGACAGTCGTTGTTGGAAGCAGGAGTGATACTATTATTGCAGACGAGATTGTTGTTCTCTCCGGAGGGAAGGCGATTTCGCTTGCCGGCAAAACTGATCTGAAACAATTGATAGAGATCATGAGGAAGGCCCGGTTTGTTGTTAGCAATGATTCGGGCCCGATGCATATTGCGGCAGCCCTTGGTGTTCCCGTCTTCGCAGTATTCGGACCGACTGATCCCCTGAGAACTGGTCCTTACGGAAAAGGGCATACAATTATCAAGGCAGATGTTTCATGTTCCCCCTGCTTCAGAAAAAGATGCGACGATATGAAGTGTATGCAGAGTTTGACTGTTGAAAAGGTTTATAGAGAAATTAAATCCAGGTTGTAAAAGTATTGTCACGTGCGTTTCACTCCGTCAGGTTAAAGTTCATGACTTCTGTTTTGGCATATCTTTTTAAGCCGTCCCAGGATTCGATATACCAGTAAATAGGTGAACCGCTCGCGTCTTCCACAAGCTTCCTAATGGAAGTCCATTGGCCTGAGGTTAACTGTCTTGTGAACGTGCCCACGTTGTCATTGGGATTTTTTATGTTAAAGACTAATGCCTTCTTCTTTATCCCGGCTTTTGTAAAATCAGAATCATTGGCAAACCAGACCTTAAACTTAATATTGCAGTCGTTTTGCCAGGACAGGGAAGGCAAGGAACTCTTGCTTGCGGATGACAAACTTGGACTGCCCGCCGCTTGTGGAGACTGCACAGTAATTGAGTATACATCGCTTGTGGAAGTCGTCTTATCTGTCCGTGTTCCAACTGTTCTCCAATAGACTGTTCCCCCTGCTCCACCGGGTAGCAATAATACTTTTTTCCATGTGTTAGCCGCCATAGTAATTTGCGTTGCGGATGTTCTCACTCTGACCGGCGTCGAACCAAAATTTTCGTCGATAGAAAACTGGAGTTCATATTTTTTAAAGGGCTCAACCGAAAGCCATGAAAAGGCAGGCACGGAATATAAAGAACAGGCATCAAAAGATGTGTTATCCTGGGGTAATTGAAGGGAAATCGAAGTCCCTGAAACAGCGTTAAAAACATCAAGTTTGCCGTATCCCCAGATATTATTGGGAACACTTCCGGTATTCGAATCTACTCTTGCTGTCGGGAATAAACGATCTTTGACATCTTCCGGAGTAAACACAGGACTTTGCTGCAGCATCAGTGCAACAGCGCCGGTCACATGAGGAGTCGCCATGCTTGTACCCTGATCCATAATATAAGGCCCCCCAAAAGGATCAAGAAGAGCGCTGTCAGGGCTGAGAGTGTCTTTCGAAAAAGCAGACATGATCCATTGGCCCGGGGCAGCAATATCAGGTTTCTGAACGTAACTGCATAAACTGCAGAGCCTTCTCGGGCCGTGACTGCTGAAAGAAGATATATTTCCTGCAGTGGGATCGGACGGGAATAAGGGTCGGGTCACATATGAAGCAGCGCTTATAACTCTTGTCGTGCATCCCGTGTCGTCGAGAGTAATGCTGCTGTCCGGAGATTCGAATGCCGCATTTTCGTTATCGGTCGCAGTCCACGAATCAAATCTTCCATTCGTTACCGAACTCCCGAATAAAGAAAGCCACCATTGTCCGGGAGCCGGGTTTTCCAGTTCAATGGAAATTTCCTTATCACCATTATTGGGATTGTTCAGGCTTGAAACAACGGTAATATTTCCGCAGGCATTTGTAAATGTTTTTTGCTCACCAGGAGCTACCCGGTCAGTATAATTGCACCCTGGAGGAATGACAGCAATAGACATGGAATCGCTTCCGGAATACCATGTGTCGATAGTTACCGCAGATGTTCCCGGTTGTATGTCAAACGCCTTCTGGGTTTGATTGCCCTGACTCACGTTACCGCTCGCATGGATACCGTCGTCTGCCTCATTGCCTGCGGCGCCGGCAATTATCCTGCCGGGACCGGAGTCGTTATCCAGCCCTCTCGAATAATTTGATGTGCCGTCGTGAGGATCTATATGGCCTCCCAAACTCAAATTAATAACGCACGGTTTTCCAAGGGATGCGGCCTTCTGCTCTATATAAGAGATCCCATTAAGGATATCCTGGCTGTCAAAGGTTGTTTTAACGAATATCAAATTCGCTTCGGGCGCCATTCCGACATACCTGAAGTTGGGTGCCGAACCATTTCCCGCAGCGATCCCGGAAACATGCGTGCCGTGTCCTTCCGTGTCTGTTTCATTGCAGGTTCCGCCGTCTATCATGTCATTCGTGCATTCCTGCCCTGTTGTTTGGTCCAATAAATAAAGTATTCTTGTCTTGCCTGCCGCATCTCGGAAGTCGGGATGGGTAAGGTCAATTCCGGTATCAATAACGCCTATAATTACATCTTTACCTGCAATTCCGGTCCATGAAGGAGGCACCCCTCCCCTAAGGAGATTAGCCCCTGTCTCAGGCACGCTGATATCCAGACTTGGTTTTACCTTTTTTGATGCCTCAATATAAATGATATTATCCATCTGAGACAGAGCCTTTAGAGAATTTAAAGGGATGTCGACCGTTGCGATATCCCCCACAACTGAGCCGATCTTTCCGCCAAGAGACTCAATCCCGTTCAGGTTGTCTTTGAACCTGACGATTGTTTTGACCATTTGTTCCGCGCCCTGAACTTGTTTAATCATATTCATTGTTTTTGCCGTCTTGATGCTTATTGTTTTTTCGCTCAACATTTTAAGCATGGGATCAAGCCGGGAATCTGCGGATCTGGTTTCTGCGAGTCCAGGCGCAACTGAGAGAGCGAAAGATAATAACAAGAGAGCGAGATTCCTTAAAATCCTCATAAGTATCTCCTTATTTTTGTCTCAACTTTTTTGAGAGCTCTATATAAACCACAAAATCAAAACCTGCTGTTTTAAGCAAAGCCGCATACGGGCCGGAAGCAGTAAAAATATCACCCGATACGGAATCTATGGTGAGTCCCGTCCCTTCCACTTTCTTTTTCTGAGAGGGATTGATTGCATTTTTTGTTCTTACGATTACTTTAAGTTGTTTTGACGTCATACCTTTTTCCCGCATCCTTTCAAGCTCAATGAGAGCGGAAGCGTCAAATTTTTGTTTTAGGGACGGGTCGATATGGGAACTAAAATCAAGCGGGTTTTCATTGGCGGCACAGGCAACTGTTATACAACTCAGCCACAGAACAAAACATGCAACTTTTCCGAGACTGCCGCAAATTGCAGATAGAGCTCCTATTTCATTCGGCATATAATTCATCATAGATTCCCCATTAACCCAAAAACTGCAATTCGCTAAATAACCGGGGAGCCATAGTGGCAGAAAAAGCTTGACAGCAGTTCCTTTGTGAGTGGTCAGATATCAAGTCCGCCCGGATATTTTTATTCAGAAGAAATATATGGCGCATAAAACCCAAATTCTGTCCCGAAGGCTTTCGGATTTTTATGCCGCTATGCCTGCCTGAATCTGAGATCAACCGCATTTTCGGGTTAATGTTCATTGCTCCGTCTGAAAATGCCGGCATCTATTGATAGTTTAAATATACAACATTTTGGGGAAATTTTATTTTGAGAAACGGACGTTATCTGGTGATTTTGTTTTTTATTTCCTGCACGGCCTGCTTGTTCAGCAATTTCATAAACTGAGGATTTGCCATGAGGGCAGAAATATCGCCGGCTTGCACCGCTTTCATGATTTCTGGGTCCCGCAGAATTTTTTGAACGTCGGGATCGTTCTGCAGGGACCGGACCATGTTTATGATCTCGCTGTCGCTCATCATCTTATCCTGAAGAGACTTTACCTGGCCTCCATTGTCTCCGGCGTTACTGGTAGAACCCTTTGATCGGATAATGCGGACTTTAGATTCTTCAATCTTTATAGTTCCGAGGGTAGCCGACCTGACAGTATAGACGCCTCTTGACAAAGAAACCACCTCGCCGGTGATAACGCTGCCGTCGGTGAGCTCGATTTCCCGCGTCTCAGCGGCCTTCGCAATAGTGGCGGCAACCGCCAGGGCAAGAAATATCAAAACAACGGATTTCATGCAACTTCTGCCAGTAATCATCTTAGCCTCTGAAAGACAAGACCCGGACGATAAGACAGGCGGCTTAAGGAGTCCAACAAGTCAACCTTTCTTAGTGCCTTCACGGGCGATAGCAATTTTGCCGGTCCTGACAAATTCCTTAATCCCCATGGGCCTGAGAAGTTCAATAATTGCGGATATTTTCTTTTCATCGCCTGTAATCTCTATAGTATAAGTCCTTTGACTCGAATCCACAACTCTGCCCCGGAATATCTCCGCGAGTCTTAAAACCTCTGCCTTGTCTTCCAGCCTAGGCATCACTTTGATCATAACCATCTCTCTTTCCACATGGTCGAGTTCCGTCACGTCGACTACTTTTATAACATCTATGAGCTTGTTGAGCTGCTTAGTTATCTGCTCTATTATCTGATCATCGCCGCTTGTCACGATGGTCATCGTTGATATCAGGGGGTCGATCGTCTCTCCGACAGAAAGGCTTTCGATGTTATATCCCCTGCCGCTGAAAAGGCCGGCAATCCTCGAAAGAACTCCAAATTTATTCTCAACAAGTAAAGAAATGGTATGTCTCATCAGTCCGCCACCTTTATTGTATTTGACCGTAGTCTATTCACAAATTCGATCACTGATCATTTTGTCATTCCGGCTTGTCCGGAATCTTTCTTGCCTTTCAGAAGGATTCCCGACGCGCTTAGCTTGCGGGAATGACAAATATTTAGTTCACAGAGACACCCGCATACTACCTGCAATCGTTATTTCACAGCCTTAAGCTTCTTTTCGGACTTCTCTTTTACTTCTTCAAACAACATCTGGTCTATCGGCGCACCGGCTGGCACCATGGGATAGACCTTTTCCTTCCAGTGCACGATGAAATCCATAAACACGGTCTTCTTTATTTTAAATGCCTCCTTCAGAACAGGCTCAACCTCGCTCGGTTTCGTTGCCCTGAGACCCACAGCGCCATATGCCTCCGCGACCTTCACAAAATCGGGAACAACCTCGAGATGGGTATATGAATATCTTTCATTATAGAAAAGTTCCTGCCATTGTCTTACCATGCCGAGATAGTGATTGTTCAGGATAGCGACCTTTACAGGCAGCTTATTGATCACAGCCGTCGCCAGTTCCTGGATATTCATCTGTATACTTCCATCCCCTGCAACATCGATCACCAGCTTGTTAGGATGGCCAAACTGCGCCCCGATCGCCGCGGGGAAACCATACCCCATGGTGCCAAGTCCGCCTGATGTAAGCAGGGTTCTCGGTTTGTCAAATTTGTAAAATTGGGCGGTCCACATCTGGTTCTGGCCGACCTCGGTGGTGATGATAGCATCTCCTTTAGTAAGTTCATAAATCTTTTCGACAACAAACTGGGGCTTTATCACATCATCACTGTATATATATGTTAACGGTCTTTCCCGCTTCCATGCATCTATCTGCTTCAACCATGCCCTGCGGACTTCCTCCCATTGCTCTTTAATATCTTCTTTCAAAACTTTGTTCAGTACTGTAAGGACCTTTTTAACATCACCCACAATGGGGACGTCTACAGGCACATTCTTTCTTATCGAGGTCGGGTCGATATCGATATGGATTATCTTTGCATGAGGGGCAAAGGCATCGAGCTTTCCTGTCACCCTGTCATCGAACCGCATGCCTATTGCGATCAACAGGTCGGATTCCTGTATAGCCTTGTTTGCATAATATGTACCGTGCATTCCCGGCATGCCCAGTGAGAGTGGATGGCTTCCCGGAAAAGATCCGAGACCCATTAAGGTCATAGTAACAGGGATATCGGTGTGTTCCGCAAATTCCCTGAGTTCTTTAGAGCCTCCCGAAAGTATAACGCCGCCGCCTGCGACAATAACCGCCTTCTTTGACTTTGCAACCAGATTCGCCGCCTGCGTTATCATCCACTTATTGCCTTCATACGTCGGGTTATAACTCCTGATTTTAATCTCAGGCCAGACAAAGTCGGCCTTTGAGGCTGTCACGTCCTTGGGAAGGTCTATAAGCACCGGACCGGGACGCCCTGTCACTGCGATATGGAACGCCTCCCTTACGATCCTTGAGAGGTCTCTCACATCTTTTGCGAGATAATTATATTTCGTGCATGGCCTCGAAATTCCCACTATATCGGCTTCCTGAAAAGCATCATTTCCGATCAGCATCGTCGGGACCTGTCCTGAAAATACGACAAGCGGTATCGAATCCATGGAGGCAGTGGCAATCCCCGTAATTGTGTTTGTCGCTCCGGGACCTGAAGTTACGAGGACAACACCCGGTTTCCCGGTAGAACGCGCGTATCCGTCGGCAGCATGAACAGCTCCCTGTTCATGCCTCGTGAGGATCAACTGTATATCCTTGTCATCATAAAGAAGGTCAAAGATATTCAGAATCACACCTCCCGGATATCCGAAAATGTGCTTCACACCTTCTTTTTTCAAAGATTCAATCAATATCTCGGCTCCAGAAATCTTCATAAACCCTTATTGCTCCTTTAAAAAAAGTTAAATAATTGTACCATAAAATGCGGCGGAGATGTCCATAGTTTCAATAAGACGTTCTTTCCTGCCAAAAAAGATACTTTTCCAAGTGAACGGCCCGCAGCAGAACTTCGAGGAATTCTTTAATTAATTATATTATATGTTAGTTGCATTTTCTCTTTAAAAAATACTTTAATATAGATAGAAACAATTTTGAGGGTAAATACATTTATGGCGAAAGAAAGAAGGGAAATAGAATTCACTGAAGAAAAAGAGAGAAAGGATATGCCTCTTTACACTATCGGGATTGTAGCGGAATTGATGGGTACGACAAATCAGACATTGCGCCTGTATGAAAAACACGGTTTAATTAAACCGTCAAGGAAAAATAAAAACAGATTCTACTCGGAAAATGATATCAGATGGCTTCTTTGTCTCAGAGAATTGATACATTTTAAGAAAATCAGTATTGAAGGGATAAAGAAGCTCCTGGATTACGCTCCGTGTTGGGAGATAACCGCCTGTCCCGAAGACAGAAAAGCAAAATGTCTTGCCTATGTGGACAGGGTAAAGCCCTGCTGGGAATTGCAACAGACCATATGCAGTCATAAATCGAACAAAAGCTGCAAAGATTGCATCATTTTCCTCTCTACCAAAAACGAAGATATTAAGGAGCAGATAACGTTGCAAAATAAAAAATAATGAAGGGAGGTGATCTCAGTGAAGGATATTAAAACTTTTCTATTATGTTTAATCTTGCTATTTGCCGTAACGGCGATAGCCTTTGCAGACGCAGAGAAAAAAACAGAGCCGGTTCCCTCTGCACTGCCCGTTGCAGCAAAAGCACAGCAAATTACCGGTGAAGTGAAGGCAATTAATGCCGGTGCCATGTCAATCACCGTAACAAAGAGATGCGGAGACAAGGTCGTAGAATCTGTCGTTACTGTTGATAATAGAACAAAAATTTCTAAGAAGGACGAGAAGAAGACATTTGCTGATATAAAGACGGGTGATAAGGTGGTTGCAAAGTATACAAGGGTCGGCGGTAAAAATATAGCTGAAAGTGTCATCTTAAAGCCGGCAGGGCCTGAAGCAAAAAAGCCGGAAACTAAGAAAGCAGAACCAAAGAAGAAAAAGAATAAATCATAGTGCAGTGGGACAGTATCTCCTAACCCACTTAATTGATAAATCCTATAGTCCTGATGGCGGATTCAGTATTGAGCGGTTTTAAATTTCTGTGAAGATTTATCGGAACAGAATTTACCCCGGAGGGCGATAGCCCCATAATGAGCTCGAATACTGTTATCCGCCGGTTAGCATTCGCCACTAATTTCAGTTATTAACCCGAAAAATGCGGTTGATCACAATTCAGGCAGACATAGTTGCAGAAAAACATTTACAATGAAGAATTTGGGTTTTCTACCATATATTTTCTTCTGAATAAAAATATCCGGGCGGCCTTGATATCTGACCGCCCACAAAGGAGTTGCTGTCAAGCTTTTTCTGCAACTATGCCTCCCATGGTTATTTGGTGAATTACATTTTTTGGGTTAATGAAGGCTAAAAGTACTGCGTTATTCGACTCGTCGGATTAGCTGATATAAATCAGGCCCCTGAACTTGATACGACTCTTCGCTCAGAGTCACCCCGACAAATTCAGGTTGACAGCAAGACCGTTTATAAACAGACACTTCTTAATGTGATGACTCGTAATCAGGATGCTCCCGCATAATAGCCATCCGGTTGACAATCCAGCGATAGGCAAGCACCAGCATAGTAACAACCCCGATGGACAATGCATACTCAGACCATTTCGGATAATACCTCATAGAAGCCGGTATATCCCAGTTATAAGCAATTACGGATACATTCAGCCGGTTTAATATAACTCCGAAGACGGTTATGAAACCCGCAATCCGAGCAAGTTTGGCATTATCGTTTCTGGCGGCAGAGGTAAAGAGGAAAACCGGAAAGAGGACAAAGCCGACGAGTTCCACTAAGAACCAGTAGCCGTATGGGGTGTTCAGATACTCCCAATTGTCGGCATCGGCGATGCCGAGCACTTTCAGTATAAGGTAGATGACCATGGCAGACGCTGCACCCTTACCGAGGCCAATGGTCAGCTTGTCAAAGTCGGCCTGACTAAAGTCCTTAATCTGGCTCTTAAAAACACGATGGGTAATCGTGCTTTCAACAATGACTATGGCTATGCCCGCAAAGATAGCCGACAGAAGGAAATAAACAGGCAGTAGTTTCGAGTACCAGAGCGGATGGAGTTTGCCGGGGACAAGAAGATACAAACCGCCGAGTGCAGACTGATGACCACCGGCTATGATTACCCCAAAAATAGTAGCCCAGATGGCCAATTTATTAAAGAACTCACGGAGATTCCTCAGATTCAGCCATTCAAACAGGGCAGGGCTCCATTCGATGAGACAAATATTGATATAAAGAAAGAAATGCCAGCCTATCAGGAACAGGATCGAGGAAAATCCCCACGACCCTAACAAGAGATAGGGCATGCGATAATAACGACCGAGGTCGAAGAGAAGCGCAATTACGGCGAAGATGTAACCGAGCATGCTTGAAAGAATGGCTGGCCGCACAAAGTGATGATACTGCTTCATACCGAAAAGATGAACCGCCGTCCCGAGGGCAAGACCCGGGGCCGCAAGGGCAATTCCAACAAGGATGTCAAATCCTATCCATAACCCCCAGGGATATTCATCCGACAGGTGTGTCGCTGCGCCGAGTCCGAAAAAGAGCCGCCAAATCATTACCGCCACTGCCAGACCTACTATGACCCCTGCGATCAAATTGGGAACATTGAAAAGACTGATTATATAATCCCGAGGGGTCATTCCAAGAAATATTTTTTCTCTCACCCACGAATTAGTGTTTTGCGCCATGGCCTTCTCCCTTCTGCTCAGAGGATGTTTCATGGCTCTCTTTTGTTTTCTTGCGAGCCTTTGATATCGCATAATAGGCCCCAAAGACAAGAGGCCATGCGCCGACTACTTCGAACATCTTGACCCCGAAGAGATACGCTTTGCTGAAATTGGGTATCGGTGTCTCCGGAAGGTTTGTCTTAAAGCCTATTTGATCAAACGGGACAGAAGACAGGTACATCCAGCTCGTTCCGCCGACTTCATGCTCCCCGTAAACATGGTCAACATATTTGCCCGGATTATCTATGATCCGTTTATGGGCGAGGTTAATCAAATCACTCCTTTTCCCGAATGTCATCACCTGGGCCGGGCAGATCTCAACACAAGCCGGCACACTGCCCATGGTAATTCTGTCGAAACAGAAGGTGCATTTGGTAATCTGCGGATTAAGGGGTTCATTGTATTCATAAGCAGGAACATCAAAAGGACAGGCAACCATGCAGTAGCGGCATCCGACACAAAGACCCTGGCCGTACAAAACCGGCCCCATTTTTGTCTTTCTGTAAGCGTCGACGAAACATGATGACAGACATCCCGGGTCCTCGCAATGCATGCACTGCCTTTTTACATATATAGGTTTTCCGTCTTGAGGGCTGATGAACCGGTTTACCACCGTAAAGTTCTCCGCATGCATCCTTCTTACCGTATCGAAAACAGAGTTCTTCCGATTTACCGAACCTTCAAACTCTTCTATCGGCGGGTTTGGATTTTTGTTCCACTCGTTGCATGCCCACTCGCACCTTCTGCATCCGATACAGACAGTTGTGTCGACGAGCACGCCGTAACGCTCTTCACTTACAGGCGGCAGCTTCTTATACCACAGATTCCAGTTTCTTTCATTTGCCGTATTCGACGCATGGGCTGTCGTGCTTCTGCCGAATATGGCAGTTCCCGCAATGGTAGCCACCCGCCCCAAGAAATTTCTCCTGCTAATTCCCATAGATTAGCCTCCGTGCCAATTATTATCTCTTCGTGATCAAAACGGAATAGAAAAAAATGAATACAAATGCAGCCAATACCGCTATCGTGTATTCATAACCTTTTGGCGAAAACAGTTGTTCAAAAATATAAAGATGCATTTCCTATTCTCCTCACTTTAACAAGTCATCGTAGCTTAAGGGTTTCGGAACGACATATTTGGGCCGCACAGCTTTTTCCTCGTGACATTCCTTACATTGTTTCGGCTTTTCAAGCTTCATCTTCTCATGACAGCTGATACACTGGCGGTGATAAGCTGCCAGCAGGCGCGGCCTGTTCATGTGCACAGGATCAAAAGTTATCGAATGGCAGTTTCTGCACAACGGCGGCGTATTTTTCTTTGCTTCAGCTTCCGCGCGGCTCTGATGATGACACCCTTCACAGATGGTCTGCATCTTCGCATGGAAATAAGTCCCCATCTTGCTGTCATTTGATATCTTAACCAGCTTTTCAAGCATTTTAAAATGGGGCAACTTAGCAGGTTTGAACTCTTTTTCCAAGACTTTCACCTCAACCTCTTTTTTGACTTTTTCTCTCTCAAGTTCTCTCTCAAGATCAGCAATAGAGAGTTTCCGGGGGCCAGGCAGACCTTCCTTTTTCCCTGTATGGCAGCGGGCACAACTGTCTTTCTTCGGACCGTCAGTCTCCAGGTTCATCGGTAATATTGCATGATGACACCCCGCGCAATCCTTTTCCTTCTGCTTGACCGCGTGGCAACCGGCACAGCTTTTACCCGAAGATATATCATGATAGGCGTTCCCAGTATTAACCCAATTCCCGTCGGATTTCCCCATTAGATTATGGCATTCTTTGCAGGTAGTTAATGTCTCGTGATGGCATCCTCGGCATGTCTTGGAACTCTTTTCATGAGCCTTATGGTCAAACGAGACTCCCTTTAACTTCGCATTTTCGATATCTATGAAAGGTTTAACCGGCTGACAGGCGTCAGGACGAGGCACCTTTTCAAGCTCCGCGACTGTTCTGTATTTTCCGGTATGACATTTATCGCACACAATAGGGCCTTCCTTTTTCTTACCTGTAGGATCCGGTTTCTCTGTCCGGGTAAGATAGAGGTGACAGTTCAGGCATCTTATGTGGGAAACTCTGCTTATGTTGAAATCTTTTTTCCTGGTAATCCGCGTCGCAGCAGCCAACACAGGACCTGTCTTCTTCGTGATATCGTGGCAGTAATAGCACGACCACTCTTTTCCTCTTTCGTAGACTAATTCTTCATTAAAAATATGATGGCAGCGTTGACATGTCTCCTTAATATTTCTTTCTTTTAGTTTCTTGTCATGAGTATCATGTAGCTGATAATCAAATTCAAATACCGGATGATCGGGCTTTGCATTTCGTAGTTTCTCGAGATGACAATCCGCACATACGACAGGACCCGCCTTCTTCTTTTCTATCCTCTTCTCCTTATGACAGGTAATACACTCGTCATGGTAGGCGCGCATTACGGCATCTTTGCCTTTGCCCTTTACTTTCTTGGGAAAATCAAACAAGATAAGGTCCTTTTCCTTGTCGACAGGATGGCAGGTCGTACACGTTTCCGCCTCCTTCTTGCCCTCCTTTTTCAGGGCCTCGACATGTTTCTGATGGTCAAAAATTACCTGTGGCCGCTCCAGGGGACCGAAGATTTCGGTATGAGCGATCGCTATCTTATTATCTGTTTTAGGAGCAGGTCCGGCAGGCTTGCTTTCAACAGCCTTCTTATCCTTTGCAGGACTCTCTACAGAATAGACTCCGCGCAATCCGCTGATAATCAAGAACAGAAAACATGCACACAATACGAAGAACAATAACTTTTTAGTCATAACGGTATCCCTTCCTGGGTTATTGTCATACTTTTAAATGCTCAGGAATTTCCATCGTCGCAAGCAATATTTCATCAAAAAACATGTTCTTTACCCCGAGATTCCAATATTTGATTATATCTTTGATACCGGTACTGCAGTTATGGCAAGGAGTGATTACAATCTTTGCACCTGTCCTCTTTATCTGTTCAGCCTTAACCCTGTTTCCTCTGGCCTTGTGCGCGGCCCAATTGGACAGTGCGGCAAGCCCGCCGCCCGCATTACAGCAATAATTATGCTCCCGGTTCGGCGTCATGTCCCTGAAATCTTCACACGTAGCATTGACGAAGTATCTGAACTTCTCCGCTGCCCCTGCCCTCCGTATAATGTTGCATGGATCCTGGAGAGTGACAGGCACTTTAATCTTTTTGCTTTGATCTATCTTTATCCTTCCACTCTTGAGGAGATCATAGTAAACTTCACCGGTCTGCTTCACTTCAAAGGGCAGCTCTTTGTATCCCAGCATCGGAGGAGCCACAAAACTTGTGGCAAAACGAGGATGCCCTCACTCAGTCAACATCATTGTTTTAATTCGCAGTCGGGCTGCATTTTCGTATAGTCCACGCACAATCCTCTGCATTGTCACTAAGTCACGGACGAACATGGACATGCTGCTAGAGTCCCAAGTATCTTTTCCGGGTACTGTCCAGTTTACCCCTGCAGCAAGCATTATCTTCGCTGTGCGCTCTAAGTGGTATGTTCCTGTTTTCGGCTCAGCGCCCAAAGGTAAAAACATAACCTCTGCTCCCTCTTTATCAATGGGAATGCGCAGATCTTTATAATCAGCGCCTGACTCTTCTTCAATCCATTGTACGGCATCAAGCCAGTCATTCTGGGACATCCAGACCTGATTCTGTGTAGCAATATGAGCTTGAGCCTGATCCATCTGGCGCTGGGGTATAACCCCGAGAAGGAAACAGATACGACGGACCATCCCGATAATAAAAGTTATATCTAACCCATAAGGACAATACAAGCTGCACCGATGACAGATGTTACATTCAGTGAAAACTATTCGTGCGCTTTGTTTTATGAATTCCGCATCAACCTTCCCATCCCGTTTGAGCATCTCCCATATAGTCATCCTCATCTTAGCTACCGGCGCGTAGGTCGGGTCTTTGTCATTGGACAGATACCATTGGCATGCTTCAGCGCACAGACCGCAATGGATGCAGGTTTCAAGCACTGCCTTGATCCTTGCAGAACGACCGCCTATTACTGCCTTTATCGTCTTTTCTATCTTTTCCGGGGTAAGTTTTGCTATTGTTTCGTCAAGACCTTTATCAGCAATGGGTTCTCTGACATATTCCTTAAAATCCTTGCTTATTATCTTTTCTTTTACCGGTTCTTTTGCTGCGTTCTTCACTGCCATTCTTATCCTCCTCTATTCCAAAAAACCACTACCAGTCTCTTGTATGCCAAAGTGCAAATTGAGACCCCATAAACGATCTCGTTAAAAAGAAATAAAACATATGCGCTAACCTTGTAAACGGTATGGCAATCAGCATTACTTCGCCGGAAAGCATATGAAGTATAGTCATAATCTTGGGCGGGAGAAATACCTGATGATATGCCAAAAATCCCGTAAGAAACGGCAGGAATGAAATTGCCAGCATCAAATAGTCATCCCCAAAAGTAACAAACTTGACCTTGGGAGCAAAAAGCCTTCTCAAGAAAAAAAACACACAACAAATCATTACGACCACGGTCATAAAATCAGCAAATCCTTCAGAAACATTCCACCATCTGATACCCCAGGATTCATTGACAAGGACGATATGCCCGAGAACAAAAAGGGGAAGAATAACGAGGCCGATATGGAAAATAAATGTTACCGTAGTCACTACCGGGTATCTCCTCCAACTCTTACTGGCAAAAGGTATAAGCCAGTGAAGAAGCGACCGGAGAGTATATTTGAGGCTTATAAAAGGCATAATCGTTCTATCTTTTTTTACTAAATCTATAAAAGACTTTACCCTATAGATACTTCCTCCAATAAATACAATAAATGCAATCCAGACTAAAGGTCCTCTCGCAAGATTATATAGTGTTGGATCTTTTATGAAGTCATACATTTCCTGCTCCCTCTCTTATACTTCATTTACCGGAACCACCCGACGGTAATATCTGCCATTATTCATGCACCGGAGCAATAATTTTGTCCCATCCGGACTGAAAACAGGCTTCCACAAAGCCTCATATCCCTGCTTGCCGACCTTCCCGTTTACAACCACAAAATACTCACCTTTTTTCTCTGCTTTTGCAACCACTTTATCGCCATTAGGGCTGAAAACGGGGTCCCATATGTTATCGTATGTATCCGACCATACGGAACCATCTACGGCAATAGTCCAACTGTTCTTGTTCTTTACAGCAGCCGCAACTTTCTTTCCATCAGGACTGAATACAGGAACTGACACCCATTGATTAAATATCGCATTCCAGGGGGAACCATCAACTGCTATTGTCCATTTTCCAACATCGACAGCAACAACAGCAGCTAATTTTTGTCCATCACCGGCGAATACTTGTTTCCAAACCTGAGAAAAATTACCCCACATCGGTTTGCCGTTTAACGCCAGAGTCCAGCCTTTTGGCGTCTGCACTGGAGCGATAACATCAGCAGTTCCAGGCTTAAAAATTGGTTCCCATGCAGCGCCAAACACTTGCTCCCACTGGGTTCCATCCACAGCAATAGTATATTGGGACATATCTGTCATTACAGTTGCCGCAACATGTTTGCTGTCATGACTTAAAACCGCACCCCAGGCAATCAAAAAAGTGTTTTCCCATGCAATTCCATCTACTGCAACTGTCCAAAGTTTGTTCAAAAACCCATGAATGTCCAGTTCTGCACGTGTCTTTACCTGTACATGCGACGCGGTCCTCTTTCCATCGGGACTTATAGCGAGATCCCTTGCCTCAGTAAATGTTTTCTCCCATGTTTTACCGTTCAAACAAACTCCACTTGTCATCTCTCCTGTTCTGATATTGACTGCAATACTCTTCCCGTCGGGGCTGAGTGTCAGATTCCATATATAATCAAATTTTTCTTCCCACATCTCGTAGCCGACGTTTACCGACCATTCGTAGTTTCGTAATGCGAGTGAAATCAACTGATTATCCGGATTGAATTTGAGCGAGTATACCCTCTCGAAGGTTTCTTCCCACGATTCTCCATTTACACATGTGCTAAATCTTTTATCTTCAGTTTTAATTATGGTGGCTATTTTCTCGCCATCATCACTGGGGACAAGTTCACGAATAGCTGGAAACTTCTTTTTCCAATCATTTATATTTGCAACTAATTTTTCTTTTGTATCCCAATCCCAATTTGCTGATTCGCTCATATGGCGTTCCTTCCTTCTCTTCTTAAATAAAGAACGATTATATCCATAGATATGAGTTTAAATGTCAATCTTAAATTATTCCTCCCAACAAAAACAGGTTTTCCAACACCCTTACAAAAAACTTAAACTTCTATCACTGGTAGAAAAAATTATCACAGTTCTTCCAAAAAAGTCAATACTCTTTTTATGAAGTTGCACCTAAAATTTAAGCTTGCAGATTGTTACTATTCAGAAATTTAAAAATAGTAATAAAGCAAATTAGATGTTTAGAATGTTTACAGGAGTCTCCCGGTTTTATCAAGGCAGTAAACTTAAAAATTCATACCTTTAATGATCATAGAGACACCGGCTTTTTAAGATCCCGGATTTGTGGTATCATTTGTTCAAAGATGTTTAAGAATATCCCGTCATTACAAGACAAATTTATTTAAGGAGGATAGAAATGTTTGAGAGAGTTTTGACGGCGACGGATATGTTTGAGGCGTGCGATGCGGCAGTAGTTGCAGCTCTCGGAATCGCAAAACAGAATCAGGGGAAGCTCTTTGTTCTGCATGTGCTGGAACCTTCTTATTTTCATGAATGCGGACCGTTGGAAAGTGTTAAACACTTCAAAACCGGCGAAGATACCGCAGCGAGTCAAGAGTATAGGGAAGCGGTGAAACTGGAATTGGATAAGAAATGTGAAGGTGCCCTAAAGCCCTATGGAAACTACCAGATTGATATAGCTTATGGGAAATCCAGTATTGAGATCCGCAGATGGGCGAGAAAGATCGGGGCGGATTTGATCGTTCTTGGCCCTCATGCAGGAAAGCCGGAAAGAGAAAATGAATTGATAGGCATACCTATCGGCAATACCGTTGAAGACGTAATTCTGCACACCACGACCCCGGTAATGATCGTAGGTCGTTTCATACCACAGGAAAAACTGAATTTCAAGAAAATAATGACCTCTATCGATTTCTCCAAGTCCTGCAAATATGCATGCGAGTTTGCGGCAAAATTGGCCCAGAAATACGGGGCAAAGCTTTTCGCATTTCATATGGTGACTGCTTCACAAGCCGGTGCCCAGACTGAAGCAACTCAGAAGAAGATGGGGGAATTCTGCAAAATGTTTGAGGGATTAAATTACGAGTATGTCGTTTGGGAAGGAGCAGAGCCTCATTCGGAAATCCTTAAATTCGCACGTGACAGGGATGTGGATGTGATTCTTATGGGCTCCCACACTAAGGAAAAAGGGGGAAAGGCATATGTCGGGAGCGCCGTCGAACAGGTAAGTGCGGACAGTCTCTGCCCGGTCATAGTAGTTACGCATCCCGACGCCATAATGAGGATAAAATAAGGCCGCACCTGAGTAAAAAGGCTTATTTGGTGCACTTTTCAGTGTTATGCCAAAGCAAGAGAGCTTTATCGCTCAGTCACAGCAACGATTTCCCGTGCTTGTTCCTGCACAAACTGCATAGCCTCCCGCAGAGCATCTTTGGAAATATGCTTCGTCGAACTCAGAATATCAGCAATATCTTCCTCGTTGAGAAGTTTACTGATATGGAACCCGTCAATTTCCGTATCTATCGCCAAACATCCGCACCCGCCGATCATACCCACGAATTCGCTGTTGACGTAAAGAGGCATCAAGAATTTGATAAACCCTGCATCGCACTCGTCCACAACACAGTCCTTCTTTTCCTGAGCAATCTTCGAAAGCCGCTGTTGAGCAGACGAACACACGACAACCGAATCTCCCGATTTGATGGCAGGACAGACCTTGTTAGCCCATCCTCCAGATTTGACAAGGACAGAATTATCTTTTCTATACACTGTTCCGTTGAATCCGAATTTCTCATGGAGACGATCGGGTATAACCAGCCATCTTTCAAGTGACATTATATCAGTCAGTTCCATCTGATCCTCCTGGTTTATTGAGACTTCTAGTTCCTTTTTATTTCTTTCCCATAAGCTGAGCCATCTTGTTTAACTGAGCTTTTGTCAAAGGGGTGCCGTAGCCGACATAATGGATCATGGGGGCCGGGGGATTTTCTATAGGCATCCATTTTCCGTTTTCATGATTTTGATAGACACATTCATACTTTACTCCGTCCACAACCGGTATAACACCTTTGACATTTTTCACAACACTATTTTCAAGCCATGTTAGTCTCAGCGTGCCTTTTTCGATCTGTTTCACGATGTCTGTGCCGTGGCAATCGTTACATTTTCTTCCCTGCTTCATAATAGAGTGGCTGTTTTGGGGGGCAAACATGAGAAATGTTCTTTTATCCTTTACAACAAAACTCTGCATATCCGCCGACGTAACCTTGCCGTTGTAATTCATCAGGAAGACCCAGCCGGTGAGCGGGATAGATGCGCGTTTGCCTTCTTTTACGAGCGTCTCCATGTGGCAGTTGGAACAACTGAGCACATGCCTTACATGGCATGCCTCGCAATCCAATTTATTCCTGTGGATTTGGTGCGATGCAGTTTGCGGAACAGATTTGTGGCAATTCTCACACTTCGCATCCATAGCGCCGGTCTGTTTCATCGAGTTGTATTCAATGCCGTCGCCGTGAGCTTCTCTCGCAGTATGACAATCCTTACATTCCATTTTTTTCGCAAAATGGACATCCTCTTGACCTGTGTCTTTATCCATTTTCATGATACTCATTTCGCGCTTGTGGCATTTTAAACACATCTCCTGATTAGCAGCAGCCTTCACTGTGTAAAATGACTTCTCTCCCTCGGCGGTTTTATGGCAAGCATCGCACGACTTCACATGACAGTTCAGGCAATCAAGTTTAGAGCTGGAATAAGGTATACCGGTGAGCGTTTCTACGCCTCCGTTGTTCTTATCATACCAGTATGCCATGCCCTTTATGGTGTGATGAAGACTTTTAAGAAAAAAACAATCTTCCTTTTTGACATCATCGGAATATGCATTTACAAACAGCCCCAGAGTGATAAACCATGCCGCTGTCAATAGGAGAACCAGCCCCTTTTTCATATTTAATTCCCTCCTGACTTATATATGAGATGATAATTAGACCTTCCCGCAACCCATACCATCCGCTAATAAGGATGCGTGCCGAAGATTACCTCTTTTTTGAATTTCTCCTCGATTATATTTTTAAGCTCTACAACGTCAATCGGGCATTGAGCTGTTTGCGCAGCCGTCATTACACAGGTTCCCAGGTGAACAGCATCAAAATTCCTGTCGTATAATTTACCCATCTCTGCCATAAGCTTTAGCTTTGGTATTATCACGCCGGGGCAGCCGCCGCAGTCGTCCATGCCTATTACTTCGATATCGTAATCCTTCCACCGCTCATACTCACCAGCCTTCTCAGCCATCCCTTTAAAACACTTCAAACAACCGCCTACGCAACTGACGCCCTTGATGTTCTTGCAGGCTAAAATCGCGATTCTTTTCTTTTCCTTTGCCATAAGAATCTCCTCTTAAAAATTATCTTTTGTAACTCCCCCTCTCTTAACCTAAACTGAACGTTACCCATGAGTCCCGCTGGACGGGGGGAACGTCGGGAAGCTGTTGAACAAATTCCCCCTTAATAACGGGGGCATAGGGGGTTGTTTCTTACTTTCTTCTTCATTTTGCGCTTTACAACCCCCTTTATCCCCCTTTTCTAAGGGAGAATTTTCTGACATCTTTCTCCAGCAAAAATAAGTTTTCCCGCATCCAGCAATATTTGTATCCAATGTTCAACTCTTAAAATAAGGGGAGGACAAGAAGGGTTACTATTACACCGCCCCTGTTTAAGAGGCGACTAATGTCCGCAGCTTATTCCATGGCCGTGGCCGGCGCAAGTATGCTGGACAGAGAACTCCGGAAGATTCCGGTCTTGCAGCATAAGGATATTCTCCTCTACTGTTTGGGCCTGCGCCTGAAAAACCTTAATACCCTGCTCATTCAGCTTTGTCAGGGCGCCTGCTCCGATGCCCGCAACCACAAGTGCGTCAATCTGCTGGCTGTTCAGCGCCTTCACCGGATTGCACTGGCCGTGTTCATGGTCCTGGTCGCCATTGTTGATCGTTGTAACGCTACTATTTGCGGTATCAACAACAATGAACGCGGGAGCAGAACCAAAATGTCCATACACCGTACTATTCATACCTTCAACCTTTGAAACCGGAAAACATACTTTCATCTTATTTCTCCTTTTCTTTTGTTTCTATTCTGAGCGCCTTACCTTTTAAAAGGCACTCGGCAACTTTTTTGTGAGCTTTGCTCAGGATACGCCCAAACGTCTGCCTCGATATCTCCATCTTTCTTGCCGCATCTGCATGATAGAGCCCTTCACAATCGGCGAGACTGATCGCCTCAAGTTCGTCAATAGTAAGGGCTTCCTCCTCGAGTTCGGTCATCGGAATTCCTCGCGGCTTAAAATACGTCGCATCAGGCTTGCACTTGACACATCTGAATTTCTTCGGCCTCGCCATTTTTCTATTATAAGCATATGCCCATAACAATTACAAGAGCAATCTTCCATTCTTTGGTTATCCAGAGATATTGTGATCTCGCCCGCCGAGGTTCGCTCTTCCTGTTCCCGGTCCCAATCCAGGATGTCCAGTCTCTCCCCGGAAAGCATATGTGTCACATCCTCTCTAATGGTGCTTCGGGTTCAACATGCTCAAGAATCTGGCCGCTGACATTTGTTGATACGCCAGTCTTTCACTTTGCCAAAGACCTATCCCTACAATAAGAAAAAAAACACCCATGACAGGGTTGTGTATAAATATATTTACGATTCCCGTCACGATGCAGATCAATATAACGCCGGTTCCAATATTGAAAGATATTCGGGTTGACCACCCCCAATCCCTGCTTGCCGTCCAGAATGCAGACCTCACAATAAAGCCGCCATCCAATGGCATGACCGGCAGCAAATTGTAAGCGCTGAAGATGCCATTGAAAACAGCCAGGCAAAAGCATACTGTACCGGCAATATCCAATTGCTGGAAGGCGATATGACCTGCATAAAAAATAGCTCCCATGAAAATATTCATGAGAGGTCCTGCAATGGAAATAACAAATGCCTCTTTTGGTGTAGATGGCTGGCCGTCTACTGAGGTGTAAGCTCCGAATACTGATATGGTGATCCCTTTAATTGGCAACCGCATCAAGAGTGCTGCGAGCACATGTGCATATTCATGCATAAACAGGGAGCCAATGGAACCGGCAAAAACAAGAAAAGAAATAATCAAATAATCGACAAAATGCAGTCTAAGGTCGGCGACAGACGGGATGGCGTGTAAAAGACAGAAAATTATAACCATCTCAACAACGGCAACCAATGGGTTCACAAATACCCGGCAATTTTTAATTTTCAAAATGAACATTTCGTTTTATTGACTCCAAAGAGATACTCTTCCACCTTCTTCCATGTCTTCGTTACTTCCTTGGTCACTTCCCCGCAGGGATATTCCGCTACCGAAAGGACATTCATCATCGCCCCGGTCACAGCCGGATCGTATGGGATCCTCCCTGCGATTGCAATCCCCTTCTCTTCACAATAACTTTCAATGGTCCGCGCATTTTCCGGATTGATATCACATTTGTTAATGCATACCTTTGCCGGGACATTGAAATGATTTGCCACTTCGAGGATCCTTTTTAAATCGTGGAGTCCCGAAAGGGTCGGCTCTGTCACAATAAGGACAAGGTCTACACCACCGATCGATGCTATCACCGGACAACCTATGCCGGGCGGACCGTCAATGATAACGAGGTTCTTCTTCTCCTTTTCAGCCAGTTCCTTGGCCTGCTGACGTACCATCGAGACAAGCTTCCCGGAATTTTCCGCAGCTATGCCCAGCCGTGCATGTACCATCGGGCCTTCTTTTGTATCAGAAACAAACCAGTAGCCGGAAAGCCTTTCCTCCATCGAAACAGCCTTCTCCGGACATATATATGCGCAGACGCCGCAGCCTTCGCAGGAAAAAGGATCGACCTTGAAAGCTTTGATGGCCCCGAAACGGCATTCCTGTTCACACAATCCGCACAGGGTACATCGTTCACTGTCAATAGAAGCCAGTTGGCCTCCGTGAAATGGTTCCTGTTTTGTAATATCCGGTGTAAGTATGAGGTGGAGATCGGCTGCATCGACATCACAATCAGCTATCACCGCGTGATCGGCAAGATGGGCGAATGCGGCAGTCAAAGTTGTCTTGCCGGTCCCCCCTTTACCGCTTATAATGGTCAACTGTTTCATCTCAAAGTCTCCAACTGCACCCCGAAATCCCTTTTATTCCCGACGATGCTTTCTATTCTTTGATAAAGAAAACGAAACTGGTCAGGCAATATGTCAGTCGCGGGTATCCCTTTGGAATATGCTTCGGCAATATTTCTACTCCACGGTACAGACAGGAGCAGCGGAATATTTTCTTCCCGGCAATATCGTTCCACCCTGTCATCCCCGATGCCGTCGCAATTGATAATCACGCCAAAGGGTATTTTCAGTTCCCTTACTACATCTACTGCCAACTTGAGATCGTTCAGGCCGAACGGCGTCGGCTCGGTAACGAGACATACAAAATCGCTTCCCTTGATGCTTTCAATCACCGGGCAGGAAGTGCCCGGAGGCGAATCAATAATAACATCCGTATCCTCTCTCATGAGTTTCTTCATTTCTTTGATTACCGGAGTTGCCATGTGTTCCCCGACATTCAGGATGCCCTGAATAAAGGTTATGGAATTACTCAAGCCCTCTTCAATAAATCCTATATTTCTTCTTCCTTCCGCGATCGCTTTTTCAGGGCACACCATAATACATCCGCCGCAGCCGTGGCAAAGCGGAGGAAAGACAAGGACATTTTTTTCGAAGACGGCAATCGCATGGTAGGCACAGATCCTGGAACACTCGCCACAGTACGTGCATCTTGACTCGTCTATCCAGGGTTCAAATACATTTACAGACGTCTTTTTGGTAATCGACGGTTTCAAAAATAGGGCGGCATTAGGTTCCTCCACGTCACAATCAAGAAATTGACACGCTCCTGCCGAAAGGGCAAGACTCACCGCAACAGTGGTCTTGCCGGTTCCTCCTTTACCGCTTGCTATAGAGATAACCATAGAGTGCGGTCCTCTACTTCCTTGCCATATTTGTCCCGCACTTGGGACACTTGGACTGATAACATGGAACGCCGGCCTGGTGCGCCGCCGTGGTTCCGCAGGAAGGGCATATGCATTCTCCACCGGGACCGGCGGTTGCCCTGCCTCCTCCCATTCCCCGGCAGTTGCCCCGTCCTCTCCCTGATCCCTGTCCGCCTCCCTGACCTGAGCCGGGAGACCCCATTCCTAAACCTCTTGGCATAGTATTCACCTCCTCATCCCTGAGTGCGATTCAACCGAAGGGGATCCCGTATATCCGAGTTCACCATTGTTAAATCTTTCAATTGCATCCTTTATCGAACCCCGGGCGCCTGTTACGATCCTGGCCCCCCCGGCCTGAAGGGCCTGAAAGGCATTCGGCCCGACATCTCCCGTGAGAATAACCTTCGCCCCTCTATTAACTGCCAGCTGGGCCGCCTGGATACCTGCTCCTCCTCCAGCCGCGAATGCGGGGTTCCCGACGCACTGAAAATTCATCGTTTCAGTGTCAACGAATAGAAAGTATTGGCACCTCCCGAACCGGGGGTCAACAGATGCTTCCAGATTCGTTCCCGTGGAACTTATACAGAGTTTCATTGTTCTTTACCTTCTTTCTTCTGCTCCAGGTTTCTGATCCTTGATTCAATCAGATCAAGCTGGTGTTTAAGATTTTGAGCCTGATTTTTTAAAAGGCTGATCTCGGTTACAGGCTCTGCTGTCTGTTGTCCTATTGCCTGCGGGCTATATTGAAGACCTAAAGCCATGCAACGGGGAAGACCTCCTCTTCCACGGCCCACATACGGCCATACAGGAGAATACCCCCTGAATCCAAAACCCCTGCCGAAACCCATTCCGTTAGACATATGATTTACCTCCTTTTTGCACTCTTATTAAGGTTTTCCCCACTGCGCTCTCTTGCAGCTACGTCGTTTCCCTCTCCCGGGACAGATGACCATCCCTGAATTCAGCTGCCCCCGCAGGAAATGGTATAACACATCGTTGATATCGCCTGCTACCCACGGGATCACCTTGATTCCGCTGTTCGTCAAGATGCTCTGAAGGTATCCCGGGAGTCCGCCGCAGATTAAGGTATCGACACCGAATCCCTTTAATTTTGAGACCCTCTCGCTGTCGCTCCATCCCTCACAGGAAATTTCCCTGCTTCCGGTTATCCTTTCACCCTCGATATCATATAACCCGAAACCGGGGGCGAAATCGAACCGGGGCGAAATCCTGCTTTCGAAAACCGGGATGGCTATTTTCATAACAAAAATATATTTGCAAACAATGTACCAGCAAAGAATTATTTGAAATATGCAGATTAATCAAAACATTAGCGGATAAAGATAATGACAGCCTACAAATCTAATAATGCATATTTGCAATGGATTGCAAATATGGAATGCAATATCACAATGAACTCAAGGTGCGATTATGCGATTATTTGAAAAGTAAGGATAAAAGGTTTCAATATCCCTGCCATCCATGCAGCGGGGCTATTGCGTCAGCTCCCGGAAGAGAATCCTCCATGAGCTTTAAAGAAACGGCCTTTTGCCTCCGCATGCAGACGGCCCTCCTGCATGATGCGGCATTCCAACGAAAAAAGCACACATCGAGCTTCGTCGACAATCCTTGTTTCCAGTGAAGTTGGTATGTCGATCCTGACGGGGTTTCGGTAGCGGATAGATAAATTCGTAGTGTAGGCAACAATCCCGTGTCCCATGCAGCATTGTGCCATGGAGGCATCGATAATAGCGGCAATAATACCACCATGAACGATACCATTATAGCTCTGATGTTCTGTGGAACAAACAAAGCTGCCTGTTAGAGCCCCGTCCTCCGAGAAGGAAAATCGCAAGTTGTCGACGGGTGGATTGTGTCGAAAAATGCATTGTGAATGATGAGCATCCTGAAGCTTCTTGAGGGTACATTCATACTTCTTGATATAGTCTGTTGAGTTAAATGACATAATTTCTCACCGTTTCCATCAAATTATCATCGCCCTCTACCTCCTATGCCAATGGATACTCCTGACGTAGAATTTCTTCCCTCGATATTCCGCCTCCACGATTTCTTTCTGATCAATCAAATTCTCAATAATACTCCAGTCAGCCTTGGCCTTCAAGAGACACTTTCTTAAAGCTTCCTCCCGCACAGGATGTACAGCGGTGATGCTCAATACGTCTTCCGCAATATTTCCTGTCACAGTAAAGGCGCTATCTTCATACCCTGTTAAACATTCCGCACATTGAATTTTTGCGCTAAAAATCTGATACGCGCGGTTGATAACCTCTTCACCAGAAGGCTGCACCCACTTCTCTGCTGGCGGCCTTATGGGGACTGCGAGATAAGCCTTTAAGGGTTTTACCTGAGCCAAAAAGTCAGCAATCTTTTCGACATGATCCTCACTGTCATTAAGGTTTTTTACGAGCATTGTCTCTGTTGTCATCTCTCCGCAGTAATCACTCGAAAAGTTTAGAATTCCATCCAAAATTTCATAGAATTGCAGACTTTTATGCGGGCGATTAATTCTGTGCCAAATCTTTTCCTTTACGGAATCAACTTTCATGGAAACCCAATCCGCCTTCTTCAATTCATTCCTGACATCTTCGCGCCAGATGAGAGAAGCATTGGTAATCACCGCTATTTTAATCCCAAGCGGTCTTAGCAGTTCGATCATCCGACCGATATTAGCATCTAAAGTAGGCTCGCCATCAGGTACGATGGTAAGGTAATCGACAGACTCACCAGTTTTTAAGGTTTTTTCTATCTTTTCCTCTACCTCCCTCATTATGGCCTCCGGCTTATAAAACGTAATGCGGTTGACCTCCTTTTTCCTGGTGCGGCCTATCTGGCAATATACACAGGAATACGTACAGACCTTTGGAGGAATATTATTAATACCCAAACTGCGTCCTAACCGTCTTGATGGAACCGGACCGAATGCCTTCATGTTTGATTTTCAGATGTCATATGCTTTAGCAATGTCCCCGGAAGGTCTATTGGCCCTTTCATTATCCCCCGTTTTTAGGCAGGGTAAAACTGAATGTGCTCCCCTTTCCTGGCGCACTTTTTACCCATATCTTCCCGCCATGCGCCTCTATTATCGCCTTTGCTATGGAAAGTCCGAGGCCTGAGCCCATAGAGTCTCTGCTCACACGATAAAAGGCATCAAAGATATAAGGGAGATGCTCCTCAGAAATGCCGATGCCTGCATCAAGCACCTGGACCTGCACTTCCAGATTCCAGTCATTCAGTTTCACCGATATCTTCGTATCATGCGGCGAGTATTTCACTGCATTATCAAGCAGATTCGCAATAACACGTTCTATCATTGTTCCGTCAGCGCTAATTACAGGGATTAAGGTGTTCGAATAATCAAAAAAGATTTGTATGTTCTTTTTATCTGCATCCAATCCGGCTATTTCTATTTGATGGCGTACGGCCCCCTCTATATTGAAGGAACTCTTTAACGGTCTGTATTCCGTTGCTTCAAACCTGGAAAATTCGAGAAAATCGCTTATCAACTCCTCTACTTTTTGCAGCTCGTCCTTTATGATGTTCAGGTAGCTCGCTTGAGGCTCTGTAACAGGGCCTGCTTTCCCTTGAAGCAGTCTTGATAAAAAACCTCCGGCAGTAATCACAGGATGTTTCATATCGTGAGCAAACATGGGAAGGATATTTTTCCGCTCTCTTTCCAGTTTCTTGATTTCTGTAATGTCCCTGAACAGTTCAATCCCTCCGATGAAATTCTTATTCTCATCAAAAAGGGGCGAGATCGAAGCAACTATCGTGATCAGTTCACCGCCTTTTTGCTTGATATTTGTCTCCACCGCGGCCGTCTGCTGTCTTTTCTGAAGAGCGTATCGAAACAGCGGGCATGCTTCCCTGTCAGACGTGCCATGAAGAATCTCAAGATGAGATTGACCGACAACTTCACTTTTCAGGTACCCCGTAATTACTTCGGCCTCGGGATTGAAATCGATAATCATCCCTTCTTCGTCAACCAGAGTAAATCCTATCGGAAGACTGTTTTTGACGATTTCATAAATTTGGCATTCTTCAATTTTCATAGTTTATTTATAACAGAATTAGTGTGTAAACTCCATTATTGACTATTTTCTGAAATATCCTTCTTTTCTATATGACTTCCCTTCACCGCTTTTATTACAACAAAGGAACCCTCACCATGGCCTTCCTTTAAAGGCTCGATATCCTTTATCTCCGACAGGGAATGAAAAATCGTTTGGGACATATGGAAGTCGCTGAAACCCGCCTTCCGCAGATACAAAATGACCTCATCCACAGAATAAAAAATAGCTATCCGATAAAAAACACTCTTTTCTTTTTGTCGTTGATACAGTCTTCCAATTATGCTGTCTTTATCGACAAACCCGATTATCAGGGAACCGCCGGGCTTCAGCACCCTGTATGCTTCTTTAAAGGCAACTTCAATATTATCTAAAAAGCATATCGTAGTCACCATTAAGGCACAATCAAATGCCGAATCATCAAAGGGAAGTGCTTCAGCCACACCGTCGAGAGCCTTTATCCCCCGCTCTTCCGCAAGCTCCCTCATCTTCTTTGACGGCTCAACGCCAAGCTTAATCCCCAACTGCGATGCAAATCTCCCGCTTCCGACACCGATCTCAATACAATCTTCGCTTTCCCGCAATTGAGCCCTTATCGCCGCGAGTTCAGACTCATAGGCAAACCTGTTCTTCTCAAACCAATCTTCATATTGCTGTTCATATTTTTCGAACGGTTCAATTTTCGGCATTATTATTTTCCCGTTATCTCTTTTACCTCCTTTTTCCCCTCTTCCAACTCTCTTTCCTGTTCTTTGTCCAGTAGAAGCAGGAGTGCCTGAAATTCACCGACGTGGGTCTTTTCTTCTTTTGCGATGTCTAAAAGGATATTCCTTATGTTTTCGTTTGTCGTAACCGCCGCCATCTGCTCATATAGATTTACGGCGTCGAGTTCAGCGATTATACCAGCCCGCAATATCTCCTTGTCGATATCCTCTTTTTTCACTTTATCAAGGTTTAACGGTATCTTTGACAACATGTTTCCACCTCCCATATTCAAATTTAAAGGTTTCTTAGATTTAGCTCACGCAAAAACCAAAACCCTGCTAAAATATTTATGCTGTCACTTTCCTTCTATCAATGCTTGAAAAACCAAATAGTTCCTACGCCAGCCGATAACAAAAGAAATTGTCCGATGCTCACACTTAAACTCGGCGATAACGGCTCCATCAACAAAATTATGAAATGCATCTCCGAATAGAATAAGAGGGCCTGCGGTACCGTGCACGGCGCATTCATCCTCGTGGCAGTGACGCCAGATCAAAAGCTTTTCGAGGAAAAAGAAAAAGAGAATGCCTGTCAGCGCTGTTGAGAGTATAGGGGAAGCAGGAGTATGCTCCAGCGCATGAGGTATCATGCCGAGAAAGGCTGCACCGAGTAATGTCCCGGCGGCATAACTGACAAGAGATGGTATGAGTGTTTTTCTCACCCCTTCCGGAAAAAGTAACAGTAATGCGGCTCCGCCTACTGATCCGACACTCCCTAAGAGAGCGAAGATCATAATCCATAATATAATTGGCATCGCATCTATCCAAAATAACATATAATGTTATTGACCTTATTGGCTTTTATAGAGGAGAGCGCTCCATCGCTAACGCTCCTCGGAAAGACAAATCCCCCGATTTCCCACTACTAAAGGGGGTTAAGGGAGGATTATCAAACTGTCATTGTAAGCCCATCACATTCTGTCATTCTGACCCTAAAAAACCTATTCCTCCCAGTTTATTGCCCCAACAGGGCATGAATCAATTGCCTCCTGGCAGTCACAGGTATTACAGGCATCAGGATTTTTGCCATATGCCTTGCTGTCTTCAGCCATTGCAAAAACATCAGGACATAAAGACACACAGGTCTCACATCCTTCACAAAGATCCTTGTCGACCACTATTTTCTTAGCCATGTTTTTCTCCTTTTCTCAAAGTTTATATATCATCGTTTATTCCCTCTTCGGGACATTTAAGCTAAACGTACTGCCTTTCCCGAGACTGCTTTCTGCCCAGATTTTTCCACCGTGGGCCGCAATTATTGTTTTCTCAATCCGAACCTTTGGAGTCTCTGCTCACACAGTAAAAGGCGATTGACACCCTAATACGGCTCTTTTTTACTTCTCACCGGCAATTCGGCCCGACAGACAGGATTCAAATTTGACTATTTTTACCTGATTACCTTGCCGTAAAAATCTTTCACGGGGTCTCCTCTTTTTTCATTTTTATGACATCACCAAGGTTTCTTAGATCAGTGATCCTGATTTCCACCCCGGCATTTGAAAAAACATATTCAGGTCCCTTGTGCTCAAAAGGCTTTTTTACGTAAAGGACATCAACTCCATGCTCAATAAGGAATTCGGCCAGTTTTATTCCTTTCCCTTTTTCCATATTAACAAAAGGGTTTTCCATTACCTCCTGAGACCCGACCGTACCGTTAAAGTTCTTATTCCAGAAGGCTATATATGGGGCACTGCCGAAATGCTCCGAGATTTCTCCTTCCCTGTTTTCGAGGGGTACGGCATATCGCATAAATTCTTTTTCCGCGGGTTCATAGTGAATGGTGACTCTATCTACAAAAGGTATCTCTTTTTTTATTTCCTGTTCAATTGTATTGGCAATTTCATGAGCTTCTTTAAATTTTTTTACAGAGAGCCGCACATTAAGGAGTACAAAAATAAACCTTCCGGAATTTCGTGCATTTAATTCCGTTATTTCCTCGACCTCTTTGAACCTGTCGACAATCAACCTCATCTTTTCGATAGTCTCAGCATCGACAGACGCATCGAGGAGGCTTTTCATGGAGTCTCTTGCAATTCTGTAGACTGACTTCAAGACAAATATAATGATGACGACCGAGGCTATCTTGTCGGCATGAGGATATATCATGGCGCCTGCAAGCCCCCCGATAACGACGCCTATAGGTGCAATATCTGTCACCCAATGTTGTGCGTCGGCCCTGAGGCTTGGTGAATTCAACTCCAATGCTTTCTTCTTTTCATACCTGCCGAAAAGAAAAATCGGTATAGTCATAAGGAAAAGTATTACCATTGAGACGCTTATGTTTGTAATTCCTTTTGCACCGGAGAAAAGAACATTCCTTCCTACCTCATAGGCCGCAAGTACAATAAAGAACGACGAGATAATAGCGGCAACATTTTCTACTTTATAGAGTCCCCATGGAAACGAAGATGATTTTTTCAATGAGATAGTTATCCCTACCCAGATGGCTAAACTTCCAATAACGTCTGTAAAACTATGGATGGTTTCGGCCAGGACAGCCGTGCTCCCCGACAATAATACGATCCAGCCTTTCGCAAGAACGAGGCCTATATTAAGGAATATCGAATATAGCGCAACCTTCTTTCCGTCCTCGCCCATAACTTTTTTGGATTGACTTTGACTCTCTTATTATCC
The DNA here is from genome assembly GCA_963716185.1 of Thermodesulfovibrionales bacterium. Taxonomy (GTDB): domain Bacteria; phylum Nitrospirota; class Thermodesulfovibrionia; order Thermodesulfovibrionales; family SM23-35; genus CAVZMO01. Next base: position 1,004,023 of record OY970295.1, read on the forward strand.
GGATTCACAGGAAGGCGTCTCACAGGGCGTTTTGCTGCCACAGCAAGTTTCGCTCTTCCCGCAACGCGGCTGAAGAGAAGGTTCGGAAGCGGCCCTCTTCAAAATAAAGCCGCTTCCCCCTGAAATGATTCTCCGCATATTCCCTTTGCATTCAGGACAAACATTGATCTGAAGATCATGCATTGACTGGCTGATATCGAATCGTCTTCCGCAATCGTCACAGAGATATTCATAAATCGGCATTTTATTTTCTCTCTTTCTCTTTGTCCAGACTTAAAAGAGGGCCTATAACAGATTCAAATGCCCTTGCTGTTTCAGATCCGGTGACATATTGAAGGAAAGGTCTTCCGCTGTCGCTGTGTTCGACTATCTTCGGGTCTATCGGTATCCTGCCCAAAAAGGGCACCCCCATTTCCGAAGCCATTTTTTCTCCCCCTCCTGTCTTGAAGATATCGATGGTAACGCCGCAATTCGGACAGACAAAGCCGCTCATGTTTTCTACGACACCAATAACAGGCAGCTGAACGTGGCGGCAGAACGATATTGATTTCCTGACATCGTTGAGCGACACATCCTGGGGTGTGGTGACTACAACAGCGCCGTCTGCTCCCTCAAGGAGTTGGGCGATAGAGATCAGTTCGTCTCCGGTGCCGGGCGGGCAATCGATAATAAGATAATCGAGTTCTCCCCATCTGACGTCGGTCAGGAATTGCCTGATAAGACTGTGCTTCAGCGGCGCCCTCCATATGACCGCATCTTTCCGGTCACGGATGAGAAACCCTATGGACATGACTTTAAGATTATTGCTGTATTCAACCGGCATTAATCCTTCTTCAGACTGTTTCAGCGGTGTCCCCTCAAGGCCGACCATCTTCGGGATGCTCGGTCCGTGGATATCAATGTCCATGAGTCCTACCTGTTTCCCTTTCAGAGAAAGACCTACAGCAATATTCGCCGCAATAGAACTTTTGCCTACGCCGCCCTTTCCCGACATGACCATTATCTTGTGGTCAATATCGCAAATGTTCTGATCAAGCATAAGCTTCTCTTTGAGCTCTTCAACGTCATCTTTGCTGACACGCTTGCGGGTTGGGCAGGTGTCGCCGACTCCCTTTTCTTCATTCACTTTGTCCATCACATAACTCCTCAAGACTGAATTTTTACCTAAACGCTCTTTTACTTACCATTGCAAGCGAGCGAAGCAAAATCCATGGAGGGAAGAGTTGCCTTTTCACTTCGCTCCTCGCAATGGCATTACGAACCCGCATCAAAAAACTAAACCTATAATCGCAAAAACAATACCACCAGAGATAGAACAAATATTTCCAATAAATTCATAAGGTTGATTGAAGGGTATAGAACCAGGAGCGCGAATCCACATTGCTAAAGTGCAATTGAGTGCTAAAACATAATGCACTATTGCAATATGCTCACAATTCTTTTATGCCGAGCCGCTTCATTTTTCTCCAGAGCGTGCTCGGATCTATCTCCAGCTCTCTAGCTGTTTGCCTGCGAAGCCCCCGGTTCCTTTTCAAAGCCTCTTTTATTATGACCGCCTCGGACCGTTTAAAGCGATCCTGCAGAGAGATATTATTATCGCCGCCGTCTTTGGGTGTGATTACGGTTTCTCTGAATTCCCCTGGAAGATCTTCAACGGCTATCTCCCCTCTTCTGCACATAACAAAGGCATGTTCCAACAGGTTCTCCAACTCCCGGATATTCCCGGGGAAATCGTAAGTCATAAAAAGGCTCATTACCTCATCTGAGATCCCCGCAACATTCTTGCCTTTTTTGAAATTAAGCTTCTTTATAAAGTGGTCGGAAAGAAGCGGGATATCTTCTTTCCGGTTACGCAGTGGAGGAAGTTCCAATTTTATTATATTGAGGCGATAGAAGAGATCTTCTCTGAATTTTTTTTGATTGATCATCTCCGGGAGATTCTTATTTGTTGCCGCTATGATGCGCACATTTGCCTTTACCGATGTAGTTGCGCCTAAGGGTTCGTATTCTCTCTCTTGTAACACACGAAGAAGCTTGGCCTGGAGGAAGAGTGAGAGATCACCGATTTCGTCCAGTAAGAGAGTCCCGCCCTCTGCGAGAGCAAACCGTCCCGGCTTATCTTTTTTGGCATCTGTAAAAGCCCCTCTCTTATAGCCAAAAAGTTCCGACTCCAGAAGATTGTCAGGCAATGCGCCGCAGTTGATCGCTACAAACGGCCCTTTTTTCCGTCCGCTCAAGTTATGAAGCGCCCTCGCGAACAGCTCTTTTCCCGTTCCGCTTTCCCCCTGAATAAGGACGGTACTTTCACTCTCGGCGATATTCGGAAGTATATCGAATATTGCCCGCATTTCGTAATTCTTGCTGATAATATCTTCAAACGAGTATTGACGGGAGATTTCTTTCTTGAGGGTCTCTATGGCAGAGAGGTCGCGGAAAGTTTCTACTCCGCCGACAATATTTCCTTTTTCCTCTTTTAAAACCGCTGTGCTTATCGATACTGGAATAACCTTTCCTTCCCGGTTCAGGATGTTCACAGACTGATCGATGATCTCTTTGCCGGTCTTCAGGGTCCTGCGGAGAGCACAGGCAGTCTGGCAGATATCGGCATGCAGGATATCGAAACACTTCTGACCTATGGCCCCCCTGGAAGAAATTCCCGTAATGCGTTCCGCAGCCCGGTTGAAAGAGGTTATGTTCCAGTCCTTGTCTACGGTAAAGACGCCGTCCGCGATGCTGTCGAGAATAATCTTGGTAGCCACCGACTGAACCATCTTCTCTTTGGCCGAAAATTCCTCAATATTCGTCTTCATCATTAAACCTGACGGTCCGTTTTCCTCATGCACTCTCTACGGTTTTATTATAGGCATATGCCCATAATAATTACAAGAGGGACCGTCGCCCCTCCATGCCCTTCCGTAGAAATGAAAAAAGGAAATTACACCGAATGCGTTCGAAAGGACCGCAAGATTTTTACAGGAGTGAAGACCTCGTCCTTAATAATGTTTCTTCAACTCAAAAAGGACTTGTCTGGCGACGGCTTTGAGGGTCTCGAAGACGCCTTTCCCGGTGACTGCGACAGCTTCGAACTGCGGCGCTTTCCTGGGATTCAGGACTTTATCCATATCCCCGAGTGGCATAATATTGGGCAGATCTCTCTTATTATATTGTACTGTGAAGGGAAGTCTCTCAAGTTCATATCCCTGTTCCGATAGGTTTATCATAAGATCATCGAGACTCTCCATATTGGATTCCATTCTCTCCACCTGGCTGTCGGCAACAAACACTACACCGTCAACGCCTTTGAGGATCAGCTTTCTGCTGGCGGCATAAAAGACCTGCCCCGGCACTGTGTAGAGATGGAACCGTATCCTGAAGCCTTTTATATCGCCAAGGGATAAAGGCAGGAAATCGAAAAAAAGTGTCCTTTCTGTTTCCGTGGCAAGGGATATGAGTTTTCCCTTCTGTCCGGGGTTGGTCCTCCTATAGATATACTGGAGGTTCGTGGTCTTTCCGCAAAGCCCCGGCCCATAGTAAACGATCTTGCAGTTTATTTCACGGGAGGAGTAATTTATAAAGGACACGTAGCGTGCACCTACCTGAAGAGGTTGTCAATGTCTTCATCGCTTATCTCTGCAAAAATAGATTCCTCTAATTTCCCTTCACCCTTTTCCTTTTCGATCTTCCGGGTAATCTCTTCGAAGATCGCGCACAGCGCTTCCGCCGCCTTCTTCACGCGCAGTCTGACAAGCCCCAATGACGACCTGCTGTCGAATATGACAACCAGGATAATCCTCTGCCCGATGAGAGAAATATGGATATTGTCTTTTTCTCCCTCATGGAACAGGATGGTAAATTCCTTTTCCCCTAAGAGTTTCGCAATACCGCTTGTTGCGGCAATGTTGCCAGCTGTGAGAGATGCCAGCGATGTTGTATCGATCTCGTGTGTGTCTCCGGCCGACGCTATCAACTGGCCGTTTTTGTCGACGAGAAAGACGACCTTGGAATTCGACTGCTGACGCAGTTTTTGGAGTTCCGCCTCTATCCTTCTGAACTCCTCTTCATACATCACAAGGTCAGAACCGCTCATTGCTCCATCCAGTCTTAATTAAGGGTTTATGATTGAGGAGCAAAACAAGTCTCCTCCTTTTGCAGCCTTTCCCATTCCCTGTCTATCTCTTCCTGGAATTTATTAATCAACTCCTCGTTTTCAGGTTTGAAGAGATGTTTGAATCTTCCCTGGGGTTTAAGAAAGTCCACTACAGGCTTTTTCTCTTTGGGCCTGAAAGTTATCTTCGTTGAGCCGTTCTCTATCTCATAGAGCGGCCAGCAGCAGGTTTCTACTGCGAGTCTGCTCAACATTATCGAATCATCGGTCCTCGATCTCCATCCCCTGTTGCAGGGAGAGATTACATTAATAAACTTCGGGCCGTGTATATCAAGCGCCTTTCGTACTTTCTTGACAAGGTCCATCCAGTGGCTAGGCGAAGCCTGGGCCGCATAGGGTATATTGTGTGCGGCCATAATCTTTGTAAGGTCCTTTCTCTGTTCCGTCTTACCCGGGACAAGGCGCCCGGCGGGCCTTGTTGTAGTGTCCGCGCCAAAAGGTGTGGCGCTTGAACGCTGTATCCCTGTGTTCATGTATGCACCGTTGTCATAACAGACATACAGCATATCATGACCGCGCTCCATTGCGCCCGAAAGGCTCTGGAGTCCTATGTCGTAAGTGCCCCCGTCGCCGCCGAAGGATATAAACTTAATCTCCCCGTCCATCTTCCCCTGTTTTTTCAGGGACCTGTACATAGTCTCAACGCCCGAGATCGTAGCGGCTGCATTTTCGAAGGCATTATGTATCCATGGAATCTTCCATGCAGTGTAATCCGATATGCATGTCGAAACCTCGAGGCATCCCGTTGCGTTCGCGGCTATGAGAGGATAGTCGGAAGCTAAAAGAACCATCTTCACGATTGTAGGAGCGCCGCACCCGGCGCACATCCTGTGGCCTCCCGTCAACAATTCTTCCTTTTTTGAAAGTTCCTTTAAAGTCAGTACCTTTGGCATATTATTCTCTCACTCCTATATATTCCTTAAAACTCCCAACCTTTCCCGTTCTCGCTATATCGATGAGCTCGTTGAGTACGAGCTCTGCATGCTCAGGCAGATAATCCCTTCCGCCAAGGCCATATATTCTGTTCATCAGGATCGGCTTTTCATGATAAGGATAAAGACTTGATGCTATATCTATAAACAGCGGGCCGTAAGACCCGCCGAAGGCATCTGCCCTGTCGAGGACACACACGGCTTTCAGGTGCCTAAGCGCCTCACCGACTTCTTTGTAAGGGAACGGCCTGTATAAGCGGGGCTTTAATAAGCCTGCCCTGATTCCCCTGTTTCTGAATTCATCAACCGTATCTTTTGAAGTCCCTGCCGCCGAGTTCAGGATAACCAGTCCGATCTCCGCATCCTCAAGCCTGTATACTTCGAACAAACCATATTTTCTGCCGGACAACTTTTCATAATCAGCTGCAACAGCCAATGTGATATCAGCGACCCCGGATGCGACCTCGTCCTGTGCCTTTCTATATTCCATATAATAATCAGGCAGTATTAAAGGGCCGTAACTTACCGGATGTTTAAGATCAAGAAGCGGGTTCAACTGCCTGAATTCGCCGACAAAATTTCTGACTTCCTCATCCTCCAGATATTCTATCCTCTCTATGGAATGGCTTATGATAAACCCATCTTGACAGACCATAACAGGCAGCCTGATGTCCATATGCTCACCGATGCGGAACGCCTGTATCGTGTTGTCGTAAGCTTCCTGGGCATTCTCGGACCAGAGTTGAATCCAGCCGCAATCCCTGACGCTCATGGCGTCTGAATGGTCGCCGTGAATATTCAGCGGGGCAGAAAGCGCTCTGTTTACTACAGGCATAATTATCGGCAGCCGCAATCCCGAAGCGATAAACAATATCTCAAACATAAGCGCAAGCCCCTGTGACGATGTTGCGGTAATAACCCGACCGCCGGCAGCCGAGGCGCCGACACAGGCGCTCATCGAACTGTGTTCGCTTTCGACAAGAATAATCTCTGTCTTCACAAGACCGTCCGAAACAAACCCGGAAAATCTTTGCATCATGTCCGTCTGGGGGGTTATGGGATAAGCTGCGCAGACATCGGGATCCACCTGTCTGAGAGCATTTGCAACAGCTTCGTTCCCGGTTACAGCAGCGATCTTTGCCATTATTTCCCCTCCTCAACCATAATAATGGCTTTTTTGCCTTTCTTCCCCGGACATTCAAGGGCACATATTCCGCAACCCTTGCAATAATCATAGTCATATTCTGCCCTCTTGCCGTCCTTTACCTTTATCGCCATATCAGGGCAATAGATCCAGCAGAACAGACATTGTATACAATTTTCTTCCACCCATACGGGTTTGAAGGACCTCCAGGAGCCTGTCTTAAACTCTGCAGCGTTGCCGGCGTCGAGTATTACGGCCCCTGGCGTTACCTCTTTCCATCCCTTGAGTTTCATCCTTCCCTTACCTCCTCATATCCGCGACGTGTTGCTTCGAGGTTGCCGTCTATAATCTTCTGGGAAAATTTCTTTCCAAAGCTTTTTTTGACATCTTCGAGCAGATGTTCGAGGCCGACAAGCCCGGTAACTTTGCAGACGGCGCCGAGCATGGAGGCATTAGGCAAAGCTCTTCCTATGCACTCCAGGGCAATCTTTGTTGCATCAACTGTAAAAACCTTTTGTCCGGCTCCTGCGTTAAGCTTTGTCCTTATTTCCGCAGGATCTTTTGATGTGTTAACAACGAATATTGTATCCGCCTTAGCGCCTTCAGTAACATTAACGCTGTCGATTAAAGTCGCATCGACGATACTCACAATCTGCGGCTTAAGAACCGGACAGTGCATCCTCAGTTCTTTTGAACTTATTCTATTATATGCCCTTAGCGGGGCTCCGGCTCTTTCAGGGCCGTATTCAGGGAATGCCTGAACGTGTCTCCCCCCGCTCAAACAGGCGTCTGCAAGCACCTTGGCGGCTGTGACCGTCCCCTGTCCTCCTCTTCCATGCCACCTTATTTCTACTGTATCAGCCATTAGTATTTTTCCTCCGCATCCGTCCAAAAATTGTAATATATTTTAGCATAAAATATGAACTGCCCGGTTTTCACTTTTCCCTCCACGGGAAATGCACTTAATATACATCAAAATCCTCGTATATTCAAGCAGTTTATCGGACTTCAAGCCTTGTCCTGAGTGCACGGTTTTATATATTCAGTGTAATCTCGGGCCGAAGGGAGAAATATTATGGGGCGGCTTGAATGGGGCCGGAATGAACATGAAGCTCTTTCTTTTAAGATATAAGGCAAACGGGATTAACGAACTTTTCCGTGTTTAAACCGCAACTCCCATAACCTCTTTAAGCCAGGAGAGCCTTCTCCCTCGCAAAATAGAGGCATTTATAGACTCAATTATCTCTTGGGGAGATACATCAAGCCCCTCCTTTTTGAGGAAAGGAACGAATGCTAATTTCGTCTTCACTGTTAATGCCTTCTTGACCTCCGCCTCTGTCGGCCTCTTTATAGGCTTTCCCATAATCTTTGAAAGAGTAACGAAGATATCGGCGTGACTTTTTGACTGTCCCTTAGGTTCCGTCACTTTATTAAGATGCTTCAGTCTTCCCATGTAATCTATTATCGTGCCTGCAGATTCGAGAAATGTCGTTGAAGGAAGAACGATATCCGCCTGGAGCGCCAGGTCCGTAAGATGAGAATTCTGTACTATTAAGAAACCCGTATTCGGTCTGTTGGAGAGAGGAACTTCACCGACCGCATAAAGTACCTCCATTCCGCCGCCGGCCATCTCCTGATAAGTTTTCCCTTCTGTTGCCAGGCCCATAAGGGCTATTCCCCTATCATTACTTTCAAGGCCTACGGCGATGACTTTCCCCTTCAGAAGCGCGATATTGGCAGAAGCGCCAAACAGGGAAGGAGCGGTAAAGATAAGCGGTTCATCCGCACCTAAAATGAGTCCCGCCGCCTTTTCGATTTCCTCAGTGACTATTGCGTCCGCTACAGAAGACCCCAGATTATTATCACCTTTCAACCCTTTATCTATTAAAACCTTTGCAATAGATTTGAGAACCGCTGCCTCGTCTCCCTTAAGATTCAGGGCGGCCGCTTCTTCGATCTTCGTGTCGGAGGAGTTTATGACTATGAGCTTAGCTCCCCTGTCGGCCTTTTTTCTCACAGAGGCATCAAGAGCGGGCAATATCCGCTCCCACTGTGACGGATTCAGGCCGACCAGGATAATGACGTCCGCTTTATTGATATATGCGCTTTGAGAATTCCTTAAAGAATGAACGTCGGCATAGAGGCTCATCGTCGTATCGAAATTATCTGTTTTTACAACATTTTTAGCGAGCCTTTTCAGGGTCAATGCATCTTCGGTGGTGATACCCGCGACGCTCACAAACCCTGCTTTCCCGTCCGCTTTCTTAAGCTTGTCCGCAACTATTGTGAGGGCCTCTTTCCACGTGGTCTCCCTGAGTTCGCCGCCCACTCTTTTCAGAGGGACCGTGAGTCTGGACTCAGAGTCGATATAGTCATAGCCGAACCTTCCGTAGGCACAGATATATTTCTCCGCCGAGCCTGCCTCAGCGCCCGCATTTATCTTCTGGATCGTACCTTCCTTTGTGCTCACAATGATGTCACACCCGTTTCCGCATAACAGGCACACAGACCTTGTTTTTTCATACTCCCATTCCCTGCCCTTGCGCCATCTGTCGGCTTCGGGAAGGGCGTTGACAGGGCATGCGTCAATGCAGCTGCCGCAGAAGGTGCATCCCGATTCTACAAGAGGCTTGTTGTAAGCGGTGCCGATCTCCGACTCGATGCCCCTGCCGATAAATTCGAGGACCTTCGTACCCTGTTCCCTGCAGACCCTTACACACCGCCCGCAGAGAATGCAGTAAAGGGGATCTCTTTTTATGAAGGGGTTAGTTTCATCTATGGGGTATCCCATCTTTTTCCTTACGAAAGATGTATCCTTGAGTTCAAATTCATAGGCATATTTCTGGAGGTTGCAAATTCCCGCCTTTGTACAGGTCATACAATCGAGCGGGTGTATGGCAAGGATAAGGTCAATGACAAATTTCCTGATTTCCTGAACCCGGTCGGTCTTCGTATTTACAACCATCCCGTCTTTGACCTTTGTATTGCATGCTATGACAGGCGCCTTCAGCCCTTCAACCTCGACGAGGCAAAGTCTGCACGCCCCGATACCTTTCATGCCTTTAAGATAGCAGAGGTGCGGTATGTGAATGCCTCCAAGCTCTGCCGCATCAAGAAGGTTCATGCCCGCCTTCGCCTCAATCTCTGTCCCGTCTATCTGAAGTTTCACGAGTTTCTCCATCTACACCACCTCTATGGCAGGAATTTTTTGTTCATGGCCCGATTCGTCCGCTGTGGTCGTTATGATCTCCAGCGCCCCTGTCGGACAGACTTTCACACATTCACCGCACCGCGTACACTTCTCTTGCTTTATCCCGAAGGGTGTGTATCCGGTCGCCTCACCCGTCATCGCATCATACTTGCACGCCGCCAAACATTTCCCGCATTTAATGCACTGGTCGGGGTTGATTATGTACTCTATGAGACTTACACATTCTTTTTCCGGACAGACGCCGGAGAGGTGCAGCCTGAATTCTTCCTCTGAAGCACCGAGTGTCTCAAGAATAAACTTCCCGGTGTCCCTTCCTTTCTTACAGTATGCGCCCTCCGACATGCTGAGACCGATCCTCTTAAGAGCCTGTATATCCGATTCGCCCGCATTTCCCATGTGCTGGCTCAGCCTGATCAGCCTGATCTTCGCCTCCTCGGTTCCGAGAGAGCAGGGGAAGCACTTGCCGCACATTGGGCCTTCAATGAATTCCTCGACAAAACGGAGGACCTTCTGAACGGAACATGCCTTCTTTTCGGCTTCCTTTCTTATGTCGTCGAGCCTGATATCTTCAGCTTTTCTCTCTTTCCCTTCGGTTATCGCCGCAGGCTGAATCTTTTCGCTCTTCAAGACCTTTCCCGCCTTCTCGTATCTTATGGCGCCCATGGGACATACACGATAACAGTCACCGCACTTCCTGCAGAGACTCCGGTCTATCACGAACCCTGTTGAAGTCTGCTTTATTGCATGGACTCTGCATACGTCCTTGCAGTTACCGCAGTGGTAGCATGTCTCTTTGTCTATGACGAGCACAGGCTGTTCTCTTATTTCTATGGCGCCCAGCGGACATACGGCGTAGCACGCCTTACATCTCTGACAGAGAACCTGGTCGATATAAAATAACCCCTCTCCGGATTCCTTTATAGCGTCGTATGCGCATGCCTGCGTGCAACGCCTGCACTGGTAGCATATATCGGTATTTATCGATAATAACCCAAGCCCGGGGCACACCATGGCCCTGCAATATTTATCCCTAACGTGTTCCTCGTACTCGTCACGGAAATACCTGATGGTGGTAAGCACCGGATTAGGAGCGCTCTTGCCGAGACCGCACAGAGAGCCTTTTCTTACAAGCTGCCCGAGCTTCTCCAGTTTCTCGATGTCGCCTTCCTCACCCTGCCCCGATGTTATTTTCTGGAGTAACTGGAGCATTTGATAAGTCCCGATCCTGCAGGGATAACATTTGCCGCAGGATTCCGCCTGGCAGAAGGAGAGGAAAAATTTTGCGACATCTACAATACAGTTGTCCTCATCCATTACCACCATTCCGCCCGAACCCATTATGGAGCCTACTTTTGCGAGGGAGTCAAAATCAATGGGCAGGTCAAGGTGCTGGGCCGGAATGCAACCGCCGGAAGGCCCGCCCGTCTGGACCGCCTTAAATTTCTTGTCGTGCAGGATGCCGCCGCCTATATCGAATATGATCTCCCTGAGGGTTATCCCCATAGGCACCTCGATAAGTCCGGTGTCCACAACCTTTCCGGTAAGTGCGAAAATCTTTGTACCCGATGAAGCCGGCGTGCCGATGCCGAGAAACCATTCAGCTCCTTTTTCTATGATCGAAGGAACGCAGGCATATGTTTCGACATTATTCAGATTTGAAGGATACCCCCAGACCCCTCCTCCTTTTTCCGAAAGCCGGGGAGGTCTCGGTCTCGGGAATCCTCTTTCTCCTTCAATGGATGCGACCAGCGCTGTAGACTCACCGCATACGAAAGCGCCCGCGCCCTCCCTGATTTCTATCGTGAAATCAAATCCTGTGCCGAGGATATTTTTGCCAAGCAGTCCCATCTCTTCCGCCTGTTTTATGGCGATGCCGAGGTTCTTGACCGCCAGGGGATACTCATGACGGACATATATGATTCCATATCCCGCATCAATGGCATAAGCACAAAGCATCATCCCTTCGAGCAGGCTATGAGGATCGCCCTCCATGACCGACCTGTCCATAAATGCGCCGGGGTCGCCCTCGTCTCCATTCGCGATAACGAACTTTGTCTTAATAGGGGATTTTTTTGAATGTCTCCATTTTATGCCCGCAGGAAATCCGGCGCCGCCCCTGCCCCTGAGGTTTGCCTTGTCCACTTCAGCAAGGACCTGTTCAGGGGCCATTGACGAAAGAGCTTTTTCCAGAGCCCTGTAACCTCCGACAGCGATGTAATGAAGGATATTGGTCGGATCTATAGCTCCGTTATGTCTAAGTGAAACCCTGACCTGCTTACGATAAAACGGCACCTCATCGATGGACGAGGCGAGTTTTTCTCTAATGGAACGGCGGTACAGAAGGCTGCGGATAGGCATTCCCTTTCCGATGGTATGGGATATTATATCTTCGACTTTTTCGGGCTGGACCCTGTGATAGAAATATCCCTGGGGCTCGACCGTCATCACGGGCCCTTTCTGGCAGAGCCCCTGACATCCCGTAGTAATTATTTCGACATCGGTCTCTGTTCTTTGGGCCTCTTTCTTCAGTTTATCAACCAATTTTAAGGAATGGTTTGCCCTGCAGCCTGTTCCGCAACAAACTCTTATTCTTTTCTTCCCGGGGGCTAAGATTCCTTCTCTGGCGAGGTCTTCCCGAAAGGCAATGAAGTCGTCAATGCTATTGAGTCTTTTCATCTCCAATACCCCTTTATAAAATCATTTTAAATTAAGTATCGGCCTTTTTTCAAGCAAGAAAATGATAAAGAAGAGTCCATACACCCGGATACACGGCCTTTCATTATACCGGTAAATCCGGGCCTCGCAGATTAAAATAAATGTCACACAAGCCGCGGAAATAAGCGGCTTTATTTGACTAAATTACAAGAGTCCTTTATATTTTATAACAATATGATACAAAGTATGACAGGCTTTGGCAGCGCCACAAATCATGACTTCACAGTCGAGATACGTTCTCTGAACCACAGGTTTATCGACATCTCGCTAAAGATGCCCCCGTATATGAGTAGATATGAGATCCCGCTCAGGAACATCCTCAAGGAAAAATTCCGGAGAGGAAGACTTGACGTCTCAATTTCCGTAAATGAAAGTCAGGCCCCCAGGCTCAAGATAAATAAGCACCTGGCCGGAAACTTATACGCCGCGCTGCGGCAGCTGCAGGAAGAACTTTCCCTGCCAGGTGAGATAAGTATAGAAACACTGACAGGATACAGAGAAATCCTTATGGAAGAAGAAACGGGATACGATGTTGAAGCTCTGTACCGCGTATTTCGTGAGGCCGCCTCTAAACTCGAGGAAATGAGATTGCGCGAGGGTAATCTTCTCCGGGAAGATATAAGGAAGAGGCTGGACATCTTGAATGATATGAACAGCAGGATAAAATCCCGGGCCCCGGATGAAGTTGCAAGATGGAGAGAAAAATTTACGGAGAGATTGAAACTCATAGTGGAGACCGGAGCTATCGATAATAACAGGATAATTCAGGAGGCCGCACTTATGGCGGAAAAACTCGATATCTCGGAAGAGATAAACAGGATAGAAAATCACATAAAACAATTTGTCGAGATTCTCAATGGCGGTAATATGATAGGGAAACAACTTGATTTCCTTCTCCAGGAGATCAACAGGGAGGTCAATACCCTGGCGTACAAATCCGGGGATTATTCGATATCCAGTCTGGCGGTTGAGATGAAAACCGAAGTCGAAAAAATCAGGGAGCAGATACAGAATATACAGTGAAAATGACAAATCCTGACCGATATCAATAAACAAAACTTTTCGGCAGGCCCGATCTGAGCTCCCGGATTTTTGAATCTGTTCAGGATTTGGATATCAGGATTTAGTGCTTATAATTTTTGGGATTTATTTGGAGGACGGATATGAAAAAAGGTGACCTAAGTCCGGTACTCGTCAATATCGGATTCGGAAATGTTGTCGCCGCATCGAAGGTTGTAGCGATTGTAACACCGGGCTCCGCACCCATGAAAAGGCTCCGGGAGGAGGCGAAAAAAACGGGAAGATTAATAGACGCCACGGAGGGCAGGCGCACCCGTTCGATAATCGTGACGGACAGCAACCATATTATATTGTCCGCTATCCAGGCAGAGACAATCACCCAGAGATTCCTGGAAGGAAAGGAAGCCCTTGCAGGAGAAGAAGAGTAGAGGCAGCCTTTTTATCGTCTCCGCGCCTTCAGGCGCAGGCAAGACAACGCTATGCAAGAAACTCGTTTCATCCGTTCCCGGTCTGAAGTTCTCTGTCTCTTATACGACGCGCCGGCCGCGGCCGCGAGAAGTCAATAACAGGGACTATACTTTCATAAGCAGGGAAGAGTTCGGGGCGATGGTCAGGAGAGGCGAATTTATCGAGTGGGCGGAGGTACACGGCAAGTTTTACGGCACTTCGAAGAAAAGGCTGGAAGAGCTTATGGATTCCGGTAATGATGTAATTCTCGATATCGACACCAAGGGTGCAATGCAGATAAAAGAGAAATATAAGGGAGGCGTCTATATCTTTGTTCTTCCTCCTTCCATTGAGACATTAAGACAGAGACTCGAAAAGAGAATGACCGATTCAAAAGAAGAAATGGGAAAGAGGCTCAGAACAGCCGTGTCGGAAATAAAAACCTATGTGAAATATGATTATGTTATAATCAATGACGTTCTTGAGAAAGCTCTCGGGGACTTCGGAGCTGTTATCATATCGCACAGAGTGAGTGCAAAAAAGATCGAACCCCTCTGGATTGAAGAGAGGTTTTTAAAAGAGGAGGAACATTAAATGGACATTATTTCTCTGCCGATAGAATACGACCGTAATAAGATAGACGGGAGATTCAGAATTATTCAAATAGCGGCCCAGAGGGCAAAGGAGCTGGCTGTGGGTGTTTCGCCCAGGGTCAAGACCAGAGCAAAAAAAATTACGACCATTTCCCTTGAAGAAACTATCAGCAATACCGTGGAATTCCTGATCGGCGATGAGGCAGTGAAGGCAAAAGAAGAGGCCAAGAGATTCGATTACAGAAAGCTGCTCGAAGAGAAAAAGAGGGAGATCAGCGGCGAAGATCTTACCGAGTTTGAGAAGGACCTTAAGGTCTATCTCCATGAAAAAGGAGCAATGGACAAGAAAGCTCTGGAGGGTCTCTTTGAAAAACGAGAGGAAGGTGCTGAAGAATAAATCCATACTCCTTGGTGTTACCGGCGGGGTCGCTGCTTATAAGTCAATCGATTTAACAAGGAGGCTCAGAGAAGAAGGCTCATCGGTCACTATTATGATGACCGGAGCCGCCGGGAATTTCGTAACACCCTTATCTCTTGAGGTTGCTTCACAGAACAAAGTTTATTCAGATCTCTTCAGTAATCCCATGTCGCATATATCGCTGCCTGCCGCAGCGGACATTATGGTCATTGCGCCCGCAACCGCAAACATCATCGGCAAATTTGCAAACGGCATTGCCGATGATCTTGTCAGCACCTGTCTCTTGTCGTTTTCCGGGAAGACGGTCGTCGCGCCTGCGATGAACTGGAGGATGTTCGACAATCCCGTTGTCCGCCGGAACCTGAAATCTCTCCTGCAGCGCGGAGTCGTCCAGGTCGGCCCCGAAAAGGGTTCCCTCGCCTGCGGAGAAGAAGGCTTGGGCAGAATGGCTGACATTCCTGACATTATTGAATCGATAAAATTTTCGCTCGCGAGAAAAGATCTTGTGAACGAGAAAGTACTGGTGACCGCAGGCCCGACAAGAGAGTATCTTGATCCCGTCAGGTTCCTGTCCAACAGATCGTCGGGCAAAATGGGATATGCCGTTGCGAGAGCTGCTTTCAGGAGGGGCGCAGAGGTGACGCTGATAAGCGGGCCCTCTCTGTTAGAGCAGCCGAAGGGGGTCAAGTTCCTGCCCGTCGAGACGGCGGAGGATATGTTAAAAGCTGTTTCCGGGGAATTACATTCATCGACCGTACTCATAATGTCGGCTGCAGTTTCTGATTTCAGGCCTTTAGAAAGATCTGCGGATAAGATCAAAAAAAACGAGGAGCTCGTTGTGAAGTTGACCCGTACCCCGGATATTGTTTCCCGGATGAGCGGGAAAAAGAACAGGCCGTTTATCATTGGTTTTGCGGCGGAGACAGGCAGGAAGATCGCGAATGCGAGGAAGAAACTGCGTGAAAAAAATATCGATATGATCGTATTTAATGACGTTACAGAAGCCGGTTCAGGGTTTGATGTCGACACAAACAGAGTCACCCTCATTGATAAGGACGAAGAGAGAGAACTCCCGCTCCTGAATAAAAATTCTGTCGCCGATGCGATATTAGACAGGATGATCGAAATCAGAGCTTGACTTTTCTTTTTATTTTGTTGAAAATTTGGTCATATTATGGCGATTGAAGATATAGATAGATTAAAGGAAAAAATCGACAGGGATCCTGATTCAAAGCTTTTTGTTCCTCTCGCCGAAGAATACAAAAAAGCCGGCATGTTCGATGAAGCGATAGAAGTCCTCGCCGCCGGTCTCGAAAGACAGCCCACCTATCTGAGCGCACGGGTCTCCCTCGGCAAAATTTATATCGAGAAAGGCCTGCTGAGTGAAGCAAAGGCTGAATTTGACAAGGTCATCACTGTAATACCCGACAATTTATATGCCCATAAAAAATTGGCCGAGATTTACAGAGACCTCGGTGAAAAAGAAGAGGCCGTAAATGAATTTAAAACGGTATTAAAACTCAACCCGATGGACGAATGGGCGACAGCGAGTATTTCGGCCATAGAAGGAGAACCTGCTCATCATGAGCCACCGATAGAAGAGGCGGAAGAGATATCAGCCGGAGGGGAAACACCTTTGGAAACAGAAGAAAAACAGGCTGAAATCCTCACTGCGAGAGATATGGAGCTGTCGGAAATCCTTTCCGGGGAAGAAGCCGGGGAAGCGAAAGAGGAAGAAATATCACCGGAGACTGCCCTCAGCGAAGAAGATAAGGAACTCTGGAAAACTCATCTTGAAACAGTAAAGGGAAAAGACGAAGATAAGGATCTGCTGGAAACCCCTTCCGTGGGTGAAGAGACGGGAGAAGCAGGAGCAGCCATGGAAGCCGGAGAGCTACCGGAGGAAGATTCATTCTCCTTTGAAGACATCTTCAAGGAACCTGAAGCCGCATCGGAGAGAGAGACGCCCGCTGCAGAAAGAGAGATACCGAAACAGCCTGTTTCTCAACAAGGCATATATGATGCAGACCAATATATACTCCAGGGCAAATACTCAGAGGCTATGGATGCGTACAGGACAATCCTCTCAGGAGATCCTGCAGACAAGCATGTCCTTCAGCGCGTTGAAGAACTCAAGGCTTTTCTAAAGCTTCTGGGGAAAGACAAGGAGCAGCTCGTGCTGAAACTGGAACGTTTTCTCGAAGGGATCAAAAAGAGGCGGGATGAATTTTCTGGAAGTACTTAAAGAGACCGTGGGAAAGGTGGACGGCGCTGTTTCAGCAATGATAATCGCC
The DNA here is from genome assembly GCA_963716185.1 of Thermodesulfovibrionales bacterium. Lineage (GTDB taxonomy): Bacteria > Nitrospirota > Thermodesulfovibrionia > Thermodesulfovibrionales > SM23-35 > CAVZMO01. The sequence continues at coordinate 1,020,962 of OY970295.1, forward strand.
TCTGACGGAATATCCGTTCAGGAATATGTACAGGAAAAACTCGTAGATCTGACAGGACTCAGCGCCGAGGCTTCGGCCATGATCAAGGACATAAATCTCGCCGCGGATAATCTCGGCCTCGGCGAGGCCAAAGAGTTTTCGATCATCTCCGACAGGTGCGGTATTCTTATGAGAAAAATAACCCCTGATTATTACCTCGCCCTTGTAATCAGACCCGACGGCAACTACGGCAAGGGAAGGTTTGTCCTCAAGACCTCAATCCCCAAATTAGAAGGGGAATTCTGATCAAAGCCCGGGTGAATTTGATTAGGGTATTGGTCATCCACGGCCCTAATTTAAACCTTCTCGGAAAAAGAGAGAGGGACATATACGGTACGAAATCACTCGAAGTTATAAATAAAGAAATCCTTTCTCTCGCCAAGGAACTCGATATTGATGTTAAAACAATCCAGCTGAACAGTGAAGGGAAAATAGTAGACGTTATTCAGAATGGCGATTATGATGCGCTGATTATTAACCCCGCAGCTTATACACACACAAGCGTCGCCATAAGAGATGCTATCGCAGCAGTAGAGAAGCCAGCCATAGAGGTGCATCTTTCCAACATCCACAAGCGGGAGGAGTTCAGGAAAAAATCTTATATCGTAGAAGTAGCGGCCGGACAGATCAGCGGCTTCGGCCCGGAAAGCTACCTCCTCGCCCTGAGAGCAGCAAAGAGTATTCTGTCAAAATAAGCCGTCTATCAAGTGTGCCTCTTCGCTATTACGCTCTGTAGGAATACCTCCTCATAACCTGAATGATGCAATATGACTACTTTATCTTAAGAAACCATTCCAGCGATTTTTCATCATGCCATATTACATGAATATACCCATCATCGCCCTTGATCCTGAAAAATGTTCTGCGATACCTGTCTGAGTAACCCTCTTCAATCCACATATCAGTGATCTCAATCACCTCTATTTTTTCATCATCAATGCTGAAAGATACCGGGCGTTCCTGTCCTTTGTACCCCGCATATGCTGTCACACTGACTTTCTTCCCCGTCATGCATAAAGTATAAAATGTACATACGATATATTTCTCTTTATAATATAAATTATGAAAGACAAAGTTGTTCTTATCACAGGGTCTAGTAACGGTATCGGCAGGGAGACCGCCTTCAAATTTGCGTCTGAAAAGGCAAAAGTTGTCATAACTTATTGCAATGACAGGCCTGGCGGACAGAATACGGAAAAAAGATGCAAGGAGCTGGGGGCCGCGGAAACATTGCTTGTCAAGCTGGATCTCAGGGACAACAAAAGCATAGCAAACGCCGTTGATAATGTTGTGAAGACGTTTGGAAAGATCGATATTCTGCTAAATAACGCTGGCGTCGCGGTCTGGAAGCCGTTACAAGAACAAAACCTTGCTGATATCGAAGATCAGATCAGGACAAACCTTGAAGGGCTTATCAAGATGACCCGGACATGTCTGCCCCATGTGAAGGACATGATCATCAACATAGCAAGCGGCGCCGGCCAGACAGGCTTTGCGGAGCTTGCGCCTTATTGCGCCACAAAATTCGGCGTGCGGGGCTTTACCCAGGCGCTTGCGCAGGAGATATCAAGACCGAAGATCTACGCTGTCAACCCTGACATGACCAAAACGAGGTTGAGCGGCTTTCAGGGGCGGCCCGCTGAACAGGTTGCCCAGATTGTGTTAAATACGGCAAAGGACAAGTACAGGAAGTCATCAGGCAGTGATATTAACGTCTGGGATTATTATAAGTGATTTGAATATACTTGGGGGAAGGGGCCATAGTATATTTCAAGACTTTACCTCAAGCGCCCCCACTAAGTGACCCCATAAGGAAGCGGCGTTGTTCTGATATAATCTGCCATGGAGATCCTGCCTGAACCGGAATGGGATAGGCTGCTCAGAGTTCTGCGCGCGCAGCAAGGCACGGTCCTGCTCCTCGGCGCAACGGATTCCGGCAAGACTACACTCGCGCGATATATCGTGGAATCCCTCGTTGTAAGGCGACTGCGAACAGCGCTTATCGATGCGGACATCGGCCAGTCGGGCATCGGCCTGCCGGGGACCATCGGCATGAAGGTATTCTGCGATCAGAGGGGTCTCGGGGATTTCAGTTATGAGCGGATGACCTTTCTGGGCTTTACCAATCCCGCAAAGGTAGTCCCCCTGATGGTCGCTATGACGAGACGGATGGCCGGTATCGGGCGGAGGCGCGCCGAGATCGCGGTTGTGGATACAACGGGCCTCATTTCGGGCGAACTTGGAAAGGCGCTGAAGACGGCCAAGATAAGGGCAATAAGACCCGCACACATCGTCGCCATCCAGAGCGGTGATGAACTTGAGCATATCCTGACCCTCGTTGGGGCTGCGAGGATCCACCGGTTGAAGCCGTCGTGCGCAGTTAAGAGGAGAAGCGCACCTTCGAGGCGTGCATACAGGGAAAGGAAGCTTGAGGAGTACTTCAGAGAACGGGAACTGTCCGAACACATCCTGGACGCCTCTGCCATGCCGTTCTTTTACCGGGGGCAGCCGTTCCGCCAAGGGGACAGGGAGATGCAGCAGGGGGCAATCATCGGACTGAACCGAAATAACGACACCATTGCCCTGGGGATTATCGAGTCGGCGGCGGGAGCAACCGTCTTCTTCAGGTCTCCGCGCAGGTCGCTCAAAGGGATCAACCGGGTGGTCTGCGGGGACATGGCGATGCCCTGAAAATGGAAGGAATTAGATTTAAGAAAGACGGGCGTGTTTCAACGGCCGTCTTTTTCTATTGAGAGATATAGATGCTGACCGGCGGAGCGAAGGAGCAAAGAGCGCCAAGGGTGGATATATAGTAATACCATGACCCCTGACAAATCACGATTCACGGAATATCTGGTCCGGGTGACACAGTACAATAGTATATTCAGCCGGACCCCGATTGGCAATTGCCATTTAAAAATTAAATCGGTTATTGTAGATAGCTGATCGTGCGCTATGATTGAAAAGACATCTGAAAACACACATATCTCACGCCTTAAAAACGTAAGACAATCTATCAGGAAAAAAGGGATTGACGGCTTTATTGTCACGGACCTGAATAATGTCCGTTATCTTTCCGGTTTTTCAGGTTCTTCAGGATTTCTCTTTTTTACGGAAAAGGAAAATATCTTTGTGACCGATTTCAGGTATAAGGAACAATCTGAAAAAGAAGTGAAGGGATGGGATATCGTCATTGAAAGAGGGAACAGGATAAAAATAATCCAGGGCCTGGCTAAAAAAAGCCGCATTAAAAACCTCGGTTTCGAGTCTTCCCTTTCCTATGAATTTTTTAAAAAAATGTCCGGCATAGGTGTGAATCTGACTCCTTCCACAGGACTTGTCGAAAAAATAAGGGAAATAAAAGACCGCGTCGAGATAGATTGCATAAAGAAGGCTGTGGAGCGTGCAGAAGCTGCGTTCCTTGAGGTGAAACCTTATATAAAAACAGGGGCAAGAGAGAGCGGGATCGCGCTGAGACTGGAGGACATATTAAAAAAGAAAGGCTGCAGGCATATCCCGTTTGATATTATTGTGGCGTCTGGTCTCAATTCAGCCATGCCCCATGCCAGGCCGACCGAAAAGAGACTGAACAAAGGAGACCTCATTATAATAGACTGGGGCGCAGAAGCCGACGGTTATTATGCCGATATGACAAGGACCCTCCTCGTTAAGGGGGACCACGGGTTAAGCAGGAAAAAAGAGATTTATCGGATTGTGCTCGAAGCGAACAAAAGGGCTATTTCTTGCGTCACCCCGGGGATACAATCTAAAAAGATAGACGACACCGCGAGAAATTTCATACAAAAGGCGGGCTGCGGCGAATTCTTCGGCCACGGGACAGGCCATGGCGTCGGCGTTCAGGTTCATGAGGCGCCGCGAATATCCTGGAGCAGGTCAGAGCGTATCCGGGAGAACATGGTCTTTACCGTCGAGCCGGGCGTATATGTCCCGGATCTCGGAGGGGTAAGGATAGAAGACATGCTTATAGTAAAGCCGGGCAGCCCGGAAGTCCTCACGGTCTTGCCGAAAGGATTAGAGGTGATCTAATTAGAATCTGTTTATAAAACTCGATATTTGAACACCCTCCCATCAGGGACGGGGCATATTTTCCTACCCTCTCCCCTGGCGGGAGAGCGCAAGGGTGAGGGGGTTCATTATTTTGTGGACAGACTCTAATTAAGTCGGCTGATGGAAAAAATTGCAGAAAATGCTAAAATATTTACACTTTTTGACAGGAGGCGTTATTTGATCGCTACGAGTGATTTCAAAAAAGGGCTTAAAGTAGAATTTAAGGGGGAACCCTGCGAGATAATGGATTTCCAGCACGTAAAAATGGGCAGAGGCGGGGCCATAGTCAGAACGAAGTTGAGGAATATCAAGACAGGCGCTGTCCTGGAAGAGACCTTTCGGTCCGGTGAGAAATTGGAGAAACCGGAGCTTGAAGAAAAGAACATGCAGTACCTCTATCCTCAGAGCGGACATTATTACTTCATGGACCTGGAGAATTTTGAACAAATCCCGCTTACAGACGCCCAGCTTGGAGATGCAAAGAATTTCCTAAAAGAGAATATGACGGTCAAAATACTTTATCACAGGGACATGCCGATCAGCGTGGAAATTCCGACATTTGTCGAACTTGTCGTCACAAAGACCGCCCCGGCCGGATTCAAAGGAGACACCGCTTCAGGAGGAGGGAAACCCGCAACCCTGGAAACCGGGGCCGTAATACGAGTCCCGTTCCATATAAACGAAGGAGATACTATTAAGGTAGATACCAGGACATCTGCATATATAGAAAGGGTAAAATAATGGAACTTGAGGATTTAAAAGAACTCATAGATCTTCTCAAGGACTCGGATATTACCGAACTGCAGGTAGAAAAAGACGGCACAAAGGTAAAGATCAAGAGAGAGAAAATTTTGTCCTCTCTCGAAATACCCGTTCATAAACAAGCATCTTTCCAGGAAAAGATATTTGCCGAGACGGAAGAGGAGGCACAGAGGCTTGTAACAATAACCTCTCCGATTGTCGGCACCTTCTACAGGGCGCCTTCGCCTGATGCAAATCCATTTGTTGAAATGGGGGCGAGAGTCTCCAAAGGCCAGGTCCTCTGCATCGTGGAAGCAATGAAGCTCATGAATGAAATCGAGAGTGATGTCGACGGCACTGTTGTAAAAATATTGGTCGAAAATGGACAGCCCGTTGAATATGGCGAGCCCTTATTTCTTATCGAACCTGTATAGCATGTTGAAACATGGAACCGGCAAAGGGTTGCCCTCATCTTCCCCTTGTCTGGCATATTTCTGACATATTGATGAAATGAAACTATTCAAGAAAGTCCTGATCGCAAACCGCGGCGAGATAGCCGTCAGGATTATCCGCGCCTGCAAGGAACTCGGTATAAAAACTGTTTCCGTCTATTCGGACGTGGATAAAGAATCCCTCCATGTTCGTTTCGCGGACGAATCCGTTTGTATCGGCCCTGCGAATGCAGCGCAGAGTTATCTGAATATTCCCGCAATACTTAGCGCCGCTGAAATAACAGAATCCGACGCCATCCACCCCGGCTACGGATTTCTATCGGAGAACCATCACTTTGCCGAAGCATGTACCACCTCGGGCATAACATTTATTGGACCCACTCCTGAAAATATCAGGCTCGGCGGTGATAAGGCCAAGGCCCGGCAGACAATGAAAAGGAAGGGCGTGCCCGTTGTTTCCGGAAGCGACGGTCCTGTCCCTAACGAAGAGATTGCCATGAAAGTCGCAAAAAAGATAGGGTTCCCTATAGTGCTCAAGGCTTCTGCCGGCGGAGGCGGACACGGCATGAAGATCGTTAAAGAAGAAAAAGACCTCGAACCTGCATTTTATATGGCGCAGAGGGAGGCTTTGACTGCATTCGGCAACAGTGAAATCTATATCGAGGAATACATGCCGGAACTGAGGCATATCGAAGTGCAGATTATGGCGGACAGCAAGGGCAACACTATCTATCTTGGTGAGCGGGACTGTTCAATACAGAGACGCCACCAAAAACTCATAGAAGAAACCCCTTCTTCCGTCTCTGCCACAGAGAAGTTTAAGAAGATAATCGGCGAACTGGGTGTGAAGGCTTCAAAGGCCATTAAATACAGAAATGTGGGTACTGTAGAATTTATTGTAGACCCCGAAGGGAATATGTACTTTATAGAGATCAATACCCGCATACAGGTTGAGCATCCGGTGACCGAGGAGGTTACGGGTATCGATATAGTGAAGGAGCAGATAAAACTTGCTCTGGGACTGCCTCTGGAGTACAAACAGAACCGGATAAAGCCGACAGGTCATGCCATAGAATGCAGGATCAACGCGGAAGACCCTGAACGGTTCATTCCTTCTCCCGGCAAGATCACATTTCTTTCCCTTCCAGGCGGCCCCGGCGTGAGAGTGGACACAGCTATTTACAATGGATATGTCATACCGTCGCATTATGACTCACTCATAGCCAAACTGATCGTATACGGAAAAGACCGGACAGAGGCGATTATGAGAATGAGACGCGCCCTCGACGAATTCATTATTGAAGGGGTGAAAACGACTATCCCCTTCCACAAAAAGGTCCTCACCAACCCCGATTTCGTAAGCGGAAATTACAATACCAATTTCGTGGAGAAGATAAACATCGGCCAGGAAAACGTGTAATAGTTATGTTTTTAGGGGGGCTGTGTTTTATTACCGACCGTAAAGTTTCCCGCCTGCCGCACGAAGAAATGGTAGTCAGGGCGCTCAAGGCAGGTGTAAGATGGGTGCAGTTCAGGGACAAGGAAGGGTCGCGGCGGGAAATTTATGAAGAATCAGGCAGCCTCAGAAGCATCACAAAAAACTTTGACGCCATATTCATCGTAAACGACCATCCTGATATCGCACTTTCTGTGGATGCGGACGGAGTGCACCTCGGCCAGGATGACCTGCCGCTGAAGGAAGCACGCAAAATAATGGGCAACAGTAAACTTATCGGCGTCTCAACCCACAATTTAGATCAGGCGATCGATGCCGAAAAAAATGGTGCGGACTATATTGGTTTCGGACCTGTATTTGATACATTGACAAAAGATGCCGGAAGGCCGAAGGGTATTGGCATGCTCCGGGAGATAAAAAACCTGGTGCATATACCTGTGGTTGCAATAGGGGGGATCAGTCGTGATAATGCGATGTCTGTGTTTGGGACAGGGGCTGATGCCGTAGCAGTGGCATCGGCGATACTCGGCGGGGATATCGGAGATAATGCGAGAAGGTTTTTAGAGATTATAAGATCATATAATACGAATGCGGGGCACAGGATGCATGATTCATGATTCACCTGAAGAATATTCTAATCCTGTATCGCGCATCATGTATCATGGACCGTGAAATTTAGGAGGCCCTTCACTATGAAAAAGGTTTTGTTGTTCTTAATATCTCTTTGCCTGATATCTTTTGGATGTCAGAAAAAAGAAGACGTTGTCAGGATCGGCATCGCCGGACCTATAACAGGTGACCAGGCAAAAATGGGTATGGATTTTAAAAACGGCGTATCCCTTGCCGTGGAGGAATGGAACAGTAAAGGCGGCGTCCTTGGAAAGAAGGTGAAGGTGCTTGTTGGCGATGACCAGCATGACCCCAAACAGGCGGTGTCTGTCGCGAATAAGATGGTGAACGATGGCGTGGCGGGTGTAGTAGGCCACTTCAATTCGAGCTGCTCGATACCCGCGTCAGATGTGTACAATCGCGCGGGTATCCCGATGATCACTCCCGGATCGACCAACCCCCAGCTCACGGAGAGGGGATACAAAGGGGTGTTCAGAGTTTGCGGAAGGGACGACCAGCAGGGCCGTACCGCAGCTGAATTTGTCGTTGACTACCTCAAGCTTAAGAGCGTCGCTATCCTGCATGATAAAACGACATACGGTCAGGGTCTCGCGGACGAGTTCAAAAAGTTTATCGGAGATAAAGTCAATGTAGTTTATTACGGCGGGATTGTTCAGGGCGATAAGGACTTTAAAATGATATTGACGACTATAAAAAGCAAAGATCCCGGGCTTATTTTTTTCGGCGGTATCTATCCTGAGGCAGGGCTCCTCGTAAAGCAGGCCAGGGAACTCGGCATGGACGTCAAATTCATGAGCGGCGACGGCACGATAGATCCCAAGTTCATCGAGATTGCAGGAGCTTCTTCTGCCGAAGGCACTTTTCTTACATTCAGTCCCGATCCCCAGAATATTCCGACGGCAAAAGGGTTTATCGGGAGTTACCGCTCAAAATACGGAGAAATCGGCCCCTATTCTGTTTACGCTTACGATGCCGCCAACATCCTGCTGACCGCTATCAAAGCTGCCGCTTCAACTGACGGGAACACAATCATAGGCAAATTGCATTCGATGGAATTTGATGTTGCCCTTGGAAAGATAAAGTTCGATGCCAAGGGCGATGTGGCGGTATCACCCTATGTCGTCTGGGTCACAAAGGATGGAAAGTTTGTGGAATATTGGAAACCCTGACTTTTGAATAATCAAATTTCAAAAATCAAAAGAAGCATGAAAAATGAGGTTATAGGATGAAGATAGCCGTTAATACCGGCGGTGGTGATGCACCGGGTCTGAACGCGGTCATCCGGGGGATCGCCCTCGCCGCATATCAGAAAGGTTGGGAGGTCTTCGGCATTAAATATGGTTATCGCGGTCTTGTCGATACTAAACAGATAATACGGCTCACTCCGGAATATATCTGGGACATCACCAATATCGGGGGCACTATCCTCGGTACGGCGATCAGGGACGACCCATTCTGTTACCCTCTGAAAAACTCTGACGGGAGTGTTGTCGAGACCGATATCTCCGATACGGTTGTGTCGAATTTCAGGGGGCTTGGTTTTGATGCGCTTATCGCCATCGGAGGAGACGGCAGCCTCCGCATTGCAAATAAATTTTTGAAAAAAGGCATACCGATAATCGGAGTTCCCAAGACGATAGACAATGACATCAGTTCAACGGATGTCACCTTCGGCTTTGATACGGCTGTAAATACCGCCACGGAGGCGATAGATAAACTGCACACAACTGCAAAGTCTCATGACAGGGTCATGGTGGTTGAGGTGATGGGCAGGTATGTCGGCTGGATTGCACTCCATTCGGGGATATCAGGTTCGGCAGATGTGATCCTGATACCGGAAATGCCCTTTGATATTGAGAAGGTATGCAACAAGATAAGACAACTCGCCCTCATAGGCCAGGATTATGCTATCGTTGTTGTAGCGGAGGGGGCAAAACCGGTCGGCGGGGATATTACTATACTGGAAGGCTGCAACACAAGCGGAGAGGTCAGGCTTGGAGGGATCGGGAAGAAGGTATCAGAAGGGATCAGAAGACGGACGGGGAAAGAGACCAGGGACATAGTTCTGGGTCATCTGCAGCGCGGGGGGGCGCCCACTACCTTTGACAGACTGCTTTCATTGAGATTCGGGGCCGCTGCGGTCCGTTTTGTCGAGGCGGGCAAATTCGGGATGATGGCAGCCCTCCGTTCAACAGAAATAATAGCCGTGCCGATAGATGAGGCAATAGGTCAGATGAAATCGGTCTCCGTGAACTCGGATATTATTCTGACGGCAAGGTCTCTGGGCATAAGTTTCGGCGACTGAGATATACCTTTTTAAATCCAACACTCAACATTCAACATCCAACATTTCCCTGTCAACTCTCATTGACCGGGACCTCTTTCTCTTTATCAGAAACGCTCCGGAAAAAATAGATAGAATGGCAAGGGCCAATACCATGTTTGTATTGGCGCCGGTGCTCGGAGGAGCCACGGTGGAATAATGAAGCAAAACACCTGTAACATTTGAGTAGTCGCTCCCTGCAACCCATCCTTCATCGAAGGAAGTAAAGTAAACACTATTAAGCCGCTTATTCATGTTTATGGAGGGAGGGTTACCGCTGCTCCATTGTCCACCTGAACAATGAAGCAAAACACCTGTAACATTCGCATCGTCCACACCCGCCGCCCATCCCTCGCCGGATGGGGTGAAGTAAACACTGTTGAGCCGCCAGGCCGAGCTTACATATGGCGGGGGAACTGTACTCCATCCGCTCCCGCTCAAATAATGGAGTAAAACTCCTGTATGACTTGCATAATCGTAACCCACAGCCCATCCCTCTTCGGATGAGATAAAGTTGATGCCGTTAAGCTGCCAGGCCGAGCTTACAGAAGGAGGGGGAACTATACTCCATCCGCTCCCGCTCAAATAATGGAGTAAAACTCCTGTACGGTTTGTATAGTCGTACCCAGCAGCCCATCCCTCATCGGATGAGGTGAAATGAACGCTGTTAATGCCCCAATAGGAACTTGCATAAGGAGGAAGAGTAGCGATACTCCACGTACCGCTGGAACATTGGAGTAAAACTCCTGTTCCAGTAGTTTCGTCATGGCCTACGGCCCATCCCTCTCCGGGTGAGGTAAAGTTGACGCTGTTAAGCTGCCAGGCCGAGCTCACGGAAGGAGGGGAAACAGGGATCCAATTACCTCCGGAATAGTGGAGCAAAACCCCTGCATGATTTGAATAGTCATACCCAACGGCCCATCCCTCATCGGGTAAGGTAAAATGGACACTATTAAGCTGCCAGGCCGAGCTCACGGGAGGGGAAATAGAGATCCAATTACCTCCGGAATAATGGAGCAAAACCCCAATACGATTTGTATTGTCATATCCCACGGCCCATCCCTCTCCGGGTGAAGTAAAATGGACGCCGTAAAGCTGCCAGGCCGAGCTTACAGGAGGAGGGGAAACAGTACTCCACTCACTGCCATAAACCAACGCGCGGGAACCCAAAAGAATAACAAAAGGGGTCAAGAGGATCAACCCCCATTTCTTAAATATTTTCACCTTTATTTACAGAAAACCTCTTATGCATCCGTCCCCCTTCTAAAAATGACGAAAAATCTTATACTTAGGATAAGGAAAAAATATGAAGAAGTAACGAAGGGAATATGAAGAAAATATGAACGCGGTTATCCCCAAATTGCCCGATTAACCTTGCCATTTATCAAAAAAAATCATGATAATTACAGATTTCGATAAGGAATAGTCAATATCCTTCTTTATTAACGTCCGGATTGTTGAGGATGCTTTTTTCTTGCCTTAATCAGGCCTTGAGATATATTCGTAAGAGAGTAAAATGGAAATTAAGAAAAGGAATTGCGATACTCAGTTCGGGATTATACCTGAGGCGCATATACAGTAGAGGGAGCGGGAGTTGGATGCGGTGATCAGCCTCCGTCAGCATAGGAGGAAAGAAGCATCCGCCGAAACACCTCAGAAAGCTCATGGTCTCCCGGAACTGAGATCGCAAGTTAATCTGGAGCCATACAAGGGTGTCCGGTCATCTACGCTAAGGCAGAAGTTGAAAATTGCCGGCGCAGAAGAGAGGTTGTCCGACGCGGGCGGAACCCTTAAAATGGCTCTATTTGTTTGCGGATGTTTTGAAGTGTGACTTCTGCAGGCATCCCGCAGCTCAGTGTAAACTTGACAGGGACAGAAAAATCTTTATAAAATTAATGTACTGAGGATGGCAGCTTCCACCTCAAAGCACAGGCGGCTTTGCCCCTGTAAAAACATATACTCCGTGGAGGTATGAAAATGACAAGAACATTGTTTCCATTCACAAGAACAAGTCTTTCAACTCCGCTGTTGGATGAGTTTGACAAATTTTTCAATGAGTTTGCAAACTCTTTCGGCGCGACAATTAAAACCCAACAAGGCAAGAACCAAAGCCCCAGGATCAACGCCTATAAAAAGGACGGGAAGTACTGCATTGATGCTGCAGCTCCCATGGCTTCCAAAGATGACCTGGATGTAGAAATTGAGGAAAACCTTCTCAAAATCACGGTCAGGGCCCACCAGGACCCGGAAGTTTCCGAGAATGATTATATCATCAGGGAAATCTCGAGAGGACAGATGACGAGGATCCTTTCGCTTGGTGAAGACATTGATGTGAATTCGGCAAAAACCAGTTTCAAAGATGGTGTACTTCACATTGAGTTCAGTGCCAGGCAGATAGAAGAAGAGAGCAAGGTGAAAAAACTTATTATTGAGTAGTATCAGGTAGCTGCCATTCTCAATAAAAAATAAGAGGGCCTGGTTAATTTCCAGGCCTCTTTTATGAGGAAGTTTCGAGTTCCTGAATTTTTTGGGCCATATCTTCCGGCGGGGGAAACGAAAATTCGAGATATTCACCTTTTACGGGATGTAAAAATCCCAGCAGCCCCGCGTGCAGCATCTGCCTGGGGAATCGAATTCTTTCGCCGGACCCGATCCTGACCTCAACTTTTTTCCCGTATGTTCTGTCTCCGAGCACCGGATGTCCGATTGAGGCAAAATGTACCCTTATCTGATGCGTACGTCCCGTGCCGAGTTTTACTTCTGTCAACGTCGCTTGCCCGAACCTTTTTATCACTTTCCAGCTCGTAATCGCCTCTTTGCCTTTCCTCACGCAGGTCGACATCTTCTTCCTGTCGGATCCAGAACGTCCTATCCTGGACGCTATCTCGCCTTCGGCCCCTTTCAGGTCACCGTAAACCAACGCAGTGTACCTCCTGTTTATCGCCCTCTGTTTAAATTGTTCTATGAGGCCGTAGTAAGCCCGGTCGCTGAGGGCAATGACCATCACGCCGGACGTGTCCTTATCAAGCCTGTGCACAACGCCTGGTCTCAGCGGCCCGCCCACCGTGGCAAGAATCGTACAGTGATAAGATACTGCATTCATGAGTGTTCCGCTATCATGGCCGGCAGCGGGGTAGACGACCATGCCTGCGGGTTTATTTACGACGATGAGATCCTCATCTTCATAGAGTACATCTAATGGTATTGGTTCAGGCGTGAGCCTGTCAGCTTTTTCCTCGGAGATACGGATACTGATTACATCTTCCATTTTAATCCTATAATTCTGGTTGACGGGTTTTTCATTTACAGAGACACCGTCATTTTCAATGAGCTTCTGAATCTGCGAACGGGTAATGCCGGTCTTTTTTGCGAGGAATGTGTCTATCCTTTCACCGCAGTTCGAAGGTTGGATGGTTATATTTTGCACAGGCATGATATCTTTTTGATTGAAACGGATAGCGAGCGCATTCCCCGTTGCTTGCAACAGGGTTAGCGAGCGAATATGATAAAGAAAAACTCCTTTCGTTAAGATATCCTGCGGTATTGCCGCAGGGTTCTTCATTTATATTTAAGAGCCTGATCTCAAAAGTCGGAGGCTTTATCTGTCTCATACCGGCTCCTTAGGAGATTATACCTTTTTGTAAGGCAGCGTAAAGAAGAAAGTTGACCCCCCACCCGGTTCAGATTCGACCCAGATTCTACCGCCGTGGCGTTCTACAATTTTTTTGCAGACTGCCAGGCCTATTCCGGTACCCGGATACTCCTCTCTGGTGTGGAGGCGCTGGAAGACAGCGAATATTTTATCGAGGAACTTCGGATCAATCCCGATGCCGTTATCACGCACTGAAAAAACCCAGTTATTCTCTTTTTTCTCAGCGGATATATGAACTTCAGGCGCCTCACCGTCTTTGAACTTTATGGCATTGCCTATCAGGTTCTGGAATAATCTTATCATCTGCATCTCATCTGCCATTACGGTCGGCAAATTATCGAAGGTGACCGCTGCACGGCTTTCTTCGATGGCAGCCTTAAGATTGGCAACCGCCTGTACGACAACAGATGAAGAATCTATCGGTCTGAAATCCCTGCCTTTAATTCCTACCTGTGAATATTCCAGCAGGTCTTTGATCATCATCTGCATCCTTTTAATACCTTCAACCGCATATTCAATAAAATCGTCGGCATTCCGGTCAAGTCTGCCTTTGTAGCGCTTTTCAAGCAATTTCACAAAGCCGGCGACAACACGCAGAGGCTCCTGGAGGTCATGGGAAACCGCATAGGCGAATTCTTTCAGATCATCGTTGGATCTTATCAATTCCTGTGACTTCTGCTCCAGGTCGGCTTTGGTGCTTCGCACTTCATCAAGAGAGTCCTGCAGCTCTTCGATAAGTCTCATCCTGTCTTCGTATTCCTTCCTCAGGACAGACAGAACGAAAACAAATATGAGAAAAAACGCTAACAGCACTCCACCGTTCCAGAAATAGATCAAGATATGGGAATGGGTCCGCCCGGCAGCAGTATTGGCTGCGAACTCGGTTGCCGAACTCATGAGACAAATGAGAACCGCCGCGTTTCTACCGGCAAACCATGTAACAAGGGAGATCGGCAGCAGATAGAAAATGGAAACATCAATCTCATTGCCTGTCACATAATCTATGAAACCCACAAAAAGAAGGAGAATAAAACTCCATATGAATAATGCGGCACTCGATCGGGTTTTAAAGTATTCGTGTGTCTTATCGAGTAAATTCTCTTTCCTCGGCATAGTCCTCTTCAGCAGCTGACTTTTTGATTCCGGCGTGTCCCCGGTAATCTCTTGCCTCAGCCCTTGTCTTATTATGTAAGTCTCATTCAGAATGATTTCTTTCATTATATTACCCGCACAGCCCTGATTCAAGTTCTCCCGGACTCATGTTCAGACCCGGGAATAAGTAATGCTGTCCTTCTGAAATTCTTCGATTATCTCATCGGTCAGGGAAGGACGAATCTTCGGCAAGATTTGAATAAATGTATCCGTAGTCACCCTGTAATCCTGCCTGTTGGTATATTCCTGTTCGAAGGCGAATTGAGCGACCTGCTGGCAAAGATACTCTATATCAGCGGGCGTGAACCGTGACGTCATCTTAACAATCAGACCCAGATCGATATCCCCGGCGTCGAGGCCGGCCAGGTAATGTTCCAGAATCGCTTTCCTTCCGTCTTCATCCAGACCGCCCACAGGGATAATGCAGTCGAACCTGCCGGGACGAAGCAGCGCGGCGTCGAGCTGCCGTATATAATTTGTGGCGCATACAAGCAGTACCTTGTTCCCCTGATTTTTGAGCAGCGGGACCTGTTTAAGAAACTCATTTGTAATAGACTTGTCGACCCGGCTTGCTATATCCCTGCTGGCTGCTATCTCTTCAAACTCATCAATAAAAATAACTGCTTCTTCGAGGTTTCTTGCCTTTTCCATAATATTTCGCAGATTGGCGCCGATCCTCTCCACGCCATCCACCATGAGCATGCTGGGTAGAATTTCTATATACCACCATGACAGGACGCCGGCTATCGCCTTGACAAAATGGGTCTTTCCGGTCCCCGGAGGTCCGAAGAAAATGATAGTCTTCGGAGGAATTACGCCGTGCTTTTTAGAAAGGCCCTCCTCTTTCAGGGGAAGGATGATCCTCCGCTGGACCAACTGTTTCGGCGGCTGCGAATCGGATATCGTCTCCCATATTTCTCTGCTGATGGCCTGTGCGCCCATCTCGATCAGAATATCTTTTCGTTTGTAGTCCATATATTCCTTGAGGGCCTGCTCCATGTTTTCGATAAAGTCTATGCAGGCGGTTCTCAACCCCACATCGCGGCAGAGTTTTTCAGACATCAGCCATTTGTGCTGCAGTATCTTCGGCCAAAGGTCGACCGCGATGTCAGGATCAAATCTGGCGCCGCAGATTTCAAAGATGGTACTCGCACACACTTCCGGCGGCGGTGAATCCAATACTGCTCTGCTCATAGTCTGCCTCCCTTTTTTATTATCTGTCTCTGCCGGGGATGCCGGCAGGCTCACTTTAAAAAGATATTTCTCGAAGTAGCAGTAACTCGTTTTTTTTGAAAATCAGGCTGACTTTTTGAAAGTGCACGGGGGCGCTCTTATGAGGAGAGAATGTTTATTCAATAAAGGAAGACTGATCGACTCGGCAGTTAATTTTAAGAACGCCACCTCATCGATATTTGATATAACAGCGGCGGACTGTAAAGCAGCGATGGGACTATCATCAGAAACACTGCCGGCATGCCCAATTATTCCTGATCCGAAAATTGCCAATAAATAACAAATCAGCAATAAATGCGCCAGATACTTGCTCCTGACATAAATTGTAAAAAAATGTTTGAATTTCATTTTGTAATTTTATCAATAAACATATTTGTCAATAACGCCCGGTCCTATTCTTCCAGTAAACTTAATATAAAAATGTGAAGGAATGATGAAGGAATGATGAAGGAATGATGAAATTTTTGCGACTGTGTTATTTTCGGGCATTCAAGGTCTTCTGCTTTCCCTGTATTTGCGGATGACCCAGAACGCCAGGCCCGCAATAGATATCATGAGCATTACTCCTAACTGATAATGCTTGATGTCTCTGATGACAATTTCGAGCGCATTTCCGAAGAGGTATCCGCCCCCTGCGATTATTACTGACCATACGGCGGCGCCGATGGCATTCAGTATAACGAAGCGGCCTGTCCTTACTTTCTTGTTCATCGCCAGTACGAAAGGAGTCATGATGCGCATCCCATATACGAATCTGAACCCGAGCATTATGAAATCGTGATACCGCTCGATTAGTTGATGGACTTTGTATACTTTTTTCTGCCATTTTGGATGCTTTGCGAGTAGGTCCGCGCCTTTCAGGCGTCCGGCAAAAAAATAGAACTGGTCCCCGGAAAAACTCCCGATGAATGCCACCAGCATTACTATTGGTAATTTCAGGTATCCCAAATGTGCTGCCAGCCCGCCTATTATTAATATCGTTTCTCCTTCAAAAAACGTCCCCACAAGTAAAGCCCAATAGCCGTATGTACTGACAAGCGCCTCAAGAGACATAATATTGAAACATGGATATAAAGATTTTAAAGGTGAATCTAAAAGTGAATGACCGGAATGGGTAGGGTCTCAGCTTTTACACCTTCCCCATACAGGTCCGTTGCCCGCCCCAAAAGGTCCCTTAATTTTAATATTGCGACTCTCTGCCCATCCGTGCGCCGCTTCCTTCAACCGGATGTTACCGCAATTCATAAGATCTAAAGCCATTTTTTGCGAACCATATTCGTTCAAAGCACGGATAAGCATGGCTTCTGATCCGGGTTCACCCACGCAAACAAATAAGTAGTAAACATCGGACACGAGCCTGAGATTATTTTCCTTCAGTGCGCTGACAAGGCGGGTCATTACAGGCGGGCCCATCTTCAGCAACGATTTTGCCGCCTCTTCGCGCGCGTAAGTATCATCTTCCTTAATGAAGTTTACCAGGGGAACAATCGCACGGTCATCCTTTATATCACCCAGCGCTGTCGCCGCAGCTTCCCGGACAGAGGCAAAATTATCGCCGAGGACATCGATCACTGGTTGAACTGCACGGGCATCTCCTATCTTGCCCAGCGCCCTTGCTGCCTGCCCCCGAACATATGCGTCTGCGTCCTTGAGAGCATTGATCAGAGGGTCAACCGCACGTTTGTCTTTTATCTTACCCAGTTCTTTTACAGCTTCAGCCCGAACGCGCGCCTGTTTGTCCTGCATACTATGAATTAATTTGCCGACTCTGTCTTCAGCCTTTGGTTGATCTTCAATCAAAGGCGATAAGAAAACGGAGAGAAAAAAAATAAGGACCGTTATTCTTACTGATCTGTTATCTAACTTGAATTTATAATATTCCACCCTAATATCATACTCCAAGACACAGTCCATTTTGTTATTTTGCGACGAGAATAAACATACGAGTTGCATAAAACTACCTCACCTGAGGAGACAGGTGTGACGAAAAAGGCCTGCCATCGACACCTTATGACTCTTCCATATGGCCTGCCGGCAATTCTCCGGAATGCACTGCACGCATATAGAGGGCAAATCTGCGGTCACGAGTATCGAAATAAAATCTTGTCGATTTGCAGGGGTTTTTCAGCACATCTGCTTCAGGTTTAATGCAGGGCTCAGCAAATTCCGGTCCGGCATTTTTCCGGGTCATAAGGGCAATTTGCCGATGAAAATTATCAGTCTCCTGATTTTAATCTCGATAAATTAATATGTTATAAATGGCATTCATTTTGCTTTATCTAAAGTATCTACAACCGATTCACCGGTGGGGCAAAACGATCTTTAATGTTTAGGGATTTATAATGCGTATAGCACTTTTATGCTGGGAGTCATTGCACTCGATAAGCGTAGGCGGTGTAGGAGTCCATGTCACGGAGCTTGCAGCAGCCCTTGAACGCAAAGGCCATGAAGTCCATGTCTTCACAAGGATGGGGCAAGGCCAGCGGCACTACGAAAGGATTGACGGGGTGCATTATCACCGCTGTCCGTTCCGCCTTGATTC
Source organism: Thermodesulfovibrionales bacterium (assembly GCA_963716185.1). GTDB lineage: Bacteria > Nitrospirota > Thermodesulfovibrionia > Thermodesulfovibrionales > SM23-35 > CAVZMO01. The sequence goes on from OY970295.1 coordinate 1,039,250, forward strand.
AAATTTTGTCGAAGAGATAAACGACATGTGCCGTTCGTTTGTGCATCATGTCTTCCAGACTGAAGACTATATGGGTAACCATTTTGACGTTGTACATGCTCACGACTGGCTTACTGTCAATGCCATGATCTGGATCAAACAAGGCCGCAGTCGGAAAGGGGTTCTCACCATACATTCGACTGAATACGGCCGGTGCGGGAATAATTTCTATAACGGATCTTCGGCCCAGATCCGCGAAATAGAGAGGGCGGGCACATACTGGGCGGACAAAGTTATTACGGTATCCAGTGGTCTTCGAAATGAAGTTATGTGGATGTATGAAGCGCCCTGGTGGAAGGTTTCCGTGGTTTATAACGGGGTCAATCTCCACAATTTCGACGGCTGGCTTGATCCTTTTGAAATCAAGAAGCATTACCACATAGGTCCCATGGACCCTACTGTACTTTTTTGCGGACGCATGGTGGTACAAAAAGGGCCCGACATTCTCGTTGAGACAATTCCATACATCCTGAGGTCTTATCCCAGTGCAAAGTTCATATTCGCTGGCGACGGCGAGATGCGGCCCCGTGTGGAGAGCCGCGCTCACTATCTGGGTGTAGCACACGCAGTAAGGTTTGTGGGACACAAAACAGGCTGGGAATTGAGCAATTTGTACAAGGCATGCGATGTAGTCTGTGTGCCGAGCCGCAATGAGCCTTTCGGCATCGTCATCCTCGAAGCCTGGAGCGCGGGAAAGCCTGTAGTCGTCTCAAAAAATGGCGGACCGGATGAATTTGTATGGCACGAGGTGAACGGGCTGAAAATATATCCCCATCCGGAATCCATCGCCTGGGGCCTGGGAACTCTCTTCACGAATTTCGAATGGGCCAGATGGATGGGGAACAACGGAAGGATAGCTGTAGAGACGACATTCACGTGGGACGGGGTGGCAGACCAGGTGCTTTCTATATATCATCAATAGTCATTCCTGAATAAACCTTACAGGATTGAAGACCTGCGGGACTGTTTGGACAACCTGCTGGGATGACTCGTGTCGTGCATATTTCTGCAAGGCAACCCCAACAATTACACGGAATAAAGTAAAAAGGGAACAAATATCCCGAAAGTGGGTCCTTCTCCCCTATCGCATTCCCTCTTCACTGGTAGTGACCTCTTTTTCAAGCCGCTCTTGCCCACGGATAATAGTGAGTGTCACCGGCTTTCCTATAGGCCATTCGCCGAGGAAACGATGGATGTGATCCACACTGGCCACTTCCTGTCCATTAATGGCCACGATTAGATCGCCTTCCCGTATTCCGGCTTCCCCGGCCGGACTGTCAGGCATAATCGATATGACCTCCACGGCAAACTCTCCTTTCAGATTGTGAAATCTCACCAGCCTTCTGCCGAGAGGCCGCTGTCTCGCGGTTATGCCCAGATATCCGCGGCGCACCCGGCCATGGGTCAGCAATTGCGACACCACCCATTTGGCCGTATCCGACGGAATGGAAAAGCCGATTCCCTGGGCCATGACGATAATCGCTGTGTTTATGCCGACGATCCGCCCTCTGGAATCAACGAGCGGTCCGCCTGAATTCCCCGGATTAAGCGGCGCCGTGTGCTGAATTATATTATCGATGAGTCGACCCTCCCTGCTTCGCAAAGCCCGGCCGAGCGCACTCACTACCCCCGTCGACACCGTGGACTGGAATCCAAAGGGGTTGCCGATAGCGATAACCAACTGTCCGACACGCAAGGAGCCGGAATCACCGAGAGTTGCGTAAGGCAGACCTGAACCGTCGGCGCGGATTACCGCCAGGTCTGTAGCCGGATCTGTGCCGACAAGTGTCGTCGGCAGAGTTGCTCCGTTTGTGAGTGTTACAGTCAGCTGTTTTGCGTTGTGCACGACATGATCGTTGGTAAGGACATAGCCATCCGGAGCTATAATAACGCCTGAGCCCGCTCCGATTTGTTCTGTCTCGCCTCCCCGTGACTGTGTTCCGGCAGAGATACTGACTACCGCCGGCCCCACGGCATCCACGACAGTGATGACTGCCCGGGAGTATGCATCGAGAAGCTCCACATCAGGTTTTTCAGTCTCCTTTACCTCACACCGGCCCTCCGAGTCTTTACCTTCCTCTCCACCCATGATCAGCCTCAAAGCCTGTTCCATAAATTCCTCATTCACCTGTTTTTTCTCTTCAAAAAGTATCGAACCCAATAGGACAAAACATCAAGACCACCTGTCTTCGAAGGATATTTTGACGAAAGATTACCAAGTATTCTCTACACAATTATATCATGCCCGGATGGCGACTGAAAAAGGCGGGCCACCTCAGTCCTTCATTAAAAATCGTAAGTCAGGAATAGTCCATGGATTATTTGTTACACCTACAACATCTCACTGTGGACATTACACCACAGTAATAATTACCATTTCTAATCCTCGCACCAGGGCCCTATTCAATCTGTGGTGTTCATCCAGTAATCAGAACCAGCTGGCACGCCGACGCCGCCGCTGAGTACGAACAGAAGTAATTATTGTTCTCACTTCTTAGTTTTTTGCCTTCACCTTGCTGTTTTTGCTTTTGAAGATAAAATCGGGACAAAACCTGTCGGTGGCGATTTGTATGAAAAAAGAGGTAGGCTTGCGCTCGGGATACTGCAAACTCTCTAAACCCAGTGCTAAACTATTTCGTCAGGCGTCTTTACCGGCAGATCGCCAAGGTTCTTAAAATCCCCGGTGTTGTATGTCACGAAATAGGTAGGTCTGTTCTGTAATGCTTGGACATACAGCTTGACATCAAATATTCTCGCAGATGTTAACTTCCTCTGGCTTGCGATCTCAAGTGTCTTTCTCATCGTATCTTTCGAGGGATATATTACCTTGAGCTCACCCGAGAGATAAGTCCCTTGGATAAGAGCTTTTGCCTCAGAAGGAGAAAGAGGCTTGCCGCTCATTGCTGACGCATTCGTCAATACCCGGTAAAGCTCCATGATGTTCTGCTCAGAAATAATACCGGAGATTTCTTTCTTAAGTGAGAGGTCCAACAGTAAGGCAGAGTTTTCATGGAAAGGGGATATTTCGTCGTGGGCATACACAAGGACATTCGTGTCGAAGAAGACACTAACTCCTCGCATATATTTCTTCTCTCTTAAGGTATTCCTTTTTGACACCTAATTTGAACGTACTGAAGCGATAGGGTTTTTTCTGTAGGGGTAGTATGATGACTTCTACTCTGTCACCTTCATGAAGTTGCTTACCTACGGGAACCCTTTTTAGGACAATATTGCTGCCTTTAATAACGCCCTGAACTTTCATGGCTTTCTCCTGTCTTTGATCTTGACATATTATATCAAATAACCAGAAGAAGGAAAACACGGCACGGTCAGGGCACGGCTTTCAAAAAATGTCCCAGTCATACAGCGGATTTTGCCCGCCATCTGTCCATCCTGATCACATGACAGAATGGGTGCCCGAACTAATTTACACCTTTTTTACCTCCACCTTGAAAAGAAGGGCGCAATAATTTTATAGTTCTCAGCATGGAGCCCTTCTCAAAGGAATCCTTAGGCTATCAGATAAGACATCTCTCGCAGAGTGCGAGACTCTCAGCGCATCAAATCGCGAAATATCTCAATATTAGCAGGAGAGATGTTTCGAAAATTCTAAAAGAGAAGAAGACTTTTTGTCCACTTCTTCTTCGAATACGCATTGAATACCTAGGACAGGAGTGCGACAATAATGCCACGCCGTTAAGTCGCTGGCATAGAGACATTGAGATTAGAGATGATGTGACGTTGAATGAGTTGAATGACGTTATCCAGCAGGTGCTCGGCTGGGACAACACACACCTTTATGTATTTACCGTAAATGAAAAACATTATGCCTATTTGGGCGATGACGACTACGTCGTGGAAGATGTCTTCGAGAATTACCATTCTGTAAGAATCACTCTCTGTGATTTAGGGTTGCGTGAGACCGATGCCTTTACCTATAGTTTCGATTTCGGAGATGGCCATCTTTTCATTTTGACCGTGATCAAAATTGAAAAGAGTGACAATAAAAAAGACTCTTCGATTGTGATAGGGGTTGCGGGCCACGACTTGATCCAGTACCAATCAGATGATGATCATGCCCGTGACCGAGGTCAAATGCCAGTACCTGAATATACATACAAGATTGAAAACAATAAAGTTTCATTGCCTCCTATGACTAGGAGTATCCGATGCGAGGATATTGGAACAGTGGACTTCATTACAGCGAAAGATAAAGAATTCTTGGAACAATGGCGGAAATCAAAAGATAAGCGCAAGTGGGAAATGGCTGTAACTCTAATTGATAATAGGTCTATGCCTTTAGTAGAAATATCAAAGAAGATTGAACGCCCTGTGAAGCAGATACGGGAGTGGATACGGATATTTAACCATATCGGCATAGAAGGGTTACAAGTAGCCTTGCCTAGCGGGTTCCGCGACGAAAGTGTAAGGCATGAAGAAATATCCCTAAGGACAAAAAGATTGATCGAAATCATCCATCACAAACCAAAGCACTACGGTGTAAACAGAAGCAGCTGGGGTCGTCAGATCTTGGCTAGGGTTTACAGTGAGCAATTCGGTGAAGAAATCTCGACTAGTACAATATCGAAATACTTAAAATCGGCAAAGTATACGATAAAGAAGGCGCGAAGAGTGCTTACAAGTCCTGACCCTGACTACAGAGAAAAAGTTGACGGATTACTAAAGATCTTGCATGCGCTTGAATCTGATGAGATGCTTTTTTTCATCGACGAACTCGGGCCTCTGAAAGTTAAAAAATATGGAGGGAGGACATACGTAAGAGTGAATGATGCGCCTACGTATCCTCAGAAACAGGCCGAAAAGGGTTCTCTATCAATGGCTGGAGCTCTAAGTGCAACGACAAATCAATTGACGTGGATGTACATCAAAGCGAAAGACAGTTCTTCTATGATCGACCTGATAGAGATCCTGTTTAATCAATATCACTTAAAGAAAAAGCTCTATGTAACGTGGGACTGCGCTTCTTGGCACAGTTCCAACGCTCTTGTTTCATGGCTAGAAGCCTTCAACGAGGAAACCGAGAAATCGGGCGGGGGACCAATTATCGAGTTTATCCCGCTTCCCACTTCCTCACAGTTTCTCGATGTGATAGAGTCTGTTTTTAGTGGGATGAAGCGTTGTATCATTCACAATTCTGATTACCAATCCGAGGCCGAAATGAAAACGGCCATATCGCAGCACTTCAGGGAGAGGAATGATCACTTCAGAGAAAATCCTAAGCGTGTGGGAAAAAAGATATGGGAGATCGATTTTTTCCGTGACACCGACGCTATAAAATCTGGGAATTACAGGGAATGGTAAAAGACAAAGGACTATATCTTATTGACGCTACAGCTTGTTTTGATAGAACTCGCAAGGCATTTGTGGGAGCGCCGCTGATTGTCAATAGCGGCAATGACAACACATTTATCTACGGATTCCTTCGAGACTTCCTGATCCTCAGGAATGATTTAAGGGTGGGTGCAGGAATCGTTTTGGTTTCGCGGGACTGTCGTGATGTCGTGAGCGAACAGGAAATTAAAAATATTGTCGATGTTCTCGAAGAATTGGACATACAAGTTGTTACCTCGGCAAAATCGAGTACCCTTGATATTTGTCATGAATATGCTTTTGCTGCTACGGCTATCTATACAGAAAATGATGCATTGCTCCGTTTTGCAAGCGATGAGCGGTATATCATCAGAAAAAAGGCACGGTCGGAGTACGAATATTTTGATTCGGCTGCTGTAAAACGGAAATATGGCGTTGAACCTGATAAAATGGCCACTTTTCTATCTCTAACAAGAGGGCAGAAGGATTCGGTTATCTCAAAAAACCAAGCTATTAGGCTGATAGAGAGCATCGGCAGTCTGGAACAGATATATGAAAGACAGTCTGAAATCCCAACTTTGGGGCTACGAACCAGAATCAAAGAAAACAAAGCTGTTATTTTGTCCAGATATCAGAAGATTATCCCTTCCGTAGATTCGGAAGATCGGTTTCCAAACGCTTGCAAGGGGACCTCACTTAGATTAAATACAGAAGGCAATGAGGCCTACCTTAACAAGATGGGACTGCATTCACTTATTCGGCGCCTTAAGCTGCCAGACAATGGTGAGCGCAATTATGCGTTGGTTCGATCTCAGAATAGTAATTATGAGATTATTGATAGCGAAAAGGCTTTTAAGACTTTTCGGAATAAGCTCCTTGAAACAAAAATGTGCGCAATAGACACGGAGGCAAGCAGTAAGGATCCTCATTCAGCGACTCTGTTTGGGATTGCTTTTTCAAACGGAAAGTGGAACTGTTATGTCCCGATGTTGGATCAAGATCTGAAAGGTATTTTAGCAAAAAAGGTCTTGAGAGATATCAAAGGATTATTGGAGGACAAAGACAGAAAGTATGTTGGCCACAACATAAAATACGACTATGTTCTGCTCCGCAGGCATGGTATTCATCTGAAGTCCATACACTTTAATACCATGCTCGCTGCCTTCGAGTGTTATGGGGATTTAGACTTCCTCAACCTTGGATTTCTTTCAGAAAAACTTTTGGGGAGAAGAAAGGCGCCTTTCAAAGAGATGCTTGGTAAGAAGGATTCACCCTGGGATATTCCAATGGCAGAGAAGCAAGATTACGAACCGAAATCCGCACTAGTTGCGGTTTTCCGATACCTGTTTGCTTGGAGGGGGTACATCGCACGCCATCATTGCCTAGCCAACGTTTAGTTCCAAAAGTAACCTGGCTCTGTAGCAAAAACGCCACAGGGTTGATTACAGGAAGGAAGTAGGAATGACTAAAAAAACGAGGGGGACGGCTTTTTCCTATATTGAAGGTTGGCAGATTTTTAAAATTTTAGTTTTTAAGACCTTCATGGTTTTATTTCGAAGACTTTTCGGAAGTTTCCCCTCTCAATCGGCAAAGCCTGATAGCCGCGCATCCCTTCTTAACCCGAATAGTTTCGGAAAAATTTCTCTGCCCCTTCTTTTCGATAAGATTCAAGCAATACAATTTGTAATTGTCAATAAGCCAAGCATCAGGGTATACTCTTTGACAAGTCTATGAAATGGGATTTTACGCCTGAAGATGTCAGAAATGGGAAGGCTGATTGTACCGTTGGCGAATTCAAGAAAGACCTTCTTGAAGAAATCCAATTGAACATGGCCAAGGATCGTGGAGATGAACAGACAATTCAGTTCTATTCCTTTCTGACGATAATGCTATGTACGTCCATGGCTTTCGGTAAGTCTATTGACAGCTTTGTAACCTCTGCCAAGAAGTTTTTCCCCAGTGAAGCTCTTCAGAACTTTTTGACAGGGAATAAGGCACTTCTTGAGGATATCAAGGAAAATAACAAAGATAATATTGAGATGTTATGTGCCGTAGTGCATAGAAGAATACAGGACGATGTGGATAAGGGAATGTCAAAAGACGAAATTGCAAAAACCATCACTGCCGAATTACTTGCGTTTTAAAGGCTTCTTTTGACCCCATTTACGCCGGGGAATTATAAAGTAGAGAATGCGGCAGTCGGTGAGGTCAAAGTTTTTATTTGAAGAATAAGGAGAAAACGAAAAGGTGAATGAAAATAGCGTAGAAAAAGAAATCATATCAATAATCTCTGATGTCTCAGGATTCGATGCAGAAGAAATTACACCCGATACAGACCTGGCAAAGGAATTAGAAATAGATTCCATCAAGGCTATTGAGATTACGGTGGCTATAGAAAAGAAATTTAAAATATCCATACGGGACGAAGATGTGCCGAAAATCACAACGGTGAGACAAGCTGCGGAATTAACCAGAAGTCTGTTAGAAGCTAAATCACAAAAGTAGTGAAAAGTCTTTATGGATTTTGACGATTGGGGGGGGGAAATGGAACGTTGTTGTTATTCCTTTTCCGACTTAAGTAACCGATGTGCTTCCATTGCACGGGATACAGTCTTCTGTAGTTCACTCGATTTGAAAGGTTTTAATATGTACTCAAATGCCCCCGCCTTTTTTGCTTGAATAGCGGTTCGAATTGTGCCATACCCCGTCATTATAATAACGACCAGCGATGGGTCTGTTTTCAATGCATACTTTAGCAGTTCAATCCCATCCATTTCAGGCATCATAAGGTCAGTAAAAAGCAAATCAAACTTTTGTTTTTTTAATGCTGTCATTGCCTTCTTTGCTGATGTGTATCCAACAGCACTGTAGCCATTTTCTAAAAAAAAATCGCATAAAAATGAAATTATATCGTTATCATCATCAACAATAAGAATGCGCCTCTCATTCGATGTTTCCCCTGGCGGGACTACTTTATCCATATGATCCTCAACAGTTCCATTAATTCGTTTTGGATTATTACTTGTTTATGCCGTCTCATTGAAATATTTAGTGAAATTCCGGTTAACCCTCTCAGGAAGAAGTTATTCCTTCGTCCCGTAAAACCTCACCTCATCCTGTCTTCTTTTTCGGCGGGCTTTTCTTTGTTTTTGTCCGTGTGCTGCCTCCTGAAGTCTTCTTAGACGTTTTCAATGTTTTGGGTTCGGTTTTGCCAGATGCCTTCCGCTCTTTTGTGGAACCGAAAAAATTAGCATTCTCCTCTGTTTGTCTTGTGTGCCTCTCCATGACAATCTTTTCTGCTGCTAACCAATTCTCCAATTCACACCCGTACATCCTGCCACTGTTTTCAAAGAGTTCATATGCAACCTTTGCAATCTCGTCATGAACATTCTTTTTCTGTGACATTCAGTTGCCTCCTCTTTTATAAAAAAATATATTACTGGTACTATGCACAATTATATCAGGTCTGAACGTTGCGTACTACAAGGAAGCAGGTGACGAGGATTTGAAAGTTCTCCGGGCGAGTATTTCTTTGCAAGCTGTGGTTCAATCGAAATACATCAACTATCTTAGAATTATAACGGCGTCTTCTTTCTTTTTATATCTTCTTGACTTAAGTCAAAGACTCCCGTACAAAACTGTTTTATCTTAAAATCAAGGAACAGAAAAGAGGGCATAAAATGAAAAGAAAAATAATAACGATCGATGAGGGACTCTGTAACGGCTGCGGCAATTGTGCGAGCGCCTGCTCGGAAGGCGCCTTACAAATTGTAGACGGGAAGGCCAGGCTCGTGAAAGAAGATTTCTGCGACGGCTTCGGCGACTGTATGGGTGAATGTCCCACAGGCGCTTTAAAGATAGAAGAGAAGGAATCAAAACCTTTTGATATTGATGCGACAAAAGAACATCTATTGAAAACAGGAGGAGATGAAGCTGTTCAAAGGATGGAAGAGGCCCAAAAGAAACATGAGGCAAAAGAAGATAAGCCTTTAGCCTGCGGCTGTCCGGGGAGCATGGCGCAGGCGATAAACAGAACCGCGCCTGCTGCAGTATTAAATCAAGCCGCAGCGCCTCAGCTCGGAAACTGGCCTGTCCAGGTCCACCTTCTGCCGCTTAAGGCGCCATATTATCAGGGAGCAGACCTGCTGGTGGCTGCCGACTGCTGTGCCTATGCATATGCCGGTTTTCACGCTGATTTTATAAAAGGACGCACCCTGGCAATCGGATGCCCTAAACTCGATAACGCAGGCGCTTACAAAGAAAAACTCGCAGCCATATTGAGGGGAAACGATATAAAATCCGTGGCAATCGCTTACATGGAAGTGCCCTGCTGCGGGGGTCTCGTGAGACTGGTTGAAGAGGCCGTGAGAGAGTCCGGCAAAAATCTTCCGGTAAAGAAAACGAAGATTGGAATTAAGGGACGGGTAGTTTCGTGACCTTAACGTTTCGTCTTCGCCCGGACCATTTTCCCGATGAAGTCTTGAATTCCCATTATTATTTGAAGTGGGGTGGGAGGGCACCCCGGGATGTAGAAGTCAACGGGTATTACACCGGCAACGCCGTTTGTAACCGCATAACTCCCCTTGTAGATCCCCCCGTCAAAGGCGCAGTCACCGCATGCAATAACGAGCCTCGGTTCGGGCGTGGCGATGTACGTCTTTTTGAGGGCGTGTTCCATCTGCCTTGAAACCGGCCCTGTAACAAGAAGGACGTCGGCATGCCTCGGAGAGGCCACGAAGTCCATACCGAACCTCTGGATATCGTAAACGGGATTTGTAAGAGCGGTGCATTCCCATTCGCAGGCATTGCACGAACCCGCATCCACCTGCCTGATCCTCAATGACCTGCCGAAGACCCTGTCAATCCCTTCCGGGAGAGAAACGATTCCTGACGTTTCCCCGGGAGAAACGCCGGGACATTCGGGCAAAGGGACCGTGCTCTTTTTGCCTATTATGTTTTTGAGTATCTCTTTAATCACATGTCACATCCCGAATAAGACAGATTAAAACTCTTATTACAGAGAGGGAAATCCGGCACTATGTCGCCGTGGACTGCAAATGGCACCACGGGCCAGTTGCAGTACGACGGGGACCTTAATTTTACCCTCATGGGTTTCCCGTCTCTTCCGGACTTGACCCAGTAAAAGACAGAACCCCTCGGCGTCTCCGTGTAGCCCAGCGCAAAGGAAAACGCCGGTATATCTTTCTTGCCGGCAACTAATTCTCCCGTATATTTTTTTTCGAGAAGGGCGTTGATTATGGATATGGAGCACTCGGCCTCCTCCGCCCTGACCATCATCCTCGCGAACACATCTCCTTTAGACATGGTGTGTATCTCAAAGTCAAGCCTGTCGTAAAGCAAGTGGGGATGGGCCTTCCTGATATCATCGTTTACGCCCGATGCCCGTGCGGTGATCCCTGTCGCACCCAGCTTCACAGCGATATCTCTCGATAATTTACCGGTGCCCTCAAGCCTGTCCATATGCGAGACCGTACCAAGAAGCAGGCCCATGAATTCCTTATATTGCTTCGTAGCTGTGTCGAGCGTCGAAAGTATATTGTCCCTGTGCAGAAATACATCTTTATCAACTCCGCCGATAGTGTTTACTCCTCTCAGATACCTGCTGCCCGTGAGCCTTTCGTTCAGCTGCATAAGCCTTTCCTTGATGACGGCCCCTTTTGCATATCCGACCGCGAGGCCGGTGCCGGCGCACATGTTCCCGATATCACCTATGTGGTTATACAACCTTTCAAGTTCCAGCAGGAGCGTCCTTGCCGCCTTTGCGTTTTCCGTTGTCTCGATCCCCGCCATTCTCTCCACGGCCATGCAATATGCCGATGAATGGGAGAAAGAAGACGTGCCCGAAACCCTCTCCGCAAGTTTAACACCCTCAAGAAACCCGATGTTCTCGAAATGTTTCTCCGTCCCCTTATGGGTATAAAACAACCTCGGCTCAAGGAAGAATATCGTCTCCCCGAGCGCGCTGAACCTGAAATGCCCGGGCTCGATTATCCCGGCATGGACAGGACCGACAGGTATTTCGTAGATCCCTTCACCCTCAACCTCCATAAAATGGTAAGGCTCTTTTTGAAGGACCCCCTCTCCCCATTCCTTCAAGTCGTTCTGTGTGATGGTCCAGTCTTTCAGCAGAGGATGGGAACCGGACGGGAAAGAATCATGGAACATGAGCCTGCGCAGATCAGGATGTCCTTCCGGTGTCAAACCGAACATATCTCTTATCTCGCGCTCATACCAGTGCACCGCCGGGATGTCGGGTGTGAGGCTCCGGTATTTCGGATCATCTTCCCCAAGTTTCATATAGGGGATATGAAAGATGTCTTTGCCCTGCTCCGAAAAAACCGCGTATATCTTAAAGCATCCGTCGATCTCCCTCTCGTCCGCTGCAAACATAAGGCGAAGAATAAATTTACCGCTCCCGCCGAGGGAAATGCAGTAGTCCCTGAATTCGGCCTTTCCGAGTTCTTTATAGAGTTCGTTTTCCTGCATATCTCTAAGCTCCTATTATCACCTTCACGGAATTGTTTAACAGACCTTCAAGAAAGCGCGGGATGTAAAGACCGCAGAGAAGCATGACAGCGGCCATTGCCATGAGGAGAACACCGACCATTTTCCTCTCTTTCCCGCCGCCGGCGAGGTTCGGTTTGCCGAAGGCCATGCTTCCGAAATGATGAAGCACGCCGCCGAAGATGATCGTTGCAAATACGATAAAGAGAGCAAAAGTCGCCCAGTTGCCATAGCTGGCAGCAGCCTTAAGGATAATGAACTCGCTCAGGAATATATTGAAAGGAGGCGTGCCCGCGATGGCGAGCGCCGCGAGCAGCATTATAGTCCCGGCGATCGGCATGGCCGTCATTGCGCCTTCGATTTTTTCGATCTTTGTCGAATGATACCTCAGCCTCACCTTACCGGTTGTAAAAAACAGCAGCGTTTTTACGACCGCATGATTAAAGATGTGGAGAAGGGAACCGTACACGCCCCAGAACCCCCCTATTCCGATACCGGTTGCTATTATCCCTATGTGCTCTATGCTGTGGTATGCAAGAAGTCTCTTGTAATTGGTCTGGACGAGTATGAAGGCGGTCGCAAGCCCCATTGATACCAGCCCGAAAATTAAGAGCAGGTGGCTTGCATACGCATCTCCCGTCGACCCGTGGACGATGATGATAAACCGTAGAATTCCGATGAATGCGCATTTGATAAGAATGCCGGAAAGCAGGGCGCTTATCGGTGTCGGCGCCTGGCTGTGCGCATCGGGAAGCCAGTTGTGCACAGGCGCAAAACCCGCCTTCGCGCCGTATCCCACAAGGATAAAGATAAATGCCAGTTTCATGGTGGAGGGGTTTAATCTCCCTGCTATATCTCTAAGCTCCGTCCAGTTCAGTGTCCCGCTTCCTCCGATAACGGAGACAGAGGCATAATAAGTAATGAATATCCCCAGGAGCGCGAAGACTATGCCCACGGTGCAGAGGATAATATATTTCCATGCGGCTTCTATCGACTGCCTGTTCTTATAAAACCCGACCAGGAGCGCTGAGACCAGCGTTGTTCCCTCTATCGCGATCCAGAATACGGCAAGGTTGTTCGAAACCGTTGTGAGAAGCATGGTGAATATAAACAAATGCATCAGGGCGTAGTAACGCCTCAGGTCCTTTATGTTTATCACCCCGCTATCAAATTCCTCTCCCATGTAATCGATGGAATATATTGCCGTGAGGAGTGAGATAAGTATTACTATCGCCATAATATACGCGGAGAGTGCATCCATATACAGGATGCCGCCAAGAAAAAACAGGGGCGACGACAGCGAGGCCGCTATCGGGGAGATAGAAGTCCCGGCCAGGAGAACGGCGCCAAGAAGGTTGGTATATTCGATAACTCTCCTGTTCTTAAAAGAATAGCAGAGTACGGCCGTAAGGACCGGAATGAGAAGAACTACGCCTGTCATGAATAATATTATCCTTTCAGTATCGTCAATTTATCGAGATCTGCAGAGGAAAACGCCCGTTTGATCTGGACAGAAAAGATCCCGAGAATTATCACACCCATGAGCATGTCGAACAAAATTCCGAGCTCTATGATAACAGGCATTCCGTAAGTCAGGGCAAAGCCTGCAAGGAAAAGCCCGTTCTCCATAAACAGCAGCCCCATGACCTGGGTTATCGCCTTTCTCCTGCTTATCATTATGAACAGTCCGATCAGGATGACGGCTATTGATATCTGAAGCACGTTCCTCGAAAAACCCGTAACAAATATACCCTGCCTCAGGGACGTATAAACGACAGCCACAAGGACCCCTGATACAGTGAGTGACAGTGGGTTGCTGATATACGGTTCGACATCGTGTGTGACCTTCATCCGGCGGACTATTTTCCTCAGAAACAGCGGTATGACAACACCCTTGCTGAGAAAGGTGGTAAGCGAGGCCACATAAAGGTGCGGCTCTCCGACCGTGAACGCCACAATCGCAATCAGCAATGAGAGAAGCCATGAATTGACCAGGTATATCCGCACACATGATTCGAGCCTCCTTACACCATTCATGGCAACGGCGGTCAGGAGTATACCGACCGAAATGAAATCAATTATCGAAAATACCTGGATCCAGTTCTTCATTCTATTTCCCCATCATTATGTAAGTTAAGAGAGAAAGAAAAGCAAGGACAAAGGCCCCGCCGAGCAATGACGGCAGTTGAAAGAACCTCATTTTTGCCCTTGTAGATTCAGTTATCGCCATTAAAAAAGCGATAAGAAACATTTTTAAAAAATACCACGCCGATGACAGGGCAAGACCCGTGATTTCCGCAGTGTTCGATACGCCGAGGGGGAAAAATATATCAACGGCAATGGTAAAGAGCAGCATCTGCTTCATATAATGGGCCCATTCCATTAGCGCTAAGTATCTTCCGGAATATTCGAGTATCATCCCCTCATGGATCATCGTCAGTTCGAGGTGCGTATCCGGGTTATCGACGGGGATCCTTCCTGTCTCCGCGATGATCGCTGTCATAAAAGCAGAGAGTGCGAGGATGTGGGACGGTGAGTACAGAACATTCTGCACCTGCGCAATCCTGGCCACATTCGTCGATCCGGCCGATATCGCCGCCGTAAAAACACTGAGCATCATCATAGGCTCTACAAGGACCGCGACTGTCATCTCCCTGCTGCTGCCCTCCCCGCCGAAGGCTGTTCCGGCGTCGAGACCGGCAAGGGCCATGAAAAACCTTCCGAGTGCTAATATGTAAATCAGCGCTATGACATCGCCCATCACGCCGAGGCCTGACCTTGTTGTGACGACAGGCACAATCATGGCTGCCGCCACGGTTGAGGTGAACACTATATACGGAGTCGCCCTGAATATCCACGATGAAGCCGCGGAAACGACCATATCTTTATGAAAGAGCCTGATCAGGTCGCGGTACGGCTGGAGTATGCCCGGACCCGTGCGGCCCTGCATGTTCGCCTTGAGTTTTTTGATCACGCCCTGGATCAGGGGGGAGAAGAGGATGATTATAATGAATTGCAGATATTCCATCTAATCTCCGAATATGAGAAGCAAGATCAGCGTTATCAGGATGTATCCGAGATAGAGGTGGAGGCTTCCCGATTGCAGGAGTCTCACTTTCCCCGCCAGTTTGTGAATAAGGACCGTAGCGGGTTCATAAATATACTTCTCGAAAAAAGGTGTAATCTCGCCCCTGTATTTTATCGATCTCACGAAAAAAGGCCTGACGATATAAGAGACGCTCAGCTCTCTTCTCGGAAGGTATATCCTCTTGAATATCATCCTTATGGGTTTTGTGAAGGCTGTTGAAGTGTATTGCATCCTTGAAGTCAGGGAAGGTATTCCGCAATCCCATGAATCACTATATGCAGTCTTTCTTTTGCCGCCGACCGCCAGCACAAAAACGGCCGCCCCGATGGACACGGCAACCATGGTAATGAGTATCGACGCGGGCGAAAGGGCAGCCGCAGTCTCATTGACATAAAGGAACCAATCCCCCGGCAAAAGACCGTATGAACCCGTAAGAAGAAAAACGGGTGACGAAATCATTCTAACCACTGCGCCGGGAAATATCCCCAATGCCAGACACAACAAGGCAAGGACAACCATACCGATTATCATGGAGACTGACGATTCTTTCGCGCTTTCGGCGTGCCGGCTCCGCGGCGACCCGAGGAAGGATATGCCGAAGGCCTTTACAAAACATGCGGCGGCGAGAGCGCCCGTAAGAGCGAGTGCAGCGCCTCCCAGCGGTGAGACAATCTTAGCCGTCACGGACGACGATTGAAACCCAAGGATAAGAGACTGATAAGTGAGCCATTCGCTCACAAAGCCGTTGAACGGCGGCAACGCGCATATCGAGACTGAACCTATCAGGAAAGTCAATCCGGTATAAGGCATCGACTTGATCAGACCTCCCATGTCTTCCATATTCTTCGTGTGTGTGGCGTGCATGACAGACCCGGCCCCGAGGAAGAGCAGACCTTTAAATACGGCATGGTTCAACGTGTGGTAAAGCCCGGCTATGAGGGCTATTGCCGAGAGGGTGGTAAGGCCGTTACTGCCGAACATCATCGAAGCGCCGATTCCGAGGAGTATGATCCCGATATTTTCGACGCTGTGATAGGCAAGGAGTCTTTTGATGTCATGCTCCATCAGTGCGTATAACACGCCGAGTATGGAGGAGACCGCTCCTATGACAATAATGGTGATCCCCCACCACTCCGGGCCGTATCCCATTACGTCCATGATGATCCTTACAAACCCGTAGATCCCCGTCTTTATCATGACACCCGACATCAGGGCTGAAATATTGGACGGCGCCGCCGGGTGCGCCTTAGGAAGCCAGGTGTGCAGGGGGACAATGCCTGCTTTTGTGCCGAACCCGATCACCGAAAAAATAAAAACAATTGATTTAATATCAGCGGCCAACTTCGGCGCTGAAGCTTTTATTCCCGGGAAGTCAATGTGTCCGGTATTTTTATAGAGTATTAAAAAGAGCGCTATTATGAATGCGGTCCCTATGTGGGTCATAATGGCATATGTGAGCCCGGCCTTTGCCGATTTTTTATCTCCGTCAAACAATACGAGAAAGTAGGATACGACGGACATCGTCTCCCATGAGACAAGAAAAGTGATGATATTGCCCGACAGGATGACAGCGTACATACTCAGGATAAATACGTTATACAGAAATCCCATATACGCTTTTTTTTCTGTTTCTTTTGTGTAGCCGATAGAATATATCGATACCGAGAAAGCCAGGATAGAGAGCACGAGCACAAAAAATCCCGACAGGGCATCTCCCCGGAACACAAACTCAAATGCGGATGATGCCGGTATTGAAAGCTCAGCCGTCTGCCGGCCTGAAGAAAGGTATACGCCTGAAATAACAAGGCTCAGAGCACCTGCAGCCGGGAGGACATAGGTGTAGTTCTTCCTTTTCCGGAAGGGCATTAATGACATAATTGCGCCGGAAACAAAAAAGAATATCCCTATATTTAAAAAGCTTTCCATGACTGTTTATGAGAAAAATTCTTTTATTATAGCATAGATACTCCGGACAACATCAGTAGCATCAGGGGAAAATGCTTTATGATATAATGTGAAAATTGGAGGTGAACAAAATGCAAAAAACACTGTCGGCTGAGTTGAGAAAAGTTAGCACAGATAGAATCAGAGTTGAGATCACGAGAGACAACTACGAATCCTTCTGCAACGCCGTCGGTCTTTATAAAAAGGACTTTATTGAAACATTAAAAAAATCTGAAGCAGATCATAAGGCTGGCCGCATTACAAAAAGAAAATCGCTTCTCGAAATCAGTGAAAAGGTGTGATGGAAATTCACACTATAAAGCTTAACCTCTCTTCAGGCATCAACGCACTAAAATATCCTAAGTCCCGGCTGTCCTGGATGACCAGAGAGGTAATTTTGTGTATCTGCCCAGCATGGCAATCTCTCATCGGTTAGCTTCACACTTCCCTTAAGTCAGCTTAGGCATCAACGTCCCGGAGATACGTATCTTCACATGGAAAGTGATGGCACGTTTCTCGACTGGCCAGCGTTATGTTCTCACAGAAACAAAGACTCGGCACGAGCTTGGTCATACTGCGAGGTACGAGCGGAAAACGTTGGGGATCCTTTTCTCAGACCGTCTTTTTTGCTCTAGTACAGCTTGTGCCGCCTTTGAGAAAACTAGCCTGGCCCAATTTCTTGTTACCAATTAGGTTAGCTAATAATTGCGAGGGATAATTATCCCATATACGACCATCCAGGGTTCTTCCGGCCTTACTCTTGTTTGCACCGCCCCATTGTTTAAAGAAGAACGACACTCCAGCCTTTACGCATTGGTCCCTAATTGATCGCACCCAATCCGCTTTCATAATTCTGCTTCTAGGCCCTGATTCGCCACCCACAATAACCCAATCTATTCCGTCCACTGGTAGTTCAGAAATAGGCGTTATAAACGGTTCAAGCGACAGATATCTAACGGCTGCCGGTACTTGACGGAGGTCAGAAATGCGGAACGTATATTTCTCCGCTTCAACGGTTACGCCCATCCACACGTTTGACGGCCATAAAAACTCCGAGGATAATTCTATAAGTCTCTTTGACCTTTTTGTCAGAATCTGAAAAGTATGCCAATGGGCCTGTTCCATCGTCTTGAATACAGCCTTTATAAAGGAGACTGGAATCCCTTCATGGAAGAGATCGCTCATGGAGTTAACGAAGATCATTTGGGGCTTTTTCCATTTTAATGGCAGATCAACCAAATCGTGATGTAAAGTCACATTGAAACCGTTTTCGTATCGCTTATTTCCCATTGCTTTTAAACGGGCAGCTAAGCGTTCCGCATAGCAATTCATGCAACCATCGCTAATTTTTGTGCACCCGGTTACAGGGTTCCAAGTAGCTTCCGTCCATTCTATTTTAGAATAGCCGCTCATGTTGTCTCCCCGTATCTTATCATCGCACCCTTTGTCACAGTAGTCGTCCGCTGTCTTTCTTTTCTTCTTATACTAATACATTTATCGTTTTCCAGTTTTGTCAGTGCTTCCTTTATCGTTTTCGCAACTCCGTTTGTGTTCGCGTAAGCCCATTCTTCAAGCTCGGAATATTCGACAGCTGAGGGATACAGTTCTTTACAATGCTGTTTTATCATTTTACGTAAACCTGTTTTGTCCGGATCTTCAAAAAATGCCATTTGAGATGTGATGCCGATTGCTTCAAATCTGTAAGGCGCGTCGCTCACTTTTGCCATATTGTTTTTCATTTCTATTAACGCTTTAATATGATTGGAAGCATGAATCAAGTAATATCTGGGTCTTGTTCCCATGCCTGGCGTATTGATTCTAAACGACATTACATATCTTGCACCGGCATAGTCTCTCAGTTGTTTGCAGTATAAGCTCACCAAAAACTGTTGTTTCTCTTCACTATTGGTATATTCGGATACGTCAGAAAAGTCGCCGCAGCCAAAAAGTTCTTTCATTCTTTGCTGAGAATGGTCTGCCTCTATGAATCTAATAATGTCATAGATCATGAAGTTGATAAACAATTCAGATCGGTCATACTTCAATATCCTCTTTAATGTGTTTATATCAAAACCCGAGTATCCGAACGGGTCTATAAAGAAAAAAGAAGGGCGTAAAGTAGATTTGGTTTCTTCAAGATCGTCCAGCAATTCATTGATTTTTAGGTCAAATTCTCCCTGATATGCCTCCCATTCCTGCTTATGCTTATCCAATTTATGGAGTCCTTTGTTGAGCATTTCTACACATTTCTGATTTTTATCTATGCAGATAATTGAAAATTCTCGCTTTTCATTCTCATCAATAAATTTATTGGCAATCTCGCCTACTATGAGAGGGGAACCTTTGCAGGTTGAAGACTTCCTGTCGTCCTCATAATAGATACCCGGGCCAGCAAAGCCGTCAAGAAAAAGAAGCTGTGGCGTAATTCCAAGTTTTTCTTGCTGGTTAAACATTATCGCCATCCATGTGCCGATATAGCTCCTAAGCAATTCATGCTTTACTTTAGAGTGTTCATCAATAACCCAAGGGATCTCCATAATTATCCCTTCCTACCTATATTATTCATGGGGGGCAGGTCTTTCTTCTTGATTTTTCCCCGATATATTCTATTCGTCACTCTCTGTTCCCTCTTCTCCCCGCATTTGATAGCAATATACAACCCTCAAAAGGCAGCTGTCCCCTTTTCTGTTCCCCATAAAGCTCACTTCCTGAACCGCATATAGCCGTCGAGCTCTCCGTAGTCGTCAGAGTCGTCATCTTCATCCGCCTCGTCTTCCTCATGTTCAACGAACAGGAATGTAAGAACTTGGTTATATGTGCTCGATCCAATAGACATTTCCATAACTTTGGCTGACCGCCTGAATTTTGAATCACCTCCCCAGGCATAGGATGGCACTTCATTGAAAGAATCAGGAATAGGCGTTCCTTTGAAGAAATCGTATGCAAAAGAGTCTCTATGAAGAGGGCTACCAGGTCTTACATCCAGAAAATATTTGAACTCGTCTCCAATATGGAACCAGCTTATTCTTGAATTCTCCGAGTATACCATCGCATATTCAGGCTTAAAGGTAACGCATCTCATGCCCGTCGCCGTCAGAGATGTGCCGAATTCTGCACAGAGATCATCAAGCAGGCTCTTGCTCAAGTCCTTATACTCGACACGTTTTCTGAAATGCTCTTCAGGCATCAGTAGTTCAGATGCAAACCAGTTTGCTTCAAATTCTTTGTTGTCGGCCTTCTCAAAACTGGAGATGTCCCTATCAGAACACTGAAACAACGTCCGCTCAGGAGTGATATGTCCCGGAATAGCAAAGTGCCCAAGCTCGTGAGCGACCGTGAATTTCTTTCTGCTTAGTTCCCGGATAGCCTTCTTTACTGAAATCAACGCTTCTCCGTCAACTACTAAGAGCATTCCCGTGTAACCCTCAGCATCGTCCTCTTTGACTTCAATGCCCTTCTGAATGGCTATCTCTACCGGATCAACCGGAAGTTTAGTGTAATTTATTTCTTTGCGGAGTTGCGCTGCATATGTTGCTGACCCCTTCATTCCTTGGGTGCCTTTTTCTTGGCCTTGTCTCTTAGGAACGCTATATTGTCCATTATGTTGGCTCGATCTTTCCGTGTTAATCCTTTGAAGTCTCTGAATGCCATAGAGACCTCCTTATCAATGAGAATGTCTTTTTCTTTGGAAGCTCCAAGAAGATAGTCAGTTGTTACTCCAAGGGTTTTTGCAAGTTTGAGCAAGGTTTCTGTTGAGGGTACTTTCTCGCCCTTTTCGTACTGGTTTACAGCGGATGGTGTAACATTAATAAGGTCAGCAAGGCCTTTCTGGCTTAAGCCGGCAGCATCCCGGCACTCTTTTATGCGTTGACCGATTATTTTCTCTTCGATCTCCACAAGTCCCCCTTTCTTTAATAAGGTTTTTATTATTATATTGCTTTGCTGACCAGAGGTCAATTTAAAAATAACCTGTAGTTAATATTCCCCTTGACATTAAATTAACTATAGGTTAATATATAATTAACCTATATCCATAAGGAGGATTTGAAGATGGCAGAAGAAAAGAAGGAACACAACGAGAAGAAACCTGAGGAGCATACCGTCTTCCACTATACAGTGGACGATGAGCAGCAAACGACGAGTCAGCACGTACTTACTCCGAGAGACATTCTGATAAACGTCGGCTTGAACCCTACCACATATTACCTCGTCCAGATCAAGGGCAATGAACAGGAATCCTACAAGGACAAATACGACGAGCAGATTCAGATGCACCAAGACATGACGTTCATTTCGGTATATATCGGCGATACCCCAGTCTCGGTGGCTGCTTAATGGGACAGGCGGATTTCATCAATCATCTGAGAGAGCTTGGGTTTACGGTCGAGGAGCTCGGTGCCGACAAGATATCCTTCCCTTATGAGATACCAGCCGGTCGCTTTATGGGGCAGAGGATAAAACTCGGCTTTCACGTAACTGCCGATTTCCCCTTGTCGCCACCTTCCGGTCCGCACCTGACACCTCATTTGCTTACGATAAACGCGGAAGCCCCGACCCATCCTGCACGTGTTGCTCATAGCGATTTTGGACCCGATTGGCAATACTGGAGCAGGCCCTTTCATAAATGGGCGGAGACAAACAAAACAGTCAAAGAATATTTGCGGTTTATCCGCCACCTCTTCGAAACGCAATGAATTACAGCGCAGCCATTACAGAAGATATTCACAAGATCGCCTCCCAGCATCTTATCCGTTCAGACCGGCAGGAAGACCTCTGCTTTGCCCTATGGTTTCCAAGTCAAGGCCGAACCCGGCGGACTGCCTTAATCTGGAAGCTCATACTTCCCAACAGCGGCGACCGCAAGGTCCACGGCAATGCGAGCTTCACAAGTCAGTATTTTGAACGTGCTGTAGGTGCGGCTGTGAAAGCTGGCGCGGGTTTGGCATTAATGCATAGTCACCTCGGCCCTGGGTGGCAGGGTATGAGTTTAGATGATATCAACGCCGAAAGAAATCATTCCGCAGCAACGAAGGGGGCAACCGGCTTACCGATTGTAGGCCTTACAATAGGGACCGACGGCGCATGGAGCGCCCGATTCTGGGAAAAGACCAAGCCGAGGACATACGAGCGGTTTTGGTGCGAAAGTGTAAGAGTTGTTGGCGACGCACTGAATATCACATTTATGGACCAATTGATACCCTTGCCAAAGTTCAGGAAGAATTTGGAGCGGACTATATCGGCCTGGGGTCATACGAAACAGGCAGTTCTTTCCCGCCTGAAAATAGGGATAGTGGGCTTAGGCAGCGTGGGCAGCATTCTTTCTGAGGCACTTGCACGTATGGGAGTGTCCCATATAAAACTGATCGATTTTGACACTATCGAGTATGTGAATCTCGACAGAACCCTGCACGCCTATGAAGATGATTCAACAACGGGACGGGCAAAAGTGGCAGTCGCGGCTGACGCTTTCCGCAGAAGCGCCACAGCTGAAAACGGCACAGTGGAACCGATTGAATGGAGCATCGTTGAGGAGCCGGGCTTTCGTGAGGCGCTCGACTGTGATATTTTATTCAGTTGTGTCGATAGGCCATGGCCTCGCTCGGCATTGAACTTCATTGCATACACTCATTTAATCCCTATAATTGACGGAGGCATAGCTATACAGACTAAACCTAACGGCACGATGAGAAATGCCGACTGGAAATCGCATATTGTCGGACCGGGGAGAAAATGCTTGGAATGTCTCGGTCAGTATGACTCTGGTCTCGTTTCTGCTGAACGTGAAGGCTATTTTGATGATCCAACATATATCAAGAATCTACCACGAGATCACTCGATAAAGAGAAATGAGAATGTCTTTGCATTCAGTCTGAGCACGGCTTCTTACCATGTTCTGCAAATGCTTTCCATGGTTGTCGCTCCCTCAGGATTGGCGAATGTGGGGGCGCAGAATTATCACTTTGTCACAGGCACCCTCGATGTCGATATCGGAAAGTGTAAAGAATCCTGCCTCTATCCTTCCTTCACCGCCAAAGGGGATAGCACAGGGATAGTTGTTACAGGACGACATGCCAAGGCAGAAGAAGCGCGAGAAATCAGGCGGAGAGCACACCCGGCGCAAAGGTTACGGATAGATAGGATTATTGTCTCGTATAATGCAGTGATTGAAACTTTGAAAAAATGCTTACAAAGAATTAAGTGTGGTGCGAGGTGAAGAAGAAAAGAAAGAAAAAAAGGGGAAGGGGTACTTTCTTTGCGCAGCAAGCTTTCTGATGGAAATCAATAATAGTTTAGTTGTCGGATAACTATTTGATCAGGTGGACAGCGTAATCTCCTTCTCACAGGAATAACATTTTTGTACAGCATGAAGAAACATCACAGAGTCCTATTCATTAAGTGGAAGGCGTAACTTATAAGCTCTATGAAAAATAAATCCAAGTATAAAGAACAATAAGAGCGCATATTGTTCAGATAAATAAGTTAACCCTCCTCCATGTAAAACTGAATTCCTGATGTTAAGTCCGAAATCATATTGAAAACAGAGCCATAAAACCTCATAAAAATCTTCACCCAGAATATCTATGAGGTTTTGTTTGTAATTGGTCAAAATAGTGTTTAGGTTAATCTCTTCAAGATATTTGATGTCTCTTTCACGGACGCTTATCCCTACGCTTTCGAGCAACATCTTAAGAGAATGTTCTATTTGCGGGATGACCGAGTAGACAAATCCAATAATGTCATGAGCGAAATATTTTCTGATTATGCCAGAAACAAGAGCATCCCTTCTCTCGTCATAAACTGTTGATTGCCGGTAGACGTAGGTTAAACATTCTTCCAACCCTTCATCACCGTATTTCTTAGTAAACCACTCAAGAATTCGATATATCTGATAAATTGAAAATGTGAAGAACATTCTATTGAGTAAGGTCGCCTTCCAATATTCCTTTTTTTCTTCATCTGTTGTTAGCACGCCGCTACGACCTTCAGTCATGGGCGTAACCGTTGCTATTAAATATGCTAAAGGCATGTTACCTGACTGCTCTTCTATGCTTTCCTTCGCTGGCAATAGATGGTTAGTAAACAAATATTTTAAGAGGTCAGCACATTTTGCCCCCTCTTTTGATAGCTGTTCCAATTTTTCAGTGACGCCAGCTATTTGTTCTGATATCTTATCAACTAATTCTTCGCGCAACACTGATTCACTGGCCTTCCAATCAATAGTCGTTTCTTTCTTCTTCATTTCACCCATTGCCGCATCCATATTCGTATAGTCACCCATTTGTTGAAACATGTCTGCGGCAATCCTTAAGAAGCCTATAGCCTGTAATCCCTCAAGCTCATTCCCTGCATCGAAATAAAGAGAGGCTACTTTCCTCTTGAGAGAGAGAAATTCAGCCTTCTCAAAACAGCCTTTAAATTCTTCAAGTACGTTCTTGGCCCAGTGAACATCTTTTCGGGCGATGTAATTGTCAAGAAGCACCTCAATCAGTTGTTTGAACTTACTTTTATCAGGTGCGTTAGATTTCTTTGAACAATAGAATGTTAATAAAGGTTTTAATAACCAGAATGGAGCATTTGGATTGATAACGACTTCGGCTTTAAAAATCTCAGCAATCACTTTTGATGCATTTTGTTCGTATGCCGATAGAAATTCCGTTAGCTCTTTTAAAGATGAAAGATCATTTGGCTTTAGAAACAGGGGCAAATAATAAAAAAGGTCCTGAAGAAACCTATGGGCATAAAGCTCTTCTTTAATATCACGTTCCAGGCTAAATGTACCGTAATACTCGGACAGAAGGAGAAGGGCCTCTTGCAGATGACTCATGCCTTTGTTTTTCAAATGCAACCACAGCGTAAGATGCAGAATAATTTTCCCGACAGCAGTTTGTTGATTTGTTAGAGAGCGTTCTATCACCGATATTTGTGCATCGCCAAGTTTTGTAGCTCTTTTTACAACCTCCGAGGGCGGCAGAGATTCATTAGGCGAATAGACACCAATGATAATGCTTTCCACTTCCCCTTCTCTTTTAAGCAAGCCAATGTCTTGGATTCTTGTGGCATCACAGAGACTGATTCTTTCTCTTACATTCACAGCTTACCCCCTGATAATTGGAAATT
Organism: Thermodesulfovibrionales bacterium; assembly: GCA_963716185.1. Lineage (GTDB taxonomy): Bacteria > Nitrospirota > Thermodesulfovibrionia > Thermodesulfovibrionales > SM23-35 > CAVZMO01. The sequence goes on from OY970295.1 coordinate 1,064,295, forward strand.
TTTCAATATTTGTATTGCCCAACTTTGAAGATGGTGAGCCTGAGTCGCTTACACATCGGGATAATTATAAGCCAGAACAAGAGATTGGTGTAAAGTTGCCTTGTTGAATCTTCAACTCCTGTCGTTATAGCCGCAGCATTGATTAGCAGGTGGACATCGCAGAATCGTCTTCTCACGGAAAGGAACGATTTTGTAAAACCTGATAACCTGTTTTTCTTTCGGAAATTATTTCGGACGAAGTAATCAAGCTTGATCATCATCTGATCTTGTGGTCTTACCCACGTTTTTCATCTGCACCGTAAGAAGCTTTTCAATATCCCGTAGCAAGAATGAAGCATTTTCCACAAAGCTTTCAATTGTTGGGGCTACGATGATCTGATCTCCCTCTACGTCAGAGTCTACAGGGTATGGCGGTTTCTTAAGCCTTATGTTATCGAAACCCCACTTAAGGGTCGAAAGTCTTCCACCCGCACGCCTTATGAGGTTGCCATCCACTCCAGGTAATGGGTTAGAAACCCAGCTATTAGGTCCCAATTGGTCGACTTTATAGAGGTTTTGAAGTTCGTGAATGAGACGTGTCGCACTGCTTTCTAAATTATACAGTGCAGATTGTATAAGGTCATCTTGTACTGATTGTTCCAAATCTTCTAAGCTGGTAAGAGTAATATTCGTATAGGCTGCTGCTCTAATAGCACCACTTTGAAACCCTGTCTTTGACATAATAACGCCACGGTCAGCCCCCACATCCTCAACTATTGATTTCAGAGCCATCACCTTTTCTTTGGGGACATTGCTATTCCAGTATTTACATTCGACAGCCCATCTGTTTTGGAAACCGAATTTAGTGAATACCACCCATACATCAATCCTGTGTTCGGCCCTTACACCTTGAATAAGCTTGTCAACTTCAGCAGAACATCCTAGCCTCTTAAATAGCTCTGCCGTTTCTTCCTGATATGTTCTCCAGTCCATCACCGTTGTCTCATCAAACTTTTGATTCGAATTGAGGAATATTATTTTTATGATGCTTTTTCTATCCATTAGAAAATAATATTTTTGAGCATCTTCGTCAATCTTTTTTCTTGAAGAAGTCACCAACATACATCAAAGGACTGAACAGGGTTTGTAACCGTATCCAACACATTAGGCGAGAAGTCCGCACTGCAAACTTTCAGGTGAACAGAGCGCTTAATAAAAAAACCCTCCGGGGCTGAAGTGATGAAGAAGTCAGCATTTCAACTGACATTGTCTGACAGGTCAAGTAGTAGCAAGCACACAATTTAGGTATTCCACCTCTGCCTATGATTCTGAATTAGCCAGAAACTTTCAGAGAAGGTTCATTAAATACAAAAAGAAACTCTTTTTGTTTTTGGACTTTGATGGTATCCCATGGAACAATAATAACACGGAACATGCGATCAAGCGGTTTTTGTTTCTTCGCAACATTATCGACAGGCTCTCAACTGAAGAGAACATCAGAGAGTATCTTATTTTGCTCAACATTAGCGAAACACTACGGCTGAAAAATAAAAGCTTTCTGAAGTTCCTCATAACAAAATTGAAGGATATGAATTGTCGAAAAAACTAACAAAAAAATAACAACTTGACAATACATCAAATATGATGTGATATAATAAATAGCAGAAAGACGCATGGAAGATTGGATCAGACGTATTATGACAGGAGGTATAAAATGAAAAAAAGCAAAGTTAGGACATTCCGAAGCAGGTTGCACGAGGATCTCAAAGATCCTGAATTTAAAGTCCATTACGAAGAAGAGCGGCAAGCGCTTAAATTGGCAATAAAGATCACGAAGCTGCGAGAGAAGAGAGGACTGTCTCAAGTGCAATTGGCTAAACTTATGGGCACCAGCCAGCAGGCGATTTCGCGGATTGAGAGTGGCGAGTACCAAGGATTTACGCTCAAAACCTTGGAAAAGATCGCCGAAGCAACCGGGACACGGGTTAAGATCGAGTTTGTCGCGGCATAATCTGGCAGCCCATGCTCACAGTTTTGTCCCGTAGACTGAAAGTACTAAGGAGTCAGCATTTCAACTGACATTGTCTAACAGGTCAAGTAGCAGCAATCACAATTTAGGTATTTCGTCGAGTCCAAAGTACATTACAAAATTGTTTTTCCTTGACAAAATTGTTCTGCGGATTTTTTAATATATTTATACGGCAACATGCGCAAACGATTGCCGTTAATCTGAATTCTTGAGGTAAATACAATGTGCAGACTGGCTGCTATTACGTCAAAAGATTATTTTTCGCCCATGGAAAATATCCTCGCCCTTGAGACGATGAAGGAAGGCCATGACGGGTCCGGGCTTGGCCTGACGCTGAAAGACCTCGGCGGCGAATTCAAGAGCATGAAAGGGTATCCCATTCTTTCGGGAATATGTTCAAAAGCCGGGGAAGGGACGCTTGATGAATTTATGGGTAGGGCCGGGTTCAAACTCAAAGAGATCTGGTCGCCGAAGATAAAGCCTGTCAAGGGAGTATCACCTCGTGATCATTATTTCGCCAGGATATACGACTACCCCGCTTCTTATAAACACAAGACAACAAAGGATAAGGAAGACCTCCTCATGAACGTGCGTCTTGCTTTGAGGAAGGTCGGCGAGCCGGACGAGTCGATCTTTGTTTTTTCTTTTTACCCCGACGTCCTTACCCTGAAAGAGGTCGGTGACCCACTTCAGCTGGCTGAGTTCTTCGGTCTTGACAAGGCCGACATCAAAGCGAAAACTGTATTCGCCCAGGGCCGGCAGAATACAAACTATACGATCTATTTATATGCATGCCACCCGTTTTTCATCCAGGGGTACTGCTCTATGACGAACGGAGAGAATACGGCGTTTGTGCCGATCAGGGAATTCTTGATGAGCAGGGCATTTCCTGGTTATACCGGCTATAACAGCGACAGTGAAGTTTTCACGCATATCCTCCATTACACGGTAAGGCAGCTCGGGTTTCCCTTGCCCTACTATAAGGATGTAATTACGCCGCTTAAAGTATCGGAAATTGAGACGAGGGAAGACAGGGACGCCCTGAGGCTTATTAAACAGTCGTTGAGACCTTTGTGCATAGACGGGCCTAATATGGTCATAGGCTTTACCCCTGACGGGACATGTTTCATGGTGCACGATTCCAAGAAACTGCGTCCCGGGGTTGTCGGAGGGGTAAACGGCAAGTATGCACTGATGTCCGAGGAATGCGGACTCGACAGTGCCGTTCCAACGAGAAACAAATCAGAGGATATCTTCCCGATGAAATACGACATGGTAATCGTGAAACCCGGCGCGGAGGAGGCAAGAGTATGGAACCAGCTGCAAAATTAGACAAAAATCATCAGCTCTCGTTAAAAGAGTTTCCCTATATAGTACGGTGGAAAGACCATAGGTGCACCCGCTGCGGAAGATGTACGGCTGTATGCCCGGTCAAGGCGATCGAACCGACAGTGCATGTTAAGCGGACTGTGTTTTCCGAAGGCCCTGTCCCGACACCGGCAGCAACGAGGAAGATCGTCCACGTGGTCGCACAGGTAACGGATATGGAACGATATTGTACGGGTTGCGGGGCATGTACCCTTGTCTGCCCCAATGAAGCTATAGAACCGGAATATAATCCGCAGAATAAATTCATGCATTATAAAAACAAAGGCGGAGAAGGGTACAAGAGGGGCGGAAGAAGAAACGACCCTTCCATATCTACACTCGATAAACTTAAGTTCACGAGGATATCGATGCTGACCGACCCGGCCCTTGACGCGGGGAGGCATGAATTCCATGTGAGGACGCTCCTGGGAAGGATTCTCCCCCCGGAGGAATTACCATTAATATCGGATAACGGCAAACTGGCTGTCGACAAAGCGGCCGACAGATTCATTCCACCTGTCAGGGAGATCTTCCCGATCATGATCGGAAGCATGTCGGTCGGCGCTCTGTCTCCTCCAATGTGGGAAGGTCTTGCCATGGGGGTCGCTTACCTCAATGAGGTGGAAGGCATTCCTGTAGTAATGGCCACCGGAGAGGGCGGGGTGCCGCCAAGGCTCTTGAAATCAAGATTTTTGAAGTACATAATCGTCCAGATCGCTTCAGGGTATTTCGGCTGGGACGAGATCATCCATGCAATTCCCCATATGGTTGAAGACCCTGCTGCGATAGAGATCAAGTACGGCCAGGGAGCAAAGCCCGGTGACGGCGGTTTATTGATGGCCCAAAAGGTCCTGAAACTTATCGCCAGCATCCGGGGTGTGCCGCAGTTTGTCGACCTTGCTTCGCCGCCGACCCACCAGACAAAATACTCTATCGAAGAGGCGGTGGCAAAGATGATCCAGTCCATGTCTATGGCATGGGGGTTCAGAGTGCCTGTCTATCCGAAGATTTCAGGTACGAAGACTGCCCGGGCCGTGTTGAATAACCTCGCGCGGAACCCTTACGCGGCGGCCTTGTCGATTGACGGAGAAGACGGTGGTACAGGCGCGGCTTACAATGTCTCGATGGATAAGATGGGCCATCCCATAGCGTCGAACCTCAGGGAATGCTATCTCGACCTCGTGAGACAGGGCAAGCAGAATGAACTGCCTCTTATTGCGTCGGGAGGTGTCGCGAAGAAAGGAAATCTGGCTGCAAACGCGGCGGCCCTTATCATGCTCGGCGCCTCTGTAGTTTCTGTCGGCAAATACATGATGCAGGCAACGGCTAATTGCTTCGGCGACGAATACAACCGCTGCAACCTGTGCAACACCGGCAAATGTCCGAGGGGTATAACCACGCAGGACCCCAAGCTGTACCGGAGACTCGACTCCGATAAGGTGGCGGAACGTGTTGTAGAGGTATTCAAGGCCGCTAATGTAGAGTTAAAAAAGATATTCGCACCGATGGGGAGAAGCACAGAGTTGCCCATCGGCATGTCTGACGGCTTAAGTGTGAACGATAAGGCAGTGGCAGACAGATTGGAAATAAGCTATGCGTGTTAAAAAGACAGAAAATTCAAAATCCAAAATTCGGAATTCAAAACAGAATATTGTAGCCATTCACGGTGTTGTGAAAGGGGAACGGGTACCCTCACGGATACTTGAAGAGCAGATACAGCAGGCAGTCAAGGACGGCGGCAGGGAACTCCATATCATAGCTGATGGACAGCACGGTATCGGCGGCAGAATCTGGCCGAGGGAGGAAGCGGTAAAAATAATCGTCGAAGGGCCGGCCGGCCAGAGGCTGTGCAGCATGGGTATGCCGGGCACTGAGATTACCTTAAAAGGTAGCGCCTCGGATGACGTCGGCTGGATCAACTGCGGCGCAAAGATAACGGTTTTAGGCGATGTCACAAACGGCGCCTTCAACGCCGCGGCACAGGGGACCCTTTACGTCCAAGGCAGCGGAGGCGCAAGGTGCGACACTATGACGAAGCACAACCCCCGGTTCGATCCCCCGCAATCCTGGTATTTCAGAAACGTCGGGGACTCCTTTGCAGAGTTCAAGGCCGGCGGCATCTCCGTGGTCTGCGGTGTAGATCCAAGGAACCGGAAGAACGTCCTCGGATACCGTCCGTGTGTCGGAATGGTAGGGGGGACAATATACTTCAGGGGCCCGATTCAGAGCTACAGCGAGAGAGACGTCAATCTTCTCGAATTAACACCACAGGACTGGGAATGGCTTACCGTCAATATGAAACCATACCTTGAAGCTATCGACAGGATGTCTTATTTTGATGAACTTACCCGTTCCCGGGATGACTGGAAAAAATTTATTGCGTACACCCCTCAGGAAAAGAGGGCGAGGAGATGGCTGAAGGTACCGACCTCTGATTTCAGAAAAAATACCTGGGAGAAGGAGGTTGGGCAGGGCGGAATATTCGCGCCCTATATGGACCACGACCTCACAATATTGCCGTACATAACGACGGGGAAAGACAGAAGGAACAAGCCTGTCTGGGCCAATGAAAAGTATTCGCCGCCATGCGCGTACAGCTGTCCGACACACATCCCATCTCACAAAAGGGCGTCGCTCATCAGGCAGGGTAAACTCCATGAGGCCCTGGAACTGGTCCTGCAGTATAGCCCTCTCCCCGCGACTGTATGCGGGCAGATCTGCCCGAACCTCTGTATGCAGAGCTGTACAAGAGGCCGGCTCGACAAACCTTTAAGCATAGACAAGCTGGGCAGGCTCGCCCTTGATCTGCCCGCGCCGAAGAAAGCCGAGCCCACAGGACACTCCATAGCGGTTATCGGCGGCGGTCCATCAGGTTTGAGTACCGCGTGGCAGCTCGGTTTGAAAGGTCATACCGTCGACCTTTATGAGGCGACGGACAAGCTCGGAGGCAAGCTTGAACTGTGTATTCCGAGGGAGCGTCTTCCCCATGAGGTACTCGAAAAGGAGCTTTCACGGTTTAAGGAGATAGGAGTCAATATCCATTTAAACGCCGGGATATACGAGAAGAGATTTAAGGAGATTTATAAAGAGCATGAGATTGTGGTTGTGGCCTGCGGAGCCCATAAACCCAGGATCTTTCCTTTCCCGGGCTCAGAAGGTATGGTGTCTGCATATGATTTTCTGAGAGGAATTAATATCGGGAATCTCCCTGACCTCGGCGGAAAAAGGGTCGTTATTATAGGCGCCGGTAATGTTGGAATGGACGTCGCCTCGCAGGCATACAACTGCGGCGCTGAATCGGTCATAGCCGTTGACATCCAGAAACCGGCCGCATTCGGGAAGGAGATGGAGACAGCCGTTGCTAAAGGCACGCAGATAATGTGGCCGAAATTTACGGAAAGATACGACGGCAGTGAGAAGAAACTCTATTTTAAAGACGGGTCCTCACTCGACGCAGATTTCATTATCATGTCCGTGGGGGACGTCCCCGTGCTCGACTTTCTGCCGCCTTCAGTCCACACGGAGCGCGGCTGGATAGCCGTGAACGAAATCGGCCAGACATCGGATGTGAAAGTTTTCGCCATAGGCGATGCAACAAGGCTGGGACTTGTAGCACATGCAATCGGCCAGGGGAGAATCACTGCGGAGACTATTCATTATCAACTCATGCACGCGCCCCGGTGGCCTGAGATCAAGCAGGTTATCCCCTATGAGCGTATCAAGACGGAATATTATGAAGCGTGCGCGGGAGACCTTACTCCCGAGCGGGAAGCGGATAAATGCATGTCCTGCGCTACATGCCGTGACTGCCATATGTGTGAAACCACATGCTATTGGGGTGCGATCAGCAGGATCGACCACGAAGACGGTTCCTACGAGTATGTCGTAGATGATGACAAGTGCATAGGCTGCGGCTTCTGTGCAGGCGTCTGCCCGTGCGGCGTGTGGGAGATGGTGGAAAACGTCTGACATTATAATGGTCCAGTCACTCGCCAGAGAAAATCGCATCCTTTCGGCTCTTCTCGAAGTAAGTAAAGTCCTGAACTCTTCCTTCGATCTTGAGAAGAACCTTTCCAGGACTATGCGCGCTATTGCCGACTTCCTCGAAATGGAGCGCGGTTCGGTCTTCCTGCTTGACCAGAATTCCAAGGAACTCAGGATTGTAGCCGCGCACGGACTCACAAAGGAGCAAATAGACAGGGGGAAATACAGGATCGGAGAAGGTATTGTCGGAAGGGTCCTTGAAAGGGGTTCCCCCCTGGTCATCCCTAATGTCGGGGCAGAACCCCTGTTTCTGAATAAAACAGGCTCCAGGATTAAGAAGACCGGTATTTCATTCCTGTGCGTTCCTATTACTTTTAAGGGCGACTCCATAGGCGTTTTAAGCGCTGACAGAATTTTCAAGGACAAGGCCATAACCGTTGATGAGGATATCAGGGTCCTGGAAATCATCGCATCCATCATTGCCCAGTATGTAATCCTCTGGAAACATTACAAGGAAACAGAAGAGGAAAAAGAAATCCTGAAGCTCCAGTTGAAAGGCAGGTACAGCCTTCCGAATATCATCGGCACCTCAGACAAAATGCAGGAGGTGTTCGAGGCTGTGCATCGCGTGGCTGATTCCAAGGCGACCGTCATTCTCTACGGAGAGAGCGGAACGGGAAAGGAGCTGATCGCCAAAGCCATTCACTATATGAGTCCAAGGACAAAAGAGTCCTTTGTGAAATTCAATTGCGCCTCCATACCTGAAGGGCTGCTCGAGTCCGAGCTCTTCGGACATGAGAAAGGCGCGTTCACCGGCGCCATCAACGCACGGAAGGGAAGATTTGAACTTGCTCACGGGGGCACCATCCTGCTTGACGAGGTCGGTGATCTCCCTATTAATCTCCAGCCGAAGATACTGCGGGTCTTACAGGAGAGAGAGTTCGAGCGTGTCGGCGGAGAGAAGACGATAAAGGTTGATGTGAGGCTTATCGCCGCCACAAGCAGAAACATCGAGGAGCTCGTCTCAAAAGGCAGGTTCAGAGAGGACCTCTTTTACAGGCTGAATGTTGTGCCGATATTCATGCCTTCTCTCAGAGAGAGGAAAGAAGATATCCCTCTCCTGGTCGAATTCTTTCTCGCACGGTTCAACGCGGAAAATAAGAAGGACGTCTCAATAGCGCCTGACGCTCTCAGGGTATTGGTGGATTACAGCTGGCCCGGCAATGTCAGGGAACTCGAAAATACCATGGAAAGGCTTGTGGTGATGTCGGGCAGCGATATCATAAAGGCCACGGAGCTTCCGATAAACCTGAAGTTGCCTTCCTCCGAAGAGATCCTTCAGAAAGAGTCGTTAAGGGCAGGCATCGAGGACATAGAGAAGTCGAGCATCCTCGATGCCCTTGAAAAAACGGGCTGGGTTCAGGCAAAAGCAGCGCGGATGATCGGCATCACAGCGAGGCAGATCGGCTATAAAATGAAAAAGTACGGCTTAGCCGTGCCTGTCGGTCCCTGAAATTGCACATAGGTTTAAATAACATGATTAAAACCATAGGTTGTCCTCATTCTGTCATTCCGGCTTGTCCGGTCACCTCGGGCGACTCGCCGGGGCGAGAATCTTTCTGCGCCTTTTCTCAGAAGGATTCCCGACTCCCGAAGGCTTTCGGGATTGCGGGAATGACAATTTGTGTCGTTCTTTTATTCTTCATGTCCGGCTGCGCCGGAATTATTTTTTCAAATGGCGACCAGCCCGAAAAAGTCTCCGAGGGTGTCTTCAGGGGGCCTCATCCGCAGGAATCCGACTTATATGAACTGTCGAGGATGGGCATAAGGACGGTTCTCTCCCTTGAGGATAATCCCACGGTAGTGGCAGAAGAGGAGAATGTTTGCCGCTCCCTGAACATTAACTTTGTTAACGTCCCTCTGAGTGAATTGTTCCCTCCGTCACCGGGCGACCTCGAACGGGCGGTAAGTGTTATCCGGCAGAATCGAAATCATGGTATTTATATCCATTGTCGCCGGGGCATAGACCGGACAGGGTATGTGATTGCGTCATTCAGGATGCTGGTGGAAAAATATGCGCTTGATACGGCTTACAAGGAATGTTGTGACCATGGGCATAGCCCGTTGGTTTACTTTTTCTGGAAACACTCGCTGAAAGAAATATCCAGGGAGGCACATCAGACTGAGATTAGCGCCTCAGGCAAAATCCGGCTTGGCCCGCTGGGAATTTGAAGATATACCTGCCTCGTTATCTCTGTATTGCAGTTTTGGGGTTAATTTCTATCGGGGACAGTGAAATAAAACGTCGAGCCTTTTCCAGGCTCTGACTCGACCCAGATTCTGCCGCCGTGCCGCTCCACGATCTTTTTACAGATCGCAAGGCCGATTCCTGTTCCAGGATACACATTCCTCGTGTGCAGACGCTGGAAAACCACGAAAATCTTTTCGGCATATTGCTTGTCTATCCCGATGCCGTTATCCCGGACCGAGAAAATCCATTCTTCCTCTATTCTCTCGGCTGAAATATGAACTCTCGGGGCCTCTGCGCTGTGAAACTTTATTGCATTCCCTATCAGATTCTGGAACACGCTGCCCAATTGTGTGGCATCGGCCGTAATTACCGGCAAGTAGTCATGCGTCACTACAGCCCCGCCTTCCTTAATGGCGACACGGAGATTAGAAATTACTTTATCCAATATTGAGGCGCTGTCCGTTGGTTTAAACTCCCTGTCCATAGTCCCTATACGAGAATATTCGAGCAGATCCTTAATAAGTTCCTGCATCCTTTTGGCGCCGTCGATGGCATATGCGATGAACTCATCGGCTCTTTCATCGAGTCTGCCTTTGTAATGCTTTTCTAAAAGTTTCACAAAGCCCGCTATCGTCCTTAAAGGCTCCTGCAGATCATGTGAGGCTGCATAGGCGAACTGCCGGAGCTCGGCATTGGAATGCTCCAGCTCACGGGTGATTTTTTTCAATTCGGATGTACGTTGTTCTACCAGTTCTTCAAGTCGCCCCCGGTATTTTCTTAATTCATCCTCTGCCAGCTTATGTTCGATAATCTCTTTATTAAGAGCAGCGGTCCTCTCTTCGACCTTCTGTTCGAGTTGTTCGTTCATTGAATTTAATTCATCGCGTGCCTTCATCAATTCGAGGTTTTGCCGGACAGCCGTTTCATACGTCGAAAGCAAGAGGTCCAGGATCTGCCTTCGTTCCGATGTGATCAAAAATTTTTGGCCTGAAAAAACTATCTCCACTCCCGGTTGTATTTTTTCGCTCTTGCGCAATTCACTGGTTTTGAGTATCTGCCGGATCTTCGAAATGAGATATTTCTCTTCGTAAGGTTTTGTGACAAAGTTGTCCGCATTGCATTCCAGACCTTTAAGAACATCTTTGGTGTCGGAAAGGGCCGTAAGGAGAATCACAGGCGTGTCTTTGAGGTTTTCGTCATTTTTAATCTTTTTGCAGAGTTGATAACCGTCCATTTCAGGCATGATGACGTCGCTGATTACGATCGTAGGCTCGTGATTCCTCAACAGTTTGAGGGCTTCTTTGCCGTTATAAGCGACGAAAACATGAAAGCCGTTTTCTTCGAGGATATATTTCAGCTTCTCAGCCTGTGTCGGGCTGTCTTCAACAACAAGAATTTCCGCCTGTTCGATTATTTCATCCACGCCTATTCCTCACGGTATTCTTTATTTTATACCTGTTAACATCACAAGTGTCTCCGCAATCTTATCCGGAGATAATATATAAGTCGCAGCATCGAGTTCCAGCGCAACTCCCGGCATGCCGAAAACAACGGAACTCTCCCTGTCCTGAATGATGGTAACAGCGCCTTTTGTCTTCATCAACTTCAGCTCTTCAGCGCCGTCCCTCCCCATGCCCGTCAGGAGAATGCCGACAGCGTCCGCTCTGTAAACCCCTGCGATGGACTGAAAAAGAAAAGACACGGAAGGCCGGATTTTATTTTCGCTCTCTTCTTGACTAAGGAGGATTTCTCCTCGATTTCCCACTCCCATATTAAAGCCGTCAGGGGCGAAATACGCATGACCCGGCTGGAACCGTTCGCCGTTTGCCGCTATCTGGACCGGGATTGCGCTGGTCTCCTGCAGCCAGTCGACCATTCCATGAAGAAAGCCCTTTGCCATGTGCTGCACTATCAGGACAGGTAACTGAAACTTCTTCGGCAGCCCGGACAGGATGGTCTGGAGAACGACTGGTCCGCCTGTGGAGGCCCCTACGGCCACAATCTTGATCCCGGCTTTCTTTTCAGAAAGAGGGACTTCCTTGCCCTCCGGGGCAAATCCGGTCTTCTGCCTGTAACGCGGCCAGCGCTTCACCACCTTTATTTCGGACATCAATTTCACGGCCTGAAGTAATTCCTTTGCCATTTTCTGATGTTCCGGATGTCCGATTCCTGCTGGCCGTTGTACGAGGGAGACCGCGCCCGCCTCGATCGCCTTGAAGGTCGTTTCGACCTCTTTGGGGTTCCAGTTTCCGCTCACAATGACGATCGGAACAGGATTTGTCTCCATGATCCTCCTCGTCGCTTCGATGCCGTCCATTTCCGGCATATTTATGTCCATTGTAATGACATCCGGCCTCTTCTCTGAAGCGGCTTCAACCGCCTCCCTGCCGTTTCTCGCGACCCCGATCACATTAATCTCCGGGTCGGAGCCGAAAATATGAAGAAGGAACTCCTGTACAACCGGGGAGTCCTCAACGACAAGAACCCTGATCCCTGACCTCTGGTCTCTCATATCAGCCTCTTGATTACTTCAAGCAGGTTGCTCTGGTCAAAGCTGCTTTTCACAATGTATGCGTTTGCTCCTACATCTATGCCGTGTTCCCTGTCTTCACGGGTCTCGAGGGCGGTCACCAGCACAACAGGAAGTTCGGCAAATTTCTTGTCGGCGCGGATCTTTGACGTGAGTTCAAACCCGTTCAGCCTCGGCATATCGACATCCGAGACAACGAGATCGAATTCGCCGGTTTTCAGAACTGTGAAGGCATCCATGCCGTCAACAGCCGTATGCACATCATATCCCGCAGCATCGAGAATGTTCTTCAGAAGCGTCCTCGCAGTGATCGAATCCTCGACAACCAATATCGCTTTTCCCCCGGCAGCTTCTTCCCGGACTGCAGCCGGGGATCTAACAGGCGCCGAGACCCTCACTGCGGATTTCATCAGCTGTGGCACATTCAGGACCGGAACAACTTCCCCGGTGCCGAGGACCGTGGAGCCGGCGATGGTCCGGACCCGGCTGAGCTGTCTGCCGAGACCTTTCACCAGCACTTCCTGTTCGCTTATTATTTCGCCCACGCTTACGGCGATACGCTCTTCAGATGAAACAAGGACGGCCGCCTGGACAAATTCCTTTTCTCTGCCCCTTTCCTCTTTTCCCGGCAATCCAAGGATTGAATTGAGGGGGACAAGAGGGATCGTGCGTCCTCTCAACAAAATGGTGTCCCTGTTTTCCACGGTCTTTATTTCGTTCCGATTCACCCTCGTAACGCATTCCAAATAAGTTGTAGGCAGGACGAAAAAGCGTCCACCGGCCTGGACTAAAACCCCCCGGAATGTGGCGAGAGAAAGGGGCAGCATGATCCGGAAGGTGGCCCCTGCTCCGCGACCGGATTCACAGTAGACCGTGCCTCCCAGTTGTTCGACTTTTTCGAGGACTATTGCGAGGCCTAGTCCCCTGCCTGAAATATCCGTGATAATCGGGCTTGACGTGACACCCGACCTGAAAATAAAGGGAGTGATTTCTTCATCCCCGAGTTTGTCCGCTTCAGCAGCGGAGAGAACACCCGCTTTGACCGCCGATGCCCTTATACTGTCAATATCTATCCCTGAGCCGTCATCCGAAATCATGACCTCAACCTTTTTACCGCTTCTATGGGAGACCGAAATAGTGATCATTCCTGAACGGGGTTTGTTCTTGCTTGTCCGCTCTCCGGGTTTCTCGATTCCGTGGTCTATGCAATTTCTGACCAAATGTATGAATGGGTCTTTCATCTCTTCAAGAATGCGCCTGTCGATCTCTATGTCGCCGCCCCGGACAACCACTTCAGCCTCTTTGCCCTGTTCATATGAAATGTCACGGACGATCTTCGGAAAAATTTCGAGGAGAGAAGAAAAAGGAGACATCGCAGCTTTCTTCGCTTCATCAAGAAGTCCATCTATCATAGTTCCCATTGAACGTCTGTCCTGTTCGAGAGATTTTTCGAGAGAAGCCAGTTTACCGTGAAGTGATTTGGCGGAATCTTCATTCGAACCGATGAACTCGATCAGGTTTGTGAGTTTCGGATTATTCTTGCGTCCTTTCGGGCCATCGTCTCTTTCGAGAGACTTCCTGACCGCACGGATGTCACCCCACAACCTTGTCCATTTCTTCTTTGATGCAGCTACATCCGCGATAATCTCCCTCATTTCCGTGCAGCGTTGTGACGCAGACATTTTTACGGAAAGCAGTCCCTCCGCCTGGAGGAGAATAGCATCCAGTTTTGTCTTGGCTATTCTCGTAGTCTCCGATGGCGCCTTTCCAACCGGGGATCCCCTGCCTTCTGCGGCATCTCCGTGGACTTCCGGCTCCGGCGCAATAATGTCTTCTTCCTCATCTTCATCATTAGATCCCTCCGGCAAATGCTTGCCTGCTTTTGCCGCTTCTTCTATCTTTGCGATTAGTCTTCTCGTTACGGGTTCCCTTGATGAAGCCTTTCCGGGTTCAGCCGATTCGACAAGTTTTAAGAGGGAGTCAACAGCGGTATGAAGCACATCCAACATGTCCCGTGTTAAGGAGATTTCTTTACTCTTCAGGGAAGCAAAGAGGGTTTCCAGTGACCCGCATAATGATTCTATATGGACCAGGTTTACCGACCTTGCCGCGCCTTTCATACTGTGGGCCTCACGGAAGACCGTCTCTATGATCTCTGTCTGTCTTTCGTTGGGCGTCTTCTCCAGGGCGAGCAGCCCGGAAGAAATCCTTGCTACATGCTCCCCTGCCTCGATTTTGAATGTAGCGAGGAGTTTTTTCAAAAAAGCTTCGTCTTTTTTATCCATAGGTCATACAATGAATATATTTTCTGTCATTCCGGCTTGTCCGGAATCTTTCTTGAAGAAGGATTCCCGACTCCCGAAAGCTTTCGGGATTGCGGGAATGACAATACACAGTTTATGGAGACAATTCATTCCCTGTTTTTTATACTTTGTACTGTTCCACCAATCTCTTAAGCTTTTGCCCGAGTTCATGCAGGTTGTGAGCGGCGGTTTCCGTCTGCTTCGTGCCTGTCACATTCTGATCGCTCGCCTGCTTGATATTCTCCATCGCCTTCACAATCTGGTCCATACCCGCCAACTGCTGCTGGCTGGAGGCGGCGATCTGGGTCGATGCCTGGGCGGCTTCCATGATACTGTCTGCCAGAATGCGGATAGATTCACCCGCCTGGGAAGACTGTTTTTCACCTGCTTCTACTGCCTTGCTGCCCTGTTCGGTCGCCATAACTGCGGAGTTCGTAGCTTTTTGTATATCCATGAGGATGGCCCTCACCTGAGCTGTGGCCTGCTTCGACTGCTCGGCCAAACTACGGACCTCCTGTGCGACAACGGCGAACCCTTTTCCCTGTTCGCCGGCCCTCGCAGCCTCGATCGCGGCGTTTACGGCAAGAAGGTTCGACTGTTCGGCAAGGTCATTGACCGTTGAGATTATTTCGCCGATCGTCTGGCTCTGCTCGCTCAGCCTCACTATGCTTTCGGCTATATATTCCATCTGCTCCCTTATCCGGCCCATAACTTCAACTGACTCTTCGACGGATTTTTTCCCGCTGTGGGAGGCCTGTGCCGTCTTCTGAGCGATATCAGCGACATATTGCGCCTTCTGGTTGGCAACCAGCGCCGTCTGCTTAACTTCTTCTACCGTTGTGGTCGTCTCGCTCACCGCTGTCGCCGTTTCTACAGCGGATGAGGCAACCTCCGTGGTCGTGGCCAGTATCTCACCCGCGGCGGGTGCAAGAATATTTACCGAGTCCTGTACTTCCTGCATCACGCGTTTCAGGTTTTCCTCCGCCCGCTTGCGCTCGGTAATGTCACGTGCTGCGGCAAAGACACCCAGTATCTTGCCTTCCACATCTTTGTAAACAGACGCATTATAGAGTACATGCGTCAATTTTCCTTCGGCGTGGCGGATCGTCAGGGGATAGTCAGTCACAAACCCCTTTGCGAAAACTTCGCGGTAGCCTGCGCGTGCTTTTTCCGGTTCCGTAAAATAATTCGAGAAATCCGTGCCTATAAGCCTTTCCCGGGGAACTCCCGTCACCCTCACTGTAGCCTCGTTTACATCCGTAATCTTCCCATCAGCACTGACAGTCACCAATGGGTCAAGACTCGCCTCCAACAAGCTCCGCGTGTATAAGGACACTGACTTCAATTCTTCTTCCATCCGTTTACGCTCTGTGATGTCCTTAAAGGAAACGACCGCACCGATTATCTTGCCCCCTTCCCTAATAGGCGTACTTACATATTCGACCGGGAAGCTGGTTCCATCCTTTTTCCAGAAGATATCATCCGCGACGCGGTGGACGGCGCCATCCCTTATTGTCATATATATCGGGCACGTTTTTGCCGGAAAAGGCGTGCCGTCCGATTTCGTATGGTGCAGAATCTCATGCTGGTGACGTCCGATAAGGTCAGCGGCTTCGTAACCGGTAATTTTTGTTGCCGCGGGATTGACGAAAGTTGTGTTCCCCTCAGAATCGACGCCGTAAACACCCTCTCCCATTACGTCGAGGATCAACTTGAACTGTCCGGCTTCGCGTTCGAACCTTTTTCCCATCCGTTTGCGGTCGGCCCTTTTCTGTTCGCTCCTTACGGTTTTCTTTTCCATATTGTTATCCTTTCTCCCAGGTTCATATTTCAGGTTTCGAATCCCGTCTTTCAAGTCTCAACTTCACTCATGCCCAAACTTTGACTCCACCTTAGACACAGGGTTTCTACTCAATTTTCGACCCCGGTCAAAGTAGACTAAATCTCCTCGCGGACGATCAGTCTCTCGTCCGACAGAAGCTTTTCCCCATCAAGGACCACCGTTCTATCCCCGATAATCCCCTTTAAATATTCTTCCCTCACACCCGTAAATGTAATCGGAGCGGCCTGTAACTCGCTCGCCGCAATACTCCTCGTGCCAAGGATTGCATCCGCCAGAATACCAAACTCCATCCAATCGGCACTGCTCATGGCGTGTCCCGAGTCAAGGATGATGACCTTGTTTAGATCACCCAGTCCTTTTTCCGGAAGGTCAAAAAATTTCTTAATGTCGATGACCGACAATATCCGGCCGCGCACATTCACTATGCCTGCGACAAATGGCGGTAGGCCAGGAATCGGCGTGATGTCCTTGAGGGAAAAGACCTCTCTCACATACGCCGACTCTATGCCGTATCTCTCCTGTGCAAGGAAGAATTCTATGACATCTAAGGAACCGCCGGTGTCTTCTTCTGTCTTTTCCCCGGCAAGTTCTTTAGCGCGGGTTTTCAGGATTCTTTTCTTCTCTTCCGGCGAAGGCTCCCAGCCCCGTTCGAGAGCGCGGCCCGTTGTTTCGAGGCGCTTGTAAATTTCTTTCCAGTCGACGGCCGACGTCCGTTTTTCACCGGCAAGATGCTTTTTATTCATATTCATTACTCCTGCCGGAAGTCGAATTTATTATCTCGATCAGCCTGCCAGCAGTAAGCCCTTCAGACGCCGCAAGTATTTCTTCCCTCCCGCGTCTGTTCAAAAGAGACAGGGCATTTTTAAAACATTTATCCGCTTCCTTGCCTCTGCCCTGCCGCCTCATTAAATTTCCGAGCACAAAATGGGCGAGCGCAAAATCCTGATCAAGATAGAGTGACCGTTTGAGAGAGGTCACGGCCTCTCCGATTTTCCCCTGCTCCTGGAGTATGGTAGCAAGGAGATAATGCCGGTCGGGATTCGTCTTATCCAGGGACACAGCTTTCTCACTCCACTCGAGTGCGCCGGAAAGTCTGCCCTGATTGGCATAGGTCATCGCCAGCAGCGCCATGGACTTTGAGTCGCTTTGATTCTCGGACAACAGCAGTTCAATTTTGGCAGCCGCTTCATCATAGCAGCCCCGCTCGTAAAAAACCAAAGCTTCTTCATACCTGTCCGTTAGTAATTCCACTTCGCGTTTTTCACCGGTCTCGGCAGTGACCTCCTGGGCTTTTCCGGAAAAATCAATTTCAGGCTGGAGAGCCCCGGCGTATTCAGGAGGCTCAACCCTTGCATCGAATGCGGCCCGGAACTGGTCTTCCACCGGAACAAGCGTTTCACGGGCCGGACAGTTTTTCATCTCTTTTCTAAAGAATGTTGCGCCGGGAAAGTTGACAGCCGCAAACTCCGGGAAAAGAGAACCCGATATTTCGCTCGGACTGACAATCAGCCAGCCGCTGTCGACAAGACACCTGTAAAGATTCTGAATGACCTTCCTCTGCATGCCGGGACTAAAATACATAAGCACGTTGCGGCAGAGGATGACATCCATTGCGTTTGTATTGCTTACCAGGGAGGGATAGGCATCTTCCGCGAGATTGTGATACTCAAAGGTTACCATCTCTTTAATATGACGTAATATATCGAAGCGGCTTCCTTTCGTCTTTCTGAAATACCTCTCCCGTACCCATGAAGGTGTGTCCCGGAAAGACCATTCGCTGTATACTCCCTTTGCCGCCTTGCCGAGAAACCGCGGATTGATATCCGTGGCTAAGAGAAAGATGTTCCAGTTTTCCGGATCGGGGATCATCTTGCCGAGCAGTATGGCGATCGAATAGGGCTCCTCACCCGTGGCGCAACCCGCCGACCAGATCCTCAGGTAACGGCCGCTCCCCCGGCGGGAATCGATCAGCCGCGTCAGGACCTCCCATTCGAGAGTTTCAAAACTTTTCTTGTCGCGGAAGAAGTAGGTTTCCCCTACCGTGAGATGGCCCGCAAGAATCTCAACCTGCTCTCTTGTCAGAGGGGACGACATAAGCCATCTCGCGCAGGTTTCCTTGCTTTCGAAACCGAACTCCTTTGCCGCCGAGCCGAGCCCTCTCTCCAGGTCATGCAGACGCTCTTTCGTAAAATAAAGCCCCATCTTCCCGGCGACAAATTCACTCAGGCCGGCAAGAAGTGCATCTGCAATACTATTTGTAATATCGGGGCCCATTTTCTAATCCCTTCCTGTTGTCTTTCGCATCGCGCGCTCCAATGCCTTCTCCTCTTTCAGCGAGAGGAACCCGTCGAGGTCGTGAATGAGAACCATTCCGTCATCGAGCTTCAGCACGCCCTCCACATATTCCGTGCCCGGCACAATTTTTTCAGCCCGGACAATTCTGTCTTTAGATTGTTCAGTGACGCCGTTTACGGAATCCACGATGAGCGCTACCGCCCTCGTGGCTGTATTAGCTATAATCAATTGATCACTCAGACCTATTTCGCACTCTTTCAGACGGAACCGCTTACGAGTGTCGACCACGGGGATGATGCGTCCGTGCATGTTGATCACGCCAAGAACGATCTCCGGGGCTTTAGGCAGCGGCGTTATTTCGATGACGCGGACCACTCGTTCGACTGCAGACAGATGAAGCGCATACTTCTGTTCATCCAGGGTAAAAACGAGTAATTGTTCAGCCTCTTCCATTTTTCAAATGATATCCTACAACAAAAAAAAAGAAAAGTTAATCCAAAAACTGCAATTCACTGAATATCCGGGGAGGCATAGTGGCAGAAAAAGCTTGACAGCAGCACCTTTGTGGGCGCTCAGATATCAAGGTAGCCCGAATATTTTTATTCAGAAGAAATATATGGTAGAAAACCCAAATTCTGCATCGTCAAGATTTTTGTGTCACTATGCCTGCCTGAATCTGAGATCAACCGCATTTTTCGGTCAATAATTTATTTTACTTGGATACTCGAATGATAAACAGGAAATCGGTTTCCCTCATCATTTCCTTCCGCCGTAGACGCAGAATATCCCGTATTTGTAAAAGCAATCCACATCCCTGAACCCTGTTTCACACAGCGCATTCAGCTGATCCTTCAGGGTATCGGGTTTATTGTCTTTGTTTTCTTTATATCTGTAAATGATGTCGTCATAAGAACCATTTTCTATCCCCAGAGAGGTTTTCTTTTCATTTATCCATTCTTTCCATAGCGGCATATACCATTGATCAAGAGCTTCCGAGGGCGCAAGGACGACATCGATATTCGCGAAACAACCGCCGGGACTGAGATGCGAATAAACCTTCCTGAAAAGAGATCTTTTCTCAGCCATCATCAGATGGTGTATCGCCAGTGATGAGACGACAAAATCAAAACGCTCTTTTAAAATATCCTTGTACAAAACATCCTGAAAGCTTGCGCGGACGTACCGGACATTCTCAAACTTCTTCAACCGCTCCCTGGCACTGTTCAACATATCCTCGGAGCCGTCAAGCAGCGTGGCCGACACCGGACCTTCAACCTTTAAGATCTCCTGCGTAACAACGCCGTCTCCGCACCCGAGATCAAGCATCGTTCTTTGCTGCCTTTCTTTCATGAAATACCGGTAGAAGGACTGCACAACGGCAAACAACCTTCTCCGTTCTATTACAAAAACTTCGGCGTTGTCCCTGTATGCCCGGGCAAAATCCGGCTTGGCCCACTGGGAGTTATTGAAGTCTGTCATAATTTATTCACTCCTTTCATAATTTCTCCGCAAAGGCGAAGAGTCTCCTGAAGTCGAATTCAATCCCCTTTTCCGTCCTGTTGTTCTCATCGCTCATCGAAACGGCATATTTGAAATATTCCTGCTCTTTGGGAGGCAGCATCTCAAGGAATGGCCTCAGACCCGCCGATGTCCACCAGTCAAGGACTCCATTAATAGAATCGAATATGATCCTGTAATCCTTGCAGAAGACGTCGGTCTTCCCGAACCCCGCTTCTTTCAGAATAGTCTCATATTCCTCTTTGTCCGGCAGATACCATGGCGACCGCCATTCTTCAAAGTATCTCTCAAAGCCGAGCATCGATATTGCCTCACCGGTATAATCGAAAAATTCCTTGCAGAAATTTTTTGCAGGAAGCTGAAAAGCGATCCACCCACCCGTCTTCAGCGACCGATGAATTAATCCGATTGCCTTCTTTTGGTTTTCCACCCACTGCAATGCCGAATTCGAAAATGCGAGGTCGAATTCTCCGGCAAAATCCATCGACTCCGCAGCAACTTGCACAAAGTTTATATTTCCGGTTTCTGCGGAAACATTTTTTGCTTTTTCAAGCATGTCCTGAGATGGATCAATTCCTGTTACAAAGCCATTTGACGCGAGACGGGCGAGTTCAATTGTAAGTTTTCCAGTGCCGCAGCCGATGTCGAGCACCGAATCGGTCTCCCGTACCTCTGCCATCGCGACAAGCTCTCTGCCCGCATCGACCTGAGGAGCTTTCACCGAGTCATATTTTTCAGCGTCCCATCTCATGCTGCACCTCCAAAATAAAAAGGCCACGGGTTAATTCCGTGGCCTTTAAGTTTTTTCTATTTATCCGACTAACAGCTAATAGAAGCCCCCTTCGGCCACGGCATTAAAATGCCATGGATTTCTGAGAAGTCTTTTTGCTATCAGTCGATTGCAACACATGATTTAAAATATACCCGCTTCAATTTTATGTCAAGAAAAATTGATCCAAAACTGCAATTCACTCAAATATCCGCCATCGCTTTTTTTACGAGATATCGCCGCTCTTGGCACCTGGAGGCCCGGTTTCTGAAGACGGTTTTTTGCGATTTCTCAGCCGTTCGCTCAGGCTCTCCATGACCACGTAAAAAACGGGCACAAACGGGATGGCCAGAAGAGTGGAAGCGAGCATGCCGCCGAACACAACAGTACCGATGGCTCGTTGGCCGGCTGATCCCGCCCCGAAGGCGATTACGAGCGGCGCCACGCCCAAAATAAAGGCAAATGAAGTCATTACTATTGGACGGAACCGCCTGCGTGTTGCCTCAATGGCTGCCTCGGCTATGGACATTCCTCCATGGTGCAGGTCGCGTGCAAATTCTACGATGAGAATTGCGTTTTTGCTTGCCAGGGCGATCATCAGCACCAAGCCAACCTGCGTGTAAAGGTTGTTGTCGTAACCCCGGGTGATAAGGGCCAGAAGGACCCCGACCAGCGCCATTGGTACAACCAGGATGACCGCTGCCGGCGAAGTCCAGCTTTCGTATAGGGCGGCAAGCACCATGTATACAAGGATAATAGACAATGCATAAATAAAGTAAGCCTGGGAGCCTACCTTTTTCTCCTGGTAGCTCGTGGACGTCCATTCATAGGCCATGCCCTCAGGCAGCGTTTTGTCGGCCTCCTGCTCCATCAGGCTGAGGGCCTGGCCGGAGCTGAATCCGGGAGCGGCTGAGCCGAAAATGGTTGCCGCCGGGTAGAGGTTGTAACGAGTGATCAGCTCGGACCCCTGGACACGCTTGACATCTATGAGTGATCCCATGGGTACCATCTCCCCCACCTGGTTGCGGACGTAGAGATTTCTTATGTCCTCGGACCGCAGGCGATAACGGTTGTCGGCTTGGATGTAGACCTGGAACACCTGGTTGTATTTATTGAACAGGTTGACAAACGAGGAGCCGAGATAAGACTGAAGGGTGTCGAACACATCCGACAGGGGGACTTGCAGGGACTCCGCCTTGGTGCGGTTGATATTCAGATAGATCTGGGGGCTGCCGACGCTTAAGGTAGTGGCAAGGCCCCCGAGACTCGATTGAGAATTTCCCGCCTGGACGAGCTCGTCCGTTGCGCGCTTGAGTTCAGCCAGACCGAGGCTGCCGCGGTCTTCAACCATCATCTGGAAACCGCCTGTCTGGCCCAGCCCCCTGATCGGCGGCGGTATCACTATAAAAGCCTGCGCGTCCTGCAGCCGGAAAAGTTCACGGTTGATGCTCGAGATAATCCTGTCCTGGCTCAGCGCGGTGCTGCGATCTTGCCAGTCTTTATAAACAACAAAAGTCGTAGAAACGTTAGAGACGTTGGCGCCGTCCAGTATCGACAGTCCCCCTATGGTCACCCAAAAATCGACTCCGGCTGTCTTCTTGAGGATGTCGTTGATCTGCTCTGCCAACTCCTGCAACCTCGGCTGTGATGCGCCTTCGGGCAAACGCGCTACCAGGACGCCGTAACCCTGGTCCTCAGTCGGCAGGAAACCTGTGGGGCGTGTGAGAAACAACATGAATGATAGGGTGATGATGATTAAAAAGACAATGACAGACAGCGCCGGATGCCTGACCATCCGACTTACGGCTCCTATATAGACATTAGTCATGGACTGAAAGACCCTGTTGAACCCCCGGTAAAACCAATTCACAGGTTTCTCCCCACGGGGCTTCAACCAGAAAGCGCATTGCACCGGTTTCAAAGTAAGAGCGTTAATGGCGCTGATAACGGCAATAGAAGCGATGACCAACGCAAACTGGCGGAAAATCTGTCCTGTGATGCCCGGCAGGAAAGCCGCGGGCAGGAAGACTGAAACAAGGGCAAGCGTTATCCCCATCACCGGTCCGGTCAGTTCCTGCATGGCCTTGATAGTGGCCTCCTTGGGAGGCAACCCCCTTTCTATATAGTAGGAGCTGTTCTCCACGATTACGATAGCGTCGTCCACTACGATGCCGATGGCCAGAACCAGCGCGAACAAGGTCATGAGGTTTATAGTGAAACCGAGAGCGGCTATGGCTATGAACGTGCCGATGAGGGTGACGGGGACTGTAGTTGCCGGTACCAGCATCGCCCGGAAGTTCTGCAAAAAGAGAAGGATTACGATAAGCACAAGCGCCGCTGCTATGAACAGCGTCTCATACACCTTGGTGATCGCTTCCCGGACAAATCTGGTGGTGTCGTAGCGGATCGCATATTTCAGGCCGTCTGGAAATTTTTTGCTCATCTCTGCCATGGCTTTGTAAACACTATCGGCGACCTGGATGGCGTTTGCATCAGGCAGGGAGAAGATCACAATCTGGGCCGACTTGTGACCGGTGAATTTCGAAAAATTGCTGAAGCTTTGCTGGCTCAGGTCGACCCGGGCTATGTCGCGCAGCCGCACGATCTGCGCTGCAGATCCGGTCGCTGTTTTGACGATGATATCTTCAAACTGACTCGCATCGGACAGGCGGCCAAGAGCGGTAATGGTCAATTGAAAAAGTTGATCTTTCGGGACCGGCGGAGCGCCGAGCTGCCCGGCGGCAACCTCCACGTTCTGGCCCTTTATGGCCGTTAGAACATCGGCTGTCGTAAGCCCGAAGGACTGAAGTCTCTTGGGGTCCAGCCAAACCCGCATACTGTAAGGGCCGGCGCCAAAGACCCTCACCTGGCCGATGCCCGGAAGCCGGGCCAGAGGATTTTGCAGGCTGATGACGCCGTAGTTGGAAAGAAAAATCTCTTTGAACCGTTCGTCATCCGAATAGAGGCTGACCACCAGTAAAATGTTTGGCGAGACCTTTCTGACCGTGACTCCCTGCTGCTGGGCTCCTCCGGGTAACTGTGACAGGGAACCGTTAACAAGGTTTTGCACCAAAGTGAGAGATCTGTCGAGGTCCGTCCCGACGTCGAAGGTAATCGTCAACGCGTATGAGCCGTCGCTGCCGCTCGTGGAAGACATATAGATAGACCCCTCGACGCCGTTGACCGCCTGTTCGATTGGGACGCCGATGGTAGCCGCTACTACATCTGCGCTGGCTCCGGGATAACGGGATGTCACCTGAATAGTAGGCGGAACGATCTGGGGATACTGGGCCACAGGCAGACGGTTGAGAAAAACAAGCCCGATGATGACCGTCACAAGCGCTATAACGTTCGCCAGTATGGGCCGCTCAATAAAAAATTTGGAGATCACTTTGCCCTTGTTTCTCCGGAGGACGCGGAGTTTTTTCCGGAAGGAACATTTTCTCGCTCCGGTGAGACCCGCCGTCCGGGGGCGGCTTTCAGCAAGCCTTTAACTATGACCCATTCCTTTCCGGTGAGGCCTTCTTCGATGACACGCATCTGTTCCACAAGGGGGCCGGACTTCACGCCTCGGCGCTCTACCAGACTCTTGTCGTTGACAATGAGGACATATGATCCCTGCTGGTCGCTGCCGAGAGCCGCATCAGGCACCAGCAGTGCAATCTGCTTCTCAAGAGGCACACGCACGCGGGCGTACAAACCGGGCAGAATCTTCCCTGCAGGATTTCGAAAGACCCCCCGCATCAACAGGGTACCGGTAGTGGAGGTGAGGCTGGTAGCGGCAAAATCGAGACGGCCCCTGTGCGGATAGTCATCTTCTTTGACCAGGCCGATAAATACAGGCCATTTTTTTGCGTTTGCCAGTCCCGGTATCCCGTGCGTACTTTTCATCAGGCGGGCCAGGTCGACGTCACTGATTGTGAAATAGACATAGATGGGGTCGATCTGGCTAAGCTGGGCCAGCACCGTATTGTTTGCCGCGGATCCGACCAGATTGCCCGGGTCCTGCAATCTTCGGTCTATCCTGCCGTCAAAAGGAGATGTGACCCGGGTATAATCCAGGTTAAGTCTGGCCAGGTCCCTGGCAGCTTCTGCCGCCTTCAGGTTGGCTCTGGCGGAATCCCGCTGATACCGCCAATTGTCAACGTCCGTTTGTGCGGCAGCCTTCTCAGGCAATAGATTGGTGTAACGGTCAAATTGGCTCTGGGCGTACGCCATCTGGGCTTTTAGAGCGGATACCTGGCCCTCAGCCTGCTCAAGTCCTGCTATATAAGTATTCTGCTGGATGAGAAAAAGCAATTCGCCTTTTTTGACCATTTGTCCGTCTTGAAAGAAAACTTTGTCGAGATACCCCGGGACGCGGGCTACCAACTGCGCCGTATTAACCGCCTGCGTATTGCCGGTCAACTCCAAATAATCCGTTACTTCACGCTGCACGGGCTGGGAGACGGTGACTTCCGGCGGAGGGGGGGGCGCCTGAGTCTTCTTTCCACAGCCGGCCGGTAGGAGAAGGAAAAACAATAATATGGCGCAGGTCGTGATGACGTGAAACGGATAGCGAGCGCATTCCCCATTGCTTGTGCTTGATAAGGGGTTAGTGAGCGAATATGATAAAGAAGGATTCCTTACGTTAAGATACCCTGTGGTCTTGCAGGGTTCTTCATTCTGCTGTAAGGTCCTTTTTTTTCCGCAAGCCATTATTTTACCTCCGTGCTTACTTCGCTCACGCTGCTCCGATCTATCATTCACCGTTACCAATCCGGAAGCCGTGCCGGGGATTTCGGCTTCTCGAAGACAGGAGGATTATATGATTCGGGAGCGAGCAGGTCTCCCCAGTTAGTGCGTTTTGCCATTTCCTTCCTGATGTCGGGGGGCACCAAATCTTTTCCTTCCCGGATCTCCCAGCCTCCGCCCAGTGCCCTGTAAACTCCGACCAGACTGCTTGAGATGCTGCCCAGCGTAGCGGCCAGATTATCTTGTTCGTTCAGTAGAGACTGCTGCGCAGTCAAGACAGTGGTAAAATCCCTGACCCCTTCCCGATATTGCTTGACCGCAAGATCGAGAGCGTTCCTGGCAGCCGTTGTACTCCGGGCCAAAAACCGGGCCCGTTCCTGCGCCCTCAGGAAAGCGACCAGATTGTCCTCTACCTCCTGTTGGGCCTTGAGAACAGCGTTCTGATAAGTGATGAGCAGCTCCTGCAGCCGTGCGTCCTGAAGCCGGACATTGTTTGTGATCCGGCCATAATTAAAGATGCTCCACTGGAATAAGGGACCGGCCTGGATATCGCGACTGCTCCATTTGAACATATCGATAAGCCTGGATTTCCCTATATCAGTCGAGAGAAAACTGAAACTTCCGGCAAGTGAGAAAGCAGGATACAGGTCGGCTTTGGCAACACCGATTTGTGCACTTTGGGCTGCTGCCTGGTATTCGGCGCTCCTGATATCAGGGCGGCGCCGGAGGAGATCAGCGGGGATGCCGACTGCAACCTGGGGCGGGGAAACAGGAATCTCTGAAGGACCTTTCAGATAATCCGACAGGTCGCCCGGTGCTAAACCCAGCAAGACACTGAGGGCATGACCGGCCTGACGGAGTTGCGCTTCGAGAGATGGTATTGCTGCAAGCGTATTATCGAGCACTGTTTTCGCCTGCTCCACATCCAATTGTGTGACAGTACCATATTTAAAACGGGCCTCGGCGATCTTCAAACTCTCTCTCTGGGTCTCCGCATTCTCACGGGCAATTCTGATCCGCTTTTCGAGAGTCCTGATCGTGATATAGGAATTTGCAACATCCGCCGTAAGGCTCACCAATGCGTTGTCATAGTCGGCAACTGTTGCATGCCAGCCCGCATCCGCTGATTCGATCGCCCGCCTGAACCTCCCCCAAAAGTCGAGCTCCCATGCGGCATTTGCGCCTATCTGAGACTCGTGGTACTCAGGGAAGGGGAAGGCCCCTCCCGCACTCGGCCTGTTATACTGTAAGGAACCGGAGGCCTGCTGGGTCTGCGGGTAGAATTCCCCAACCGCGATGCCTAGCTGCGCCCTCGCCTCCAGCACACGGACGCCGGCAATCCGGATGGAGAGGTTCTCCCTGTACGCCTTGTCGATAAGACGGTCCAGGACAGGGTCTTTGAATGTCTTCCACCAGTTGCGGTAGTCCGCTGACTCACTTTTTACCCTTTCATCCCCCGCCTCCATCCAATTCCGGGAAATCGAAACCTCGGGCCGCTGAAAGTTCGGCCCCACCTTCATGCAGCCTGGGAGGGAAAAAACAAAAATGAGCAGCGCGTACCAAAAATGTTTTTCAGGCGAACGCGTAAATTCCGCGGCGCGAAGAATACATTTTCTCACAACAATCTCCTGTTTTTAACTATAAGAACAATTATGACTTCAAGCCGCGCTTTGTCAAGTAACGGCACCGGGCAGAACGCATTTCCCTCACGATCCGGCGCGACCTGACGAGTGAAAAAATTGACATGGCTCATATCCCGTGCTATAAGGGATATATATTTGAAAAACTAATTTCTTGTCGTCTGATATCGCGGTAGCTAGGAGGCAAAAATGGCAAAATGGGTCATCGATCCTGATCATACCGTAGCGGCTTTTGTTGTCAGACATATGATGATTTCGGATGTGCACGGGCAGTTTAACAGAATATCCGGCTTAATTCAGCTCGATACATCCGATATTGCCCATTCATCCGTTGAAGCGGAAATCGATGTCTCGGGGGTCTATACCGGCATTCCAAAGCGCGATGAACACCTGCGCAGTCCGGACTTTTTTGATGTCGCAAGATATCCGAAGATTACATTCAGGAGCGACAAGGTGGAAAGCCTGGGGGGCAGCCGTCTTAAGGTCACCGGCGGTCTGACCATCCGGGGGATTACGAAACCGGTCTCTTTGGATGCCGAATATTCCGGCCCGGTAAAAGATCCGTTTGAAGAAGGCGGAATGAGTATCGGCTTTACCGCCTCTGCGAATATCAATCGTGAAGACTATGGTATTATGTGGAACGCCGATATGGATGGCGGGGTCATAGTCGGAAGAGATGTACGGATTATCCTGAACATCGAGGCTGACCGGACCGCAGATTGAAGACTGTCGGATTATCCTTATGAGTGAAACTCTCTCCAAAAGGCAGATGGAAATGATGAACGCTTACTGCGCACTTATCGACCATAAGGAGTACATTGCCAGGTATGGTCAGGACATGCCGGAGATCAGGGGATGGACATGGAAGGGGAACGGATAGAAGGCGTCACCCACCCCATTCTCTGCCTCAACAGCGGGTCCTCTTCCCTCAAATTTGCACTGTACGAATTAGGGAATAAAAAAGAAGAACTTTTCGTCGAGGGGGCCGCCGAATCTATAGGTCTGCAAGGCGGAAGGCTGTGGGTCTGCGATGTGACAAAAAAAATTATAGCGGACAAGCGCCGCGATTTCAGCGGACATAAGGCGGCTGTCAGAGCGGTTTTCGATGTAATAGAGGAGCTGAGCCTTCCGTTGCCTTACGGCGTGGGTCACCGGATCGTCCACGGAGGCCCGAACTACAGCAGTCCCGTCAAAGTTGACGAAGATGTCATTAAGGCGCTCCGGAAATTGATACCTTTTGCGCCCCTCCATCTGCCTGATGAGATATTAGGCATTGAGGCCGTGTCCGGCCACTTTCCCGAGTTGCCGCAGGTCGCCTGCTTCGACACGGCCTTCCACAGGAGCATGCCGGAGATATCCCAGCGTTTCCCGCTCCCCCGCTATTTCTGGGACGAAGGTGTGCGGCATTATGGGTTTCACGGGCTTTCTTATGAATACATCCTGAGTGTGCTAGGGACAGAAGCTTCAGGCCGGGTTATAATCGCTCACCTCGGCAACGGCGCGAGCATGGCAGCTGTAAAGAACGGCCGGCCTATGGACACGACCATGGGGTTTTCACCTACAGGAGGTTTTATGATGAGTACGCGCAGCGGGGACCTGGACCCCGGTATCCTTCTATACCTGATGAAGGAGAAAGGGTACGATGCCGGCAAAATAGAGCATCTTGTAAACCACGAGTCAGGGCTTCTCGGGGTTTCATCGATCAGCCCGGACATGAAGACATTGCTCGATAACAGGAAAGACCCTAAAGCATATCAGGCCGTAAAGATGTTTTGTTATCAGCTTCGTAAATATATCGGGTCTCTGGCTGCAGCGCTTGAAGGTGTCGACGTCCTCGTCTTTACAGGCGGCATCGGGGAGAAGGCGGCGCCGGTACGCCGGAACGTCTGTCAGGGTCTCAGGCACTTAGGCGTTCATCTTGACGATGGACTAAACGAAATCCATGCCGGAACTATCACGACACCACAGAGTCCCTGCACTGTCAGGGTCATACCGACCAACGAGGACCTTGTTATCGCCCGACATACTCATAAGTTACTGCTGTAAACATCAGCCCTTCACTTCGCCGGGGTATTCATACTGAGGATTGGAATCCCGGCCCGTTTTGTCCCGGGTGTTAAATCAATACTTTTTGAGGCATTAAGCTCAAAAATAGGACAGAGGAAATTTTCTTTCAAACAGTAACGCTCCATCTCGGCTATGCCGGGTACATGATTTGATTCAGAAGCGGTGCATACTCCGAAATATCCCTTTTTGAAATAGCGACAAAAGCCCATAAGAAGTTCCTCCTTTGAATAAAGATGCTAAAGACAGATAGAAACGCGCCTGTGATACGACTTGCGATTTTATCGTTGCGACCATGCAGTGAGTCGTTTTCATAAAAGTATGAATTCGCAAAATGGATGCCAGGATTTAACGCATTGATTTCTTAAGGGTTAAAGATTTGAGAGTGAAAATTCTCTCTGGAAAATTGCCTTGCAAGCGGGAATAATGCCCGAAGTGGATTATCAAGCCGGATACATCTGCATCATGGCCCCAGTACCAGCGAAGCTGTAAACCATCCGCAACGTAGCTGTAACCCCACGATAGTTAAAGACGTTTTTGAGGTTAATTTCAGCCAAATGCGCAATTTACCGATATCTGATTGCATTTGGTCGCAGAGAAGTCGGAATAAACAGCACGATGAGGCCATAAAAAGCTGTCATAATGGCCCGGAATTTCTTCTCAGATGATTTTTCTTAATAGAGACGGATCGAACGGATAAAGTTCGGATAAGATTTTGTGACTTTTTTCTGGTAATGTTGCGGAGAAATGTTTACGTTAGCCACGAACATAAACATAGTAGTCCTCAATTTCAAAAGCTTCTATCCCTGTTGATTACTGCTTATACTCATAGCCCGATGTTCAGCGACCGGTGTCGAAGCGTTTCAAGCACTCGACACCTCTGGAACCTGTTATAATGTGCTAATTATAAAAGATAATCGATAACATAGTTTGTAACTGTTCTCTTATTAAAAATAACTTTTAACAAAGGGAGAAATGACAGTCGATCAACTGTTTCATACTCTCTAACATAATGTTTTTTTAAGAAATTATTAAAGAAGCAGCGGTGACGATGAATTCTTATAAATTTTTAAGAAACAGTTTTATCCGTTGCCACGGATCAAGGCTTTTTAAAATTTGAAGCTATTGTGAAGGAACAAGGATATCTGCAAACAGGCCAAATAACGTGTCATGATGTGTCAGGCAACGAGATTCCTTGCCAGGGAAGCGGACAGGATGCAGAGTTCAAAAAGGGCATACCATGGCCGTCACCTCGATTTGAGCCAAAGGGCGAGACTGTTTTAGATAACCTGACCGGGTTGACATGGCCGCAAAATGCTAACCTTGCAGAGTTTCCCTTGACATGGCAAGAGGCGTTAGATTATGTCTCCTCTATGAATCGTGAGAAAGCCTTTGGCTACTTTGATTGGCACCTTCCTAACCGTCGTGAACTCCGCAGTCTCATGAGCCATCAGACAGGAAAACCTGCCCTGCCGGAGAGCCACCCTTTTAGTAATGTTTTCCTTGGATGGTATTGGACGTCCACGACTGCTGCTATAAATACTGCTTACGCCTGGTATATACATATGGAAGGTGCCCGCACATTTTATGGTGGTAAAAAACAGTTCTTTTTATTATGGCCATGCCGTGGTGAAGGATACAAAATTTTTGCCCTCCACCGGACAGACGCAGTGTTATGACGCAAGCGGACGTATTATCCCTTGCATCGGCACTGGTCAAGACGGAGAGTTCCATTTCGGACAGGAGTGGCCTAAACCGCGTTTCAAAGTCTTTGATGAGTTCGTTATTGATCGCCTTACAGATTTGTGCTGGTTCAAAAAAGCAGACCTGACAGGTGGGCTGGTGACATGGAGCGAAGCCTTTGAAGCTGTAGCAACATTAAATCTAAATTCAAAGGAAGAGGTTTTGTGGCGGCTTCCCAATATCAATGAGCTGGAGTCTTTAGTAGACTGCAATGTGCGTAGTCCTGCACTCCCTTGCCGGGCATCCATTCAAGGACGTTCAAGAGGGCTACTGGTCGTCGACCACAAGCATGTTCGAACCTGACTGGGCATGGGCATTATACCTCACTAAGGGAGCCATAGGAGTTGGACAGAAATGGGGTGCTCATTTCTCTGTATGGACGATGTGCGATGCTCATAAGATTAAGGTTTAAAAATGTCCGGGGTGAAGTTAGTTAGTATGGGGGCTAAGGGAGTATGAAGAAAAAGGTTGCAGAAGTCATATTGGTTTTTCTATTTATTTTTGCAATTTCATTTTTGCTCAATTTTGTTTGGGAATCATTTCATTCAGCTTTCCTTTACGAGGGGATGGATTTTGCAGCAAAAAAATATGTTTTAATGGTCAGCTATGTCTCTGCCGTGGATGGTTCCCTCATTTTAGGGGTCTATCTGTTCATATCTCTTCTATGGAAGGACATATTTTGGCTTCGAAAAATGAACAGGAAACAGGTTATACTGCATTTGCGGCAGGGCTGGTAATAGCAGCGATAACAGAGTATAGAAGAGTCTTTATATCAATGACATGGAGTTACAATCAGCTTATGCCTACTATATTCGGAATTGGACTATCACCACTGCTTCAATTAAGTATTACAGGGTTAATAGCTTTTTGGTTAACACGAAGAATTTTTTGTATGGAAGAATAACCTGGTCAGGCAAATTGCCTAATTGCGGAGCGTATGTCACCAAAAAATTATTATATATTAAACTTTTATTTGCTGTTGGAGTGGATGGGGTATACGGCGTTGTTGCAAAGCATAATGAGGCCGTCCTTCAAAAAGAGGTATCCAATGTAATACATCAAGGCAATATACTTTAATAACAAGGCATATTGCCTGCTGGATCCACCTTTTTACCCCAGAATATCATTAAAATCAATAAGTTTCATTCTGGCATTTCTCTTGCTTCCCTTTAAATAGTAATTAGACATTGGAATCTTTGAAGAAGGCAGATATATTTGACTGAATGTAAAGGCGCTGCCTTGCTTGTGACAACCCGGCTTTTTTATTTTACGGCGTATGGAAGATCCTTCCTTGACGGGTTAGCTGGCTCCATCTATACTTGATACGCAACTCGTATTAAGGAAAACATTCAGATGAGAATCCATACTTCCCGGAACATGATATTAATACTTTCAGCAATCTTTTTTGTTTTATTTAGTCCCGCTATCTTATCTGCCCAGCCTTCAGAGAGTGAATATGTCGGGGCTGAAGTATGCATGGGATGCCACCAAAAAGAATACGATCAATGGAAAACATCCGGCCATGCACAAATTCTTCATAAGCCAACTGAACAAAGAATTGAAGCTATCCCTTTTCCTGACGGCTTTAACAGGCAGAATACTTCGTATGTAATCGGAGGTTACAGATGGAAGGCGCTATTCCTTAACAAGGATGGATATTTGATTACCTCAACGGCTGCAGAGCAAGGGAAAAACCAGTACAACCTGAAAAGTAAAATATGGGTTGATTATTTTCCAGGGCAAAAGATCCCTTATAATTGCGGCAGATGTCATACTACCGGCTTTTCATCCGAGGCCCATCAAAATGCACTTGAAGGTATTGAAGGAACCTGGAAGTTTGAAGACGTACAATGTGAAGTATGTCATGGTCCGGGTGCCCTCCATACTCAGTCGTCTCTTAAAACAGATATAAAGATAGACAGAAATATCTGTTCACAATGTCACGGCACAAAACCTTTGGATGTGATCCCACTTCAGGGTGTTTTCCTTGCACCATATACAGAGGCCAATCAATTGATGAAAAGCAGCATGAGAACATTCACGTGTATTGTCTGTCATAACCCCCACCTTCCCGCTGACAAGTCCATTAAACAATCATGTGAGTCATGCCATCAGAAAACAGCGGCAGAATATAAAGGTAGCTACATGTATAAGCTTGGCGTTAAGTGCACGGATTGTCATATGCCCTCTGCCGGTATTATTGCTGAAGGAGACGCAAAAACGTTTAATGGTGATTTTAAAAGTCACTTATTCAAAATCGACCACCGAAAAGAATTCCCGGTTATAACAAAAAACGGCCAGAGGATAAATCCCGGGTATCTAAGTGTTGATTATGCCTGTATGAGATGCCACAGCCTTTATCACAACAGACAATGGGCTGAAAGTACAGCTATGTTTGCTCATAAAATAAGGATTACGACTGACATTAAAATAATGCGCCTTCAAATGATATTTGCCTATATTGGATTTATTTTTTCTGTTATAGCACTTGTATCTGCACTGTCTTTGAAGAACTGGCTCTTTCCAAAAGCAAATAAGAAAAAAATGCTGATTATTCATAGATTCGCCGCATGGATTAGCTTCGCAGTATACATATTTATTTCGACCATATGTATCTATTTTCATACCCCTCTCGATAATCTTTCTGAAATGCTCAATCTTGGTTGGTTTCTTATACACCCTATTAACGGTATGATCGGGTTGATTATTTATGGAGGCAAAATCATAACGGTGAGAAAATATAAATCGGGATGGAAAACCCACGGACTTTTGTGGGGAGTGGGAATATTTATTTTTTGGCTGATACAGATTAGCACCGTACTTGTTCATTTTCAGATATTTTGATAAAAAAGGGACGGGTTGTTGAAAGAATTACACCAAAGGAGGTTATATGCATTGGGGAAACTATGGCTGGGGGATGGGATTCGGATTCGGGTGGCTTTTTATGATTGTTTTCTGGGTACTGCTTATTTTAGGAATTGTTTATCTTGTCAAAATGATTGCAGGAGGTGCAAAGAAAGAGGAGCCAACTGAGAACGCCCTTGACATTCTCAAGAACAGATATGCAAAAGGAGAGATAAGTAAAGAGGAATTCGAGAAGATCAAGGATGATTTAATGAAAACCTGATTACTGCAATTGCGGCCTTCTCTACTAAAAAGCTTCTCATAATTATCATTAATAAATTAGAATGAAGTCGTTCTATAAAAAGATTTCCCGATGTCACAAAAATACACCAAATCAAAAATAGGCGTTGTAACATTGCTGGTGGTTGCTATCAGTTTCCTTCATTATTTCACCAGTATGCAGCATATCTATTACCATATTTTCTACAGGGAACTTTATTTCCTTCCTTTGATCCTCGCCGGATTCTGGTTTGGCCTGAAAGGAGGGATAATCGCATCTCTCAGTGTGACCGTCCTCTATTTACCTTTTGTGATGATGCATTGGCAGAGTTTTTCTCCGGATGATTTTGATAAGATATTGGAAATTCTGCTTTTCAATATAGTGGCAGCGGGCTTGGGATTCATCTCAGATCGTGAAAAGTCTCATGAAAATGCCAGGATTGAGGCGGAGCATAAGGCAAGGGAGCAGGCAGAAAGCGCCGATCGAGTCAAAACAGATATCTTGTCAATAATGTCCCACGAACTTCGGACACCTCTCATCAGCATTATCGGCTATAACGATCTTCTACTTGATGGAGTTGCAGGCGTCATGAAAGAAGAACAGATTGACGCCTTGGAAAAAATAGACAGAAACTCAAAAAAATTACTGGAACTCATTAATGCGATGCTTGAGGTAAGCAGTCTTGAAGCTAAGGCTTTAGAGATGAAAGAAGTAACCCTCGATGTGCTATTAAAAGAATTAAGAGAGGAGACCAGAGAACTACAGGACAACTCAGGGCTCAATTTTATATGGAAAATAGAGCCCTATCTCCATCTGCTGACAGATCCGGCAAAGTTAAAAGTGATCATCAAGAATATGATCAGTAATGCCGCGAAGTTCACAGAAAGAGGAAGTGTGACCATAGACGCGCATAAGAGTAGCCAAGGAATCGAGTTCGTAGTGATGGATACCGGTGTCGGCATTTCACAGGAGAATCTGCCCGTCATTTTCGAGCCATTTCGTCAGGTGGAAAGTCCCCTCACACGTCAGCATGGAGGAGCGGGTCTGGGTCTCTATATTGTCAAAAAACTGCTTGAACTTATGGACGGAAAGATCACGGTCGAGAGCACAGTTGGACGCGGCTCGGTCTTCCGTGTATGGATTCCGGTGGATAAAGGAATCAATTACGAAAGAAAAACCTGAGGTTTACGACAAAAAGGAGAAAAGATGTCAGATAAAATAATGAGAGCACTTCTGGTCATCACGATCGGATTTCTATTTCTTATTTATTGTTCGGATGTCTTTGCGTTGCCGAGCTTTGCGCGACAGACGGGGATGGAGTGTACGGCATGTCATACTGTCTGGCCGGAGTTGACACCTTTCGGGCGTTTATTCAAGCTGAACGGTTATGTACTCAGCAAGAGCACTAAGTCTTATGAATTCCCGCCGCCGATAACCGGAGGAACACAACTTTCATTCACTCATCTTGATAAGGCGCTGCCTCACGATTTTGTTAATCGAAATTGGGCAACCCACACCCTTTCTTCAGGAAATGACTTCATGAACTTTCCGCAGATATTGACTGTCTATTATGGAGGCCGCATTTACGACAAGATTGGGGCTTTTATACAGGGCACTTACGACGGCGCGGGTAATTCACTTATGCTCGACATGACGGATATTCGGTATGCGAACAGCACCAGTCTGTTCGGGAAGAATCTTGTTTATGGAGTCACGGTTAACAACAGCCCGACGCTTCAGGACGTATGGAACAGCACTCCTGCGTTCAGTTTTCCCTACGCAGTGTCGAGCGTCGCTCCCACACCTGCAGCTACACCGATTATAGCAGGGACTTTGAACCAGCAGGTGGGTGGGCTGGGACTCTACGGTTTATGGAACAATTTGGTATACGGAGGGGTGGCTGTTTACCAAACGACAAAACATGGCATTGCGATACCTTTAGGAGTCGGCACTACGACCGATATGGTTGTACATGGCGCCGCACCATATTGGCGGTTAGTATTGCAGCATCAGTGGGGCGAACATTATCTGTCAGCCGGCACTTATGGGATGACCGCCGAAATCTATCCAGAAGGAAGGAGCAGCGGACAGACAGACAGGTTCACCGATGCGGGCTTCGATGCCCAATATCAGTACTTTGGCCCCAAGCATAGTATTTCGGTACATACCACATGGATTCATGAGAACCAAGACAGAGAAGCAAGTTTTGTCATGGGGGATGCTACTAACCAATCGGACTACCTCGATCAATTTATGATACACGGGCATTACTATTACAAAAGCAGTTTCGGAACTTTAGCCGGAACCGTTGGATTCTTTTCCACGACGGGAAGCAAAGACAAATTTCTCTACTCCCCGGGACAAATTGATGGGAGCAGGACGGGTAATCCCGACAGTAATGGCTTTATACTCGAAGCCGATTATTTACCGATGAAACAGGTTAAGTTTTCCCTGCAATACACCATCTATAACAAATTCAACGGTGCGGGTTCAAACTATGACGGATTTGGCAGGGACGCCTCTGATAACAACACACTTTATGCGCTTATTTGGATTATGTTTTAAGGTTGTATTTTTTTTGCGGCAAGATAATTTTTGATAGCGAGATACATGTCCTATGCAATTGAATTCGCTACTCCTTTTTTATAGATGTTTCGACCGGAATTCCTCATATTTCTGGTCGGTGCTATTCTACCGCTTGAACGTAAAATTGCAAACTTGATCTAATCTTGAAGATTGCGTATTTCAAAGTCCACTCCTCACTTGATGAAAAGTAGCTGACACGCGAATTAGATGAAGGAAATGATAAGAAGGTTACCCCTCTTAATTCTGCACATTTGTACCCGAATTCTGTTATTCGAGCACAAATAAAGAATAGAACCAAGGTCAAAAGAGATCAATTTCCAAGTACTTCTTTGTGTGTACCCACAGCGGTGATAACGATTCCTTTTTCTGTCAGGAGATATGTCGCCCTGTAATTCATGGTTATGCTGAATGCCCATTGCTCAGTACCTGACAGTTTTTCGTTTCTCAGGCTTGGATGAGCTGGATTTCCTACAAGATGTTCCAATTGATTCCAAAATTTTAGACGCACTTCTTTCGGCAGGTCATTTAGCAATTTAAGGACGGCCTCGGGAAGGATGATATCAGTCGCCAAAATGCTTCTTTGCCGCTTTGACGGACTTGAACACCTTAAATTTACCGGCCTTAATGTCTTCAATGGAATCAGAAACCGTTTTTTGCCATTCTTTTTCCCAAAACCATGCCTGTGTCCGGGGAACCTCTACAACCGGGCGAATCACAATCTCGCCGTCTCTAACAACGACCTCTACTCGCTCGCCAATTTTCAGAGGTACCTTTTCTCTTACATCCTCCGGAATAGTAACCTGATATTTTTCTCTAATCTTTACAGTGCTGCTCATGATGAATTACTCCTTTAATACAGTATTACTTACTTACTATTATATTATCCTATAGTATTAAATAAATACAATATCGCAGCCAGATTGCCTCGCAGAAACGTTAGACGTCGCACTTTATCAGGGGGAGAGTGATTATGAACTCCGTTGCATCGCCGCTCAAAACGGAAATCTTCCCGCCGTGTCTCATGATAATGGAATGAACATTTGCCAACCCCAGTCCGCTTCCGTCTATCTCGGACGTCCCGAATGGAGAAAATATGTCTTTTATTATATGCGGGTGAATCTGTTTGCCGTTATTAATGACCGATATCACAATCTCTTTCTGTTTCGGTTTCAGTTTGGTCTTTATCAGGGTCCTCGTAGCCGAAGCTTCGGCAGCATAACGAACAAGGTCTGCCAGGCATATTGAAAGCATATTTTTATCGAAAGCCGCATTTACTCCGTTCAGCCGTTTACTCAATTTCAGTATCGGTCTCGGGCTGGCCAAGACCATCCGGGCATCGGGATCATCTCCATGCATAAACCCATTTCAGGAGGCCAGAAGCCCTGAAGCTGATCCCGTCCAAGGAGATGCCTTCCAAGGCCGGTCCACCAGGATGTCTGGGCGTCCCAGTCGCTGTCAGGGATCAAGGGATAAACAGGATGATAAAGGCCGCTTCCGACAAATTCGATGTTGGACCGCCTGTAACGATTAAGAAAGTCCTCTATATATCCACCACATCATGAAAGGTTTCCCTTATGGCAGGGTCTTCGAACTGCTTCAGCAGCGTGCCTGAAAAGCCCATATGGAGCCTTGCTATGTCTTCATAGCCTTCCAGCATCCGGGCCGGTCGGTCGTAACACCACAGAATCTGTCTTGCCTCCCACCTTTCGTCGGAATTATGCAGGGCCAGAAGATTTCCGAGCGGCTGATGCATATTCAGTCCAAGTGCGTGATAGACTTCAGCCATCAGTATTCACCTCCATATACTTTTACAAGGTATCACAAATCAGAGTTCGCCGCAACAAAAAGAAGAGATCTTCCGGTAGCCCTTCAGTGGAGCGTATGACGCGGCGAAGCAAGAAAGATTTCCGACGCGCTTGCGCTTGCGGGAATGACAACCGGAGTGAATTGTCATTCCGGCTTGTCCGGAATCTTTCTTAAATGCCACGATTGACTGAAGGGTTACGGTCTTCCGCTCTGATGCATGGACATAAGCCCTGATAGAAGATAAAATTATAGAATGGCGTACAGCGAAACGATCACCACGGAAAGTGGTATTACAATCAGGATAGAAAAAAGCGTTTTTGACAATGCTGCGGAAGTAGTTTTTCGAATTGAAGGCCATATGGATTGCCTGCTTCATTGGGGACTTCGTCGCAACCCGTATATGCCCTGGCAGGTCCCCCCGGAGCACGCCTGGCCCGAGGGCAGCAGGCCATTCGACCATACAGCGCTACAAAGCCCCTTTATCCGAAAAAACGGCTCCGGAGAAATCATTATCAGATTGGACCTTGCCACGGGTTTCAGGCTGCTTGATTTTGTCCTTTTTTTACCGGTACAAGGCCGCTGGGACAATAACCATGGCAGGAACTACCGCGTCGAAATTCCATCTGCCGGGAAAGAAGCATCTCATGAACCGTCCCTTGGTAATCCGGACCTCGATCATATCGCGGGTGAAATCATTGAGAAGGAAATGAGCCGGAACTCATGGACATTGATGCACCGTTTCAATCTCTGTCACGTCCTGCTGGATAAAATCAGGAGCACTGATCTTGACGGGATGGCGCTTATCTTCGTGTGGCTGCGATTTTCGGCCATCAGGCAGCTGGACTGGCAGCGAAATTACAATACCAAGCCGAGGGAACTGGGACACGCCATGGACCGGCTGACTCTTAAACTCGCGGACCGTTATGTAAAAGAGAAGGGCGAGCGTGAAATAATCAGGCTGATAATGACCACCCTCGGACGGGGAAGTAATGCGCAGCGTGTCCGGGACGAGGTCTTGAATATCATGCACCGC
Source organism: Thermodesulfovibrionales bacterium (assembly GCA_963716185.1). Taxonomy (GTDB): domain Bacteria; phylum Nitrospirota; class Thermodesulfovibrionia; order Thermodesulfovibrionales; family SM23-35; genus CAVZMO01. The sequence continues at coordinate 1,103,894 of OY970295.1, forward strand.
CATCATATCCATGAAGTAGCCGGCCACTTCATGGAGGAGTGGCATCAGAAACTGCACAACAACACTACACCGGACGACATCGTTATTTGTGAAGCCTACCTCGAGTTTTTAAGAAGCAACGGGAACCTCAATCGGTTCTATCAAAGGCTCGGGGAAGGGGGCGTGACAAAGGAAAGGCTGGAAAGCTACGAACGCCCGATAAAATCCGATCCTGATTTTATTCCGTATCTGAAAGACGCGCTGACCGGTGATTTCGAACATTTCCTGGGGATCCTGAGGGAGGTGCATGCCGGCAGCGATCTCGGTGTGGCAATTCAGGCATCGCGGTACCTTTTCGATGCTGAAATGCACAGCCTCATGGATTTTATCTGGTCACACCAGAATGACAGTGATATAAGCCTGATCTTGAAAAAGATCACGGAATCGCGCCTGCGTATGGCGACGCACGGGATCGAAGAGCCTTCATACAAAGTGCGTGACCTTCTCTTCCTCGACATCGCATTGGAAGATTTCCTGCGCGTTGTGGTAGAACGAAACCTCGGTCCTCAAATGAGCAGCGATCAACTTGTGGAGATGATTACGGAAGTTCTCGAAAACCTCTGTATCTCGAATAAAGATCCCGAGCTTCAAAACTGTCTGGACCAGTGGAAGCGTCTCAAAAAACTTCCGCGTTCCGGAAAGGAGTGGCCGCTCCATGCACAAGCGGTCCTCGAACGCATAGGGCGCGCTCTTGGCTCCTTCAGCGACCGCTATAGCAGACTACTGCAGCCTAAGGCGGAGTTCCTCGGCGGTGCCTTTCATGCAGATCCATGGACGATCGACCTTTTCAGCGAAGAAGTCCTGCGCGGTCGTCCCGCATTTGTTCTTTCGATGATTTTGCGCTACCTTGATCCTATCTTGCGAAAGAGCGCCGACCTTGGCAACTGGCAGGTGGTCAGCAGGGGGCGCGGTACAGGAGAAGTAAAAGTTGTAGATACTTTAAAAGATGTTCAGGGAGAAAGTTTTGCTCATCCTGTTGTCCTGATCACCGGGAAAATAACCGGGGATGAAGAAATACCACAGGGAGTTGCTGCAATTGTCACACCTTCGCTGATCGATAGTCTGTCCCATCTCGCTATCCGTGCGAGAAATGCCGGAGTGCTGTTTGCGATCTGTTATGATCCTGAGACCATCAGCAGATTAAAATCTCTTGGCGGCCGTGTGCTCAGGCTCAGCATCAGGAATTCCAACGACATCAGTTTTGAAGAAAGCCATGAGGAGATAGGCGGTCTGCCGACCCGTCCAGTCGAAGTTCATGCGATTACAGCCCGGAGAGGTTTCACAGTTTATGCCCTGCCCATGGGTGATTTCAATGAGAGCAACGTCGGATATAAATCAAACAAGCTCAGAAATATCCAGGGGAAGTTGCCGGCATGGATAGGTATTCCGGCTTCGGCAGCCCTGCCCTTCGGGGTTCTTGAAAAGGTACTTGCTGAAGAGAATAATAAAGATATTGCAGAGAAATATGCGGAACTGACAAGACAAATCGAGAACGCGCAGGGGAAAGAGAGGCTGGAGGCGCTTGCCGAACTGCGCAAGGTTATGCTGGCCATTAAGGCCCCGGAAGAACTTGTCACTTCTCTTCGAAGGGTTATGGAGGAAACAGGACTTGGATGGCCTTCCGAATGGGATGAGGCGTGGATGCGCATCAAACGCGTATGGAGTTCAAAATGGAACGAGAGGGCTTATCTGAGCCGGAAGGCCAACGGGATTCCCCACGATGCTCTCGCAATGTCAGTGCTCATTCAGCGAGTGGTCGAATCCGATTACAGTTTCGTAGTCCACACTGTCAACCCTCTTACAGGGGCAAAAGATGAGATTTATGCGGAAGTAGTATCCGGTCTCGGTGAAACGCTCGCTGCAAACTATCCCGGAAGGGCGCTTGCCTTCACATGTAAAAAAGCAGGGAAAGAGCCCCATCTCCTGTCTTTCCCGAGCAAGAGTACGGGCCTGTACGGAGGCGGCCTTATTTTCCGTTCAGACTCAAATGGAGAAGATCTTGCGGGTTATGCAGGAGCGGGGCTATATGACAGTTTCATGCTTCCGCAGCCGCGCAGTGTTTCTCCGGACTATGCACGCGACAACCTTGTCTGGGATGAAAGTTTCCGCAAGGACCTCCTTACTGCCATAGCAGACATCGGCAGGATTGTTGAAGATGTGATGAAATTTCCCCAGGACATCGAGGGAGCATACTCAAGAGGTCAATATTCCGTTGTACAGACTCGTCCGCAGGTGGGGATAGAGAATGATTGAAACAAAGCAGGTCCGCATCGGCAGTCAGAGCTCTTTCTCCGCGCATCCATTATTGCAGCCGTTTGAATATGCCGTGGCTCATGGTTTCGACGCCTTTGAGTGGCTCCCTGACAAAAAAGAGTCCGGAGAAGGCTGGACCGAAGAGGACATGTCGAAGGAAACGCGGGTCGTCGTCAGGGAAACCGCACGCGCAAGAGACATCGACCTTTCAGTTCATGCTTCTCTTCAGACAAACGCCGGGAAACAAGGGGCAGGCGGATTATTCGAAAAAAGTGTTGAGTTTGCCCTGGATATCGGCGCAAAACTTTTCAATATTCATTTTCATCCGGGTGAAGGGATCGAGGCTTACGTCGAATCAATCACGCCGTTAATGGAGATCTTATCACAGGCAGGCATCAGGCTTTCTGTTGAGAATACCCCGGACACGGCCCCCCAGGATTTCAACAGACTGTTCAGATATCTCATCAATCTGCGTCCTCCTTATCTTTCTTCCATCGGGATGTGCCTGGACATCGGCCATGCCAACCTCTGCGAACAGACCCGGAACGACTATCTCAAATACATTGACCTGCTCGATCCCATTGTACCGGTCACTCACATTCATATGCATGAAAACTACGGGGATTATGACAGCCACCTCACGATTTTTACCGGCCCGGCGGGGAGGGACCCATCAGGAATAAGGGGCCTCATAGAACGCATGAAGAAGCGGGGGTTTTCGGGCTCTGTCATCCTTGAGCAATGGCCTGAGCCTCCTGACTTGCTCGACAATGCCCGAAACAGACTTCTTGATATGATCGCCGGTTCTCCTGAGTTTTTCAGGACACATACTCATGGGTTCTTATATCGGCAGCGTGCCGGTGAAAAAGAGGGCACGAAAAAGGGCAAGGGGATGATCATCTATAATTTATTCCCTCTCCTCGCCGGCAAATTTACTGGATGGGAAAGTCATTTATCGAGGGCGTCAGAGATGGGCTTTACCTGGGTCTTTGTTAATCCCATTCAGCTTCCCGGGTCTTCCGGAAGCATCTATTCTATAAAAGATTATTTCAGTTTCAACCCCCTTTTGATCGATTCAAAAAGTGCGGAAACTCCTCAGAAACAGATAGAGGAGACGATAAAGACCGCTGAAAAGCTGGGTCTCAAGATGATGGTAGACCTTGTGATAAACCACTGTGCAGCCGATTCGGATCTGATCAGATCACATCCCGAATGGTTCCTCCGTGATGGAAAGGGCCGTATCGCTCATCCCTTTGCAAGCGAGGACGGGAAGAAGGTGGTATGGAAAGACCTCGCGCAGTTCGACCATAGAAATACGAGGGACAAAGAGGGTATCTTCCTTTTTTCCCTCGGTGTAGTGAAGTTTCTTGCCGAGCTCGGTTTTAAGGGGTTCAGGTGTGATGCCGCGTATCAAATTCCTGCGAGTCTGTGGGAAAGGCTCATTAGGGAAGCGAAGAAGACATACCCTGACCTTATCTTTTTTGCCGAGACGCTCGGGTCCACTCCCGACTTGACAAGAAAAACTGCCGCATCCGGTTTTGATTATATATTCAATAGTTCAAAGTGGTGGGATTTCAACAGCCAATGGCTGATGCAGCAATATGATCTTACGCGCGGAATCGCCCTTTCCATCAGCTTCCCTGAAAGCCACGATACGGCGAGACTCAGCGAGGAATTGAACGGGAACACGGACGGGCTTAAACAGCGGTACCTTTTTTCCGCCTTGTTTTCGGCAGGAGTGATGATGCCTGTTGGGTTCGAATTCGGTTTTCGGAAGAGACTGCACGTCGTGAAAACAAGGCCCGAAGATTGGGAAGAAACAGGCATTGACCTGACCTCTTATATAACCGAAGTGAACAAGATTAAGGCGGAGCACGCGATCTTTCAGGAAGATGCCCCGACACAGATACTTCGTCACAGGAACGCGGGAGTCTTGCTCATGTGGAAGGCATCCACTCACATACAGGAAGAATCCCTGCTTATTCTCAATAAGGACATTTACAACAAGCAACATTTTTACGAAGAAAACCTTCAAAAATATTTACAGGCTAGGGCCCCCCTCATTGACGTCTCTCCCGAATATCCACTGGACTATATCCCTGTGCCTTTTTCCTACGAACTGCAGCCGGGACAGGGCATCGTGATGATAACTTCAAGAGACAACGTATCCGAAGATTGAAACAATTTGTTACATCCGGAATGTTGTATCGGCACCTCACTTTTAATCGGGCACGGTACGGGCTTAACTCACATCACCTAAATGCAAATAAATCGGGACAGGTGCTGCAAGTCCATACCCACATTAGTACAGCGCGACGAAATAGTGTCTATTTATAAACTCGATTAGTTACCATTTATCTGTCATTCCGGCTTGTCCGGAATCTTTCCGATGGCGTCTAAGAAGGATTCCCGACGCGCTTCACTTGCGGGAATGACAGTTTTCTGAGTTTCTGGGTACCTTATGAACAGAGACTAAATATTCAGCTTTGTCGGAGGAAATATACCTATTTCAGCGCGCCCCCAATTTCTCTAATATTGCTTTTAATGTAGCCTCTTCAACCTTCAGTTCCTCTTTAAACTCGTGTTTGCCGCCCGAAGCAATCTCACCCCTAAGCTCGGGTATATAGTCCTTAAGCACTGATACAAGAGCATCCTTTTCTTTGTCCGTCAGATCTAAGTTCATGTCTAAACCTCCTCTTAAAAAATTTAAATTCAGACCACGTGGGCTCATTTATCATATTGCCTGAACCCTTAATTACACTTCTATCATGAAAATTAAGGCAAGTCAAGGTCATGAACTTTGATTGGGATATTCATGTATCATTTGAGCGGAATATTATTCAGAAAACATGCTCAATTTATCCGGGTCGGGAATGATTATCGTATTGTCCTTCTCGCTGATAAGCCCTCTCTGCTTCAGGAATGCCAATGCCCTCGATAAGGTCTCAGGGATTGTCCCGAGCAACGATGAGAGTTCCTTTTTTGAATACTTTAACCTGCAAAGCGTGATGCCGTTTTCGACTGTGCTGTTTTTTAATAAATACCCGGCGAGTCTCGCCTTAATGTCCTTTAGGGATAATTCCTCGATCCTGGAAACAAACTGCCTGAGCCTCTTCGAATAACCGCTCATCATCTTCAAGGCCAGTTCGGGATGTTCTTTTATGAGGTTGATTATTCCCTCTCTTGAAACGCGCACCAGGACCGAATCCTCAAGAGCTGCACAGGATGCAGGATAAACCATGGAGTCGAATATCGCCGCTTCTGCCACAAGGTCTCCGGGATCATGGATATGCAGAGTATGTTCTTTGCCGTCCGCAGAAATTTTATAAATCTTGACCTTTCCCGAGACAACGATAAAGAAACCGGAGGCATCAAGTCCTTCGGCGAATATCTCCTCTCCTTTCCCGACTTTTTTCAGAGAGGTAGATGTCAACAATAGATCTATTTCTTTTCCGGTGAAGGAACTGAATAAGAAAGTGTTTAAGAGGAATCTCCGTACATCCATACCTTTAGATTCATTTTATATGATTTCATCTCATATCAAAAGCAGAATCCGGTGGACTATCGGGGCATCCGACCAATTTCTGCGACCCGGCCTAAAATCTGTGTTTGCTTTTTCCTGAGGTAATTTTTTATGCTAAATTATTAAACTTTTGGAGGTATTTAGGAATGACTATAACGGATAAGGCTGCGGAAAAGGCAAAGGCCATACTGGCCGGCGAAGGTAAAAATAACTGGGGCATCAAGATATACGTTGCCGGAGAAGGCTGCTGCGGGCCGTCGTACGGGCTCAATTTACAGGAAGAGAAAACTCCTGAGGACGAGGTAATTGAGAAAAATGGTTTAAAGGTATATATGGATAAGCAGACCCTGCAATCTCTTACGGACAAAGAACTCGACTATTATGCCGGGACAGAGGGAGAGGGTTTTATATTCACAGGCGGCGCATCAACCTGCGGTTCTTCATCTTGCGGTTCAGGCGGTTCTTCCTCATCCTGCGGCTCAGGCTGCGGCTCGTGCGGATAGAAAATATTTGTTAGATCAATGTTTCCAATCCACAGACCGAGAAGACTAAGGAAAAACGAAGTTATCAGGAGAATGGTGAGGGAGACCCGTCTTTCTCCTGATAATCTTATCTGTCCCCTTTTTGTCACATTCGGCATGGGAGTAAGAAAAGAGATTTCATCAATGCCCGGATGTTTTCAGGAATCCGTCGATGAGATAGTCAAACATGCCAAAGAGGTCTATTCCCTCAGCATACCATCCATACTTCTCTTCGGCATCCCGGAGCATAAAGACGAAATCGGTTCATCCGCCTATGATGAGCACGGGGTGGTTCAGGAGGCTGTCCGGGCCATTAAGGACAAGTTACCTGACTTGTTCGTGATTACAGACGTCTGCATGTGTGAGTATACGAGCCACGGCCACTGCGGGGTCATAAAAAATGGCGAAGTCCTGAACGACGAAACACTCGAACTTTTATCTAAGGAGTCTGTTTCACATGCCAGGGCAGGGGCTGATATGGTTGCGCCTTCTGATATGATGGACGGCAGGGTCGAGGCAGTGCGGATTGCCCTTGATGAAGAAGGATTCCCGGAAGTTCCGATCATGTCCTATGCTGCGAAATACGCCTCCGCTTTTTACGGCCCATTCAGGGAGGCGGCAGAATCCACTCCTCAATTCGGCGACAGGCGCTCATACCAGATGGACCCGGCAAACAGGAGGGAGGCATTGAAAGAGGTCGCCCTCGATATAGAGGAAGGCGCCGATATCGTTATGGTAAAACCGGCCCTCGCATATCTCGATATTATCTCTGATGTGAGAGATTCCTTTGATGTCCCTGTCGCTGCTTATAATGTAAGCGGAGAATATTCTCTGATAAAAGCTGCGGGGAAGCTGGGCTGGATTGATGAACAGCGTGTCATGATGGAGATACTCACATCGATAAAGCGTGCCGGCGCCGATTTGATCCTCACCTATTTTGCGGAGGACGCAGCGAGGGTTCTGGGGAAATAAGCCGGCAGTAAACCGACTGCATCTGTTATTCTACGAATATCCTCTTATTGTCTTTCATGCTGCCCGAAAGTACATCACCGATATGAGCTGAGAGAATACCTTCTTTTTGCAGGGCGCTGACGAGCCTGTCCTTGTTCTCACCCGGGACAAAGACAAGGAGCCCGCCGGATGTCTGCGCGTCGTTCAATAGAAATTTTTCCGTATCCGACATCCCACTGGACCAGGACACATACGGCTCGAAATTCTTGAAGTTGGCAATTGAACCGCCCGGCACTTTTTTCATTTCCGCCAGCCTTACCGCTTCCACGAAAAACGGCACCCGGTTCGAGTAGATGTGAGCGCTCAGGTTGCTGGCGGAAAGCACTTCGTACAAATGTCCTAGGAGACCAAAACCCGTTATATCTGTCGCCGTACTAATACCGATCCCGACCATAATCTCACTGGTCCTCCTGTTTAAAGCCGCCATGGATTTTGTAAATTCTTCTATGGTGGCTTCACTGCAAAGGTTTGCTTTGACACCCGTAGAAATTATGCCTGTTCCAATCTTTTTGGTAAGAATCAGGGCATCTCCCGGTCTGGCCTTTGAATTATCAAGGATTTTATCAGGGTGAATAATCCCGAGAACAGCAAACCCGAATTTCGGCTCTTTATCTTTAATAGTATGGCCCCCGATGATCGACACTCCCGCTTCGGCCATTTTATCGATGCCGCCCTGCATGATTTTCTTCAGATATGGAAAAAATTCCGGCTGACTGGGGAACATTGCGATATTCAACGCGGCCAACGGTTTCCCGCCCATTGCATATATATCCGAGAGCGAATTCGCAGCGGCAATGGCGCCGAACCAGTACGGATCATCGACGATCGGTGTAAAGAAATCCGTGGTCAAGACAACTGCGACATCATCCGTGATGCGATATACACCCGCATCATCAGCGTTGGATGAATCAACCAGTACGTTCTTATCTGTTATCTTAGGCAGCTGCCCCAGCACCTGGAGCAGGTCCGAAGGACTGAATTTCGAAGCTCAGCCGGAGCAAGTTGCAAGACTTGTGAGTTTGATGTCCATTTCGCCTCCTAAAATTAATACCCTACCATATTCTATCAGAGTTGAAAGGCGTGATGTTAGTTCTCAGAAAAGGGATATCATAAACGTATCAAGTCCGTTTAATGCTTAATGTCCCGTCAGCACCTGATACCACATCCTTATGCCGGTGATAGCAATGATGACCGCTATCAGGAACCGCAGGTTTCTGGTATTGGTCTTCTTGCTCACCCTCCCGCCTATCTGGGCGCCCGGGATGGTGCCGATAACCAGAGCAATCGCATACGGCCAGATTATCTGGCCTGTCACCATCTTTCCGATTGTGCCGGTGACTGCTCCCAGCAGGACAATACCGAGGGTGCTGCCGATCACGATTCGTGTCGGGATATTCAGGAGATATATCATCGCCGGTATGTAAATAAAAGCACCGGGCGCGCCCACCATTCCGCCAAAGCTCCCGATCAGCAGGCTCACTCCTACCGCAAGCGGCTTGTTATAGTGAAGCTCGTAGGGCGAAATGTTTTCCCCCTGTTCACGCTTGGGAATAAACATGACAACAGCGGCAATAACGGCCATTGACGCGAATATCGCCAGCAAAAAAGCGCTTTTTGTCTGTTTGGAAAATAGGGACCCCCCTAAATTTCCGGCTGCATTGGCTATCCCCATGTAAAGCAGGAGAGATTTACTGACAAAGCGGTTCCTGTGATGAACTATGAGCCCTGAGAGGGAAGCGGAAAGGACCTGGACCATGCTGACTGCTGCCACCTGCTTCATGTCAAGATGTCCGACCCCCAGCAGAGGAGGCACATAAAGAAGAAGAGGTATCATGAAAATTGCTCCGCCGAGTCCAAGGAGACCTGAGAGGAAACCTCCTCCTAATCCGAGGAACAAGAGTGTTGTGAGAAACAAAACATCCATACTACACCTCAAAAACAGACAAGCTTGTCGCTAGTCATGACCATTTCATACAGGTCTTTCTGGCTGCCCTTATGACAGACTTCATTTTCTTCCAGTCCCCTGAAGCCGAGGCACTTGCCGCACGCCAGCAGTTTGCCTTCGCTCAGAACAAAGGCTTTAGCCAGTTCTTTGATGTTGAATTTTTCAGTCTCGAAGCTCTCATAAGCCACTGCTTTTGAATTCAGAAAGATCGAGACTTCATTTGTAACATCAGCGTTCAAACAGAGGTTTGCAAAACGAAAAGCATTCCAGAGAGTCTCAGGATCGTTTGTCGATATAAGTATTCCTATTTTCACACTTTCCTCCTCCTATGAATGAAATATATTAATTTATCTTCTCCTTTCGCCGGGATATGTCCCTTTCTTTGTTATGGGACAACACTCGGGTCCGGGGAGCGATTCAGGGTAATCCTTTTTCAGTATAGCGAGGAGATCGGGGATTATCGAGTCAATAAGGAAATAACATCTTAATCTTCCGTCGATATAGTAATCGATGATGCGGTGATTTTTTAGTAATGAGAGGTGCTGTGAAATATTCGGCTGACTTATCTCTAAGAAATCCTCAAAATCACTGACACACTTAACGCCTTTCGACAGTTCTTCAAGTATCCTTATCCTTACAGGATGGGCGATGACCCTGAGCAATTCTATTCTCTGACCGAGTGTTTTCATATAATCCTCATTTCACGTTTAAACATATGCTAATATTATTATATTTTTATGTATAAGTCAAGAGTCAGTACAAGCAGGCCAAGGATATCAGCGTACCACCGTATAAAGGAATTCAACTCTATTTTTATGTGATTGACAAAACACGTTTACCGCCTTACGATGTAAGTAAGGATAATATTCCTTACAGGAGGTAGGCATGCTGATGGCAAAGGTAACATCCAAGGGACAGGTTACTATACCAAAACAAGTGAGGGATAAACTCGGAGTGCAACCAGGCGAAGGCATAGGTTTCGAGGAAAAAGACGGCATTTTTATTATCAAAAAAGCCGTGAAGAAATCCCCTTTCGATAAATGGATTGGAAAACTTAAAAAGCTCAAGGGCGAGAAATCCGATGCAGTAATAGACGAGCTGAGAGGGAAATGATAACAGCGGTAGATACGAATATCCTACTTGATATCCTTATCCCTGATGAAGCTTTTTTAAAATCCTCGAAAGAATTACTCGACCGGCATATTTCCAAGGGTCAGCTGATCATTTGTGAACTTGTATATGCCGAACTATCTTCTCAGTTTTTGGATGAAGAGGAATTGCGTTCTTTCATTGCGGGCACCGGTATACGACTCGTGCCGTCTGACCAACGTGTTTTGAATCTTGCGGGAAGAACGTGGAGAGAATATATACGAAATAAGAAAGCTCTATTACAGTGCCCCTCCTGCGGGAAATCCGTACCCATTGCCTGTCCATCATGCAATTCCGCGCTTAAAATAAGGCAGCACATCATTAGTGATTTTATGATAGGCGCCCATGCTCTTCACACTGCAGAAATTCTCCTCTCCAGAGATCATGGTTTCTACAAGACATACTTCAAAGGGTTGAGAATTGAATAATTACCTCTGGAGCGAATTTTCGACGTACCGATGAGAATAAAATCTGAATTAATGACGATAAATATCTCTGACATCACAAACAGCCTCTTAATGAAAAAATGGCACGCGGAATATTAGTAAATAACCATTAAGCATAAGTAAGCTTCCCAATCCCGCAGGTATTAAAGCAAAATAGAACATGTATCTGGAAACTGCGAGAATAGAGATTGAAGCCATAACAATAGAAATTTGGAGTAGAACCTCTGCATAGTCGAAGTAAGGATCTTTGCTCCGATTTATATCACGCTCACGTTCAAGATCTTTAGCATCCTGTTCGATCTTTTTCTTCTCGACATTATAGCGCAGTTCTTCGTCGCTTATTGTTCTCAGCATTGTTTCATATTTTTCTCTGACTTCTGGTTTCATTGAAGCTCCCCATTGGTGAAGGTCTGCTTCTATGCGCATCTTCTCGATTTTATAGAAATGTTCCCGGATCACCTTAGACTGGTAAAATGCCCACTGGTCAGAAGATTGCTGTTGTGCAAGTAGCATCTCCTTCATCGCATTATTGCCGCCCAATGACGTGATAGCAAGAATAACAGCAAAAATAGCCGTAGTAAGTGCGACTCGTTTAGTAAACCGTTTACCCCTTACTTCTTCGAGTTCTTCAGTATTCGGAAGTTCAACTTCGGGCATTAAATTTACTCCTTCCCCAAGACATTTATTAAACATTATATGACTTTATTCCAAAAATTTACATTGAAGTGATAGGCAAAACCGAATATATGATGAATATTGAACGCTAACAACTGCGAATAAGTGTCATTCCGCAACTGGCGCAGCGGAATGACGCTTATTCGAAATAAATAGGCCCAAATTCTTGGAGAGTGCGGATTTTCCTTGAGTCAGGTAGCATTAAAGCCGAAGGATATTGCCACAAACTTTTCCAAATCGAGGGGCTTTATCAGATAGCAATCTGCCCCCAGTTCTTTTGCCTTTTCAATGTCCTCAATTGATTCTGATGTGGTGAGGATACACACCGGGATGGTTTTTATAGCTTCGGTACTCTTTTAATCAGAGCAAGCAAATCGAACCCATGCATCCTGGGAAGATTAAGGTCGAGTAAGATAAGATCGGGTTGAGGGGATTGCTCGTAGCCATTTATCCCTTGCAGGAATGACAGAGCATCGAGGCCATCGTTTACGGTAGAGATTTTGTAAAAGTTTTTTTCGTTGTCCGAGAGTATCTCTCTGGTGAGAAAAGCATCAATTGCGTTATCCTCGACCATCAGAATATTAATAGTCTTTCTTTCCTCAATCACTTTTGCCCTTGCCTATTTCAGTATCAGCAATAGGGAGGATACCTTGAGATTTCACCGGCTTTTGATTTGGTTAGCACGAGCCTTGACTAATATTTTTCAGTCTATCATGAAAAAAGGTGATACACAAATTAGCCATTCAGCAGATCGTTATAACCACGGGCGGCAATGATGGCACAATAGGGCAACGCTCCTTTCTGAAATACGCGCATTGTTATGCCCTACTCAGGTAGGATTGACTCCCTGGTCAGGAAGGATAGACTCAGAATGTGGCCGCTATTTATACCTCAAAATCATAAAAGGGGAATCACAAATGCCTTACAGTGTTGAAGTGAGGGGGAAAATCGGCATTGTTTCTGCCGAACCGGGTGAACCTATTAAGGAAGGCACCGAAGGACCAAGAAACATCAACGAATTATTACAATCTAAAATTGCAGAGCACGAGAGAACGGAAGAAGCGCTGCGGGCGTCAGAGGCAGAACTCCATGACAACTACTTTACCCAGTCCGCGATTAATATGATACTAAGCGAGTCACTTGAAGACATACCTTTGGAAGAAATTTTACAGAAGGCATTGAACATGATACTCTCAATTCCCTGGATTTCCTTCGAATCAATCGGAAGCATACACCTTGTTGAAGATGAGCCGGGAATCCTGGCGATGAAGGCCCAAAACAGTCTTCCCGAGGCGCTAATAAAATCATGCGCTAAAATTCCTTTTGGAATATGCCTTTGCGGACGAGCGGCGTTGACTCAGGGAATAGAGTTTTCCGGCCATGTCGATGAGCGGCATGAAATCTGCTATGAAGGGATGACTCCTCACGGTCATTATGCTGCGCCTATTCTGTTTGGCGGCAGGACACTGGGTGTGCTGAACATCTATCTGAAAGAAGGACACATCAGAAACAAGAAAGAGGAAGAATTCCTGCTCGCTGTTGTTAATACGCTGGCCGGAATCATTGTGCGCAAACAGGTAGAAAATGAGAAGGAGAAGCTGCACCACCAACTTCTGCAGGCTCAGAAAATGGAGGCGGTCGGTCAACTTGCGGGAGGTATCGCCCATGATTTCAATAATATACTTACAGCAATAATATCATACGGTTCTCTTTTAAAGATGAAGATGAAAGAGGATGACCCTTTAAGCAGTTATGCGGACCACATTCTTTCGTCTTCAGAGAAGGCTGCGAATCTGACCCAAAGCCTACTGGCCTTCAGCAGGAAACAGATAGTAAATAAAAAATCAGTAGATATTAATGGAATTATAAGGAAATCGGAGAATCTACTGGTAAGGATTATCAGCGAGGACATTGAGCTGAAGACTGTGCTTACTGAAGGAGATTTGACCGCAATGGCAGACCCCTTACAGATAGAGCAAATATTTATGAATCTTGCAACAAATGCAAGGGATGCTATGCCTCACGGTGGGAAATTAGAGATCGAGACAAAGATTGTAGACCTCGATGAAACCTTTGTGAAGACACATGGATACGGAAAGATAGGGAGGTACGCCCTTATTTCAGTTAGTGATACCGGCATAGGAATGGATGAACGGATAAGGGATAAGATATTTGAGCCCTTCTTTACAACAAAGGAAGTAGGCAAGGGGACGGGACTTGGGCTCTCCATAGTATACGGGATAATCAAGCAGCATGGTGGATATATTGGTGTTTATGGTGAACCTGAGAAAGGAACGACATTCAATATTTATTTGCCACTGATACGCACAGAAGCAGAAGAGGCACAGCCTAAAGTTGTCGATATAATTAAGAGGGGCATAGAGACAATACTTTTAGCAGATGATAATAGTGAAGTGAGAGCAGGCGCCAAAGCGATGCTTGAGGAATTCGGATATAAAATTATCGAGGCAACTGACGGAGAAGACGCAATAGTCAAATTCAAGAGATATAAAGATAGAATTAAGCTTGTAATACTCGACGTGATAATGCCAAAGAAAAATGGCAAAGAGGCATATAAGGAGATAAGAAGGATAAGTCCTGACATAAAAGTGATCTTTACAAGTGGGTATACCGCTGACATTATTCAACAGAAGGGAATTCTCTCTGAGGGTTCCGGGTTTGTTCACAAGCCGATCACACCTCAGGTTCTTTTGAATAAGGTGAGAGAGATTCTTGATAGAGTAGCAGTTCATACTTCCGACCAGATTTCAAGGCTGCCTATATAGAATTGTAATCCGCATTTTATGGAAAGTATCCGGAGTGCGACTTTGATGAGGAAATTTTGAATCGTCAAGCTTTTCCGACTTTAACACGTTGTAGGTGATACAAACAGAATTATCCTATTACCTGCCGAGCATCTTTGATGAAGTACTGTTGTAGGGGCAGACGCAGAGGCCGGGCAACAATGGAAATCGTAAAAAAACTGAGGTAGACTAAAGAAAGATTCCGGATGAGACTGAATGACAGGCGCGACAACCTGCAACTCTGCTGAAGGTAGTTTGTCACATAAGATCTGAGAGCATATAATGTGAAAGTATTAATTTTAGGCATGGGAAATTTGCTCCGCTCCGACGACGGGGTAGGTCTGCACATAATCGAGGCGCTCAGGGAAGAGAATTTAGGAGGCGATGTAGATTTAAGAGAAGGGTTGTCCGGTCTCGATATCCTCGATGCAGTAAAGGGATACGACAGGATTGTCCTCGTTGATGCGATAAAGAGCGGAGGCAGGCCCGGAAGAGTCTATAAGCTTTTACCTGAAGATTTTCTAAACATGCATACCGTTCATTCATTCTCGACACATCTCAATATGGATTTCCACTCGATGCTTGAACTGGGCAAGACTCTTTTCCCAGGAAAAATGCCGGACGATATAATCATTGTCGCCATAGAGGCGGAAGACATAACAACAATTTCGGACAAGTGTACGCCGGAAGTTGAAAAGGGAATGAAGCAGGCTGTTGAGTTAATCAAGAGGCTGGTCTAATAGCCGGGATCAAAAGAAAATATCCTACTAAAGCCGTTTTCCGGATGGGCCGTTCACGAGCATTTTCCCCCGCAAAGCCTCGAGAAACCTTGTAGCGGAATATTTGGCGTGATCATACGTATAAGCGGATTTTATCTTCTTTTTCCATTTTTGAAATGTTCTCATGTCGTTGGAAGCGACCGTTCCGCCGTTTTTGTATAAAAAAACAATGGCCCTTTCAATGCTCTTCAAAGTGAAATCTATCGGCAGTTCAACAACTAAAGTCACTATGGACTCTTCTTCCCTGTAAATATCGAACTCATAATAGACGGACTTCAAAACACTCGAAATCTGAACACACCGGCTGACGCCGTAATTAATCAAATCTCCGAGCATATATGAAGCCTTGTTGCTAAGCGGCAGCTCATCGGCTTCCCAGAAAAACTTTCTTATCTGCCTGTCCGTTATTCTCTTTTTCATAAAATTATTTTACAACATTTGCCCATGAAAAATGACCAGGCAAGATTTTATTTGTTTCCGCGTGAAGTCCTTCCACAATTCTTTTAACGAGACCGGCCAGGACGGGATATTCACCGTTTGTAATATCCAGGTCCTCTTTGAGTAGTCTCAACCCCTCAGGGATATATTTCCTGAAATATTTTTTCCCTTTGACCGCAGACAGAAAGCCATAAGCGCCGAGGGCCTGCATATGACGCTGAAGACGGCAGGAGAGCAGGGTTTCCATGAATTCATTCTCTTCGAAAGATTTCACGGCGACCCTGATTTTGCGGATGAAATAGTCTAACAGCCGCGCCCTTAGATCATCTTCAAGGCGGTAATAGGGGTCCCAGAGTATCGATGCGACGTCATAGGCGGGCGGGCCCATTCTCGCACCCTGGTAATCCAGAAGCCTCGGTATCCCGCCTTTCGTAATCATGATATTCTGCGACTGGAAATCACGGTGGATTATTGTCCTGGGAAAAGTATCCACCTTCACGGCTAAACGGTGGAACTCCTCATTCAGTAAATCGACATTTCCGACCAGTATATTAACGACGCCGGACACGAATCTATCCAGGAAATAACCCGTCTCCCACCTGAGATGTCCATAATCGAAAACTCTTTCCAGAAGGAGAGGACATTCCGAGACATGCTCGGTCGCTCCTCCGTGCATCAGGATCAAAATATCGAGCACTCTTTTATACGTTTCTTCCATCTCTTCATGTTTACGCCGGCAGCTGAGCCAGCTGTAGAGAGACAGATCGCCGAGATCTTCAAAAACAGCGCGCATCCTTTCAGGTTCTGCTTCTATAAGTTCCGGAACAGGGACGGAGTGTTTACGGAAAAAAAGTGTATATTCAATGTGACGAAGGAAATCAGGATCGTTGTCCGCGCACTGCATAAGGACCGCAGAACGGCCGTTTCTTTTCACCCGATAGTAGGTCCTGTCGGACCCCCCCGTGCCGATGACTACAGTACCCGCCTCGACGGATAAGCCAAGCATCCCGGTTGGAGTGAGGTCTAATTTGAAACCGGGGCCGAGGATGCAATCCTCATAATGACGGCCGTTCTCGATCTCGCTACCCGGGAGCATGATGCAATTCCTGACGGCAATACCATTCTTTATTGTTGCATTTTTTGAAACGACCGTTTCTTTTTCTATAACAATGTATCCGTCCAGCTCAATATTCTCACACAGACTTTCGGAGGGGTCTATATAGACGGTTTCTCCATTTTCTCTCAGGTTATGAATGACGGTCCTTGCATAGGAAACAGGCGTCCCGATATCACTCCAGAAGCAGCCGGTAAAATCCAGGGTCCCGATTCTGTGACCCGCTGCGACAGCCCTGAACCAGGCATCAACAACGCTTGACACTCCGCCGGGCAGAAAATTCAAGAACTCCGGCTGATACACCGCTATGCCGGTAAAAGCCACATGTTTTGATGTTTCGTGACCACCTCGCCCGTGCCCCTTCCCCGATGACGGGGCGGCATGGACGTGATTAATAATCCCTTCAAGAAAGCCCTTGCCATCTACCGCAAGCTTGTTGAACTCTGCATAGTCGTGCACGGCAAGAGTTGCAATATTATTGGATGAAAGATGGCAGTCAACCAGTTTTTTTAATTCCATGTCGCTGACTATGTCCGAATTGTGGACAAGAAAAATATCGTCTTTCAGAAAAGCCCCGGCATTTTTCAGTGCCCCTCCGGTACCGAGGATAGGTTCTTCGGGGAAAAGCCGGACCCTTTTGTTGAATGATGACCGGCTTAACCAGTCTCCGATTTCATCTTTTTTGTAGTGAAGATTTATTCCTGTTTTGCCCGCCACGGCCGATACCTTTTCGAGAAGCGATTCCAAAACGGGCTTGCCGAGGACCGGGAGAAGAGGTTTGGGAATATGGTCGGTGATCGGGCGCAACCTTTCACCCCGTCCGGCAGCTAAAATAAATACCGAGAGGTTCACTTATGTAGTTTACCAAAACGTTGGGAAAAACAATTTCTCATTACAAGGGCAGATAGGTTGAAAAAAGCCTGTAGCAGCACCTTATGGCCGCATAAACCGGCCTGCCAGCCTTTGATATAATGCACGGACTATGAGATTTGCATTCATGTGTATAATAAATAAAATCTTGTTGCATTACAGGGGTTTTTCAACCTGTCTGCCCTTGTTTTATGCACCGGATGGCCTCATTTATAAATCAAATACCTTTTCCTAAACCGCTTATCAAATTTGTCACACTGCCCTTGCCACCATTCCTCCATCCTGTCGAGAGTCTTCCCGTCTTCGATATCCGTCCTCAGCCGGTCTGTCCCGGCAAGGATATCAATAGGCATTTTCTCAGTCTCATATTCATAGGGGGGCTTTTTCCATTCAAAAAATTCCGGGTAGATATCATGGATTATCTTAAGGACCGCAACCCCTGTTTTGAAAGACCTGAATCTTTCCCTGTTGATCACATGGAACTGTGCGCCTCCGCACAGTTTTCCCGCATATTTCTGGAAGGTCGGCTGAAAGTACAAAGGCCTGAAAACAGCGCCCGGAAGTTTCAACGTCTTAATGTGATGAATCACCCTTTCCGGTTCTATGAAAGGAGCTCCGAATATCTCGAACGGACGCGTCGTGCCCCGTCCTTCGCTGATGTTTGTGGCCTCAAGGAGACACATGCCGGGGTATACCGTGGCCGTATCCAGGGCCGGCATATTCGGGGAAGGCATGACCCATGGGAAGCCGGTTTCATCGAACCATAACTTCCTCCTCCAGCCGTCCATGGGGACAACATGATAATCCAGGGAGGGATAGAATTCATTCCGGAGATAACAGCCTATTTCACCTATTGTCATTGCGTGCCGGACCGGCAGCGGACGCTGCCCGACAAAGGAGGCATAATCCTGGCCCAGTACGGGGCCTTCGACGATACGGCCCCCTATCGGATTAGGCCTGTCAAGTATTACCATGGACTTGCCGGTTTCCGTGCATACCTGCATGCAAAGTTCCATTGTCCATATGAACGTGTAATAGCGGGAGCCGACATCCTGAACGTCTATTGCCAGCACATCAATATCTTTTAACATCCACGGTTCGGGTTTTCTGGTATGTCCGTAAAGACTGAAAACAGGAAGGCCTGTAATGGGATCGATAAAGCCCTCCCATTCAACCATGTTATCCTGAGTTTCTCCCCGGATTCCATGCTGCGGACCGAAGAGAGCTTTCAAAACAAACTTTTTTGATCTGACGAAAAGACTGACGGAATGCTCCAGTTTTCTATTTACAGACGCCGGATGTACAAGGAGGCCTACGCGGGAGCCTCTTAGCCTTTTCGGCCATTTCTCCGCCAACAGATCAAGTCCAACCCGGACCGGGCCGTCAGACATTTTCCTCAATTGTATAAGTCACCCTGATGTCCATATCTTTTCTCAGCGAGTGATATACGGAACAATATTTTTCCCGGGAAAGCGAGATCGCCCTGTCAAGCTTTTTGGGAGTGACGCCCTTGCCGGCTATATGGATTTCCATATGCACGGCCTTGAAATACTTTGGCGGGACAGGGTTTCTTTCGCCTACGGTCTCTATCTCGAATCTGTTGATCTCAGCCTTCATCTTCTTTAAGAATAATACGATATCTATAGCCATACAACCCGGCAGGCTCATCAAAAGACTGTCGGTCGGGATGCACCCCTCCTTCGCTTCAGCGTCAAAATCAATTGCATATCCGCGGATCCTCGCGGTAAAGACCAGGTCCTTTTCCCAGGTCAAAATCCCTCTGCTCATATTGGCAACATTTTCTTTATACCCTTCGGAAGAGAATGATGTTCCCAACCCGGCGGCGGGTTCGGTTTCTTTTGCCTCCATTCAGCTGTTCTCCTTTTATATGATTTGGATTTTCGCAACGAATATTATAAAAAAGATTTCAAGCCCGGATATAGTCCGGACATAGTATAGAAATTTAGGTCAAGATCAAACAAGAAGCAAGGAGACCGTCGATCACGGAATTGTATCAACCGAGGCGAACTTAGGCTCATGGAGCGGTATCAATATGTCCGCCATATCCCTCACTTTCATCACAATGTCATACGCCTCATAAACATTCACATGAGTTCCGGGGGGTATGACTTCCATTTCCATCGCCTTTACCCTCGGAGGCGGATCGAAATTCTCCATAATGAGACAGAATCCAGTTATTACGGCCTTCCCCTGAGCGGTTTCAATGATTACACTCAATCCCCCCTCCGTGTGAGCAGGCGTGTGCATAACTCTTATGCCGGGAAGAATTTCGGCATCTCCGGTAACCTTTTTAATCTGACCGTTTTTTTCCACATCCAGGATGAAGTCTTCATTATAACGAAAATCCAGCGGATGGGGGTTGTGGATCCTTTCCAATTCCTTCTCATGTATGAAGAACGTTGCGTTGGCGCATTTGTAATCATTTTCACAATGGTCGTTGTGTAAATGGGTATGAATCACGATGTCGATGTCTTCAGGCTTTAATCCCCAGCGGGCCAGACCTTCCTCGAACTTATAGATCTTGCCACCAATCGCACTTTCTCTCTCCTTCGACTGGAGCGGGGCCAATTCTCCCGTATCCACCAGTATCTTTTTATCGCCGCCTTCCAAATACCAGCTACAAATGGGAATAGTATAGGGTTTTCCATAGTCGTGCTGGTACGTCATCATGCCCTTATCAAATGCCTTTGTACCCACTACAATGGGATGTATTTTGTACTGACCCGAATTACCCATGTTTTTCCTCCATGATAATATATTATTTTCTTATTATAGTATTTTAATTAGTAAAAAAAATTAATAGAAAAATGGAATGTTTCTCAGCCTCTTCACTGCAAAGGTTCATAAGTTTTGCCTTGACAGGTTCATAAGTTTTGCTTGACGTATTCCTGTTTTCAAAGTTAAAATTCTCTCAAACATAAATTTATAATTATTATATCATTTAATAATAGGGAGGGGATTAAATATGAAAAAAAGTAAGGGGCAATTAAATAAACTTGCTCAGCCCAGGCAATAGAAAGGGAGAAAATAAAGTGCCTATCTATGAATATCTTTGTGACGGTTGCGGAAGACGATTCGATATAAGTCAGTCAATGCATGATCTTCCGATCAGTGTTTGTCCCGAGTGCAAAGGGAATGTGCGGAGAATCATTTCAGGGGGAAGCGGCTTTGTTGTAAAGAACGCAGGCTCCGGGTCCTCCTCTCAGCCCCGCTGCGGTAAATCCCAGACATGCTGCGGCAGCAAGACGCCTTGTGCAACTCCTTCCTGCGAATCCTGAGAAGGTTATCAAAATCTTCTATACTTCTGCGCCTTCGCCCTTGTCTTGCGTGCCTCTGCGCGTTTTCGTTTTTCCTTTACTGAAGGCTTTTCATGGAAACTTCTTCTCCTGACTTCTTTGAGGAGACCTTCAGTCTGAACTTTGCGCTTCAGAATTTTGATGGCTTTTTCTATATCATTATCGACTACTCTTATCTCTATGATAATTTATCTCCTGTCCCTTCCGTAACCTGATCCTCTTCCCTGGCCGTACCCTCCTCTGCCTCCGCCGAATCCTCGCCCATCCCTTGGCTGCTGCGGTCTTGCCTCATTAACGGTCAAAGAACGCTCCATAAATTTTGTGCCGTTTAATTGTTCTATGGCTTTTTTAGCGTCCTCCGCGGATGACATTTCAACAAAGCCAAAGCCTTTGGAACGCCCGGTGTCCGCATCGGTAATTATTTTTACCGACTCCACCTCTCCAATACTTGTGAAAAGATCTCGGAGCGATTCTTCTGTTGCATTGAACGGGATACTTCCTACATACAGTTTTTTGCCCATAATTTAACACCTCTTGATAGAATAAAATTCCCTAACTCCTTAAAGCTTTGAGGCTTCTCTGACTTCAAAGGCAGGATGCTATACAATACCACTTCACGGCGTTAAAAAACAGAAGAAAATAAACATGCCTAATCCAACGCTTTCGTTCTTTTGGTATTTGAAAAACTCGATAAGACTATAGAACTCCTGAAATCGTATAGCATGAAATCTTCAACATCCAATTTGTGCCTAACAAATAGAGCAAATAGAGGGTCGAATCTTCATTATTCACACAAACGGAGGCGATAAGAACGGAAGGGTTTATAAACAGTTGCCGGCGTGCTGAGCCCGCATCGCGTCACCAACGTTTTTCGAACGAACCCGGTATCCCGCAGGGCCGCGTACTGCGATGAGGAAGAATCTATGTATATTGTATGGCAACTTCGTAGACAATAGTCGAGTGGTTGGCAGAAGGAGAATCACCTTCACAGCTGAGCTCTCCTTTGGCGGCCTCTTTGCGGTTTCTGATCATCCCGGTGATAACCTGACTGAGATCAAACCCGCCATCGACACATTCCTTGTTCAAGCAGTCTATCCTGAACAACGCATAACTGTCGGGAAAGAAATTGACAACCCGCGGCAATGGTTTCTGCACGCCCCTCTGATTGTACATCATGCTGATGGCAATGCCTGCAACCTCTGGAAATTGGGCATTCACGAAGCCCGCGTCGAGCTTCCGCTGCTGATTTTCTATCCTTGCTGCATTCCTTCTGCTGTTCATGGTGTTGTTCACCTTCCCTCTCTAATGAGGAGGCCCCTCCACCAGGAAGAGGCCTTCTTCCTCTTAATTACAGTTTAACGACATTGATCGCCCTGGGGCCTTTCGGGCCTTTTTCGGTATCAAAGCTGACCTTGTCACCCTCAGCAAGACTCTTAAAGCCATTACCCTGGATGGAAGTATGATGGACAAAAGCTTCACTTCCGTCATCACTCGTGATGAATCCAAAACCTTTGCTGTCATTAAACCATTTCACAGTTCCTTGTTCCATTTCCTTTTCCCTCCTTATCTACAGACTCAAATCTCAGAAAGTCTCAATAAAAAAAGCCACAAAGTCAAAAGTCTTTGTGGCCTCATAAACTGCAAAAACTTCTAAAATTCTATGTATAGAATAGCACGGCCCTGTGTATTAAATCAAGGAAGAAATGGTGTCACGAAGCCCTGAGAATCATCACCATCTGGCGTCCGTCCATCTTTGGCTGCATTTCTACTTTTGCAATATCCTGCAGATCCAAGGCCAACCTGTTCAGAATAATAGTCCCCAGATCCTGACGACTGAATTCCCGTCCCCTGAACCGAATGGTCACTTTAACCTTGTCCCCATTATCTATGAACTTCCGCGCATTACGCTTTTTGAACTCATAATCGTGGGTATTGATCATCGGCCGCATCCTGATTTCTTTGAGGTTGAGAGTCGTTTGTTGTTTTTTGGCCTTCCGCTGTTTCTTGCCTTGCTCGAATTTGAACTTTTTGTAATCCATGATCTTACATACCGGTGGCTCAGCGTCCGGGCTGATTTCAACGAGATCCAAATCCCTCTCTTCGGCCATCTTCAACGCTGAATCGATATCCATTATGCCGATTTGCCCCTCATCGGCGACAACCCGTATCTCTTTTGCCTTGATCAGATGGATCTGGTTGTTTACTCGGGTCTTGTCGACAACCCTCCCTGGCGGTACTCGTCTTTGATTAACTATGATGTGTCCTCCTTTTTTCTCGGTGAGTTTTGCTTACGGCTTGCACGTCCAGTACGCACAATCACCATTTATTATAGTGTAGCACATTTAGACAATAAGACTATATTATTATAGAGAATAGTCTCTTTGAAAGAGGCCCGAAACCGGGATGGAAAAAACGGAAGGCAATTCTTCAAAAATCCTTAAACCCTCAATAGAAAAAAAGTGGAATATCGGGGAAGCTAACTCCGATAGACAACTTACACCACCAAATGCCTGCGACAAATTTCTCAGCGTACGAATTGCGCTTTCCGGGTCAAACCGAAACTGGAAAGATGGTGGAGCTGACCGGGATCGAACCGGCGACCCCAACGTTGCGAACGTTGTGCTCTCCCAGCTGAGCTACAGCCCCCCTTTTTAGCTCCAAGGATTCCGAAGCAATTAAAAATTATATCATAGCGAAGCTGCAACCCGCCAGCACCACCGCTAAATCACCCTGCAGGAACTTCAGTTTATCCATTATATTTTATTGACATTTTGGCGGGCATTGATACTATAATTATCTGAGAATTCCGTAAAAAAAACAGTAAGGATCAAAGAGGCATGGTCACCTGATGGGAGGAAACAAGCGGGATTTATGAAGCTGAGAGTCGGTGTCTATATCTGCAGTTGCGGGACGAATATCTCAGAAAATTTAGATATCGACGAACTTGTTAAATTTTCCTCCGGTCTGGAGACCGTTGCATATGCAAAATCTCACGGTCTTCTCTGTTCCGAAGAAGGCAAAAGTTTTCTCGCCGAAGATATAATCAGGCAAAAACCTGACCGTGTGGTTATAGCAGCCTGCACGCCGAAGGAACACGAAAAGACCTTCAGAAATGTCCTCCAGAAGGCCGGCGTCAACCCATACCTTTTTCAGATGGTGAACATCAGGGAACAGGTCGCGTGGGTCACTGCAGACAAGGTTGCAGCCACTGAGAAAGCAAAGGCGTACGTCCGCGCCGCGGTGAGGCGCGTCGCGCTGCAAGAGTCTTTCGATAAAAAGGAGATCGACTGCAATACCGATGTGCTTGTTATCGGCGCCGGTCCCGCCGGCATTGAGGCCGCACTCGTGCTCGCCAGGTCGGGAAGGAAAGTCTGCCTTGTCGAGAAAACTTCTTTCATCGGGGGCAGGGTCGCCAGGTATGAGGATGTGTTCCCAAAGATGGAGTGTGCTTCCTGCATGCTTGAACCGAAGATGGATGAGGTCCTGCATGATGAGAATATCGAACTGCTGACCAGCAGCGAAGTGCAGGAAGTTCTCGGTTTTCTGGGGAATTTCGTGGTAAAGATCCGCAAAAAAGCTACTTTTGTCGATAGAGAAAAATGCATCGGCTGCGGCGCATGTTACGAGCAATGTCCTGTTAAAACAAAGAACGAATTCGACTATAACCTCAGCGAGCGCAAGGCAATCTACACCCCCTATGCGGGAGCGCTGCCTAACGTCCCGGTCATCGACACAAAAACCTGCCTCCGGTTTGGAGGACGGGTGGAACTCTATAAGGAAGCGTTTGAGGCCGGCCTGATCAATAAAGAAGAATTCGAGATGTTCAAGGGGCAGGATTGCCGGATCTGTAAACAGGCGTGCGCTTTCGACGCGGTCGACTATGAAGATTCAGACAATGTCCTTGAAAGAAGTGTCGGCGGGATTATCGTTGCAACGGGGTTTGATCTCTTCGATACATCGGTCCTTCCGCAATACGGATATGGCAATCTCCCCGAGGTTTACACGGGCCTCGAATTCGAGCGTGTCCTCTCCCAGACAGGGTCCACTGCCGGAAAGCTCCTTATGAAGAACGGGGGAGAACCCGAATCGGTCGCGATCATTCATTGCATCGGGAGCAGGGACAAGGATTTCAACGATTACTGTTCCGGCGTCTGCTGTCTTTATGCGCTCAAATTCAGCCACTTGATCAGGAAGCATTCGCCCGCAGTGAAGGTCTACGACATCTATGCCGACTGGTGCGTTCCCGGAAAGGACAATCAGGCTTTTCTGGATTCGATTAAAGACTGGGAAAATATTCAATTTATTCATACGGGCCTTCCCATGAATGTGGTACTGAAACACAGAGGCGGGAAAATCGATCTTTCCTGCAATGATGTCTCTGAGAAGACGCGGCAGATTTCAGCGGATATGGTTGTGCTATGCCCTGCGATAATCCCTTCGAAAGACTCGCCGAAACTGTCTGAACTTCTCTTGATATCACGCGACAAAACCGGGTTTTTCGCCGAAGGACACACTAAGCTCGCGCCGGTGTCCACGAACATCGAAGGCATATTCATCGCAGGCTGCTCACAAGGACCAAAGGACATCCAGAGTTCGGTCGCCCAGGCCGCTGCCGCAGCCGGGCAGGTCCTTTCCCTGCTTGTTCCCGGAAGAAAACTGGAGCTCGATGTTATAACAGCCGAGATCGATGAGAAGGCCTGCGCGGAATGCAAGATATGCATCGGTCTCTGTCCTTACAAGGCGATCGTTCTTGACAGGGAAAAGAATGTCGCAGTGGTGAATACGGTCCTGTGCAAAGGGTGTGGGACCTGTGTGGCCGCCTGCCCGAGCGGTTCTGCAAAGAGCAGGCATTTCACGACCGAACAGATATACGCCGAGATCGAGGAGGTATTGAAATAAAGGAGTTCGAACCGAAGATAGTCGGTTTCTTGTGCAACTGGTGCTCCTACGCAGGAGCCGATGCTGCGGGCAGCGCACGGAAAACATATCCGCCCAATGTTAGGGTTATCCGGGTCATGTGCACGGGCAGGATAGATCCGCAATTTGTTCTCAAGGCTTTTCAATCCGGCGCCGACGGTGTCATGATACTCGGCTGTCATCCGGGCGACTGCCATTACAAGGAAGGAAATTACAAGGCCCTCCGGAGGTTCCATCTTTTAAGGCGGGTGTTGGGCCAATTCGGGATTGAAGAAGACAGATTCCGTCTCGATTGGGTCTCTGCAAGCGAGGCCGACAAATTTGTCGACGTCATAAAGGACATGGTAAAAAAGATTAAGGCGCTCGGGCCGGTGAAAACAATCCCAGTTCACTCCTCTTTGGAAAAAGGGGGAAGCGTTGTATTCCCGGAGGAGGCGCATGGCTAAACCGAAGGTGGCGTTTTACTGGTGCGCCTCCTGCGGCGGATGCGAAGAGTCGATCGTCGATCTGGCCGAAAACATCCTGAAGGTGGCCGAAGCGGTAGAGTTTGTTTTGTTTCCCGTGGCGATGGACTTCAAGGTGAAGGATGTCGAGGCTTTGCGGGATGGAGAAATCGCGGTCAGTTTCATCAACGGCGGGATACGGACCGGGGAGCAGGAACATATGGCGAAACTGCTCAGGAAAAAATCCGGTCTTGTCGTCGCATACGGGGCGTGTGCGCATTTGGGGGGCACTCCCGGTCTGGCAAATTTCTTCAACAGGGACATGATCTTTGATTATGTATATCATAAATCCCCGTCAGTCGAAAACCCTCACGGAACAACTCCCCAGCTGAAAACAACGGTTCACCAGGGAGAATTGACATTACCGAAATTTTACGATACCGTCTATACCTTAGACCAGGTGATCGATGTAGACTATTATCTGCCGGGATGTGCGCCTCCGCCCGACCTGATCATGAAGGCGATTGAAGCCATTCTGTCCGGTAATCTCCCTCCGAAAGGCTCTGTGCTTGCCCCCGATAAGTCGTTATGCGATACATGCAAACGGAAACCGACGAAACCTGAAAAAGCGGTCTTAAAAGAGATCAAAAGGGTCCACGAAGTCATGCTCGATCCCGAACGCTGTTTTTTAGACCAGGGCATTATCTGCCTGGGCCCCGCTACCCGTGACGGCTGCGGCGAGCGGTGCATCAATGCTAATATGCCGTGCCGGGGCTGCTTCGGGTCTACAAGCAGAGTTGAGGACCAGGGCGCGAAATTCCTCTCCGCCCTCGCATCGATCATTGATGCTGAAGATGAAGATGAAATAAAGAAGATAACCGATTCGATCGTGGATCCCGCTGGCATCTTTTACTTTTATTCATTGGCGGCGTCGATGCTGAGAAGGAGAATAGACATAGCGAATGAGTAAACGTATCACTATAGACCCCATCACGAGGCTTGAAGGCCACGGAAAGATCGAAATTTTCCTTGACGATAAAGGAGACGTCGAGAAGACCTATTTCCAGGTACCCGAACTGAGGGGTTTTGAGGTCTTCTCTGTCGGTCGTCCTGCAGAGGAAATGCCGAGGATCACGCCGAAAATATGCGGGGTCTGCCCGACGACCCATCACATCTGCTCAACAAAGGCGCTTGATGATCTGTATAAAATCGAGCCCCCGCCTGCGGCCAAGAAATTGCGTGAACTGATGTATTCCGCTTTTATGCTTGAGGACCATACGCTCCACTTCTTCTTCCTCGGAGGGCCTGACTTTGTCGTGGGTCCGGCTGCGCCGCCGGCTGAACGGAACATCCTCGGCGTCATTTCCAAAGTGGGATTGGAGATCGCGGGGAAAGTGATCAGACTGAGGAGAGAGTGCCGCGAGGTCATCATACACTTCGGCGGCAGGGTCATCCACCCTGTCTGCGGGCTTCCGGGCGGGATATCCAAGCCACTCAAGGAAGAGGACAGACTTAAGATCGAGGACGTTGCAAAGAACGGTGTGGAATTCGCACAGTTCGCGCTGAAGATATTTGAAGACGTTGTGCTCAGGAACAAAGAGTATGTCGATCTCGTGACAGGCGATGTATATAAACATGTCACGTATTACATGGGCATGGTGGACAAAAATAATAAGGTAAACTTTTACGACGGAGATGTCCGCATCGTGACGCCCGAAGGCAAGGAATTTGCGAGGTTTAAACCGCACGAGTATCTCAGTCATATCGCTGAACGGGTCGAACCATGGAGTTACATCAAATTCCCCTATCTGAAGAACGTCGGATGGAAAGGGTTTGTCGATGGGACAGACAGCGGCGTTTATCGTGTTGCGCCGCTGGCGAGATTGAATGTTTCGGACGGCATGGCGACTCCGCTCGCACAGGCCGAATATGAAAAGATGTATGCAACCCTCGGAGGGAAACCGGTCCATAATACGCTGGCATTTCACTGGGCACGCCTGATAGAAGCTCTGTATGCCGCCGAACGCATGCTCGAACTTGCACGGGACAAGGAAATTACGGACCCGCATGTGAGGAACATTCCGACCGCAGTACCCGAGGAGGGCATCGGCGTTGTGGAAGCGCCGCGCGGCACCCTCATCCATCATTATAAAACTGACAAAAACGGCATCATAACTGAAGCCAACCTGATTGTGGCAACAGTGAACAATGCAGCGGCAATCTGCATGTCTATCGAGAAAGCCGCGAGAAGTCTTATAAAAGGCGGCGAGGTGTCGGATGGCCTCCTCAATATGGTGGAAATGGCATTCCGTGCTTATGACCCATGTCTTGCCTGCGCCACGCACACCCTGCCGGGGGAAATGTCTTTATTCATCAATATCCGGAATAAGCACGGCGACATAATTCGGACTCTGAAAAAATAATAGAATTATATTGATTGCAGCACGGATTTCTTGTAAAAATATTCCGAAAAGGAGGTGAAGTTCTATGGCAACAAGTAACCTGGATTGCCTTGGGCTCAGGTGTCCGCAGCCCATATTGAAAATTGCCGCAAAATCGGCCGAGCTGAGACCGGGTGACACCCTGGAAGTGATAGCCGACTGCCCCACATTTGAAAAAGATGTCCGCCAGTGGTGTGAGAGAACGAAAAAAACGCTCATGTGGGTGAAAGATGAAGGAGGCAATAAAAGACGCTGTCAGATACAATTTTAATGTTAAATGCCATTAGAAGGATGAATGATGAACCCCATTAAGAACCTGTCGGTAGGTAAGAAGCTGTCTTTGAGCTTTGGTTTTACACTTGTTGTGATACTGATCCTGGGAATTCTATGGCAAAAAGGGATAGTATCTCTGAAGGACATCGAGGGGAAGAAGAATAATTTAATTGAACTCAAAGAAAAACTTCGTGAGATGCAGGTGGCCCATTACAAGTGGGTGGACAATTTGAGAGATGCCGCAAGAGGAAAGGTTAAATTTGAAGGCGAACTCGATCCGGACAAATGTGTTTTCGGCCAATGGTATCACTCCTATAAATTGCCTTATCCCGAACTGGAGTCTCTGTTCAAAGCACTGGATGAACCGCACCGCAGGCTTCATCAATCGGCCGTACCGGTCATAAAGGCGATAGAAAAAGGAAATTACGCAGAGGCGCAAAAGCTCTCGCTTTATACCCGGGAGGTGGCGCTCACCAACCTCATGAAGGCATACGACCCGTTCATTGCAGCTATCGGTGAAGTCTACGAAAAATATAAAGAGGATTCGGAAAAATCTGTTCAAAGACAAGGAATAATTTCGAAGAGCATCATAAGTCTTTCCTTGATATTTGTTATTGCGTTGGCGGTTTTATTAACAAGAGGAATTGTGGGTCCCCTGAAGAAGGTGAAGGATATCGCCGATAAGATTGCAGAAGGTGAAATCCCGGATATAACTCGTGAAGAGTTCAGGAAAGAGAGCAATAATGAGATAGCCCAGATGGAAGACGCTTTTATCAGGATGGCGGCGTCATTGAATGAGTTGACTGCGGCGGCGGACAAGATAGCCTCCGGAGATCTGGATGCCGCCGTAAAGATAAGGTCGGAGAAAGACATTCTCGCCAACGCCATCTCGAAAATGGTCGAGAAACTCAAAAACAGCCTCGAAGAATTGCACACGAATTCGATGAACCTTGCCCTGGGCATGAGTGATTATTTCAATGTTATCTCTGAACTGGCCCTCGGCAATCTGGATGTCAGGGCTTCTGAAGATACAGGTGATGATCTGCTGAACCAGCTCGGCAAGATAACAAACGGTATGATTGCCGAATTCAAGAAACTGGCTGAATGTATAGAAGAAGTGAAAAAGGGCAACCTCGACGTGGAAGTCCACATTCGCTCGGACAAGGACTACCTCGGTATAGGGTTTGAACATATGATCGAGCATCTCAGGGAAACATCGGAACAACTGCACACAACCTCGATGAATCTTGCCATGGGACTCACAGATTACTTCATGATCCTCCAGCAGGTTGCCGCCGGTGACTTGACTGTCTGCGCCAGTGAGGATACCGGTGATGATCTGTTGAATCAGTTAGGCAAGGCAACAAATTCGATGATCTCTTCCCTGAAGGAACTGACGGTAAGGATCCGGGAGCAGGCGGACCTTCTGGCAAGCTCCTCAAACTCGATGGCTACCGTTACAAAGCAGTCGACAAGGGCACTGTCCGAGCTTTCATCCGCCATTTCTCTTATATCGTCGGCGGCATCCTCGGTTGCAGAAAATTCTCAGGCTGCATCAGCGGCGTCGCAAGCTGCGAATGATTCGACGCAGGAAGGAAATGACCTGATGTCGAAACTCTCGGACAAGACAAAGATGCTCCAGGTTGCGAGCATAAGGTCGGTTGATGCGATGAAAGGTCTTACGGCCCGCTCGTCAGAGATCGGCCAGATCGTCAGTGTCATAACAAAGATAGCTTTCCAGACAAACCTCTTGTCGTTAAACGCCGCTATCGAAGCTGCAAGGGCCGGAGAATCGGGACACGGTTTTGCCGTAGTGGCCGACGAAGTCCGAAAACTAGCGGAGAGTTCTGCAAATTCCGCCCGCGAGATATCCAAAATAATCAAAGAAGTTCAAAACGAAACGGAAGAGGCTATGGCTTCAGTGCAGGAGGGAGAAAAAGAGATGGAGTCGGGCGCGGTCCTGATCCGTAAGATCAGCGACCAGTTCACGGAGATCGCCTCCCAGGTGGGAAATATCGTTAAGCAGATAGGGAATATAGTCGCTTCTGCAGCAGATACCGCGTCTTCTGCCGAAGAGGCAACCGCTTCATCGGAAGAACAGACAGCGGCTATGGAAGAGCTTTCGGCTTCGGCTGTCCAGCTTTCGAGCACGGCACAGATCCTGCAAGACACCATGGCCCGGTTTAAAGTATAGCCATATCATGCAGGCATTGATCAAAAACTTAATACAGAATAACAACACAAAAATTCTCCTCATTGTCCTTGACGGACTGGGCGGTCTTCCTTTGGAAGGGAAGACAGAGATGGACGCTGCGGTCAAGCCGCATCTTGATGACCTTGCGCTGAAGTCTGCGTGCGGCCTCCATATACCTGTCGGCATGGGGATAACTCCCGGAAGCGGTCCGGGTCATTTGTCTCTCTTCGGTTACGATCCTGTCGAGTGGCAGATAGGCAGGGGCGCGCTCGAAGCGCTCGGCCTCGGCATAGAACTGAGAAAGACCGATGTAGCTGTCCGTATCAATTACGCCACTGTCGAGAACGGTGTCATTAAAGACAGGCGTGCCGGAAGAATCCCCACGGATGTCAGCAGAAAGATTACGGAAAGGCTTCAGGACAAGATTCGGAAGATAGATGACGCCGAGGTGATATTCAGCCCAGGCATGGAACACCGTTTCGCTGCCGTAATAAGATTCCCCGGGCCTCTTCCCCAGGGCTCGGCCTCAATAAAAGACACGGACCCGCAAAAGGAAGGAGAGGCTCCTGTCCCCGTTATTCCTGAAACACCCCAGGCCGGAAAAGTTGCGGCGGTTGTTGAGAAATTGATATCTTCTATTACCGGTATCATAAAAAATGAACAAAGGGCAAACTTCGTCCTCCTTCGCGGGTTTTCTCAGGCGCCTGACATTCCGCATTTCGGAGAAGTCTATGGACTGAAATCTCTCTGCATCGCTGTTTATCCCATGTACCGGGGCCTTGCACGGCTGCTCGGGATGGAGGCGCCTGTATTAAAGGGAGACATAAAAGAGGAACTAGACTTTCTGAAGATGAATTATAATGATTATGATTTTTTCTTTATGCACGTGAAGAAAGTCGATTCCTATGGTGAAGATGGAAACTTTGAAGGCAAGGCGTCAAAGATAGGGGAGTTCGATAAAGCTTTGCCCGAGATACTGGGTCTTAACCCGGATGTCTTAATTATAACCGGAGACCATTCTACACCTTCTGTTCTTAAAGGCCACAGCTGGCACCCGGTACCCGTCCTTTTAAGATCGCCCTATGTGCTCGGCAACACCTGCAAAGGTTTCTCTGAAAGGGAGTGTATAAAAGGCGAACTGGGGATCTTCCCCACAGTCAACCTCATGCCTTTGGCCCTCGCCAACGCAGGCAGACTCAAGAAATTCGGGGCGTAGTCCCCTGCTTGTTCTGAAACAATTTGCATCGGGCTAGTACCGGGAATAACAGAAATGAAAAAAGCGATCCTTTCCTTATGCCTTGGAGCAGCTATAGCATCTTCAACCGGCTGTCCTGTAATTACCGCGCCCTATCATGTTGCCAGGGATGTGGTGCGGGGAGGGGTATGGGTAGTAAAAACGACATGTGAGGTCACCGCTGGAACTACAAAAATAATCTACAAGATTGGTGGATTCACATACGAGGTTGTAAAGGCGCCCATTGAATGGACATTGACACACGAGGAAATTGAGAGCATCGACGGTCTTCCGGTAAAAGAGGCTATACGCCAGGGAAGGGTAAAAACCGCGCCCTATTCGGTCGAAGGAAGACAGTACATTCCTATGTCGCCCGCGTGAGGGTAGAGGCAATAGATGTGAAAGAAGAGTGGTCTATCCGGGACAGGTGTGTCGGGTTTGATATTGATAATTCTTCCCATTTCATCCCAACTATAATGTTCCAGCAGTTGAGTAAGAATCATTTCCAAAGTGATGCTCGTGAAGAGTATCGTTGGATTGTTGGTCAAACATTTCTCAGCCCGCTTAATAGATTATTTCTGCCTTTAGTGCTGATTCATTCGGCTACTGAAAACACAACGCTTTTTATTGGATTCATCATATGAGTATTAGCTAAGGTGTTTATTGACTAATTTGGTCATTTCGAACATCGAGACTTGGTTCTTACCGTCGAATACAGCCAAGAGGTTCTCATCTGCATTGATATTTCTCCTATTCTTTGCATCTTGGAGATTATTTTTCTTTATATATTCCCATAGCTTCTTGGTCATTTCTGACCTTGGAAGAGGTTCATTCCCCACTATCTTAGCCAGCGCCTCACTGGGTTTCATAGCCTTCATAAATGCTGAGTTGGGGGTTCTCTCCTTTGCAACTTTTTTCTTCTTCTCTGCCATCGTTCTCCTCCTTATTTTTGCGGTTTTAGAGCCTTAAAGCTTCTATTTCAGAACGCGCGTCTCTAAAGTATACACTAATTCGGCTTTAAATCCAGATATTCTTTCACTAAGCGCGGGCATCCATTTTACATATATTACCATTGTTAATCCTAACATTTGTCAATATGCTGAAACGCTCTAGTTGTACCCATATAGAGGGCAGGTGTCTTCAGGAAAACTTCCATCTTTGTTACAGTACATACTCAGCAGGTTCCTTTATTTGCGCACGATAGGCAAGCTTTCGTACGGATATCCACACAATTTTTAGATAATTTTGCATTCATCCAAAAACTGCAATTCACTAAATATGCGGGGAGGCATAGTGGCAGAAAAAACTTGACAGCAGCACCTTTGTGGGCGGTCAGATATCAAGACCGCGCGGATATTTTTAATCAGAAAAATATCTGGCGTAGAAAAACCCAAATTCTGTCCCGAAGGCTTTCGGGATTTTTATGTCACTATACCTGCCTGAATCTGAGATCAATCGCATTTTTCGGGTTCATAATTCTTTCATATTTCCTTCGACATTTCTTCATATTTTCAATGTAAACTTAAATGTAGAAAATAACTTTCTTCATTTTTAGGGCAGCCAGTACCCCTCCTACTGGCTGCCAACCTCCAAACCAAAAAAATGAAATGTTCTTACTAAAGCAGACAATTGAATTAACTTCAAAATAAATGTATGTTTTAGCCTATAATTATGTTCAGTACATGGAAGAAGAGAATACACAAAAGCAAAGGTCGAAGTGAAATGAAAACTTTCAAAGTTTTTAAGCATCCTACTCTTGGTTATCGAGCCGTGAAGGTTGGATTCTCATGGCCGGGGTTCTTATTTTCTCTCATTTGGCTCCTAATAAAGAAGCTTTGGGGGCATGCACTTATCTTTATATCCAGCATCATTCTGCTCGCTTTAATCGAAATGTTTTTTGATAACACACAAACCTCTGTGATGGTGATTCTATTAGAGTTTGGCGTTTATATTTTTGTTGGAATCAATTGTAACGAATGGTGTGTGACCAATTTGCAGGAACGTGGTTTCGAGCTTACAAATACATTGCAGGCGAAGACACCTGATGCGGCAATCGGGAAAATAGCTAAAGCGTGAGTTTTAGAGATACGCAAATGCCTTTTGTATCAGCTTTTTTGCCGACAGAGGAACAGTCCGCCTCAGACTGGTGGTTTGTCTTTCGCGGAGATGAACTATTAGTCAAAGCGACAGCGGCCGGCGCTATCATGCCGTGTTACTCGGATGTGGCTGATATAAAACAAAACCTCTTGAAGACTCACTATCTTGGGAAATTCAAAGGAATCCCCTGCTACGTAGGCGAAGTAGACGAACATCTTCACAATATTGAGAGAATGACCTTTATGGGACTAAGACCACTCCTTGGATTTCTCGATGAGGATATTTTTTCGGTCGCCGGCAGGGCTTTTCAAATCCTTTACTGGGACCGATCTCACCAGTTTTGCGGCAGGTGTGGAAGACGTTTTGAACCAAAAGGTGATGAACGTGCGAAAAAGTGTACGCAGTGCGGTCTCATCAGTTATCCTGCAGTATCTCCGGCAATAATAGTAGCGGCCATAAAGGATTCCGAGATACTTCTTGCCCGGTCTCCCAGGTTCCAGGCTGTCTTTTATAGTGTACTGGCAGGATTTGTAGAACCCGGCGAAACTTTCGAGCAATGTGTCAGGAGAGAGGTCAAAGAAGAAGTGGGGATAGATGTTGAGAATATACGCTACTTCGCAAGCCAGCCCTGGCCATTTCCGCATACAATAATGGTCGGATTTACAGCCGACTATGCCGGCGGTGTAATCACTATCGATAATGTGGAGATTACTGATGCTCAGTGGTTTAAAGCAGACGATCTTCCGGTGATCCCCCGTGCAGGTACAATTGCGCATCGCCTCATCGATTGGTTCGCTGAGAAATATAAGTAACCGGAGCACAGACTTTAAAGCGGAATAATCTCAGAGGAGTTATCGAACTGCGAATTATGGAAGAAATGAGGAAACTTTGCGGCGAACTCAAATCGTAGTGCTTATTCTTCTATACCTCCCCGTATATTTAGTGAATTGCAGTTTTTGGGTCAATCTATTATGTAAAATATAGGCATGCGATATTTTCTTTCCGGAGACGCGGTCCTCAAGCGGCTTGAAACTCCGTCTGTTTATCATGTTAAGAGGGACGAGCTTTATGAACTCGATGATGATTCCTTTGAATTTTTGAAGGGCTGTGCATCTGAAACAGGGTCTGAAGCTGGGAGCAGCGATTTTATTGATTATTGTCTGAAGGAGGGGATATTAGCAGAGGGAACGACTTCATCGAAACGGCCTCTTATGATCAAATCCCCTGAGCCTTCATTGAGATATATCGAGTTGCAAATCACGAATAACTGCAACCTCAAATGCAAACATTGTTACATAAATAAAAGATCTCATTCTGAACTTTCGGTAAATCAGGTGAGAAAAATTTTAAAAGAATTTGAAGAGATGCAGGGACTAAGAGTCATGGTTACCGGTGGGGAGCCTCTCACTCACGGAAAATTTGGAGAGATAAATGAAATGCTTCCCGAATTCGCTCTGAGGAAAGTTCTCTTTACCAACGGTTTATTGCTGAATAAAAGAGTCCTGAAAAAAATGAACGTGGACGAGATCCAGGTCAGTATAGACGGGCTTGAAGACTCCCATGACTCACTGAGAGGCGGGGGCACTTTCAGAAGGGCAATGGGTTCGATCAAGAAGGCCCTCGATTCGGGTTTCGAAGTTTCAGTGGCAACCATGATTCATCCCATGAACCTTGATGATTTTGACGAGATGGAAAGATTGTTTAAACAGATGGAGATAAAGGACTGGACTGTGGATGTTCCGTGCATAACCGGGAGATTGACGGAAAATGTCGGATTTCAGATAATTCCCGAACAGGCGGGAAAATATCTCAGGTACGGCTACGGTAACGGGTTGCATTCCAGCTCGCCGGATTTTGCATGCGGTCTGCACCTTATGGCTGTCATGGCCGATGGGACGATTTCAAAGTGCACCTTTTATGCCGATAGTCCCGCCGGCCGGGTTGAAGACGGTCTAAGAGAATGCTGGGAAAGAATAAGGCCCGTCAGACTTGACGAATTAGCGTGCGACTGCCGGGATATCGAGTCCTGCAGAGGGGGCTGCAGGTACAGGGCGCAGCTTCTCGGCAATCCGGTGGGGAAAGATTATTACAGATGCGGGTTATATGCTATACTTAATTCAGAGTCAGGAAAGGCGTGACTCCAGATTCCTCTAAGAAAGGGGGGATATAATTGACAATCAGAAAGGTTTCAAAAAGGACATCAACAACCTGCAAATGCAAAAGTTCCTGCTGATAGAAATCCGGCTGTTTTTAAAGAGCATCTTTTAGAATCGGGGAAAAGCTGGAAACAGGAAAGGCTGATCTTCATCAGCCTTTCCATTCGAACCAGATATTATTCTATGGTTATAGCCTGAACAGGACATGTATCGGCAGCTTCCTGACAATCGCAGGTATTGCATTTATCAACTCCTATAACATGTGCCTTACCGTCATCCTGCACTTTGAAGACCTCGGGACAGATCTCCTCGCACGTGGCGCATCCTTCACATAAATCCTCATTAACTACCGGCTTTGGCATACCTATACCTCCTTACCATTAAATTTTTTAAAAGATATCCTCAATCTTCCGACTCATGAATGGAGAGAATGAGGATTACTATATAATTTTTTCACTTTATCTCATATCCTGTCAACGTTGCAAGTTTCGGCAGCCCGGCAATCTTGGCCGCTATTACAGGATCATGGAACTCCACGTATTCGCAATTCTTCGGCTGATGAACATTTCTGCACACGGCACGCACGATCGGCATAGACTGATACTTTTCATAATACTGCCGGATAAATTTCAGGATATCCACCTGATGTTCATCGATCGGGCACTTTTTGCTGACCCCCTCTCTCCCGGCCAGAGCGCAGGCGACCTTCTCGTTCCAGGCGTTATAATTGACAAGATAACCTTCTTCATCCACTTCGATTTTCATTCCTTCATGCTCAATGACAGGCATAACAGAAACCTCCTTTGAAAGCCGCACCTTATTTTCTTATTTCGAAATTTTTAATGAATTGCCCGACCTGCACACCCAGGTAAACGCACTTTATATTATTCATACAATCATCGGCATCTTTTTTTTCAAGATGCGTAGTAAGCTCCTGCTTGTCCTTCTTGAGTTTCACGATATAGGCGTTCTTCCCTTCGTCAAAGTCGAGACTTATTGATAAGCCATGGCCCGCAATTTCCGGATACATCTCAAGAATTTTATTTTCTAAGGCGACCTTTGTATACCCCAATGTTCCCTCCTTTCAATGACAAAGTTGATATTTATCTGCCCGCACTTGCGTCAAAGCCGCTACTCATTAAATCCTGTGTCGACATCACATATCAGGCCCAGGGAGTACCTCCGTCAACAATGCTGTGCTCTTCCCACATGAACCAGCTTCCGGTATCGGAAAGAAAAAAATACGTATTTGAAAAAATACCGTAATGCTGATCTTCTTCTTTGATGAGCCTCTCAAAGAGGGCCTTCTCTTTTTCTTTTTGCGCCCCGGCCGCAGCCTTTTTATAAAACTCTATCCCTTCCTTTTCCATTTGCATCGCTATCTTGAAGACTTCAAGTTCGTCCTCAGTCGCCTGTATTTTCTTCATCATCATGTCTTTCATGGATTCAAAGATCGTCTTTACATTTTTCATCGGACTGACGTCGGCCATCTTTATGTCGACTTCCCTGAAAATCTGGGAAAGCGCCTGGAGATGCCTCTTTTCATCTTCCCTTACCGAAAGGAACATCTTTTTACCGACAGGATTTCTTGTCTTCTCCGCAGCCTCTGTATAAAAATCTATTGCGTCCTTCTCCATTTTTATAGCTATTTCGATAGCGTTCATATCCTCCTCCAGGGCGTAATATTCGCCGGTTTAATCCTTTTTTGAAAGATAACATGTAAAATATTATCATTTCCAGGAATAAAGTCAAGGGTGATTATAATTGAACCAGCCGGCCTATCCCTCTTTTGTACAACTATATCCGACCCTCAGATGCAATCAAGACTGCCTGTTCTGTTTTAATCGGAGTTTCGCAGGTTCAGCCTCATATAAAGACATGAATGTCCGGGATGCATATGCTCTGAGCAGTCTGCTCACGGGAATCGGCATTAGCGAGATCGATGTCCTCGGAGGAGAACCCATGTTAATCTCCTGGATGGAGGATTTTATGAGACACGTTGTCGATTCGGGTATCGCTTTAAATATAAGTACAAACGGCAGCCTGCCCGATGCCCTCGATCGCATTTCTGAAATCCGGACGGATTTAATGAATATCGGGGTCTCCCTCCACGGTTTTTCCCGGACTCATAATGCCTTAACACGGGCGGATAATTTTTCGAAAACTGTTACGGGGATCAAGAAAATAATCGCGAAGGGCAAGGCCCCGATTGTGAAGAGTGTACTGACAAGGGATAATATGGATGAAATCTCTGGTCTTATTCATTATCTCGCTGATCTCGGCGTAAAAAACTATTTTCTCTTGCATGAGGACATTATCGGAACAAAAAAATTACTGTCATATTTTTCTTATCCCGAATTCCGGGAATTCTATGTAAAGTTAAGAGAGGAGTCGGCGGGGATTATGGACATCGGTTTTGTGGCTGCGTCGGGATTTTACAAGTACGGGACCCGGTCACCGGGACGATGTGACGCCGGTACAAGAAAATTTGCGGTGATGCCCGATGGTTCGGTGTTCCCGTGCAATTTATTTTCAGGCTTTAAAGAATTTTGCCTCGGCAATATATTCCGGGACGTTGTGGACAAAATATTGAAAAACCCGGTATTGGATTATTTCAGACAATACACGGGCAACAACAGATGCGAACTCTGCGGCTGCGAATATTATCCCGGGTGCACAGGCGGATGTCCGGCCCATAGTTATTTCTTTCATGGGACCCTCGACACCGTTGACCCCCGCTGCGCACGCACAAAAAATATTTGACAAGAAGATTTTTCCGTTTATAATTTTTTTAATCAAAGAATAATTCTAAATTGAAAACTGCGAAAAGAAATTTATGAACAATTTTAAGCTGACCCCTCAAAGGCTTGCAATACTCGATCATCTTAAGGGGAATATCGAACACCCTTCTGTAGAAGATATTTATAATGCTGTTCTGAACAAGTTCCCATCAATGTCCCTTGCAACAGTATACAACACACTGGAGGCCCTGAAGAAAAGGGACAGGATATCGGAGCTGACCATTGACCCTTATAAGAAACGTTTTGACCCGAACATTGTACCGCACCATCACCTCATCTGTGTCAAATGCAAGAAGATTGTCGATATCCATGCAAATTACGATCTGCAAATCCCGCGGGCAATGAAAACGGGGTTCGAAATTAAGGGCAATCACATAGAATTTTACGGGATCTGTCCGCATTGTAGGAACAAAAACTGACCGGAAAAGATAGAGGAGGAGAATATGCAAGAACCAAAAGATTCGTGTGTAAAACCGGCTCGTGGACCTATTCTGCAACCAGAGGAAGGACCATTGACAGAGCAGGTTAAAGATGAAAAGGAGGTATTTAAAATGATTGCTAAGGTGGGAAAAGCTGCGCCCGATTTTGAGGCGAGCGCATTCATCGACGGTGGCTTCAAAAATATCAAACTGTCCGATTATAAGGGACAGTGGGTAGTGCTCTGTTTCTATCCCGGCGACTTTACTTTTGTCTGACCGACCGAACTGTCGGCAGTTGCTGTCAAATATGAGGAACTCAAGACACTCGGTGTTCAGATGCTGGCGATGAGCGCGGACAGCAGGTTCGTCCACAAGATATGGCAGGAGGATGAACTCTCCAAGATGGTTTCCGGGGGCATCCCCTTTCCCATGCTCACAGACGCGGGGGGCAGGATCGGGAGTATTTACGGAATATACGATGAAGATGCGGGAGTGGATATCAGAGGTAGGTTCATCATCGACCCCGACGGGACCATTCAGGCAATGGAAGTATTGACACCGCCGGTGGGTCGCAACGTTGCTGAATTGATCCGACAGGTTAAAGCGTTCCAGCACGTGAGGGCAACCGGCGAAGCAACGCCGTCGGGCTGGCAGCCCGGCAGGATTACGCTGAAGCCCGGACCGGACCTCGTCGGCAAAGTGTGGCAGGCCTGGAAAACGGATATGGCTTTCTGATCGATCCGGAAAGAGGGGACCATGTGTGGAAAGGGAGTTGAAATACAGATAAAGAGGAGGTTTTATGAAGCCTGTTGAAATCAAGCCCGACATTTACTGGGTAGGGGCGATCGATTGGGCAATAAGGGATTTCCACGGTTATGTCACGCCAAACGGGACAACATATAACAACTACCTGATCCTTGACGACCAGATCACACTGGTTGATACCGTCAAACACGAGTTTGCGGAAACCACCATCGACAATATAAAAAGTCTTACAGACCCTACCGGAATAAAAAATATCGTCATTAATCACATCGAGAACGACCATGCAGCAAGTCTCGGGGACATAATGAATCTGTCGCCGGAGGCTGCGATCTTCGTCACCAATAAGGGCAAGAAGGGCCTTGACAGGTTTTTCAACACATCGAAATGGGATATCAGGATAGTTAAGACGGGCGATACCCTGAATATCGGCGGTAGGACACTGCTGTTTCTGGAGACACCCATGCTTCACTGGCCCGATTCCATGATGACGTACATTCAAGAAAACAGACTTCTCATAAGCCAGGACGCATTCGGACAACATTATGCCTCTGCGGCACGATTTGACGATGAATTCATCACATGCTGTTCGGTGTCGGAACTTGATGATGCGGTCAAGGACTATTACGCAAATATCCTCATGCCGTTCGGTACTCTGATCAGGAACAAGATCGCAGACATCGGGAAATTAGGGCTCGAAATCGATATGATTGCCCCCGACCACGGGGTCATATGGAGACGGGACACCTCCAAGATCATGAATATGTACCTCGATATGGCCGGCGGGAAAGCGGACAGCAGGGTTGTGATAATATACGACACTATGTGGCACAGTACGGAACTCATGACCGTCCCGATCATGCAGGGGATAAAGGATGAAGGGGTAGACGTCAGGGTAATAAAACTGCGCGTGTCTCCGGCAAGTGTTGCCGTAAAGGAGTTCTGGACTGCGCGGGGATGTCTTGTCGGTTCCCCGACCCTGAATAATTCAGTTTTCCCGCCTGTTGCGCAATTCCTGACATATTTGCGTGGTCTCAAACCGAAAAACCGGATTGCAGCGGCTTTCGGAAGTTATGGATGGGGCGGCGGCGCAGTAAGAGATATTTACGAAGAGTTCAGACGTATGGGACTCGAGACAATGGAACCGGGGATACAGGTCCTTTACAGGCCCTCTCCTGAAGATCAGAATCGTTGCTATGAGTTCGGGAGGGAATTTGCAAATAAGGTCAAGGGGTATCATGCAAAATTTGAATAAAGAACTGATCGATGATACCTTCAAAGAAATATAGCAAGGAGGTCGGTTATGCCGGAACTGCCGTGTCATTACGCAGATCTGAGAAAAAGGTTTAAGGGGGTCATGAGGGCGGTTGATAGTCTCGGAAAGGCAGCAAGCGCCGCAGGTCCGCTTGATGAGAAGACATCGCATCTCATACAGCTTGCCGCAGCGGCAGCCATAAGATCGGAGGGAGCGGTCCACTCTCATATAAGACGGGCATTGAAGGCGGGCGCAAAGAGCGAAGATATCTACCATACAATAATCCTGCTCACGAGTACCATAGGATTTCCCGCAGTGTCTGCGGCACTGAGCTGGGTTGATGATGTTACAAGAAATCAGGAAGAGTTAAAAGTGCGGGAGAAATGTAAGCCATGACGCTTGAAATGGTTCTGCTCATCCTCGAATCGGTGCTTCTTGTGGTCACTATTATCCTTCTCCTTTTCAGCCTCAAAGAGGGAAGAGGAAGGAGAAGCCTCTTGCTGGAAGTTGGAAAGGCGACAAAGATACTCACCCGGCAAGAGTATTTCCTGAGTGTCACGGATTCCATGATGGATGCAAAACTGAAGTTATCGGCGTCATCACGGGAAGACCTCCCTCGCAGGACGATAAAAAGAGGGTGAATGAGATTATTACCCACATCGAAAAGTTGAAGAAGGAAGGTATAACAGCTAAATATCTCATCCCGAAATTCCATGACAGGCTTCATATAGGCCATCTCTATCAGAAGGCCGGAGCGGAGGTGCGTTTCAGTATCTGTGCCATTGCGAACAACATCCGCTATATCATCGCAGATGACAGAGTAGTGGTAATCGGCATACCTGAAAGCACAGGGGAAAAGGAGGCCACGAGAAAGGGCTACAGGATACCATCGGAAGGCCTCGCAGCAATACTGAAGGACCATTTCTCCCGATGTTGGGAAGAGAGCATGAACTACAGGGATTATCTAAAGGAAATAATCAGGCAGACAGGGGCAACACCCGGCCTTCTCGCGAAAGAGCTCCATATAGACGAGAGAGAAATAGAGAAGCTTATTGCACAATAATGTCAGATCCGTGGGAATATTTATTCCTGGTTAATGGGGGAAACGTGCGAAAGACAGGACTTTAAAGGAGGATTACAGGGGGAATAATATATGGAGCTTTTAAAATTCTTATCATGTTATTTAATGTTTTTCATGACTTTGTCTGCTTTTTCTCTTAATGCAGCCTTTGCCGTCGAAAAGGACAAAGATTCAATACAAAACAGCTCATTAAGCGCCCAGACCCAGGCCTGCATTGCCTGCCACAAGATTTATACTCCCGGGATCGTAAAGGACTGGTTGACGAGCAGACACTCAAGGACGATCCCCGCCGAAGCCATGCTAAAATCCTCCTTGGAGAAAAGGATTTCCGCTGAAAGTCTTCCCGATGCACTGAGGACACATGCGGTAGGCTGCTTTGAATGCCACAGCAGGAACCCGGAAACCCACAGGGACAATTTTGATCATATGGGCTTCAGGATAAACGTCGTGGTCACCCCCGGGGATTGCAAAACCTGCCATCCGGTGGAGGCCGGACAATTTCTTGGAAGCAAAAAATCAAATGCCTATAAAAACCTGATGGGAAATCCTCTCTTTCATGAATTGGTCGATGCCGTGACCGGGGTGAGGAAGGTTGAAGACAAGAAACTTTTTGCGGCCAAGCCCTCGGAAGACACTCTGCGCGAGACATGCCTCGGATGTCACGGCACAAAGGTTGAAGTCAAAGGTTCAAAGAGCCTGACTGTAAAGATCGGCAACATAGTTGTTCCTGATCTGACCAACTGGCCCAATCAGGGTGTGGGTAGAGTAAACCCCGACGGAAGTACAGGTACCTGTTCAGCCTGCCATCCGCGCCACGGCTTTCTGATAGAAGTTGCGAGGAAGCCCTATACCTGCAGCCAGTGCCACCATGAACCAGACGTGCCTGCCTGGGACGTCTACGAAGAAAGCAAACACGGCAATATCTATTCTTCTAAAGGAAGTACCTGGGATTTCGACAGCGTGCCGTGGAAGCTGGGGAAAGACTTCAGGGCACCTACATGCGCGGTCTGCCATAACAGCCTCCTGGTGTCACCGGACAACGAAGTGATTGTCGAAAGGTCCCATAACTTCGGCTCCAGGCTGTGGGTCAGGCTGTTCGGACTCATTTACAGCCACGCACAGCCTAAATCAGGAGATACAACTGTAATCAAAAACAAAGACGGCCTGCCGTTG
Organism: Thermodesulfovibrionales bacterium; assembly: GCA_963716185.1. Taxonomy (GTDB): domain Bacteria; phylum Nitrospirota; class Thermodesulfovibrionia; order Thermodesulfovibrionales; family SM23-35; genus CAVZMO01. The sequence continues at coordinate 1,148,024 of OY970295.1, forward strand.
CCGGTTACGTTCACCGATGAGCCGGCATCGGAGTATCTTATCGATAAATCGGAGCAGGAAAAGAGACGAAACACTATCGGCAGGGTCTGTAACGGCTGCCATAGTACTGACTGGATCAGCGGTCATTTTGCGAAACTTGAGAGCACCATAAAAGAGACAGACGAAATGATCCTCGCAGCAACAAAACTTATTTCAAGGACATGGGAAGATGGGATCGAAGACAAAACAAATCCCTTCGATGAATCCATTGAGCAGATGTGGACAAGGCAATGGCTTTTCTATTCCAACTCTGTCCGCTATGCTTCAGCCATGACCGGCGCACCCGATTACACGGCTTTCAAGAACGGCTGGTGGTATCTCAATGAAAACCTGCAGCACATGAAGGACTGGATAGAGTTCAAGGAGCAGAAGAATAAAGATAAGGAGGATGAATGAACACGATCGCTTTCCTCGGAAGCCCGAGAAAAGAAGGGAACACGGAGCTTCTTCTTAGGGAAGCGGTCAGGGGCGTCGGGGAGGCCGGGCAAAGTGTCCGGACCTTCAACCTTAACCTTATGAACATCTCGCCCTGCCAGGACTGCGGAGGCTGTAAAGACACGGGGCTTTGTATATTTGAAGACGATATGGTCCGGATATATGAAGAGATCCGAAATGCCGACAGGATTATCCTTGCATCGCCGGTCTTCTTCTTTGCCCTGAGTGCGCAGGTTAAGATCATGATAGACAGGTGCCAGTGCTTCTGGTGCGAGAAGTATCTCCTGAAAAAACCGGTTCCCGAGGGCCCCTATGGCAGGAAAGGACTGTTGCTGCTGGTGGGCGGCATGAAAAAGGAAATCGGTATTCAATGCGCGGAAGCAAGTGCAAAGGCTTTTTTCAGAACAGTCAGCGTCACCAAACATAAGACATTGAGTTTTATGGGAATCGATGCAAAGGGTGCGATATTAAAACATCCGTCAGCTTTAAAAGAGGCTTACGAGGCAGGTAAGGAATTGGTGAGGGTTTAAATTTTCAAACTGACAGCACAAGCGCTTTTACTTTGTGTTTTCCCGGAACATCCTCCGTCGTCATGACTCCGTCTTCTCCAACAGAGATTGTCTGGCTTTGACAGGTCAGTCCCCTATTCCCTTCCTTCTCTTGTCCTCACGATGACGGTTCATAAACTCTTCGAGACTTTTCAATCTTCCATTAAAATCTTCACTCTCATACCGCTTGAGAAAAGTGCCGCCCTCCTCAGAAATCGAAGTAAAGACTTGCGTGAACGTTATTGTGAGAAGGCCATCGCTGTTCACACAAAGCTCAATCTTGAATCGAAATATATATAGGCGTGGAGCCATGATCAGAAAATCGACAATTTTACTGTTTATATCATATTGAAGAGTGGTCCAGTATAATTCAGTGCCGTAAGGTTTCAAGGTTCTAAAAATGGCCCCTTCTTCGTTGTAACCGCTATTTGACCAAATTGTCTCGCACTCCCAACCCGGAATCCATTCTTCTTCTCTTTTCGGACAAAGAAGTGGGAATACTTCCTCAATTGCTGCTTTGCAGTGAATAACACCGTTTCTCGTAAATTGTGTTGCCTTAAATTTCAAAATATTACTCCTTTGGTTTTATCAAGTTTAACGCTGGCCATGAGCCGCCGGGGCCACAAAGGCTGGAATGAAAAACACGAAGGGCTATTCCCGGTCGGCTCGATGGCGTTGTTGTACGCTGTCTTGTTCCTATTGTCATTCTCTTAATTCCAGATGCCTCTCGTAAGAGCTTCTAAATCTTCATTTTCATCCAGAAGACGTAAGAGGAGCCACCGTCTCATTCCGCAAAATAGGCCCGGGTCCATGTCGCAGACTTTATGAAGACGGGTATCCCGTTCGAGCCGCTGTTGATCACAAACTCGCTTAACCCGATGTGGGGAGGGGCCGGATTTCCCCAGTCGTATGTGTAGCCGAGCCCGGTCCATGGGTAGGGACTGTTCACAGCCGTTTGGGAATAGACATAGGCCCTTCGGTAATCGACCCAATTTCTGTAGGTCGTCATGCCGCATTTGCCTGAGGGGGTGCAGTTAGGGCAGCGGGCAACGTCACAGGGCATCTCGGAATAAACGAGCGTGGCGTCATCGTATTTGCGGAACCCGTCTAATGGGAAATGAAGCTCAGCCTCCTGATCGGTGACTTCAGGGTCAGGTGACGGACGGAAAAGATTGCCGGGGGAAATGTAAAGCTCAAGGATACACGTATTATCGAGGGTCTGTCCGGTAGCGGGAGGAGGCAAGCCGAGAGCTTGATCTACCCTGAGAAGTGTCGGGGATCTGCCCAGCAGGTTTTTTAGTTCAGGAACGACTGTGACCCAAGAGTTATACCAGTAGTTCGCGCATTCACTGCCTGCCTTGCATCCCGGGGTGGCAGGATCCAGGTAGCTTTCAACAGGCGGCCTGGTTGCCCAGCCAGGTAGCCATGAGCACCCGAGTGCCGGGAGCGTCGGTCTCCCACTTCAGGTTTTTGTTCTCCGGCACAATGGCGGTGAGGTTCTTCGATATCTTCTCCGCCGTCATATTCCTTGCGTCCTGTACAGCGGCATTGTATTCGGCCTGAGGGTCTATGCCCGCAGAACTGCTCCGTCCGCACGCGGAAAGCGAAAGGCATAAAACAAGGAGTAACAGTGAGGCGGATAAGCGAAACGATGGAAATGACCTGAATCGAATGATCACCATTAATTCTCCTTTTCTTAATGTTTTTCCGTACAACGCTTGAGGTAAGCAGCCCGGCCACAAGCCTATGCCACCGCGAACCCAGCTTATGCCGGGTCGGCTTGAGCGATTCGTTATAACAGCAGTATTTCTATTTTTTCAAAATGTCTTCTGCTGTAAAGAAAGAGGCCTTACCTTTTCGCTCCTTGGCCTCAAATTTCTCTATCTCGTTCAAATCTAAGACATTTTCGTATAACTCAAGCAATGATTTTTTAACTAATGCAGATTTATCCTCATGAAAATGCTCGGACAATTTTCTTAATATTTTCTCTTCGTCTTTATTCAGTCTAATGGATATTACACCCATTTATCATATACCTCCTCTCTCTTGGCTATTGATATTACATAGTAATTATTAGTCTCGATGTAAAATATGGCCCTGTATTTTCCCTTTCTGACACGATAGTATGTCCTCTTTTCAGATGATTTTAATTTCTTGATATCAAAAAGACTGAGATCATGCGTCGTATCTAAAGCGATAAAAACATTATTAAATCTTTCAAAAACATCTTTGGGCAAAGAACCCTTAGCGACTGATTTCTTGACGTTCTCTTCATAAAAGACCATTAAATATGTTTACAATGTATTACATTATTTGTCAAGATGGACTATTGCGCAATGTAATTTTTGGTTATAAAGCGTCGCCTGCACCCTCTTGTTGGCCATCCGCTTTGAACCCTTCATGGAAAGCGACATTGCCCTGCGGAGTATGCCCGTCGAAAGGTAGAGCAAAGAAGACCTCTTGTGGCACTCCCTCATGCACAAGTCCAGACATGTTTGTGAACCCGAATTTCCTGTAGTAATCTGGATGTCCCACGAGACAACATCCTTGAGCATTCATGTCTTTCAGACGTGACAACCCTTCCTGTATCAGCGCTTTACCGATACCCTGCCGCTGGTACGCCGGCAGCACCGAAACAGGTCCAAGTCCATACCAGTTAGAGGTGCCATCGGAAATGGTCACGGGAGAGAAAGCAATATGTCCTATCACTCGGCCATCCATTTCTGCAACCAGCGATACCGTAAGAGCTTTGGCGGCACGTAGCGCCTCGATGATGAACTGCTCCGTGTGGTTGCTAATCTCCAAGGTCTTGAACGCTGCGATAGTCACCTCAGTTATCGCGCAAACATCGTTATGCGTCTCGTTCCTGATAACAATCTTTGGATTCATAGTCTCACATCCCTCCTTCTTGCAGGCCAACGCCTGAACTCACGGGCGGAGTAAAACGAAGTCCCGTGGAGTGAGTGGTTAGCTGCCATTAATTTCATGCAATTAAAGACCTCGCTGCAGGATATGGAGAAGTTTATCTCCCCGATGCCTTATCGAGAAAGTACCCGAACGCAGGAAAAGATCTGGGCTGGCAGTACGTTTTCCCGTCGGCTAAATTGTCCGTTGACCCCAGGAGCGGCAAGGTCAGGCGTCATCACATAAGCGACACCGCAATCCAATCCGCCATTGCAAATGCTGTTAAGAAGGCCGGCATCGTGAAACACGCATCGATCCATACGCTCCGACACAGCTTTGCAACACATCTCCTGATGGGCGGCGTGAACATTAGAGAGATACAGGACCTTCTCGGACATAAGAGCGTCGAGACGACAATGATTTATACTCATGTGCTCAGGGGAATGACGAATGCGCCGCAGAGTCCGCTCGATGCACTTTATCGTGAAAATGGCAAATGAAATAGTGGATTTTCTATTTGCGAACTTCCCGGTCGCTCTGCTTTACCCTCTTCCACCGCCTGTGTATCCAGAGCCATTCTGAAGGATGCTCTTTGACGTATTCCTCGATAAAGCCCGAAAATGTCGCAGTATCTTCTTTCACCGCATTTTCCGTATCATCATTATGAGATAATTCGACCTCAGGGTATATTGTTATTATATGGCCCTTCCCTTCTCTATGGATAAAAGCGGGCAGCACTGCGGTGCCGGTTTTTCTTGCTATGAGGGCGGGCATTTTTGTGGTCCATGCTCCTCTGCCCAGAAAATCTATGACGTATCCTTCATCGGAAATGACGGCCTGATCCATAAGTATACCCACGATCCCGTTCTTCTTCAGGGTCTGCATAATCGGCTTTAACGCCCCCTTTTTATAAATGATGCTATTCCCATATCTCTTTCTAACCTTTTCGACAATATTATTCAGATAAGGATTGTTTATAGGTCTTGCCACAACAGATGAGCCTAAAAGCTTTGCAGCTGCAGCAATCGCAAGAAGCTCCCAGTTCCCGCAGTGGCCGGTGATAAAAAGGCTACCATTGCCTTTTGCTTTTGCTGCAAGAAGGTTCTCTGTACCTACTATGCTGACAGAATCTATTATAGGTTTGCCGAGGCCGTAATAGATTTTTATAACTTCGGTGAAAGATCTTCCGAGGTTTCTAAAATTATTCCGGATGATATCTTCTACCGGTTCTGAAATTTTCATGGCGCGAGATGATACCGTTGATTTCAGATTCTCTATTGCGATCCTTCTCCTGCCCCTCCAGAAATAAAAAACTAAAAGGCCGAGTATTTCCCCGGCCTTCAATGACCATCTCAAGGGCAGGATCGCCAATGGCAAGGACAGGAGGACAAATAATCCGGCCTCAAGCAGCCGTACCGCCTTTTTCATTTATTCTTTTCTTGTTCCTTTTTTTCTTCCTTCGTCTCTTCCTCTTTTTCTTCTTCCTTTTCTTTTTCCTTTTTCTTCTCAAAGGCCTCCGATATCTCCGTGAGACGTTTCACGACAAGGTAATTGATAGTGCCTTCGGGATATGTTCCGTCATCCCCGATGGCGCCGACCTGCATGCCGGTCATAATCTCCAATCCTTCATCAGCCTTGCTGATAGGATAAATAAAGAACTTCCCCTCTCTAACCGCTTCGACTACGTCGTTTTTCAGCATCAGATGTTTAATATTCCTTGCCGGTATAATCACTCCGTGGCTCCCGTCAAGGCCGGTTATCCTGCACAAATCGAAGAAGCCCTCTATCTTTTCATTGACCCCGCCTATAGGCTGCACCTCTCCGTTCTGGTCCATGGAACCCGTAACAGCAATACTCTGTTTCAGCGGTACGTTTGCGATACTGCTCAGAAGCGCGTAAAGCTCGGCACAGGTCGCGCTGTCGCCCTCAACCATATCATAAAGCTGCTCGAACGTGATCGACGCGGAGAGGCTGATCGGTTTTTTTGTAGCATATCTGCTTCCAAGGTAGTGCGAGATTATCAGCATGGCCTTTTCGTGTATCTTGCCGCTCATCTTGGTCTCTCTCTCTATATTTACAACACCGGCCTTTCCGGTATACGTCCTCGCCGTAATCCTCGAAGGTTTTCCGAAACTGTAGTCCCCGAGGTCAAGAACAGCAAGGCCGTTTATCTGTCCCACCTTCTCACCCGCGGTCTCAACGATTATAGTCCCTTCCAGGATCATTTCTCTCAGGCGCTCCTCGATCCTGTTCGTCCTGTATACCTTCTCGTCTATCGCCTTTTGCACATGCTCTCCGCCTACGATATCACTGCCTGATTTTGACGACCAGTAACTCGCTTCCCTAAGGATATCAGCGATATCATTGAACCTGGCAGACAGCTTGCCCTGGTGCTCGGCCAGCCTTGAACTTACCTCTATTACCTTGGCAACGCCGGTGCGGTCAAAAGGTAAAAGCTTTTCTTCTCTGCAGAGAGCGGCGACAAAGGTCGCATATTTCTGGACATTCTCATCCGTTCTGTTCATCCTGCTGTCGAAATCCGCCTTTACCTTGAAAAGCTCCCTGTATTCTTCATCGAGGTTATAGAGAAGATAATAGAGATAAGGGTTCCCAACGAGGATCACCTTAATATCCAGCGGAATGGCCTCCGGCTTGAGGGTCGTTGTCGACATTAACCGGTACTGTTCCCACACATCCTCGATCTTAGCCTCCTTGTCCCTGACAGCGCGTTTCAGCGCATCATAAGCAAAGATATTCCTTAATAGATCAAGCGCATTGATCACTATATAACCGCCGTTTGCCTTGTGCAGGGAGCCCGCTTTTATCATCGAAAAATCCGTAACCGCAATACCGTACTGTATCTTGTGTTCAATCCTTCCGAAGAGGTTGTAATAAGTCGGGTTGCTTTCGAAGATACAGGGCGCGCCTTTGCACCTATCATTATTCACCATGACATTAATGGTATATCTCGTGAATGTCGGCTCTGTCCTGGGGAGTTTCATAAAAGCCAGCTGAGGGGCCTGCTCCTCCTGTACCTTAAAATCTTCAAGATGTTCGAGGATGTCCTCTTTGGCCTCATCAAGATATGCGGTGATCTTCTCGTGATCTTCGTATTTGTGCTTCAGGTCGGCTATGAGATGCCCCACCGCGGAAAGGGCGGCGTCTTTCTCGAGTTTCGCGATCGCCTCCTTGACCGCCTTTTCACTTTCGCGGACCATACGCACAACATCATTAAGTTTTTCCTGAAGCGCCTTTCCCATCTCCTCAATCTTCTTCCTCGTCTTTTCATCGAGGGCCTCGAAATCGTCTTCCGTCAGCGGTTCGCCCGTCTTCTTGACAGGTGTGATCATCAACCCGCTGACGGTCTTGCGCACCGAAAACCCTTTCTGCTGGGCCTCTTCTTCGAGGTTCGCAAAAGTTCCCTTCTCTTTCAGTTGGGCCTCCTCTATTATCCTGTTCCGCTGCCTTTCATATTCTTTTGAATCGAAAACCCTTGGAATCTCAATCCTGAGTATCTTTATGACTTCATCCATATCTTTCTGAAATACGGCTGCTTTACCGGGATCGAGAGAGACAGCCAGGGGCACATCAGGGTCCCTAAAATTGTAGACATAGCACCAATCCTTCGGCACCGGTTCGCTCATGGCCTTTTGAGATAAGAATGACCTTACCGTGGTCATTTTGCCGGTGCCGTGCTCCCCGAGAATAAATATATTAAACCCCGTACTGTCGAGACTGAGCCCGAAATCGAGTGAATGCAGTGCCCTTTCCTGGCCTATCGTCTCCTTCAAGTCGGGCAGATCATTTGTCGTATTAAAAGTAAATATTTCAGGATCACAAAATCTGTAGAGGTCGTTCACATCTAATTTGTCAGGCATTTGTCCCTCCGTTTTGTTGATTTGACTTACACAGTTTACACGGTTTTCTCGTTCGTTTCAACTTTAAGATCGACTCAAAAAATGCAATTGAATAATGCGAATGTCTGCATTATTTGGATTGAACCGGATTGATTCTACAGGGCGAGGGAAAATATCGACTGAACAGAATGAGACCTCAGGCTCTCGGGTGATGCTTAGAGTAAACCTTTTTTAATCTCTCAGCCGTCACCTTGGTATAAATCTGCGTCGTAGCTATATCGGCGTGCCCGAGCATCTTCTGTAATGACCGGAGGTCGGCTCCGCCCTCAAGCAGATGTGTCGCAAAGGAATGCCTCATAGTATGAGGCGAGAGCTCGATCCCGAGTTTCCCGCCCAGACTTTTTATCGTCTGCCAGAAACGCTGCCTCGTCATGGGTCTGCCTCTCCGCGTGATAAAAAGATACGGGGAGCGTTTCTGTTTAAGGATCTCCGGCCTCTGGAGGCTTATATATTTCTTCACAGCTTCGACTGACCTTATATGAAGAGGTACAATCCTTTCCTTTGAGCCCTTTCCTATAACCCGCAGGAACCCGGCTTCGAAATTAATATCTTCGATCTTCAGCGAAACCAACTCGCTGACACGCAACCCCGCTGAATAAAGCAGTTCGAACATTACATGGTCTCTCACCATAATAGGGTCCGGGGGATTTGACGATGAACTTGAATCGAGGAAGGACCTGACTTCGGAAATACTGAGCGACTTCGGGAGTCTTTCCCATTTTTTCGGGGACTGCAGGCTTTCCGAAGGGTCCTCTTTTATGATATCTTCCAGGAGGAGGTATCTGCATAAGCCCTTAATAGCAGACAGGAGCCTGCATATACTCGACATTGAATAATCTTCGCCCCTGAGAATTTCTATAAAATCGACTATATCCGCTTTTGTGAACGACGTCAGACCTTTATCTTTTGATAAAAGGGAATCCTGAAATTTCCTGAGATCAAACCGATATGATTCTATGGTATTTTTTGACAGCCCCTTCTCGACAGTGAGATAGGTAAGGAAGTCCTTCAGATAATCCCTGGCAATCATAGGTTATATATCGCCTCCATCTCATCCGTATAACCCCCGTCCTGTTTGTAGATATGAAGCGGCTTTTCCACTTTCAACCCTGTCCTTCCCCCTTTAACAGCTTCCAGCAAAACCATCTTCGACTCCGATGACACCGTTGAATGAACAAATCTCAATCTCTTAGGCTCGATATCCTTGTTTCTCATGGTATCAATAAGTTCGGAAAGCCTGCAGGGATGATAAACCATGCATAATCTGCCTCTCGCTTTCAAAAGAGCTGAAGCGGCATCGATAAATTCCGGCAATCTCAATTTTATCTCATGCCTTGCGATGGCCTTTTCTTCTTCGATATTCAGAAGGCCGCTCTTCAGTCTTCTAAAAGGCGGATTTGATACGACGAGGTCATAGTGCCTGGATTTCACAGACAAGTCCGCAATAATTCTCAAATCGCATTTGATCACCATGACCCGGTCTTCAAGGTGATTGAGAAGAATATTTTTTCCCGCAAGCCCGATAAGGCCGTCCTGAATTTCGAACAGGGTTACATATGAGCCGGGATATTTCTTCGCAAGCAAAATTCCGACGATGCCCGACCCCGCGCCGAGATCGGCAACACCGGTCACCTCTCTGAGGTTTACAAAGTCATAAAGCAGAAGGGAATCAACGGAGAAACGGTATCCTGTTTTCGACTGGTACAGTTGTATATTACGTATGCTGTCGAGTGTAACATCCATGCCGTATTATCCTAAACATTGCAAAAGATTTTCTAACAGCAAGGGCGGACATGCTGAAAAACCCCTGTAATGCAACTCCTTATAACCAAATAGACCGGCCTACCGGCCTTCTGCTATAAGGCACAAACATGAGATTCGCATTCATGTGTATCATAAATAAATCTTGTTGCATTACAGGATTTTTTCAGCACGTCCGTCTTTGTTTTATGCAACTAATGTAGCGTCCCCTAAACAAGTGGTGCTATCAAATGTGATTAGTAAGCTCAATGTTGGCTTCACTTTGTCATTCCGGCTTGTCCGGAATCTTTCCGGGCTTCTCGGAAGGATTCCGGACGCGCTTCGCTTGCGGGAATGACATTCCTTTTGAACATGTATATAAAGCCAGTCATTTGTGAGACACTACACTAATATATAAAGTCAGGAGATGGTATGTTTCTCCTCATTCCCAAGGACGCCTTTCTCATGCAGAATTGAGATAAATATCTCAACAATTTCCGGGTCGAATTGTATGCCCGCGAACTCTTTCAGTTCTTTTATGGCTTTTTCGATCGACAGCGCCTTTCTGTAAGGCCTGTCCGTAGTCATTGCGCCGAAGGCGTCTGCCACCGAGATTATTCTCGCACCCAGGGGGATTTTATTCCCTCCGAGACCGTCAGGATACCCCGTACCGTCATAACACTCATGATGATGTTTTATTATTTCTCTGGCATGTTTTATCGGTTCCACAGACTCGATGATCTTTGCGCCGGCCGCGGGATGTCTTTTTATGACATCCATTTCATCGTCTGAAAGCTTATCCGCCTTCATAAGAATGTGGTCGGGCACGCATATCTTGCCCAGATCATGCAAGAGCGCAGCCTTCCTTATGTCTTCAATATCATTATCAGGCAGCCTCAACTTCTGCGCAATTTCGACAGAATATTCCGCAATGTCTTTCATATGCTTATCAGTATACAGGTCCCTCGCTTCGACCACGCCCGACAGGGTGACTATCATGGACAGATAAGACTGTTGCAGCTTTTCATATAGGCGGGCATTTTCTATCGCAGCTGCGGCCTGACCGCTCAGGACGGAAACAAGTTCGACTTCGGAAGGAGAGAACGGGTGTTCGCTGCTTATTCTGCCGATGTAGAGAATGCCTATAATATTTCCCCGAACGGTAAGGGGCATATAAATACTGTACGAAGTGCCTTCCATTTGCCTCAATTCCTCAAAATCAGAAGGCAGTTTTACTTCAGGCGTCACGAGAAACAGTTTTTTCTCTTTAAAAATAAACTCTGCTATTTTTTCGCTGTATTTTTCGTTAACATTTATACAAAAGTCAGACGACAACCCGAACTCTTCTTTCATGCTGAGTTTGCCTGTTGTCTCATCAACCAAATATACGCACGCCTTATCCGCATGTGTCTCTTTCCCGGCAATCTCAAGGATTTCCTTGATAAGCTTTCTCGGATCGATTTCGCTTATTATCTCTTTGCTGACTTCAAAAAGCGGCATTAAGGCGCGCATACTTATGTTTTCTCTTAACAGCCTTGCCTTTTCAAGGGCTTCGGCAACTGCCGATCTAAGTTCTGCAGGTGTAAACGGCTTTAATATAAAGCCCTGAGCGCCCAGCCTCAGGGCATTCATGGCGATGTCGAGTGTTCCATAAGCTGTAATTATGATAATCGGCATTTCTTTGTCATTTGCCCTCACATGTCTGATAACATCCAGACCGTTGACATCGGGCATTCTTATGTCTATCAACAAAAGGTCAAACTTTTCACGCGCAAGAAGTTTCATGCCTTCATTTCCATCAGGTAAAGTTCTTACTTCATAATTACTATTTGCCAGTATGTCCCTTGAAAGCTGCAGGATCATTTCTTCGTCATCTATTACCATTATCTTTTCTTTCTGCATTAATCCGGTTCTCCTAAATCAATTATATACGTTAATAAATCTGCCACATTTGACCAACATAATGCAACTGCTCATTGCAAGCTGGCGACTGAGGACAAATAAAAAGGCCATGCTTTTTGGCATGGCCTTTTTCCCGATATATATAAGCTCAGACTTACCTTACGTTTTCTTTTCCGCAACTTGTACTCTTGCTACAGCCCTTTCAAGTGCTGACGTTGACCTCGCAAAATCAAACTCTTCCACCTTTTTCAGCCTCTCTTCAGCCCTTTTCATCGCAGCCTTTGCTCTCTCTGTATCAATGTCTTCAGATTTTTCAGCGCTGTCGGCAAGAATCATAACCCTGTCAGGACCAACCTCGGCGTATCCCCAGTTTACGAAGACATATTTTGTAGTGTTTCCTTTTTTATAAGCGAGCATGCCTATCTTTAAGGTTGTGAAGAAAGGCACATGACCCGGGAGCACACCAAAGTCACCCTCACTTCCGGTACATGTCACTTCGTCGACATCCTCACTCAGAATAAGGCCGTAAGGTGTTACGATCTCAAGTTTTAATTTGATTTCCATGAATTATTCTCCCGCCTTCGCCTTTATTTCTTTGTACCTATCTGCTCCAACCGAGTTTCTTGGCCTTTTCTTCAACCTCTTCAATCGGTCCAACCATGTAGAACGCCTGTTCTGGTACATCATCGTATTGTCCTGCTACGATAGCCTTGAATCCTTTTATGGTATCTGCGGTCTTAACATACTTACCCGCCTGCCCTGTGAATGTTTCAGCAACATGGAATGGCTGGCTCAGGAACCTCTGGAGTTTTCTGGCCCTTGCGACGATCATCTTATCATCTTCAGAGAGTTCTTCGATTCCGAGGATCGCGATGATGTCCTGAAGCTCCTTATATCTCTGAAGGGTCTTCTGGACACTTCTTGCGACAGAATAATGTTCGTCTCCGATAACCTTTGGATCAAGAATCCTTGATGTAGAATCCAGCGGGTCAACTGCAGGATAGATGCCGAGTTCTGAAATTTGTCTTGAAAGAACGACAGTTCCGTCAAGATGGGTAAATGCTGTTGCGACCGCAGGATCGGTGAGGTCATCCGCGGGGACGTATATTGCCTGCATGGATGTAATAGCACCCTTCTTTGTGGTTGTGATTCTCTCCTGAAGAGCACCCATGTCTGTTCCAAGCGTAGGCTGATAACCGACGGCAGACGGCATTCTACCCAGAAGTGCGGAAACCTCGGCCCATGCGAGTGTGTATCTGAAGATGTTATCAATGAATAAGAGAACGTCCTGTCCCTGGTCCCTGAAGTATTCTGCGCAGGTAAGAGCGCTCAGACCTACGTTTGCCCTTGCTCCCGGCGGCTCGTTCATCTGACCATAGATTAGGGCTGCCTTCGGTAAAACGCCCGAGTGTTTCATTTCGAGGTAAAGATCATTTCCTTCTCTTGTTCTTTCACCGACGCCTGCGAAGACCGAGACCCCGCCGTGGACCATGGCGATGTTATGGATCATTTCCATGATGATAACGGTTTTGCCGACGCCGGCGCCGCCGAACATCCCCATTTTGCCGCCTCTGACGAACGGAATAAGAAGGTCAAAGACTTTAACGCCTGTCTCAAATGCCTGAGTCGTAGCTTCCTGCTCCACAAAATCAGGAGCCAGCCTGTGAATAGGCATCCTCTCCGCTGCTTCTATTGGTCCCATTTCATCAACGGGGTCTCCCACGACATTAATGATTCTTCCTAATGACGATTTACCGACTGGCACGGTTATGGGCTGACCGGTATCCACAACCTTCATACCTCTTACGAGGCCGTCTGTCGGTCCCATAGCGATGGTTCTGACCTTATTCTCACCAAGGTGAATAGCGGTCTCCAGGGTAATATGAATCTCGGGGATCCCCTTGGATGGGTCACCCGGATAATCAACCTTCACCGCATCTTTAATCTTTGGAAGTACTTTTTCGAATTCTAAGTCTACAACTGCGCCTATTACCTGAGATACTTTTCCTTCATTCATATTGATACCCCCTCAACTATATTAAAATTCTTCAACCCCTTATTCTTTAATCCTTCAATGCCTCAACGCCGCCGACAATATCCATCAGTTCTTTTGTGATGGATGCCTGTCTTACCTTGTTTGCCAGAAGTGTTACCTTGGTAATAAGTTCAGAACAGTTCTTCGTAGCGTTTTCCATGGCGGTCATCCTTGCAGCTTCCTCTGCAGCGGATGATTCGAGCAATGCCCTGTAAATTTGTATTTCTATATATTTCGGCAATAGTCTTTCAAATATGGCTGCGCGTGAAGGTTCATAGAGGTAATCAGCCGTCATAGTCGTCTCTTTCTGTCCTTCTTCTCCCTCTATCACACCCACAGGCAGAAGTTTCATCATGGTAACTTTCTGGGCGATCATCGATTTGAATTCATTGTAAATAACAATGACCTCATCAAATGCCTCGCCGGTATACCCCTCAATCAGGTTACCCGCTATCTCTTGAGCGTTGGTATATGATATCCTTCCAGAAAGGCCGACCCATGTATTTCTCATCGGGATACTTCTTCTCTTGAAAAAGTCGCGCGCCTTTCTGCCGACAACGCTCAGGCTTACTTCAACGCCTTCCTTTTTCAGACCATTGATATAATTATTCGCGGCCTTCAGGATATTTGTATTAAAGGCGCCGCATAGACCTTTATCGGAGGTGATGACAAGAACTTCTACGGTCTTTCTGACCCTCAACGATAGGAGGGGATGTATCTCACGCTCAGCAACCTTCGCGATATCGGTCAAGACTGTTCCCATCCTCGAAGCATAGGGTCTGAAATTCAGCATCCTGTCCTGGACCTTGCGCATCTTTGCTGCAGCCACCATCTTCATGGCAGCAGTGATCTTCTTAGTATTCTGGATCGCTTTTAGTCTTTTTCTTATATCCCTTAAAGTTGGCATTTATCCTCTCCTCTCACAACCGTATTATGCTGAGAAGGTTTTTTTGAATGCTGTGATTGCCTCGGTAAGCTTTGCTTTAAGGTCATCATCCAGTGCCTTCTTTTCCATGATCTCTTTCTTCAGGTCCTGTTTTTCAGCCCTGATATATCTCATAAATGCTTCCTCAAAGGTCCTTACTGAATCAACTGGTACGTCATCGAGAAATCCCTGAGTTCCTGCAAAGATAACAATAACCTGATCATCAATCGACATGGGAACAAACTGGTCCTGTTTCAGGAGTTCGACCATTCTTTGCCCTCTCTGGATTTGGGCAAGGGTCGCCTTATCAAGATCAGATGCGAACTGTGCAAATGCTGCAAGCTCTCTGTACTGCGCAAGGTCAAGCCTGAGCATACCGGCGACCTGTTTCATGGCCTTAATCTGGGCTGCGCCACCGACACGGCTGACTGAAAGACCTGCATTAACCGCGGGTCTGATACCACCGTAGAAAAGCTCGGGCTCAAGATATATCTGGCCATCAGTAATTGAAATAACGTTGGTTGGTATGTATCCGGAAACGTCACCGGCCTGTGTCTCGATGACCGGGATCGCTGTAAGAGAACCGGCTCCCATTGCATCGCTCATTTTTGCAGCCCTTTCAAGGAGCCTTGAATGGAGGTAGAAGACGTCACCGGGATATGCCTCACGTGAAGGAGGACGTCTCAGGATCAGGGAAAGCTGTCTGTATGCCTGTGCCTGTTTGGTAAGATCATCATATGCGATAAAAGCAGCTTTGCCGTTGTCCCTGAAATGCTCACCCATTGTACAGCCGACATACGGAGCTATATACTGCATCGGCGCCGGTTCACTCGCTGTCGCAACAACAACGATTGTGTGCTCAAGAGCGCCCATCTCTTCAAGTTTCTTAACTGTATTAACAACAGCCGGCCTACGCTGCCCGACTGCCACATATATGCACGTAACATCGCCGCCTTTCTGGTTGATAATGGTATCAATGAGAATGGCTGTTTTTCCAATCTGACGGTCGCCGATAACGAGCTCCCTCTGACCCCTTCCGATCGGGATCATGGCGTCGACTGCTTTAATTCCTGTCTGGAGGGGTTCATGAACCGGTTTTCTTTTAATAATACCCGGTGCAACAACCTCGACCCTTCTTGTCTGCTTTGCGTTAATCGGGCCTTTTCCGTCTATCGGTTGTCCGATAGCATTAACTACTCTTCCCTTGAGTTCATCTCCAACCGGGACTTCCATAACCTTTCCGGTACGTTTTACGATATCGCCTTCCTTAACGAGCTTGTCCTCACCGAAGAGAACCGCACCGACTGAATCTTCTTCAAGGTTCAGCGCCATACCGAAAACACCGTTCTGGAACTCAAGCATCTCCATAGCCATACAGTTGTCAAGCCCGTAAACCTTGGCAACACCGTCACCGATGTATGTGACCGTACCGATTTCACTGACATCAACCTTCTT
Organism: Thermodesulfovibrionales bacterium; assembly: GCA_963716185.1. GTDB lineage: Bacteria > Nitrospirota > Thermodesulfovibrionia > Thermodesulfovibrionales > SM23-35 > CAVZMO01. The sequence continues at coordinate 1,163,924 of OY970295.1, forward strand.
CTCAAAATCCGTAATCTGCTTTTTTAGAAGTTCACTTATTTCTTCTGTTTTAATTTCTGCCATAATGTCACCCCTTTATTAGCTCATCTTTTAAGAGCCTTAACTGGCCCCTTATGCTCGTATCATACATGGTGCTTCCGATCTTGACGAGTATTCCACCAAGAAGGGAGGGATCGATCACATACTCCAGATCCACATCCCTATCCACCATTTTCTTCAGGGACGCCTTCAAGGCACTCTCGCGTTCCTTGCTGATCTCGATCGGACTCATGACAACCGCCTTAGCCTTCTTCTGCCTTTCGAGGTAGAGAATAGTGGCAATCCTGAGTATTTCGGCGAGTCCTACGACTGCCCCGGTCTCCGCGAGATACAGAATGAATTTGACCGAGCTGTCCGACAATTTGAGTTTGTCAGCCAGCGCCTTTATGACCCCTGCCCTCTCCTCAGTCGTGAATCGCGGGTTAACAAGAAGACTGCTCAACTCCTTACTCTTGACCATAAGGTCGTTAACAGAACCCACTTCGGAGATTGCCTGACCTGCCTTATCCATACCGACATTTCTAAGCAGCGCCTTCGCGTATTTACTTGCTCCTTTTATCTTTTTCAACCTCTGCCTCCTATCTTCACAAGAGACTCATCAAGAAGCTTTTCCTGCTCTGGCTTGGTCAACGTATCCTTGAGCTTTTTCTCGGCGAGTTCCATCGCCAGTTCTACCGCCTCGGCCTTAATCGACTCTTTCGCATGCTTCAGTTCGTATTCTATATTGGTTTTCGCCTGCTCCAGTATCTTCTCTTTCAGTTTTCCGCCTTCTTCGATAATTCTGTCGCGCTCCTGTTCGCCCGCTTTCTTCGCAGCCGCAACAATTGCTGCGACTTCCGCATCTTTTGTCTTAAGCCTCTCTTCCGCTTCCTTCAACGCCTTCAACGCGGCATCTTTTGCCTCCTTGGCTTCGTTCAATGTCTTCTCTATCAACTCCGTCCTTTTCCGGAGAAAGTCCTGGAGGGGCTTCTTGGCAAATTTAACAAGGACAATCACCAAAATCCCGAAGTTGATAATCTTCCACATATATTCTTTCCAGATCGGCACTCCTTCCCCTTCCGGTGCGCCGGCGGCAAAAGCATAAGTTGCAACAGCAACGCTAAAAATAAGCAACGGAAAAATAATTTTTTTGAAATCTTGACTCTTAACTTTTAATTTTTGACTTATTCTTCTCATGCCTTCACCAGCTTTCTTACTATCTCATCCGAGAACTTGTCGACATCCGCCCTCAAAGCCTTCCTCGCCTTTTCAGCCTCGGACTTGATCTCTGCCCTGGCTTTCTCAAGTATTGAGGCAGCTTCTGCTTCTGCGGCCGAATGGATCTCTTTTTGTTTGCTGATACCATCGGTTTTCAGAGATTCGAAAATTCCTTTGGCCTTGCTCCTTGATTCGGCAAGTTCACGGTTTAAACCGGTAATGCTTTCTTCTCTCTTGTCATTCATATTCTTAGCGGCATCGAGGTTCCCCTTAACACTGTCTTCCCGTTCCTTGAAGATCTTAAGGAGGGGTTTGAAAAGAATGACGTTTAAGAGGAAGAGAAGAACAAGGAAATTGATAGTCAAGACAATAAAAGTCCAGTCAAAATTTAACATCTTCCACCTTCCCTCAAGTAGTTTAAAAAACGAAAGCAGCATACCACAGCGGAAAAAAAATTGTCAAGAGATTTTTGTATCGAGGCATTCGAGAAATAGCATTTTTTATAAGCGACGCTGTCAGAGATATTATATAAGTGGAGATGAAAGGTGCTTCCCCTATCCGTAAGCACCTTTTTTGCCTCTCCGATAGACTTTCAATGCCTCAATTCCCTGCAATGGAAAACACTACTCCCTTGATATGCACAGAAGCTGTTAAAGCTATTCGTTCAGGCAGCCCGTTTTATCAGGGACCTCATATCTTTCTCCTGGTCTCTCTTTGTTCTTGCCAATGCCATCGATATCATCACCAAGAGCGCCAGACCAACTCTCAGTGTCATCTTTGACTTGCCCCTTATAAAATGATGCTCAAACCCAAAGGATAAGTCTATTCGGCTGTTTACCCTCTCAACTGCCGGCCTGCCGTTATATATCCGCTGCCACTTGTAACTGCTTCTGGCTATCGGCACAAATATCCGCCTGTCGGTATCAAGCGGTATCCTCACTGTCTTGCCCTTTGTCTCCTGCGAGCACTCTACATATCCCTTACACTCTATTGCGTAGGCCGCTGCCGGACATTTGTATTTAAGCGCCTTCCGGTCTTTCTCAAATCCACAAAAGGCCATCTCGTATCGTTTGTTACTTTCCGGACAATGACAGTAAACCGTCCCCCGATAATCATAAACAACATTGTCTATTCTGTCAGTGGCAAGAGCCTTTGTCTCCTCCCCGTCCTTCCATTGGTTCCTTATATCTATTACCGGCTTTATTCCGTGGGTATCATATAAAGCCTCTTGGTGTGGCCCACTGTCATATGCCTTATCCCCTGCAATTGTCTCTATACTCTGAAAATGTTTTCGTTTCGCCTCCTCTATCATCGGCAACATCTCCTCTATGTCCGGCCTCGACGCCTTTGTTATTTTGTAGCCGACAGGTAATTCATATGTCGTATCAACAAGAAGGTGCAGCTTATACCCAAACCACAATACTATCTTCTCCCATATACTGCCGTCTTTCCTCTTCCCTTTGTATGTCTTTTTCCCCCAATCCGCTTGCCGGTCCGAACTCTCCCTTGAATCCTTTGTCCCTTTCGCGTAACTCTCTATCGCCTTGCTGTCTATCGCCAGATGCCTCCCTAATTCAGGTAGATATTTCTTGATCTCCCCTATAAGCTCATCAAACATCCTGTCTATTTCTTCTTGGTTGTTCATTAGTTTCTTCAACATCGATGAGTATGCATCCTTTGACGGCACGGCCTTCTCTCCAAGCACAGGGTCGAATCCGCATGCCTCCCTCAATTCGCCGTTCCTTAATAGCTCTCTTCGCAATGACTCTATTGATATATGCTGATAGACTACCCCTCCAAGGATGCTGTTCCATACTGCTCGTATCGGATAATCATCACGACGGCCCTGCCGCTTACACTCTAATATCTTCATTAACCTATCATCAGGCATCTCCTCTATCACCATCTTCAGTCTTTCTATCTCCCCGCTTGCCTCTACGTCCTTCCATCTAAATATCTTTTGCTGTATAATCTTTGCCAAGGGGCGGCTCCTTTCTTGTTCGTTTTGTGTGGCTACTTAATTTTACAAGAAATGTGTCCCGCCCTCTATTATTTTCTTGGGGTGAATTTTTAGACTTTTTCCTTCTCCTCCGGCTTGCACTAAGGTTTTATATACAGCTTTTGGGGGAATCCTTTTTTTATATATCCATTAAATCCGCTTGTATCAATCTGTTGGCGATTTCTCGAAAGGCTCGTATCTAATTTAGTATTTCTAAATTTACAGATTCAGTTTTTGGCGGCAGAGTTTAGTTACATACCCGTCAACAATATTGTGTTAAAATACGGGGCATGTTCTCCGAAAAGCTAAAAATCCTGAGAGAAAAAAACCTTCTGAGGAATCTCAAATACCGCGATTCTTCACAGGGTCCGAGGATAAGATTCGGCGGCAGGGAATATATCAACTTCTCGTCCAACGATTATCTCGGTTTTGCAAATCACCCCTATCTGATCGAGAATATCAAGAAGGCATTGGATGAATATGGCTTTGGCGCCGGCGCTTCAAGGCTGCTGGGTGGCGGCAGCGCCCTGCATAAACGTCTTGAGCACAAGGTTGCGGAATTCAAGGATACGGGGTCTTCCCTTGTATTCAACTCGGGGTATGCAGCTAATACCGGCATCATTCCTGCTCTCGCAGATGAGGATACCACGTTATTCAGCGATGAGTTCAACCATGCAAGTATTATTGACGGATGCAGGCTCAGCGGATCGAAAACCTTTGTTTATAAGCATAAGGACTTAACTCATCTCGAAGAATTAATAAAAAAAGAGACTTCAAAAAAGAAGATCATATTGACCGATACGGTATTCAGCATGGATGGGGACATTGCACCCCTGAGAGACATATTGCATATCTGCATAAATTACAGCGCTCTTTTATATCTGGACGAGGCCCATGCAACGGGCGTAATGGGGGGTGGCAGGGGCGTCCTTGCCCACTTCGGTTTGAAGACCCAGCCATGGATCGTTCAGATGGGTACCTTCTCAAAGGCCCTCGGCTCTTTTGGCGCCTTTCTTGCGGGCAGTTCCGATATCATTCAGTGGACATTAAATAGTGCGCGGAGTTTCGTCTACTCAACAGCCCTGCCGTCATGTGTAATTGCTGCCTCTATAGCAGCTTTAGAATTGATAGAAAGTGATTCCGTATTAATAAAAAAGCTCTGGGAAAAGAGGAAGAAATTGGCGGCAAGTATTAAAAATATCGGATATGACATAATGGGAAGTGAAAGTCCGATAATACCGATAAGGACAGGCACTGTTGAAAACACGCTGAGAGTGTCGAAGTTTCTCTTCGGGGAAGGGATTTTTGCGCCGGCCATAAGACCACCAACGGTAAAAGAATCGAGGATCAGGATCAATATAACCGCCTTACATACTGATGAGGATATCGACAGGTTGATTGAGACGCTGAAAAAAACATGAAGGATTCAAGGATCCAAGGGTCCGAGAGTCCAGGGTTACGCCTTGAAGTTTTTTCACTTGACCCCTCGACCCATAGAACCCTGGAACCCTTATATTTGATTACAGATGCCTAAAGGTTTTTTCATAACCGGCACGGACACAGGCGTCGGTAAAACCGTCATCACTGCCGCGTTGATCAAGGCCGCCGGCATTCTGGGTTTAAAGGCATGCGGGATGAAGCCGATAGAGACCGGATGTCTGAAACAAAAATTCAACGCTCAAGACGGAAATCTTATCCCGCATGACGGCGAATTGCTGCGCAATATCTCCGGCGCAGAGGAATCCATTGATCTTATTACCCCGGTCTGCTTTGAAAATTCCGTAGCTCCACTTCCCGCCGCCGAAATAGAAAGAAAATTTTTTGATCTCGAAAAGATCAAAAAGGCATTTATCCGCCTTGCGGCTGATTATGATGCCGTAATCGTCGAAGGAATCGGCGGTCTGCTTGTCCCGATAAGAGGCGATTATTTTGTTCTTGATCTTGCAAAAGATTTCGGCTTGCCCGTAATAGTTGTATCAAGGCCGGGGCTCGGTACAATCAACCATACCCTGTTGACAGTCAACTATGCAATGAAGGAAAGGCTTCAGGTAGCAGGAATAATTATCAATTACAGCAGTCCGCCTGAAGGTTCTCTCGCCGAGAACACCAATGCGGACGTTATCAAAAGGGTCAGTCCGGTTCCCCTTATAGGAATTTTCCCCTATCTTAAAAGTTTCGAGGGCACCGCTATCGAGAAGACAGCAGCAAAAAGTCTGAATCTTCAGATTATCAAAAAATATTTAGATCAACTTTAGATCGGAAAGAACTTTTCTCAGCTTTTCCTTGTTTGCCGCCGCCATTTCGCATAGAGGAAGCCTGAACTCCTCCTGGATTTTACCCATCATCGCAAGCGCCGTCTTGACGGGTATCGGATTTGTCTCGATAAACATCGCAGTGTTCAAAGGTTCAAGCTTGAAATGCAAAGCCCTTGCCTTGTCCTGCTGACCCTTCATCCACCACGAACACATCTGGGAGACGGCTTTAGGAGCGACGTTCGCCGTAACGGATATCACACCCTTTCCGCCCAGGGCGAGGAGCGGCAGGGTAGTGAAATCATCCCCGGAGATAACGGTTATTCTGTCTCCGCAGAGTCTGATGACCTCGCTTACCTGTTTCATATCGCCGGTTGCCTCTTTTATTGCAACAATGTTCTTAATCTCCGCAAGGCGCGCAACTGTCGCAGGAAGTATATTGACCGCAGTCCGCCCCGGAACATTGTAAAGGACAATAGGCATGTCAACCTTCTCGGCAATAGTTTTGTAATGCCTGTAAAGACCTTCCTGAGTCGGCTTGTTATAGTATGGCGCCACGAGTAACGCCCCGTCGGCCCCGGATTTTTTTGCGTGTTTTGTAATCTCTATAGTCTCATCGGTAGAATTTGCTCCTGTCCCCGCAATAACAGGGATTCTTTTATTAACTGTTTTTACCGTCAGGTCGATAACCCTGTAATGTTCTTTATAATCAAGGGTTGCGGATTCGCCCGTTGTGCCGCACGGGACGATAGCACTGGTCCCCTCGGCTATATGCCACTCTATGAGATCTACCAGTGCCCTTTCATCAACTTTTCCTTTTTTGAAAGGTGTGACGATTGCGACGATTGACCCTTTAAACATAGCTGCCTCCTTTTTTGGGGTTCATATAACTCTAACGCTACTCTATATCCACTGTCAATCTTTTGTAACCATTCAGCCGAGCAAGGGGCCGGATAACTCCCCTCATCACCTCTTAAGTTAAGAGGGGGCTTATTCCTCCCCTTAAGTTAAGGGGAGCAAGGTGGGATTATGATATACCACTCACTGAAGGGCTACAATCTTCTCTAATGCTCTATACCTCGATCAGCCCTTCAAACACTTTCACGGCCGGACCTGTCATATAAACGTGATTGTCCTCTGCCCATTCGATGAGAAGGTCTCCACCCATGAGATGGACCGAGACAGTTCGATCTGTGAGCCCCTTAATGTTTGAAGCCACTGCGGCCGCAGATGCGCCGGTACCGCACGCCATCGTTTCGCCCGATCCTCTTTCCCATACCCGCATATTAATATCTTTACGGGTAAGTACCTGAATGAATCCGACATTCGTTTTCCTGGGAAATATCGGATGGTTTTCAATCATAGGCCCGTAATATGTCACAGGGAAAGAAGATACGTCGTCGATGATAATAACTGCATGTGGATTTCCCATAGACACACAGGTAATTTTGAATTCCCTGTCGCCCGCCTGTAAGGGATAATCGACTATACAGCCCGAGGGATGAAGGATGAAGGATGAAGAATGAAGAACCGGTATCTTTTCAGGGTCGAATATCGGCTCTCCCATATCGACCTTTATCATATCCCCTGCTTTTTCCGGTTTTATTATACCTGCCAGGGTCTCTATATTGAGAACGGCCTTACCGGAAAGATTTCTGTCCCATATATATTTTGCAAGGCAGCGGATCCCGTTTCCACACATCTCTACTTCGCCGCCATCCGCATTGAAAATCCTCATCTTAAAATCTGCAATGTCTGAGGGATAAAGGAGAAGTACCTGATCTGCGCCTATACCCAATCTCCTGTCGCACAAACGCCGGTACAAATCTATCAATTTTTCGGCTTCAGCCGGGCAGGACTGCTCAATACAATCTATGAGGATGAAATCATTGCCCAGGCCGTGCATCTTCGTGAAATGTATTTTCATCTTAAAAAAGCCGGGATCTGCTCATTTCTTATAAGATCGTCGTATGTCTCACGCTTCCTGATCAGGACATGCTCTTTGCCCTTAACGATGACTTCGGCAGCCCTCGGGCGGCTGTTATAGTTTGAACTCATGGAAAACCCGTATGCGCCGGCGCTCATAACGGCAAGATACTCCCCCTGTTTTACTCTGTCCAGTTCTCTCTCCCTTGCAAGAAAGTCTCCTGATTCGCAAATGGGGCCTACCACATCACAAAGGATTTTGCTTCTTTTTCTTTTTACAACGGGAACAAGATGATGATATGCATTATAAAGAGACGGCCTTATCAGATCATTCATGCCGGCGTCTACAATTATGAACTCCTTTTCCGCAGCCTGTTTAAGATATAGAGTCTTTGTAACAAGTATGCCTGCATTGCCGGCGATGGACCTGCCCGGTTCCATGATAAGAGTAAGCTTTCTTCCTTCAAGCAAAGGTATGAGATGTCTTGCCAGGTCTTTGGGAACCGGAGGTTCTTCATCCTTGTACGAGATGCCAAGACCTCCTCCGATATCGAGATATTGAATCCTGATGCCCTGTACGCTCAGTTCGTCTATGAGCAGAAGAATCCTCTTTAAGGCATCGACAAAAGGAGAGACCTTGGTTATCTGTGATCCTATATGCTTGTGCACACCTATAACATTAATATTTTTCAGGCCGCATGCGAGCTTGTAATATTCCAGAGCATCTCCGATAGGGATTCCGAATTTGTGCTTCTTCAGACCCGTTGCTATGTAAGGGTGAGTTTCAGGGTCGATGTCGGGGTTGATCCTCAAAGCAACCGGCGCCTTCATTTTCATCTTCCCCGCAACCCTGTCTATCTCCCTGACTTCATCCTCCGACTCCACATTAAACATAAGTATCTTTGATGCCAAGGCAAATCTGATCTCGGCCTCTGTTTTTCCGACACCGGCGTAAACTATTTTGCGGGATGGGATGCCCGCCTTCAACGCTACATAAAGTTCTCCCCCGGAAACAATGTCGGCGCCCCCACCGTTCATTGCAAACAGTCTTAGAATAGCCGTGTTCGAGTTTGCTTTTACGGCAAAACAGATTGTATGCGGGAAGTCGTTAAAGGCTTCGTCATAAGCCCTGAAATGTCTCAGAAGAGTATTATAACTGTAAATATACAGCGGCGTTCCGTATTTCTCGGCAAGTTGTCTTACCGATACGTCCTCGGCATATAATTCACCCGTGCGGTATTTAAACAAATGCATAAGTTCTCCCTGTATGATTTTTTGTGATTCAAAGTATTTTATACGTATTTCCTTTTTATCTCAAGAGGTTAATAGGGAATTTGGATTTGTAACGGGATATATGTTAAATTTTTTTATAAGCACTATTTCATAACTCGCATTGGAGGTTGAGTTGGGGAAGAACATTGTAGAAAAGATATTCGAGGCACACAAGGTTTACGGAGTTCTGAAACCGGACACACCTGTCGGACTAAGGGTTGACCAGGTTTATACACAGGATGCAACCGGTACAATGACCTGGCTGCAGTTTGAGGCAATAGGAATCGACAGGGTAAAGGTTCCTCTTGCCGTATCATATGTGGACCACAATATGATCCAGTCGAATTACATGAACCCTGATGACCACCTGTTTCTCCAGACTGTTGCAGCAAGGTATGGCGCATATTTTTCGAGGCCAGGCAACGGCATAAGCCATCAGATACACCTTGAGCGGTTTTCAGCCCCCGGCAGGATCGCGCTGGGAACGGACAGTCATACTCCGACAGGCGGAGGTATGGGTATGATCGCAATAGGAGTCGGAGGGCTTGATGCAGCGACTGTTATGGCGGGTGAGCCTTTCGAACTCAATATGCCGAAAGTTGTTCTTGTGAAACTCACGGGCAAATTGAACAGGCCGTGGGTCACCGCAATGGACGTGATCCTTGAAATCCTGAGGCGATTAACGGTCAAGGGAGGAGTCGGAAAGATCCTTGAGTACGGCGGCACCAGTGTCAGGGATTTAAGTGTAACAGAGAGGGCAACGATCACTAATATGGGTGCGGAACTCGGCGCTACAACTTCGATATTCCCGAGCGATAAAAGGACAAGGCATTTTTTGAAAGCCCAGGGAAGGGAGTCAGACTGGGTCGAACTCCAAGCCGACAAAAATGCCGGGTACGCGGACACTATCGACATCGATCTGAATTCAATCGAGCCTATGATAGCTCAGCCTCACAGCCCGGATAATGTTGTACCGGCAAGAGAACTCGCCGGTACAAAAATCGACCAGGTCTGTATAGGAAGCTGTACGAATTCCTCATACCAGATCATGACAGCAGTTGCTTCCATATTAAAGGGCAATTCCGTAGCAGAAGGCGTAAACCTCCTGATCAACCCCGGTTCAAAGCAGGTCTACGAGATGCTATCCCGAAAAGGGCTTGTGGCTGAGATGATAGCGGCTGGGGCGAGAATGCTCGAAAGCTCATGCGGTCCATGCATCGGTATGGGAGGCTCCCCTGGAACAGGCCAGATATCGATCAGATCGTACAACAGAAATTTCAGAGGCAGAAGCGGGAACAAGGACGCCTTTGTTTATCTCGCAAGCCCCCTTTCGTGTGCAGCCTTTGCCGTTAAAGGTGAGGTCGTTGACCCTCGCTATTCGGGGCTTAATATAGAAGTGGGCAAAGAACCTTCACGCTGTAACATCAATGACAACATGCTGATAAAACCCCTGAAAGATACTCATGAGATTAAGGTAGTCAAAGGACCGAATATAAAAGAAGTCCCTGTGAAAGAACCTGTAGGCGAGAAGATAACAGCCGATGTTTTGCTGAAATTGGGTGACAACATAACGACGGACGATATAATGCCCGCAGGCTCGACAATCCTTCCGCTCCGTTCGAACATACCGGCGATTTCGGAATTTGTTTTTTCTCACATCGACAATACATTCAGCAAAAGGGCAAAAGAGGCAAAGCTAACGGGAGGAGCGATTGTCATCGGAGGCGACAACTACGGTCAGGGATCATCGAGAGAACATGCTGCGATCGCACCTATGTTCCTCGGTGTTCAGGCAGTGATCGCGAGATCCTTTGCACGTATCCATAGGTCTAATCTGATAAACTTCGGTATCGTCCCCCTGCTTTTCAATAATATGGAAGATTACGAGAAGGTGGAAAAAGGTGACCGCCTGATCATTCAGGACATAAAAAAATCATTGACGGGAAACCAGTCTTACATGGTATACAATCAAACAAAGGACTATTCCTTTGAGGTATCTTCAAATCTGAACGACAGGGAAAAAGAGATTATTCTGTCGGGTGGTCTTCTGCCTGACACAAAAAAACGCATCCGGAATATTTGACAAGAAAACCTGTTAAAAGGTAAATTAGTTATCTTGGGCCGCTAGCTCAGTTGGTAGAGCAACGCCCTTTTAAGGCGTGGGTCGTTGGTTCGAATCCAACGCGGCTCACCAAATGCGTCCCCATCGTCTAGCCCGGCCTAGGACATTGCCCTTTCAAGGCAGTAACACGGGTTCAAATCCCGTTGGGGACGCCAATAAACCCTTGATAATAAAGGGTTTATTGGACGATCGCTTCAAGGTAGTAACACTGGTTCGAATCCCATTGGACCGCGAAGCAAAATTCTTAATAATTACGGTATGTTACTTATTTAAAACCGTTCTACGGAATGCTAAGGAATGCGTCGGAATGAGTATTCATTTTGGTGTTTTTTTGGTGTTTTTAAAAATGGCAGAAACGCGATGATTTACAGGAGAATTGTTTGAACGGTTGAACTGTGCGGCGCGGTTTTTTGCGACCGCACCAGTGACTGGTTGGGAGATCTTTCGATCAATTCTTCACACATCGGGGGCACCCCTACCTGGGTACGCCGGGCCACTTTGGATCTTTCGGCGGTCACTCCGGATTCCAAGGCGGCGCAGCGCAATCCAGGTCGCAATTTGCTGTGTCGAGAACACGTATCTGTCACGGCTCGTAACCTGCCAATTGCCTGGGAGGATCTTCGACGGTAGTTCCAACGCATCGCATTGTGCTGCTATTTCAGAATCTTTGAAGGAAAGGCCATGCAACCGATGAGCGAATCTGTTCCGAATATTGATGATGCGAACTATGTCGCGGTATTCTAAAGGATTAAGAAATCCCAAACTGAAAGCGGCCCTCGCACGCACGGAAATACCGCGGAGGGCGCTGTCCAGCAAAATATTGGATTCAGGATCGTCTACCAGGAACGCTTCGAGCAGAAACCGCAGGTGCTCGTCCAAAAACGCGGCACCAAGTATTGCTGCGGCTCGATCGCTCTCTCCCTGGAACTCTTCCAAGAAACCGTTCCAATCTTCTCGCTTCAGTTTTAATCTTTTTCGTTCAGACATCTTTATCGGTTCTCAGTTGCCGAACATTCTATTTAGCGGTCTCTTCTTTTTGCGGTCCGATAGCAGAGATTTGGGTGCTACTTCGTATTAGGGACCACATTAATCATCTCCATAATGTGCCAAACCAAGAAACATAGAGCACCCAAGACCAGAAGGCGAAACTGTAGATGCCCCCAAAAGTTGGCCATTGAAGAATTGTGATCTGCTGCTTCTCTGATACCTTGTGAGGCTGCAGCAATTGCGTCAGGATGGCCTGGAACATCTGGATGGGTTCCATCTTGGACTTGTAGAAGTGCAGCGTTCGCATAGAGCGTTGAACTGAAATAAGCTCTATTACGACAACCAGCAAAAAAAGATACGGCCCAACACGCGACAGCTAATCCCAGCGGAATCATATCCAAATTCAACGAACGACCAGTCGTGCGCTGAACAACAAGAGCAATAGCTGAGGCTGCAACAGCTAACAAGAAGTAAGTATACCTTGTTTGCGCATCGGCTAATTGCTTTGACAGGTGTGTCTTTAATTCAGTTGACATTCATACACACTCCCAACAATTATTATACGAAGTTTCCTATTTATTACCATTCAAGAAAAAATATAGCACAAGCAAGGGACAGGTTAAAGAAAAATATTGCAGTAAATTAATACTAACGTTTCAAAGCATTTCGCCTTTGGCCATAATATCAAGAAAAACGAATCTCGTATAATATGATAGTTTTCACTTACTGTGTTTATTTCCACGATAAATATACTCCCCTGTGCTGAATCTTCATGGGCAAGGAAGGAAGTATTATTGAAAAGAAGATCTTGATTGGTGTCATTTTCGAGCCGTATTAAATTTAGGTAACTTAGGGGCTATCCATAGGTTCGATACGCCACATCGCATCAGTTAAAAAAGGACGCTGCGACGCAACTGGCCTTTGGTGTTTTTTGGGTGTGACTACTTGTAACTGATTGATAAATAACGAATGGCACTACTCGTCCAAGGCAGTAACACGGGTTCAAATCCCGTTGGGGACGCCATTAAAAAGCCGGCAGTTGCAGATTAACCATTTTTCTTGATTATTATTACAGCAGTTTCCTTTGACTCGACTACCTGATAACCTCTCTCACCGCCTGAAGCGGAGCGACACAGACAAAATTCAATGAAATGTTGTATATTTCTTTTGATAATTGGGGCAATTTTCATGCGACGGTGTCCTGAAACCTGTTAAGACGAAAACAATCCTAATGTTAAAAGGGCTCAGGTAAAACAAAGGGAGATGAAAGAAATGACAAACTTAAAAGCGAAAGACATTATGACAAGCCCGGTAATATCTACAAAGAAGAATGCCTCTACGAGAGATATTGCCGTTCAGTTGGTCTCGGGTCCTTTTAGCGGTATGCCTGTTACAGATGATGAGGGAAGAGTCATCGGGGTCATCACCGAACACGACTTATTAAACAAGGTCAGGGAAGGGAAAAAATTTTTACAACTTACAGCAGGGGATGTTATGCAGAAGAATCCTATTACTGTGGATGTCAACACCCCGCTAAGTGATGTATTGGACATCATGATTGAGAACGGAATATTAAGAATACCTATTACAGAAGGGCTCCGCCTGGTGGGAGTAATTTCGAGGAGTGATATCCTGAGAATTATGTTGAAACAAAGTTTGGAGTCGACATAAAACCGGGGTTATATTCACGGGGGTCGCGCCTAAACGAAGCATCAACTTATATCCCGTGACGGGTATATAATTCCTGTCTCGTGGGGCAGAGGCAGTAAAATATATTGCCATATGAGAGAAAGTATGAGCAAAGAAGATGTTTTGGACCCTTAATAACGAAAGCCCTTTCAAGAACTGCAGAGATTGAGCATACAGCGCCGCTCTTTTTCAAACACTGGAATTCATATACACACCTTCCGGTACATTTTCTGATATCATCACTGATCTCATAATACACGACGCATCTCCCCCCTATATAAAAATAAATAATATACAGATGCCGAATAAAGCATTTATGGTACGGCTATATAAGATATTTATTTAGAGTCTGTCCATAAATTGTTTGTTACGGTTGGAAACTTGTCATTCCCGCAAGCGAAGCGCGTCGGGAATCCTTCCGAGAAAAGGCGCAGAAAGATTCCGGACAAGCCGGAATGACATATAAACGCCAAATGATCGACTTTGTGGACAGACTCTATTTAAAGGACTTCGTTCTCTTATGCGCCTCCCGGTCTTCCATTTTAAGATACTGCTTTACACGGTATAATAGATCCGTGACGGTCAAGACAACTTTTCTTGAATTACTTCTATTCTTGGACGACCAGCACAGGGCAAGGCGCATAGCCGATCACTTTTTCGGTCACACTGCCCATGAGTAATCTACGCAGTCCTGTGCGGCCGTGACTTCCCATGATTATGGCATCAACCTTCCGGTCCTTAGCCATATCCACAATAACCTTATACGGCTCTCCCTCCCTTACAAAGCCTTCAGTCCTGATTCCTTCTGATACGGCGCTCTCCTTTATCCTATCGATCATTACTCTTGCCTTGTTGAGGAGATCGTCGACTGCCTGCGGCGCCCGTGCAAAAAATTCTTCGGTTACGTCAACAACAGATATCGCGTTCAATTCACTCCCATAAGATTTGGCGAATACTACGGCCCTGCCCTCAGCGGCTTTGCTGTATTTTGACCCGTCCGTGGTAAGAAGAATTTTTTCCCATCCTATGGCTGAATCCTCAGGCACCACAAGGACATCTTTCCGGGTGTGGCCGATAACCCTTGCGGTTACACTTCCGATGAGCGCCTTTTCTATCTGGCTGCGGCCTTTTCTTCCCATTACTATCAAATCAAAGTTCTCTGCATCGGCAAGGTCTACAATCCTTTCATGTATATCGCCTTCTTCGCAGACGATCCTTATCAATACTCTTTGCTCTTTGGCGATCTTCTCAGCCTGAGAAAGGGCGGATACACATGGTTTCCTCATAGATTCTTTAATATTATCGACCCATACTGATCCAAGGTCCCCTTCATAAGGCGGTATGACTGAAACGACGGTAACCCAACTTTTCTCATTTGTTGCAAGCTTGAGGGCCTCCTTAAGCGCATGCAAGCTGGACTCAGAACCGTCAATAGCTATAAGAATTTTTCTGTATTCGCCCATTTTTATTCTCCAAATTAAATATGCTCTACGGCTTCCTGTTCTGCCAGTTCACGTTCCGCACGGCGTCCTATGAACATCGCCCTGAGAATAATAAATGCTCCGATAAGGAGGGCAAATGCCATTATTGCGAAACTCGAGTTTTTCAGCGCCTTAACGGTAGTATCATTCAGCGGCTGTATCAGCCCCAGCTGTGCAAGGTATACAGGTATCATCAACGCCCTGCTGAAAAGAACGGTGACCATGATAACACCCATCACCAACTTTATCATAAACGGCTTGATATATGTTGTGCCAATGGCCCCCAGCTGAATACCAAAGAGAGACCCGGCCAGAATGATTGCGGTTAAACGAAAATCAACTAATCCGTGCAATGCATATTTGAATGAACCGCCCAGGCCCATGACAAACGCTACGACCAGTTCCGTGGCAGAACCCATAAGACTTGGAGCTCCGAGTACATAGATTATTGAAGGCACCCCTATAAACCCGCCCACCGCGATGGTAGCGGCGAGCATGCCGGTAGCAAATCCGAGCGGTATGATAAAGAGGACCGATACCTTCGCCTTGAGGCTTTTAAAATACATCATTGTTCCGGGTATATTGACGGACTGGACCCATCTGGCTATTTTTGATATCTTCTCTTCTTCATCTGTTTTGCCTGATCTGTAAGTCTTCAGTGCATCCCGCAGAACAAAACCGCCGACAGTCGCCAGTATTACAACAAACGCTGCACTCACATAAAGATTGGACCCGGCATCACCGAATGCCCTCTTTATGTCCTCCTGGATATTGGCCCCATAAAATACGCCTGCTTCGGCAAAGATGCCGAAGATAATCCCCAGTTTGACATCTACCTGGCCGTACTTGGCGCGCTTTATTGAACCGACAAGCGCCTTCGGGAACTTATGACACATGTTGCTCGCTACCGCTACAAGTCCCGGAACCCCTAAACTCATCATGCCGGGAGTGAGAACAAATGCGCCTCCCGAACCGATGAAGCCGCTTACAAGTCCCCCTATAAAACCAACTATAAAAAGATACAATACATTTGCATAATTTAGATCAATAAACTTTACAACTTCATGAGCTATGTCTTGCATTCCAACCCCTCCTTTCCCTCATAATTTGACCTTTACAGTCCTGCTCTCAAGCGGGGTCGAGGCTGAGGTCTCTCAATCTTTTCAGGACGTTCCGCCTCCGGCCTTGGCCTCACAGCCTTCCTCTTTGCTTCTATGCCTAAAACAGACCAGAAATAACCGGCAAAATGACCGTGTACGTAAGACAAAGCAAAAGCCCCTGCAATCGGAAGGGCAGCATACAACGCGCCCCTTGTAAAATATGCCGTAATGAGACCCTGGTATGATAGTACCGCTCCATAGACGATTGCTGAACAGATCCCGAAAAGCACCATCTTTCCAACCGGTTTCTTTGACTTACTATAGTTTGCAGCCATGATCCACCTCCTTACTAAATAACATTCCTTGTTTCACGTTTTCGAGAATCCTGAAACCAGAACCAACGGACAAGTGAGTTTCTCCCATTTCTTCAATGTTTCCGGTCTGTCACTCGCGGAATCAATCCCTAAATCCTGCGAATCAATCACAACGAACTGGATATCTTTTTCTTTTTCTATAAACCTGACGACCTCCTCTTTCATTGATTCTTTGCACCGTATGACCTGATACTCTATCCCTTTTGTTTTTAGCTCCTTCAGGTATTCTTCTAAGAATGGTATTTCGTCATTTTTTTTTGTAATGTACAGGATCTCGATCCCTACCCCGATTCGCTTACAGATATTCAGGGCATATCTTGCCGCTTTCATATCTGTTTCGTCACCGGTCAAAACAAGCAGGACCTTATGTCTTTCGTGAAGGATCTTTATTGCACTGCCAATCTCGCCGGCCTCTGCAAAAGCGACAGAAGACATTATTTCTTCAAATTGTTTTACCAACGATTTTATATGCATGCTTCCCAAAATCCTCCCGATGCTTTTTACAAATTATGGATAAGCAATTCTGCCGCCTGGCAACATTGAAGACATTATGATAACTGTATTTTCAACGCAATTACCCTCCTATTCCAGGCGCCCGTAATCCTTTTCCGGGCCTGCTGGTTGGGGTTATCCTATCCACTTTCTGCGGTCTCTTATCTTCTCTAAGAATGTCCCTTGCTGTTTCGAACTCCCCGGCCTCTGCAAATGTGGCTGCTACAAATAGATTTTCCAATTTCTTAATGAACCCTTTCATGTTTTCACACCTCCTTTCTACCATTGGTAATATCAACTTCCGTGCCACTACAAAAATAGCTATAAATCAACAGGATACAAAATATTTCTGCAAATCCCGAGGAGTCTAATGTGATTCAAAATGCATCACTGTCAAGGAAGGAAACGAAAGAAAGTCCTCTAAACCGGGTAATTAAGCGGATGCACAAGCTTTTTGGATTTATGTTGTAGCAAATCTCGCGCCGTTGCTTTATGCAACATAAGATTGTTTAGAGCCAGTTAACTCATTGACTTCAAAAAAACGTCTCTGCTAATTTAGTTTTGCCATGAGCAAAATAAGAGTTTTATTTCTTTCTGTTTTCATTGTTTCTTTTCTGGCACATGTATCATACGCTTTTGACGGTCCTTTGCAGGTAAAGAATGAGTTTCCTCTGTTTCTTAATATCGATGCACCGTACCTGGAGAGCGCATTTACAGGCGATTCCTTTTCCGCAGACCTCTCTTATTCCAGTGTCTACCTCGTAAAGGATTCAGCCGAGTGGTCATTCGGCCTTGATATGGAAATAGCCGAGCTTACTCTCAAATTCAGAAAAGACATCCGGGGGTTTATCGAACTGGGTGTCGACGTGCCGGTTATCAGCTTTAATTCCGGTTTCATGGACGACTTTCTCAAGGCATATCATAATGCATTCGGGTTTCCTGATTACGGCAGGAGCAGCAGGCCTGAAAATGCATTTCTTTACGAGGTGAGAAGAAAGGGAAGCCTTATTATAAAAGGAGAAAACGGGCGAGTTGAGATAGGCGACATTAGGTTAACTGTAAAAAAACCCATCCTGAAAGACGATCCCGCCGTCAGCATCAGGGGAGACCTCGAACTGCCGACGGGAGATTCGAAAACGGGCTTCGGCAGCGGCGGCATTGACTCGGGCATTGCTGTGCTGGCAGATAAGGACCTCGGCAAGAATTTTAAATCCTACCTGAACTTTGGGATTACCTTCCCCGGCGATTTAAGAGGATATGAGAAAATAGATCTCGGATATTTTATTTATGGCGGAGCCGCAATAGAAGCGGCCTTGTGGAAACATATCAGTCTTATCAGCCAGGTATTTTTTCAGTCATCTCCTTTCCCGGGGACAGGTGTAGGATCGGTAGACAGAACAGCGGTCCTTCTTACCCTCGGTGGAAGATATTATTCAGGAAATAACAACTTTGAGCTCTCATTTACTGAAGACCCGAATACCGCCGGAGCACCGGACTTCATGCTGAGTTTTTCATTTAAAAGGAGATTCTGAGTTTAAAAATATGTAGTGCGGGCTTGCAAGCTTTTCAGTTCATAAGCTATTATGCATGTTATGAAAAAGAGAAAAGGCGTCAGGCCCGGTTGGGATGAATACTTTATCGGTATCGCTAAGGCTGTTGCAACAAGGGCCACCTGTTTGAGAAGAAAATACGGCGCCGTCATCACAAAGGACAATATTATAGTAAGCACCGGCTATAACGGCGCCCCTTCAGGGATGAAGGACTGTCTTGAGGTCGGCAAATGCACAAGAAAAGAGCTGCAGATCCCCCACGGTGAAAGATACGAACTCTGCCACAGCGTTCATGCAGAGGCGAATGCGATTATCCGTGCGTCTGTTGACGAATTAAGGGGAGCAACAATTTATATCTCGGGCGCTGATGAAGGAGACAATGAGTGTATTTCCGAGCCCTGCATGATGTGCAAGAGGATGATACTTAACTCAAGGGTGGCAAAGGTTGTCTATTCCGACGGAAATAAAGGATACGTTGTCGTTGACCCGGGGAAATGGCTGAAGAAAAGGGTTTAGTTTCGTTCAGCAGAATAAGGCAGACATTATTCATTTACATTGTTTGTGTTAATTGCGTACTCAGTTAAATTGAGGAGGTAACAATTGAAGAACGTTCTCGTAACCGGATGTGGCGGATTCATAGGATCGAAAGTTGCAGAGAGCCTGCTGGATCAGAATATCAACGTTGTCGGCATTGATAACATCAACGACTATTATGACCCGCGGTTGAAAGAGTGGAGACTCTCAAATCTGAAAAATAGGGATTCCGGATCAGATGACAGGGGTCACTTCCGTTTTCATCGTAGCGACATCGGTAATTTTGAAGCGGTCAAAGCAGTTTTCAAAGATTCCGAGATCGACGCTGTGATCAACCTTGCCGCACGGGCCGGAGTCAGAGCGTCAGTGGAAGACCCATGGGTTTATCTTGATACCAATACAAAAGGCACGCTAAATCTTCTCGAATGCTGCAAAGATTTCGGTGTCAAGAAATTTGTTTTGGCCTCGACATCAAGCCTTTATGGTTTCAACGAGATGCCATTCAAAGAAACACAGCGGACGGATACGCCCTTAGCGCCATATTCGGCAACCAAAAAAGGGGCGGAGGCGCTTTGCTACAGTTATCATTATCTCCACGGCCTTGATATCAGCATCCCGAGGTACTTTACAGTCTATGGACCGGCGGGAAGACCTGATATGAGTATATTTATTTTCGTCAAAAATATAGATAACGGCATGCCTATAACTGTGTTTGGCGACGGCAAACAAACGAGGGATTTCTCCTATATCGATGACATCGCCGACGGTACACTAAAATGCCTTCAGCCCTTCGGATATGAAATATTCAACTTCGGCAACGATAACTCCGTTGAACTCATGTATGTAATAAATCTGATCGAAGAGGCCCTCGGCAAGAAGGCTGTTATGAAATTTCTGCCGCGTCACCCTGCCGACGTCATTGCAACATGGGCAGACATAGAAAAATCCAAAGAAAAATTGCACTGGCGCCCTAAGACGCCTATCGAAGAAGGCATCAGGAAAACTGTCCTTTGGTATCTCGAAAACAGGGAGTTCGTAAACAGCCTTAGGAACTCGTAGTGGTAGAAAAGAGACTTCAAAAGATCCTGTCCGAGACGGGGATTGCATCGAGGAGAAAAGCCGAGGACCTTATTCTTGAAGGCAGGGTGGCTGTTAACGGCAGGATTGCGACCCTCGGCATGAAGGCGGACCCCTCAAAAGACCACATTAAGGTTGACGGTAAACTCATCATAAGGCCGGAGCCGAAGGTTTATATAGTATTTAATAAGCCCAGAAATGTGGTAACTTCCCTTCACGATCCTGAAGGAAGACCGACTGTAAAAGATTTCATGAAAGGCATGAAATATAGAGTCTATCCTGTCGGTAGACTTGATTATGACTCCGAAGGTCTCCTTTTATTAACAAACGACGGTGATTTCGCGCACGCGGTGCTTCATCCATCTAAAAAGATCTCGAAGGCATATCTTATTAAAGTGAAGGGGATCCCGGATGATATCAAAGTCGAGAAATTGAGGACCGGCGTGAAGCTCGAAGACGGCATGACAGCCCCTGCAAAGGTAAAAAAAATAAGAATGACTGAGAACAACGCGTGGCTTGAAATGACAATACACGAAGGCAGGACAAGGCAGGTCAGAAGGATGCTTGAAAAAATTGGCCACCCGGTGCTCAAGCTCAAGAGAATACGTATTAACGGCATAGTCATGGGAAAACTTGAGACCGGAGGATACAGATATTTAACGCCTGAAGAGATGAATAGAATAAAAAAAGAGATTTTAAAGGTTGATCAAACCGCATAAGTTTTTCTTTTTTTCAAAAGACGGTATTACGGAATAATAACCGTTGACTGGAGGATTGCATGGTTCGTGATAAGGGATGCGGAGAAATAAAAGAATCTGATATAGGGGAAAATGTCACCCTGTGCGGCTGGGTGTTCAGGCGGAGGGACCACGGCGGCCTTATATTTATAGATCTGCGTGACAGGAGTGGTGTGCTGCAGGTGGTATTCAGCCCAGACGTATCGATTGACGCACATAAGCTCGCGCATAGTCTCAGAAGTGAATATGTTATCTCCGTATCAGGAGAGGTAAGGAAGAGACCCGCAGGTACGGAAAATTCGAACATGCCGACGGGTGCGGTAGAAATGTACGCTGTCAAACTTCATATCCTGAACGAATCGTCTGCGCTGCCTTTCACAATCGAAGACGCCGCCGATGCGTCGGAGGCCCTGAGACTTAAATATAGATATCTTGATTTGAGAAGGCCGGAGATGCAAAGAAACTTGATCATCAGGCACAGGGTCACAAAGGTTGCCAGGGACTATCTTGACGAAAGGGGATTTTTAGAGATCGAGACACCCATGCTGACAAAATCCACTCCGGAAGGCGCAAGGGACTATCTCGTTCCGAGCCGTTTAAATCCGGGACAGTTCTATGCACTGCCGCAATCTCCACAGATTTTTAAACAGATACTGATGGTCTCCGGCCTTGAAAAATATTTTCAGGTCGTAAAATGTTTCAGGGACGAAGACCTCCGCGCGGACAGACAGCCTGAATTCACACAGGTTGATATTGAGATGTCCTTTGCCGAAGCGGAGGATATCATGGGGAACATCGAAGGCATGGTTAATAAGCTCTTTAAGGACGTCCTTGACGCAAAGATTGATATGCCTATTGAAAGGTTGAGCTTCCGTGACTCAATGGAAAGGTTCGGAAATGACAAGCCGGATATGCGGTTCGGCCTTGAGCTCAAAGATATGGCTGATTTGTCCGGGAAAGGTTCTTTCAAGGTGTTCCTCGACGCCGTTCGTTCGGGCGGAAGGGTAAAGACGATCAACGGCAAAGGCATGGCCGCCCTTTCGAGAAAAGAGGTGGACATGCTGACAGAGGAAGCTGTCTCGTTCGGTGCCAGGGGCCTCGCATGGATAAGGGTGAAGAACGGTTTCGAGTCTCCCATAGCAAAGTTCTTCCCTGAAGAAATCTTGAGACAGATGGCTCAAAGGCTTGATGCGGAGGAAGGGGATTTGATGCTCTTTGTTGCAGACAAAGAGAAGGTTGTTCATGATGTGCTGAGCAGGATGAGGCTCGAACTCGGGAAGAGATTGAACCTCATAGGGCAAGGTTACAAGTTTGTATGGATCACCGATTTCCCGCTTCTTGAATGGAATGACGAAGAGAACCGGTTCGAGGCTATGCATCATCCCTTCACTTCACCCGCCGACGAGGACATCGGAAAAATGCTCACCGGAAATGTTGACGATAAGAGTCTTCTCTCTTCTCTCAGGGCAAAGGCGTACGATATCGTGCTCAACGGCTATGAGATAGGAGGGGGGAGCATACGTATACACAGGCGTGATGTGCAGAGAAAGATGTTCGACATTTTGAGGATATCTGAAGAAGAAGCGAGAATAAAATTCGGTTTTCTGCTGGATGCCCTTGAATATGGGGCCCCTCCACACGGCGGGATAGCGCTCGGCCTTGACAGGCTTGTAATGATCATGGTCGGTGCATCGTCAATCAGGGAT
The DNA here is from genome assembly GCA_963716185.1 of Thermodesulfovibrionales bacterium. GTDB lineage: Bacteria > Nitrospirota > Thermodesulfovibrionia > Thermodesulfovibrionales > SM23-35 > CAVZMO01. Next base: position 1,186,458 of record OY970295.1, read on the forward strand.
GTAATCGCATTTCCAAAAACACAGAAGGCATCCTGTCTGCTGAGCGGCACTCCGTCAGCAGTCGAGGCAAAACAACTAAAAGAACTTCATATCAAGATCGAGCTGCCGGAAATATAAGCAGACGAGTTTTCTACTGCCTGTTTATCATATTTTCAACGGTTTCCGCCGCAATATTCCGTACAGAGGAATCCCGATCGTTCGCGGCATCCCGCAAGGGTTCTATTGCCCGCACATCTTTTAGCCTACCCAGTGCCCTTACCGCCTCGAACCGCACGAGCCACGAATCGTCCTTGAGCGCCTCAATCAGCGGTATTACCGCACGTCTGTCCCCTACCTCTCCCAGAATCAATGCCGCTTTGGACCTGACACAGATCTCTTCATTCTTAAGAGCAAAAATCAAACGTTCCACAGCGGGAGGGCCTATCTTTTCCAAAGCTTTTGACGCGCTCTCTCTGACACTCGTTTCTCTATCTCCAAGTGCATCAATCAGCGGCTCTGCGGCATAGGCATCTTTAATCTGTCCCAATGACTTCGCCACGTCGGATCTTACAACCGCTGACTCGTCTTTGAGAGCCTCGATGAGAGGGACAGTCGCGCGGCCGTCCTTCACCTCTCCGAGAATCAAAGCTGCTTTTGACCTGACTCTAAAATTCTCATCTTTCAGCAGGAAAACCAGAGCTTGTACAACGGGTGCACCCATTTCACTCAATGCCCTTGCTGCAGCATCCCTGATATCGGCGTCTTCATCCTTTAGAGCGGCGATTAAAGGTTCTGTCGCGCGGGTATCTTTCATCTTTCCTAATGCCTCTATTGCGGTTTTCCTTACAGATTTATCTTCGTCCTTAAGGGCAGCGACCAAGGGTTCTACCATACGGGCATCCTTAATCTCCCCCATCGCCTCCATAGCCATCAGCCGTACACATTCGTTATTTTTAAAAGCATCCAGCAGCGGTTCTATTGCATGAGTATCTTTCATGCCATGCACTATCTTCTGTAAAGCCTCATGCGCTGCATGCTGGATTTTTAATTTCTTGTCCTTTCGTGAGCAGCATATCGGCCCTATGGACCGGGGGTCTTTTATCTCACCTAAAGCTTCAATCGCATCATATCTGACTGACATATCTGCATCCCTGAGGGCGCCGATTAAGGGTTTTACAGCACGGCCATCTTTAATCCTGCCCAGGACTTCCGCTGCATTTCTCCGCACAGCCGCATCTTTATTTGCAAGGACATTAATCAGAGGTTCCACGGCAGACTTGCCTATTTTCGACAGCGCCGTCGCAGCTTCCCTGTCGAGCGAAGTTGCCTCCAGCACTTTGCCGCTTTCTGAGCGTAACAGGACAGGATATTTATCATCCAGAATGCCCATCAGAAAAGGCACAGCAGGAGCTGCCTGAGGCCCCATTTCTCCCAGTTTGACAGCAGCTTTCCCACGTACTTCGGGTTCAGGAGAATACAATAATTCAATTTGGCCCTTCACCTGAGGGGAGATATCAGAAGGTATATTTTCCTTCGGTATTTTGGGCTGCGCATAACATAATCCCGCAGCTAAAAAAATAAATACGAAGACACACATAGAAGATTTTTTTATGGCTTTCATATCTCCTCCCCCTGGTCGAGCGGGTTGCCGCATCAAAGACCAAATATTAACTCAGAAATGTCCAATATAATCGACATACGAGTCATAATTTCTTTTCACTTCACCCATACTGTCCCCGCCGAATTTTTCTAAAAAGGCATCAGCCAAAGTCAGCGCGACCATCGCCTCTCCTATGACAGCTGCTGCCGGCGCCGCGCAGATATCGGAACGCTCGTATGCAGCTTTCACTTGTTTCTTCGTTACAATGTCTACGGAACGGAGAGGTTTTCTCAAGGTTGGTATTGGTTTCATTGCCGCCCGCAGGATGACCGGCATTCCGTTTGTCATCCCGCCCTCAATGCCTCCGGCATTGTTTGTCTTTCTATAAAATTTTAAACTTTGGACTTTGGATTTTGAACTTTCATAAAATATTTCATCCATGACCTCTGAGCCGAATCTCTTTCCCATCTCAAAACCGAGGCCGATCTCGACTCCCTTAATAGCCTGAATGCTCATCAAAGCCTGACCCAACCGCCCGTCAAGTCTCTTATCCCACTGGATATGACTACCGATACCCACAGGCACACCGGTCACAAAGACCTCAAATATTCCGCCGAGAGAGTTTCCCTCTTTCATGGCACTGTCTATCAGTTTAACCATCTTTTTGGAACCCTCATCATCCGGGCATCTTACAGGAGATTTTTCGGCCTTTGCAAAAAGAGCATGCATTTTTTTGTCATCCCGTATCATGTACTCTGCCTCGCGCATCCCGATCCCGCCTATCTGGACGACATAGCTGCCGATCATAATATCGAATTCGGACAAAAATTTCTTTGCAATCACGCCGAGCGCTACCCGCACAGCAGTCTCCCTCGCACTTGAACGTTCAAGAATATTTCTCATATCGTGGTGGTTGTATTTCATAGCGCCTGAAAGGTCCGCATGGCCCGGCCTCGGCTTTATTAAGGCAGGGATTGAACCATCTGCCTCAGGATCGGGAGACATACCCTGAAGCCAGTTTTTATAATCTCTGTTTTCGACAAAAAGGGTTATCGGCGAACCTATGGTCCTGCCCCATCTCACGCCTGACAGGATTTCAGCATGGTCGGATTCTATCCTCATCCTGCCGCCGCGGCCGTAACCAATTTGTCTTCTTTTAAGGTCTCCGTCAATGTCTCCGGCGGATAGGGAAAGTCCCGCTGGAATCCCTTCGATCACGCCGACAAGAGCCCTCCCATGCGATTCGCCTGCTGTTAGGTATCTTAGGATGGTCATAGCCTTATATTTTTTGAGTATACCATAGTTTTGGCACAATTTTGCGGGTGCAGCAGGATTATGGAATTGACAAAATAATTGCTTAGAGTTGATCATTTATGGATGAACATAAAGGCTGTTTCCGGTTATCTTATCATACTGACTTTATCTCTTATCCTGCATGAAACAAAACCCGCAAACAGTATCTATTACAGTTCATTGCCCGTTCTGATGCTGATATTTCCGATAATAGCGGGCCACCATGTCAAGATAAATTTTTCGCTGAAAGGTTTGCTGTTAGGACTTGTTGTTTCAGCGATTCTTCTTTTGCCCTATCATCTCTTATTGGGAGGCAACATAAAATCAGTTACTGCCTATTATGTGATCTTTCAGCTTTTAAGCGTCTCCTTGCCGGAAGAATTCTTTTTCAGGGGATTTCTTCAGGATTCGATGGGAAGAAACCTGAAGGCTATTTTACTGGTAAGCCTCTTATTTGCTCTCGCCCATCTGCCAAAGGCCGTTTTCTCGGAAGAATGGATATCGCTCTTCAGCTTTTTACCGTCATTGGTAATGGGATGGCTCTATACGAAGACAAACAACATACTTCCGGGAACAATATTCCACCTGCTTGCAAACCTGGTTTATCAGACCTCAATGTTCAATAAATAAACTACCAAAACTGAGCAGCGGATTTATTATCAACTTCCATTATTGACCCGAAGAATGCGGTTGATCTCAGATTCAGGCAGGCATAGTGACATAAAAACCCTGACAATGCAGAATTTGGGTTTTCTATGCCATATATTTCTTCTGAATAAAAATATCCAGGCGGCCTTGATATCAGACCGCCCACAAAGGTGCTGCTGTCAAGCTTTTTCTGCCACCATGCCTCCCCGGATATTTAGTGAATTGCAGTTTTGGGGTTGACAGAATTCACGGCAGATACAGCATTTGAGCGGATTAAATTCTTTCGAAGAGAATCTGTCTCGCAGGCCCGATCCTCACTTGGCCGAGAATGAGCGAAAATGCTGTATCTGCCGTCATCCATAAAATCTGTGAATTAATGTCTAACTTTTCTCAATCTCTTGATTATGAAAATAACTATTAAAGGTGACAAGAAAACTACGGTATCCGCTGCTTCTGTTTGATAACTATTAACAGCGCCTATCGAACAGCCATCGCCGCTGCCGTTACTGCTTTTTTGGCCACCCGGCAAAGTTATTGATGCCTCATTAGAATAGGAAGAGTTTGCAACAGCATTAAAAGCCCTGACCCTGTACACATAAGTCCTTCCACCCTTAAGACCTCTATCTGTATATGTTGTCTGATTTGCCGCGACCGTCGCAATCTGTACGAACTGCCCGTCGTCATCCTTCCTTTCTATTTTAAAACCTGTTTCTCCGGTGGAATTGTCTGTCCATTCAAGGACAACCGTCGTTCCCGATTGTGCCGCAGCATTAAGAGCGGAGGCCGGTACAAGTGAGGCAAGCGCCCTGTAAGCGTTTACCCTTCCGCCTGAACTTATTTTCCCATGAAGAGACGGTTTTAAATCAACTGAACCTAAAATTGTTCCTTTTATCTGAACAGCGTTGAAATCCGTGTAGTAAGCGGCCACCAAGGCCGCAACACCGGACACTATCGGGGTTGACATGGAAGTGCCGTCCAGGAACTGGTAGGCGTCGTTATATTGGATGTAAAAAGCAGAGGAGCTGCCCTGACCGAAAGGTTTCACCGCGTCAACCGCCGGCAGATATTGGTTAGAGGCGCTGTCCCGGCAGACCGATTCTAATTCAACCGAGAGCCCGTCAAAACTATTAATTCCGGTGTAAAACGCCCCGAGCGCATCGTCTGTTATATATAAAGCATGAAGGTAATTCTGATAAAAGTTACTTGACCCGATATCAAATCCCACATCCTGACCTGACATAAAAAGACGTCCTCCGTTATCCAGATATGACTGAAGGTTCACCTGGTCCGTCTGTGTCAGAGTGTTTTTAGATTCCCCACCTGTAAACCATATTACAAGTTTGTAGTTGTTCAATCTGGCAGAAGCAGGTCCGTCACTATTAGAAGGCACCTCATAAATATCAAAGGTGTATCCAAGAGTTCGAAGGGCCTGGACATAGTAAGTTTCATACATACCTCCTCCATCGTCATCAACAAGGAGTATACTTTCACCGGGTGACACGCTTTCAACGCTCAATATCTTTTGCATAACAGCGGTTTGAGCGGATGAGCCCCTGATACATTCGAATCCGTATGACAGGTAGACAATTTTGTATATTCCGCTGTAAGTTATTGCCGTTATAAAGGGGGGTATGGTGCTCAGTATATCAGTGCCGGGCGCAGCCACATTCACAGAGGCCCCGTAATTCGAGAATGCCGCCAGGTTGTCGTTCCGGTCGGTCGCAGCCACAGAAATAATATTGGGCAGGCCGAAACCCGCAGGGTACTCCGGCGTTGAACTTTGATCGTTGCCGGCAGCCGCAATGAAGAGGATGTCCGGATATTGTTTTATCGAATCATGAAGGGCCTGAGAAAAATCCGTTCCGCTAAAACTCATATTGGCAATTTTCGCGTTATTTGTCGCTGCGAATCCTATTGCTTCTATAACGTCGGCGACAGTCCCCTCTCCATTTTGATCAAGCACCTTCAGGGGCATGATCTTCACATGCCAATTAACACCTGCCACTCCTATTGAATTATTTCCGGCAGCTCCGATAATGCCGGCGACATGGGTACCATGACCGTTAAGGTCATCCGGGTCATTATCGTTATCAACAAAATCATAGCCCGCTACCAGGTTAGCTGAAAGGTCAGGGTGGTTATGATCGATCCCCGAATCGATTACCGCAATCACCACGGACGAGTCTTTTATGAGGTCCCATGCCCCGGCAGCATCAATGTCGGCGCCAGCATTTCCGGCCAAGCCGTTTACGACCTGTCCTGTATTAAGCAACCCCCATTGCTCGCTAAACCTCTTATCATCGGGAACTGCAGCCGCTTTTACAATATAGTTCGGCTCTGCGTATTCTACAGCGGGGTTTCCTCTGTAAGCATCTATGGCCGCTTCCACAGTTATACCCCGGGCAAGCCTGATCTTTTCAAATCCTCCGGGCCCTATCTCTTTTATTGATTTTGCGCTTACGGCATCGTGGGCACTATACTTTTGCGCCTCGCGGACTCCCGGTTTAAACTTGACGATTATTTCGCCTTCCTTATAGATTGAAGGAGTTCTCTTGACGGCATTATTTCCTCCGCAGGAAGTCAGGCCCAGCACAACAAGAATCAAAAAAATATACCTCATAGCACCTCTCACAGAGAAAGATCGCCTCGTACAGGAATCAGATAATACCCGGGGGAAACCTTATATCTGTCGAATTCATTAAGGAATAAGGGGTTTTCTATAAAAGTTCTGCCCGGCATTAATTCCATAGTCAGATCCATAGTGTTAGCTTTTATGTTGCCTTTTAGTCTTGCATTTACATCTTTCCCCTCAAGATATATGGAAGTGATATACATGATATTTTCCCTTACGTCTATGGAGCCCGATATACTTTGGAATAAATTCAGAGGCACCTTAATCCCTGAGCGAAGGGACGGCTCAAAACTCGCATCTGCGGTAATGAACTCCATATGCCCCTTATCGCCGGCGAGTGAAAATCTTCCGGAAACCGTCCCCGTCCCTTTTATCCCTGCGCGTTTAAATAAAGGCATATCGTTCATTCTTACATTTTTAAATTCAAACACAGCCTGAGTCCCGCCCGCATTAAAATCCATACGGCCCGATATATCTCCCGGCCCGACGCCGCCGTCGATTGAGAGTTCCAGACGCAGCCTGGCAAGGCCCAGAGGATTTATACGTCCATGAATATTTCTTAGAGAGACCAACTCGCCCCCGAAGCCTTTCACGACCAGGTCTCCAACTCTGAAATTATAAAACAGCCCTTTTTGAATGTCCCTGACCTCCACGTTAATTCTCCCGTCAGTAACTGAATTTTCTACAATCGATTGTATAACTTTTTCAGGGAACACTATCCAGACGGACCAGAAAAGAACCGGCATGCCGATGAGAACGATAAGTATTTTTTTCACTTAGTTTTCAAAAAAGAAATAGATAAGGAGAGATTTAAGAGTTCAGGATTTTCAAAAGATTTCTTTACCACGGCCCTTTTTACTGTTAATACCATCGGCGCATTTTCGATCCTGTAAAAAATATTTATCATTTCATTCATCGTTACTTTTTCCAAATATATATCAGCCTCTTCTTCAAATCCATCTCGAATTTCCTTTTTTCCCGTGGATTTAACCGTCTTTACTTTGTCCTTCAACCCGACAGAGGAAAACACATCATCAACAGCCTGGACGACACCCTGGACATTTGACAGGTTTTTTTTGCCTTCAACGGCATTGATCCTCTGTCTGAGAGACAAGAATTCACTCTTCAGCGCCGCCATCTCTTTTCGTTGACTCTTCAATAGTTCCAATTCTCTTCTCTCCGAAGAGAGGAGATTTATCAAAATCGTCAACATTATTATAAAGACTATCGATCCGGATATAAAAAAGAGAAGCCGTTTATGCTTCATTAATTCGTCCAAGCCCTTTTCTCCCTGGCTGTTATTGTAAACATCATTCTGCCTTGTGCAGAGGCCCTCGAATCGGCTATATCCACACCGTCAAATACCTGTTTCAGTTTATCCTGAAATTTCTGAATATCGCCCAGGGACTGTGCCTCGCCTTTCAGGGAAATATTGTCTCTATCCACTGTAACCTCGTTGATGACCGCGCCCTGCCTGTCTATCATGGAAAGTTTTGAGAGCAGGGTGAGAGGGCTGACGCCGACAAAAACATTCTCCTTGTCCTGCAGTTCCTTCATATGTGACTTAAGCTGGTAAAGCTCATTCATTATATTTTTTTCTCCCGGGAAGATCTCCTGGTATTCTTTCCGCATCTCATTTCTTAAGGACGCAATCTCGTGACGCGCAGACATAACCTTGAGCAATACATCTGAACCGAAAACGAGCGCAATGAATATCAGGAGCGATGCGGTAACTCTCAAAGATTTATTGGTTTTCTCTATGTCCCGGGTATATGAAAATTCATCTCTCCTTAAATTTATGGTCGGCGCTTTCATCTCTTCAACCGCGAGCGCGATTCTATCTTCGTCTTTCAGCGTAACAGGAGAAAGGAGTTTCGCCGGGCTAAAATTCCCGACCGAATTTTTAAGTTCTATAGACGTGACGCACACGGGGTCCACGTTGTGTGATTTCAATTTTTCAAGGATCTCTTTCATGACATGCTTTTCCAGATATACTGCGAGGACCTGGTGTTTGCCATCCGATGCCCCCACAATAATATCATCGAAAATAACACTCTCCGGTCCGCCCAATATCATTCCGTCAAGCTCAAATGGGAGTATCTCCCTGATCCTGTCTTTATCGGAAAAAGGAAGGTCTATTATCCTGAAATTTAAGAAGCTGAGGGGCAAACTCAAATAGGCATTTTCTATGCTTTCTGCGAATATGTCATCGGCATTGAAATCGTACTTTCCGGACAAGGTAAACTTTCTGCTCTCCTTCAAATTACATTTTCCCCCCCTCACCTCAAATGTGTGTATGCTTAATCCACCGTCTTTTATATCGATGAATAGAGATTTGCCCATCAGTATTCCTTCCAGTATTTAATCGTTCGGGTTGATGTATCGAAGACTGTTTCGATTATCCTTTTCACCCCGCCGGACGAGGCAACGGATTTTATCGAAAAAACTGTCCCTTTGGTTGTTATCTTATTCATTAGTGGCTGCCCTTTAGGACCGGCGAACCCTGAAACCTTGAATAGATCGGTTGTGTCCAGGAATGGACTGCTTTCCCGGTATTTAATTATCCTTTTTGCATCTTCTTCCGTCATATCCTTCGAAAGACTTCTCAGAACAGGCCCTTCAGCGCCATTAATGTTGACTTCAGGGGCATCCCTGTTTCCATAAACAGTTATATACGGCAATAATGTATCATAATCCTTTCGGCTTATTCCATTGACCAACAGGAGTTCATCAACACTGTCGAAAGGCAAATTTTTTGAACCGATTTCTGAATCGGGGAGTCTCGATTCGCTGTCGCGGTCGATCCAGTCTGCCACTCTATCCGCAATTTTTTCGTCTAATGACAGAACAGCAAGAAGCCTTCTGAACATATTATAGGGGCTCCGATCATCATTCGTATCCACAATCTGATTTTCAGGGACTATGGAATTGATATTGAATTTGGAACTTTCATCCTCAATTCTAACTATTATAGCCCCGGAAAAGTCTTCAAAGGGATTTTCTACGGGGAAATCCATCGAACCCGGATATGAAAAAGTTTTCCCATTCAACCAGTCCGACAGAAACCTGGCAGATACATTTATGCCTGATTTTGCCATTACCGAAAGGCGCTGCGAATCTCTCCAGTTGTATAGATTGTTCGTGCCGGTATACACTCCGTATGAAAATTCTACTACCATGGTTGTAATAAGAACTACTGCCAGCAGGGTCACTACCAGCGCTATGCCTTCCTGATTTCTGAGATGTATTATCATATCGGTCTATCGATCCTCGGCTTTGATATATCGGAAAGTGTCACACTTTCTCCCTTAATCGATATGGTCAGGCCGATCCTTATTTCATCAGGTATTCCCTTGTTGATATCGGTATCCCATGTTTTCACCCATTTATCATTGTATTTTGCTTCAACGGTAAACGCCTCCAGGTCCTCGATAATGCCGGTCCCTTCGGCTTCCTTATTACTGTAAGGCGAATCTATCTTTTTCAACAGATTTAATTTGCCGTCGGCGTTTTCAATATAATATGAGAGCCTCGAAAGGCCGGGCCTCAGCATAGAAAAAGCGGTAAATGAAAGCTGCGAGGCCTGTTTGCCGTAGATATCTCTATCCTGTATTTTCAAAAAGGTGGCAGTATCTTTTTTATTATACAAAGCGGAATCCAGTTCACATCGCATGATGTCTATTGCCCTTCTTGATTCCTGCAGTTTTAACATCGATTCGTCCATGCCCTCAATCGCCCTCTGGCTTAAAAAAAAAGTGCTGTAGATTGCAGCAAGGACAATCGAGAGTATCGCAACAGCGATAAGAATTTCTAAGAGGGTAAACCCACCCCCCCTTTGCCCCCCCTTGGTAAGGGGGGGCAAAGGGGGGGGTAATAAATCCCTTTTACCTGGAGATAAACTCATTGAGTTCCACCACTTCGTTTTCCGCTTTCACAACAACGGCGATTTCGGACACACCGATATAAGGCGACTCTTTAACAGAGGTTTCATATGTATAATTATCATAAGGCGGATCAAAGGCGCCCTTGTCATTTTCAGGGCTTCTTTCCAAATCGGCAATTTTATTCTTTGCGAGAAGGGTTGCGACGGTGACAGTCTTCTGCCTTTCGGCAAGACCCAAGTGATAGTTAAGAGTATATATAAGTGTTATCAGGAGCCCGCCGACGATGGCCAGAGAGATCAAGACCTCAAGGAGAGTAAAACCCTTTTTAGGAAGGATGAAGGATGAAGGATGAAGGATGAAAGAAAAAATATTACTTTTTATCAGCATTCCATTTTCATCCTTCATCCTTATCTATGATCTTCACTCTTCCGCTTAAATGGTTTAAGGTAACTGAAATATTTTTGTCTCCTCTGCTCATATGAATGCTGAGATTTTCGCGAACACCCAACGGTTCAAATAAAAAAGTTAGTTCGCCCCTCGAAACCATTCCTGCTGATTCTGTTGTCACGCCTGTTATATCATCAAATTTTTTCTTCTTTTCGCCGTCGGGTCCTGTCCATGACACCAGATCCTTATCTATATCAAGTTTTAACAAATAAGTCTCCTTCCTCGACAGAGCACTGTCATTCAAATATCTCAATATCGAGGCGATTTCCCCTGCTTCAGATTTGAGTTTGCCTTCTCCGAACCCCGCAAAAGAAGGCAAAACAACCGCGGCGACGAGTGATATGATGAATAAAACGACTACGAGCTCGAGAAGGGTGAAACCCCTGTGTAAATAACGTTGCATAAATTTCAAAAAAAATCTGGGACTGTTTGGTTTGTATTTTTCATTTTTCATCCGGAATTTAGCATTATCACTGCATGTCCCAGCTGTCGATATCGGCATTCTTTCCTTCCCCGCCTTCTTTTCCATCGGCGCCGTAACTGATTAAGTCGTAATCGCCGTGTATTCCGGGGCAAATATATATATAGGGATTACCCCAGGGATCAAGCGGAACCTTCTTCTGTTCGATGTATCCACCCTCCCTGTATTTCTGCGGTATCTGTCCGGATACAGGCTTTTCTATGAGCGCTTCAAGTCCCTGTTCCGTAGTTGGATAAAAGCTGTTATCGAGCTTAAAGAGCTTGATTGCCGTCTCGAAATTCTTTATCTGGACCTTCGCCTGTGCAATTCGGGCATCATCAGTCCTGCCTATTATCTTCGGCGCTACAATAGCCGCCAGAAGACTGATAATAAACACAACCACAATTATCTCGAGTAATGTAAAACCTTTCCTATTGTTCATGAACTCCTCCTTCTCCTAATTATTCACAGTAAACTCCGTTCCAATAATTTCATTTCACCCCCATGCCCCTCTTTTTAGAGGGGACTCCTACATTTAATTTCTCCTCTATCAAGAGAGGATTAAGGGGTATGTAATGAAATTTCTGCATCATGTATCCTGCATCGTGAATCATAAATCGTCATTTTATCAGCTGATTCATCTGGAATATCGGCAGAAGTACTGCAAGAACTATGATCCCCACGATGAATCCCATCAGGAGGATCATCGCGGGTTCGAGAAAGGACAGCGCCTTCTGCACCCTCCTTGAAAATTCTTCTTCATAGGAATCAGCTGTTTTCTTCAGTATCTCGATCAACTGTCCGCTCTTTTCACCCGTCGAAATGAGTTGTAAGAGAACCGGCGGAAAGCCTTCAAGGGACGAATACAGACTCGCCCCTTCGGCAACCCGTTTGGCGGCTTCGATTACTTTCATTTCGATCAGCTTATTGCCGATGGATTTCGCAGAAAGATCAAGCGCCCTGAGAACAGGGAGTCCCCCCTCGAGTAAAAAACCCAGGGTCCGTGCAAACCGTCCGAAATAAAGACTCTGTGCCACATTTCCGGGCAGGCGCACAATCAGGCCGTCAATGAACAATCTGTTCTTTTCAGTCAATCTTTTAATCCAGAATATGCCCGCCAAAAGCAAGCCCGTTAAAAGCCACCAGTAGTGCAGAAAAATATTGCTGACGGTTATCAGCACGACAGTGATAAACGGAAGAGCGCTATGTGTATCCTCAAATATTTTTGTTATCTTAGGAATGACAAAAGTAAACAGAAAAGAAAGAACAACAAAACCCACGCAGATCATAAAAACCGGATAAATCATCGACGTCCTTACTTTTGATTTGAGGTTGTCCTGTGATTCCAGAAAATCAGCCAGACGGCTGAGAACCCTGTCAAGATTTCCGCTCGCCTCTCCGGCAGCGACCATATTCATATAAAATTCAGGGAAGATACTGTTATATTCATCAAGCGCTTTTGAAAGACTCGAACCGGCTGCGACCCTTTCTTTTATATCCACCAGCACATTCCTCCAGAACCCTTTATTCTCTTCGGATATCGAGCTTAGGGCCTCCATTAAAGTCACACCCGACGACAGAAGAGTGGATAACTGCCTTGTGGTTGACGGAAGTAAGGATACATCGTGCTTGCGGAATAAACCGGACCTGCCTTTATATACAGCTTCTTTTACATTCTTCGGATAAAGACCTGACTCCTTAAGCTTTAAGACCGCATCTTTTTGACTGCTGGCCTCGATTGTCCCTGCAGCATCAGAGCCGTCGTTCCTGTAACCTTTATACTGAAATATCGGCATAATCCTTCTGGGTGACCCTCAAAACCTCCTCAAGGGTCGTAACGCCGCCTATAACCTTTTCTATGCCGTCCTGGCGAAGGGTTTTCATGCCTTTTGAAATTGCATAATTTTTAATGCTCTGAGAATCGATTTTGTCTGTGATCATAGGCCTGATGTCATTATCTATTACAAGCAGTTCGAAGATCCCGGTCCTTCCGTAATAGCCCTTGCCCTTACATTTCTCGCATCCCGCCCCGCGATATAATGTCTCGGGAGGAGTATTAAAGTAAGACCGTTCGATATCAGTGGGGCTATAGGGTGCCCTGCAATATTGACATATGGTCCTCACGAGTCTCTGTGCGAGGACGACCGACAGGGATGACGCTACGAGGAACGGCTCGATTCCCATATCAATAAGTCTGACGAGTGCGCTCGGAGCATCGTTGGTATGGAGCGTGCTCAAAACGAGGTGGCCGGTCAGTGACGCCTGCATCGCCATTTCCGCAGTTTCCAGGTCTCTTATCTCACCCACCATGATGACGTCCGGGTCCTGCCTCAATATGGATCTTAACCCGGAGGCGAAGGTGAGACCGATTTTAGGGTTCACATGTATCTGGCCTATACCCTTCAATTGGTATTCAATCGGATCTTCCACAGTAATAATATTTTTTTCTTCCGTATGGATCCTGTTCAGCGCCGCATAAAGGGTCGTGGTTTTACCACTGCCCGTAGGACCAGTAACAAGTATGATGCCGTCGGGTCTCTGCAGATATCCTTCGAGTCTGCTTCCGTCCTCCTTGCCGAACCCGACCTCCCAAAGGCCGATGAGCCCTTGCCTTCTGTCGAGAAGTCTCAGTACCGCCCTTTCACCATGAGATGTAGGTATTACCGAAACCCTAATATCGATGTCTCTGCCTCCTAACAGGAGTCTTATCCTTCCGTCCTGAGGCAGCCTTTTCTCGGCTATATCGAGACTGGACATTATCTTTATCCTGCTTATAAGGGCATCCTGAATTATTTTGGGCGGAGTCAATACTTTATGCAGCACTCCGTCGATCCTCAATCTCACATCAAGTTCTTTTTCGTAAGGTTCGATATGGATATCACTCGCCCGTTCCTTGACTGCCTGCAAAAGAAGCGCATTGAGGAGCCTTATAATAGGGGCCTCCTCTGTTAATTCGAGCAGGTCTTTCGGGGCCTCAAATTCTGTTGCAACAGATGAAAGATCTTCTCCTGCGATAGTGTCCATTACCTCTTCCGCCGAACCCATCTGGCCATAAAACCTGTTAATTGCATCAAGGATAACGCCGGCAGACGCTTTTAGAGCCCTGGGTTTCAAACCGAGGACTTTCGCCGCCTCGCACAGGGCGAGCGATCCTTTCTCGTCTGTAACCGCCCCGACAAGCTCGGAATTGTTACTCCTTATCGGGAATATTTGATTGTTCTTTACAAAACTGAGAGGGATATTGTTCAAAAGGGAGACTTCTACGTCTTCATCCTTTATTGTGTCAATGGTTTCCATAACTTCATTGCATCTTCAGGATGTAATTCGGTTCTGCGTATTCAACTTCCCCGTAATTATTGAATCTCTTGATCGCCTCCGTGACGTCCAGGCCTTTCCTGAGTCTTACACGATAAAGTTCTCTGGGTTTTAGTTCCGATATAATTGAAGCTCCTTCACCGGACAATATCTCTGACATTCTGTTTTCAGGAGTACCCGTCCTGAACTTAATAAGCAGCTCTCCCTGGGCGTATCTATTGTCGGCCTTTGCGAAGTCTGTTTTTTTCGTATCCGTCAGTCTCGAAAGCTGCTCGGCTCCTTTCACTATATGGGGGGTAAGGAACACTAAGAGGTTGGTTTTCTGTTTTTCTATGCTCTTTTGTTTAAAAAGCCATCCGAGGATAGGTATATCGCCAAGTATAGGTATCTTTGTCACGCTCTGCGTCTCCTGTTCCTGCATCAGCCCGCCTATTACTACGGTCTGATTATCTTTAACCACAACGGAAGTCTTTGTCGACCTCTTGGTTATGGTTGGGCCGACATTGATCAGAATAGCGTCGGACTGGTTCTGCGTCAAGGCAGATATTTCCTGATAAAGGTCAAGTTTCACATAGTCACCCTCGGTAATCTGGGGCGTGAGCCTTAAAGTGATACCCACGTCCTTTCTATCAATAGAGTTAAGGACCGTATTGGTAGTGGTAAGGTCCCGCTCCCTCTGCGCTATAAAGGGTACATTCTCCCCGACAACGATTTCCGCCTCTTTGTTATCAGATGTGAGTATCTGTGGAGTCGACAGGACATTGACAGTATTCTTGAACTCGTTCAGGCTGAAGAGGGCGGCGTACCCCGGTACGGTGAGAGTCGTGGTTGTAGTTGTCCCATCTGAGCCTATCGTTGTTATCGGAACATTGAGAAAGTTCCCCAATCCCCCGGCAGTAAAACCCGTCAGTCCCGAAACAATGTTCTGCATTGCAGTATTATCTATAGTGCCGAACCCGCCGATAGCTACAGGGTTCCCGTCTTTCTTGGCAGTCAGCCTCCATTTTGTCCCGAGGTCTCTCAGTTTATCTATAGACGCCTCAATGATCATCGCTTCCACATAGACCTGTCTTCTTCTTTTATCAAGCTGTTTTATCACCTGAAGGAGATTCTGATAGTCCGCCGGCGAAGCTATAACGATCAGGGAATTGGTCGCCTTATCAGCAGTGATGGTTATTTTCCCGCCGGATTCAAAGGGACTCTTGGGAGGTTGTCCGGCCTGGGCAGCCTGTCCGCTCTTTGCCTGTAATGAGATTCCGGTAAGCATGCTTTCCAATACCTTTGAAAGCTCTGTCGCATCGGCATATTCGAGAAAAAAGACGTTGATCTTGCTGGTCGCCTCGGGCAGAGGAACATCAAGAAGGACGATCATCCTTTTCATCGCATCCTTTTCCTGCTTGCCGGCTACCATTACGACCGCATTTAATCTGCTATCGGCAAAGACATTTGGCTTTTCTTCTTCCACGGAAACCGCAGCCGCTTCGCCCATCCTCGGCGAACGTACAGCGTAGGGCTGACTCTTACCAGTTGAAACAAGAGCTTCGGTAATAATCTTGACCACATCCTCGGCGTTAGCATATTTGAGTAGCACAAGTTCCGGTTCCTCAACGCCGGGCTTGTCAATCGCCTCGATGATTTTGAGAATCTTCTCGATATTCGATGCGGAATCGACGATCATCAGCATATTGCCGGGGCCAAAGGAGGAGATATGCCCCTCCTTTGAGATCAGTGGCTGAAAGAAACTCATCGCCTTTGAAGCTGATATCGATTTCAACGGAATTAGTCTTGTAATATATGCGTCATTTATTGACGCTCCTCCGCCTTCAAGGAGTTCGGTCCCGGATTGCTTTGCCTGCGAAATCGAGACGATTTTGTATATCTTTCCCGAAGGTATGACCGTAAAGCCTTTAAGTTCCAGGACAGACGTAAACAGATCAAATGCTTCATCCACCGAAAGTTTGGAAGGAGCAATAATGGTGATGTTCCCTTTTACCTTGTCATCGAATACAAAATTCTTGCCTGTAACCTCACTGATAAATTTCACTACTGCAGATATATCGACATCTACAAAATTGAAAGAAACCTTTTTCTCCCTGCCCTGGACCTTCGCGGCGCTGGTCTCTTTGCTCGCAGCCGCTTCTGTTCTTCTCCCAGGTGAATCTGTCTGCGCATCTGATTCGGCTACTTTATTAAATGGCAGATAATAGAGAAAAGATATTACGCAAAGAAGTAGCGCGAGTACGGTTAATGAGTTTCTAAGAGTCTTCATGATCTTTATAATCGTTATGCGCCTCAGCCTTATATTACTTTATCTGATAAGTCATTGTCATCTTAGACCCGGACCTTATTAAATCGATCTGGACCCTCTCCAGACCCTTAAGCGCGGTGAATGCCTGGAGGGCCCTTTCAGGATTCGAAATATCATAATCATTGATCCTTAAAAGCACATCGCCGTCCTGCAGACCGAGGCTCTGATAAATGCCTCCGGGCTTGACCTCACTCAAAACGTATCCCTCCTCTTTTCCATCGGTAATATTGGGTCTGAGCCTCGCGTCCGTCATCATCTGGCCCGGGTTTGCAATCGTCTGCTGGAGACTCGTCTGGTCAACAACATAAGTCCCCCTTCCGATCTTCCTGGCAAAGGCCGAGGATGACGGACCGCCTGCGGAGCCTTGTTTTGTTATCTCCTTCACCTTCACATCTTCAAGGGGGATATCTATTAATCCCGACCCCTTCCTTAGAATCGCCCTCTCCCTTTTAACGGCATAAAGATTTCCAACGCCGAATACCGACTCTCCTATCTTGAATACCTCCTGCACCCCTGAATTGTCCTTAAAAATACCGTAACTGAGTTCCTTAGGCCCCACAACCGTTCCGACCAACGCAATATCCGTCTGCTGTACTCTATTGCCCGCAGCTACCGTCAGAGGCTTTATCTCGCCTCCGGGAAATCCAAAAGGATTATTTTTCAGTATCGGCGCATAATCTTCAAGTTTCTTCTTTTGCTGCGCGGCGGCGGCCATTGCCGGCGGGGGTATTTCTTTCTTTAAAGAATTATCTTCAAAATAGTTGGAGGCGATGTCACGGGCAAGAAAAAGTATCGATATGAAAAGCATTACACTTATGGCAATGTTCAGATAAAATATGTTTCTCCCTTTAAGGAGGCTAATGCTCCACATTAAAATATGTTATTAAAAAATGAAACTTAAAGTAAACACTAAGGATTTGCGCTGCAACAACAAACAAAAGCATACCCCTTGAGTGGCGATTGAGTTGATAAGCGTTTTACTTCTCATCCCGGCTTGTCAGGTCACCTCAGCGACTCGCCGGGAGCGAGAATCTTTCCGGGGTGATTAGGGGTTCCCGACAACGCGAATAATATACTGTATAAGTTTCCGTTATCACATTCTGCTTCCCGCCTATGGAACAGCCTCTTCCAGCGCCCGAATGCTTCTTCTCGGCGAGACTGAAACAGGATTTGAAGGAAAAGACTCGGAGATATCATTAAAGGCCCTTACTCTGTAAGTATATGTTGTACCATGTATGACAGTGGTGTCGGTAAAAGACTTAGTATTTGCCGGCAATGTCCTTATCACTGCGAAATTGATCCCATCGGTGCTTCTCTCAACGCTGTAACCTGTTTCGCCGGTTGCGTTATCCGACCATTTTAGTCTGATAGCCGATGCTGAAGCAGACCTGACCCTGAGATTCGTAGGGGCCAATAAAGATGAAATTGACCGGAACGCGTTAATTCTTCCGCCAGTCTGGATCCAGCCGTCAAGCGTCGGCTTTCTATCCACATAATTCAATATTGTCTGGCGGACCTGATGGTGGTCGAATAGGGTATTATGAATACCGTCATAATAACCGAACAACAACCCTGCCAGACCGGAAACATGAGGAGCAGCCATGGATGTGCCGGCAAAGAATTGTTTATCCGAAAAATCCGAAAACAAATTATTCGGAACAGTGCTTAAGATATATACTCCGGGTGCGGCCACGTGAACAGAATTCAGACCGAAATTGCTGAAGGGTAATCTTCTGTCATCCTGGTCGGTCGCAGCAACGGAAATAATGTTCGGAAGATTGTAGCTTGCAGGGTAAGCAGGGGCCAAGTCGTTGTTGTTGCTTTCATTCCCTGCTGCCGCAACAAACAAGACTTGATGAGCATCTGCATTAGAGATAGCGTCCATTTCAGAAAGGCAGAAGCCTTCACCATGGAAACTTGCATTTATTACTCTTGCCCCATTATTGACTGCATATTGAATGCCCGCAATTTCATCCGATGCAAATACACTGTTACAATCACCTGACAGAGTGGTAGTTGCATCAAAAATCTTCACCGGCATTAATTGAACGTCCCACATAACGCCTGCTGTACCGACACCATTGTTGCCGACAGCGCCTATTATTCCCGCAACATGCGTGCCGTGGTCGAGATCATCGAATGGGTCATTATTGTTGTCGACAAAATTCCATCCCTTGCAGTCATCTACGAATCCATTATTATCATTGTCAATTCCGTCAGAGCAATTGGTCTCGCCCGCATTTCTCCATATATTACTCGCCAAATCCTCATGGGTATAATCTATACCGCTATCGAGAACGGCAACTATAACAGCGCTATTCCCGGTAGAAATATCCCATGCTTTCGTGGCCTTTATATCTGCGCCGCGTGTACCGTTGGCATACTTGCCCGTATTGAGCAAAGCCCACTGATCTCCAAAATAAGTGTCGTTCGGTTTAACAGAAGCACACCTCATATAATTAGGTTCCGCATATTCCACATTCGGATCAGACATATATTGCTGTATCGCATCCTGCACGGACAAACCCTTTGGTAACTGAACATGATGCAGTTCAGGGACGATCGTATATCCCCTGATTACAGATGCGTTCATAGCCTTATGGACTTTGAGAGAAGATGAAGTCACAACGCCGGACTTAAATTTGACAAGCAGCTCGCCTTCTTTGTAATTACCATTCGCCATCTGAGAGATAATGGACTGGGCGGTCACTTTAATGCCGTCCATTCCTGCTGAAGCACCGGCCTTCAAATTATCCGTGGAGCCGTTTGCGGAGTTATTAACACCGCTCGCTGCGACAAGAATCAAGCCCATCAAAAGGTATAATAATTTCTTCATGGTCTCACTCCTTTACAAGATGCTTTGCCATTCATATTCTTCATCTCCGTTCAGAGCACTTCATTTTTTTAAAAGGGGCGGGGTATCCGCCCCTTTTTTTTCAATATCTTTTCTTCTACTGTATCACTATCGTCGCTTTAGCTGTCCCGCCTGCCGAATCAGAGACATTAAGATCTACCGTGCCTGCTGTTGCAGTGCCAGCAGCACAATTGGCATCTACCGTACAGCTTGCCCCTGTATTGGTACAAGTTCCGGCGTTGCACGTACCAGCGGTCTGAGCCGGAACTGTGACAGTTATGGAAGAGCCAGACCAGATTCCAAGCTCGCTTCCATTCCTGATACAATCACCAGCAGTCCCGCTACCAGTTCCGTTGTCATTAAATGCCCGATTTACATTACTTGATGATATCGTATATGGTGAAGTGCCTCCAGTAATTTTGAAAGTAAAAGTGGCGCATATGCCTACAATTGATGAAGCAGTGGGTGGATTTATGGCAAGTGCCGGGGTTGGCGTGGGTGTAGGTGTCGGCGCAGCCGGCGCTATTACAGTTACCATGGTCGAAGGGAGCGGAACCGGTTGTCCACCCACTGATGCTGTTATACGGTCTGTTTGATTAGAGGCACCGGCTGCAAGAGTCGGCGCTTGGAATTGAGCAGTGGCTATACCGTTTGTCGTCTGGGCAAACGGCTCGACCCCCCCGGTGCCCTGGGTTACAGCGAAATTCACTGTTGTCCCGTCAGGAACCGTGGTCCCTGCGTTAGTCAAAGCTTGCGCCGTTATCGCAGACGTGCCGCCGGACGCAACGCTTGGAGGATTGGCAGAAACAGTGACTGATTGTACAAAAACAGGGTGCAGGAATAATGTAACAAGATTAAATGCTCCAACATCGGCCTGGGCAGTAATATTCAGAGTTGTCTCAATGGACGAAAGCGCCGTAGGCACGACTTCAACCAGGACAGACGCCTCGCCGGAATTATTCGTTAATGCGGTATTACCCGTCGGGAATATAACGTCGCAGGTTGCACTTCCGTCACTGCACGTAGCTGCGGGGTCAGTGCCGACCTTAAATGCCCGGTCGGCCCCAAAAGTAACCTTACTGTCAAATATAAAAAATGCTCCTTCTGATACAGTCGCTGTGATAATCCTCTGATTGTCATCATTTGTGCTTTTAAAAAGGTTGAAATCATTCGGCTCATTTGGAGTGCCGTCACCGTCATCTACTGAAAGGGTCAGAGAGGGCGAGACAGTCTGTATTAAAGGCGTACTTGAGGAGAACATCATCGTCTTTCTGTCCCTCGCCTGTCCCACGTCCTTATTGACTTCCGCCTGCACTGTAGAAAAGCCGTCAGTGGTTGATTTGAGTGTCACCGTCGCTATTCCGGCATCACTTGTCTCGGCAGTCGTTGAGCTTAGAACGCCTATCGAAGAAAGATTCGTAAATGTAACGCGTTTATTAGCAACGGGCGCTCCGTTGCCGTCAAGGACCTTTGCATGGAGAGTAATCACAGTGTTTGTCTGGGCCACAAATTGAGAAGGCGACAATTGGACAATCGACGGGGTGCCCGGATTTTCCCCTTTGGGGGTGTCTGCCGAGCCGGCCCCTCCGCCGCAGCTAAAAGCGCCAACCGATAAAAGCAGCAGTATTACTGCTATGATGACTTTTTTCATCTTATCCTCCCAATCTATAATTACTTAACCACCACAATTATCGAAATCGCCGATCTCGAAGCCAGTCTCTGCCGTGAAGGTAAACGAGTCTCCAAACTCGTTTTTACCCTTGAAAGTATATATAGCCGTATAGTTATTTAATCTGGCATTTGAAGTTGACGTAAAAACGCCGCTGTTTACATCATCCCAATACTTCATTTTTCTAATCAGGTCTACAAAGGAAACGGTAGTCGTCACCGTGGTTATTCCGGTACCTGTGGGAGGAGTGATGACGACCGGCGTACCTACTGTTCCATCGATGATTTTTTCGATTGGCGGCGCGCCGATAGAATCTGTGGAACGCCTGAATTCCACGGTATATTTCTCTATATATATGTTCCCCGGAGTAAATTGTGCATTAGGATTTAAAAGCTTTGCATTTATCGTCACCGTTGCATCGTGGTCTGTAAAAACCTCGAGTTTTGGCGGCGGACCCGGATCACACACATCCTGAGCTGCATCGACATCAACCGTATTGGCGCCATTATAAACGGGTGTTATTGTGGCATCCAAAACAACGCCCGTGTCTTCAGTCCCATTACTCCCGGGAGAGCCCGGCCCACCACCGCATCCGTATAAGAGCAAAACAATAAATGACAAATAACAACCGATAAACCATAATGACTTTATTTTCATCTTCCCTCCTCGTTCATGATCCATGATCCACGATGCACAATACTTAGACGGCTACTATGTAAAGCCGCGGTAATGTCATTCCCGCTTGTCGGGAATCTTTCTGAAAAACCAGAAGGATTGCGGACAAGCCGCAATGACAGGAATAGACACAATGACGTTGTCATATTAATACATCCTGAGTGCATACAATGTGTTTACATGCATCCTGTATCATGTATCGTGCCTGTATCTTTCATCTTGTATCGTGTATCCTGCATTCTTATAGTTTTCCGACAATCCTCGGAGTAATAAAGATCAAGAGTTCAGTCGTATTACTTGATTTCGTATCGCTCTTAAACAACCATCCGAGAATCGGAATATTCTTCAGGCCGGGGACTCCCGACACTGAGTCGTTAGTCGTTACTTTGTACATTCCGCCGATAACAACCGTCTCTCCATCCTTTATAATGACACTGGTGTCCGCTTCTTTTTTCTGGGTTCCCGGAACTCCTTCCACCGACGGTATTGTAAAGTCAAGGTCCTCTTTCTTAAGCTCAACTACCATACCGATAGATTTGTCAGGAGTTATATGGGGAGTGACATTCAATTCAAGGACAACATCCTTAAACTCTGTAGAGATCGTACCTTCCGTTGTCAGTTTCCGTACCGGGATACTCTGCCCCTGCAGGATCTTGGCCTTTCCATTGTCTACGGTGAGAATCTTCGGGTTGGATATAATCTTTCCTCTTCCCATTGTCTCGAGAGCTGATAACTGAAGGTCCAGGCCTAAGGTCTTTGAAGGGTTGATCATCCCGAAGGAAAAACCGGAGCCTGCGAGCGGCCCTACGCTTTTTGCGGGAAAATCGACGAGGAAATTTTTGCCTGTGAAAGGACCTGTCGAGAGCGCCGGGACCCCTGACAACCCTCCAACGGAGGTCAGTGTATTTGTAGACAGGAAGTTTAGTCCCCACTGAATTCCTAAATCATATGTATAAGCATTATTGATCTCGACAATCCTGGCCTCGATTAAAACTTGAGGGGTAGGTATGTCGAGAGTTGCAAGCAGTCTTTCGACCTCCGGGAAAACCGAGGGGACGTCTTTTACGAGCAACGTGCTCGTGCGCTTGTCCACGTTCAGGCTGCCCCTCGGAGTTAAAATCTTCGAGTTCTTGATAGCGGTTTCTACTAAAGCGACATCGGCATAACTGATCGGATATATTTTAGTCTCCATAGGTTCTGCACTTACTGCCGCCTCCGCCGCTTCTCTCTTTGCCTTGCTCTCCTCTGCAAAGACCTTAAGCGGCGCAACCCTTATAATGTTCGCCTCCTTGGATGCGCCAAGACTGAAGGTTTTGAGGATGGTATCAAATGCCTGCCTCCATGGGACGTCCCTGAATTTCATCGTCGCCTTGCCTTTAACATCCGGGTGGACGAACAGGTTGCATCCGCTGATATCGGCAAACAGCCTTAAGATGGGAACAATGTCCTGGTCCTGGAAATCAAAATTAACTCTTTCTTTTCCTTCCCAATAGGCCTCACATTTGCTCCCGGCGGGTACCTCGATCTCCGTTTTTTCCGCCGCAGGTTCGGTTTGCGCCTCCGTCCCTTCGCCGGGTATCCGGGTCGCGGACACATCAGAAGGCTCCCTCCCCGACCTCTTAAAAGTCACTGCAATGGTATCGCCTATTGAGGTTACATCAAAAGTCGTCTTTTCTCTAAGGTCAATAACAAGTCTGACCTTGCCATCATGTTTCCCCGAACGTATCCCTTTCACAGGTGAAATTACCCCTGCCGGGACAGGGGCCTTAAGTGTCACATCGGCAATATCTATTACGATGCGGCTGTCCAGAGGGAAGACGTTGGGAGTCATTGTGCCGTTCCCCTTAATCAGGACCTTAACGGCGTCCGCAGACGCATCAAAGGATATATCGGTTATCTCCGTCGCCTTTGGCAGAGATGACGGGACAGGCAGATCCGGATCCGACTCGATTTTTTGGGTGGAGACATCTTTCGCCTCTCGCGGCTGATCCGGAACATCTCCTGCTTTGAACAACCCTTTTTTTGAATACACAGTTTCGTCTTTTTTCGCGGGCTGGTCCTCTTTGATTTTGATTTTCAGCACATTATTCTTATATTCCTGATCAACCGACGCAGGGGTTTGAAGAAGCATTTCAAGCCTCGCCATCGCAGACGGGGACTTGATCTGTGACGGAACTATCTCGACTATTCCGGTCTTATTGGAAACGAGCTTTTTATTGAAGGCGCCGGTAGTTACATCGGGAAGGTCAACAACTATTTTATATGGGTCACCCGGCTTATAAATAGTGTAGATAAAAGGCTTATTTACCGTTATCGTAACCGCGTTGTCCTGCACGTCTATGCCGGTTATGGCTGCAGCCTCCAGGGGCTTTAAAGAGTCTTTATCACTGACCTTCGCAGTCGCACAACCAAAAAGAGCGGCAAGGGTAAAACAAAGAAGCAGGGAGAATAAGCAGCACGCCCTAAAGTTGTCCATTTTATTCCTTGACATTGTATTTTTTGCCCTTAACTTTAATGTTAATAAGTGACTCATTCTTCCTCCCCCTTATGGAGTTTCAATATTGAATCTCTCGGTTTTATTTCGCCCCTGTAGTCTTTTATATATTCTCTGATCACAACAGAATCTCTTGTGATCTTCAGAACCTTTCCGCCTTGCATGCCCAATGTCATACCTTCTGTGATTGTATAGGTTTTCTTATCGGGCAGCATAATCAGGGCGTAATGTTTACTGCTGTTCCAGGCGATAGCCAACAACTTGATCTCATCGATACCATAGCTCTCGACGGGGCTCGCCCCTTTTTTCCTAATTGGCTTCTGTTTTGTTATTTCTACGAGCGACAAAAAGGGGTCTCTCCTCCCTCGCGCGTCATATTTGTATTCTTCCTGCTCAACCTTCTTGGCTTCCTCGGGTTCTTTTTCCTTTTTTACCTCGGATGGCCTGGTCTTCTCAACCGAAGGGGTTTTCACCGGGGCCTTCTCTTTTCCACAACCTCCGAAGGATAACGCGAGGAAAATTATTAAAAAAAGATATCCTATGTGTTTCATTTCTTTTTCTCTTTACCCTTCTCTTTTCCGATCTCTTCTTCCGGGACTGCCGAAAATGTCGTAGCGGTAAACGCAATCTTTAACACAGCATTCCCTTTTTCCGGCTTGGGATCACTCAGCTTTATATCGGAAATATTTACTATCCGATTGAGCTTTGTAAGGCTGCTGAAGAAATATCCGAGGCTATGGAAGCTGCCGGAAAGCTCAACTTTCACAGGTATTTCGTAAACTATGCCGCTTGAATGAACTTTCCTCTGCTCCGGTTTCCAGAGCACAATCTTCAGCCCCGACCTGATGCAGAGGTCGGAAACCTGCTTCAACAACGTCGAGACCTCTTTCTCCTCCGGCAATTGCTGTTTTAGTTCCTCCAGTCTTTTTCTCAGCCTCTCATTTTCTAACGTCAATTCCTTCAGCTTTTCAGCTTTTGCCTGATTTTTCGCTATTTCGTTTTCCTGGGCTGATATTTTAGTTTCGAGTCCCTTAATCTCCTTGCTCTTGGGCAAAATAAAAACAAAGATGACAACACAGATGATAATAACGGCAGGTACAAAAGAGAGTGCTATTTTTGCGTACGGGGGCAAATTTTTTATGTTAATTTTCAAAGCCATTTTATGCCTTTATTTTAAATGCCAGTTTGAACATATAAACCGGCACCTTTTCGAGCTCAGCGCTCTTTGATTCCTGCAGATAAACCTCGGCAAACATCTTCGAATTCTTGATGTTGTCGACATAGGAAACTATATCGCTGTTTGTAAACCCGTACCCCTCCAGATTTATAGATCCGCCGCCGGTCACCGTCATTCCCTGGAGCCATACGCCGTTGGGCAGGAGTGCGCTTATCTCATCCAAAACCTTAACGGGGACACTCTTGTTCCTGCTCAATTGTTCAATAATTTCGTTGCGCTCTTTGAAGGTCTGGTTTCGTTTTTCAAAGTCGTCAACGGCCTTGATCTTTGCCTTGAGTTCCGCTATTTCCTGTTCATGCTTCGCGAACAGGGCCTTTTTTGCCGCTAACGTAGAATTAAAAAAGAAGGCAAGGTAAGTCATTACCACCAATACGCCGATAGTAATGAGGACCGTTACTACCAAAAAAGAAGGTATAGGTTTAGATCTCTTTTTCCTTTTTCCGGGTAAGAGATTGACTTTAATCATCTGTCGCCCAGCCGTCTGAGGGCCAATCCTGCGGCAACGGCACACATAGGAGCCATCTCCTCAATATAAGTTAGATCAAATTTTTTAGGTATTTTGATATTTTTAAAGGGTTCCATAATCTTTGTCTCTACACCTATTTTTTCCGCCAGGAGTTTCGGGAAATCTTTTATCAGTGAACAGCCTCCGCTCAGGATGATCTCATTAATTTCCTCGTGGAAATACTCTAAAGAACGGCTCACCTCTCCGATTATCTCTTCGGATGCGAGTTCCATGACCGAAAAAGCATCCTGGGATGATATGTTTTCAACGGGCTCGCCTCTCTTCAGCCTTTCCGAGACATCATATGTAAGATTGAATTCCCTCTGGAGGACTTCTGTATGAAGGTTACTGCCTACAGCGCTATCTCTCGTAAAGACCGAAATGCCTCCCTTCAGGACATTCATATTTATGGTACTTGCTCCGATATTCACAAGGGCTATATTCTTGCCCGCCTCAATTTCGTAATTGATCTCGTAAATATTTTCAAGGGCAAAAGAATTGACATCCACAATCTGACAGTTAAACCCGGCCTCTTTAACCACCGAAAGGTATTCATTTATCGTATCTCTCTTTACGGCAACGAGGATTACGTCCATCTGGCCGGGGTCTTCCTTAGGGCCGAGGATCTGAAAGTCCAGGTTCACATCCTCGATATCAAAGGGGATATATTGCTCTGCCTCAAATTTTATCGATTCGGAAAGTTCATCTTCTGTCATATCAGGCAGGGAGACTCTCTTTATTATTACCGAAGAGTGGCCTGCCATACTGATGACAACCTCTCTTGTCTTGACATTTGCCTTTCTCGAAAGTTCTTTGAGGGAATCTACCAGCCGGAGAGAATCTATTATTGACCCGTCGACAATAAGTTCCGGGGGAAGGGGCAGCATATCAAACAGCTCAAGTTCATAACCATTTTTTGTATCTTTTAGCTGCACAATCTTAAGATAACCGGAGCCTATATCTAACCCTATGGGACTCTTTCCGCCGAATAACATAGTTAATGATTTACCAGAAAAAAAAAACATTGTCAAGTATTTTTTTATCTAAAATAAGAAGATTCGGGGAAACATTAAGGAATTGGTTTAAGTATGTGATTCAAATCACAAAGGATTTTATAATCTTGGAGGGGAAGTATTTAGCAGTCTTTCAATCTTTATATTTTCATCTTCCACCCTGCCTATCCCGAACAGGATATGTTCAGGGCTTTTTAACCTGACATATTTATTTATAAATAATTTTCCGGATATGTCTTCATTCCTCTCCATGATACGGACAGACTTATTAAGGCGGCTGATAGGCATGCCGTTTCTCGCTTTACAATAGGAATCCTCATCGAGAATTATCTCGCTTAAATGCGAAAGTACGGAGTCCATAGAGTGGCAGGCAACATTTCCGCGTCGAAACTCCTCTATGGTTACAGAATCCTCGATTCTGAAATGACCTACCCCCGTACGTTCCAGTGATACCATGTGAGCACCCGTGCCAAGGGTCCTGCCGATATCATTACAAAGAGTTCTTATATACGTTCCTTTCGAACACTCCACTTTAAGATCAAGATAAGGTTGAGAAAAGTCTATAAGATCTATCTTATGAATATATATGTCCCGTTCCGGTCTTTCGATATCTATGCCCTTCCTGGCAAGTTTATAGAGCGTTTGACCGCCGATTTTGACCGCCGAATACATGGGCGGAGCCTGTTTTATGAGACCCATAAAATTTTTCAGTGCCTCACGTATATCAGTTTCCCTTATAGGAGAGCAATCTTTTATCTCAATTATCCTGCCTGTTGAATCGTATGTATCCGTTCTTTCGCCGAGTTTTAATCTGACTATATATTCCTTATCAAGGACTGACAAGAACCTTGTTATTTTCGTTGCCTCGTTCAGACAAACAATAAGCACGCCGGTTGCGATTGGGTCCAGTGTCCCGGCGTGCCCCGCCTTTTTTGCCGCAAACAAACGCTTTACGTCATTTGCGGCACGGTGGGAGGATATACTTTCAGGTTTATTAAGATTTATGACAATATTCATAGTGGCGCGCCCAGGAGGATTCGAACCCCCGACCTGCGGATTCGTAGTCCGACGCTCTATCCAGCTGAGCTATGGGCGCGTTTCTTTAAAATAAGGAAGTTATGTCTGATGAATTTCTTGCCTTTACTGGGTATCAATATATATAGTGTCCCGATTTATCCAAATATACGAATTGCTTCCTGTAAAAATATCCCACTCTTTCGCTTGATAAAATTATTATTGTCTATTTTACTATTTTTAATACGAAAAATCTCTGATTTCTTTTTGAGTCACATTTTTCAGACATGTATCAAAGCTTCTTGTCCGAACTTCGCGCGTTGTCCTGATTTTTCCACTTTAAGCCCAACAAAGAAGCCGCTACCTGAACTTCAACTTCAGATAGCGGCCCGATCACCCGAATTTATCGACCTACGGAAACATATCTTCCGACTTCGGATCTATGCCCCTTTATCGACAGTCTGAGATATCTATATTGCGGCTTCTCCCCTGTCCCCGGTCCTAATCCTGATGACTTCCTCAAGAGAATAGATGAAGATTTTACCATCACCAATATTACCGGTTTTTGCCTTCTCAATAATGGTGGCGATCACCCTGTCTATCATGGAATCAGGGACAACTACTTCTATCTTCAACTTAGGCAGAAAATTAACCTCATACTCGGTGCCCCGATAGACTTCAACATGCCCTTTTTGCCTGCCGAAGCCCTTGACCTCTGTAACAGTCATGCCTTGTATGCCGATAGCATGGAGAGCGTCTTTCACGTCATCCAGTTTGGAATTCTTTATTATAGCTTCTATTTTTTTCATGGTCCCTCCGAATTATCTGTGAGTCTTCGTCAAGTTAAACTCTGGATATGCGCTAACCGCCACTTCGCTCATGTCGAGACCTTCGAGTTCCACCTCTTCAGATACCCTGAGGCCCATGATCTTGTCAAGGACCTTGAAGAAGATATATGCTACGACGAATACGTAAACGAAGTTGGTCAGCGTTCCGATGCACTGCGCAAAGAACTGGGAGGCGTCTCCGTAGAATAGCCCCTTCACCGTTCCGGCAACTCCGTTGAACCCGTCGCCGTAGGTACCGTCTGCAAGAAGTCCCAGGGAGAGGACACCCCATGCGCCGTTCACACCATGGACCGAGAAGGCGCCCACGGGATCGTCGACTTTCAGTGTCCGCTCCACGAAAAATACAGAGATACACACCAAAATGCCGGCGACGAGACCAATCAGTACCGCCGAAGGAGAAGTAACAAAGGCGCAAGGAGCCGTGATAGCAACCAGCCCCGCGAGCATACCGTTGCACATCATGCTGATATCAGGTTTGCCATAACGGATCCACATGTATGCCATTGATGAAAAGGCCCCTGCTGCCGATGCCAACATGGTGTCGGTGGCTATAACGCCTATGCGCAAATCAGTGCCCGCAAGGGAAGAACCGGCATTGAACCCGAACCATCCGAACGCGAGGATAAAGGTCCCTACTACAGCCATGGGGATGTGATGTCCGGGTATCGCGTTAATCTTACCGTCCTTAAACTTTCCGAGTCTCGGTCCCAATACTATGGCACCCGCAAGAGCTGCAACGCCGCCGGTCATATGAACAACGGACGAGCCTGCGAAGTCGACGTGACCATGTCCCAGACCGAAATTCTTACCCATTTGGGACAGCCAGCCGCCGCCCCACACCCAGTTAGCAAAAAGAGGGTACAGAATGGCGCCCACGAAAATGCCATAGATAACAAATGACTTGAAGTTCCATCTTTCGGCCATTGAGCCGGTGGGGATAGTCGCAGTTGTATCCATGAAAACCATCTGGAAGAGGAACAGGGCGAAAATCCCGGCATCATAGGTCACACCGGAAAGAAAAAATCCTTTCGTGCCCCAGAGGCCAAAGTCCTTTCCGAATAAATGGACAACGAATTCACCATCCAATAATCCGATTCCACCGCCCAATGGTGCGGCGCCGACACCCCCCATCTGGAGGGCAAAACCGCAAAGCCAATATCCAAGCATTCCAAGCCCATAGACCATGAAGTTCATAGCCATCGTGTGTCCGGCGTTCTTTGCCTGGGTAAAACCCGTCTCCACCATGGCGAACCCGGCCTGCATAAACATGACAAGAAAGCCGGCTACGAGGGTCCAGACTATATTGAGCGCAATACGGTTATGGCCCGCGACATCTGCCACTTTCGCTGCGAGCGGCTCCTTCGGGCTAAGATTTTTGAGGTCGTCAGCCGTCGGAGCATTTGCAGATGCTCCAACAACATCAGATGCGCCGCCAGTATTTGCACCGGATGGATCCGGTTTCAACTCAGGTGCAGGAGCGGGCGATGCCGGTGCCGTCGGTGCAGGCTGAGCAGGCACTGCCTGCCCAGCCGCTGGAGGGGTTGGAGGGTTAGTCACCGCCTCTTCTGCAAATAATAAACCCGTAACACTCAATATCCAAATTGTTATTATTAATATGCTTAGTAGTCGTTTCATACAAATCTCCTATCTCCTATTCTGATATGTCTTTTTACTTACCAGGTATACATCACTGCAAGGGCGATGGTGTCCTGGTTCTTTTTGTTGTCCGAATCGAACGACTTTACATTAGACCAGTCGTGACGGTACTCGGGCCTCACAATCAGGTTGTCTATTACGCGCAGCTCAGGCGTAACTGTGATCTCCTTTAAATGCTGTGCGACGTTGGTTCTCACACCGTCCTGATCATTGAAATATTCGGCCCTCGCCGACAGGCTGAAGAGCTTTGTGAAGTCATACTTCGCGTAGCCGGCTATACCATACCACTTGGCATCCTTCCCGCCGGCAAGAGCCTTGTCTTCCGTGGCATAGTCGGTGTTCACCGTAAAGGTGAGCTTGTCGGTCGCTTTCACGGTGCCCACCCAGTCGAAGAGAAAGCGATTGGGTTCGGTCCCTGCAACAGCGTCAGCCTCCCTGCCGTCCATGACATTAAATATGAGCGACACAGGGGCGACCGGGGTCACTGTTACGCTTGCCCCCAGGGTCTTCGACTTCCCCTCGTCGCTGCTGTTGTCCCATCCGTTTACAATGTGCACCGCAGCGCTCAGCTTATCGCTGAAGGTATAGCCGGCCATGAGCCCCGTGTGTGTAAAGGGTATAGCGAAATTAAACAGGAACGAGCGCGAGTAATTGAAGTTGTCCCTGGCCTCTATTACCTCGGCCCCGTGATAGGTCACGAACTTGCCGAACCTGAGCTTGAGGCCGCTTCCCACGGGCGCAACGTAATCGATGTAGGCCTCTGTGAGGTCAAACGGCTGGTCGGAATTGCCGAGGCCGGCTGAGTGTATGAACTTTGCCGTCTCCCCGGCAGAGAGTTTCAGCCTATAACCCATACCGCCGACCGAAGCGTCCTTGTTGAATACGAGTTCGGCCAGATCAAAGGTGAAACTATTGGCCTTGTGGTCGAAGATCCTGAACTCGTTTTCCTGGGAATCAGGGTTTTCAAAATTATAGGTATAACCTCCCTGAAGGTAAACGCTCAGACTAAGCATCTTTTTTATATCGTCTACAGTCATCCCGGCCGGCTTCTTCTCTTCCTCCGCCCGGACTGCTGCGCTAAATGTGAACAATATGACAAACAGCAAACAAATTGCTAAAACCCCTTTCTTCATTTGACCCTCCTTTTTAATCGACTATAAGACATGAAATTGTATCTTCCAAACAACCGATATCATATATCCTCTTTATTTTCGTCTTCGACATACTTCACCTCCCTTTTTATCTGGTATTTCTTAATCTTGTATCCGATCATCTTTTCGGTTATACCGAGTTTTCTTGCCGCCTTTGACATGACCCAGTTACACTCTCTCAGTGTATTGAGTATCTCTTCCTTCTCGATCCCTTTGACTTTATCCGTTAAAGTGTCCATTGCCATCCTCCTTTATCTCTATATCCAAAAACGTGCCAGGCGTAACATATTGTATTTAAAAGCATCTCTTTTAAAGAGATGCTACGAATTTGTATGCTAACTACAAATTTGTTTCATATGCTACAAATTTGGATCACATCGATGAGTGTTTTTTGGAAATCAAGATACGATAAATGGACGGCGATTAAATCTGGGTCGGAAGAATAAAGGCATTGTCCGATGACGTTGCAGCGATCTACGTATGCATCGACCCGGTAGAAACCAAGAAGGTAAAAGAAAAATGGGATAAGGCCTGTATGGGGGCCCAGCTGATCATTCTTGACTCTCCGTACCGTTCGGTCATAGAACCGTTGGTGGACTATATAGATGAGGTACGCAACAGATACAAAGAGGGCGTCATCACTGTTGTGCTCCCTGAGTTTGTACCTTTAAAATGGTGGCACCACCTTCTGCATAATCAGACGGCACTTTTTATAAAAGGCGTTTTATTATTCAAGAAAAGAGTGGTATCTACAAGCGTTCCATTCCATTTGAGAAAATAAACCCGAGATATTGTAACTTATCGCCAGGTGGATTCGCAGAGACGAAAACAATGTGCATTATTCGGTTACTCCAAAAAATGAATTGAAAAATGCAGATGTTGTGAAAAAATTTATTTTTCGATACCTCAATGTACCTTTAACAAATAATCCAGGGAATATCTTTATGCACGCTGCCATAATAATATATGAAGAACCCTGTGGAAAAACCCGCAGTGTATCTTAACGTAAGGAGTTCTTATTTATATTCGCTCGCTAACCCCCAATGGGGAATGCGCTCGCTGTCCGTTTCAAATAAATTCATCGAGTTAAATAAATTTCTGAGGAATGTCTGCATTTTTCGGGGTTAAAAAGAAAGGAGGGCCGGAATACGACCCTCCTCGTTAAAAGGATGTTTTATCTACCTAAATTCAGCTTATTTCTTTACCCTTTCTTGATACCTTCTTTCAGAAAGATAGCGTATTTCTGGTGCTCAAAGGGATGAATTGAAGGTACCTTTGCGAATAACCAGCCCCATTGTTTTCCGGGCGCCGGGAAAATCTGTTTATTGTTTTCAAAAACCCTTATGCCGAGCGCGGGGTTCCTCGGTTCGTTCGATCCCGAAGTAAGATTGAGGCCATCCATCTTAAAGTCGGGGAGAAAGTCCCCAACATGGACCTTAAGGTTCGAATTCGGTATCTTGAAATCACTGTTCAGTTTCACCGTATATTCCTGTTTCGTATTTGAAGCCTTGTCTTCAACAATTATTTTCGCCGAACTCCACTTTCCCTTAACGGATTCAGGCACCACGACCTGTGTCTTACCCATTGCCATCATGCCGGGCCGCGCACCTTGCTGCTGTCCCACCGGAGGCATTTGTGCTGGCGGCATTTGTCCGGACGGCATTTGGCCTAGAGGCATTTGACCCGGCGGCATTTGTCCGGACGGCATTTGGCCTGGAGGCATTTGACCCGGCGGCATTTGTCCGGGCATCATAGGCCCAGGAGTTTGTGGTACGGGCTGGGCCTCTTTCTTTTTGCATGCGTAGAACGGAATTGCTACTGCAAGACACAGCATCAAAACCAACATCTTTTTCTTCATTTGATCCTCCTTATTACTCAATAAGTATCAATATTTGCTGTTATTCATGGCGGAGAGGCAGGGATTCGAACCCTGGGTGAGGTTTTATCCCCACAACCGCTTAGCAGGCGGCTGCCTTCGACCGACTCGGCCACCTCTCCTCACAAGCTAATTATACTAACAACTTAAACGGGGCTTTGTAAAGAAAACGCCAGGCGCGGCGCGGTCACAAAAAAGCAGGTTGCAATTTGTCATTCCCGCAATCCCGAAAGCTTTCGGGAGTCGGGAATCCTTCTGAAAGGCAAGAAAGATTCCGGACAAGCCGGAACGACAGACAAAAAGCCACCTTTCACTGTAGATTGTATCCAGAAGTTATAAAGAACATGATAATGTCTTTACCCAATATCCCGATGGACTACGCTGAGGTCTATAGGATATTTACTAAGATATCTCCGAAGTTTTTCTACAATTGCCGGAGAGCGGTGCCTTCCACCAGTGCAGCCGATACCAATAGTCAAGTCAGACCTGCCTTCTTTCATGTACAGGGGAATAAGAAAGTCTATCATCTCCTTTATTTTGTTCACATATTTCTTAGATGTTGCCGTTTTAAAGACATAGCCGGAAACCTTCTTATCAGTCCCTTTCAGCGGTCTTAATTCGGGCACGAAATTTGGGTTTCGAATAAATCTCGCATCAAAAAGCAGATCAACGTTCTGGGGCGCGCCGAATTTGAAGCCGAAAGAAATGAGGACAACGGTCATCTTTTTTTTGCCTGTCGGCACACTATAAAGAGATGTAATGAGTTGTCTCAGTTGATGGGGGGTAAAAGAAGATGTATCAACAATCCGGTCAGCCGCATCTCTCAGGGCAGAAAGCCTCTCCTTTTCGATCTGTATTGCTTCTTCCATATTCCCCCCGAGCGGATGGGGCCTGCGGGTTTCTTTGAATCTTCTCACAAGGACATCCTTCTCAGCCTCAAGAAAAAGGATTCCTGTCCGGTATTTATCTCTCAGACTTTTCAGGACATCCCCGGTTTCCGACAAAAATCCTTTCTCCCTGATATCTATGCCTATACCGATTCTTTTTATCTCTCTGTTTTTAGATACGATCGAAGCGAAAGAATCTATGAGTACGATGGGGAGATTATCCACACAAAAAACCCCCGCATCCTCAAGGGCTCTCAGGGCAACAGTCTTGCCGGACCCGGAAAGACCGGTTATTATGACTATGGATGGTTTCAATTTTTAAACACGGTGCAAGATGCATGGGTACACGATCCATGATTCACGATAGGACATCTTGCATCCTGTATCGTGTATCCCGCATCTTGTATCGTGTCATTTCACCGGCTCTATCAGACCAAAATTGCCGTCTCTCCTCCGGTATATGACGTTAATATCACCGCTATTATCGTTTGTGAATACAAAGAAATCCTTGTCGAGAAGTTCCATCTGCATAGCCGCCTCATCCGGACTCATCGGCTTCAGCTCAAATCTTTTGTTTTTTATGATCCTGCCGATTTCTGCTGGGATTTCTGTCTCGGTCTCTACAGAACCCGCTTTGGCTTCGGATTTTCTGTGAGAAATAAGTTTCTCCTTATATTTCTTTATCTGCCGGTCGAGTTTTTCCGCCACCCCATCAATCGAAGAATATACATCACCTGTAATTCCCTCGGCTTGTATAAGTACACCGTTTACTTTAAGCAGGACCTCCACCTTGTGCCTGTATTTTTCCACGCTCAGGGTGACAACAGCTTCGGATATGTTTGACAGGTACCGGTCGAATTTCTGGATC
This sequence comes from Thermodesulfovibrionales bacterium, assembly GCA_963716185.1. Taxonomy (GTDB): domain Bacteria; phylum Nitrospirota; class Thermodesulfovibrionia; order Thermodesulfovibrionales; family SM23-35; genus CAVZMO01. The sequence goes on from OY970295.1 coordinate 1,221,771, forward strand.
TTCTTTTCGGCATATGTCTTCAGAGCAGGTGTGACCTCAAGGTGTCTTCCTGTTACGATAATATTCATGAGCCCTCCTTTTAGTTGGTCAATCTCCTTCGCTGTATTTGTGACGGGATTCCGAGTTCGTCCCTGTATTTTGCCACAGTCCTCCTGGCGATCACGATGCCGCTTTTCTTCAGCATATCGGCTACATGCTGATCGCTCAAGGGCTTCCGGAGGTCCTCCTCCGACACAATCTTTTTGATGGTATTCTTTACGGATGTAGAGGAAATGCTGCCCATGCCGCTGCTTAAAGCACTGCTGAACAGGAACCTGAAACAAAAAGTGCCGTGTTCGCAGGACAGATATTTGTTGGACGTAACCCTGCTCACGGTGCTTTCATGCAGGTTCAGCGTAGAGGCAACGTCTTTGAGAGTTAAGGGTTTGAGATATTCAACGCCTTTTGCGAAGAACTCCCGCTGGAGGTCGAGCAGGGTCTCCGTTACACGGTATATGGTTCTGTTTCTTTGATCAAGACTCTTGAGCAGCCCGACAGCGGAGCGCATCTTCTCAATAAGAAATTGCTTGTCCTCCTTCGGGTATGCATTGTTCTGCTGCATAAGTTTTTTATAAAAACTGCTGACTTTCAATCTCGGCAGCCCCTCATCATTCAGTAAAATCTGGTATCCGTCAGCAGTCTTGACAAGATATACATCGGGCACAATATAGTTGATGCTGTCGCTCGAAAAATTCCTGCCGGGCTTGGGTTCGAGTCCCTCGATAACCTTTATCGCCGCCATAATGTCCTGCAGAGGGAGGTTGTATTGCTGGGCGATAGAGGTATATTTCTTCTTTTCGAGTTCATCCATATTGTTCAGGACAATCTTCTCCACCACAGTGTCTTGTAATTTCAAAACCCTGATCTGAAGGAGAAGGCATTCTGCAATGTTTCTAGCGGCCACCCCGGGGGGATCAAAACTCTGAATCAAACGGAGTGCTATCTCCGCCGGCTCTATCCGGACCTCTGCCGCCTCCCCTATCTCATCGAGAGAGGCAATGAGATATCCGTTCTCATCAATATTCCCTATAATCACCTCCCCGATTTTTTTTAAGTCTTCAGGCGCATGTGAAAGCCGCAACTGCCATAAGAGGTGATCGTACAGGTCCGGTTTCTTCGAAAGGAACTGATCGAAGGAGGGAGGGGTGATCGTCCCCGGATTGAAATATCCCATATCTCTCCCGTCAGAACTTCTTTCTTCAAAATATTCATCTACTGTAAAGCTCATCAGCTTTTCGAGGGGAACCGCTGTGTCTTCAGATGTATCTTCGACTTCTATAGAGTCCTTTTCCTCGGGAGTAAGCTCATCTGCAGGCATATCATCCGTTAATTCTTCGAGCAGCGGGTTCTCCATAAGTTCCTGGCTCAAGAACTCGGAAAGCTCGAGATGAGGCAGCTGGAGCAGTTTTATGGCCTGCTGAAGCTGGGGAGTAAGAATTAACTTTTGAGACAGTCTTAGTTCAAGCCTGTTTTCAAGGGCCATTACAGTGTGAACTCCTCTCCAAGAAAAACTTCTTTGACCCTGGAGTCTGCTATAAGTTTATCAGGGCTTCCTTCTTCAAGTATATCACCATTGCTTATGATATAAGCCCTGTCAGTTATAGAGAGCGTATCCCTCACATTATGGTCCGTTATCAGGATCCCGAGGCCTTTGCCCTTCAGATAATTCAGCGTCTTTTTAAGCTCTATGATCGCAATCGGGTCTATGCCGGCAAAAGGTTCATCAAACAGGATGAACCTCGGCTTTATCGCGAGGGCTCTCGCTATTTCGGTTTTTCTTCTCTCACCGCCGGAGAGTTTATAACCGTCCTTTTTTGAGAGAGCTGCAAGATTAAATTCTTTTAACAACCGGCTTACTTCCACATCGATCTCGTCGCGTCGCAGTCCCCTTATCTCGAGTACGGCCCTGAGATTATCTTCGACGGTCAGCTTCCTGAAAATCGACGGCTCCTGGGGCAGGTAACTTATACCCATGAGAGACCTCCTGTACATCGGCAGTCCGGTTAGATCTTCGCTGTCGAGAAATATCTTGCCGCCATCGGGCTTGATAAGTCCGACCATCATATAGAAAGTAGTCGTCTTACCGGCGCCGTTAGGACCGAGCAGCCCGACGATCTCACCGGTGCCCACATAAAGGTTCACTTCCCTGACGACGTGCCTTTTACCGTAATATTTCGAGAGCCCCTTTGCTTCAAGAAGATGCATAAAGGCCTCGGTCATTTCTCTTTCTTTTTGGTGAGGAAGACCTTGCTGTCTTCGACAAGGAAACGGTCTTCATTCATAAGATATGTTATTTTTGTGCCCGTTACCACATTCTCACCTTCAACAGCCCGTGGCTCACCCGTGAAGACAGTTTTTTCTCCGGCTGCGTAATATACGGCATCCTTCGAAGTGATAACCCTGTCTTCTTTGATAAATTTAACGTTTCCGCTTGCATCGATCCTCGTCACATTCCCCGTATCTTCTGCGTAGTAAACAAGCATCCTATCGGCATAGATGGTCGTATCCGGTGTTCTTGCTACAACCGAACGTTCGAAAAGCGCCGTATGCGCCTGGCTGTCTGTAGTCAGCATCTGTGAGGTAATAACGATCGGCCCCGTTATCTTCTTTGATTCTTGCTGTTCCGAATAGGAATTTGCAGAGATTAAAAAAAAGATGACAAGAAGTCCGCTTATCCTAAAAACATCACTTATCGAAAGTAGCCGTGACATCATTGAACACTTTGATATTCTGTTTTGCATCCGCTTTCATTCCTTTTCCTTCTACGGTGAACTTTTTGCTTTCAAGCTGTATCCTGCCGTCCGTCTTGATATCACCGGAAGAAACATCAAAATCGACCGAATCCGCCGTTATCTTATAGTCCTTTGCATCAGCTTTAACCGCACTGTCTGTAGTGAAACTTTTGTCCGAAAGATTATATATTCCTTTATCAACGTGAAGTACGACCCCGTTTTTTTCTACTACCATGCTGATATTGCTTAACTTGGCCTTATCTTCACCGTCAAAAAAATCCGCCCTGCTTGCAGTAAGGTCCCAGACGGCAACGCCCTTTTTCCTTTGAACAATCCTAAGGTCTTCGATAAAAGAACCGCTGCTCGTTATCCTAAATTCCCCGTTCGTCTCCCTCCCGGTTCTCAGCATCAGAAAAATACCGCTCAAAAACAGGACAGAAAGCCCTATAAAAAAAACTTTCTTCATTAAAAATTTTATCATACGGGATGAACTATGTAAACCCTGACATATCAGGCACCGAAAAGATCTCATTGCAAAAAAATGTTTTAACCGGCAATAATATGCAATGATTACCTACGATGATTTTAAGAAATTGGACATAAGAATCGGGAAAATTCTATCCGCCGAGAAAGTGGAAGGGACTGACAAATTACTCAAATTGGTGATTGATTGCGGTGCGGAAAAGAGACAACTCGTTGCAGGGATTGCTGAAACATATCAGCCCGATCAGATTATCGGGAAAGAGATTCCAGTGCTTCTGAATCTGGAACCGAGGAGTATCAGAGGGGTCGAAAGCAGCGGCATGCTGCTCGCTGCTGTGGATGTCGGCGGGAAACCGGTTCTTCTTCAACCTGACGGAGAGGTCCAGCCCGGAAGTATTGTGAGATAGCATTAAAGATAGATAATTGCCGCCTTCAGTGCCGATTCATTTCGCGAGTAGTGAAAACATAACGCTTTTAAGATTCAACATATTACTATTAACGGATCTATAATCTTAATTCCTTAGTCTCAGGATGCACGCCTTCTTAAGGTATACACTAATTCGCCAAATCCCGACATTCCTACATTAAGCGGCTACGGCCACGTTATTTTTCAAACCAATGACCTAAATATAGCACAATGCCGATGCTTTGGAGATAACAAGAACGAGTAGAATAAAAGAACCGACCGGCGATTGTTCTGCTACTTCGGTTCACCTGAAAGTATGCACCCGTTGCTCAGCATGGTACGTAGAGATTGCGCAGAGAAACCAAGCCTAAATGCATATCTGCAAGCCTGACCCCACAAAGCTCCCCATCTGAGGAGAGCTGGACCCTATTATGAAGTCTTTCGGCGAGATCCTTCATGAACATTATCGCGGTCGGAAGATCACGCTTTCCAATTAAATATGCCGGAACTACCTTTGTTTCAGGATCGAGCGCAACAAACGTCCATTGATCGCCGACGCGGCGAGGATCGTCATGTTCTGTCATGTGCCGTTGCTTCTTTTGCACATACGTCCATATTTCATCGACCTGTATTTGATTGCAAGGAAGATTACGCATACTATCGTTCATTAGGCTTTCACACTTTGCCCCTGCGGCAACCATGAGACGCATAATCGTGTCACGGTGAATCCCGGTCATCCTCTCTGTTGATCTAATGGAATTGCCTTCAACCAAACAATTAATTGCCTGTACTCTCCTGTCACTTGATAAGGTATTCATAGCACCCTCCTGAAAATAGTATATATACAATAAATATACTTGTCAAGTAGAAACGTAAGATTGTATATATAATAGATATATTATTATAACTTTAACTTGACATGTCATAATCTTTGATATACAATTATTGAAATAAGGGGGTTTAATGGCAAAAACTGAAACTGTTTTAATAAGACTGGCACCGGAAGAAAAAGAAGGTTTTCAGAAGGCCGCAGAAATAGCTGGGCTATCTTTATCTACTTGGGTTAGAGAACGTTTAAGGTGGGCGGCTCGAAGTGAATTAGAACAGGCCGGGGAAAAGATACCTTTTATCAGGCAGAAATAGGGGGAATAATATGGAGCAAAAAGGCACTGGATTAAAATTTGATGAGTGTGGTATTGCCGGGGAGTTGAAACAACATCAACTTACCGTCCCGCTAAATCAGCGCTCTTATGCGTGGACAACTGATAAGGTTCAAGTATTATTAGAAGATTTGGCACAAGCGTTTAACGCTGCTGAACCGATTTATTTTCTTGGAACTATTGTACTAACATTCGGCGAAAGGGGTCATTTAGAGGTTGCAGATGGGCAACAGCGACTTGCAACCATATCAATTATGATAGCTGCTATCAGAGATTTCTTAGATGAAATTAATGATACTAAAGGAGCTAAAAAATGTCAGGAAGATTATCTTCTTGAATATGATCTATTAACCGAAGATTATCGACCGAAATTCTATTTGAACTATGAGGACCGTGATTATTTTGTTAAAACCATTTTAAAACCAACTTCTGAGCGGGAAGAATATAAAGGCCCGAAGTTTACATCACATGAACGATTAGCCGATGCAGCCCAACTTGCAAAAGATCAAATCGTAAACATGACAGCAACTTTTACCCAAATACAACAAAAGCGCGCGCGGATCATAGAATGGCTCAATTTTTTGCACGAAAATGCAAGAGTTATTGTTATAACGGTTCCGGGCAGTATTGGTAATGCATTTAAGATGTTTGAAACACTTAATGCACGCGGAATGGAAGCTTCTCAAACTGATATTTTAAAAAATTACATTTTTGATAAAGGTAAAAATAAGTTAGGCGAAGTGCATCCACATTGGATTTCGATGGTAAGTATAATTGAATCTCTCGGGGAAGATGATCTCTTGAAGAAATATATAAGGCATTATTGGATTGCGCACCACGGACCGACGACAGAGCGTGAACTCGGCGAGAAAATTGAAAGAAACATCCGGAGTGAACGACAAGCTCAAGATTTAGTAACGGCTCTTGATTCTTTTGCTGTTACCTACATCGCCTTACATACACCACGTGAGCATCCAAATTTGAACAATTTTAGTATAGCAGTTCGGAATTGTATTTATATTATTACTCGTGAACTTGAAGTTGAGCAAATCCTACCTTTATTGCTCGCTATTGCTCGCTACCTCCCTGCTAACGAAGCAGAAAAGGCATTTGAACTTTGCCTATCGTGGTCTGTACGATTCTTGATTTCCGGCGGAGGCGGAGGCGGTGTGTTGGATCGTCATTACGGTTTAAGAGCTAAAGAAATAAGCAACCATGAAATTTTGACGGCAAAGGCGTTAGTTGAAAAAATGAGTTCCATAATTCCGAATGATGAGGTATTTAAGGCCAGTTTTGTAACGGCGAGTATCCGTAAGACAAAGCTTGCACGCTATTATCTCAGAGCTATTGATTTGTATCAAAAGGACGACCCCACACCACAATTCATTCCTAATCCAGATACAACAGTAGTGAATACTGAACATATTTTGCCTGTAAATCCGAGTGAAGATTGGAATATTGAGCCTGATATTGCAGCTACATATTATAAACGTTTAGGGAATCTTGTATTATTAGGTGCTGCCGATAATGTAAAAATAGGAAACAAGACATTTCACGAGAAGAAAGAAGTCTTCAAGGGAAGTCCTTATATTGCAACTGAATGGGTAGCAGAATATGATAAATGGGGTCCAGAAGAAATAATTGACCGTCAGAAAAAACTTGCTGACTTAGTACCTAAAGTATGGCCGATATGAAAGAGAATGTTGAGCAACTAAAAAAAATAGTTGAAGAAATGCACCGATGCACTGCTAAGTTTGCCAAGATAGTTCCCGTTTCAGAAACTTTTCAAGAACAATCGGTCTGGCAAGGGACAGTCTACATTTTTGACATTAAAGGGCATCCTTCTGCTAATAAATGCTACGCCTGGTCATCTCCGATAGAAGGAAGCACAAAGAGGCGCTATTATGCAGTTCTTCATGTCACGCCGATAGATTCACCCGAAAAGGCTGTGAGAGCGTCTATAGTCCAGGATCATAAAACGGGGGACATCTAATCATAATGGCATCAACCTCTGAAAATGAACCATCCGAGGAAGAGAAAAAGTCCATACGAACAGATCAACCACCCAATAAAGAAGCCAATCAGGTAACTCCATCGAAAATCCCCGAAACGGAGCCCGGATGCAAACCTGTAGATAATTATTACACCAAAGGGGATAAGAACAATAGACTTCAATGGTGGCAACTTTGGGTACAAATTGGTCTGTTTGTCGCTACCACTGGCGCTTTCATTGCTGCTGCTTACTATGCTCATATTGCCGAGAAACAGTGGAAGACGATGGATGATACTTTTAAAGAGATCAAAAAACAAACTGGGTCTGCTGAAAAAAGTGCTGGTGCCGCTGAGAGTGCCGCTAAGACTGCCGAGAATACTTTCAAATTGAACAAGGACAATTTGTTGACAGAAATCAAAAAACAGACTAAAGCTATGCAAGATAGCTCTATTTATATAAGGGATACCATGAAACAAAGCGGAAAAGCTCTTGATGCCAGTATTGATATTGCACGCACGGATCAAAGAGCATGGATAGGCACTATTACAGTCAGCCCAGCACAGTTGAAGGATACCGATAATAAACCTATTTACCTCAAAGAAGGATCTCCCGCAACATTTGGAGTCGAAATTATTAATTCTGGCAAATCTCCGGCTCTCAATGTGACATCGACTATAGCAGTAAGCATTCGCAGAAATAATGTCAAGTTTTCGGACCCCCACTTGACGCCCTGGGGAGTTGTATCTATGAGAGTTATTCAGCCTCAAGGACATGACATGCTCCCCACACGTCCCCTCACCCCACCTCCTACCAATTCTGTAATAGAATCCATCAAGAGCGGTGAAAACATTCTCTATCTCTTTGGTGTAATTACATATAAAGATATTTTTCAAAGATCGCATCAAAACACTTTCTGTTTCTATCTCTATCCTTCCTTGGATACTTTTGGCAATTGCGATACATATAACGACGCAGACTAATAGTAGGAATAATTTTTTCATTTTAAATTAGGACACTACCGACGCTTTCGATTCCTTGCAATTTTTGAGGATTACTGGTACAAATATGAACATTGATATGAGATTATTGCGCATGAGAAGATGATCAAAAACGGAACTGTTGGGAAAGTTGTTGAGAAAGAAGGCGTAGAGAAGACGTGCAAAGCCTAACAGAGATAATCAATCAAATTAAGCAGGCTGTAAAAGTTGCTGAAAACGCTCCCCAGAATCCTGAAAAGAAACTCCGTGAATTAATCTCCCCGATTTGGGAGACATTCCTCAAAGAAAAACGTGTCGGCCTGAATCTTCAAATACAAGATGAACTCACCTTAGCAAATGGCCGGGCTGACACCGTTTTCAATCGGCTGATTCTTGAATATAAAAAGCCTTACGCCATAAAGCCGGATAATAATAAGAACCGTCAGCTTATCACACAGGTCCAAGGTTATATCCTCGACTTTGCCAAGAAAGAACGGTTCAACAAGGAACGTCTCTTAGGAGTTGCTTTTGACGGTGATCATTTCCTTTTCATGAGATACGTGGGACGCTGGATTGTTGATGATCCGCTTCCTGTTAATGAATCAAGCCTTGAAATATTCTTTAAAAACCTTGAGAAACTCACATCTCAAGCAGCTCTGATTCCTGAAAATCTCATTCGTGACTTTGCCGTTGGGCGAGAATCACGAAATAAAGTTGCTGTAGATTGCATTAAAGCCTTCTATCATGAACTCAATAAGCATGGTAATCAAGATAACACCAAGGAACATGTATTTTTTGAGCAATGGAAAGTCCAGTTTGCAGAGGTCCATGGTTCTTTAGAACAGAAGAAAATTGATAAAGAGATGTTATTTACATCATATGGATTCTCTAAAAAAGAACAAGAAAACTTCAATGTCCTTGCCTTCTTTTTTGCGCTGGATTCCTATTATGCACTTTTAATGAAATTGCTCTCTTATCAGGTCGTTGGCTATTACACTCTTTCAAAATTGACTGGCTTACCTCTTCAAGATTGGGAAACATTGGATAATGACGATCTAAAGAAGAGATGTAATGAACTTGAAGAAGGCGGGGTTTTCCGTTCAATTGGAATCAGAAATTTTCTTGAAGGAGACTTGTTCAGCTGGTATGTGCAGGCGTGGAATGAAAGTATATACAGGGCTATTCAGCAAATTGTTAAATATCTGAATGATTATGACCCTGAAACAATGGAAATTGCACCCGATGAAACCCGTGACATTCTTAAAAAACTTTATCAATACTTAGTTCCGAAGCAAATCCGTCACGACTTAGGCGAATACTATACGCCTGACTGGTTGGCAGAACGTACTTTAAATCAGGTAGGCTATGGATCCAAGGACAAGGATCTTTTCAAAAAAAGATTGCTTGATCCGGGTTGCGGGTCAGGTACCTTTGTGATTTTAGGGATAAAACGTGCGAAAGATCACGCTGCATTAAATGGAATTGATCCAACTTTAACGCTCCAATATATCACAATGAATATAATAGGTTTTGACCTGAACCCTCTTGCGGTGATTTCGGCCAGAACCAATTACATGATGGCAATTGCCGATTTGCTCAAATATAAAAAGGGTGAGATTACTATCCCTATTTATCTCTGTGATTCTATTAACCCGCCGCAGGCACGGGTTGCACATGAGAAGACTTTGTTCTCAGAAAAAAAACCGTATGAAGTCAAGACAAGCGTTGGTACATTCCTCTTCTCGCATAGCATTATCAATAAACAAAGGATTCAGCAGTTGGCAAACCTGATGGAAGACAGCGTGAAATCAGGGCAATCAACTGACGCCTTTGTGAATAAGGTCGAAAAAGAGTTAAAGTTAACAAAAGATGAACTTGAAGAATCTGCTTCATATCTCAGAGAAACTTTTGAAAAGCTGGTCGAGTTAGAACATAAAGGCATCAATGGCATTTGGGCGAGGATTATCAAAAATGCCTTTGCACCTCTTTTTGTAGGTCAATTTGATTTAGTAGTCGGAAATCCTCCTTGGGTTAATTGGGAGGCTCTTCCACAAGCCTACCGTGACCAGTTAAGTGGTCTATTTCAGCAATATGGCCTCATTTCTCATACAGGACAGTTGGACAGAATGAGAGGCGGGAAGAAAGATATTTCTATGTTAATGACCTATGTTTCAATTGATAAATACCTAAAAGAAAAAGGCAAACTTTGTTTTGTTATCACACAAACACTTTTTAAGACAGAGGGGGCGGGGGATGGTTTCAGAAGATTTCAATTAGGCGATACAGATATTTATTTCAGAATTATACAAGTAGATGATATGGTAGAACTACAACCTTTTGAAGGTGCAACAAATCGAACAGCTGTATTCATTGCAACCAAGGGAGAACAAACAAATTATCCGATTCCATACACGCTATGGAGAAAATTGAGAAAGGGTAGCATCTCTCAAGATTTAAGTTTTAAAGAGGTTTTTGAGTCGACAAAACGTCTGAATTTAGCAGCCAAGCCCATTGGCAATTCAATTACATCACCATGGTTTACGGCAAGAAGTAAAGCGCTCAATCTATTCGAGAAGATTACTGGTGCATCTTACTACTCCGCAAGAGAAGGAAGCAACACAGGTGGTGCTAATGGTATTTATTGGGTCGAGGTATTAGATAAAAATGGCTCTCAAATCTTAGCGCAAAATTTAAATGAAATCGGCAAGAAGCAATTTCCCATTTACTCTCAATGGATTGAATCTGATTTGGTTTACCCTTTAATTCGTGGCAGAGAGATTTCACGCTGGAAAGGTAAGTCAAGTATTTTTATAGTGTTACCTCAGGATAGAATAAAACAAAGGGAAGGTATAATCGAGACAACTTTATCCAACAAGTATCCGCTGACATATCAATACTTGAAGCATTTTAAAAATAGTCTATCGAGTAGAGCAGACCGAAAATATTACCCCGAAGGATCACCTTTCTATACAATGCGTAATGTGGCTAATTATACTTTTGCTCCATATAAAGTTGTCTGGAGTGAAGTTGGGCATGACCTTGAAGCTGCTGTTATATCATCACACAATAACGAACAACTCGGCGAAAAAATCGTTGTCCCTGACCACACTGTTGTTGCAGTTTCACTCGATAGTGAAAGTGAAGCTCATTATGTCTGTGCAGTGCTTAACTCTACCCCTACACAATTTGTTATCAGAGGATATGTCGTGCTTCATCCTTCTCCGCATGTTCTAAAAAATATAAGCATTCCGAAATATAATGAAGCTAATGAATCTCATGTGAATTTGTCGCAACTTTCAAAAACTTGTCATGAGAAAATTGCTGCTGGCATTGATATTACCGATTCGGAAGAGCAAATCGACGAGCTTGCTGCCGAGTTATGGGGACTTTCAAAGGAAGATCTGAAGGATATTAAAGTTAGTTTAGAGGAATTAAATTGAGGGAATTTACTGATACATTAGAAAAGAACTGAGCCTATGGGGTCAGGTCTTGCTTCTTGCAGTCGTAGGTCTATCTTCGTCTTTCGGTTTTTGTAACAATTACCGCTTGAACTCCACAGCATTGGCGCAATGATCGATATTATTTCTTTCTGTGAGAACATCGCCTCTGCCGTCTGGGGAGCAGACCATAGGTTTTATGTGAATAAGATCCCTAACGAAGGCGCAATTGATGTAACTTTGGCGGGAGAACTCTGCAGGGTATATTGCAGACTGAAGTGGCTCTTCAAGCTTTTAAAGGCTGTCCGCTATCTTTCCCGACATTATTGATTAGTTCGCTCTGGGGCGATTATTTGACAGTGCAACTCCATATTATTTAATTTAGATTATGCTGCCCCACAGAGACCAGTTCAGCGGATGCCTGATCGGCCAGTGCGTCGGAGACGCAGAGGGCTTTGTTGTATAGGGTTTTTCACCCCAGTCGTGCAAGAGATATGTTGAAGATTTTTTGAAAACAGATAGAATAGGAGAGTTCGGCAGTGCGGTATGAAAGAGATCAGTCGACAACAGGCACTTCAAACATCAGAACCTATGTTTCTGGAAGGATGGCTATCGAGAAAGCAACTGGTATTTTTACCAGGAGGCAGTAAAAGAGCATCAAAATAAGGCGGGCGTTCACAGCCCTGCTTTTGACAGAATGGAAGTGTTTAAGTTGGGCAATTGGTGACGGTTTCGAACGAATTGTAATGATAGAGCATACTATTTTCAATAAGAGAGGAAGTGGTTGAAGAGGAGTACACTTAAAATGCCGAAGAAGAAGCCAAATCTCATTGTTATTGCAGGGCCTAATGGGGCCGGAAAATCAACTACAGCCCCTTCGTTGCTAAAGGGAACACTTGAAGTGACAGAGTTTGTTAATGCAGACCTGATCGCTCAGGGTCTTTCAGGGTTCCGTCCGGAGGGCGCGGTTTTTCACGCCGGGCGCATTATGCTTGAACGAATTCATTATCTTGCAAGAAAGAGGGTGGATTTTGCTTTTGAGACAACGTTGGCAAGCCGTACTTTTGCTCCATGGATTGTAGAACTTCTTAAAACAGGGTATGCCTTTCACCTGGTTTTCCTATGGTTGCCAAATGAGGATTTTGCTGTTGCCCGCGTTGCGGAGAGGGTGCGTATGGGCGGGCATGATGTGCCTGAGGCGACTATTCGACGGCGATATCATACCGGTCTCAGAAACTTCTTTCACCTTTATCAGGCGTTAACCGAGACATGGCGGTTCTATAACAATTCTGATCCTTCAGGTCCTCGGCTTATTTCGGCGGGTTCTAAACGTCATTGTGACGTCGTAAAAAATATTGAAATATGGGATACTATTGTAAGAAAATTTGGATATGAGAAGAAGACGTAATAAACCAATTGATGTAATTTTCAAAGAAGGCACCCTAATCGATAAAGCCTTGAAACAGGGTGTTCAAGAGGCTCTTCTGAAACACAAGCAGGCCGGTAATCCTGTAGTTGTCTGGCGTGACGGCAAAATGGTCTGGCTTAAGCCTGAAGAAATTCCTGTACAGAATTAATAAATTGCACCCGTTATCTCTTCACGACTTATTAACCCGGCAACAAATTATCGCAAGCCGTCATCCTCGCTTGTCGGGGATCAGACGGCGTAACAAATTGGATCTAAAGAAAGATTCTCGCCCCGGCGAGTCGCTGAGGTGACCGGACAAGCCGGAATGACAGAATTAAGCTATTTAATCGCCGGGTTAATAGTTCGCTTTTGGGTAATTATTTGACAGTTCACCTCCGTATTATTTAATTTAAACTATGACACCCCACAGAGACCAGTTCAGCGGATGCTTGATCGGCCAATGCCTTGGAGACGCAGCGGGCTTTGTTGTAGAGGGTTTTTCACCCGAGTCTTGCGAGAGATATGTTGAAGATTTCTTGAAAACAGACAGGACCGGAGAGTTCGGCAGATTTCCTTTCCCCTTCGGACAATATTCCGATGATTCACAGCTTGCGCGGGAACTCGCTCAGAGCTATGTGATCCGCAAGAAATTTGACCCGGCCGACTATGCAGAAAGAATAAAACTCATCTTTGCAGAGAAAAGGATCGTAGGATTCGGATACTCCACAAAAGAGGCTGTAAAAAGGTTGGCCGTAGGTATCCCCTGGCAGGAATCGGGAACCCCTTCACCTTCAGCGGGAAATGGAAGTGCTATGAGAGCGGCGCCCGTAGGGCTCATCTTTTTCGATGACCCGAAATCCCTTATCCAGGCTGCATATGACCAGGGGCGCATTACTCACAAAGACCCCAGATGTTCTGCTGGATCAGTCGCGATCAGCGGCGCGGTGGCACTTGCGCTCCAGGGGAAAAATATAAACGCCGCGTCGTTCATCTCAACCCTTGCATCCTGGACAAGTACGATTGAGCCGGGCTTTGCTTCCGAAGTTGATAAACTCATTGGATGGCTGTCCATGCCGCCCGAGGAGGCGGTCACCTTTATTTCGGGGACCGGCCTTTATGCCGAATATGTTGACGACGATGAATGGAAAGGTATCTCTGCATTTGTCATCAGCAGTGTCCTCTGGAGTCTTTATTGCTTCCTCAAGACACCCGATGATTATTGGGAAACCATCTGTACGGCTATATCGGCCGGCGGTGACACGGATACAACTGCTGCAATGGCAGGAGCAATCAGCGGCGCTTATCTGGGAATCAGTGCAATTCCATCAAACTTAATAGCACGTCTGACTGACAGGAAGACATGGGGATTCAATGAACTTATTGATTTAGCGCACCGATGTTATGAAATAAAAATGCAATCAAAATAATCCTCATTTGTACTACTTTTTCCTTCCAATTTGTGATTTGAACCCCCCGCTTTAAAACACTTTTTTAACAAAACAATGCTCGACAATTGCATAAAGTTTCTATTATTATTGTCTTATAGGGTATCTTTAAAGATGGGGAGTGGGAAATCAACGAAGAATATCAGCGGGCAGCTTTTACTTCTAAAACTGAAAATTGTTCTTTTAATATCTTTCGTCTTTTCTTTTATAGCGTTGCCGGCATGGTCAGGGATCAATCAGTGGACGAGCAACGGACCTGACGGAGGATATATATATGTAGTTGCCTTCTCCCCTAATTATGCGACCGATTCGACCCTCTTCGCCGGTACATATGGCAACGGCATGTACAAATCGACCGATGGGGGACAAAACTGGGTCCAGGTCAGCGGTAGTCTTATAAACAAGTTTGTATTGTCAATTGCCGTCTCTCCGAACTATCATGAGTCCCCGGATTCTACCGATAAAACGGTATTTGCCGGCACCGATGGCGGCGGAGTTTACAGATCAACCGACGGGGGGCAAAGCTGGGTCCAGATTAACAGCGGACTTGCAAATATGTATGTACTTTCAATCGCTGTGTCTCCTGCCTATGCCCCTGATTCAACGGTATTTGCCGGCACCGATGGCGGCGGAGTTTACAGATCAACCGACGGGGGGCAAAGCTGGGTCCAGATTAACAGCGGACTTGCAAATATGTATATCTTCTCGGTTGCCGTTTCCCCTAACTATGGAAACGATTCAACCGTCTTTGCAGCCGCCTATGGCGGTGGAGTTTATAAATCAACCGACGGAGGGCAAAATTGGGTCCAGTATGTCAGCGTACTCACCGACACACACATACTCGCAATTGCCTTCTCCCCTGATTATGCAACTGATTCCAACATTTTTGCCGGTACCTGGGACGGCTTGTACAGGTCAACCAATGGGGGGCAAAGCTGGGCGCTGATTAGCAGCGGCATCACAAATACGTATGTTCTTTCTGTTGCCGTATCCCCTGACTACTCAACCGACGCATCTGTCTTTGCAGGAACAAGGGGCGACGGCATTTATAAATCAACTAACAGAGGGCTGAACTGGTCTCAAACAGGCCTACCGGGTTTGAGTATATACTCGATTGCAGTCTCTCCTAATTATGCAGCTGATTCATCCGTCTTTGCCGGTACTTACGGCAGCGGTGTTTACAAATCAACCGATGGGGGGCAGAACTGGCTGCAGATTAACAATGGACTGGCGAACACATATGTACTTTCAGTTTCTGTCTCTCCTGACTATGCAACTGATTCAACCGCCTTCGCAGGTACCGATGGCGGCGGCGTCAGTAAATCAGTTGACGGCGGTCAGAACTGGTCCCAAACAGGCCTGCCCGGTTTGAGTATATACTCGATTGCAGTCTCTCCTAATTATGCAGCTGATTCATCCGTCTTTGCCGGTACTTATGGCAGCGGCATTTATAAATCAGTTGACGGCGGTCAGAACTGGTCCCAAATCGGCCTGCCCGGTTTGATTGTATACTCGGTTGCCGTCTCTCATAACTACGCGGCTGATTCAACCGTCTTTGCCAGCACCTATGGCAACGGTGTTTACAAATCAACCGATGGGGGACAAAACTGGATCCGGGTCAACGGCGGCCTTACAAATACAAATGTCCTCTCGATTGCGGTCTCCCCCGATTATGCCAACGATACAACACTCTTTGCAGGCACCGAAGACAGTGTCTTCGAATCAACTGACGGAGGGCAACGCTGGGTCCAGGCTGACAGCGACCTTACAAATAAATATGTACTCGCTATTGCAGTTTCTCCTGATTATGCAACCGATTCGACCGTCTTTGCCTGCACTAACGGCAACGGCGTTTACAAGTCAACCGACGGAGGACAGAGTTGGACCCAGGTAAACGAGGGCCTTACAGATACGAATGCTTTTTCGATCGCTCTTTCTCCTGACTACGCAACTGATCCAACCATCTTTGCCGGCACAGTTGGCGGCGGTGTTTACAAATCTGCTGACGGCGGGCTGAGTTGGACCCAGTATATCACCGGTCTTACAGACACTAATGTCTTCTCGGTTGCGGTCTCTCCTAATTACGCAGCCGACGCCACCGTCTTTGCCGGCACTTATGGCAGCGGCGTTTACAAGTCTGCCGACGGCGGGCTAAATTGGATCGGGTATATCGGCGGTCTTGCAAACACATTTATCCCCTCGGTTTCCTTCTCTCCAAATTATGGAATTGACGGTATTGTTTTTGCCGGCAGCTGGAACGGCGTTTACAAATCTTCCGATAAGGGACAAAACTGGACCCAAAGCGGCCTGACAGGCTTGAATATATACTCAATTGCTATCTCTCCGGTTTACGCTTCCGACTCGACTGTCTTTGCCGGTACCGATAGCGGGGTAAACAGATCAACTGACGGAGGGCAGAGCTGGACCCAGGTCAACAAAGGCCTCACCAATACCTATATACTCTCTATTGCTGTCTCTCCTAATTACGCTTTTGATTCGACCGTCTTTGCCGGCACCAGGGGCGGCGGGGTAAACAGATCAACTGACGGAGGGCAGAGCTGGACCCAGGTCAACAAAGGCCTCACCAATGCCTATATACTCTCCATTGCTGTCTCTCCTAATTACGCTTTTGATTCGACCGTCTTTGCCGGTACTGAAGACGGCGGTATTTACAAATCAGCTGACGGAGGGCAGAGCTGGACCCAGGTCAACAGCGGCCTTACAAATACATACGTACCATCGCTTGCCGTCTCCCCTGACTATAAATCAGACTCGACCGTCTTCGCCGGTACTGAAGGCGGCGTCTTCAAATCGACTAATAGAGGGCAAAGCTGGATCCGCATCAACAGCGGCATCACAAATACGTTTGTTTTTTCGGTTGCCGTCTCTCCTAATTACTCTTCAGACTCGACTGTCTTTGCCGGTACCGAAGGCGGGGTTTCCAAATCAACTAATGGAGGGCTGAACTGGATGTCGGTTGACAGCGGCCTTGTTAACACATATGTACTTTCAGTCGCTTTCTCGCCTGACTATTCAGCCGATGCGACCGTCTTCGCAGGTACTTACGGCGGCGGCATATTTAATGATCCTTTAGAATCGACACCCATTGCGGAACAATGGGACATGTACATAACGGAGAAGGTAAAGGTCAGCATCCAGGGCTCTATACCAAAAATAAGTACAAGCAATTACTCTGAAAGGTGGACCTTTTATACCAACGGTTTGTTTAAAACAGAAAACGATCTATACGGCACATGGAAACAAAAAGGCAGAAAAATTATGATCTCTTTGTATCCTGAAGACGTCAGTAAGTATATGGGACTTACATTGGAAAATGTGTTATCTTATGATGACATTGCAGGGCCGGTCGCAAAAAAAATCAGCTTTACTGTAAAAGAAAATATAAATAGAACACTGAGGGGGACATACACGGCAAGTGCCGGTTTCCGGGATGATGGCACATCAGGGAAGATAACAATCCAAAGGAATTTCACGGGTATGTCAACTGAATAATTATATTATGACCAGTACGGATTTTGCCGTCTTCGCATATTTTCCGTCGGAGACAGTAGTGTATAATATGCACGGGCCTTTAGGCGTATCCTCAGGCACAGTGAACTTAATTGTGGATAAATACGTACCCTGTTTTCTGATGACTTGTCTCTTATCCAGTTCCAAACTTTTGGTCGACGTATAAAGTATTCTTGTTTCAGTAATTTTGATCTGCTGCACGTCAACAGGCGCAAGCAATATGTATTGAACATTGGCCTCTGCTATTGAACCCGCTTTCACATTCTTAGTAATAATTGCCGAGCCTTCTATATAAAGTTGCACTCTTTTTTCTTCTCTTCTTTTCTTCTCCGCCCTTTTATCTTCCTCTTGCTTTTCCTTTTCTCCCATGTTTTTTTTATCTTCTTCTTCTTTCTTTCCTACTTTTTTCTTATCTTCTTCCTTTTTTGTTTCTACTTTTTTGTCCTCCTCTTTTTTCTCTTCCGCTTTCTTATCTTCTTTTTTCTCTTCCGCTTTATATTTATCTTTTAATCTTCTTGCAGCTTCTTCCCTTTCTTCCAGCTGCTTATCTTCATATTTAATTATTGTCAAATTAGCAATATCCACAACAAGGGCGCCGACTATCGCCCCTCCTACATTCCACGCGACAAGGGCGCCCACAGCACCTCCGGCAAGCGTGCGCAAAGCTTGTTTTCCTTTAGGATCATATATGCCGTACTTGGTAGCACATCCAGCTAAATATGAACCCATCAAGGAAAAAATTATTAAAATAGCGATTTTTTTCATATATTGCTTCCCGAGCTTAGGCCAAAGCACTGCTGTGATTTTTGATGCGATGTTTTTTGCTCCCCCCGGTACCCCATATTACCCTTCTTCGATAATGTAACGCTTCTTTTTACAATATTTCAATAAAATTAATCGAAACTCAATGGGAAAAAACGGACTATATCTTCCGGTACCAAGTATTTATTTATAAAGAATCGAATTTGATAACCAAGCGGGATTTAGCGTGAAATATGATAGACAAACAAAACCTTGCGATCTTACGATCTTACTAATCACATATCTGAAAGGTTGCAATCCGGAAGTATTCTGACACTGCAATCACCATTAGTGTCCAGGGACTTGTAATCCCCGTAAGTTGGATTATTCTTACAATACTTTTTCTTGCAGGCGAGATCTGAATAAATCTCTGCGATATCTTCAGGTCTTATTTTAAATATATGCTCGTGAATCCATATCGTACAATTGCCGTTATTTTTCCGATACCATAGGTCAAGCATCGTCATATTTTTAACAATTATACCCTCTCCGCTGCAAAGGTCTTTGCCTTCAGCGGACAGAGGTACTGCATGCAGGGCGAATATCAATAATGTGATTGACATTCCAAAATAGAAATTCCTGTGCATATTGAAAATGTATCAATATATGGAGGTGTTGTCAACTAAAAATCTTCTTTTCTTTTGTAACCTTCAGTGGAGAGTGTAACACGGCGTAGCAGAAAGATTCCCGGCTCCCGAAAGCTTTCGGGATTGCGGGAATGACAACCGGAGCAAATTGTCATTCCGGCTTGTCCGGAATCTTTCTTTAAATGCCGCGCTTCACTGAAGGATTACTTTCTTTTCATCTCACATAATAAAGGGCAAGAGATAATGCGAAAAAACCCGGTCTGATGCCGTTGTGACCTTTGGCAATAGAAAGCAGGTTCATTGAGTTTTTAAGGCCTTATGGTGTAATATTTTTATAAGCAGGTTATTAAATGTCCCTTCCGCTCCGTGCCAGGGCGTTGCATATAGATGGAAGACAAATTAAGAGAAGAGATAAAGAAAAAAGCCAAAAATAACAGACTGCCGTGTCCTGTTGCCAGAAAGATCGCTGAAGAACTCTCCGTTTCTTATAGAGAGATTGGCAGGACAGCTGACGAACTCAAGATAAAGATCACGGAATGTGAGCTTGGTTGTTTCTGATGGGGCTGATACTGTTCGAACTTGCCCTGACCTTTTATTTCGCTGCCGCTATCGTCAGCATCACAGAACTCTTCAAAGGTTCGAAGATAACTTCGAGGATCATACTTTCATTGGCCGCTATCGGCTTTGCCGTCCACACAGCGAGCATTCTATACCGCTATGTTTACGCGGGCCATTTACCCATAACCAACTCCCATGAGGCTACTTCCTTCTTTTCCTGGTGTATAGTCCTGATATTTTTCTTGTTGCAGTTCAGATATAAAATCGGCCTTCTCTCCTCCTTTATCATGCCCATTGTTTTTTTTCTGATGCTTTCATCCTCGATGCTGCCGAGAGAGATTAAACCTCTGAGCCCCTTGCTTAACAGTTACTGGCTCGGCATACACACATTTTTTGCCTTTCTCGGCAACGCTTCCTTTGCGCTGGCTTTCGGAATCGGTTTCATGTACCTTGTCCAGGAGCACTATGTGAAATCCAAACGCCTCGGCGGCCTGTTCGAGAGATTACCGAGCCTGCAGACTCTCGACGAAATAAATTACAGACTGATAACCTTCGGGTTCCCGCTGTTTACCCTCGCGATTATAACTGGCGCCATTTGGGCGGATAGCGCCTGGGGAAGTTACTGGAACTGGGACCCGAGAGAAACATGGTCCTTGATAACGTGGTTTATCTATGCTATTGTCCTTCACGCGCGGCTCGTTGCCGGATGGAGGGGCAAAAGGGCTGCTTTACTGTCAATCATAGGTTTTCTGACCATTATCGTTGCCTTTTTTGGCATAAACATGCTCCAGAAGGGGCTTCACGTTTTCCCATGAAAGTTTTTGTCGCAGGACTAAATCATAAGATTGCCGATGTCGATGTCAGGGAGAAACTGGCATTTAATGGTCCGAAACTCGAAGAGGGACTGACAAGGTTCAAAGAACTTCCTGAGGTAAAAGAGGCCATTATATTGTCGACCTGCAACAGGGTGGAACTGTATGCTAATGTTACAGATGCAGGTAAAGCTTCTGAATCTATCAGGGATTTTCTCTCGGAATTCCACAATATAAAGAGAAAGTCTCTTGATAATGCCCTCTATATCTATGATGATATGAATGCTGTGAGGCACGTCTTCAGGGTCGCTTCAAGTCTTGACTCGATGGTGGTGGGCGAACCTCAGATACTCGGGCAATTGAAAGATGCCTTTGAACTGGCCCTTTCGAAAAAGACCACGGGGATTCTTCTTAATAAACTGATGAAAAAGGCCATCTCTGTTGCAAAAAGGGTGAGGACCGAAACGAGGATAGCCGAAAACGCTGTTTCCATTAGTTTTGCAGCCGTTGAACTTGCAAAAAAGATATTTACCGACCTTTCAAAAAGGGTCTTTATGCTTTTAGGCGCCGGCGAGATGGCGGAACTTGCCGCAAAACACCTGATCAACAACGGTGTAAAAGAGGTACTTGTTTCCAACAGGACATATGAGAGGGCCTGTGAGCTGGCGAACGAATTCAGGGGAAGACCTGTTAAATTCGACGAATTCATACAGGAGATGGTGCTTTCTGATATCGTAATCTGTTCCACAGGGGCGCCCGCATATATTTTGATGAAAAGTCAGATGCAGAAAGTAATGAAAGAGAGAAAGCAGAGGCAGGTCTTCATTATTGATATTTCCGTACCGAGGAATATCGACCCGGAAGTGAATGACCTGGATAATGTATATTTGTATAATGTCGATGACCTTCAGGGTGTTGTCGATACAAACATGTTCGAGAGGCAGAAAGAAGCGGAGAAGGCGGAAAGGATAGTCGAGGAAGAGATCGAGACCTTCAGCAGATGGCAGTCATCTCTCGACTCTGTGCCGACTATCTTAGCCCTGAGAGAAAGAGCGGAAGAGATCAAAAAAGAAGAACTCGACAAACTGCTGCACAAGATTCCGGGGATCGGAGAAAAAGAGAAAGAGGCCATTGAATATATGGCTACGGCCCTCGTCAATAAGCTCATCCACCCCCCGACCGCCGCGCTAAAGGAAGCTTCAGAAGATAAGGACACCATGGTGGCGATTATAAAAAAGCTTTACGGGATCGACGGAGAGGGTAAATAGGATCAAGTGAAGAGGAATAAGATCTTTATCGGTACGAGGGGAAGTAAGCTCGCGCTCTGGCAGGCTGAATTTATCAAGTCCGAATTAAACCGGCTTTATCCCGGCCAGGAGATCGAACTGATCAAGATTAAAACCACAGGAGACAAGATTTTAGATGTTCCATTAGCAATGGTCGGGGGTAAAGGCCTTTTTGTTAAAGAGATAGAGGAAGCGCTATTAAGACGTGAGGTGGATATCGCTGTCCACAGTATGAAAGACGTTCCGACAGATTTCCCCGGAGGCCTTCATCTTGCTGTTATATGTGAGAGAGAAGACCCGAGGGACGCCTTCATCTCTCAAATTCAACATTCAACATTCAATATTCAACATTTTAAAGACTTGCCTGCCGGGGCGGCAGTGGGAACGAGCAGCCTGAGGCGGTCTTGTCAATTGCTCAACATCAGGCCTGATCTAAAAATTGAACAGTTACGCGGCAACCTCGATACGAGGCTGAGGAAACTGGACGAAGGCCGGTTCGATGCAATAATCCTGGCTGCGGCGGGTGTAAAAAGGCTCGGCTTGCAGCACAGGATAACAGAGGCGCTGTCCTTCGAGATAAGTCTTCCCTCTATCGGCCAGGGAGCTATCGGGATCGAGTGCAGGACCGATGATGAATTTATCAACGGCCTTATCGCGCCCCTAAATCATCCGGAAACATCCGTGTGCGTAAAAGCTGAAAGGGCATTCCTGCAAAAATTGGAGGGCGGTTGCCAGGTGCCGATTGCCGGCCATGCGGGAATTATCAGCCGGGAGCAGAGAGCAGCGGATGGTGAGTTTACTAACTCGACAATCAGCAATCAGCATTCAGCACTTGTTATGGACGGTCTCGTCGGAAGCATTTCAGGGGACAAAATCATAAAAGGTCATTCCGAGGGTACGCCCGAACAGCCGGAACACCTCGGTATTGCGCTGGCAGAAGATATTCTTTCAAGGGGCGCCAAAGAAATATTGGATGATGTTTACAGCAAATGTGCGCCGCGTGTCAACGGAGAAATCAGCAGTTAACCTGCTGACCTTTCTCTTCTCTCCATTTCTTCGATCTGCTCCCTGTTTTCCTGACAATCGGTGCAATAGATAGCGAAGGGAAGGATCTTAAGCCGTTTTTCGCTAATTTCTTCCCCGCAGTCCTCACATATCCCGTAAGTGCCTTCGTCGACTTTTCTAAGGGCTTCGTCTATCTTTTGGAGGTTCTCCCGGTGGGTACTCAACTGCCTCAAGCTGATATCTTCCGAGAGGTCAACAACCGACCAGTCTCCGTCATCAAGGGCTGTATCCACAAGTTGCCTTGTTTCACCTTTGATATATTTTGAAATCTCTTCCTTTGCTTCCCGCACGATAGACTCTCTTTTTACGACGAGAGCCCTTCTCAGCGCGGCCTTTCTCTCCTCCTCGGTTTTAGGCGGCGCCGGTTTCTTTTGTAACCTGACTTCCCCGGAAGTTTTTGACTTAGGCTTCAGAGCGGTCTTCTTAGCAACAGGTTTTTGTTTCTTAGCAACAGGTTTTTGGGAAGCTTTCGTACTCTTCGCAGATGCCTTTGGATCGGGTCGTGAAGGCGTTTTCCCGGTCGTTTTTGCGCTTTTGGCGGCGATTTTCTTAGTGCTCTTCTTTTTTGATTTTTTCTCTGCCATTACTATGGTTCCTTCTTTTCTTCCTGTGATTTTGCCTCTTCCTTGAAAACTTCAATAATACTCCTGACCTTTATTCCCCCGGCCTGCAATGCCTTCTGGATATCCGTTAACTTTGCATCAGTTACTTTTAGAATAAAATTGCTGTCCACTACCTATACTTCCATAATCTCTTTTTCCTTATTCGCCACTACTTCGTCGACCTTGGCGATATAGGAATCCGTTATCTTCTGAATATCTTCCTGAGATTTTTTTACGACGTCTTCGCTGACATGCTTGTCTTTTTCGAGTCTTTTCAGCTCTTCATTTGCATCCCTCCTGATGTTCCTCACAGCGACCTTCGCCTCTTCCGCTTTTTTCTTTACCATTTTTACGAGCTGTTTCCTTCTCTCCTCTGTAAGCGTAGGGATGTTTATTCGTATGGTTTTTCCGTCATTTGCCGGTGTGAGGCCAAGGTCCGATTTGAGTATTGCTTTTTCGATATCGGAAATTACCTTTTGGTCCCATGGCTGAATTGCTATCTGGCGGCTCTCCGGTATACTCAGACTCGCAAGCTGCTGAAGCGGGGTTAAGGTATCATAATAGTTGACCATAATATCGTCAAGGAGCGCCAGGGAGGCCCTGCCTGTCCTGATAGAGGCCAGATCCTTCCTCAGGGCCTCTATGGTGTGTGACATCCTGTCAGTGGTTCTTGTCTTTAACTCTTGCTCCATCGTTCCCCCTTACAAGAGTTCCGATCTTTTTGCCCTCTAAAATCTTTCTTATATTGCTTTTTCCTCTCAAATTGAATACCACAATCGGGAGGTTGTTGTCCATACATAATGATATTGCCGTCGAATCCATGATACTAAGCCCCTTTTTCAGGACATCGATATAGGTTACTTTATCAAATCTTTTCGCGGTGGGATCTTTCATCGGGTCGGCGGAATATACACCGTCAACCTTCGTTGCCTTGAGTATGACATCCGCGCCTATTTCCATCGCCCTTAGGGAAGCTGCCGTATCAGTTGTAAAGTAAGGGTTTCCGGTGCCGGCAGCAAAGATGACGGTCCTGCCCTTTTCGAGATGTCTTATGGCCTTGCGTCTTATATACGGTTCAGCGAGTTCCTTCATTTCGATCGCCGACTGTACCCTTGTGCGAATGCCGTATTTTTCAAGGTAATTCTGGAGGGCAAGGGCATTAATGACGGTCGCGAGCATCCCCATATAGTCTGCCGACGCTCTTTCTATTCCCTTGACACTTGCTTCCACTCCTCTGAAAATATTTCCCCCGCCTATCACTATTGCGACTTGTACTCCCTTGGAGACGGCTTCCTTTATCTCCTTTGCTATAAAGTCAACGGTAGCCGGGTCAACCCCGTAGGATTGATCACCCATCATGGCTTCGCCGCTGATCTTGAGGAGTATCCTTTTATATTTCACAATATTAATCCTGTATTTTTTCTCCCAGCTGGAACCTGGCGAATCTCCTTATTATGACATTTTCGCCAAGCTTGGAGATCTTTTCGGTAACGAGATCTTTTATAGTCTTCTTCTGTTCCGGGTCCTTGATAAATACCTGATCAAGGAGGCAGGTATCGGCATAAAATTTTTCGAGCTTGCCCTCCAAAATCTTTTCCACAACATGCGGCGGCTTGCCGGAAACCTGTGCCCTGTAAATTTCCTTCTCGCGCTCTATTACATCCTGGGGGACTTCTTCTCTGGTAAGGTACTGGGGGTTTGCCGCCGCTATATGCATGGAGATGTCTTTTACAAGCTCCTTGAAGTCGTCGGTCCTGGCGACAAAATCCGTCTCACAGTTCACCTCGACCATTGTACCGATTTTGCCCATATGTATATAAGACTCGACGAGCCCTTCAGACGCGATTCTTCCGGCTTTTTTCAATGCGGTTGCAAGCCCCTTTTGTCTTAATAAATCGACCGCTTTCTCAAAATCACCGCTGCTTTCCGTCAACGCCCTCTTACACTCCATCATTCCGGCGCCGGTCTTTTCCCTGAGGTCCTTAATTAATTCTACTGAAACTGTTGTCATTCGGATACCTCAGCCTCTTCCTGCTGTATTTTTTCCTCAACATTGAGCTTTTCGGCCTCCTCGGCCTTAGTCTTCGCAAGAGCGTCTTTGCCCTCAATAATGGCATCCGCTATCTTTGACGTTATAAGTTTGATCGCTCTTATGGCATCGTCATTCCCCGGGATCACGTAATCAATTTCATCAGGATCACAGTTTGTGTCGACTATTGCTACGAGCGGCACGGAGAGCTTCTTTGCCTCGGCAACAGCGATCCTTTCTTTCTTCGGGTCCACTATGAACAGGGCCCCCGGGAATCTCGTCATATCCTTAATGCCCGAAAGATTTTTTTCCAGTTTTGCTCTTTCTTTTTCTATTGCTGCGACCTCTTTTTTGGGAAGCAGGTCCATTGTGCCGTCTGCTTTCATGGTCTCAATCTTTTTTAACTTTTCTATACTCTTCTTTATCGTCGAGAAATTCGTCAGCATTCCCCCAAGCCAGCGCTGGTTTACATAGAACGCACCCGCCCTTCCCGCTTCCTCCTTTATCGCATCCTGGGACTGTTTTTTGGTGCCCACGAATAGCACCGGCGCTCCCGACATAGTAACGTTTTTTACGAAGTTATAGGCGTCCTCAAGTCCCTTGACCGTCTTCTGAAGGTCGATGATGTAGATACCGTTTCTCTCCCCGAAGATGTATTTCTTCATCTTGGGATGCCATCTCTTCACCTGATGGCCAAAGTGCACTCCTGCCTCAAGCAGTTCCTTCATTGCCGCTACCATTTTTTTCTTTTGCCTCCTGTTTTTTCAAAACCCCTTTTTCTATAACCGGGATTTTTCTGTACAAATTAATGTGGAACTGTGTACTTCCCGCGGGGAGAAGCACGTAATCCTTTAAGGTGATAAGCGTAACATAAAATTATCTTTTTTTGCAAGGGGATAGATGGTAAAATGTATAGGATTCGAAATCCTAAACCCTAAACAGAGTTTGTTTATAAATATTAATGAATGCTCACATACATGTCATTCCCGTAAGCGGAGTGCATCGGGAATCTTTCTTAAAAACAGGAAAGATTCCGGACAAGCCGGAATGACAGACTATAAGGCATACTATAGCAAAGATTTATGACGGTCCATATACATAAAAGAATTTCTTACGATTTTAAGGGGGACATATGATAGCGCGTTATACACGACCCGACATGGGAAAGCTGTGGGACGTTGAAAATAAATATCGGAAATGGCTCGATGTGGAGATTGCCGTTTGCGAGGCCTGGAAAGAACTCGGTGAGATACCGGAAGACGCCCTCAAAGTCATTAAAAAAAATGCGGGGTTCGATGTAAAGCAGATTGATGAAATAGAAAAAGTTGTAAGGCACGATGTCATCGCCTTCCTGACTTCAGTCGCTCATAATATCGGGCCCGAGTCGAGGTTCCTTCACAAAGGGTTAACTTCATCTGATATATTGGATACGGCACTGGCCCTTCTTATGCGTGATGCGACTGATATTATCATCAAAGATATCAGGGAGCTGATGGATGTCATAAAAAGACAGGCGTACAGATATAAAGACACCCCCGTAATCGGAAGGAGCCATGGAGTCCATGCAGAGCCAATGACATTCGGACTTAAATTTGCCCTGTGGTACGAGGACATGAAAAGAAACCTCGCAAGAATAAAGAATGCAAAAAAAATGATAAGCATAGGCAAACTCTCCGGCGCAGTCGGCACATTCTCTAATATCCCGCCCGCAGTTGAAGAAAAGGTATGCAAGAGACTCGGGCTGAGGCCCGAACCCGTCGCTACTCAGATTGTTCAACGGGACAGGCATGCCGAATATATAATGGTCCTTGCGCTTATCGCAGCTTCCATAGAAAAGATGGCCGTTGAGATAAGACACCTTCAGAGGACGGAGGTCCTCGAAGCAGAAGAACCCTTTATGGCGGGACAAAAAGGCTCTTCTGCTATGCCCCATAAGAGGAACCCCATCGGCTGCGAAAACCTGTCGGGGCTCGCAAGGCTTGTAAGGTCGAATGCAGTGGCAGCTCTTGAAAACATCGCTCTCTGGCATGAGAGGGACATATCCCATTCTTCTGTCGAACGGGTGATAATCCCCGATAGCTCAATACTTCTCGATTACATGCTCGATAGAATCAGGGGAATTCTTGAAAAACTCCATGTCTACCCGAAAAGAATGAAGGAAAATATGGACAGGAGTTACGGCCTGTACAATTCCCAGAGGGTCATGCTCGCCCTCATAGACAAGGGCCTGACGCGTGAATATGCATATGACATTGTCCAGAAAAGCGCGATGAAGAGCTGGAAAACTGAAAAGCAGTTCAGAAGATTATTATCAAAAGACAAAGAGGTCAGGAAGTACCTCACGGCAAAAGAGATCGACAACATTTTTGACCTCAAATATTATCTTAAAAATATTGATTATATTTTCAAAAGGGTTTTTGGTTCGTCTCAGTGAATCCTCCAACCCGACATTTCTGCTAAAATAAAAATTGCATGAGCTTGTTACATCTTTATCGCAGGCCGGCTCTATCGCCGGCCAAAAAAAACGAACTGTTGTCCCTTGCAAAAGAAAGAACCTCTGCAGATATAGGGGAGATTGAAACAGAATACTGCTTTAATATCGCGACAACAGATCACCTTGCCGATGAAGAACTCAATACCCTGCGATGGCTGCTTGCAGAAACGTTCCAGCCCGGGAATTTCTCCGATAAAAGTTTTTTGACTCATCCTTCGTCCTTCGTCCTTCATCCTTCATCGATCATCGAGGTCGGCCCTCGCATGAACTTTACAACCGCATGGTCCACTAATGCGGTCTCGGTATGCCATGCATGCGGTTTGACGAAAATTATTAGGATAGAGCGATCGAGGAGATACAAATTAATGCTCAGCAAACAGTTACCCCCCCATCCCCCTCTTACCAAGGGGGGAATGGGGGGGGGTGATAACTCCCTAAACCTTGAACCCTTCCTGGATATCATCCACGACCGGATGACGGAATGTCCCTATCCTGAAAGGCTTACCACCTTTGAGACGGGGATAAAACCCGAGCCGTTTCATGTCATACCGCTCGTTGAAGAGGGAAAGGGTGCTCTTAAAAAATTAAATGCTGAAATGGGTCTCGGACTTGACGACTGGGACTTAGAATATTATTACAACCTTTTTGTAAAAGAAATAGGCCGGAATCCTACCAATGTAGAATGTTTTGACCTCAGCCAGTCAAACAGCGAGCATTCAAGGCACTGGTTCTTTAAGGGCAGATTGGTCATAGACGGCAAGGAAGTGCCCTATTCACTGATGGACATAATCAAGCATCCCCTGAAAACAAACGCGGGGAACAGCATCATCGCTTTTAAAGACAATTCGAGCGCAATACGCGGCTGCGATATATTAACCATAATGCCGAAATATCCCGGCAAGCCTTCACGGTTTCAAGAAGCAAAACTCAATTATCACATCATCTTTACCGCCGAAACACACAACTTTCCTACAGGTGTTGCACCCTTCCCCGGAGCCGAAACAGGCACGGGGGGCAGGATACGAGACGTTCACGCAACCGGAAGGGGAAGTCTGGTGGTCGCAGGCACCGCCGCATATTGCGTGGGTAATCTGCGAATACCCGGCTATCAAATGCCGTGGGAGGATCCAGCTTTCGAATACCCGCCTAACCTTGCTTCTCCTTTACAGATAGAAATTGACGCGAGCAACGGGGCATCCGATTACGGTAACAAATTCGGAGAACCTGTAATACAGGGTTTCACAAGGTCTTTTGGTCTGAGATTGCCGGATGGAGAAAGAAGAGAGTGGGTCAAGCCGATCATGTTCACCGGAGGCATCGGACAGATAGACGGCAGGCACACCGAAAAGGGAGAGCCCGAAAGAGGAATGTTTGTTGTGAAAATCGGCGGCCCTGCGTATAGGATTGGAATAGGCGGAGGAGCTGCGTCCAGCATGATACAAGGTGAAAATATAGCCGAGCTCGACTTCAGCGCGGTTCAACGGGGTGACGCCGAGATGGAGCAGAAGGTCAACAGGGTTATAAGAGCTTGCGTGGAAATGGGAAAGGAGAACCCCCTCATCAGCATCCACGACCAGGGCGCCGGCGGAAATTGTAATGTCGTTAAAGAGATAATTTATCCTGCCGGTGCGAGAATAGAGATAAGAAACATCCGGGTCGGCGACGACACACTTTCGGTACTGGAGATATGGGGTGCAGAGTATCAGGAACAGGATGCCCTGTTATTAAAACGTGAGAGGAACGATGAATTTCGTGCCCTCTGCGGAAGGGAAAAAGTTCCCTGCTCCTTTATAGGAGAGATTACCGGAGACGGATATATAGTTCTCCACGATCAGACAGATGGGAGTACACCTGTGAATCTTGAATTGTCAAAGGTTCTCGGCGAGATGCCTCAGAAGACATTCCATCTTGAAAGAGTTCACCCCCGGCTTGAGCCCTTAAACCTGCCGGACGATATTACGGTAAAGAAGGCTCTTGAAAGGGTCCTCCGCCTCGTCTCCGTGGGGTCCAAGAGATTCCTCACGAATAAGGTGGACAGGTCGGTTACCGGTCTTATTGCCCAACAGCAGTGTGTCGGCCCTCTTCAGCTGACCCTGTCTGATGTTGCCGTAATAAGCCAGAGCCATTTTGGATTAACCGGCGCTGCCGTTTCAATAGGTGAACAACCTATAAAGGGTTTGATAAGCCCGCAGGCAATGGCGAGGATGAGTGTTGGTGAGGCCCTGACAAATATTATGTGGGCAAAGGTGAGCGCTCTTGAAGACATTAAATGCTCGGGAAACTGGATGTGGGCCGCAAAGCTTCCCGGCGAAGGAGCAAGGCTTTATGATGCCGCGGCAGCCTTGAGGGATATTTTACTGGAACTCGGTATCGCTGTTGACGGGGGGAAGGACAGCCTTTCCATGGCGGCAAAGGTTGTTGATCCATCGGGAAAGACAGAAATCGTCAAATCTCCGGGAACTCTTGTTATTTCCGCATACGCAACATGTCCTGATGTTACAAAAGTGATAACACCTCAGATAAAAAAGTCGGGTGAAAGCAGGCTGCTCTATATTGATCTCGGAGAAGGAAAATACAGGCTTGGAGGTTCTGCTTTGGCCCATGTTTACGGGCAGCTCGGGAATGAATCCCCTGATGTCGAAAACCCCGGGCTCCTTAAGCGGGCATTTCATGTTATACAAAAACTTATCTCCGAAGGCCTCGTTCTTTCGGGACATGACAGAAGCGACGGCGGGTTGGTAACTGCGCTTCTTGAAATGGCTTTTGCGGGGAATTGCGGGGTGGACATAAATTTGACGTCGTCCAACATCCAACATCCAACATCCAGCATTTCTCTGCTTTTCTCTGAAGAACTCGGCCTCGTGATCGAGTATCTCCCCGGAAATGAAGGTACGATCACGGACATGTGCAGGCAGTATGAAATACCCTGTCAGGTAATCGGAAAAACCACGGCAGAGAAAGAGATAAGCATCAGGGTAGATGACAGGCGTGTTTTGACAGAGGACATGAGAGTCCTCAGGGCGACATGGGAAGAGACGAGTTATCGCCTCGACAGGCTTCAGGCAAACCCTGGCTGCGTTGATGAAGAGAGAAAAATAATTTTTGACCGAAAAGGGCCCGCATATAGCCTTACATTTGCTCCTCTGGACACTCCTCAGAAACTTCTTAATGTTGACGGCAAACCCCAAGTTGCTGTTATCCGGGAAGAAGGCAGCAACGGAGACCGGGAGATGACATCCGCCTTTTATCGGGCAGGCTTTGAAGTCTGGGATGTAACTATGACAGACCTGCTCGCCGGCAAAGTTGACCTCAATGATTTCAGGGGCATTGCTTTTGTCGGAGGTTTCAGTTACGCAGATGTCCTCGATTCCGCGAAGGGCTGGGCAGGGGTGATAAGGTTTCATAAAATACTCTATGACCAATTCAACAGGTTCTATGAAAGACCTGATACTTTCAGCATAGGCGTGTGTAATGGATGCCAGCTCATGGCGCTTCTCGGCTGGATTCCCTGGAGAGGGATTCCGGATGATATTCAGCCGAGGTTCATTCAGAACAAGTCCGGCAGGTTTGAGTCAAGATTTTCGACTGTTCGCATTTTGCCGGGCCCTGCCATGATGCTGAGAGGGATGGAAGGCTCTACTGTCGGGGTGTGGGTTGCCCACGGTGAGGGAAGGCTGTATTTCCCTGATAGAGAGATAATGCAGAATATACTTCAGAAAGACCTTGCGCCGATAAGGTTTGTCGATGACAACAGGGAATCCACCGAAGTTTATCCGTTCAATCCGAACGGCTCTGCCTCAGGTATAGCAGCACTATGCTCCCCTGATGGAAGACACCTCGCAATGATGCCGCACCCTGAAAGGACATTTCTGAAATGGCAGTGGGCGTACATGCCTGAAGAATGGGAGAAAACCCTCGAAGCTTCCCCCTGGCTTAAATT
Organism: Thermodesulfovibrionales bacterium; assembly: GCA_963716185.1. Lineage (GTDB taxonomy): Bacteria > Nitrospirota > Thermodesulfovibrionia > Thermodesulfovibrionales > SM23-35 > CAVZMO01. The sequence goes on from OY970295.1 coordinate 1,253,556, forward strand.
GTTCCAGAATGCACGGGAGTGGTGCCAGGATAATCGTCGCTGACCCCATTCTTTCACCCTTGGCCCCTTTCATTTACAAGTCTTAATATGTAGTTTAAAAATCCTTCCACCTCATCCCTATGGAACTTTTTTGCCTCCCGGGGTATTTCGGGCGGTTCTTCATCAAAGACGAAAATATCCGCTATCCGCATTATGTTTTCTGGGCCTTCTTTCATTTTCCCCCTGTGTCCACAGACGAATATAACGATATCGGGCTTCAAAACATCAACTGCACTATTGCCTTCAACTACAATACCTTTCAGATGGGAGAGCATTTCCACTGCAATTGGAAGAACCGAGGCAAGCTCGTGGAAAGGGGATCGGACCCAGAGCACCTTACCTGCGCCTGAATCCAGGAATTTCTTTGTGTCCTTGCCCCTCTCGGAGAGGACATTGATGTCGTCCGTTATGGACCCGTAAAGAGAAGTCTTTGTGTATTTTATTGCGCCCCAGCCGGGAAGCTTTTCAAGAATCTTGCAGGCAATGGAAGTTTTCCCCGAACCGCTATGGCCTCCGCCGATTCCTATAATAACGGGGCGCATCTCAATATGAAACTCGACAGGCGGACTTAAGGAAAATTCTTAAGCGCCTCCCGCAGCCACACTCTCTTCTTCCTGCGCCTTTTCGACTTCCTTGTAACCGCATTCCTTTTTGTGGCAGAAGAACGTTATGTTGCCGGATTTATCCCGTTTTTCGAGGAGAAAATCGACGCCGCATTCCGGGCATTTCTTCGGAACGGGTCTGTACCATGAAGCGAATTTGCATTGCGGATAGTTGCTGCAGCTCCAGAACTGTTTTCCCCTTTTTGAACGCCTCTCCACGATGTCTCCTCCGTCTTCGGGGCATTTGATGCCCGTGGATAAAGGTTTCGTATTCTTGCATTCCGGATACTTTGAACAGGCAAGGAATTTCCCGTACCGTCCTGATTTTATTACCATGGGTGAGCCGCACTTCTCGCATATTTCATTCGTTTGCCCTGCATTATTTCCTATGCCCTCTGCCTTGTTCTCTTCGCCCTCACCCGGAAGAGGTTTTGTATTTTTGCATTCAGGGAAGCCGGTGCAAGCCAGAAACCTCCCGTGTCTGCCCCATCTGATGACCATGGGAAGGCCGCACTTCTCGCATACGGTTTCGGTCGGTATGTCTTTTGGCTTCACCTTGCCCGAGGTTTTAATGGCTTCTGTGAGATCAGTGTTGAAAGGCTTGTAAAAATCCTTTACAACCTTTACCCATTTCATCTTGCCATCTTCAATACGGTCAAGTTCATCTTCCATTTTTGCAGTAAAGCCCACATCGATAAGCTCGGGAAATTTTTCAACAAGATAGTCGTTCACAACGACGCCGAGTTCCGTGGGCGAGAATCTGCCGTCTGTTTTCTGGACATACTTTCTGTCCTGGACAGTAGAAAGGATTGCCGCATAAGTGCTCGGTCTGCCGATGCCTTTCTCTTCAAGGGCCTTAACAAGTGTCGCTTCCGTATACCGAGGAGGCGGTTGCGTAAAATGCTGTTTCGACAGGAGATCGAGCAGTTTTAATGTTTCGCCCTCTTTCAGAGCAGGCAGAGTCAAACCGCTTTCCTCTTCTATCTCGTCCTTGCCCTCCGTGTACAAAGCCATGAAACCATCAAAACGGACCACTGTTCCCGTAGTCCTGAATTCGTATAGCATAAGGGAGGAAGAGTCAACCGGTTCTTGGTGTTCGTCTCCTTTGACGCCTGTTGCCCCACTATTTACGATAATAAACGTTGTCTGTTCGAGCTGGGCCGGCGACATCTGGCTCGATATGAACCGGTTCCATATCAACATGTAAAGGGAGTATTGGTCCTTCGAAAGAAATTGTTTGACAGTCTCGGGTCTTTTATCGGGATATGTCGGCCTGATAGCTTCGTGCGCCTCCTGCGCCGTTGCTTTGCTCTTATACACCGGAGGTTTTTCAGGGATATAATCTCTTCCGTAGGACTTTTCGATTAATTGCCTTGCCCAATCCTGCGCCTCCGAAGCCAACCTGTGAGAGTCAGTCCTCATATAAGTAATGAGGCCGACGGCGCCCTCATCTCCGAGTTCTATGCCCTCATAGAGCTGCTGGGCTACCATCATCGTCTTCTTTGCGGGGAACCTCAGTTTTCTAACCGCTTCCTGCTGAAGGGTACTGGTAATAAAAGGAGGATATGGCATCCTCTTCCTCTGTTTCCGGTCTATCCTGCTCAGTTCAAATTTCTTATCTTTCAGATCGGCAACGACCGTATCCGCCGCTTCCATATTCGGGATGAGGAATTTGCCGTTCACTGCCGGCTCCTGGTTTATCTTAGAGAGCCTTGCCAATAATGCGGGAGCTTCAGATCCCTCAAATTCGGCGTTTATGCTCCAATACTCTTCGGACTTGAATGCTTCTATTTCACGTTCTCTGTCAACAATCAACCTTACGGACACGGACTGCACCCGCCCTGCGCTGAGGCCCCTGCGTACTTTCCTCCAGAGCAAAGGGCTGAGTCCGTAACCGACAAGCCTGTCAAGTACCCTTCTGGCCTGCTGAGCTTCCACTTTGTTTACGTCGATCTTTTGAGGATTCTTTATCGCTTCCAGAACAGCCCTCTCAGTTATCTCGTTGAAGATAATCCTGTATATCCTTTCATTCGGGGCTTTGGATTTTTTGTCCGAGATTTCAGCTGCAATATGCCATGCTATCGCCTCGCCCTCCCTATCGGGGTCAGGGGCGAGAAACACCTCATCAGCCTCCTTTGATGCCTTTTTAAGCTCCCTGATTATTTTCTCTTTCCCGGGTATTACGACATAGTGCGGCTCAAAATTATGTTCCACATCGACCCCGAGTTCTTTCCCCGGAAGGTCTTTCACGTGGCCGACTGATGCCTTAACAGTAAAATTTTTGCCGAGTATCTTATTTATGGTTTTCGCCTTTGCGGGCGATTCAACTATGACTAAAGAACTCATAACAGATAAAACCTCTTTCCTGTAATTTGTTTAACAGCACCCTTTAACTCCAGGCCAAGAAGGATTCCGAGTGCTTTGGAAGCGGGTAACCCGCTCTCCCGTGAGATTAAATCTATCTGCTTCGGCTCTCCCGACAGCAGGCTGCAGACCCTCTTCTCCTCTTCCGTAACATCTATCTTGACCTTGCCTTTCGCCCTTATGAACCCCTTTAGCACAGGGGCAAGCTCCTCTATAACATCCCCGGCTCCGCGGGCGAGTACCGCGCCGTTTCTGATAAGTTCATTCGTGCCTTCAGAATTGGATGAAGTTATATTGCCGGGTATAGCGAAGACTTCTCTCCCCTGATCGGTCGCATATCTGGCCGTTAACAGGGCGCCACTGTCTGAAGCGGCTTCAATCACGATCACCCCGAGAGAAAGTCCGCTTATGATCCTGTTTCTCCTCGGAAAGTTCTCTTTGTCCGGTGGAGTTCCGGGAAGGAACTCGCTGACAACGCAGCCGGCGTCCGCAATCTTATCCATCAGGGTCTTGTTTTCCGGAGGATAGGGCATATCGATTCCCGAACCGAGCACAGCTATAGTCCTTCCGCCCGCCCTGAGCGCTCCCATATGGGAAAGTGAATCAACACCCCTTGCCATGCCGCTCACAATGGTAAACCCCATCGAAGCAAGGTCCGCTGAAAGAGTTTCTGCAACCGAAGCGCCATAGTGCGTCAATTTACGCGACCCCACAATTGCGACCGCAAATCTGTCTTCAGGCCGGATATCCCCTTTAACGAAGAGAACAACCGGCGCACCATCTATTTCCCGGAGCATCTCCGGATATGATGTATCACCGAGACGAACGGCCCTGATGTCTTTTTCCTGCAAAACCCGGACCTTCTCCTCCACATGCTTCCAGGATGAAAACTCTCTTATATTTTTTGCCCTGGTCATACCGATCCCGTCCACTGCGATGAGGTCATCGAAATCCGCTTCGAATATATTTCCGGGAGTGCCGAATACCGAGAGCAATTTCTTCGCTCCTACAGGGCCTACCTCCGGCAACAGGGATAAAGCAATCCAGTATTTAAGGTCCGACATATTCAGCCTTTCAGGTGTTTCAACCTTAACCTCAGGGCGTTGATTTTGATGAATCCTTCCGCATCCTTCTGATTATATATATCTTCTTTCTCGAATGTCGCGAGCTCAGGGTGATATAGTGAATGGGGCGATTTCCTGCCGGCTATGGAACAGCTGCCCTTATACAACTTCAACCTGACTGTTCCGTTGACGTCTTTCTGAATTTCATCTATAAGACCCTGCATAGCAATCCGCTCGGGAGAAAACCAGTATCCGTAATAAATAAGTTCCGCATAGCGCGTTATAAAGGAATCCCTGAAATGCATTACCTCCCTGTCAAGGACAAGAGATTCAACCGCCCTGTGGGCTGAATGGAGCACCGTCCCGCCCGGCGTTTCATAGACGCCCCGGGATTTAATTCCCACGTATCTGTTCTCTACTAAATCCACCCTTCCGATACCGTTTTCACCGGCAATGGAATTCAGCCTGCCCAGAAGCTTTGCAGGTGAGATGCGCTTATTATTAATTGCAACGGGATTACCCTTGTCGTACGAGATTTCTACGTACACCGGTTTATCAGGGGACTTTTCCGGGGGCGTGATCATCTCATACATATCATGAGGCGGCTCCTTCCATGGGTCTTCGAGGACACCTCCCTCGTAGCTTATGTGAAAGAGGTTCCTGTCGATACTGTAAGGCTTTTCCTTTGTTGCCGTCACAGGTATGCCCTGTTTCCGGGAATAATCGATCAATGACTTTCTCGAATCAAAGGGCCATTCTCTCCACGGAGCTATTACTTTTATACCGGGCCTGAGCGCATAATAGGCGAGCTCAAACCTCACCTGGTCATTCCCTTTCCCCGTGGCGCCATGGGCAACGGCTTCAGCGCCCTCTTTCGCCGCAATCTCGATCTGCTTCTTTGCTATCAGCGGTCTTGCGATCGACGTGCCGAGGAGATATGCCCCCTCATAAACGGCATCCGCCCTGAGCATGGGGAAAATATAATCTCTTACAAATTCTTCTCTCAGATCTTCGACGTAAACCTTTGTCGCTCCTGTTTTTAAGGCCTTCTTTCTTGCGGCTTCCAGATCTTCACCTTGGCCGAGGTCTGCGCAGAAGGCGATTATCTTTGCATTGTATTGTTTCTTCAGCCATTTTATGGCTACGGATGTATCGAGTCCTCCGGAGTATGCAAGGACAATCTTCTTAATCATACGGCGTCCTCCAATACATTTTTTATCTCATCTGGAGATACGTACTCCACAAATTATAACCTTAGCACAAATCAAAAAAAAATGTAAAACCGCATGAACATCCCGGAAATTATTGATTGACTTCCGGAAAACGGGCCGATTATAATTGTTATTGAGACTCAATCTCAATTTTATGGAAAAGAAAATCTTCGCCAAGTTCCTCAAAGAGAGGGGACGGCGGTTTACAAAAGAGCGGTCGGCCATCCTGCAGAAAACACTCTCGCTGCGGGGCCATTTTGATCCCGAACACCTTTATCTGCAGATAAAGGAGACCGGGATGAAGGCATCGCGGGCCTCTGTTTACAGGACGTTAAACCTGATGTGCGAATGCGGACTCATCGAGAGGGTCCGAAAGACCGAACACGGCAGTGTTTATGAACACACCTTCGGCCATGAGCATCATGATCACATGCTCTGCGTACAATGCGGCAAAGTCATCGAGTTTTATTCCAAAGAACTGGAGAAACTCCAGGAGGGCCTGTGTAGAAATCAGGGGTTCCAGGGAGAAGGCCATTCTTTAGAGATAAGGGGATATTGTAAAAAATGCCGGAAGAAAAAGTGATAACGGAACCCCGCGTGAGACGGCGTATGAGACATCACGGCGGGCGTCCCAAATATGAAAAAGTGATATTGATCGGAAACCCGAATGTCGGGAAGAGCGTTATCTTCGGTCTGCTCACGGGAAAATACGTGACTGTTTCAAACTATCCGGGTACAACCGTGGAAGTCTCTTATGGCAATACTACCGCGGGCGACAGAAACCTTCTTATTGTTGATTCTCCGGGCGTAAATAACCTGACACCCATGAGTGAGGACGAAAAGGTCACGAGGGACATTCTTCTCAAGGAGAAACCCGAGGCTGTCGTCCTGGTTGCGGATGCAAAGAACCTGAAAAGGGCACTCATGCTCCTGATACAGCTTTCCGAGATGGAGCTCCCCTGTATACTTGACCTGAATATGGAGGATGAAGCCAAAGCCCGGGGCGTCGAGATAGACTACCAGAAACTCAGTATGCTTCTGGATATTGAAGTTGTCGGTACAATCGCTCCCCAGAGAAAAGGCATACAGAGATTAAGGGATACAATTTTGACCCCGCGCCAACCATCTATAGCTACGAATTATAATCCGGTGATAGAGAAATATGGCAAAAGGATCTCCGAAATCCTGCCGGAGGCCAATATCTCAAAAAGGTCGGTAGCGTTAATGATACTTTCCGGTGATGAAAGCCTCAAGGACTGGCTCATGACTAATCTCACTCCTCAAGATATCAAGCTTATTGAGGATTTACGGGATGAGGCGCAGGCGAAATTAAAGGAGCCGATCTCTTTTTTGATAAGTCAGGACAGGATAAAACTCGCACAGAATATAACCGGGACTGTCCAGAAAAATGTCACAACTCAAACCGGGGCTTTAGTCCGGGGGCTTGACAGGTGGACAACGCATCCCGTACTCGGGGTACCCATACTTCTTATCGTAATTGCGGTTTTTTATGAGTTCGTAGGGAAATTCGGAGCCGGCGTCCTTGTTGATTTTTTCCAGGAGATTATCTTCGGAAAATATCTGACCCCTGCCATTGGGAAGAGTATAAAAATGCTCGTCCCTGTTCCTTTCCTGCAAGATATGCTCGTAGGCAGGTACGGGATATTTACTATGGCTTTGACTTATGCCCTGGGCATTATTCTCCCGATCACAACGACCTTCTTTCTGGCTTTTGGTTTCCTCGAAGACAGCGGCTATCTGCCGAGGCTCGCAGTGGTATCGAATAAAGCTTTCAGGTTGCTGGGGCTGAACGGTAAAGCTATATTGCCTATGATCCTCGGCCTCGGATGCGGCACCATGGCCGCGATGTCGACAAGGATACTCGAAACATACAGGGAAAAAGTTATCGCGACATTCCTTATAGCTCTGGCTATACCCTGTTCAGCGCAACTCGGCGTCATTTTCGGCATGTTGGGACCCGTCTCAATGCGGGCGACTCTCTGGTGGTCCGGCTGCATACTCCTGGTCCTTGTTCTTTCAGGTTTCCTTGCATCGAAGGTAGTGCCGGGAGAAAGACCCGACTTCTTTATAGAATTGCCTCCCCTGAGGATTCCCGCTATGGGAAATATCGTCATGAAAACTTTGAGCAGGATCGAATGGTATTTGAAAGAGGCTGTGCCGCTCTTCATTGTCGGTACGCTGATTCTTTTCATCCTCGATAAAATGAATATACTCGGCTGGCTGGAATCTGCGGCCTCTCCGGTAGTTGTCCGTTTCCTGGGCCTGCCTGCGCAGACGACAGAAGCATTCATCATGGGATTCCTCAGAAGAGATTACGGCGCCGCTGGAATGTTTGCTCTCGCACGGCAGGGGCTTCTTAATGAGAACCAGGTGATTATTAGTCTTGTGACACTGACACTGTTTATACCATGCCTTGCAAACTTCTTTATGATCGTTAAAGAGAGGGGAATGAAGACCGCATTGTTCATGACCGCTCTCATAATTCCCTTTGCCCTGCTCGTGGGAGGAGCGCTAAATTTTATCTTACATTAACGAGATGCATTCTTATATTCTTCTATTAAAGTTTCTATCAATTCTTTTACTGAAATAATTTGTTTCGCTCTATGAGCATTCGCTCCGGCAAATGCAAAGCCTCGCGAAAAATTACCTTTCTTTGCATTTATGAGGGCAAAGGCAATGCAATACGGACTTTTTTTATAATCACAGGTTATGATGCAGTGATAAGGGCATTTAAAAGGTTTCCTTTTCCCCTGACCGACTTCTTCAAGAAATGCGTTCTTAATTGCCCGCCCTGGCATCCCGACAGGGCTCTTGATAACTACAATGTCTTCTTTCCTCGAATCTAAATAAGTCTGCTTGAAATTCTCTGACGCATCACATTCATAAGTGGTAACGAACCGTGTTGCCATCTGGACAGCAGAAGCTCCTGATTCGAAAAATCTAAGGATGTCTTCTCCCGTATAGATTCCTCCGGCAGCGATCACCGGAATGCGTTTGTCATATCTTTCTTCAAATGGTTTTAACACCTGAATCACTTCCGGAACAAGTTTTTCTAACGAATATGCGGGGTCGCAAATCGTCTGTTCTTTGAAACCGAGATGCCCTCCTGCCAATGGACCTTCTACAACAACAGCGTCAGGGAGGCGGTTGTATTTATCTGACCACTTTTTCGCAATTATACCGGCTGCCCTTGCGGAGGAAACGATGGGTACCAGTTTTGTCTTTACAGTACTGTCTGCAAATTGCGGCAGATTAAGGGGCAGTCCAGCCCCCGAAAAAACAACGTCGACGCCCTCCTCAATGGCAGTTCTGGCCATATCAGCAAAATTGGACAATGCCACCATGATATTGACACCGATGACTCCTTTTGTTAGTCCTCTGGCTTTTCTAATCTCTTTTCTTAACGCTCTGATATTCGCTTCCAGGAAATTCGTGGAAAAATCAGGTTCGTTCATTCCAATACCTGCAGTAGCGATAACTCCGATACCTCCTTCGTTAGCTACTGCTGAGGCAAGCCCGGACAGAGAAATCCCGATTCCCATCCCTCCCTGAATTATGGGAAGGTTGACCGTTAAAGATCCTATTACTAATTTTTTTAGACCGCTGAGGCTTATGAAAAATCTCCTTTATCTCTCACGTGGGAAGCTATAATCGGCGAGTGAGCAACTAAGATTCATTTTTTTAGAATTAAGTTTAATCCAATATCTCAAGGACACAACGCTTTTTGAGCTTAGCGCCGGCAGCACTCAGTATCGTTCTCATTGCTCGCGCTGTATTCCCCTGCTTTCCGATAACCTTCCCAATATCACTTGCAGCAACACGCAATTCAAAAACAACGGTCCTTTCTCCGTCTACCGCGGCCACTGCAACCTCCTCCGGTTTATCGACGAGAGACTTCGCCATTAGTTCAACAAGTGCTTTCATATCCACCTCCATAACCATTCGGGCTGTTTGTTAATTGGGCATACTGCTAAAAGGTGAGCATGCGACATGACATCTATTTATCAGTTTCCCTGTTCGATTATTTGCCTTCCTATATTACTATCATAGCAGATTATGTTATCTTTATTTTCTAAAATAGACGTTGCTTATATTCGTAATTGTGTTATATAGCAAAATTTTAAAATCACTCTTTCAGGGAGTACTAAACGGAGGTCCGAAATCTTCCGGGACGCAGAGTACTATGTGAACGATGATCTCAGAAATCGTCGTGCCCAGTTATTTATAATAGGAATGAAGAACCCTGCGGCAAGACCGAAGCGTATCTTGACGCAAGGAGTTGTTTTCATCACATTCGCTCGCTAACCCCGCAGCAAGCTGCGGGGAATGTGCTCGCTATCCGTTTCAATGGATCCCTGATCACATAGGAGGAATAAAAATGGTGCCGGATGATCTGGCAGGATGCGGCGAGTCGGATGATGTTTGTTTCTTTCGAAAACCGACGGACAAAGGCCTGACCATGAAAAAATGATAGTTTCGTCCCGAAACATGCTAGACCTAACGATCTACGAAATGAGAATAATGCCTCGTTTCGCGATCTCAGGTTCACTACTACTAAACGTATTTTTATAAAAAGGAATTTCAATGATTTACGATGGAAACAAACACAAAAAAGCCATTGGTAATTCGGCAACTTTTCATAAATGTTAGTCCCCAAATGAGTACGAAGCTTCCTCCAGAAATAAGGAAGCTTACGGAGCACTGGAAGAGTCTTGAGAGGAAGGCCACCTGTCAACGATGTTATTATTCATAGCATCGGGAGATTTGATCCTTGACCTTTTTCATTTTCATCAGATATTCGATATAGTACAGCGTTTTCATTAATGAAAATAGGTCGTATATATTTCCATTCCAGCCAATTTTGTTTAAAGCCTTTAAAACTCTTTATGTTAATGAGGAAATAGTCGGCATCCATTGCCTTAAGTTCCTTATAAAGCCTCTCTTCATTGTCAAGCTTGTCCAAGATGCGGCTGTATCGGTACGGTCCGAAAACATCCCCCCTGAAGTCACCCTTGTAGAAATATGCCATGCGTACATCATATAGCGCATATAACACAGACTTCCTATTAGCTATAGAATTTAGAAAATAGTATGCCTTATAGGTGGGTAGTCGCTTGGAGAGATATTCTGTCCTCTTTGCTTCAGTTACGGGAGGGAAACCATACCTATAGATTGTATTAACTGAATAAAACCATCCCTGAAGAAGCATCAACAGAGTTACTGCCAAGACCGCTCGATTTTGCAGGAATTTCTTAAAGAAAGATGGATTGATTAAAAAAGTCTCTATTGAAACTGCCGCAACCATACAATATAGCGGGAGCACTGGGAGAAGATATCGTAATTCCTGTGCTCCACTGAAGAACCAGAAAAGAGTATATGAAATAATCAATAAAAATATGTTGCGAATCATTCTTTTTCTGAAGATTACCAATACAACAAAAGGAAGAGAAAAAAGCAACGAGTACGATAAAGCAGGGCTCACTTCAACTAAGAACAATTTTGAGCGAAAAGTTAAGTTCCATGGAAGTGTTAGGAACGATACTAAACTGGTCCCCGTTCCATGAGAAGCCAATTCCCCTAACAATGATTCTAAATCAGCTCGATTCCATATACTGTAACCAAATAGGTTACTCCAAAAAGGCCATATAGGATTCCCAGTATGATAGAAATTAAAGATGTAATAAGGTGAGGCTGCTAACAGCAGAGATGCGAAAAACAGGGGGAAGGTTCTATATTTGCTTTCTCTGCATGATGTGAAGAAGACAGCAACGCTAAAGAGCAATACAAAAAAAAGGCCTGAGTACTTGACTCCCGCTGCAAGACCTGTAAATAGAGCTGACAAAATGAGCCAATGCTTTTCTTTTGAATATAAGGAGAAGTCTTTTCCCTAAGGTGTATGAAACCATTAAGAAGACAATTAAAATTAATAAATGTGCAAAGACAAAAGAGAAAAAATTAAAGGATAGCTCTATCATGCACCTTCTTCCGCTTTCTAAGTTGCCATGGACTATAAGTTCGTTGACAGATGGTTCCCGTTAAGACATATTATGATATACAAAAACTCCCTGTATTCGAGCGTATCATAAACATTGTGGTCATCTAATTCAATGCGGCAATAAATGTATCGATAGTAATACGCGACGGAAAGTCTTAAGGTATTGTTTCATGGGTAACTTGATGGTTATATAGCAGGCTCTTTTAAATCTAGACCAAATTTTTCGGATATAAAATGAAAAATTGAGAGATACTTTCAAAGCTTGGGCAATAATTTCATGTAGTAGCTCGCAGCATCTGGAGAACTTTAACGGTCCAGAATTTCAGGAAGTCATTGCGGCGGATGACTTTACCTACAAGTCCTCGGAAACAAGAGAGGAAAAAGCTGATGATTATCAGGAGAAGAACTAAACCGCTACAAAAAGGGCGAGATGTTTGTCTTGCCCCCTACCCGTTATATTCAGTACAATTATATCAGGTTTGAAAGGGACGCATTGATTATGCGTACCAAAAAACAGAGGGAGAACTAAGTATGAAAGAAAAGATTGAAATCAGTATCGTAAGAATACTGATGTTGTTGTTGGCCCTTACTCTGGTTTCATCATCTTGTGCTAAAGAACAGATAGACAAACACTCTGCAACTCAGAAGAAACAGAAAGGGGCAAACAAATTGGTAATCGCCGGTACAATCCTTGATGTAACGGGTAACTTTGTTTCAGTCCAGGATAAGGACCATCAGACGATTCGTGTGGTTTCGGTTTCCGACACACAGCTCACCGGGCTGGTGCCAGGAAAGACGGTGGAAGCAAATGGCATTGCCAGCGGAGGGCTGGTTGTTGCCAGTGAGATAAAAATTACCGGCGGCAGTCCGTGGCCTGAACAGAGTACGCCTTCGCAGCCGTCTGGCCGGATTGATCACATCCTTTTTTTGATCCAGGAAAATCGCACATTTGATAGTTATTTTGGCACTTATCCCAGGGCAGAGGGATTTCCGCAGGGGATTAAGGTGCCCATACAGCCCGGCGGTCCTCCGACCATTGCTCCCTTTCACTTCACCTTTGAGTCAACCCATGACTTGCCCCACAATTGGGCGACGGCGCATGCTGCAATGAATGGCGGCAAGATGGATGGATTTATCCAGGCCGAGCGTTCCATGGATACCATGGGTTATTACGACGGCACCGATATACCCAACTATTGGGCTTATGCCAAATAGTTTGTTCTGGCCGATCATTTTTTCTCTTCTCTCGCGGGGCCGTCACTCCCAAATCATCTTTATACTGTGGCGGCGCAGTCCGGCGGTCTGGTCAGAAACCTGAAAAAACCACCCCCAAAAGGTTTTAACTTTTCTACCATGGCTGAGCTATTGGGAGCATCGGGAATATCATGGAAATACTATGAAGGCGGCACAGATCCGGAGAGGTTCGGGCTCTGGAATCCGCTGCCGGGGTTCAAGACCTTCATGAACAGCAAAGAACTGAGGTCTCACCTGGTTGACAATACCGAATATTTTCGCAATCTGCGTGAGGGCACGCTGCCAGCAGTTGCCTGGATTGTCCCAAACTTCGCCGAGAGTGAGCATCCACCGGCCGATATTCAGCTCGGCATGTGGTATGTGACTTCTATTGTCAATGCTTTAATGAAAAGTCCATACTGGCAGAATAGCGTACTTATAATTACCTGGGATGATTACGGTGGATTTTATGACCACGTTCCTCCGCCCCAAGTTGACAAATATGGTTACGGGCCGCGCGTACCGGCCATAATTGTCTCGCCTTATGGCAAGCCCGGCTTGATTGATCATACCCAGTACGACTTTACCTCTGTGCTACGCTTCATCGAGGACCGCTTTAATCTGAAACCTTTGACAGATCGCGACAAAAATGCCAATAGTCTCGCACACAGCCTCAACCTCACTCAGCGGCCGCTCGCCCCATTTTTGATAAAGGGGGCGTTTAGGTCATCTGCGCGTTCACAGAAATGATTTGGGAGCGGGGATTAGCTATCGACATTTTAACCAGAAATGGCAATATTATCACCTACAGCAGGCCGAATTAAACTGAGTTTACAAGTTGATATTTCAACTGGCAATTGCTTTTCCTTTATCACTATTCCGCTTTTAATTTCTCCCTTAGAAGGATTAGCGTTTGTTTTAATAATGGCTATGTCGTTAACTTCGTCAATCTCGATGATTTTAAAGGGAGTAATAATAAATGATCCTCGAAATGTGACCATAGGGTCAGAATAATCAAATGCCAGACCAACTAAGATTTCTTTTTTCTCAGCATTAATTTTTTTGAGTTCATTTTGAGAATCTAATATTACATGTGCATTTGTAATAATATAGCCCTCTTCATTCACCAGAAAACCTGTCCCGGCTACCCATTCTTTTAAGAAAAGAGGCTTCCCATTGGAATGTGGAATATTAGAAGCTCGAACCTTTATCTGAACGATACAAGATTTCATTTCACTAACGGTCTTTTCTAACATGTTTCTTTCTGTTGCAAAGTTTTTCTGAGCAGTAGAGCAGGATACTAAAGAGACATAAAATAACGTAAAAACCAATAAAGCTAAACATTTAGAATATTTTTCCATAAGGAACTATGAACACTAAGAGAAACCTTTGTCAATGGAAAAAGTTTTCAATCCTGCACTATAGAATGTACGCCTTACCAGTTATAGTATTGCGAAGTATAGAAAAATTCAAGGATGAATGTTTCAGGAAGAAGTGAGCGGGTGACTTTACCTACAGGCCTTCACTTCTTAACGAATGAGAAAATTAATTACTATTGGTTGAAAAATATGGAATAAAAAGGGCGAGATGTTTTAACTCGCCCTATACAGATTTACAAGATAATTCTATTTCAATTTTTTTACAAGTTCCTCTATTGGAATTGCAGGTAATGTAAGGATCTGTACAGAACCTCTCGATCCTATCTCCGTAGATGCCTTCATAATAGTCAGATTATCTGGCGCCTCAACGATATTCACAAAATCATAGGGACCTAATACGGCAAACTGCTCTTTGACCTTTACACCCATAGCCTCCAATTCCTTGTCAACCTCTAATATTCTCGAAGGTTTCTGTTTGAGGGTCTTCCTCCCTTCATCGGTCAACTTGCTGAGAATTATATAATATGCCATTTTCTTAACCATCCTTTCTTTGAAACTATTATTCAATCACTACTTGTTTCTCTTTTTTCTTAGCCTCTTCAGTCTTTGGTATCCTTATCTCCAATACCCCATCTTTGAATTTTGCAGACGCCTTTTCCGTCTGTACCTCTGCAGGGAGGCTGAATAAACGCTTGAAAGAGCCATAGGAACGCTCAAACCTGTGATAATCCTTTTTCTCAACCTTTTCCTCTTTTTCCTTCTCTCCAGAAATGGTTATTGTATCTCCAGTCAGATTCACATCAATATCTTCTTTTTTCATCCCTGGCAACTCCGCCTTCATCACAACATCATCGCCTTCTGTAAAGATATCCATAGATGGAGAGATCTCTTCTATTTCATGCATCCTGAGCCGTGGCATCCAGGACGGTAGCAATGAAAAGGGTCTCCTGATAAAATCTTCAAACCGTCTTTCCATCTCTTGAAATCGTCTTTCCATTTCCTGAAAAGGTGTTAGAGCTTTTTTAGGTTTAACTTTTGCAGCTGGGAGAGCTTTCTTTGATTTAACTTTTCTTAATTCTTTTTTCTCCTTCTTTGCCATAATACACCTCCTGTTGCTTGTTGGATTTACCTCTTAGGTTTTTACTGGATGTCTATTTCTGAGCCTTTCTTTAAGCTTTTCTTGTTTTTGTTTCACAATATAAACTATGATTTTTTGGTTGTTTTTGTAAAAAAACCCGAGAGCTTTTTCTGGACATTATCGCTTTCACAGTGAGGACACTTTATTTGGGGTCTGGCTTCAAACTCTTTGATCGAGAGAAAAATAATGAATTCCTTGTTACAGTCTTTGCAAGCATACTCATAAGCAGGCATAAAGACTCCTTATTGTTTGATGATTTGCTATTGTAATATTCACAATTATATCAATTTTTGTTTCAGTTTGTTACGGGAAGGAGGCTACAAAAAAAAGTCAGGTCCCCTGTTAGGTCAAATTGAGGATTGTGGTACACCTAAATAGGTGTAATTAAACTTGAATCTTGCTACTCCTTAACCGGTAAAACATGTATGGCTTTAATAATTAGTTGAACGGTATCGCCCTTTTTCAGACCAAGCTCTTTTACAGATTCAGTAGTCAGAACAGATGCCATTTCGGCTGGGGTGGTCACATCGAACTTCACAAGGGACATAATATCACCTTTCTTAACCGATTTCACTTTCCCAACTATTTTGTTTCTTGCACCGTATTTCATTTGTATATTCCTCCCTAACGATGATTTGAATTGTGCGAAAACAACCTTCTTCTTCATGTCCAGATTATAGCAAGCCGATTGTGAATTGCAAACAATCGAATAGCAGGCCTCTGCATTGATTTCAAGGTTGTACTCTCCGGTTTTGAAAATGCGGAGTCCAGGAAGAACGTCACCTGTTATTTTGCTACTGGATAACCCGCTTCTTTCCATGCTTTTAGGCCACCAATCATATTTATGGCTTTCTTATACCCAAAATCGTTCAATGACGTGGTCGCCAATGGGCTCCTCAGATCAAGAGCACAATAGACAATAAGTTTCTTGGTTTTGTCAGGTATAATCAAATGCAATTTAAGCTCCAAAGTTCCGCGAGATATATTAATTGCCCCTGGGATATGCCCCGTTTCATATTCTTTATTATCTCTAACACCAAGTAATATTGTCTCTTCCTTGTTATCAATCATTTTTTTGACTTCAGCAATAGATACTTCATTTATTGCAGCCTTTGCTTCTCGTACAATCTGTTCCAGAGTTTTGTCAGCAGCATTCACAAGAGACGAAAAATAAAGTACAACAAAGGTAATCATTTAAAAGATGCTTGTTTTTTGTTTTCATAATTCCTCCTTAAAATTTACATAGTTAAAAAAATGGTAGCCATTATTTAGGAGTTTGTAAATAAATGGCAGGAGACCCAATAAGTGGCAAAGGTTCGCCAAACAGGTTAAAGGGAGTAAAGAATTCCCAAAAAGGAAAGACAAGGAGAAATATGAGAATTGTCATGCGCATACCTCTGGCGACAATACCTTCTGGCCAAGCTGGAGATATCCAGCGATACGCAAACGCATGGATTATGCCAAACAGTATGATACCTGCAATGATTGGCGCCAAGTTTCTGAACCCGCTTCATACAATGCTTTCGATCAACCAAGGCGCCAACTTTATACAGCTATCCTATTTCTTGAGCCAGTGTACTATCTTCGAGGCGATAGAAAAAGCAGGCTGGTTTTCTGCTTCGACTATAACGCCGGTAGCCACCTGAATCTTCTTTCTCAGCTTCTCCTCTCCCTCCTTCGGCGGAGGTACAATTATAGCTTCACCTGCCGGCGGCGCGCCGGGCCCTAACCGGACGCTCTTGTAAACTGTCACAGTCCCGGTGATCCCGCTGGTGGCTCCGGGTGCGAGGATTGCGACACTCGGAGGAGCAATCCCTGTGGTATATCCCACGGCATAAAGGGAGGATTCGCCGCCGAATTTGCAGATGTCCGCATCGGGTTTATAGGTCAGGAAATCCACAATCCCGCCGATTGCGAGAGGCCGGGACAGGACCCTTTCCCCGTTTGCAAGATAGATCTTCCAGCCCGGGTCAACAGCACTGGCGGAGGATGAAGAATTTACGGCGGTAACCACATCCTTTAACCCAAAACTGTTAGAGGAGGAGTCATAGACGCAGACCTTTGCCGTCTCTCTGACACTGCCGGTAGTCGTTGCATTGGTCATATTTATGAGGCTTCCCTCGCTCAACGTTGTCCCTCCATCCTTCATGCCGAGGAATAATTGCTGGGATTTATCCATTTCATCCAGATCGCTGTAGTATTTTCCCGAGCCTATATAAGCCCACACATTACCGGATGTATCTTTTACAGTGTCGGGAGAAGCTGTAAAAGGATAGTTGCCGTTGAATAGTGTTTTTATATCGGACGCAGAAGGACTCCACAGGGAGAGGTCCTGATCCGGTATTCTTATGCTCATGAATTTTCCTTTCCATCCCGAACTGTAATATGCCGTGCCGAAATAAATCTTCTCGGAATGATAATCCTTATCGGCGTCTATCGCGAGTATGTCACCGACTATGGCATTATGATCAAGCGCTATTTTCTTCACAAGTTCACCCGTCCCGAGATCCAGCATATAAATGTATCCCGTAGTGTTCCTGCTGATATCAATACCGCTCTTTGGAAGCGCCTTCGAACCGGAGCCGAAAGCAACGTACCAGTTCCCGTTCCGGTCCTTGCCGCCCGTCCTTATAATTGAAGGATAAGTTGTAGCATAGCCCATGTCTGCATCTGAGAACTCCCATAAGGGTACAGGTCTTTCAGCGTCGGTTACGTCAATGGCGAAGTAGGATGAGAACCCTGTATTGTCCGCCGGAGAGACGGGATTTGCGTCAGTGCCTGAACAGGCGCCGCCGAACCTCATGCCGCCGATCAATATAGTTCTCCATGCGTTCATGGTCTTCGCTCCTCCCGGCGCGCCTCCGATACTCGCATCTACCAATCTCACAGAGAGGTCTGTAAAGTACACATGGCAGTAGTTTGGGTCTGCAAGATATTTCAGATAGGGAAAGGAGTTGAAAGGTATATAAGCCCATATCTCCTCGCCGAGCCGGTCGTTGTCGCTTTCTCCCGAGCTGAAGAAACTTTTAAACAGGGCCTTTATGTTTGACGCCAGACCGTTATCCTTTAGATAGCCGACCCTGAAAGCGTGAAGCATTCCGTCATTTGCCCCGACAAAACTTACAGAAGATTTTCTTCTGTAACCGTCACCCGACATATAATCATAGTAAGTCCGGTCACTGTAATCGATGTGATAGGTGTTCAGGGGCGCGCCTGCAAAAACCTTTGGTGCTGAGTTTGCAATGTCCCCGAGTTTCCAAACGTTTCCGTTTGCCGCTCCGCCGCTTATAGTCACCCGCCTGTCTCTAAATGCCGCTGCAGCCGTGCAGCCGCAATTCGCATCACCAATAACTCCTTTTTCCAGACATTCTCCTCTTATATACCGCACAATGTTGTCGGCGGAATATGTCGCATCCGGATCAAGAGCATCCCGCAGAGTTGTGTTTGACGATACCGCAGACGCCGTAAACTCGGGGTAAGGCGCCTCTGTAAATGCATAAGTTGTTGCATTCCCTCTAATGACCTTTTTTGAGGTGAAGATGGTGCGTTGTGAGGGCCTTTTCAGAGCAAGATTCTTTCCCGCGTCCCACAGGTAATTCACCTCTGAAAATCTTTTGATCTGTGGTGAGCATGTTTCCAGCGTCCCACCGTTTCCATTTCCATCCGTCGTAAAAGTCGCGGCCATTGTCTCATTGTCGGCGCTGCTGAAATAGAGTTTTACTACTCTGTCGTCATTCAATATCAGCTTATAATCTTTGTTTGTGTCCTCTCTCAGGTTGTCATCAGGGTCCAGCCAGAGATTTTGGAGATAGCCTGTCCATGCGACCTCTCTTAATCCCTGTTGCAATACAGGAAGAAAATAAGCCTGGACCAGCGATCCAACACCTTTCGAAGAAGTTGTCAGAACGGAAACCGCCGTGCCTGAGGCGGCTCGCTTCAAGATATCTGCGATAGCGTTTATTATGCTCGCCTCCAGCTCATAGCCATCGTCTCCTTCATAATAAGTGAGAGGCAGGTCATCGGTCGTTATCATCCCGTCTCTGTTTGAATCCCTCAGGTATTCTCTTAAATCCGGCCCGGGTTTTCCATCGCTGTTCAGGTCGCTGAACCCGCCGTTAACAGCGGCGTCCTTCAACAACTGCGAGCCCTTGCCGAACATGAATACCGTATAAACATAAATATTCTGTCTGCCTGCAAGAGTCCTGTGGTCCTGTGTCCTGGCCCATAGAGCTATGTCGTCCAGATAATCCGCGCCCTTATAGCCGTAATTGCCGGGATCTTTACCGTCCCTGTCATAGTCTCTCAAGTCTGACGGTATATTCTGGTCCATCGTTGACTCCCCATCCGTCAGCATAAGGATGAAAGATTTGGCGCACGGCACATATTGGTCGGGCAAGCCTGAACCAGCTAATTTTGAATACCGGTAATAGTATGGATCATAACCCGGGCCGGTTTGATAATCCGAGGGCGAGTTGGGATAATAAGGGTCGTCCTGCCTGAAGTATCTCACCATTTCATAAAGGGTCTCTGCCAGCGGGGTCATTGTTCCCGGGCTCATATTTTGGACACTTGTAATCATATTGACGGTCGAACCGAAGTCAACATAATTCTCGATGTGGGCCCCGTCATTTCCTCCGTTAGTACCCGACTCAATGCTGTCACCCCGGTTGTAAAAAGCCAGGCCGAACCTGGCACTTCCGCCAAGATGGTCTATTATTCCTTCTGTCTTTTCCATCCCATGATCTACTACGATGCTGTATGGTCCGCCTGACGGCGTACTCGTTGAGATCATCATGTAAATCTGCGTAATGCGGGGATAGGTGCCCGGGGTAGGCGGGGTGTATGCTCTGACTCCAAAGCCTTCCAGTGCTCCTGAACCGCTGAATTTGATGTCTGACCACTGCCATGCCGAACCTGTTGCGGGATTGACCTTCCAGGTCCAGCTATACGCGCTATAGGAAGTAGTGAGGTTGCTGTAAGAAGAGGCGTAATCCGCACCGTTTACTCTGAGTGTTCCCTGCAACCTCATTCTCGAAGAGCTGTTCTTTTTTGCAACCGCATAAATCTTTATACTTGTAATAGTGCCGACACTTCCTCCTGTATATCTATAATCAAATACAGCCGGTTCGCTGCCTGAGCGGTTCTGAATATATGATGAATCGCCATCCTGGGTTAAATCGTCAACTGATCCCCATGCAGTCGGTGAACCGGTAAATGTCCAGGCTGAAGGGACAGAAATATCATTATCCGGACTTACCGTAAAAGAGTTGCTTTTCGGCGTGATAGGGCTCGCGTACAGGGTGTCTCCGGTCATCTTATAGTGGTAATTGCCTTTGAACGGATAAATCAGACCCGGAACAGCGGTATTGTCAAAATCCTTGGTGAAATCCCAATCTGTTGGCGAATCCTCACCCAGGAGCTTTACAGTGACTGAACCCTGTGGCGACCTGGAGTCTGCTTTCCCGCCGATTAAAAGTTTTTTTGAAATATCGACCCTGCGCATAGCGGCCCAGTTAAGGAAGTCCCCGCTTGCAATAGGATGTTCAGCTGTAGCGGTTAAGGGGTCCGCTGTTGTCACCTCCCACCGGTTGTTCGAACTGTATAAGTACATTTTGGAAGGATCAAAATAGCCGTAATAATGTCCTTTTGAAAACTGAGTCGGGTCATAGGATGAGGCATATGCCTGATCGTTCATACTCTCCGAGTTATCAAGCACAATCAATATATTAGGCGGGACCCCGTTACTTAAGAACGGCGGGACAGAACAATAATCATGCATGCTGCTTATAACGCTTGAAGGCCCGGCCATAGTAAGTATGGCCCCGGCCCCGAAGAGTCCGAGCATAATTGTAATTTTTAATATCTGTTTTTTTATTGTCATCATTTTTCCCCCTCTATCGCGGAATGATTTTAGGGCGCATCTGAATAACCTTGATCACTGGTCCCTTTGCTGAATACACATATTTAAAATCAACCCGGGCGGGTAGTGAAATTTGTCTAAACGAGATGTGTTTCCCCTTTGTATCGATGATTTTTGTCGAGGCGACGGTTAGATAGCCCTGTTTGTCGATTATCACACTCCTGTCTTTTTCAACGGACATAAGCATTCCGCTTGCTTTAATAGCTCCGCCTGCAGCGGCGGCATTGCGTGCCATGCATACGACGCACAACCCGGCCAGCATCAAAAAAACAGTCTTACTGCAAAATATGCGACCTCGAATTGACATAGTATCGCTCCTTATCATCCTGTATGCCTGTAAAGGGCAGTGGTCTCTGCCCTTGTTCCTCCCGGCCCTGTCACAACCGTATTTATCCGGAAATAAATGGCGGTGGTCGGGCCTCCATTCCCTGATTTTGCAAATTCAAGCCTGCTTCCCGGCAATGACGATGAATAAAGCCTCATGACAGTTATGCTCGCCGAGTACTGGGCAAACAGTCCTTCTCCGGGCAGCGTGAGGGCGGTAGTACAACTTGCATTTTCATTGAGGATCGAATCAACAAGACAAGGGGTGGAAGCGTCCATGATCGGAAGAGAGGAAACAGGCTCTCCTATCAGGATTAGATTGATGGCGTCCTTCATTACTTCTACCGCGCCGTCTGCAGCCTCTGACGCGGTCGCGTATCTCTTCCCCGCCCCGGACATATTCGTAGACTGGATTATGAAATATACTGTGCTCATGATGAGAAGCGACACGGCAAGACTAATGACAAGAGCCATGACAAGGGCTATGCCCTTGTCGGTAGACAGTAGGCAGCAGGTAGTAGACAGAGAATCCTTTCCACTCCCCTTTTTACTGTTTGCTACATACTGTCTGCTTGTCATCTCAGGTTCCTCGGTGTTATGTTTAGGGATATCAGCCTCCACTTGTACTTCCTCTGATCGTTTGTCAGAGTGATGAATCTTCCCGGCGAACAGACCCCTGCTCCAAATTCACCTACACATATCCGGTTGGGATTTTCGGTATCATCCGGATTGGAATACATATAATCAGGATCACGATTTCCGGACTGAACAAGGATATAAACTCTTACCAGTTTCAGCCTTTTTTTAAGTGACTGGTTATCATATTCACTCGCCTGAAATTTACCGGCGCCGACCGGGTCCCAGGTATCTATCGTTCCATTCCGGTCTGTATCGAGGCCAAAGGCCACCTGGAAATCCCTCACGCACGTGAGGACCGGTTCTACTGATTCCCCGTGGGATATCTCGACCCTTTCAAGACTTCTCGTTCCTCCGGAACATATTTGAGGCATGTCGAAAGAAGCGCCTCCGAGACGGTATTGGACTATATAATAGGGCCTGGGGACTTCATCATCTCCGCTTCCCGGCGGCCTGGTGAGCCCATATAAAAGGACCCCCTTCCCTTCATTTTCCGGAAAAGCCGGAGCGGATGGGTATATAAACCTCCACGTTGTTCCGTCGGCAATGATCGTCTTTGTATTCGGTTCCACGTAAATGACCCTGTCATCATCCAGAATGTTTTCTCTCACATCACTCCACACCTGAAAATTTACAGGCGATGTATCCTTTATGTATGTCCAGCCCTGTGCGGTCCTCGAATATGCTCCGAGGGCAGTCCCCATCATATACAGCGAGTCGGCGCCTGAAAGTCCCGTGGCGGGATAAGTTCCTCCGACAGGATTTGTTGTGCCGCCGGGATCGATGTTATCAGTGGCGCCGACCGGCATTGGCGGAGGTGTGAAAATAAGACCGCTGTAATCATCCGCCAATCCATAACCCGCCATCATCACATCTCTTTCGATAATATTCTTCGCTATCACAACTTCCATCTCAGATTCGGCAAGTCTGTATTCTCTCGTTGAGTGTCTTATTTGTGTCGTATAGACAGCAAATACTCCTGCGATCACTATCGAAAAAATAGCCACTGTCACGAGAAGTTCAACCAATGTAATTCCTTCTTTGTTTCTCATAATGTCCTGTGTTTATATATCACCGCGTTATTGGAATGATTCTGCCCCCTGTGAATGTATGCGACGTTAATGGTAATTTGCTTGAGGTCACTGCTTAAGGGTATTACTCCCCAGGTCACGTTATAATTCTGTTTGAACCCTTTAATTGACTGTATCGGCACGGGATATTTCTTATAATCATCGGCAGCCGTCCCCAGGCAGGCATTACTGTTATCGTACGTGTATGAAGCATTATAATAAGGCGCACCCGCATCCGGAGTTATGCCGCAGGAATCCGCGCCGTCGATAGGCGCTGCAAGGAGAATTTCTGCCGTCTGGTTAGCAATCCTGACAGCGGTGTCCCTCAATTCATTTTCAAGATTGACCGTGATGCCGTTTACCATCGCGGCCGACAAAGCCAGCAAAGTAAAAGCGATAATAACGAGCGCGATCATCATCTCGACCAATGAAAAACCTCTATTGTTCTTTACACTCGCCTCCATCCCAGATGCCCTCTCTTATGCGACCGAAACTTACGCTCACGCATTTCTTTTCCGCTTCATTTGTATTTGGGTTTTGTATGACGACACTGATCTTCTGGAAGCCCATATTATCCTGCCTCGGTATCCCGAAATGATCGAATATCAATACGTCGTTATTCGGAGAAACGAGGTTGGCGTTTCTTTTTATCTTAAGTTCAAGCGTCCCGGAGATGTCTCTTTGCCCTGGGTCAGCTTCTCCCGCGCTCAGCGGCATCTCCTCTCCCGTTCCGTCATACGTGAAATTTGAATTACTATCATTGAATCTAAAAAGCCTGTATCTCCTCGTTGACTCGAACCGTATTCCAAATCCCCTCAGTTGGGAAGAGATCATGTCCGGTCCTTGTGTCATCGCAGACTGTCTCATCCTTTGGAGATCGCTCAAGAGCTCTTTTGAGGTGCTTCCAACGCGGTTCGTGCCCCCAAATTCAGGCCCGACACCGGCAAGAGCCAATATTATGGAAAGAATCACAAGCACTACAGCGAGTTCTATTAAGGTTACTCCTTTTATATCTTGATGCCCAAAAATAAACCTTTCCATTTTTGTATGCCTTCGGTTCACATGATTTATGCTTAAATATTGCCAAATGAATATAACATATATTAATTAGCTTTTGCTATAAATTATTTTAATTTATTTATTACAAATGTTTGAGCGTCATGCCCGAGTGTCTCTGTCGGCATCCATTAAGACATGGATTCCGGATCATGCAACAATTATTAGACGTAATCAATATGAGTTTATTCAATATGCTTTAAAAATGACGATATATATTGATTGAAAGTGGAGCCATATTTATACACATGCTTAAAAATTGCCGTATCTGATTTAAACTTCTCGGCGCTTAAACTCATCCGGAAGTGCTAAAATACGTGGTAATACGACCGGGGCGAGAACCTCAGAATGCAGAAAAGGGGAGATCCTGAATGAGTTCAGGATGACAGATAATGTATAAAAGTCTTAGGAACGCAGAAGTAAAAGAATTTGGTGTCGAATGTATACTGCGGGGATCAATGAACTGATGAACAAAGAGGTCCGAAAAATAACTGAAAAAGTAAAATCTTCTCTTGTCCGGTGGAAGCGCCTGGTGCTTTTGCTTCTTAGCATTTACGTAATTACTATGATAGGACGTTTTGTTTATCGGATTATTACGCTGATGGAAAAGTGACCTTTTTAATCTTATAAATTTAATAGAAAAATATTGTCAGGGAGGAAATTATTTAATGAATAATCAACCCGGTACGGAGCAGATCAGGATCGTAGCGAGGTATAGTGACGGCAAGATCATAAAGGGATGGACTCCCGACTTCTTCCCCAAGAAGCCTTTTTTTCATGTTTATAAGTCTATTTCCGAATCCGCCGGTGAAAGAGTGCAGGTTTTTTTAAAGGAACTGAAGGCCATATTCTTTGTGAAGGATTTCGAGGGCAATCCCTCTTATGCCGAGCGGAAAGAGTTTATCAAGGAACAAATCCTTCACGGCAGGAAAATAGAAGTGTCTTTTAAGGACGGTGAGACGCTTGTCGGGACTACAACGGGATATGACCCTCAACGGGAAGGTTTTTTTCTTTTCCCGGTAGACCCGGGGAGCAACAACCTGAGAATATATGTAATATCAGCAGCGGTAAAAAAAGTCCGTCATCTCACGGGTTGATGAGAAGATTGTATTTGATGACGCTTAGTTCCGCCCGTATATAGATGTTGTCTCTCCGCGAATACGGTTAAAACCTAAACCTTTCGGATCAAGAGTAAGAATTTCAACTACATCTATTTCTCAGCAAGACACACGGGGCTAAACTTCCAGCAATTCTTCTCTACATTATAACCAGGCTTATTCAACATAACGGCATATATGGCATTACAAATTGCCATTTGGCATGTTATAATGGCAATAAAGGGAGGCGCTATGAAAACGACAATTGACAGATTTGGAAGACTTGTTGTGCCAAAGAATATAAGAGAGAAACTCGGATTGAAACCGGGCGTTGAAATTGAGATTGAGGAGCAAGAAAGTGAAATTGTGATAAGACAGGTTGAGCATGAGTCGCCGCTTCGCTTCGAGGACGGAGTATTGGTTTTTGCAGGAACGGCCACCGGGGATCTCGCAGAGAGTGTTCGCAGACATCGGGAGGAACGCATGCTGAAACTGTCTTTAAGGAAAAGCGCTTGAAGATATTGTTTGATACAAATGTTCTCGTTGCCGCGCTTATTCAACCTCATCTAATGCACGGCCGCGCCTTTCAATGGCTTAAGCGGGCCAGGTCACATGAATTCGATCTGGTCATATCTTCACATACTCTTGCAGAATTATATGCGGTATTAACATCTCTGCCTGTGAGCCCAAGGATTACTCCCGAAATGTCATGGAAGCTTATTCACGAAAATATACTATCTGATGCGTCGATAGCATCTCTTTCATCTTCGGACTATATTGCCGTGATCAAACATCTGAGAGATTCAGGGCTTTACGGCGGCATAGTTTATGATGCTCTTATTTTTAAATCGGCCCTTAAATCCGGCGCCAATAAGTTATTAACATTCAATGTTTCAGATTTTAGACACATCTACCAGAATGAGAAGATCCAGATTATTGAACCCTGAGAATCAAGCAATTTTACTACAGATTACGGCTTCCCGTGCTGAGGTCTAATCTCGAAAGAAAGGCTTTGCGTTGCCTCGCCGCCGTGTCCGTCGGTGACGGAAACGGTGAACGAAGCCTTTCCTTTAAAGTCGGGAGGCACATTCCATTTGACCAAACCAGTCGCAGAATCAACAGTCATGCCGGGGGGGGCGGACTTGAGGGAATAGGTTAATGGATCGCCATCTGGGTCAGCGGCTTTTATTTGATAAGTAAGTGTATTCCCCGCAAAAATATACTTATAACTTTCTGTGATTATCGGTGAAAGATTAATGATTTCTCTATGTAGGACAACTGAACGACCGTAAGCTTCTCCATCAAATGGAGTTATTTTAACAGAAACCTTATCTCCCCTCTTCAGCGGGACACCTATTTGCTTGCCATCACCCGCAGGCTCTCCGTTCTTTGTCCATTCATAGGCAATTGTTACATCATCTCCATCTGCATCGCTTGCCATTGCCTCAACGCTTAAGGTCTTGGCCGGTTTATCAATATCCGGTAGAATTCTAACCTTGCTGATCTTTGGAGGGGCATTATTTATTTGCACGGTATTGGACCAGACTTCCTGGCCATGCACAATTGCCTTGGCCTGTACTTTATCATTTCTTTTCGTTTCGGAAGTATTGAATTGAAAAGAACTCGGGCTGTCCACCGACATGCCATTTACAAACCACTCCATTTTCGCATCAGAGGCATTGAATCCGCGCGGAACGGCATATAGCGGGGCACTACGAGTCGCATTCAGGGGTGTGAGATCCAACGAATAAGAACCAGCTGTCTCTGAAACTGAAGTCTGTAACGACCCCGAAGCCGCACCGCCCGGTATCGGAGATTGCCGAGAATTTACCTCGTTACTTTTTTGGGAAGAACATGCAAGCGGGAGTAACAACAACAGAAGGCACAAAATCTTATGAATTATTGATCTCATTCTATCGCACATTATCTTATGTAAATCAGTGTTGATACAAAATCGACAACTTTCCCCTTTCGGACGGATTCGCAGCATTTTCCGTGTCAACCTCTATTGTGTAAAGATAAGGCTCTATTTTTACCATGGGTTTATTGGGGTCTATTACGCCCGTTCCCGTCAATTGGTCATCTGTCCCAGTATTGCCTTCCACCGTATCAACTATCTTTGCATAGACCGTATAAGTGGGGCTAGTTCCAAGGGTAAATTGAAAATCATTCGAGGAAGACGAAACAGGAGTGGTCTTATCACAGGACCCTCCCCAGTTTGCAGTCGATTTATTAAGCTTATCTATCAGACAGGCGGACGTGGCGTTAAGGGTAAAGTCTGCGTTCGGAACAGGAGGCAGCTCCGTTCCCCTCATCCCGATATAACGATAAGCCACATCGGCGCCCCCGTAAGAAGCCTCAAGCGCGGTATTGTATCTCTTTTGCAAACCGGAGACCTGAGTTCCTGATGTTAACATATACAGCAACCCCGCCATAATCGCAAGCGCAATCACTGAAAGCACCAGAACCATCACAAGGGCGATACCTCTTTCGTTTCTTAAATGTCTCATTTCCTTTCCGACCTGATATTTTTTGGTCTTACGACTATTGTATACAATTTCCACCTGTAATATTTGTATGCAGGATTCCCCACTACAGTTTTTAGATCGACGAAATTTAAGGTCCTTGAAGTAGCATTCAGGATTTCGTCAGTTGATAAATACCGCCTCGTACCGCCTTCCGAAAAATCGTAACTCAAGTCTTTCTGGCCTTCCTGAGCCACAACATAGACCCTGACTTCCATGAGTTGGTCACGTATCTGCTGAGCGGTCAGAGCAGATATATCATCTACGGGCGGCCAGTCAATATTCCCGTCACCATCCGTATCGAGCCAAAAGTCAACCTGCATATCAGCGACGCAGTCGAGAAGAGGAATTTCACTATCATTAAGCCTTCCGTTCACCTGACTGACGTTTGCTTTAAACAAGACTCCTGTGTTCGGGGCGCACCTTGACGGAAGGGGATAATAAGGAACATCCGAGGGATAGGGTATCCTTACATAAAAATCTGCCCTGTTAAACGGCATCCTCAAAGATGAAACGTCAGAACCCGCGACACCATATACAATATTAGTAGCCATGGGATCAGCGGGATCAGCAGGCGGCCACGGTGGGGAAATTATATTGCTGTATACTGTAGAAAAAGCAGAACCGTTTGTAATCAAAATCCTCTGGGCAGGCGAAAGAACGATTACTTTATCATTATTACCCAAATTTTCAGAGGCAGAGCTCCATTGCCTCGGATTATAAAGATTCGAAAATGACGGCGATGCCTGCAATGTTGTCCACTTCATGCATGTGTCATTCCTTGCTACATTTGTCGCTTTGATTACGAGCACATCGGACCCATTCAGGGCATCTCCATTCCCGCTGCGTACACCGGCCGGCGGATTAGAAAATCCAGCCGGGTCGGTTCCCCTGGCCGGGTTGTCAGGGGGGCCGTCGTTAAAATCCCGATCTGTCCATGAGGTCTGAGATTCGACAGCAGCTTCGAGATAATTTGCACCGTTGAGGTTCCACGGGAGTCCATATCCGGCACGCTCCAAATCTTGACGCAATATTTCGAGACCTACCATGCCTTCTATATTCGTCTCGGCCATTTTGCTCTGCTGTTTAAACTGACCTAAAAGGCCCGTAAAAACACTTGAGGCCGCAGCTAAAACAAACACGAATATTATCATGGTTATCATCAATTCTACTAAAGTAAATCCCTCTTCCCTTTTCAGCACCATCTTTCCCTCATGATTGTACAGGCCTTTTAACTATTGATGTAATAGTATGCTTGAATGGATTTCCGTTGGCTTCTGTGTTTTCCTTCCAATCCCATTTGACCTGAATAATGATCTCTTTAAGTGTAGGATTAAGGACATCGTCGGTATCAAGAATATGTACTGTACGTGTCACATTATATTGAAAAGTACTTATATTCCTAAAGCTCCTCGTTACCGGCTGCAGTGTTATGGTACCCTCATCCAAATCAGGGGATTGGTCAAAACGCATACTCCTTGCGTCGTTCATCTCCATCTCGGCTATGCGGACTGCTTCGTCCCTTAGGACATTCTTCATATTTGAATTAATGCTCAATAACGCTGTTTGCATAAGCGCAAGAAACACGAGCAGTGTGACTACCAAAGCAATCATTACCTCAACAAGGGTGACACCCTTTTTATTTAGAAACACAATTGGCTGCACTGCACGCCCCTCCGTCGGGAATAGTTTTTGTCAATTTGCCGAGATCAATTTTTGTAGGTGAAATTTCTATGCAACTATAATCTGCATCAATCTCATTGTTTGCACATATCGTTTTCGTATCAGCCGAGAGTCCTGTTTTCGTAAAGTCTATCTCAGAGTCTGAGACATTACTCCACGTGATCGGAATCTGCGGGTCTAAAGTCTTCACAAGCAAGGGAATCGGGTCGCTGTAACCGGCGGGGCGCGTGCTGTCACTTGCCGTCAAACTTCCGTCACCGTCGGGCCAGGGGGCAAGATCCTCTTGTATGGTATAAGAGGTTGTCGTCAAAGTCACAAAATGCACCCTGTTTCTTTGCATCGCCCGCACCCTTGCATTCATTAGATCAATCTGCATTTCTTTCATCTGACTTTCAATCTTATATTTTCCCATCCAATCGGTAAATTCAAATCCCAGGGCAACTGTAAGAATGCCGATGATTGTAACGACAACGATAAGCTCTATTAATGTAAATCCTTTGTTCCCGTCCATTTCCTCATTTTCTCTCAAGTCAACTTGCCCTTTGTTTTCTGTCTGTCCACAATCATCTTTCTTTCACATGTATTACTCTGTTGATCGGCGGCGGTGAAAGCAAAGGTGGTGTTGGAGGCGCCGGAGGCGACCCCTCAAATGCCGTATCCGATTTCCTGTCGTCACCTGAATTCGTGAAGCCGGTTGAGAGATCTATTTTCTCAATACTCCCCGTGGAGACCTGAAGTAGTGCAATCCCTTTAAGCAATGCTCCCCCTGCTCCGCCTGTATTGTATTTGACCGCCCACATAAAACTTTTCCCACCGAGCCCGCACTCATCACTGTATGGCTTGTATGTGGTAAAAAACACAAGGCCCAATGTTGAGGCAGACGGATCAGTAATCACCCTTTCTGCCCTGTAACCCCTCGTAACGACCGTACCTTGTTCAGAGTAAGGGTAATTGCCCGAAAGGTCAAGATCAAGGTGCCATCCCTTAAAGCTTGAAGAATCTGCCGTAGTGTCGGAAGGCACGTTGCTGATGGATGTGACATCTGTCAGTCCACTGAGGCCGCTCGTTGGAGTCTGGCAATCCCCCCCAGTATAGTTAGGATCGAGCCTATGCATCGTGTTAAAACACGGCTCCCTGAGGGCAAGTAAACTGCGCCTGTTTGTGGCATCATCTACATCGGTGCCCAATTCATAAAAGTATCTGCCGGTACCCAAGTATAACCATAGAGTATTTTTCTTATTGTTTTGAAGTTTGGCAATCGACGAAGTGACAGGGCCGATTCCGTCCCTCAGTGTCCTCCACCTCCAATTGGACGGATTCGGATCTTCGTAAGTAAACAGTCGCCCAATCCCGCCGTCAGTCCATGTAAAGTTCGGGTTGGACCCAGCCCTTTTAACATATCCGCTGTAGACAACATCATCCTGATAATTCAGATTATCATCCAACGTGGTGTTAAACAGCCGGCCGGCAAAGGCGTACTGAATTCCGGTGTCTATATAAGGAGTAACTGCCTTCGTGCCGTCCTTCAAGTTGAGCACAAAAAATCTCAGGTTCTGGTCGGAGCGGCCCAGAAATTGGTTGTTCGTTGTGTCTATGGGGCCGGTCGGACCTGAGCCAAAAACAACAAACCACTTGCCGTTTTTAGTACTATCTCCAACCCTCACAATTGCAGGGCCAGAAGTTGCAAAACCGAGCTGGGGATCCGAAAACTCCCAGAGTAGCTGCGGATTATTCTGGTCCGTAACGTCAAGGGCAAAGTAAGAAGAATATCCTATGCTGCTTCCTCCCACGTCAACGGGAGTATTTACACAGTCCTTAAGTCCGTCACCACTGACATCCGCACATGCCGTTGTTGTGCCCCGGGAAGCCCCTCCAAAATTCATACCCACGATGACGATTGTCCTCCAAGTCGAACCGTCAGTAGGTCTGGTCTGGTTAGAGATGTCACCCGAGCCGGGAGCTCCGATACTGGCATCAAACACAGAGGGAGTGAGATCAACGGAATAGACGTGACAATACTCGGGGTCCGTAAAATACTTTACATAGGGCAGAACATTTTTCGGAATAAATGCCCACATCTCCTTACCGCACGGATTAGTATCCGACGATTGACATACCGATCCCGTATCAGGGTTCAATAACCTGGCTTTCTGCATAGAAGTTTGCCCGCTCCATGTTGTGCCTGCAGGGGTTCCATCGCCAAGCTGCAGAGTTCCGAGTTTAAAGGCGTGGAGCATTCCATCATTTCCGCCGGCAAAGACCATCCCTCTGTTCGTGTAGCCTGTTGAGCCGGTCGTCTTCGTGAAATTCGTGTACGATTGATCTCCGTATACCAAATCATAGGTATTTAAAGGGATCCATGAAGCAAGCCTGGGAGTCGAATTTAATACATCCCCCAATTTCCACACGTGCGTATCAGAGCCTATTGTTGCATATCTCGGTCTATAATCGTCTATCCCGTCGGGGACACATGTCTCAGTGCCCGGGCAATTAGCGTTAATGGTGCATGCCGTAGTTGTAGTTGTTGAACAATAGCCCTTTCTGTCGATGCCGCTTATTGCCACAGTCCCATCATCATTGTAAAGCGTGGTCAGCCCTTCCCCCTGGATATAGCGGATTGTATAGTCTGCGTCTAAAGTATCAACAGCCTGCAGGTACGGTGTTAGCGCAGTATCGTTCGCAACTGAAAAATTCATCAGGCCGGTGCTGCCGATACAAGAGCCGCCCGTTATATTGCAATTTGTGTAAATCGTCCTCGGCTGGGTGCTAATATCCCTGCTCCATAATAACTCACCCGCCTGCCAGAGATTACCGATATTCTCTAAAAGGACCGTTGACTTAGTTGTGTCAGCGGTGCCGTTGCCATCTGTGTCCTGAAAGCGTTTAGCTTTCGTAAGCTGAGCAGTGTAATCGAAGTACATCTGCACTATATAGTCGTCGATGAGATTTAGTGTCTTGTCGGGAACAGTATCTTCCCTGATGCTGCTGTTAGTGAAAAACGGATCGACATAAAACCAAAAATTCTGGTTCTCCCCCGTCCAGCCGATGATATCATTTCCGAACCGCCGCCTCGGATAAAAGATGGCCTGAACGAGATTGGCGCCGCTTCCTTCCCCTGACGCCAGGACAGAAGCAGCAGTACCGGACGCCGCTCGCTTGAGAATAGAAGAAAGCGCGCTTGTGATCGCCTGTTCAATAGCGTAGCCTTCGTCGGCCTCATAAAAGTTATCAGGATCACCGTCGCCGTTCTGGTCCCATTCCGATTGAAGGTCAGGGACATTATTTCCGTTAAGGTCTTCAAATCCACCATTTATAGCGGCATATCTAAGCAGTGTTGACCCCTTACCGAATGCATTGACAATATAAAGTGTTAGATTTTGAATGCCTGTCATGTTGTTTACGCCTATGTTCGGGCCA
The DNA here is from genome assembly GCA_963716185.1 of Thermodesulfovibrionales bacterium. Taxonomy (GTDB): domain Bacteria; phylum Nitrospirota; class Thermodesulfovibrionia; order Thermodesulfovibrionales; family SM23-35; genus CAVZMO01. The sequence goes on from OY970295.1 coordinate 1,286,330, forward strand.
GGCCCACCGGCATTTCTGAGGTCTGTCGTATGCGCCCAGAGCGCAACATCCTCTATCCCCGCGACATTATTACCGGCATTGCACGAAGGAAATGTAGACGCTGGGAAAGAATAGGTTTCAGGCGCAGTCGCAGTCACTGCAGGGCAACTGCTTCCGGAACAGTTAAACACAGATTTACCCGATGCATAATTGCTTAAGGAGGCCGGAAGATTTCCGTCTGAACATGGCTCACCATCCGTGATAAGTAGAACATAACTCTTTGCGCAGGTAGGCCAACGGGGTGATCCGCCAGTACCGTAATTATAGGGATCAACATTGTTATTCATCTGGTAATCACCGGAATTATACCGGGGGCCTGGACTCCCCATACCGGAAATGCTCGACTGTTGGGCGAAATAGCCGGCCACAGTCCATAACGTCTCTCCGAGAGGTGTATTTGTGCTCGGGTTAGTATTATTGACCTGTTGCACCACACTTGACAGGTTCGCTGCAGCAACAGCCACTTGGACAAAACCGCCGTCATTTGTGTTATAAAATGTAACACCCAGCCTTGCCCGCGTGCCAATAACATCCTGTAGTACACCCTCCACTGGATCAGGTACTCTAACAGCTACACTAAAACTACCGCTATTACTAAATGAGCAGTTTGCAGAGGAGCATACCTTGAAAGCCGCCGTTCCTGAACCGCCAGTAGAAAAAGTTATAAAACGTGTCCCTGAACCTACTGCTGTGCTGTCAGCGTAATTTTGAATATTGGCTATACTCTTATAAATGCCCCTATCACTGACATCTGGTGTAGCTGCAATTAGTCTGCTATAACCCGAGCCTTCTCCTGTGCCCTTTGCTCCGCCCGTCAATACTTTTCTTATAACGTCCACTCTTCTCATGGTCAGCCAGTTAAGGAAGTTGCCGTCCCAGGAATTGCTGGGTCTCGAACTTGTTTTCAAGCCCGCCTGCACAAAGCGACCCGAAGAATACGTATACCACACGTCCGGGTCAAAATAGCCGTAATATTTAAAATTGGGGTACGTACCCGGATCAAGGAAACCATCGCACGGATTGCTGATATTTGAACAGTCATTGTCATCCGATGTCGCTGTCGTACTAAATCCGTCAGAATAGGCGAAATTAAACATACTCCCCGAGTTATCGAGGATGATCATGACATTCGGGGGCACGTCCTGTATTACATAGGGCGGCACAACACAGTAGTCACTCATCGATGCGGCATTTGCATTTAATAATGATAAAGGCATGAAAAATAAAAACGCGGCAAAAAAATAAAAGAAAATTCGTCTCATGTTTTCACCTCACTCCGCCATGCGCCTGTGAATTAATATGCTCGTTATCCTCCCACCTTCAAAAAAAATCTCGACCTTCGTACCTTGTCTTAAATAAGCTTCTGTCAACTTCTTACCGGATGCGTCCAAGAGAGGCACACCGGAGATATTGTAATACTTGCCGCGAACCTCGATTGAATCATATGTGACACGTTCTATCAGCCCTTCTACCATAGCCACCTTTTTTGCGGCATTACCAATTGAAGGCAATAATAAAAATATTAAAAATATTAACGGCAAAAAGCGCCGCAAAAACTTGGCCGTAATCCGCATGACACACCTCTCTCAAATTTTTACTTATTGATTAAAGCAACTACTATGCCATTATGTAACTAGCTGAAAATATTGACTTTGTTTTGGATGAGATAGGTAAATCGTGTAATAAACTATGTAACGGATTACATAAAATTACGATAAATCCTGCCGAATCCCTGAGCACAAACGGCCGAGATTAATGTTGAACTCACTGGTTTCTGCGGAAATACCAGCTCAATACCTTTTCGATATTTGAGGCTATACTGTCCTTCGCATTCATTATAAATACTTTGTCCCGTATCTGAAATAGTTCTTTTTCCATCCTGAGGATCTTCGGAGGGACGGAATACCGCTTTTTCAGCTCTTCATCAAACATCAGCACAATCTTGTCCTTCATCCTGAGCTCGGTGTCCACAAAAAAGATGCTTATCTCCGGGTAAAAGTCGGACACCCTGTCGAAAAAGGCTGAAATCTCATTCTGATAGATCTGTTTCGGCGGTGAAGATTTTATCTCCATATATAATATAGCGCCGTCGACCTTTGCGATGAGGTCGTAATCTCCGCCTACCTTCGGCCGTTTGAACCGTATGCCCCATATAGCCTCAGTAGCAAATTCCTTCTTAAAAATGTCCGCCACAAACCATTCAAGGGTCTCACCGAAACTCTTGATGCGGCCTATCGCGAGCCTGAAACCGTCCGGCATTTTTTCGATGAGGCCGATACTCTTTAAATACTCGATGTAGTCCTTGGTGACCTCCGCTGTGGCATACCGGGTGACATTCTCGGTCCTGAAGAATTCCTGGTGCTTGATGACGTCCCTGAGAAACAAGCGGAAAGAATATCTCTTCATCATCTCATAAAAGCCGCCGATAAATTCATCTCCGGGTACGAGCAAGTCTTCGGAGGGCTCTTTTTTATAAATTTTGAACCCCCTCCGTTTCAATAATACGTCGAGGGGAGGAGTTAATTCCGAAAGCGATTTTCTGAGTCTCTTTATTTCATTGCGGAGGGATTCGATTTCATTGGAAAGTTCTTCTTCAGGGGAAGGTTCTTTTTCAGGCATTACTGTATAAACTTGACCGCTATCCTTCTGTGTCTGGGCCCGTCAAATTCACAAAAAAAGATGGATTGCCAGGTGCCCAGGAGGAGCTTCCCCTCTTCAATTATCACATTCACCGTAGTACCGACGAAGGTCGATTTTATGTGGGCATCGGCGTTGCCTTCCCTGTGGAAATAGTTCATTTCATGGGGGATAAGCCTGCTCAGGGCATTCTGTATATCCCGCTGTACGCTCGGGTCTGCACCCTCGTTGATGGTGATGCCCGCCGTCGTATGGGGGACAAATAAACAGCACAACCCTTTCACAATCCCCGCGCCTTTTATAACCTCCTGGACCATCTCGGTAATATCGATAAATTCGGTCCTTGACTTGCTCCTGACATTAATATACTTGACCATCAAACCCTCCCGATTCCCTTAAAGACTTCCTCATAAAACCCCTCGTTAATGCAAAACTCGACGGCTAAAGCCACAAGGTTCTCCGGAGTATGAAGACCTTTCAGTCTCATTATATCTTTTTCTGTAGTAACAATCCAAGCGGCATCGCTCATCTTTGCCTTCTCCGCTATTGATCTGATATCACGTCCGGTATAACTGTAGTGGTCTCTAAAAGGTTTAAAACCGGTGAGCATTACGCCGGATGTCCGGAGGGTCTCGCTGAAGGAGTGATGATTGCCTATTCCACAGAATCCGAAAAATTTTTTGCCCTTCGCCCATTCAAGAGGAAGAGTTTCTCCCCTCATTGTTAAAAACCCTGCAGGCCTGTGTTCTGCAAAAAAAATGGGGGCCAATTTATTGTATTTTCTTATTTCCCCCGCCAGTGATGCTGACCCTGAATTCTGAATTTCCGGGTTTAAATTCAACTGGTTTTTCCTCGTTATAACAATAATACCGGCCCGGTCTACGGCGGCGAGAGGCTCTCTCAAAGGCCCAAGCGGCAGGAGCTTTCTGTTCCCGAAGGGATTTGTACCGTCTATGAGGAGGATATCTTCGTCTCTATGAAGCCTCCAGTGCTGGAAACCGTCATCGAGGATGAAAAGAAACTCAGGGTCCCCACCGGAAATTCGGGAGGAGAGATTCTTTATAGCAAATAAGCCTGCTTCGTACCTGTTTCTTCCTTTTATAATAGGGACACCGCGCAATTTTTCCGCCATGAGGACCGCCTCGTCTCCCGCGCTGTGTGCGTCCAGTAACGGACCTTCTCCCGTGCTTACAAAACAAGGCCCCCCGGCCGTACCCTTATAGCCCCTCGTTAGAATGCAAGGATGAACCCCCCTTTGCTTAGCTTCTTTTGCCAGAGCTATAGTTGCAGGCGTTTTACCTGTGCCGCCGAGCGTTATATTCCCGATACTGATAACTTTGCAGGGAAGCCTTTTTTGATTCTTCAGGACATAATGCTTTTTTATTGAATAGCCGAGAAAATATATGAATTCCAGTGGCGTCATGACATTTAATTTATCTTACGCATTTTAAATAATCAAATTATTTGCTCCGGAGTTTAATCGGGGTTTCATCGTGCAGCGGTCTTATCTTTCAGGTAACGGACTAATTTCTCTCTGATATCTTTTTCTGCAAAAGCCCGGATGTGTCCCGCTCCCTTTACTACCCAGAACTCTTTGGGGGTTGAGGCTTTTTCATAAAGAACGGTACCATGATGCAATGGTACTATGGTATCCTTGTCGCCCTGTATTATCAGTATCGGTACCGGGGAAACTTTTCTGATCCATCTGTCGGGACTGTAATGATCATTAACCAAAAACGAGAGCGGGTATTGCAACGGCCATGTGATCACAAATTGAGCCGCCTTTTCTCTTGCAATGGCCCGGTAGCTTGAAAAAACGCTGTCTATAACGAGCGCCTTAACATGACTCTTCAACGGGGAATTTGCGACGGCGTAGACGGCTATCGCACCTCCAAGGCTCTGGCCGAGAACAATTATGCGGTCCCCGTCGTTACCGGAAAGATTGATAATTGCCTTCAGGGCGGCCTCGGCGTCAAGATGGACTCCTTCTATGGCAGGACGCCCCTCTGAATTTCCATAACCTCTATAGTCGAATAAAAAAAGAGTAAACCCTTCATCAATAAGCCATAGCACATTATTAACGTGGGTGCTTATGTTCTCGGCGTTGCCGTGCAGATAAAGAATTGTTCCTGAACTTTTTCCTTCAGGTTTTAAAAGCCATCCCTGCAAGGTTAGGCCGTCAGCTGTCTTAAAAGAGATATCCTTATGCTTGACAGTATCTAAACATTGATTATGTACTAATTCTTTCTGAGGCTGAAAGAATAGATGGGTACATCCGGCAACAGGTATGGATGAAAGGATAATGAGAGCGAAGATTGTTGTCTTCATAAGATTCATATCATTCAGTAGAGCGTGGCAACCGCCGGTTCAAAGAAGGATTCCCGACTCCCGAACGCTTTCGGGATTGCGGGAATGACAAAACCTTTTGTAAGTCGGACATTTGTCATTCCGGCTTGTCCGGAATCTTTCTTCTTGTCACACGTGTCACTGAACAATTACTCAAAAATATATATTCCAGTTGCATTTTATTTCTGTCTGATACGTATGAAATGTCTTTTCCCTCGACAGATGGATCTGCAGGCTGTTATTTGCACTCAGTACAAAATTCTGTGCAAGTGTGACCTTGTATGATTGATGTTTATCGCCCAATTCATAAAACAGGGCTTTCCCGGAAAGACTTGCTTTCCAGAACTCATTGACCGTCTTTATTACGCCGGCGGAAGGCCCGACGCCGAATGCGTAGTAATGCACGAATTTATCGCTTACGTTCAAGTCCCCTTCAAAGAGCAGGTAACATAATCCGAGGATTTTATTCTTCAGCGCAATGCCGCCGCCGGGATTCACCCGGTAAATGAGATGTTCCTTTCCGTGCGCGAGCAGTTCCTGGTCAAAGCCCGTAGAGATTTTCCACGAAAAAGATTTAAAAAATTCATCCATGGGGTAAAGAGAGACTATGTCTATAAGATCCAGCGACTGCAACTTGAATTTATTGTCTTCAAAATAATACCGCACAGCGATATCAGCAAATACGATCTGTGAACCCTCTACGTATCCTTTATCATTATCGAGCAGATCATGATATGCAGGCCTGAGTTTTATCTCCTGGAATACAGTGTCGTGTAATATGCTGTTGTTCTTCAATCCCAGTCCGACACTCAGCCTGGCGGAACGGTGTCCTTCTTCCGGCTTCGGAGGGTCGGTGATATTGTATGATTCATCGTCCGCCTTTCCCAGCACGGTACGCGCATTCAAAACTGCCAGGAATTGTTTCAGATATTCGTCTTTGGTAAGTTTCTTTTTCGCAAATTGGTACTGGATCATCTCCGCATCCAGATCCAATATCTTTACTTTTTTTCCTTTATCCTCCACCGGTATGTTTTCGGGGTCCATTTCCCGGTTTGCTACTTTAAGGGCAGTGTCCTTGGAGCCCCTGTCAAGCAAAGATGCAATATGCCTGATCTTTGTTGCCATAGACGGCCTGTAGGTAGTTGTTTCTACCAAACCGCTTTTTTCCACGGCCCTTACGGTATCTATCGGTATTACCCAGAACCCGAATTTATCGGTTAAATTGACAGACGGTCTCGCAGCTTCGAAGAGGAACAACAAATTATAAGAGCAGTTCTCGTCAAAAAAATAATAGTATGAGTATATATCTTTCAATTCCCATATATGCATGACCATTCTCAATACTTCTTCTTCTGAAAAGTTCAAGCCGTATTCCCACATGTCTCTCTGGTCTATGTTGTTGTACTCGTTTACCTTTTCATAATACGGAAGTATCGAGTAAAAACCTTTGTAGAAGCCGAAAACTCCCTTGAGAGCATAGGTAAAGGTGTTCGATGCCCCCTCCGTGTTCGCAGAATAATTGACCGCGTATGACAGGAGTTTGCTCCGGTAGGCGCTGTCTATTCTGATTAACGTATGCCCGAACATTGATGCAGGATCGTTCATATGGGCAGTCGGAAAAATTAAAACGGCCGACTTTGGATTTATAAGATTAAGCGCTTCTTTAAAAGCTCTGCATTCCACGTGAGGAAGTTTTGCTTCGTCGATCATGAGTTCTTTCTTGAGCCAGAAGTATCGCGCTATGAACCTGCATTGAGGATGTTCCACACCCCCTGTTTCTTCTTCAACGAACCCCTTTATCGTTGCCTCAAGTTCCGCTTTTGGGTCCTTTTTCCCGTCCGGAGACAGAAAAAATCTCGGATCATCGATCAAACTTTTTATGCCGGAAAGTGTTTTTTTATAATGCAGGAGCACATCCCAGTATCTCTCCCGGTACAATTGTTTTTGTTCGGCTTTTTCCAGCAATTCGCTGAGATATGCATTGTCTGATGATTCAGCGTGAGAGACAAAAGCAAAAAGGCACACCATCTGAATAAGGAAATGAAAAAGGGATATGGATGCCCGAAAACATCCATATCCCTTTGAAAAAGGTCTCAAATAAATTTACTTAGCTCTGGGTTGACATGCTGAGGATGTTGTCGATCACATCAGCTGCTTCCACTTTTTCCGACGTGAAGATGCGGGAAAAGTTCGCCTGTAACTTTGAATAGAAAGCAGGTCTTTTATCAGCAGAAACTTCCATTAACTCAGCCAGGGTGTCCAGTGATTCGCCTTTCCCCATGGCGATGTCCTTGGCAATATTATCAATATTATGAGCTACGAACTGGTTCACTTTCTCATTCTTTACAAAACGGGTAGGCTGTTTACATTCCGATGTTCCCGTAGAAATTCCAAACGTCTGTGAACCGAACGTCCCGTTGGTCGTTGCCTGGAGAGCTTGTGAAATAGACGAATCATCCGCCTTGTTCTCCCAAAGCAATGTACCCAGGCCGCAACCGGTGTTTTCACGTGCCGTGCCGGCAGCGAAAGCCGTACCGGCGATCAAAACTGCAAAAATAACTGAACAAATGAATACCTTCTTCATAAATACCTCCTTATAATAAATTTTATAAAAACTATAGGGAATTATTTTGGTTTTGTCAAGAGTTTGGCTCAGCATTGTCCGGCTTAGCGTTTTTTCTTTTTTTCAAGAAAAATCTTACGAGTCCGTACGATAGCCCTGATACGAGGATCCCGACGACGAAACTTCCCACAATTATCGGGACCAGGTAATGCTTGAGATAATTTAAGTTCTTTGAAAATGTAATGTCCAGAAATTGCCCTTTAAGGATGAGATTACCGACTTCAGCGCTGAGAAAAAGCTGAAAGGGGTAGGACAAGGGGTTCGATATCTGTGTCCCGAGAATGACAATCAATGTATTGAGTCTTAAGATATAGGCAAGACCGATGGCCGTTAATGTATGGGTACCCATCACCGGTATAAAACCTATGAAATTCCCGAGGGCAATGCCGAAAGCGATCTCATTTGTCGATACACCCTTTGTGCTGAATCTGAATATATAGTCTTTAACTTTTGACAGATATTTCATGGTGTGATTTTAACAACCGACTCATAATAATTGCTCTATGATGGGCATTCCCGCGATCCTCAGGCGGGAATCCATGTCCTTAATTGGATGCCCGACAGAGACACTCGGGCATGACGGCATCCCGGAACCAGTCCGGGACTGAATGTACATTCTATTTTGAGACCGTTAATAACTTCTTCCCCCCCATTAGTGTAGCTTTCAGGAGATATAATTCGCAATGATTTTCATTGCTCTTTCTACCGCGCCGGAGTTTTTTCTGAATAATTCCCGCGCCTTTGATCCGATTTCTTCTGCTTTGTCCCGGGACAGAAGCAGCTCCTTCAATTGCAAATACAATTTATCTTCAGTAACTTCAACAGCCGCTCCTTCTTTATAGAAGTCCTGAATGACCGGGAAATTCTCCATGTACGGCCCACATATAACAGGCTTCCCCCAAAACGCCGGTTCAAGCGGGTTCTGTCCGCCGCGGCCTTTGAAGCTCTTTCCGATAATCGCTATATCCGACACTCCGTAAATGGATGACAGTTCTCCGACAGTATCCAGGAGGACCATCACGCCTTGTAATGTCCCGGCCTTCAGGCCCGCGTTGTCGATCGCCGAACGCTTCATAAATGGAACACCCTTAGAACCTAACATCTCTTCCACCTCTTTAAACCTCTCGGGATGTCTCGGTGCGATGATGATATTCAGGTCAGGGAAGTCTTTTTTTAAGGATGCATAAACAAGGGCCATCAGTTCCTCTTCACCTTCGTGTGTGCTTCCCGCAACTATAACAGGGCCTTTTATCCGCGCAGTCCACTCAGGGATCTGCGAAGGGGGCTTCGAATCGAACTTAAAATTACCCAGGTTCTGCACTCTTGCGCCTTCAACGCCGAGACTTCCCACCCTCTTAGCATATTCATCGCTCTGCATGCCGAAGGAATCCACATAGGAAAGGACTTTTTTCATGAAGAAACAAATTTTTTTATAACCGCCGAATGACTTTTCAGAAATTCTTCCGTTGAGCAGTATAACGGGAATTCCTTTTTCCCTGAATACCCTGAACATATTAGGCCATAGTTCCGTTTCGATAATGATTAAAAGCTCCGGCACTGTCTTTTTTATTACTGTATTCAGAATCGAAGGTATGTCAAAAGGCAGGTACACAACTCTCGTGCCTTCGGGAACTCTCTCTTTCGCCACTTTCCTGCCCGTGTCGGTTATTGTCGACAGGATGATGCCTTTTGAAGGATATCTTTCCCTGATCCTTTTGAGGAGAGGTGATGCGGCCATCACCTCTCCGACAGATACGGCGTGAACCCAGATGATGGATGATGGATGACGGATGACGGATGAATCAAAATCAAAGATCCCGAGTTTTTCCCTCAGCCATCTCGGCCGTAACTCTTTTGGCCTTTTGAAATATTCAAAGGGAAGCAAGAAAATGATGACGATCGTATATATGAAAGTGTATAGAAAATACATTTTGTCTTATGAATCCATTTATTAAATAGACTATTTAGAGTCTGTCCATAAAGTCGTCATTTTTGTCGTTCGTTTGTCATTCCGGCTTGTCCGGAATCTTTCAGATGGCTTCTGAGAAGGATTCCCGACGCGCTTTACTTGCGGGAATGACAAATACACTTACAGACATAGACTTCATTAAGTGCAAGCTGCAAACTTGATCTCGCAAATTAGTAAGAAGGCTGAACGGGTCTTTTTTCATCATTCATCTCTCATCCCTCACCTTCACTTCGTTTATCCCCGCCATTTCCATCACGATCTCCGCCACGCGGTCTGAAGCTTTCCTATTTGAAAACGGTACTTTGACTTTTCTGTAAGAAGTCAACATTTCATCTCTATGTTCCGTGTCAAACACAATTCTTTTGAGCTCTTTTATTATCTCTTCAGGATTGGCCCTTTTCTGAATAAGCTCTGTTACAACTTCCCTGCCTGAGAGGATGTTGACCAGTGTTATGTATTTCACTCTTATAATACGCTTCCCGAGATGATAGGTCACAGGAGAAAGTTTATACACAACAACCATCGGTACTTCAAGAAACGCGGTCTGAAGGGTCGCAGTGCCTGATGTTACGACCGCCATGTCGGATGCGGCGAGCACCTTCACGGTATCGCCTTTTTTAATGACAACACCTTCCTGTTTCAGTTTCTCAAGATAGAAAGTATATCTTTTTTCATCCGTATTCGGCGCGAGCGGCATGCAGAACTGATAATCTTTTCCCATATTTATTTCAGCATCACTTTTGAATTGTCTGATGACCTCTGCCATCAGGGGCAGGTGTCTGTTCAATTCACTCGGCCTGCTTCCCGGAAGAAGAGAAAAAAGGGGCCTGCCCGGATCAAATCCAAGGGCGGATTTAAAATTAGTCCGGAGTTCAGTGCCCGGAGCTAATGACCCCGATACACTCTCAATCTCTTCAAGTATCGGATGACCGACAAATTCACAGCTCACTCCCGCATTCCTATAATATTTTTCCTCAAAAGGAAGTATGACAGCCATCCTGTCCACAAGACGGGCAATCTTTTTCACCCTGCCCTTACGCCATGCCCATACCTGCGGGCTCACATAATACAGTATCTTGATGCCGAGCGATTTAGCCGCCTTCGCAACCTTCAGATTGAAATCGGGATAATCAATGAGAACAAGAACTTCGGGTTTAAACTCGTTGAGCGCGTTAACGCTGCTGTTGAAGGCAGTCCGGATCTTATTGAACGCCGAAACCGCCTCAACAAGCCCAAAGGCATCCGATGTCCTTGAGATAAGTTCAACACCCGCCTCAAGCATCTTCTCACCCCCGATACCGGCGATGCGCACGTCGGGCCATTTGTTTTTCAATGCTTTGGCGAGGAGCGAGCCGTATAGTTCCCCCGAACTCTCCCCTGTAATTATCATGACGGTGTTCATGTTTTTCAAAATAAAAAAAAGGGCTAATCCGTAAGATTTAGCAAAAAAAATTGTTGCCGGAATTATAAAATCTCCCCTTACCCCTCTTTGCCAAAGAGGAGAATAAATCCTCCCTTTAGAAAAGGGAGGGTAGGAGGGATTTAACGAAATTTAATATTATTAATGTCTCTATTGTAATGTCTCACAAACGACTGGTGTTATATACATACTCAAAAGGAATGTCATTCCCGCAATCCCGAAAGCTTTCGGGAGTCGGGAATCCTTCCGAGAAACCGGAAAGATTCCGGACAAGCCGGAATGACAAAGTGAAGCTAATATTGAGCTTACTAATCACATTCGATAACGCCACTTGTTTAAGGGACGCTACAATAGTTGCTAATCCTCTAGTGAGCATTATGAAAGTCAGACAACTCCATTGATTATCTTTGCGATCCTTGCTATTGCCGGTTCCTCAAGCTCGGGATACATTGGTAAAGACAGTACTTCACGCGCCGCCTTCTCCGCGATGGGGAAATCTCCTCTGTTATATCCCAAAAATTTAAGAGCTTCCTGCAGGTGAAGCGGCACCGGATAATAGACGACCGAAGAAATGTCTTCTTCCTTTAATTTCTGCTGAATCTTGTTCCTTTTTGGGGCCATAATAGTATATTGGTGATAGACATGATACGCGCCTTCTTTTTCAACCGGGCATTTTACCTTACCTGAAAGAAGGCTATTGTAAAAAGAAGCATTCCGCCTTCTCTTCTCGTTGTATTCATCTATATACACTAATTTTACAAGAAGGATGCCCGCCTGTATCTCATCCAGCCTGCTGTTATAACCTACCCGCTTGTGCCTGTAAGAGCCCCTGGAACCGTGGTTCCTCAGTTCCCTTATAATTTCAGCTACCCTCGGATTGTTCAGGATTATCATACCTCCGTCCCCGTAAGCTCCAAGGTTCTTGCTCGGGTAAAAACTGAAACAGCCCGCGTCTCCGATACTTCCGGCCTTCTTCCCGATTATCCGGGCGCCAAAAGACTGGGCGCAATCTTCGATCACCTTCAGCCTGTTTTTCTTTGCAATCTTCATTATTTCCCCCATATCAGCGGGATGGCCGAAAAGATGGACGGGCAGGATCGCCTTTGTCTTTTCCGTTATGTTCGCCTCTATCCGGCCGGCGTCGATATTCAACGTATCCGGTTCGATATCAACAAAGACCGGAGTAGCGCCGGTATAAAGGATTGCCTCGACCGTCGCGAAAAAAGTAAAAGGTGTCGTGATAACTTCATCTCCGGTTTCGATGCCCAAGGCATCGAGCGACAGATGGAGGGCATCGGTGCATGACGCAACACCTATCGCCTCTCCTGTCCCGTGATAATCCGCCACCTTTTTTTCGAGATCGGAGACCTTAGAGCCGAGTATATACTTACTGCTTTCGAGAATTTCCGTAAGAACATTCAATACATCGCCCTTAATCTCCCGGAACTGCTTCTTCAAATCAACCATCGGAACCATGTTTCATCTCCTAATCACTATTCGTTATCTTCTCGGTTACTTCCATAACCACTTTCAATGCATCTCTTCCTTCAACGGCAGATACCTTGGGTCTCCTCCTGTCCTTCACGCAAAGGATAAAATCCTTTAATTCCTCCTTAAGGGGCTCCTTCTTCTGCGGTTTAGTGATCTCAAAAGATATTCGGTCTCCATCCTTGAAATACCGCTTTATTTCCGAATTCTGGTAATCAATCGAAATATAGGAATCCTTCTGGAAGACCTTAAGTCTTCTCAGCTTCTCCGGTGATAAGCGGCTCACAGTGACAAGGGCCGTGCAGCCGTTTTCAAACTCAAGCCAGGCCTTGGCAACATCAATCTTGTCTGTGAGCACCTTTGCCCCTACGGCTTTAATTTCCCTGACCGGCACGGACACGAGACTGAGAATGATGTCCACATCATGGATCATAAGATCAAGTGTGACATCAACATCTGTTCCTCTTCCGAGAAAGGGGGAAAGCCTCTCCGATTCGAAGAACAGTGGTTCCCTGATCATATCCGCTGCAGAAAGCACAGCGGGATTATAACGTTCGAGATGGCCCACCTGAATAATGCACCCTTGCCTTTCCGCTTCCCTGATGAGTTCATCAGCCTCTTCAACCCTGACTGTTACCGGCTTCTCAATAAGGACATCTTTCCCGGCTTTAAGGCAGTCCAGGGCAATAGAATAATGGTTTGTTGTAGGAGTTACGATGCTCACGGCGTCAACCTTGTGAAGAATATCCCTGTAATCGGTATGCGGCGCACAGCCGTATTTCCCGGCAAAGGAATACGCCTTTTCCTTGTCGATATCCACAACGGCGGCAAGTTCTGCGTCCTCTATTTCAGAGTAAATCCGGACATGGTGCTGACCAAGATAGCCGACGCCGATAACGCCCACTCTAACAGCCACAGATCCCCCTCTTAAATAGCATTACTGAACCTCTTTACCTCATCAAGTTTTTTAAGCGCCCTGCCTGAATCTATCGAATCTTCCGCAATGCCAAACGCGGTTTTGAAATCCTCTGTCTTTCCTGCGGCTATAAGGGCGACCGCTGAGTTCATGAGAACGATATCCCTTCTCGGACCTTTTTCACCATTGAGAACAGAAAGGGTTATGGCGGCATTCTCTTCCTTGTTGCCGCCACGGATATGATCAATCTTGTTTTTCCATATCCCGAAATCTTCCGGTTCGATATGAAAAGTTGTTACTTCACCGTCCTTGCATCTTGAAACCCGCGTTCTGCCGGATATACTAACCTCATCGAGTCCATCCTCGCCGTGCACTACCATAGCATCAACTGCGCCCAAGTTCCCGAGCACCATCGCGAGGGGTTCGGTGAGCTTGTCCGAGAATACGCCGAGTATCTGTCTTTTCGCATTCGCGGGGTTTGTAATAGGGCCGAGAATATTGAAAATGGTCCTTATCCCGAGCTCACGCCGGGGGCCGACGGCATACTTCATTGCAGGATGGAACAAAGGCGCAAAGAGAAATCCAAAGCCCGTCTCGAAGAGGCATTTTTCGACCTTTTCCGGCGGCAGATCTATCTTTACCCCGAGGGCTTCAAGAACATCGGCGCTTCCTGACCGGCTCGAGACAGAACGGTTCCCGTGCTTTGCAACAGGGACGCCAGCGCCCGCAACTACAAAAGCCGTTGTGGTCGAAATATTAAATGTGTGCGACATATCGCCGCCTGTGCCGCAGGTGTCGAGAACTCCTTCCGGCGACCTAATGGCCGCTGCTTTCGCCCTCATAACCTTTGCAGCACCTGTTATCTCTTCGACTGTCTCGCCCTTCATCCTGAGGGCCGCCAGAAATGCGCCGATCTGGGCATCCCCGGCATTTCCTTCCATGATCTCCTTCATGCATCCGGCTGTCTCGATTTCCGTGAGGTTTATTTTATTGACCAGCATGTTTATCGCTTCTTTGATCATAAGGTCTCACAAGGTGTATCGTGCATCACGTAGTTTGAGTCGTGGATCTTAATTTCAAAAAGTTCCTCAGGAGGTCCTTGCCCACTGTGGTAAGTATCGATTCCGGATGGAATTGAACACCTTCGACAACATACTCTTTATGTCTCACGCCCATTATCTCACCGATATCCGTCCATGCGGTTATCTCAAGGCAGCCGGGAAGGGTCTCCTTCTTGATTAAAAGGGAGTGATATCTCGTCGCCTCAAAGGGGTTCGGAAGACCCTCGAATATCGTCTTCCCGTCGTGATGTATCAGCGACGTCTTCCCGTGCATCAAGCCCGGCGCCCTTATAATGTCCCCTCCAAAAGCAGCGCCTATGGATTGATGACCGAGGCACACACCGAGGACCGGGACCTTCCCGGAAAAATGTTTTATCACATCCACCGAGATGCCGGCCTCCTTCGGCGTGCACGGGCCGGGTGAGATAACGATTCTCTCAGGGGCCAGCTTTTCTATCTCCTGAAGGGTAATCTTATTGTTCCTGAAAACCTTTATATCCTCGCCAAGTTCTCCGAGATACTGGACGAGGTTATAGGTGAAAGAATCATAATTGTCGATCATCAATAACATTAACTCAATTCTCTTTCCGCCATATCGACGGCTTTCATCATCCCCATGGCCTTGTTGACGGTCTCATGGTATTCCTTTTCGGGTTTCGAATCCGCCACAATTCCCGCGCCGGCCTGGACATAAACTTTATTCCCTTTTATTATAAGTGTTCTTATCGTAATACAGGTATCCATGTTGCCGGAATAGCTCAGATATCCAACGGCACCGGCATATGGCCCCCTTCTTATCGGCTCAAGCTCCTCTATTATTTCCATCGCCCTCACCTTCGGCGCCCCCGTGACAGTTCCAGCTGGAAAACATGCCCCCAAAACATCGAAAGCATCCATACTGTCTTTAAGGGTGCCTTCCACGTTTGATACAAGGTGCATGACATGGCTGTATCTTTCAACATTCATCAATTCCGTCACTTTTACCGAGCCTGTTTCCGCGACCCTTCCCACGTCGTTCCTTCCGAGGTCCACGAGCATGATATGCTCGGCAATCTCTTTAGGGTCTCTCTTGAGTTCCTCCTCGAGGGCCCGGTCCTCTTCTTCAGTCTCTCCCCTCCTGCGTGTGCCTGCAATAGGTCTCAATATTATTTTGCTGCCCTCAAGCCTCACCAATATCTCAGGTGACGAACCGACGAGCTTTGCATCGCCCGTATCGATGTAATACATATAAGGCGAAGGATTGATAACACGCAGTGCCCTGTATATATTAAAGGGCTCTATATCGGACTCACGTTCAAACCTCTGTGACAGCACAACCTGGATGATGTCCCCAGCCATTATATAATCCTTGCTCTTCATCACTGCTTCCTCAAACGCCCCTCTTTTAAGAAAAGAGGACGCGTACCCGGCAAGCGGCGAAGGATTCTCCGAATGATTTAAGGGGGAGGATGATAAGTCGGAAATTTCAGCGGTCCCACTTTTAGCAGGGGCAGTCTTTGACTTTCGTCTCCTGATTTTTGACTTTCTGAGTTTCTCTATAATGCTCTCTATTTTCTCTTCAGCCTCCCTGTATGCCTCTTCGGGAGATTTGTTATTGATATGCGCATTTGATACTACCTTAATCTTCCCTTTCAGGTTATCAAAGATTACCACCGTGTCGGTAACCATAAGAAACATATCCGGAAGTTTAAGGCCCCGCTTCTTTTCATCAGGTATATCTTCAAAAAATCTGACCATGTCATACCCTATATAGCCGACGAGTCCGCCGTAAAATCTCGGCAAACCCTTGACATCGACAGGCTTATACGCCGTCAATTCCTTTTTTATCATTTCCAGCGGGTTGCCGGTTTCATATCTCTTAGTCCCCGTTTTATCGTCTTTAATCTCAACCTTTTTGCCCCAGCTCCTCAAAACCCGTGAGGGCCTCGAACCAAGGAAGGAATATCTCGCCCATTTCTCGCCGCCGATCATGCTCTCGAGCAAAAAAGAAGGTGAACCGCCGAGCTTTAAGGCCGCAGAAACAGGGGTTTCCGTATCGGCGAGTATCTCCCTGTAAACAGGGACGAGGTTTCCCTTTGACGAAAGGGCCTTGAAACTTTCTAAATCAGGATATAACATATTGACAAAAATCCGGCCTTTCTATTATTTTTATATATTAACTGTTCATTATAGCTTATTGATAAATAATAAGTTAAGCGTTGAGAGTTATAAGTTAAAGGTTCCGGGATTGTCTTTAAACTTTTCACTTCTAACTTTTGAGTACACACACATTGTGCGGGAATAGCTCAGTTGGTAGAGCACAACCTTGCCAAGGTTGGGGTCGCGGGTTCGAACCCCGTTTCCCGCTCCAGATTGATTTAAGTAGGCAGAAGACAGTTAGGTAGCACACAGGCAATGTCATTATAAATAGTGTCTGCCCATAAATTGTCTTTGTTGTCACCCTGAACTTGTTTCAGGGTCTCATAACCTATTGATTATATGAGATGCTGTTCTCCTCAGGCGAATCCGCCGAGGCGGAAAATAAATTCAGCATGACATAAATGACTTTATGGACCAGACTTTATAAATTAAAGCCCTGTCTACTATCTAATGTATGCTTTCTACAGTTTTTAAACGGCGGCGTACCCAAGTGGCCAAGGGAGAGGTCTGCAAAACCTTTATTCAGCGGTTCAAATCCGCTCGCCGCCTCCAAGAAGAATCTGTTCGAGGATTTCAGGGTCAAGCTTCCTGTGTTCGAAATATTCCTTCTCAAGGGTCTCTATATAAAATCTGTCAAGCCCGCTGTTATTAAGGAAGTCTTCCCTCAATGCAGTGTCCCCGGTCTGTATTATCAAGGGGAAAAGATGGTTGAGATAGAATGACTCTTTCCTAAGGTCCAGGAATACTTTATCGAATAACTTCTTGGTCAGCTCTCCGGCAATATTTTTTCCGGCAAGCTCCCTGGTGATGTCTTCCCTTATCTTGTCCCGTCCTTTTTTTGTGTCCAGGCCGGGGAAAAAGCTGCGCATCCTATCTCTGAGAGCATTATAAGCCATGCGATAGAGCCTTTCCTCCTCTGTGATCACTTTCAATTCTGCAACGACGTCCTTCAGAGAAGCGTCTCCCGCCGAAATCTTTCTTATGCCCTTTGATATCGAAGCAATCTTTTTCTTGCCATATCCGGTAATGTACTTATTGTTCAGGAGCTCCTTAAAAAATACGTCATCAAAGAGTCTCACATCCAGCTTGTCAAACTCCTTTTTGTTTCCGATCAGGCTCCTGAGTGAATCCTCTGTAAAGGCCACATTCTCCATGAAAGCTGTCTGGCTTAATAAAGTCGAGACGTTGTCATATCTGTCAAAGTATGTCACTATGGTGGTGAACTCTTCGAAGAGACTGAAATCGTTAGTTTCACGAACGATCTCATCGCAAGCCCTTACGGTATCCAGCAGGATCTGTTCAAAACCCTTATCACCTTTGGAATTAGCCGACTGTTTCGCCTTTATCAGCCTGACAATATCCTCGTTTATTATGTGTCTCTTGAGGGAAGGATCTTTGAAGAACAGGTTCTGAAGTATTGCGCGTGCATCCCTGAGGTATTCAGGCTCCTCTATCTCCTGTATCTTCCTGCCCTTCAGGAGCATGTCGTCAAGGGTCTCGAAAAGGACGGCCGGTATATTATTTCTTATCCCCAGAGTGCGCAATCTTCTGAGTCGTGCGAATTCCGAATGCTGAATAGTGTCCTTTTTGATGCCGCCCATAAGGATATCCCTGTATTCATCGACAACCCGTTTGTTGTCCGGATGCCTGTACATAACGTCTATCTTCATCCTCTCCTGCTGGTACCGGTCTATCTCATACCTTGAGACAATATCCTCTAAATAAAGTTCCTCGTTGGTAGACAGCGACCTTTCTTTAGAATAAAAGTCGGCGAACGCTTTGTAAAATTTCTGATTCCTTACGTGCAAAAGCTTAAATATGAATACCGCGGAATTTTTTTCTTTCATCTCCGATAAAAACCCGTCGAGGACTTCCGTATCCTTATCTTCGGCTATAAGGTCGGTCCTCTTCAGAAATTTACCGACTTGCGCCAGTATCTGTCTCTGTCTTTTCTTGTGATCACCGCTGAAATCCGACGAAACAAAGAAGTAGTAATTTTTCACGGCGTGCCCGTGGAGAAACAGACGGTAATAAGACTCCCTTCCTTCTATATTGTTCGTAAAGATAATCCTTCCGTTTTCATCAAAAAAAGCGCCAAACATGATCAGCCTGTTTGCAACTCTTCTTTTCATGATGTCCTTAAAGGGTTTCTCCACACCGAACATATACTCGCAAAAACTCCCGCCGGTCCCTTTGTAGTGGATACCGTCTGCGGTTATCGTAAATTCATTGCCCCTCGAAAAAAATCTGATACCAAACGGCCCTTCCTCATAAAAATAGGTATTCAGCGCACCGGCTCCACCGACAAAGGCAAAATATTCTATGGGACCGATGCTGCCATGCAAACGCAGGTCATTGATCATGAAAAAATATTATCACAGGAATAAGGAAATATGCTATCCGATCAGCTGCGGGCTTAATAAGGTGTCTTTATTCTCTTGATCGCATCGGCAACCCTTGCCACTTTCACCATCTCTTTCACATCGTGAACGCGTACGATGTTCGCACCTTTCATTATGGAGATGGCGACTGCAGCCGCTGTGCCTTCAAGCCTCTCCCCAGGGGACGCATCTCCAAGGATATTTCCGATGAAGGCCTTTCTCGACGGGCCTACAAGTAACGGTTTTTCCAACATCGCAAACCCATCGAGGTGATATAAAATCTCGAGGTTATACTTGAATGTCTTGCCGAAACCTATTCCCGGATCAATTATTATCTTATCCCCGGATATCCCTCTTTCCGTTGCTGATTTTATTCTTTCTCTGAAATAGTCCATTATTTCCGGGATCAACGCCTCATAGACAGGGTTTTTCTGCATGTCCTTCGGGGTGCCCTTAATGTGCATAATCACGACGGGGACCTCATATTCCGCGACAACCTTTGCCATGCCGGAATCGAATCTCAACCCGCTTATATCATTCACTATCGACGCCCCTGCATCGAGCGCCCTTTGAGCGACCTCTGACTTGTATGAGTCGATGGATAAGGGGATATCGATTTCTTTTGCGAGCGCCTCAACAACCGGGATTGTCCTTCGCAGCTCTTCTTCAATTGAAAGCGGTTCCGACCCTGGACGCGTTGATTCCCCGCCGATATCGATAATATCGGCGCCTTCTTCAGCCATCTGTACTCCCCGGTCGATCGCAGACGCCGGATTGAAAAAACGTCCGCCGTCGGAAAATGAATCCGGAGTCACGTTCAGGATGCCCATTATGTAAGTCCTCCGAGAAAAGTCCAAGGAAAAATTCGCCCAGGCAAGTTTCATTTAATTTTTCCCGCAAGTAAAAAACATACCCCTATTATATCGAAAGTTTGATTAATGAGGGTTTGATCTATGAGACGTCGTCAGTTGAACCTTTGACTTCTTTCATCAAACAATTGCCCTCCAAAGTGATCGATAAACGCGGACTTCAGCCACAACTGAACGGAAATCGCATCTGCTGGTGCAGTAATCATTACGAAAGGAAACATAGCCTGTATGAATATTTGTTTCCATTTCAAATAAGCAAAGGTAGGTCTGGAAGCGAGACAGAGAAACATAGCCACAAGCCTGACTTATTTCTTTCACCTACAAACAAACCTGATTCGAGAAGTTGCAACAGCAAAGATTTTCGATACAAACAGACAATTGAAGAATACGCCTAATTCTTCGTTGCACCGATCAACCTGACCCACATCTGCTCACGGTTGTCGGCACATACTAAGTCGGCCATATAGTAAAGATCAATCATTGATAATAATATAAATCGGGAACATTATAATTGATGACTATAATGGAGGCAAACCGAGCATGATTTTTACTTGCGGCGGAAGTTTTTTAAGCAGTTTTGGGTAGAAGTCATTTTCATTTTTTTCAATTAAATCTAAATATTCTATTGTTACTGCACTCAATGCCTTCAGAAATTCTCCTTCTTGATTCATGACATAAAAGGCTTTGTTTTTATGTTCTCTCTTTTTGACAATATAACCTTCGGGAAAATAGATACCCCTGTATTTTTTTGACCATACAGCTTTAGAAGAACAAAATTTTCTTTCACTGGAATCTACAATTGAGACATCACCACTAAATACAATATTCTCTGTATCAGCATTCACAGTAGCATTTGTTGACTTGATGGAGATTCTCTTATTTTCTGGAAGATATATGTTTATATGGATGTCTTCAAAAACTATCCTGCTCAATATATCCAAGTTACTGTCTGCAACCCTATTATTAAGATAATCTTTTATTGAGACGGCCGGCTTGCCGAAAGACAATGAAATGTTCTTAATGTTATCGACCAGCCTTGAATAGTTATCAGATGTTTTTGGAGATATATTATTATTGAGATACATCTCCATCCTTGCACCTGATATAAATATTTCTTTAACATTCTGATAGACAAAAAGCTTTGAACTTCTTTTCCGATGACATATCCTATTTGCAACGAGCGAAAATAAAACATCACCGTTTCTTTTTCTCACCAGGGAAACATTCTCCACAGAAAAATCATCATAGTCCTTCTTATTGGAATCAAGGAATTCAATATTAGACACTGAATTGGTATCGGTGCATCTCTTCATGAACTTATGCAAAAATATTCCGGCCGATAATATTAACACCAAAAGTAGAGCAGAGATAATTTTCAAATGTTTTTTCTCATATAAAGATATAGGGAAGTCAGGGGAGAGGGCAGAATTTAAATCTAAAATTTTATCTTATTGAACGTTAACAAAACATTGCCCAGACCCGACAGGCTTCTGCGAATCTGAGGGAATCAGTATGATCATAGCTATTGCCACTTTGCCTCTTAGATTAGTCGGAACTTTATCTATGATGTGTACTGACTGTGATGTGCTTTGACCCGCCTGTATTGTCACACTTAGAGGTCTACTAAATGGTCCGAATAGACCTATGCCTGACAGTGTATTGGCACCGTTTCCCATTAAAGTTGCAAGTGCTTGTCCAATTGTAATCGCTGAGTCACCGTTATTTACGATATTCGCTGTTACATCGAGAGATGATCCTGCCTTTACACTTGCAGGGCACTGAAGTTCTACGCTCTTGGCCATCACAGAACCAACTCCGAAGCAGAAAATTAAGAAGAATAACAAAAAGCTTTTCTTAAACATGCGATCTCCTCCTATGATTGATGAGAATTTGATGCCCTCTAACCCCCGGAGGTAGTATAAGTCAAATTTCTTGCCCGTGTCTATAAAATAGTTAGACATTTCCCTTGATTCTCTTGAAAAAGAGCACCCGAATAATTTCTGCAATAAATCCACACATATGTTCCCATATGTTCCCACCATGCTATTCTCTTCCCGCTATTGGGAAGCGTGCGAACTTGATGAAAGAATTTTCTGAGAGGGCCGTTTATTTGCAAAAGAAAGTAACAGATTTTTTTTAGCCACCTCTAATGCGATGTACAGGAAGGATGTTTTCTTTTTGTGTCGCTCTGTAATGCTGTAAATCTTTCGCCCCGGAAGAAACATATCTTTTTCCTCACTGCCACCTACTACTGTTGAATTCGAGGGATTGAATTAATCTGAGAATTTCTTCATCAACTATGCACAGTCATTCCTGATTGTGAGGATTACTTTTAAAATCAAGAGGTGTTTCGCCTATTGAAGCAAGTTGGCAATGATGCCAGCGAAAGTCGTTTCAAACTTTTCCAAATCAAGGGGCTTTATCAGATAGCAATCTGCCTTCAGTTCTTTTGCTTTTTCAATGTCCGCATTTGATTCTGATGAGGTGAGGATGCACACCGAAATTGTTTTCAACTCTGCCTCTGCTTTGATGCGGGCAAGGAAAGCGAACCCATGCATCCTGGGCAGGTTAAGGTCAAGAAAAATTAGATCAGGCTTAGGCGCTTGCTCATAACCATTTATTCTATACAGGTATGACAGGGCCTCGACGCCATCTTTTACAGTAGAGATTTCATAAGAGGTTTTTTCGCTTTCAGCGAGTATCGAACGGGTGAGGAAGGCATGCACACGGCTATCCTCGACAAGCAGGATCCTGATACTTTTTCTTTTCTTAGTTACTTTTGTCATAACCTCCTACTCTGTAAGAGCAAAGTGGACTGGAACGTTGAGCTCTTTCCGTGTTTATCTTGGGTTATCCATTGATCTTCTCACAAATTGTTAAACCTATGCCGGTGCCTGGATATTCTCCCCGGCTCGCCTCGGTTTGATCTGTTTTGACAGGTCATGTGCAAGTTTGTGATATTTCTCATGAACTCCCTCCCCCATTTCTTCCTTTTCAACCTTGTCGAACGCTTCAGACAGATACTTCTGATCTTCTTCTGTAAATATTGTATCTCCCACAGGGTAAAGGATACAGTCTTCTTTTTCGATATGGGATCTCAGCATTCCTATGTAGTCTGTCAGATTCTCCATAATTACAACTTTTGCCGCAATATCTCCCTGTCCGGCCTGAGAGAGTGCTGAGGCCACCACTCTTAATTTTTCTCTGCCGAATTCATGTTCTTTCAACATTACTGCTAACGGTCCAATATTACTTGGCATTCCTCTCTCCTGCATCTTTACAAAAAACAATTTTTCTTCCTTTGCATGATGATAACGGTCGGCAAAATTCATAAAGAACTCAAGCATTCTTTCAATTTCACTAACTTTCACTTCTCCTGTAGCCTTGATAGAGACCACTCCTTGCTCAGCAGCATCAAGCACCAAAAGAATTATCTTATGCTCATGTTTGAGTATTTCTGTTGGAGTCATCGTTTTCTCCTATTCTTATTGTGGTAATGTTTTTCCGCCTGCCTTTTTTCTAAACTTGAATGGACAGAATGATCTAGTGCCTCAAGATAGAGCATCTCAACATAATGAGTGAACTCGACATATGCTTCAACAAAATCACGCTCTGTGTTCAATACTTTCACTGCCTGCTTCTTATCCTGTATCAAGGAGAGGGTAATGGGGGTCGTAAACTCAAAGTCAAAGGGTGTTGGGGTAACACCCCCTATATGGGGGAAAACTTTGTGTTTACCGCGGGATAAAAACATTACCCTCTCCTTGATACAGCAAGGTTATTTATAACATAAAAAATATCAAATTAAATGCTAGAATAATGACAGCTAATTGTCAGTATCAAACTGTTTCTTTTAGTGATAATAGATAGGATTTAAGGTTAGTTTTTTTGTTCTTTAGTCTGAGTTTTTTTCTGATGTTGTCTCTATGGAAAGCAATGGTTCTTGAAGAGGAATTTAACAATTCACCGATCTCCTTGTTCGTTTTCCCTTGTTTCAAAAGATTTGCCACCTGAATCTCTGTCGGGGTAAAGTTAGCAAAACTGAAAGACAACCTATGTAAAAATGGGGAAGTTATTTGGTTTAGACTTGATTCCAGGATAGTCACATAGGCCTTTTGACTTTTATCCAATCCACTCATTTTCAATTTTTCTAAATAGGGAGTGACTAATCCCTTTATGTTTAACAATACTTTATCTTCCAAGTCTGTTTTGTCCTCGTCCCTTCTCCTCAGCAAGACTTTCAATGCGATATTTGCTTCCTCAAGATGACGCGCCTCGATCTGCAATTCCTTCTCTCTTTCCCTAAGCGCCTCCTCGATTCGCTTGCGGTCGGTGATGTCAATTTCGATGCCATCCCAAACCAAGTGATTATTAGGAAGTCGCCTCGGCGCAGAGGTAAAAAGTCTCCATCGTATTTCGCCTGATGGCAAGCGCACACGCGCCTCGGAGATAAATGTCTCCATAGTTGCTATCGCGACGGCTTCCTCTTCATCTAACCGAAGCCGATCCTCTGCTATAATCTGCCCATAGATGCTCATTGCATTGTTCAGCGCTTCTGTTGTCGTAATGCCATGTAGTTGCTCAACCCCAGCGCTTATGTATAAGAATCGGCGCTGCCGCCCATCCTTGCCTGTGTCAATCTGATACACAAGACCATTTGGCAAGTTATCACTGAGCAAGCGCAATCGCGTCTCACTCTCATGTAGCTCTTCCTCTGCCAACTTGCGCTCAGTAACATCTCGAAATATCCCGATAAGATATGTTTTTTCATATAAGCTTATTGGCACCGCATCGATATCGGCATAAAAGATGCTCCCATCTTTTCTTTTAACGGGAATATCATTATTAACAGTCGTTTCGCCATTTGCCAGTTTTTTGAATTGTTCAATTATATATGGTAAGTCTTCTTTAGGGTGGATATCCATTACCGAAAGATTCCTTATTTCTTCTTCAGTATAGCCAAGCATATGACTGAACATTTTGTTGCAGGAATGGAATTTCTTGTCATCTACATTTGTTAAGACAAGACCATCAGCAGCATTATTGAAAATTGTTCTGAATCTTTCTTCAGATTCCTTGAGGGCTTTTTCTATTTGCATGCGATCAGCAATTTGCTGGCGCAATTCTTGACATTCTTTTATCAGTTGATTCTTTGTTTTGTTCTCGTCTTTCATACCGTACCTCGCAGAACAAAAAAGAGATTATCTGCGTAGTACCTTTTTGAGAATTATTACCTGTAAGAGTCATTATTATAACAAGTATTTATCCTGAGTACTTCAGGAAGAAAGATTTCTGGTTTGCTTCTTTCTGAAATACGTGCAAGGATTACCAAGCTAAGAGCTGTTAATTACTCTCAATTAATGCCGGAAATGGCTTTCTGATTATATGATTATCCTCTTCCCTTGGTTGTCTTTTTTTGTTATATTTTCTGAATAGGGGAACTTAAACAGGAACTTCATATAATCATTATTCAACGGGGAATGAATGAACTTCGATGAAGACAAAATAGACGAGTACACTCTGGCGCTCCTCTACTTGGTAGCTCACGAAAGACATGAAGGAATGGGGGCAAGAGCCTGGAAGGGATTTGACTGGGAGACATTGAACAGGCTTCATGATAAGGGCTACATATCAAATCCCATAGGAAAGGCAAAATCAGTCGGAATGACTGAGGAAGGCTTTCTTAAAGCAAAAGAACTCTTTGAAAGACATTTTGCGAAGGAACTCAGGACAGTACCATTCCCGAAGCTCACTGGAACGGCAAAGAATCGATGGAAACAAGTACCGGAAAGCGTAAGGAAAGACATCATTGACTGTGTTTGGTGCACAAGCTGCCGGGCCGGTACACCCATGCAACTTCGAGAGGGAGAAATGTCAGGACGGTCTCTTGTGTTGCATGGCACATGTAAGAAGTGTGGTAGCAAAGTTTCCAGGGTCATAGAACCTGATGAAGAGTGAGGTTGTCGAACATCTTTATCAACCCAACCCGGTTTAACAAATCAATGGGCTTCTGCTTAACTTCTTCCTCTTCCTCTTCCTCTTGAACTTGACAGCCTTGACAGACGCGGCAATCCTGCAGATTACAAGCGTTAAACAATACATTAAGCAACTCCCGAACACTCTCTAAGCGTGACTTACTTCATGCACTTTTTAATACCCTTTTAATTGACAATCGGCCTGTTCTGTGGTACACGGTAGTCAAGAGGGGAACCGCCGCGACACAATCATCATGTGAGTGGGCGGCGGTTGATCGATTAACCGAAAAGCGGCGAGCGGGGAGGAAACATGGAAGAGGCTGTTCAGCTCAAGTATCTAAAAATTGCTTTGGTATTGATTGGTGCGTCCTTTGTAGTTCTAGTGTATCCGCTTACTATATTTTGGCCATCGGGCTGGGCCTGGCACGCCAATGGAATCTCACTTTACCTACAAATGATTCTCGGAATCTACGCAACGCTCGGCATATTCTTGATCATCGCAGCTCGGAATCCGCTTGAGCATCTCAGTATCATTTGGTTCACAGTCTGGTCAAGCATCGTTCATGGGGGGATTATGGCCGTTCAAGCTATCGTTTATTCGGAACATAGGGGGCATCTATTGGGCGACGTGCCTGTACTGTTCATATATGCCGCAGTACTGTCATGGCTGACTCCGAGGGGGAAAATGGGACAACAGCGGCGCTGATATCTAAGAAGGTTTCCTTCCTGTTACAAACGCTCTATAAGGTCCCTATCGAAGGCAAGCATTCACATAGTAATGCTCGCAGTCTTTATTGAAGATATAAAGAGTTCCGAATCAAAGCAACCTTTAGGAACTCAATAAATGACTCACACATTCAAATGATAATTATCACATTTGCAAACCTGACTTCGCTTTATGCCTGGCAAGCTAATTTTTAGCAATTCTTATTATCCTGACTCTGACGTATTTTTGTATTCTTTTACTAAACTATTACAACATCTCATTTTTTGTCCTCATTAAAACTATAGTATCGGGACTGCAACCATTGTCTCTCCTTGACAAAAGAAATCATTTCGTTATATTCTTCAGCAGACCTTAGCTTAACGATTTCACGCTAACTAAAGCCTAAATCTTTACAGTCTGGAGATACTCAGGGTGGGGTCTTTAGAAAGAGAAGGTAGCCGAGTTACCAAGTGAGTATTTGGTAGTTCGGCTTTTTTGTTTTGATTGTTTCTGAGAAGGCTTTGTGGTACATCTCTTAGAGACAGACGGAGAAGAGAGGGTCCGAAAGATGAAAAGTAGAGTACGACACCTTAACAAATACCGTGGTTGGTTCAATATGGTTCATGACAACGTGGGCCGAGCGATATGAGACGCGAAAAATTTATTATTCAGGTCATTTGCCTCACACTTTTTAGTTTCCTTTCAGGTCATGCATATGCTGATCCTCTCGATACTTGGAACTTGAGGACTTCAAACACTACCAGTCAGCTGCGTGCATGTACATTTGGTAATAACATGTTTATTTGTGTCGGTTTGAATGGCACGATCATTACTTCGCCTGATGGTGTTACTCCATGGACCGTGAGAAGATCTGGAACAGAGAATCTTGGAGGAGTAGCTTACGGGAACGGAACATTTGTAGTCGTTGGTTACGGACCAACCATACTTACTTCAACGAATGGAGTTACTTGGATCGCGCGAACATCAGCAATTGCGGCAGATCTCGAACGCGTGGCATTCGGGAACAACCTGTTCGTTGCCGTTGGCGACAATCGCTCAATACAGACTTCGCCGGATGGGGTTCACTGGACACTGAGACAGTCAGGAGGTGCGAATCCAGAGTACGGAATAGCATACGGAAACGGAGTATGGGTTGCTGTCGGTGCAAACTCTCGTATATGGAGATCGAATGACAGTAGCGGCGTGACATGGACAAGGATATCGCCACCTGCCATTCCGGGAGTCCCTGGCACCAGCGAGTTCCGGCGTGTAGCATTCGGTAATAACATGTTTGTTGCAGTTGGTGATACTAAAGCTGGCGGCACAACTCACGGCATTATCATTACATCACCCGATGGTTTAAACTGGACTCCACAAACAGTCCCAACAGGCACTGTTTTTCTCCGTGGAGTACAATATGGCGACACCTCATTTGTTGTCACAGGATACTCTGGTACTATACTCACCTCAACTGATGGCGTGACATGGGTTCGGAGGACTTCGGGTGTCTCCACAGATCTTAGAGGCGATGGATTTGGCATAAGTTCCGGCAATGGTACTTTCCTAACGGGTGGTGATGGAGGCATGCTTCTGCAGTCAGACCCTTATATCGTACCCGGCGCGCCCACAGGCGTGACGGCGGTAGCGGGTAATGCACAGGCAACCGTGAGTTTTACACCACCTGCTTCAAACGGCGGCAGTCCAATCATATCATACACGGTGACCTCAAGTCCCGACAGTATCACAGCGACAGGGGGATCGAGTCCAATAAGCGTTGTAGGACTGACGAACGGAACAGCCTACACGTTCACGGTAACAGCAACCAATGCTATCGGAACTGGCCCCGCATCTGCGCAGTCCAACAGCGTGACGCCAACTGCCCCGTCAAACACACCTGGAGCGCCTACGGGCATAACAGCGATAGCGGGCAACGCTCAGGCAACCGTGAGTTTTACGCCACCTTCGGACGGCGGCAGTCCGATTACATCATACACGGTGACCTCAAGTCCCGGCAGCATCATAGCTACAGGGGCATCGAGTCCGATAACCGTTGTAGGACTGACGAACGGAACAGCCTACACGTTCACGGTAACAGCAACCAATGCTAATGGAACTGGCCCCGCATCTGCGCCATCTAATACTGTAACGCCAGCGACGGTACCAGGCGCTCCGTCGGGTGTAATAGCAGCTGCGGGCAACGCTCAGGCAACCGTGAGTTTTGCGGCACCTGCTTCGAACGGCGGCAGTCCGATTACATCATACACAGTGACCTCAAACCCTGGTAACCTCACAGCCACAGGAGCGGGTAGTCCGATAACCGTTACAGGATTGACAAACGGAACAACCTATACTTTCACGGTAAAGGCAACCAATGCTATTGGAACCGGCGCGGCTTCGGCTCCTTCCAATAACATAACCCCGTCTGTTAATCCAGGCGTTCAGATACCTGCCGAAACACTTACAAATTATATTATTGATTTAGGAGACGGAGTAATTGTAAACTTTTCGCAGATAAGAGGACCCTGTACTATCTCAAAGACGATATCAGGGATACCTCCGAGTTCTGCTCCATCGGGTTTCAGATTTATTGGCACTTTTTATGACATCACCAATCCTGGTTGTTCTACATTCGGTCTTCCTATTTACGTTACTATTCCATACAATGAATCCTCGGTTCCGGTAGCAGAAACAGCACTGAAGTTGTTCCATTGGGAAAGCAGCACATGGCATGACGTGACCTTCTTTGTAGACACAGGAAACAATACCATAACTGGGCAAGTAACCACCCTTTCACCGTTTGGTGCTGGTTATCCTTACTCGGGCGGTGGCAGTGGCGGCGGTGCATATTCAACGGGTGCTAATGAGAATATGATAGCTTTGATTACCATTTTGGCTATTTCAACAGGGGTATTTCTTATTAGAAAACGCCGCTTCAATTAGTCAATCTGGATATCTAATTCATAAAGGCAGGTCAGCAGTGGCTCTGCCTTTCTTGTTTGTTTCGGCTGTAAATCAATGATTTTCGTCTTACTGCTAAATTCAATAGTTGTAGGTGTAGCCCTTAAAAATACCATCTTTAGTTCAGGAGAAAATAAAGAACCTGAAAAGATGTGTCCTTGTTTTTCTCTTTCTTCCTGGACTCAACAAATTCGGAAGTGATATGCTTTTAAAAATATTTCATTTGTAGGGAGAGCTTTATGAAATCAAAATTTGTCGGTTTATTTATTTTGCTAGTGATGATTTCCGTTACTTCTGTTTGTTACGCAATAGACTTGTGTTATGAAAATATTGAGATGAGAAAATATGATGATGCCATTACAGAATGTACAAGGCAAATAAATGGAGAGATAAGAGTGGATGAGGTTGGAATCTCTTATACAAACCGTGGGATGGCCTATGCAGGAAAAGGACAATATGACCAAGCGATTGATGATTACGACAAAGCCATTGAGCTAAAACCGAGGTATGAGAAGGCTTACTTCAATCGTGGAAATGCCTACTATGCGAAAAGACAATATGATCAAGCGATTGATGATTACAAGGAAGCCATAGAGCTGAATCCAATGAATTCATATCCCTATTACAATATGGCGTGTCTATATTCCGTCAGGAACGCTTCTGAAGAAGCATGTAAATGGTTAAGAAAAAGTCTCGAAAATGGTTTTGATAATTGGGAACGTATTAGAAAAGATAAAGATCTTGACAATATACGTAATTTTTCCTGCTACAAAGAAATAATGGAGGGGAAGTAATAAAAAGAAGGAAATTGATCTAATAAAACAGAAAGTGTCTCCATCAATTAGAATTGAAGCACTTTTATTGTGTTGTTAAAAGAGGCCTGTTGTCTACGATGTCGTGGCAGCTTTTCCTGTCCACGATGTACTGGCAGTTATCACCTATCGGTCACGGGACTCTTACGCATTACAAATCTCGTTCATTTCTTTTCATAATCGCTAATTTTCTTCATCATCAATTTTTCACATTTTGTAGGTGTTGTCAACACTTGGACATTCTCTTCACGGTACGAAAGTAGCCGCCTATCATTTCGTTTTGAAAGTTCTCGTGCAAGATAATGTCATAGTTGTTTAATACGAGATGTACCCCTCAGCGGAGGATCGATCATTTCGGGATGAACTCTTCAACTCAGACGGCGCTATGACGTGTGCGATGTATAGGGAGAAGGTGATATAGGTTCTAAATGACATGAAATCTATGTTTCTATGTGTTATGAACTTTTTGAACCGCAGTTTTGCATGACATCAGCCATTATCTTCTCGGCAAAGATAGTTCAGAAGAGAAGCGGCTTGAATTTGGCGGGAATTGTTGTAAGAGATGCAGTCGGCGTTCTTTATTTTTGGGGCCTTGTGGATTTCACTCTGAAAAAATCCATCAAACCTGAACTGTCCTTTTCGCCTCTGCTCCCTGAATGAGTACGTCTATCTCGGCGCCGTCCATAGTCTCCTTTTCGAGGAGCCCCTTTGCGAACGCCTCAAGGATGTCCCGGTTTTCCATGAGGAGGTTCTTGGCCGTAGCATATGCTTCGATCACTATTGCCTTCACCTCTTCGTCTATATCGACGGCGGTCTTCTCACTGTAATCTTTATGTTTCGCTATTTCCCTTCCGAGAAAGATCTGCTCGTCCTTTTTACCGAAGGTAAGGGGGCCGAGCTTCTCGGACATGCCCCACTCCGTAACCATCTTTCTTGCAAGGTCAGTTGCGCGTTCGAGGTCATTCCCGGCCCCTGTGGTCATATGGTTCAGCGAGATCTCTTCCGCTGCCCTTCCTCCCATAAGGACAGACAGGGCCTTCATGAGATAG
The DNA here is from genome assembly GCA_963716185.1 of Thermodesulfovibrionales bacterium. GTDB lineage: Bacteria > Nitrospirota > Thermodesulfovibrionia > Thermodesulfovibrionales > SM23-35 > CAVZMO01. Next base: position 1,317,718 of record OY970295.1, read on the forward strand.
TCTTTGGAATAAGTATACTTGTCATCAATAGGCAGCTGCTGGGTAACCCCGAGCGCCCTGCCCCTCGGGATAATGCTCACTTTGTGCACCGGATCGGTGCCGGGCGTAAGCTTTGCGACAAGTGCGTGCCCTGCCTCGTGATAGGCGGTGTTTTTCTTCTCCTCGTCGCTTATAATCATACTCTTTCTTTCCACGCCCATGAGAACCTTATCTTTTGCCGCCTCAAAGTCAGCCCTTTCAACCTTGCTCTTGCCCGTCCTCGCTGCGAGCAGCGCGGCCTCATTTACGAGATTTTCGAGGTCGGCGCCTGAAAAACCGGGCGTCCCCCGGGCAATCTCGTCCAGACTCACCTTTTCATCGAGGGGGATGTTCCTCGTGTGGACCTTGAGTATCTCAAGTCTGCCCTTCACATCCGGCTGCGGCACTACAACTTGTCTGTCAAACCTTCCCGGCCTTAAGAGCGCCGGGTCAAGGACATCCGGCCTGTTTGTGGCTGCGATAATAATAACTCCCTGATTGGCTTCAAAACCGTCCATCTCGACGAGGAGCTGGTTCAGGGTCTGCTCGCGCTCATCGTGCCCGCCGCCCAGGCCCGCTCCCCTGTGCCGTCCGACGGCGTCTATCTCATCAATAAAAATTATGCATGGAGCACTTTTCTTTGCCTGCTCGAAAAGATCTCTCACCCTTGATGCGCCGACCCCGACAAACATCTCCACAAAATCAGAACCTGATATCGAAAAGAACGGGACGCCCGCCTCACCCGCGATAGCCCTGGCGAGCAGCGTCTTGCCTGTTCCGGGAGCGCCGACGAGGAGTACACCCTTGGGGATCTTGCCGCCAAGCTTCTGAAATTTCTGGGGGTCCTTCAAAAAATCAATGATCTCCTGGACTTCCGCCTTTGCCTCCTCAATCCCGGCTACGTCGGCAAAAGTGATCTTCACCGACTTTTCAGAAACGAGCTTTGCCCTTGCCTTTCCGAAGGACAGCGCCTTGTTGCCGCCTGTCTGCATCTGTCGCATAAAAAATATCCATATAATGACGAAAAAGATTATAGGGGCCCAGTTAAACAGCAGGCTCCAGTACCAGGGGTTCTGCTCTTCCGGTTTAACGGCAATTTTTACATTCTCAGCCCGCAATGTCTTTATCATGTCCGGATATTCTACGGCATAAGTTTTGAACTTTTTCCCGTCTTTCAGCTGCCCTGTTATAACATTTCCCTTGATGGTGACCTCTGCGACATCACCCGCCTCAACCTTGGTCATGAAATCGGAAAATATCATCTCCTGCTCGACTTTCCTGGTAGTACCGAGGAGATTAAAAAGTAGAATCATCATAACTCCGATTAAGAGCCAGATGAATAAACTTCTGTATGCATTCAATCTGTTCACTTCTTTAAAGGTCCTTAAATTTGCCTTTCATAATTAACTGTTATAAAAATTCCTCTCATCAAGATCTTTAAATACGCATACTACCGCAATTTAATATATTGTAGCACATCAGGGCTTTTCAGTATCTTATTACTTCCTCTTCCATTAACCTTTTTTGAATGTTTATCAGATCGGTGATACCTCCCTCGGCGAGTTTAAGCAGACTGTCCAACGAGGTCTTTGAAAAGGGTATGCCCTCTGCGGTTCCTTGTATTTCAACAAATTTCCCGCTGCCTGTCATTACAACATTCATGTCCACCTCTGCGGTGGAGTCCTCCGAATAACAGAGATCTATCACAGGTTCGCCGCGGACGACCCCCACGCTTATAGCGGCAAGATAATCCTTCAGAGGTGTTCTTTCGATAAGCCCGTTTCTTAATGCATATTTCAGCGCATCCGACAGGCAAATAAAGGCGCCTGTTATTGATGCAGTCCTCGTGCCCCCGTCCGCCTGCAGCACATCACAGTCTATCCATATAGTCCTTTCACCGAGACCCGAAAGGTCTACCACGGACCTCAGCGCCCTTCCAATAAGCCTTTGTATTTCGTGGGTCCTTCCGCTGACCCTGCCGATGGTAGATTCCCTCATTGTCCTCATTTGAGTGGCTCTCGGGAGCATGGAGTACTCTGCGGTTATCCACCCCTTTTTCTGGTCTCTCAGAAAAGGAGGGACTTTGTCCTCGATCGATGCGGTGCATATCACCTTCGTATTCCCCATCGAAATCATTACCGAACCCTCAGCGCTTTCAACAAAGTTCCGTTGAATTTTGACGCTGCGGACCTCATTATTTTTCCTGCCGTCAGCTCTCATCTAACCTCCTACCTCTATTTTCTCTATACGTTCAATTTTCTGTCCGAGGAAATTCTCTCCGACTTTTAAAAACCTGTCCGGGGAGTCGGTCACATAAAACTCCCTGAACAGCATGCCTTTATCTTCCCTGCTCAGGCCGAGGGCCCCAAGGATCCTCCTGACCTCTCCAGAGGTCTCAACCGCGGAGTCTATAAGTTTCACACCTTTCCCTATAACACGCGCTATGACTTTTTTTAGAAGAGGATAATGCGTACATCCGAGTACAACGGTATCTACACCCTTATCCTTTATTCCGTCGAGATACTTTTCAGCAATCATAGCCGCAACATTCCCTTCCGTCCATCCTTCCTCAACAAGAGGCACAAACAGAGGGCATGCAAAGCCGAACACCTCTATGCTTTCGTCGAAGGCCTTGATGGCCCTCGTGTACGCATTGCTCTTCACGGTCGCTTCGGTCCCGATAATGCCTACCTTCTTATTTTGTGTGGCCGTAACAGCCGCCTTTGCACCAGGTTCTATGACCCCTATAACAGGGACGGAAGTTACGCTTTTGATGGCATCAAGACTTACAGACGACGCCGTATTACAGGCGACCACGAGAAGTTTGATCCCCTTTGCCGACAAGAACCTTGTATTCTCGTAAGAATAACGTGTTACGGTTTCCGGCGACCTTACGCCATAGGGGACCCTCGCAGTATCTCCAAGATAAATCGTGCTCTCGTCCGGCAATTCTCTTATAATCTCTTTTAACACGGTGAGCCCGCCTATCCCGGAATCAAAAACACCGATAGGCCTGTTTTTGTTATCTGTATTCATAGGAGACCATGTCCTTCAAAGGGTATAACAGATAAAGATGGCCGCCAAGGGTCTCGGCCTCCTTGCCTTCAATGAGAACTTTGACATCCTGGACGTCTTCCACGTTCGAAATGATGCTCTCATACAAACCCTTGAGGAGAAAAAATTCGGTCATGGCGTCCCCCTGGAAATTCCTCCTGAATTCATCCGACAGGTCAACATAAAGTATCCTGTCCTCACCTTTGTATAATCCCAGGAGTTTTACATCTTTCGGTATGTTTGAAACTGCCGTACCTGCCGGACCTTTAAAATATTCGTCGATTGCGACTTCCGCAATTGCCATCTGCCCGGTTCTTTTTGGAAGCCTTCTCTCTTCGATCTGCAGATGGTTGTCCACAGGGTAATAGAGCCTCAGGGAAAATAGGTCCTCCGCCCCCTGCAAGCCGGCGTTCCCATCGGACGCTGTCTTTTCCTTGAAGATCACTCTTGAAAAATAAAGATATCCGCCCGCGACGCCGATGATAAAAAGGGTTATAAGCGATATCACAACCGCGGCCTTCTTAAAATTCACTCCGACCTGCCTGGCTTCTATGTTGCTATTGTCCATATGCCGCTATGCCGTTCACAACAGAATTTACCAGTTTCGTCCTCGTCTTCTGATCATAAACCATAAATGCCGGTGAAGGGTATTCAATAAAGACAGAAGGCGCACCGACAGAGTTAAGCAGAGGGATAGACATTTCCCTGCGAATGACGTCTACCTTGAATTCTTCCTCTATCGCCTTTTCTACAGCGTCGGACAGCGATTTGCTTTTCGCGATATATTTTTTCTGTTTTGAAGACAGGCTGTAAAAGTCGGCCATTTCGTTCGAGACTTGTTCCTCGAATCTGGGAGAATAAAGGACAAAATCCTTTGAGGAAGAAGAATGGAGACTGACAAAAACATCCGGGCTTTTCTGGTTGACGAAGTTAATCCTTTCCGTGAGAGAGATATATTGATCAACCTTCCGTACGAGAAAAACCTTTCTGCCTTTCTTTGAAAGGGCCGCCGCCAAATCTTTGGCCAGGGCCAGACTGATATCCTTTTCGCTTATACCTCCCTGGGTTATGCCGAAATCGTAACCCCCATGACCCGCATCGATCACAACGCCCCTTGAAAGGGCTTGCGCAGGTTGCTTTTCCGGATGAATCTCTTTTTTCCGGATATCAAATACGAGCCGTGCAGGAGAAGAAAGTCTGAAAAATTTTATTTCAGAACTTTCTTTAAGATTTATCGTCAATGACCGGCCCGACGTCGCCATCTCAAAAGGCGTGTCTTTCAGTCCTGTCAGGTCAAAATATTCCGGGAAATCTATCTTGATCTGCGAGGATGAAGCAGTCACTTTTGTTTTTTGAATGAAAAGCTCTTCCGACTCCAAGACAATCCGAAGGACGCCCCCCTGTCCGTTGAATTTCAATTTCACATCGGCCTTTTTCTGTGCCGGGAGGGATGTCGCAAAGAGCAACGAGATTACAAAAAAAATTAAAGATATCCTTTTCACCTGTAAAGAACCTTTTCTCCTCTTTCCTGTCAAGCACAATGCATATTAGTTTCAAAAATATATTATACCTTTTATGAGCAGTCAGTAGGTAGACAGGAAATGCATTTCCTTTCAGCCGCATGCTGCCTACTACATGCTGCCTGCCCGTATGTAATGAGGATTCAGTTGTCACGGGGCAAAAATTATTATAGTATTGTTTTGAGGTGCATAAAAAACGATCTCTTTTAATACTACAGCGAAGTTTGCTATAGACAAACAAAATGGAAATCTGTAATATAGATTGCATAAAGGCGCGTGAAGGAGAGGCTGCCTATTTTGCCGGGATAAAACACACTTTTCGGCAGCGTAGGATTCTTACGCCTGTAGCGAGTAATGCGATCATGATACGAAGAAATATTGAATCAGAAAAAGATTTGCGCACTGTGCAAAAGCCTGGTGAAATCGATTCATCGCCAATCCGCGGTGCAGTACATGAGTTGCCGGCGGTTACCTTGCAGATAGCGAATCAAACGAATCTGGAGATTGTGTGGGATCAGCTGGTACGCCAGCATCATTATCTGGGTTATCAAAGGCTTTTAGGACATCGCCTGAAATATCTCGCGTTCATACAGGGCCAGCCCGTAGCAGCCTTATCCTTTAGCGCACCGGCATTGAAACTGCGAGTGCGGGACCACTATATCGGCTGGTCGGCTGAGCAGCGAAAAACAAATCTCTGCAGGATCGCCAATAACAGTCGGTTTCTGATACCTGCCTGGGTGGAAGTGAAGAATCTCGCCTCCCATGTGCTTGCCCTGACTCTTGCCCGACTCACTCGTGATTGGGAAGAGCGGTTTGGGACACGCTTATGGCTGGTGGAAACCTTTGTTGATCCGGCCCGATTCAAAGGGACGAGTTACCGGGCGGCGAATTGGAAATTTATCGGCCAGACCTTCGGCAGCGGCAAACAGGGGAAAGGCTATGTATATCACGGATGCATCAAGGAGGTATATGTTTATGAGTTAGAGCCCCACTTCCGGGAAGAAATCGGATGCGAAAAGAAAACTTACAGCCTCTTTCACCGACCTTCACCAACCCTACATAAAGTGGAGGCGCTGCATATGATATTACGACATGCCGGATGGAATCCCGATATTGTTCCTTGTATGAAGCTTACCGAAGCGGATGTAAAGTTGACAGCAGAGGAACTCGTGCAGTTTCACGATCAATTTCACGGTTGTTTTGGCCGGAAAGAACAAAGACGCCTGAGTTTGGCATACATATCAGGACTTTTGAGCAACAAAGAAACCAAATCCATAGAGCCCATAGCCCTTGAGTTTCTGGATCAAACCTCCGTTCGGCCTCTGCAGCAGTTTATGAAAGGCCAGCGGTGGGATCATGAGGCGATGGAGATGCGCCATCAGACGTTGCTATCGCAATCTATCTGTTCACCTGAGGGCATGGTCACCGTCGATAGCAGCGAGTTTGCCAAAAAGGGGAAAGAGTCAGTCGGAGTTGCCCGCCAGTATTGCGGCGCTCTTGGCAAGGTGGATAACTGCCAATCTGGTGTCTTTGTGGGCTACTCCAGCGAGAAGGGCTACGGTCTGTTGACCGGCAGGCTGTATATGCCGGAGAGCTGGTTTAGCAAAGAGCAGGAAGATCGATGCAAGTTTAACCTGGTACCTGAAGATATTGCCTTTCAGACAAAACCGCAAATCGCCAGTGATCTCATTGATAAAATCGATAAGACGAATTTATTCCCCGCCAAGTGGATCGGCTGTGACGCCACCTTCGGGTCCGACTGGGAATTTCTTGAATCATTGCCGCAGGGGAAATATTATTTTGCCGGTATTAGATCGAACGCCCAGGTCTTTCTTCATAAACCTACCGTGGGTCTGCCGCCCTATCAAGGACACGGCCCCCGGCCCAGCAAACCAATCCTCATAAAGGGAAAGACGCATACGGTCGGTGAAATCGCCAAGTCCAAAAGGCGTATCTGGTCCAAGGTGGTTCTTGCTGAAGGGGCGAAAGGACCCATCCTGGCCGATGTCGCCTGCCTCAGAGTCTATCCGTCCCGCGACGGACTGCCTCAGAAGGACTCTGTCTGGCTTATTTTAAGACGCACCACAGACGGACAGATCAAATATGCCTTCTCAAATGCTCCTAAAGACACTCCTCTTTCGGAGTTGTACAAAGCGGCCACAATGCGCTGGCCAATAGAGCAATGCTTTCAGGATGGAAAGAGCCAAGTCGGCATGGATCAATATGAGCACCGTTCCTGGCCAGCATGGCATCGCCATATGATATATGTCTTCCTTGCGCTGCACTTCCTGTTCCGGTTGCGGATTCAGTTTAAAAAAAACTCCGGCCCTGACACTGCCGCAAGCGCAGATACTCCTTGCGGCAGTGTTGCCGCGCAGAACTCTCACAATCAAACATGCACTTGAAATTGTTAGATATCATACGAGGAGAAACGATGTCGCCTATCGCTCACATAGAAAAAGAATCCTGGCTGCGATTGCCGATGGTTAGAAAAAACTTCGCTGTAGTATTAAATCATCAGGTCAATAGGGCCGAATAAGATAAATTAATGAAGTTCTGCAAAATAATATGACCAAGAAGCGCAGCAGACAGGAATCTGACATTTTAATCCCGAAGGACTCTTTCTTTCGCTGGATAGACACCTTGATAGCCGACTACAGGGTGTTCGGACCCGTTATGGAAAGAGACAGACCAAAATTTCAAGAAATATCTTCGTCTAAAGATCTCTTCATGGAATATCCGACCACGATGTTATCACCGGGAAAGCTTTTTATTTACAAGCCGAGGGAGGATATCCTGAAATTCAAGGTGGATGCCTCTATATCCATTGAAGCGGTTATGCCGCAAGTTGAAAAACAGGTGATAGTGGGCGTTCATCCCTGCGATATAAATGCGATCCTTTATCTGGACGCGCATTTCTCGCATGCATATGCAGACCCTTGCTTTAAAGCAAGACGCGACAACACCGTATTGATCGCTCTTAACTGTATGCAGGTCACGAGGGATTGCTTCTGCTCCTCTGTTGGAACAGGCCCGCACCTCAAGGCGCAATCCGGATATGACATGGTTTTAACGGATCTTGGGAACGACTACTTAGTGGAGCTTAAGAGCAAAAGAAGTTTTGAGATCTTCGGTCTGAAAGGCACGAAAGCAGGCGATGCTGAATGGAAACTTAAAGCCGGGAAAGAAGAGACCCTCGTTAAGGGTGTCAAAAAGACCATCGATATAAAAGGCCTTGACGATCTATTGATGAAAAACCTTGATCATCCCGTCTGGACCAGCACCGCCGATGAGAGATGCCTCTCCTGTTCGAATTGCGTTATGGTCTGCCCAACCTGTTTCTGCTATGACGTCGTGGATGAAATGGATATGGACCTCAAGGGGGGAAAGAGATTCAGGCAACTGGACGCCTGCCAGGATTTTAGGTTTGCAGCGGTGCACGGAGGAAATTTCAGGCAATTGAGGGCATCACGGCTCAGGCAATGGGTCATGCACAACTTGGGGTACTCAAGCCAGTATGGTCTTACTAAAACAGTCGGCTGCGGCAGATGCATAACATGGTGCCCGACGAGAATAGACCTTACAGAAATGGCAAGAGAGATCCAGAGGAGTCCGGTCCGTTGAAAAACCCGTTTGAACCCATGAGAGCGGTTGTTACAGACATAAAATCGGAGACCGGGGATGTAAAGACCTACAGTATTTTATTGGATGGAAGTTTATATAATCCAAAGCCGGGCCAGTTCAATATGGTCGGTCATGCTGGGGTCGGTGAAGCTCCCATATCTTTCAGCTCCATTTTTTCCGGCAGTAAATTCGGACATACCATCAGGGCCGCCGGAAGGGTAACGAAGTTCATTGAAAAATTGAAAAAAGGTGATGAGATATTCGTCAGGGGTCCTTATGGTTCGTGTTGGCCTCTGGATAAATCTATCGGGGGGGACGTCGTTCTTGTCGCAGGCGGCGTGGGCCTTGCACCGATAAGACCTTTAATACACGAGATCCTGGACAAACGGGATTCCTTTGGAAGAGTTACCCTGATTTACGGCGCAAGGAACCCCGCAGATATTCTCTTCAGTGATGAGATCAGGATATGGAGGAAATATATCGAAGTATTATTGACAGTCGATGAAGTCCCGGCTGATGTTGCATGGGACTATAATGTCGGACTTGTTACCGAACTTCTGGATGACATGGCATTGACCCGGGAAAGGACCTTTGCTTTTGTCTGCGGGCCGGAAATTATGATGCGGTTCATTGCAAGGGGGCTTTTTTTAAAAGGATTTTTTCCATCAAAGGTTTATGTATCTCTTGAAAGGAGAATGAAATGCGGCATAGGACAGTGCGGTCATTGTCAGCACGGCACAAAGTTCGTATGTAAAGACGGCCCTATATTTCCTTATAAAGATGTGAGTATATTTCCGGACGGGCTTCTCTGAGCATTTCGTATAGATGGCATCTTTAGCTTTATTCTCGTCTCTGAATAAGGGTCCAGGTTAACCCAAAAACTGCAATTCACTAAATATCCGGGGAGGCATAGCGGCAGAAAAAGCTTGACAGCAGCACCTTTGCGGGCGGTCAGATATCAAGGCCACACGGATATTTTATTCAGAGGAAATACATGGCGTAGAAAATCCAAATTCTGTCCCGAAGGCTTTCGGGATTTTTCTGCCACTATGCCTGCCTGAATCTGAGATCAACCGCATTTTGCGGGTCAAAAAGCTGGACCCGCAGATTTGACGGCGGAACCTTTTCTCATTCTTCCAATAAGGTTGAAAACTGGTTGTGGTGCTCTTCTTCCTGTGAGAGTATCTCCTCAAAAAGTCTCTTTGTGACCACGTCATTTTCCTTGGCGGCAAGGGCGATTATCTCTTTGTAGAGTTTTATTGCACCTTCCTCCGCCTTTTTGTCGAGCTGGAGCATGTCCTTGACGCTCTTGCCCACCTCGATGGGTGAAGGCTTTGTTGTAAGCGTGCCGCCGAGATAATCGAGCCTCTCTCCTATTGCCTCTGCATGCTTCATCTCCACTATTGCGAGCTTCTTAAAAACTCCTCCCACTGACTCGGCATTAATGCCAATAACAGTCACATGCTGCCACATATACTGTATGCTTACCTGGAGCTCATTTGCTATTGCCTCATTGAGTTTGTCGTTCAATTCCTTGCTCATACCTGTTTCCTCCTCTTATTGGATATCAGACTAAAATAGTCCGCTTTATGTGCTATGTCCCAAATACGACGCAAAAGGAGTGCCAGGTTATAACCTATTGATATTTCATGATATATGAGGAAGGATATCAGCGGAGCCGTTTGGCAAATTGCCATACCGCACGGCATATTACCCGATGTATGTATATTCAGAATTCTGTTTATGAACTGTCGTAAGATTGTCATCCTGAACTTGTTTCAGGATCTCTCTGTATATGCCACAGTAGGAACTGCGAGATGCTGAAATAAATTCAGCATGACAATAAACATTTTATAACTAGTGTAGTGTCTCCAACGCTTCTTTACATATGTTCGAGTGTTTTTGGGCTGTCATTCCCGCGAAGGCGGGAATCCAAGACTCTTTGCTTTTAAAGACAATGGATTCCCGACTACTACTTCGGGAATGACGATAAATGGTTTTTTTCAAGAGCTTTTTATGTAAATGGATTTAAGAGACACTACACTAGACACCATTCATGAAGACTTCGTCTTTCTGAATCTGTCCAGGGACACTATTTTCTCACTGTCTGATGTTTCACTCTCGGAAATTACGGATTTTTTGGATTCTCCGCCCTGCTCTTCGATATCCCACATATCCCACCTGTCAATCCTCACTTTGGCGGAGGGAGAAAAAACGGATATGATGTCATCGGAATGCAGAAAGCATTTCTCCTGCCTGTTACCCGCTCCGAAGCCGAGTGACGCTATTATACTTCCGTCTTCCGTCCATTGAAGGTACTTATGATTTTTCTGGTTGAATGTCAGAACGATGCCTTTCTTTTTCTCTTCTTCGGTAAATCCCCTGCTGCCGATAGCGGACTTTTCGGAATACTTTACGACTACATAGACCTGACCGTACTCGTTCAGAAGGTCATAGAAAAGATGCTGAAGGTACTTGATCTGTGTTTTCATATTTTATCTTATACCACATGTCGCAAAATTAAACAAAACAATTTAGCCTCTATTATTTATAAATTTAAGGTGAACACGGCGGATGCAGTATTTGAGCTCATTCTCGGGCTATCGCCCTCTGAGGTAAATTCTGTTCCGATAAATCTTCACAGAATTTAAAGCCGCTCAAATACTGCATCCGCTGTTAAGATCATGGGATTCATGAATTACACAGGATAGTCGAAGTCACAAAAGGTGGGGGGGGGAGGGGCCTCCGGGGGAGGAGACCCCTCGTGGGAGGGAAACTTATAATTCCTTCTGGACCTGAGACGCTTTCCTTAAGAATGTCGGCACGTCCATATTGTCTTCATAGGCCATAATATCGGTCGGCGCCATATCCGTACCATAAGCGGATGCGAGATTTTTTGATAAAACTCTCTCCGAACCCTTCAAATTCAACGGTTGCCTGATCGGCGACCACTTCTTGAACTGCGGCAGCTCAACCTTCTCCTTTTGATCGCTGAAGCCTGTCGCTATCACCGTAACCCTCACTTCATCACCGATGTCAGGGTCGATGACCGCGCCTAATATAAGATGAACATCTTCATGGGAAGAGTCGTAGATATAGGAGATAGCGTCCTGAATGCCGTTCAGCGAAAGTTCAAGGCCGCCGCTGATATTTACGAGGATCCCGGTGGCGCCTTCGATCGACGACTCTTCGAGCAGGGGGTTCGATACGGCCTTTTTCGCCGCATCGATCGCACCGCTTTCTCCTCTTCCGACTCCGGAACCCATAACGCCCCTTCCTTTGTCCTTGATAATTGTCCTGACGTCGGCAAAGTCAACATTGATCAGCCCCGGTACCAGGATTATATCGGATATCCCCTGGACCGCCTGTTTCAGGACATCATTGGCTATGGCAAAAGACTTTAAGAGAGGAGTACCTTTCTCAACAACGAGTCCTATCTTGTCATTCGGTATTACAATGAGGGTGTCCACATTCTTCTTCAATTCCTTTATGCCCTCTTCCGCATTTATATACCGGATTTTCCCCTCATAGAAAAAAGGTTTGGTTATGACGGCAATGGTAATGGCGCCAAGTTCCTTTGCGATCCCGGCTATGACCGGCCCGGCGCCGGTTCCTGTGCCTCCACCCATACCGGCCGTCACAAAAACCATATCAGCGCCCTCGAGACGTTCAACTATTAAAGAGCTGTCTTCAAGGGCCGCCTCTCTTCCTATCTGAGGGTCTGAACCCGACCCCAGCCCCCTTGTCAGATTAGCGCCTATCTGGACTTTTACGGGTGCGAGAGATGACTCAAGGGCCTGCATGTCGGTATTGACCGCTATAAATTCAACCCCGTGCAGATTTGAAGCTATCATGGTATTTATTGCGTTCCCGCCGGCCCCGCCGACACCGACAACCTTAATCTTCGCCTTCTGACTCCTTACTTCTTCAATCTCGAACATACCGCTCCCTCCTTTTTTATTTAAAAATTCCTTTCACCCAGTCTTTCATCTTCGCGAATATCCCTGTAAAAGTATCAGCGTGGAAAACCCCGCCGGATTCCGTATCAAAACCGTAAAACACGAGGCCCACACCTGTTGCATACATCGGATTATTCATGATTTCCTTATATCCACTTATCTTTTGGGGGAAGCCTATTCTGACCGGCATGCCCAACACGGCCTCTGCTATGCTGTCTATGCCTGCGAGCAAAGACCCGCCCCCTGTCAAAACAACCCCTGTCGAAGCGATATCGTACCCCGAGCATGAAATTAATTCCCTTTTTATTAAATCCAGTAATTCCTCGGCCCTCGGCCGGATAATCCCGGACAGGCGCCTGCGCGATATCTTTTGCCCTTGTCCGGCCTGAAAGATTTCTATCTTTTCAGAGTCGCCGGCAGCGCCTGTTATCGCTGAACCGAAACTCTTCTTGATCCTTTCGGCCTCTGTCGCGGAAATCCCAAGGCCAACGGCAATATCATTTGTAAAATGGTTGCCTCCTATCGCAAGGACAGAGGAATGCTTCAACCAGCCGTACCTGTACAGGATAATATCCGTGGTTCCGCCGCCGATATCTACAACAGCAACGCCCAGTTCTTTCTCGTCCTCCGTGAGTATAGCTTCCGCTGAAGCGAGCGGCTCAAATACGATGTCAATCACATCAAGGCCCGCTTTTTCACAGCACTTGAGGAGATTCTGGACGCACGTAACGGCTCCCGTAACTATATACGCCTTTGCTTCGAGTCTTGCGCCGGTCATCCCGACAGGGTCTTTAATTCCATTCTGCCCGTCGATGGCATAACCTGTCGGAATAACATGCAGCACCTCTCTGTCGAGCGGGACATATACGGCCTTCGCAGAGTCTATCACGCGCTCGACATCCACGCGGGTAACGTCTTCGCCTCTTATACCGGCGGCGCCGTAGCTGTTGAACCCCTTTATATGCCCGCCTGAAATCCCGATGTACGCCGCATTGATTTCGACTCCAGTTTCCGCTTCTGCCGTCTTCACAGCATTTTTTATCGACTCAATTGTCGCCTCGATATTTACAACCACGCCCTTTCTAAGCCCCGAAGACGACGATGTACTCACTCCCCTGACTTCCAGTTCGCCGTTTATCACTTCTCCCACAACAGCACAGATTTTTGTAGTACCCACATCAAGCCCTACGACAATATTTCCGCGGCGAGCCCCTGTCATCGTCATTTATCCACCCTGTCTGTTATGGGTTTTACAATAGCCTTATTTAAAAATCGCAAATCTATGTAATCAACGGAAATGCCCATTTTTTTGATGTTTTCTTCCAGCTGGCTGAGCCTGTCAAGTTTTTCCTCATACCCGCCGGCGCCGATCTTCACTACAATGTCATCTATAGTTACGCTGAGTTCGTTGGCGTTATGCGCCATAATGCCGATGTTATCTCTTTCTGACAGAAGCCCTTTATGGTTCATAAGACTCACAAGATTGAGAGCTTGTGAAAACCCCTCCTTTTCTTTGAAGGGATCGCCGGTAATCACCGGGAGAAAAGGCACCGCGTCACCTTTGAGTTCTTCAAGAAGATTACCTTTTTCGTCAATGAGAAAAAGATGCCCGTTCATATCGAGAAGCGCAAACGGCTCCGCCTCCTTTATAGTTATAGCCAAGGTATCGGGTAATTCTCTCATCAAGCTCACGGACCTGACCCAAGGTGATCTGAATAATTGTCTGCCGATTTTTTTGCCGGAGACCATAATCAAGCTCTCATCCAGACGCACCCCTGCGAGTGTCCTAAGTTCATCGTCCGTCAGGTGTCTATTACCGGTAAAGGCAATACGTTTAATTGGGAATAACGGTTTGATCGGATGTGAGAAAATATATATATATGTGACTATTGCCGCTGCAAAGATGCATACAAGAACAGCAACATTCCGGTATGAGCCGAATAGTTTTGTCCTTTTGCCGTTTCTCTTTATTTTATTGACCTTCATCAAAAACACCTTTAAGTATCGCCTCAATCAGTTCAGGGAAACCGAGACCCGCAAGTTCTGCTATCTTCGGCAACAGGCTTGTCCCGGTCATCCCCGGAAGAGTATTGACCTCAAGCACATGGGAGTTGCCGCCACCGTCGATCCGCAAATCAACCCGCGTGGCGCCTCTGCAGCCCAGGGCGGAATGAGCGGACAGGGCGGTCGCTTGCGCCTTTTTATAAACTTTTTCATTTATTTCCGGGGGGAGTATATAATCGGTGAGTCCGGAAGTATATTTTGCCTCATAACTATAGAATTCAAGGGAAGGCCTTACCTCAACTCCGCCCAATACACGGTTATTAAGTATCCCTATATGCACTTCTTGTCCTGCAATATATTTTTCGACTAATACCCTTGAGCCGAAAGAACAGGCTTGCTCCAAAGCTTTGTCAAAATCCTTTTTGTCTCTTACGATGCTCACTCCTACACTCGATCCTTCTGTTGCGGGTTTTATGACCCAGGGCAGATCAAACGATGGAGAAGGAGGAAGGGATGATCCCCCATAGAAAACAATAAACGGCGGTACCGCAATGTCGTGATAGAGGAATACCTTCTTAGACGCCTCCTTGTCCATTGCAAGGGCGGAAGCAAGCACGCCCGAACCGGTATAGGGAATACCTAAAACTTCAAGCATTCCCTGTATTGAACCGTTTTCTCCATACCCGCCGTGAAGGGCGAGGAAAGCTATTTCTATCCCTTGCTTATCAATAACATTACAGATGTCCGGCCCGACATCTATGGGGACTGCGTCATAGCCCGATCCCTTCAAAGCGCCATAGATTGCGGCTCCGCTCCGGAGAGATACTTCCCTTTCTGCGGACGTACCCCCCATCAAGACGCCTATCCTTCTATCCGTTATCAAGATCTCTCCCGACTATCCTTATCTCCGGGACAAGTATCACGCCGGATCTTTCCTCGACCATACCGGTGACTTCGTCCATCAGCCTGATGAAATCAGAGGCCTTTGCATCGCCCTTATTGATAAAGAAATTTGTATGTATGTCACTCACCTCAACATCTCCGATTCTCAGACCTTTGCACCCGGCTTCCTCTATGAGTTTCCCGGCGGACACTCCCTCAGGGTTTTTAAACACACATCCGGCGGAATGTTCCCGCAGGGGCTGCCTCTCAAGTTTAATCTTCAGGAAGCCATCTATCCTGGCAGAAACATCTTCTTTTTTATCTTTCCTGAGTTTCATCTCTGCACCCAGTATCGACCCGTCGGGCGGGATGCACGAACTCCTGTAGCCGAAAACAATTTCTGCTGTATTAACCCTGTCGATCTTGCCTTCGCCGTCCATTATATCGACCGAAACGAGAACGTCTTTCATCTCATATCCGAAGGCGCCTGCGTTTCCGCAGACAGCTCCACCGACGGTCCCGGGGATGCCTGCGAGACCTTCAAGACCCGAATAACCGTTTTCTTTCGAGAAATTCACAAGCTTCTGAAGCAATACCCCGGCCCCGACAAACAAGCAGACGTTCCCATTATCTTCTTTTTCCGGTTCAATCTGTTTGAGAGACTTGAAAGACACGACAGCTCCTTCCATACCGCCCTCTTTCACCAGAATATTCGTCCCTCCACCCAAGGGGAAGAAAGGGATGTCATTCCTTTTAAAATGCATCCGCATATTTATGAGTGAGGGGACATTCCGGGGTATGGCAAAGATGTCCGCAGGCCCTCCTATTCTGAGAGAAGTATGGTCCCTCATCGGCTCCATGAACTTTACTTCGCCCTCGATCAGGTTTTCCAAAAATATTTCCTTCAGTTCCTGGATTTCCAATTTAGTTAAATGTCTCATATCATAATCGTATCCTGTCGCTTCGCAGGAGTTTTTCACCACATCTGTCCCCTTGCTTTACGCACTCCTCAGGCTCCCTTTCAACTTATTCACAATCTCTTCACCTATCTTCCAGACATCGCCGGCGCCAAGGGTGAGGACAATGTCTCCTTTCCCGGAGTTTGCGATCACATACTCCCTGGCATCTTCTCTGTCTTTCTTATATACAACATTCTTATGACCTGCTTTCCTGATCCCCTCAACTATGTTTGCCGAGTTCACACCTTCAATGGGACTTTCCCCGGCAGGGTATATATCAAGCACAATCAGCAAGTCTGCATCATTGAAAGAGACCGTAAAATCGTCAATCAGGTCTCTTACCCTTGTATATCTGTGGGGCTGGAAAAGGACAATCAACCTGCCTGCTCCCCGGCCGTTGACCATGAGCCCTTCCTTAACGGCCGTCAGCGTCGCCTTTATCTCTGAAGGATGGTGACCATAATCATCAAACACCTTTATCCCGTCCCTTTCACCCTTGAACTCCAATCTTCTCTGAATGCCGCCGAATCCCTTCAATGCTTCCTGCATGACCTGCGGATCGATTTTGAGAATTAACGCCACCCCGATAGCGGCGAGACTGTTGAGGACATTATGCACTCCCGGCGCCGGGACAGTGAAAACCCCCATATTCCTTCCTTTATAAACCGCATCAAAGCTTGCCGACATAAATCCTTTTTTGATATTCTCTGCATAGAGCTGAGCTTCCCGGGTAAGTCCGTACATAATGTATCTCCTGTGAATATACGGCAGAAGTTCACGCATATGGTCATTCTCTATGCACACCACTGAGGCGCCGTAAAAAGGGACTTTATTGATGAAAGAGAGAAAAGCCCCTTTCAACGCGTCCATCGTCCCGAAGAAATCCATGTGTTCTCTATCAATATTCGTGACGACCGCAATGGTGGGAGAGAGTTTGAGAAACGAACCGTCACTCTCGTCAGCTTCCGCAACAAGAAAATCGCCCTGGCCGAGCCGTGCATTGCTGCCTGTGGCCTTGAGCCGCCCGCCTATGACAACCGTAGGGTCAAGCCCGCCGTGGGCAAAAATGGTTGTTATCAGCGACGTCGTTGTCGTCTTGCCGTGCGCGCCGGCAACGAGCACCCCGTATTTGAGCCTCGCCAGCTCCGCGAGCATCTCGGCACGCGGGATCACGGGTATCGACCTTCTACCGGCCTCGATCACCTCCGGGTTATCACCGGAAACGGCAGAGGACGTTACCAATACGTGAGCGTCATCCACATTCTCAGGTTTATGGCCCACATAGACCTGTATGCCCAAAGCCTTTAATCTCCTCGTTGTCTCTGATTCTTTTAAGTCAGACCCTGTCACCTCATAGCCGAGGTTATGAAGCACCTCCGCAATACCGGACATGCCTATGCCGCCTATGCCGACAAAATGTATTACCCTGAACCTCTCGAACATTTATCTATACCACTCCTTTAGGCTGCTGGCTCCCGATTAAAGATTGTTTTACCAGGCTCATTGCTATATCCACCACCTTGGCGCACGCATCCGGTCTTCCCACAGACCTGCTGTTCTTTTGCATCTCTGTCCTGATCGCCTCGTTCATATACAATTCTCTTATGCTGTCCGCAAGTATTTCCCCTTTCAGCTCGCTGTCGAGTATCATCTTGGCCGCGCTGATCCCTTTTAGTTTCCTTGCATTCATTTCCTGGTGGTTACCCGCAGCGTACGGATAAGGGACCAATATCGCAGGCTTCCCCAAGGCAGTCAATTCGGCAAGTGTCGTCGCCCCCGCCCTTGAGATAACGATATCGGCAACGGCATATGCTTCGCCCATCTGATAGATAAAAGGGGTAATCGTCCCCTTGAAATCGGCCCGCCTGTACGCATTCCTGACGGTTTCATAATCCCTCTGTCCCGTCTGATGCAGGAACTGGACTTTATCCTTGAGGTCCCGCAGATGGTTAAGGGCATCAACGAGGGCCGTATTTATGCTGCTGGCGCCCGAACTGCCGCCGAAGACAAATACCGTGAACAAACCTTCTCCAAGAGAAAAAAGCTTGTGGCCAGCCCCGATGTTTCCCTTGAAAATATGCATCCTTATAGGGTTCCCTGTAAGAAACGTTTTTGTCTTGGGAAAGAACGGGATACTTTCCTGATATGTTATGCACACTGTGTCCACAAATCTTCCGAGGACCTTGTTTGTAAGACCCGGTACGGAGTTCTGCTCCAGAATAATGGTGGGTATGGACAGAAGGAACGCAAGAAACACAATCGCACCTGATGCATATCCACCGACACCTATCACGATGTCGGGTCTGACAGCCTTAATAATTTTGTATGAATCGATGACCGAAAGAAACATTTTTATTGCCGCCTTTATCTTTTTAACAGCAGATACTCCGACCAGACCTTCCGCCCTCACAAACTTTATGGGATAACCTTCGCGAGGGACAACCCTCGCTTCTATTCCGAACTCTGTTCCGACAAATATCACCTCCGTCGAAGCGTCCCTGTTTTTAAACTCTTCAGCGACAGCAAGTCCGGGGAAGAGATGCCCTCCTGTACCTCCTCCTGCAATTATCACCCTCATCAGAAAGTCTTTCTCCAACCCATATAATAAAAAGTCCCCGGTTTCTCAGTAAGAACCCGAAACCGGGCCATATCTTCTATTGACATTTCGCCTTGCTTTTCTCCTGAGCGCCATATCACGGTTATCGAACGCGGGCGACGCCTCTTCCCCTTTTGATATATTCAGCAGTATACCTATGGCGGCCATGTTCACAAGGAGAGAAGACCCGCCATAGCTCACAAAGGGAAGGGGGAGGCCCTTGGTCGGCACCAGCCCCGTGGCAACAGCAAAATTGATGAGCGCCTGAAGCGCGATCATCAGTGAAAGGCCCGCGGCAAGATAATAGACGAACCTGTCCTTTGCCCTGCCCGCAATAGATATACCTTTAACGAACAAAACCACGAAGAGTGCGATCACGAGCAATACGCCTATAAGCCCGAATTCCTCACCGATAATCGAAAAGATAAAATCCGTGTGGGACTCCGGCAGATAAGCCAATTTCTGTTTTGAACTGCCGAGGCCCACACCCGTAAAACCTCCGCTGCCGAGCGCTATAAAAGATTGCACGAGCTGAAAGCCGTCACCCTGAGCATCTTCCCAGGGATTGAGAAAGGACATTATTCTCCTCAGCCGGTAAGGCTCCATGGCAAGCTTGATAATCAACGGGACGGCGAGCAACGCAAGTGACGCAAGATAACTCAGTCTCACGCCCGAAAGAAAGAGCATCGCAAATGTAAGGAACGCAAGACTCATTGCGGCGCCGAAATCGGGCTGCTTCAGAAAGGCGGCCTGGAAGACCGCCATGATACAAACCGGCTTTATAAAAGATATAAAATTGTCCGGCCTGTATTCAGGCGCCGACATATATCGCGCAAGGAAAATGACCATCGAAAGCTTCACGAGTTCCGAGGGCTGGAAGGTCGAGGGCCAAAGCCTTATCCAGCGTCTTGCGCCGCCTGCCGTAATCCCTATGCCGGGCATAAAAACAAGTATCAGCAGCACAGAAGAAAGGATGAGGAGGGGGATTGAGATCTTCTTGATAAAGGAAAGATTCAGTTTATAGGCGATAAACATAAAGCTGAATCCTGTGAGGATCGTAAAAAAATGCCTTTTGAAATAATAAAATTCCGTAACTCCTCTTTTTGCAAGCACGGGTGTAACTACGGATGTGGAGCTGTAAATCATAAGCGCTCCGAACCCTATCAGAAGCGCTGCGGAAAGCAGGAGCCACTTATCGCATTTGAACATTATTCATCCCCATCACTATCTCTTTAAACTGCCTGCCCCTGTCTTCGAAATCCTCAAACATATCAAAGCTGGCGCATGCAGGAGAAAGCAGGACCACGTCGCCTTTTTCAGCCGTATTGCGCGAAATATTCACGGCATCCCTCAGGTCCTGGGCCATTATTGTGTCCGTCAAATCTCCAATGGCCTTTTTTATCTTTTCACGTGCTTCGCCTATCAACACCAGAGATTTAACTCTTTCCCTTACTAAATCTCTTAATTGAAAGAAATCTCCTGCCTTGTCCCTGCCCCCTGCAATGAGGACTATCGGCTCTGAGAAGCTTTCGAGCGACTTAATGACTGCTCCGACATTGGTCCCTTTGGAGTCGTTAAAATAGGAGACACCGTTCAACTCTCTGATAAATTCGAGTCTGTGTTCGAGACCCGGGAATTCCTTTAATGAATCTATAACGGCCTCCGCCGGACAGCCTGCAAGGAGAGCCATGGCTGAAGCAGCCATGGCATTCTCCAGGTTATGAACGCCTTTGATCTTTATTTCCCCGACCTTTATCAGAACTGAGGGAAACGGGACCTGAGGCAAATCAGGAATATTGCAGTAAACAGTCCCGTTTTTTAAATAAAGCCCTTCAACTTTTTCCTGCTTCCGGCTGAAGTAGAAGACTCTCGGCAATTTTGAATTTTGAATTTTGTCGCCGCCCGCGACTCCCTGAGGAGAGAATTCTGAATTGTAGACTTTCATCGTCTCAGGATCGTCCCGATTTAATACCAGAAAATCACCCTCTCCCTGGTTTTCGAATATCCTCGCCTTCGCATTACCGTACTCTTCCAACGAGTGGTATCTATCAAGGTGGTCCGGAGTAATATTGACGATCGCAGCCACTTTAGGTCTGAAGCCTCTTATCGCCTCGAGTTGAAAACTCGACACCTCGGCAACGATATAGTCGAGAGTCGTGAATCGTGTATCGTGTACCATGTATCTTCTCAATATTTCCTCTGTCAGCGCATTTCCTATGTTTCCTCCGAGGATCGTCTTATACGCGCCTCTCTTCATCATAAAATCGAGCAGGGCCGTTGTCGTTGATTTCCCGTTTGTCCCGGTGACGGCGAGAAATCCCCCTCCATCCTTCTTTATCAAGGGTGCAATGGGTGGGTTATATGAGCCGTCCACCGCTATCTGATAGGCGAGTTCAAGCTCGCCGATAACCGGTATTTTCCCGGTCTTCGCATGCACGAGAGGCCGGATATCCAGGGGGACCCCGGGGCTGACAACCACCATGTCCGCATGTATGAAGATGTCCTCCGGATGCGAGCCCAGGGCGAGCCTGACCGAGGGGTTAAGCCGCGCCGCAAATTCTCTCAGGTCTCCTTCTGTTTTTATATCGGTAACCGTCACATGCGCTCCCAATTCAGAGAGCAGGTTTGCCGCGCCTATCCCGCTTCGTGCAAGGCCTACTACCGTCACATTTTTATCCTTTATTTCCCGCAATTCCTTCCCGTTCCGCGACTCCGTAATTTTTCTTCTTCTTGCCTTTATGCTTTGCATATGCCTTTACCTTGCTCTTCCCGTGATGCTTCGCATATATTTTTGCCTTGCTCTTCTTCATTGCCAGTACTGCTTTTTCTTTCTGTTTCCCGGTTTTTTTCGCTATGAATTTCTTGCTCCGCCCGGCTTTTGATCTCTTCGTTCTTATCTTAGATTTCTTTGAATAGGACGCCTTTTTTACAACTGGCGCGTCATTGTCATCCACATTCGCCAGGTATATGGCCGGAGCTTCCTTGCTCCCCAGTACGTCGAACCCCTTGCCGATGAGTATCTCGGATTCTCTCCAGAGGTCGCTTCGGCTCGGGCTTCCGAGAATAGCCACTATCACGGTATCACGCTCACGCTCTGCGGCGCAGACAAAGCAGTGCCTCGCCTTTTGTGTAAAACCGGTCTTCCCTCCGACAAGTTCTTCATCAGACCATAACAGCCTGTCAGTGTTTCTGAGGAATATGGCTTTACCTTTCTCCGTCGAGATCTCTGCTACACGGGTACCTATTATCTCTCTCAACTTTGGATACCTGAGCGCATAATTCATGATCTTCGCCAGATCGGATGCGGTAATATGCTGACCGGGCCCGGGAAGACCGTTAGGGTTTATGAATTTCGTGTCCCCGGCGCCGATCTCTATCGCCTTTTTATTCATGAGTTCCACGAACTTCGCCTCGGAGCCCGCGACAGCTTCCGCAAGAGCAACGGCGGCATCATTTGCAGAACCTATTAATGCGGCATAGAGGAGTTTCTCGACAGAGACTTTATCTCCTTGTTTGAATCCGGCTATATGAGGAGGGGTAAGGGCCACATTCCTGCTGATTGTCACGATGTCTTTTAAATCTTTGTGTTCAATCGTCACGATTGCGGTCATCAATTTTGTTGTGCTCGCCGGAAGACATCTCAGATCAGGATTTTTTGCATAGAGTATTTTCCCTGTTGACGCCTCCATTACAACCACGGCTCTCGAATGAATATCATCAGCATGAGAAGTAGAAAGCAGGAAGTAAAAAGTAAAAAGTGAGAACAAAAGGATGAACAAAAAATATTTTTCAATGACCTTGAACTTTGTCGCCCCGGGCGACTCACCGAGGAGAGAACTCTTGACTCTTAACTTTTTTTCCATAATCACCTCACTTTTAAAGTTGCCAGGCTCAACAGAGCAAGCATAATTCCAACTATCCAGAATCTTACGATTACCTTCGGTTCAGGCCATCCCTTTAATTCAAAATGGTGATGGATAGGCGCCATCTTAAATATCCTTTTGCCCGTGAGTTTAAAGGACGCTACCTGGAGCATGACAGAGATTGTCTCGATAACGAAGATTCCGCCCACTATCGCCAGGACTATTTCATGTTTGGTAATTACTGCAAGAGTGCCGAGTGCGCCTCCGAGCCCGAGAGATCCGATATCGCCCATAAAAACATCCGCCGGGTAAGAATTAAACCACAGGAATCCGACTGCCGCGCCGAACATGGCGCCGCAGAAAACCGTCAGTTCTCCCGTCCCCGGCAGATACAGTACCTGAAGATATTGTGCCAATCCTTTATGTCCCGAGATATAGACGAGCACACCGTTGGCCAGGACCGCGACGGCAATGAGCCCTGTCGCAAGCCCGTCTATTCCATCGGTAAGGTTGACTGCGTTTGATGAGCCGACCATGACCAATACCGAGAAAGGTATGTAGAGCAGCCCCAGATCAAAAAGCCATTTTTTGAAAAAAGGAACGATTAAAACATCCGCATAGGCATCTTTTGGATTCATATACAGGAAGATACCGATCAAGAGCGCAAGCGCAATCTGCATCCCGAACTTCTGGTAAGCCCTGAGCCCCCTGTGATTTCTCTTTTCGATTTTAAGATAATCATCAATAAAACCTATACCGCCGAAACCCGCAAGGGCAATAATCATTGTCCAGATATAGACGTTCTTAAGGTCGCCCCACATAAAAATGGACAACAGTATGCTCAGTATAATAAGAAGTCCGCCCATTGTGGGCGTGCCTGCTTTACCCATGTGGGCCTTCGGACCATCATCCCTTATCTGTTGTGTCATGCTCAGCCTTTTGAGCTTCCCTATTATCCAGGGTCCCAGCGCCAGTGAAAAAATCATTGCCGTGAGTACAGCAAGGGAGCTTCTGAATGTGATGTACCTGAAAACATTCAGCGGTGAAAACCAGTCGTGCAGGCTGTATAGGACGCTATATAGCATATTCCTCCAGGACCTTTTCCATGCCCATGCGTCTCGAACCCTTTATCAAAACCGTATCACCCTTTTCCCCGACATCTCTCAGCAGCCTTCCTGCTTCCGAAGCCGAGTCCGATTTATAAACACGGCCTTTGAATTCGGATGCCGCCAGACCCATAAGCGGGCCGACAGCGATGAACATGTCTACGGAGAGTCCGGACATAAGCCGGCCAAGCTTCCTGTGGGCCTCCTCTTCATAAGCTCCGAGTTCCAGCATGTCTCCAAGGACTGCGATGGTCCGCCCCTTCCTGATTCTAACAAGCTCTTTTACCGCTTCTTCCATGGACGCCGGGTTGGCATTGTACATGTCGCTGATAACAGTGACCCCGTTCAAATCTCTGAACTCCAGCCTCATCGGCACTCCGGCAAATGAATCTATCGCGCCCTTCATGCGCGCGGGGTCGATATCAAAAAGATGACCGACCGACGCGGCCGCAAGCAGATTGTAGATATTGAACATGCCTGATATTTTGGGATTGACCTCTATGTTTTTATCGCCGGGGACGTGGAGGACAAAGCGCGAACCTTTTTCATAAAGTCTTATATCGGAAGCTCTCACCTCGGCAGTATTATTAATACCGTATCTTACAATCGAACCTTTAAAACCCGAGCGTTTGACCCCTTCCATCATAAAGAGGTCGTCGGCATTCACGATAGCGACACTCACCGTTTCGAGGAGTTCAAGCTTCGTCTTTCTCACCGTCTCCAGATCTCTGAATCCCTCGAGATGGGCAGGGCTTATGTTTGTCAAAACGCCATAATCAGGGACCGCTATATCACAAAGTCCCTTTATCTCGCCTGGTGCGCTCGCGCCCATTTCGAGAACGGCAATCTCGGCCCCGTCCTCAACATTTATCAGGCTCAAGGGCAGGCCGATGTGGTTATTCAGATTGCCCGTATTTTTCACTACCCTGTGACGCGTATTAAGGATCGATGCCGCAACTTCTTTTGTTGTTGTCTTGCCGTTGGAACCTGTCACGGCGACGACAGGTATATCCCGCTTCAATCGTAAATAATGCGCCAGATCCTGAAGGGCCTTCAGTGTATCTTTCACAAAGATCATGGTCTTGCCTTTTACGGGCTCCACTCCCCAAAAATTAACGATTGCGCCGTTTCCTTTGCTTAACGCCGGGGAAAGAAAGTCATGGCCGTCGAACCTGTCACCTTTAAGAGCGACGAATAACTCGCCCCCTTTTATCTTCCTTGAATCTATAGAGACCCCTGTGAAGGAATCCGGGCCGCTGCAGACCACCTCTCCGCCTGTTGCCGTAATAATGTCTTCTGTTGTCATCATTCCCGTAATCTTCTGTTCAAAGCAGACCGTGTCACTCATTAATTTTGCATTTTGAAATTTGAAATTTGCATTTGCCCTTTATTGCCTCTGTAACGACATCTCTGTCACTGAAGGGATATCTGACACCCTTTATCTCCTGATAATCCTCGTGCCCCTTTCCCGCGATTAGGACGATATCGTCCGCCTCTGCCATCCCGACAGCCTTCACGATGGCTTTTTTCCTGTCAGGTTCTATGAGATAGTTTTTGCTGACAGCGCCGCCTTCAATATCTCTGATAATATTAATTGTATCTTCCGACCTCGGGTTGTCAGTGGTTAGGATCACAAAATCGCTTAACCTCGTTGCGACCGCGCCCATCCCCGGCCTCTTCCCCCTGTCCCGGTCGCCTCCGCAGCCGAAAACAGTAATTATCCTGGACAGAGAGTGTGCGGCAGATGAGAAGCCGCCCCCTTCATGCCGCCTCATGGCCGGCTGTGAACGAGAGGATAAAAGTTCCCTTGCAGTAAGGATCAGTCTTTCGAGGGCGTCTTCCGTATGTGCGTAGTCAATAATACAGAGAAATTCCTGCCCGGCGTCAACTCTTTCAAACCTTCCCGCTACGTACTTCGCTTTTTCAATTCCTTCAAGGATAACCTGCCAGGGAACACCCAGTGAGATTGATGCGCCTATAATAGATATTATATTATAAACGTTAGGCACGCCGGTTAAAGGAGAGGAAACATCGTAACTTCTGCCGAGGTGAGATATTTTAAATCTAAGGCGCTCAAATGAATTCCGAAGTTCGCTTGCGATAATATCCGCGCCTGCTTCAAGACCGTATGTCAATATCTTAAGGTCCGGGCGCAGTCTTCTGAGTCCGGCCTCCAGCCTTTTCCCATAGGGATCATCGAGATTTATAACAGCTGTCCCGTTTCTGCCGAGAAGCTCTCTGAACAACCTTTCCTTGGCCTTATAATAGTCTTCCATGGTTTTGTGAAAATCCAGATGGTCTCTCGTCAGATTTGTGAAGACAGCGGTATCAAAGACAGCCCCGTCCACCCTGTATTGCGCGAGGGCGTGAGAAGACACCTCGGATATGACATGCGAACACCCCGATAAGAGCATTTGCCTCAAAAGATCCTGGAATTCCGGGGATTCCGGCGTCGTATGGGGCGCCGGGTAGACTCTGTCCTTTATAATGTATTGGATAGTGCCGATCAGCCCCACATTCCTTCCCCATGACTCGAGGACTGACTTCAGGATATAAGTTGTGGTCGTCTTGCCGTTCGTGCCTGTTATGCCGATCAGCGTCAGGTTTTCCGAAGGCCTTTCATAGAAATTATTCGAGATGCAAGCGAGAGCTTTCCTTCCGTCTTCGACGAGTATATAGCAGTCTCCCGTGTCGCTCAATTCTCTCTCGGCAATCACGACGGCCGCCCCCCTTTCCCTCGCGTCTTTGACGTAATCATGCCCATCATACTTTTCACCCTTTATAGCCACAAATATGTAGCCTTCTCCCACTCTTCGCGAATCATAAGCTATTCCCGCGACATCCTTTTCGAGAAATACTCCCTTGTCCGGAAATCTTCCGCGATAATCACAACCATCCAATATCTCTTCAAGCTTCATTTAAATACCAATAAGGAGCTGTTCGGGGGATTATTCTCCCTCGGAACGTCAAGATATGACAGCGCTTGATTGGCGATATCCCTGAAAATAGGAGCAGCCACCACCCCTCCGTAAATCTGACCTTTAGGCTCATAGATAACAACGATCATGGCAAGTCTGGGGTTATCAGCCGGTACAAAACCGACGAAGGAACCCACATATTTTTCCTTCGAGTATCTCTTAGTCACAGGGTTTATGATCTGTGCAGTGCCTGTCTTGCCTGCAACTTCATTCCCGTCCACGGATGCGCTCTTCCCTGTTCCGCCTTCTTCCGTCACGGTTTTTAATATATCTTTAAATGTCTCCGCCGTCTTTGCAGAAATCACCCTTTTCATTTCCGTGTCTTTAAATGAAACAAGTGTCTGGCCGTTCGGCGAAATGATCTGTGATACAACGTGCGGCCTGACGAGGAACCCTCCGTTTGCAACTGCGCAATATGCCCTGAGTATTTGCAGCGGAGTTACGGCGACTTCCTGGCCGATCGGGATGGCGCCGGGAGATGTGCCCGACCATCTTTCAGGAGAAGGTATCCAGCCCGAAACTTCGCCCGGCAGGTCGATGCCCGTCTTTTCGCCGATCCCTAATAATTTCGCATATTTATACAGCCTTTCTTTTCCGAGCTTCATGCCGACCATGATGGAACCCACATTTGAGGATTTCTGTATGACCTCTTTGAAGGTGAGAACCCCGGACCTATGAACATCCCGGATGGTCTTTCTTCCAACCTCGATGCTGCCCCTGCTGACGTCAAATAAAGTATCGGGCCTCACCAACTTTTCTTCCAGTGAGCCGACACCAATTACGATCTTGAAGGTTGAGCCCGGTTCGTACAAGTCGGTTATTGCCCTGTCCCTCTTATCCGTACCGCTCGCGTTTCCACCCCTGTTGGGATCATAGGCCGGCCGGTTGGCAAGGGCCAGTATCTCTCCTGTGGAGGGGTCCATCATAATCACTGACGCAGAGGCGGGCCTCCAGTGGGCCATGGCTTTATCCAGCTCTTCTTCCACAAGGCGTTGGAGTACTTCATCTATTGTAAGGACGATATTGTTCCCTTTTGCCTCCATCGTCACTCCCGATGAAAGTGTCCTGCCGCTCGCGTCCCTCTCAAGGAATACCTTGCCCCCCGTTGTCTTTAAATACTTATCATATTTCAGTTCAATACCTTCAAGGGCCTGGTTATCCACTCCCACACAACCGAGAATATGAGAGGCGAGTTCTCCTTTCGGGTAGAACCTTTTAGCCTCAGGCACAAATCCAAGACCCTCGATATTAAGCGCCCGCACCCTGTCAGCCGCGTCAGGCGAAAGTTTTCTTTGAATCCATGCAAATCTGCCGGCTTCAGGGATCTTCGCGAGAACGACCCCGGGTTCCTTCGCCACCGCCGATGCGAGTTTTTTTACATCTTCATTATTGACAATAAGGTTCTCGGGGTCACAGTAGAGGGATTCGAGCTCAAGGTTCAGCGCCAACTCTCTTCCCCTCCTGTCAAAAATTATTCCCCTCCTCACCTGGATGTCCTCGACTTTCACCTGCTGCTGCTTTGCCCGCTCGGAAAGACGCTTATGGTTAATTATCATCAGGTCTGCAAGACGCAGGGACACTAAGATGAAACTGAAGATGACAGCTGTATTAAGGATGATCGCCCTTTTTTTATTCAACTCCCCCCCGACCTCTATGCTTTAAGGTTCCGCCAACTGCTTTTTCTCCAGTGATACCCTGTAAGGTAAAGACCTTCCCTGCTTGTCCATGTGTACAACCCTGACCCTGTCAGGCAGGACAAAACTTTCGCTGTCACTATGGGCCGCTTCCAACTGGGCAAAAGATAAGAGGCTCGCCCTTTCTGCAAGCATTATTTTTCTTTCCTTCAGATAATTCATCTTCTTTTTTTCGAGATCGCCGAGACTGTATTCCAACTTCAGGAAGCTCGATCTGAGATAAACAAGACCGAACACTCCAAAGACAAAAAGGGCGATTAATAATGGCTTACAAATTAATGATAAAACATTCATCCTGCTTTTCCGTATCATATCTTCTCCCCGGCTCTAAGTTTCGCACTCCTTGAAGAAGGATTTGACCTTGTTTCTTCAATAGAAGGAGTCCTCGGTTTCCTGGTGACGATCTTAAGCAGCGCTTTCCCCGCACTATCTCTTAAAAAGTGCTTGACGATCCTGTCTTCAAGGGAATGATATGTGATTACGCACAACCTTCCGCCTCGTTTTAAAAGTCTTGTGGCCGCTTCCAGGCCTTCCTTTAGCTGGACAAGCTCCCTGTTTACCTCAATTCTCAATGCCTGGAAAGTTCTGGTCGCCGGATGGATCCTTCCTCTGCCCCCATATACATCTTCAACAATCTTTGACAGTTCGGAGCATGTTTCGATAGGGCGCTTATTTCTCCATCCGATTATTGCCTTTGCTATCTTTCTGGAAGAGCGCTCCTCGCCCAATTCTCTCAATATCCGGTCGAGTTCCCGCTCGGGGTATCTGTTCACGATCTCCCATGCCGACACCCTTTGCCTCCTGTCCATCCTCATATCAAGTCTCTTGTCCGAGAGGAAACTGAACCCTCTGTCGGGGTCCTTTAATTGAAGCATTGATACTCCCAGATCAAAAAGGATGCCGTCAACTTCAGAGACGCCCTCTGATAAAAGCAGGCTTTCCATATCCGAAAAACTCCCCCTTTTCAGAATGACCCTTTTGTCCGATAGTCTTTTCCCGGTTGCTTCCAGGACCTCTTCATCCCTGTCAATTCCGATCAGCCTTCCCTCGGCGCCGATTGACCCCAATATTTCTTCCGAGTGTCCCCCGAGTCCAACAGTCGCATCCACGTATACGCCGTTTTGCCTGAGGTCAAGTAATTCCATGACCTCTTTCTGCATCACCGGCAGATGGCTGATCTCTATAGCCGGTCTCCTCGCGTACGTCTAAAAGCCGAAGTCTGCAAGGCCCTCTTCCATGGATTCCTTGTCTATCTTTGAAAGATCTACAAGTCTGTCCCATTCATCCCTGTCCCAGAGTTCAAGCCGCTCAGTCTGGCCGACTATAACAACATTGCCGTTTATCTTCGCATTTTCCCTGAGAGCTGCCGGGATGAGAATTCTACCCTGTCTGTCCAGATCTATTTCGACAGCAGAGCCGATGACCCTTCTCATAAAAAACTTGATATATTTATCAGAACTCGGTTTTGTCCGGACCTTGTCCTGAAGTTTGCTCCATTCCTCCAGCGGATAAATGCGAATACATTGGTCAACAGGAGCATTGGTTATGTAAAGTTTTGTGCTATAATTGGTCGAAATTATCTCGCGGAAAGGAGCAGGGATGATGATTCTGCCTTTTGTGTCAACAGTGAAGTAGTATGTTCCTGAGAAAGACGGCATTTATCCTCCACTTTCTACCACTTTCTTCCACATCATCTTATTGTGAGCGGGAATGAATGTCAAGAAAAAAATGGCGGCTCCTATATTATGTGTAGTCGAAATTCAGGAACTACTATATATTGCCTGAAATGCAAACAACCGGAGGCAAATATTCGAAGCATTAAATTACATCTGCCGGCTTTATTTTTCTTCTAATGTTATTCATCCTTTGTTTGGAATCTTTTGATGATCGTTGCGCAAAATAAGTGATATTTTGACGATTATCCTCAAACTGCAAATTGGGTCCCAAGCGTCATCTGGCATGAGTTTTTCTATGTTTTGAGACCGTTCATTTTTGGCTTGACAAAAGGATTTCTTCCTTGATAGTGTTATTTCAGTCTTATTTATTTTTTACTAATTAATTCTTTCTGATGAAAGGGGGGAAACATAGATGACAAAAGCAGAACTTATTGACAAAATCGCATCCGGCACAGGATTAAGCAAAGCAGATGCATCGAGGTCGCTTGACTCTACTTTGAATTCTATCAGATCAGCCTTAAAGAAAGGACAAAAGGTTACGCTCGTTGGGTTCGGGACCTTCTCGGTCGTGAAAAGAAAATCCAGGAAAGGCCGTAATCCCCGGACCGGTGATATTATTACAATTCCTGCCGCCAAAATACCAAAGTTTACTTCCGGCAAATCGCTGAAAGACGCAGTAAAATAATAATAATAAACATTTTTTATATATACCGCAGGGGCATATTCAATGCCCCTTCTTTTTTGCGGATTTTTTTGCTATCCTTTTTCTAAAAACAGGAAGGAGGGTTTTATGCTCGCAGAATTCAGTATTGTGCCAATAGGCAGCGGCAGCAGTATCGGTGACCAACTTGCCGAAGTATTGAAGACCGTCGATGCCGGCGGACTTCCTTATAAGATCAACCCGATGGGCACTGTTATTGAAGGTGAATGGGACGAGATCATGAAGCTCATAAAGAGATGCCATAAGACCGTGATGAAGTCCGAAGACAGAGTGCTTACCACCATATCGATTGACGACAGAAAAGGAAAACCGAACAGGATAGACGAGAAGGTGAAATCGATAGAGAGAAGGATCGGAAAATCTCTGAAAAAATGAAAGGGCCAACACGGCCCCAAAAAACACCGCATCATTAGCGGCGGAATTCGGGTGCGCAGTAAGGTATTTGGACGGCTGATCTGGGGCGAGGACCTTTGTTTTCACTCCCTGCAAAACACTTGGCGGCTGCGCCGATCCGCACCTTTTGAGATTGGGTTACCTTATTACCGCTAAAAGAGTAATATAGATGTCTGATGCTTTTCTCCGGCGTCCTGCCGGGTCTGCAAATCCTGCTTTCCTGTCAGACATATCCGAAATAGGTGCGTAAACACCTGGAATGCTTCTCACCGCAGGATTGTTGTTCGTACTTCATAGAAGTTGATCTATAACAAACATAAAGGAATGTGATGGATATAAGGAAAGAACTTGCGCGTCTCAATCCCAGACAGAAGAAAGCTGTGTTGCACGCTGAGGGGCCCCTCCTCATCCTAGCCGGAGCGGGTTCAGGAAAGACGAGAGTTATTACCGTGAGGACCGCATATCTCATACACACCGGCGTAAAGGCCGGATCTGTCCTTGCCGTTACCTTCACGAATAAGGCGGCCAGGGAGATGAAGGAAAGGGTAAAGGCTATGATAAGAGGAGAAAACGGGTCGCCCGTCATCTCGACTTTTCATTCCCTGTGCCTGAAGATCCTGAGACGCGAAATTGAACATCTTGGCTTTAGAAAGGACTTCACGATATATGATACATCAGAGCAGGTCTCGCTCCTGAGAAATATTCTTTCCGACATCAAGTTTTACGACAAGAGTTTCAAGGCGGAGACCATACTGGAGAGAATCAGCAGGACAAAGAATGATCTTGTTCCGCCCGGCGCTGCTCCCCCGGATAAGTCTATCGAGGAGATCTCAGCGATGCTCTATCCGAGGTATCGCGAGGCTTTGCAGTCGCTGAATGCCGTCGACTTTGATGACCTTTTACTTTTTACCCTGAGGCTTTTCAGGGAATATCCGGCTGTTTGCGAAAAATACCAGGAGAGATTCGGGTATATCATGGTAGACGAATATCAGGATACGAACCGCGTTCAGTATGAATTAATCAAGCATCTCGCAGGTGCGAGGAGAAACCTCTGCGTGGTCGGGGACGACGACCAATCTATATACGGGTGGAGAGGCGCAGACCTGGGCAATATCCTCGATTTTGAGAAAGACTTTCCGGGGACTGTAACCGTGAGGCTTGAACAGAATTACCGCTCCTTCGGACATATCCTCTCAGCTGCAAACGGGGTGATAAGGAACAACACGAGGAGAATGGAGAAGTCTCTCTGGACTGAAAGGGGCGCCGGCCCTGAGGTGAATATTTTCAGGGCTGCCGATGCGGAAAGTGAGGCGGAATGGGTGGCCGACAGGATCTCAATGATTAGGTTCGAACGAAACGTCCCCTATGAGGATTTTGCCGTTATTTACAGAGCAAACATATTCTCTCGGCCTTTTGAGGCAGCCATGAGAAGCAAGAGGATTCCCTACCTGGTGGTTGGGGGTACAAGTTATTTCGAACACAAGGAGATCAAAGACCTTGCGGCCTATCTCAAGATAATCGCAAACCCGTCCGACGATCTGAGTCTTTTGAGGACCGCCGGTGCGCCGAAAAGAGGTCTTGGAACTTCCGCGCTGGCTGTTCTTTCTGAATTTGCTCAGTCCAATTCCTTGAGTCTCCTCGATGCGTTCGGGAAGGCCAGCGAGGTCCCGGATCTCAGTCAAAAGGCAGTTGCCTCTGTAGAAGATCTCGCCGGGCTTATTGCCCGTTACCGTGACCTGTTCAATAAAGGCCGTGGGACAGGCATGGGCAAACTTCTAAAATCGCTCATCGAGGAGATCGGTTACAGGGATTATATTATCGGGCTTTATAAGACCCCCGAGGCAGCGTTTAAGAGGGTGGAGAATATGGACGGTTTCATCGATTCCCTAAGTCATTATGAATCAGCGGAAGAATCACCTTCCCTCCACGGCTTCCTCGAAACAATGGCCCTCACGGAGCTGATGAAAGAGAAAGAGGAAAAAGTTTCCCGGGGCGTCACCCTCATATCCTTTCATTCGGCAAAAGGACTGGAATTCCCCGTGGTATTCATTGCGGGCGTGGAAGAGGAGATGCTGCCCCACAAGAAATCGGCGGACAAGGATGAAGATATTGAAGAGGAAAGAAGGCTGTTTTATGTAGGGATAACAAGGGCTATGAACGAACTTTACATTACCCACACAGAACACAGATCAAGGTACGGGAAAGAGAAGAGTTCCGTCCCCTCCAGATTTTTGCGGGAACTCCCCGATGAGTCGGTTAAAAAGATCGACAGGTTCGAGAACCTTGACCCCGAACAGGAGAAGGTCTGTGCGAAAAAGTTCTTTGCGAATATAAAGGCCATGCTCGAAAATTGAGAGTACTCGATATCCGATCACTGTGCACAGGGAGTCTCTTAAATCGTGATAAACAGAAGGCCGACTGATGACACGTGTTTGTTGCATCTGCAAAAAAATGGACTGAGGCATTCCGATGACCGCCTTAGTTTTACTTCGCACTGCGCAAGGTTCTCAATCCACCCAAGAATGAATCTGAAGAACGCCGCGTGTTCACTGCACCTCCTACAAGGGCTCACTGAACACGCAGTGAAATAGTTGAAGATTGCATGTTGAAACATCCAAACAAAAAATTCAGATATTTACCCGTAGAATATAATATTTACGTTGACAATAGCCTTAAAGAACAAGCTTGATTCATAGTATTTTGGCCTCTGATACAAAGTCTGCTTTTTACCTATTTATCTACAGGTTCATTCGTTTGTCACAAAAGAGCTGCTTTCTAACCACTTATTTCCACTCGATTGCGAAAATGCATTACTCTGTCTCCACCCAGTTGAGCAAATTAGGTAAACAACAACGTTTGGATATTCGACCGCTATGCTATCAACCATACCTTTCCACCAGAGAGGGTGACGGACGGTAATATGTGCGTTTTCTCCATTAGGCAGCTTGGCTGCAGCCGGATAACATGCGACATTAATGATGATAAGCTTGGTCGCATAAGAGAACATATCCCGAAGAATAGAAGGCACATCCGAAATAAAGATATGTTCGAGCATATCGAATGAAATGACACAATCTACGGTTTGTCGTTCATCCAAATTTCTCGCTGGCTCGTATCTATATGCGTTCTGAAGGTTGAAATATTCTGTAGCTGATTGACCGGATGCATCGTCGAAGCCATTACACAACCAATTAGAACCTCCGCATCCATAATCCAAAACAGTAGAAATGACGTGCTCATTAAAGATTGAACGTATATGCTGTCTATAGGCTCGGAGCTCAAAGTCGCTAAATGCTTTTTCTACTTTTGTCTGATCAGTACGTTCGTAGCCTTCTATCGCCATTTGTTCGTACAATTTTATTAGCTCTTGACCTTTTTTGCTGAATATCAGAGTGCTCATTAACGCTTACTCATTTCTTATTGTTTTATCATATTTATTTTATACTGACTATACATTTATTTTAAAGATTATATGTTCTTAGCTTTCTTAGTCAATTTATTCTTGCGGGAATTTGTATATTTCGAGTTGAACTCTACTCCTTTGAGAACTATACTCGTGCTAACCAAATCAAAAGCCGGTGAAGTCTCAAGGTATCCTCCCTATTGCTGATACTGAAATAGACAAGGGCAAAAGTGATTGAGGGAAAAAAGACTATTAATATTCTGATGGTCGAGGATAGCGCAATTGATGCTTTTCTCACCAGTGCATTAAAAACTGAAATGAAAAACTGAAATGGGGTCAATTCTTTACAAGCTGTTGAAAAACTCTTACAGAAAAACAGTTTAAAGCCATTTGAGAAAGTGATAGACTATTGCAACTTCTGATGTGGAGGAGGTGCAATTGTTAGGAGAAAGCCAGAGGAAAGAACCGATGTTTTACTATGTGCGCATGGAGGAGATGATTCCTGAAAATCATCTTTTACGCTTGGTAGACAAACATATCGACCTCGGTTTCATAAGAGCGAAAGTCAAACATCTCTACAGTCATACTGGGCGTCCGTCAGTTGATCCGGAGAGACTTCTTCGGATGCTTTTGATTGGGTATCTCTATGGGATCACATCAGAGCGCCGTTTGTGCGAAGAAGTGAAAATGCATATCGGCTACCGGTGGTTTGTAGGGCTGAATCTTGAAGATAAAGTGCCGGATCATTCCACATTCTCAAAAAACAGGCATGAGAGGTTTTCTGAAAGCGATGTATTTCAGAAGGTATTCGACGAGATCATTAACCAGTGCATGGCCAAGGGACTTCTGACAGGGAAACACTTGACAGTCGACAGCACTTACATAAAGGCCAATGCATCATTTAAGAGCCTTGAGCCGATAGTCTTAGACATGAATTCCAGAGAATACATAGATACGCTCGAAAAAGAAAACCCTGTTGAAGACGTGGCAGCAGAGAAACCATGGGAACTGGGAGAAGACTATCCACACAGGGGAAAGAAGATCAGCAATGCCACCTGTAGGTCAAAAACCGATCCAGATGCGAGACTGATAGAAGTATAGGGTCAAATCTTCATTATTCACAAATGCGTCTCTATCCTGCCCATCAATGTGCGCAATTTCTTGTCTCTTTGCACTTTGTCCCGCAACCGCCTTCTCTCCTGGCTCACAGCAGTATAGCCCACCCCCATCATGCCGCCAATCTCTACGCCTTTTAATCCGCCTACCCGGTACAGCAGGTCCATCGCTATCTGCCGATACAGCCCCTTCTCTTTCTTTATCTCGTTTATCCCCCTGCCGGTTTCCTTTTCTATGGCTTTCAGTATGGACTCCTGCGACCGGTAGCGTTGTATCTTCTTTACCGATGGGATTTCCTCACCCTTCTGTCCATAGATGAATTTCTCCTTTACCCACTCTATGAACTTATCCCCTCCAAGTATACTTTGCAGTTGCATAAATTATGAAGAACAACTATGAAAAACTTCTCGTAAAACGGCCTCCTTATTGGTTAAAATTGAAATTGCGAATTTTAAAATCAACCAAACAGGAGGCCACTGAAAGTGAAATATAGTAAAGCACAAATTCTCTCCCGTGTCCACAAAATTCCTGAACTTCGTTTCGAGGACCAACGGCTTACGTCTTTTGCCGGAACTGTGATAATTCAGAAGTTGTTTTCTAATCTTAATCTGAAAGCCCGGCTCCGTGCATGTTTTGATCATCTGCCGATAAGCCCGATATATGGCAATCATATTATTGCTCTGGTATTGATTGTACATTTGATGCTTGGATACCGGCGCCTCCGGGACATGGATTACTATCGTGATGACCTAATGATACTTCGTCTTTTGGGTCTCAAAAGGATTCCGGATGTTTCGACAATCAGCAGGGCCTTGGCCAACGTTGATGACAAAAGCATAATTAAAATTCGGCAGGCGTGCCGGGAGATGCTTCTTGCAAGACTTAATGCCCTTGGTGTGGCACGGGTCACACTTGATTTTGACGGCTCTGTTTTGAGCACGGGACGAATGGCGGAAGGTACAGCGGTGGGCTTTAACAAACAAAAGAAAGGACAAAGGAGTTATTATCCTTTGTTCTGCACGATAGCTCAGACAGGCCAGGTCTTCGATGTGCTTCCCCGCTCGGGCAATGTCCATGACTCCAATGGTGCCTTGCAATTCATGCAGAAGGGCGTGCGCATTATTCGCGCCGCCTGCCCCGGCATTATCATCGAGGTACGCATGGACAGTGCCTTCTTCAGCGACGAGATTGTCAAAGCACTTGATGCTGAGGGTATCGAGTGGGACAGCTACCTGCTTTCCCTCGTCAAATACATACACCTTAACCCGGTGAGGGCACGGTTGATCAAAACCCCGGAAGAATACCCATGGAGCAGTCATCCGGCGTACATCAAGGCTGTCAGGAAAAGCATCGTAGATGAGGAACAGGTGCTGAGGATGTTTTCTGAGGATAAAGGATGGGCTCGACGGCTGTATCAGGCATATGTCAGTGACGGGATAGCTGTGAAGAAAGAGGACATATACGGCACCATTGATAAAAGAATACTGGGAGACGAACGATTTGCAGCCACCGTTATGGGCAAGTGTGAGGCGTCAATCGAGCTGGGCAAGAAGGAAAAAGAATACTCCCTGGCGACAATAGCTGCTGCAATCGGAGTGACCTTCGGGGTAACGCTGACGCAGATGAGGCAAAAGGGCAAGGACAGGGTTATAACTCACGGCAGGAAACTGCTGAGCCTCGTGGCGCATGAATATGGTTACAGGGGGAGGGAGATTGCCGAATATATGCGAAAAGACCCGGCGCTGATCACCCGCCACATAAAAGAGAAGGAAGAATTGAAAAAGGACGCAGTGCGGGTGATTGCCGTGATGAGAGACAAAAAGGCAAATGTCAATAGTCAAGCCTGACCCCATATGTTACCTTCTTACTTATCATCGAGGTACGCATGGACAGTGCCTTCTTCAGCGACGAGATTGTCAAAGCACTTGATGCTGAGGGTATCGAGTTTACGATATCGGTGCCGTTCGAGAGGTTTGCCGAGCTTAAGGGTATGATTCAGGGGCGGAGACGCTGGCGCTATTTCAATCGGGAGTTTTCGTATTTCGATACTCAGTGGAAACCCAAGAAGTGGGACAACCGCTTCCGGTTTCTCTTTATCAGGCACAAGGTCAAAAAGCAGTCTAAAGAGCTTGTCCAACTCGATCTATTCATTCCCCATGAGCACGGATATGAGTTCAAGGTAATCGTCACAAATAAGAAGACTACTATGAAGAAGGTCTTGTATTTTCATAATGGACGTGGGTCTCAGGAAAATACTTTCAGCGAATTGAAATCCCAGTGCAATCTGGATTATGTCGCTGTCAGACGGCTTTGCGGCAATCACCTTTATATGATGTCGGCAATCCTCGCGCACAATCTGTTTCGGGAACTCCATATGATGGTGCATGAAAGAAACAGGGGAACCACCGAGAAACGAACCGCGCTATGGGAATTTACGGAAGCCAATACCCTCAGAAAGACGCTGTTGCAGAGAGCTGGGCGCCTTACTAACTCTGGAGGCACACTGACGCTCACAATGAGCGGCAATCAAACAGTCAAAAAGGGGGTTTTGCATTATCTTGAACGTCTCAAGCGTGCTGCTTGACCTAAATTTAATGCAACGTTAGGGTTAAGTATGATGTGATCAGTTTTAATTTTGTAAAAGGAGGACAAAAATGCAATGATAGATGAGAAACAGGCTATTCAAATTGCTTCCGATTATTATGTCGGAATCTCAGGCCAAAGACCATTAATAACACCTGCCGAGATTGAGCTTGATGAAGCTGGAAAGCTTTGGATGATAACGCTCGGCATAAGTGACCCATATGCGTTGCCTCACCTCAAAACAACGAATTACAGAGTCTTCACAATTGACCGTGCAACAGGTCAGATAAAGTCAATGAAAATTCGAACGCTCCCATAGTGCTGAGATAATGTGAAGCAATAACATTATTTGGTTGGAACTCTAAGAGATTAAGATAGATATTTGCTGCTTGGCGAAGATTACCTGCCTTATAATTCTCAAAAACTGATTAGATTTGCCTCATTGATGTTCATTGCTTATCACAAGGTCATAATTCAACTGGAATATTTTAAAAATTAATTTGTAATTCGATATCCTGCGTTAAATATTCTAAAATAGCCTGTCTTCTCTTCAGCAAATATTCTGTAGGATTTAATGCTCTTTCGCTCTCATAATCTTTATTATTAATACCACCGGCTCCATAATGTTCTGCATAGGAGGTTTCTGATGTGATCCACGGTAATCCTAAATATGCTATCGCCAAATAGTCTGCAGAATAAATATCATTTTCGCTGCCAACTTTATTCGATATTGATACTATTTTTTGAACCATTTTTCTATCAAAGAACATTGAGAAACCGGGTGCGGCTTTTTTTAGCATAATTCCATCTTTGCTATAAAAGACAAATTTTTCTCCCATTAAGTGCTTACTATTATAGATAGAAACTGGTAATTTCCGGTCGCCTATTTCATATAGGGTCTTTAGTACAGCAATAAAATTTGGATCATGAATAATATCGTTATCAGTCATATAGATGAAATCAAAGTCGGTCTCCAAAAATATTCTAAAATACAGCCACCTTAAATTATGTGGGCCCATTTTTTGAGGCAACTGTATTACCTTATCTGCATAAGATTCTAAAAAAGAGTTGTCATATTCTGTCGAATAATCGTTATAGACATGTAATTGACAGGAAGCTGTTTTGTACTTTTTTATCTGTTCTAAGGAAATTTGTGTTAGCTTTTTTCTATCAAAAGCTGATACTACTATCAAAATTGATGAATGGTCTATCTTTTTGATGTAGTTTATTTGTTCATCTGACAATTCTCTATTTAATAAGGCATTTTCGTAATCTTTATAATTATTTAAGGTAATAAATTTTTCCATAACTTGCTTAATGTGTATATTTGAAATTAGTTCAAAAGCCTTTACATAGTTGACTACAGCATGCAGAACCAATTCGGGATCATCTTGAAAAAAACTTGCAAGATTCGCATATGCTACGACTAAATCTGAGTCGATACTTTGAAGTATTGGATCTTTCATTGCCATCACTGAAAATTTTGTATTCTGTCTTAATGATCGTAATTATTAAGCTATGATTATTTTAGCATTTTAATGACTGAACATTTTATTCCATCCTCTTTTCTTAAATATAACGCCATTATTGATTTTCAGTAGAAATATACACTTTTTCTATAAGACCTATAAACTATTTAATTCAGTAAGAATTGTTGCTCACAGAAACCAGAAAAAGAACCACGGGATAAGTCGCTAAAGCACTTCAGAGACATTCGTCTTTGTTCGCGACTCGCTAATTATCATGCCACCAAGAAGGAAGACTTCCATGTGTCGCTATAATCTTTTCCTTAAATTCAAATAGTTGCTTTCTCCAGAAAGCTCTTTTTTTCGCTCATTTTGAGGCATGCATATTTGCATTGATTGTGTTAAGTCTTTGTTTGAAAGACTCTTCTTTCAGGTTTATCTCAGGGATGGTTTTAGTTCTTTGGGGAGTCCTGTCGGTATTTTCAATAACAGCGCTTTCCATATTTCCATTTCCGTACTGATATGAATCTACGTCATCATCTGTGAAAATTCTCTTATCGGCGGAAAAAGTTCTTGAAAGAGGGAAAATGATAATACACATTATGATTAAAGTTGTTGATATCCTCATTTTTCTGGTTAATGTCATTTCCACGATACCTCTTTCTCGGCGATATTGTTCCTGATATTTTGACATAGAATCTTCATTTCTTTTCCCCAAATTTCAAAGCGTCACAATTTAGTAATGAATACCAAATATTACAGCCTCACTCTGATTCTATACTTCATAGCAAGGAAGTCAACCCCGCCTGAGTAGGGCCGGTTGCTGACAGGGCAGGAAACATCCGGGTCAGCGGCTTTGTTGTCATTTCTCACTACGATAATTGAACTTCCGTACGCAGGCACATATGAAATCAATAGAAGGGGCAGCAATAAAATATACTTTCTCACTTTGATAACTCTCTGAAACCCGATTCGGTTTAAGATATATACAAAACTTTTTCAGGTTATTTAGAGTCTGTTTATAAAGTGTTTGTTACGGTTTGGAAACTTGTCATTCCCGCAAGCGAAGCGCGTCGGGAATCCTTCCGAGAAAAGGCGCAGAAAGATTCCGGACAAGCCGGAATGACACGCCAAATATCGAGTTTATGGACAGACTCTATTTTATCTTTGAAAGTACAAACCTTTCTTCATCCTCCCGTGACTTGAGACGGCCCCTCAATTTTTCATCGAGAAGTTCCTTGAATATCCTGGAATAAACAGGCCCCGGCTGTATACCCATCCTCTTAAGGTCATCCCCTTTCAGAATTGTCCTCACATTTCTCAATTCAGTCAGGTAACGGGAAATGACCTTCTGTTTTCGTCTGTCTTTGCTTAAAGCCATGGAGAACAAAATTACTTCAAGCTTTAGATCGCCGAGGAGTTTGACTATCTCCACCGGGTCCTGGATAGGGAGTCTTTTCACAACGTTCTTCGCCTGCGCGATCCCGCTGATAATCATCTCTTTCACCCTCGGCGAAGGCGACAGCCTCTCCATCGTGGCCTTTGCGTCTTCATCCTTCAATCCTGACAGCAAGGCAGTCAGGTATAACATTCCGCTGTCCGGTTTCTCTTCCAAAAAGAGGAGATTGAACCAGGAGAGAGTTTCATACATAGATTTGAGTGTCGCTTCAAGATCTTCGGTGAACAGAAGATTAGGGTGTATAACTTTTAAGAGGCCGAAATCAGAAAGCCTTTGCAATGTCCTGATGGGTTCGGTCTCCTTAAAGGAAAGGAGCAGTTCTTCGTAGAGCCTCGGACCCGACAACTTGTCGAACAAGTTCATTTCTATGGTCGACTTGATGAGATTTTCAGTATGCTTGCTGATCTTGAAACCGAACCTCTCGGAAAACCTGATCGCCCTGAATGCCCTCGTCGGGTCT
Organism: Thermodesulfovibrionales bacterium; assembly: GCA_963716185.1. GTDB lineage: Bacteria > Nitrospirota > Thermodesulfovibrionia > Thermodesulfovibrionales > SM23-35 > CAVZMO01. The sequence goes on from OY970295.1 coordinate 1,359,252, forward strand.
TCAACAAAGCTGAGATTATGCAGGACCCTGATCGCCTTCTCCCTGAGATCTCTCTGTCCGCCGAAAAAATCTATAAGCATCCCGAAATCCGACGGATTCAGTTTTACTGCAAGGGTATTTATGGTAAAGTCTCTCCTGTAAAGGTCCTTCTTGATCGACGATATCTCGACTTTCGGAAGCGCCGCGGGTGATTCATAGTATTCTGTTCTGGCAGTCGCCACATCAAGCTTTGAGGTTCCGGTGCGTATCTGGGCTGTTCCAAATTTTTTGTGCGCCCTTATTTTCGCATTTAATCTTTCTCCAAGGGAGCGGGCAAAGGCAATTCCATCCCCCTCTATAACGATGTCGATGTCAAGGTTCTCTTCGCCGCGCAGGAGATCTCTTACAGACCCTCCGACGAGATAGGCGCTGAAACCTGATTCCGCTGCTACCTCTCCCGAAAGCCTGAGCAGATTATAAACTTGGGAAGGAAACTTCTCTTTCAGCCAGGAAGAGAGATTCCTCCCCACTAAAGGTTTTTCCTTGGTGGCCGTTTCTTCGATCCTCCTGCGCCTTAGAAATTCCTCATAGAGAGTACGAAGCAGGTCTGTCCTTGTTATGGCCCCGACGATCTTTCCTTTGTCGACAACGGGCATAAACCTCTGGTTCCTCTCTATCATCAGTGTCTCTATCCGTCTGATAGGGGTGTTAGGACATACGGTCATAGCGTCCGTCGTTGCAAATTCTATCGCCCTGCTCTTCCCGAAACCGTGGAAGAGGGCCTTCTCCACCACCTCACGGGAGATGAGGCCTCCGTAGTTTTCTTTTTCCAAAACCGGCAGCACATTCACGCCGTAACGGGTCATCATGGCCTCAGCCTCTTTAATGGGCATGTCCTGCTGAATGCTGATTACCGGCCTCGTCATGATGTCGGAGGCGGTCTTTCCGGGCCTGACATTCACTTTGAGGACTCCCAGCAATTCTTCTTCAACTATTTCGAGAGAAGCCTCCTTTATTGTTGCAGAAGCGGCGCTCGGATGTCCTCCGCCCCCGAATTCCTTCAGCACATTCGAAACATCGAGCTCGGGGGCCTTGCTCCTCCCCACCATCAGTATCTTCCCTTCCATGCTCAAAAGGACAAAGACAGCGTCAATATCTTCCATATCCATCAGCCTGTGGGCAAAATGCGCAGCATCCCCCAAATAATGTTCCGGGGAGGCTTTAGTCACTTTTATCCTCAGTCCTTCGATGACCATCTCCTTTGATGACCGGACAAGCTCATTCAGGATGTCGAACTCTTCCATACTGAGTTCCATCTTTATAAAGCTCGAAACAATATTCAGGTTTGCCCCCCTTTTCAGGAGATATGAAACCGCAAGGAGGTCACGTTCCGTAGTCGAAGGGAAAAGGAGGCAGCCTGTTTCCTCGTATATCCCGAGCGCGAGGATGGTCGCCTCAATAGGTGTCGGCGGCAGCCTTCTGTTCTTCAGCATCTCTGCAAATATGGTTGCCGTGGCGCCGACCTTTTCGATCCTCTCCATCTCGCCCCTGATATCGTCCTTATTAAAGGGGTGGTGGTCATAGATATGTATCCTGATGTTCTTGCGGGAAAGAAGCTCGGCGAAGGGTCCGATCCTCCCGGGTATCTTTGTATCAACGATGATGAGCCCCGTAACTTGCGAAAGATCGATGTCCCTGATGCGTTTTATCTCTACCGGATGAAAAGCCTCCAGGAAATCCCTCAGCTTTTTTTCCTGGGACCCCGGGAAGACTATTTCCGCGCCGGGATAAAGCTTCTTCGCTGCAACCATTGATGCAAGAGAATCAAAGTCAGCGTTTATATGAGAGGTTATGATATCCACGACCTATTTTATCAGACCCGGAGGAGCAGCACAAATTCTTCGACTATTTAGTGTCTGTGTATAAAGTACCCAAGAAACTCAGAAAACTGTCATTCCCGCAAGTGAAACGCGTCGGGAATCCTTCTTAGAAGCCATCGGAAAGATTCCGGACAAGCCGGAATGACAGATAAATGGTAACTAATCAAGTTTATAAACAGACACTAATTCGTCGGGCGCTTTTTCAATGCCTTCATCAATTTATCGTAATTCATCGTGTTCAGCACGTCTTTCTTTTCGATCCACCCCCTCCTTGCGATAGATACCCCGTAAGTCATGTAATTGAACTGGCTGACCACATGGGTATCAGTGCTGATCACTATTTTTATTCCCATCTCCTTCGCCATCTTTGAATGCACATCGTTTAAATCCAGCCTCAGCGGATATGAATTTATCTCTATCGCGGTATTCGTCTCTTTTGCCGTCTTAAGAACTTCGTTTATGTCGATATCATAGGGGTCCCTCTCGCCGATCAACCTGCCTGTAGGATGCGCAATAACCGAAACATAAGGGTTTCTCATGGCGGATTTCATCCTTCTCGTGATCTGCTCCCTGCTCTGCCTGAACCCCGAATGTATCGACGCGACAACGATATCAAGCTGTTTGAGAATTTCATCAGGGAAATCCATTTGTCCGTCACTCCTTATATCCACTTCCACACCCGCGAGCAGCCTGAACCCCTTCAATTTTTTGTTCAGCGCCTCAATCTGTCTTTTTTCTTCCAAAAGCCTCTCTGCACTCAGCCCCCTTGCTATCCCCAGCCCCTTTGAATGGTCTGTTATGGCTATATATTCATATCCTCTCTTCCTTGCCTCTTCAATAAGTTCATCAAAATCATGACTTCCGTCGCTCCTCTTCGTATGGACATGAAGATCACCTTTCATGTCGGCGATATCAACAAGGTCCGGGAGTTTCCCCTCGATAGCGGCTTCTATCTCTCCGGAGTCTTCCCTTAATTCAGGCGGTATGAAAGGAAGACCGAGTATCCTGTACACATCTTCCTCCTTTTCACCCCCGAGTTTCTTATCGTCCTTTTCCCTGAATATCCCGTATTCGTTTATCTTAAGCCCCGCCTTGACAGCCATCTCTCTCAGCCTTATGTTGTGCTCCTTGCTGCCTGTAAAATATGCCAGGGCAGCGCCAAAACTGTCCTCTTCAACAACGCGAAGATCGACCTGAAGACCTTCGTGGATAATGACGCTCGATTTTGTCGGCCCCTGCATCAGGACATCCTTGACCTGCGGGAGATGAACAAAGGCTTTCATAACTGCTTTGGGATCAGCTGCTGTTGCAAGTATATCTATATCCTTGATTGTGTCCTTCCGCCTTCTTATGCTCCCCGCAACACTTATTTTGTCGACGGAAACTCTCTTCTTGAGATGTTCCACTATATCATCGGCAATCGGCAGCACCTTCCCCAGCGGCTGCCGCTCCATCCCCCTTTTCAGCATCCCGATCCCTTTGAGTATGTTCTCCTCCGTCTTCTCCTTTATTCCGGGAAGTCCGCTCAGCTTATGCTCTCTTGCAAGCCGTTCAAGGTCGTCCAGATTTTTCACCTTCAGTTTATCTGAGAGAAGTTTTGCGGTCTTCGGGCCGAGGCCCGGGACTGAAAGGAGCACGCCGAGACCTTCGGAAGCCTCTTTTTTTAAATCTTCATAAAACTGAAGCTTTCCCGTAGACGCGTATTCCTCTACCTTTCCGGCAAGGTCCTGTCCGATACCCGGTATTTCCATGAGTTCATCCCTGGGAGTTTCAGCAACATTTTTGGTAAAACTTTCTATGTTCAATGCGGCGCGTCTGTAAGCCCTGATCCTGAAAGGGTTGTCCCCCTTTATCTCAAGGATGTCCGCGATGTCGTTGAATATCTCCGCGATCTCCTGGTTCTTCATAAGAAGAGTATATCAAAAAGATTCACATCTACAACCCGGATCTGATGATCACCAAAATGCACTTGAATAATGCAGCTGTTGTAATCCTTCAGATCCAGGGTGTGTCATAACCCCTCCTTACCTCCCCTTATCTTAATCCCGGAAGCTTTCGGGACTCTTAGGTTAAGAGGGAGTTACTCGGGTGATGAGAAATATATTGATTAACAAACGGCTTTTTTATAAGCTTTTATACACAAATAGTTTCGAATGTCATTCCCGCAATCCCGAAAGCTTTCGGGAGTCGGGAATCTTTCTGAAACAACCCCTGCTATCCCTCTTAAGAGAGAATAAGAAAGATTCCGGACAAGCCGGAATGACAGGCTATGAGCAAAGATTTATGATGCACTGTATTAAGTGGCCAATTATGACAAATTCAGGTTGGTGGAATGCATAAGCTGATCATCCGTGATATGCAGGAAAGTGATATTCCCGCAGTTTCGGAAATTGAACGTATTTCGTTCAGCACCCCGTGCACCGAACAATTTTTCCTCAATGAAATTTTCAAAAAAAAAGCATTTTCAAAAATCGCCGTATTTGAAGAAAAAGTTATCGGGTACATCTGTGCGAACTATGTACTCCATGAATCTAATATCCTTGACCTCGCGGTGCTCCCGGATTTCAGAAGACGGGGCGTAGCATCCCTTCTGATGAATGAAACAATAGGGGAACTGAAAAAAAGGGGTTGTATTTTCGTGTATCTTAAAGTGAGGGCGTCAAATACCGGCGCGCAAAAATTCTATGAACTTTACGGGTTCAAGGTTGAAAGCATCAGGAAAAAATACTACAGTGACCCGGATGAGGACGCACTGCTGATGATGGGAAGGCTCTGACCAAAGAGCGCGGATTCATAAGTATGAACTTAGACGCCGGTCACCATTCAACTTAGAATTAATTATTTCTTGAAGCCTTGCAGGAGACAGCCTGCTGCCTGTTTCTCTTGGAGAGCCGCCTATTGTATCACTGCCTCCCCACTTGTTGCCGTCATTTACGATATCGGGTTCCGCTTCGTTCAATATAGAATATAATTCCTGAAGATTAAACTGCGTCCATACGGACCTTCTGCCCAGGGTGTAAATAAATGATCCATCCGGTTTTTCCGCCACCAGAGCCGCAAAAGCAGTGATTCCGTCGTTATACATAGCCATTCTCGACGCAGGTCCGGTCTCTTTGGTAAAAGTCCAACCGGGACCCCCGCCAATTCTCTCATAGTTACCTTCGAGCTTGAGTTCACTGTCTCCGCCGGAAACATGGCTGCTGATCCTGTCTTCAACAGATTCAAATATCCCTCTCATTTCGGCTTCTTCCATGCGGGCGACATCGCCGTTGAACCGCGCTTCATGATACGGCTGAAAAATCCACGCTATTTTTCTCCTCATCGAAGTGTCGCCGAAAGGATAGGCCCCTGCTGTGCAATCAAGCCTGTCTTCACAATATACCAGGCGATTGATCCGCAGATCAGAAAAATTTCTTACCCGTTCATTATTTTTCAGCAGCCACCATGCAAGACAGGCGTCCTCATCAGGGTCATTGACATAAATATGGGCTTCCGGAATGCCGCCTCTTCTGAAAGTGTCAAATAAGCCCAACTTGATTTCTATGTGCACTTGCTCTGAGGTAGAGCGTGTTGCCAGTCTATCGGTCTTCGAATGATGATCGAAATTAGCATAAGGCCCTTCAGGGTCTCTGATAGTGGCGGAATCAACAAAACCGTCCAGCGCAATAGAATATGGCGGCTTCTGTTTCTTAAAATCAGGCCAGCTGTAAATTTTTCTGGGTTCTATATTTAAATCAACAGCCACAAAAAAATTATACATGCATATAGTACCTTTATCCAGCACAGGCCGAAATCCTTCAGTGAACCGTAGCAACCAGAAAGATTTGGTAATATTAAGTTTCATTAAATCCCTCCGCTCAAAAGGCATTTCGTCCAAAAAAATGCATTTGCCTCACACATTTTTCTTGATTTGCTACAATAATGGCATGGCAGAGGTCAGCGCTGGTATCCTCATGTTTCGCAGACGCAACGGGGTTCTGCAGGTCCTTCTCGTTCATCCGGGCGGCCCCTTTTGGGCCGGCAAGGATGCGGGAGCATGGTCGATCCCCAAGGGACTTCTAAATCCGGGGGAAGATCCGTTAAAAGCGGCGCAGCGAGAGTTTGAGGAAGAGACAGGCTTAACTGTGAGAGGTCGTTTCATCAAGCTGACGCCCGTCAAAATGAAAAGCGGCAAATTGATACAGGCGTGGACCGTCGAAGGTGACTGCGATCCCTCGGCAATCAAAAGTAATACTTTTTCTATGGAATGGCCCCCTAATTCCGGAAGGCAGAGGGAATTCCCTGAGGTGGACCGCGCCGCGTGGTTCGAAATCGGGGAGGCCGAAAGGAAAATCAATCAGGGGCAGGCGCCCCTTCTTGAAGAGCTCGCGGATCTGCTGTCAAAGATAAGTTCTGACTATCGGAACAAGCCTCAGGCTTGAGTGAGCAAACTTTATTTACTTCTCCATGGACCTTTACAAACCATGAAGTAATTGGATATAAAATGACGTGGCTTAACAGTGAATTTAGTCGAGGAGGTTTTTGTGGAACGATCACTTGTAAAAGACATCCTTTCCGGAGAAAATATCGGGCGGCAGGTTGTGGTCTGTGGCTGGGTCAGGACAAAGCGTGAAACAAAGGGGTTTGCGTTTCTCGTTTTGAGTGACGGCTCCACACAGGAGACTCTCCAACTGGTCATAAATAGTGAAGCACCGGCCTTTCAACAACTCCATCGTTGTAACACAGGCGCAGCCATCAAAGCAAAAGGCGCCCTGAAAGAGTCCCCGGCAAAGGGCCAGAAGTTCGAGATGGAAGTTTCCGATATCGAAGTCTTCGGCGAGTCTGACCCCGAAAAATATACCCTCCAGAAGAAGGGACACACCCTCGAATTCTTAAGGGAGATCGCACATCTAAGGCCGAGGACCAACACGTTCGGAGCAGTATTCAGATTGCGCAACGTCCTCTCTTCTGCGGTCCATGAGTTCTTCCAGAAAAGGGGATTCTCATGGGTCCATACGCCCATCATCACTTCAAGCGATTGTGAAGGCGCGGGAGAGCAGTTCACAGTGACATCTCTTGATCTCAAAAACCTTCCCAGGAGAGAGGACGGAGGCATAGACTTTTCCCGGGACTTTTTCGGCAGTCGTGCCTTTCTGACGGTGAGCGGCCAGCTTGAGGCGGAGTTCCTCGCTATGTCCCTGGGTAATGTTTATACATTCGGCCCCACCTTCAGGGCGGAGGATTCCAACACGAGCCGCCATCTGTCCGAGTTCTGGATGATAGAACCCGAGATGGCCTTTGCCGACCTGTCGGATGATATGAAACTCGCTGAAGATTTTTTCGTCTTCCTCTGCAAGAAAGTCCTGGAAAGAGGAGAAAAGGAACTCGCTTTCCTGGAGAAACAGTACAAAAGGATATCCCTTGAAGAGCTTAAGAAGCTGTCGGAGATGCCTTTTGCCCGCATGTCCTATACGGACGCAATAAAGGAATTAAAGGACTCGAAGGAGAGCTTTGAGTTCCCGGTTGACTGGGGGTTTGATTTGCAGTCCGAGCATGAACGTTATCTCACGGACAAGGTTGTCAAAGGGCCGGTTATTGTCACAGATTACCCGAAAGAGATAAAGGCATTTTATATGAAGCTGAACACCGACGGGAAGACAGTTGCCGCTATGGATGTCCTTGTTCCAAAGATTGGAGAGATCATCGGGGGAAGCCAGCGTGAAGAAAGATTGGAGATACTCGAAGAAAGAATGAAGCAGATGGGAATACGTCCTGAAAACCTCCGGTGGTATCTCGACCTCCGCAGGTTCGGTTCCGCTCCCCATGCCGGCTTCGGCCTGGGGTTCGAGAGGCTCGTTCAATACATGACCGGAATGGTCAACATCCGTGATGTAATCCCCTGTCCCAGGACCCCGAGGTCCATGGGGCATATACATTCCTGATATTTAAAAGATCCTTTCATCCGGCCGGAGACATTCACCGGTGCCGCCCTTTGCCCTAACCTTTATTATTCGTAGATTATGTGGTGAACACACCGCATACAGCGTTGCTAAGACGGTCATTCGTAAGGCGACGTTCTTATCGCTCTTTGTCATTGCGGCTTGTCCGCAATCCTTCCGGGTTTTTCAGAAAGATTCCCGACAAGCGGGAATGACATCAATGTAGCTTTACTTATAGCCGTCTTAGTAAGTGGGCTAATATCAAACATTAAAAATAATACAAACAGACATTTACAAGACAGCTGTTACATATTAAGATTTAATTAATGGAAGTCCCAACGAAGCTCAAACAGTTAGGGTCACGTCCCGCCGTAAAAAAGACCTTTACGGCAGCGCTCATATTCCTTGTGGTTTTCTCAGTTGCCGGCTTTTTTGTAGTGCCACCGATACTTAAATCCGTCCTCACAAAAAAGCTTTCCGAAGAACTTCACCGTCAAGTCGCCATCAGGCAGGTAAAGGTTAACCCCTTCATGCTGTCTGTGACGGTGAGAGGCTTTATGATTAAACAAAGAAACGACAGCGGTACCTTTGCGTCCTTTGACGAACTCTATCTCAACCTTCAGAGTATTTCTGTTTTGAAAAGGGGTTTAATCCTCAGTGAGATCAAAATCAATAAGCCTTACATAAACATAGTGCGGAACGAGGACGGCTCCTACAACTTTTCGGACCTCCTGGAACCCAAACCGAAAAAGGAAGCGAAAAAGCCCAGGTTTTCCCTAAACAATATACAGATCCTTAACGGAAGCATAGACTTCCACGACGGCCCTAAACATACAACTCACAGGCTAAGGGATATGGATATCAAAATACCTTTTATATCCAGCCTGCCCTACTATACCGACATTTATGTGCAGCCGTCCTTTAATGCAAAAGTCAATGGCACCCCTTTTTCTTTTAAAGGGAGGACCAAGCCGTTCGAGGATTCCCTTGAAACCCGGTTGGACATCAACATCAAAGACCTTGATATCCCATTTTACATGGCATACTCACCCATTAAGATGCTGTTCAAAATGCCGTCCGGTCTCCTGGATACAAATACGGAAGTATCATACGTCCAGTATAGAAACAGGCCTCCGTCCCTGAACGTGACTGGTAATGTGGCGCTCAGGAAGATCAAGGTTGTTGACCTTAAAGGAAACCCCCTCATATCTCTTCCGGCGTTCGAAATGTCCTTTGCCCCATCCGACTTGATTGCAAAAAAAATACATCTGGCAAAGGTAATGCTCCAGTCGCCCGGGCTGAACATATCGCGTGACAGGACCGGAAAAATCAACCTGCTGGCCCTTCTGCCCGAAAAAGAACCGGGGGGGAAATTACCAGATAAGGAGACGACTCCCCTCTCCCTTGATGCCGATCACATTCAAGTCGCAGATGGGAAGATAGAGTTTTCAGATATCAAATCGGTCCCTTTCAGGACCACGCTGCAGACGATAGAGATCGGAATCGACAACCTGAGCACATCGCCGGACAAAAAGGCAAAGGCAGAGCTTTCTTTCCAGACTGAATCCAAAGAGAGCGTAAGGCTCGAAAGTGATTTTTCGATCAATCCTCTCTTTTCTGAAGGCGCTCTCAAACTCGGCCAGCTGCAGCTCAGGAAGTATTCCCCCTATTACTCTCGAAGCGTGCTCTTTGACGTTGAAAAAGGCGGGCTCGACCTTTCGACAAAATATGTATTCAAAAAGACGGAGAAAGAGCCCGAGATAGGGCTGGCAGAGCTTTCAGCAGAGCTAACTTCTTTAAAACTGAGAAAGCGGGGCGAGAAGGATGATTTCCTGAATATACCCGCCGTTTCAGTTAAAAATACATCAGTGGACCTCATAAAACGAGAGGTCAGCATCGGCTCACTTTCAAGTCGAAATGGCCTTCTAAAAATAAGACGTTACAGTGACGGCAAGCTCAACGTACAAAGCCTTCTGCCTGAATCCGGTGCTTCGGGCGGGAAACCCGTGAAGACAAAAAAAGGTCAGGAACTTCTTGTCACGTTAAAAGACATTGCCGCAGACCGCTATACAGTAAAGATCGAAGATTCTGTGCCCCAAGGTCCTGTCAATCTTATTGCCGAACGGATAGCCTTTAGGGGCGCCAACCTGTCGACTATAAAAAGATCGAAAGGCAGGGCGTCGCTTTCTTTTCTGGTCAACAAAAAAGGTTCTGTGAGGACGAACGGTTCCGTCAGCATCAACCCGCTCGCAGCCAATATGAGACTGAATGTAAAAGGCATCGAGATTGCTCCTTTTCAGTCGTATTTTACAGACCGCATTAAGATCATGGTCACCCGGGGTGATATCTCTTTGAACGGGGCCGTATCTGTCGGTCACTCAAGGGATGGCATAATGAAGTCATCTTATAAGGGGGAGGCATTCGTAAGAAATTTTGCTTCCCTCGATAAAGCTACCGCCGAGGATTTTTTGAAATGGAATTCGCTTTATTTTGGAAAGATAGATGCCGCGTATAATCCCGTATACGTCAATATAGATGAGGTGGCGCTGACTGATTTTTATTCGCGTATCATCATAAACAAAGACGGCACTATAAACCTTCAGGGGATATTGCAGGAAAAAGGCGGCGGGGAAGCGGCCGCCCCACAGGAAGAGGCCGGGGAACCGGTTATCAAGGCTTATGCCAGGCCTGTGGATGCCGCTCCGAAAGAGAGATCGGGCGGTCAGCCTCAAAAAAAACCTGAAGTCGTGCCGCAAAAACCTGCTGATATTGCCACAAAAACCCCTGATATAAATCCGGGGCAGAAACCCGGAAAACTCATAAAGATAAATGCCGTTACTTTGCAGGGCGGAACGATAAATTTTTCGGACAGGCACATCGAACCCAACTACTCCTCCAACTTTCTTGAAATCGGGGGTAAGATATCAGGGCTGTCATCCGAGGAGAACAAGTTTGCCGACGTAGACCTGCGGGGGAAGCTTGAAAACTACGCCCCCCTTGAAATCACAGGCAAGATAAACCCCCTGAGAGATGATTTGTATGTTGACCTTAAGATTGATTTCAAGAACATGGACCTGAGCCCGGTGACCCCTTACTCCGGCAGATACCTGGGATACACAATACAGAAGGGGGAACTTTATTTGAATCTTCAGTACCTGATAGTAAAAAAGAAACTTGACTCCCGGAACAAGATACTCCTTGACCAGCTCACACTCGGTGACCGGGTCGAAAGTCCAAAAGCCACAAGACTTCCCGTTAAGCTCGCTATAGCTCTCCTTAAAAACAGGAAGGGTGAGATCAACCTGGACGTCCCCGTCTCCGGCTATATCAACGACCCTAAATTCAGCGTAGGAAGGATAATAATCAAGATGCTGCTGAATCTGCTCGCGAAGGCCGCCACTTCGCCCTTTTCACTTCTCGGAGCGATTTTCGGGGGCGGGGAGGAACTGAGCTATGTGGAGTTTGGCTACGGGAGTCACGACCTGACTGAGCAAGATGCGAAGAAGCTGAACACCCTCGAAAAGGCCCTATTCGACAGGCCGGCTTTAAAGCTTGAGGTAGAAGGACATGTTGACGTTGAAAAAGACAAGGAAGGGCTGAAGCAGTATCTGTTCATGAACAAGATAAAAGCACAGAAACTGAAAGACCTAATTAAGAAAGGACAGCCTGCGGTACCGCTGGACAAGATAACCATAGGAAAAGATGAATATGCCAAGTATCTGAAGATGGCATATAAGGCAGAGAAGTTCCCGAAACCGAGGACCATCCTCGGCTTTGCCAAGGACCTGCCCGTGCCCGAGATGGAAAAACTGATGCTCACACATATAGAAATAAAACAAGACGACTTGAGGCAGCTTGCCTCCCGGCGGGCGATCGAGGTCAAGGATTACATACTAAAATCGGGACAGGTCACTCCGGATCGGGTGTTTTTGGTAGAACCGAAATCGCTCGAACCTGAAAAGAAAGAGAAGCTCAAGAACAGCCGCGTGGATTTCAAACTCAAATAGTCGCTTTGTTATTTCCCGAACACGCTCTTCAATAGGTCCGTTACCCGCGCTGCAGGGTCGGTTCTGATCTTCTTTTCCTCCTGGCCTACCATATAAAAAAGTCCATCCATAGCTTTCGTGGTCACATAGTGGTCGAGGTCCACTGATTCTTTACTCATGAAAGGAATGGATTCATATTTCCCCATCATCTCTTTGTACGAGCGTGTCACACCGACTTCGTCCATGCTCGATGAAATAATGGGCTTGAATGCGTTATAGATCTTGTCATGCGTTTTTTTCTTGAAGAATTCTGTTGCAGAGGTGTCCCCTCCATTAAGAATACCTCTTGCATCTTCAAAGGTCATTCCCTTGATTGCATCAACAAAAAAAGACATTGCCTGGGGAGCGGCCTTTTCCGCCGCACGATTCATGCTGAGCACAAACTCATCAACCTCTTTTTCGTACCCGACCTTCCTGAGTACGTCCGCAACTTTCTGAATTTTTTCCGGCATAAGGATTTTGATCATCTGATTGCCAAAGTAACCGTCCACCTGGGAAACGTTGCTTACAGCTTTTTCGGTGCCGATGGATAAGGCCTCCTTAAGGCCGGAAGCGATCGTGCCGTCGTCGCTTTCTCTATTGGATGAAGCGCCCGCGCCTTTCATTACGGTATCCAATAACCCCGCATGAGTTAAGGTCGCTGAGCATAAGAAAATTGCAAGAATAAAATAGAATGTCTTCCTCATGATTTTCTCCTTTGGCGCCTTTGGCAAAGATTAATTCTTTTGTCTGTTTTTTATATCAATTATTTTACGGCCCCTTTAATTCGGAGGTACAATGAGCGCAGCGAACGGCCTTAATAGGGATGACAGACAGGCAATAAGGACATTCCCTGGTTGTGACAGATGCCGGCGGCGCTTCTTGCTCTCTTTTGAGTTTGTTGATATTGCGAATAAGAAGAAATACTGCAAAGGCAACTATCAGAAAGCTGATAATCGTATTTACGAATATGCCGTAGTTGATCGTGACGGCTCCGGCGGCCTTTGCGGCAGCGGGTGAAAGGTAAGGGCCGGGGACCTTACCTTCCCTGAGAACAATAAAGAAGCTCGAAAAATCAACATTCCCCAGTATGATACCAATGGCCGGCATAAGAATGTCGGATACGAGCGAATTAACTATGGAGCCAAAAGCCGCGCCGATAATAATTCCCACAGCCATATCAACTACATTTCCACGCAAGGCGAATTCTTTAAACTCTTTCAACATATCTCCCCCTTTCGTAATTACTGATTCAATCCTTGAACAGAGTCAACAAAAAGGGACCTTCTCGATATATTTACAGTTTGACGACATTGACTGCCTTGGGACCTTTCGGCCCTTTTTCAATGTCGAAGCTGACTTTGTCGCCTTCAGCAAGGGTCTTAAAACCGCTGCCCTGGATGGACGTGTGGTGGACAAAAACATCGGTGCCGTCTTCAGCGGTAATGAATCCGAACCCTTTACTCTCGTTAAACCATTTCACAGTTCCTTGTGCCATTTCACTCACCTCCTTTTTACACTTAAATCTTACAACATATTGTGCAGGCATTCCAGCAAAGATGGAATACTATTTTAAATCAGAATAATTATATCATGTTCGGGGTGTCTTGAGCACGGTTGCTATTTCCCTAAGAGTATAGATCCTTCAGTAAAAAATGTCCCCGCCACTGCCGCGGTCATGAGGCAGGCAAGAGTCGCGGCGATGAGCGCCCGAAACCCGACACCGGAGATGTCCTTTGTCCTCTTGGGAACGAGAGCGGCGGTTCCTCCGACAAATATGGCAAGTGAAGCAAAATGGGCGAAGCCGCACAGGGCATAGGCTGCAAGGACCGCAGAGCGCGGGTCCTTGATTGCGCCGGCGGAAAGAAGTGAAGCAAGGTCCTGGTAGGACTTGACTTCCGTGAGCACCGCCCTCTCACCTATGAGTTTAGCAATCTCAACGGCGTCACCCGGCGGAACGCCTATGACAAGCGTAAAGGGATAAAACAGATATCCCAGAATGCCTTTCAACGACCAGTCTATATGAAGGCCGGTAAATTCATTCAGTTTCAGGCCGGCACCCGACAGAAGAAAATCCGTCAGGGCCACGATACCCAGAAATGCGAGAAGAAGCGCCATAATTCCAATCACCATCTTGACTCCCTCATTAGCGCCGTTTATGACCGCCTCCATTAATGTAGATTCTTTCTCGTAGTGAGGCTCTGCATCGACTCCCAACGTTTCCGGCCTTTTTGTTTCAGGCATAATGATCTTCGACATCACGATCGCTGCAATCGCAGACAGGACGGATGCCGAAACAAGATGGCCGGCTATTGTCGGAAATTGTTTTTGAAGGAGGAAGACATAAAGAGCCAGGACGCTTGATGCGGTCGTCGACATCCCGGCGGAAAGTATTGTGCAGAACTCGGAGCGCGTCATGCCCCCGAGATAGGGCAGCACTGTCATGTTCGCTTCGACACCCACAAAGATATTACTCGACACGCTGAGAGATTCCGCCCCGCTTATCCCATAAGTTTTGTAAAGACTTTTGAAAAGAGCTTAATGAGCCTGGGCATTATGCCGGCATAATAGAGCAATGCCATAAGGCTCGCGAAAAATATAATTGTGGGGAGGGCCTGAAAAGCGAGGGAAAAGCCCAGTGACTCCTCGCCCGCGTCATTCCTTGTGCCGGGTGGAAGAGCGAGCCTGCCGAAGAGAAACTTCGTCCCTGCGGTTGCGCTGTGAAGAACTTTCACCACCGCATCATTAAGGACGAGAAATGCTTTTGAACCTGCGGGGACCACAAATATAAAAAATGCGAATATGAGCTGAAGAATAGTACCCCAGATGACGACACGCCAGTTGATTACTTTCCTGTTTGCGGACAGTATCCAGGCAAAGGCCATAAGGAGAAATATCCCCGAAAAACTTATGAGGTTATACGTCGACATGGGTCCTTAAACACGGAAACAGGGTTATTAAACCTGAGCATTGTGAGGCAGATGCGCTGAAAAACCTCTACGAAGCGAAGAAATTCAGTTATGATACACATGGCTGCACATTTAACGTCCCTCCCTTTTCAGACAAAAGCCGGCAGGCCAAGTTTGAGGGCCATAAGGTGTCGCTGGTAGAGCTTTTGCATCACATCTGCCTCACAGAATGAGAGCAAATTCTGCAATTGATTGGGTAGAGTCGCGGTCAGGTATGGGTGCATAAAAAGTTTTACCATCGCCTCCTCTGTAAGACCTCTTTAACTCACAAAACCCTTATGTTTTATATATAATACAAATAGTTTTTAGCGAAGCTAAATTGCGATTTGTAAAGGGTTTTATGTACCCATGCCTGACCGTATTATTCAGGGTTAACCCATCTCTTCTATGACCGCCGCGGCCAGGAGGGGAAACATTATCTCGTGATGTCCTGTCAGGGCATAACAGGCGCCGTTGCCCATCGTAGGCCGTTTCAAAACATTGACAGAAGGCCTGTAATGCTGTATGAAATCCATATTGACCGTCGTGATATTACCGACTTTATGCCCGAGATTCCTCGCTATCGTCAGTGCCTTTAAAAAAACTTCCGGCATGATGACGGCAGACCCGAGATTGATATAAACACCGCCTTCAAGGTCCGATACAACTGAAGTAAAAAGCCTGAAGTCCCTGAAGCTCCCTTCGCCGATTGCCTCGCCGTCTGCATCAGGATGCATATGAATAATATCTGTGCCGATAGCAACATGGACGGTCGCGGGAATATCGAGCTCATGGGCAGAGGCAAAGATGCTTGCCTTTCTGAATTTAAATTTGCTGCGGTATATCATTTCTCCGACGGCTTTCCCCAGGCCGTATCCCTTCTTCACGCCTTCCTTTACAGACCGGTTAAGATACCTGCCCGTTTCTCTCGCCATGCCGAAGGTACCGCTGCATAATTCTTTTCCCACATCTTCAGAAGTGTGGCCTATGAAGGAAAGTTCGAAATCGTGGACAATACAGGCGCCGTTTGTTGCCGCAGCCGTAATGATCCCCTTGCGCATGAGGTCTATGATCACGGGCGACAGGCCCACTTTAATGGGATGGGCGCCCATCCCGAGTATAACGGGCCTGTTGTTCTTTCTTGACCTTGCGATAGACTTGACTACAGCCTTGAAGTCATTTGAAGCAAGGACGTCGGGGAGCCCGTTCAAGAAAGTCTTAAATGCATCCCCCTTTTTGTGTAATTTTGCGGAGGAGGACAGGGAAACCTTGCTTTCCCGTTTAGCTATGGAATAGGTTTTGATTTTTCTGAATGAAACGGGACCATATTTTTTCATGGATTACATATTAACACAAAAACCCGAGGAGCATCCAAAATCCGGGGAACGCATGTTGATTTTGTAGCCCCTCTTATGGTATCTTTAATTTTCCCTAAAAATAACAAGGAGGTTTGAATTGCCACCTAAAGCAAGACCTAAGAAGAATCTCTCGGCCATGAAGAGAGTCAGACAGAGTGTGAAACGGAACCTGCGGAACAAGGGTGTTTTGAGCGGTGTCAGAACTATTTTAAAGAAGGTCGAGGCCGCCGTAGCTTCAGGCAGCAAAGAAGACTCGGGCAAGACGCTTCTCCAGGCAATGAGGGCCTTAAACAAGGCGGCATCAAAAGGGGTTATCCATAGGAATACCGCTTCAAGAAATATATCGCGGCTTACAAAAAAGGTGAACGCCCTTACGCCTAAGGCGGACCAGCCTTCAGCCGGAGCAGCTTAATCAAAAGATATTCCATAGGAAAACTTCTTCCCGAGCTTTTTATATCGATATCGGCCTTGTTCAGAAGCTCGAATACCCTTAACAGATATTCGTTTTCCGCCGGGCTGTTCCGAGGATGCAAGTTGCGTGCATATTGCCAATTGAGCGCCCCTATAAGGCTGTAATCTTCCGCCGTCTCTTTCAAGGCTTTGTATATCTGCAGCACCCTTTCGGGATCTCTCCTCCTGAGCGCGTCCACAAGGTCGAATATGCTGTAAAGCCTTCCCCCGGTAGCGATGTCGGAGATATCATCTGTATTTATCCTTTTTTTGCCGAGCAGGGAAATTTTCTCGATCTCTGCTGAAAGAAGACCGAAGTCCGGGCCTACGAGACCTATCAAATAATCGGATGCGCCGGCGGATATCTCTATGCCTTTCATCCCGGCCCTCTTTTTTATCCAATATGGAATTTCCGACTCCTTAATATCGAGAGATACGGGTCTCAAAGCGCCGAACTTCTCTCTCGTCTCCTTGGTCAAAGATCCGTTATGGATCATCACAAGAATCGATCCCTTTGCAGGGTTGGAGAGATAAACATTCAACCTTTCGTGGTCTTTTTTCGTAAGCTTCTGCAAGTTCCCGATGACCACAGTTATTCTTCTGCCCCCGAAGAAAGAGACCGTATTTGCCACATCCAGTATCTCCATAAATGTGGGGTCCTCATTTCCTTTTATCAAAAGATCAAACGTGTGGAAATTAAAATCTCTCTCAGCAGCCGGTACAAGCCCTTTTATCGCTTCAACAGCCTCTCTCTGAAAAAAAGCGTCTTCTGTATAAAACAGGTAAACAGGCGAGGGCATGCCTTTATCTATCTCTTTAAGAAATGTCTGGAGGCTCATCGGTAAACAAGCACTGCGACTATCTCTTCAGCCATGTCCCTTATAGCCTGTTCCGAAGCAAGTTCTTTTGAAGCAATAAGGTCGTTCAGCCGGCCCGAGCCCGAAAAGGAAACGATAAAAGGAGAGCCGATATCCTTGAATTCCTTAATACCGCCGGAGGGATCGGTCAGCTTGAAATCACACTTAATAGTCACCTCGTATTCAGTTGCGATATCGGACTTTTCAGAGAGTATCCCTAATGCAAACTGTTTAATCGTACCTCTAAGTTCATAACGCGCATAAGGATCGACATCAACGCCCTGTTTCAAAAACTCCTCTGTTAATGCCGTATAAAGCCTGTCCTGGAGCTTGGGTTCAAGCGTTTTATTTTCGATCTTAACGATCCGGACCGCGCTAAAAGGAAGCGATGCTTTACCGCGAACTGTGTAACCACAGCCAAAAGCGGCAGACAGCAAACAGCAGACGGTAAGCAGCAGAACAAAGGAAGAACTTTGAATTTTGAATTTTGAATTTTGAATTTTCATTATCACCCGATTACTATATTAACCAATTTACCCTTTACCACGATGACCTTTTTAATCGGCGCGCCGCTGATAATTTCTTTAATTCTATTGTCTTCAAGGGCTATCCTTTTTATTTCATCATCGGGTGTGCCCGCGGATATCATGATCTTCGATCTCAGTTTGCCGTTAACCTGAACGACCAGCTCTATCTGCTCCTCCTTCGCAGCGTCTTCATCCCACTCAGGCCATTTTTGTTCGAATATGCTCGGCCTGTTGCCGATCACCTCCCAAAGTTCTTCTGCTACATGAGGCGAAAAAGGCGAAAGGAGAAGAAGCACCTTTTCTATTGCAAACCTGAAAACAGCTCCGTCATCACCGGGTTCCGGCTCGTACGAGGTGATCTCATTAACAAGCTCCATCATCCCGGCTATGGCGGTATTAAAATGATATTCCCGCTCTATATCGGTTGTAACTTTTTTGATGGTCTGATGGGTTTTACGGTACAGGCGCAAAGCGTTGGCGTTAAGACGCGAAGTGTCTGTTGGTTTTTCCGCCCCACGCTTTACGCTTAACGCCTCATGATTTTTAGAGACCAGTCCCCACAGTCTGTTTAAAAACCTGTATGCGCCGTCGACCCCTTTGTCTGACCAATCGAGGTCTTTCTCGGGAGGGGCCGCAAAAAGTGAAAACAGCCTTGACGTGTCCGCGCCGTATCTTTCTATCAGATAATTAGGGTCGACAACATTGCCCTTTGACTTGGACATCTTTGCGCCGTCTTTTATAACCATCCCCTGTGTGAGAAGGTTCTGAAAGGGCTCGCCGATATCGAGGAGTCCCAGGTCGCGGATGACCTTCGTAAAGAACCTCGAATAAAGCAGATGAAGCACAGCGTGCTCAATACCGCCGATATACTGGTCAACGGGCATCCAGTATCCGGCATCCGACTCATCGTTGTTGATATCACATTTCAGGTCAATGTCACCCTTTTTGGAACAATACCGGACGAAATACCATGAGGAGTCAACAAACGTATCCATTGTGTCTGCCTCACGCCTGGCCCTGCCGCCGCATTTCGGGCAATCTGTATACAGAAATGATATGGAATCAAGGAGGGGCGAACTCCCTTTTCCGGTAATCTTCACGTCTTCCGGAAGTATCACAGGGAGGTCCTCTTCAGGGACAGGCACTATGCCGCATTTGTCGCAATATATTACGGGGATGGGTGTCCCCCAGTATCTCTGCCTTGAAATGCCCCAGTCCCTCAATTTGAAATTAATTACTGCCTTACCGAGTCCCTTGTCCTCTATGAAATCTGTTATCTTCTTTTTGGCAATATCACTTCTAAGACCGCTGAACTCTCCTGAAGCAACGAGTATCCCTTCATCTTCATACGCCTCGATAAGTTCCGGAGTTACTTCCCGGCTCCCCCCCTTATCAGGGGCGGGTGTCTGCTCTGGAACAATGACAATTTTTATCGGTATCTCATATTTTTTTGCAAATTCAAAATCCCTCTGGTCGTGCGCCGGCACAGACATAATCGCACCGGTTCCGTATTCCATGAGCACGAAATTCGCGACATAGACGGGAATTCTATCTCCGTTTAACGGATTTACTGCATACCGGCCCGTGAAAAGGCCTATCTTCTCTGTTTCCTTGCCGTATTTGGCCTTTACAGCATCGAGTTTTTCAGCATCCTTCACAAGCTTCTCCGACAGAGGATGCGCCGGCGCAATGCACATAAAGGTCACACCGAATAAAGTGTCAGGCCGTGTCGTAAAAATCCTCAACTTCTCGCTCATTCCTTCGAGAGGAAAATCCACCTCAACGCCCTCACCTTTGCCGATCCAGTTTTTCTGCATGAGGACCACTCTTTCAGGCCATCCCTTTAATTCCTCGCACTCCCGGAGCAATTCTTCGGCATAGCTTGTAATCCTGAAAAACCACTGTTCGAGCTTCTTCTGGACAACCACGCTGTCGCAGCGCCAGCACTTTTCTTCAATAACCTGTTCATTGGCAAGAACCGTAGCGCAGGAAGGACACCAGTTTACGTAGGAATGTTTTCTATAGGCGAGCCCTTTATCCAGCATCTTGAGGAAAAACCACTGGTTCCATTTATAGTATTCAGGACTGCACGTGGTCACTTCTCTTTCCCAGTCATAGCTGAGCCCCATCCGGTTAAGCTGCTTTTTCATGTTCTCGATATTCTTATATGTCCATTCCGCGGGATGAACACCGTGCTTTATTGCAGCATTCTCGGCAGGCAGGCCGAAAGCATCCCATCCCATCGGGTGAAGCACATTGTATCCGCGCATCCGTTTATACCTTGCTATCACATCGCCGATTGCATAGTTTCTCACATGCCCCATATGTATCTCGCCGGAGGGATAAGGAAACATCTCAAGGCAATAAAACTTTTTCCGCGACGGGTCTATGCTGGTCTTGTAGATCCCTCTCCCGGACCAGTATTCCTGCCACTTTAACTCAACTTTTTGTGGATCGTACTTTTCTTCCAAGTAAAAAACCTCCCGCGTATAGCCGCTCAAACCGCTTAATCTGTTTAAACGGTTGACGTTATTATAGCAAAAACGATTATTTCAGATGCCTTGGATTAACCCGGGAAGGCATAGCGGCAGAAAAAGCTTGACAGCAGCTCCTTTGTAGGCGGTCAGATATCAAGACTGCCGGTTATTTTTATTCGGAAGGAATATATTGGTAGAAAACCCGAATCCTGCTTTGTCAAGGTTTTTATGCCGCTGTGCCTGACTGAAACCGCGATCAATGCGCATTATTAAGGGGTTTTTTTTCGATTAGCCGGCTGAAAGGTTTACCCGATAAGTGCTCCATTTCTTGCAATTAGAACACCTACCCGACCATTCAGAAGCTATGTTGCCGCAGCTATTACATTTGTAAGACAGACTAAATGCACATTTACTGGAATCCAATGCCTTTTTGAATTCCAGAACCGCCCTTTCGATCTGGCTCCTCTTCATATAAAGATTGCCCATAAGCTGGTGCATCTCCGGATATGTAGTGCCTCCGGTATCGATAGATACCATTGTTTCGAATGCGTCGTCTATCATTTCAAGCCTATAATAAAGTTTCCCGAGAAAAAACTTAATGACCGGGTCCTGGGGATTTCTTAATATTTTATTCTTGTATATCCTGATCAATCTAAGCGGTTCATTCACACTGATCAGCAAATCTTCGAGCCTTAAAAGGACAATGGTGGACGACGTCTGTTCATAGCTCTTTTCGAGGAGATTAATCGCCTCCTCCGCTTCGCCCTCTCTCAGCAGTACCTCCGCGAGTCCCAGGGTTGCGGGGATAAAATCTTTCTCCAGCCTTATTACGGTCCTGAAAGCCTTCTTCGCCTTTTCAAGTGCGCCGTTTTCGAGGCTGTGTCTTCCGTACTCATACTTGTACCCCACAAGGTTTTGCCGCTCACGGCTTTTATCCTTTTCCGTATGTTCATTCTTCAGTATCATTTTCTGGACGAACACGAGATCATCCCATTTCTCCTGCCTCTCCAGAAGATCTCTCTTTTTGTACAGGGCCGCCAGGTTCTTATCGTCCAAATCCAGAATCTCTTCGATATACCTCAGGGCGTCAGGCCACCTGCCAGTTTTTTCCATAAGCCTTTCAAGGGCCAACAGAACTTCTATATTCCTGGGATTAAGGTCCCTCGCCCTCTGAAAATATTCACGCGCCTTCTGAAAATCATCTTCTGAAAGGGCTATGTCCCCGAGCTGAAGCAATGCGCTCAGATGTTCCGGATCCTCCGTCAGGACCTCCGTGAGCAGTTCTCTTGCCTCGGCCTGGTCATGATGGGCAAATATGTAGTTCAATGCTTTTGAATACAACTCCTGGACCTTCGCCTCTTTCTTCTGCCTTTTTTGGCACTGCAGGTTATCCACATACCTCTTCGTGTCTCTGACTACGAAAACAAAAAGCATTGCGAGTGCGCCGATGGCGATCGAAAGGAGGATAAGGGCTATAGTTGGGGTCTGATAAACCTGACCAAAGGGTATTCTTACAATAGCTGCTTCCTGGTTGTTGATGGCAAATAAAGCGAGTACCGCCAGGAACAAGACAAATATGAAGACGGTCAGTTTACTCATTGATGACGGCAGGCTTACAGCTGGATTCTCTTAGCATCGATCCATAATTTTTCGAGTTCATAAAATGCTCTTGTCCCTTCCTCGAATATATGAACAATAACATCTCCATAATCCATCAATATCCAGTGACTGTGACTCAACCCTTCAATACCGAGAGGCTTGATATTTTCCCTATCAAATATTTCGTCGATCTGCTCTTCTATCGCTCTTACCTGTGTGGTACTCTCCCCGGAGCAGATAATAAAAAAATCTGCAATTGTAGTAATGCCCCTCAAATCAAGAACAAGGACGTCTTTCGCCTTCTTGTCAAGTGCTGCCCTTGCTGCCTTGAGAGCTTTATCTTTACTGTCTAAAGGTTTTCCCCCCTTTCTTAAAGAAGTCTGTAGTTAAAAAGTTAAAAATTAAAATTGTCAATTTCAACTCTTGTACAGTCCATTAATAATTATATAGGATTGAATATCCGGTGGCAACAGATATTTTATGCTCTTGTCCCGTTTTATAAGCCCTCTGAGCTCGGTTGAGGATATCCCTATAGGGGTCAACCGGAGGAGAAAAACCTTTCTTCCGCTTTCCAACGCGGTCATGCATATTTCTGTAACTGAATTGTCGAGATCTTTCAACGAGCTTTGTTTAATTTTTAAATACGGTGATGCCCGAAGATCAATGAACCTGAACAACGGTCTCGAAATAACGATAAAATCAGTCAATTCGATCAGCCTTTCAGGCCGCCACCAGTTAGGGATATCGAGAAAGGCATCGATACCGAGGACGAGGTGAAAGTCTATGCCGGGATCAGCTTTTGTCAGCTCTTCAACGGTATTCACCGTATATGATCTGCCTGCCCGCCTGTGTTCTACATCCGACAGTTCAAAAAAAGGGTTCTTCAGGATTGCAAGCCTCGTCATCTCATATCGATGCTTCGCCTCTGCGATCTCTTTTGTTTTGAGAGGCGGGCTTCCGGACGGTATGAAGAGAACCCGGTCCATCCCGAGCTTTTCCCTCACCTCTTCCGCCGCTCTGAGATGGCCGTAATGTATCGGGTTAAAGGTCCCGCCGAAGATTCCGACTTTCATATGGTCACCATGCTAGAGGGTTCACGATGCATGATTCACGATGCATGTCTTTTATCCTGCATCTTGTATCGGTATCTTGAATCTTTTCTACTTTATTCCCTTAACTGCCCGTTGCCTAATACAATAAACTTCGTGCACGTCAGCTCCTCAAGCCCCATAGGCCCCCGTGCATGGATTTTACCTGTCGAGATCCCGATCTCGGCGCCGAGGCCGAACTGGAAGCCGTCATTCAACCTGGTGGACGCATTCACAAAAACGGCAGAGGAATCAACCTCCCGCAAAAACCTCATTGCTTTATCGTAGTTCATGGTGACTATGGAGTCGGAGTGGGCGGATCCGTATTTGGCTATATGCTCCATGGCCTCGTCCATATCCTCAACAACTTTCACGTTCAGGACCAAATCAAGATACTCTCTGTAATAATCATCTTCCTTCACATCGACTATATCCGGATAGACGGCCAGTGTCTTAGAGCATCCCCTCAACTCCACTCCTGCTTTTTCAAATCTTTTGAGCATATCCGGCAGGAACCCTTCGGCGACGGCCTTATCAACAAGCATTGTCTCCATCGCATTGCAGGTTCCCGGCCTCTGGACCTTTGCGTTGAAGCATATTTCTTCAGCCATAATCAGATCGGCATAGCTATCGACAAATATGTGGCATACACCCTTATAATGCTTAAGCACCGGGATTCTTGAATTTTCGGTTACGGCCCTGATTAAAGCTTCGCCGCCTCTCGGGATGATCAGATCGACCATTCCTTCGAGCTTAAGCATCTCCATAATTGCCTCCCTCTCAGGTATATCTATAAAAGTGACCGCGCCTTCATGGAGTTCGTGCCTTTTTGCAACACTCCTCAAAACATTTACGATCGCCTTGTTTGAGTTAATGGCCTCGGAGCCTCCCCTGAGAATAACGGCATTGCCCGCCTTAAGACACAGTCCTGCCGCATCCGCCGTCACATTCGGCCTCGATTCGTATATAATCCCTATAACCCCGATAGGCACACGCATCTTGCCGACACCCATGCCGTTCGGCCTTTTCCGCATATTTACAATTTCACCCACCGGATCAGGCAGGGCGGCAACTTCTATGAGTCCCTGTGCCATTTCAGCAACACGTTTTTCGTTCAATGTCAGCCTGTCTATCAAAGCCCTGGAAATACCTTTTTCTTTGGCGAATTTTATGTCCTTCTTATTCTCCGAGATAAGCTCTTTCGCGCTTTTCTGCAGGGCCTTCGCCATTTCGAACAGAACGACATTCTTTCTGCCCGAAGATGCCTTCGCCAGTACCCTCGCCCCCTCTTTGGCCTCTGATGCCTTATCGAGAACATATGCCTTTATGTCCATAAATCGCCTCCTTGATATAATTATTGATAAATATACCACAGAATACCCGGAGGTATCACGTTTCCCGGCCCATCCGGATTGACTTACTCTTTTTTGTCCCTTTAAAATGTCTAATGCCTCTGATCAAGATCCTTCCTCCTGATCTAAGAAACAAGATCGCAGCGGGAGAGGTCATAGAAAGACCTGCCTCGGTTGTGAAAGAATTGATCGAAAACTCTATCGATGCGGGCAGTACAGAGATAGGCATCGACGTCCTTTACAGCGGGAAGCGCCTCATCAGGGTATCTGATAACGGGACCGGCATGGACAGGGAAGACGCGCTTCTCTGTTGTGAAAGGCATGCTACGAGCAAACTCGCCGCCGAGGACGACCTTTTCCATATAAAAACAATGGGGTTCAGAGGAGAGGCCCTTTCATCGATCGCATCGGTTTCCAAGATCAAACTCATCACGGGAAGTAAAGACTCTCTTTCGGGTTTGTATGTTGAGCTTGCTGGCGGAGAGGTAAAAGAGGTAAAGGATTCTCCCGCCGTCGGGACCTCTGTCGAGGTCAGGGATTTATTCTTTAATACCCCTGCGAGAAAAAAATTCCTCAAATCAAACAGTACCGAGCTTTTCCATATAATAGATACGGTCACCAAGGAGGCGCTGTCGCACTGGTGGATAGCCTTCCGGCTTTTTTCGGACAATAAGGAGACCGTGGACGTACCCATATCTTCGGGTCCTAAAGAACGCATTATGCAGATATACGGCGGGGAATTTCTGGACGGTCTGATAGAGGCAAACGCAGGGGGGGGAGAAATAAAGATGAACGCTTATGTAACAAAAGGCGATAATTTTAGAAACATGAAATCCCATCAGCTCATCTTTATAAACGGCCGGCCTGTGAAGGACCCGTCCATTTCCCATGCCGTATACCGCGCCTACGAAGGCATTCTTCCCCGTGACAAGCACCCCATCTTCTTTCTCTTCATTGACATAGATCCGGGAAAGGTAGACTTCAACGTCCATCCGGCAAAACGTGAAGTCAGATTTCAGGACAAAGAATCGGTCTATCATTTTGTAATGGATTGCATCAGGGAAACTGTAAAGGGGGAGCGGGCCGAGTTCGTAAAACAATTCACGGATATGACTGCGACAGACTATTCCGGGCCGCCTTCGGACACATATCAGGCGCCCTTTTCCTCGCCCTCTGCCTCTCAAGGATCTATAGTGTCTGAAAACCTTGAGCTTACATATAAGGCTTCGCTTCCGTTTATATACCTCGGGGACACATTTATTGCCGTTTCAGGCAAGGGAGGCCTCACGCTCATAGACCACCATGCGGCCCACGAAAGAGTCCTCTATGAAAAATTTCTAAAGGGGATAAGTCTTAGCTCCCACAGTTTGTTATTCCCGATGCAGGTCAAGCTTTCACACAAAGAATATGCGGTCATCATTGAAAACATCCGGATACTCAAAGATTTTGGGATAGAGATAGATGACTTCGGACATGAGACCATTGTTGTCCGTTCTCTGCCTGATGTTTTGAAAAACTCCGACATACGGGGTATCCTTTCCGATATTGCATCATGCATGATCGGGGGTGTTCCTCCGGATAAATCGTTCAAAGAGGCGCTTGCGGCAAGAATTGCCTGCCACAGTTCGGTCCGCGGCAAAGAGATCCTCAATCATGATGAGCTTTCAAACCTCATCACCGATCTGGAGCAGACGGAAAACCCCGGCCAATGTCCTCACGGCAGGCCGACGCGTATCTTCTTTTCCCTCGACGACCTTAAGAAGATGTTCAAGAGGAAATGAATAAAGTCATCATCCTCCTTGGCCCCACGGGCGTCGGAAAGACCGGGGTCTCGATCCTCCTCGCAAAAGAACTGAATACAGAGATAATCAGCGCCGATTCAATGCAGATTTACAGGCACATGGACATCGGAACGGCCAAGCCTTCGCCCGAAGAAAGAGAGATCGTCAAACATCATATGATCGACATCGTTGATCCCCGGGAGTCCTTCAGCACGGGGAAGTATATCTCCATGGTTGCGCCTGTCATTGAGGGCCTCCATAAAAAAGAAAAGATACCGATCATTTCGGGGGGCACGGGCCTTTATATCAAGGCGATGACCAGGGGGATATTCAGCGGTCCGTCTGCGGACTGGGTACTCCGTAAAAAGTTTCTCGCTACGGAGGAGGAAGAAAGAGGTTATTTATTTCATTATTTAAAAGAACTTGATCCCGCCTCAGCTGAAAAGATTACGCCGAATGACATACGAAGGACTATAAGGGCTTTGGAAGTATTTTTCAAAAGCAAGACAAGCATGTCCGGGATGCAGAAAAACCTCACCAAACCCCTCCCCTATGAGTTTATCAGGATAGGTCTCACCCGTGACAGAAAAGAGCTTTACGCTCTGATCGAAAGAAGGGTTGACAGGATGATCGAATCAGGCCTTGTTGAGGAAGTGAAGAATATCCTGGGGATGAACCCTGACCGGACACCTATGCAGGCCATCGGATATAAGGAGATTGCGATGTATCTCAGCGGGGAGATCTCTTTGGACGAAGCCGTAGGGCTTATCAAGAAGGGGACCAGGAGATATGCCAAAAGGCAGTTTACCTGGTTCAGGAAAGAGGAAGGTATCCGCTGGATAGACATAACAGGCATATATGACAGCCGCGAGTCTTTTGCGCGCGTTAACGAGGTTCTTAAGACCCTGTTCTGACGACGGACCGAAAATCCGAAAATCCTGTGCCTTGCAATATTAAGAGAAATAATTTATGTTAGAATGAAAATATAAACGAGGAGAAGAGGTCATGTCTAATGCCAGCAAAGGCCCTAACCTTCAGGACAACTACCTGAACCAGCTTAGGAAGGAAAAGATACCGGTCGTTATATATCTCACAAACGGGGTCAGGCTGAAGGGCATGATAAAAAGTTTCGATAATTTCGTAATACTTTTAAAGGAGAATACGGAGTCACTCATTTATAAGCACGCTGTCTCGACAATAGTGCCTGAAAAAGATGTAGAGATGAGATTTGAAGAGCAGCCGTAACACCAAAAATCCTCTGCCTACCGTAGACCTTATCATAGAAGTGAAAGAAGGGATCATTTTAATAAAGAGAAAGAACCCGCCTGAGGGATGGGCCTTGCCCGGAGGTTTTGTTGACTATGGAGAGAGCATCGAAGCCGCTGCAATACGGGAAGCAAAAGAAGAGACAGGGCTCGATCCCAGACTCATAAGGCAGTTTCATACATATTCCGATCCGAAGAGGGACCCGAGGCATCACACGATAACCACGGTTTTTATAGCAAAGGCGCGGGGCAGCGCTATCGCAGGTGATGATGCAAAGGAAATCGGGGTATTTCACAGAGACAACTTGCCCGAGGTGATCGCCTTTGATCACAGGGACATTCTTAACGACTATTTTACCGGGAGGTATTAATCAATGCTCAGGGTGATGCGCAAGCATGCAAAATATTTTTATGTACTTTTCTTTATCGTGATACTCTCTTTTGTATTCTGGGGTGTCGGCACTGTCGATAAAACAGGCACTGTCGAGGTTGTGGCAGAAGTCGGAAAATACAAGATAAGCGCGGAGGACTACTGGAAGACCTATGACAGGATATACCGTTTTTACAGGGAGATCTACAAGGACAAATTCGACGAAGATATGGAGAAAAAGTTGAACCTGAAAGAGACCGTCCTGAACTCCATGATCGATGAACATGTCCTCCTTATAGCCGCTAAAGAAGCGGGTATCGGCGCAAGCGATGAAGAACTTCAGGAATCTATAGCGCATGACCCGGCGTTTATGAACAACGGCGTGTTCGATAAGGAAATGTACCTCAACAGGCTGCGGCTCAGCAGGATAACTCCTGAAGCTTTTGAAAGTTTAAAACGACAGGAGCTCACTCTGACCAAGATGAAAAACCTGATAGAATTGTCCGCTGATGTGACGGACGCGGACCTGCAGTCAGCAAAAACTTCGGGAGACGAACAGGCCAGGAAGATGATCAGTCAGGCAATACTTTCCGACAGAAAAGATAAAGCGCTGAAATCATATGTCGAAGGCCTGAAAAAAAGTATCAAAATCAAAATCAATGAGAAACTCATTTCCTGATTAGAGTCTGTCGTTTTAGGATCATCTTGAAAACCCGCCGTTTTTTGTAGTAGCATAGATGACCTGCCGAAGTGGTGGAACCTGGTAGACACGCACGTTTGAGGGGCGTGTGGGGTAACCCGTGCGGGTTCAAATCCCGCCTTCGGCACCAATCTTTTCCTTTGATATCAATGTGTTATCCGAATATTTCGTAATATAATACCGTCACCAAACCGTCACCAAAAGTATTGTTTGCATATATAATTAACAGTGCAATGTCCTTCCTGAACAACGCATCGGAAAACTGAATCTGAAAGATGAATGTTTCAACAGAGATTCCTCAAAAAATCCGGCGAGAATTATTGACTTGTATAATTAAGTGTATTCTATTTATTAATAAGAATGACATCACTATATATAGAATTATCAGCTATCTGAAGAAAGTTCTTCGAGAAATTTGATTGACAATCGCTCCTTAAAATTATAATCTCGTAAGCAAATATGGAATACGCTTAAAAATAAATGTTAGCCTTAGTAATATAAAAAGGAGACATACGTATTATGGCAATTCCAAGACTGTTTATTAGCTCAACATGTTATGACCTGCAGGAGATTAGGTTTCAGCTTCGGCGTTTTATTCAGGAAATAGGTTATGAGCCAATAATGAGCGAATTTGGGGACATTTTTTATGATTTAGGGAAACATGTCCAAGATGCGTGTAAAGAGGAGATTACGAGAAGTAATATTTTCATTCTAATCGTGGGGAATAACTATGGCAGTCTTTACCATAGGCATAGTGACAAGGGGGCTGTGCCAGACTCTGTCACCCTGCAAGAATTCCGAAAAGCTCTCGAAGTTGGTATACCCAAATATATTTTTCTAAATCGCTTCGTACAGCACGATTTTGAAAATTACAGGAGAACGCTCTCGAAGCAACTGGCACGACATTTTTCAGAAAAGAAAATTGAGGAAGCAGATGTTGAAAAAACACGTACATATATTAAAGAGCGATTTGACGCCACATATCCCTTTCCTCAAGAGGCATACAGGTATGTTTTTTATTTTTTGGACATAATCTATAGTCTTGATATAAACAACGCAGTTTTTCCGTTTGAATCATTTGAAGATATCAGAGAAACTCTGAGAAAGCAGTGGGCAGGCTTTTTTTATGAGGCACTGACAAAGGAACGAACAATCGCAATCGAAAAGGTCGAATTGCTAGGGAAAAGACTCGACAAAATAGAGCAGCATCTAAGATCACTTGCGGAAAGCACCAGCACATCTCAAGACAAGGACAAGCTCACCATTGATATTAAGAAACTTGCAAGTGAATTTAATATGGCGGATCTGGAACAAATGCAGGATAAAATTAATCAACTACTTTCGGACATTTTATATGATATCGATGACAACTTAAATATGGTGCGGCGCTTCACCTTGCAAGAGCGCTTAGACTCTGACTCGGCAGCTAACTGGCTTTCGCATCTTAATGATCTTATCCAAAATTATAAGTGGTCAAAATACATTCCAATAACAGAAATAATGAGCGGCTTCAAATATAAATATTGGGAAGCTCGTGAAAATGTGGATTATAAAACTCTATTCGAATTTTGTGGCATCTTTAATGGGCTCTCTGATAATGATCGAGAAGCTTTTGTTAACAGTGTGTCTTTAAAGCTGAATACTTTGTACGAGCCAGAGCCGGAGGTCACTGATCTAGAACCTTTTTGACGGCACGATAGATTATTAGAAATGGCTAACAAAAGCATCCAGCCCAGTGGGATTAGCCACTATTTTGAATTCAATCCTCTGTGGCCCACCGGCTGATGCATCGCGTTATGTTGAATCTGAGCACAAACTAAAACTGGAGGTTATATGGAAGTTCTTCCAATACACGTTTTTAAGAACAGCTTTGGCCCGATGCGCACGTTGCTTAACGACAATGACGTAAAATATCAAATGCGCAAGATTCGTTCTGGTACAGTCATGGCATCATCAGAAGTCATTGAGGTTATCGTGAATGCATCTCTGTGCGTTTCATTGGCATCAGTCATTATCGCTTTCATCAAAGCCAAAAATAGTCGCGAAGTAATGATAACCACCGAAGACAACAAGATTATTCATGCAAGAGGGCTAGACTCAAAACAATTACAGGCTGTCCTCCAACATGCGAAGGATGTAAAGGCTATTGATACCGGGAAAGAGTAAAACATAACAAGCGGCTGTATCGGCTGCTAAGTGGTAGCATTATCCGTTTGTTTCCTCCCGCTAATAAGCACTTTCCCCGCATTGTCAAAAACACACAATTGTAGGTGAACCGTGCAAAAGATGGCCGTTTGGTACGGGGTGAATTCAAAATAGCCTATATTTGAGTCGAAAAACCTGCTTGTTGATATTAAGGCCGGAAGTCTTTCTCTTTATAAGCGTCGTCCACAAGTCTTGCTATGCCCCTTCCTGCCGCTGGAGAGAAGCGGAGCAGATCTTATCTCTCCAGCCCAGGCGGCACTGATATCTTGATATATAATGGTCACAACTACAACACATCACGTCAACGAATATAGTTGACAATACGTATAGACTGTAATATGATGATTGAAAAGGAACTTGAGAGGTGGGTTATGAGAAAGAAATTGACTTTATCTATCGATGATGACGTGTATGAGGGGTTACAGGAAGTGCCTCGTAAATTTTCAGTATCGGATTTTGTTAGTTTTATGCTTAGAGGTATGTTACAGGAATTTAAGGGGAGCAGAGTAGCATTCGATCAGGAAGAATTCGAGAAATGGGTAAACAGTAATCCTGAACTGAAAAGAATTAGAGAAGGTATAAGGGAAGCGTGGGGGCCTACCGTTTGGAAGGCACAAGACAAACTGAAGGGCGTTAAAACGGGCGTTAAGGAAAAATTAAGAGTTGCCGCAAAAAAGAAAGATGCCTGAGAAATACTTGACGTATGAGGTATCTTTCTAAACGTTGGCAGGTAGCTGTGAAGACTTTATTATATATGGTCATAACTGCAACACATCATATAAAAGAAGAGGTCGTATAGAGATGGATGGTAAAAGTATCAGGTTTGAGAATGGCTGGTCTGAAACAAGGTTTTATGAGGACGATAAGTTGGTAAGAATTGGTAAAAAGAGAGATTCTTCTATGGTGCCGGCCTTGCCCCGGAGTGGATCGGAGGGGTCTGGACGGCACCCTGAGGAGGTGTCTGGAAGTCTTCCCATGGGGTTTAGTATATATATGGGAAGTTATCAAACTGTTACTGTTACTATTATTTTTATTGAATTATTTATTTAAAAATCTTTACGAGGGGGTTTTTATGTATTGCAAAGACATCGAGACTGTGAAGGGTGATGTTGGAAACCGGGAATATATTCAGATTAAAAACATTCATACTGGTGAGTTGGCTATGATTGATAAATCTACTAGTCGGTATAAAAGAATTGCTCTTGGTTTCCTAAATTCTTTGAAGATTACTCCCAAATTTTTGAAACATATTATTCTTACACAGAGCAAGGAGTCTTATCAGCCTAAGCATATAAATAATTTTATGTCTGCTATGAGAAAGCGGTATGGGCCTTTGCTTTATGTCTGGACTGTTGAGGTTCAGGAAGAAAGATTAGAAAAATATGGTGATGCTGTTCTCCATTGGCATTTGATAATAGGATTTGATACTGATATTGAAGATTCTTTTGACCGTGAGGATATAAGGAAAATTCAGTCTTTTTGGAAGTTCGGAGATATGCGTAACAGTGTTGAAATCCGGCGTGTTAATCGTCCTTCGATCTCTTATCTTATGAAATATATGCAAAAAGCACTTAGTACTTCTTTGAGTTCTGAATATCAGATTAAACGGATTTCTTCTTCCCGGATATCCGGGTGGCTTAAGCAGTCGTGGACGAGTATTTGTCGTGCAATTGATTATCTGATTCCTCGCGGCTGTGGTATGGAATTATGGGACCAGTTTGTTTGGCAGAATGGTAATGCTTATGGTCTTGTTTTTGATTCTTATTTTATAAATGGTAAGGAGTATACTCACCGGGTAAAGATTCCTATTTATAAGCGTGCTCCTTCCGAGTGGTATAAAACTATAAAATTTGAAGGTGATCCTTTTTAGAAGAGGTATAGGAATATGTCTTGTCTCGAAATAGGGGCTTAAATCGAATTTAACGATGCCGATGTAACCAGTTTTGACGAAAAAGGGGGGTTTTCCCATGTTTAAAACTATCAATAATATGGTTTCACCTGATTGTTTGCCTAAAGTAAGAGAAACAGGAATTATAAGATTGCGAGACCGGGATTCAAAGTGTCCGGTTTGTGGTGATGCTTTTGTATATGTCGATGAGCATGGATTTGCATGTCCCTCCGGTTGCCAGACCACACCTAATCGTTATTATCTTGATATTCATTATAAGGGTAAACGTGTCAGGATTTTCTGTGACACACAGGGAAAGGGTCTGGACACTAATCAAAGAACTTATGATATGTTGGCGCATGTGCGGGTAGAAATTGAGAATCACACATTTGACCCGAGTAGATATGTTAAGTCTGAACAAGAAGAATATTATGTTATGAATCTTTGCAAAAGGTTCCTTAATTTTAAGATTGATTCTATAGCTCCGAGCTATCAGAAGGATTATAAGAGAATGATTAATATTGCTAAAGATTATTTTAAGACAGTAGACGTGAGGGACCTGCGGAAAATTCATATCATCAATTTTAAAGAGCATCTTGAAAAGAAATTTAACCTCAGCGGTAAGTCGATAAAAAATGTTCTGGACTTGTTCAAGACTTTTCTTAATTACTGCCGGTATGATATTGAGGTTATAGTTACTGTCCCGGCTTTCCCGGACGTGGAATTGAGCCCGTATAACTTCAAGTGGGTATTACAGGAAGATCAGGTAACATTATTTGCTCTTGTGCCGGATGAGGATAAGCCTATTTTTGCATTCTTGATGCTTCATGGATGTAGGCCATCTGAAGTGAGAGCATTGAAGGTTAAGGATGTTGATTTAAGGACACAGACAATCGTGATCTCTGCAACTTTTAGTTCGAGGACATACCGGGAAAAGAGGAAGGGGAAGAAATCAAAGTCTTATATAATTCCGATACACTTGGAGAGTCAGGATTATATAACAGAACGCGTTAAAAATAATCTTCCAGAAGCTTTTTTATTTGTTAATCCGAGGACGGGCCGTCATTATTCACTCGATACACTTGATAGGATATGGGCTGAGGTTAGAAAGAAAGCTAAACTTGATAAGAGTATGAGACTCTATGACGCTACAAGACATTCATTTGCATCTAATCTTGTAAATAGTGACTCAACGCTGTATAAAGTGAGTAAACTTATGGGACATAGCACAATAAAGATGACAGAGAAATATGCTCATTCTGAGGTAGCAAGTTTAAGAGTTGATATGCAGAAACTTTCATTGAACCGTCACCAGACCGTCACCAAGACTTTTAACATTGATAAAAAATGATGCAATATCAATATGTTACGACAATATCATGCGGGTTCAAATCCCGCCTTCGGCACCAAATAAATCCTTTGCTATCAACGGCTTACCGAATCTCACGTGAAATAGTGAGAAAATAAAATATGACATCGAACCGTGCTGGACGAAGCTACCGATTACTTTTGTGAATAGAAATATGACGAACGATCAAGATAAAACTGACGAAATCTTGAGCGTGGTCAGATGTGCCCGTTGCGGACATCGGCTGGAAGGCGAGATCGAATGCCCGTTTTGTTCTCTTTTCCGGGAGAAAACGAGAAGTAATGCCCTACCGAAGTGGATCTATATTACAGCCTGCTTCCTTACTTCACCGCTCAGCGTTTATTTTATTTTTAAAAATAACCGCTTAAGTCCCATTGAAAAAGTCCTGACGCTGTCGGGCTGTCTATTTTGGTCCGCTCTTTACTTTGCCTTATAGGCGGCATATCTGAGCATAAGCTGCCCGAAGATTCTGCGCTTTCAACTTCTTCCTTCTGTTATCAACATATCTTCAAGTCTTCATAGAGAGCAGCGGTTCACATAGGAAGAGGGATATTTCTACATAGCCTTAGAACGCCCGCACCCCGCTTTTGAGATTAGCTCAACGAGTGGCATTGCCTCATGACATTACCGATAATCGGTTACTGGGGCTTAGA
Source organism: Thermodesulfovibrionales bacterium (assembly GCA_963716185.1). Lineage (GTDB taxonomy): Bacteria > Nitrospirota > Thermodesulfovibrionia > Thermodesulfovibrionales > SM23-35 > CAVZMO01. The sequence continues at coordinate 1,393,941 of OY970295.1, forward strand.
GGTGGTCGGTTCAGACGTCATCTTCTTAAAGACTGCCAAAGTGAGATCGCACCATAACGTGATAATGGATTCTAAGGCCTTCTTTTGATCAAATGATTCGCCCTTTTGTAAGGCTATTAGTTCTTCAAGGCGAAGGGTGTTCAAAAGGACCGCAGCTGATATCGGAGTGACTAATTCGGGTGTATCAATCTTAATGTTCATACAAATCTCCTTTTTCGAAAGGTTTTATAAAACGCTTTGAGAATTCTATCACATTTTGTTGAGGTTGGTTGGGAAAATAAATGATGAGAAAGTAATGCTTGACAATCACCTTAGATAGGCGTATAAGTAAATTAAAGAGCGGCTTACCAAAAGTGGTGGTCTTGCTCTTCTCAGTCTCAGAGAAAGGATGTAAAGTAGCAGGGCGTAGGTTGTAGACGTAAAAGTCTTAAGCTGTATGTCTCAAACTGTACAAACTGCTGAGATATGAGAGGAAGCAAGCACCACTTTTTTGTTTTGTTGGCAGCTCCAGTAGTGACCCAGTAGTCAGTTCTTAATCCCCGCAATATCCTTCCTCTTCTAAGCGATATGTACAGCAGGTCAATCCCACTTGCCGATATGCAAAGAGAAAGGGCAGTGGTAATCAATCTTGAACAACTGGATGAGTATCGACCGGTGCTGCGCACAAATGGTGTGGGCCTTCCAGGCTACAGATCGGGGTGGTTCAAGCTGAAGAACGGTGAGAAGGCGCTCGCCTTCATAACTTCTAAGAAGGCGGTTACCTACATCCCAACAAACAAAGGTTATTGCCTTCTCTTGAGTGTCTCCAATCCTCAGGAGTTCATCGCCACATTGCAAAAGGTTTCATGAATCGGCAGTGAGCCTAATGCACAGCATTTCAGAAAAGCCTGGCAGGCAACACTGCTTTCTGAAAGTCGCACCTGTGATATAATTTTTATGAGCTGGTGCTTTATTTGGAAGTCAGCAGTGAGTAAAAAGGAAAAGAAAATAATGTATATATGGAGATTTGTTCAGCGTGGACCTTAACAAAATGACTGAAAAAGTACTTTTTACTTGGAGTGGCGGGAAAGACAGTGCAATGGCGTTGTATGAACTGAAGCAGACTAACGGTTATGAGATAACCGGACTGTTGACTACTATTACTGAAGATTACGATAGAATCAGCATGCACGGTGTGAGGCGGGCCTTGCTTGAAAAGCAGGCGGATTTTCTCTGTATACCTCTTGAAAAGGTATTTATTTCGAAGCAGTCTTCCAACGAGGAATACGAATCGAGGATTAGGGCAGCCCTTGAAAAGTACAAAGAAGTAGGCGTCACCTCTGTCGCTTTCGGAGACATATTTCTGGAGGAGCTGAGAAGATACCGGGAGGACAATCTGGCGAATTTAGGAATGAAGGGGATATTCCCTATATGGAAGGAAGATAGTACTGAACTTGCCCATGCCTTTATCGATCAGGGCTTTAAAGCGGTCATTACTTGTGTTGATTCGCAGGTTTTTAATAAGAGCTTTGTGGGGCGGGAGTTCGATAAGAAGTTCCTCCACGACCTTCCTCCCACTGTTGACCCCTGTGGCGAGAACGGGGAATTTCATTCCTTTGTCTATGACGGGCCGATCTTTAAAAAGAGAATCGCGCACACAAAAGGCGATATCGTTCTTAGGGATAACCGCTTTTATTATTGCGATGTCTTAGAAGCATCTCATAAATTTGCAGATTAATGGAAAGGCAAAAACTTCTTCCTGAAAGTTTGATTTATAAATCTTGCTCTACAGTACAACATTTCAAACAAGAATCAATAAAACGACAGTAGTAGTTAATAATCGCAATTGCCAGCATAGTATTCTCAGAGTATAATCAACAAAATGGATAATAAAGGTGAAAAAGAACGCAGGAAATGCGAAAGATTTCCTTTCAGAGAGGACATCCTAATAGACGGTACAAGAATATCTACGAGTATGGACATAAGTGAAGGCGGTCTTTATATTTCTGCCATACAATCTTATGAAAAAAATAGTGTGATTGATGTAACGATTCCTTTTAAAGGGAAGAAGTTAACTTTTAAGGCACAAGTCCGATATTGTCAACCAGGAATTGGGATGGGTGTGATGTTTATTGACTTGAACGCTGAGCAGGGAGGTAAGATTAAAGAATTAATTGAAAGCATAACAAAAAAATCTGCCCAATCTGAGAGTGAAGGAAAGAATATTCTTTTGGTTGAAGATAGCAATACGACACGACAAGCTATCAAGAGTGCACTATCTAAAGAAGGGTTCAGTGTTATAGAAGCAATGGATGGAATAGAAGCTATGAAATTTATTGCAGAACAGAACATAGACCTTATAATCCTTGATTTATATATGAAAGGAATGGATGGTTTAAAGGTGCTATCAGTTTTAAAGACAAACCCAAAATGGAAAGAGCTTCCAGTAATCGTATGTTCTGGACATGACGCGCGAGATATAAAGGAGAAGGTTATGAATGCTGGAGCAGATGAATTCTTCTCTAAAAAGGGGGCATCTCCAGCAAAATTAGCTAAGTCTGCTAAGGCACTTTTGCAGCAACGTCATAAGACTTAGTAAAGTTAGAGAATATTTTCTAAATTCATAGATACTCAGTGGCATCTATTTCTAAAAGTCTAACGGCAAGTTCACGATAACTTCCTCTTCTAATTGTGATAATTTGACGGCCCCTTTCTATATAACATTACACTTGAAAATCAATAAACCAGTCAATAAAACCAAAAAATTGTAGAATATAAAAAGACACCTATTGGAAAGGTAGTTAAAGCGATTATTTACACAGCAATTGAATAGGACTACCGGGGGTTTAACTATGTATATAAAAAAGGATTTGATTAATAAACTCCCGGCGGTCGTCAGTCTCTCGATAATCATGCTTTTATTATCAGCATATTTTGCCATTCCAAATGGTGACACTCTTGTGTCTCCTGAGCGTATAGTGCGAGCGTCGTATTTAACGCCTCCATCATTGAAAGACTTTCATACATATAAAGATCAAAGTCTATCGGCAGGCAAATTCCTGGTCGCAAGTGAAAAAATAAGTGGTCCTCGTTTTGCGAAGACAGTTATTTTACTGGTCAATTATGACTATCGAGGCGCTGTAGGACTAATCATCAACCGGCCTACCGAGACAAAACTTCTTCATGTATTTCCGAACGTCAAAGGGATTCAAAAGGCGACTGAGAATTTGTACTTTGGCGGGCCCGTTGCCTTTAACCAGATAACTATGATCATTCAATCCCCGCGCAAGCCGGAGGCATCCGAACAGGTATTCGATGATATTTACATAAGCAAGAGCCCCAACTTACTGGAACGACTAATCGAGAATCGAAAGCCTGATCAAAGGTTCCGTTTTTACTCTGGGTATGCAGGATGGGGCCCTGGCCAACTGGAGTCCGAAATTGCAAGGAACGACTGGATTATTCTGAAAAGCGACCCGGATATTCTTTTCGATAAGGCGCCGGACAAAATCTGGCAGAGATTGGTCCCCCCAGAATAACAGAGAAATAGAGTAGAGCCCAATAGTCACCGCGCCAGTTTTTTGCTCTACTGGCATTGAGAAAAACCCGGTGTTTCTTTCGGGGCAAAGACGTACGGCTTTACGGAGAGTCCCTGGTAAATCATAATAAACAAGAATATCGTTATCCCCTACCCAGGTAGAATTGACTTACCCGCCACCGAAGATATGATCAGAATGAGTCAATACTATTTAATTTTATTATGTTTTGAGATGCTATCTAATATTATGAGAAAGTTTCTAATGATATGTATTTTTATACTGCTTTTGGTCCATTCATCACAAGCTTCAGATTGGGAACTATTTGCTGACAGCGAAAATAATGAATATTATATCGATAAACAAAGCATTGAAGAATATGAAATCAATTGTTCCTGGTATATTTGTACTAACCCGCAGATTGATTTCGCTTTGATGAAGGATTTGCCTAAGAAATTCGTTAGAGTCTGGGTGAAAACGATAAACAAAAAGCCAAGAGGATATGATGCTATAGAGGAGATGGATTACTTGGAATATGAATGTAAAGAAGAAAGAACTCGATTGCTACATTTAACGAAGATTTATTCAAATATGATTAATGAATCTATCAATCTGAGTGCAGTGCCAAAATGGAATGACATCCAGACGGATGCGGTTGTGAAATCAATGTATGAGTATCTCTGTAAGAAGGGAAAAAAATACATCGTCACCTCTCTTCATAAAGAGTTCGGTCATTCTCTGAGTACATATTGATCGAAAAGAGCGACTTGCCGCCCAGCAAGAAGGATAAGGAGCGCTATAATAGGGCTACCGGTAAGCAATTAGAATAAGTAAAAAATTAAGATTTTCCCCATTTCTACATTATTAGAAAATTCTTCAACAATAGATCGATGGCTTAACTGTAATGGTGTGATGTGCTTCCTGGTTATCAACATATCTTCAAGTCTTCATAGAGAGCAGCAGTTCATATAGAAATCCATAATAGAAAATGGTCAGATATTTTATCTCTCCCTCTGAAATAAATTATAAATATTTCCAATCTATTTTTAATGTGATACAATCTATCTAAACTAAAACAAGGAGGGAACATGGCAACAGCAATGAAAGCAAAATGTGCTGCAAAAACCAAAGAAGGAAAGCAATGTAAGAATTCCGCAGCTGGGAAATCGAAATTCTGTGCATCTCACAAGAAAAAATAGTTGTAACCTGTAAAAGCATTTAAGAAAATTCTCAGAGGATAGAAACCGGGAGGCATCGGAGAGCCAGGCGTGCCGCCGATAGCCCCCGTTGTCTGTAATGCCCTATTCGCACTAACGGGCAAGCGCATAAGGAGTTTGCCGATCGACAAAACCAAGCTCGCTTGACGGCCGATAATATTAACTTACCAGTTGCATAAAATAACTTCACCTGAGGATGTCCCGAATGCTTTCGGGATGATGAAAAAGGCCTGCCATCGACACCTTTATGACCCTTACATATGGCCTGCCGGCAATTCTCCGGAATGCACTGCAGGGTGAAATCTGCGGTCACGTGTATCAGAATAAAATCTTGTCGATTTGCAGGGGTTTTTCAGCGCATCTGCCTCCGGTTCAATGCAACGTTAAGGTCAATATTAAATTCCCACAACTCCTTTGGAGTCCCGGTTTGCCGTATCTTTTAAAATTGCCTATCTTTGACCTATAATTAGCAATGACGAAGTCGGAGGTCTTTGGGCAAATGTATGTCAGGCATGTCCTCCTTTCGGCGCCGGTGATTTCCTCATCTGTCACTTCAATAAAACCATGAGTTCAAAAGCTAGAAGGCACTTCAAAAGATATCCCAAGCATTCTGATCTCGATCTGAAATTAAGGGGGATGCAGTTCAAAGCCAGGATGATAGATTACTCGCTGTCCGGAGTCGGGGCGGTAGTTGACGCCGCTTCCCAGCTAAAAAAGGGGGACGTCGTTGACCTGGCTGCCGCTGATCCCGAGATCAGAGCTGCCGGCAAAGTCGTATGGTCAAAGAGCAGGAAGTCCTGGCTCGTAATAGGAATCGAGCTTATAGGGGAGATGAAAGGACTTATCAAGGATTTCAGACTGAGCGACACGCTAATCGGGCTGCGGAGGAGTAAGAAAACCGGCGTGTTGACCTTCGAAACCGGGGGCATAGTGAAGAGGGTTTATGTCAAAAATGGAGACCCGATTTTTTCCGCGTCGGACCGAAAAGAAGACCGGCTCGGCGAACTGCTCCTCAGAGAGGGAAGGATAACTATCGAACAATACGACCGGTTTATAGCGGAGACGGGAAAGACAAAACAGAGACAGGGGGCTATGCTCGTCAGGCTCGGCTATCTGAAGCCCCTGGAACTGTTTAAATTGGTTAAACATCAGGCAGAGGAAATTATCCTGGGTCTTTTTTCTGCGCAGGAGGGCACGTTTGCATTTAAGGAAATGCCGCTGCCGGCTGAAGAAGCGCCGGCCCTGAAACTGTCTGCCGCAAATCTTATATATTACGGGACAAAAAGAATAAAAGATCTTCATCGCCTTGAAAGCATACTGCCTTCCACGGACGGAGTTATATCCTTGTCAGACGACCCACTTGATCTCTTTCAGGATCTCAGGCTGGACAATTCAGGGAAAACGATCATTACGTATGCGGACGGCAAAACGACTATTCAAGAGATCATCCTGATATCACAGCTGGACAGAGGAGAGGCCCTTAAGACCGTCTGTGCTTTGCTGGATGTAAGGATAATAACTATTAAAGAGGCCCACGGAATTTCTCATGGCATGACATCCGAACAAATTGCAGAGGAAATGTCCGAAGAAAAAGAACGAGAAATTGATGTTTCACTTAAGGACGAGATTGTGGAAATTCATAAAAACTACAAATCCCTCGGTTTTTATGGTGTACTGGGCCTAGAGAGTCACGCGTCGATCCATGAAATTAAAATCGCATACTATAAAGCCGCAAAGAAATTCCATCCGGATATGCATCAACGCCTTGCCGACGAGGTCCTTAAAGACAAACTAAGCGATATCTTTTCATACGTCTACGAGGCATATGCGACGCTGTCGGACCCGACGAAGAAGAAGAGATATGACGAGGCGGCAACCGTCAAACCTGCACAGTCGGTCTCGAACTCGGACAGGGCAAAGGAGTTATTTGAGGAGGGCAAGGTCCAGCTCAGAAGGAATAATTTACCGGATGCGGAACAGCTTTTTGGAAAAGCGGTGTATCTCGAAGGTGCGACGCCCGAATACCATTATTATTACGGGTTGACCCTCATGAAAGAAAATATATTCCGTGCTGCAGAGAAGTCTATCAGCCGGGCACTCGAACTCGATCCTCAGAATGCAAAGTATTTCGCCGAACTCGGTTTTGTTTACCTGGGTCTCGGCTTCCCGAAGAGGGCAGCGGCATTTTTCAGGAAGGCCTTGAAAATATCTCCGGGCCATACCCGGGCATCTGAAGGAATGCTGAAGATCAGGTAAGAGTTCCGGCGTCGCGTGATATTGATCTTGCCTTTCATGGGAGATTGCGGCAGCGACCATATCCTACTCAGGTAGGATTGATTTGTGTCGTCGGAATTTATAATAAATAAGTTGGGTGTTGCTTATTGTTTTAAAAGACAGGATAGGCTAAAGCACCGATGAATAAGAGAAGAACTATTGATGACAGAAGGAAGCGGTCGACACCGTGCCTGAGCAAATACACGATTTCCGGCGGCCGGAGAAGGACGGTCAGGAGAAAAGAGGACAAGAGAAAACATATTTTTGTAGACCACTATGGTCCGCGGCTGTTCGTAACACTGCTGCTTCTTCTGAGCCTGAGCATGCTCGATGCGTATTTCACCCTCGCATTAGTGAAAGAAAACGTCGTAGCAGAGGCCAACCCTATTATGGCAACATATTTGGAACATGGCGATATGACTTTTTTGCTGGAAAAATTTTTGTTCACTTCTGCGGCAGTCCTCATTTTCTGCGTATTCAATCATTTCTGTCTCACAAGAATCTCCCTGGCGCTGGCAATAATAATTTATCTCGGAGTTGTAATTTATGAGGTGAGTATCATGAACAACTCCTTCCCGCAGTTTTAGTGCACTGTCCCTCGCCCCGAACAGGTGGCACAACATTTCTAGGTGCCATTCATTCCCCTGTGGCGCTTAAAGAATATTTCAGACGTGTTGGAGATGAATGTATATTTTTCCACGCGAGACAGTAACGCCTTTTCCTGTCAGGATAAAACTTGCCTCGATGAAAGGCTGTATTGCTCTTCGTAAACTTGTAAATCATATGCCCCGCCTCCTGATAATGGATATCAAAGTTGACAGGCCATCTTGTACAGTCAAACTCATAGTTCAATACGTCGCCCGGTGACAACTCTATACACTCTTCATGAACTTGGGCTGGATTTAACGTGAATTCCATATACTTCTTGGCCGGGAGCGTGCTGCATCCATTGAGAATTAATGAGCACAGAAATATAAAAAACATAACCCTCGTAATTCCGGACATTATATCGCCTCCGTTTGGGACACAATCGAATTTATAATTTTACTATAACGTTGGTGAATATGCAGCGCTGCGAATGATATCATCACCAATCCAAAAACCTGCAATTATACAAATAACAAGGCCGGCACATTGGCAGGAAAAGCCTGATAGAGGGATAGTTCAATTTGGAATTAGACAATGTGCTATGTTGTAAAATGCTTCTGCCCATGATATTTTTGTTATAGGTAGAAGCATGGCAGAGCAATCGGCAATAGGTTTGAAATCACCGGAACTCGTCGAGAAGCTGATCTTATATTTTATCGGTCATGCTATGCAGATCCTTACCGCCATCGTTATTATGGGCATCGGCTTGCTCATTGCCCGCTGGATCGGCAATGCCATGCGGGGTTGGCTGACAAAAAAAGCATTCGACGAGCCGGTTCGTAGCCTTATTGTCAGGGTCGTCAAACTCCTGATCATAGCCTTTATCGGAATTATAGCTCTCGGCCAAATGGGGGTCCAGATCACGCCTTTGATAGCCGGGATTGGCGTGGTCGGCGTCGGCGCAAGCCTTGCGATGCAGGGGATACTCGGTAATCTCGTCGCCGGTCTGACCATAATTTTTACGAAACCCTTCACGATCGGTGAATACATTGAACTTCTCGGAGTGTACGGACAGGTTACCGATATCGCATTGTTTTCTACCACGCTGCTTCATCCGGACAATTCCAATGTTATTGTACCCAACAGAAAGATTGTAGGAGAGATACTTCACAATTATGGCAAGATCCGTCAGCTGGACCTGACCGTAGGCATCGCTTATGGTACAGACCTCACTTTGGCGCGTACGACGGTCGTCAATATCCTTCAACAGGACCCCCGCGTATTGAAGGAGCCTGCTCCTATTGTCGGCATCGCTGCGCTGGGAGATTCATTTATCACCTTTTCCATCAAGCCGTGGGTAAGCGTTGAAGATTTTGTGATCGCGCAGGCTGAGATCTACCAGGCGGTGTTGGAGAGTTTCCAGGAGAGGCAGATAGAGATACCCGGCCCAAGACAGGCAGTCCGGCTGATCAGTCAGCCTTCCTGATCCATTTCTCTGCATACGTTGTCACAACGCCTCTTCCTCCACTTTGAAGTCTGGAGTGATTCCGGTGAAGAATTCTTCTGAAATGATGCGTGCAGCAGAAAGCAGCCTGAAATTCCGGGGGCAATCCAATAGGCGCGGTCCCTCTTCCCTTCATTGACACTCTATAATTTCACCTGATATACTCCATTATTATTTATAATTACCAAGGAGTTTTCGATGAGTCTTGTAGGAAGACTTGAGGATCTTGCTCTCTCTGATATTTTTCAGATCCTCAGTATAGGCAAAAAAACAGGCACTCTCATTCTGAAAGGCAGCAGCGGGAGCGCGCTGATCATCTTTAAAAACGGCCTTGTTATGAGGGCAGAGACTGACGACCTTGAACAGACAATAGGTGAAGACCTCGTGAATGCCGGAATAATAAAAGACACGATTTACAATCTGTCCACGGAATTAAAAAAAAAGCTGCCGGCAAAGTCCTATCCCGAAATACTCTACGAGCTCGGTTCCGTCAATAAAGAAATCCTCGAAAAGATCACGCGGAAGAGGATAGAGAAGGTTATATACCGCCTTCTCTTCTGGCAGGACGGTGATTTTCAGTTTGAACCCGATGATATCGATCCGGAAGGCAAGGTCGACATTCCCGACCTCGGCTGGGAGATCTCAAAGGGAATGAGTCCTGAATATCTTTTGATGGAAGGGGCAAGGGTGCATGATGAGTCTACACAGGCAACTTCCATTCGGGCGGAAGGACCCGCGGGAGTTGAAGATCAGAAAACATGGGAAGAAGATTGGGAGGTCCAGCCTCCCGTTGAAAGAAAAGATATCATATCACTGAAGGCGCTCACCCAGGAGCTGAGGTTCCCGGATTCGGCGTCGGAGATAACCCTCCTTATACTCAGGTTTGCCAGCGATATTTTCCAGAGAGGCATATTGTTCATGGTCGGGGACAAGGAGATTGTAGGCCTCGGGCAGTTCGGTCTCGATATCGAGAAGCCCGACGAAAGGATAAGAGAGATCATTGTGCCCTATGAGGACAGCGGTTTTCTGAAAAAGATCATCTCGGAAAAGCGTCTCTATAAAGGAATTATTGAACGAGACAGGGTAACTGAGTCGCTGATAGCGGGGATAGGCGGGGCCTGGCCCGGCGAAGTCGCCTTTTTTCCGCTCATCGCTGAGGGCAGTGTTGCAGCGCTTCTCTATTGTGATAACCTCTCGACAGGAGAAAAGTTCGGAGAGACGGAAGGGCTCGAGATCTTCATAGACCAGGCCGGGCTGGCCCTTGAAAAATCATTGCTCCAGAGAAGGCTGCGGGAGATGGAAAAAAGGAGTGAGTGATAATGTTTTTTTTATTTCAATCTGTTAGAATTTAGAAAAATGGATCGAGAGAAATCCGTTAAATCCGTCCTTATTGTTGAAGATTCAGTCACGACGCGGGCTCTCATCAGGGCCATTATCGAGGAGATGGGAGAATTCAGCACCACGGAAGCGGGTTCGGGCTTCGAAGCATTAAAACTCCTGCCTACAGCGGAATTCAGCCTTGTCATTACCGATGTGAACATGCCTGACATCAACGGCCTTGAGCTCATCAGCTTCATTAAGAACAACCCGAGATACAGCCACATTCCCTTGATAATAGTGAGCACGGAAAGAAGCGATGAAGATAAGAAAAGAGGCATGGAGCTTGGCGCCGCTGCTTATGTCACCAAACCTTTTAAGGCCCATGAACTTCAGGAAGTCATAAAACAGGCCTTCAATATATGAAGGCCTCGAAGAAAGAATTTATAGCCGAGGCGGAAGATCTTCTGTTCGAGTGCCAGCAGCTGGTGCTCGAGATCCAGGATACATATCAGACAGCCGTAAACCCCGACACCATCAACGCGCTTTTCCGTTCGATGCACACCCTCAAAGGGCTTTCGGGACTTTTCGGCAACCAGTCGATGACAGACCTCGGTCATGCCCTGGAGTCCCTGCTGGACGATATAAGGCTCGGGAAGATGAATATCACCGGAGATGTAATAAATTTTCTCTTTAAGAACATCGACATCCTGAGGTCCGCTGTGGACAGAGTCAAAGAAGACGGTGAGCAAGACCTCACGAGGCCTATAAATGACATAAAGACGTTCCGGGCCTCACTCACGGAGAGTGAAAGCGATCCGGACATTAAGGGACTGATTGACGACTCCATCCTTAAGGTCCTTACGGAATACGAGGAACACAGACTTAAGACAAATATAAAAAACGGCCGTGGAATATATCTCCTTAAAACAGTGCTTGAGCTTTCTTCCTTTGACACTTCACTTGAAGACCTGACAAAAAAAATAAAATCAAAAGGAGAACTTATCTCCACCCTGCCCACGTCCTCGGATGTTCCTGACGGATCCATCGGGTTCAACCTTATGTTCTCTTCCGATACTCCCGCAGAAGGGTTGAAAGAGCAATTTGGCGGAAACATGGAGACACTCGTCCAAACGCAAACAAAGCAGGCGGAATACCGGCCGCAGAAGAAACAGGAACAATCCATCAAAAGTACGACAACCACGGTCAGGGTTGATATTGATAAACTTGACAGGATCCTCAATACGATCGGCGAACTTACCCTCGCCAAGGACGCCATAAAGAGGATCGGGACTGAAATGTCCGAAGCACACGGTTACTCCCCCATTGTACGCGATATGTATAAGATTTCCCAGACACTCGAAAGAAGGCTCGCAGAACTTCAGGATGAAGTCCTCGAGATACGGATGGTCCCGATCGGGCAGATATTCTCGAGGCTGGCGCAGGTGATAAGGCGTTATTCGAGGGAGACCGGAAAGGAGATCGATATTACCTTGTACGGCGAGGACACAGAGCTTGATAAAGCCCTGGCCGAAGAGGTAGTTGATCCGCTCATGCATCTGGTGAGGAATTCTGTTGACCACGGCATAGAGCCGGCTGATAAAAGAAAGAAAAGAGGCAAGACGGAACACGGCAGTATTGTCCTCAAAGCCTTCCAGAAGGGGAACTATGTAGTCATCGAGGTTACCGATGACGGCGGCGGCATTGACGTGGAAAAGGTGAAGGAGAAGGCCATGGAGAAAAGCCTGATCGAGACCGGCGTCGAACTTGAAGAAAGGGATATTATCGGCCTCATATTTACCCCCGGCTTCAGCACAAAGGATGATGTGAGCGAGCTCTCGGGGAGGGGAGTGGGTCTGGATATTGTCAAGGAAAAACTCTCCGCATTAGGCGGCTTTATAGAAGTCCTTACGAATAAGGACAAGGGTACGACTTTTACCCTTACACTGCCGATCACCCTGGCTATTATCAAAGCCCTCATCATAAAAGTCGGCGAAGAAAGAATTGCTATACCACTGACAACGATATCCGAGACCGTCGCTATCGAGCGCAGCGAGATACAGACCATAGAATGGAAAGACGTTTACTACATCAGGGGCGAAATGCTCCCGATAATCAGCATCGGGAAGATGTTTGGCATAGAGACCCGGCAAAATGATATGTCCTTTGCGGTCGTAGTGGGATTCGGCAAAAGGAAATTAGGGCTTCTCGCCGACGATATCCTGGGCCAGCAGGAGATTGTAATAAAATCTCTGGGTGAATATTTCAAGGGATTGCCCGGCTTTGCGGGAGCCGCAGAGATAGGAAGGCACGAAGTGATACTCGTCCTCGATGTGGAGTCCGTAATCGAAAAATCATTACTGAGGCCGGAGGGTATGACCCATGTATGAGGAATTCTATGGACTGAAGCAGAGGCCTTTTTCCAAAACGCCTGATCCGATGTATCTTTTTCTCAGTAAAAACCACGAGGAGGCGTTGGCCAGGCTGCAATACGCTATAGAAGAGAAGGAACTCATCCTGCTCACCGGAGAGGTCGGCAGCGGCAAGACAACCTTAACCCGCGCTTTGATACATTCCATGGGCGAGAAATACAGGATAATCCTGATAATCAATCCCCGGCTCACGGCTGTGCAATTTCTGAGGACGGTGGCAAAACATTTCGATATAAATGTCCCCAATAATTATAAGGACAACCTGCTCGATGCTATTTACGAAAAGGTCTACGGCGACTATGATGCCGGGATAACGCCCGTAATTATCATAGACGAAGCCCAACTGATACCCAACAAGAATACCTTCGAGGAGATAAGGCTCCTCACGAATTTTCAGCTTGACTATACGAACCTGCTCAGCCTTATACTTGTCGGCCAGACTGATTTAAGGAAGAGACTTAATCACAAGGCGTATCTTCCGCTGCGGCAGAGGATAGGCTTTTTTTATCATCTTGGACCTCTGGCAGAGGATGAGATAAAAGGTTACGTGGAGCATAGATTGAAAATCGCGGGGCTTGAATACCCTCTGTTTACAGAAGATGCGTTGACGAGGCTATATCGATATTCGGGGGGGATACCGCGTATTATCAACAGCCTCGCCACATCCGCCCTTCTTGAAGGATTCGGGAGAGAACTCCGGATCATAGATGAATTTCTTATTCATGACGCGGCAAGGGAACTCGGACTGAATGGATATCGCGAAAATTAGAAAAAAACTCAGAAAGTCCGGCGACATGCATGGGCAATCGCAGGACAGCCAGTCCGTAAAACCATCTAAAGACCTGAGCACAGAGCCCGAAAACAAACTTCCCGAACCTGCCCCCGGCCGGGCGCCTGATACGAAACCGCAGATAGAACGCACCGGACAAAGAAAAACGGACACGAACCCCGTGGAGAAACGCGAATCAACCTCCCCGGAAAAAATAACGAACAAAGAAGAGGAGACAAAGCCGCCCGTGAAAGAATCCAGTTCCGGATCCGGCAAGGCAGAAGAAATCATCGAGATACTTACCTTCAGGCTTGTGAAGGAGGAATTTGCCTTCAGAATTTCCCAGCTCAAAGAGATATTACGCTATCAGCGAATAACAGCGGTCCCAAAAGTGCCCGACTATGTCCTCGGCATAACTTCGCTCAGGGGAAAGATCATACCTGTAATAGACCTTAAGCTCAAACTTTCTTTAACAGACAAGCTGTTGAATTTCGGGAACACCGGAAAGATCCTGATAGTCAAAGGACCTAAGGGACCAATCGGAGCATCGGTGGATAAGGTCATAGGGGTAGTACGTATAGCAAGGTCGGAAATCCTGCCGCCGCCTTCTCATCTCTCCGAAAATGAACTTAAATTCATTGAGGGCATTGCTTTAGTGGATAAGCGGTTTGTGTCAATAATAAACATGGAAGAAACGGTGACCCTTAATTTGAGATGAACATTATATTTATAACTTTTATTTTTTGTTAAATGAAAAACTATAATTAGGAAAATGCAGGGGTTGTGAAAAGATTTATTTTTCGATACATTAGTGTACCTTCTGATACACACGAGGAATATTTTTTATGATTGTCAGCATAAATATATTTTCGATAAATTCATCGAGTTAAATAAATCTTTGAACAATATCTGCATTTTTCGGATTAAAGGGGCCTTATGAAAAAGGGTATAAAGGAAAGCCTCGAATTTAAGTATTTAGTCTTTGTGATAGTTTTATTGGCAGCAGGTATTCTATGGGCCGGTGTCTTGGCGCTCCGCGCTGAGAACAATCTTTATTCCATCATCTCGGTCCTCGGCATCTCTGCAGTCGCCTTCTTTTTCTGGATTACAATGCGCAGACTTGTAATAAAACCGATAAGAACCATTGAAAAAGCTGTAAAATCTATGGCCGAAGGAGACCTGTCCTTTCGTCTAGACATAGGGACTGATGACGAGGTTGGCAGGATCAGCAAAGCTGTTAATGAATCTCTCCATTATCTCGGAGGCATCTTCCACAGGGTCAAGGATGGTTCGACACGTGTCGTTGCGGTCGCTGAAAAAGTGGAGGTTGAATTCAAGAATATTTCAGAGAGTACAGTGCTCGAATCCGAATCGATAGCAAATATCGCGACCTCTCTGGAACAAATGAATTCGGCGGCCGCCGAAATTTCCGAGAATGCCGAACACCTTGCGGCTTCCACGGAAGAAAAAGCCGCGTCAATGCAGGAAATGGTCACGAGCATAGGCCAGGTAGCCAACAGCGCCCAGGAGCTTTCGCTCGTGGTTGACTCCACGGCGTCGTCCATAGAACAGCTTTCGGTGACAATAAAAGAAGTGGCGAACAAGGGAGAGGAACTCGCTATGGCGTCCGAGGATACTCTTGCCGCTGCCGAAGAACTTTCCTCTTCTATCAAGGAAGTTGAACAGCGTGCAAAAGATTCCGCTATGCTCTCGGAAAAAGTGAAAAATGATGCATCCACCTTTGGTATAACTTCTGTAGAGAAGACGATCGACGGTATACAGAACATCAAATTATCCTTCGAAAAAACGGCCGATTATATAAAGAAACTCGGTGTAAGGTCAGAGGAAATCGGCAAGATACTGAACGTTATCGATGAAGTGACGGACCAGACCACCCTCCTTGCTCTGAATGCGGCTATTCTTGCCGCTCAGGCGGGTGAACACGGAAAAGGGTTTTCGGTAGTTGCCGATGAGATAAAGGACCTCGCGGAGCGCACATCCTTTTCGACTCATGAGATAGCGGGACTTATTCAGGCCGTGCAGCATGAGGTTAAAGATGCCATCCTTGCAATGGACGAGGGGATCCAGTCCGTAGAGGTGGGATTAAAGGTTGCAAAAGATGCGGGTGACGCTCTTGACAAGATAGTCGAGAGCTCGAAGCAATCCGCGGAAATGTCGAACTCTATCGAGCGGTCGACAGCCGAACAGTCAAAGACGACACGGCTCGTTTCGGAATCAATGGAAAGAATAAAAAACATGGTTGCCCATGTTGCAAGAACAACACAGGAACAGAGCAAAGGCGCTCTTCTCATCACAAAGGCCACGGAGAAAATGAAGTATGTTGCGGGTCATGTCAAGACCGCAACAGGCGAGCAGCTTATAAGTACGAGACATATATCCGAAGCAGTGGAGATGGTCTCCGAGAAGAGTCAGCAGATAGCCAAAGCGGTTTATGAGCAGAGGGCTGGCGCAAACCAGATATTTCATTCTATCGAGAAGATAAAGGATATCCCGAAGAATAACATGGACAGGGTCTTCAGCATTAACCAGTCATTGAAAGGTTTGTTCAAAAACGCAGAACTCGTAGCAAAGGAGCTGAAACCGATTAAATTAACTGATGAAAGTTCTGCGGGCATAGAAATCGAGACTTTGAGGTTCGGTATCGAGCCCGTCTCCGCGTCGCCCACTGATATGTATGAAAAATTTAACCCTCTTGTCGGCTACCTCCGCAGAAAAATCGGCAGTAAAATCGAATTGAGAGTGGTATCCGATTACGAAGGAGCCTTGCGGGATATAGGCCGGGGGATCACGCAATTCTGTTTCATGGCCCCTATCACCTATATTATGGCAAACAAGAAATACGGAGTTAGAGCCCTTGTAAGAACATTGATGGAGGGCAGACCGACTTATCGCTCCGTTATCATCGCAAAGAGCAGCAGCAAGATCGGCTCTGTTAGAGATATCAAAGGACGCAAATTCGCCTTCGGTAATACGCACTCGGTCTCCAGCTATGTCGCCCCGAGGGTCATGCTTCTCGACGCCGGCATAGATTTAAAGGACCTTCTTCATTACGAATATGTGGGTGACCACGAAGGCGTGGTGGACGCGGTCATCAACGGCAACTTTGACGCCGGCGGGGTAGCAGAGAGCATTGCATATAAATTTAAGGATAAAGGTATCAAGTTGATCAAATTCTCGGAGGACCTGCCCGGGGTCATGATATGCGCAGGCAAGTCAGTACCCAACGATGTCAGAGATTCACTATCGTCGGCGCTCACCGCATTGACAGATTCAACGCCCGAGGGGGCCTCGATTCTCCATTCTATGAATGAAGGCTACAGCAGTTTTGAAAAGTCGTCCGACAATGATTTTTCTCTTCTGAGGGCTATGATGATAAGGACAGGCTTGGTTGAGGGTCAGTGAAACCAAAAAAACTCTCCTTCGACAATGACAGGTGTAAAAATAGCGGGCAAAGGATATATGAATAATGAAGTTTGCCGTCTTTAGGATCGGGGAAGAAGATTTCGGCATCGAGATCAACAAAGTCGTTGAATTTATGGATACTCAAAAAGTATATTCACTTCCTGAACTCCCTGATTTCCTCTCAGGAGTCATAACAGTCCGAGGCGAAGTGATACCGCTGCTCGATCTGAGAAGGCGGTTTGACATTCAGTCTTCCCGTACGAAAGAGCTGATCATAATGGTCCACTATGACAATGAAAAAATAGGCCTACTCGTCGACGAAATAAGGGAAATACTCTCTCTTGATCCTCAGGAGATAACGGCCCCGCCGGCGATATTCAGGGGACTGAAGAAAAAGTACCTTACCGGCCTCGGCAGGAAAAACGAAAGGATAATCATCCTTCTCAACGTCGATTACCTCCTTTCTTCAGAGGAAAAGATAAGGCTGAAAGAAGCCGAAAGCGCCATGGATGAAGATGCGGGAACGGGAAAAATTTCTGAGTGATAGTGACATAGAGGTCAGGAGGGAAGCTCTTGAAGGTCTGAGGGGTGAATCGGATGACACATGCATAGGCCTTCTGCTGAAGGCCATGGAAGATCCGAGCTGGAGGATCAGAAATACTGCCGTAGACATCCTCATCGAAGGACATTCGGTCGAAAAATATGTAGACAGGCTGATCAATCTCCTCTATCTGGAAAACAATGCCGGCGCACGTAATTCCGCCATAGAAGCCCTTGTGAGGTTAAACAAAAGAGCAACGCCCTTTTTAATCGGGGCATTTAATACTACAAACAGTGACGTAAGAAAATTCATTATCGATGTATTGGGGGGCTTTAAGGACAGCAGGTCCCTGTCTCTGATGCTTGACGCCCTGAAAGACGAAGATGAAAATGTACGGGCTGCAGCTATAGAGCATATCGGCAAGGCGGGCGAGTCCTCTGTTTTGGATGCCTTAATCGAAATAATCGGAAGCGATGACATATGGACGGCCTACCCGGCCGCGGACGCACTCGGCAGGATCGGAGACAAGAAGGCCGTGACTGCTTTAATAAAGGCGCTTGATAAAAAACCGCTAAGGGTGCCTGTCATAAAGTCTCTGAGCATGATCGGAGAGCCTGATTCTCTTAAATTTATAATCCCTTTTTTGGAAGACCGTTCAAAAATTGTGCAGGAAGAGGCCCTTCGGAGCATAGAGAAATTCTATGGCAAAGGCGCAGGTGAGGAGTTTATAACGGGTGAGATAAGAAGGCTTATCGGAGACAGGGCATTGGACACGCTGATACCTCATGCCTGGTCGGACAAACCTGAGGTGAGAACTTCTGCCATTCTTCTCCTCGGCCTTATGAAGGATGAAAGGGCGTACAGCCCTCTCCTGGAAATATCCCAGGAGCAGGATGTCGAAGATGACGCCAGGCGGGCATTTGTGTTTATAGGCAGGGAAAAGCCGGAATCCCTTTTGAGACTTTTTGAGACGGAAAGCGTTTATCAGAAGCGTTTCATCTGCGAGGTTGCGGCGGCGATAGCTTCTCCTCTTTACTATACCGCCTTCGAGAACCTCCTCAAGGACGATGACGGACATATCCGTTCTATCGCGGCAGCCGGCCTTGCCAGGATCGGTGACCTGAAGGCCATTAAGCCTATAATGAATCTCCTTGCCGATCCCTATGAGGATGTTCAGGAGAACGCTGTTGAGGCGCTTTCTCTCCTCAGATCATGGCTTTCCGCCGGTGATTTGATATCGATGCTCCGTGAATCAAATCCCCTGCTCAGGAAAAATGCTGCTTTGCTGTTGGGAAGGATAGCGGCGAGGGAAACAGTGCATGCCCTGGGTTTTGCAATGAAAGATGGAAACGTAGACGTAAGGAAGGCATGTGTTGAGGCATTGTCCCTGTTGAAGACAGAAGATTCCGTTCGGTTTCTTGTCCTTGCCCTCACGGATGAAGAACCCGATATAAGGGTCTCCTCGGCCCTCAGCCTCGGCCGCATAGGAGGGGAAGGGGTCTTTGAAGCCCTGTCGCTTCTTCTTTCAGATTCGGACGATTCTGTAAGAGCAGCGGTTTCAAAGGCGTTCGGCATCCTGATAGAAAAAAAGGCTGTCGGGCCTCTTATCGCGCTTCTCTCTGACAAAAATGGGCTTGTCGTTACGACGACAATAGAATCTCTCGGTAAAATAGGCGGGGACGCGGCACGGTCTGCATTACTGCAAATGGTCTCATCGCCCGACAAAGAGGTCAGAAGGACAGCGATAAGAGCATTATCGGTCTTCGATGATGTCGGAGATGAACTCATTCCTTTTCTCCATGATAGTGACTGGGCAACAAGAAAGGCTGCTGTTGAGGTATTAAGCAAAAGGATGAAAAAGTCGACAAGAAATGAGCTCGAAAAACTTTTTGATACTGAAGAAGATCCTATAGTAAAAAAGCTGATTGAAGAGAGCCTGAAAAGAAGCTGAGCATGATGTCTTGGGTTTGACCGGGTTTTAAAATATTCCAATGTTCGAAAGAGAAGAGAAGATACCACTTGAGGAAGATGTATTCAGACTTATCAGAGATTTCGTGCGTGATCACTGCGGGATATATTTTGATGACGACTCAAGGTATCTCCTCGAAAAGAGACTTTCACGGAGGATAGGAATTCATCACTTCAGCAACTTCAGGGAATATTACAGACACCTGCTTTATCACAGGAACCGTGAAGAAGAACTCGCCGCTATAATTGATAATATTACCGTCAACGAGACTTATTTTTTCAGGGAGAAGAACCAGCTCAAGGCATTCAGTGAAGAGATACTCCCCGAACTCAGAGAAACAAACAAGGACAGGAGGAGGCTGAGGATATGGTCTGCGGGTTGTTCCACAGGGGAGGAACCATATACTACCGCCATGCTGATACTCGAAAAGAGGCTCTTCCACGGCTGGGATATAGAAGTATTCGGAAGTGATATCAACCAAAGGGTGCTCCGGGCAGCGAGAAGCGGTATTTACGGGAAGAACTCTTTCAGGGCGATGGAGCCGTATTTTCTCGGCAAGTATTTCAGCGAGGTCAAGGGGTTATTCAGAATATCTGACGGCGTAAAGCAATATGTGAATTTCAGCCATCTTAATCTTCTTGACCCATTTAAGGTAAAATTAGTAGGTACAATGGATATCATATTTTGCAGGAACGTGCTGATTTATTTCGATCGTCCATCCAAGAAAAAAGTGATCGAGATGTTTTACGAAAGGCTTGTGGAAGGAGGCTATCTTTTGCTCGGCCATGCCGAATCATTGATAAATTTATCCACCGCTTTTGATCTGAGACATTTAAAACATGATATGGTCTACCAGAAACCGGCCAAAACAGGTACTCATAAAAATGTCTAGGATAAGAGTGCTCATAATTGATGACTCGGCGTACAGCAGGCAGACCATTAAAAAGATGCTTGAGTCGGATTCCCATATCGAAGTGGCAGGCATAGCGTCTGACGGCATAGATGCGATGGCAAAAACTCTGAGGTTCAGTCCTGATCTTATAACCCTGGACCTCGAGATGCCGGAGATGGACGGGTTCAGTTTTCTGCGGTGGCTTATGAAAAACAGACCGACACCCGTAATAATTGTCAGTTCATATTCGGATTCAAGGACGGTGTTTAAGGCACTCGAATTCGGCGCTGCCGATTTCATTGCAAAGCCGCCCAGAATGGGCTCAAACGAATTCGGGAAATTGGAGAAGGACCTTTTGCGGAAGGTGAAAGGGATAAAAGATTTCCGCATAGACAAGTTGAGCAGGAACCTTGAACTTCTTTCAGCAGAGTCCGCTGAAAAGTTTTCCATGGACAGGCCAAAAAATATCATAGAAGCGGTCGCCATCGGTTCATCAACAGGCGGTCCCGCTGCTCTCAAGATAATATTGACGAAGCTTCCCGCCGATTTTCCGGCCGGCGTGGCTATCAGCCAGCACATGCCGAAGGGCTTTACCGAATCATTTGCAGAAAGACTCAACGGAATTTCAAAGGTATGCATAAAAGAAGCTGCTGACGGCGATGAACTGGAGAGAGGCAAGGTCCTCGTATGTCCCGGCGGATTTCACATGACCTTCAAAAAGAACGGGCGGGGAATAGTCGCCGTCATAAAAGAACCGAAAAGTACGGACAAATATGTCCCCTCTGTTGATATCATGATGTCGTCGATAGCCGAAATATATGGGCGTAAGGCAATGGGCGTTGTTCTTACAGGCATGGGTAATGACGGCAAAGCAGGAATGCTGGAAATTAAAAAGAGGGGAGGCTATACTATAGCAGAGTCGGCTGATACTGCAGTGGTTTACGGAATGCCTTCGGAGGTGATTAAGGCGGGCGCCGCCGAAAGAGTGCTGCCTCTCCCGGAGATACCCACTGAGATGATAAAATTGATTAAAGGTGCAAAAAAGGTTGAGTGATGATTCACAGAGCGGAGGGTTGATGGAAAAAGAGCCAGGTATTTCAAAGAAAGCAGACGAGTTTCTCCAGATCTTCAAAAGGGGTGAGGAATTCACTAAAGACCTTATTAAGGAGAACGAAAGGCTCAGGTTCATGATTGCACAACTCGAAGAATCTGTCGAGCAATCCGGGAAGGAAGAAAAGGTCAGACTTTACGAAGACAGGGTAAAAATACTCGAAGAAGAGGTCAATTCTCTTTTAGAGAGGTACAGGAAGACTGAAGAGGAAAATAAGGATTTTGCCTCAAAATATGTTGAAGTTGAAACCGAAAACAATATGCTTGCCAATCTGTATGTTGCAAGTTATCAGCTGCATTCGACCCTTGACTTTAATGAAGTACTGCGGATAGTCATAGAAATAATAATTAATCTCATAGGGGCAGAGAAGTTCGTAATATTCCTTATGGACGACAAGATGAATGAACTCATACCTGTGGCCTCCGAGGGACTATCCTCCGGTGAACTGCCCAAATTCAAAATGGGGGCAGGTATAATAGGGAGGGTTGCCAAAGAAGGAGAAAGTTATTTTCTTAAAGACGCGGCGGAAGCTGCGGACTCAAAGATTGATTTGGCCGGTCCGATAGTGTGTATCCCTCTTAAGATAAAGGAACACGTCATAGGTGTTATAGCGATCTATTCACTCTTTACGCAGAAGGGTTCTTTTTCTGCTATCGATTATGAACTTTTCAATCTTCTCGCAGGACATGCAGCCACCGCCATATTTTCTTCGAAGCTCTATACCCAGTCGGAGAGAAAACTCTCAACTATACAGAGTTTCCTTGATCTCCTGAAAGAAAAACCGAGGAAATAAGAGCATGAAGGAGGCGTAGATGCCGAACATCCTTGTTGTTGAAGATTCTCCCACGATGAGACAACTCATAGGGTTCGCCGTGAAAAGGATCCCCCAGTCAAGGGTTATTGAGGCGACAGACGGCGTCGATGCATTAAAGAAGCTGTCTTCTGAAAAGGTTGATATCATTCTCGCCGACATTAACATGCCCATTATGGACGGCCTGAAGCTGGTGAGCCTTCTGAGGAGCAATCCTTCTTATAAGGACATTCCCGTCATTATCATAACAACAGAAGGCGCGGAGGAAGACAAGAAGAGGGCACTTGCGATCGGCGCTAATGCTTACCTCACAAAACCCATACAGACACAAGAATTAATGAAACTCGTAAACACCTTTATACCATAAATTACATCGGGCATTTCGGGCAGAAAAATCTTCCCGTAAACCACGGAGTTTTATGGGAAAAATCCGGGATCACGTTATTCAGTCTTTAATAATACCTCTATCTTGGCCTTTGCCCGGAGACCGTCCATCCATTTTTTACCGAGTTCCTTCGCCCGTTCCGCTTCAAGCTCTTTCTTCAGCTTATCTTTGACATCGTCAAAAGACATCTGATGCTCCGGCTTCCTGTCTTCCACTTTAATGATATACCAGTAATTTCCCGACTTGATCAGACCGCTTGTCTCACCGACTTTCATCTTGAAGGCCACAGCTTCGATCTCGGGAAGCATCCTGCCTTTATGGACATAACCGATATCGCCCCCCCTGACACGGTAGTCGTCTTCGGACATGTTGGTCGCCAGTTCTGCAAAGTCATCGCCAGCTTTCAACTTGGCAAGAATTTCATTGGCCTTTTTTTCGTCATTTGCAGAGATGAGCCTCAGTCTGATACTTTCGGGCTGCTTGAACTTTGAGGTATTTTTTTCATAATATCCTTTCAACTCCCCTTCACTTACCACTGATGCTTCAGTAACTGTTTTGTCAATTACAGACCTCACCAGCATCTCTTTTTCGATCATTTCTCTGAGAGTCTCTTCCGTCATGCCTTGTTTATCAAGGGCTGCCTTGTATTCTTTTTCCGATTTGAACCTCTTCCTGAGCCTTTCCATCTGTGCATCAACTCTTTCTTTATCGGGTTTTATACCCTTGGCGACTGCGTCCTGATACTCCAACTCCCGGTTAATGAGTTCATCGAGTGCTTGACCATAGTAATCTTTGCGCTTTGCGAGCGGCACATCACGGTGGAATGTGATCTGCGGTATCAACCTGTCCACTTCGTTTTCGAGGTCTTTCTGAGTAAAAGCGGTACCGTTCACCCTTGCGACAACAGCGTCGGCGGCGTCGGCGGCATATGACGAAACGCAAAATAGGATTGTCACCATGAAAGACAAAAATATTCTCATTATGTATAACTCCTTTTTATTTTATAATGACCGATATAGTATAGAAGATTCAAGCGCAAAGGAAATGCCCGGGCACTATCCCTATGCAGTACAATGTCTGGGTCAATTTGACAGTGGAGATATTGTGTGCTACGGTGGAATTATTCCATTAGATTTAAGGAGGGCTTACAGATGTCAACCATCGTTCACGTAGAAATCCCTGCCGATGACATCGGCAGGGCACAAAAGTTTTATTCGGAACTCTTCGGCTGGGAGATCAAGCAAATACCCGGGATGGACTATTGGCTCTTCACTATGGAGGGTGCAAAGAAGACAGGTGGGGGAATGATGAAAAGGCAGCACCCCCAGCAGCCGATCACAAATTATTTCGATGTCCCCTCGGTGGACGAATACTCTGCAAAGGTGGAGAAGCTCGGCGGCAAAGTAATGGTACGTAAAACCGCAGTGCCGGGTATGGGATATTTTTCTGTGTGTCTTGATACTGAAAATAATGCCTTCGGCCTCTGGGAAGATAATAAGGACGCCAAATAGTATATAGCTTCAACCGGGATTAACTCCATCCGAATTCATGATACGTCCCCATGAATTATAGGTAACGTGATCTCGACGGTGCATCCTGGGGTGTGCCCGTTGTTCCGGATCATTATATCGCCGCCAAGGGCCTCGATGGTGTTCTTTACTATGCTTAATCCCAATCCGTTCCCTCTCTTACGGGTTGTAAAAAACGGCTCGAAAACTTTCTCTAAATTTTCAGGAGGCACCCCGGCTCCCTGATCTATAACACAAATTCGGGCCGCCGTCTTCTTGGGGGTTGAGATTACAAACTGAATTTCACTCCCCTCCGGACTGTGCTGGGCCGCGTTCTCCAACAGGTTTAGAAATACCTGTTGGAGTCTTGAGTTGTCGGCCATCACTTCAAGGTCCTCCTGCTCCGGCTGCATGATCAATCTCACCTCGTGTGTACGCGATAAGGACGTCTGTCTCCATAAATCCACAGCAGCTGCGCTCACCCCGGCCAGAGACTCCCGGTGCAGGCTGGACGCCCGGATCGGTTTCCCAAGGTCCAGCAGGTCCCCCATCAATCTCGACAAACGGTCTACTTGTGTCCGGATGTGTTCAAGAAAAGGCTTATATTCAGGTTTGTCCCCTATGTCCTGAAACAGGGCTTCCGTGATCGCCAGTATTGCATTCAGCGGGTTCCTGACTTCATGGGCCACCCCCGCCGCCATCTGTCCTAACAGCCTCATCCTGTCCAGCTGCCTCAGCTGGCTTTCCATTATGTCCCGTTCAAACTCATATGCAACATACCTCGCAAATATCTCGATAAGGCGGACCTCATCTTCTGTGAAGACCCTCTCTACATGGTCCATTGCACAGATAAGTACCGCCACCTTCCCCCATATGCTCTTTATCGGCACCCCTACATGGGTCTTGAATCTGTTCGATGAGATGAGTTCATTCCCCGGAAAAAGCTCCCCCAATGGGCCCCTCATCTGACAGGGCTCGTCCTTTTCGTTTATAATTGCTGCACAGGGCGAATTTTCCAGGGAAATTTCTTCGTTATGATTAATTTTACCGTCTGTTATACTCGAAATTATCTTCAGCCCGTCTTCTTTCACATGCTGCACCGCGACATAAGACACCTTGAGCAGATTAGAAAGACTATATACCACCTGATCACACACTGCCTCGTACGAATCACGTATAGTCGTCGCTATCTTATAAACCGATTGCAGCGCCTCCAAGCTCTGGACCAATTTACCTTCTGACCGCTTGCGTCCGGTAATGTCCCTTGCAATGCATACGATGGCGATAGACTGTTCTCGCCGGTCCTTCATGACAGTGGCTGAAAAGCTCAGGGTGTAATCATTATTCCCCCTGTGATAGGACATCTCATAGTTGCGGATTGTTTTTGCATTCCTTAATACCTCAATACCCTCCGAGAACAATTCATCGTCGATCAATGTCGAAATATGTCTGCCGATCAACTCTTTGTCCGAATACCCGAATAATTCCCTCGCAGCGCCGTTCACCAGCCTGATCACTCCCTCCTGATCGAGTACGAACAACGCACCTGTCATTGTATCGATTATCTTTTTCGCGGCAAATGCAGGGGTTATGTCCACCAGGCTGTGCTTTATAATTGCATTTGAAAACATCACAAGAAAAACTAAAATCGGCAAATATCCGAAAGGGTAAAGCGGTATGCCATACTTGGCTACATAATCCAAAAGGCTGGGGAAGACAATGCAGAAAGAGATCAGGAACATCCTGATGCGTCGCTGGTGCGCGGTATCGGGCACGGCCTTCCTGTATTCAATCCGGAAGTGCCGAAAGCTTATGAACATCAGCCCGAAAAAGAAGATCAGATAGGGTATGCTCAGCACCCCGTACTTCGGATAATACCCCCACCAATACCGGTATGTCCCGCTGATCAATAGATCAGTCCACAGCGCCGACATCATAAAGATTACAGAACCTATCCAGCTGAACCACAAATACTTCTTGAACCTCTGATAGATTCTGAGGACTACCAGAGTGAAGTGATAAATAAGGGATGGAAGAAACGGCAAACCGAGATAAGCAGCCTTACCCCACCAAAGGGCCACATTTGGGCCCTTCGCGCAGTACATAAAAGAAAAAGAAAAAAGCCATTCCGAGACGGACAGGGACATAAAAAACAGCAAGCTGCTGATAAAGGAAAAACGTTCGTGGACAATGCAATACGCCCCTAAGATCAGGACTGCTGCGGCTGTAACAAACGTCGGTACAGCAAATATGTTTAATGTATAATTGGCGGAATCAAAGACGTGTGTCGACAAGAATTCATCCCCGATTTAAAAATAGAGGAAAAAACTCCTGTTTGTCAACCCGAAACTGCGGAAATGTTTTAGAAAAACCCTCCCGACCGTAAGCTATACTGAGTGAGATTCAAGGGTAATCCAATTCGAAGCCTTATCTGCCCCCCTTGAAAGATTTCCGTCTGTCATGCCCTTTGTAATTTTTGTCGATTTGTCTGACCGGATCAAGACCGATGGCAACCCACCCTTCACCGCGAAGAAATTTTTTTATTTTTCTTGACCCGATCAGTTCAGTTAATTGATGGGCTTCTACCATGCCTATTTTGCCGTTTTTATACTTTACCGTGATCAACATAGCTGTGGTCCCTTTATCAATTGAGGCCGGTCGAAAACCTCAATGTCTAAACGCCCTCTGACCTGTGAACACCATCGTGACCTTCGGATTGGCCTCATTGCAGGCGGTGATGGACTCGAAATCCCTTTCGGACCCGCCGGGTTGAACTATTGCCGAGACTCCCTCATTGATTCCTGCGTCAACACCGTCCCTGAAAGGGAAAAACGCATCAGAGATCATCACGGACCCGATCAGTCCGCCCTTGTTCTTCTTTGTCTCTTCATCTATCTCAAGAAGCGCATTCCCGTTTCTCCTGCCGTTCTTCACGTCGAGCTCAAATGTCTTGTAAGGTATATCATATCGCCTGAAGCATAATGCGTCCGCATGTTTTGTATAGGCCTTGAAGATCGCAATCTCGGCAACACCCACCCGGTCCTGCTCGCCCGTGCCTATTCCAACCGTCACACCATCCTTCACATAAATCACGGAGTTTGATGTAACACCCTGCTCGACATTCCATCCGAAGAGCATGTCGGCATATTCACTTTCGGCAGGCCGCCTGCCGATCACATATTCCTTCCCCTGGTATGTCGCCTTTGCAGGCAGGAAGTCCTCTTTCGTATTAATTCTGTTAATGGAAGATTGTTGTACTATGACGCCCCCGTCGATCAGGGATTTGAAGTCTACGAATCGGAGTGTCTTGTATTTCTCTAAATCTCTGATCTTATCGATTCTGATGATCCGCAGGTTCTTTCTCTTTGCAAGGATATCGATCGTCCCTTCTTCGAACTCGGGAGCCGCAACCACTTCAAGATAGTTTCTGTTTACCATCCCGGCGGTTTCTTTGTCCATCGGTCTGTTTACGACAAGGCATCCGCCGAACGCCGCTATACGGTCAGCCATGTTCGCCTTATCATAAGCATCGGACAAGGAATTACCGTATGCAGCGCCACAGGGATTATTATGCTTCAGGATCGCAGCTGCGGGCCGGCCCATCAGAAATTTAATGATATTCAGACCATTATCAAGGTCGGTCAGATTTATCTTCCCGGGGTGCTTCCCCGCCTGTATCATGTCCTCTTCGGTGATGCCGCTCACAAGGCCGTTACCCGGCTGAATAAATTTGCAGCCCCCGAGGACCAGATTTCCGTTTACCAATTCATAAAGGGCTGCTTCCTGTTCAGGATTCTCGCCATAGCGTAGCCCCTTCTCTATCAACTCGCCGGTCTTTTGATCGGGTATCTTCCAGGTCCTCTTCTTATAAACTAAGGTCTGATCCCCGAATTTGATGACCATATCATCAGGAAAATGGTCGGACATAATGGTCCGGTACATCTTCTTTATTTCCGACATAAGAACCTCCTCCTTCAAGTGATGAGCAGACACCAATTATCAAACACGAAACAGCCTTAGAAAATCAAGAGAAGAATTCTTGCAGGGCCGAGAAACTCAGAGGAAAGTCACCGGGTCCGGATAGGACTATAGCCAAAATCAGAAACGCTTTGAAATAGCTACGGTTTTCTTAAAACGACAACAGCCTCGTAAAGCTGGTGGGAAGATTTGGCTTTACCTACCCTGACATCGGACTGAATTATGCTGTTGCCGACACGGGTGGCACGAGGAATGTCGATCTTCACTAATTCCAACCCGGTGGATTGCGCGATCTTCCCAAAGTATTCATCCGTCGGAATCATCACGCCCTGCAATATGCTATTGCCGATAACGACTAGTGCAGTACCTCCGCGTTTCAAAGAGTACTTGATTCCCTCCGCGAACTTGCGACAGTCATTGAAATATGCAGCAGCATAGTTGGCCCAGCCGTTTCCTCCATAAGGTACTTTCTCTTTGTTCAGGCTCCTAAGCATCTGCAACTTATCTTCGATGTCAGTATCGGGCAAGGAGAAAGATAAGTCTAACCGGGCAATATCCCGGACTGTCTGCCAGAACTTGCCGAAGTTCAGGTCCTCAAGTTTTTTCAAATCGACCGGGGAATGCGCATATCCCAGCCAATAAAGCTGGGGCCGCGTATTCCGATTGTAGTGGTAATTATTCAGATAAGGCGGCGATGTAATTACAAGATCCACTGAAGCAGATGAAAGATGCTTTCGGCAATGGAAAAACGAGTCATCAATGATTTGTATGTTTAAATTATTATGATCCATTTGTTCCTGCGCCCATACAATATCTTCAGCCATGTCAGTGAGTTTATCCGTAATCGCCTTTGCCACAGCAAAGTCATGGATTTCTTCCCGTCCTGCGCTGACACGCCTGCCGAGGCTCGGCTCGTAGGAATAGTTGGAATAGCTCACCATGGTCGAGGCAAAGGCAAGCCTGAACAGATCGCGGATATTATCGTCAGAAATCGTGAAAACAAAATCTTGCACGATTAAGACCTTATGAAGTACATTAGGACTGTAGAAACTCGCCCTGGTATTGAATCCTTGCGGCGGGATACTGTGAGGTTTATAGTTCGACGATATCTTTCTCTTATAAAACTGCCGGAAGTCATCGATTGTAGAAGTGAATTCATCTATGTCTATACGATATGCATTAGCCTTGGCACGGCTGGCAAGGACAGCGTAAGGATTGATTTCAAACCCGATGGCATTATGTCCTCCAAGTATGGCTTCAATGACAGTTGTTCCGACGCCGCAGAAGGGATCTAAGACAGTACCTTTTTTCTTAAGAAATCCATTTAAGGCACTCTTGACGAAGTCACTTGAAAAGCCTGCAATCCACGGGACCCATCTGTGGATCGGTAGCGACTTGTTACTGGAAAAGTTGGGATCGCTGAAGCTGCTGCCATTCTTCCTTTTATTTGCATCTCTGCCGTTTTCCGATATCGCAGGAAGCTGCAATTGCACAGCGGGCCTCCTTCCTATTTTATTCACTGTCACCATAGGTTCAAGAACTATTTTGCCCGTGATTTAAGGGTCACTACCTGCCCAACTCCATACTCCGGCTGAAGTTCCCTGATGATTGATCCCATTTCCTGCCGCTCTTTTGCATCGTTCAGTATCTTTGAGAAGTCGTCGAAACTGAGAATAACGGCATTAGGAGTTCCCCGCCGTTCAACAATGTAGCGGGTGTGGTTTTGAGTCACGTCGTCGAGAACCTGTCCGAAATTATTCTGGGCCTGAGTGGAGCTAACGCTTTTTATCGCCAAAATCGCCTCCGTCCTATTAGTCAATTTAGCTATATTAGCTAATTATAATGACAGTATGTCTTATTGTCAAGGTATGGGGAAATGCGCTTTAATAGGCAATGCCAGAATAGGGATAAGATTCTTATCATCACTCCAATCATTCAAAGAAAACTCCGGGTATTTGTGCTTCTTCAGTCTCCCTATCGTCTACATCGTAAATCTTATTTTTCAAGACCTGACCCTCTGTTCTCGCTTAGGGGTCATGGAACTCTTATTCCTCTTTCTGGCCAACGCCCGAAATGAGGCGCAGGGGCAACCAGCATTTGCAAAAACCCACAGAGGCTATTCCCTGTCGCCTCGATGCCGTTGTTAGCCATCTGCCTTGAATCCGTCGTGGAAAGTGACGGTGCCCTGCGGAGTATGCCCGTCGAAAGACAGAGCGAAGAAGACCTCCTGTGGCACTCCCTCATGCACAAGTCCCGGCATATTTTTGAACCCGAATTTCCTGTAGTAATCCGGATGTCCAACGAGACAACATCCTTGAGCATTCATATCTTTCAGCCGTGACAGCCCTTCTCGTATCAGGGCTTTACCAATGCCCTGCCGCTGGTACTCCGGTAACACCGAAACAGGTCCTAGGCCGTACCAGTTTCGAGTGCCGTCCGAAATGGTCAGGGGAGAGAAGGCAATATGTCCAATCACACGGCCATCCACTTCTGCGACGAGCGATATCGTGAGGGCCTTAGCGATGCGTAGTGCCGCTATGATAAACTGCTCTGTGTGATTGCTGATCTCCAGGGTCTTAAATGCGGCGACAGTCACCTCGGTTATTGCGCCCACATCGGCATCGGTTTCGCTTCTGATTACGATCTTCAGATTCATGGGTTTCTTCTTTCTCCTCTTTGCTGGCTAACGCCGGAAATAACTGGCGCGGTTAATACCGCGTCCAGTTGATTGATTCGTTATACCGCCGCTTTAATTGTATTCATCTTCCTTATAACGATCTATGAGCGCATCTACAACCCTTTGAACGCATTCCTTCACATCGGCATGAATTGCTACTTCCGGAAATCGAAAGACCTTATATTTTCGCGATCTCAAATAGCTGTCTTTCTTTTTGTCACGATCCTGCATTTCAGGCAGAGAGTGCCAGTATTCACCATCACACTCAATAACCATGCGTACACCTGGAATCAAAGCGTCAACAACCCAAAGACCATCAATTACCTGCTGTTTCACAAAAGTTATTCCGCGCCTCTCCAACTCAGCATATATCTTTGCCTCAATAGCCGTTTCACGCGGCATTGAATAATGTAATTTTTTTACATTTATTCCGAATTCCTTCATAGTACGAAGCACTGTGTTGCGATGCACATTCAGACGGATAGCAATTGACGAAGCACTCAAGCCCTCAATATCGTAGAGATATTGGAGTTCTTCCTTACTTATGTTTAACTTTCTTTGTCCTTTATTCCAACCCGCCGGTGGTTTGGGCGGCTTCGCTGAAACGTAAGGGTTCAACCCCGCTGCGTGACAAGCCTTTTCCCATGCTCCTCCGAGACGCTGAATGAGTGTTGAAGAACTCATGGAGGATCTCTGGTCGAATTCAGATGTTGAAGGCGTGCGATTTAATTCAGCTGATACTCGTTTTAATTCCCCAATCATATCTATGTCCTGATAGGTAAGCCGCGATTTGTCGGGGTCGAAACCAGCAGATGATAGAGCGGACTTCCATCCGTTAAAACGTTTGGCAAGAGTTACGGCAGCGATTTTGCTTTCTTTGTCGAATTCTTCCATGGTGGGAATCTTGCCGAGCAACTTAGCTACCCGCTTCAGTTCTGTAAGCAGGAATTCCCTCGGATATTTCTTTTTTTCCATGTCTTAATTATTTCAGGTATAACAATATTATTAACTAGTTTCTCGTTATCATACGGCAAACGCTCAGATAAGACAATAAATTTGACAAATAATTATGCATATGCTTATAATTTGTTTATTTTCTAACTCGTTATCCGCGCAAAATGAGTGGATAACGAGTTAACTTGGTATCTACATATGAGAGACATTCCGTCCGACATATTGAAACAGTTCAGCGCCATGCTGAAGAAGCGTTCGGTCCCAGCAGTCGCTCAATCATACTACCTCAAGTGGCTTCGATACTACCTGGGCTATTGCGCAAAATACAGTCTTCCCGACACATCATCGAAAATTCTGTCACAGTTCCTGCAAAAACTCAGGGACAAAAACCAGACCGATGCGCAACAAAAACAGGCAGGTCATGCGATATCGCTATACCTTGACATGACGAGGGCAACTGCAAGACTTCAATCTGTCAGCGAATGTCCGCCAAGCGTTCAGACACATCCCCTCAATCCTTTCCCACTGGCGGAGGGGAAGAGATTTAAGGGGCCGCAGCAGCCCGCAAACGATGAAACAAAGCCTCCACCTGCGCCTGCGGCGGTCATTCGACAGCCTGTCATATTTAAGCGGTATTCGGTGACCGGTGCTGCGAAAACTCAATGGCAAGAAGCAATCGCTGAAATGACAGCGGTCATCAAGACAAAGCATTACTCTGCCAAGACCCTGAAGTCTTATAGTCATTGGGTCTGGAAGTTTCAGAGCTACAGAAAAGACACGAATCCACTGTCGCTCGGTTCAGAGGACGTCAAGGCGTTCCTGACATGGCTCGCAGTCTCCTGTAAGGTCTCCGCTTCTTCTCAGAATCAGGCGTTCAACGCTATATTATTTTTCTTTCGGCAGGTCCTCAAGAAGGACTTTGGAGAAATCCGCGACGTCGTCCGGGCCAAGCGCAGACCATATATTCCTGTGGTGCTCTCCCGCGAGGAAGTGGCCACCGTCATAGGGCACCTGTACCCGCCTTACGATCTAATCGTCAAGACTATGTACGGCTGCGGACTTCGGCTCTTTGAGTGCATAAAATTGAGGGTGCATAATTTCAACTTTGACGCAGGCGTGCTGACGATCCACGATGGAAAGGGGCAGAAGGACCGCACAGTGCCGTTGCCGCAGTCTATTATGCCGGCACTTCTGGCCCAGCTTGAACTGCTGAAAAAACTTCACGACCGGGACCTCGCGGCTGGCTATGCAGGGGTATTTCTTGACCATCTGTTGGAAAAGAAGTACAAGAACGCCGCCAAGGAATTCATTTGGCAGTGGTTCTTTCCGCAAAAGACTCTGACGTTTGTCGAGGGATCCAATGAGCAGCGGAGATATCACGTTCATGAATCCCATGTACAGAAGGCCATCAGGGCAACCGTCCTTAAGGCAAAACTCACCAAGCGCGTCTCGTCCCATACCTTCCGGCACAGCTTCGCTACGCATTTATTAGGTAGTGTAAACTTTCTTGTGTGAAATTCAAATAAGGGAAAAAATAAGGGCGCACCTCCTATAAAATATTTTGTTAGACCAATAACAAAAATAAAAAGGAGGAGCACCCATGGAAATTAAGATTAGCGTACCAGAAGTCGTAAGTTTAATCAAAGAATTACAGGATAATCCGTCGAGGATATTTGAAATGGCCACAATGAATGTTCAGAAGGATGTAGGAGAGTATTTGACGAACCTCATGAAGGCAGAACTTACGCACGTATTAGGACGTGAGAAGTATGAGCGTGGGGAAGGGGATACAAACCATCGCAATGGAAGCTATCACAGGGACTTCTGCATTAAAGGCATAGGAGAAGTGGCGGTAAAGGTACCGAGAGATCGGAAAGGAGAATATCAGACGCAGGTATTACCGCGCAGCAAGCGATATGAAGACCGGATCACTGAGGATCTGTCGATCATGTATCTGACGGGGATAAGCACCCGGACATTATCTATGTTGAGCAAGCGGCTTATAGGGCGAGGGATTTCCCCTGAAGAAGTGAGCAAAGCGAACAAGGAATTGACGGGCGCAGTAGAGAAGTGGCGCAATCGTGATTTATCCCAGGAGAAAATAAAGTACATATTTGTAGACGGTGTGATATTCAAGATGAGATTGAAATGGAGCGTAGAGAACATTCCCGTACTTGCAGCAATAGGGGTAACGGAGGATGGAACAAAATTAGTGCTTGGGCTGCAGAGCGGCGACAAGGAATCAGCGACTAACTGGCGGGAGTTCTTCAGGGATCTTAAAAGCAGAGGGCTCGACGGAACATCGGTGCGGCTCGGGATTATGGATGGGCTATCCGGTCTGGAGAAAGTATTTGAAGAAGAGTTCCCAAATGCAAACGTACAGAGGTGCCAGGTGCATGTGGCTCGTAATGTACTGGCGAAGGTACCTCATAAGGTGAAAAAGGAAGTAGCGGATGATCTGAGATCCATATTCTATGCATCTTCAAAGGGAAAGGCAGATGAATTTTACAGGAGCTTTTATGAGAAGTGGAATAAAGAGGTACCTTCGGCGGTGAAATCATTAACTCATTCCATAGATGCTTGTTTGACGTTCTTTAAGTTCCCGGAGGAAGAATGGATATCATTACGGACAACGAATATTATTGAGCGGTTGAATAAGGAATTCAGGAGAAGAACGAAGTCTATGGAGATAGTAGCCGGAGAGGATGCCTGTTATAGGCTCCTGGCATTTATATCGTTAAAGATGGAGTTGACTTGGAGATCAAATCCGATAGGAAAGGTGCGGCCCAATTTGCCCCTTTATCAAATTTACACAAAATAGTTGACAGTACCATTTATTACAGGCCAATTACGATATCCGGACGATTCAGACTCTTTTGGGGCATAGTGATGTCAGAACCACAATGATTTATACCCATTGCGTCCCGAGCAGGACAGTGAAGGAGGCTAAAAGCCCGCTGGATTTCTGATTGTCACAAAGCGGTGTCTACCGGTTATTTCTTCCCGACTCCCGGTTTTAGCTTCAAGGTCTCCTCAAGCATCAGGAGATATTTTATGTACTTGAACCCCAATCTCATCAGTGCGATATCGTCGGTCTTTATCTTCTCGATCTCTTCCTTCGAGACATCAAAAACATCAAGAAATTTGCTCTCGAACACGAACCTCCTGAACCTGTCCATGTCATAGCTTGCAGTATAAATCTGGGCCTGTTTATTGGAATCAAGGTTCTTGCCGAAAGGGTTCCTTCTCAACTGCATCTCTTTCCACTCTCTGTTCATCTCGTCATAGAGGCTGGCCCCCTGGTCATCTTTCCAGGACTGTATCGTCCATTCATTATCCTCCTGATAGCCGAGGCAATGGGGTTCCCTGATAAAAAAATAAAACTCTTCATTCACCGGCCCCTGCTCGGCGCCTTTTCTCATAATGCCCTGGCCGATGGGATAGTAGCGGCAATTTGCCGGCCGGTCCGAATAAATAGTGCATCCTTCGGGTGTGACGAAGAAACACTTCTTTTCAGTGTCCCCCGACATCTTCAGTCGCACGAGGGGGTGGGAAGATTTTTTATCGACTTCCATGTGAGTATATTTGTCGAGGAATTCTTCCGAAGACATTCCGAGTCTTTTTTTCATCCTCACTATGTCATAGGGAGTGAGAAGGATGCTGATATTACTGCAACATTTGGTGAAGCACTTGATGTCTTTGTGACACCTGAATTTGAATCTCGAATTCAACTTAAGCTGGGTCGGTTCTACATCTTTCATACTTGGCAACGACATCTTAATTTAGTCCTTTCTGTTTAATTTACTTAGGCGGCTATAAGCAATGCGACATTCTTAGCGCTCGCTGTCATTGCGGCTTGTCCGCAATCTTTCCGATTTCCTGCAGAAAGATTCCCGACAAGCGGGAATGACATCAATGTGCCCTTACTCATAGATGCCTTAGTAATTATAATAAAAAAGGCCGACAGAAATCTCTGTCGGCCTTTTCAAAACGTCTTCCTATTTGCTAATAAGCGGGACGATCAGCAGTGCGACGATATTGATGACCTTAATCATCGGGTTGATTGCCGGTCCTGCTGTGTCTTTATAAGGGTCGCCGACTGTGTCACCTGTAACAGAGGCTTTATGTCCATCGCTCCCCTTCTTGTGTACGACACCTTTGTCGTCGGTAACGCCCTCTTCAAAGGATTTCTTGGCGTTGTCCCATGCGCCGCCGCCGCTTGTCATGGCGATCGCCTGGAAGAGTCCGGTAAGGATACTCCCGATGAGGACTCCACCGAGTGCTTCCCTGCCAAGGAAAAGACCAACTACTATAGGAACAACAACCGGGATAAGCGCAGGGACCATCATCTGCTTAATAGCGCCTTTTGTGACAATGTCAACGCACTTACCGTATTCCGGCTTTGCCTTGTATTCCATAATGCCGGGGATCTCCCTGAACTGTCTTCTGACTTCCTCAACAATGCTGCCTGCTGCCTTTCCAACAGCCTCCATAAGGAGTGATCCGTAATAATAAGGGAGCAGACCGCCGATGAAAAGGCCGGCCAGAACCATCGGGTTTGAAAGGTCAAAAAGAATCGTCATATTGAAAGACCTCGAATATTCTGCAAAGAGAACCAGAGCGGCAAGAGCTGCAGAGCCTATAGCATAGCCCTTTGTAACCGCCTTTGTGGTGTTTCCGACTGCATCGAGAGGGTCGGTTATCTCACGGATCTCTTTCGGAAGTTCTGCCATCTCTGCAATACCCCCTGCATTGTCCGTAATAGGACCGTACGAGTCAATAGCGACAACGATACCAGTCATCGAAAGCATCGAAACCGCTGACAGGGCGATAGCAAAAAGACCGCCCAATGCATCACCGGCAAATCCGCCGCCTAATGCATAGGCGCCAAGTATTGAGGCTACGATAACGATAACAGGGGCGCCGGTTGACTTCATGCTGACTGCGAGGCCTGCGATCACGTTTGTGCCGTGGCCGGTAAGGCTGGCCTTTGCAATGTGTTTCACCGGGGGATAGTTCGAAGCAGTGAAGTACTCAGTTATAACCACGATCAGTCCGGTCAATGCAAGGCCGATAACCGCCATGAGGAAAACGCTCATCTGTGTAAATGAGGGATGAGCGGCCAGTGAAGCCTGCGCTGATGCGCCTTTCAGGAACGCGCCTGTCACAATATAAAATGTTATTGCCGCAAGAACGCCTGCAACAGCAAGCCCCTTATAAAGGGCGCCCATGATATACTGGCTTTTACCAAGCTTGACTGCAAATGTTCCGATGATGGAAGCGATGATTGATATTCCGCCGAGGAGCATCGGGAACTCAATCCAGTCGCTACCTACGCCAAAAACAGTCTTTGCCAGGAGCATTGCTGCAACGAGCGTAACCGTATATGTCTCATAAAGGTCGGCTGCCATGCCTGCGCAGTCGCCAACGTTATCACCAACGTTATCAGCAATAACTGCAGGATTTCTGGGATCATCTTCAGGAATACCTGCCTCAACTTTGCCAACCAGGTCAGCGCCTACGTCCGCAGCCTTTGTATAAATACCGCCTGCGATACGGGCGAAGACGCTCATGAGTGAACATCCGAATCCGAGGCCTACCAAGGCATGGAATACCATTTCAGGATTTGCTGCCTTTGCAATCGTATAAAAAC
This sequence comes from Thermodesulfovibrionales bacterium, assembly GCA_963716185.1. GTDB lineage: Bacteria > Nitrospirota > Thermodesulfovibrionia > Thermodesulfovibrionales > SM23-35 > CAVZMO01. Next base: position 1,431,459 of record OY970295.1, read on the forward strand.
CCGCAAGTCCTATAATTCCGAGACCAACAACCATAACGCCGGTCACAGAGCCGCCCTTGAATGCAAGGCTAAGCGCAGCCTGAAGGCCTTTGTGTGCTGCCTGCGTTGTACGAACATTTGCCCTGACTGTAACCCACATGCCTACAAAACCTGCAAGTGCAGAACCCACAGTTCCAATTATAAAACCAATAGATGTCCATATGCCTAATCCCATAGCAGCAATCAAAATAACCAGAACAACAGCTACGATTGCAACAGTTTTATATTCACGGGCAAGAAACGCATATGCACCTTCTTTGACCGCATTCGAAATCTCCTGCATCTTGGCACTTCCCGCGTCCTGCTTTGTGACCCACATTGCGGTCATGATAGCGTACAGAACGCCTAACACTCCGCAACCTAATGCAAAAAGTATCGTTAATGAAATCTTCTCCATACAATCCCTCCTTTTTAAATTTTCTTAGTTAAGTGAAAAGTGAAATAGATTGTTTTACTTTCCACCTCCCTCCTCCTCATAGTTTTCTTGCAGCATTATATTGTTAAACCTCCACATCTCTTTCTATAGCCCTGGCAAAAACCATTGCCGTTGCCCTGTAAACCATATGTGCCATCTTCGAGAACGGAGCATAGGCGAACAGGAAAAAAACAACAACAAGGTGAATGAAATATATAATATACGCCAGGACCGCTATATCGGCTAATCTAACCAGTTCCGAAAGAATGCCGGTCGCCATTATTGCAAAAACGATATAGATGAAGAGCCAGTCGTAGTAACCGCCTTTGCCCGTCTTCGCCTGGTTTTTCAACCTGTTGCTGATAACAAGTGAAATCCCGACTAAAAGTGCAAGCGCACTCGCATTCGCAAGCCATTTGACGGGATCGCTCAATGGATATGGTGACTTTCCGAGCATCCAGGAGTAAGGCGTTTTCCCCATAGCCACCATAATTTCATATCCATACAAATAAACGACTGCCCATGCGGTTGTGATAGCAAGCCCGATGAAGCTGAAAAAGACCAAAAAGTGTGATATTTTTCTTTCCTTGGTGACGTTGCATTTTTCGAAACGTCTGTGTGAAATTATTTCACTTATAGTCGCAATAACTGCGCCGGAGATGTTACCCCTGGGCGCATTGGGGCCCGCCGCACGCGCCATGTCCTTCCAGTATCTGGTAACCCCCACCGCCAGCGAAATAACAGCAAAAAGAAATATAGGAACAAAAACGCCATCGATGAAATACGACGGCAGGAGCGCCGAGTATGCGATTTTCCCCGCCTCATTCCTTATGGCTTCCAGGTTCAGGTGACCGAGGCCTGAGAGGATCGCAAGAAAGATAGCGGTAGGGATCGCAAGAAGCATAACGAGAGCACCGGGGCTTCCAACAGCCTTCCCTATGAAGCCGGGAGACGAATAATTCTCGATGGACAATTTTCTTACCGCATTCAGGACTTCGCCGGGCTTTGCGCCTCTCGGGCAATAAACGGTGCAGTCGCTGCACTGATGGCAAAGCCATATGTCGGGGTTGCCGAAGAGCTTGTCCTTGAGGCCCCACTGTGCGTATATCATCTCTTTTCTCGGGAACGGTTTGTCCGCAGGAGTCAGGTTGCATACAACAGAGCATGTAGCGCACTGGTAACACTTCTTTAAGGATTCACCTCCCCCGTTGATTACGGCTTGAACGAAATTCAGATCGGGAGATGCGATAACCGCATCATCCTTTTTGGGTTCAGGTGTTTGAGTTATCGATTCTTCTGCTTTTCCTGATTCGCTTTTTACTTCTTCCATATATATCCCTCCCTATATACTTGTAGGTCGTCGACAATCCTAATTTTAGAATTCCTTGAACGGATTATGTCCTATTTCCTTTATCCTCGCGACAAAAGTGTTTATCATCTCGGGAAGTTTGTCATATTCCGAAATAGCGACCTGCATCATATTGACCCTTTCCGCTTCAAGCTGGAGTCTGTTGAGGGTCTCACCTATCTTGCTGAACCTGACATCCGCGAGTTCGCTGCCTTTTATAAAATGGCACTGATAGTTCTCGCCAAACTTGCAGCCCAGAAGGAGGAAGCCGTCAACGCCCTTTGAGAGGGCATCAGCGATCCATACAAGGTTCATTCCACCGAGGCACCGCAGCGGAATAAACCTGACAGACGGGTCGATGGACTTGTGGTTGTAAGCTGCCGTATCGAGGGCCGGATAGGCGTCGTTTTCACAGACCAGGCACATGATCCTGAATTCCTCTTCCGGCACATCAACAGACTTGATCATTGATCCGATCATGTCTATATTATAATCCTTGAACGATACGATCCTTTCAGGGCAGGCTCCCATGCAGGTCCCGCACCGCCTGCACCTGTTGACCATATATGTAGGAATACCCTTTGCGTCCTCTTCGATCGCACCAAAGGGACATTCTTCCGTGCATCTCTTGCACGCAGTGCACCTGATAAGCTGCGGGTCAGGGAATGTAATATCCCACGCCCTTGGATGCACGCCCACCCCCCTGGCCACGTGATCGACGCACTGTATGGCCTTAAATGCAGCGCCTGCTGCGTCCTCTTGTGCCTCTGTCATATTCATTGGCTGTCTCACTGGCCCCGCGGCATAGACACCCGTTCTCCTCGTTTCATACTGGAAGCAGATAAAATTGGAATCAGCAAAACCAAGGGCGCCTTCAAGCGCCGGCAACTCCGGACCCTGTCTGTATGCAAGGTTTAATATAAATTCGGGTTTGGAAGTTGATTCCAGATAAGCCTTCTTTGCTTCGTCACCCTTAGCAGCTGCCTGGACAATCCCGTCAAGATACTCTTGAGGGGCCCTCGTGGTTGGGACCATTCCGGTCGCAAGGACAACAAGGTCGGCTTCGACTTTTACCTTTTCACCCAGAAGTGATTTTTCCATCTCCACGTAAAGGTTCCCGCTGCCGGCATCTGAAACACCCGTCACATCAGCCTTTGTAAGCATAACGCCGGGGTCGTTTTGTGCTTCCCTGTAAAACGCCTCGAGCCTGCCGGGCGTCCTTATATCTATGTAAAATATCATTGCCAGCGCGTCGGAGCTCTGCCTTACGTATCTCGCCTGTTTCAGCGATGTGGCGCAGCACATGGACGAGCAATAGGGGAGATGGTCCGGATGACGCTGGCCAGCGCACTGGATAAAGGCCACTTTTTTTGCCTCTTTCCCGTCAGAGGGCCTCGTAATAACCCCTTTTCTTGCGATATCTTCAAATTCAAAATTTGTCACGACATTCTTATGCTTTCCATATCCCAGATAACCCAACTTTGTCGCGTCATAAGGTTGCCAACCGGTCGCCATGACAATCGCTCCGATCTTTACCGTTTCAGGGCCGGTGCTTGAAGATATGGTTACGTCATATAAGCCGGGCTGGCCTTCCGTCTTTTCAATCTTTGCCGATTTATAAACCTTGATGCTCGGGTTGCTCTCGACCTCACTGATAACCTTATCGATCTCTGTATCAACGATGACAGGATCGGTGAAATTCCTTGTGGGTATTTTCTTATATAGCCTGTTCGCAAAGCCGCCGAGCCGGGGCTCTTTTTCGACCAGTACGACCTGATATCCCGCCTTTGCAGATTCCAGGGCCGCGGTCATACCGGTAATACCTCCGCCGATCACCAGAATTGTTTTGCTCAGGTTTTCTAATATGGCGGGTTCCGGCAGCTCGCTCTTCTGCGCCTTGATTACTCCCATAAGCATGTAGTCTTCTGCCAGGCTCTGCGTGTCGTCAGTTTTCGGCGGCTGCATCCACGCAACGAATTCCCTTATATTCACTCTCTCGGTAATTGCCCCGGGGAAATCGAATTCCTCGTATTTTACGCGCGGAGAACAGGCAGCGATCACTATCGTATTGACACCGCCCTTGACATCATTTTTTATTAACTGAATCCCCGCCGGGCTGCAGAGTATATCGTGGGTTTTTATGTTCTCTTCCTTAATCGGCCCGGATTTTGCGGATTTTGCAAGTTTCTCTATATCGATGGAATCCCCGATTCCGCATCCTTTACATATATATACGCCGTATTTTTTCTCCATCCCTACCTCCTATTCAAACTCTGGATGCACTTGATCGCGGCGCCAGTTGCATCCTGAACTGACCTTGCAACGTCTGCAGGGCTCTTAAGCGTTCCCACTGCATAGATCCCCTTTTTCAGGGCGGAATCGTCTATAAGGCCATCGGGTGTATAGGTAATATCAGTCCCGACCTTTGATCCCTTTGTAGATACCTCCATTCCGGTAGCGAGGACAACCATGTCGAACTTCGCCTTAATTTTGCCCCCTCCGTAGATATCCTCGACCTCGACAATCACATCCTTTGTCCCGGCTTCTTCGGTAATCCCGGCTACCTTTCCTTTTGTAAATACGACACTCGGGTCATCCTTTATTTTCCAGTAGAATCTGTTTTCATAAAGGCCCGGGGTTCTTATATCGATATAGAAGATCCGTATCTTCGAGTCGGGATACTGCTCTTTCATATACATGGCATGTTTCAGCGTTGCCAGGCAGCATATATACGAACAATAAGGAAGGTGGTTCTCATCCCTCGATCCGGCGCACTGGACAAATGCCACATTCTTGACTTCCTTTCCGTCCGAAGGGCGTACAATCTTGCCTTTTGTAGGTCCGTCACCGGAAGCCAATCTCTCCATCATCATATTGGTGATGACATTCTGGACTTTGCCGGCGCCGAGAATATCCAGTTTCCCCGTATCATAGGGTTTCCAGCCGGCGGCCAGAACAATCGCTCCAACCTTCAGGTTGACCGTCTCAGGTTTCATATCCAGGTCAATAGCATCGTATTTGCAAGCGTCGAGGCACGGCTTCATGCAGTCCTTTGAACAGGACGCGCCGTCGATCACATACTTAAACGGAAATGCCTGTTCGAAGGGCAGGTAGGCGGCCTTTGTCTTGTCCATGCCGAAATTAAAATCGTTACTCCGGAAAGACGGACACGCCTGGGCACAGGCATCGCACCCGACACACTTGTCATTCACATACCTCGGGTGCAGCTTTACGGTCACATCAAAATTACCTTCCTCGCCCTTGATCTCCTCAACCTCTGCGAGAGTGTAAAATTTGATGCGGGAACTGTTCTTAATCCTTTTGAATTGTATCTCAAGACCGCAGGTAGGGGGACAGAGTTTCCAGAAATACTTATTGATCTGCGCAACCCTGCCGCCAAGATATGGGTTTTTCTCTACGATATAAGCGTCAAACCCTGCTTCCGCTGTTTCGATCGCAGCGGTAAGCCCGCTCATACCGCCTCCAATTACAAGAACTTTTTTATTTTCTGCCATATTAACCCTCCTTCAAGGCAGTAAGTCACAAAGAGGTGAATATAACTCTCCATAACCATCTCTTTCTAACCTACTAATTAAACGGGGAGTATTATAGCACAGCCGTCAACAAAAATCTTACCTCAATACCTAAAAAAATGGGGAGGGCGAAGCCCTCCCCATTCAATATCAACTATGGGTATATCTGAACGTATGGTACCTTCTTAAGTTCCCATTTATTGGTATCAGCGTGGTACACGGAATTCGTGAAGCACTTCCAGTTCGCATCATCGATCTTGTTGAAGTCGCCTCTGTAGTAGTAGCCGGGATATCTGGACTCTTCCCTGAACAGGATGTGTCTTGCATGCGCCTCAACAGAGAGAATTCTGTGATAGTTCTCATTACATCTGAGGAGCTCGTGGAGGTTGGATGCTGCCATTTTGCCTGCGTCCTCTTTGAGGAGATCAAGCAGCTTGAGGCCTTCTTCGAGCATGGTCCTTGATGTCATATACCAGGTCGAGCAGCCGCCAAAGTACTCATCGGAGATCTTCATCAGTCTTGCCTGGAGCGCCTTCCCACTGATGTAGTTCGGGTTGATCTCGGGAGCGGTTGTATAGGTTTTATATTTCTCATAGAGCTCGAAAGGCAGGTATATCTCGGCCGCAACTTCTTCAGCGCTCTGTTTTGGGTTCGGCTTGTAACCGGCATTATCGAGGATGTAGGCTATTGCAGCCTTGGCTGCGATTCTGCCTTCGGCGTGTGAACCCGAGGAGAATTTATGGCCTGATGCTCCGACAACGTCACCTGCCATAAAGAGGCCGGGGACTGTAGACATCCTGTTGTAACCCCATGACCACTCAGCCGGTGCACCGGCTATGTCACCGGGGCCGCTTACCCAGAAGCCCGCGCAACCTGCGTGTGAACCTAAGAGATACGGCTCTGTAGGCATGATCTCTGACGCAACCTTGTCCGGCTCAATATTCCTTGCCGCCCAGAGAGATGCCTGTCCGATGGCCATATCGAGAAAGTCTTCCCATGCCTCTGCCTCGAGGTGCTTGACCTTCTTTGCGCCCTCTTTTTCGCCGAGCTTCTCTTTCATGGTCTTGGAGATTATTTCCATTGCTGCAGGGGTCTGCATAAGGATCGGGCCTTTGCCGTCCTTCATGGCCCTCATCATCAGGTGGTTTCTGATGGCTGTGCCGAGACCTTTTGCATAGTCTCCATACCTGGCAACGGCGTCATCAAAATATTCTTTATTGGCACAATAGTCTTCGCCGAAGCTGTCTGTTGCTTTCGCTTTAAAGAAGAGAAACCATGCGCCGACAGGACCGTAACCGTCTTTGAACCTTGCAGGCACGAACCTGTTTTCCATCAGGGTCAGCTCAGCGCCGGCCAGAAGGCCAAAGGCATAACCTGAACCTGCGCTCATAACAGGATACCAGGTCCTGCCCATACCTTCACCGACCGACCTCGGCCTGAAGACATTGACTGCTCCGGCAGCGGCATTGAGCATAGCTTTTGCCTTGAAGAGATATATCTTGTTTTCTCTTACGCTGAAGCCCGCCGCTCCTGCTACGTTTTTCCCGTTTGCGTCCATAACAGGTTTTGTGATCAGCACCCTCTCGAAAAGGTTCTGTGCCATACCGGTTGCCACTCTGTTAGTTTCGAGGGCCTTCTTTGCCGCCTCTGCAACAACGACCTTGTAAGACTCGCCGTTAATCATTATCTGCCATTTGCCGGTCCTGACCGGTGTGCCGCCGTCTTTCAGAGCAGCTTTCCCGGCGTCTCTCGCCTGGTGGCCATCCATTGAGAAGCCGTCATCGCCTTTTTTCCAGATGGGGAGTCCCCACTCTTCAAAAAGATGAACTGAGTCATCAACGACTCTGCCGAGGTCGAAAACAAGGTCTTCCCTGATGATGCCCATCAGGTCATTCCTGACATACTTGACATAATCTACGACCTTATTCTCACCGACATAAGTATTGATAGCAGAGAGACCCATTGCGACAGCGCCGCTTCTGTCGGTGGCGGCCTTATCGACCATCACCACTTTCAGGCCTTTTGCATTTGCCCAGCGGCATGCCTCGAATGCTGCTCCGCAGCCTGCCATACCTCCGCCGATAATAAGAAGATCGCAGTCGACTTCAGTTACTTCAGGTTTCTTACAATATGAAAACGTACAGGTTTCTTTTTCCATTTATATTCACCTCCTTGATTATTCGGTTCTTGCCGGGTTATTAAAGAAACCGGGCTTTTTGATTGTTGCGAAATCAGGCTCCGGTTTCCCTGCATAGGGATCAACACTGCCTTCCGCAGTGGTTCTGATCGGAAATTTGAACCTCTTGGTCAAACCGCTTCTGAACTTGAGTGTCCACATAATGGAATCAGAACCTCTCAAAGGGATTGTGCTTGATCCGAGGGGAACAAAGTCGGAATACCCTCTCACCTCGATGGCCTGCTGAGGGCAGATCTTTACACAGTTGAAGCACTCCCAGCACTGCTCCGGCTCCTGATTGTAAGCCTTCATCTTTTCTCTGTCGAGTGCCATCAGATCGTGAGGACAAATATACTGACATGCTGTCTTATCCTGTGCCTTGCAACCATCACACTTTTCGGTTATAACAAAACTTGGCATTTAACTACACCTCCTTTTATAGAATTCAGTTAAAATTAAGAGCTAAAAAACTAAAGACCCGAAAACTGATAGTTTTCCACCTCCTTTCCTTCTTGCCCGAACAGCCTACAGCAATGAAGCTTTATTGCTTCGTTGCCATCTGCCGTTCCTAACTGTATGCTTCTGAACCTTTCAAATACGTATACGCCTTTAATTTAAATTTTTTTCAGAGAAACCTACTTTTCGCCCTCAGCATATTTGTGCAGCTTGATCTCCACCTTCTCGGTGAGACCCCGATAATACTCCTGAAGGATGGTGGCAACCTCAGGACGGCTGAACTGTGATGACACCGACTCGCCCTCGGAAAGCATCTTTCTAAGCTTCGTGCCGCTCAGGAGCACCCTGTCGTCTTTGCCATGCGGGCAGGTCTTCATTGAGGCCATACCGTCACACTTCTTGCAGTAGAATGTCCAGTCGATCTTCAGCGGTTTGGTCTCAAGTGAACCAGCAGGAATCTCATCAAATATCTTCTGTGCGTCAAAGGGTCCATAGTATTCGCCTACACCGGCATGGTCGCGGCCGATAATCATGTAGTAGCAGCCGTAGTTCTGTCTGAAAGTCGCGTGGAGGAGCGCCTCACGCGGGCCGGCATATCTCATGTCAAGCGGATAGCCCGCCTGAATGCAGGTATTCTTTACAAAATAGAGTTCTACGAGCTTGTCAATGGCCTTGACCCTGACGTCCGCAGGGATATCGCCGGGTTTCAGCTTGCCGAGAAGCTGGTGAATGAGTACGCCGTCGCAGATCTCGATAGCGATCTTGGCGAGGTACTCATGGGAACGGTGCATCGGATTCCTGAGCTGGAGTGCGGCGACTATGTTCCACCCTTTCTCTTCGAACATCTTCCTGGTCTCGGCAGGCGTCAGGAACAGACCGGGATATTGTGAAGGGAACCCGCCCTGGCTCAGAACCTTGACCGAACCGGCAAGGTTAACGTCTGCCTGCTCCATGACCATCTTGACACCGGGATGCTCCATATCGGCAGTTTTGAAGATGTGCTTACATTCAAACTCTTTGTCGATGGTGTACTTCTCGGTCACCTTCATCGTAGCCATATACTTTTCGTACTCATCGGACCAGAGAGCGATCTCGTCACCAACCTTAATACCGTCAGCGTCAGCTTTTGATACAGACAAAGTAATAGGGATCGGCCAGAATGTGCCGTCTGCCATTTTGAAGTCGGCGCAGACCCCTTTCCAGTCAGCCTGTGTCATAAAGCCGGTAAGCGGGGTGAAGCCTCCGATGCCCATCATTATGAGGTCGCCCGCCTCGCGGGATGTGATCTTGACCTTCTTTAGCCCGGCTGCCTTTTTCTTTTCTTCCTCCAGTTGCGCCCCTGTGAGTAAAAGGGGCATCAGTTTCTTCTGTTTACCATGCGGATTTACTAAAGCCATATTTTTCCTCCTTAATTTATATTTTCAAGGCAAACCTTGAATTCTTTATTTGAGGCCCAAAGTCGCTGTAACTTTCTTGAATATTTCGTCAATGCTGCCGGTCCCGCTCACGGATTTAAGGATACCCTTTTTCTTGTAATAGCCTATCAAAGGTTCCGTCTGCGAGCTATATACTTCAAGCCTCTTTTTGATCGTCGCTTCCTTATCATCATCTCTCTGGAACAATTCGCTGCTGCATTTATCGCAAACGCCTTCTTTTGCCGGAGCTTTGAAGTAGATGTTATACATTTGGCCGCATGACTTGCATGTCCTTCTGCCGGTCAGCCTTTTCATCAGATCCTCAAAAGGCACGTCAACACTGAGTGCCGCGGTCAGAGACATATTCAGCGCTGCGAGCATTTTGTCCAAGGCCTCTGCCTGCGCAGTATTCCTCGGAAACCCATCAAGGATATAACCTTTTTTGCAATCATCCTGTTTCAGCCTCTCTTCAACCATACCCAATACGACACTGTCGGGAACAAGCTCGCCTTTATCCATGTAAGACTTTGCCTCTTTGCCAAGCGGAGTGCCCGCAGCTACCGCTGCTCTTAAAAGATCTCCTGTTGAAATCTGAGGCATGCCGTATTTTTCGATCAGTTTCTTAGCCTGCGTCCCCTTACCGGCTCCCGGTGCACCAAGCAATACTATTCTCATAGTTCAACCCCCGAATATTATTTTTGAAGACTAATTATAAAATTATAAAAAATAATGACTTACAGCTTCTTAATCGCTTAAGAGCATGTCAATGCACAGAATAAGAGTTAGTACAAAATCGTAAAAATTACGAGGCAGAGCTTTTCACGTAAAAAAAAGAGACATATAACTATATTATTCGGCATATTTTAAGTCAAATTCATATTTTTGATAGAGAGATAAGAATTACTTATCACTAAATTTTGAATTATCAGACCCTTTAACAATTCAATTTTTTCATTTGCTCCAGGAATTGCCGGAACTGTTGCAGGGCCTTTCCTCTATGGCTGAGAGAGTCCTTTTCTTCGTCGCTCATCTGTGCAAAAGTCCTGTCATATCCTTCAGGATAAAATAAGGGGTCATATCCAAAACCGTTTTCCCCTCTCGGCTCAATTCCTACCGTCCCCCCGGAATATCCAAGAAAGGTTTTCACCCGCCCGTCAGGGAATGCCAGGGCAAGACAGCAGACAAATCGTGCTCCCCTTTCTTCAATGCCCCGGAGGTCCTTAAGCAATTTCACGACATTTTTTGTATCGTCAGCCCCTTCCCCGGCATACCTCGCCGACAAAACACCCGGCGCCCCGTTGAGTGCGTCAACCTCAATTCCTGAATCATCGGCAAGCGCCGTGATACCGGCATAATCTGCAACGGCCACTGCTTTTTTGACCGCATTCTCTTCGAATGTCCTTCCGTCTTCGTCAACGTCCGGGCATCCCGGGAAATCATCGAGGGTCAGGACCTTCACCTCCAGGCCTTCTGTTATCCTCTTAATTTCCTCTATCTTCTTTTTGTTCCTTGTCGCAATCACCAATTCCAAGGATTCTCCTCTCGGACCATCGTCTCAGCTGCGGAAGACACTGAGAATTCACCCTTTATATCATACAAACAGTTATAAACACAAATCTTATAATATAATGATATGAGCTTGCTGCAAGACATGAAATGTGGTAAAAAAACTTATGCATGAAATCTCGCGTTCAGACCTTCGTCAGTTCAGCCGCGGGGAACTCAGGGACCGGATTGCGCACTGGATGGGCCCGGAAGGGGTTCCGAAACAATTCAAGATTATCGCCGACACGTCCGATTTCTTCAGGGTCGATTACGACGATGTGGTCATTCTTGGCGACAAGCCTTACCTTATCCGAAACAACGAAAGAGAGGGCCGCTTCGGGATCGACGATCAGCAGAAATACTGGGTCAAGCGGGCCCGTGACCTTTCCGACGGCAGCGTCAAGATCATAAAGTTCGTTTTTCGTGAGCGTTTCGAAGCGAAGGTCGGGGGGATCGTTTTCGATTGTTACAGGAGCCCTAAAAAGGAGGCAAGAATCCTTGATCTCACCATAGACCACCCCCGCTTTATGCATGGATTTTCGATCGGCGATGCCTCCGGCAACATCATCAGGGTGATCGAATTTATACGAGGGAAGACCTTTGCCGACTCTGTCCTCGTCCTGGGAGAGGATCACGAAGATTATTTCCGTAATGACCTGCGCTTTGTGCTTGACGAATTTGTAGACTTGGTAAGAGCCATACGGTTCCTTCACGAGAGGGGAGAAAAGCACGGAGATATCAGGCGGGACCATATTCTCAAAGACAAAGATACGGGTATTTGCCGCTGGATTGATTTTGACTTCAATTATCTTCATAAGGAAAACATGTTCGGATATGATCTTTTCGGGCTCGGCAACATCCTCGTGTATCTCGTGGGACGCGGTGATGTGACGATACAGGATCTCCGGCAGCAGGCATTTCCTGCATTGGGCCGTCTTACCGCGGATGATATGAATATTGTTTTCAACAACAGGGTAGTGAATTTGAGGAAGGTTTACCCCTACGTTCCCGAGGCGCTCAACTTCATCCTGCTCCATTTCTCCGTCGGCGCCGACACGTTCTATGACAACACGGACCAGCTTCTCAATGACCTGCAGGAAGCAAGGGAGAACCTAAATTAAGCATGACAGTACGATTTGGAGGGTAAACGTATGACCACCGATATAAGAAAGAACAGGAATATCCTAATAGCGGTCGATGCTTCAGAGAACGCAAAGCGGGCTGTATTGTATGTGAAAGATCTCCTCGCCGGGCTGCCGGGCTTTCATATAACAATCGTTACGATCATCCAGCAGCCCCCGGAAGATTATTTCATCACTGAAGCCGAAAGGAACTCATGGGTTGGAAATCAGAACGCCGCAGCAAAAGATATTCTCCAGGGCTACCGCCAGATACTTCTTCAGGACGGGTTTCGGGACGAGGACGTAACATCTCACCCGGTGATGAGAGAGTGCAACTCCCTGGCCGAATGCATCCTTGATGAACAAAGGAGGCTCTCGTGCGGGACGGTTGTCATCGGACGCCGCGGTATATCGAAGAAGGAGGAATTCATTTTCGGGAGCACCTCCAATAAAATCCTGCATACCCCCAAGGACTGCTCGGTCTGGGTAATTGAATAACGGACAGCCGAAGCTCTTGAAAAATAGAACAGCTCTCTGTTAACATTTTGGGATGTCTGAGGAATTTACAAGGGCAGGATTGCTTGTCAGGACTGTCGCTAAAATCCTCGACTTCATAATCATAGCGGCGGCGGCGGAGATGGTACCAAAGGCCGGATTTTTTGGAGGTTTGGCCTATCTTTTAATAGCGGACGGTCTTTTTGACGGTAGAAGCCTGGGGAAGAAGCTTGTCGGGCTCAGGGTTGTTTCAGCAGATACTCTTAAACCCTGCACATTTAAAGATTCCATACTGAGGAACGGCATATTCGGCGGCGCTTATCTTGTCACGAAGATACTCTGGTTCGGGTGGATATTTGTACTAACTGCGGCTGCCCTTGAATTTATTATTCTGCTGGGAAGCAAGGACAAGATGCGTATCGGTGATGAGATCGCCAAGACTATTGTGATCGACAGCTCCCAGATAAAACAGGAGGCATAATGTTTTTTCATAAAATTCTCGGATTGTTTTCTAATGATCTTGCAATAGATCTCGGGACTGCAAACACCCTCGTCTTTATGAAAGGGAAAGGCATCGTATGCAACGAACCCTCCGTGGTTGTATTAAGAAGAGACGACAAGAAACCTGTAGCTGTCGGCGCCGAAGCAAAAAGGATGCTGGGGAAAACCCCGTCAAATATTATTGCTATAAGACCCATGAAGGACGGAGTCATCGCGGATTTTGACGCTACAGGAGAAATGTTGAAATACTTTATAACTAAAGTCCATAACAGGAGAAGTTTTGTATCCCCGAGGGTAATCATCGGGGTTCCTTCGGGTATTACTCAGGTCGAACAGCGTGCCGTCAAAGACGCAGCCCAGGTGTCCGGGGCAAGAGAGGTTTATCTGATAGGTGAGCCCATGGCCGCCGCAATAGGGGTTGGATTGCCCGTGGGCGAACCCTCAGGGAATATGATAGTCGATATCGGCGGCGGCACTACCGACGTGGCAGTCATATCCCTTGACGGCGTAGTTTACAGCAAGGCTGTAAGGGTGGGCGGTGACAAAATGGACGAGTCGATCATGGCATTCATTAAGCGCCGATATAACCTTATGATAGGCGATATGACCTCTGAACAGATAAAGATCAATTTGGGTTCCGCCTACAATGCGGAAGGCGCCGATAAACGGTCAATGGAGATCAAGGGAAGGGACCTGATTTCAGGCATACCGAAGACCTTGACCATTAACGAGTCGGAAATCAGGGAGGCCCTGACCGAACCGGTCAATAATATACTGGACACCATTAAAGTAATCCTCGAAAATACACCCCCTGAACTCGCATCGGATATTGTCGACAGGGGGATAATCCTGGCTGGAGGAGGCGCCCTTCTCAGAGGTCTTGACCTCCTCATAAGAGAAGAGACCGGTCTTCCTGTAATAGTTGCCGAGGACCCGCTGACTGCGGTAGTCCGCGGCGTCGGCAAAATGCTCGATGAAATTGACCTCCTGAGAAGAGTGGCTATTAACTTGTAATGCCTAAGAAGAGGCTCCTGCTTTTTCTTTTTATCATAATTGCGTTGAGTTTAATGACCTACCAGAGTAACAGGAAATCCCTGCTGCCCCTTAAATCTATGAACAACACTTTTAATTTTTTTTATGGCATGAAAAATTCTTTGGCGGAATTTGTTAAAGAACCCTTCAGAAGGATGCTCCTCAGGGAAGAGGAAAACCTGAAGCTCAAGGCAGAGCTTTCACAATTACTAAGAGAACGGCAGGAATGGCGGGAAGCGGTTCTTGAGAACAAAAGCCTTAAAGAAATTCTTGCGCTCAAGGGAAGAGAGCACGGATATGTGACGGCAGCGAGCGTCATCGGAAGAAGCGTAGACCAATGGTCAAATACGGTAATACTCGATAAAGGGCTGTCGGGCGGGGTCATGAAAGACATGATAGCCGTAACGGACAAGGGTTTGGTTGGGAAAATTTCGGATGTTTACCCTTCATATTCCTATCTGCTCCTTTTGACTGATATAAATTTTTCTGCCTCTGCGAGGCTTCAGGAGAGCAGGACCGAGGGAGTTATATCCGGCACAGGCTATAGGATGTGTCAACTGAGATATATACCTTATGAAGAAGAAGTGAAGAAGGGCGCAATTGTGATAACATCGGGACTTGATGAACTTTTCCCTGCAGGGATACCCGTGGGATATGTGTCGCGGGTTAATAAAAATGCAGTCGGTTTCTTCCAAGATATAAAGGTCACCCCGTTCGTTGACAATGCAAAGACTGAAGTAGTGGCTATAATAAAAAGATGAAATACGGCCTGCGGTTATTGATATGGGCGATGATAGCTTTTCTCATCTTTCTCCTTCAGGGGAGCATCTCATTATTCAACATAACCCCTAACCTCACCGCTGCTCTGGCCTGTTACGCCGGCATTAAAAAAAGAGAAATCAAAGGCATGTTCCTGGGATCACTTATAGGTATTGTAGAAGATAGCCTTTCAGGCGCTTTTCTCGGCCCCAATCTCCTGAGCAAGGGTATTATCGGTTATCTCTCTTCCTTTGTTTACAGCAAGTTCTTTGTGTGGACTCCCGTACTGGGCATTATCAGCATTTCTCTTCTGACGTTAACAGACGGTTTTATTGTCTTTATGTCGAGAAGCATCTTTGATAAAATGCCGGCCAGCAGCAGTGCAGCTGCCCTTATCATTATCTTACAATCCCTGTTAAATGCGCCTTTGGGGATATTCCTGAAGCCGGAGGACAAATATTGAAAGGCGATAGAGGCAAGACGAATGAAAGCAAAGAGTGAACCGGAAAAAATCCTGATCTTAAGTTATATCGTCATCGCAGCTTTCCTTCTCCTTGTCATGAGATTGTGGCAGCTGCAAATTCTCCGGGGCGGCGAATACAGGAAACTGTCGGAAGCCAACAGACTGAGGATCGTGAATGTACCGGCTCCCCGGGGAATAATTTATGATAGAAACGGAACCCCCCTCGTAAAAGATTCCCCTTATTGTTACGCCTCTGTTATCCCGGACGAGTTCGACAAAAACAGGGTTGCACTTCTTGCGAAAGTTCTGAACGTCCCGGTTGAAGAAGTATTCGAAAAAATAAACAGACCCGGCCTGAGCCCCTTTGTTCCTGTAAGACTGAAACAGGGATTGTCTTTGAAGGAAATAGCTTACATCGAAGCGAGGAGATCCGACTTCCCCGGCCTTATTATAGAAGCGGAAGTTAACAGGGAGTATCCCTATGGCGATGTAGCTGCACATCTCCTGGGATATCTTGGGAAACCGAGCCCCTCTCAATCAAAAGAACCCGCATTCAATGACATCCCGCCCGATATGTTTATAGGACAGTGGGGGGTTGAAAAGCTCTTTGATAATTCACTGAGGGGCATCCCCGGTAAGAGGATAATAGAAGTAAATGCGCTCGGGAGAGAAATAAGGATGTTGCAGGAGACGCCCCCGGTAAAGGGAAAAGATATTACTCTGAGCATTGACATTAACCTCCAGGAAGAGGCCGAGAAGGCTTTCGGGGAGCGGGCGGGCGCGCTCGTTGCGCTTAAGCCCGATTCCGGAGAAGTACTCGGGCTGATAAGTAAACCTTCATTTGACCCTAATCTCTTTACAAAGGGGATAGACCCTGATACCTGGGCGGACATTACGAAAGACAGAAGAAATCCGATGCTAAACAGGGCCTTGCAGAGTCAGTATCCACCCGGCTCAACATTCAAGATCGTCAGCGCGATCGGCGGTATTGAAGAGGGAGTTATAACGCCGGATACCAAGGTCGAATGCAGGGGAGGGATACGTTACGGCAAATGGAATTTCGGCTGCTGGCGCAAACATGGACACGGCATCATCTCCCTGCACAGGGCGATTGTGGAATCCTGCGACGTATTTTTTTATGAAGTCGGCAAACGTCTCGGCATAGATAAGATTTATGCCTATGCCACCGGCCTCGGTTTAGGCAGGAAAACAGGTATTGAACTCGGAAACGAAAGGCAGGGGTTGATCCCGAACACAAAATGGAAACTCGAGAAGAAAAAACTTCCCTGGTTCTTGGGCGAAACTTTTAATGCTGCAATCGGGCAGGGTTATGTCGGAGTAACGCCGATACAACAGGCAGAAATGATAAGCGCGGTTGCAAATGGAGGGGTTCTCTACAGGCCTAATCTGATTAAGGGTAGCCAGCCGATAGTTTACGGAAGGATAAAGATAAACCCTGAAAATCTCGAAATAGTAAAAAAAGGCCTCTTCGGGGTTGTGAATGAACCTTCGGGAACAGGGGGGGCCGCGAAATCCTATCTGACGACTATTGCCGGGAAGACCGGGACTGCTCAAGTCGTAACGATAAGAAAAGGGGGGCAATATTCCTCTCAAAAGTTCAGGGACCACGCATGGTTTGTGGCATTTGCGCCAGTCGAAAAACCGGAGATAGCACTGGCTGTCCTGGTAGAGCACGGCGGCCACGGCGGGGCAGCCGCTGCTCCAATTGCAAAGACGGCAATCGAAGCATATATGAAATCGTCGCATCCCTTGACCGTTAGATGACATTACAATTAATATAAAAATATGGGAATTCTTCAATGCATAGGTAATACCCCGGCTGTAAGCATAGAGTTAAACCCTAACCCTAATGTCAAACTCCTGGCGAAGCTCGAAGGAAGTAATCCGGGCGGATCAATAAAAGACAGGATTGCTCTTTATATGATAGAGGCTGCGGAAAGAGGGGGCAAACTTACAAGGGACAAGATTATACTCGAAGCCACATCAGGGAATACGGGCATAGGGCTCGCTATGGTTGCTTCGGCCAAGAAATACAGGGTAAAGCTCACGATGCCGGCGTGTGTCAGCATAGAAAGAAGGAGAATTCTTGAGGCGTTTGGCGCAGAACTGATACTGAGCCCCCCTGACGAAGGGACAGACGGAGCGATCAGATTGGCCCATAAGATACTTTCCGAGGAGTCTGGAAAGTACTTCATGCCGAACCAGTTCGATAATGAGGCCAATGTCCTGGCACATTACGAAACTACCGGCAAAGAGATAATAGAGCAGACGGAGGGACATATCACCCACTTTGTCGCGGGTATGGGAACCACCGGTACGCTCATGGGTGTGAGTAAGAGGCTTAAGGAATTCAACAGTAATATCAAGATAATAGGTGTTGAGCCTGTTCTCCATCACAGGATCCAGGGTCTCAAGAACATGACGGAGTCCATCAGACCGAAGATCTTTGACCCCGCCCGTCTGGATGAAAGACATCTTGTGAACGACGATGAGGCGTTTGATACAACGAGGATGCTGGCTGTAAAGGAGGGGATATTTGTAGGGATGTCGAGCGGTGCTGCGATGCACATAGCGCTGAGGAAATCCAGTGAGCTCAGGGAAGGTGTTATAGTAGTTATCCTTCCGGACCGCGGAGACAGATATCTTTCTACTTCTCTCTTTACCTCCGTGTGCGCAAAATGCCCGCCTTAAGATTTCGTTGAATGTCATCCTGATGACGTTCAATCGCATTTAATAAAAACCGGGCATAGAAAAGGCGTGCATGATAAAAATAGATCGCAGATTAATCAAGAATTTCGATTGGATAACGCTTTCGGTCATCATCCTGATATCCCTGATCGGAATCATGACCATCTATAGTGCGACGCGTCCTATAGGAGCGGAGGAGCATTCGACATTTTACATAAAGCAGGCCGTCTGGCTCCTGATCGGGCTCGCGGCTTTATTTCTCGTGGCCAGCTTTGACTACATATGGATAAGCAGGTACTCGCTCGTCCTCTATACTACGGGCATCATCCTTTTAATAGCCGTATTTATTTTAGGCAGGACAGGCATGGGAGCTCAGAGATGGCTGAGTCTCGGCCCCCTTTCTTTTCAGCCCTCTGAATTTTTCAAACTTATCTATATCATAATGCTCTCTCAATACCTGAGCACTCTGAAAAGCCCTCTCGACGCGTCATCACTTCTCCGCATATTCTTTTTCATCACACTTTTCCCCTTTTTCCTTCTCATCAAACAACCGGACCTCGGAACGGCGTTAATAATCCTTCTGATCTTTATTTTGCTGGTAATTGCAATGGGACTCTATAAAAAAATAGCCGTGCTCTTTGTTGTGATCGGGTTGATATCTCTGCCCTTCCTGGGCCACATATTCTGGGAGGGACTTAAAGATTATCAGAAGAGCAGACTTGTTGCCTTTATCGAACCGCAAGTGGACCCTTCCGGGATAGGCTATCATCTGAACCAATCAAGAATTACTGTAGGATCGGGAAAATTCTTCGGGAAGGGTTATATGCGGGGCACACAAGGACCCTTCAGATTTCTGCCTGAAAAGCATACGGATTTCATATTCGCGGTATTCGCCGAGGAATGGGGGTTTCTGGGAAGTCTGTTCCTCCTCTTTCTTTATCTTGTTTTAATATTAAGGGGACTCGACACAGCCAGAAAGGCTAAAGACGAATTCGGAAGACTCCTTGCTCTCGGAATAACGTTCATGTTCCTGATCTATCTCTTTGTCAACGTGGGAATGACTTTAGGCCTGATGCCGGTCGTCGGGATACCCTTACCGTTCATGAGCTACGGAGGGACAGCGCTCCTGTCAAACCTCCTGTCCGTGGGTCTCCTCATAAATATAAGGACCCGGCGGTTCGAACTCTTCCATTAAATAGATTCCTTTTGTTATAATTTTTATCTGTTTCAGGACTCTTGACTTATCACTCATCACTTACAACTTTCACGGCGGTGTAGCTCAGTCGGTTAGAGCATGCGGCTCATATCCGCAGTGTCCGGGGTTCGATTCCCTGCACCGCCACCAAATATTTCTTTTAATATAAATAAGTTATCTTTCGGTATATGCCAAACAGACCGTCAACAAACCCATTGACAGTTTTTCGGTTGAAGCCTTTCTTTAATTGCTACCCAGAGCAATCCGAAAGCCCATTAAACCTTTTTGGGACCCAGACAAAAGGTAATCTATACCATCCCACATCCCTCCTAAAATCGTGTCAAAATAAATCGAACACGTCAGGAGTTTCCATGTCATTCGGAGTTGGTACAAATCGAGTCACAACAAGTGGGGAAAAAGGCAGGGAACATCTCCTAAAAAGTTATTAAGATTTGTTTCAAAAGACAACATTTTATTTAGTCCTTCACATTCTTTCATTTTTTCTTCATCATTTCTTCATATTGTTTTTCTATTCTAAATTCAGTTAGTATCCCATTTACTGGCAGCCAGTTCTCCCCCCGTAAAAAGACTGGCTGCCTCCCCCCTCCTACTAAGAATTTCTGCGTGAAAGAAAAGTAACATGGAATTCCAAAAATTCGAGCCCATGATTTACCCATCAGTCACCCTATAGAAAAGACTTTTGAAGACATTTAATACCACCGAAATTGATATAATCTTCAATGGGCAGTACCAAGCACAAGAAAAGTTATGGGATATCAAGAGAAGGTTTTATTACCGTCTATCCTTACATTACATGAGAATAAAGAAAAAGGAATGCTCAGGCGTATTCTTAAAAGATTAATTCAGTTGAGGAAGGGGCATTGAAAGGTTCGAATTTCCTTTTTGTGCTCTAAGAACTTTCACTGCCCTAATCCTTCACATTCTTTTCACATTTTCTTCATCATTTCTTCATATTTGCCTTGTATATTATTAAGTATAAGAAAACTTTTTTAGTATATGGCAGTCAGTGACCCCCTCCAACTGGCTGCCTCCCCTCCGAAACAAACTTTTTGCCATGAGAGTAACTTATAATAAAGATAAGTAACCAAGGGAGGAATACTTAAAAATGTTTGATTTCGGCATGGGGGAATTAGTAGTAATATTTGCTGTTGCCCTCATTGTTTTTGGTCCGGATAAGCTTCCAGAAATTGCAAGAGCAATTGGCAAGGGACTCCATAGTCTGAAAAAATCATTTGATGAAGTGAAGGTAGAGGTTCAGACTGGACTCGATGAGATTAAGGATACATCGGGGATTAAAGAAGCACTGAATGAAGGAGCTGCAATAAAGAAGTCATTGCAGGACATGACGGAACAGGTGAAGACGGACTTCAAAGATGCTGTAGATGTATCCGCTACGGAACCGCCTGTAAATACCCCAACTAAAAATAGTACGGACAAGGCAGAAGAAAAAACTAACGAGGGGTCAAGTGAGGCTTCTCAGTAACTCTTTCTTGGAATCACCTTTATTACTCCCGTGAGCAAACCAAGTTTTCATAGAACCCTTCTTATAAGATAACCGAGACTTCTTCCTGTCTGAAAACACAAAGGGCTTAGAAATGATTTCCTGAATGAAGGAATGGATTTCTTGCTGAGAATTGTCCAAAGGTATCGAAAATACTTCATCATGTCCTTCCTTATCAGAAAATTGTGGCAGGTACCTTACCCCAGCCCGTATCTTTGGGTAGTTCCTTAAGGTCATGGATACTTAAATTATGGATATCTATATCGACCATGAACTCTGGTGTCCTTCCCTAATAGAAAAAACATCATAAGGCTTACTGACCGTCACATTATCCACTTTTAGGAAAACCAACCTTCTTTCAACTCCCTTGGTCATGCTGTGCCCGACGTGACCCTCTGACCCATGCATTGCATGATGTCCTTCCTTTAAGTGACTGAAAGGATGAATTATCCAATCGGCAAACATCCTGATGGTATGTTCGTGCTTATAGAGCTTCCACTCCCCTCCAGTATCCGCTATTAATCCTTGCATGATATAATTCGGAGGCAGGAAATAAACAAGGTAGTGTTCATCATCTTTCAGCCGTGATTTCACTTCCTCCATGTTAAGAATATCTCCCATCCTGTGTTCCATCTTTTCCAAATCGTCAGGAAGAATTGCAAGGGCAACCACATTGGTATTATTCCAAAGCGGAAGATGTCTTACGGTGTAGTCTCTAAGATGGAAAGCACCGCCGATGGTAAAAGCGGAAATAAGAACAAATAGCACTATCTTGCCAAGAACGGTTGAAGGAGAAACAGAACCCTCAATTTTTTTAGGCAGGAATATCCCTGTTCTTTCCATATATTCCCTGTAGGTCGCGGAATGCTCCTTTAGCATTCTTTTTTCCTCATCTTTTGACAGAAAATAATAGATAAGGATCATCACAAGCCAGAGGACGGCAACTAAAAATCTGGGCCAGAGGATTGATAAACCAACACCAGTGATACCAAGACCCACGTATTGAGGATGTCTTATAAATGAGTATAGTCCTTTTGAGACGGCACCTTTTCTGAAAAATTTATTAGTATATACCTGAATAGCACAGGTGAAGAAAATAATGATTCCTGAAATAAAAAGGATAGAACCCATTATGCGTATAAATTTCAGGAAATCATTGGGGGGAACTACCATATGGGGGAGGAAAAAAGAACTGAGCCATTTTGTGGCGGGATACTTTGCCGTCTCAAGAAGGAAAGGGTCAAATACAGCGTAAAAGAAACCAGCAAAAGGGCTGATCATTATCAGGATTTCAAGACAAACAACAAAATAAAGCACTATAGCACTGCTCAGTATAGCCCTGTTCCTATTTCATTTAAAGCCCTTATATATATTATGTCACTTTTTTTCTTATCTCAAAATACTTCATCATGTCCCCTAATATAAGGGCATCCTGAACTCCCGTGTATACAGTGTGTTCAGCGGCACCTTTATTAACGAGGTATCTTAATTGCAACAGTCTTTTGGTAAAATGATGGTAGGAGGGGATTATATGGATATTTTCCAAAAAATTCTTGTAATACTCCTTGCCGTAGTTCTTGTGATATATCTTTCAGGTGGGCATGGAATGATCGGACACAGTTTGGGCATTCCACTGGTAGTTATCTTGATTTATTTGCTGATTAAAGGTATCAGCAAGAAAAAGAATCAGAAGTAATAACTTTGTAAGGAGATGGAATATGAAATTCGAAACAGTTAAAAATCTCATGAAGGAAGTAGGATGGGGATTTCTTGCGACAAGTGACGGGAATAAGGTAGGGGTTCGACCTATGGGAAGCTGTGTATGGATGGGCAATGAACTGTGGGCTGCAACTACGGACGGAACAGAGAAAGTCTTACAACTCAGGAAATTCCCTTATGCGGAATGCTGTTTCAGCGATACAGATGGAAAGCACGTAAGGATTGCAGGACCCTGCACAATTAGTACCAACAATGATGATAAGTTGAAATTGTATGAAGCTGTTCCAGTTCTTAAAAAATATATTAAAGAACCATCTGACCCTAAATATGTTGTTATCCGAATGAAACCTGAACGCATCCGATTAATGGCTGAAGCTGGCAAGGGATATGAAGATATAGAAGTACCAAAATAATCATGAGAATCCTCCACTGTACCAAGAAACTCTTTAAAGAACTCGGTGTCCCCCTTGTCGAAGCTGACGAGATTCCCCAACCTACTGAAGGGTTGGGGAACTGGTATGCAAATCTGATAGGGATTGACAGGAGAAGGTGCCTTCTTTTTACTAATGAAAAGACCCTTTATACATTTCTTATCCCGAAGGTATTGAAGGGTAATCTAAAGAATATTGAGAATGAATTTCTTACCCACCTTACTTATAATTTGCAAAATGAGGGCTTCGGTATGGAGGTTGCAAGCATCCAGCAGGAATATAAGGAAATAGGCTTTGCAAAAACCTCAAACAAGAGAGTTTTAGGTTCGTTGAATGAATTTGCATTCGAATATGAATTTCTGATTATGCGAAAGGAAGGTTTAGAAAACGTCAAAATCCTCGAGGTCAATCGGCAGATTAACAGGACTATCAAGGTAGCAATAAAGTACCAGCGTCCCATTGAGGTTTTGAAGAAGGTGTTGCAGGGAGCCAACCCTATCGTTTCTTGATTCCCTCAAGCAACCCAACCTCCCCCATAACCTCTTCCCCATTATAACCGAGACTTGTCACCTGTCTGAGGGCGTGGAGAGGTGGGATCTGAAATATTGCTATGCTACTTACCCGTTCATATTTAGTTCCACCCTTCTACCTTCTGTTTTCAAAATCAAAAAAAATACAACTACCTATTGTACTGTAGGATCTTGGTGTGTTACGCAGTTAACATTTAAAAAGTAATTTAGAGGAGCACCATGGAAAAAGAAGATATTCCTGAAGAGATTATAGACATGGACAAGAGTCACCGAAAACTCAATTGTACAGAGCTAAATGATATTGCTTCAGAATATTCATTCACGGATGCGATGAAAGAACTTATTGATCTTCAGCATGATACGGATATTGAGGTTGTAGATGATCAGGAGAGCGACATTATTACTGACATTCTTGAGGAAGAAAACTCAGCTTCAGGAGAAGAAGAGTATGAAAAAACGGAGGATATTGTCCAAGCATATTTCCACTCGATGGGAAATATTTCACTACTTACAAGGGATGAAGAAATAGAACTCTCTAAGAGATTGGAAGAAGGGAAAGAGATTATTCGAGGGATAGTTGCGGCGCTGCCTATATATAAGAAACTCGAATCTAATTTAGATAAAAAAGACGAAGAAAACTTGGATAATTCAGAAGAAGAAACAGATGGAACTCTCGAAAAGAGCCTGAATGCATTTGATAATCTCATGTCTAAAATAGAGATAGCGGACAGAAAGGTTGCAAGATACGGGATTTTGAGGGATTTAGAGAAATTAATAAATGAAAATGAGAAACAGGATATTGATCCTGTGCAACTTAATGCTATTGCAAGAGAAGTTCAGGATGAGTATGACAGGGTTGAATCAGAGGTAGGGGTAAAGATTGACGAATTGAAAGCTATGTGGGCCAGGATAAACAGGGCAAGAACCCTTGTCAGTGAAGCAAAGGATGAATTGATAACTCACAATCTGAGATGGGTGGTAAACATAGCTAAAAATTATGGTGGAAAGGGATTGGCTTTACTTGATTTAATTCAGGAAGGCAATATAGGTCTTATGAAGGCTACAGATAAGTTTGATTATAAGAGAGGGTTCAAATTCTGCACCTATGCAACATGGTGGATAAGACAGGCGATAACAAGGGCATTAATAAACCAGACTAAGACCATCAGGGTACCCGTTCATATGATGGAGTTTCATAGCAAGGTTAGCAGGGCATCAAGAGAACTGACGCAACAGCTCGGTAGGGAACCAAGCAAAGAAGAAATTGCCAAAAGATTGGCAGTCTCAACAGAAAAAGTCGAAGAAGTATTAAGGGCGGTACAGGATCCACTAGCTCTTTAAACCCCAATAGACGATGAGGACTCAAGACTTGAGGATTTTGTTAGCGATAAAGGTAGTCCTTCCCCTTACACTGATACGGAAAGAAATATGATCACAGAGCAGATATTGAGGGTTCTTAATACTCTGCCTTCGAGAGAAGGGGAGGTTATTAGAATGAGGTTTGGGATAGGATTTGATAAAGACCACACCCTCGAAGAAGTAGGAGGACACTTTTCTATTTCCCGTGAAAGGGTAAGACAAATAGAGGCAAAGGCACTGAGAAAACTCAAACATCCAAAAAGATGCCGTGAGTTGAAGATCTTAATGGCTTAAGTTATCTGACATTGTCAGTATGGAGTGAAACTCAGATATAGGGTCCGAGGGATAGATGACATTAGAATACTTTATAAACGAAGGAGGTAAAGCAAAATGTTTGGAACCCAGGATATATTACTTATCGGGATAATAGTAGTTGTTTTATTTGGTGCAACGAGACTTCCTCAACTCGGAAGTGGCATAGGACAGGCAATCAGGAATTTCAAGAAAGGTGTATCTGAACTTGAGGAAGAAACAGATGTGACACCAAAGAAGGACAATTCTTCAAAGAGGACAGCGGAAAGCGAAGATTAATAAGAATAGCAGAGTCTATCTCTTCCACAGTAGCAAAAAGTAAGATGAATTAATCGAAAGCCGTGTGAGATGAAAAATGTTTGATTTTGGCATGGGGGAATTAGTAGTAATATTTGCTGTTGCCCTCATTGTTTTTGGTCCGGATAAGCTTCCAGAAATTGCAAGAGCAATTGGCAAGGGACTCCATAGTCTGAAAAAATCATTTGATGAAGTGAAGGTAGAGGTTCAGACTGGACTCGATGAGATTAAGGATACATCGGGGATTAAAGAAGCACTGAATGAAGGAGCTGCAATAAAGAAGTCATTGCAGGACATGACGGAACAGGTGAAAACGGACTTCAAAGATGCTGTAGACGTATCCGTTACGGAACCGCCCGTAAATGATCCGACTAAAAATATTGCGGATAAGGAAAAAGAAAAAAATAACGAGGGTTCAAGTGGGACTTCTCAGTAACTTCTTTCTTGGAATCACCTTTATTGCACCCGTGAGCAAACCAAGTTTTCATAGAACTCTTTCTTATAAGATAGCCGAGACTCCCTCCTGTCTAAGGACGCGGAGAGGCGGAATAATCCTCATCATAAAATAAATAGAGCCATTCTTGCTCTTTTTTATGTGAAGTTGCAAGGGTCAGAGAGGTGGGGGAAAAGATGCCTGAAGCGTATTAGTTATTATTCTCACCAAAATCAAGATTTCTTTAAGATATTCAGATAGGGATGAGGTAGTGTCCGCAGTCAAAATCCCACAAGGTACAGATTGCCCCTGTCATCATATCGGCAAGCAGGGCTGATATGCCTACTTTCGTACTCCTCTTAGATCGTGCGTATTGTATATCAGAAGCGGCACATGTTTGCCCAAATTAATCTTTGACAAGGATGATTTAATAGCCTACTGGAACATAAAACAACAATTCCAAGTATAATAAGAGGGCTTTATGTTTAAGCTCTACCTATTTCCCTCCTGTTTTCAAACTCAGAAGGAAATATAACTATAAATTGAGAGATCTTCATGTCATGCGGGTAACATTAAGAAATTTATCTTAAGGAGTACTATGGAAAAAGAGGATATTTTTGAAGACATTATAGAGATGGGCAAGAGTCGTGGAAAGCTCACTTACGATGAGATAAATGATGCTGTTCCCTCAGAATATTTCTCCCCTGAAGAGATAGAAGAACTTATGGACCTTCTACATGATATGGGAATTGAAGTTTTAGATGATGAGGGACCTGACACTCCCGATGAAGAAATCTTAGCTTCAGAGGAAGAAGAGGGATATGTAAAAACAGAGGATATTGTTCAAACATATTTCCACTCAATGGGGCATATTTCAATACTTAAAAGGGATGAAGAGATAGAACTCGCCAAGAGATTGGAAGAAGGAAAAGAGATTATCAAAGGCGTAGTTACAGAACTGCCTTCATATAAGAAACTCGAAGCGAGTTTAGACGGCAATAAAAGAGATGAATTGAATCAGTCGGAGGGCGAAGAAATAGATGAAGCTCTTGAAATGAGCCTGAGAGTACTTGACAATCTCATGATAAAAATAGAGCTAACAGATAAAAAGGTTGCAAGATACGGGACTTTAAAAGATTTAAAAAAATTGATAAATGAAAAAAAGAAACGGGATATCAATCCTATACAGCTTAATACCCTTGCAAAAGAAGTTCAGAATGAGTATAAGCAAGTTGAATCAGAGGTGGGAATCAAGATTGACGAGTTGAAAGCCAAGTGGGACAGAATAACCAAGGCAAGAACCCTTGTGAGCGAAGCAAAAGATGAATTGATAACTCGTAATCTGAGGTTGGTAATTAATATAGCCAAGTATCATATAGGAAGGGGATTAGCTCTGCTTGATCTCATTCAGGAAGGAAATATCGGCCTTATGAGAGCCATCGACAAGTTCGACTATAAAAGGGGTTTTAAATTCAGCACCTATGCAACATGGTGGATAAGACAGGGCATAACAAGGGCAATAATGGATCAGACAAAGACTATCAGAGTTCCTATTCATATAATGGATTTTTATAGCAAGGTTACCAAAGCATCAAGGGAACTAACACAACAGCTTGGAAGAGAACCGAGTAAAGAAGAAATTGCCAAAAAATTGGAAGTATCAAGAGGAAAAATCGAAGCAGTATGCAGGGCAATTCAGGACCCAATAGCTCTTCAAACTCCGTTAGGGGATGAAGGTTCAACAATCGAGGATTTTATCGGTGATAAAGGTAGTCCTTCTCCATACTCTGATGCGGAAAGAAATAGTGTGACCGAGCAGATACTAAGACTTCTGCAAACCTTAACTCCAAAGGAAGAGAAAATTATAAGAATGAGATTTGGGATAGGATTTGATAAAGACCACACCCTCGAAGAAGTAGGAGGACACTTTTCTATTACACGTGAAAGGGTAAGACAAATAGAGGCAAAAGCACTGAGAAAACTTAAACATCCAAGTAGACGCTGTGCTTTGAAGGTCTTAGTCGATTAACTTGTCTGACTGTCAGTCACGCCAATAGCAAGCACAGCTTATTAAAGAAGTGTGCAAAGAAAACGGTAAATTATGCTAAAGGTTATTCAGAGATACCCCAAAATACCTCATCATATCACCGAATATCAGGGCATCCTTAGTCTCAGTTTCAATGGAATGTTCGATAGCCCCATACTTTACCATAAACTCATATTGCTCATCGGTGGAAACATGACTGTGAGCACCCAAGCGGGGATGGGATTCGAAGTATTTCCGGATTTCATAAGGTTGAAAGGCTTGGCTGATTAAGAAAACGAATTTGACCAACAATCCCCCTGCCTCGATGACCCTTACCTTTTCATTCGCGTACATCTCATCCAAATTCGTGACAAGCTCACGGTCCTTGTACTTTGTCACTCGTATTGGCTTGAAATCGGGCAACTTCCTTTGCTCATCAATGGTTCGGATAATCTTTCTATCAGAATGGAGTGTATCAACAAGATTGTAAAATTTCTCCCCTATCAGGTAACCCAGAGCTTTCTCGATACCGTATCGGTCTTGTATACCTTCGGCGGCTTCTACCCATTCTTCAAGCTGATTAGGGTTCGTAAATATCTTGCTCATGGATGTTATTATAATCGAAAATAGAACTGTATGAGAATCATCCACTGCACTAAGAAACTCTTGAAAGAACTTAAAGTTCCACTTGTCGAACCCGAAAATATTTCCGTCCCCGCCGAGGGTCTTGGTAGCTGATATGCAAACCTACTCAGAATTGACAGGAGAAAGTGCCTAATGTTCACCAATGAGAAAACCCTGTATACCTTCCTTATCCCAAAAATCCTGAAGAACAATCTGATGAACATAGAGGCGGAGCAACAGACATCCCTGCCTTTTATGCCGACTGGTTCATGTATAGGCTCAGAGCTGGTTATATTAAGTTTAATCGGTTCAATGGGCAGTCGCTAACAGGTTGCGGGATTAGTTTTAATGCCAGTTATGGTAGGCTTCCCCCAAGCGGATGCTGTAACTGTTGTGGGAACTGCGAACACTCATGGCTGCATTAGGATCAATCGCAACAGCTTGGAAAGTCATGGATAAAAGCGAGTTAATGAACGACCCCGCAACAAGCTGCGAGGTATCCAACGGCTGAACGGCATGGAGTTTTTTTCTCCATATTCATCCCAGAGCATCGAGGAATTCAAGATTAAAATTAATTACTACGGAAGACTTAATTTACACAAATCCACAAATTGCCAAATCGTTTTTAACTAACCTCCAGCCTTCTTACCAAACAAAACTGATTTCACAAATTACTCATACATTTTCTATCTGAAAGTATAGTTATAATATAATTATGAAAAAATTCGTAATGATAGGTATGATTATGGGGTCATTCATTGGCAGCTATATTCCTTTAATTTGGGGTGGCAGCATATTATCTATGACTTCTATATTCTTTAGTGCTCTTGGGGGTTTTCTCGGTATTTGGGCTGGTTATAAAATAGCTAATTGGTTTTAGTTGATAAGAATAAAAGGTGATATACCTATCCCTTGCACGCCTTTGGAAATTGATCCTAATGCTGTCCCAAAAAAAATGAATCTAAAAGTATACAAGATATTGCAGAAAGCCGTGGTATCCGATTTTATGATTCGGAAGAATTGAAAACCGAAAAATCAACTCTTTTGCAGGATCTTGAAACGAGAGAGCTTCAACTTAAAAAAGAAATTGCGGAACTGAAAGATAGACGGACACTGAATAAGCATTTGGAATCTGTCAAAACTGTGGTTGCTAATATGCGCAAAAGGTAATCTATCCGCCACCAAATCCCCCCTGAAACTGTGTATAAAAAACCCATCTCATCAAGAGTAGAAAGTGGCCCCTACAGCTACTTATAAAAAACTGCCCCTACTGCCGACACAAAATCCGCAATCGTATCACATACACTCCATTCCAGTCTGACATTAAAAGCCTTCTCTGTTAGAGAAACCACGCTAACCCCCAAAGACTCAAGACTGAAAATACGCTTAGAGGGATGTTTGCACTTAGTATTTCCCGATTCTATGGCACATTGCTCACAGACAAGACAAGTTCCAGATCCAGCAACGAGGTTCCCTCTTTTACGATAGCGCAGAAGTTCAGCCATCAGTAATCCCCTTACGATTTTGAAAGCGGTACGGTATCTTTCTTCCGTTGAAATTTGAGAGAATTGCTCGAGAGGAATTCGAAAGCAAATTACTTTCGCTGTTCTCATACCTTTTACATGTTCTGGAAAATATGGGCTGTAGGGAGGACACGCCAAATTCATCCCGTACTTCTTACATGCCTCGCAACCTACTTTGTGTTCATCACAATCAATTTCCGACACCCGCACAGTATTCTCCAATCTTTCTACGTAGTACTTGAAACCGCCCTTGTCAGTATGTTCAAAGACTTCTGCTTTTATGTTTTCTATCATTTTGTTGTTCTTCATTTGCAAATAGACTGTTTAGTATTAATTTAACATCGCAAGATGAATTCCGTAACTGATATAATTATTCGAATGTCAGGCACTAAAAAGAAAACTTACATTGTATCAAAAGAAGGTTGGATAAACGTCTATCCTTCATTACATGAGAATAAAGAAAAAGGAATGCTCAGAAGAATTATAAAAAGACTTATTCAGTTAAAGAAGGGGCATTGAAATAAGGAGTTCATCTTAGGTTAATTTTTAGAAATCATAATTTCTTCTAATCTTCACATCCTTTCCATATTTTCTTCATCATTTCTTCATATTCTTAACGTACACTAAGATTAAGTGATAAACATTTTCTCAGGTACTGTCAACTATTTTGTGTAAATTTGATAAAGGGGCAAATTGGGCCGCACCTTTCCTATCGGATTTGATCTCCAAGTCAACTCCATCTTTAACGATATAAATGCCAGGAGCCTATAACAGGCATCCTCTCCGGCTACTATCTCCATAGACTTCGTTCTTCTCCTGAATTCCTTATTCAACCGCTCAATAATATTCGTTGTCCGTAATGATATCCATTCTTCCTCCGGGAACTTAAAGAACGTCAAACAAGCATCTATGGAATGAGTTAATGATTTCACCGCCGAAGGTACCTCTTTATTCCACTTCTCATAAAAGCTCCTGTAAAATTCATCTGCCTTTCCCTTTGAAGATGCATAGAATATGGATCTCAGATCATCCGCTACTTCCTTTTTCACCTTATGAGGTACCTTCGCCAGTACATTACGAGCCACATGCACCTGGCACCTCTGTACGTTTGCATTTGGGAACTCTTCTTCAAATACTTTCTCCAGACCGGATAGCCCATCCATAATCCCGAGCCGCACCGATGTTCCGTCGAGCCCTCTGCTTTTAAGATCCCTGAAGAACTCCCGCCAGTTAGTCGCTGATTCCTTGTCGCCGCTCTGCAGCCCAAGCACTAATTTTGTTCCATCCTCCGTTACCCCTATTGCTGCAAGTACGGGAATGTTCTCTACGCTCCATTTCAATCTCATCTTGAATATCACACCGTCTACAAATATGTACTTTATTTTCTCCTGGGATAAATCACGATTGCGCCACTTCTCTACTGCGCCCGTCAATTCCTTGTTCGCTTTGCTCACTTCTTCAGGGGAAATCCCTCGCCCTATAAGCCGCTTGCTCAACATAGATAATGTCCGGGTGCTTATCCCCGTCAGATACATGATCGACAGATCCTCAGTGATCCGGTCTTCATATCGCTTGCTGCGCGGTAATACCTGCGTCTGATATTCTCCTTTCCGATCTCTCGGTACCTTTACCGCCACTTCTCCTATGCCTTTAATGCAGAAGTCCCTGTGATAGCTTCCATTGCGATGGTTTGTATCCCCTTCCCCACGCTCATACTTCTCACGTCCTAATACGTGCGTAAGTTCTGCCTTCATGAGGTTCGTCAAATACTCTCCTACATCCTTCTGAACATTCATTGTGGCCATTTCAAATATCCTCGACGGATTATCCTGTAATTCTTTGATTAAACTTACGACTTCTGGTACGCTAATCTTAATTTCCATGGGTGCTCCTCCTTTTTATTTTTGTTATTGGTCTAACAAAATATTTTATAGGAGGTGCGCCCTTATTTTTTCCCTTATTTGAATTTCACACAAGAAAGTTTACACTACCTTTTCTCATGTCGGAAGCCAGTCCCCCCAACTGGCTTCCTCCCTCCCAAACAAACTTGTACTGTTAACAAAGGGAACTACGATACTTTTTTCGATAGCATCCTGACAGAAGGAAAAAGAAGAGAGTAAAATATGAAAGTTTCATTTCATATGAAATTTATCCCGATCATTGCAGGACTGATTGTAATACCCTCAGTGATTTATGCACAATCCGCCCCTTCTATACCAAAACCCACCCCAATAGAACAACCGTTCATCTGCAAAGGAACTCCCGGAGTTAAACATGCTTTTGTTGTAAAGGTCAAAGATGAAATATCTTCAATCGTGAATAAAATCAGGACTAAAATAACGGGTAGTGGCGGCAAATTTGAGGGCGATTTAGAGCATGGCTTCTTTGGCGGTAGGTCGGTACTCGGAACAATTAAAGGAGAGTACATCAGCATCTCAGGCAATGAAATAGAAATCGTAATAACGGATAAACCATTTATTCTTCCTTACAAGACGATTGAATACCGTGTAAGAGAATATTTAAATTAGAAGTTTTGTTTTCATGATGAGGCAGTCAATTCCCCCTACCTGCTGACTGCTTCTTTCCTAAGAAGTTTTTTAGTATTAAGATGACTTATAATAAAGATAATAAGGAGGTAAATTAAAATGTTTGGAACCCAGGATATATTACTCATCGGGATAATAGTGGTTGTTTTATTTGGCGCCACGAGGCTTCCTCAACTTGGAAGCGGTATTGGTCAGGCAATCAGGAATTTCAAAAAAGGCGTATCCGAAGGCGAGGAAATAGATGTGACACCAAAGAAGGATAGTTCGAAGAAAAACGAGACATCTGAAATAGAAGATTGAGGGAAATCTGTTGCGGTTTATTTTCTTCAATATGCGAGCAAGAAGAAAATTTGAGAAGAACTGCGAGAGGAGCGGTATTTAGAATTGTTTGATTTTGGCATAGGGGAATTAATTGTAATATTTGCTGTTGCACTCATTGTTCTGGGTCCAGATAAGCTTCCACAAGTGGCCAAGTCACTTGGTAAAGGACTTGCTGACTTGAAGAAGTCGATAAATGATGTAAAAGGACAGGTGCAGACTGAATTCAAGGACACAATAGATGCAACCGGTATTAAGGAAGCATTAAAGGATGGAACTGAATTAAAGCAGTCATTACAGAACATCACGGAACAGGTGAAAACGGATTTCAAAGATGCCGTAGATGTATCCGTTGCGGATCCGCCCGTAAATGCCCCGACTAAAAATATTGCGGATAAGGCAGAAGAAAAAAATAACCAGGGTTTAAGCAGAACACTTCAGTAAACTAACGCCCTGGCAATAATTTCGATCAAGACACTCCAAAATACCTTAGCATATCCCAAAATATCAGGGCATCCTAAAGCTCGCATCAGGGGAATGTTCTATCACCTTTTTAGTGATAATAGAATCGTGTTCCTCTATATTTTCTGCGCATCGTCAGGTTCTCATCACAGTCACACTATTGAATATTATCTGTAGCGCAGGGGCTCTCCCTCAAATTGACAAAGCTTCCATGCGTATTTTAGAGTAGAATAAATTACAGGAGGTCGAATTTGCTCAAATCGGTAGAAGATATAACCCCGACAAAGAAGCGTATCAAAATTGAGATTCCTTCGGATATGGTCGAAGTCGAGATAAAAAATTCGCTTGAAATGCTCAGACAGCAGGCCAGAATACCTGGATTCAGACCCGGCAAAGCGCCGATTAGTCTAATCGAAAAACGCTTTGGAAAAAATGTTGAAGCAGAAGTCCTCGAAAAGATTATCCCGGAACAATTAAGCAGTGCCATAAGAGAAGCCGCCCTGAACCCCATAACAATGCCCGAATTGGAGGAAGAACTCCATTTTAAAAGAAACAACCCCATTAACTTGTCGGTCACTGTCGAAGTAGTGCCTGAAATAGAGGAGCTCACTTATGATGCCCTCACAGTAAAGGATATTGCAGCGGAGGTTCAGGAATCCGAGATAGAAGACACTTTGAAAAGACTCCAGAATGAAAAAGCTGTTTACGAGGTCGCCGATAAAGAAATAGAGATGGACGACTTTGTCTCATTCGAATACGTTGACAGTGAGATAGCCGGGGAAGATATACCTTCCGCCAAAGACATAATCTCAAAGATGGGCAACGAGATATTCCCCCACGACCTGATGGAAAAAGTGATGGGAAAGAAAAAAGGTGATATTTTCGAGTTTACCACTACATTCGATGAGAGCAAATCAAAAGAAATCGTGGGGAAAACAGCGAATATAAAAGTCAGGATTAGCGAGGTAAAAAGAAAAAACCTCCCGGCGATTGATGACGACTTCGCAAAAGATCTCGGGATCGAAAACGTCGGCGAACTCAGAGATAAATTGAGGGAGAAAATATATACGGCCAAAAAAGACCAAGTACGGAAAATGCAAAAGGCCCAGATACTAAATAGACTTATTGAATCCAACACGGTTGAAGTGCCGGAAGTTCTCTTACAGAGAGAATTAGATATGCTCGCTGTGCGGAAAAGCGCTGACGCGAAAGAAGATACGGGGCTGGACGATTCCGGACTGGGCGAACTGGGTACATCTCCGGATGCCGGTAATCCGGATCAGAAAAAAGAGGAAAACCCTCAGATGAAAACGAGAGAGAGGGCTCTGAGAAATGTCCGGGCATCCTTGATTATTGATGCCATCGGCAAAAAAGAAGGAGTTACCGTCTCGGATGAAGAAGTGAACGAGCGGATATCATCTCTTGCAAAGAGGCTGTCGGCCACACCCGAGGCCGTGCGGAACTTCTATGAGTACCAGGGCGGCTCCCTGGAAAACCTGAAGCATTCAATTTATGAAGACAAGGTTATGGATATGCTTCTTTCCAAAGCTGTTGTCGAAAAGGAGAATAAATGAGTATCATTCCCATTGTTATAGAGCAGACCGGCCGGGCAGAGAGGGCCTACGATATTTACTCAAGGCTGCTCAAAGACAGGATAATTTTTGTGGGGACTGCAATAGATGATAATATTGCGAATATCGTCATCGCACAGCTGCTGTTCCTCCAGACCGAAGATCCTGAAAAGGACATCCATTTATACATCAATTCACCCGGCGGTATTGTGTCCTCCGGCCTCGCCATATACGACACAATGCAGTATGTAAAACCCGATATCGCAACATACTGCATCGGACAGGCCGCAAGCATGGGCGCACTCCTGCTTTGCGCCGGGACAAAGGGGAAAAGATTTTCTCTGCCTAATTCGAGGATTATGCTCCACCAGCCCATGGGAGGGTTCCACGGTCAGGCCACAGACGTAGAAATCCATGCAAGGGAAATACTGCGGATGAAAGAAACCCTGAACAATATACTTTCTTTTCACACCGGGCAGACTCTTGAAAAGATACATGCGGATACTGACAGGGATTTCTTCATGTCCGGCGAAGAGGCCAAAGAATATGGGATCGTTGACGAGGTTATCAGCAGCATAAAGGAGAAGAAGAGTCGTGGCTAAAAAAGACGAAAATACGCTTAAATGCTCATTCTGCGGCAAAGGGCATAATGAGGTAAAGAAACTTATAGCGGGTCCTACCGTTTATATATGCAATGAATGCGTCGATCTCTGCAACGAAATTATTGCGGATACGCTCCAGGAAGAGAACATGATCCCCGCATTCCCGAAGCTTCCGACCCCGAAAGATATTCATCGCCTCCTGAATGATTACGTAATAGGACAGGAAAGGGCGAAGAAGATACTTTCAGTAGCCGTGCACAATCACTACAAGCGGATTTACAGTCCAGCCGAAGCGGACGTAGAGTTGCAGAAGAGCAACATCCTGCTTATCGGTCCCACCGGCACAGGGAAGACACTCTTTGCCCAGACACTTGCAAAGATACTGGATGTACCCTTCGCTATAGCTGATGCAACGACTCTTACAGAGGCCGGATATGTCGGTGAAGACGTCGAGAACATCATACTGAAACTGCTGCAGGCGGCGAACTATGACACCGAAAAGGCTCAGCGGGGCATCGTATATATTGATGAAATCGACAAGATAAGCAGGAAATCCGAAAATCCTTCCATAACGAGGGACGTCTCCGGCGAGGGTGTTCAGCAGGCCCTTCTGAAGTTAATTGAAGGGACAACAGCCAATATACCTCCTCAGGGCGGCAGAAAACACCCGCAACAGGAATACATTCAGGTGGACACGACGAATATCCTCTTCATATGCGGCGGCGCCTTCATCGGCCTGGATACCGTTGTTGAACAGAGGAAGGGAAAGAAAACCGTCGGATTTATCGCGGACAACTTAAGCCGAAAAGAGCGAAGGATCGGCGAGATACTCGGCCTTGTCGAGCCTGAAGACCTGATAAAGTACGGCCTTATTCCGGAGTTTGTCGGAAGGATGCCTGTTGTTGCGGCGCTCGATGAACTTGATGAGGCTGCTTTGATAAAGATCCTGACAGAGCCGAAAAATGCGCTCATGAAGCAATATCAGAAGCTCCTCTCATTCGACAATGTAAGACTTAGATTTTCAGACAGTGCTCTCTCTGCAATAGCGAAAAAAGCCATCAGGAGAAAAACCGGCGCAAGGGGGTTAAGGTCCATCCTGGAAGAAATAATGCTTGATGTGATGTACGAAATCCCGTCCCAAAAAGGGATCAAGGACTGCCTGATAACCGAAGAAACTGTTGTTAAAAACGAAAAGCCCCTCCTTACCTTCGAAAAACAGGCAGAGACAGCATAAAGACAGCAACCCGAAAAATGCGGTTGATCTCGATTCAGGCAGACATAGTGCAGAAAAAACCCGAAAGCCTTCGGGACAGAATTTGGGTTTTCTACACCTTATCCCTTCTGAATAAAACTATCCGGGCGGCCTTGATATCTGGCCGCCCACAAAGGTACTGCTGTCAAGCTTTTTCTGCCACTATGCCTTACCGGATATTTCGTGAATTTCTTTTTTTGGGTTAAGTGCGGGTTCAAGCTTGTAATCGGAGCTGATATTCCGGAAAACATATCAAGGTTCAATTTACAAAATTGAACCGGCTGAATTAAACTTCCTAGTGTATTACGCTGAGTTCTGTTTTGAGATTTTGGGTTTGTTTGGAATTCTTAGGATTTACTATCTATAATTCAGATTTTTCTTTGACAGGGATTTTTCCATCGCCTTTTTAACCCTACCCCTGAGTTCACTATCCCCAATTCCGGAAATTGTCTCTTCAATGTATGAATGCTCTTCGGCTTTGAGCTGCTTGACCATGGGGCACTTGCTCCTTGCTATGGATCTCCCTGATGCCGGCACCCTGCCGAGCCTGAATCTTACAGCTCCTACACCGTAAGAATTCAGCTTTTTCATGATATCTTCCTTATAAAAATTCAATTCCTGGAGCCATACGGGTGAATCCACAATAATGAGGAGTTCCCCCCGGAAAACACTGCAGGCGACATATGAAGTGACAGAGGTTCGCGGAAGATGGTATTCCAGCTCCGCTTGATTTCATCGAGTTTTACAGCGTCTTCAATACCCAGATCTTTAATGAAAGGTCCCAGTAAAGAATCCGCCCTGTTCATCAGACAGCTTTTTTCACGATTTTCGACCGCAGGCACCTGGTGCATACATGAAGTCTCCTGATTCCATGGTCTGTCATAATACGCATCTTCTGCAGGTTGGGCATTACTACCCTCTTGGTTCTATTATTCGCATGGCTTACGTTATTGCCTACGACTCTTTGTTTTCCACACACTGCACAGCTTGCCATATCTCAAGTCCTCCTTCACTCGTTGCATTAAAAAGGTTTATTATGATAACATTTAAAGACTGTTGTTACAAGAGTAAACACATTTAGCGGACTTAGAAACTACCGCCTGTCGGTCATGATGCACAGTTTTACCTTTTCGATAGGCGGGGCATTGCTCTTCCGCCATAATTTAAGATTAACGAAGAACAAACGGGTAAAGGATACATGTTAAAAATAAGAATTTATGAACTTGCAAAAAAATTAGGCGTGGCCAACAAAAGCATACTCAATGAACTCTCGAAACTCGGGATAGAGGGGAAGACCCATTCATCGAATATCGAACCCGAACTGGCCAGAAGGATAGAGAATATTTTGCTTCAAAAGTCCGCTAAATCACCTCAGAAACCCGCTCTCGAAAAAACATCTGCAGAGGCCGTCACTCCTGCAGTTGAAAAATTACCCGGAGAGAAAAGAAAACATAAAACTCTTCCAGTGGGGAAAAAGCCTGAGAAAGAGGAACTCGATGCGGCAGCGGACGTTAAGAAAACTGAAGTAGAGAAAGCCCCGGCTCCTCCGGAAGAGGAGGAAGAATTAAAGATTCCTGACAGGTTTAAAAAGGAAATGGAGACTGAGAAAATCGAAAAATTCAAAGCGAAGCCGGGGATGCAGAGGGCATTCCAGACCATCAGGAAGATCGAACCGAAGAGATGGCATGAGCAGAGACCCTTCAAAAAGTACGGAAGGTCAAGGCCCTTCCAAACGGAAGAGCGGAAACAGCAGGTCCAGCTTGTTGCACCGAGAAAAAAGACACTGAAACTTCAGGAAGGCACCACGATAAAAGAATTTGCCGAACTCATCAGTATCAAGTCGTCTGATGTCATAAAGAAATTTATGGAGTTGGGGTACATGCCCACTATAAACCAGCCTGTTGACCCGGATGCCGCCTTATTAATTGCGGACAGTTTCGGTGTGAAACTTGAACCCGCAGCTATCGAAGAAGATACAGTTGATGTAGAAGCGCCTGAAGACCTCAGCAAGTTGATGCCGCGGCCCCCCGTCGTAACCATAATGGGACATGTCGACCACGGGAAGACCTCTCTTCTGGATGCCATCCGGGAGACAAAGGTTACAGAATCCGAGGCGGGAGGTATCACGCAGCATATAGGCGCCTACAAAGTCAACCTTACCGGTAAAAACATCGTGTTTCTCGATACGCCCGGTCATGAAGCATTTACTTCGATGAGGGCGAGAGGAGCTAAAGTCACCGATGTTGTCGTTCTTGTGGTGGCCGCTGATGACGGAGTCATGCCGCAGACGGTTGAGGCCATCAACCATGCCAAGGCTGCCAATGTCCCGATTGTTGTTGCAATAAACAAGATCGACAAGCCGGAAGCCAATCTTACGAAGGTCAAGAATGAGCTGGCAGAGCACGGAATAATTTCAGAAGAGTGGGGCGGACAGAACATCTTTGTCGAAGTCTCCGCGAAAAAGCGCATCGGCATAGAGCGACTGCTCGAAATGATCCTCCTCCAGGCGGAGATCATGGAACTCAAGGCTGACCCTGATAAACATGCGAGGGGCACTATCATCGAAGCCAAGCTCGATAAAGGAAGAGGTCCCGTCGCAACTGTTCTTGTGCAATCGGG
Source organism: Thermodesulfovibrionales bacterium (assembly GCA_963716185.1). Classification (GTDB taxonomy): domain Bacteria; phylum Nitrospirota; class Thermodesulfovibrionia; order Thermodesulfovibrionales; family SM23-35; genus CAVZMO01. The sequence continues at coordinate 1,470,807 of OY970295.1, forward strand.
GGCACTGAGAGTCGGTGATGCATTCATTGCCGGTACCCATGCGGGAAAAGTCAGGGCCCTGGTTGACGACACCGGGAAAAGGATCAACGAGGCCGGTCCTTCAACACCTGTTGAAGTAATCGGCTTTTCCGATGTGCCGGCGTCAGGAGATATCTTTACGGTCGTCGAAGACGAAAAGAGGGCGAGACAGATAGCACTCGCCAGACAGCAGAAACAAAAAGTCGTTGAGATAGTAAAGACGGGGAAACTCAGCCTCGATGAACTCTATGCAAAAATAAAAGAGGGAGAGATAAGGGAATTGAGCATCGTTATCAAGGGGGATGTTCAGGGTTCGGTCGAGGCTTTGAAGGACGCCCTTGAAAATATTTCACATCCTCAGGTAAAGGTGAAAGTCATTCATTCGTCTGTCGGCGGTATAAATGAATCGGACGTAATGCTTGCAACAGCCTCAAGCGCAATTATCATAGGGTTCAATGTGAGGCCTGAGTTGAAGGCTTCTCAGATGGCGGAAAAGGAAGGCGTTGATATAAGGCTGTACAACGTGATATACGAAGCCATTGAAGATGTAAAGAAGGCGCTCGAAGGACTTCTTGAACCCACACTGAAAGAAAAGGTGCTCGGAAGAGCGGAAGTCCGCCAGACATTTCCGATATCGAGAATCGGAACGGTTGCGGGATGTTATGTACTCGACGGTACGATGAGCCGGGTAAGCGACGGCGTAAGGATTATCAGGGACAATATCGTAGTATATGAAGGCAAAATCAGCTCCCTGAAAAGATTCAAGGAAGACATCAAAGAAGTGCAGGCAGGATATGAATGCGGCATCATGATAGAAAACTTCAATGATCTTAAGGTCGGGGACATAATCGAAAATTACATAATCGAAAAAATAGCGACAAAACTATAAAAAGGCGTCAAGTGCTCCTGGATTCAAGTGAAATTCAAAAATATATCTTCATATAAAACACTTGACCCCCTGAATCCTTGAATCCTATATTTTTTTGACGACAACTTGTAACTTTAAACTTTTCACTTTACACTTTTTATTATATGCTTCCATATAAACGTTCACAGAGGGTCAGCGATCTCTTGAGGGAAGAAGTCGCCGACATAATTTTATATCGGCTTAAAGACCCGAGAATAGGATTTGTAACAGTCACCGGGGTCGATGTCACGGACGATATCAAGATGGCTTTTGTATATATAAGTGTCCTCAAAGAAGAAGAAAAGAAGACTACTCTCGATATACTGAATTCCGCAAAAAGCTTTATAAGGTCCGAATTGTCAAAGAGATTGAGGATGAAAACCATACCGAGCATAGATTTCAGACTGGATTCCTCTATAGAGTACGGGAGCAAGATCGACAAACTCCTCGATGAGATCAAGAAAAAAGATGAAAGCTCCTCCTGAACTCCTGTCTTTTCTGAAAGAAAAAGACAATTTTTTTATTGCGACCCATATTAATCCGGAAGGGGACGCCCTCGGTTCTTCTATCGCCCTTTCGATGGCCCTTGAAACCCTCGGGAAAAATACGGCGCTTTACGATATTGATTCCATTCCCGGACTCTATAGGTTTCTGCCGGGGCATGAGAGATTCAGAAATTCGCTCCTCGGACTTCAGCCTTCAACCCTGAACCTTCTTCTCCTCGATTGTAATACCCTTGAAAGGGCGGGTATTGAAGGGATAACTTTTAAGCATTGCGTTGTTATTGACCACCACGAAACAGAGACAGACTTCGGAGATATAAGGTGGGTGGAACCGCGTGCAGCTGCGACGGGAGTGATGATATTCCATCTCATAAAGGACCTGGGAGTGGAGATTACAAAAGAAATGGCCGTTAACCTTTATGCCGCCGTCGCCATTGATACAGGAACGTTCAGGTTCGGCAACACTACTGCCGAAGTCTTGAGAATTGCCGCAGAACTTGCCGAAACAGGCGCAAGACCGGGATGTATATCGAACAGTCTCTATGAAACATGGTCGGAAAAGAGATTCCGCTTGCTCATAATGGCCTTGAACACTTTTGAAATAAGAGACAATGTTGCTTTTACTTTTGTAACGCGGGAAATGTTTAGACAGACCGGGACGGGCCCCGAGGATACCGAGAATTTCTCGAGCTTGCCGAGGATGATTAAGGACATCACAATCTCCGCATTCTTCAGAGAAACAGACGGCAATGAGTGGAAAGTGAGCCTCCGTTCAAAGGGCGGCATCAATGTCGCAGATATCGCCGCTCTTTTTCAGGGCGGCGGACACAAGAACGCCGCCGGTTATACAATAAAGGCAACACTTGAAGATGCCAAAGAAACCCTGCTGAAAACCATTACTCTGCCCTCGCATTCCCTTAAGGGTGTATAGATCTGCCGTCACGTTTAATGCTGTATTTGCGGTTTCGACAAAATTTATGTCTTAAAATGGGGGCTATGCCTCTACCCCGGCAAGCACCTCTTTCGTGAAGGAGATCCTGTCCTTCTCGTAATCTACCAGAACAGTGTCTCCGTCTTTGAATGTCCTGTCGAGGATCTTCATCGCCAGGGTGTTCAGGATCTCTCTCTGCAAAGCCCTTTTCAATGGCCTCGCGCCAAAAATTGGATCAAACCCGATATCGGCAAAATATTCCTTTGCGCTCTCTGTCAGTTTTATATCGATATTTTTCTCCTGTATGTATTTCTTCATTCTCTTCACCTGGATCTCAACTATCTGTTTGAGGAGTTCCTTTGTCAGGGCGTTGAAAACTATAATCTCATCTACCCTGTTCAGGAATTCGGGCCTGAAAAATGTCTTCAGGTCATTCATGACCTTTTCTTTCAATTCCTCATTGTTGATGACCCAATATGCAGAAGGCCTCTTTGACCGCTCTTCAAGCATCTCCTGAATATGTGCGCTTCCTATGTTGGACGTCATAATAACTACTGTATTTCTGAAATCCACGGTTCTTCCGTGGCTGTCCGTAAGTCTGCCGTCGTCGAGCAGCTGCAGGAGCAAGTTGAATACCTCCGGGTGGGCCTTTTCAACTTCGTCGAACAGGATGACGGAATAGGGTTTTCTCCTTACCGCCTCGGTAAGCTGCCCACCTTCCTCATATCCCACGTATCCCGGAGGCGCACCGATAAGCCGCGAAACCGTGTGCCTTTCCTGGTACTCGGACATATCAATTCTTACCATTGCATTTTCGTCGTCAAAAAGGAATTCTGCAAGGGCCTTCGCAAGCTCGGTCTTCCCAACACCGGTAGGTCCAAGGAAGATAAAAGAGCCGATGGGCCTGTTCGGGTCCTGAATACCTGCGCGTGCCCGTCTTACAGCATTTGATACAGCTTCTATGGCTTCGTCCTGTCCAACAACTCTTTGCCTCAGACGCTCATCCATATGGATAAGCTTCTGGACCTCGCCCTCGAGCATCCTGCTAACCGGTATGCCTGTCCACTTGGAAACTACTTCAGCAATATCTTCCTCATCCACCTCTTCTTTAAGCATCTTCCTTCTCTTCTGGGCCTCAAAAAGCCTTTTATTCTCTCCTTCAAGCGCCCTCTGAAGTTCGAGCAATTTGCCGTATCTCAGCTCTGCCGCCTTAGTAAGGTCCCCTTCGCGCTCGGCCCTTTCAGACCCTATCTTTGTCTTTTCGATCTGCTCCTTGTAATCCCTTATCTTTGCGATAATCTCCTTCTCACTCATCCACTGCGCCCTCAGTTCATTGCGCTTTACCTGGAGCTCGGCCATCTCCCTTATTATCTTTTCAAGCCTTTCCTGGGCCTCTTTTGATCCGTCTTTCATCACCGCCTGTTTCTCTATTTCGTACTGGCGCAATTTTCTTTCTATCTCATCGAGCTCTGTCGGCATGCTGTCTATTTCCATCCTCAGCTTTGATGCGGACTCATCGATGAGATCGATTGCCTTGTCGGGCAGAAACCTGTCAGTGATATACCTGTTCGACAATACGGCAGCAGCGATCAATGCGGAGTCTTTTATCTTCACGCCGTGATGCACCTCGTATCTTTCCTTGAGACCTCGCAGGATCGAGATGGTGTCTTCAACGCTCGGCTCCTTGATAAAGATCGGCTGAAACCTTCTTTCAAGGGCAGGGTCTTTTTCTATATGCTTCCTGTACTCGTCAATAGTCGTGGCGCCCACGCACCTCAGGTCCCCCCGTGCCAGTGCAGGCTTGAGCATATTTGAAGCGTCAATGGCGCCCTCTGCTGCGCCCGCGCCGACAAGGGTGTGGAGCTCATCTATGAACATAATGACCTTGCCTTCAGCCTGCTCTACGTCCTTGAGGACGGCCTTTAGTCTCTCCTCGAACTCGCCCCTGAACTTCGAGCCTGCCACAATGGCGCCCATGTCGAGGGCGACCACTTTCTTGTTCTTCAGGGTCTCGGGCACATCTCCCGCAACTATCCTCTGGGCAAGCCCTTCTGCAATAGCGGTCTTACCGACACCCGGCTCGCCTATGAGCACCGGGTTATTCTTTGTCCTTCTCGACAGGACCTGTATTATCCTCCTTATCTCGTCGTCTCTTCCGATGACCGGATCGAGCTTTCCTTTTCTTGCAAGCTCCGTGAGGTCGCGGCTGTATCTCTTCAACGCCTGATATTTGTCTTCTGGGTTCGGATCCGTTACACGCTGTGCGCCTCTGATCTCTCTCATTGCCGCAAGGACTTTGTCGGCCGCGGCGCCGTATCTCTTCAGCAGTTCAGAACATGGCCCCCCTATCAAAACGAGGGCGACGAGGAGATGTTCGACGCTCACATATTCATCCTTGAGGTGCTCCGCGCTCTTATGCGCTTCTTCGAATACCTCTTTTAATCTGGGCGATATATAGATCTGTCCCATCGGAGTTGCGCCCATGACCTTCGGGAATTTGTCAACCGCCTCTTCAACATCCTTCTGTAATGCCTTTATATTCATGCCGAGCTTTATTAGTATTTGGGCAGCAACTCCTTCCCCGTCCTCAAGGAGCGCCCAAAGCAAATGCTCGGCATCAAGCTGCTGATTGCCTTTGGTCTCTGCAAATCTCTGCGCCTCCTGTATCGCCTCCTGGCTTTTCATCGTAAATTTATCCATAATACCTCCTCAATTCCAAATCGTTTTGCAGGAATGATGTGGACGTTGTGAGAAAATTTATTTTTTGACACCTTAACATACTTTTAAATGATGGAATCAGGAACATTTCAGAGAATAACCCGAGTAAAGATAATTCAATAATCATATCAAGTTAAATAAATTTTCGAACAATGTTCACATCATTCTCTTAGTCTTCTGAAAAAATCTTCCTGAACCTTCCAATGAAATCTTTCCTTATGTCCTGTTCAAGAAAATTCATCATTTCCTCCATCTCCCTCTGAAACGCCTCCAGCCTGTGTCTCATCCTAAGAATGATTTCAACGCCGGACCTGTTTACGCCAAGTTCTCTCGTAAGCCGGAGGATCATAGCCAGTCTTTCAACGTCTTCCAGCGAATATAGTCTCGCCCTCTTTGTCCTGTGTGGAGTTACCAGACCTTCACGTTCATAGAGCCTCAGGGTTTGTGGATGCACATTAAGCATCCTTGCTACCACGCTTATCATGAACAAAGGTTGTGTTTTGTCCTCAGATTCATTCATCTGTGCATCAACCTCTTTCGAGGATCTTCTTTGTATAAACCGCTGATCTCTCTTATCGCATCTTTCGCCTTGTTATCCAGATCTTTTGGCACCACTATCTTTATGTCTACATACTGGTTGCCTCTAATGCCTGTCTTCGGCGAAGGGAAACCCTTTCCCGAAAGCTTGAACCTCTGGCCTCCCTGGGTCCCAGGCGGCAAGGTCATAGCAGCTATCCCATCTATTGTGGGAACCTCTATCTTCGCGCCCAGTGCCGCCTCAGTGAAAGTCACAGGCAGGTCAATAATAATATCACCGCCTCTCCTCCTGAATACGGGATGCGGCTTTATTGTTATTTCGATATGGAGGTCTCCGGCCGTACCGCCGCCTATACCTGCGCCTCCCATGCCCTTTAGCTTGACTCTGGAGCCGGTGTCAACACCTGCCGGTATTTTTACCTTCACGGTTTCTGTTTGTAATATGGCGCCCCTTCCCCCACAGGACCGGCACAATTTTGTCGCCTTTCTGCCGGTGCCTCCACAGGCGGTACATGCCTGAGACATCTTAAAAAAACCCTTGGAGGTCCTTAGAGTTCCGGTACCTTTACAAACATCGCACACTTGAAATGATTCCGCTCCCGAACCATTGCACGATCTGCACTTTACTTCCCTATTAAAAGAGATCGATTTTGCCACTCCCGAGAAAGCCTCTTCAAATGACAGTTCGAGCCCCATGATCGCATCAGGACCTTTCGAGTATGCCGCTTCGGGTCTCATCTTCGCTCCAAAGAGGTCTGAAAAGATATCCCCAAACCCTCCGAAATCAAAGGTTTCGCCGGTAGGACCATATGTCCTGAAGCCTTCAAAGCCCGGGCCGCCCGCTCCGAAGGGAGAACTGCCGAACTGGTCGTATTCAGCCCTCTTCTTCGGGTCACTTAAGATGCCGTATGCCTCGTTGATCTCTTTGAATTTCTGCTCTGCGGTCTTATCTCCCGGGTTAAGGTCAGGATGGTATTTGCGGGCGAGCTTCCTGAATGCCTTCTTAATCTCATCCTGAGAGGCATCTTTGTTTACACCCAGAGTTTTATAATAATCCTTAACTTCAGCAGCCATTTGGTTCCTCAAATCATATCATATATATTGAGTCGGTATTTGTCAACAGTTTTACTATGAAATAGCTAAGTTAAATTTTTTATAGATATAAAATCATGGTTCTTAATTTATAATTCTATAGTTAAACTCAAATTATGCAACTCCCGCGGAAAAGTGTGGACCCGATAGAACTGATCAAGAAATATTACGATCCGGAATCAAAGGCTTACTATCTCCTGATACAACATAGCCGGATGGTTTCGGAAAAAGCCCTGAAGATTGCCGAAAAGGTGAAGCATCTCTGTCCCGATATCGATTTCATACGCGAGGCCGCGATGCTTCACGACATAGGAATATACCTGACCGATGAGCCCGATATCGGCTGTTACGGCGATAAGGCGTATATATGTCACGGCTATTGGGGGCGGAAAATCCTAAAAAAAGAAGGATTGCCCCGTCATGCCATCATTTGTGAGAGGCATGTAGGTATTGGTTTGTCTCTCAGAGAAATCAAAGAAAAAAATCTTCCCCTACCGAAAAGGGAAATGCTGCCGGTCACTATTGAAGAACAGATCATCTGCTTTGCCGATAAATTTTTTTCCAAGTCTCCCGATTTTCTGCTTAGAGAAAAACCGATAGGACTGATAAGAAAACAGATCTCAAAACACGGGGCCGGCAAGGTGAAAAGGTTCGACGAGTGGGTAAAGATATTCGGTGTTATTTAACTGTAACAATTTAAGAGGGGTTGCTCTAAGTAATCACTTCAACACGATTCCTGCCCCCGGCTTTTGCTCTATATAAAGCATCATCCGCTCTTCGTATAACAGCATCCACCGTATCCCCTTCCTTAAACTGTGTTACTCCAAAGCTTACCGTTATTTTGATCACCGTATCAAAAGTATAATTTTCTATGACCCACCTGATCCTTTCAGCCAGTGTCTCGGCCTGCTCCAAGCTGGTTTCCGAGGCTATCAGCATAAACTCCTCGCCGCCCCATCTCACAAGATAATCCAATTTCCTTTTATTTTCGACAACAATATCTGTGATCTTTATCAGGATACTGTCCCCGGCGCTATGTCCGAAAGTGTCGTTAATTCTCTTGAAGTGATCTATATCAAATATTATGAGAGACAACGGAACACCGTATCTTTTAAATCTTTCTATTTCACTCGTCATTAATTCCGTGAACTTTGTCCTGTTAAAAGCGCCCGTCAAACTGTCTGTTGTCGCAAGTCTTTCGAGTTTTTTCTCCATAAGCTTGCGCTCGGCGATCTCTTTATGCAACTCCTCATTGGCCGTTTTTAATTCCGAAGTACGCTCTTCCACCAACTTTTCAAGGTGGTCTCTATGCTTTTTCAGTTCTTCTTCCATTTTTTTCCGTTCGGCGATTTCCACCATCAGTCCCTCTTGCATCCGTTTTAATTCAATAGAATTCCGCACTACGCCCCTTAGTTCATAAATATTGAAAGGTTTCCTGAGAAATGCATTAGCTCCTAATTTGAAGCACCTCTTCATGTCTTCCTCATCTCCGTGGCCGGTCATAACGATCACCGAACTTAACCCGGAAGGCGATAGCTTTATCTGCTCGAGAAACTTGATCCCGTCCATGACAGGCATTTTGAGGTCCAGGATGGTCACTGCAGGCTGTTCCCGATTATATGACTCGAGCCCCTCTTGGCCGTTTTCAGCCGATATAATTTCATAGCCTTTCGCCTCAAGGCTCTCAGAAATTGCATCAATGATATCGGGCTCATCATCTATAATAAGAATTTTATCGTTTAACATTGCTTTTCCGACCTCCCCTGTTACAACTGCCAATTCTTCTATTCGGAATTTATCCTAAACTTCTTTATTTTACCCGAATGCCTTTCGGTTCTGTTTCAGATCCTTTTTGACCCTTCGTCTCACTATAAATCCAGAACATTCTTCATCCCACTCTGACGGGCAAAATTGGAAAGCTATTGTCTCTCAATAATCAATCTTTTCCAGGAAAAGACCGTTCGGGGGCGCTGTTTGGCCGGCTTGTTTTCTGTCAAGGGCTTCCAGGATATCTCTCATCTTGCCATGCGAAATCCTTCCCCTTCCCATCTCGATAAGGGTGCCCGCAATATTCCTGACCATGTGCCTGAGAAAACCGTCAGCTTCCATACTTATCTTTATGAAATTACCCTTGATGCCCGCAGTCATGAAATCTATTTTTTCGAGTCTCTCTATATTGATTGAATAAATCTTCCTAACTGCGTCTTTTATGTCGCTGCCGGCCCCCATGAAAGACGAAAAATCGTGTCTGCCTGTAAGCGCCCGGGACGCTTTTTCCATGGCGCTCAGATCCAGCGCCTGCGGCGCTATCCATGTATATCTGAACAGAAAGGCCGACGATATTCTCTGGTTCGCGATTAAGTAAAAATAGCTTTTTTTGACGGCATCATGTCTCGGGTTAAATGAGTCGTCAATCAAGAATGAATCGAGAATCCTGATGTCCTGCGGGAGCACTGCGTTCAGCGCCTTTTTTATCGTTCCGGCATCAAGCCTTGACTCTGTCCTGAATGTTGCAACCTGCGCAAGCGCATGAACCCCTGCATCCGTCCTGCTTGCACCAAGAACGCCCGATTTTTCACCGGTTACCTTCAGAACACTGTCTTCCATGATGCCCTGAATTGTTATCTTATCTTTCTGCACCTGCCAGCCGTGATAGGCGGTCCCGTCGTATTCAATAAGAAGTCTGATTTTTTTCATGGTTTTACATATTAACATCATGCCCTCGTTCCCGCAATCTCGATTGAAACAATTCTCTCGATCTGTCATTTGGTGTAAAATAGCAACTGGATAGGATATCCTTTGCACAGTTAAGGGGAAAGTATGACCACAAAATATCTGAGATCTGGCGGATAGACGGAATGCCGCGTATTTTCGACAATATAGACCAGCAACTTCTCACCGCTCTTCAAGAAACCCTCAAATTAGCTGACCGTGCTGATTTCTGCGTAGGCTATTTCAATCTTCGCGGTTGGAAACAGCTCGATTCATACATTAAGAACTGGTCTGGCGGTGAAGGAAGTTGCTGCCGTCTTCTCGTGGGCATGCAGAAACTTCCCCAGGAAGAGCTATTGTCTGCATTGAGTCTTATAAAGCAGGACAAAGAGATTGACAATCAAACGGCCCTCCGGATAAAGAAGAAATTGGCTGAAGAGTTCCGTGATCAGCTTGTTTATGGCATTCCTAATAATGAAGACGAAATGGGCCTCCGAAGACTCGCGGCTCAGATAAAGAACAAGAAAGTCGTCGTAAAGTTATTTCTGCGACACTCATTACACGCAAAGCTTTATCTTCTCTTCCGACCGGATCCGATCAATCCGGAGGTCGGTTACCTCGGAAGCAGCAATCTGACTTTTGCCGGACTCTCACAGCAGGGTGAACTGAATATCGATGTCCTCGATCACGACGCCTGCCGGAAACTCGCGAAATGGTTTGAGGACCGGTGGAATGACAGATGGTGCATCGATATCTCAGAAGATCTTGTCCGGATTATCGAAGAAAGTTGGGCGCGGGAAGACCTGATTCCGCCTTATCATATATATATTAAAATGGCCTATCACCTTGCACAGGAAGCAAGAGCAGGCCTGTCAGAATTTCGCATACCTCACGATTTCGGAAAGAGGTTGTTTGAGTTTCAGGCAGCTGCTGTGAAGATCGCTTCTCATCATCTTCACAAGAGAAATGGGGTATTGCTCGGAGATGTTGTGGGTCTCGGAAAAACGCTGATGGCGACCGCTGTCGCTCGAATTTTTGAAGACGATTTCGGACTTGAAACGCTCATTATCTGTCCTAAGAATCTCGTAAAGATGTGGGAAGACTATGTCCACCGTTACCGTATGCGTGCAAAGGTTCTTTCTATCACACGTGTAATAAGTGATCTGCCCAGTCTGCGGCGGTATCGCCTGATCATCATCGACGAAAGTCATAATCTCCGTAATCGTGAGGGGAAACGCTATAGATCAATCCATGAGTATATCCTGGAAAACGAAAGCAGATGTATCTTATTGTCGGCTACTCCATATAACAAAAACTATCGCGATCTCACCAGCCAGCTCCGTCTCTTTGTCCAGGAAGATAAAGATCTCGGTATTCGCCCGGAGAGGCTGCTCCGAGAATTAGGAGAGACAGAGTTCATACGAAGGCATCAATGTCCCGTGCGCTCCCTTTCTGCATTTGAAAAAAGCGAATATCCCGATGATTGGCGCGATCTCATGCGTCTTTATATGGTAAGACGTACAAGAACATTTATCCATGAGAACTACGCGGAGACAGACCCCGAGACAAGCCGCAAATTTCTCACTTTTGAAGATGGGAGCCGTTCATATTTCCCGGCCAGAAATCCGAAGACAGTGAAGTTTAAGATCAATGATAGCAGTTCGTCCGACCAGTATGCCCGACTGTATGCGCCGGATGTGGTTGATACCATCAACGGGCTCACCCTGCCGAGATACGGCCTTGGAAACTATATTGCCGAAACCCCGCACGAACCACCGACACCGGCAGAGGCAAAAATTCTGCAGGACCTTTCCCGCGCCGGCAAGAGGCTTATGGGATTCTGTCGTACAAATCTTTTTAAGCGTCTTGAAAGCAGCGGACAATCATTTCTTTTATCGGTGGAGCGGCATATTCTGCGGAATTATATTTATCTCCATGCCATAGAGCATAGCAAATCCATACCCATCGGCACACAAGATCCCGAGATGCTCGACTCCCGTTTTTTTGATGAGGACGCGGATGACATATGTGTTACGTCAACCATATTCGACGAAGAGGAAGAAACAAAGATATGCCACAGTTCACCATTGCGCACTGAAAAAGATTTCAGGAAGAAGGCTGAAGAGGTCTATAAGAGTTATGAAGCCCACTTCAAAAAGCGCTTCAAGTGGCTGCGTTCATCTCTATTCCTCAAGGACCTTGAGAAAGACCTCCGCAAAGATATCCAATCTCTCATTAAAGTCCTTGCAAAGTGTGGTGACTGGGACATAGAGAAAGATACCAAACTGGACGCGCTTTACAATCTGGTAGCCAAGAAACATCCGGCTGAAAAAATTCTGGTATTCAGTCAATTTGCCGATACAGTGCGTTATATTGAAGCCGGATTGAAGAAGCATATCACAAGGACCGCAGGAGTCACCGGCGATACGGATGATCCCACTGAGATGGCATGGCGATTTAGTCCTGAAAGTAATGAGAAGGGTGAACTGATAAAGCCTGAGGACGAGCTTCGCGTTCTCATTGCAACCGACGTCCTCAGCGAAGGGCAGAACCTCCAGGACTGTTCCATAATCGTGAATTATGACCTGCCCTGGGCGATTATCAGGTTGATACAGAGAGCAGGCCGTGTGGATAGGATTGGACAGAAAGCTGAAAATATTGTTTGCTATTCGTTCCTCCCAGCCGAGGGGGTTGAACGTATCATTAAATTGCGTGCCCGGGTTCGCTTGAGGCTTCAGGAGAATGCTGAGGTGGTTGGAACTGATGAAGCGTTCTTCGAAGACGATCGCAATGATCAGACAATACTTGACCTCTATAACGAAAAAGCGGGCATTCTCGATGGTGATATTGACGGCGAGGTGGATCTTGCCTCATACGCATATCAGATATGGAAAAATGCCATAACCGCTAACCCTGACTTACAAAAGATTATCCCCTCGCTTCAACCGGTCATTTATTCGGCGCGGGAACATATCCCTAATAAGAAAGAGCCTGAAGGAGTACTGGTCTATATGAAGACAGCCGATGGTAACGATGCTCTTGCATGGATCGATAACAAAGGTGAAAGTGTCACTGAATCACAATTCACGATCCTGAAAACTGCCGAGTGCACCCCCGGCGTACCTGCTATTCCACGAGATGAGAAGCATCACCAACTGGTCCAAAAAGGGGTCGAGTTGATCATAGAAGAAGAGAAGTCCGTGGGAGGGCAATTGGGCAGACCTTCAGGCGCCCGCTTCCGGACCTATGAAAGGCTCAAGAGGTATGTGGAAGAGATTAAAGGCACTCTCTTTGAATCACCGGAGCTTCTGAAAGCAATCGATGAAATATACCGGTACCCGCTGCGACAGACCGCTATCGATACACTGAACCGCCAATTGAGGAGCGGCATATCCGATGAAACACTCGCCCAGCTCGTCATTGCTCTTCGAGACGAGGGGCGCCTCTGCATCATCCATGAGGAAGAGCAGACACAGGAACCGAGGATTATTTGCTCTTTGGGGCTGATAAAAATGTAAGGGATTTTGATTACAATAAATTATCCTATAACACAGGAGGGAAAAGCATGCTTTTGAAAACAACCATTGAGTTATGGCAAAAAGGGGAATGGTTTATAGCAAAAATCCCTGAGCTGGATTTTGTTGCACAGGGCAAAACCACCGAAGAAGCAAAGAAAAATCTCAGAGAGGTTGTGAATATCCAGTTTCGGGAAATGCGTGCTATGGGAACGTTTCAGGACTATCTATCAGAATGTGGGTTCAGCATTACTGACGATTCCATCATTCAAGAAACCGAAATGGTCGGCTTTCAGAAGGAAATATTACAGGTCGTCTAATGCCGCGAATATACCCTGTTGACTGGAAGACACTTCTAAAAATTTTTGAACTTTATGGCTGTCAATACAAGAGAAAAGAAGGTTCCCATCATGTACTCACTTGTCCTGATGCAAAAAGGGCTGTAGTAATTCCCGAATATGACCAAATCGACGTCGAAATAGTAAAGAGCAATATGCGCACTGTAAACATGAGCCGCGAAGAATATTTTGAACTTCTCAAGAAAGTGTAGGCAATGCCGCTTGATACTGTTAAGACCCGTCAATATATAAAAGAATCCGGCTTCAAGAAACTTTTCATTGAGGAACTTGGCTGGGATCGCTGTAACAACAAGCTTGATATTTCTCTTGACGATAAGGGCGGGGATACTCCGCCCCTGCAATTTCATCTTACGGCTGTCGCCGAAAAACACGGCATGGTGGTATTCATTTGCGGTTCATTGCCTGACGGAGGCATTCCGGAATATTCGTTAAGACGAAAAATCGAGAGGCAGACTGCGAAATCATTCCATGAGCACATCATCATTTACACTGACAGTGATAAAACAAGTCAAATCTGGCAGTGGGTTAAAAGAGAGACCGATAAACCTACTGCATGCAGGGAACATACGTATCATATTAATCAGCCCGGTGACTCTTTGATCCAAAAATTGCAATCCATAGTTTTCAGTCTTGAAGAGGAAGAGAACCTGACTATCGTCGAGGTGAGCGGCAGGGCCAAGGCGGCATTTGATGTGGAGCGTATTACAAAGCGGTTTTATGACCGGTTCAAGGCTGAGCATGACGCCTTCCTTAAATTCATAGACGGTATCCCTGATGATGAATTGCAGAGATGGTATGCCTCTGTGATGCTTAACCGGTTGATGTTCATATATTTCATTCAGAAAAAGGGATTCCTCGACAAAGACGAAAACTATCTCAAAAACAAACTGCTCCAGAGCAAGAATCAAGGCCAGGATCGATTCTATCAGCGTTTCCTTTGCCTTCTGTTTTTTGAGGGTTTCGCAAGAAAGGAAAAAGAGCGTTCAGCAGAGATAAACAGCCTACTCGGCACGATCCCCTACCTGAACGGTGGACTGTTCCTCAAACACCAAATTGAGGAATTACACGGTAAACATATCCAAATCACGGATACTGCATTCGAGAAGCTTTTCGACTTCTTTGACCAATATCAGTGGCACCTTGACGAGAGGCCTCTGAAACGGGACAACGAAATCAATCCGGATGTCCTCGGGTATATCTTCGAGAAATATATCAATCAGAAGCAAATGGGCGCTTACTATACAAAAGAGGATATTACTGAATATATCAGCAAGAATACGGTTGTTCCCTTCCTCTTCGACGCAGCCCGCCAGAAATGTAAGATTGCCTTTGAGGGGGACGCCTCTGTCTGGAGACTACTTCAGTCTGACCCTGACAGATATGTTTATAATGCGGTTAAGCACGGAATTACTGTCAATATCCATGAAACTCCGCCAAGAAAATTAGACGAGCCGCTTGTGCTGCCTCCCGAAATAGAGGCTGGTATTAAAGATGTCTCCAAGCGCACAGAATGGAACCAACCCGCCCCTGCGGAATATGCCCTTAAAACTGAAATTTGGAGAGAGGTTGTTGCTCGGAGGCAGAGATATGAAGAAGTTACGGGCAAGATGCTGAACGGCGAGATACAGTCGATCAATGACCTCGTTACCTATAATCTCGATATCCGCCAGTTCGCCCAGGATGTAATCTGGAATTCCGAAGGCCCCGAACTTCTCCGTGCGTTCTACCACGCAATTGAAAAGGTAACGGTCCTCGACCCTACCTGCGGTTCCGGCGCATTTCTCTTTGCAGCCTTGAATATTCTTGAGCCGCTCTATGAGGCTTGTCTTGAAAGGATGCAGGTCTTTATAAATGAATTGGATGTTGTAGGGGCGGGGTCACCCCGCCTTGTAGGGACAATTCATGAATTGCCCCTACAAGATAAAAAATATCGTTCCGACAAATACGGGGATTTCAAGAAAATCTTAAAGCGTGTTGAAGAACACCCGAATCTCAAATATTTCATCTTCAAGTCAATAATCGTCAACAACCTCTATGGCGTTGATATCATGGAAGAGGCAATCGAAATATGCAAACTCCGCCTTTTCCTTAAGCTCGTGGCCCAGATTGATAGTGCTGAGCGTATCGAGCCATTGCCGGATATTGATTTCAATATCCGAGCGGGGAATACCCTTGTTGGATTTGCAACATATGACGAATTAAAGCGGACGCTGCAAAGTGATTTGGTCAGCTTGCAGTTATTGCCTGCTATCGAAGAAAAGGCCGAGGATATTGACCGGCTCTTCAAGTTGTTTCAGAAACAACAGACAGAATTAGGGGGTGAAGTAACTCCTGAAGACAAGCAAGCATTGAGAACCCAGCTCAAGGCATTAGAAGATGAGCTTAACCAATATCTTGCAAGTGATTACGGGATTGATGTTTCCTCTGTTTGTCATTCCCGCAATCCCGAAAGCGTTCGGGAGTCGGGAATCATTCTTCAGAAAGATTCCGGGCAAGCCGGAATGACAAATAAAGGCAGCAAACGGGACGGTTACAAAACATGGCTCGAATCTCATAAGCCGTTTCACTGGTTTATTGAGTTTTATGGGATTCTGAAAAATGGTGGATTTGATGTGATTATCGGAAATCCGCCATATGTGGAATATAAGAATATTAAGGGCACATATACAAT
Organism: Thermodesulfovibrionales bacterium; assembly: GCA_963716185.1. GTDB lineage: Bacteria > Nitrospirota > Thermodesulfovibrionia > Thermodesulfovibrionales > SM23-35 > CAVZMO01. Next base: position 1,486,770 of record OY970295.1, read on the forward strand.
TAGGCATTTAGTCACTGAGCCTTGTGGTGATCTTTACGCATTTATCATGGAACGATCTATGCACCTTCTATCAAAGGTGAGCAGATTAGGAATGATAGTGCCCGTTTCAATTGTCAGTACTGATGGCTTTGCTCCGTTAAGGAATCTCTTGTTTGAGTCTAACAGAATGTCGTGGAACCTAAACTTTGCAGAGCGACCGTCAAAATTGTTCGTCGGCGTAGAAAAAAGACTTGCAATTTGGATAATGCAACAGGGTGCCTTTTCTAAATCTGTGAATCTTTCAAAATACAAAAGGTGGTTTGCTGAAGAGCGACCGTTCTTATTCTCTCAGGAGAGTTTTATAAGAAGTGTTAATGATTATAACCTTGTCGGCAGTGCAATTCCTAAAATAAATCGTATTGCGGAACAAGGTATTTTAACTCGCCTTTCTAAGGAAAATCCTTTGAAAACATATTTTTCGTACAAGTCGGAAAACATTGCATATTACACTCGCAAATTACGATATTTTGTGCAATTTTTTGATTTTATTCCTGAGATCAAAGATTCAAAGGGTAAAAAGATTGAGCCATCAGAGTTGAAAATGATCTATTTCGTTTCCAATATTCACAGAGATGTGGTTATCGCTGTCCTGAATTCAAACTTATTTTTTTGGTTTTTTAGTACATTCTCAGATGTCCGTAATGTAAATCGTCGCGAAATTGAAGCATTCAGATGCTCAATCGACACCATGAGTAAAGATATTGTGCGTAAACTGCAAAACCTGTGTAGCAAGCTTATGCAAGACTTTCAAACAAAGGCAAAATCCATAACTTCTGATTATGGATCTCATGGGGTTCTCACTATCCAATCGTTTCAACCAAGGTTGAGTAAGCCCATCATTGACGAAATAGATCGTGTGCTGGCAAAACATTACGGGTTCACTGCTGAGGAACTTGACTTCATCATCAACTATGACATCAAATACCGCATGGGGCGGGATGGCGAAGAATGAATTGTACAGTATTTTTAGAATAAAAGACTGATAGAAGGAGGTATAAGAAATGAGTGTTGGGGTAATGGTCGAATTGAAGGTTGAAGACATCGCTAATTCTATAAAAAAGCTGAAAAGGGCTGACAAGGAAATGTTGCTTCTATTATTGTCAGGTGAAGACCGTGAAATTGCCAGGCGGGCAAGAGAAATCAAAACAAAAAAGGTAAAGCCTCTGACAAGAGAGGAGACGTTCAGGGATGTCTTATAAGGATGATTATCACCCAAGGGTGAAGACAGATTTGAAAAAACTTGATAAAGTTGCGGTGAAAGAAATCCACAACACTCACCTGGACATCCTGCTGGACAATCCTTTTAATGGAGAATGCCTTTACGGTGATCTTGAAGGGGTATTCAGCTATCATTTCCGCAAAAACAAGGTTGATTACAGAATCGCCTATACTGTTGATAATGAGAAGAAGATAGTTCATATTATCATGATAGGCAAACGAGAGAATTTCTATGAGGTACTTAAAAGAAGATTGTCATAAGAAATTAATCACAGTTTATAAGACAAGCAAGATTGAAAAGTATTGGAGACAGCCATGGAAATAACCTATGAACCCGAAGTTAATGTCATCCGGATTGTTTTCAGTAGTGCGCCGATCGAGGAAAGCGATGAAGGAAAAACCAGGCGTGATCCTTGATTTTGATAAAGACGGCAATGTTGTCGGCATGGAGATACTGGATGAATCCGGAGGATGGAAAATCCAAAAACGGTCGAATACGCTGTAGCAGGTTAATTGCGTACAAAGAGGAGGAATAATGGGCAAGGTGGATATTGATTTGCCGAAAGAAGAAATAGCTGCGTTTTGCAGGAGGAACCAGATCCGCAAGTTATCGCTGTTTGGCTCCATCCTCCACGGCGATTTCAGGCCGGACAGCGATGTTGATTTGCTTGTTGAATTTGATCCGGGTCATATACCCGGGTTCTTCAAATTGGCTCATATGGAACGGGAACTTTCAGAGATCATCGGCAAGAAAGCGGATTTAAGAACGCCTCAGGAATTGAGCAAATATTTCCGGGACGAAGTGCTTTCCGAGGCAGAGGTGCAGTATGCCGAAGGATGACCTTGTCCGCATGCGCCCACACGTTTTACACGATCTTCCTCCCCTTGTTGAAGAATTCGCTAAAATTGTTTCTCCTTAGTGAACTGTGTATAAGACGAACAAGATAGAAATCTTCAGTAATTGCTATCCCTCAGCTTTAAGCAAATACCTCGGCGAGCACGCGCCGCATACGGTGACCGCCATAGGGAACGCCGATATCCTTCATAATAAGGCCCTCGCCGTATTCTGTTCTAATAAATGCCCCGGTAATATAATTCTGAGGACCTATGATCTTATGAAGCAAATCCGGGAGAGAGGAATTAACGTAATTAGCGGGTTCCATTCATCGGTAGAGCGCGAATGTCTGAATATCCTGCTTAAGGGGAAACAGCCTGTCATTATATGCCCTGCCCGAAGCATAGAAGGAATGCGCATCAAAACTGAATACAGGAAACCTCTCGAAGACGGACAGTTACTTATCCTTTCTCCCTTTACAGAAAAAGAAAAGCGTATTTCATCGGAAAGAGCATTGATACGGAATCAATTTGTTGCGGCAATGGCAGACGCAATCTTAATCCCTTACGCAGCGCAAAAGAGCAAAACAGAATGCTTTTGCCGTGAAATATTCAACTGGAAAAAGCTTGTTTATACATTCGACACCCCGGTCAATACTCATCTCATAGATATGGGCATAATGAGTCTGGATACTGATTCTTTCATACTGAACCCTTTTGTATTCCACCTTGCCAAAGAAAGTGATGGATAGATGGACATAAAAGGAATTCAGAAACAGCTTGCTGAGTTTGCCCGGAAGAGGAACTGGGACGAGTTTCACAGTCCGAAGAATCTTTCCATGGCGCTGGCTGCCGAGGCTGCTGAACTCCTTGAAATATTCCAGTGGCTGACAGAAGAACAATCGAAAGAAATCATTCATAATGAGAAGGAAATGGCTTTAATCGGGGAAGAGATTGCCGATGTGTTTATCTATCTTGTTCGACTGGCTGACAAACTGGATATAGATATCGAAAAAGCAGTAATTGAAAAGATCAAAATAAACGATAAAAAATATCCTGTCAGACTCGCAAAAGGTAACGCAACAAAATATAATAGAAGGTAATTATGATCCCAACTACAGCGAAAACTAATGGGAGGCGCACACTGCTCTTTGCACATTCTTACTTTCTTCCCTTCATCTTCTGATAAAATACATTAATGATAAGTATCGAGAGCCTTGCCTCTAAGATCAAGCAAAACTGTAATATCTCCGATGCGAAATACTGGGGCTATTATTCCCTCTGCGGGCTCCTGTTCAGACTCAGGGAGTTGTATCGTCTTGAACACGGGATAAGGCCGTGGGAGAAGATCCCGCAGAAGGATGTCGGTGAATGGATAACGGAGAGGGAGAACATCTGGAAGGAGTTTGAGGAAAAAGACTATGAAGATATTGCTGTTAACGGAAATATCTGCAGGCCTTTCGAGGTTGAAAAGATCAATTATGAATTAGAAAAGAAGGGCCTTGTCTATGGCGCCGGGTTCGGGCTTCATATGAAACCTTCTTTCTTCCTTGCAGACCTTGTATCAAAAGAAGAGTCCGGAGGTATCGATATCTATGTGGCCGGCAATGAATATGCGAGGGACCTGTCGGACTATCCTGCAATGTTGCAGGACAAAGTGATCTTCGCGAGGACGGACCCGATCAAGCATCTCCTCTGGGAGAGGTTCGAGGAGATGCGATGCAAGAGTACAAAATGTACCCTTTCTTTTGCATTCTCGAAATACGGGATCTCTCCTGAAGAAGAACCCTCGGAGGAAGTCGACGGCAAGATATCTCATATAGCCCGTTCCGAGGCGGAAACTTTCATTCAGCACGAATTGGGTGAAGCCTTTGAAGGAGAAAAGATAGGAGATGAATGGAAGACACTCCTGACATGCCTTCAGCACAGCAAGGCCGAACTTTTTGCGCGTGCTGTAAAAGACGTCCTTTCGGACACTTCTGAAAACGGAATGCTCAAATACATCATACAAAGGCGGAAAGAGGGGTCGCTCGGATTTTATATAGTATTCCTCGGCGGAGTCAGGAAAGTCATATTCCCTGAAATTCTCGATGCATTCCGGACATTTGCTGAGTCCGGAGAGTGGGAACCGATAGACGATGCCCGAAAGAAGGGCTACAGGAAAGCCGGAGAATATGCGGAAAGACTGCTTTCGCTATACAGGAAAAGGGGAGACGATGTATCTTTATCCGAATCGATAGAGAAAGAGATGCTCAGCGGGCTACTGTAAATGCTCGGGGGTGACATTGCTGACGAATTCGTCGACAAGCCAAAAGTCAAACTGGGTACCGGCATTCCGCTTTAACTCTTCAACAGCGTCATCGAAATTGACCGGTATTTTGTAAGAAGTCTCGCTCACCATTACGTCAAATGCGTCGGCTATGGCTATTATTCTTGCTTCGAGCGGGATTTCCTCCCCTTTGAGCTTGTGCGGATACCCGGACCCGTCATACCTTTCGTGATGATGGAGGATGAAGGGCGCGATATCGGCATAAAAGTTTATCGGACTTATCATATCGAAGCCGATAACCGGATGTTTTATAAAATATTCGCGTTTGAAATTATCTTCGGCCCTGATCTTCAGGAACCCGACGTCGTGTAGGAGACAGGCAAAATACAACCTTTTCCGCTCTTCCTCGGTCATATTTATGGCCTTTGCTATGATATTGCTGTATTTGGCCACCCTCTTGGGATGTCCCATCTTCTCCGGTACCTGGAAATCTATGGCCTCAAGCAGTATGTCTGTAACATGTATCTCATAATTTTTCTGGTCCTCATAAAACCTAGCTCTTGCAAGTGAGATAGCAGCGTGGTCCGCAATGTACGTTATGATCTCCTCATCCCTTCCACTGTAAAATCCGTCTTTCTTTTTCAGGAGTTCAATCACGCCTATAACACCTGTTTTCATTGTGAGGGGGACACAGAGCACAGAGCTTGTCTGATATTCCGGGATTTCATCTATTTCAGGGTCAAATCTCTCATCACCTTTTGCATTCGCAATACGAACGGGAATCCCCCTTTCGGCAACCCAGCCGGCGATGCCCTTGCCTTTTGGAATTGCAGCGCCGACGGGTCCCGCCGTCTTTTCACCTTTTGCCACCTTAAAGACAAGGTTGTCACCCTCGATCAGAAAAATAGAGCCGGCATCGGACTGTGTTATTGAGAGTGAATGATCCATTATTTTGTCGAGGAGAATGTCGCCGTATATCTCTTCTCTTAAATCTTTTGTGATGGTAAGGATACGGTCGAGCCTGTTTCTGTATTTCCCGATGATACCGATGATCCGCCTTGTTACCACGGCCCACATATAAAAACAGATGACCGTAAGAAACAATATAATTCCAATTATCAATGTGACGGAGACATCCGGCAGGAAATTCATAACTTCCCTGAAGGGTTTATACAGGTATCTAAGGATAACGGCAAGGAGGGTAACAATGATAAAAGCAGCTATGCTGTTGAGGAGTCTTATCTTTTGCTTTATTTCAGCAATGATGGAGGTTTTCCCGGCTTCTTCTTCGCCCGCCATATACCACTTTAATGAATGCAACTTCAGAATGTCAATTCTTCTTTACGCCCCGCGAATCATGCCCCCCCAATTTCCATTTGGTCTTAACAATAGTTTGAGACGAGATTATGCCTCTGTCTTTTCTGTTCATACATTAATTTGTCTGCCTGTGCCAGAAGTTCTTCAACAGAACAGGGGTTTTCAGGGTCATAGTAGGCTATTCCGAAGCTTAATGATAAATTGTAGTCACAACTTTTCTCCGTGTTATGAACTTCGATGCTTTTTTGCAAACGAGCGGCAATAACTTCGATATTATCACCGCTGATTCCTATGGGAATAACCGTAAACTCATCACCACCAACGCGAGCTACAACATCTGACCCTCGAAAAGTCTTTTTGAGGACAGCAGCCGTCTCGATCAATGCAAGGTCTCCCTCTTTGTGTCCCCATGTATCATTAATCTCCTTCAAATCATCAACATCCGCATAAAGCATAAATATTCCTTTCTTCATCCGTTTAGCCAGCTTCAACTGTTGTTCTCCCAAGGTAAAGAACCCCCGTCGGTTGTAAATACCTGTAAGTTCGTCTGAAAGTGACAAGGTTCTCAGCTGTTCTTCCATACTCTTGAGCTCATTAATATCTTTTGAAACAATAGTTACTGCTGTTATTGTTCCGTCTGATTTCTTCACCGGACTCGAAGTAAGCAAGTAATATCTGTTGTCTCTGAGGCTTTTATGTTCATGCTGGATTGACTTGCCTGTATTAAACACTTCGTCCACTTTTTCAATAAACCATTTTGTTTCATCAGGGGAATGAAACTCGCCGTATGCATGGTCCAGATAGTTATGGTCTGAAAAGCCCGTCCTTGATATATGCTTTTTGTTCATAAAGAGATATTTATAATTCCTATCCACTAAATATATGGAGTCCTCGGTGGATTCGACTAAGGAACGATACTTTTCTTCGCTTTCCTGTAAGACCTTCTCCGTCACTTTACATTTCGCTTGTGATGCTTCTAATGCAGAGGTTCGTTGTCGCAGTTCAACGAGTTCATCTATAAGTTGCTTCTTTGTTTTATATTCGTCTTTTTTATCTGGTCTCTGCGGAAGCTCCCGCCCATTATGGGAGAAAACAGGTGGGCTTTCCTTAATGATGCGCTTGTCTTTACCTTTGTCTAAACCATATTTACCGCTGAACATAATGCCACAGTAAGGACATGGCCTGAACGGTTCAGCTGCCGTGACAAGTGAGTCCTTATGACATCGCGGACATTCAAGCCTGAGAATCATCGTCTCCCCTGTTCAGGTCTTCCGTTATTATCCTTATCCTTACTATTACTCACGGGGTAACATTTAAATTTCATGATCCATTCAACCTTCTAAAAATTAAGCAGAAGATAAATTACAAGTTTTCTTTATAGCATAAGCTAAATTTTAAGTCAAGAAGATCTTAAGTTCCAAGGAAGATTCCAAAGATATAAAATTCTCAGGACATTTTTTAAAGGAATCATTTCGATATCTTGAATATTCATTATTGAAAAGTTAGAATTATCTGCGATGAGATTCATAAGAACCGATAAAGAAAAAAAAGCTTTTTTACAGGCCCTGAAAAAAAGGGCGACCGGAAGCAGTCCGAAGATAGAGCCGAAGGTAAAGGCTATCCTTGATGACGTGAGGAGAAACGGTGACAGGGCGGTCGTTAAATATACAAAAGCTTTTGATTCCCTTGAAACAAACCGGCTGGCAATAAAAGCAGATGAGATTTCGGGATGCGCCGGCAGGGCTGGTCGGAAAGTGGTTGCCGCACTCAAACTCTCGGCAAAAAGGATAAGGGCGTTCCACCAAAGACAGAAGGAGGGATCCTGGTCTTTTTCTGAAGACGGCACAGTGCTGGGGCAGGTGATAAGGCCTATCGAGAGGGTCGGCGTGTATATACCGGGCGGGAAGGCTTCCTACCCCTCAACGGTTTTGATGAACGTTATCCCAGCGCAGGTTGCCGGTGTCAATGAAATTGTTCTTTGCGTTCCCACCCCGAAAGGAGAGACAAATCCTTATGTCATGGCTGCGATACAATTACTCGGCGTTACCGAGGTATACAGGATCGGCGGGGCCCAGGCAGTAGGCGCAATGGCGTATGGCACAAAAACGATAAGGAAAGTCGACAAGATCGTAGGGCCGGGGAATATATATGTGGCAACTGCAAAGAAAATGGTCTTCGGAGAAGTCGACATAGATATGATAGCGGGGCCGAGCGAGATACTGATTATTGCAGACAGTTCTGCCGATCCCGAACTTATTGCCGCTGATTTGCTCAGCCAGGCGGAACATGATGAATATGCGTCATCCATTCTCGTAACGGATTCCAACAAACTTGCGGATGCTGTTGATAAAGAACTGTGGGAACAACTCGCTCTGCTGAAGAGGGAAAAAATTGCGAGGAAGTCCGTAGACAATTACGGTGCCATCATAATAGCAAAGGACATGCAGGATGCCCTGGAAATATCGAACTCTATCGCTCCGGAGCATCTCGAAATTATGACAAAAAACCCGAAGAAGCTCCTGCCCATGGTAAAAAACGCGGGTGCTATTTTCTTGGGGGAGTGGACCCCTGAAGCATTGGGAGATTATTCGGCCGGCCCCAACCATACCCTTCCGACAGGCGGTACGGCGAGGTTTTCATCACCTCTCGGGGTCTATGACTTTATGAAACGTTCGAGTTTGCTGAGTTTTACAAAGGAGGGATTCAAGAAACTTGCAGGGACTGTTAAAACACTAACAAATGCTGAGGGTCTTGAGGCACACGGAAATACCATACGGGTGAGAGAACGGTCGATAGTCCGGAAAATGCAGAATTACTAAGACGGTCATTAGTAAGGCGACGTTATTATCGCTCTCTGTCATTGCGGCTTGTCCGCAATCCTTCTGGGTTTTCAGAAAGATTCCCGACAAGCGGGAATGACATCAATGTAGCCTTACTTATAGCCGTCTTAGTAACTACCCCCTCACGTGGGAAGCGAATAATTTGGATACCCGAAGCAGCGCTTCGAGAAATTCTTTGATTAAAAAATATATGGCAGGCATATGTGTGGGGAAAGCCTTACTATCGCCACCTTTGTAAGGCCATTATATTCCATTAAACATGCCTGTTTCCATGTAAAACAAAAGATTTCATCCAATACCAAATTGCGATTTGTAAGGGTTTTTCCGCACATATGCCTGCCGTCGATTCTTTTCCGGGATCAGGGCAAAGGCAACTTTTTTATCTTCTCGATAATCCCGGACGTGGATACACCCTGAATGTACGGAAGGCTGAAGGTTTCTCCTGCGACGTCGGACCCCACGATATCCTCTTTCTTCCAGTCGCCGCCCTTAACGAGGACATCGGGCTTCAGGAGATCGATTAAATCATAAGGAGTCTCTTCATCAAAGAGAGTCACATAATCAACCATTTCGAGGGACGCTAAGACCTCCGCCCTTTGTTCCTGAGGATTTATCGGCCTATCAGGTTTTATTATCGAGACAGACCTGTCGGAATTCAGGCCCACAATAAGAACGTCTCCGAGTGACTTGGCCTCCTTCAGGTACCGTATATGCCCGACATGTATGATATCAAAACAGCCGTTTGTGAAAACAACCTTCTTTCCTTCGGCCCTTAGTAATTCAGCGTCCTTTTTCAGTTCATCCCGTTTTACTATCTTTCCCATCTGCAGATTTCTTTTTCGGCTTCTCTACGGGAGCTGCTTTCCGGTGATCAATCTCATAAAGTCATTGTAAAGTGCAAAGGCCATTAGGCTAAGTATGATAACAAGTCCGATCCTCTGACTGACAGCAATGACCTTATCGCTGAGCGGCTTCCTTCTGATTGCCTCGATCCCCAAAAATAATACGTGCCCGCCGTCAAGGATAGGAATGGGCAGAAGATTCAGTACTCCAAGGTTGATATTTATGATAGCCATAAAGACAAAAAAATTCAAAAAACCCTTTGACGCCTGCTCGCCGGCCATCTGAACAATAAGCACAGGACCCCCGATAGTGTCAGCAGGTATCACTCTCTGGATAAGCTTTACAATGGACACCGCGGTCAAAGCAGATATTTCCCATGTCCTCGAAATACTGTCCGTCAACGCATCGGCAATATTCTCCCTTTTGACGACTGTCGTACCCGAAGGCTTGATCCCTATCAATCCGACCTCTCTGCTCTCCCCAAAAATGTCCTTGCCTGCCTTCTTCTCGGGCGTTATTGATATCTGGAAGACAGTTCCGTCCCTGCGGACCTTGAGACTCAGCGGCTTCCCCGGGTTCCTGTGGATAATGTCCGTCATCGCGTCCCACTGATTTATAGAAACACTGTCAATCGCTGTAATCCTGTCTCCCTTCATGAGACCTGCCTTTTCAGCCGGCGTGTCAGGCATCACGCTGCCTATCTCGGGAACCAGCACGGGGAGGCCGTTGACGAAACTAAAGAAGAAAATAACAACGGCAAACAGGATGTTAAATAAGGGACCGGCAAATACTATGACGAATCTTTTCCAGACTTTCTGATAATTATAGGCGACCGACTTTTCCTCCTCTTTCAGTTCCTCGTCCTGCGCTTCTCCAAGCATCTTCACGTACCCGCCGAGTGGTACGGAAGAGATGAGATATTCGGTGTCGCCGTACTTTTTCCCTATGAGCTTTGGACCGAAACCGAGGGAAAACTTCAGGATCCTGACACCCAGCAGCTTCGCAAAAAGAAAGTGACCCAGTTCATGAACGAATATGATAACACCCAGGAGGATTATTGCAGATAAAAATGTCATCCCTTAATAACCTCTTCAGTCGTTCTTCTTGCCCATCTGTCGGCCTCTATCACGGCTTCAAGCTCTGCATCGCACATTAATGCATGGGCGTCCATGGTCCTTTTTATCATAACGGGTATATCGGTAAACCTGAGTCTGCCTTTTAGAAACGCATCCACAACCACCTCATTTGCCGCATTAAGCACAGCCGGCATTGTTCCGCCGTTTTCGAGCGCCTGGTACGCATAAGAGAGGCAGGGGAAGTTGTTCTCGGGTTTTTTAAAAGTGAGCGTTCCGACTTCATGAAGTGAAAGTCCGTTCATTACATCGGCAAGCCTCTGGGGATACGTAAGGGCATACGCTATGGGACCTTTCATATCAGGCACGGAGAGTTGAGCAATACAGCTTCCGTCGTTGAACTCGACCATGGAATGCATAATGCTCTGCGGATGAATGACTACATCTATCCGCTCAGGAGGCAGACCGAACAAATGGTGGGCTTCTATAACCTCGAATCCTTTATTCATCAGGGTTGCCGAGTCTATGGTTATCTTCTTTCCCATTCTCCATCTCGGATGTCTCAGCGCTTCCTCGGGGGTAACGGCGCTTAACTCTTCAAAACTCCTGTCAGCAAAAGGTCCCCCCGAGGCTGTCAGGATAATCCTTCTTATATCAGATTTTCTGTGGCCTTCGATGCACTGAAATATGGCGCTGTGTTCGCTGTCAACGGGAAGAATTCGCGACCCGCTCATCTTTGCCTCCCTCATCACGACTCCCCCCGCCATTACAAGAGCTTCTTTGTTTGCAAGGCCAATGGTTTTTCCGGAACGTATTGCCGACAGGGTCGGGATAAGACCCGCCGCGCCAACAATCGCGGAAAGGACAAAATCCGAGCCATCATAAGCCGCAGCCTGCGATATCCCATCCTCTCCCGACAGGATTTTCAGGGATGAAGCAAGTTTCTTCCCTATCGTTCTTCTTAATTCCCTGGCAGCTCCCTCGTCGGCCACAGCGACGACATCGGGCGAAAAGGACTTTATCTGTTTTTCGAGCAGGTCAATATTGTTCCCCGCCGTCAAAGCGGCAATCCTGAACAGGTCCCTGTGGCCCGAAACGATGTCAAGGGCATTTCTTCCTATTGAACCCGTTGACCCGAGAATTGTTAAGCGTTTCATTTCTGAATAAACCTATTTCATTATTTTCATGACAGTTAAAATCCAGTAAAGAACAGGGCCGGCAAACAATACCCCGTCAATCTTGTCCAACATCCCGCCGTGTCCCGGGATGATAACCCCTGAATCTTTGACACCTGCGTCGCGCTTAAACATTGATTCCACAAGATCGCCTATTATAGAAATAATTCCTATCATTATACCAATGAATACGGCAGACGATACAGTGAGCTGCCGTACAATAGCGAATTTCAGGATAAGTGCGCCAACAGCCCCCCCGAAGAACGAACCCGCTGCGCCTTCAACTGTCTTATTCGGGCTCACCTCTTTATAGAGTTTTTTCTTCCCCATCCCTTTGCCGACATAGTAAGCCATCGAGTCTGAAGCCCAAACCGTCCCATAAAGAAACATTATCCATTCAGGTCCTAATTGTCTGATTTGCATCTGGAAGGAGCATAATACCGGAATATAGACAAGCCCCACCACGGGAGGAGATATATCAGAAAGCGAGGAGACAGGGTCTTTCTTAAACAGGAGTCTCACAACCATTATCGTCATAACCGAGATGATTATTGAATTCAGAAACAGGTCTTTCAAAAAAAATGACACGGCGAGGATGGATATGCCCAAAAAAAAACAGGTATATTTCAATATCCCGGAAACGCTATACATGGAATAAAATTCCGAAAGGGCCAACGAGGAAATCAGGATAATGAGCAAGAAAAAGTATTCCGGCGGAAGATACATAATATAGAGATAAATGGGGGGCAATAGAACAGCCGCGACAATCAGCCTCTTAAGGTGCATCAGCCCTCACCGGGACCGCGCCGAACCTCCTGTCTCTCCGTTGATAATCCTGAATGGCGAGCAAAAATTCCTCTTTCGAAAAATCGGGCCAGAGCGCGTCGGTAAAATAAAACTCGGAGTATGCAGCCTGCCAGAGCAGGAAGTTGCTGATGCGCATCTCTCCGCTGGTCCTTATTATCAGGTCAGGAGCAAGAAGACCGGCTGTATCAAGATATGAAGTGAACACCTCTTCAGTCAGGTCTTCCGGCTTTACACCTGAAAAAAGCATCTTCTTTACAGCCCTGAGGATCTCATCCCGCCCGCTATAGCTGAGCGCCATGGTAAGAATCATGCCCTTGTTCGAAGAAGTTTTCTCTTCAGTCTCTCTTATGACAGCCTGTATATTCTCCGGAAGCCTCCATATATCGCCGATCGTCTTAAATACAATATTATTTCTCATCATGCTGCTGAGTTCTTTTCTCAGATACAATTCGAGGAGTTTCATCAAGGTCGTCACTTCCGATGAAGGTCTCCGCCAGTTCTCCGTGGAAAAGGCATACAGGGTTAATACCTTAAGCCCCAGTTCAGCCGCGACTTCAACCACCTCTTTAGTTCTCTCAACCCCGCGCCTGTGGCCTTCTATCCTGGGCAGGCCCCGAAATTCAGCCCACCTGCCATTTCCGTCCATGATAATGCCGACGTGGTTCGGTATGCGACCGGTTAACAGCACTTTATCACATCCCTCCCATCTTATAAATATAGAGTTCCGTCTTAAGCGGATTTTCTCCCTTCAGTATGTTTCCGGCTTTAACACCGAACAAAGGACTGGCAAGGACAATGATCTCGTCGCCGACAACCGTGTAATCGAAAAGAGTGCTTTTTATATTGTCTATCAGCACGCCTTCTTCCATGGAAAGACCGTTCCACCAAAGATTTTTTATCTGGGATTTTTGGAAACCGAGACTCTTTATCATATTTACCAGAGAAATCCTGTTAACTGACAGGATTTGTCCATTTTTCAGAAACAGCCTGTCTTTGACCGACCATTCATCTTTGTCGATCATCTCGGCAGGAGCTTTCTTCTTGAAGGCAGTGAGGAACCCTCCCGTATCGGTTTTAGACCGCCATATTCTTTTATTCTGCCCGTCGTACACGTTCAGGAATCCATAATTGTCATATGCGACTAATAATCTGCCTGCTCTGGGATCATCAAAATATATAAAATCATACACGTTGACACCTTTTGGAAGCCGCAGACTATTTCCCTTTTTATATTTTCCATTCCATATGACATTGTATACGTCGCCCGAAAATCCTTCAGCAGCCGAATATCCCTGTGCTATAAGTCCGCTGTCTATCTTTCTCATGAATACATTGTCTTTATAGAGAAGAACAAAATCAGAACCCTTCAGCTCATAAATATAAGAGGTGACATTAGAGTCGCCTTGACTCGCTGAAAGCTGCTCAGGGTCTCCTGCCCTCGACACAGTCTTCATAGTTGTGACGATGATCTCATCTTTTCCGTCGTTGTTCAGGTCGACGCAATCGAGCCATAGAGGGTTATCAATAACAGAGCCTGTTATCCTGATTCCGCCGAAGGCGGGCTGCAGGTCGCCTCCCAAAGTATAGACCCTGACATCTTTCCCTGTGGCAAGCACGATATCTTTTTTTCCTTTTCCATCGAGATCACATACCGATAAAAACTTTGCGTCAAAGGGCACGTCGAACTGCTGCCGTGTTCCTTCCTCGGAGGTTTTAAAAACCGCTTCGCCGGCCCCGAGCTCTTTGGAAAATGCAGTATCTATTGCCGCCTTTGCTTCAGAGAACTGGACTCCGTCGGACACCCAGAAAAGCCTCTGTGTGAGGACTGCGCCTGAATCCACCTTTTTTTCCACCAGAAGAAGTGCGACATCGGCCCGAAGCCTTTTCGCCTCGTCGATTGCCTTTGAAGGAATATCAGTATCCATGCTTGTGTCGATCAAATTGAACCTGCCCGAGTCCTTAAGGGTCCCATAATACGAGTCGGACAAATGCCATTCCGTGTCCTTCGATTGGCAGAATAGCACATTTATCTTTATCTCCGATATCCTGATCTTGTCTCCTTCTTTCGCTTCACCTTCAATGATTTCTCCCACGGAGGAAACCGGGCCCACTTCTTTTATTTCGAGTTTACCCACAAGAGATTCCAATTTCCCCAGTGGTTCTTTCGTTACCGGGTGTCTGAAGGGCGCCTCTTCTCTCAATATCTGGAATCGCATGCCTTTTCTTACAGCGTCCTTTTCTCCGACATTAACAACGATCTTCTTGCCTTCCACTGTTAAAGCCTTTCCTACAAGGGGTTTAAAATAGGACAGTGTCTCGTCCCGCATCCTGTTAAGTGGATTATCCGCAGCGTAAGAAATAGACAGTACACAGCAGACAGTAAACAGTAAAGAAAAAATAAAAAGAATACTTCGTAAATTTGAAATTATGTTTTCCGGTTTCCGCTTCATTTCCTATCTCCCGGCTGAAAGCCTCTCTATAAGTAGATCCGGCAGATGCTCTTTCTTCATTTTGTTCTGCACCGAAACGATATCATAAGGGACTCTAATGATATCAACCTGTTTATCATCAATCACCGCATAACATGCACGCGGTTCTCCATCACGCGGCTGGCCCACACTTCCGGCATTTATTATATATCTGCCGCTGCCTTTTATTTGCGCCGACTCTTTATATGTGACAAGCTCTCCCGACCGGGCCTTCTCGACGATAAACGGCTGATGACTGTGCCCGAGGAAACAGAAAGCATTATCAAAGTAATTAAAATTTATCTCAGCATCCCAGAGGGTAAGAAGATAATGCCATTCTTCGGGCTCCTTCGGGGTTGAGTGGACAAGAAGCACATCCTTATCTTTAAGTTCTTTCTTGAGAGGCAACGATTTAAGTATTTTCCTGTTCTTATCTGTAATTACTCCCATTGTCCATTCAAGGGCACGCCGTGCATATATATTAAAATATGTAACATCCGTGAGTCCAATTGTCCCCCAGTCATGATTACCCGCGAGGAGGATTTTGCATCTCCCGCCGAGCAGGTCTATACACTCGTTAGGATTGGGGCCATATCCTACCGCATCTCCGAGAAATATGATATCTTCGATCTTCCTCTGCTCGATGTCTTTGAGTACCGCTTCAAGGGCCTCTATATTGGCATGGACATCGGAAAGGACTGCACAACGCATTATGCCTTCCCAGTTTCCTTTGCAAGCCGGTCGAGGACACCGTTTAAAAAAGAAGCAGCCTCGGTGGAAGAATATTTTTTTGCTATTTCTATTGCCTCGTTTATGGTGACTGCTGATGGAATATCCTTCCTGTAAAGTATCTCATAAACCGCAAACCTCAGGATGTTCCTGTCAACGGCCGCCATCCTCTTCAACAACCAGTTCTCCGTAAACTTTTCGATCATTTTGTCTATCTCATCAAGTTTATCCAGAGTGCCTCTTACCAGTTTCTCCGTAAACTCCTTCACATCCCCGCTCTCTTTTTTATCAGACCAGAATTCTGCAAAATCTATCCCGCCGATTTTTTTTTCCGTAAAATCTATTTGGAATAATATCTGGAGCGCATATTCACGCGCCTGCCGCCGTTTCATGACTTTAGCGGGCGGTAGTCAGCAAACATCAAACAAGGACTGTCGAGAAATCTCCTTGAATAAGTCAGTCGTTTGCAAAATTCCGGCTTCACAGTTTCTTTATGAGTTGCGCCATTTCGATGGCTGTCAGGGCTGCATCCCATCCTTTGTTGCCGCTCTTAGTCCCGGCCCTTTCAACTGCCTGCTCTATCGTATCGCACGTTATGACCCCGAACGATATGGGGACACCCGTCTCCATAGATGCGGATGCTATGCCTTTTGAGACCTCTGCCGCGATGTATTCAAAATGCGGGGTCCCTCCTCTTATAACAGTCCCGAGACAGATCACAGCGTTATATACGCCTTTCGAAGCAATCTTTTTAGCTATAACAGGGATCTCGAATGAACCCGGCACCTTAATAACATCTATATCTTCTTCCCTTGCGCCGTGCCTCAGGAGTGAATCCATGGCGCCCTCAAGAAGTTTGCCTGTGATAAACTCATTAAACCTGCTTATGACAATACCAAATTTCAGACCCTTTGCCTGAAGCTCACCCTCAAAAATTTTCATAAAGCCTCCTCCCTATACCTGACATTGCAAAGCCTTTTTTAACTCAAAAAATGTAATTGGAATAACGCAGGGGAATATTTTTATGTGCATGCACTGCCATAATGATATTTCAAATAAACTCATCGAGTTAAATAAATTTTTGAACAATGTCTGCGTTATTCCAGGTTAACAATAAGGACAGCTCTGCTGAAAAGGCCTGTCCGTTCAAATTTAAACATTATCCAGCATATGCCCCAATTTTTTCTTTTTGGTCTTGAGATATACGATATTTCTCTCATTCGGCCTTATCTCTATAGGGACCCTCTCCACCACGTTGAGGCCATATCCCTCTAATCCTATAATCTTCTTCGGATTGTTAGTCATTAGCCTCATCTTTCTCACACCGAGATCGACGAGTATCTGCGCGCCTATTCCATAGTCTCTGAGATCAGGCTTGAAACCCAGCTTGATGTTGGCCTCAACAGTATCAAGACCCTTATCCTGCAGTTCATACGCTCTCAATTTATTAATCAATCCTATGCCCCGGCCTTCCTGCTTCATATAGAGAATAACGCCTTTCCCTTCTTTTTTGATCTTCTCCATTGCCTTATGAAGCTGCTCCCCGCAGTCACACCTCTCTGATGCAAATACGTCCCCAGTCAGGCACTGGGAATGGACTCTGACAAGTATTTCGTCATCAGGTTTTATCTCACCCTTGACAAGAGCGACATGCACAATGTTATCTACGTCATTCGTATAGGCAATGGCCGTAAAATCACCATATGAAGTCGGAAGTTTCACAGTTGCAAGCCTTTTTACAAATGACTCTATCCTCATTCTGTATTTGATTATGTCTTTTACGGTGACTATCTTCAGACCGTGCCTTTTCGCAAATTCCATTAACTCCGGGACTCTCGCCATTGTGCCGTCGTCGCTCATTATTTCACAAATAACGCCGGCCGGATAAAGCCTCGCAAGCCTTGACAGGTCAACAGAGCCTTCCGTCTGTCCAGCGCGCTGCAACACTCCACCCGGTCTTGCCCTCAGAGGGAATACGTGGCCGGGTTTTGAAAGGTCTTCAGGCTTTGTTCTCGGATCAATTGCCGTCTGTATTGTTTTCGCCCTGTCGGCCGCTGAGATACCTGTGGTAACCCCCCTTTTGGCCTCGACAGAAACAGTAAAGGCTGTGCCAAAGGCCGACGTGTTATCATCCGTCATCATGGGAAGCTTAAGCTCCTCAACCCTCTCCGGTACAAGAGAAAGGCAGATCAGTCCCCGCCCATACTTTGACATGAAATTGATCGCCTCCGGTGTGATCTTTTCAGCCGCCATACAGAGATCGCCCTCGTTTTCCCTGTCCTCATCATCAACGAGAATCACCATTTTACCTGCGGCTACATCATCCACTGCCTCATCAACTGTATTGAATTTATACTTCTCCATTTTTGCTCTCCCGATAAATCCTAAATCCGGATTTCTAAATCCCAAACAAACTCAAAACTCGAACACCCGAAACTCAAAATATTTTAATTTTTGGATCCGGAATTTTGATATTGTTCAGCATTTAGGGTTTAGAATTTGTATTTTTAAACGTATCCTCCCTTTACCAGGGTCTTCATGAACCCTGAATCCTTAACTTCTTCTCTTCCCAAAAATCGTGCAACATATTTCCCCAGTATATCGACCTCAATGTTAACCGTGTCTCCGGAACCTTTAAATCCCAGGGTCGTAAGTTTTGCAGTATGGGGAATGATTACCAGGGTAAAGCTGTCTTTAAATACATTAACAACGGTAAGGCTTATTCCATCCACAGCAACTGATCCTTTGTTAACGAGGAAATCAATTACGGCTGCCGGAGCCCAGATCTCAAATTTAAGCATTTCTCCTGAATTCATTTTGGAACGGATCTTTCCTACCGAATCGACATGTCCTGTCACAAAATGACCGCCGATTCTTGAATCAGGCCTTAATGAAGGCTCGAGATTGATAAAATCACCGCCCCTCAAATCCCCGAGGTTCGTGCTTTTCAGGGTTTCATCCGAGAGATCAAAAGAGAGTTCACTCCTGCTTTTACTCACAACAGTGAGACACACGCCGTTTACACAGATACTGTCTCCGATATTTGCAGCGGCCGCTACCTCATTCGATCTAAGCGAGAGGATGGCCCCTCCGCTTCTCTTTGCAGCGGATATCGTTTCTCCCATTTCGACTATCAACCCTGTAAACACGTCACTCCTCTATATCCACCCTGAAATTCAATTTTTTCTGATATAACCCCAGGATGTCAACCGTTTCAGACCAAGACGATTTGACCCGGACCGTATTTTCAGATCTGGTTACAATCAGATCATCCTCTTCAAGGGGAATCTTAAGTTCCTTAGCCCTATCAAAGATATCTGTCCTTGTCTTGTTCACGTTTCCAAGACTTATCCGCGCTATTTCTTTGACATCGGACTTGAATGCCGAATATCTATAGAAGGGCATGCCGAACTGTATACCGAGATAGATCAAAAATACAAGAACTGCGGTGATAAAGATGAACTTAATGAACCCCTTTTCGTTATCAAATACTTTCACCCTTTTCATCGTATTAACCTCCCTATCCTGTCAAATCTTACCCAGTTATCAGGATCCCAGGACCAATAGATGATAAGCGCTTCGCCTCTGACCTCCTTCAGATCTACAAAGCCCCAGTATCTGCTGTCATAACTCTGATCGCGGTTGTCCCCCATCATGAATAACTTCCCTTTCGGCACTGTTATCGGACCAAAATTATCCCTCGGATCGTTTCCGACCGGCCTCAGACCTGTGTCAGAATGAACGGCATAGGGTTCTTTAAGCGCCTGCCCGTTAATATAGACTACCTTATTCTTCTCTTCTATAACGTCCCCTCCGGTCGCAATTACCCTTTTTATAAAATCCTTTTTAGGATTCTCAGGATACTTGAAGACTATTATATCCCCCTTTTCGGGGTTTCTTAATACTAAAATGCGCCTGTTGGTGAAAGGGATTTTTGTGCCATATATGAATTTATTCACAAGTATATGGTCTCCGATAAGGAGAGTCGGTATCATCGAACCGGACGGTATCTTGAACGCTTGTATTACATAGGCCCTTATCACGAGAGCAAGGATCAGGGCCGTAATAATAGCCTCGGTATATTCCCATATCAGATTTTTTTTACTTTTCAATCAAAATACCTCCTTTATTCCGACCTCGCCATCTGAAAATTATGTTCCTCTGATCGAGCGGAACACCAGCCCCGCTGATCCGATAATACCCGCATCATCCTTGAGAACAGCCGGTATGATATTTACACTGTCGGACAGCTCCTTAAATGCTCTCCTTGATGCCTCCCTTATTGCTTCCTGCACATAAATATCCCAGGCGCCTGTAAGACCGCCTGATAGAATGACTGCCTCCGGACTCATCAGGTTAATAATGTTTGCAATTCCGATGCCGAGAGACCTGCCGGCGTTTTTCAAGAGTTCCCGCGCAAGATTGTCACCGTCAAGCGCCGCTTTGTAAATATCTTCTGCCGTAAGTTTGTAGAAATTCCCTCCGGAATATTCCCTTAACAAACTCTCTCTGCCCGACTCGAGAGCAGCAATCGCCTTGGACAGTACGGCCCTGACAGACGCATAGGATTCCAGACAGCCGGAATTGCCGCAGTGACACTTCTCACCATCCGTATGTATGCTCATATGCCCGATTTCGGCTGAGACATTGAGCAGCTTCCTACCATAAACTATGCCGCCGCCGATACCTGTACCAAGGGTGAAGAGGACAAAGTCCGATAAACCCCTGCCGGCGCCCGCCCAAAGCTCACCGAGCGCCGCAGCATTTGCGTCATTCTCAATAAATACGGGGACTTTAAACCTTTTACCTATTTCACCAACCAGGTCTATGCTTTCTATAATATGGAGGTTCGGCGAGACCATGACCTTTCTCTTTATCCTGTCGACCAGTCCGGCCGCGCCGATACCTATTCCCGCAACCTCGCCGGAAAAAAGATTTTCAGTCGCCGCAAGAAGGGAGTTGATTACCTCTTCGGATGTCGGCTCTTTAATCTTTTTTATAACCGTCCCATCCCGCGAGACTATGCCGACTCTCATATTAGTGCCGCCGAGGTCTATGCCGATCGCATATTTTACACCCATAAATTATTCCGCCTTGTAAACCTCTATCGCCACCTCAGGACACATTTGAGCGCATATCGTGCAGCCCGTACATTTGTCCGGATGTTCAGGGGAGGCGGGGAAAAACCCCTTTTTGTTGAACCTCTCTTCGATAATAATGACGCCTGAAGGACATGCATCGACACAATAGGCGCAACCCTTGCAAAGCTCCTTATCTATTATAATCATTCCTTTCATACGTTGCTCTCAATCAATTCTTTTGCATGTTTCAGGGACACGTCGGTTATTTTGCCGCTCAGCATCCTCGCTATCTCCTGTAACCTTTCCTTGCCCGAAAGTTCTTTCACTTCTACAGAAACTCTCTCATTTCTCTGCCTTTTTTCTGTCTTTAAATGGAAATCTCCCATGGAAGCTATCTGCGGCAGATGGGTCGTGCAAAGTACCTGGTGCTTATCAGCAATCGCCTTGAGTTTCTTCCCTACACTTTCCCCTGCCTTCCCGCCGACACCCGCGTCCACTTCATCAAAGATGAGAACGGGTATGCTGTCAAAGTCTGCAAGAACACTCTTCAATGCAAGCATCACCCTCGATAGTTCACCTCCCGACGCAATTTTTGCAAGAGGTTTTGGGGGCTCTCCCGGGTTCGCGGAAAAGAGAAATTCCACCCTGTCCATGCCGTGAGCGGAAACGTCTTCCCGCCTGATATCAATCACAAATTCTGCGTCGCCGAACGCAAGTTCCCTTAGTTCATTTACGATCAGTTTCTCCATCCTCCCTGCTGTTTCTTTCCTTTTTTCGGAAAGAGAGACAGCAGAATTCAACAGCATCTCTTCTTTCATCTTAAGGTTGGCTTCCAATGAATCAAGCCTTTCGTCAACAAGCTCAAGTCCCTTTAGCCCCTTCTCTGCTTCATCCCTGTATCTGATTATATTTTCGATCCCTTCGCCATATTTTTTCTCCAGTTTTTTGATTAATTCGGACCTGTCTTCAAGCTCGCTGAGTCTCTCCGGCTCAAACTCATACTTATCTTTATATCCCCGGAGGGAAACAGCGGCATCCTCAATTACCGGCAGTGCAGACTCCAGCAGCTCCAGTATTCCCGTCACACTGTTATCTATGGATGACATCTCTCTTACTTTTGATATTATGGATGAAAGTCTTTCCAAACATGAACTATCTTCACTGTAGATCATTGAATAGGCCGTCTCTGCCAGTTCATTCAACCTGCCCAGATTCGACATGATAGTCTTCCTTTCATCCAGATCCTCCTTCTCGCCGACTTTAAGTGAGGCAGAGTCAATCTCATGGATCTGGAATCTCAGAAGATCAAGCCTGTGCGCCCTCTCCTTTATACTCCGCTTTAAATCTTCTGATTCCCTTTTCAGGGCATCGACTTCTCTATAAAGGGTTTCGACCTTTCCCCTGTCTTCCTGAAGTCTGCCGAATAAATCAAGAAAGCGCCTCTGTTTATCGACAGAAAGCAGAGTCTGGTATTCATGCTGGCCGTGCATATCCACAAGGGACGTCCCGATCGCTGCAAGGCTCTGCAGGCTCACAATTGTGTCATTTGCATAAGCCCTGCTCTTGCCCGATGCAGAAATAGACCTCCTCAGGATAAGGCCATCAGATATGTCTATGCCGATGTCAGGGAATTCATTGATCCCTTCTGTTTCAAAAAATGCCTGGACAACGGCCTCTTTCTCTCCTGATCTTATCAAGTCCGACTGTGCTCTGCCGCCGAGTGCGAGACCAAGGGAGTCCACTATTATGGACTTTCCCGCACCTGTCTCTCCTGTTATTATATTAAGCCCTTTCCCAAACCTTACCTTCAGGTCATCAATAATAGCAAGGTTAGTAATTCTGAGTTCCCTCAGCATTCATTTATTTCCCACTTGTAATTATTTACTTAGTGTCTCTCCATAAAGTCCTTATTGTCATGCTGAATCGATTTCAGTCTCTCATAAAATCAACGGTTATGAGACCCTGAAACAAGTTCAGGGTGACAACAAAGGCAGTTTATGTACAGACCCTGTTCAGACCGGCAATAGTCTGACAAAAATGTTTGCAAAATAATATGGTTGGTATAATCCTGTTCAATATTTTACGCTAAAACCTTTCAGGTCACCCTCATGCGGGTCCCATTTAACTTCTATATTCGTAACGTCGGCGCCCGGGGGGCCGATATAACATTCCTTAATCGCTTTTTCTATCATCTTTCTATCGCCTTCGAATATTGCCTCAACCCTTCCATCCCTAAGATTTCTGACCCAGCCGTTCAGGCCGAGGTTATGGGCAAGCTCGCTGGTGAAGCCCCTGTAAAAAACACCCTGTACCCTTCCATCAATAAATATGTGAGCCCTTGCCTGCTCCATGCCTTCCCGAAATTATAACATAATTCTGCAGGGTTACTCTCCCAGATAGGCCTTCCTCACCCGTTCATTGCCTAAGAGCTCTTCACCGTCGCCCTCAAGCGCGACTCTGCCGTTTTCGAGGACATATCCTCTATGCGAGAGTTTGAGCGCTGCGCGGGCATTTTGTTCGACAAGAAGAATTGTAACACCCTCTTTGTTTATCTCTTTTATTATCTTGAATATCCTGCTGACTATAATAGGCGCCAGACCGAGTGAAGGCTCATCAAGAAGCAAGAGTTTCGGACCGGACATAAGGGCCCTGCCGATTGCCAGCATCTGCTGCTCGCCCCCGCTCAGGGTGCCGCCCGGCTGCCTGTGCCGTTCTTTCAGGACCGGGAACAATTCGAATATTTTTTCTAATCGGCCAGTCAATTGTTGGTTGTTGGTTTTTCGTTCCCTGAAGACTGAAAGCCGGCCGCTGACAACTGAATATGCTCCGATCTCAAGGTTCTCCCCGACTGTGAGCTTTGGGAATATTCTTCTCCCCTCGGGTACCTGGCTGATACCCATTTGAACGACCCTGTGGGGGGGAACTCCTTTGATACTCTCACCTTGAAATACTATATCACCCGACATGGGCCTCAGAATTCCCGATATAGTCATAAGTGTGGTGGATTTGCCCGCTCCATTATTTCCGATGAGGCACACAATCTCCCCCTCTTTTACTCTGATATCGATGCCCTTTAATGCCTCGATGGGGCCATATAATGTATGGATGTTCTTAAGTTCGAGCATCAATGTTCCCTTCCAAGGTATGCCTCTATTACCGCCGGGTCTTTTCGTATATCTTCGGGAAACCCTTCTGCAATCTTCACCCCATGGTCGAGCACCGCAATCAGATCGGAGATCCCCATGACCACCTTCATATCATGTTCTATCAGCAGGACCGCCTTCCCGAGTTCTTTCACATTTGATATAAGCCTCATAACCTCTGATGTCTCTTGCGGGTTCATGCCCGCAGTGGGCTCATCAAGCAATATCAGCAAAGGTTCTGCCGCCAATGCCCTTGCAATCTCCAGCCTCCTCTGTGCGCCGTATGGAAGGTTTCCTGAAATAATAAGGGCATTATCTGCCAGTCCAACAAATCCGAGGTATTCCATCGCCCTTTCCCGTATGACTCTCTCCTCATCCTGAAATTTCTTCCACCGGGTGATGGAACCTATAAGACCCGACCGCGCCTTGCAGTGCTGGGCGACCATTACGTTTTCGATAACGGACATTTCTCTGAAGAGCCTGATATTCTGGAAGGTCCTTGAAATGCCGGATTTCGCGATTTCATGAGGGGACAAACCGGTAATATCCCTGCCGGAGAAATGAATACCGCCCTTTGTCGGTCTTGCAAGGCCGGTGAGACAGTTGAAGATCGTTGTCTTCCCGGCGCCGTTGGGACCGATGATGCTCATTATTACGCCGTCTTTTACTCTAAGGTCGAGTTCTTCGATGGCCTTTACGCCGCCGAAACGCATCGACAGGTTTCTAACTTCTAAGAGATACACCCCTGCCTCCGAGCAATCCCTGCGGCCTGAATATCATCAGGATTACAAGCCCGCTTCCGAGTGCAAGCATCCTGTAAAGCTGGACCTCTCGCAGCATTTCAGGAAGCAAAACCAGGATGACGGCGCCAAGGATAACACCTGCTATGCTGCCGCTTCCCCCGAGAATGACCATGCACAGTATCAGCACGGACTCCATAAATGTGAAACTTTCGGGCGATACAAATTGCATCTTGCCGGCAAAAAGGGCTCCTGCAAGCCCGGCCCAGAAAGCGCCAAACGCAAACGCATAGAGCTTGTACATAGTCGTATTTATACCCATCACGGACGACGCTATTTCATCTTCACGCAGAGCGACCCACGCCCTTCCTATCCTTGAGGAATATACTCTTTTTGTTATGAAAACAGTCACTAAGGCGAAAAACAGGACAAGATAATAATAGCGGGAAAGACTGATGAATGTGAAAGACAGGATTTCCGGGCGGGAAATTTCCGATATCCCATTCGGACCGTGTGTCAGATCATCCCAGTTGTTGAGGATAAGCCTCACTATTTCACCAAAACCAAGAGTAACAATCGCCAGATAATCCCCCCTGAGACGAAGGGCGGGTATGGCAAGGAGAAATCCGGCAACGGATGTGAGTCCGATAGAGAAAGGTAAAGCCGCCCAGAAATCAAGGCCGAACCGCGTATTCAGAAGGGCGTATGTATAGGCGCCGATTGCATAAAAGGCGACAAAGCCGAGATTCAGGAGACCCGCAAAGCCCACTACCACATTCAGCCCGAGGGCGAGTATGACATAAATTCCGGCGAGTATCGCCACATCAAGAAAATAATCCCCCGCAAGGAACGGGAGGATGAAAAGGAATACGAGGGGGAAATAACGAACAACCGGTAATAGTTTGAGAGAGGATGAGTCTCTTGCCTTTATCCTGTCGCGCAGTGATTGAAACTTTCTGCTGAATATTTTTTTATTTTCTGAAAGCAGCGCTGCGGAAACAAGGACGATGGAAAGAGCAATAAAGAATATGACAGCGGCTTTCAACCCCTTGAAGGGAAGGAAGAGAAAAGAAAACCAGAGTGCGATTATTAAGGCTTTTGAGATCTGTTTTTGCCGGCTTGTCACGGTCTAAACCTTCTCCAGTTCCGCCTTTCTGAAAAGTCCGCCGGGCTTGACGAGGAGTATTATGATCAGGATGACAAAGGCATAAGCGTCCTTGTATTCGCCCGATATGTAGCTCCCGCCGAGGCTCTCCACGACACCGAGCAGAATTCCGCCGACCATTGCGCCGCGGATACTCCCTATTCCACCCAGGACCGCAGCGGTGAAAGCTTTTATCCCTGCGATATAACCTATGTAATAGTTGACAAGGCCGTAATACATGGCCACCATAAGGCCCGCGGCAGCTGCGAGACCGGAACCGATTATGAACGTTAAAGAGATGACCGTATCTATGTTTATGCCCACGAGCGAGGCCATTGTCTTGTCCTGAGCAACCGCCCTCATCGCCTTTCCCATCCGTGTTTTTCTTATAAAGAGCTGAAGCGCGATCATCAGAATTACCGATGCGAGTATTATGAAAAGCTGCAGGTAGGTCATCCTGATTGACATCAGCTGAAACCCCTTAGAGCCGAAAAGGGGCGGGAACACCTTGTCTGTAGCCCCTTGTGTGAGCATTACGTAATTCTGGAGAAATATGGACACTCCGATTGCACTGATGAGCGGGCTCAGCCTCGGCGCATTGCGCAAGGGTTTATAGGCTATTTTTTCTATTGTAAAACCGTAGCAAGAACAGAAGGTTACGGACAGAACAAATGTGAGGACCAGGGCAAGAGGCAGGCTGTAAGACGTCAGGCCTGCGGCGGTAAAAAAAGCGAGAAAGATTATACCCAGATAAGCGCCGAGCATATAAATCTCGCCGTGGGCGAAATTGATAAGTTCGAGTATGCCGTAAACCATCGAATAGCCGAGTGCGATAAGTGCATATACGCTGCCGAGAGTGAGGCCGTTGATCAACTGCTGCAAAAACATTCAGCATTTTAACAGAAAAAAAGAAAGGAGAGCAAAGTTCGGTGCATATTAATGCACTACAAGCTGGGGGTACTTCGAGGATGGCAAGTCCAATATTCACTTGACTTCATATTTAAAATTAATCATTATAGATTATGTGGTCTATTGATAGAACCGAGCAGATCGCAGAATGGATAAAGAATCTCGATGAAGACGCAAAGGAGGCAATATTCAAGAGTCTGTTGATCTTGCGGGAAATCGGGCCGTTACTCGGCAGGCCGCATGTTGACTCAATAAAGGAGAGCAGGCACAAGAATATGAAGGAACTGAGAATACAAAATAGGCAAAGACTGTTTAGAATCTTATTTGCCTTTGATCCCGACAGAAAGGCAATCCTTCTTGTCGGCGGAAATAAACGGGGTGCCAAGCGGTTTTATGAAAAGACGGTACCGCTTGCCGATGCTTTGTTTGATAAGCACTTAGATAAATGGAGGAAAAAGAAATGAAAGTCAAGGCCAAAAGAAAAGACTTTACGGATGAACTCGCAGCAATGCTTCCTTCGGAAAGAGTTCAAAGGGCAAAAAAGGAAGCGGAAAAAGAGATTTTTAAGATCAGACTTTCCGAATTGAGAAAACAAATGGGGATGAAGCAGGAAGATATCCAGGCATTTACACAATCCGGAATATCAAAACTTGAATCGAGAAAGGACATGAAGATTTCCACCTTGGTAGAATATCTTCATAATATCGGCATGGGAGTCGAGATTAAGGCTTATCCTAAAAGAAAGAAGCATGAAGTCGAGGAGGTTGTTCTTCTGAGGATGTAGTTTTTATATGATAGGTACTCGCGAGAATTTTTACAGGGAGCTGAAGAGCTACCTGAAGGAGGTGGATTAGACATGATAACGGCAGAGAAAGTTTACAAAGAAATCCTCGAAATGCCTTTAAAGGAAAGGGAGAGGCTTTTTACGGTAATTGCAAGGCAGGGCTTTGAGAAGGATACTTACACTCACGCAGAAGTGTTTGAAGACCTCAATGAGCCCTTTACGATAAAGGAGGCCGCTGAGTATCTCGAGGTTGCGGAAATTACAGTCAGGCGATGGGTAAAGGAAGGGTCTCTTAAGTCGCGGAGGATAGGCAGGAGTATAGTGCTTGATCGTAACGATCTAAGGGATTTCAAGAGGTCAAGGGAGTGAATTCCCCCGGGTCATCAGATCCGAATGGCCGGTTACCGTGGATAATCTGGTCCAAAATCTTCTTCTTTGTGACTAAATAATAGTCGGACGCCTTAGACTTAAGTTTGCTCAGTGTGGTTTTCACTAAGGAGAAGCCAAACAGTCTGTTCAGAGTGTGTTGTATCGTGAGTTGCGGGACATATAAATGCACGATGTGGTAGACAGTATATGCGAGCATGTTCCAGCCAAATTTCCGGTTACCATGCAAATACCATTCGTGTAGTCCATATTCGTGCCCGCAGCTTCGGCAACTGTAGGTTTGAAACACATATTTCACAACCCTTCCTTTGACACTGTTCCTGCCGAAGACTATGTCCCGAACTGTTCTGGACAGTAGCCGTTCTTTTCTCCGACCTCGTTTGCCGCATTCTGGGCAGGATGCCCGCGCCTTGAGCAAAACAACCATATCTGCGCTTTTGACTGGTTTGAGCAGAATAGATGGTCGTGTCGTCTTTTTCTTGGCAACCCCTGATCGAACAAAAACACGATCTCTTTGGTAGTTCCAATAGGCAGCACTCAGGAAAGCGTTCCATATGCGTTCTTCATCCGCACACGTGTCGGCCCACAGGCTATGACGCATAACATCCTTATCGTCTTCAAGGCGAACACCGATCAAGTAATAGAAATTGTTGTCTGGGAGTCCCTCGACATCCAGGAAAACCGGTGTCCCCTCGATCTTCAGTTCCGGCCTGCCGACAATGTGGATTTTTTGTCTCGGATGGAAAGTGCTTTCAGTGAATGGTGATACTTCTCGCGCTTGCCGGCGAGTCGCCTTGGTCGCCGACGTGGCCTGAAAGTATAGGAGAGTTGTGTGACAGTGAAAATGCCTTTGCTATTGAACTTCCTTCGTTCCTTCTCAGTCATGCCAGCCAACAAGCTTAGGTCGTCTTCCTCAATTGCTTTCTGTCTGCACTGCGATTGAAACTCGCACTCGCTGCAATGTCGCTTCAGAACGAGATCGGGTGGAGCGGGACTCGAAAGCATCGCGTCTAGTTTCCCAATCAGTTGCCGCACTTCCCTTGTTAGCGCAGAGGTTTTCACCTTCGAAGTGCTATGGTTGTCTCCGTAGATAATCCTGCCGAGGCTGACCTTCAGGTTCAGCATTTCCGATAAAATAAGCGCATCGAATGCCAATAGTAGTTTGTTATCTCTGGTAAGTTTATTAAAGAAGGTGGATCGAATGGGGATAAACTGGGCGGACCTGCCACGCCCTTCGGACGGAATTCGTTCCAGCGCGTGAATATTGGATTCCAGGTTCTTCGAACTCGCAATGAAATCCACGGCAAATCTCCACTCGGCAGTCTTTAGGTTTTCTGTTCCGGACAAGCCTCTAATGCATTCATCGTGCGCGGCTCGCGCCATTAGTCGTTTGATTCCCTCTCTGCAGTAGGAATCTGACTTAGTTCTGACCCATTCGATGTAGGCATTTCCCGTGCCCGCTTCGCCAAGTGATCGGAGAAAGCATTTGGTGAGACACTTGAGGCCAGCGTCGAAAAGAGAGGCAGTGATTTTCATTTTGCGCGCAGTCGTAAGAGCATATTTTACAGGCATGACCTCGTTTTAGTTGAGGGTCACTCTTCCCCTTCCATTATATCACCGCTGTTACTGCCCTGAAAAAAGCGCTGTGCACTTATGTTGCTGCACCGAGAAATGTTAAAATACGGTGTTATGCACGAGATCGAGTACCTTTTCTATTTGGCTTCAGAAGAGACTGACAGGCTGAGGATCATTGCCCGTAAAGACAAAGGCGAAATTCTGGAGTTTGTCGCTCAATATGAGGCATTGATCTCAGGAAAATGGAGACCTGTCGTGAGGTATGATACAGCACATGGGTTCGCCCATAGAGATGTAATCAAAGCAAATGGCGAGGTGGTCAAACAGCCGCTATTTTTTGAGACCTTTAACCTTGCGTTCACCTTTGCCACCCTTGATTTAAAGATGAATTGGAGGCAATATAAAGAGAGCCTCGAAAAGGAGTTAAAATGATGACTAAAGAAGAAATGATTAAAAAGAACCTCGATCTTCACTCTGAGTGGATGAAGTACACCTTTGACAATCCGGATGTTCTTGACAGAATTCCGAAGGGTGCTGTTCTCGTGATTCTGCCGGAAGACGACAAGGAACTTTATGCGGAGAATTATAAAATCCTGGATCAGAATAAAAGGAAGGGAATTCCGGTTTTCGTAGTTACTATGAAGATGCCGAAGCCGCAGATATCAGGCATAGAGATTTTTGCGGCGTAGACTTTTCTAAAGACAGAATTAAATGCTTTGCCGCCTCCTCTGCTTTCTTACCCTACTGCTCTTGTTAACTCAGACGGCGTGCTTTCTCAAAGCGGTGCTGCATTGCATTGCATAGCGAGGAGAAAGTTCCTTCTATTTTCGCTAAAGAAGCTTCTGTAAATATTTTGTTGAAATGGAAATTCACGCCAGCAACTCCCATTTTGTTTTTTTTTGCGCAGTAGAATAGGAAAGAAACATCTTTGACTTAAACATTGCACCAAGAAATAGAGATCATTCGACTTCTTCAATTTTTGAAGACTTGTGGCTGAAAGAGACATTTTGATATCAGCCTTGCCGACTCTTCCTTCCGATAACGGCAGCGCCGCGCTCTTCGAATAAGCGTTCCGCTGCGGCAGTTGCGGAATGACGGGACAGGAGTTGTAGGAGATGTCCACATGGTCGCAGCTATACTTATACCTATGTCCGCCAAGGGTTGCAGTCCTGCACACCTCAATGGCATGCATTGCGCGCAGATGATTAATAGGCATCCGGTGGGCTCTTCTATAGTCTTGACCGTATTGACGGAAGATATCGGCCACCTCGACGCCCTGAGACGTCCGCATCGAAGATACCGCTAAAAGCTTTAAAGCTCTTCGGGTATACTATCGAGGGGACTGGTGACCTGTGCGAGGTTCATCCTGCTGACATGAAGATAAACGGTCGTGGTCGTGGGAGACCTGTGGCCCAGGAGCAACTGGACATGGTGCAGGCTGGTCCCCGTCTCAATCAAATGAGTGGCAAAGCTGTGCCTCAGGGTATGCGGGCTTGCCGGTTTTGTTATCCCGGCGCGCTCTTTAGCTTCAAGGAATATCTGTCGTATCGAGCTTAGGCATACATGGGTGCCTTCCTCTTGTCCTTCAAACAACCAGTCCGTGGGGCGATATGCTCTCCAGTATTGCCTCAAGCACTCAAGGGCGGTTTGAGATAGGATAGTATAGCGGTTCTTGCCCCCTTTGCCCTGCTGCACCCTCACCATCATCCGCTTGCTGTCGATATCGCTTACCTTAAGGCATGCTGTTTCGCTTATCCGGAGGCCCGCAGAATAGGTGATCGTCAGGATCGCCCGGTGTTTGAGATTCTCCATGACGGAAAGTAAAGTTTTGACTTCAGACAGGTCCAAAACCACCGGAAGCTTCTTTTTCCCTCTGGGACAATGGATCTTCTCCACGACCTCTTCCCGTTTTAACGTGTGCTTGTACAGAAACTTCAGCCCTTGGTAATAAAACCGGTATGTCCCCTTTGCTAACTTCCGCTCGTTCAATAGATACAGCAAATACTCTCTGAGTTCCTTCTCTCCAAGCTGCTCCGGAGACTTGCCAAAGTACTTGGCATAATTGCTCACTTCCCTCAGATAAATCTTTTGGGTCTTCGGGGTAAGTCCCTTCAACTGAAGCTCTGCCAACATCTGTTCTCTCAATGTGCTCATATCACAATCTCCTTCCCACCTCGGCGGGTTCGCTGAGGCGAATGAATCGATATGCGCCGACGAATGCCGACGATGGAACAAAAGAGATTGTAAAAAGACTCCGATTGATCAACAAGGGGGGAATAGCAGACTAACTTCTACAATGCAGAAAAAACTCTATCTTATCCATAAAGGCTGACCACTCGTTACCACCGCGCAGCGGTTTAGTCCTACTTCCTTGTTATCATTGAAAAATTCTGACAAAAGGTGTAGATTTTAACCTGAATCTAAAAAGAGGCAGACAAGAAAGAACATATCGGAGGAATGAGCAAGATGTCTTTTTGGGATAAGATCAAAGATAAAATACCAAAACTCGCTGATATCAGACTTATTGGAGGAGATTTGTACATCGGGGGTAATCACTACAAAGTTGATAATCCTGCCTCTTTGAAAATTGAAAATGTTTCCGTTACGCCTGAAAAAGAAAAAGAATATTACAAAAAATTGGAGCAACGGATAAGTATGCTTGAATCAGAACTTGCTTCCATGCCGGATAATAAAATGTTTGAAGCACTGGCGTCGACATCCGCAACTGTCGCCATAGCAGTGTCAAGTGGAAGTGGAAATATTACCTTGCCACTGATTCAAATAAAAGGCTCGGGATCGTCAACCTCTGATATTGATTCTGGAGAAAACTTATCTAAATAAACCGACGTTTACATGCACTCCTGTTGATATAACTTTCATATTAGTTCTTCCTGAAAGATGCATCCTATTAGTTATCCTTAAAGACATTCAGTTCAAAGAGTAATTGTAAATTTCGCGTAAATAAAATTGACAATCAACCTGAGAAATTATAATCTTTTAAGTAAATATAGAATATGCTTAAAAATAAATATTGCGGTGTAATAGATATAAGCAAAAAGGAGGTTTATATGCCGATCAACAAAACCTGTCAATATTGCAGTAGCGAGATCATACCGAGAAAAGTCAATAAACAGACTTTCGATGAACCACAGCCCATCATAAATTATTGGTGCCGTCATCCTCAAAGAAAGCACCCCAACTTAATCTCATCGGATGGCAGGTGTGATACATCTCATAATTATTGTCCATACAACCCATCTGCTGCAAGTCCTTCGAATAAATAAGACGGTTTGAGGTTTGCTTGAATTAAAAGAAAGGGGAGGAGGCAAAATGAAGTCAACGATATTACTCTTCTGTTTCATTTTGTTATTATTTGGGGAAGTTTTTGCAGAAGATCAGTTAGAAAAAGACAATTTCGTCATGGAAAATGACAACTGCATTATAATCGGCGCCTTTACTAAATCGCTCCAGGCGAATCCGAATGTTGTTGTTTTTGAATACAGATGTGCCTCGAAGCAATTTCCCGAGAGCGTCTTTGTTTCCAACAAGTACATTTTTAAAGGGCGCACAGGAGAAAGTACTTTTGAGATACGCTATATTCCTGATGGTGTCATGACGCATTTTGATATGAATGAAAACCGTGAAGTACCGGCGGACATGAAGTTATTTTTCGAACGTGACAGTATTGTTCCATTGAAAATATCAATCGGAGATCCCTGCAAAGCTGAAAGAAAGGTTTATCTTAAAATGATAGCACTGAGTGGCAATAGGTTGGAGTACCAAATTATTCTGCCCGAGTGCCTAAAAAAATATTTAGCAACGCACAAAAGTGGTGGTGATCTATAGATACATAGAGTCAGCATTATAATTCGAGTTCGTTTAAGCATCATGGATATCAAGGACATTCATAAATTAATAGGGAAAAATCTTAGACACATAAGGAACGTAAAAAGTGGTTGCCCCGCGCGCGTTACCTTGATCGTTACAAATAGTTCAAGTGTAAATCTTCAATTTTTGTCCCTTCTGATTTTTCACACCTTGTAGGTGAACGCCGCGTCCGTGGGAAATTAGGCGGCATGTTAATTGTCTGAGGAATCAAACTCTATTCTTAGTGAAGGGGAAGATGGCTATTTCTGTGAGAACATTGCGCTGACCTCGGTTGCCCTTTTCCAACGAAAGTTAAATCTCGACGCCCCATTGAAGCTTTGTTTTATCGGAAAACTCATCAACGTATAATGAAAAATTAGAGATGGGAAGCCCGCAAGGCGATCTGTGGAGGGGAAAAGGACACACTGGACTATAGACTGAACCTCTTCAAATCAAAAACTTTGCCGATATTGTCAAAATCCGGCTCATTGTGGAATATTGTCATCGAGATATTCGGTATGGCAGACACGATTTAACATCGTTCAATTGACTTACAGGCAGGCATTGCATATAAAATATTGATAATGTCTATTAAAGACTATTTTCTCAGCCTTTCTTTGAACAAAAAGCTTATCGGGATGATGCTCTTCCTGAGCCTTATCCTCATATCCGTTTTGACATTTCTCTACTCGCAGTCTGAAAAAATGGTTTTCAAGGAACTCGAAGATCAGACGGCAGACCTTTCGAAAGCTATACAGGTGGGAGTAGAAGAGGTGACAAGCAGGGGATACACGGACCAGATGAGGCTCCAGACCTATTTGAAAAAATTAAATGCAAAGGGTGTCAGAGAGATCTCGATCATCAGCACAAAAGACGAGATCATCGCAAGCACCAACCCTACTACGGTGGGTCAGCAGGTAGGTCCCAAGAAGAAAGAACGCATCATAAAGGCGGAGCTCGGTGAACCCGTTTCCAAGGAGGGCAAGGTCTATAATGTTATCCTGCCCGTTGTTGCCGGCAATGAGCATTACGGATACATTCATCTCAAGATAAATATAGAAGACTTTACCGAGATCTTGAAAAATAACGCGATCAAAAGGATAGTAGCTACCTCTTTGGTTTTCGGACTCGGCATCATGCTCGCGGTATTTCTTTCATGGATGTACACCAAACCGATACATAATGTTGTCAATGCCGCCCGTACTGTCGCCGCAGGGGACCTTTCGTCGGAACTACACACGGACAGGAGGGACGAGATCGGCGAACTGACTCAAACGTTCAATTTCATGGTCCAGAAGCTGAGGGAGCAGCGTGCACTCGAGGAAAAGCTGCGCGAGGCCGAGCACCTCTCCGGAATAGCCCAATTAGCAAAGGGCATAGCCCATGAGATAAGAAACCCATTGAATTTTATCAGTCTTTCTATCGACCATCTGAGAAAAAAATACGTCCCCCGGGAAAATGAGGAGAAGGAACAATTCGAATCTCTTATTGTCAGTATAAAACATGAAATACAGAGGCTGAACAAACTCGTCGGAGATTTCCTTGATTATGGCAAATCACTCAGGTTAAATCTTCAAAACATAAACATGGTCACTCTCATTGACGAGGTTATTGCACTGGTCAGGGCAAAGGCCGAAAGAGACGGGATAAGGATACATTATTACAATGGTGAACTCCCCTCCCTCTCCGTAGACCCTGAATTGATTAAAACATGCATATTCAATGTCATTCTTAATGCATTCCAGGCCATGCCCGACGGAGGAGACCTTACAGTGAGTACTAAAACGTCAAACGGCAAAGCATTCATTATCGTATCAGACACGGGTGTCGGGGTCTCCAAAGAGAATATGCCGAAGCTCTTTGATCCTTTCTTTTCTACTAAGAGCACCGGACTCGGCCTCGGGCTCGCCATGACAAAAAGGGTTGTGGAAGAGCACGGCGGCAAGGTGGACTTTCAGAGTGAGGAAGTAAAAGGAAGTACAATAACAATATCGCTTCCGATAAATTAAGGAGGAATTAATTGGCTGTTATTCTGGTCATAGATGACGAGCCGTTGCAGAGAGATATTCTGAAGACAATACTCGACGACGAAGGGCATGAAACATATACTGCTTCATCGGGTGAGGAGGGCCTTAAGATCCTGAAAGAGATCAGACCGGACGTAGTTCTGACGGACCTCAAAATGGACGGCATGGACGGCATAGAATTCATCGAATCGCTTACAGACTCTCCTTTTTCGCCTCCTGTAATTGTGATGACAGCTTACGGTACTATTTCTTCAGCGGTAGAAGCGATTAAAAAGGGGGCATTCGATTATCTCACCAAGCCCCTCGACAGGGATGTGCTGCTCATCCCTGTAAAAAGGGCGGTTGAAAAGGCCGAGCTTCTCAAAGAAAATCTGCAGCTTCAGAAGGCGTTATTCGAAAAATTCAAAATAGAGGGCATTATCGGACATTCACAAAGAATGTTGGAAGCCGTGGAGATTATGAAAAAAGTCTCCTCAAGCAGCGTCACCGTCCTCATCCTTGGTGAAAGCGGGACGGGCAAGGAGCTCGCGGCACGGGCCATACACTATAACAGCCCGAGGAGGACAAAACCCTTTATAGCGATAAATTGTGCTGCGATACCTGAGAACCTGATCGAAAGCGAACTCTTCGGATACGAGCCCGGCGCGTTTACCGGGGCCGTGTCGAGGAGCATCGGACTTTTTGAGGCTTCCAACGGCGGCACGCTGTTTCTTGACGAGGTGGGAGACCTCCCACCCATGACTCAGTCAAAAATTCTCAGGGTGCTTCAGGATAAAGAGATAAGGAGGCTCGGAAGCCGTGAAAACATAAAGGTCGATGTAAGGCTGATCGCTGCGACAAATAAAGACCTTGAGAAAGAATTGCAGAAGAGAGGTTTTAGAGAAGACCTGTACTATAGGCTCAAGGTGGTTACTGTTGAACTCCCTCCGCTGCGGGAAAGAAAAGAAGATATATTTGAACTTACGGAATTTTTCATAAGAAAATACAACCAGGAATTAGGGAAAAGAGTTAAAAGTATCGAGGAAGACGCTATGAAAGCGCTTGTGGAATACAACTGGCCGGGCAATATAAGGCAGCTTGAGTCTGCGATAGAACGCGCAGTCCTCATGAGCGAGTCAGCCAAGATTTGCCTCAAGGATATAAAAAGTGAATTAAGATTTTTCCAGGGCAAGGATATTCTCGATTTAGATCTGCCCGATGAAGGAATAGATGTTGAGGAGCTTGAAAAAAATCTCCTGAAAAAGGCCATGCAGAAGGCAAACGGTGTTGCAACGAAAGCCGCAAAACTCTTGGGGATGAGCTATAAGACCTTCTGGTACAGATGGGAAAAAATTAATATCCATTCCCCAAAAAAGAATACCCTTCCCTAAAAAAGGATGGTCTGGTCAAGCACTCCCGCATTTTTTAAGGCATTTCGCACTGGCACATCTCTTGCTTCTTACATTATCTGACTTAAGCTATAATGGTACAATTTGCAGATATTATTGAATGAAAGGAGGTGATTTTAGTGAAGAAGACAATAGCGATTATCGTGTCTCTTCTCTTCGTACTTTCCGTTGCAGGGCTTACCTTTGCAGCAGAGAAGGCGATGGAGAAGAAAGAGGCCCCGGCGATGGAGAAGAAGGCTCCTGCCAAGGCAAAAGTAAAAATGGTTACCGGTGAGGTCACAGCAGTTGATGTGAAGGCCAACACCATTACCGTAAAAGGCAAGAAAGCCGAAATGACCATTACCTGTGAAGATAACACGAAGGTCATGATGGGCAAGGAGAAGAAGGCTTGCGCTGACGTAAAGGTCGGCGATAAGGTTACGGCCAAGTACAGCGAAGTTGAAGGCAAGGACGTAGCGAAGAGCGTTTCTATCCATCCTGCAAAGGCAGCGAAGAAGATGGAAAAGAAGAAGATGGAGAAAAAGGCTGAGCCTGCACCTGCAAAGCCGGAGACAAAATAGTATTATTTGTCGCAAAAAGGAGGGGACTTTCTTGGTTCCCTCCTTTTTTTATTTCGCTACCATCCTCCGATTTTCGAGAACACCCTGTAATCTTAGACCTTTCGATTTTGCAACAGGCAATAGTTTATAATATGCAGCAAAGGTACAGGAGGTCATTTTGAATAAAGAAATCTTTTTTGAGCTCGCTTCGAGAGTGAAACATCTTCCGCCCTATCTTTTTGCCTCAATCGATAAAATGAAACAAAACGCTGTTGCAAAAGGCACTGATCTTATAGACCTGAGTATCGGTGACCCTGATATCGCCACGCCCTCTGTCATAGTCGGTGCAATGAAGAAAGCCGTTGAAAATCCTCTCAACCATCGTTATCCGTCATACGAAGGCATGCCCGCTTTCAGAGAAGCGGTGGCAAAATGGTACAGGAAGAGATTCAATGTCAAACTCGATCCACATGCGGAAGTACTCTCTCTGATCGGTTCAAAGGAAGGAATCGGCCACATTCCTTTGGCCTTCGTCAACCCAGATGATGTAGTTCTCGTACCATCCCCGGGATATCCGGTTTATTCAGTCGGTACTCTCTTTGCAGGCGGCAATAGTCACTTCATGCCGCTGAAAGCAGAAAATAACTTCTTGCCTGATCTTGACCGCATACCCAAGAAAATATTACAGAAAGCGAAAATCATCTTTATAAACTATCCGAATAACCCGACCTCGGCGTTGGCGCCGCCGGATTTCTATGAAGAAGTAGTGAGGATTGCACTGAAATATAACATCATCGTGTGTCATGATGCCTCGTACACGGAAATCTACTATGATAAGAGGCCTTTGAGTTTTATGCAGATACCCGGGGCAAAGGATGCGGGCATCGAGTTTCATTCTCTGTCAAAAACTTATAATATGACCGGCTGGAGAATCGGTTTCGCCGTGGGAAACAGACGGGTTCTGGCAGGCCTTGGAAAAGTGAAGACTAACCTTGACTCCGGTGTATTTCAGGCCATTCAGGAGGCTGCAATCACTGCACTGGAAATGGACCAGGGTGCTCTCTCAATAATCAGGAAGACTTATCGGGAAAGAAGGGACATACTTTATGCGGGGTTAAAGAAACTCGGTATGGATCTTCTGAAACCAAAAGCCACCTTCTACATTTGGGCAAAGACGCCCTCTGCTTTTGATTCCATGAGTTTCGTGACTCATATGCTCGAAAAAGCAGGGGTACTCGCAACTCCGGGAAACGGCTTCGGGGGCGGGGGAGAAGGATATGTCCGCTTTGCTTTAACGGCTTCTTCGGACAGGATCAAGGAAGCGGTCGACAGGATACAAGGGATTCTGTAAGGCGGACACGCTGAACAACCTGTACAAAGCGGCAAAAATTCAATAGTGTCCATTGTATATATCGGTATCGGTTCTAATCTGGGCGAGAGAGAGGAAAGTTGCCTTCGCGCCATTGAACTGCTGGAGAAAAAAGGTATCACTGTTGTAAAAAGATCTTCCCTCTATGAGACGGAACCGTGGGGGATGAAAGACCAGCCGCTATTCTTAAACATGGCTATTGAAATAGAAACGGATCTAAACCCTGTTCAACTCTTAAAAGCACTTAAAGATATTGAAAAGGCGGCGGGCAGGGAGAAATCCTGCAAATGGGGACCCCGGATTCTCGACCTTGATATCCTGCTTTTTGACGATATTGTCGTGCATCAGGAAAATTTGGAAATACCTCATCCGCTGATGCATGAGAGGGCGTTTGTCTTAGAGCCTTTGTGCGAAATCGCATCCGGATTGAGGCATCCCGTTCTAAAAAAAAGCGTACGTGAGCTTTTGCAGCAACTCGTAAAGAAAACAACCGACAGTAAGGGAAACTCTTGATCTCCTGTTTCATTTACTTAGCTGAAGAACTCCCATCGCTTCATTTACCCCCTTAATTCATAAAACCTATGATCGTAACGGCGGATACAGTGTTTGAGCGGCTTTAAATTCTGTGAAGATTTATCGGAACAGAATTTACCCCGGAGGGCGATAGCCCGAGAATGAGCTCAAATACTGTATCCGCTGTGTCCACCACTAATCTAAGAATAACAAAAAAGGTTAGATGGGCCCGCTTAATCGGGCGGTTAGATGCTAAGCCTTTCTTACGAAATCTCCGAAATTTCTTAGAATCCGAAGCCCTGTCTGCTGGCTTTTTTCAGGGTGAAATTGAGTTGCAAAGATATTCTCTTTCCAGATCATGGATGTGAAGGTCACGCCATATTCGGTCGTAGCCGCTACACTATCATAGTCATCAGGGGCCACATAGAATGAGTGGACGAAATAAAAGAAGGAGTCATCATTTATCCCGTCAAAGATGGGCGACCTGCGCAATATTTTCACATTATTCCATCCCATGTGCGGCACCTTCAGATTGACATGGAACCTCACTACCTTGCCTTTTAACATATCCAACCCTTTGTAGATACCGAATTCTTCGGATTCCGTAAATAATATCTGAAGCCCTAAGCAGATGCCGAGGTAAGGTTTCCCTTTCTGAATCGCCCTCACAACCGGTTCCAAGAGTGACGCCTGTTCAAGGTTCCTCATGCAGTCCCTGAAAGCCCCGACCCCGGGAAGTACAACAGCACTGGCGTCATCAACGGCCTTAGGGTCTGTTACAACCCTTGCGTCCACGCCAACCTTCAGAAAACCTTTCTCAACACTCCTCAGGTTCCCCATCCCGTAATCAATGATCGCTATCATGAATTTATTATACACGATAGCCGTCCATCAAAGGGTTCAGCCAATGTGACAATATGTCCTCCACGCATGGCATATTGCCCGATAGAATTAGAGTCTAAATTCTTAACCCAGCGCGAAATAATAATTTTTTTGATGGCATTATTTTTGCTGAAATATTTATAAAATCAGTAAATAAAAAGGAGATCAGATAAACAGCCGGTTGAGCTTAACAATGGACAAATACTTAATGACGATTTGTCCGACTAATTTAATAACAAAAACTTTAAGGAGGTAAGTATGGGTTACACACAGGTTGCATTAGAAGACAAGATACTGGATATGTATCCGGAGATAAGGCAGAACAATCTGTCACCGCGTCTCAGCTTCGACGCGAGCAAGAACGCATGGGTCGTAAAACTTGCAAAAGGCAAGCAGGAACAGACGGTTTATCTTGATAAAACAGATGCAGATGCGTGTATGGACAACACGTTCTGCGAAGCTTTCAAGACGGATTTGTGTGATGTAATAAAGAAATTCGATAAACAATAAAGGCAGTATTGCAGTTCCCTCCCCACCCATTTTATTGTTAGTACCTTGTTTTCTTTAACCCGAATAATGCGGACATTGTTAACCAAAAATGCAATTCACTAAATATCCGGAGAGGCATAGTGGCAGAAAAAACTTGACAGCAGCTCCTTTGTAGGCGGTCAGATATCAATGCCGCCTGGATATTTTTATTCAGAAGAAATATATTGCGCTGAAAACCCAAATTCTGTCCCGAAGGCTTTCGGGATTTTTATGTCATTATATGCCCGCCTCGATCTGAGATAACCGCATTTTTTCGGGTTAAACATTTATTTAATCGATGAATTTACCTGAAATATCTTTATGGCAGGGAAGAACAGACTATCCGGGCGGCCAGTGCATGCTGCGGCCGCCGAGTACATGCAGGTGTAAATGGAATACCGTCTGCCCGGATTCGGGATTACAGTTAATAACAAGCCTGAAGCCTCGCTCTGCTATACCCTTATCCTTTGCAATCTCATTTGCTATCATGAACAAACGGCCGATAAGTGCTTTATCTTCTTCTTTTAAATCAAGGTTTGTCGAAATATGTTTTTTCGGTATAACAAGAGTATGAACAGGCGCCTGGGGATTTACATCCTCAAAGGCCATGGCAAATTCATCTTCATAAATGATCTTCGCAGGACGTTTTTTTTCTATAATCTCGCAGAATATGCAGCTCATTTGACCTCGCCTTTCATGAATCTACGCCATTATATACCAAACGTTGCAAATTGTCTTGAACTTTATCTATATTAATAGCTAAAGGAGACTGCGCAATGACTGATCTGAAATCGAAGTCCCCTGCGGAAACGCTCGATGTCCTTGGAAGGGCCTGTCCCTATCCAATCGTCCTTATAAAGAAAAAGATGGAAAACTTGCCGCGCGGAACAATATTGAAGATACTCTGTGATTCAGAAGCAACCGCAGAGGAGGTTATCCCCAGGTATTGTGAAAAACGCGGATACGAATTCGAATCGGTTAAACTCAAGGATGAAGGCTACTGGGAATTTTATATCCGGAAAACATGAAAATATCAGTCCTTCGTAAAGCCGGCGTTTCTTCTCTTCCAGATGTCCCTTATTAGCCAGATTACAAAGCCCGCTGTCAGAACACTTAACGCTATATACGGCTCATATTTTTTTACATTGCCGAGGATATTTCTCAGCGTCGCTCCGAAGAAATAGCCGCCACAAGTACATATAACAGCCCAGATAAGACAACTTATCAACTGAAAAGTAAAATATTTCATTGTGCCCATACGGGAAAAACCGAGGACCGCTGCACTGAGCAGCCTGAAGCCGTAAAGCCATTGACTTATAAAAATAGAAGCTGTGCCATATCTGGCCATCAGTGATTCAAGCTTCAAGAGATTGACTTTCACAAATCTCTGGACCAATCTAAGAAAGGCTTCTCTTTTGTAAAGGGCTATAAGAAAAAAAGTGCCATGACCGATATACGAGGCCAGGGATGACACAATTATCACATTGAGGGCATCGAGATAGCCGCTATAGGCAAGAAATCCGGCAGCGATGAGTACACTTTCACCTTCAAAAAAAGTCAGGACAAATATGGCTGCATAGCCATATTTCGAAATTAACTCTTCCAGATACCCTCCCTCAATCTGCGTACAAGAAACAGCAATAACGGCAAGGGCATGACATCCATATCGAGAA
The DNA here is from genome assembly GCA_963716185.1 of Thermodesulfovibrionales bacterium. GTDB lineage: Bacteria > Nitrospirota > Thermodesulfovibrionia > Thermodesulfovibrionales > SM23-35 > CAVZMO01. The sequence goes on from OY970295.1 coordinate 1,528,931, forward strand.
TGTTATATCTCGGTCATTATAACACGAAATTTAACCCAAAAACTGCAATTCACTAAACCCGAAAAATGCAGGCATTGCTCAAAAATTTATTTAACTCGATGAATTTATTTGAAATATTATTATGTCAGTGCACATAAAAATATTCCAAGGTTTTTATGTCACTATGCCTGACTGAATCTGAGATGAACCGCATTTTTCGGGTTAAAGGCGTGTCTTTTTTCAAGGCATAAAAAAAAGGGGCGCCGCGGGGTCCAGCGTCCCTTTCCATCATTCAGGCATCACTTCTTCTAAACTATTATTGTTCTTTTAGTGTCACAGCGCCGGTTGAGCATACGCTGATGCATGTCTCGCAACCTTCGCATGACTCCGCCTGGTATGGGTCTGCTTTGCCGTCCGTCAGCTGAAAAACGCCGACGGGACAGTTGTTAATGCACTCCTCGCAGCCTTCGCACTTGTTCTTATCCACTACAGGCATGACTCCCACTCCGTATCACCTCCTTAGATAGACTTATACATCCTGGTCCTTTATTTTACTTAAACTGACACCTTTCAAAAATCTACTCACCAAGCAAGAGAAGTCCTTTTTCTATTCGGCTTTAATCTGCCTCTCTCCGTATTTATCGAAGACTGCCTCTTGCTTTATCGAGACGGCTATTTTATAAAGTATCGTCAGCACCAAAAATCCGGCTGCCCAAACAGCAAGCGTTATCAGGCTCTCCGGTAAAGTAGGCCAATATTCAGTTACTCTCTCAAACGGATTTGGAACAAATCCGCCGATAACCAGACCAAACCCCTTATCAATCCACAAAGATATGAATACTGAAACAGATGCAAGCGCCAGCAACGACTCATTCTTCCTGATCTGCGGGAAAATCAGTAAGCCCATTGCCACCACCGCAAGTATACTTGAAGTCCACATTAAGGGTACGAGCTTCGTATGCGTGCCTATACCGCTGTAAAGATAGATAAAGGGGTCCATGTGTCCGGGTATTTTGCTGTAGAATGCGGTAAAGAATTCAAGCCCCAGGAAGAAGACATTGATATACATCGTATAAGTGACGATTTTACCCAGTGACTGTATAGCTTCCTTGCCCGGATCGAATTTAGTATATTTTCTGACAATCATTGCCAATAAAATGAGGAGCGCCGGGCCGCCTGCAAAGGCCGAAGCAAGGAATCGGGCCGCCATGATCGCGGACAGCCAGAAATGCCTCCCGGGCAGACCTGCGTAAAGGAAGGCCGTAACAGTATGAATAGACGGGGCCCAGGCAATTGAAAGATAAACAAAAGGTTTTACCCACTTGGGCGGCGGAACTTCTTTACGCTCGGCGCCCAATACCGTCCAGCCGACTAATATATTAAGAAGGAGGTAACCACTCAAAACGAGCATATCGAAAAACATAACCGAGTTAATCGTTGGGTGAAGTATGACGTTGAGAACACGCAGCGGCTGTCCCATATCAATAAAGATGAACAACATGCACATTATGACTGCAGCAATCGCGAGAAATTCACCCAGAATGGTCAGCCTGCCGAATTTCTTATAATTGTGCAGGTAATAAGGCAGGACGACCATAACACCCGACGCCGCCACTCCGACAAGGAACGTAAACTGGCCGATATACAGGCCCCAGGACACATCCCTGCTCATCCCGGTTATGCCCAAACCGACACGGAACTGATGCAGGTAAAAGATAAATCCTACACCTATCACAGCAAGCAGACAGAATATCCATACCCAGTATCTTGTGCCACCCTTTAGGGCCTTTTCAAGCATGATTATTTCCTCCTAAAATATGTAATAAATACTTGGATGTGTACCGAGCTCAGGCTTACGGCGAAAGCTGTAACGCGACTCGAGAATTTTCCTGACCTCGGAATTTGGGTCGTCCAGATCTCCGAAAATCAACCCGCCTTTTGAGGCTTCCACGCAGGCAGGCTGAAGTCCTTTTGCAAGCCTCTCATAGCAGAAGGTGCATTTTTCTACGACGCCCTTTGTTCTCGTAGGAAATTCGGGATTCGGGTAGTTGCCATGTTCCTGCTCGATAGATGGTCTTGGGTCCGTAAAATTAAAACTTCTTGCGCCGTAGGGACAAGCTGCCATACAGAACCTGCAGCCGATACACCGGTGCATATCCATCATAACAATCCCGTCACTTTGTCTCTTGAAGGTGGCTTTTGTGGGACAGACCCTTACGCAAGGCGGATTCTCACAATGATTACACAAAACAAGAAACGGCAGGTCTTTAATCTTTTCCGAGAGATACTCACTTTCATTCCCCGGGAAGGCATGGTCGTATGTCTCTTTCCATATCCACTTGACTTCCTTAGGATAACTGATATGGGGGACATTATGAACTCGGTTGCACGCATCGATACACCTTTGATAGTCTTCATCAGTCTTAAATTTGGCCATATCAACCACCATGCCCCAGTGCTTTGCTTTCAGGGCTTCAGGATTCGGCATAACCTGCTGGGCTTCGACCCAGTTTTTGAGCCCGCCTGCTGCAGATATTCCTCCGATACCAAGTATACTGGAAATTCCTGTTATCTTTAAAAATTCTCTTCTGTTCATACTCCTGTCTCCTTCTCCTTCGGCGCGATATGGCAATCCCAGCAGTAAGGTTTTACATCCGCATAGTTGTGGCATTCATCGCAAAACTTGTTCTTATTTGAATGGCACTTCATGCAGGTATTCTGAAGGCTCATCCTGAAACTTTTGCCTTCGGCGTTTACATAAACCCCGTTGCCGTCGCGGACAACCCAGTCCCTCCACTGGTTCAGCAGTTTCATGTGCCCATGTGTCATAAATGTTTTGGATTCCACGCATTTCCTCTCGCTTTCCGGCAGCTTGAGGATCTCAGGTGTGTCGATCTTCGGATCGGGTTTGGCAGTCGCCTTTCCGCCGTTATACAAAATGGGAAAAGTTACCAACCCTACGAAGATGATAAGGCCGATGATTATTTTTCCTCCGTTATACATTATTCACCCTCCATTCCCGGGAGTGGATCACCGCGCAGATCGGTCGTTCTCTTTTTCTCCCCTTTGCAGATCAAGGCATTGGCAACCATTTCATGCACGCCTGTAACACGGACACCGGGGACCCAGTAATCTACAGACGTTACAAGGGCCGCCCTGTCGATCGCGCAGATACATGCAAGCATGTTCACACCGTACTTCTCAGCGACATGTTTTACGGCATTAGCCCTTGGCAGACCTCCTCTCAGCCTTGTTTCCATATTCTCAGATGCATTTAATCCCGAACCGCTGCCGCAGCAGAAGGTCTGTTCCCTGATGGTGTTCTCCGGCATTTCGTAGAAATGATTGCAAACATTCTCGATTATATACCTCGGCTCCTCAAGGATTCCCATGCCTCTTGCAGTGTTGCAGGAGTCATGAAATGTCACTTTCAGATTATCGTTTCTGCCCGGATCAAGATTGAGCTTTCCGTGCTTGATCAGATCAGCGGTAAATTCACAGATATGGACTGTCTTGTTGGATTTTGTATTTTCGAATTTCGTTCCCGTTATCGGAGAGACAGGCTCTTCAAGAAAATCTACGGGTCCGAACCATGTATTGTGGTACTGATGCCACACTCTCCACATGTGGCCGCATTCTCCCCCCAATATCCACTTCACTTTGAGCCTCTTTGCTTCTTCGTAGATTTTATTATGCAGTCTCTTTGCCATCTCATTTGATGTAAAGAAACCAAAATCTCCCCCCTCGGATGCAAATGTGCTCCAGGTATAGTCGAGTCCAAGCTCATGGAAAAGCAGGATCTCACCCATAGTAGTATAAGTTCCGGGGTCTGCGAATAAATCTCCAGAGGGTACGACAAAAAGAATCTCTGCGCCTTTTCTGTTAAAAGTAGGATTTACCCTTATCCCTGTTGCTGTTTCTACATCATCAATAAACATCTCGAAGGAGTCTTGAATGGTATGGGGCTGAAGTCCAAGATGGTTGCCTGTCAACCAACAATTCGCAACAGGTCCCGCGACCCAGTCAATGTTTAGACCTAAAAGGTTAAGAAGTTCTCTTGCTAATATCGTAATTTCAGCAGTATCTATCCCGTAAGGGCAGAAAAGAGAGCAGCGGCGGCATTCGGTACACTGGTAGGCGTAATACCAAATCTCTTTAAGCACATCGACAGTAAGTTCTCTTGCCCCGGCAACTTTCCCGAGCATCTTTCCTGAAGTGGTGCAGTATTTTCTATAGACCGACCTCAGGAGCTCCGCCCTCACAACAGGCATATTCTTAGGGTCTCCTCCACCGATGAAAAAGTGGCACTTGTCCGCACAGGCGCCGCATCTTACACAGATCTCCAAGAAGAGTCTGAAAGAACGGTATTTACTTACCCTTTCCTTCAATCCTTCGATAAAAATCTCCTTCCAGTTTTCGGGAAGTTTCCAGTTTTCATCCTTTACAGACCATGTCCTTGGATTTGGAAAGCCGACGGTCTCAAGGGATTTCGGTTTACAACCATAAGGGAAGATACCCGGCTTAAATACTGTCGGGGTATCCATCCACCCCGTTTTTGGGGGTTTGTAATCTATCCTCGCAAGTTCTTCTGGTTTTGGGTCTGCCATATTTACTCCTTTTCTACCGGTATTCCTGCAGCTTTCATTTTTTCTCTAAAATCGTTTTCGTATTCTTCATATGTATGAACCTTAACCGGATAATTCCACGGATTGACGTGCATTTCGGCGCGGTTATTGTTCGCCAGATTTCTTGTTGGACTCAGAAAAACCCCTGCCATATGCATCAGCTTGCTCAGCGGGAAATAAGCGAAGAGGGCGCTGATGAGGAAAAGATGTATATAAAAAATAGTGCCGACGGTTTGAGGAACAACAGGTCTGAAGCTGATCAAACCCATGGTAAGTTCCTTTATACCTACAACGTCCGTTTTCAAAAAATAGCGCATTAACACTCCGGAAACACCTATGGCACCTATGAGGAAAAGAGGGAAATAGTCGGCGGCAAGGGAAATATATCTCAATTGTGGAACAATAACTCTTCTCAGGAAAAGGAAAGTTACAGCCCCGAGGAAGACCAGATCAGTCAGATAAAGCACCGGCACACCGACCTGGAAAAATCCGTCAAGACTTTCGACCAAAGCTACAAAACCGGGGATAGGTTCAAAAAACAATCTTAAGTGCCTGATAAGAATGATAAGAAAGGTCCAGTGAAACGCCAGGCCACCCAGCCAGAGCCATTTCGTCGACCCATATGCGATCTTAGGTCCCTCTCTATAGTCAACCTTAGTGTTCCTGAATAGTGAACGGAAAAGAAGCACTTCAAGGGCCATTCTTACGATAACTCCGAGCGATGTGGACGGGTTATCGATTTTATTTTGTTTTATCCAGGGGAATGATTTTTCTTGTCCGGCTGTTGTGGGTATGCGGAATGGGACAGGCACGCGTCCCCACTGTACGACACGATAAATGACTCCCAGGATAAAAGTGAGGAAAGCCGCATAGGGAATTACTACACCAAATAAATAACGCAGGCTGGCAGCCTTCACTCCGATTAAAGCTATCAAGACGAGAGCAACAACTGTGAAAAAGGAAAATAAAAGTCCCATTTTCTTACCCCTTTATATTTTGAGTTGATATTGTTTCCGGTCCCGTATCCGATTCCCGTTCCTCTATCTCGCATATGAGATTTGCCCTCTGCAGAAGCCTGTATGTCATCCTTATCGTTTCATCGGCTTTTATCTCATAAATTCTCTCCCGGCATTTTACATAAATATCGAAGGACAGTAAGGCAAGGGCATCTATTTGAGATTCGAATGATGTCAATTCATCTGAAATTTGATTTCTACGGATCTCGCTTTTCAATTCTTCCCTGATCACCTGCTTTAAAAGGAATATGAAAGATACGGCTTTCGATGGAGAAAAATCCTGGACTGCTCTAATTTTTATTATATCGTTGAGAAAAGGGAAAAACTTTTCAGGGTCAGCACCCTGCAAGAGCTGATCGAAGAGTCCGCCTATTCCTTCGGAAATTGTCTGCCCGACAGGATTTAGAAAACGATTTTTCTGCTTTTTAAAGAAGTTTGAAGAATCGGCCGGATAAGATTCAATGATAGAGTCAAACCATTTATTGATAATTGAAGATTTTCTTTCTAACAGGAGATCCTTAAATTTCATCAGTCTATGGGTTTCCCTCGCGGCCCAAAAAGTAATAAATTATATCTTCTGAAATCAATTTAGTCAACGTGATGTTTTATTTATCACGTAAAGTAAAACCACAAAATGAAGAGCAAGAAGTAAGAAGTCAAAAAACTTCTACTTCTTGCTTTTCCTTAATTTACTGATTATACACAACCTGTCGGTTTTGGAAGCCCCGCGTATCTGCATGCCTGCTTCGCAGGACCAGCCGGGAAAAGCTCGTAGAGGTATTTGGTGTTACCCTTCTCCGGTCCCATAGCCTTACCGATTTCTTTGACGAGGATCTTTATCATGGGTGCAATCTGGAACTTTATGAAATATTCCCGAAGGAACTTTATTATATCCCAGTGTTCGGACGTAAGGGTAAGGCCATCCTGATCTGCCATCACCTGGGCCATCCCTTCTTTCCAAGACTGCCAGTCCATGAGATAACCATCCTCATCGATCTCATATTGCTGCCCTTCAAACTCTAAATTCGGCATTTTTCCTTCCTCCTTTTCTATTTGAATTTATTTCTTGATAGAAGACCCCTCCCATCAATCTAAGCCGTTGTATGGTAGCACATAAACTCATTATCTTTCAATCATCAATCATTAAATAACAGATTTCTTGAATGGGTTATAAAAAGTAATACAAAGATATACCTATGGTCAAATAAAAAAAATTTATCAACTGATAAGTTCTTTTGTTTTATGGGTCCGCGCCATTCTTATTAACCCGTCTGCCCATGTTTTTGAGCCGAATGCATGAAGGTGGGTATAAGTGACAAGAACATTTTTATAACATAAGCCGTCTTTTCCGTCCATTATTCCTTCACCCTTGTTCATCTTAAAGGCAAAGTAGACGCCGGTTTTTTCAGCCATGTCCATAACATAGGAATAATGGAATTCATGGCCGCGCAAAATTTCTCCTGCGGTAAAGTAGGGGTTGTCCTTCTGCACTTCAACAACGGTATACCCATGGCCCTTCGGCTTTCTGCCTATCCCTACGACGATAGGGAAAACGCCCACCATTGGATATCTCTTTTCCTCCCAAAATAATTCCTCTCCCAGATACATCAGGCCTCCGCATTCAGCGTAGATGGGAAGACCTTCATAGGCCGCCTTCCTGATATCGATTCTTAATTTTTCATTGGCAGACAGAGAGGCTGCGTGGGTTTCAGGAAAGCCGCCGCCTATGTAAAGGGCATCGAGTGCAGGCGGAAGGTTGTCTGTTAATGCACTGAATTCTATCAATCGCGCTCCTGCTCTTTTTAAGGCATCTATATTCTCGGGATAATAAAATTGAAAAGCTGAGTCACGGATAATGCCGATATTAATCTCTTTGTCCACACCTTCGGCATATTCTTCAGACTCAAAATTTATTACCGGAGTAGTATGCGCAATATTCCACACTTGTTCCATATCCAAATACTTTGCAACTATAATAGCGGCCTTATCTATCGCTTCTTCAGCCGTCGGATGTTCCTGAGGCGGCACCAGGCCGAGATGTCTTCCCGGGAAGGAGATATCCGTAAGCTTTGGTATCGCCCCGACGACAGGCAGATGACAATACCGCTCTATACTTTGACGAATAATCGATTCGTGCCGGAGAGTAGCCAGTTTATTCAGGATTACACCTTTAATGGGCAATTCCCTATCGAACATCTGGCACCCGAGCACTAAGGCAGCAACTGTGCGTGTGACTTTTGTACAATCGGCAATAAGGATGACCGGCGTCTGGAGAAGCTTTGCCATCTCGGCCGTGCTCACGCTTCCTTCTAAATCCATACCGTCATAAATTCCACGATTTCCTTCAATAAGGGCTATATCAGCTTTGCGGGTATTCAGGCTGAAAGAGGAAAGAACTTGGTCCTTACTCATCAGGAAGAGATCAACATTATAGCAGGGATGCCCCGCCCCCCGGCTCAACCACCCCATATCGATATAATCCGGTCCTTTCTTAAAGGGTATGACTTTATATCCCTGTTTATGCCAGACCCGGCACAGACCTACACTGATTGCAGTTTTGCCGGTATCTCCGCCGAGACCTGCGATCGTCAGTCTCGGGCATTGGATCATCTTTTGGGACCCGGAATCTCAAAGGAAGTACATGAACCGCTTCCACACGTCTTAACCGTCTGCCTGGACTTTTTCCCGCCGCCTGATGTAATTAAGCTTACCGAACTCAGGATCCTCTCCGCTTCCGGCGAACCGCATTTCGGGCATTCCATGCCGGATTTTTCATCCTCCCTCTTGAGCTTCAAGAGTTCAAATACGTGTCCGCAGCCAAGACATTTAAATTCATAGATGGGCATCGATCCCTCCTTTTCTCCCTACTTATCACTGGATTCGGCTCATTGATTATACTAACACAGCATGAAAAAGATAGGCTACATGAAAACAAAAATAGAGCTATAATAGAGAAAATCTACCGAAGGAGAAACCATGGAAGCTTCGCCCGGAGAACCCCGGTGCCCTTTTTGCTACCACACAATTGAGCAGCCGAAGGAATTACCGTCAAGGAAAATAGTAGAATTCCCTCTCGGCGTATGCGAGCACTGCGGCGCAGTGTACGCATATGACACCACGGGTCATAACATGGGAGCTGCCTTTATTGAGGCCTCACTGTTCGCCTGCAATGATGACGAGACCCTCGCCTTCTCTCTCTCATATGGAGATGATTACACGGACGCCATTGTCGGAAATTACGATATCATTACCCATACAATCACCCCGGAAAAAATTTGCAACGACCGGTATGTGAGAGGAGTACTCCTTTTCGTTAAACTTGTCGACAAGATCAAGGAGGCAACAGAACAGAAGGTCAGAGAAAAATCAAAAACTCTGCTCCCGATTGACAGGACTAAAGTGCACTCCGAAAGGTTTTCCAGAGAGATAGTGCGTCAGTATGCGCTGGAGAACAGACGTGAAGAACTCATCGCCCTGGCGGAAGAAGATAACCGGGTGTTGAACGCATTGCAGCGCATGCTCTATACCCCTGATGAAACTTTGCGCTGGCAAATCATTGATATACTCGGTGAGGTGAGTCAAAAGGTGAGTGAAAGACGGCCCGACCTCGTCAGTAAATTCTTATCCGGTTTACTGCAGAGCGCAGCCACCCCGGGTGCGTCCGCATGGGGCGCACTGGAATCCGCGGGTGTAATAATAAGCATAAATACTGATCTGTTTGGAGAATTCGGCCCTACTCTGCTCGCTTTCTTGCACGAGAAAAATGTCCGGAAGGAAGTAACATGGGCAATCGGGAAAATTGCTGCGGCCAACCCGAAATCAGTCAAATACGCCTTCAAAACGCTCCGCTCTTTTCTCAAGGGAGATGATCCTGTCTTGAGAGGATATGCTGCATGGGCGCTAGGTAATTTCGGATATGATGACGTGATAGAAGATTTAAAAAATCTCCTCTCGGATGATGAGAAGCTTTCGATATTCAGGGATTCTGAACTGGAGGAAACAACAGTCTCACAATTATCAGGAGAAGCGATCGCCAAACTCAGCAGACCCAAATAATGCATATTCCTTCCATAAAATATCTTGTTTCCGCACCCTATGGGGATGTGCCCGTAGATTCAGGCAGACTGAATCTGCCGTTAGAATGTGATCCGTTAAAAACGCCGTACAGGATTTACTTTCAATCCATCAAAAACCTGATCGAGAGAGACGGATTCGATCTTCTCGGAAAAGCGGCAAGTAAGAGATGCGGGAGAGAAGTCGATAAGAATGAAATCGGTGGAATCGTTGTTCGCGCAGAAAAGCACGGGGCCCTTTACCATCCTGCAAGTCTGGAATTGATTCTTGAAGAACGCAGATTAAAATTCGGGTTAAACGTTGCTTTCTCGGAAACAGGCAGGAACTGGCTGAAAAAAGAATTCTCAATTATACAAAAGATAAATACAAAATGTGAATTGCCTTATCTCCCTCAAGTCTATTTCTTTGCTGAACAGGAAATTGTGTCGTTCCTGCTGGAAGAGTGGTTCGAAGGGTATCACGAGTTTCATATTACCCGGACGGAAGATGGTGGACGGGCGGTTAAACTCTGGGAGTTCGGCAAAGGATACAAATATCTGTCCGCCGGTCAAAGTTCTGAGATATACAGACAGGCATCAATGATACTCACGCTTCATTATGACATGGACGACTTTTGCCAGATATATCCGTGGCATCACGCTGCGGGAGACTTTATCGCAAGAGTAGATGGCAGCCGGATTGACGTGCGCCTCACCACGGCAAGACAGTATGACCCGTATATGGTGTTCCGGGAAGAGAAACATATAAATCCGGTCATTGCCCTGTTCTATTTTCTTCTGAATCTCACCGTCAAAATGCGCCTGGATAAAATGGACGGGGTGGGCGATACCGTATGGGCTGAGGACTCCTGCCTCGAAGCGTCTGTGAGAGGTTTCCTTGACGGACTGAGATTAAAGGGAGAACTGAAAAATTATTTCAGCTCGGAAGCTGAATTTTTCGACGTAGTGAAATCATTTCGACCGGAAGACTTAAAGACTGCTTATAGTCCTTTGGTTGACCTTTACAATGGAACCGGAGATTACCCTGTAATCACCGCAAATTTAGACAGGCATGTGGAAGCATTATATCTCACTCTCCAAAATTTCCCTTCATAATCTCTTCAAACGGCATCCTTACTACCCTTGCGAGCGGCAGCATGAGATTTGCCTTTGCGGCCGGGTTCAGATAACCCGCCTCTGCCAGAAGGTCCGTTGAGAGCCGGACAAGCTCCTGATAGATATTGTCAAGTTTCACGGCAGGATAGGAAGCCTTTTCCTCGAAATTTGAAATGCCGCAGACATAAGATACTTCTTTGTTTTCCTTTTTCAGGGTGTATGGAACTCCGTAAACACGGCAGATAATCGGGCGGTTTTCGTAGAGAACACATTCCTCCGATTCCTGAAGGAGAGGACATCTCACCCTCTGCTTTCCCAGGCCGAAGACCTTCATCTTCGGGTCCTCCTCAAAAACCTTTAACCTGTCCTTTGCCTTAAGCATTTCGGATTCTGCTTTTTCAGCCCTGCGGAGCACATCTCTCCTTGCCTTTCTGTCGAGACGGTTGAAATGACGATTAATATATGCCGCTTCAATGGGGAAGACGCCAAAAATGGCGTGGCAGCAGTCACAACAGCGGGCCCTGCATTTCACGCTCATGGGATATTTTTCCTGGATTGATTTGAAAAGATAATCAGCTTTGCGGGCAATATTCGTATATTCTGAAAAAAGGTCTTCGATCATCGGCGGTAGCTATTCTTTAACTTTTCCGGGTCTTTTCTTTCCCGCTTTCGCTGCCGGTTTCTCCTTTTTCTTGCTCCGGCTGGTTTCCAGAAGTTTCAGGAAGTCAGGGTGCACCTCAAATCCAAGCTCCCTTGCTTTATCACAATTCCTGACAGCCTCATCAAAATCTCCCTTAAGATAATAAGCATTCGCGAGGTTGTTGTACCCCAATGAAAACTCTGGGGCAAGCTCCAGCATCTTCCTGTTCATCTCGATGCTTCTGTCTATGTCTCCCTTCTGCAGATAGGCGTTCGCGAGGTTACACATGGCCTGGACTATTTCCGGATTGAGCTCCAGCGCCTTTTCGAGCGCCCCTATCGCCTCATCCGTCTTTTCCATCTGCAGGTATGCAAAACCAAGATTTGCATAGCCTCTCGCATATCGAGGTTCAATTTCAACCGCTCTCAGATTCGCCTTCACCACCTTATCGAGATCACCGTCCTTGAAGTAGATATAGCCGAGATTGACAAAGGCTTCAAACATCCTGACGCCCTGCATGATGGATTCTTCAAAAGCGTCCATGGCCTCATCAAATTTCCCCTGATTCATAAAGGCAACACCCAGGTTATAGAGGGAGGCGGCACAATCCGGTTTTTCTGCTAACCTCAACTTCTGTTCATCAATAAATCGCTCAATATCTTTCGGGTCTTCCATAAATTTTATATTACCATATGTATGTGATTAGACGTAAAGGCAGGTCTTTCGTCGATCAATCTTGAACAAAAAAACCAATCCCGGAAGATGGGCTGGTTTGCAGAGGGTGGCTGTTGCAATAGCCACCCTCTGTCCTATTCCTTAAACGAATGATCAGATTTTCAGGAAGAAGAAAACTCCGTACTACTCCGACGTTCCTCCTGAATCGCCTGCTTTCTCGACAGATATGCCTCTTCCTTTCAAGCCGTACATGGTAGTGCTGCCGGTCGACAGTAACTCCAATACCTCTTCTCTCACCATCTGAGAAGCTACGCTTTTTATCTCCGAGGCGCCGGCGTCAGGAATAGTCTTCTTCACGCCGATCATCATATCCTTAAAATAGAATTTGCTTTTGGCGCCTTTTGAAGCATAATCAAGAATAGCCTGTCTTATGTCTTCTGGTCTTCCCATAGTTTTTCACTCCTCTTTTTGTTTTCTTATATACCACCAACCGCTTTGGATACGGCCCATGCATGCTCAGTAAACTTAAATTGCGTCGTTGTCCTGAAAGTATCAACTGCAAGGCGATAATCATCAAGGCTCTTTTCTGTAAATGGGATGCCCGTCTTCTCAAAGAATTTCTCCCAGCCGATACGCAGTGCCCAATCGCCGAGTCTTTCATACTTGTTCGCATCCTTTGCCCAGACGTCAACGATCTTCCTGACAACACTCGTCACCTCGGGCCAGCGCGGCCTGTTGTTCGGAAGCCACGGGATAATTACCTTCGAGAATTTCGGCATGCTTATGCGGTTTGATATCTTGCCGCCAACCAGGATAGCTATGCCGTCACCCTCAGCGTCTGCTAACGGCAACCCCATGCACATCGTGTAACAGTTGCCGCAGTACATGCACTTTTCCTGATTAACCGTTACGCTCCTCTTGCCGTCTGCCGTTGTAACCGGCTTAATAGCATACAATGGACAGGCTGCAACGACCAATGGAATCTCGCAGGCTTTTCCTATAGACTCATCATCGATTACGGGCGGTTTGCGGTGATATCCGAGCAGTGCTATATCAGAACAGTGCACGGCACCGCACATATTGAGGCAACAGGCCAGAGCTACCCTCAACTTAGCCGGAAGCTTCATGTTTTTAAATTCATCAAATAATACATCAGCGGTAGCTTTTACCGGGCCGGAGGCATCGGTTGCAGGGGTGTGACAGTGTATCCATCCCTGCGTATGAACAATATTGGTTATGGCCATTCCCGTGCCGCCAGTCGGAAACTTAAAAGAGCCCGCTACATGTTTCCTGCTGTCGAGGTCTTTCTTCAGCGCTTTCGCTTTTGCTTCATCTTCCAATATGAATTCAATGTTATTTCTTGTCGTGAACCTAACATAACCTTTACAATGTTTGTCGGCTATGTCACAGATTTCGCGAATATGTTCGACTGACAATGTTCGAGGGGCGCCAGCCCTCACGGTGAAAGCCTTTTCTCCCGTCTCGGAGACATGCACCAGGAGACCGGGCTCAAGTATCCTGTGTGAAACCCATTTCCCGTAATTCCTCCTTATGACAGGCGGGAGCATCTGCCCGTAATGATTCGGACCGATATCTGTTATTCTGTTTTCCTGGGCCTTTTGGGGGTTAAAATAACCGAGTTTGCCTTTCGACATGACATATCCTCCTTTATATTATTTTGGATGTCTTCTTCTGTAATCGTTAATATCTCTCTTCCATCCACCGGGGACCTCCGATTCCTTGAAGAAAACGTAAGGATTGGAACGGGGCTCTTTCACCATCTGAGGCATAGGAGGAATCCCGAGAATCTCTATGAATGTCTTTAAGGATACACGTTGAATCGTTTCACCTATACGCTCGCGGTTTTTGCCTTCCTCAATCCACCAGTCCCAAACCTTTCCGACAAGAGCTTTTTGGCTGTCATAAGGTTTTTTAACATACATAAAAGGTATCGTCATGCACGCCATCTGGGCACCTTCGAGTATCGGGGCCTTGGCGCCGAAAAGGATGCTCACACCCTGGTCAGCCCCGACTCTTAAAGCCTCAGGCATCGCGTCAATGCAATGCATACAGCGGTTGCATTCGGCATTGTTAATACTGATTTTCTTTCCGTCCCACTGCATACAATGTGTAGGACAAAGGTCTATGACCTCTTTCTGTATGTCGAATTTGCCCCAATCTCTCCCGGCAAATCCGCCTCCGTCAGGGGGGATTTCACCGGCAACATATGCCTTTACCGCATCCTGGTTGATACGGATGTCATCTTTCCAAGTGCCGATATAAGCCATATCCGACCGTGCAATTGATGCCACACAGCAATTAGGACATCCATCAAATTTAAATTTAAATTTGTATGGGAAGGCAGGCCTATGCAGTTCGTCCTGGTACTGCATGGTCATCTCATAACACAGGTCCATAGTGTCATAACAGGCAAACTCACAACGCGCCTTGCCGACGCAATCGGAAGGTGTGCGGAGGTTTCCGCCTGAACCGCCTATGTCAACGCCGAGGTCGTGGGTCAGATCAAAGAATATTGGCTCCAACTGGTCTGAAAATGTACCCAGAATAACGAGGTCGCCGGTAGAACCGTGAAGGTTGGTCAATCCGCTGCCACGGTATTCAGCTATATCACAGAATCCTCTCAGCCAGTCGGTTGTATAAAATTTTGCCCCCGGCTGGTTGACGCGAATGGTATGGAAATGCGCAATATTGGGGAATTTCTGCTGCTGGTCGCAATAGCGACCGACCACTCCTCCGCCATACCCCAATACACCAACGATACCGCCATGTTTCCAGTGAGTCTCGCCTTCTTTATATGAAAGCTCCACAACTCCTAACAAATCATCCATGATCTCCGTAGGTATCTGCAAATTGTCCTGCCCCAATTTTTGTCTGTGCAGCGCCTCTCTTTTTATGTCGCTAACAAAGCTGGGCCAGGGACCTTTCTCCAATTCATCCAACATCGGAGTGGCATGCTTCGGCTTATAATTCTTCAGTTCATCTTCTGTATAGTTCTTTAACTGCTCATCAGTAAAAATCCTTACGTCTTGATATTTCCTGTGCTCCTTCTCTTCTTTATCCCACAGCTTCTCTTGTCCTGGGATTCCCATCGCTTACCTCCTTCTGGTGAGTTATTAATAAATGCTGGCAGATACAACAAGAATTAAGTTCTCTTCACCCCCTTCCCTCCATGGATATTTGCTAAAATTTACTAAAGTTCAGGCAGAAATTACTCTCTGCATTTTTTTAAGCCTTTGAGAAGTGATTAATGATAATCAACGCTACAATTTTTGTCAAGTAAGGATTCTTCTATAACGTCCCGTTTTATCTGCTATAAATAATCCAAAATATTATTAATTCAACGGCAAAGAAAATATTACGGTTTTATAAAACTTTTTCTATCTTTTTTATGGCTTCTTCGGACCACCGTCCCAGGGTTTTTTCGTGAAAATATCCGTCCATATAAATACGCACCGGCTCTGCGCGTGAACACAACTCCTTTAAATAAGGCAATGCGCGTATAAATCCTGCTTCACCAAGGGCCCAGGAGGCCAGACCAAGGACTTCCGCATCGTCGCCCCTGAAGATTTCTAATACCTCATCCTCAAACAAATCTACTGATCCGGCGATCTTTAAACCAAGCCGCCCGATCCCCCATAGGCAGCCCTTAATCAAAGGCGGCTCCTCGATAGAATATGCGATCATCATACTTCCATACGGGCCGATCAGTTCAGGGAGAAGTGCAATGATTTCAGCAATAGTCTGGGGCGCACTCCAGCCGATACCTCCCGATTCGTCATTCATCGACCAAAAAAGCGTTCTGATATATCTCCGCACCCTTTCTTCGTGCCCTGACTTCCACCAGAGCTCCATAAGTCTCGCAGCGGTCTCGATGGCCGGCCAGCGAAGGCTTTCGTCAATCTCATAAAGCCTGAACCGGACCTCTTGCCAGAACCGCCTGTCTTTTTCACACAACTCAAGCAGGTGACTGAAATCTCTTTTTCTAAGGAGATCTTCAGCATGCCTTTTTACCGGTTCGTCCATTACTCTAAAACCTGCATGTACTACGGCTTTTCGGGGACCTCTTCAAGGGTTTGCATTTTTTCATCTTCGCTATATAAGCGTGTCAGAATAGACGTTATTTTTGTTTACATTTCCCCCTATGAAAGTGCTATACTTTTCGAGTTTATTATACAGGAGCCCCGATGCGAAAGATAAGAATAGTTTTATTTTTCATCTCGCTTATAACATTGCCCTGGATTATTTATGCCCAGGAGCAGCCTCTTATTAACTCGATAGAGATAAAGGGGCTGAAAAGAATAGATGAAAACGCCGTGAAAGCCAAAATTACCCAGAGACCGGGCGAACCGATCTCCCAGGAAAAAACAAATGAAGACATAAAAAACATCTTTAAGATGGGATATTTTGAAGATGTCAGGGCGGAGATTGAACCGTTTGAGGGCGGAATTAAGCTGATATATGTTGTAAAGGAAAAGCCGACTATCATAAAGATCGATTTCCAGGGCAACAAGGAATTTAATGATGCAAAACTGAAGGAGAAGATTGCGATAACGCCCGGAGCTATCGCCGACGCGGTCCTCATTCAGGATAACGCAAATAAGCTCAGGGCCTTTTATGAAGAAGAAGGATATTGGCTTTCACGCATTGTCCCCATAATTAAAACAATAAGCCCTGAGGAGATCAGCCTGACCTATCAGATCGAAGAAGGCCCAAAGGTGAAGATCAAGAAGATTAATATAGAAGGGAATAAGGCCATACCCGCCGGCAAAATAAAGAAGGCCATGGAGACGAAAGGATGGTGGCTTTTCTCCTTCATAACTTCGTCGGGATATTATAAAAAAGACCGCATGGATACCGATATCGAAAAAATTAAAGACCTTTATTTTAATAACGGGTATATCAAAGTGGCGGTGGGTGAGCCAAAGACCCAACTCACAGCAGACAAAAAAGGAATGGTGATAACAATACCTATTTCTGAAGGCGATCAATACAGACTGTCCTCGGTCGAGTTTTCGGGTAACAAGATTTTTGGGGACGATGCAATCAGGAAGAGGATTACCATGGTACCGGGCGAGCCTTTTAGCAAGGAGACATTGAAAAAAGACATATTCGCCATATCCGAACTTTATTCAGAACATGGATATGCCCTTATAACCGTCACCCCGGACCTGATACCTGATGAAAGCAAAAAGCTTGTAAAAATCGCCTTGAAGATTGATGAGGGCGCCAAGTATAAGATAGGCAGGATAGAAATCTCAGGCAATACAAAAACCAGGGATAAAGTGATAAGAAGGGAAATAAGTTTTGACGAAGGCGACACCTTCAACAGCGCGCTGATAAAAAGAAGCTATGAAAAGATCAATAATCTTAACTTTTTTGAGACAGTGGATCTGGTCCCTAAACCTCGGCCCGAGGAAAAACTTGTTGACATAGATGTCAAGGTAAAAGAAAGGCCGACCGGCTTTTTCAGCATCGGAGGCGGATACAGCTCCGTAGAGAAAGTTATCGGCATGGTTGAAGTGACGCAAGGCAATCTCTTTGGTAAAGGACAGCTTATAAAGCTCAGAGGAGAACTCGGCAGCAAAACTACTTACTACGACCTCACTTACAGGGACCCATGGTTTTTGGACATGCCTGTTTCATTAACCGCTAATATTTACAAGACGACGACAAGTGAATTTGTAGAATACGATAAAAAAGCGACCGGATTCGGGTTGGCACTTGGAAAAAGGCTGTCGGATTATTGGTACGGCGAAGTCGCATACAATTTTGAGAATGCCAATATCTCTAACATAGCGTCAAACGCTTCTCTCATAATAAAAGACCAGGAAGGCACGAGGATTACCAGCCGCATCACCCCTTCATTGACAAGGGACTCGAGAGACAATTATCTCGATCCGTCGAGGGGATCGAGAAATTCGATATATGTGACTTATGCGGGCATTGGAGGAACAAACCATTTTGTGAAAACCGAACTTGACTCCGCATGGTATTTCCCAATCGGGCGTACGACCGCTATGCTGAGAGGAAGGTTCGGTTATGCCAAAGGTCTTGAAGGCAAAGAATTGCCGCTATATGAGAGATTTTATGTGGGCGGTATTTATACGATAAGAGGGCTCGGATTCGGTGATGCAGGACCAAAGGATGCAAAAACAGGAGACCCGATAGGGGGAACCGAGCAGGTCATATTTAATGCAGAATACATCTTCCCGCTTATCAGCGATCTTAAATTAAAGGGCGTAGCATTTTTTGACGCAGGCAATTCGTATGACTCATTTAAAAATTTTGGCGACCTGAGATATACTACAGGTGCGGGTGTAAGGTGGATTTCGCCTTTTGGCCCGATAAGGATTGAATGGGGTTATAATCTCCGGAAAAGACTGAACGAAAAATCGAACAGGTTTGAATTCGCTTTTGGAACTTTCTTTTAAAGATACACTTAAAAACCATTTAGGAGGATATATGAGGAACAGGCTTTTAGGAAGGTTTTCGAGTTTTTGCTGCTTATTCTTTGCTCTCTCCATTTTGCCGGTATCCGTACTGGCGGCTGACACGGTGAAGTTCGGAGCAATAGATATTCAGAAAGTCTTGAACGAGTCCGAGGCGGGGAAGAAAGCCAAATCAGATCTCGAGTCACTCATCAAATCCAGGCAGTCAAATATAGACGAAAAGGGCAAGGTTATAGAAAAGATGAAATCCGACCTGGAAAAACAGACTTCTGTGCTTTCTGCGGATGCGCGCAAGAATAAAGAAGATGAATTGGAAAGAGTGGTACGGGAATACCAGCGTCTTGTCCAGGATTCACAGGCCGATATAAAAAAGAAAGAAGCTGAACTGACGGACGGAATATTGAAAGAGATTCGCGACCTAGTGGATAAGATAGGGGAAGAAGAGGGATATACAATTATATTCGAAAAGGGCACGGTTCTTTACTCCAGTAAAGGCATAGACGTCACAGAGAGTGTCCTGAAAAGATTTGACGCGGCCAAGGCCAAATCTAAAAAGTAGTGAAGCTCGGGGAACTCGCATCTCTTCTGAACGGCGAAATTTTTGGTGATCGTGATATCGAAATATCGGGTGTATCAGGTATAAATGAGGCAAAAGAGGGAGATATCACATTTATATCGGCGAAAAGATACGTAAAAGATCTTTCGGGGAGCAGGGCTTCCTGCGTTATTGTAAAAGAACCCCTGCCCGGTGTAAGTATTGCTCAACTTAAAGTATCCAACCCCCATCTTGCCTTTGCAAAGCTGCTCGAACATTTCAATCTGAAACCGCCGAAGCCCCTCGGGATAAGTAAAGATGCCATCGTGTCCGATAAGGCAACAATAGGGAAAGATGTGTCCATATATCCTTTCTCTTATATAGCTGATGGCGTTTCAATCGGCAGCGGCACCATTATCCATCCCTATGTCTTCATCGGAGAAAACAGCCTGTTGGGAGAAAAATGTATTATTTATCCGCATGTGACTTTGAGAGAGAATGTAAAAATAGCTGATAGGGTTATTATACATTCAGGTTCGGTAATAGGTTCGGACGGTTTTGGTTATGTTTTTGACGGAGGCAAATATCATAAAATCCCCCAGGTAGGCGGCATCATCATTGAAGATGACGTCGAGATAGGTTCGAATGCATCGATTGACCGGGCAACGACCGGAAATACGATTATTGGAAAGGGCACAAAAATTGATAACCTTGTCCAGATCGGTCATAACGTCAAGATAGGCGTCAACTCCATTCTTTGCGGACAGGCCGGCGTCGCCGGAAGCAGCGAAATAGGTGACTATGTCACCCTGGCCGGCCAGGTTGGGATTTCCGATCATGTAAAGATAGAATCAGAGACTATGATCAGCGCTCAATCAGGTGTCATAGGCAATCTTAAAAAAGGATCCTATTCCGGCACGTATGCCATGCCTCATAGAGATTGGTTAAAGGCCCAGGCCATATTTTCAAGACTGCCGGGACTATACAAAAAGATAAAAGAACTCGAAGAAAAGATAAGGGAACTCGAAAGGGGGAATGCCGGATGATGGATATTAAAGAGATACAAAAATTCTTGCCTCATAGATATCCATTCTTATTGGTCGACAGAATAATCGAGATGAAGCCCGGAGAAAAAGCGATAGGCCTTAAGAATGTCACGTTCAATGAACTGTTCTTCCAGGGACATTTCCCGAATCAGCCCATAATGCCGGGTGTCCTGATTATAGAGGCGCTGGCGCAGGTAGCAGGTATCCTGGCTTTCCATTCTGGCGCAACCCCAAGCAAATCAGTATATTTCATGAGCATAGAGAAGGCAAAGTTCAGGAAACCCGTTGTACCGGGTGATCAGATTAGATTGGAGGTCAATATCCTGCAGCACAGAGGTAATGTCTGGAAGTTTTCAGGAAATGCTTTTGTTGAAGAAAAGGTTGCCGCCGAAGCTGAATTTACCGCGATGGTCGCAGATAAGGAGATATCACAATTATGACGAATGAAATTCATCCTACCGCTATTATACATCCAAAGGCAGAGATAGATGAGGGAGTCTCAATCGGGCCATTTTGTATTATTGGTGAAGGCATACGAATAAAAAAAGGTTCAAAACTCATTTCAAATGTGATTATGGAAGGTAACACGGAAATAGGAGAAAACTGCATTATTTATCCCTTCACAAGCATCGGCCTGCCGCCGCAGGATACAAAATACAGAGGTGAAAAAACAGGGATAAGAATAGGAGATAACAATATCATCCGTGAATACATCACTATACACCGGGCGTCTGTCGGCGGAGACGGCGTAACCACAATCGGCAACGACAATTTTCTCATGGCATATGTTCACATAGCACACGACTGTAAGATCGGGAACTTCGTAAACATGGCTAATGTTGCAACCCTCGGCGGCCATGTTCTTATTGAGGATTACGCCTTTGTCGGCGGCCTCGTTGCGATCCACCAGTTCACGAGAATCGGGGCTTATTCGATGGTCGGCGGATTCAGCGGAGTGAATCAGGACATACCTCCATATATGATAACATCGGGCACGCCGGCAAAACTCTTCGGACTGAATGTTATCGGGTTGAAGAGACACGGGTTCCCTGACTCTACGATAAATGAGCTTAAAAAGGTTTACAAGATACTTTTCAGGGAAAAAAGAACATTGAAGGACGCCCTTAAAAAGATACAGGAAGATCTGCCCTATACTGATGAGATAAAGCATCTCGTTGAGTTCATCCAGCAGAACAAAAGAGGCATCTGCAGGTGAAAGCCGGGACACAGATACATGATGCAAGGATACACGATTTTAAAATCATGCAGGCCTTCTCCAGAGCCTTATATCGTGAATCATAGATCGTGTATCGTAAATCGATGAAAAAACTCGGCCTTATTGCAGGAATGGGAGAACTGCCTCTGGCAATTGCGAATGAAGCTAAAGCGCAGGGTTATACGGTTGTTGCTATAGCCCTTGAACCATTGGCTGATGAAGCCCTTTCCTCGTATGTGAATGAGATAAAATGGGTGAACATCGGTAAATTCGGGAAACTGATAGATTCACTCAAAGATTTTGGAATCAAAGAGGCGGTGATGGCAGGCAAAGTTACTAAGACACTCCTCTATAAAAGTAAAATCACGCCGGACCTGAGGGCTGTAAAACTCTTATTCTCACTAAAAGACAGAAAAGATGACTCCATTCTCCTTGCTATTACGAAAGAACTCGCAAAAGAGGGGATTACTCTTCTGGATATCAGCCTTTTCAGTTCCAACCTTCTCACGCCAGAGGGAGTTCTCACAAGACATCATCCTACCGATGAAGAATGGAAAGATATCGAATTCGGATGGAAGATGGCTAAGGAAATGGGTAGACTTGACATAGGCCAGACCGTGGTGGTAAAAAACCAGGCCGTGCTGGCGGTTGAGGCTATCGAAGGTACGGATGAGGCTATAAAAAGAGGGGGCATGCTTGCGGGTAAAGGAGCTGTAGTTGTAAAGGTCGGCAAACCCAATCAGGACATGAGATTTGATGTGCCAACGGTGGGTTTCAAGACGCTTGAGACAATGATCGGGGTAGAAGCAAGAGTTCTGGCCATTGAAGCCCGAAAAAGTATTATACTGAACAAAGATAAACTCGCTGAAGTATCAAAGAAGGCGAGGATCGCTATTGTAGGATTTTCCGGATAAACTCCGGCATTTATTCCGTACAAATAACTGACCCCTAATTCTTATCCGGAATCTCTCTCACCTTTCTAAAAAGAGCCTGGGGCGCTATCGGCTTGTAGATAAACTCAAAACCTTCAGAGAGGATTCCCTTCTGATGAATAATGGGGCGGTATAGTATACCAAAAATTTGGCTACTATTGCAGCTCACAAATCACAGACACATGATAGCATTCCTGCATAATATACTTGACAGTTTTAAGCATCTTCGTTATTTTTAAGGAGCAAAACTTTTTTTGAAGGAGTCATTATGCAAAAAGCAAAAAAATTAAATAGAGCCGTGTTCTTGTTATGTCTTATCTTGTTGCCTTCATTTGCAGCAGCACAGGCGCAGGAATATAAAGATTATACAATTGTGAAGGGAGATACCCTCTGGGACATCTCGAATAAAGAATTAAAAGATCCCTTCCTCTGGCCGAAAATCTGGAAAGAAAATACCGAAATAAAGAATCCGGATAAAATTTATCCCGGGGAAAAAATCAAAATTCCCCTCTATCTTTTGCAGAAAGAAATAGTTCCTAAAACAAAGCCCCTTCCGAGGGTTGAGAGGAGACCAGAGGTGAAGATGGAGAAGCTTCCGGACAGAAAGGTCGAACCTGTCAATAAAGAATATCTCGTGAATAAATATGTGCTGATGGCAAGCGGTTATATTGCCGAATCAATACCTGAGATCGGCAGAATAATAGAACCTGAGGTCAGCAGAATAACAAACTCTCAAAATAGTGACAAAAATATTCTTTCTAAGGGAGATTACGCCTACATCCAAACAAACGGCCCTGCTAAAAAGGGAGAAAAGTTTTTTATTTTCCAAGCAGAAAAGGTAATACACCCCAAAACCGGCAGCAAACTAGGTTATCTTATTGATGTACTCGGAATAGCTGAGGTTGAGAGCGTTGAGGGAAATGATACGAAGGTTATAATCACAAATTCTTTCGCGGATATCCCCGTCGGCAGTCTTCTCGACAATTATTATGAGATAGAACCTCCTCTTGAGCCTGAAAATCCCAGAGAACCTGATATCAACGGTCATATAGTCGCAACAAGACAACTTCACGTGGCAAATGGGAAGCGGGATATCGTTTATATAGATAAGGGCCGGGATGATGGCCTTGAGGTCGGCGACTTACTGGCGACTACACTTCAGAGTGAGCACAAAATAATAAACGGCAAGGTTCAGATCATTAGTCTTAGAGGAAAAACCTCGGCGGCAATCATCAAAGAAAGTAAAATAGAGACGAGCGAGGGGGACGGCGTGATCGGGGTTAAGCAGGAGTAGCCGTCAGTCTCTTAAGGGCTTTAAGTCTGCTTGGATGCTTAAGCTTTCTTAGTGCTTTTGCTTCAATCTGTCTCACCCTTTCTCTCGTTATAGAGAGATGTCTTCCGACCTCCTCGAGAGTGTGGTCCCTGTCGGCGCCTATCCCGAACCTCATTCTTATAACCATTTCTTCCTTGGCCGTCAAAGTCTTAAGCACCTTTTGAATCTGCTCGGAAGCCTCGGTCTTTTCCGCATCGAAATAAGGTGAAGGGCTATTCTTATCGCCTATAAAATCCTCGAGTTCAGTATCCTCGTCTCCGACAGGCGTCTGCAGCGCTATAGGGTCCTGTATTGCCCTGAAGACCTCCTCCACCTTTCTGGTCGGAACCAGCAGCTTCTGGGCAATTTCCGCATTGGCCGGCTCCCTGCCGAGTTGCTGCGTAAGTTCCCTCGATGCTTTTGTAACCCTGTTATAAAATTCCATCATATGGACCGGAACTCTAATAGTCTTCGTCTGATCTATCAAGGCCCTGGTGATAGCCTGCCTGATCCACCATGTTGCATATGTGCTGAATTTAAACCCCTTCTCATATTTAAACTTATCAACTGCTTTCATCAGTCCAATGTTGCCTTCCTGGATAAGATCGAGAAGTGGAAGTCCTCTTCCTACATAATTCTTTGCAATATTGACAACAAGTCTGAGATTGCGGGTTATCAATTCATTCTTGGCCGTTGTAATAAGCATTTTTGCCTTCTGAATGCGGGTCCACATCGATTTTAGATCATCGATCTTAGCTCCGACTTCGGATTCAATCTTTTTATACTCTTTTTCAACTTCTTTGGCCAGCGCTTCAAGTCTTTTTGTATCAATGTGCTTTTTCTTTTTCTCTCTGATAACATTTTTAAGAGCTTTTAGTGAGCCATATTTGCATGTTTTCTTGTCAGCGGTTTCGACCTCTTTCATCAGACTTTCAAGTATTTCCACGCTTTCTATAAGAGCCTCGTCTGCTTTTTCTTCCTCCGGAGTCAGTTCTTCCTCATCGCCGTTCATGCTCGCTTCGAGTTTTTTATAAAGAGGCAGTGCAGTTATCAGCTCCTTTATAATCGTTTTGCCTTCCTCAAGTCTTTTCGCCAGCTCCGTCTCTTCATCCTTGGTCAGAATGGAGATATCGCCCATAGAATAAAAATATGCCTGAACGAGATCCTCTGTCTTCTCGTATTCTTCTAATTCCTCTTCTATTTCTTCTTCCGGCGGGATGACTTCTTCATGGTCCACAACCTTAACCCCCATGTCCTGAAGAATATCCATGAGGTCTTCTATTTCATCGGGTGAAAAAAACTCTGAGGGAAGCGCGTCATTTATTTCATCATAGGTAAGAACTCCTCGTCTCTTGCCGATATCGATTATCTCTTCAAATATGTCTCTCTCTCTCATCAGTACTCCTTAGAATATATAAAAGGGCCTTTTTTCAAAGGCCCCGATCATTCATTGACAACAGGAGGGAAGTAAATAAGGGTCAAGTCGCACGGTCAATTAGTACTGGTCAGCTGAATGCATTGCTGCACTTACACCTCCAGCCTATCGACGTGGTAGTCTACCACAGACCTTCAGAGGGATTGCTCCCTGGGAGACCTAATCTTGGGGTGGGCTTCACGCTTAGATGCCTTCAGCATTTATCCCTTCCAGACATAGCTACCCGGCATTGCCACTGGCATGACAACCGGAACACAAGAGGTCTGTCCATCCCGGTCCTCTCGTACTGAGGACAGCCCCCCTCAAGTCTCCTGCGCCTGCAACAGATAGGGACCGAACTGTCTCACGACGTTCTGAACCCAACTCTCGTACCGCTTTAATGGGCGAACAGCCCAACCCTTGGAACCTGCTTCAGCTCCAGGATGCGATGAGTCGACATCGAGGTGCCAAACCGCGTCGTCGATGTGAACTCTTGGACGCGATAAGCCTGTTATCCCCGGCGTACCTTTTATCCGTTGAGCGATGGCCCTTCCACACAGTGCCACCGGATCACTAAGCCCTACTTTCGTATCTGCTCGGCTTGTTTGCCTCACAGTTAAGCCTCCTTATGCCTTTGCACTCGACAGCTGGTTTCCGTCCAGCCTGAGGAGACCTTTGGACGCCTCCGTTACTCTTTGGGAGGCGACCGCCCCAGTCAAACTACCCACCAGACAGTGTCCCTTCCCCCGATAAGGGGGATAGGTTAGAGCCCCAGTAAGGTAAGGGTGGTATTTCAAGGTCGGCTCCATAAGGACTAGCGTCCCTACTTCATCGTCTCCCACCTATCCTACACATACATCACCAAAGCTCACTGCCAAGCTATAGTAAAGGTGCACGGGGTCTTTCCGTCTAGTTGCAGGTAACCGGCGTCTTCACCGGTATCTCAAGTTCGCCGAGCCCCTCGCCGAGACAGCGCTCAGATCGTTACGCCATTCATGCGGGTCGGAACTTACCCGACAAGGAATTTCGCTACCTTAGGACCGTTATAGTTACGGCCGCCGTTTACCAGGGCTTCAGTTCAAGGCTTCTCCTCTTGCGAAGATGACCTCTCCCATTAACCTTCCGGCACCGGGCAGGCGTCAGTGCCTATACTTCCTCTTGCGAGTTCGCAGACACCTGTGTTTTTGCTAAACAGTCGCCTGAGCCTCTTTACTGCGTCCACCTTGCGGTGGAACCCCTTCTCCCGAAGTTACGGGGTCACTTTGCCTAGTTCCTTAGCGAGGGTTAACTCGAACGCCTTGGTATCTTCTACCCACCTACCTGTGTCGGTTTGCGGTACGGACATCCCGCGTGCTCCCTACGAGGTTTTTCTCGTCAGTGTGGAATCACCCGAGTTCAGCCTTACGGCCTTCCCCATTACACCTCAGCCTTAATGACAGGCGGATTTGCCTACCTGTCAGCCTAAGTGCTTGGACCTGAACCATCACCAGGCCCGGACTATCCTCCTGCGTCACCCCTTCAGTCAAACGCACACAAGACGGTACTGGAATATTAACCAGTTGTCCATCGGCTACGCCTTCCGGCCTTGCCTTAGATCCGACTAACCCTGGGCGGATTTCCCTTCCCCAGGAAACCTTAGGTTTACGGCGTCCTGACTTTTCATCAGAATTTGCGCTACTTATGCCGGCATAATCTCTTCTGCCCCCTCCAGCTTGCCTCACGGCTCACCTTCACAGGTCCGCAGAATGCTCCCCTACCACTCATCTTGCGATGAATCCGTAGCTTCGGTAGTATGCTTAGCCCCGCTAAATTTTCGGCGCAGTGCCGCTTGACCAGTGAGCTGTTACGCTTTCTTTAAATGATGGCTGCTTCTAAGCCAACATCCTGGCTGTCTGCGCAACACCACATCCTTTACCACTTAGCATACTCTTAGGGACCTTAGCTGACGGTCTGGGCTGTTTCCCTCTCGACTACGAATCTTAGCACCCGCAGTCTCACTCCCAGCGACCATCTCCATGGTATTCGTGGTTTGGTTGGGTTTGGTACCCCATACGAGGCCCTAGCCCATCCAGTGCCCTACCCCCATAAGACTACGCTGAGGCTGTACCTAAATACATTTCGGGGAGAACCAGCTATCACCAGGTTTGATTGGTCTTTCGCTCCTACCCACAGTTCATCCGAGCTTTTTGCAACAAACACCGGTTCGGGCCTCCACGAAGTCTTACCTCCGCTTCACCCTGACCATGGGTAGATCACCTGGCTTCGGGTCTACTGACTGCAACTAATCGCCCTGTTAAGACTCGGTTTCCCTGCGGCTCCGTCCCTTAAGGACTTAACCTCGCTACAGCCAGTAACTCGCCGGCTCATTAATCAAAAGGCACACCATCATCCCGAATTGCTTCGGGACTTTGATTGCTTGTAGGCATACGGTTTCAGGTTCTATTTCACTCCCTTCACCAGGGTTCTTTTCACCTTTCCCTCACGGTACTTGTCCACTATCGGTCATCAGGTAGTATTTAGCCTTGGAGGGTGGTCCCCCCAGTTTCCCACAAGATTCCTCGTGCCTCGTGGTACTCAGGATACCCATAGGGCCTCATGCCGTTTCGCATACCGGACTATCACCGTCTGCGGTCGCCCTTTCCAGAGCTTTCTGCTACAACACTCGGTCCCATATCTGGGTCCTACAACCCCAACCCTAACACAAAGCATACAGAAGACATATGTCGTAAAGCGTGAAGTGTAAGAACCAACAATAAAAAACACCTTACGATTCACTCCTTACGCCTTACAAACTGTACGTTTTGTGTTAGGGTCGGTTTGGGCTATTCCCCCTTCGCTCGCCGCTACTGAGGGAATCTCGCTTGATTTCTCTTCCTCCGGGTACTGAGATGTTTCACTTCCCCGGGTTTGCCTCATATGCCTATTTATTCAGCATATGATACCCTGACTTTACTCAGGGTGGGTTGCCCCATTCGGACTCCCACGGTTCTAAGCTCGCTCGCAGCTCCCCGTGGTTTTTCGTAGCCTGCCACGTCCTTCTTCGCCTCCTGATGCCATGGCATCCGCCATATGCCCTTCCTAACTTGACCCTTACTTTTTTCCCTTCTGTTGTCAAAGAACAAAAAAATTTATAAAACTAAAAAAGTAGGCACCCATTTTTAACAGTTGAACTGTTTAAACCGGTTAAGCGGTTTAAACGGTTCTTTCTCCTTAGAAAGGAGGTGATCCAGCCGCAGGTTCCCCTACGGCTACCTTGTTACGACTTCACCCCAATTACCGGCCATACCTTAGAAGGCTGCCTCCCTTGCGGGTTAGCGCACCTGCTTCGGGTACAACAGGCTTTCGTGGTGTGACGGGCGGTGTGTACAAGGCCCGGGAACGTATTCACCGTGGCGTGGCTGATCCACGATTACTAGCGATTCCGCGTTCACGGAGTCGAGTTGCAGACTCCGATCCCAACTGAGACAGCTTTTAGGGATTGGCTCCACCTCGCGGTATTGCGACCCTCTGTAGCTGCCATTGTAGCACGTGTGTCGCCCTGGACGTAAGGGCCATGATGACTTGACGTCATCCCCACCTTCCTCCATCTCATCGATGGCAGTTTCCTCAGAGAGGTCTTTTGGACCAACAGAGGATAGGGGTTGCGCTCGTTGCGGGACTTAACCCAACACCTCACGGCACGAGCTGACGACAGCCATGCAGCACCTGTGTTAGCTCAAGGGGTTACCCCCAAGTCATCCCCCTTTCGGGTTCTTACCACTAACATGTCAAGCCCAGGTAAGGTTCTTCGCGTAGCGTCGAATTAAACCACATGCTCCACCGCTTGTGCGGGCCCCCGTCAATTCCTTTGAGTTTCAACCTTGCGGCCGTACTCCCCAGGCGGGGCATTTAATGGTTTCCCTTCGGCACAGAACCCTTACGAGCCCTACACCTAATGCCCACCGTTTAGGGCGTGGACTACCAGGGTATCTAATCCTGTTTGCTCCCCACGCTTTCGCGCCTCAGCGTCAGTACAGTGCCAGAGGGCCGCCTTCGCCACAGGCCTTCCTCCTGATATCTACGCATTTCACCGCTACACCAGGAATTCCGCCCTCCCCTCACTGACTCAAGTAAAGCAGTTTCTAAGGCAGTTTTAGGGTTAAGCCCTAAGATTCCACCTCAGACTTGCTCCACCGCCTACTCGCCCTTTAAGCCCAGTAATTCCGAACAACGCTCGCCACCTCTGTCTTACCGCGGCTGCTGGCACAGAGTTAGCCGTGGCTTATTCCTTGGGTACCGTCATCATCTTTCCCAAGAAAAGGAGTTTACAACCCGAAGACCTTCATCCTCCACGCGGCGTCGCTGCATCAGGCTTTCGCCCATTGTGCAATATTCCCCACTGCTGCCTCCCGTAGGAGTCTGGACCGTATCTCAGTTCCAGTGTGGCCGTTCAACCTCTCAGCCCGGCTACCCGTCTCCGGCTTGGTGAGCCGTTACCTCACCAACTACCTGATAGGCCGCAGGCCCATCCTTTGGTGTGTTGCCACTTTTACCTCTTACATCCCAGTATGTGGTCTTATGGGGTATTAGCTCAAGTTTCCCTGAGTTGTCCCCCGCCTAAGGGTAGGTTACCTACGTGTTACTCACCCGTCCGCCACTAAGTATAATTTGTATCGCTACATCTTATACCCCGTCCGACTTGCATGTGTTAGGCACGCCGCCAGCGTTCGTTCTGAGCCAGGATCAAACTCTCAAAAAGAACTTATAACTGGGGCCTACTTTTTTTAGTTTTCAAAGAACTTCCCCGCAAACCTCAGGGTCCGAGCTTCTGAGACTTTTTCTACGTGGGTGCTTCGGTAAACGCTTAGGCTTCCCCTCTACCATTTTCAGGTTTTGGGGCATGCATCATCACATCCACACGCCAGCTCCCACAATAGAGTTGTTCCTCAGCTCGCCTGAGCTCCAAGGTATTGCAGAGAAAAATAAAGGCCATACCAAATAGTATAGCCTTTGTTATCAAAGAACTACTTGGTGTTTTCTAATTCATTTTTACACCTTTTAATACCATCTAATTATAGGATAGCATTTTTTTTTGCATAGTCAATAGATAAATATTACCTATTAAATAGAATTATGTCCGAAATTCAGTCAATTTCGATAAAAAATAAAATATCTCTCTGTTTTTTAAAAATAAACAATGGTATTAATGACTCAATGAATAATCATTTTATCTCATGGGCAAGAAAATTATCAGTTCTCTCTTTTCCGATAGTTGATTCGGGCCCGTGTCCTGGTAAAATTTTTGTACTGTCCGGCAGAGACATCAGGCGTTTAAATGACTTCTTGAGGTCTCCTATGTTCCCCCCGTAAAGATCTGTTCTGCCGACAGAACCCGCGAATAACGTGTCACCGGAAACTAAAATGCCTTCTCCATAAAGGCAGATCCCGCCGGGGCTGTGCCCGGGGGTATGGATAATCTCAAATCTTAGTCCGCCGAGCTCTATCTTATCACCTTCAGAGGCAATAATATCAGGTTCCGGCTGGGGATCGATATCAAACCCCCATGACGCAGCCTGCTCCTTTGTGCTCCTATAAAGTTCAAGGTCGTCCCCATGAAGAACAACCATCGCTTCCGTCTCTTTTTTTATGTCGGATACTGCGCTAACGTGGTCAAAGTGCGCATGTGTACAGACAATATATTTGACTTTGAAATTGTTCTCACGAATGAAATCAAGAATTCTGTCGGGCTCGTCTCCCGGGTCGGTAATCAAACACTCCTTCGACTTTTCATCCGCAATAATAAAACAGTTGTTTTCGAGTGATCCGACAACAAATTTTTTTATAACCATTAGCAAATCTCCATTTTTTTACTTATGAACTCCTATGTGACTTAATTATATGAAATAAGAGGTTAACTGTCAAAAAAAGAGTTGAGGTGTTATTGTTCGAATATCGAGTTCAGTATAGATTTGAGATAAGGAAAATAAAAAGGTTTTGGAAGGAAATAATCTGCTCCTGCCTTTAAAAACTCCTGTTCTCTGTCCGCCGTACTCATCCCGATAATTGTTAAAGGCATATTAAGATTTCTGACCGCTTTAATCAGTTCAATTCCATTCATTATCGGCATGTTTAAGTCTGTAACAACGATACTGAAGTGTTTCCCCTTGAGAATTTTAAGTGCTTCACTGCCGCCTACTGCCATAAAAACTTCGTAGCCGTTAAAGGAAAGAAAATCTATAAGAGTATCTCTTATAAATTCATTGTCATCAACAATCAGTATCTCCCTCACAGCGACATCCATATATTATTTTACAACTTATGGTTTTAATTAGCAATTGTTAAATACAACTCTAAGATGATAGACATTGCGTTCAAATCAATTCAAAATTGAATAGTTTACAAGAGGAAACGGATTGCAATGGCAGAGGACTACAGAAAAAATATCGGAGAGAAAATTAAGAAGTATCGTCTTGCTGCTCACATGTCCCAGATGGCCCTTGCCGAAAAAATAGGGATCTCATATCAGCAATTACAAAAATACGAAAAAGGGATCAATAATATTGCTCTCTATCGCCTCAGGCAGATATGTGAATCCTTAAAGATCCCTCTCAGCACTTTTCTTGAAGGTCAGGAGACTGAAAAAATAGCTGAAGACAAAAGCGAATACGGTCTGGGCAAAGAGGAAAGAGCGCTTCTCGATCTATTCCGGAGTATTGAGAATAAAAATATAAGGCGCGGCCTGCTTCTTGAATTGAAGGGGATCGTGGAAGAAATAAAAAACAAATAACCCTTTTATTATCCTCTGAATTTTTGTTTTACCATTTTTATTACATAAGACAATTCTTCATTTCTAACCAGATAACTCAAGAAAAGATAGATAGCGGTACACATAACAACTGTCAGGCTCATGTACAAGACCTTATTGAGAGTATAGCCGCTTGTCTGCCATAGCTTTCCGGGAAGAAAAATCGCGCCTCCAACACCCATGACAGCGGCGGCAAAGACACTTTTGACGAAAGAAGAAAAAATTCTCCTTCCGTCGACCCTCTTAAGCTTCTTTCTGAGAAAGAAAAAGAGAAGGGAGAAGTTCACGCAAGAAGCAAGGGCATTGGCAAGGGCAAGGCCGCTGTGCCTGAGAGGCTTCATGAGGATGATGCTGAAGAAAATATTCGCGGTCAGCGCAACGACAGCAATCTTAACGGGTGTCCTCGTATCCTGCATCGAATAGAAGCTCGCCGTCACGACCCTCACTCCGACGACGGCCCATATTCCGATTGAATAAAATAAAAGGGCATGAGCAGTCCCGACTGTTGCGATGTAATCAAACTTGCCTCTCTGGAAGAGTATATTAACGATCGGCTCGCGAAGGGCGATCAATCCTGCCATGGCCGGGATTGTAATAAAAAAAAGCAGCCTCAAGGCAAACGAAAAATCGTCTCTGAGGTTGATATAGTCTCCTTTTGCCGCATGTTCCGAGAGGGTCGGCAGGACGGCCATACCCATTGCAACCCCGAAAATGCCGATCGGGAACTGGACCAGCCGCATGGAATAAAAGAGATAAGTAATGCTTCCCGACGGCAGAAACGAGGCCAGGATATTGCTGACAACTATATTTATCTGACTGACCGACAAAGCCAGCGTCGCAGGTATCAATAAAATCGACATCCTTTTCAGTCCGGGATGTCTGAATGCTGCATCAAAGCCAAGTTTGTATTTGTTCCTAAAAAAAGATGGTAGTTGAAAAGCAAATTGAACAAGTCCTCCTACCACAACGCCTATAGCAGCAGCCGTTAAGGGCTGTTTCATCCTAGATTCAAAAAAAATGATACTCAATACCAAAGTTATGTTCAGCATCGCAGGCGCAAGTGTTGGGATAAAAAAAACTTTCTTAGTGTTCAGTGCTCCCATTACCAGTGCGGCAAGGCTCACAAATAGCAATAACGGGAACATTATTCTTGTCAACAGCACGGCCAATGAAAACTTTTCCGGCGAACCTAAAAATCCCGGTGCAATAACGGCAACCATGGCCGGAGAAAAAATAATGCCTAAAAGACATATTATTCCGACGACAACGATAATAAAAGTGAAGGTAACTTTTACAAGCCGGTTGGCTTCATCCTCACCATGCTTCTGGCGGTATTCCGTCAACACAGGGATAAAGGCAGAAGACATAGACCCTTCAGCAAAAAGTTCTCTCAGCAGGTTCGGAATTCTGAATGCCGCAAAAAAGGTATCGGAAGAGCCCGTCGCGCCAAAATACAGTGCGAATATCATGTCCCTTACATAGCCGAGTATTCTGCTGATAAAAGTTGCGACGGACATCAGGCCGGCGGCCTTAGCTATTCGTTTTTTTTCGTCCAAGGTTGTGTTCTCATATTTTTTGAGGATTATAGCAAAAAAGAGGGGGGAGTTTGCAAAATATAAAATCGCTTGTATAAAATCTTCTATGGGAATTCTCCAGGAGATAGTTTCCAAGAAAAAAGAGAGACTGAAAGATTCTTGGTTTCACACAAGCATCAGGGAACTTAAGAAAAAAATTGGTGATATTGGAAGACCGAGGGATTTCCGGTCTGCAATAAAACGATCTACCGGAGAAAAGATCAGGCTGATAGCGGAAATAAAAAAGGCATCACCTTCAAAAGGAATAATCAAGAGAGAATTTAATCATTTAGCCATAGCCGGCATATATGAAGAAAAATCGGTCAATGCCGTCTCTGTCCTTACCGAGGAGGATTTTTTTCAAGGGAGCCTCACTTTCTTGCCAGACATTAAAAAAGTCACGGCAAGACCACTATTGAGAAAAGATTTCATATTCGATGAATATCAGATTTATGAGTCGAGGGCATATGAGGCAGATGCCATTCTTTTGATAGCTTCAATACTCGAAAAAAGTCAGGCGGCAGAATATCTTCATCTTGCCGGAGAGCTCGGCTTATCCGTCCTTTTTGAGGTCCATGATTTCAAAGAACTCGAAATGGCCCTGATGACAAACTGCGATATCATCGGCATCAATAACAGAGATTTGATTACGTTGAAAATAGATATGAATACGACGTTCAACCTTAAGAAAGAAATCCCTTCCGGCAAAATCATTGTTAGCGAGAGCGGAATAAGAACTGCAGAGGATGTTCGAAGGCTGGAAGACTCGGGCGTCGACGCAATGCTCATAGGAACGACTTTTATGGAGGCAGAGGATATCGGAAGGAAGATTGACGAGTTGATGAATAAAATGTGATAAAATGAGACATGCATGTTAAGGTCAAAATATGCGGTATAACTAATATCGATGATGCAATGGCTGCCGTCGATTTCGGCGCCGACGCCCTGGGGTTCGTATTCTTCCAGGGAAGTCCGCGTTGTATATCTCATAACGACGCTGCTGCAATAATTAAGAAGCTTCCCTCATTCATAACATCCGTCGGAGTGTTTGTTGACGAGACATCGGAAAAGATAGAGAAAATGACATCCTCGACCGGTATCGATGTTATACAACTCCACGGAAACGAACCCCCTGATATGTGTTATTTTTCAAGACGCGTTATAAAAGCGATCAGGGTAAAATCCCTGGAAAGCCTTGACCCCCTCATTCACTTTAAAGACAGGGTCTCCGCATTTTTGCTCGATACATTCACGCCTGACGTCTTTGGCGGAACCGGCCTGATCTTCAACTGGGATATCGCCGCATATGCAAAGCAGTACGGCAGGATTATTCTTGCAGGAGGCTTGACGCCTGATAATATCGTAGAAGCAATAACCCGTGTGAGACCTTACGGCGTGGATGTCAGCAGCGGCGTTGAATCCGGAAAAGGCAAAAAAGATCACGATAAGATGAAGTTGTTTATAAAGAGGGCGAAGGCAGTATAAAGGAAGTGCAGAAGCAGCTGATCATTCATCTCATTATTTGGTGTCACGTTACCGGGAATGGTCGGGGCGGATCAATTTTGAATCAGAGCAGACCCGTATAATTGTTTTCACATTCCCCCGGGAATTAAAATCTCCGATAACCTGCAGGAATCTCGGCTTGAGTTTTTTCCATATCTCTGAATAAATCTTATTAGCTGCGGCCTCATGGGATATGTGAACGTCTCTGAATGAATTCAGATAGAGTTTCAGTGACTTCAACTCAACTATCTTTTTATCCGGGACATAATCTACTTTTATCGCGGCAAAATCGGGATACCCGGACCGGGGGCACAGGCACGTAAACTCCGGGAAACTGATATTGATCTCGTAATCCCGCTCCGGATACGGGTTTTCCCATGTCTCCAAAGAGGCCCGTTTTATCTCCTTTTCTCCGTATTTCATTATTAAGAATTTAACACCTGACAGACACGGTTGTAAAGAATAGCGGGTTTAGGGGTAAACATTTTTTTGTTTATTCAAACTGACCCACTACCATTTTTTTATGCAGCTTGACTTTATTTTTTAAAAAAAATTATAATTTAGGTTCGAAATTATGGCGACATATACCACATATCATCCGCATAACACTAAACGGAAAAAGACTCATGGCTTTCTTGAAAGGATGAGTTCTTCGGGCGGGCGCAAAGTTCTCAAGAGGAGAAGGGCCAAAGGGCGTAAGAAACTCGCCGTTTAATGCCCAAAGGACCTTTTCGCTCCTTGACCAGGAAACGGGATTTTGAGGCGGTCTTTAAGGAGGGAATGAATTCGGCCTCAAGATATCTCGTTGTGTACGCAAAGCCGAATGAGCTCAGCACAAACCGTCTTGGACTTTCTGTCAGCAGGAAGGTCGGAAAAGCCGTTACAAGGAACAGGATAAAGCGTCTTCTGAGAGAGGCGATGAGAAAGAGTCTGGACGGGATTTCACTGGACTGCGATTTTGTTCTTGTCGCAAAGAAATCCTCCGTAGAGGCTGAACTGGATGATTTTATTCAGGATATAAAGAGGTTTTTATCTAGGTTAACTCGTGAAAAAAGTTCTGATATTATTGATAAAGCTTTATAAATATTTAATATGTCCTTTGCTTCCTTTGAGCTGCAGGTTCACTCCCACATGCTCAGAATATTCTATTAATGCAATAGACAAGTATGGTTTTTTGAAAGGCTTCTATCTTTCATTCAGGAGGATACTGAGGTGTCATCCCTTTCACCCGGGCGGGTATGACCCTGTGGAGTAATATATGGAAAAAAGAGCCCTTATAGCCGTCGCAATTGCATTTGCAATCCTTCTTGTCTATCAATATCTTTTTATCAAGCCTGTTCCGCAGAAAATTCAGAAACAACCACAGGTGGAGGAAAGGGGAAGTGCCCTTACACCGGTAACTCAGCCGGCGCCTTCCGCCGTTTCTCAGACAAAAAGTGTCCCGGCCGAAGAAAAGGAGATAAAGGTCGAAACGGAATTATACTCCGCTGTCTTTTCAACCGGCGGCGCAACTTTAATACATTACGAGCTCAAGAAATATAAGGACAAAGACGGTAAAGACGTTGTGTTGTTAAAAAGCCCCGGCGTAGAAGCCCCTTTAGCCATAGGAGCAAAGGATAATTTCGAACTGTCTGATGTCAACTTTAATGTTGCCGGACACGATATGGCGCTGGACAAAAATAACAAGACAGGCTCTCTTATATTCGAATATTCAGGTTCGGGTTTTTCCATCAAGAGGTCTTACACGTTCTATTATGATACTTACAAAATTGATATAAAAGATGAGGTCTCGGGACTGCCCGATTACTGGATAACGCTCGGTACAGATTTCGGCATACATAACAGCGAAGGACGAACACATGTCGGACCTGTTATTCTCAAAGAAGCGGACAGGCTCGAATTTACTGCGAAAAAACTCAATGAACCCAAGAGCTATACCCAGGGGCTGAAATGGATAGCTGACGAAGACAAGTATTTCTTTGCCTCGCTCGTTCCACTGACACCGGTGGAAGAGGCAAAGATATGGAAAGTTAAGGATTCCCCCGTTGTTGCTTTCAGAGGCAAGCCGGGAATAAGCAGCTTTATTCTTTATGCAGGCCCCAAAGAATATGATAGTTTGAAGGCATTACATGTGGGCCTCGAAAATATTATTGATTTCGGGTTCTTTTCTATAATAGCATTGCCTCTTTTTTGGATTTTAAAGCTTTTTTATAAATTGATCGGCAATTACGGGTGGTCGATAGTGCTTCTTACTACACTTGTAAGGATACCGTTTATCCCACTTGTCAACAAAAGCCAGAAGTCGATGAAGAAGATGCAGGCGATTCAACCCAAGATGGCCGAGATAAGAGAAAAATACAAGAAGGACCCCCAAAGAATGCAGAAGGAGACGATGGAGCTTTATAAAACCCACAAAGTGAATCCTCTGGGCGGTTGCCTGCCAATGCTTCTTCAGATACCGGTTTTCTTTGCGCTATATAAGATTTTGCTGATTTCTATCGAGCTTCGGAGCGCGCCCTTTATGCTCTGGATAAAGGACCTCTCAGCACCTGATACCCTTTTTGGATATATTCCTTTATCGTTTCCCTTAATCGGCGGGTTTGCTGTCGGTCCGTTGCCCATTCTCATGGGTATCACGATGCTGATACAGCAGAAGATGACCCCTACATCCATGGACCCGGCTCAGAACAAAATGATGATGCTTATGCCGATCATATTCACATTCATGTTCCTCAATTTTGCATCGGGACTCGTCGTATACTGGTTGATGAACAATGTTTTCAGCATCACACAGCAGTTCTATGTAAATCGAAAACTCGCAAAAGAAGCGGCTTAACTCCTGTATTTATTCTCATCGTCTGCATCGCCTGATTAGCTTAAACTTTACCCTGTGTGCGTTATACTAAAACATGTTTATCGATGACACTATAGCTGCGGTCTCCACCCCTTTTGGCGAAGGAGGTATAGGCATTGTCCGGCTTAGTGGAAGGGATTCTCTGCGAATAGCAGCTAAAATTTTCTCTTCGCCCAAAGATAAATCTCTCGAAGACCTGAAATCGCACAGAATAATCTATGGCTATATCAATGATCCTTCGTCAGGTAAAAAGATTGATGAAGTGCTCATTACGGTTATGAGGTCGCCGCATTCTTATACAAAAGAGGATGTTATTGAAATAAATTGTCACGGCGGAATGACGGCCCTTAAAAAGACCCTCGAAATTGTGCTCAGGCAGGGTGCACGGCTTGCGGAGCCGGGTGAATTTACAAAGAGGGCATTTATGAACGGAAGGATAGACTTGAGCCAGGCAGAGGCGGTAATTGATCTCATTCGTTCCAGGACGGACGAAAGCAGAAGGATTGCGCTCGAACAGCTTCAGGGAGGCATCTCTGAAACAATAACAGCCTTGAGAGACAGGCTGGTGGATATCTGCTCCCAAGTTGAAGCATATATAGATTTTCCTGAAGATGAAATCGAGACGGCATCAGAGCGGGACTTGCTGGGATCAATGAGAGACATCGGCAAAGAGCTTCAGATACTTCTTAAAACATATGATGAAGCAAGGTTTTTCAGGGAAGGACTTTCCACTGCAATCATTGGCAGACCCAACGTGGGGAAATCCTCTCTCCTCAACGCTCTCCTCAAAAAAGAAAGGGCCATAGTAACGGAAATACCCGGTACTACAAGGGATGTAATTGAAGAGTATCTGAATATAAACGGTCTTCCATTAAGGATCATGGACACTGCGGGCATAAGGGAAGTCGAGGACATAGCTGAAAGAGAAGGTGTGAAAAGGAGTCTCGAAAGCGTGGAAAAGGCCGACCTCGTGATAGCCGTCCTCGATCAAAGTGAACCGCTAAGAGAAGAAGATTTCGAGGTGATAGAAAAGATAAAGAATAAGAGCACAATTTTTGTATTAAATAAATGTGATCTCCCGCCAATTGTAGATAAGAAATTTTTCCCATCTTGCGTTCTGAAAATATCCGCTACACGGGGCGACGGGCTTGAGGATTTGAAGGAGGCTATCTTCAATTCATGCCTGAAAGACTGGAAAGAAGAAAGAGAAGGAGTGGTTGTCACAAACCTCAGGCATAAGATTGCAATTGAGAAGGCAGAGGCATCAATCGACAGGGCGGTGCATGCCCTGACAGATAATCAACCCGTCGAAATCCTTGCCCTTGAACTCCGGGATGCTTTGGACAAACTTGGCGAGATTGTAGGCATTGTCACAACTGAGGACATCTTAAACAAAATATTCAGCGATTTTTGCATCGGGAAATAGTCTATTCGGGCCATTGCAAATTACAGTCTGTAAAATGTAAAATTTAATGCTTCAACGTGCTTGGGAAATGAGTTGTCCTGAGTTACTGTTTTTTTACTCTTAACTCATCCCGATAAACTTATAACGAATTTATTGCCGGTGTGGTGGAATTGGCAGACGCGCCGGACTCAAAATCCGGTGGGGGCAACTCCGTGTGGGTTCAACTCCCACCACCGGCACCATGATTGTGCTGAATATTCAGAATGATCTTTTGAGTGTTACCCGTTAAAAGACAATCAGACGTAAAACCGTGAGTTCGGCCTCAGAGCGGGACATTGAACTCAAGTTCCTGTTCGCCCAAAAGAAATCTTTTCCTTATCACCTTTACGTGCGCGGATTCAAAGGGCTTCTTGTCGAACAGGGCTATCCTCGCGTCCTCAGCCGTCTCAATTTTCCAGTCGTCCACCAGTAAAAGCGCATCTCCCTTTTTCAGCCCCGCTTTCAGTGCAGAACTGCCGGGAGAAAAACCATCGATAACAACCTTTCCGTCCTTTTTACGTAGCATGACCCCCAGTTTTGCACTAAACGGAGGCTTGATCGGATCTGCAAGAACAACATAGTTGCCGATGTCTTCGTCAAAGGTCCCGTTGATGAGTGTTACGAATTTTTTGCTGGTCAGCCTGTTTAGTCGCCGGGGTATACCGGAATCATAAATCACATGCCCATCACCTGCGAGTACAACAAGCTGGTAATCAGGCCTCTCCTTCAGAAAGTCCGCTGCGGAGTGTGCCATCGTCTCATCCCAGAGTATCTGCGACTGATAAAAATTTGCAAAAGTAGCACCCGCTGGATGATTTTCAAATATCTCCATAAGCCTCTTCCTATACGCATCGTCGGACATGTCTATGTCCGGGGGTATCTCTCCCTTCTCTTCTTCAGACAGAGCATCAAGCCCGCCGAAGGCGACTTTATTTATGATCTCTTCCTTGAGGTTGAGCGCCACAACGGGTATCCCTTTCGCCCTCGCAAATTCAATAATCTCTCTGTAAAGGTTGTAATCGAAGCGCCACCTTTTGAAGTATTCGGATCTCTTCAGAAACTCCTTCTCGTCAATCTTTCCGGAAAGGTAATCATCTATCACTTTCTGGAAAGGCCTCTGGAACATCTCCATGCCGATGGCAAATTTCCTGCCCTTTTTGAACAGGCCCATGATGACATTGAGTTCCACTTTGTGATCTTCATAATTCGTGTGTCTCTCACCTATGAATATCACGGGCTTTTCGATAATGTTATCGATAATGTGTTCAAGCGCCAATGTCTTTTTCGGTATGATGCCTTTCACAGGTTCGGTGAGCGGGAATACCATGCCGCGCTCACTTTCGGCTGTCTCTTTTGCCACATTCACTCCCTTTTTAAAGCGGAGCGTCGTGTATTTTCCGTAGTGGAAGATCTTTCTCGCGGCAAGGCTTACCTCCTCGCGGGACCCGGCGTTTGCATACGCTACGACCTTTGCTCTGTTCAGGGGATTATCTCTTACTGTGAGAAAAAATACCGGACCGGGATTCGCTGATCCACCGAAAAGCCTTTTAAGAACCGGGCTCTCATAACCCAACACCAAAAGAGAAGAGGTCTGGATATCCCTGTCTTTTAAGTCCCTAACTTCCTTTGCTGCAAACCCATCCTCTTTCAGCGCCTCGATCAGATCACCGTATATACCTTTTTCCTTTTCAGAATAGACAATCAATCTCTTTTCGTCTCCAAGGAGTTTTGATATCACGGACGGAAACTCATCTTCCTCAAGTCTTCTCATTACATCGTAATCTTTGTCAATCACAAGCGTCCGGGGAGTTTCATCAGTAGCTATCTCAAAATACTGGTTCTCTTTTTCAGACTCTATAGTCGTTTTCGTCGTTCCCTTTGCTGTGAGTATGTCTACAGGCAAGCTGAGCCTGTAAGGCTCTCCGGCCTGCTCAAGTTCAAATGATGCTGAGGGGGCGCCCTTCAGAACCCGTGCCGCCGGGTCCTTCACTGTGATGGAAGGTACCCCCTTACGGTCAAGCCACTGGCTGAAAAACCATCCAAGGTCCTTCCCATAACTTTCTTCAAAGGATTTCCGTATATCTTCCCATGAGGCATTCCGGTACCTGTTGTTTTCAATGAGCCTTTTTAATGACTGATAGAAAGCTTTTTCGCCTACCAGATTCCGGAGCATGTGAAAAAACATCGTTCCTTTCCCATATCCTATCGCCATGGATGAGAAATCAGTCCTCCCGACAAAATCTCTCAGAGGAAACTCCTTGT
Source organism: Thermodesulfovibrionales bacterium (assembly GCA_963716185.1). GTDB lineage: Bacteria > Nitrospirota > Thermodesulfovibrionia > Thermodesulfovibrionales > SM23-35 > CAVZMO01. The sequence goes on from OY970295.1 coordinate 1,570,380, forward strand.
GAGGAGCAACATAACTCTGATAATCGGTGAGGATTTTTTTCCTGTATTCCCAACCCTTCCCCTTCTGCTCTTCGTAGCGGTAGTCGGAGAGGTATGTGGTTATCGCCTCAAGCCAGTTACCTTTATTAAAGTCTGCATATACGTAATTGCCGAACCACTGATGGGTAATCTCATGTCCCAGAGACTCCTGCACAATAAAAGGGAGGCGAATTATATCCCTCCCAAGAAGAGTAAAGGTCGGCATAGAATATCCTGTTGACAGGACGTTCTCGACGATGGAGAATCTTTTATAAGGATAAGGAACCAGGAGAGCACTGTACATTTCGAGAAAACTTTTAGCGTGTTTGACATAAGTATCGGAAAGCGATGCGTCTTCAGGGAAAAAGTAGGTATAAATATCTATACCGCCGATACTGCCTTTCACTTCCTTATAATTGGCTGCTACGAAGTCTATTCCATTGAGAGGATGTGAGAAGAAAAATGAATACTCCTTACCGGCAGGGGTTCCCTTGAAAGTGATTTCGTCGGCCTCGGATACTGCGGTAAAGCCCGAAGGCACAAGCGCGGAAAACCTGTAATACGCAAGACCTCTGATTGCCGGGTACCAGTTGCCGGTAAGGGATATCCCTTGAGTGCCTATAACGCCTCCGGAAACTACGCCCGGGTTCTCAAATTTTTTGACTTTCTCCGGCTCTCCCCTGAATACGCCTTCATATTTTATTTCGAGCGACCCCTTGCCGGACGCCCTTATCAGACCTTCCTTTTTTCCATACTCAACGGGTTTTCCGTTCAGGCTTGCAGCAATAATCGTCAGGTTGCCGGTAGAGACAACTATATCCGTTGGTTCAGGGAAAATAATTTCGGCGGCGCCTTTGATAGAGTTCTCTTCCAGGTTAAATGTGGCGGAAAGATTGTAAGTAGGTATCGTTCTTTCTTTTGTATCTTCGGCAAGGCACGGAGCAGCAAGGACAATCATGACCACCAGCAGCAAGGGAAAGAATAGTTCCATATTATTTCTCGATATCACATTATGTTCCTTTTGTTCAAAGATTTTTTGCAGCAGCTTTAAAAAATTTTATATCAGTCCAGGGTCAAACGCAATCAGTTATTTTTTTGGTTAAAGGCATCTGGCGGAAAACCGATGAGAGTCTGTCCCTCTTTCCGCTCTCTCTTTAATCTCTCTGTGGCAACCAATAAAAGAGAAACAGCTGCCGGGGTGATGCCCGGAATCCTGCTCGCCTGGCCGAGGTTCGCGGGCCTCACATCCTGCAACTTGCCCAGGACTTCTCTTGAAAGTCCGTTCACAGAGGTATAGTTAAAATCCTCGGGAATTCTCTTTCCCTCAATTTTTTTTAACCTTTCGGCCATCTCCATCTGGCGGACGATATAGCCGTTATATTTGACCTGAATCTCCACCTGCTTTTTAATATCTACGCCAAGAGGTTTATCGGAAGGTGAATTTTCATCTATGAACTTATATGTTATCTCTGGCCTCTTTAAATGCTGCTCCAAAGTCTCACTCTTGGTCTCCGCTGTCTTGAAACGCGTTTTTTTGAGACGCTGAAGTTCTTCGTCAATCAATCTCTTCTTTTCGAGAAACCTCTCGTAGACGGGTTTTTCAAGAAGTCCGATTTCGTATCCTTTGTTCATCAAACGCAGATCGGCATTGTCATGTCTTAAAAGAAGCCTGTATTCTGCTCTTGAGGTAAACATCCTGTATGGTTCATTTGTACCCTTTGTTATGAGGTCATCGATGAGGACCCCTATATAAGCCTCATGCCGGCCGAGGACCAGCGGTTCTCTGCCCTGAAGTTTCAGGGATGCATTGATCCCTGCCATGAGTCCCTGCGCTGCGGCTTCCTCATATCCTGATGTCCCGTTTATTTGACCTCCAAGAAAAAGTCCTTCAACAACCTTAGTCTCGAGATTGTGTTTAAGCTGTGTGGGATATACAAAGTCATATTCGATCGCATATCCCGGCCTCATAATTTCCGCTTCTTCCAGACCGGAAATAGTCCTTACAAATTTTACCTGGACATCATACGGCAGGCTTGTGGGTATTCCGTTTGCATAATATTCCTTTGTTTCAAGTCCTTCCGGCTCAAGGAATACCTGATGGCGTTCGCGCTCTGCAAACCGGACAACTTTATCTTCTATGGATGGGCAATATCGCGCCCCTATCCCTTTAATTCTGCCGCTGTATAGTGGAGACCGGTCAAGGTTGTCAAGTATTGTCCTGTGAGTCTCAGAATTTGTATAAGTCATAAAACAGGGCAGTTGCGGGTTCGTTATCTTATCGGTACTGTGTGAAAACATAAGTGGTGGATCATCGCCGTACTGCGGCTCGGTCTTTGAAAAATCTATTGTCTTCGCATCGAGCCTGGGTGGCGTGCCTGTTTTTAAACGCCCCATCTTAAGACCCAAGCTGCTCAGTGAATCGGAAAGCCCGACAGACGGAAATTCTCCGGCCCGTCCGGCAGAAAAGTTCTCAAGGCCTATGTGTATCAGTCCTTTCAGAAAGGTGCCTGTTGTAACAATGACAGCTCTTACTCCGTAAAAGATACCGAGAGATGTGATAACGCCCGTAACTCTTCCATCTTCTACAGCGATCCTTTCCAGCAACGCCTGCTTTATATCGAGATTTTTCTGGCACTCAAGAACCTTCCTCATCGTAAGCTTATACAAAACTCTGTCTGCCTGGGCCCGCAGAGACCACACGGCAGGGCCTTTACTCATGTTGAGCATTCTGAACTGGATCCCTGCTTTGTCCGTTACCTTTGCCATCTCGCCGCCGAGCGCGTCTATTTCACGTACAAGATGGCCTTTTGCAAGTCCGCCGACAGCCGGGTTGCACGACATATGGCCGATCGTATCAAGGTTCATTGTGAAAAGGCAGGTAGAAAACCCCATCCTGGCAGATGCTATGGCAGCCTCGCACCCGGCATGTCCAGCGCCGATGACGGCTATGTCATAGTCGCGGTCTTTGTACATCATTTACTATAAAAGATTCTTCATCCCCTGTTCAAATCGGCGTTTATCCCCGGCTTGCAGAAGAAGTGTGCAGTCGTGTGCATTATAATTGAACTTCGCCGCTTTGCAGAGATTTTTCAGCGCGCCTGTCTCACAGTTCCGGCAACATTCAGGGTTACCCGAAAAATGCGGTTGATCTCAGATTCAGGCAGGCATAGTGACATAAAAATCTTGACAATGCAGAATTTGGGCTTTCTATGCCATATATTTCTTCTGGTATAAAAATATCCGGGCGGCCTTGATATCTGACCGCCCACAAAGGAGCTGCTGTCAAGCTTTTTCTGCCACTATGCCTCCCCGGATATTTAGTGAATTACAGTTTTTGGGTTTATAAGGTTATGTTATAATTCATTATGATTTTGACTGTTTTAAAAAATCGTTTCTCCCTGCGTTAGAAAGGGTACCTTTGCTGAAGTATAAAGAAATATTTTTGGGCGGCCGGTGCAATAATAATTGTCTTTATTGCCCAGCCGGTCACAAAAGTTCGTCACAGCTTGATTTAGACCATATAATTCCTTCACTTGCCGAAAAAAACGGGGACAGTATTGCTCTTTATGGCGGCGAGCCTACTGTGCGCAGGGATCTGCTGGAGATCATACGTGCAGCCCGGGAAGATCAATACAGAAGGATCAAATTACTGACGAACGGGCGCGCTCTGTCCGATTTTCAGTTTCTTGAACAGGTAGTTAATGCGGGTTGTTATCTCTTCGAAATAAAATTATGGGGTTCTAACCCGTCCCTCCATGATCATCTTACGCGTGTATCGGGCAGTTTTCTGGAAACTATAAGAGGGCTGGAGAATTTGGGAGGACTTGCGGATAATAAATTCGTATGTATACGAATCCCGGTCTGCAAGGAAAATTATCAGGATATTGAGAATGCAGTCGCAACTTCGCTGAATTTCGGAGTTAACCGTATAATCCTTTCGATTCAAGACCGTAAATTGTCATTTCAAACTGTTCTTCCTCATATAAAAAATGCGATCAACATAAGCATCTTCAACCGTATCTGGATACTGACTGAAGGCATGCCTTTCTGTGTCATGAGCGGCCTTGAACAGCACATGGGGGAAATCTATTACGGATGGGAGACCAATTACGACAGAGTTTTCAAGCAGCACGGGTATTGTGTTGAGTGCATTTATAAAGAATTATGCCCGGGCGTGGATACCGGATACTTGAATCATTTCGGGAATAAAGAATTCACACCGGTTACTGCAGGTACACATTTCCAGGATATCAAGGCATTGTATGAATAAGAAGAAGATCGTTCTTATCTCTTTTAATTGGGCTAACCATTTTTCCCTTGCTTTTGGTTACCTGAAGGCTTACGCGCTTAAAGACGCTTTCATTCGGGAAAATACCGAAATAGAGATCATCGACTTCGATACCGAGACACTAAATGTTCAGCAGGTGGTTTATTATCTTTCACAGATTAAACCCGATATCATAGGTTTCTCATGCTATTGCTGGAATATAGACAAAGTACTGAATACAGCCAGGATAATAAAAACGATTTCTCCTGAGACAAAAATAGTGCTCGGCGGTCCTGAGGTGGGGCCGGTTGGACCGAAATATTTGACGGAAAATAATTATCTGGATGCCGTTATTAAAGGAGAAGGCGAGATCACTTTTTCCGAACTGCTGAAATATTATCTGGGCAAGGGAGGACTGGAAGATATTGAAGGTATCAGTTACAGAGTCAACAGACAGGTACTCGAAAACCCCGAGAGGCCGCCGATTGAAGACCTGGGCGAAATCCCTTCTCCCTATCTTGAAGGTATCTTAACGCCGAGAGATAAGGTTACGTATATAGAGACCTACAGGGGCTGTATTTTTAAATGCCATTATTGCTTTGAGGGGAAAAACCTTCCCAAATTGCGTTTTTTCCCTGAAGAACGGGTTGGTAAGGAAATAGAATTAGTTTTGAGCGATCCGGAGATAAAAAGTTTTCACTTCGTTGATACGGTCTTTAATGTCAGAAAGGACAGACTCGAAAGATTAGTTGGAATGATCTCGGGCGCCAACCGTTTTGGAGCTGAATTACGCACCGTTGAGATCATAGCTGAATTCATCGACGAAGAAACAGTCAGCCTGTTTAAAAAAGCCAACGTCAAAAGTACGGAAACCGGCCCGCAGACGGTCAATGAAGGCACGCTCAAAAATGTCAACCGCTATTACAGAGGAGAGAAATTTAAGAACGGGGTGAGACTGCTTGAAGACAATGGGATAGAGGTAACCACCGACCTCATCATCGGGCTTCCCGGTGATAACTTCTTCAAATTCGTAAAGTCAGCCAGGACATTGATAGATATGAAACCTACAAATCTCGTCTTCAGTATTCTGCATGTTCTGCCGGGAACTGTCCTCTATGAAAAGAGCCGTGAATTCGACCTCAAATTCGACGATAAAGCGCCGCATCTTGTATTGGGGGCACCTGATTTCCCTTACGAGGACATCGATAAGGCGGTGATCATGGCTTATAGCCTGGATAAAGAATACAACATCAAACGGCCGTCCGCTGACGTTTAATATCAATCAATGCCTTAGAGGGAAAGAGACGCGCGGTGATATTGCCTATTGGAATAGACCGGAAATCTCGTCGAGCGTTTTTACCCCGAAAGTAGTATGTCTTTTTTCTCGAATCCACCTACAAGTAACCGCGGTTTGTCTATGTCCACCACTGAAGATTATCAGGCGAAATATGGATGTTGCATAGGCTTAACGGTACTTTTTTGATGAGTCTGACTATAATCATAAGAGAGTCACTAAATCTCATTTACCCACCGTTGCAATTAGATAACCGAGTATTCAGTGTGTCTTATAAATTCCCCTTTCTCATCTCTTTTCTTATAAAAGCATTCAAGCTTGAAAACTTTTCTGCTTCTTTGTTCAATTGTTCTTTTTCTTTAATCTTTTCAAGATACTTATTGACCCTATCAATAAGTTCATGCGGTAAAGGTCTGTCTTCACCGTCATACTGGGAATTATCATCGGGCGTGCCGAAGATAGGATATTTTTTTCTGAGGGTGCTCATGGCGTCCGCTTCCTTTAGGCCGAATTCATTTATAAGTTTTAGACGTTGGGTGTGCTTGAACATATCATCAAATATTAGTGTCATTCTTCTTTCAATATCGTTCATATTCCACCACCACCGTATGTCCTCATCTCTCACCCCTTCATTCCTTTTTTCCTTCAATAGAAACTTAATCTGTTCATCGGTCACCTCATTTCTCAAGAGTTCATCCCCCAAATTCATAGGAAAGTTTGCAGTCCCTTCACTGAGAGACTCTTTGTTAGCCCGTTTCAGCATATCCCTAGCGGTTTTTTTTGCAACGGATGATGGCATGCCCAGTATAGTTTGGAGGAGATTCTCATAAGTCTTTCCCAATTGTCCGTCGCTATGGGAAGCCTCTTCTTGCTCAGTTTCTGATAGCGAAGACTCGAAAAGTAGCGGTTCGAAAAAACCAGGGATGACACGTTCCATATGGGGTATCGCCAGGACACGGGGGTCTTTTGCCATTATTCTTTCTGCCCATGTAATCTGGGCACGGCTGTAAAGGGACGGATGATTCTTAATAATTCTTGCTTTCAGTTCAGCATCGTGTTTGACCGCTTCTGTAGTCATGCTGGATTCCTTAACTCTATAAAAAAAGAGGGGCTCCGGCAGCCTCTTTCCGTGAAACCGCTTTTCAGCAGCGCCCACCCATAAATCCCAGTCTTCATACCCCCATACCATGTTCGTGTTGTATCCACCTACAGCTTCCCAGACTTCACGCCGGTAAAGCGAACAATAGGGAGGTACGTTCTGTATAGGAATTGATTGCGGGTCAAAGTCATAACAAGCGTAAACTTTGTTTTCAGATGCATTATTGAAATGCACCGAATGTGTATAAACAATATCCATGTCCTGATCAGCTTCAAGCAGGGCTACTGTTTTCTGAAGCATTTCAGGATGAATTTTGTCATCAGCATCGAGCGGAAGAAGATATTTCCCGTCAGAATTCTTTATCCCGAAATTCCGGGCGTCAGGTAGGCCACCATTTTCTTTTTCGAGAAGAATGATTTTTTTATCAGGATACTTTGCTATTAATTCTCTGGCAACTTCGTTCGTATTATCAGGGCTCCCGTCGTTGACAATAACGCACTCCCAGCTCTGATAGGTCTGAATAACAACGCTTTCCACCGCTTCAGGCAGATACTGCGCTTGGTTATAACAGGGGATAACCACCGACACTAATGATCGTTCTTCCCCTCCGGTCTTTGTAGGCTCAATAGAGTTCAATTCAATCTCCTGATGGCAGGCGGTTGGAAGAAAATCCTTATGGGAAGAAACATCGATCCGATGGTCCCTTTCGAACAGTTTTGCAAAATTATCAGCATATTACGCCTTGTTGGCAGCACGATTAGGCATCTGCACGAGTTCTTCGCGACAGATAATTAACTAAATACGATTTATAATATGTCGTAGAAAATCGCCAATACCTAAATAAATGAAAGCCAACAAAGCAAGAGCTATTATCAGTGCCCTTATTAAATCCATTCCTATTTCAAAAATAAAACCATGGTTTTTCTTTGATAGTTCACCAATGTTGTCTTTAATTTCTTGTAAGTAATCAATATCTTTTAACTTCTTTTCTATTCTATCAAATCTGTTATGTAACTCTTCAGCAGCCATTTCGATATGACCCATTCTTTTACTGTGAACTATATCAAGGGTCATTTCAATTTCTTTCAATAATTTGTTCACATCAAAGGGTTTTTGAATAAAATCAATAGCCATTACTGTATCAGTTCCCATTTTAAAAAACTCTGAAGTACGGTCGATTGTCCCATAACCCGTTACTATGATAATTCCTACATGATGATTATGCACGTTTGTTAAATGTTTAAGAAACGTAAAACCATCCATTCGTGGCATCATTAGGTCTAAAGAGAATAGAAAGAATAGGGTCAAATCTTCATTGTTCACAAATATGTCTCTATCCTGCCCATCAATGTGCGCAATTTCTTGTCTCTTTGCACTTTGTCCCGCAACCGCCTTCTCTCCTGGCTCACAGCAGTATAGCCCACCCCCATCATGCCGCCAATCTCTACGCCTTTTAATCCACCTGCCCGGTACAGCAGGTCCATCGCTATCTGCCGATACAGCCCCTTCTCTTTCTTTATCTCGTTTATCCCCCTGCCGGTTTCCTTTTCTATGGCTTTCAGTATGGACTCCTGCGACCGGTAGCGTTGTATCTTCTTTACCGATGGGATTTCCTCACCCTTCTGTCCATAGATGAATTTCTCCTTTACCCACTCTATGAACTTATCCCCTCCAAGTATACTCTGGCCAAGTATCCTGTCTTTGATCTCAAGCCCCGCCGCCACATCGGCTCGGATTGCTTCCATATAAGCCTTCCTTGCTTTTTCGGTCTCCCCTCCGTATTCTTCAAGAACCATGGCGTAGTCAATGAATGGCTCTCTCTTTCTTTTGTCGAGATATCCGGGGAGGCTGCTCCAGAAATAGCTGGTAAGATAACCGGTTTTCTCCTGGAACGGCACTTTCGTCAACGCCTTAGTCCTTACAGGATTAAGATGAATATACCGGGAAACAATCGTCAAGTATGAAGCCTTCTCTACCAGGATGCTTTTGTACCTGCCTTGGTAAAGATGTCCCACTCTTCCGTGTCGCCGGTTGAAATATCCAGTATAGGTGATATTGAAGTGGCGCATAAATTCTCCCAGGTTGCCAAGAGGGGTCTCAAGAAGAAGGTGAAAATGGTTGTTCATAAATACATAGCTATAAAGCTCGATAGTGTAAATCTTTATGGATTGCTCCAGTATCTGAAGCATCCTCCTTCGGTCAGCATCATCCTTAAAGATGTTTTTCTTTTCGTTGCCACGGCACGTTACGTGATAAACTGCGCCGGGATATTGGATGCGGAGCGGTCTGGACATGAGATTTTATACCATGGCCTGCCACCCTTTGTCAATTATGAAGATTTGACCCTAAAAATCGCTAAAAATCGATTATCTCGCCTTCCTAATATCCACCTGCGGCTAACTTCTTATTGACCATATTATCCGAGTAAATATAAAATTAGGCCATGACAAAGAAGCCGGAGACTCTTATGAAAAGTCATAAGATCATGGGGTATAAATCAATGCTGGGCGAGGTTGCCGCACTCCTCGAATTATCCCGCCGTGCGTCAGTCCGTGCAACAAACGCTATTATGACCGCGACTTATTGGGAGATAGGTAGGAGGATAGTAGATTTCGAACAGGGCGGCGGAGCAAGGGCACAATATGGACAAGAATTGTTGCCACGGTTAAGTGCAGACTTGACTGCAAGATTCGGAAAGGGATTTTCGGTTGATAATCTTGAAACGATGCGTTTGTTTTACCGGACATATGCCTCTATAAATGTCAAGAATGTTTCATCTTCAATGCCAGTAAAATCCGAGACACTGTCTCGGAAATTCACAGCAATCGATTTTGCGAGCCGATTTCCTCTCCCCTGGTCTCATTATGTGCTTCTTATACGCCGTACAAAAACCCCTGAAGCCCGTTCTTTCTATGAATCTGAGGCATTGCGCGGCGGATGGTCTGTGCGTCAGTTGGAGCGGCAGATTTCGACACAGTTTTATGAGCGAACTGCCCTATCCAGAAACAAGGCAGCCATGCTTAAAAAGGGGGCAAAGGCGCTTCCTGAAGACACGGTCACGCCCGAAGAAGAGATCAAAAACCCTTTTGTGCTGGAGTTTTTAGGACTTAAAGATGAATATTCCGAAAACGACCTTGAAGAAGCTCTTATCCGCCAACTCGAAAATTTTTTGCTAGAACTCGGTAACGACTTTACCTTTGTTGGCCGTCAACGTCGTCTAAGAATCGGTGATGAGTGGTACCGGGTTGACCTTCTGTTCTACCATCGGCGCCTGCGCTGTCTGGTGATTATCGATCTGAAGCTTGGCAAATTCACCCATGCCGATGCCGGACAGATGCACCTTTACCTTAACTATGCGCGAGAACATTGGACGCATCCACACGAAAACCCGCCTGTGGGTCTGATCCTCTGCGCGCAGAAAGACCGCGCTGTCGCCCATTATGCCCTTGAAGGTCTGCCGAACAAGGTTCTTGCTGCTGAGTACAAGACGGCCTTGCCGGATGAAAAGACGTTGGTAGCAGAAATCGAGAAAACACGCAGAAGGTTTGATGACATGGGGATTATACTGAAAGGAAAGTGATAGCATATAGGGGCAAGTTACATGGATGAAACATCTGCCAAAAGATTATTGACGCAACTTGTAAACGCTAGGACAGAGAACGACGTCAGGAGAATCATCGAAACAGACCCCGTATTGTCAGATGAAGAAAACTGGAAGCCCTATGGAGGGTATGAAAGTAATTTCAATACGATAAACAATCAGGCAAAAAATTCCGTGGCTGCCTTGGCTGAAAAGCCCATCAATTCTATCGATGCCATACTTCTAAAGGAGTGCAAACTGAGAGGTATCAACCCGGAAAGTAAGGAAGCGCCAAAATCGATGAAAGATGCGATAGAGTTATTTTTCGGCATAAAGAGCGGAGATCTTTCAGACCTTGCGGATAAAGAGAGGAGAAGGCTTGCAGGGAATATTCAAATCATCGCGGAAGGTGACCGAAAAAGACCGAATTTAATTATTGCCGATAAAGGCGAGGGGCAGCATCCGGATGATTTTGAAAATACATTTCTTTCTCTGCATAGAGGCAATAAAAATAAAATTCTCTTTGTGCAGGGGAAATACAATATGGGTGGAAGCGGTGTATTGCCGAATTGCGGCGAATACAACTATCAACTGATTCTATCAAGGAAGACCCCTGAATTGCTCAAAAAAGGACAGAAAGATACCTGGGGCTTTACGCTGGTAAGACTGCACCTTGCCACAAGCACCGAGTATAAAAATTCCTGGTACGAATACTTTGTCGGCAACGACGGCGAGATTTTATCTTTTGCGGGAGAGCACTTATCGATCCTTCCTGGAAATGAATTCTTGGAATCAGGAACATATATAAAGCTCTACAATTATTATTTGCCGAGTCCTTCCCAGATAACACTGGATTTATGGAGGGAGTTGAACAGAGTTCTGCATTTCCCCGTTCTTCCCATAACTTTGTATGAAACACGGAAATTCAAAGGCCACAGCCCCTCCAAAATTCTTGTAGGAAACAGGATGAGAATCCTGAAGGACGACAATAGAAGCGTCGAAGATAACTGCCCGCCGATAATCCCGATTATCGCCGAACTCGGAAAATTCGGTAAACGCACCATAGAAGTGACTGTTTTCAAAGAAGAGACAGTCAAGGATGAATTCGCCTCACCGGGTGAAGCGATTTTTTTCACCATTAACGGCCAGACCCATGCGACCATAGGACGGTCTTTTCTCAGGACAAAAGCCAACCTCCATTACCTGGCTGATTATATACTGGTGCACATTGATTGCACCGATGTCGATACGAATATAAGGGAAAAAATATTTATGCCTTCACGCGATCGGATGAGAGATACCGAAATCTCGAAAGAAATTGAATTAATACTGGCTGAAGAACTCAGCAGGCACGAAGGGCTGAAACAATTGAATCAATACCGCAGGGAACAGCAGATCACCAAGAACCCGAAAGATGTAAAGTTCCTGGAAGGCGTTGTCTCCAAATTAATAAAAAAGAACCGGACTATTCTGCATTACCTGGGAGTCGGAGGCGATATCAAAGACAGAAATGAAGCGGGCACAAAAGATGTAAAAGAATTCGAAGGGAAGGAGAGCCCGACTTATCTGAAAATAATCGGACCCGAGAGAAAACAGATGCCGATAAATTCTTATTCGAGGATAGCATTCGAGACCGATGCGTCAAATGATTATTTCAGCAGGGAGACCGATCGGGGGTCGTTGATAGTCTATCCGGATGTGATGAAATCCTGCCATTTATGGAACGGCAGAATAACGGTAAAAATTATCCCGTCGAAAACGGCGCGCGTAGGCGCAATCAGGAAAATGATCGTTTTATTAACAAGACCCTATGATGACCCTCTGTCCGTTGAATTTGAAGTCGAATATCTACCGGAGGTTGAGCCTGAAGCAATACCTCCGCATCTGATCAAACCGCCAAAAGTGAAAGACTATAAATTGCCGGAGCCGATATTGGTCCATAAAAATAAACGGGCCGGCTGCAGGTCATGGGATGAAATCAAAAAAGAGGACGGCACGAGTTGGAACGGTGAAGACATTGCCAAGGTCGTACCGAGCGGTGACGGAGCAGGAGTTGACGTGTACATAAATATGGATGCCGACGTTCTGCGGAATTTTCTCAGACAGCAAAAAGTGACCGACCAAAGACGGGACTTTGTTAAACGTTCGTGGGAGACCGCGATCTTTCTGAATTCTATGGTTATATACAATGATCTGGCCAAGACAGAGAGAGGAGAGATGGTTTCAGATATTATGAAGAGTGTTTCAAAAATCATTCTCGATTTAATGTGCAATGACACCTTTCTGAAAGAACTCGAAAAAGGCGATTGAGAAATATCTCAGGAAAAGACGCAGCTTAATAAAAGGCTTTGGGGGGTGTAAATTAATTCAATGTAGAGGTTAAAATAATCTGTGCGACTGATCTTATTTGACATTGACGGCACATTAATAGATTCCGGCGGGGCGGGGATACGCTCTCTCGATCTGGCACTGAAAGAATTATTCTCGGTCGAGAACGGCTTTTACGGCATTAGTATGGCCGGCAAGACGGATACACAGATTATTAAGGAAGGTTTGATGAAACACGGTATGTCGGCCGATGGGAACGTCGAAAGTATCGTAAGAATTTATCTTAATCACCTCCATGAAGAAATAAACAATGACAGGAAACACGTAAAGCCGGGCATCTATGAACTGTTGAAAAACTTGGGCCTTAAGAAAGATACAGGGTTGGGGCTTCTCACGGGAAATCTTGAGCAGGGCGCAAGGATAAAACTCGAACCCTTCGGACTTAATGCGTACTTCCGGTCAGGCGCTTTCGGCAGCGATGACGAAGACAGAAACAATCTCCTGCCGATAGCGGTGAAAAGATTCGAAAAAATATTTCAGAGGGAAATAGAGGCTGATAACTGCATAATTGTCGGAGATACACCCCGCGATGTAGAATGCGCGCATATTCACGGCGCAATCTGTATAGGCGTTGCGACCGGACCTTACTCCATCGGAGATCTAATGGAAGCGGGCGCAGACCATGTTTTTGAGGACCTTTCGGACCATGACTCTCTATTTGATTTCCTTTAACGCCAGCACCTTTTTTCTCAACTGATCAGCGAGAAACTGATATGTATCCATCCCTTCCGGCTTCCGGGAGAAATCTATTTCTGACGGATAGAAAGGCTTTCCGAATGTTATGCAAACCGAGGAAAATTTCGGCCATATAGCGCCGCGCGGCAATGCCTCGAACGATCCTTTTATATAAGCAGGCACAACAGGTATATTCAATTCTACCGAGAGTATGCCGACACCCTTTTTGAATTCCATCAATTCTCCTTCATAAGACCTTCCTCCTTCGGGGAATATTAAAAGAGATTTTTTATTCCTGAGGATAAAGGAAGCCATCTGAAGGGCTTTAGTGAGATAGGCCTCGGGGTCTATGGGTATGACATGGGCAAGTCTGGCAAAGACTTCCTTTAGACTCCCGGTAAAAAACTGCTGAAGACCGATGGTATACAAGTCCCTGAATGATTTTGAGGGAAGGGCGGCAATAACTATAAACCCGTCGAGATAACTTGAATGATTCGGCGTGATGATATAAGGTCCGCTCTCCCGCAAATTCTCGGTCCCTTTAATCCGGAGCCTGAAAAATATTTTGGCGATGGTCTTTATCAGCCCAAGACCCATAAAGATTATCAGCCGATCCGGGAGACTGTGACGCAGCCCAATCTTTTTTTTATCGACAAAGTCAGGCTCCGTCGTCAGAATGTCTCTCCACATCGGCATTTTTTCGGTCCCGCTTGTTCCGCCTGTCCCGTATCCCTTTATCTTTGCTACAAGCTCTTCAACAGTCTGTATTTCTGAAGTAAACGTATCGGACAGTTTTATCGAGAACACGTTTTCGAGTGCGACAACAAGCTCTATTCTCGCCAGTGAGTCGAGCCCCAGATCGAGTTCGAGATTGTCGGTCGATTGTATGGGAACCCGCTCTTTAAGCAGAGGTTCTATGCACTCAATAACTTTCCGGCCGATTCCGTCTTCGATAAGTCTTTCATCCTCTTTTCTTTTGACTTTTAACTCCTCACTTTTAGCCTTTATCAGGTCTTTGACCATGAACCTCCTGAGTTTACCGAGGGGCGTTCTCGGCAGGGGATTGGGATAAAGAACATATCCTTTTATCCTCATATATTGAGGCAGATGGAGTGCAATATCGTTTATCTCCCATTTCAATGCTTCCTGCATATTCCCTACCTGCACCTTTTTTGCATACTCAAAATCCGGGACTATAATTGCCTGGAGGGACTCAACCATCCCTTTGTTTTCGATGCCTGTCACGCAGATTTCCTTGATGAGCGGGATTTTCAGATATTGTTTCTCGATTTCATCGGGATAAATATTTTTGCCCGAACTGAGGACGATAACTTCCTTCAATCTGCCGGTCACAAAGATATATCCCTCCTGATCTTTATACCCGAGGTCTCCGCTGTAGAACCAGCCGTTTTTCAGGACTTCCTCCGTTGCCCGGGGGTTCTTATAGTAGCCCTTCATTACCATGGGGCCGCGGATTACGATCTCGCCTTCCTCCATGACCCTCGCCTCTTTACGGGTCCCGGCACTAATGATCTTTATCTCCGCGGAGGGAAGTGCTTTGCCGATGGAACCCGGCTTTCTCTTCATATGAGGACTGTTGAAAGTTACTACGGGAGATGTCTCTGTGAGGCCAAATCCCTCAAGTACGATAAATCCAAGGGCTTCGAGGTCTTTCATCACTTCCGGGTCCAGTTTTGCTCCCCCGCTCGCAAAAAATCTGAACTGTTCTCCCAGTGCCTTATGTGCGGATTTGAATATGACCTTGCCCGGGTTCATCTCTGTGGCCATTCTGATTTTCCCGGAGAGTTTCAAAACCCCGAGCATCATCCCTGGCAAGGGAGAGGGCAGGTGCTTTATCCTGCTGAGAATGCCGTTCCTTATCAGTTCGAGAAGCTGTGGCACCCCCACAAGGATCGTCACACCTTTTCCCCGTATCGCGGACAGGAGTTCAGGCCCCTTAAGGCTCGACGGGAAAGTGATAGCCAGCCCGGAAGAGATCGGCAGGATGAAGTTGCCCATGAAGGGGTACGTGTGGTGGTACGGGAGTATCGCGATGAAGTTGTCGCCGGGTTCGATGAGACCCATCTGCAGAATGGCTTCCAAATCGGAACAGAAGTTACCGTGAGTGAGCAGAACTCCTTTTGGTACGCCTGTGGTGCCCGAGGTATAGATGAGCGAAGCGATATCATCTTCCGAAAGTTCAGGGAATTTGCCAAGGCCGGGAGTATTGCACATATCGACGAATAGAGGTGAGTTGAAATTGACGGAGACGATGGATAGCATGGGAGACAGATTACTGAGAGCTTTGGAAATATTCTCACAGGTCTTTGAACTTTGAAAAACCATGGTCGGTCCGGAATCTGCAAGCAGATTTCTGATTTCATCCGGTCCGAGTTGTGCATCTATGGGGACAGCGATCCCTCCCGAAAAAGATATACCGAGATATGCCGCACACCATTCATGCCTGTTCTCCGAAATAATCGCGATCCTGTCGCCTATCTTTATTCCCTTATTTATTAGATAAGAGGCGATGCCTTTTGTTTCGATGAGGAGTTCGCCGTATGTAATGGTCTTCCAGGTCTGATCAAAATAATTGAAGGCGATATTCTCCTTAAATTGTTCAGCAGATTTAAGAAATAATTCCGGGATGATTTTTTTCATTTAATTCATTATCCAAAAATCATATTCAAATAGCAACGATTTGATATGACATTAAATAAACGTAGGTCCTTTGAAATATGCGATGAGAGTAAATTTTTATTTGAATTACCAGGACAGAGACACTGAACCCGCAATAATTTAATACGGCACTATGCCTGCCTGAATCTGAGATCAACCGCATTTTTCGGGTTGACGGGGAAGATTTCAAAAATCACGTCCTCCATCTTTGTCCCAGTGCTACAATAATAACGCCAGCGCTGATGATCACCATCGCTGCAAGGCCAATACCAGTTATCGTTTCTCTATCAGGAGAATTTAATCAGAAAGAGTTTTGACGTCAAGAGGGTGAATGAATATTGATTTCAAATAGAAATTTGACTTCGCCGATGAAACCGATATACTTTAATTAAAAAGGAGACAGCAAAATGAATAAATTATTTTGGGGGACAATCTTTTTGGTGTTGGCAATTGTCGTTCCTATTCCAACAATGGCAGGGGTAAATATAGGTATTGGAATTTCTCTGCCGCCACCCATCGTATTTGAGGCACCTCCGGATGTAATAGTATTGCCCGATACGAACGATGTGTACGTTGATCCTGATATAGATGTAGACATGTATTTCTGGAATGGTTGGTGGTGGCGGCTATGGGAAGGTCGTTGGTATCGCTCGCATTATTATAACCGGAGTTGGGCTTATTATAACAATGTCCCGAGCTTTTATTTTGATGTAGACCCAGGTTGGAGAGGATACTACAGAAACCATGATTGGCACGGACACAGGTGGAACTATGAACGGATTCCCGACCGACGACTTCAACAGAACTGGAAGAGC
This sequence comes from Thermodesulfovibrionales bacterium, assembly GCA_963716185.1. Taxonomy (GTDB): domain Bacteria; phylum Nitrospirota; class Thermodesulfovibrionia; order Thermodesulfovibrionales; family SM23-35; genus CAVZMO01. Next base: position 1,587,195 of record OY970295.1, read on the forward strand.
TGGCATAATAATCGACATTGGGAAAGGCAAGGAACCTGGGGCGTCCAGAGCTATCGACCTCGACCGCAACAACAGAGACAGGAACTAAGACATCAAAGGCAAGAACAATATCAACAGAGGCCTGAGGTTCAGCGACATCAGCAACAGAGACAATACCAACAAAGACAACCTCGGGTCCGGCAACCTCAAGGTCAACAACAAAGACAGTACAAACAAAGACAACCCCAGGTTCGGCAACCTCAGAGACAGCAACACCCCCAACAACAGCATTCTCAACCTCGGGGCCAGCAACGCCAGGGAGAATCACAACACCAAAAGTCTCAAGGAAAACCTGAACGAGGGAATGAAGAACATGGAAGGTAGGAGGACAAGAAGTTTAAAAACATTGTCATCTTTTATATCTGTCGAGTAGAGCAAAGGGATCGTAAATGGGTGCAGCGACCATTTATTGACAGGAGGAATGTTGCATGGTCTACTCAAAAGAACTTTATTAGTTCCGGCTTTCTTTATTGCTTTCTCTTTTGAACAATCAGTCGTCCAATGAACCGGCTGACGGGTGTCCACATGCCGAGCTTGGTGTGATCCTCAGTAATCGATGCCTTTCTGGGGCTCGATTCCTTGCCGGTAGGCGTGTTTTATCTCTTTCATCTCGGTAACGGTGTGCGCTCTCTCGATGACCTCATGATGGGCGTCCCTGCCGGTCAGGACGAGGTGCATGAGCGGCGGCTTTTTATCTATCAGCTCCAGCACCTGGGGAAGGTCGACGAGTTTAAGTTTAAGGGCATTATTTATCTCGTCGAGAATTATGATATCGTAATTTTCTGACAACATCTTCTCCTTTGCAAGTTTTAGCGCTTCCTGTGCATTTGCCCTATGTTCCTGAAACGGGTAAGGGTTTCCCATGATCCCGCAAAAACCCTTGCCCGTGAGATGAAGTTCAATATCCGGCGAAAGTCTTTTTATCCCATCGACCTCGCCTGAATACATGTCCCCTTTCATAAATTCTATGATGCAGACCTTCATGCTATGACCCGCAGCCCTTAGCGCAATACCCAGAGCAGAGGTGGTTTTCCCCTTACCATAGCCTGTTATGACAACGATAAGACCGACCTTTTCCTTTGGTTCAAACATCTGCAGTTTAATCTCTTCCATGCATGCCCCTAACTCAAATATTTAAGAGTCTCTTGTTTATCTCGATGGCCGCGACCGCGCCTTCTCCCGCGGCGATGATAGCCTGGTCATGACCGGTATTCAGGGGGCCCACAATATAAAGGCCGTCCAGGGAAGACTCGAAGTTGTGATTGACAACATATTTGAACCCGCGGCCGTCTTTTTTCAGAGGCAATTCCGAGAGAAAATCATCGCTCAGTTTAAATCCGAAATCGGACATGATGACTTCACACTCGACTCTTCTTCCGTCCTGAAGTTCCAACGCCTCAATTCTTTCATTGCCGGTGATTTTACCCGGCCTGCCCTTTATGAGGGATATCCCTTCTTTTTGCAGCAATTCCTTATATTCATCGGGAGGATCATAGAAATAAAGTATAAGGGTTATGTCTTTTGTGAACATCTCTTTCATGCCGAAGGCCAGGCGCACTGTACTTATAGAGTTTCCGATTACGACCAATTTCTTGCCGGTAGTTTTATATCCGTCACAATCCACACAGGTGAAAAAACCTGTTCCCAAAAACCTGTAAATGTTTTCTACAGGAGGAAGGTTATCATACCCCCCTGAAGATACTATTACAAATTTTGATAGAAACTCATCCTTTTCAGTACTGACTTCGAAATGCTCCTTTTTCAGAATCTTTGTGACGCGCACCTTTTCGATTTGCACACCGAAGCTGCCTGCCTGTTCCATCCCGATTTCTATAATTTCCTTTCCTGAAATGACCTTTTCAGTCAAGAAATTCTCGATAGCTCTGGCATGATAAGTCCTGCCGCCCCCCCTATTGATTAAAAGGACATCCCTGTTATATCTGCCCAGATAAATCGAGGCCTGCAATCCGCCCGGTCCGGCGCCTACGATAATGCAGTCATATATCTTCACAATGCAATTATAGCAAAGTCCCTTCCCGAATCTCGTCATCTTTAAATTTTTTCCTACTGGCATATTGCCTTATCTGCGAGGCAAATTTCCTTGGATATTCGTGCCGCCATCCTTAAAAACCTTATTTTATAATATGTTATCTCATGGCATCCCTCTTGCAGACTTATAGTGACGTAATATTGATAAGGAACTTCTTGCTCTCGAGTTGGATACCGGGACAGGGAAAGATAAAAGCATGGATATAAAAAGTATTTCGAGGAAAATATCCTTTTTGACTGCGGGATGGTGGATAATACATTTTTTGGGCATAGCCGTCGTATATGCCCTCGGACATCTCCTCTGGAGGTAAGAATGCTCAAATATTTTATGCGGTATAAACCGGGCTGGTGGGTCCTTCACGTCACCATGATATGCCTGACTTTCTACCTCGGGCATATGGCCCGCTTTAATTTTTAGAATAATTATGACTAAGAAAATACTTTTGTTGGCCCTTTTTATATTGGCCGTGTCCGGACTTCTTCTCCATTACAGGATCCATAACTTTATAGTGCCGGACAAATTACATACGGGAAATACCATTTTTGACGGGACAAAGTTTCTCTCCTTTATATTCCCCGCAGTCGACGTTGTAATTGTCACATTGCTCTTTACTTCACGAAAGACCGCTGTTTACGGATATCTTCTGAACGGTCTGCTCGTAATATACGGCACAGTATTTATGGCGCATTTCAGCATTGCAGAGATATCGGCCAAATCTATCCCGGCCGATGCCTGGTTGATAAAATCAACCTTGCCGGACATAGGCATAGCATGGGCAGACTTTTTTGTGGGTAAAGCCCTCTACGATATTACGATCAGAGGGTGAAAAAATTTCATGGCTGAAAGTTAATAGTACTTTATGTCGGATGAATTAAAGCAGATAAAAGATATTGCTCAGAGATTTACTCCAGAAGAGATAGAGAGCTGCATTACGAACCAGGTCGAGACCGGCGAAAATAGCTGTCTTACAGACGCGCGGAGCGAAAAAATTATAAGCCAGCTTTCGAAGGCGGGAGTTGTAAGGGATTTTATGAATCAGGGCATGAGCCTTCCAGATGCTCTGAGGGAACTGGCAAAACGGATGAGGCTTTTACAGTCAGGCTTTAAAGAATTAAAGATGGACGAATGAACACAAGGGAACATTATGAGCTTTTCAGATATCTAATGGAGCAGCATTGCCTTTTCCCGGAGGATATCATATTCGTAGAAAATATCGCCGATTGGTGCAAGGAACACGGCATATCCGATTCAGACGGTGAAAGACCTCTAAAAATCATATCCAAGAAAGATTCCGGCTGCAGAATTTTGATAAAGGAAAATGTATCCGATGAGACTATGAATACAAGGATTAACGCCTTAAGAATTCGAAGCCAGTTGAAAAATGCTGCCGTTGACCGGGCGGATTCACTCGATTCCGACAGGAAAAAACTCGCTTATTTGTTCTTAAGTGAATTTGCCGTCAGCCTTCCCGATATCCAGGATGATTTGCTCGCTGATGATTGGTCATTCAATGAAATGGAAAGGCTCGGGTTTTTCAAAAATAAATGAGGAGGTAAATTTCGATGAAGATATTAATGATCAGCGCGGACAATTTTGAGGATTTGGAACTCTTCGTCGCTTATTACAGGCTCAGGGAGGAGGGGTTCCAGGTGGATCTCGCATCCATAAGGAAAGAGTCGATAAAGGGCAAACATGGCTATGAGATTTTAGCTGATAAAACCCTTAAGGAAATTAACCCCGATGACTACGATGTCCTCGTCCTGCCCGGCGGAAAGGCGCCCGAGACGATAAGAAAGGAAAAAGAAGCCCTTGAGATAGCAAAGCATTTCTTTAATAAGAACAAGCCTGTTGCTGCAATCTGCCATGGACCGCAGACACTGATATCAGCCGGTCTACTCAAGGGGAGGCGCGCAACATGTTATAAGTCTGTTGCACAGGAAATGAAAGATGCCGGCGCCATTTATGAAGATAAAGAGGTGGTGGTAGACGGCAACCTCGTCACATCAAGGCAGCCTTCCGACCTGCCGGCATTTATGAGAGAAATGATGAAGATTATCAGAAAGGGTTAAGTATGATTTAGAAGATAAATCTTTCTCATGAACAGATTATCAACTGAAAAATCCCCTTATCTGAGACATTCCGCCCATCAGAAAATCGATTGGCATCCCTGGTCAGACGAGGTATTTGAGGAAGCAAAGCATCAAAACAAACCGATATTCCTCAGCTCGGGCGCCGTGTGGTGTCACTGGTGTCATGTCATGGCCAGGGAATGCTTTGAAGACGAAGAGATAGTAAAACTCCTGAATGAAAATTTCATCTGCATAAAACTCGACAGAGATGAAAGGCCTGATATTGACAGGAGATACCAGCAGGCTGTGCATGCAATGGGTTCAGGAGGGGGCTGGCCTCTCAGCGTGTTTTTGACCCCTGATAAAAGACCTTTTTTCGGCGGTACATATTTCCCGCCCGATGACAGTTTCGGAAGACCCGGGTTTAAGAAGGTGTTAAGAACTGTAACTGATCTCTATAAGTCGGAAAAAGACGAGATAACGAAATACAGCGGGAGGCTCATAAATGCTCTAAAACCAAAACCCGGAAAGGGCGAGGAAATACGCAAGCTCTCTGTCGATAGGGCTGTAACAAATATACTTTCTCACTTTGACCCTCAAAACGGAGGTTTCGGCTCATCCCCTAAATTTCCGATGCCCGGCGCGATCGAATTTCTGATTAACAGATTTTTCTTTACAGGGAAAGAATCCATCGGTTTTGCAGTAAAGAAGACCCTTGAGTCAATGGCGAAGGGCGGTTTTTATGATCAAATCGGAGGAGGTTTTCACAGGTATTCTGTTGACGAAGCCTGGATCATCCCTCATTTCGAAAAAATGGCCGATGACAATTCCTGGCATTTGAGAAATTACATAGACGCCTATTCCATGTTCGGGTATGAGCATTTCAAAGAGATCGCTCTTGGGATCATTCATTTTATAGGGAGTGTCCTCTCAGATCCGGGGGGAGGTTTTTATACGAGTCAGGACGCGGATATCGATCCAGGGGATGAAGGCGGATATTTCACGTGGGCGGATAAAGAATTAAGGAATTCATTGAATGATGAGGAATACAGGGTTTTATCCCTTCATCTCTTGAACGACAGAGGTTCCATGCACCACGATGTGTCAAAAAAAGTATTATTTATTTCTATGGAACCGGCGGAGATCGCCAAAAAGATCGGCAAGGACGAGCAAACGGTCTGCAAAATTGTACAGTCCGGCAAGAAGAAATTGCTTGAACGCAGGAACGCAAAACACCCTCCCTTTGTAGACAAAACGCTGTATACATCGGTCAACGGCATGATGATCTCCGCGTACCTCAAGGCGTTCAAAGCATTAGGGGACAAAAGTCTCAGAGACTTTGCGCTGAAAAGTCTGAGAATGATTGTCAAAGGCAACTTTATAAGTAATGAACTTTTTCATACAGAAAGTGTAAGTGCGCTTCTGGATGACTATATTTATATAATCGACGCGCTTATTGCCGCATATGAGGTGACCGGGATTTCATCTTATCTCAGTCAGGCAGACATGCTCATGGAATTATGCATGAAGAAATTCTGGGACAAGGACGAAGGGGGCTTTTTCGATACGGAAAGCGAGATTATCGAGATAAGGCTCAAGGGCATTGAGGATATACCCCATCCTTCAGCAAACTCCCTTGGTATCATTCTCTTGCTTAAACTTTATCTTATGACGGGGAAAAAGGCATATAAGAGTTATGCGGAGACATCATTGAAAGCCTTTTCTCAACGGTCAAAGGATATGGATATTCACTCCGGGTATTATTTCTGCGCCATGGATGCATATTTCCACATGATGAAGCTCACTCTTGAGGTGTCTCCTGAAAGTGATCTTGCTCAAAAGACCCTTTCAATGTTTCGCCCTTATGTGAGCATAGCTTACGGAGAGGACAAAGGCTATGTAATTCCCTGCGTTCAGGATGTATGCTCTGAACCTATCAGTGACCCGGACAGTTTAATAGATCTGCTCCGGCATAGATAGAAGAGGCCTAACAAAAAAAGGCAGGAGACACCTCCTGCCTTTCAGTTTCAGACTATAATTCAGCAGAACTAAAATTATGCTGGGCAACCGAGCCGCTCTTCCCGGGCCTCTCCGTAAGGATACACCTTACCCTTCATCTGCTCGAGCCTGGACAGCATTTCATGGTGTTTCACCTCATCTGCCAGAAGATAGGAGATGATGAAGCCGGCGAACATATCCTTATTCTTCGTCATGGCGCTATTTGCAAGCCCCATGGACCTCGCTTCAGCCTTCAAGTGCTTGTCCAGAACATCCGAGAGCGAAATAAGATCCTCCGGCGCGAGATGACCGCTTTCCTTTGTCAAAGTATCTATAGCATACTGGAGCATGGATTTGTGTTTTTCCGAATCCCTTCTGATCATCTCCATGTTTACCTTGATGAAAGCGTTGTCCGATTTGCTGAGCATGTCGTTTGCTAGCCTGATTGTTTCATCCTCAAGGGTCTGCCACTCTTTCAAGATTTTCGTCATTTCTTCGGTTTCTTTTGCATAACTTGTTACCATTTCTTTATCCTCCTTTTAAATTAATTAATGCCCCCTGCCGCTTAAGCCTCAATATAAATTACTGAGCAAAAGAGGTGCCAGGACATAACTACCCGTTTTTATTTAAAAGTGAGGAATGGCGATCCTTATTTGACATGGCATATTGCCTTTTTGTCAGGCAATATGCCCTAAAGTGAAAGCCAACGCCAGCAAGTACAAGAATGTGAGCTATGAGAGAGCCGGACAAATATATGAGCAGCTTCAGATAGAAGTGAAGGAACTGCTGAAGAAGGCCGAAGAAGCGGACAGCAGGGAGCAGGAAGAGGGGCAATCGCTGCCCAAGGAGATAGCTCATCGTGAGAATCTGCGGCAGAAGATGGAAGCAGCGCGTCGGGAGATAGAGGAGCGTGCACGGCAGCGGGCTGAAGCTGAGCGTGCGGAATGTGAGTGCAAAGTGGCGGCGCGGGAGAATCGTCAAGGGAAGAGCAAGGGCAAGGAGATCAAGCATCCAAAGGAAGAGCCGGAGCCACAGGAGCATGTCAACCTTGTAGACAGGGACAGCCGCCTGATGAGCAAGAACAAGCGGAGCGGATATGAGCAGTGCTACAACGCACAGGCAGTAGTGGATGCCGATGGGGCGCAGTTGGTGTTGGGAGCACGGATAACGCAGTGTGCGAGTGACAGCAATGAGTTGAAGGAAGATGTGAGAACAGTGCCAGCGAGTGTAGGGAAAATAGAAAGGGTATTAGCAGATTCGGGGTACGTCAACGAGAAACAAGTGGCGGATTTAGAGGGGGATGATATAGATGTGTATATGGCCACGGGTGCGGAGAGTAAACAGTGTCGGAGGAAGTATGATTACCGGCCTGAGGAGGCAGCAAAAAGAGAGGCTCGCGAGGTTAAGGCCCAGTGGTTGAAGCGGATGAAGGCCAAACTTGAAACGAAGAATGGACGTGCATTGTATGCACGAAGGAAGCAGACAGTGGAGCCGGTGTTTGGGATAATCAAGCAGTGCATGGGGTTCAGGCAGTTTTTGCTGAGAGGACTGGAAAAAGTAGCCGGAGAGTGGCGGCTGGTAACGACAGCGTATAACTTCAAACGGCTATGGAACCTTAAGATGGCAACTGAGTAACAAACAAGTGTACAGTGCCCCTCTATTTCATAGGATAATCTGTCTGCTAAAAACTGTTTCAGGTGATTTTTTTTGACAGACACAATAAATTTAAAAAAGTTTCATATAATTTATGCGGAATGTTCGTTATAAGTCCGACAGGCTCTTAACCCCTCTTTTCCAAAAGAGGGGAATAAATCCTCTCTTTGGAAAAGGGAGGGTAGAGAGGGATTTAATGAAACTTAATATTATCAATATCTCTAGTTGCCACGCCCTCACTGAATGGGTACGATAAAAAGGGGCTGTGTCTAAAAGAAGCGAATTTTTGTTAACATTATTTATATGAAAGTCCCTTTCAAAAAATCGAAAAAAGGCATAACCGTAAAGATAAAGGTAGAGCCGAGGTCTTCGAGAAAAGGCGTTTCAGGCGTTCTCGGTGATACGCTTAAGGTCAAAGTCAACTCTCCTCCCGTGGGAGGGGCCGCGAATGAGGAGCTTATAGATATCTTTTCAGAGGAGTTCCGCATAAGAAAATCCTCCATAAAAATCATCAGGGGTCATTCCTCAAAGGAGAAAGTCATAGAGATAGAAGGAGTAGATTCGATTTCTTGACTAAAATGTTGCATTAATGAAAAGGGGATGCGCTGAAAAAACCCTGCAAATCGACGGATTTGATTATGATACACGTGACCGAAAATTTCACCTTTATTCATTTCCGTTCGCCAAAGCGAATCCGCAGAGGCGGAAAAATGGCTGGCAGGCCGCGCGGAAGGACCGCAGGGTGTCGATGGCAGTCTTTTTTCATCGCATCCGCCTTCTCAGTTTAGGTTATACTGCATCTATATGAGTTGACTTCCCGAAAGCGACATAGTAGTTTATTCTGAAAGGAGAACATCCATGCTCGATGCGAAGTTTGTGAGAGAACATGTTGATATTGTAAAAAAATTCCTTGAGAACAGGAATTATTCCCTGCCGCTCGATAAATTCCTGGAATTTGAAGAACAGCGGCGGTTGCTTCTCCGAGAGTCTGAAGAACTCAGAAATAAAAGGAATGTGGTATCCGAAGAGATCGGGAAGTTAAGAACTCAGAAGAAGGATGCGTCCAAACTTATTGAAGAGATGAAATTGGTTTCCGACAGGATTAAAGAAATGGACGATAAAATCAAAATCCTCGAGGAAAACACCAATGAGTTCTTATTGAACATCCCGAATATTCCTCATGATTCCGTGCCTGTCGGTAAGGATGAGACAGAGAATATTGAGATAAGAAAATGGGGGGAGCCCGGAATATTTGATTTTGAGCCCCTTAATCACTGGGACATCGGTACGATGTTGGATATTATTGATTTCGAAAGGGCGTCAAAGATCGCGGGCGCCAGGTTTTCCCTTATAAAAGGGGCCGGTGCAAAACTTGAGAGATCATTGATGAACTTCATGCTGGATCTGAATACATCAAAGGGATATAAAGAGGTGCTCCCTCCTATAATTGTTAATAAAGACAGCATGACAGGAACGGGCCAGCTTCCAAAATTTGCCAATGAACTGTTCACTATATCCGAACCCGAGTTTTATCTTATACCTACGGCCGAAGTGCCGGTTACCAACATCCACAGGAATGAGATCCTAAGCGAAAAAGATCTTCCGATCTATTACACTGCATATACCCCTTGCTTCAGACGGGAGGCCGGTTCTTATGGAAAAGATGTAAGAGGGCTTATCAGACAGCACCAGTTCAACAAAGTAGAACTTGTGAAATTCGTAAAACCGGAAGACTCTCTTGATGAACTTGAAACTTTGACAAGAGCTGCCGAAGATATCCTTCAAAAACTGGAACTGCCGTACAGGGTTGTCGCCCTCTGTACGGGAGATTTGGGGTTTTCGGCTTCAAAGACTTATGACCTTGAAGTATGGCTGCCTGGACAGCAGAGATACAGGGAGATTTCTTCCTGTTCGAATTTTGCAGACTTCCAGGCGAGGAGGGCTAATATAAGGTTCAGGCGGGAAGGCAAAAAGGGGACAGAGTTTGTTCACACATTAAACGGTTCCGGCCTTGCGATAGGCCGGACTCTTGTAGCTATCCTGGAAAATTATCAGCAGAAGGACGGAAGCGTTGTCGTGCCCGGGGTTTTAAGACCTTATATGGATATGGAGGTGATAAAATAAGTCCCATACATATTGTTTCACCCGACCCCTTGCTCCCTCCATTCCTTGAACCCTTATAAAAGTTATGACTATCCGCGAGCAGACAGAAGAGATAGAGCGTAAAATACTTCATCCTAATGCTTGTCTCAGTTCTCAGAGCAAAGGCAGACTGAAACCCGAACAAGAGGGTGAGATAAGGACTTGCTTTCAGAGGGACAGGGACAGGATCATACACTCGAAGGCGTTCAGAAGGCTGAAGCATAAAACACAGGTATTTCTTGCTCCGAAAGGGGACCATTACAGGACACGTCTGACGCACGTCCTCGAAGTGTCTCAGATCGCAAGGACTATAGCAAGAGCTCTGAGATTAAATGAAGATCTGACGGAAGCCATAGCGCTCGGACACGACCTCGGCCATACACCCTTCGGACACGCAGGAGAAGCCATCCTCAGAGAAATACACCCGGGCGGCTTTGATCATTATAAACAGAGTGTCAGGGTCGTTGATTTCCTCGAACATAACGGCAAGGGTCTGAACCTCACTTACGAGGTCAGGGATGGAATAGCAAAGCACTCAAAGGGCAAAGGTAAAATAATACCTGAGGCAAAGGCTGACAGGGCCAATACTCTCGAAGGACTTGTAGTACGCGTATCGGACATCATCGCCTATGTAAACCATGACCTTGATGATGCGCTCAGAGCAGGTGTAATCAGGAAGTCGGACATTCCCAAAAAGATTCTCAGGACCCTCGGCGATACTCATTCGAAAAGAATAGATACAATGGTTAAAGCCATTGTCCACGAGTCATTAAAAAATGATCTTGAGGACCTATGCATGAGAGATGAGATATTGTCCGCCACCTGTTTTCTCAGAGACTTCCTTTTCGAATCTGTATATGAAGGCGATAATTTAAGGCAAGAATTCAAAAAGGCAAAAAAGATCCTTAGTGATTTATATTCATACTACATAGAACATCCTGAAGAAGTCTTTTCGGTCGTTCCCGGGGAAGAGAAGCTTAACAAGCATCGGAGAGTATGTGATTTTATTGCGGGGATGACGGACAGTTTTGCCCTTATGACTTATGAGAGGCTTTTCCTTCCGCAGCAGTGGACCGTTATCTGATTAAATTTATTTTATCTTATGCTATATTTCGGGTATTTTTTTTCCCCAATAAATTAAGCAAGTTGAGAAAAACGTCTGCTAAACAAATTCTGTATATCCACTATAATAGAGAGAATATGGCGTTCGGCGAAAAACTCAGAAAACTAACTAAGGCGAGGGGCATAAAAGCCATAACCCTTGCTCAAAGAATGGGAGTGAGCTGCGCTTATGTCAGCCAGCTTATTACAGGGATAAGAAGACCCGGGCGGGAAACACTCTTAAAGTTGTCAAAAGCTTTAGAAGTCCCGTTAGAAACTCTTCTCATAATGGACGCGGATGTTTCAGACAGAGTTTTATTTTCGCGAAAAATTCCTGTTCTGGATGAAATTAAAATGCAGGACTGGACTGAATGCGCTGATTTGGATTATCCGTCTTTGGTTGCCGCCACGTTTGAGTATGCTACAACGGACGATGCCAACGCTTTTTATATTACACCCAAAGGCCTGTCATCTTGCTGCGGGTTGGACTTATGCGACCTGATCCTGGTTGAGCCGAACAAAGAGGTCTCGAACGGTGATACAGTCTTCGTTTGTTCTGTCCAGGGTATCTCGATCAGGAAGTTCATAACTAAAGATGATGTGATAATATTCATGGATGACAGACAGGAACCCCTTATCTTTTCAAAAGAAAAGAAAAATAAAGATTTTAAATATTTCAGAATCAGCCTCTGTCTCAGGAAACTCTGATCCGTTTTTAGTCTTCCTTATAAGCTAATAAATTTTTTAAATTAATGATTGCTATTTTTTTTCTTGCCATTTATTTTAGCTTTAGCTAATATAAAATAATAACTTTTTCGATCTGTTGGGTAACTCCCACCTTTATAGTGGCAGGAGTTTACTCCTGCCACTATTTTTTTAACTTTTAACAGGTCCGCTTTTTACAAGTCTGTAATTGTGTACGATCTAATTCCCTCCTCCGGACAAAGGATTCTCGTGGCAGAGCGAACAAGAAATCTGGGTCCCGTTAGGTACAAAGACACTTTTGTTATCATCACCGAAGAGGGACGGTCAGCTGCCGCGCGGGAAAGAATCGTACCCTCGCTTGTTGTATTAATTGATCCGCTGTTATCAGCCACAGCAGAATAAAAAACATTTGCCTGCATATTTGCTATTGTGCTTCAGGATTTTGAAGCGATCACTATTATTCCCAATCACTCTTGATCATTCCAGCGATCTAAAAGCAAAAGAGATACCAATGTGCAATATATTGTTTTTGCTGAATTCCCGGAAACGGACCGGAAAAGTTTCAAGGTGTTTTTTCTGCAGCGGATGGCGTAGTGTATGAATTTTGAGATTTTCCTCGGGTCCCTTCCAGCTTTTCGGCTCAAAAAAACAGAAATTGCCCTGGACAGAATTCCCTAACTGAAAGGAATTTTGCCTTGTCCACAATTTTCTCATGAGATCAACTATTCCTAAAAATTAGGCAGTTATGAATTGGCATTTTTTTTGAATAAACTGTCATTTCGGTGGGGAACTACATGCGTTGTAAAAATGCTTTAGAGAAGAGCTATTCCGGATAGTGTACCTGCCGCATCCATAAAATTTATGAATTAACAGAGGCAGAAAGATGAAAAAATTTATATGTTTAATGGTTGTAGTTACGTTGTACCTATTTTTTGTCAATCCCGACGCTGGTAAGGGAGAAAATCTTTCATCCGGATACACATTAATTTCCTGGAACGATCTCGGCATGCATTGTATAGACCATGACTATTCAGTGTTTGCCATATTGCCGCCGTACAATAATCTGCATGCCCAGCTCGTCGACCGAAAGACAGGCAAACTCATCACGGGAGAAGCGGTTGTCACTTATCAGGCAACAAGGGATACCCACAAATCTATCAATGCGACAAGCCGGGGAAAGACTGATTTCTGGAACTGGGTATTGCCGATCTTCGGCGTCAGTCTTCCTGTGGACATAGGACTGGCCGGAAATCACGTCCAGTCGAAAAAACCTGCAGTGTTGTCTTATGACTCATCTCAGGGGTTTTGGAAGGCAGAGGGAATTCCTGCAGTGCCTTATGATGACAAAGGCAAGACCAACTGTTATCCCATGGTAAAAGTAACAGCTAAAAATCAGCGGGGCAGAATTCTTGCATCGATGAGAACGGTTCTTCCTGTTAGCGACGAAATGACGTGTGTAGATTGCCACGCATCCGGTACAGGAGACCCCGTGGCACAGCCGTCCCCTGAAGATAGGATATTCGAGGATAGACTTCTTATAGGACAAATAAACACGTGAAAATTGTCGTTATTAGTGTCCGCAAATAACGGACACGAATAACCTAATCCCTCTCCGCAACCTTACCTATGCTGACGATTTTGTCATCACCTTCGACATCCATGAGCGTTACACCCTGGGTATTCCTTCCGTGGAGCGAAATGTTTCCTGCAAGGGTCCTTATGAGCTTGCCTGAACTGGTTATCATAACGACTTCATCCTCGTCTCTCACCTGCATGAGCCCCACTGCCTTGCCGCCTTTTTCGGTAATCTTGATAGAGATGACGCCTCTGCCGCCCCGGCTCTGAACTCGGTACTCATCCACCCTGGAACGCTTTCCGAAACCCTTTTCCGTTACGGTGAGGATGGCTGTTTTTTCTCCCGCCACTTCGGCAGAAACAACTTCGTCCCCTTTCATGAGTTTAATGCCCCGGACCCCTTTAGCGGTGCGTCCCATGCCGCGCACATCTTCCTCATTGAACCTGATCGAAAGGCCGTTTTTGGTACCTATGATGAGGTCGCTCTTCCCGTCTGTTTTTCTTACCGCTATCAGTTCGTCACCTTCATCAAGCGTGATCCCGATAATCCCTTTGCCACGGGGGTTGCTGTATTCCTCAAGAGCGGTCTTTTTTACAGTACCGTCCTTGGTAAACATCACGAGAAAACCCTCTTTGAAATCACGAACAGGAAGGGCTGTCGTGATCCTTTCGCCTTCCGTAAGAGCGAGCAGATTCACCAGCGCTTTGCCTTTTGCGGCCCTGCCCGCCTCCGGTAACTGATATGCCTTAAGCCAGTAGAGCCGGCCGAGGTTGGAAAAGAAGAGCATGTAATCATGGGTCGCGCCAATGAAGAGCTCCCTGACAAAATCTTCTTCCTTTGTCTCCATCCCCGTCGAACCCTTACCGCCCCGGCGCTGGCTCCTGTATGCGCTTAACGGATTTCTTTTTATATACCCCTGATGCGAGAGAGTGATGACCGTCTCTTCATCGGTTATAAGGTCCTCCATGGTAATCTCTTTGGTTTCCGCGGTGATCTCGGTTTTTCTTTCATCCGCGTATTTGCTCTTGATCTCAAGGAGTTCATCTTTGATAATCTGTGCAACGAGCGCTTCGTTTTCGAGTATCGCTTTAAGCCTTTCTATCTCCTTTAAGGTCTCCGTATATTCCCTTACGATCTTCTCCCTTTCGAGTCCGGTCAGCCTCTGGAGCCTCATATCCAAAATGGCCTGGGCCTGAATCTCCGTAAGAGGATAATCCCTCATTAACCCGGTCCTTGCCTCTTCAGGGTTCTTCGATCTTCTGATAAGCGCTATTATCTCATCCAGATGATCGAGGGCGATCTTCAGACCTTCAAGTATATGCGCCCGCTCTTCAGCCTTTCTCAGCTCAAAGCGTGTTCTCCTGAGAACCACGTCTCTTCTGTGCTGTAAGAAGTGCTTGAGGAGGTCTTTCAGTTTCAATATCCGGGGCTGGCCGTTGACGAGGGCAAGCATTATTATCCCGAAGGTCGTCTCCATCTGTGTGTGCTTATAAAGGTTATTGAGGACAACCTCTGCAATCTCACCTCTCTTGAGTTCCACGACGACCCTGATACCGTCCCTGTCAGACTCATCCCTGAGTTCAGATATGCCCTCTATCGTTTTTTCTCTCACGAGCTCCGCAATATTCTTGATGAGACGCGCCTTGTTCACCTGATAAGGGAGTTCGGTAATTATGATATTCTCTCCGCCCCTGTATTCGCGCTCTATCCTCGCCTTTGCCCTGACTTTGATAAGCCCCTTGCCTTCATTGTAAGCCTGGACTATGCCGTCGGTGCCGTGGATGATACCGCCTGTCGGGAAATCAGGGCCTTTAATGCAGGACATCAGGTCTTTTAATGTGGTATCAGGATGATCGACCAGAAGCACGAGTCCGTCGATAATCTCCCCAAGATTGTGCGGTGGTACGTTCGTTGCCATGCCGACTGCAATTCCCGCAGACCCGTTGACGATCAGGTTCGGAACTCTTGAAGGAAGGACGAGAGGCTCTTCGGTTGTTTCATCAAAATTCGGGATAAAGTCAACAGTATCTTTGTCTATGTCTGCAAGCAGTTCCTCCGCAATCGCCGCAAGCCTCGCTTCCGTGTATCTGTATGCCGCGGCGGGGTCTCCGTCAACAGAGCCGAAGTTGCCCTGCCCGTCAACAAGGGGATAGCGCATATTAAAGTCCTGGGCAAGCCTGACCATTGCATCATACACGGCCGTGTCACCATGGGGATGGTATTTTTTTAAGACTTCGCCCACCACGCCCGCGGATTTGGAATATTTCCTGCCAGGGAGCAAGCCCTCTCTGAACATTGCATAGAGGATCCTTCTTTGAACGGGTTTCAGGCCGTCTCTGACTTCCGGCAATGCCCTTCCTATGATTACGCTCATCGCGTAATCGAGGTAAGAACCCTTCATCTCTTCTTCTATACTTACCGGCACTTTTGCCATTGAATCTCCTTTAATAATTAGAGGCAATGCTTATTTTAACATATTGCTTTTTAGAGCGGTTAAAAATATAATTAAGCTTATGCTTTCAAAAGTTCTCAGCGCTAGTATTATAGGAATCGACGCGCATCCGGTAGATGTCGAAGTGGATATAACATCCAGGGGCCTCCCTCATTTCTCTATGGTAGGTCTGCCCGATGCGGCCGTCAAAGAATCGAGAGACAGAGTAAGAGCGGCCCTCAAAAATATAGGGTTCCATTTCCCGCTCAAGCAGATAACTGTCAATCTTGCTCCGGCCGATCTCAAGAAAGAGGGATCATCCTTTGACCTCCCTATTGCAATCGGAATCATTGTGGCTGAGGGTGTTCTCGAATTATCTTTAGTCGACGGCTTTCTATTTACAGGGGAGCTTTCTCTGAACGGATCGATAAAGCCCGTCAGAGGGGCGCTTTCAATAGCCATGCTGGCAAGAGAGCTCGGTCTGAAAGGGGTGGTCCTCCCTGAGGAAAATGCGCCGGAGGCGGCGGTGGTTAAGGGCGTGCCTGTCTTCGGACTGAAAAGCCTTCCCGATGTGATAGAATTTCTGAAAGATACAAACTTCAAGATGCCTTTTGATGTCGACGTCTGCAGCGCAATAAAGGAAAATTCTGTCTACGAGGATGATTTTGTGGACGTCAAAGGCCAGGAGCACGCAAAAAGGGCATTTGAAGTTGCCGCTGCCGGGGGCCATAATGTACTGATGATAGGTCCTCCCGGTTCAGGTAAAACAATGCTTGCCAAGAGGCTGCCGACAATTCTGCCGGGCATGACATTCGATGAGGCGTTGGAGACTACAAGGATCCACAGCGTCGCCGGGCTCCTCAGGGACAGGCAATCGCTGCTCGCCGTTAGACCTTTTCGTGCTCCTCATCACACCATATCGGATGTTGCCTTGATCGGCGGCGGACAGGTCCCAAAACCGGGAGAGGTGAGTCTTGCACATAACGGCGTCCTTTTCTTAGATGAACTGCCCGAATTCAAGAGAAATGTACTTGAGGTACTGAGGCAGCCGCTCGAAAACGAGGAGGTGACTGTATCCAGGGCAGTAGCATCAATAACGTATCCGGCGTCGTTAATGCTTGTTAGCGCAATGAACCCCTGCCCGTGCGGATATTTCGGTGACGGACGCCACCAGTGCACATGCACGCCGGGGCAGATACACAGATACAGGCACAGGGTATCAGGCCCTCTGCTGGACAGGATTGATATTCATGTGGAAGTGCCTTCAGTGCCCTATAAGGAATTATCTAAGGATCATTCCGGAGAGCGATCGGAAGATATAAGGAAGAGAGTTGTTGAGGCGCGGGAAATTCAACTTGACAGGTTTAAGAATGATAAAAGGATTTACTCAAACGGACAGATGAAAGCAAGGCACATCAAAAAAAATTGCTCCCTGAAGCCGGACGCGCAAGCCCTTCTGGACTCGGCGATGCAAAAACTCTCACTTTCCGCGAGAGCATACACGAGGATACTGAAAGTGTCCCGGACCATCGCAGACCTTGAAGCCTCGGAAGAGATACGCTCCCACCACGTCTCCGAAGCAATACAGTACAGGACTCTGGACAGAGGGATGTATTAAGGAAAATCTCACATTTAAGAAGGAAGGGCTTGTAGTTAATTTTTAATCTTTATGTTGAACAGTCTGAAAAGAATGACCCTGCACAAGGCAGGATCGTTCATTCTTCACCGAGGGCTTCGATATCCGCGAGGTCCTTTTGCCTGCCCATTGATTCTTTATTGTGAATGAATTGTTTGCGTCCAATGTAATCGACTTGTACATCACCATATCTGCCTTGAACCCGGTTCTTAAAGGCATTTCCCCGGGAAATTCCGGTGAGTGATGTTACGATATCGACTCTGACAGGAGGAACACCGAGTTGAATTACATTATCCGGTTTTTCAAAATCTGCTGCAGTTAATCCCACTGACTCAAAACCGAAATCTTCAAGCGCTCTCACGATACGCTTTGCGTTATGCGAATCAGGGCGAATGAATATATCTAAATCACCGGTGTAACGCGGAGCTGGTGAAAGGCGAGGGCATATCCTCCTACGATCATATATTCAACATTATGTTTGTTGAATAATTCGAGCGGTTCTCTGCAACTTTAACGAGCATATCATCTCTGCCTGACAAATGGGCAGATGCACTGCTCCGCCGGTAGTCCTCAGGCTGTGATACAAGTTTCGCCCTTACAGGATTGAGTTCCACATATCGTGCAACAGTGAGATAATAACTTTCATCCATCGGAAACGAGTGAAATCGTCCCTGCCATAGATGCCCAGACCTCGACGGTATGCTCATTACACCATTCTGCCATAAGGCTTCGATACAACCGGTAGTCTTCGTCTTGAAAAAAAGTCTTCTGCCTCCGGTTACCGCGCTGAGTTATATGATGCGGAAGGTCGGCCACAATCCGTGCGATTCTTGCCATGCGATTATACTATGGATTACTAAGTACCAAGTCAAGAATTAAGTATGGTGTCCCTGGAATTCTGTACGCTCGCATCCTGGCAGACCTCCGTTTCCGGCCATTTTCGCAGAGAAACAGAAGCTGAAACGGGAGAGAATAATACGCAAGCCCATGTCAAATACGGATTCCCATTTAAAGATAGCGCCGATCATATAAGGATTCACTATCTTCCTGTGAGCAAAGCTGTGAGCATGTCAGAAAAATGAAATCTGATGTTTCAAGACTTGACGCCATCCCGTGTGCTCTAACCACATGTTGCAAATGCCTTTCTTAGTTGATTATGTTTGGATAAAGCTTTGTCGCTATTGCGATAAGTAATGCAAGTATGGCCAGCATCACCGCAAAGTCAACGCCTGAGCCGAATATGCTTTGGCCGCCTTCAATCATAGTGCTTCTGATTGCATCGATTTGATACGTAAGAGGGTTCATCCTGGAGATGCTACGCAGCCAAGACGGCATCATGCTTAAGGGATAAATTGCATTGCTGGTAAAAAAAAGCGGCATGGTTAACACCTGACCAATTCCCATGAAGCGTTCCCGCGTTTTGACGATACAAGCCGCAATCAGAGAAAATGTGGAAAAGATTGCGGATCCTGTCATTACGGCCGCAAGAACAGTTGTAATGCTTCCGAGATCAAGACGAAGGTGAACGCCGAGTATGAAAGCAAGAACGTACACGATAAAGGCCTGAGACAGACCGCGTACTCCTGCAGAGAGAGCTCTGCCCAGTACAAGTGCGTAGCGAGAAGCAGGGCTGACCAGAAACTTTTGCAGAATTCCAAGATCGCGTTCCCATATTACTGAAATCCCATAGAATATCGCGATAAATAGGACACTTTGCGCGAGGATTCCGGGGGTGATAAAATCGACATATGAAATTCCACCTGTGGGAATTATTTTCGCATGCGTGAATACCTGGCCGAAGACTAACAGCCATAGCGCGGGCTGGGTCATCCTCGTCAGCAATTCGACGGGATCGTGACCCAACTTGCGGACATCAGCTTCAGCAACGGCTAAGGTCTGTCGCCAGAAGGCCACAAAATCACGACTTCTATTCCACGCGTTCGGCGGTGTGACGGGTTCTTGCTGCATCCCTATAATCTCCTCTCTCATCCATCGATGTTCCGGTGCATTGAATAAATACGTCGTCCAAAGTGGCCTCCGGACCTATGGTATTTTTAAGTTTCACCGGCGAATCCATTGCTACTATGCTCCCCTGATGCATGAATGCCACACGGTCACAGAGCTTATCAGCTTCCTCCATATCATGAGTGGTCATAAAGATAGTGGTCCCGAATTCCTGACGCAGATAGCGGATACGTTGCCACACTGAGTGTTTAGCGACAGGATCGAGTCCCACAGTCGGTTCATCAAGAAAGAGAATGGCCGGACGGTGCAACATGGATTGAGCGATCTCCAATCTCCTGATCATCCCTCCTGAATAATGGCTGACTAACATGGAAGCAACGCGAGAGAGTTCCATGAAATCGAGGGCCTGTTTTATGCGTTTCTCTCTCTCGATTTTGGGGATCCCATATAGTTTTGCCGAAATAAGAAGGTTCTCGTAGCCTGTTAATTCCCCGTCGGCAGACAGCATCTGCGAAACGTAACCAATATTTTTTCGGACTTCTCGCGGTTCCCGGATGATATCAAAACCCGCCACCCGCGCCGTGCCAATACTTGGTGGCAGCAAAGTTGTTAACATCTTAATAGTAGTGCTCTTGCCTGCTCCGTTAGTTCCCAGCAGACCAAAAATGTCCCCCGAAGGCACCCTTAAATTCAGATTATCCACAGCCACCAGAGAAGCGAAGCGGCGATTGAGTCCGAAAGTTTCTACCGCAACGGCGTTTCCTGATTGCTGCTTGTCCGCCATTTTCATTTGTTCCATTATTATTGAATCCTTTTTCAAAGTAAAGCCTGATAGTGCGCCTGATTCTTCCCTGAAAGGAAGGTCTATTTATTTGAAAGTATAGGGATCTATGATCCAAACACCAATAAAAGATCGCATATGCTGCTTATCCATACCTCCCGACCTTTTTTCTTCACTTCAGAGGACCTGGGATTTAGATAAAATACTTTTTGCCTTTATCTCTCTGATCTGCACTTCTTAAACTTTATCACGGTTCGGTTTATTCTCAAAATAGTCCCGTGATATTATTGCGCAATGCATGCCATTGAGGTGTGCAGGACTGCAACCCTTGGCGGACATAGGTATAAGTATAGCTGCGGCCATGTGGACATCTCCTACAACTCCTGTCCCGAATGCTTTCGGGACACTGTCCCAAGTGCCAGACCCTGCAGAAAGAAAAGTGGATTGAGGCCAGATGCGAAGACCTACTGCCCATTCAATACTTCCACGTAGTATTTACCATACCCTCGGAGTTAAATCCCCTGGTCATCATGAACCAGAGGGTCATGTACAATATACTGTTCCGCTCGGTCTCCGAGACGCTTATGGAGCTCTCCAATAATCCGAAGCATCTTGGCGCATGCACAGGGTTTATCGGCATCCTCCATACCTGGGGGCAGAACCTTATGGATCATCAGCAATAACCGCATCCTCAGAGTCCAGGACGGCAATGTCTCCTTCCGCTGGCGGGACTATGCCGATGATGATAAACAAAAGACCATGACTCTCAGGGCTGATGAGTTCATAAGAAGGTTCCTCCTTCATGTACTTCCCCATCGCTATGTGCGCATAAGACACTACGGACTTCAGCCAAACAGAAGACGTAAAGACAACATCGCTCTATGCCGTAAGCTCATTGGCAGTTGTAACACTGTAACAAAAGAAAAAGAAAGACCAGAGACCTGGCAGGATCAGTTGCTCAGAATTTGCGGCATCGATATCAATACTTGTCCAGTTTGCAAGAAGGGCACGATGGTCATGGTTGAGCATTTGCTTCC
Source organism: Thermodesulfovibrionales bacterium (assembly GCA_963716185.1). GTDB lineage: Bacteria > Nitrospirota > Thermodesulfovibrionia > Thermodesulfovibrionales > SM23-35 > CAVZMO01. Next base: position 1,608,378 of record OY970295.1, read on the forward strand.
TTCCAGGTGCAATGGCCCTCCGGATCAATACTCATGAATACCGTCGACAGCACAAAAATCATATCTCTATCAGCCTGCGAAAACAGCATTCTGTTTCGCCCCACTTCTCTGTTGTCTGAAATCAGACCTTGGCATACTGTCCGGCCACCATGGACGCATTCCCAACCGACCTCTTTATCTCTGGATGATCTTATGCAGATCAAAAGAAGTCAGATGCACCATACATCATACCCACTTCGATAGAAAAAGTTCCGAGAGAATTGATCGAATCGCCATATCTGGCACAGCGGCTTCACACGTCATTCCGCAACTGCCGCAGCGGAATAACGCTTATTCGAACTCAACATCGCAGTTCTGTTAGGTTTCGCTGTTTGCTTCATTTCGCGCAGCATTTTTGTTCAGCAGCCATTATAAATTTTTTAAGATATGACTCAATCTCCGGATGCGCTAACAATAAGAGACCTCGCTTTCATTGCTTCTTCTCTACTCTCCTGAATTGCACCGCGGTTCATCATGTCCAATCCGTGACACGGCTGGGCTCCATGGACAAAACTCTATTGATGTACATTTTCCCCTAGCTCTCCCATCACCCATAGAAGGTTAACTCGCGCAGCACGGTAGTCTCTCCAGGCACGGGAGAGATTCCCTTTTGCCTGCTGCAATTTTAACTCGGCGTCCTCCACTTCGAGCCGGATCTTTACCCCGAATTCATATCCTTTTTCGGAAAGGAACAGTAATTTCTCTGCCTGGGAAACAGTGCCGGAGAGGGCTTCTACGATCTTCTCAGCCTCAGCCACCGCATTCAGGGCTTCACGGGTCTGGAGGGCGATCGAATCCGCGAGTTTAGATTTGTCTATTTTCAGACTGCGGCGGTCGCTTTCAGCCTGGGCGACTTTCCCTCTGGTGCGCATACCGTCGAAGAAGGGGAACGTGAGGTAAAGTCCGGCGTTCCATGCCTGACCGCTGAGGCTCATCCCGCCCAGTTCAAGCCCTTTCCAGCCGTAACCTCCTCTGAATTCGAGGCGCGGCTTATCTTCAGCTGAGGCTATGTTTACCAGTTCTCCTGCCATCGCTGCGCGGAGGCGGAGATCCTTCATCTCAGGCCGCTGTTCGAGAGCTGCGGTATAAATTTCCTGATAAGCGGGAACCGGTGAAACGGATGTCTCCAGACTGCCGGTCACGTTGAAACTTTCTCCCTCGAAGGCAAGGAGGAAGCGTAGTCTGTCCAAAGAAGTCCGTATCTGGTTTTCGCTGCGTATCACTTCCGGCCTGGCGTTTTCGACCGCCACTTCGGCGGCCAACACCTCATAGTCTGTGGCCACGCCGGCTGTGAACTTGCGGCGCGCTTCTTCAAGGTGCCGCTCCTTCTGTGCAAGGTCCTGCACCGCAATGGAATGGATCCGCTTCGCGAGGAGGACGTCAAAGAAGGAGATCGAGACATCTCTGAAAGCAGCCTGGCGATAGAGCCTCAACTGCTCCTCTGCCGTCTTGAGACCTTCCTTCGCCGCGCGTACGGCAGCCCCCTACCTTGCCCCAGGCGAAAAGAGTCTGAGTAACGCCGACCTCTGCGGTGACAGTCTTCAGTTTATCAGGAAGTGAAGCGGCAGTTAGGACCAAGGTCTTATCTTGCTGGATTGCGCCAGAACCGGTCATGGTCAACTGGGGGAAAGCGGCTGCCCTCTCTTCCACATATTTTCCCTGGACCCAGCGGGAATATTCCATCGCCTTCTGGATGTCACGGTTCTTTTCGGAGGCAATCTGCAACGCCTGTTCCAGAGTAAGGATCTTAATATCCTCTGCCATAGCCTTAAAGGGCAGCATAAGAGAGATCAGCACCGAGGCAAGAAAAAAGGCGAATTTCATGCGGCCGCCTTCTTCCTCGATGAGAACCGCTTTTTCAGCCAGCCGCCGAAATCATCCAGCACCGTGTACATTACGGGAACAACGAGCAGCGTCAGGACGGTGGAGGTGATAAGCCCTCCGATGACCGCCCGTGCCATAGGGGCCCTCATCTCGCCGCCTGAACCAAGGGCGAAAGCCAGCGGCATCATGCCGAAGACCATCGCAAGGGTCGTCATAAGTATCGTACGCAATCTCGTCCTCCCCGAATTGATCAGGGCCTCTCGTCTGTCTCATATTCCGCACGCTCAGCTTCAGCCCCCTGCCGTGCACGCTCCTCTATCTCCCGACGCGCTGCTTCCATCTTCTGCCGCAGATTCTCATGATGAGCTATCTCCTTGGGCAGCGATTGCCCCTCAGAACAGTTGCAACAAACCGTTCTTTATCCTGTCGGGCACTGAAACCATACCCGCACTATTGATGAAAATATAGCTCTTGCTAAATTATATCCCTTTGGTGGTATTATACTGCCGTGGCAAAGACAAACTCTGTCTATGACCCATAAAAATAAATCCTTACTGTAGAGATAAATTCGAAATGTCTTTTCAAGGGAAGCAGGAAAAAAGACAGCACGGAAGATTCAAAGTCAAAGGCCTGGATATTACCGGCAGAATGATATTTGCCAGCATGGTGAAACTAAACGATATAAGTGCAAATGGTGTTTCATTGAATGCGGACAGAAGGATGGAAATCGGCAGGGTGTATCCGCTGAAATTAGAATTTCAAAATAAGGTCCTGCCGGTGAGTGGAGTTGTCATCTGGTCCAGGCTGAATGAACTGGGTGAAAGGCCGTCAGGTGAAATGGTTCCGATCTATAAGGCAGGGATTAGATTCAGAGATGCGGCTAATAATGGGATGATCCGGGAGCTCATGGATTTCATAAGGGACAAATTATCGGACAACGACTGCAGCTGAACGATTGACCCCCAAAAATCAGTTGCGAAAACGAAACTCAACCCAAAAACTCAATTCACTGAATATCCGAGAGGCATAGTGGCAGAAAAAGCTTGACAGCAGCTCATTTGGGGGTGGTCGGATATCAAGGCCACCCAATATTTTTATTCAGAAGAAACATGTAGCATAGAAAGCCCAAATTCTGTCCCGAAGGCTTTCGGGATTTTTATGTCACTATGCCTGCCTGAATCTGACATCAACCGCATTCTCCGGGTTAATTGTTCACGGATAAGCCAAATAGTCGGTTATTATATACTCATATAAAAACGCGGTTCAAAAAAAGGACAATATGCAATCGAGACTCTTGATCATTAACTGCCCCAGTGATTATTTCTTCTATATCCCCATGGGGACTTTCGGGATTTGCGATTATTTGAGCCGGAAGAATATTCCGGTGAAGCTTCTGAATCTTGCTGTCTACAAAGGAACTGAAACAGGCAAAATTCTTAAACATTATATGGAAGTGTTCCAGCCTACACATGTAGGCGTTATATTTCATTGGCAGGAGACCGCTGAAGGCTTCATCCGGACTTGTAAACAGGTAAAATCTTGCAACAAAAATATCCGTATAGTATGCGGGGGATTTACGGCCGGATATTTTGGTGAGAACCTTCTCGAAAAATACCGGTTCCTAGATTATGTGGTAAAAGGCGACCCCGAGATGCCCCTCGAACTTTTGCTTAATGGTACGGAACCTTTTGATGTTCCCAATTTTATATACAGAAGCCCTTCCGGTATAAGGTCGAACAAGGTGTCTTACTTCATCGACCGGGAGACGCTTTCAGACATCTCATTCAGCAGGTTGACCTATCTTTACGATTATGAATTGTATATTGATGCAACGGATAAGAAACTCGGCTTCCCCGTATTTATCGGCAGGGGATGCGCTCATGCTTGCCGCTACTGCGGCGGGAGTTGTGCGGCGTTCAGGTCGCACAGCGCAAGGGTCACCCCGGTGAATAGGTCCGTCGATGCTGTTGTTGCAGACCTAAAACGTCTTAAGAATTTTACGAAAAAGATTTATCTTTGCTATGAGAATGACAGGGATTATATCAAGGCGCTTTTCGTTGAAATGAAGGAAGATGAATCTCTCATAAAAACTTTCCATTTGAATTACGGAGCGTGGCAGCTCTTTGACAGGGAGTTCCTGGAATTATATGAAGACCTCTTTATTTCATACGGAAATAAGCCGGTTTTCGAGTTGTCGCCCGAGGTCTTTGATGACGATAGGAGAAAAAAGATAAAAAAAGGCAAAGTCTATTATTCCGCCGGCGAATTGAAAGAGAATCTCGCCCTCATCAATAACCATCTCGGAGACAACATCAATGTCTCCGTCTTTTTCAGCCGGTACCATGATACCGCCAAAACATATTCCGATATGAAGAAAGAGATTGCAGAGATATTCCGGCTGAAGTACGATTTGCTTTGTGACAATATTACAAATACGAGTATCTTTTATGATCATCTCTCGACCGACGTTGCAAGCCGCTATTGGGAAGACTATATAAAGCGGCCGAAGGACTTCGATACCCTCTTATCCGCCATCCGAAAGCTCAAGGTTCAGGCTCAGGAGAGTCTTCACGCTGATAACCTGTGCGTATACATTCCCGAGTCTCTATCAAAAAGCGAAATCTTCAGATGTGAATTAATGATATTAATGTTCAAGTCTCTTGAGAATTATTCCCATGAAATGTTCCATATCATGTTCAAGTGTCTCGATGGACTGATAATAGATATATTCGAGAATATTATTTTTGAATCTTATTCAAATAAAAAAGATAATGTCTTTGCAGCTTTTGATCATCGCGAACTGCTCAATTTTCTAAAACAGAAAATTGCAGGCGATAAATCACTGCTGGAGAGAATCCCTTTTATCGACGATCTGATTAATCTCAATATTAGAAAGATCGGTGTCAATAAACAGCCGGTTGACCCGCGCGCTTATAAGACAGGGCATCTGAAACTGAATCATGATTTAATATCCATTCATGAACATGATTATCTCGATCTCGGGAATTTCCTGAAAAGACTGGATAAAGAAGATGTAAAAGACTTAAAACTCGAAAAGACTGTGTATATCTTTCTTGTCGATGAAATTCTCACCATGACCTATGAAACATTTAGATTGACCCTGAAGGAATTTGAGAGAGGTATTTCTGTTGATGATTACTATAAGCTAATGAAAAAGAAATGGATATTTACGCCGTCATATCACACAGAGCTTATAAATAGACTGACCCGGAGCGGAGCGCTGGTTAAAAATTCATCTTCAAAAAAAGGTCTTCAAAAAATTGGATTTATGGAATAGAATGAAATAAGGCACAGACAAGTTTTGATTGGTTAGAGAGGTAAAATGCTTGAGCAATGGATTAATGAGATCAAGAAGGGCTCGGATTTTAAGGACCTCGGGATGATCCTTGTTCACAACGGCATGGTCAGGGCTACCTCAAAGGAGGGGAAGCCCGTCAAGGGGATGCACCTTTCCTACGACAAGGAAAAGCTGGCCGGCTTATTGGATGAACTGGGGAAAAGAGACGGCATCGTTTCTGTTAAAGGCTGGATAAACGAAGGCATGCTTAAGGTCGGCGACGACATCATGTACGCACTGGTTGCCGGGAGGTTCAGGACGATTGTTTTCCCTGTGCTCGAAGAGCTCGTTTCCAGGATCAAAAAAGAGATAGTTACCGAGGAAGAGATCTAAGGAGCGGTTTCCTTTTTAAGCCGCTCCCTGTAACCCTTATAATCGGGAACGATACGCTCATATTCTCCTTCCATCAACGGCGACGAGATCATAAAATCTGCAGACGCCCGGTTACAGGCGACAGGAATGTTCCATACCATGGCTATTCTTAAGAGTGCCTTAACATCCGGGTCGTGAGGGTGGGGCTCAAGAGGGTCCCAGAAAAAGATAATGAAATCGATCTCTCCTTCGGCAATTTTGGCCCCTATCTGCTGGTCGCCTCCTAACGGGCCGCTTTGGAGCTTATTAATCCGAACTTCCAGTTCCTGTTCCAGCAGCGTGCCGGTCGTTCCCGTAGCGTAAAGTTCGTGCTGGGCCAGCAAGTCTTTGTTGAACTTTGCCCACTCCAGCAAATCCTTTTTCTTGTTGTCGTGAGCAACGAGGGCTATCTTCTTCTTTTCCCTCATTGCAAGTTTATTATATTCCATTTGACCCTCTCTCCTTGCTCATTCTTTTATTAGATTTAATACCTCCGGATGCGTGCTGTCAAGTTTTCTTCCAGGCTCGACGGCGCGTTTATGAAAATCAATACCGGCCAAGTAATTGAAAAAATAAGTAATATTAAGTAATATTAGAATCTAAACGAAAGGCAGGAACAAGTGAAATAATTGTCTTTTAAAACTGAGACCACAATTATTTCCGGAAATTCTTATGAATGAACTCGAAAAATTAAGAAGACAGATCGATGAGATTGATAATGAGATCCTTAATCTTCTGAACAAAAGATCTGATATCGTTCTTGATGTAGCGCACATCAAACGGAACGAAAATGCAAAGTTCTATTCTCCTGAACGTGAAAGGGAGATATTGGAACGCCTGACAAGCCTCAATAAAGGACCGTTTCCCAATGAGACTTTGAAAGTTATATACAGGGAAATCCTCTCCGCCTCCCTTTCCCTTGAGGAACCTTTAAAAGTTGCTTATCTGGGACCTCTCGCAACATTTACACATCTCGCGGCGTTAAGACACTTTGGATCATCGGCATTGTTTGTGCCTACTGAAAGCATTAAGGGTGTGTTTGATGCTGTTGAGTCTAATAGGGCGGAATATGGCGTCGTTCCTATCGAAAACTCAACCGAAGGGGTTGTCAGCTACACACTGGACCTTTTTGTGGATTATGATCTTAAGGTTTCCGCCGAGGTTATGCTTGAAATATCCCAGAATCTTATTTCGAAAAGTGGTGACAAAACAAAAATAAAAAAGGTTTTCTCGAACCCTCATGCTGCGGCACAGTGCAGGCGATGGCTCGAATCAAACCTTCCCAATGTCCCGATACTTGAAATCACGAGCACGGCAAAGGCGGCAGACCTCGCCTCTCAAGATGATGAGGCAGCAGCGATCGCAAGCGAGTTGGCCGCCAAGGTATATAACCTGCAGTTTGTAGAGCGGGATATCGAGGACAGCAAACATAATTTTACAAGATTCCTCGTTATTTCCAAGGCATTCCCTCCGAAGTCGGGCAACGATAAGACATCCATCATGTTTTCGATCAAAGACAAGCCCGGTGCTCTCTATGACATCCTTTACTCATTTAAAAAAGTAAAGATCAACCTTACAAAGATAGAGTCCAGGCCTTCTAAAAGAAAGGCCTGGGAGTATATATTCTTTGTTGATATGGAGGGACATATCGACGACAAGAAATTGAGGAAGGCGGTTGATGCCGTAAAAGACAATTGTCTTTATCTCAAGATTCTCGGTTCCTATCCGCACGGTGGCGTCTGATGATTAAGCCGCCTCCGTATATTTCGGACATAAAACCTTATGTCCCCGGTAAGCCTGTGGAAGAACTCGAACGCGAACTGGGCATTAAGGACTCTATAAAACTTGCATCCAATGAGAACCCTCTCGGCCCGTCGCCTATGGCGTTAAAGGCGATATTGGATGACCTGTCGATATCAAACAGTTCAAACGGTCTGAACAGGTATCCTGATGGGAACGCATATTACCTCAAGAAGGCACTATCTGAAAAAATGTCTGTTTCAGCGGAGGAGATCATCCTGGGGAATGGCTCGAATGAACTGATTGATATTGCTGTAAGGACGTTTCTAAAACCAGGTGACGAAGCGGTAATGGCCCGCCCGTCGTTTGTGGTTTATCCTATGTCTGTTCAAGCTGCGGGCGGCCGGGCTGTAGAGATACCCTTGAGAAGTTATATTCATGACCTTGATGCGATGACTGATGCAAGCTCTGCCGGTACGAAAATGGTATTTATAGCAAACCCGAATAACCCTACCGGTACGATTAATAAAAGGGACGAATTTGACCGGTTAATGGCCCGGATTCCCGATGGGATTTTGGTAGTGGTCGATGAAGCTTATTATGAATATGTTACGGACAGGGATTATGCCGACAGCATTCTACACTTCAGAGAAGGCAGGGACATACTGGTACTCAGGACCTTTTCCAAGATATACGGTCTTGCAGGGCTCAGAATAGGCTATGGCATTGCAAAAAAAGAGATAATCGAAGAGATGAATAAACTCAGGCCCCCCTTTAATACAAACTCTATTGCGCAGAAAGCGGCTCTGTGGGCGCTCAGGGACGAAGGTCATATTAAGTCGGCCAAAGAAATAAATGAGACAGGCAAGACGTACCTTTATAAAGAGCTCGATTCACTCGGCCTGAAATATATACCCACAGAAGCAAACTTTATTTATATGCCTTTGGAACAGGATTCAAATATCCTTTATAATAAATTATTAAGACAGGGCATAATTGTCAGACCCATGGGCCCTCGGGAAATCAGGTTGACTATCGGCTTGCCTGAAGAAAATAAAAGAGTTGTTGATGCCTTAAAGAAAGCCATGAGTCAATAGCCGTTGATTTTATATTTATAAAAAAATCTCCCCTCACCCCTCTTTGCCAAAGAGTCCCGAAAGTTTTCGGGATTTGGCAAAGGGAGGCCAGGAGGGATTTTATAATTGATGTTGTTATGATTCCAGAATGTTAGCAGTACGGAGGAATAAATGGACATTATTGTTTTGAAACCGGGCGCAACTGACGGAGAACTGAGGCACATTCTCAAGATGCTCGAAAGCCGGGGGCTACAGGCAAACATCTCAAAAGGCACTGAGAGGACAATAGTCGGCGTAATAGGCGACACCTCCAAAATAACCGAGGAAGAAGAAAATTCCATCAGGGTCATGCCCGGCGTAGAAGAAGTAATGAGGATACTCAAGCCCTATAAGCTTGCGAGCAGGGACTTCAGGGCGGAAGACACGATCATAAATGTAAAAGGCAACATTATCGGGGGCAAGAAGATACAATTGATCGCAGGTCCCTGCGCCGTGGAGAACAGGACCATACTGATGAGCATAGCCGAGAAGGTAAAAGACGCCGGTGCTTCATTCATAAGGGGCGGAGCATTCAAACCGCGCACCTCTCCATACTCTTTTCAGGGTCTCGGCGAAGAAGGTTTAAAATATCTCGCAGAGGCGAGGAAGAAAACCGGGCTCCCGGTTGTAACAGAGCTGATGGACCCGAGGGACATTGAAGTCATTTCAAAGTACGCGGATATCATACAGATAGGGGCAAGGAATATGCAGAACTTTAGGCTGCTCCTTGAGGTGGGCACAGCCAGGAAGCCGGTACTGCTCAAGCGGGGTTTATCGGCGACAATAAAAGAATGGCTCATGGCCGCTGAATACATAATGTCAAAGGGCAATCAGAACGTGATCCTCTGTGAAAGGGGAATAAGGACATTCGAGACCGCAACAAGGAACACCCTTGACCTCAGCGCAGTGCCTGTTCTAAAAAAACTTACCCATCTGCCTGTTTTTGTTGACCCGAGCCATGGAGTCGGCAAATGGGACCTTGTTGCGCCTATGTCAAAGGCGGCTGTGGCTGCAGGAGCGGACGGCCTTGTCATCGAGGTCCATACAAAGCCCGAAGAAGCGCTTTCGGATGGTGAGCAGTCTTTAAAGCCGGATGATTTTAAAAAGTTGGTAAAAGAATTAAAACCGGTAGCGGCCGCGGTTGGGAGAGAAATATGAAAATTAAAATATCAAACGCCAAATCTAAAATTAATAACTATGGAAATCTCTTATGCATTTCAATAAAGTAACCATACTCGGTGTTGGTCTGATCGGCGCGTCCTTTGCACTGGCGTTAAAAAAATACGGACTTTGTGATGAAATAGCCGGCTATGGCAGAAGAGAGGAAAATCTTGCGAGGGCAATGGAGAAAAAGATAATCGATTCCTATGACCTTGATCCCGCAAAGGCGTGTGATGGAGCGGACCTTATATTGTTTGCAACGCCGGTGGGAATATTCATCGACCTGGCAAAAAAGATTCGCGGTTCATTGAAAAAAAATGCGATAGTTACGGATGTGGGGAGCGTAAAAGGGAACCTTGTCCGTGATATGGCGACGATGATGCCCGAAAATGTTTTCTTCGTTGGGGGGCACCCTATAGCCGGAAGTGACCGGTCAGGGATCGACACGGCAGCGGCGGAAATCTTCAAAAACGCAAAGTGTATAATTACTCCCGCCGAGAATACGGATAAAGATGCCCTCGGAAAAATCACCTCTCTCTGGGAAACATTCGGATCCCTCATCAGGCTTATAAATCCCGATGAACATGACAGGATTTATGCCGCTGTGAGTCATCTGCCCCACCTCATAGCATATGAAATAGTCAATACTGTGGCGGATATAGGAAGTTCATATCTTGCTTTTTCAGGACAAGGTTTCAAAGATACCACGAGGATAGCGTCAAGCCCTCCTGACGTGTGGCGTGATATATGTCTTCTGAATAAGGACAATCTCCTCGCATATGTCGAGATTTTTAAGACTAATCTGGATAGGGTCAGTCGATATCTCAGGGCTGATGATTACGAGTCCCTTGAAAGGGATTTTAAGAATGCCCGGACGATTAGGGAAGGTCTTGGGAAAAATTGAACTTAATAAGGTAAAACGGTTTAAAGGAGAAATTTTCCCTCCTCCCGATAAATCCATATCCCATAGGGCAGTAATCTTCTCTTCCCTTTCAAAAGGGAAAAGCATCGTAAAGAACTTTCTGAGAGCTGAAGACACCCTCACTACTGTTACAGCCTTCAGGGCCTTGGGTATTCATATTGATGATACAGGCCATGATTTAGTTGTGAGCGGCGATGGCCTTTTGGGCCTTAAAGAACCTCGTGATGTTATTGATTGCAGAAATTCCGGTACAACGATCAGGATGCTTTCCGGCGTTTTATCAGGCAATCCTTTTTTCTCCGTTCTTACAGGTGACGAATCTTTGAAGAGAAGACCTATGGCCAGAGTCATAGCGCCTTTAAGGCAGATGGGGGCGGAAATCATGGCAAGGAAGGAAGACAGATATCCTCCCGTCGCCATAAGAGGCAGAAAATTGCAACCGATCCGGTATGCCATGCCCTTTGCCAGTGCCCAGGTAAAATCCGCGATTCTGCTCGGCGGGCTGTATGCAGAAGGGGAAACGGAAATAATAGAGCCCGTCAAGTCAAGGGACCACACCGAGCGGATGTTGCCGGCCTTTGGCGCAGACGTTAAAGTTGACGGACTTTCTGTAAAGATAAAGGGTAAAACGGAATTAAATGGCGCCGAGGTCCATGTGCCGGGGGACTTCTCATCGGCCGCATTCTTTCTTGCAGGCGCATTACTTATTGATGACTCAGACCTATTGATAAAAGAAGTCGGAATTAATCCTACGAGGACAGGCCTTCTCGATGCGCTGAAAGAGATGGGCGCGGAAATTGATATATCCAATATCAGATATTTATCAGGCGAACCCGTTGCTGATATTCATTGCATGGGGGGCGGAACTTTAAAGTCGATAACCATAACGAAAGAAAAAATCCCTTCCTTGATCGATGAGTTTCCCATACTCTGCGTGGTAGCTACTCAGGCCCAGGGCACGACGACTATCCGGGGTGCAGAGGAGCTTCGGGTGAAAGAATCTGACAGGATAAAGAGTATAGCATCGGAACTCAGGAAAATGGGCGCAGAAATCGAAGAATTCGAAGACGGCCTGAGCATCAAAGGCCGAAGTGAATTAAGAGGGGCCGTCATAGAAAGTTACGGAGACCACCGGATTGCCATGGCTATGACGATAGCAGGGCTCGTTGCCGACGGGGAGACGGCAATATATGGTGTTTCTTCCGTGAACATATCGTTCCCGGGATTTTTTGAGATAATCAGGACGCTGACTGCATAGCAAGGATGAGGGATGAAAAAAGTTGTTGCCATAGACGGCCCGTCAGGCTCCGGAAAAACCACTATAGCTAAGCTGACGGCACAGGAGCTCGGATTCAATTATCTTGACACCGGGGCCTTATACAGGGCTGTCGCACTGGCCCTGAGAGCCTTCATGATAGAGCCTGATGACGGCGATGACAGATTCAGGGATGTACTCAGCAGGACCTTTGTCAGGTTTAAGAACGGCAGAATATTTCTCAACGACAGGGATGTGTCGGAAGAAATACGCTCGAAGGAGATGGATCATTATTCTTCTGTCTTTTCAGCAAGGAAAATTGTGCGGGATTTTCTGCTCGATGCCCAGAGGCAGGCTGCTTACAATAATGACCTCGTTGTTGAAGGGCGGGATACAACGACAGTTGTTTTCCCAAATGCCGGGAAGAAAATCTTTTTGGATGCGTCTGTGGAAGAAAGGGCTATGAGGCGTTATAATCAATTCAAGGAGAAAGGGAACGGTATCAGCCTCGATGAAGCCAGAAGAAATATAATCGACAGAGATAAGAGAGATGCCGGCCGCGATATAGCGCCCCTTAAAGTTGCCACCGACGCTCTTTTTATAGATTCCTCGGACCTTTCGGTAGAACAGGTTAAGAAAAAAATACTCGATTTTGTAAAAACTGATCTTTGAAGTCTATTTACTGGTTTTTCAGGGCAACATTTCGGGTTTTTTTCAAAATCTTTAACAGGCTTGAGGTCGTCGGCTCCGATTGTGTACCAAATACCGGCGGGGTAATTATTGCAGCGAACCATGCAAGCTATCTTGATCCGCTTGTTATCGGAGCGGCCTTGACAAGGCGCGCCACATACATGGCAAGAGAAGGGCTTTTTAAGATCCCTCTGATCGGAACGTTTGTCGGTTCGTTCTCTTTTCCGGTAAGACGCGGCAGGCCCCGGCCTTCTACGATAAAGGAGGCTGTTAAGAGGCTTAATAAAGGAGAGCTCATCGTAATGTTCCCCGAAGGAGGCAGGAGCGCGGACGGCGACATACTCGATGCGAAACGGGGTGTCGGTATGATCGCGGCCATGAGCAAGGCGCCAATTGTGCCTGCGCTGATCAGAGGGACGGAGAAGGCTCTCCCTGTGGGTGCAAAGGTTGTTAAACCTGATAAAATAAAAGTAATATTCGGGAAACCTATAGAGATCAACAGGGAAGAGCCGGATAAACAGTTCCAGGAAAGGATATGCATGGATATAATGGAGGAGATCAGAAGACTTAAAGGCTGAGGTTGGAATAAGAACGGAAGAAAATTTCATCCCCGCCTTATACTTAACGATTATGGAAATTGTTGTTGCGAAGACCGCAGGATTCTGTTTTGGAGTTAAAAGGGCTATCGACATAGCCTTTAAGATGGCCAAAGAAAAACGTAAGGGTGTGTATACTCTGGGACCGATAATCCATAATCCGCAGGCAGTAGAACGGTTGAAAGAGGAAGGCATAATCCCGATTGAGGACATTAAAGCAAAAAAAGATATCAAGGCGCTGATAATCAGGACCCATGGGATACCTCTTCACCTCTTGAACGATATATCCTCTATGGGCTGCGAAATAATAGATGCGACGTGTCCGTTTGTAAAAAAGGCGCAGCGTTATGCTAAACTTCTTAGTGAAGAAGGTTATCACGTAGTTATTCTCGGGGAAAAAAACCATCCGGAAGTACAGAGTCTGATGAGTTATACGAAAGATCCATTAGTAATAAACGGCAAAGAACCATTGCCGAAACTGAAAAATAAGGTCGGTATAGTTGTTCAGACAACACAACCTCTTGAGGCGCTGAAAAGAGTCCTGTCGGATGCAATAGAACAGACAAAGGAGATAAAGGTATATAATACAATATGTAATTCCACGGCCCTCAGGTTGAAAGAAACAGAAATGATGGCAGGCAAAGTAGACGTCATGTTCGTGGTGGGAGGTAAAAATAGTGCAAATACGACCCAGCTCACCAGGCTCTGCCAATCTCTTTCCGTACCGACACATCACATAGAGACGTCATCGGAGATTGGAAAAAGCTGGATCAGGAGTTCGAAAAAAATTGGGATAACAGCCGGGGCGTCTACGCCCAAGTGGATTATACAAGAAGTGGAAAAAAGAATTAGAGATATAGGAGGTAGGTTGAGTGGAATTTAAGAACGATGAAATGGAAAAACTCTATGCTGAAACCTTTCACAGCATAGAAGAAGGAATGATCCTGAAAGGGAAAGTGGTGGCATTGAGACAAGACGGGGTAATTGTTGATATCGGATATAAATCAGAGGGATTCATTCCGGTTGAAGAATTTTCAGGGAAAGAAATGGCCGCACTTGAACCGGGTAGAGATATAGAGGTATATGTCGAAAACATAGAAGATGCCGAGGGCATGATTACACTGTCAAAAGAACATGCCACAAAAATCAAGGTATGGGAAGTCCTTGAAAAAGCACTCCGGGACGGGAGTCCCGTCGAAGGCAAAATCGTCGGGAAGACGAAAGGCGGGTTTTCGGCAGATATATCGGGAGTGGGCGCGTTCCTTCCCGGCTCACAGGTGGATATAAAACCGCCTAAGGATATTGACGGCCTTATGGGGGGGAAAATGCTCTTCAAGGTCTTGAAACTGAACAATAAACTTTCCAATGTTATTGTGTCGAGAAGAGCGATCCTCGAAGAAGAGATGCAAAAAAAGAAGACCGAGACACTCGAAAAGTTGAAAGAAGGCCAACTTATTAAAGGTGTGGTCAAGAATATAACGGATTACGGCGTATTTGTCGACCTCGGCGGAGTCGACGGGCTGCTGCACATATCGGATATCTCCTGGGGCAGGATAAGTCACCCATCCGAATTTTTTGCGATCGGAGATGAGATAAGCGTCATAATCCTGAAGTATGATGAGGAAAGTGAGAAGGTTACGCTGGGATACAAACAGAGAAAACCCGATCCCTGGTCGATTGTAGATGAAAAGTATCCCGTTGGGAAAAGGGTGAAGGGCAAGGTTGTAAGCATTACCGACTATGGAGCGTTCATCGAACTGGAAGAGGGGCTCGAGGGACTGGTGCATATATCCGAGATAGACTGGATGTCCAGACCGAAGCACCCTTCAAAATATCTTTCCGTCGGCGAGACCGTCGAGGCCTTGGTATTGAGGGTCGATAAGGAAGAAAGAAGGCTTTCCCTGAGCATAAAGCAGATAAAACCAAGTCCATGGGAAATTGTTTCTCAGTCTTACACAGCCGGACAAAAGGTTTCGGGCAAAGTAAAGACGATTACCGACTTCGGCGCCTTTGTCGGATTGCCGGAAGGGGTTGATGCCCTCATCCATATATCCGACCTGTCGTGGACAAAACACATAAAACATCCGTCAGAGGTCCTGAGGAAAGGACAGAAAGTTGAGGCCATAGTCCTCAGCATTGAGCCGGAATCCGAAAAAATGGCGCTCGGACTGAAGCAACTCGAACCGGACCCATGGATAGATGACATACCGGAGAGGTTCAAACTCGGTTCGGAGGTAAAAGGCAGGGTGCTCACGATTACGGACTTCGGGATATTCGTTGAGCTTGAAGGCGGAGTGGAGGGCCTGATTTACTCGTCCGAGATTGTCAGGCCCGCATCAGGAAAAATTGAAGACACTATCAATTCCGGCGATACCATAAATGTGCGGATAATAAAAATAGATTGCGAAGAAAAAAAGATTGGATTAAGTATGAAAAATTTAAAAAGGATTGAGAATTGAAAAAGTTCATCCTGATATTCCTGGCCCTATTTGTTTTTGTTACCGTTGTCAGCCTCATCATTGTCCTATTCCAGAAGAATCTCCCCGTGGGCGACCGCATCGCGCTTGTCCGCGTGGAAGGTCCTATTGTAGACTCAAAAGAAGCCATTGAAGAAATAAAAAACTATGTGAAAGATGCTTCGATCAAGGCTGTTGTGCTGCGCATTGACAGCCCCGGGGGTGCCGTGGCCCCTTCCCAGGAGATTTATGAGGAAGTGAGAAAGGCTGTCGCAAAAAAGAAGATCGTGGTCTCTATGGGTTCTGTTGCAGCGTCGGGTGGTTACTATATAGCGTCGCCGGCCACGAAGATAGTTGCTAATCCCGGTACGCTTACAGGGTCTATCGGAGTTATCATGGAAATACCTAATGTGGAAGGTCTCATGAACAAGATCGGGGTCAAAACCGAGGTCATAAAAAGCGGAAGTCATAAAGATATCGCTTCGATATTCCGGGGCGTTAATAAAGAAGATAGAGAAATACTCCAGGATGTGCTCGATAATGTTCACGAGCAATTCATCACTGCTGTTGCGGAGGGGAGAAAAATGCTCCGCGATGATGTAAAGAAAATCGCAGACGGCCGGGTATTCACCGGCGAGCAGGCCCTGAATATAGGTCTCGTAGACCAGCTCGGCGACCTTGAAGATGCTGAAAAAACTGCTGCGGGCCTTGCCGGGATAAAAGGAGAGCCGGTGGTAGTCACCAAGAAAGAAAGCCTGTCTATTATCAATTTGCTGCGGGGCAAAGTGCCCAAGGAACTGGCTGATCTCTTCCCATCGGTAAAGGTAAAATACCTTTTTACGCCATAATGATAAATGACCAATGACCACATCCCAAATTCGAAATAAATCACAATGTTCATTAATAAAAACCGGGCGGATTTGTCCTTTTAGTCATTCGAGTTTGGCCACAGATGGTTATTGGTCTGTTCGCGCTTGCTTATTGGAATTTTAAAGATAAGGAGGTTTTTATGACTAAGTCAGTCCTGATAGAAAAGATATCAGAGAGGATTGGCAGCCTTACCAGAAAACAGACAGAGATTGTTGTGGACACCGTTTTCGACAGTATAAAGGAAGCTCTGGTTAAGGGGGAGAAGATCGAGATTAGAGGTTTTGGAAACTTCAAGCCGAAGATGAGGAGACCGAGAAGGGCCAGAAATCCCAAGACGGGGGAGAAGGTCGACGTTCCGGAGAAAAGGGTCCTGCACTTCAAGGTAGGAAAGGCCCTGCGGGAAGCAATGAACCCTAAGTAGTGTCTGTTTATAAAGTATCCAAGAAACTCAGAAAACTGTCATTCCCGCAAGTGAAGCGCGTCGGGAATCCTTCTTAGAAGCCACAGGAAAGATTCCGGGCAAGCCGGAATGACAGATAAATGGTAACTAATCGAGTTTACAAACGGACACTAAGTAAGCACAGGTCCCCGATATCAATCTCATTTCTCGGGCTAAGATAATGCTTTATACATTCTGCGTATGAAGTTTTTCAGGAGGAAAGGGTTGAAGGCGTGCGAGGCGTCTTTCTGCAGAATAGGAAAGACCTCCGTAATCTCAAACCCTTTTCTGTATGGTCTGGTGCTTCTCAAAGCGTCAAAGCAATCTGATATCGCTACCACCTGGCTGCAAATGTGTTGTTTCATTTGACTAAGGCGAAGTTCCGGGTATCCCTGACCGTTATATTTCATATGATGTTGAAACGCCGCTATAGAGCAGAGAGGGGGCATGCCTTCCACCGAAGATAGGACACGCGCTCCGTACAGGGGATGGAGTTTGATCTCTTCCCAGTCTTTTTCTGAAAGTCCGTCTTTTTTCCCGAGCACTTCCTTTGAAATATACAACTTCCCGATATCGTGGAAGAGTCCTGCAAGGCCGATATCGCGTAGAAAAAGCTTTTCTTCCATACCCAAGGTCTTCATCTGGAATACAGATAATACCGATACATTTGTTGCGTGAATATATGTATATTCTTCCCGGGATTTGGCATAACCTAAGAGATTGAGTATATTAGTTTTTCCACTGAATGCAGACACTAAATTCTTCAGAACGTCGCGCGGTTTTTCGACGCTGACCTGCTTGGAATGCAAAATGCCCTGATAGATTTCTTTTATCATTTCTACCTGTTTTGACAGAAAATTTGAAATGTCATCACTGTCTATATCGCTGCTTGCCGCCTCTTCTGTCTGAATCTCTAGCACACCGATCTTGATATGATGGAACTTAGGCAATTTTTTGTCGACTTCCAATATTTCGGGAATAAACTTTCTAAGTTCTTCGAAAGTCACGCCCGCCAAAAATTCAATTCGGGAAAGTCCTTTTCTTTTAATGCGTTTCTTGAGATTGTTAACCTGAAGTCCGATTTCTTTGAATGAAGCTTTGTTTATAATGAGATCTTCGTCGATGAGCATTATCTCAAAACTGCCTGATTCCCCGAGGAGCTTTTCCAGTATTCCAAGGCACTTTCGCGTGAATTCATCGATAGAAGTATGGTCGCTCGAATATAGCGCACAATTGGAAATGGCAGAAGTGAGTGTTGAAAGAAAGTTTATAACGGCATCCATTATCGTTTTCTCATCATACTTAAACGCAATGATTCACTTTTTATGTAGTCGTTCTTGGATTTCAGGCCCGCCCTGACAATATCTTCAACATCTTTATATGGAAAATTTCTTAAAGTCTTGTATATCTCTTCCTTTAATTTTTCGATTATGCCCTTGAAGAACAGGCTCCTGCTGAATATTATCTTCCTGAAAGCATCGAGACAGCGCAAATCCCCTATATTCCCAAGTGCCTGAATGACGGAGATCTTTTGTGGTAAATTGGCCTTATTCGTACTCATTTCCTCAAGAATCTTTATAAGATCTGGAACCGCTTCCTTAATTCTGAAGGCTCCTGAAAGTGCAACAGCTTGCTCTATCTGTTCCTTAGAGCCGGAGGAGAGATATTCCATGATTACATCGATCCCATGACGGTCTTCCATACCCAGGAGATATTTGATTGCCTCAAAACTTACTTTCTGGTTTCCATAACGGCAATACTTTCTCACAAAGGGGATAACTTCCTTATTCTTACACCCATTCAATAAATAAATCATGTTCCTTTTCACAAACCATCTCGTATCATCGAGGCGTTTCAAAGCCTCAGGGACTATACCATCTCCAAATTGTCTGATCAGACCAAGCAGCAGACTCCTGAAAGTCTGTGAATCTTCATTGGTAAGCATATCCATAAGGTATGGAATGACAATCTCGCCATAATTTTCACAGAGTTGCCATGCCTCATCTCTCGATTGTTTTCCCAATATTTTTAACGAGTCCATGAAGGCTGCTAAGAATTCTTGCTCGTAGTAATACTTAAGCGCATCTGAAGTTATGTCAGGAAACCTGTTCTGTTCGATATTTAACCGCAGCAACTTTATTATTTGCAAAACCTGCCCATATTGTCCTGTCCACACAAACTGCAACGTCTGCGCCTTGAGGTTTTCGATGAATTGGAGGTATTCCTTTTCCGAGATAAGATTAGACGACATAAGCTCAATAATTACAAGATTGAAATTCTTTTGGATAAAATCATCGTCAATCTCTTTTTTTATATCGCGCAGTGTTATCGGGGTTGCTTCCGATGTATCGAAGTCCAGAATTTTTTTGATCTCTTCTTCATATTTATCGCTCACAGAGGTATCAAAAGTATCGGCCATGGCTTCGTCCATATCGCTCTTCGGAAACTTGTCCAGAATATCGGCTGGCAGGAAAATATCATCTACAAGAAAGTTTCTCCCTAACATAGCATATTCAAGAGGTTTCTGATTGCTCTGCAGAAATTTATAAAGAAGGTTTCTAAGATTCTCGGGTATGGCTACTTTCTGCGATCTGACAGCTTCGAATAATTCTATGACTGCATCTGCTGATATATTCTGAAGCAACTTCGCTGCCATGGATAGGTCTTCCGAAAGCGTGTTAACTACTGTTCGGGAAAACTGTCCCTTAAGATCCTGAGGAAGCTTATCCACAAAAGTGAGGAGCTTTTTCAATTCTTCGCCGGAAAACGGCCTGTGAAAGAGCTTCTTAATATAGACGGCAATTATCTTTTTAGCAAGCCCCTTATCAGTACTGCTTTCAGATACCCTGCATAAAAGTTGAGCAAGCGTCTCAAGAGAAATTTTTCCGATTTCTTCGGCAATCTGTTCGACTTTCAATGTGCCGGCGAGAATTGCCGAGATATATTGTTCCCAGAGGTCTTCCTGGGATATTTCCCGTACAGTTTTCCCTTCCTCAAAAGAAAATGCCTCGTAATCAATAAACCCCACCTCGATATGAGATAAACCATAATTACTCAGAGTTTCATGAATCTCCTCGTTGGACACATATCTTTCTTGTGCAGATATAAAGAGATTAAATTTATAAAGATCATCTACTGTCATCCCCTGACAAAAAGTGATATAGGCGATACCTAATCCTCTGAGATTCTGTGCGAATTGCCTGTATATAGTGTTTTTCTTGTCAAGAGTGCGGTTGTCGGCAATAAGTGTATCTTTTCCAACAACTAGAGTGTTTTGGGGTCTTTGTTCAAATAATCTTTTGAATGCTTCATGTGCCCGTTTGAGGGATTTTTGAACGGCCGGATGTTCTCTCGGGTATGCTTTAATATTCCGGCGTGAGATATTTAACCCTATTATTACTTCATGTATCAAGCTGATATCGGGAGGAGTGTTTTCGATCGTTTCAGTCGTCACGACTTTTATTCCTCTTTGCCGAAATGATTCATACTAATTTGGTAGAACATTACACTAACACTGAATCTGATTTTTTCTAATTATACAATTCTTCAATGAAATAAGGAATGCGTCTCTTTAAAGAAGTGCGGAGACTCTGCCGATTCATTCCCGGGATAGATGGATCAGAACTAATTCACTAAGCTTCTAAGAGGTTTCAGACAGTTGGTGACGGTTTAATCATCACGTAGCATTGATTTATAAGGAAAGTTTGGCGGGAGCGTGTGGGAATCGAACCCACCGACAGCCTTATGGCTCTAAGGGGTTTTGGGCAGTTGGTGACGGTTTGGTGACGGTTTGGTGACGGTTGTAACTTTACGCAGCCTGCCGGGCGATCTCTCTGACATGCAAAATTTCCCTATTGCTCATCAATCTGATATCATCTAAAGAAAGTGTAAGAACTGCAATTGTTCTTCCTTCAGCGGTCACAAATTCAACCTCATAGGCGGTACCATCTAAATAACAATGCACGACAGCACCTATGTCACCTTTTTTCAACTCGTATCCTACAATATCATGTGTCAAAACGACGGTATCTAATTCCTTAATCATGTTATACCTCCCTCTTTATATCGGATATGCGGTCACGAAGCGCGGTTTCTCTTGGCCAGCCTCGACAATCCAGATAGTCCGCATCTTAATGTTGCCGCCAACGGGCGTTTCAAGCTGCCCCTCTATAATATATTTTATACCATGCTCGGATGATATTGTCTCTACAACATCTTCTGAATGGGCGATAGCTATTAACCCCCGCTTGAGAATGGCAACATTAACTTCATTAAAGCCCACAGAACGTAATAGCTTGGCCTTTGATTTGCCCACCGAATGAGTTTCCGACAGCAGATAGCCGCTTATTTTCGTTGATGGTATATAAGCTTGTTCCCGATTTGGAAGTTTCATCAGTTACCGATCTTAATCTTCTTAACTCTATTTTTTCTGTCCAACATCTGCCTAAAGGCGTCCACGATCCTTATCTTCGTATATCTCTCCGTCATCTCTATTTTTGTATGACCGAACTATTCTTTCAGCAAATCCCGGCTTGCATCTTCATTCACGTATCGTATCCCGAAACTATGTTTCGTTGCCTCATAAAGTTCAATCTCAATCCCCAATTGTCCTGTAGCCTCTCTAAAAAGCTTATTGAGCATATCTTGACTGTAAGTCCGATTATTGGAGCGCGGATTATATTGCGCTGTTATTTTTAGCATATACATACAAAAAGTGTAAATCATTTTTTATATCAATTTCGTTCCTTTGCATACCAATAAGTGCATAAAGGAACAAATCCTTTCCGTCCTTATTTTTGTCCAATGATTCTTTAAATGGGATAAAATAAACACCTATATTCAGTGGACTCGGTTGAGTCGGTCTTTTCATCGAAAAAAATTTACAAAGTGATAAAAAAAGGTGTCAGCCCTTGAAATATGAATTAAGCTCTTCAATACGTTTAGCCAACTTTCTGTCATCTGCCATCTCTTTCTTCAATCGTGCTGATGCCTTACTTACTGCACTGAAGTGTATTCCGCCGAATATTCGCCCTATCTCCTCATTGCTCAGCCCTGAGTATCTCTGTATAAAATATATTGCCGCTTTCCTTGCCGTATTGTCCTTTCGGCCCTTCTCCTTGAGAAGCTCTTCATCCGTTACAAATGCCCTGGCAACTTCCTTTATCACATCGCCCGGATTCGGCAGTGTCATAAATCTCTTACGCTCCAATATGTCACTGCTCAAGACTTTCCCCTTGAGCGTCTTCTTTATCTTCTCTACAAAGTCATCTCCACCAAGCACGACCTGCCCTTGAAGCGCCTTTAAAGGCGTTTCTTGTATTCCTTTCTCTAATCCCGCTTCTACATATGCCCTGTATTGCTCTCTGCCTCTCTTGACGGCGCTTCCAAACTTTGACAGTACCCACGCGTATTCCACCCATGGGACTTCTTTTCCCTTGGCTATATAACCTGGATAACTGCTCCATTTATATTCCTCCGGCCTTTTCACAATAAACGCCCTCACCGGATTCAGATGAACATAGCGACTCAACTCCACAAGATAATTGTCCTTGTCAACAAGGATTCCCTTGTACCTGCCCTGAAAGAGATGCCCGGATCTCTCGTATTTTCTATTGAAATATCCTGTATATACACCGTTTATTCCCTGCATGACCTGAACCAGATTGCCCTTCGGTGTCTCAAGGATAAGATGGTAATGGTTATCCATGAGTACATAGCTGTGGATCAGGATTCCATAGCGATCATGGTAATCTTCGAGGATTGCCAAAAACTTTAGGCTATCCTCTGCATCAAGGTATATTTGTTTCCTCTCGTTCCCCCTGCTCGTTATGTGATAAAGAGCGCTGGGGTATTCTATCCTCAGTGGTCTTCCCATGGAGAAAGCTTAGCAAAGCAAAGCTAAATTGTCAATTGTCAAGGGCTGACACTTTGTAGGCACTCGTTTCTTTAAAGAAGTGCGGCGACTCTGCCCGTTTCATTCCCGGGATATATGGATCAGAACTAATTTACTATGCTTCTAAGAGGTTTCAGACAGTTGGTGACGGTTTAATCATCACGTAGCATTGATTTATAAGGAAAGTTTGGCGGGAGCGTGTGGGAATCGAACCCACCCTGCCCGTTTGTAACAGGCAACACTGGATTTGAAGTCCAGGAGGGACACCAGAGCCCTATATGCTCCCATCAGGCTATTTTACTTGTTTTGCCTGTATTTAGGCAACCCATGTCAGGACATCATATTGATAACGCCCGGCGTCAATAATGGCTGAAGTATAAGGTTTGAAGCGCCAAAAACTATCCGCTGCTGAACGGCTATGATAAAATTTAATGAGTGGAGATACATAAGTGGAATGATTATCGAGCATTATTCATTCGGCAGTATTACAATCGACGGCAAGACCTATACCTCTGATGTGATTATCTATCCCGGAAAAGTAGATTCTTCCTGGTGGCGCAAGGAGGGGCATAACTTACAGGCAGCAGACCTGACCAATGTTATTGAGGCCAACCCCCAAATCCTGGTGGTAGGCACCGGCGCTTCGGGAGTGATGAGGGTACCCAGGGAAACCGTTTCCCATCTTACATCAAAGGGAATCGAGGTACACGTGGAACGGACGGCCAAGGCAGTTGAACTCTTCAATAAACTTCAGAAGGAGAAAATAGTAATCGCAGCCTTACATCTCACCTGCTGATCCTTAAGCTCCTCTGCCCTGATGGCTCGCCCATAAGTGGTTTTCACACTTCTTTTTCTTTTCCTTTTTTACATATCTCATTATGACAAGAAAAATTAACAGACTGACAGGGTTCATGATCAACGCAACTAAATTTGTAGTCCACTCAAGCATATTTTTACCCGAATTCTTTAATCGCATCTTTCGGATTTATCAACATGCTCCCTTCTGGTGTACAACTTCCCGATAATCGCCCTCATACTTTTCAAGATATTCTTCGAGCTTCTTGAGCATGGAATAAAGGATCATTTTGAAGACGGGCAAAATCGAAGGGTCCGTGAAATATGAGAATATCTTATAATCTCCTGCCGGAGTGAATCCCACCAGGGACCATTCAACAAAACCATATCGCGCAACGATTTCGCTGATCTTATCGAGGTCGTCCTGTTTCATTTTCATCACCACCTTTAAAGGTTCGGTCTTATATGTCTCAAAATTATAAAAAGCATATTTTGTGCCATTACTTGAAGCTTGCAACCTATTGATTCTGAAAGTAATTTTTTTATGGAAAATAGAAGATCTGAAATTATTTACCTGTACGGCAAATCTTTTTGACAAATTAGGGAAGTCTTTGCTTCACAAGGAATTCTCTCTTCATTTTTTTCGAAAGGAAATCCGCCCTTCTAAGTGGTTCAGGGATTCTGTATTTGCCAGTGCTTCCGAGTACGATCTTAATCGACGTTTTTAAATCAATCCTGTGCCCGGGTGAGACAAAAACAGGCCTGATATTGTCCCTTGTCCTCAAAACAGCGCCAACGATATTCCCTTTATATCTTAAGGGCGACCAGTCACCCTTCTTAAGTCCTGGTTCTTTATGTTCTCCGACCAATTTCGACTTCGCGCATCCAATCGCCGGCATATCGAGGAGAACACCCAGGTGCGACGCAATGCCGATTCCTTTCGGATGTGCTATCCCCTGGCCGTCGACGAGGACCAAGTGTGGTTTGATCTTCAAACTGTTAAGAGCTTCGATGACGGCGGGCCCTTCTCTGAAAGTAAGGTAGCCCGGAACATAGGGGAAAGTAATTTTTTTAACCGCTGTCTCATAACCGATAAAGCCGAGTTCCGGAAAAGTATAGAGACACGCTGCGGCGATGACATCTTCATCCGTAAAAGATGCATCAACAGCGGCAATGAACCGGGGATCTTTTTTTAACGGGACGATTCTAACTTCATGCTTTAATTCTAATTGAATAGCCTTTGCGCCGCTGATATCTTTCGGCCAGACGTAAGATTTCAAGGGTTTAAATTTTGTACATATCGGGTCTTCTATCACTAAAAAGATTGTTAAGAGGGTTCAGATTTTTGTTTCTCGCCTTTCCAGGGTCAATCTCTGCAGTCAATAAGGCCTCTTCATTCTCTGAAGCACTGATCAGGACCCTCCCTTCGGGTGAAACAATGAGGCTCTGTCCTATGAACTTTAATGATTCCCCTTGTTTTCTTTTCTCCTCCCCTGTCCTGTTTGAGGTTATCGCAAAGACCCTGTTTTCGAGACACCTGACAGGCATGGCCAGAGGACAATAGGGTAAAACCAAGTTTGAGGGATGTGCGACAATATCCGATCCCATAAGAGAGAGCGTTCTCATGGACTCGGGAAAGAACCAGTCGAAGCAGATCATAATTCCTATGCGGCCTATCTTTGTCTCCCAGACATTGAATCCCGTATCGCCGGGACTGAACCAGAGCTTTTCTTCAAAGAAGAGATGGGTCTTGCGATAAACTCCCATAAACCCGTCAGGGCCTGTCAAAACTGCACTGCCATAGAACCTGTCTCCTTTTCTTTCAGGTAGTCCGGCAACGATATAAAAGCCTTTCCGGTTCGATAATTCTGAAAGACTCTCGGTTGTGAGCCCGGCAGGTACTTCCTCTGAAAGTTCTGCTGCTTCATCTTGTGAGATGAACTGATATCCCGTTGCAAAAAACTCGGGAAGGACGAGAAGGTCCAATTCAGCGCCTTTTACAGCAGATATAACTTTTTGAAGATTTTGTTCCTTCCCGCCGAATACTGGATTGAATTGAAAAAAACCGGCCTTCATCTTATTTTTTAAGGTTTCGTTACTTCTTTGAGCCACTTCAAGTATTCTGTTGATCCCCCAATAATCGGCAGCGCTATTATTTCAGGTACTGTGTAGCTGTGGAGCTCTTTGACTTTTTTCACAAGTCTTTTAAAGAGGCGCTTCCCGGTCTTTGCCATCAGAAGGACCTCTTTTTCATCCTCGATCTTATCCTGCCAGTTGTAAATAGACCGAATATCTTTGATTATGTTTACGCAGCCCGCAAGCCTATTCTCCACAAGTGCCCTCGCAATTCTTGCGGCCTCTTCTTCTTTTGGCGCGGTCATGAGGACGACTATTTCATCCATATTTCTTGTCCCCTTTTTTGCCATAGTTACAGAACCAGATCTCATTCTGTGAGGCAGATGTGATGAAAAAGCTCTACCAGAGACACCTTATAGACATCAAACTGGGCCTGCCAGCCTTTGTCCAATAAGGCACCAAGGTTAAATTTGCAGTCATGTGCATAATAATCAAATTCCGTCTCTTCGTAGAGGTTTTTCAGCGCGTCTGCCTCACAGTTTATGCAATATCACAACTAACCTTGTTTTCCCATTTTCATATAGTATTCCATATCAAGCAATCTTCTCTTTATATTGACACCCCCGGAATATCCACCGAGAGAACCTCCGGATTCGATGACGCGGTGGCAGGGAAGAATAATTGGCAGCGGGTTTCTGCCGAGCGCCTGTCCGACCGCCCTGGAAGCGTTAGGGCTGCCGACTTTTTCAGCAACCCATTTGTATGTCCTTGTCTCTCCATAAGGGATCTCTTTGAGGGTCAACCAGACCCGTTTTTCAAAATCAGTTCCGCCGGGGAAATCAACCTTCTGCGAGAATTCCTCCTTGCCGTTTTGGAAATATTCCCTGAGCTCCCTTTTTATAACAGCAGACACGGCGCCTTTTCGGAGAATTTCCCCGGGCTTTTTAAAATCTATTTCCCTGAGAACGCTGCCTGTAAAAATTAGATACAGTGTGCCTACCGGACTTTCGAACGTATCATAGAAGGACTCAGAACTGTTCGACTTCTTCCCTTTCATACTGCTCCTTGGAATAGACTTCGACCCGGTCCCCCCCCTTATCAAAAGCGCGGGCCAATGCCTTTTCAGCGCATAATATAAATTCTTCCGTTGACTGACCGTCGAGAAACGTCAAGCCTATGCTTGCGGTTATATGCCCTTTGGGCTGGGAATCTTCGTAGATGAACGGATAGTTTCTTATAATAGCATTAAACCTGTTGCTCATCGAAAGAGCAGCCGTGATAACAGTGTTCGGGAGTAAGATCGCAAAAGAATCCCCGCCGTATCGTACGACCACATCAGAGCCTCTTATGTTCTTCCTGAGGAGGTCGGCAACCTTTTTAAGCGTTATGTTGCCGTAATATTCTCCGTGTTTTTTTACATACTGGCTGAAGAAATCCAGATCAAGCAAGAGAAGGTTCAAAGGAAGCTTGTACCTCGTTGCCCTCTCCACCTCCTGGGCGAGTCGTATCTGGAAATACCGGTGACTGAATACACCTGTAAGTTCATCTATTAATCCTGCCCTCCTCGGATAGAGTATTTCGAGTTCTTTTATATGCCCTATTAATTCCTTTGTGTCGAACGCATATTTTTGGACAATTCTTTCGATCTTCCCTACGAGGGCTATCCTGTCGTCAACTGAAACATCTCTTTCGGTAAGCATGAATATGGGGGTATCCTTCGTTGAGGGGTTCTCCTTTATATCTCTTATTACATCGAACCCGATCATGTCGGGAAGCGTGATATCAAGAAGTATTGCGGCGGGTCTTAATGCATTCGCAAGTTCTATACCCCTTTTGCCGGTCTGTGCAGTATAAATGAGAAAGCCCTGAGGTTCGAAAATCTCCCTGAAGGAATTTGTCACTTCGTCTTCTGATTCTATGATTAAAACTGATATTGGCAGCACTTTTTTGCCCTTGGCAACTGTTATATCCTCGAGCTTTGTCAGGAGCGCCTCTTTGTCAAGAGGCTTCAGGAGGTAATCGGTTGCACCGAGTGCAAAGGCAAGGTCTTTGTTATCGACTATCGAATGTATGATTACCGGTATCTCGGCTGTCCTTGGGTCGCTCTTAAGCTCCTGCAAGACTTCCCAGCCGTCTTTTTTGGGCAGGAGGATATCCAGCGTAATGGCAAAGGGCTGGAGGTTTTTTGCCTTCTCTACAGCTTCTTCACCGTTAAACGCGTGAGCAACTTTATAACCGGCCTGTGTAAGATGCAGGGTAAGAAGCTCTGCGGTAGAAAGGTCGTCCTCGACAACGAGAATAAGAGGCGCTTCTTCTTTCATCCATGGGAAATTGAGACTGACAGCCTCGATGTTCTCAGCTGCCGCAGCTTCTGTAACAGGGGATGTAACAGGGATCAGGAATGTGAAAGTGCTACCTTCGCCGAGATTGCTCTCAACGTCTATCTTCCCGCCATGCAACTCGACGAGTTTCTTAGTGAGGGCGAGACCAAGGCCCACTCCTCCATACCTTTTCGAAAAAGATGTGCTTGCCTGTTCGAATTCATCGAATATTTTTTCCCTATCTTCAGGACTTATCCCGATCCCGGTATCCTGGACCGAGAACCGGACAAATTCGATGCCCGGAATATTTCCCTGATATTTCTTATCCGGCATTTCCGCCGCGATGGTCACTCTAACCGTACCTCCTTCCGGTGTGAACTTTATGGCATTTGAAAGAAGGTTGTACAGGATCTGTTTCAGTTTCACCCTATCCGCCGTAATGGTGCTGATCCCTTCTTCTATAGAGATGAAAATCTCTATAAATTTACTCTCAGCGAGGGACTTCATGACACTGATAACTTCGCCTATTACATCATCAACAAGGAATGTTTCATATACTATTTCGAACTTTCCCGCTTCTATCTTGGCAATATCAAGGACATTGTTGATAAGTTCAAGGAGGTGTTTCCCGGATGTATAAATATTTTTTAAGTACCGTTCCTGATTCTCAGTTAGGTCGCCAAAAGTCCTGTCAAGGAGAACGTCGGAGAATCCTATGATCGAATTCAACGGAGTTCTCAGCTCATGGCTCATGTTGGCTATGAAACTGCCTTTGAGCTGATTGGCGTATTCAAGTTTACTGTTCATCCTCTCGAGCTCTTCGGTCCTCTCCGTCACCTTCTTCTCGATGTTTCGTTTAAGGTCCTCGATCTCCCCGGTTTTGTCTTCCATCGCCTTCTGCAGGTCGTTCTCTCTCTTTAATCTGTCAATGCATATACCTGTCAGGCCGGCCAGGAGATTTAAAGATTGCTTCTGCCTTTCCGAAAATTGTCTCGGCTTAAAGTCGTCTATGAAAAGGATTCCGACGACCTCACCCCTTAAGATCACAGGACATGCAATCAATGACCTGATCTTCTCACTTATTAACGCCGGGTTATTTCTTGCAAAATCCGCTTTTGAGATGTCATGCAGGGAGATAATCACTTTGTTCTTAAAGATAATATCTGTAAGTCCTCCCGGCATTGCAGCCCACGATTTGTTTTCGACAAACTTTTTACTCAGCCCCTTGAATGCGACGAATCTCATTTCGCCGTTTTCATAAACAGCTATGCTTCCGGCCGGGGCCTCTGTTAATTCGATCGCCTTATCGAGTATTGGCCCGAAGGAATCCGTGATCTGATCAAATTCTCCGAATTCAGAAAGCAGACTAGAAATAGTTTTTAGATTTTCTATTGTCTTAAAAGCCTCCAGTCTGGCCCTTTTTTGTTTCTCGATAATCTCCCAGAGGAGCCTTGCTCCTGCCCCTTCTATAACCTCTATCTTATTCCCCGAGGCTGTACGTATCTCATTGCTGAGGCTGATGTCCCCGGCGACATTGATAACCATTTCCGGGTTGGCCGAGCAGAGTGACTTTATATCATCAAAAACAGGAAGGTTCCATTTTCTTGCAAGGATGACCCCGGGGGAATCCTGTTTCTTTTCGTAAATTCCGATCAGTTGAGCGTTGGGGTCTCCCCGGAGGAGGGAGATTAGGGCGCTGGCGCCTATGTTGCCGCCCGCTATTGCCAGCCTAAGCATCTACTTTCTGGCCTTTTTCTACAAGCAGTCGCATCATCTCAAGAAAATATCCGACCAGCTCGGAATCCCATTGCCCGCTTTGTTGTTCCGCCTTCATGGTTTCGAGTGTAATCCTTACAGATCTGCGGTCACGATATGGACGTACCGATACCATGGCATCAAAGGAGTCCACTATAGAAAGCATCCTTGCCATAATAGGGATATCCTCCCCGGCAAGTCCGTCCGGAAATCCTTTCCCATCCCACCTATCATGATGGTTTCTTATGGCAGGAAGTATTCTCCTCATGGAGACGAGCGGCAGGCACAATTCCTCGCCGAGCAGGGTATGAGTTTTAATGAGCTCCACCTCTTCTTTTGTCAAGGGGCCCGGCTTGCGGAGTAATGACTCACTCAGGCATATTTTCCCTATGTCATGAAGTATCCCCGCCTTCTTCATCTCTTTGACGTCCTTTTCAGGAAGCCCAAGGAAAGATACAAAATCTGCCGAAAGATTACTGACTCTTGTTGAATGTCCCTTGGTATAAGGGTCCCTTGCCTCCATGGCGACAGCGAGAGTCATAATTATATTTTCAGAGTGGTCGAGTTCCTCGTTCAGTGCCTTGACCTTTAGCAGCGATCTAATCTTCATTATGACTTCATGGGTATCGAAGGGTTTGCTGATAAAATCGTCAGCTCCCGATACAATCCCCTTTATTTTGCTTTGTTTGTCTGTGAGTGCCGTAAGGAGTATGATGGGGAAAAAACGTTTTCCTGATATATCCTTCAACCTGCTGCAGAGTTCAAACCCGTCGATGTCCGGCATCATAACATCGAGCACAGCGAGGTCGATATGATAGCGATCGAATATATCAATTGCAGCGGTTGACCCAAGGGCCGTGTAAACGTTGAACCCCTCCTTGATGAAAACCGCTTCCATAAGCTCAAGGTTGGACCGGACATCATCAACAACCAGGATAGAGGGTTTCTCCTTTTCGATGAGGCTCGTAAAAGGTACCATAGGATGATTAAAGCATTGAACGACTTTTTTGTCAAGAAATTTCTTTTATAACCGGGTGTTACATTAGAAACTTAACCTTATTCTTAAAATTTTATTTTCTGAGTCCCGCGTAGTAGCAACAACATGCATTGTCGAGATCGTTTATAAAGGACCTCTCAATACCGTCTTCGAATAGTATTCTGACAAGACATATGCCACCCGGCAGAATTGAATGCTTCTCTTCAACTACCTCCCCGTCACCCCATGTGCTCCGGTGCAAATGTCTTACAATGTCACCCACTCTTAGATACAGTCTTGGCCCCATGAATAATTCCTTTTAAATCGGTCATCCCGGAAGATACGACTGAAATAATGCAGACATTTACGAAAAAAATTATTTCGATAACTTTTCGCCCCGGGCGACTCGCCGAGGAGAGGGATTCGCAGAGACTCAAACAATATCAGCATTATTTGCGTCAATACATGTATTGCATTATCTTATAAATGATCTATAAATAGTATAAACAAAGTTCCCTTCTATTGTATACGCATCCATGCCCCATTCTTCCGGAAGCGGCCAGTATGGAGATGCTTCCTTCAAGGCCTCCACAGCAGCCTTGTCGAGGACGGGATAGCCCGATCCCCTTACAAGTTCAACTGCTCCCAGCTGTCCG
This sequence comes from Thermodesulfovibrionales bacterium, assembly GCA_963716185.1. Taxonomy (GTDB): domain Bacteria; phylum Nitrospirota; class Thermodesulfovibrionia; order Thermodesulfovibrionales; family SM23-35; genus CAVZMO01. Next base: position 1,639,666 of record OY970295.1, read on the forward strand.
TTTTTCTTTATAGTAAATTTGATAATCAGGTCTCCATAGATGCCCTTTTCCGCGGCTTCTTCAGGATAATGCCAGATACTTTCAATGCGCTCCTTTAACCTTTGGTTGTATATCAAGAACTTGTACTCTTTTGCATCGAAGGCAAAAGCCTTGTCCTTTTTTTCTTCTTTCTCGATATTTCTTTTCGCAAGAGCACCGATAATGTTTTTATCGAAAAGATCAGGAGAGGGTCCTTCATTGCCCGGCTTGCCTGTATTTCCCCCCCTCGAAGGTCCTGGTTTAGTTTCACCTGAAATTCCCCCCGGAGTTCCTTTGCTGACAGACGGCAAAGAGCCGGGGTTACCAGCCTTAATTTCACCGGGTGAACTTCTTTGGACACTTTGAGAAGTCTCTTTCCCGGGCCGCGACTTTCCGCCGCGCATTACAGGCGCAGGTGAGGCAGCTTTCGGCCTCGAAGGAGGCGATTGCCTCACCTTGGGCGCAGGTAACGCACGAGGTTTTCGGGGAACAAGTTCTTGAGGTGAAATGAGATCTGCAAAAAATTCACGTCCTGCCTTCTTTTTTGCGGGAGGAATAATGAATATGATCGCAGCAATAATGACAGCGTGGACTGCAAAAGAATAAATAAAGAATCTTTTCAGACTCAATGCAAAAATTTCCCGAAGATCCTTATGTAACTTCTGAGGCATTCTCTGCTGCTGTCTTGCCTGAGCCAGAGCCGTAAAGACGCCTCCTGAACATCGGGCCGCCTGTGCATGGCAACAAGCTTCTCAGCAGAATCGTCGTCTTTCAGAAAATAATTTCTGAGTTTATCCATTATGATAAATTTTTTTTGAAACCTCTCTTTCCACATTCGCTTATAATTCTTCACTTTTTCTTCTACAACGGCCCGGGCCGCAAACTCTCCGGCCTTCATCGCGTAATATATGCCTTCATAGGTAAGAGGCATCACCTGGCCCGCTGAATCACCTGCAAAAAGGACCTTTTCCTTATTATATAAATCGCCTTTCCAGACCGGCACTCTGTATATTCTCTTTTCCCCTTCAGACTCTATTCCGGTTCTCACCCTGAACTTTTCGAACAAAGCATGTATAGTTCCCGGTACAAAGCTGCCGGTGCCTATCGAAACCCCCTCGGATGCCGGGAATATCCAGGAATATGAAAAAGGGGCATGAGATGAACCAAACCAGAACTCGCATAAATCGGCGCTTAAGCCTTTTATGCGCTCCGATATTGTGAAAAAAGACCGGGACGGTTTTATTCCAACGGCCGTCCTGACTCTTGAGTTCACGCCGTCAGCAGCAATAATATATTCTGAAAGTATTTCATAGGCGCTTTCCCCATTATTTATCTCGGCCCTGAGAGGGTTTCCACGCTCGACACCCGTAAATTCCCCTTCTATTATTTTCGCTCCCTTTTCTTCCGCCAATCTTCTTAGTGCGACATCGAATTCACCCCTTTCAACGATCCCAAGGCCACCGCCTCTTAGTTCAATATCAAGCCGCTCTCCGCGCGGTGAGATGATCCTTATCTTTTTGACCTCTTTTTTTATGGCCGTTTCCGGAATGCCAAGCTCCTCAAAGCCGACGAGCGACAATCCGCCGCCGCAAGGCTTCACATAGGAAAGGTTTCTTTCGAGAAGAATAACTTCTATTCCCTGTTCAGCCAGCAACCTCGCTGCAGTAGCGCCTGCGGGGCCGCCGCCGATGACAAGGACTTTTGCGCTTAGTCTCATTATTTTATGGAAGAAAGTCTGAACTACATTGTTAGACCTTTAAAAAAGTGAAAAGGAGACACACTTCAAAGTGTGTTCTCCTTTTCTTCGTTCCCATTTCCCCTCTATCCTTTTGATCAGAAACCGGGGGGAAAAGGACAATGTATCTTTGCTTTTTTTACATAAGTATTTCCGTTAAGGAAATGAGCAGATATTTTAAAAAAGAAATCACTCACAGATCCCGATATCGTGCCATCCCTGTTTTCACCCCATGACATCGTCTTTTCATTGTTATTAATCGCCACAATAAGATATATATGGTCAGGCGCCATACTTTTAATGTCCTCGTCGCTCGGGCTGGGAAGTCCCTTAGTCGGCCCGAACTGCGTGTGGGAGTGAAAATCGCCTATCTTCTGCAATTTATTGAACCGTGCAAGTATCAGCTCAATCTTCCTGTGGTTTTTGCGATTATATTCCACCCCTTTGTGTCTTCTATTCGCCGTCTGCACACTGAATGCATGCTCGACAATGAACCGGTCTTCCATATTATAACCCAGTAAGAAGCCGAAACACTCCTTTTTATATACCTCTGCGGAACTGAGGAGGAGATCTATAAAGGCGTTCTCAGAGAGGTATACACGCATAATTTCTCCATCTAATACATGGGAAGTCTTACAGTAAGAACGGGACATGGGGCAAATCTTACGACCTGGGCCGCAGTACTCCCGAAGAGTATCCTGTCTATTCCCTTCCGCCCGTGGGTCCCCATGACTATGATGTCGATTTTGTTTTTCTTGGCAAAATTTATTATCTCCTCATGCGGGACACCCATAACAACGCTTCGCTCCAAACTCTTCAGCCCGTTGAGTTCCTCGACACCGAACCTATCGAGTTCCTTTTTGGCCCCCTCTTCGATGTCCTTATACATCTGGTCCATGGACACATGGGGGACATACCAGCCGGTTGCCTTTGCTATGTCGTAAATCACGTGAACAACGTAAAGCTTGGCCCCATACTTCTTAGACATGTCTACAGCGTACTGCAATGCTTGAGACGATCCCTCAGAAAAATCTGTCGGGAAAAGAATACTTTTGATTTCCATCATCCGACCTCCCTTAGATATTTTGCAGCATTCTCCGGTGATGTGGGCAGGATATAGAACCCTGACCCCCATTCAAAGCCACTTGTCCTTATGAGCCTCGGTATGATCTCGAGATGCCAGTGAAAATCTTCGCCGAGTGTATGCCAGTGGTTTCTCCGCGGTACCATATTCGGCGCTGTGTGGATAAAATAATTGAAAGGCGGCTCATCAAAAATTTTTCTCAGTTTTTTTAAAACCGACATCAATATAAAGCCCATATCTTCAATTTCGCTATTGGTGATCTCACGAAAGGCACACGAATGCCTTTTCGGTACTATCCACGATTCGAACGGTAATTGCGCCGCATAAGGGCAAAAGGCGATAAAATATTTAGTCTCAAGGATTATTCTTTCACCCGCCCTTAACTCTTCACTAATTATATCACAGAAGATGCACCGCTCCTTATAGGCAAAATACTGTTTCGAGCTGTCGAGCTCGTCCTTTACCATCTTTGGTATCACGGGAGTTGCCATAAGAAAGGACACGGGATGAGAAAAAATCTCTCCCGCTTCCATGCCCGAGTCTTTATATATGAGGACATACCTGAACCTTGAGTCCTGTTCAAGGTCGGCCACACGGTCCCTGTAGAGTGTAACAACCTTTATCATTTGTTCAAGACCCATGTCTTCAGGCTTCATGTTGTGAGCGGGGGATTCGACAAGGATTTCGTTGGCGCCTATACTGTTCATCCTGTCATAAATCCCGACTCCTCTTCTCCCTAAATCTCCTTCTATTTGAAACATGGGTCTGAAACTGGGCAATGCACGGACCTGCCATCCGGAGCCCGGCGTTTTAATAGACGTTATTTCAGGGGTCGCTTCATTTTCACGTCCGGGACAAAGGACGCAACTGCTTTCCACGGGTTTACCGCGGGACGGCAGGCTATAATCCGAGGGTGCTTTTGATTCCGACAGAACCTCCACCCATCTCCCGAGTAAAATATCTTTTCTCAGTTCATGCATTTTTATTTTTTGTATATATTATTTTCAACCCGTGCAATGTCAGGTCAGGCATTAAATTATGTTTCCTTTTTAGAAATTTTGAAATCAGCCCGCTATGGCCCCCGGTCACAACGACCTTCAGATTGAAACCTGCCTCTTTTTCTATCTCCTTTAACAGCCTTTCTACAGCCCCTGCGGTACCATAAAATAGCCCCGACTGAATACATTTGGCCGTATCAGCTCCAAGGGCCGATTTCGGGAGTTCAATCGGAACCTCCGATAATTTGGAGGCGCCTCTTGCAAGAACTTTGTTCATCAAATAAATACCGGGCATTATAGCTCCTCCGATATAATCAGCGTTTTCTCCGACAACACTTATTGTGGTGGCGGTACCAAAATCCACGACCGCCACCGGACATTTATAAAACTCATATGCCGCCGCAGCATTTGCTATTCTGTCCGTACCCACTTCCTCGGGATTCGGGATATTAAATTTCAGGCCGGTCTCGATATTACAATCAATTATTATAGGCTCCAGGCGCGCCAGCTTTTTCAGAGCCCTTTTCAAGACACCGGTACGGCCCGGCACAACTGAGGATATTATAATGCCTTCGGGCTTTTTGTCTATATTTTTTTCTCTTATAAACTTATTAATAAGTGACAAATATTTGGCGGAAGACAACGACGGATAAGTGTCGATCTTTCGGACAAAAAGGCGTGACTTTATAAAAAAACCTATATTTATTGATGTGTTACCAACATCCAGAGCTATCAGCATTTATCTCAGTATCTTCAGGTCCCCTGAACTTATCTTCTTCGTCTCTCCGGACGGGAGCCTTAAAATGAGCATTCCCTCATCGTCTACGGATTCGGCAAAACCCTTCCAAGTCTCCCGGCCGGCCATAACCATGACCTCCCGGCCGAGTGTGGAAGTAAGCTGCTTCCACGAGGAGAGGATCGTTTCTCTGTCCATTTTTTTAAGTCTCAGGTACCACCGGTCAATTTCGCTCAGTATTTCCGAAATGATATTTTCTCTCGAATAGGTTTTACCCGTCTCGTTTTTAAAAGATGTCGCTATTTCTCTAATATCCCCGGGAAATTCATTCATGTCCATATTCACATTTATGCCTATGCCGACAATTGCAAAGGCTATCTTCTTCCCGTCAGTTTTTAGTTCTGTGAGTATACCCCCTAATTTTTTGTCGGCCACCATTAAGTCATTCGGCCATTTTACTCTAATATCAAGACCTGAAACTCTCCTGAGAGCGATTGAGCATGCTACGCCGGCCATCAGGGTGATAAGTGTCGCATCTGCCGGTTTTATTTCGGGCTTAAGAATGATGCTCATGTAAATGTTTACACCGGGTGGGGATATCCAGAGTCTTCCGAGCCTGCCCCTGCCTTTTTCCTGGCAGTCGGACAGGATGACCGCACCTTCTTCAGTCCTTTCGGAAAGGTTTAATGCAACGGAATTTGTGGAACCGACTGTTTCGTAAAACAGGATTTCCCGTCCTGATCCACTTCTTAAGTTTTTTTTTATCTCATCTATCTGCACCGCTATTCTTCCCTGAGAAGTACTACCTCTATCTTCCCCCTTAAACCTTCAGCGAAGTTTTTGGCATCAACCTCGGAGCCGACAATGGACCCGTAATGCATGGGTACTGCAATCTTCGGCCCTATGTCGAGGGCCGCCTTTACAGCTTCTCCGGCTGTCATCACATAAGTGCCGGACACCGGAAGCAGAGCTATGTCGACCTTAAAATTCTTCATCTCCGGGATGTAATCAGTATCTCCTGCGATATAAATCCTCTGCCCCTTTACCGTAAAGATATATCCTGCCCAGCCATTGGCCTTTGGATGAAACTGCTTATTTGTATTATAGGAAGGAACAGCTTCGATCTCTATGCCTTCGACCGTGATCTTATCGCCGGGCTTCACGGTCTTCACCTTTCCTTTCAATTTTTTTGCGCAATCCGCCGTTGTAACGATGACCGTGTTCGGCCCCTGCACTAATTTTACGTCTTCGGGAGAGCAGTGGTCATAATGCTCATGGGTTATCAGGATAATATCGGCTTCATCTTTTTTCTTAATCTTGAACGGGTCGGTATAGATGACTTTTTCTCCGACGAGCTTGAATGTATCATGACCGAACCAGTGTATATTTTCTATCATGCGTCACCCCTCTTCCGTCCGTCCTCACAGAAACAGACAGAAATATCCTAAAGACTGGAAAATAAATAGATAGTAAGGTCTTTGTTACGTCTCTTTTGAGGAATTATATCACAAAATATTGTTATAATTAAGCGGTTTGTTACTGCTTGATTGCCATGGGGAAAATCATAACAATAGTCAATCAGAAAGGCGGGGTCGGAAAGACAACGACCGCCATCAATCTTGCTGCATCCCTCGCTCTTGCCGAACAGGATATCCTCGTTATTGATACCGACCCTCAGGGAAATTTGACATCAGGACTCGGTATATCAAGGGACAATCTCGGCAGGAGTCTGTATGATGTATATGCGGGAAAGTGTGAGATCGGAGAAGCTTTGGTAATAACCGGGATGGAACATCTTAATATTGTGCCCTCTACAATAGACCTCTTAGGGGTTGAGGTCGAGCTTGTCGGAAAAGAGGGACGTGAAAATATATTGGGCAGTGCGATCAATTCTATCAGGGAGAGGTACCGGTATATATTTATTGACTGCCCGCCCTCTCTGGGGCTCCTGACATTGAACGCTCTTGTTGCGGCCGACTCTGTGCTCATCCCGGTACAGTGCGAATATTATGCCCTTGAGGGGCTCGGGCATTTAACAAAGACCTTGCGTCTTGTGCGGGGGTCCTTCAACTCGAACCTCGAAATTGAGGGGATACTTCTCACTATGTTCGACGCAAGAAACAATCTCTCCCAGGAGGTCGAAAGGGAGGTCAGGAAACATTTCGGAGACAAGGTCTATACCACTGTGATTCCGAGAAATGTTACACTGGGTGAGGCGCCGAGTTACGGGAAGCCTGTGCTATTATATGACATCCGCTCAAAGGGCGCGCAGAGTTATCTGTTACTTGCAAAGGAGATGCTGAATGAAAACGGCGCTGGGCAAAGGGCTTGAAGCCTTAATTCCCGAAAAGGGAGAGGAAGTTGTCTATCTGGATATCGACCGCATCTTTCCGGGAGAACAACAGCCGAGAAAAACATTCAAGGACGATCCCCTCAGGGAGCTTGCCGCATCGATAAAGGAAAAGGGTGTGCTGCAGCCTGTGATCGTGTCTCGTGTCGGGGACGGCACATTCAGACTTGTTACCGGTGAGCGCAGGTGGAGGGCCGCGTCTCTCGCGGGCCTGAAAAAAATACCGGTCCTCGTAAAGAATGTCGCCTCTAAAGACTCTCTCGAAATAGCCCTTATAGAAAATATCCAGAGGGAAGATCTTAACCCCATGGAGGCAGCAGAGGCGTTCAGCAGGTTGATCATAGAATTCAATTTAACACAGGAAGATCTCTCCGATCGTGTCGGCAAAGACAGGGTAACGATTGCCAATCACCTCAGGCTTTTGAAACTGCCGGAAGAGGTGAAATCCTTTATTCACAGCGGCTCTCTCAGCATGGGACATGCGAAGGCGATCCTCGCTATAGAGGGCAAGACCAGCCAGATAGATGCGGCGCGGAGGATTATAAAAAAGGGCCTTAGTGTTAGAGAGGCAGAATTGTTGTCGAAAAAGATTCCGGGCCCTCCGAAGAAGGCGTCCGGCGACCCTCAGATTGCTTCACTCGAAGAGAAGTTAATCAAGGGGCTCGGCACCAGGGTCAGGATAATAAACAAAGGCAAGAGGGGTAAGATAGAGATCGAGTACTATTCTTTTGAGGAACTCGAGAGACTCTTGGACATTTTGCTCGGATGAATAATTCAGACATTATTCGAAAATTTGTTTAACTCGATAAATTTATTTTAAATATTATTATGGTATTGTACACAAAAATATTCCTTTATTTTTTGTTAAAGGTACATTAAGGTATCGAAAAATAAATTTTTTCACAACATCTGCTTTTTCAATTCCCTTTTTTGGTTAAAATTATTTTCAGGGATATTTGCCAAGAACATTCCCTAAACCATCAATTAGAGGTACACTAAGATATCAATAGTTAAATTTTCTCACAACGCCTGAAGTATATCATCATATTTTGATATAGGAGGATTAAATGGAGGAACCAGTTGATATTTATGACGTTGTTATAATCGGCGGCGGTCCCGCCGGGCTCACAGCGGCCCAGTATGCGGCAAGGGGGAAACTGAAGACGGTTGTGCTCGATAAATCGGCTACCGCCGGGGCTCTCGCATTCTCGAGCAGGATAGAAAACTATCCTGGTCTCACACACCCCCTTCCAGGAAAAGAACTTCTCGACATCATGAGAAAACAGGCGACCGATTTCGGAGCGGAGTACGTGGAGACTCAAGTTGTCGGTGTGAACCTGGCGGATGAAACAAAAGATGCAATGACCATGGACAGGTTATACAGCGGAAAGACCATGATTATCACTACGGGCTCTATGGGAAGAAAGCCGGGTATTAAAGGCGAAGGCGAATTCCTCGGGAGAGGGGTCAGTTATTGTGCCATATGTGATGCGGCGTTCTACAAAGGTTCCAAGGTCTGCGTCATCGGGAACTCCGAGGAGGCCGTAAAAGAGGCCGGGGTGCTTACGAGATTTGCGGAGACCGTATATCTTATTTCTCCTACGCCGGGCCTTCATATAGAAGATCACGCTGTTCTTAAAGAACCAAATCTGAAGGTGATGTTGGGCCGCACCGTCACTTCCATCGAGGGAAGCGATGTGGTCGAAAAGATCAGAATGCGCGATTCTGAAGGCAGCGAGACTGATTTGGAATTAGCCGGTGTCTTTGTCTACCTGCATGGAAATAAGCCGATAGTGGATTTTCTTTTTGGTGCGGTCGAGACAAAAGAAGACGGGTGCATACCTGTAGGCTGCATGATGGAGACATCAGTCCCGGGAGTTTTTGCCGCAGGAGATGTTACGTGTACAGAAGTAAGACAGATTGTTGTTGCGTCATCCCAGGGATGCATCGCAGCCCTTGCGGCAGAGAAATATTTGTATAAGAGAAAGAAATACAGGATGGACTGGGCAAAATAAACTAAAGCTTCTTTTTGCCCATCAGGTCATTGAGCTCCACTGCATTCTTTGGCGCATAGCCAAATGCATCGTTATTGAAATACATGAAGACATCTTTTTTCTTTTTCAGATTTGCCTTGATGAACTTCGCATCTTCCTTTAGTGATTCAGTACTATATGAAGTAGCGTAACCGCCGCTTTCTCCATGTCTTCTTATATAGATAAAATCAGCCGTCACCGGAAGATCTTTCAGAAAATCAGGATGGTCCGCCATGCAGAAAGAAACATTTTCTTTTTCAAGAAGGGTAAATATTTTCTTGTTTATCCATGTCTTGTTCCTGAATTCAAAAGTGTTCCTTATGCCGTGAGGCCTCAGCGCATCAAGAAATTCCTTGAACCGTTCCAGGTCCAGATTAAAGGTAGGGGGCATCTGCCATAGTATGACGCCTAATTTTTCTTTTAACACCGACGCCCTCGAAAAAAAGGCCTCTATAGGTTCTTCGCAGTCCTTCATTTTTTTTACATGGGTGATAAACCTGCTGCCTTTCAGGGAAAAGACGAAATTTTCAGGCGTTGATAAATACCATTTTGCGAAGGTTTCTCTTTCGGGAAGCCGGTAAAAGGTTACATTCAGCTCAACAGTAGAAAAATATTTGCAGTAATAATCAAGCCAGCGATTTCTTGGAAGGTCTTCCGGATAAAAGGGTCCTCTCCAGTGATCGTAAAGAAATCCGCTGCACCCTATCCTTACATCAGCCATTACCCCTTATTATACACCAAGGATGTGGAGGGGTCTATTGTATGGCGTGAAAAACCTTTATTTTAACTCAAAAAATGCGATTCACTAAATATCCGGGAGGCATAGTGGCATAAAAAGCTTGACAGCAGCTCCTTTGCGGGCGGTCAGATATCAGGGCCGCCCGGATATTTTTATTCAGAAGAAATATACTGCGCAGAAAACCCAAATTCTGTCCCGAAGGCTTTCGGGATTTTTATGTCACTATGCCTGCCTGAATCTGAGATCAACCGCATTTTTCGGGTTAATGTGTCCCGCAAGTAAACCGGTCAGACTATATATTTCATCTGCCGACTTTCAGAACCCCTTCAAGTTGAGCGATCTTCTGAATCAATCCGGAAAGTTGTTTTTTGTCCTTAACTTCAAGGATAAATGTGATATGTGATTTTTTATCTTCTGTTGAGGTAGCGGTTAAATTGCTGATGTTCACATTGACCGATGATATGAGTGAACTGAGGTTTGCGAGGACACCGGGTTTGTCGACCGTCTCTACAAGCAATCTCACCGGCGACGTGGCCTCACCCTCTGTTTTCCATTCCACATCGACAAGCCTCGCGTCTTCGACAGCGAGCCTGTCGAGATTCGGACAGTCTTTCCGGTGTATCGTAACGCCGCGTCCTCTTGTAACAAACCCTATAAGACCGTCACCGGGTATGGGGAAGCAGCACTTGGCCGTGTGATACAGGACATTGTCCACTCCTTTTATGGTGATGCCCTTTTGCTCCTTCGGGGGCTTTACAATTTTTGTAATGGGAGCTTCTTCTACCGGCTTTTCCGGCATCAGTTTATTTACAACCTGATGTGCGGACAATTTCCCATGACCGATAAAGGCATAGAGGTCCTCAAGGGACTGGATGTTGAAAAATTCCAGAACACCCTGCATATCTTCAGACTTCAGGGCCGCCGGCCCGAGTTCATGCCTTCTCAATTCCCCTTCAAGGAGCTTCAGACCGAGTTCAATGCTCTGTTTCCGCTCTTCAGCTTTTATCCACTGCTTTATCCTGCTTTTGGCCCGCTGGGTAACAACAAATTTGAGCCAGTCCCTGCTCGGTCCTTGTGCGGGAGAAGATATTATCTCTACGGTATCACCGTTCCTCAAAGTAAATTTAAGTGGCACTATCCTTCCGTTGACCTTTGCGCCGACGCATCTGTTGCCGACCTGCGTATGAATGCTGTAGGCAAAATCCACCGGGGTCGAACCTATCGGCATTTCTTTGATTTCTCCCTTCGGAGTGAAGACATAGATGACTTCCGGGATGACCTCTCCCTTTACAGCCTCAAGGAAGTCCTTTGCATCGCTAAGATCTCTCTGGGCCGTGATCAGCTCTCTCAGCCACGAGATATACCTGTCGCTTTTTTCATCCATTTTCCCTTTTTCTTTATATCTCCAGTGCGACGCTATCCCGTGCTCCGCGGTCATGTGCATCTCGGCCGTCCTGATCTGAAATTCGACCCTTTCCCCTTTCGGGCCGATAATAGTGGTGTGGAGCGACTGGTACATGTTCGATTTCGGCACGCCGATATAATCTTTGAATCTGCCCGGCACCGGCGCCCAGAGGGAGTGGATGAGGCCGAGAATGGCATAGCAGTTGGCCTTTGTGTCGGTGAGTATTCTAAGGCCGAGGACGTCATGAACCTGCTCGAAGGTGATCTCCTGTTTCTGCATTTTCTGATAAATACCATAGTAATGTTTTATCCTCCATGAAACCTGCCCCGGTATCCCTTCCTCTTTCAGCTTGCCTGTCACGATCTCGGTAACCTCTTTTAGATATTCCTCCTGGTCTTCCTTCCTCTTCGCGACCTTCCTGACGAGCTCGTCGTAGAGTTCAGGCATGAGGAATTTAAAGCTTAGGTCTTCAAGCTCGATCCTCAACCACCCGATACCGAGCCTGTTGGCGATCGGAGCGTAAATCTCGAGTGTCTCCGAAGCGATCCTCTTTTGTTTATCTTCCGGGAGATGCTGTAAAGTACGCATATTGTGGAGCCTGTCGGCAAATTTAATAAGTATTACCCTGAGATCTTCCGACATGGCCAGGAGCATCTTCCGGAAATTCTCTGCCTGCGCCTCCTCTTTAGTCATAAATTCGATTTTTGAAAGTTTCGTGAGCGCCTGCACGAGAAAGGCTATCTCTTTACCGAATAAATCCCTTATATCTTTTATCGTTGTTTCCGTGTCTTCGATGGTGTCATGAAGGAGAGCGGATGCAATAGTTGCAACATCCATCTTCATATCAGCAAGGACCGATGCGACCGCAAGAGGATGTTCTATATAAGGAGAGCCTTCCACTCTCTTCTGACTGGAATGGGCTTCGCTCGAAAAAACATAGGCGCGTTTTAATATCCCGACATCAGCATCAGGGAGATAGGAAAGGATTTTCTTTATCAGGGCGTCAATGGTTATAGCCTGGTCAGACATGTTTTATTATACAATTTATAAACAGCGATAGAATTTGACAGGGTAGTTATTAACCGTATCATGATAATTGCTGCATGATCGTCATTCCCGCAGTCCCCAGGCGGGAATCCATGTCCCTATTGGATGCCCGACAGAGACACCCGGGCATGACGGCACAGACTGACTGAATGTAGATTCTATTTTGAGACCGTTAATAAGCCGGGAAATACAGATATTGTTCAAAGATTTATTTATTAAGGGTCTCATAATTGAATAGACATTATTTTAAAAATCTCCCCTTCCCCCTCTTTGCCAAAGAGGGGCATTATTCCTCCCTTTGGAAAAGGGAGGTTAGGAGGGATTTCATAAATCTTGGGGGATTAGATACCTTTGTGGTATTCCTGTATTGACTTTATATGGACCTGCTCCTTCTTCAGCTTCTCTATTGCGTTCACCACAGCAAATGCTCCCGACATTGTTGTTGTAAAGGGGACTTTATACTGAAGCGCGCTCTGCCGGATAGAAAAGGAGTCTTTCTGAGCCTGGGCACCGCTGACAGTATTTATGACAAAATGGATCTCCTTGTTCTTGATCAGATCCACAATATGCGGCCTGCCTTCGGCCACTTTATTTACTACTTCCACGTTAAGACCGTTGTCTTTAAGATACTGGGCGGTACCCCTGGTCGCGATGACGGAAAGACCGATTTCAAGCAGTTTCTTGACGACCGGGACGGAAGCGGGTTTATCTTTATCTTTCAGGCTGATGAATATCTTTCCCGATAGAGGGATTCTATTGCCGCCGGCTGTCTGGGATTTTCCATAAGCGAGACCGACGTCCTCATCGATGCCCATCACCTCTCCGGTGGATTTCATTTCAGGTCCGAGTATTGAATCGACCCCGTGGAACCTGTCAAAGGGGAAAACAGCCTCTTTCACGGCAATATGTTTTATATGCTTCTCTTCAGTGAAGCCGAGTTCTCTTAATTTTCTGCCCACCATGAGTTTCGCCGCTATCTTCGCAAGGGGAACACCCGTTGCTTTGCCCACAAAGGGCACTGTTCTGGACGCCCTTGGATTTACCTCCAGGATATAGATGTCCCGGTTTTTTACGGCGAACTGCACGTTCATGAGACCCACGACATCGAGCTCTTTTGCAAGCGCCTTTGTCTGTCTTTTTATCTCTTCAACGATCTCTGCACTCAGCGAATAGGGGGGCAGCGAACATGCGGAATCGCCAGAGTGAATGCCGGCTTCCTCAATATGTTCCATGACCCCTCCGATGACAACATCCGTTCCATCGGAAACAGCATCAACGTCGACTTCCACAGCGTCTTCAAGATACTTGTCTACAAGAACGGGGTGTTCCGGTGATGCCTTGACCGCGCGTCTCATGTATTCTTTGAGAGATTTTTCATCGTAGACGATCTCCATGGCCCTGCCGCCGAGAACATACGACGGCCTCACCATCACGGGGTATCCTATCCTCTCTGCTGCAATCAGGGCCTCTTCAACGGACATGGCGGTATCGCTTTCAGCCTGCTTGAGATCAAGTTTATGGAGAAGCTCCTTGAAACGCTTTCTGTCTTCCGCTCGGTCGATCGAATCAGGCGACGTGCCGAGGATCCTGACACCTTCTTTTTCGAGAGGCACGGCAAGTTTCAGAGGCGTCTGTCCTCCGAACTGGACTATAACACCTTCGGGATTTTCCGTCTCGATGATATTCAATACATCTTCCAGGGTCAACGGTTCGAAGTAAAGCCTGTCGGCTGTATCATAATCCGTGCTCACAGTCTCGGGATTGCAGTTTACCATTATCGTCTCGTAATCGAGTTCTTTGAGTGCAAATACCGCGTGTACACAACAATAATCGAATTCAATACCCTGGCCGATCCTGTTCGGACCCGAGCCGAGTATTATGACCTTTTTCCTGTTACCGGGATTGGCCTCAGATTCAACGGCTGCACGATCCATTATGCATGGTCCACGATTTTCCCTGATCTGCGTCTTATATTCTCTATCGGGCATCGTATATTGTGCATCGTGTACCGCATAATACGGCACTTCATACGTCGAATAAAGATAAGGCGTGTATGCAGCAAACTCCGCCGCACATGTATCAACTATCTTATAAACAGCCCGGAGGTTGTTCTGTTGTCTTATACGCCGTATATCTTCCTCCTGCATATTAAGTAATTGACCGATCCTCCTGTCTGAAAAACCGTATCTCTTTGCCTCTTTCAAGACCTCCACAATTTCGGGGATCGAACTTTGAGATCTGAACTTCGGACTCTTTAACTTTATTTCCGTCTCCATATCTATGATCTGTTTGATATTATGCAGAAACCAGGGATCTATCCAGGTCAGCTCGTATATTTCCTGTATACTCATCCCTTCGCGCATCGCCTGGGCTATATACCATATTCTTTCGGCATTCGGAGTTTTCAGTTTGGCTTTAATGACGTCCATGTCGGCATGGACCTCTTCAAAACCACGGGTGCCGATCTCGAGGCTCCTGATAGCCTTCTGCAGGGATTCCTTAAAAGTCCTTCCTATTGCCATCACCTCCCCGACAGATTTCATCTGCGTGGTAAGGGTAGGATCCGCCTCGGGAAATTTTTCGAAGGCAAACCTCGGGATCTTAGTCACAACATAGTCAATGGCCGGCTCGAAAGATGCAGGGGTCTCCCTGGTTATATCGTTGGGTATTTCTTCAAGCGAAAGACCTATAGCAAGTTTCGCCGCTATTTTTGCTATCGGAAATCCCGTTGCCTTTGAAGCAAGGGCTGAACTTCTTGATACTCTCGGGTTCATCTCTATTACCACCATCCGGCCGTTCTGCTGGTTCAATGCAAACTGTATGTTTGAACCCCCCGTGTCAACGCCGATCTCGCGTATGATCGCAATGGATGCATCGCGCATCCTTTGATACTCCTTATCGCTGAGGGTCTGGGCCGGGGCTATAGTAATAGAATCGCCCGTATGGATGCCCATCGGGTCAAAGTTCTCTATCGAACAAATGATGACGACATTATCCTTTCCGTCACGCATTACCTCAAGTTCATATTCCTTCCAGCCTATAGCCGATTCCTCAATGAGCGCCTGCCGGACAGGGCTGAGCTTAAGGCCGCGTTCGAGTAATTCTTTATATTCTTCCAGGTTATAGGCTATGCCGCTGCCGGTCCCTCCGAGGGTGAACGAAGGTCTGAGGATTGCGGGAAATCCTATTTCCTCTATCGCATCAAGCCCGGCTTTAAATGAACCCACGTATGAAGATTTCGGCACCTCAAGACCTATCTTTTTCATGGCCTCTTTGAAAAGCTCCCTGTCCTCCGCCTTTTTTATCGCTTCCAGCTTTGCACCGATAAGTTCAACGCCGTATTTATCGAGGATACCCTTCTCGGCGAGTTCGACAGAAAGGTTTAAAGCAGTCTGTCCCCCCATCGTCGGCAGAAGCGCATCCGGTCTTTCTTTCTTAATTATCATTTCAAGGAAATCAACAGTTAATGGTTCTATGTAAGTAGAGTCGGCGGTCTCAGGGTCCGTCATAATAGTTGCGGGGTTGGAATTTACGAGCACCACCTTGTATCCCTCCTCCCTTAAAGCCTTGCACGCCTGGGTCCCCGAATAATCGAACTCGCAGGCCTGGCCTATCACGATCGGGCCGGAACCTATAAGCAGGATTTTCTTGATGTCGGCTCTTTTAGGCATCTATCTTCCTTCGATCAGCTCTCTGAACCTCTTGAAAAGATGTGCCGAATCGCACGGCCCCGGTCCTGCCTCAGGATGGTGCTGTACCGAAAAAATCGGCAGTTCCACATGCCGCATACCTTCTTCTGTCCCGTCATAGAGGTTCTTGTGGGTCAGTCTTGCCTGCCCTTTAACGCTTCCGATATCTACACAATAATTATGGTTCTGGGAAGTTATCTCGACCCTGCCTGTTGCCAGATCCTTCACGGGATGATTGCCGCCGTGGTGCCCGAATTTTAGTTTGTAAGTCCTTCCACCCATCGCAAGACCGAGTATCTGATGGCCGAGACAGATTCCGAAAATCGGCTTCTTTCCCATAAGTTTTTTTGTATTCTCAATCGCATAGGTGACGGTTTCGGGATCTCCGGGGCCGTTACTCAGAATAATTCCGTCGGGGTTCCATTCGAGGACTTCCTCTGCAGGCGTCTGAGCGGGGACGACAGTAACATCGAAGCCTACTTCGGCAAGGTTTCTCAGGATATTAAATTTTACGCCGAAGTCATACACAACGACCCTGCCTCCCCCTCGAGTCCCCTCCTTGGTAAGGGGGGGTTGACACCACTTCCAGCAGCCCTCTCCCCATGAATACGTATCCTTTGTAGTCACGTCCTTTACCAGGTCGAAGGCCGAGATCCCCGGATGGTCTCTCACCTTGGTTAACAAATTTTCGGGATTTGGATCTATTGTCGATATTATGCCCATCCGGGCCCCGTAGTTCCTTAAATGTCTTGTCAACGCCCTCGTATCGATACCTTCTATACATACTATCTTATTGTCCCTGAGATACCGGCCGAGAGAAAGAGATGACCGCCAGTTGCTCGGAAAGTCGATGTACTCCTTAATTACAAAGCCTTCAACCTTCGGACCGTTTAAGGATTCAATATCTTCCTCGTTGATTCCATAATTTCCCATCTGGGTATATGTCATAGTCACGATCTGCCCTCTGTAGGAAGGGTCAGTAAGTATTTCCTGATAGCCGGTCATCGACGTATTGAATACGACCTCACCGACCGTCTCACCCTCGTATCCGAAACCATTACCTTCAAAAACAGTCCCGTCGGAGAGTACTAATAAGGCCTTACCATTCATAGATTTTTCCTTTGCATATTGTGAGGACCGGTAGTCCGTTCAGAATCCTTCCCCCAAAAGGCGTATTCTTGCCCTTTGAGATGAAATGTTCGGCTTCTACTTTAAACTCTTTGTCTTCGTCTATTATAACCAGATCGGCGTCAGACCCGACCATCAAATCTCCTTTGTCCAGGCTCAAAATCTTCGCGGGATTCAAAGTCATCTTTTCTATCAACTGACTCAGCGAAAGTATGTTTTCCCTCACCAGCTTCAAACTTAAGCTCAGGGCTGTATCGAGCCCCGATATTCCAAAAGGCGCCATATCGAATTCCTTCGATTTTTCATCTCTGTGATGCGGCGCATGGTCGGTTGCAATAACATCAATCGTTCCGTCTTTCAGCCCTTCCTTTATCGCCTTGATATCACGCGCCGTCCTTAAAGGCGGATTCACCTTTGCGTTCGTATCATATCCTTTCACTGCATCTTCTGTAAGGCTGAAATAATGTGGGCACGTTTCTGCGGTAACGTTCACGCCTCTTTTCTTTGCATTCCTGATCAAACCGACAGAGCCTTCTGTTGATACGTGGGCGATATGCAATTTCCCGCCCGTCAATTCCGCCAATAGAATATCCCTGAAAATCATTATCTGCTCCGCCTCGGCAGGGATCCCCTTGAGGCCGAGTGTCACAGACATCAGCCCTTCATTCATTACCCCGTCTTCGGAAAGGGTCAGGTCTTCGCAGTGAGAGATTATCGGGACGTTGAACGCTTTTGAATATTCGAGAGCTCTTCTCATGATCAGACTGTTCATTACAGGCTGTCCGTCGTCCGAGAAAGCAACACAGCCTTCGTTTTTCATTGTGCCTATTTCTGCGAGCTCTTCACCTTTCTCACCTTTGGTTATTGCGCCGATCGGAAGGACAGTGCAGTAGCCTTCCTGAGATGCCTTTCTTTTTATGAATTCCGTGACGCTCGCATTATCATTTATAGGGAATGTGTTGGGCATGCAGCAGACCGTCGTGAAACCGCCCCTGATAGCAGCCATCGTCCCTGACTTTATTGTTTCTTTATATTCGAAGCCGGGCTCCCTCAGGTGCACGTGCATATCGATAAGCCCCGGGACAACTTTAAGCCCCCGGACATCGATAGTATGGAGATCCGGATCGCTACCCCTCATACGCCCCCCCTTATTAAGGGGGGGATGGGGGGGTGCCTGCGTTCTGATTTCTTTTATCTTCCCATTCTCTATAAAGATATCTCCGACACCGTCTACACCCTGAGACGGGTCAATAATATGGCCGCCCTTGATAAATATCTTCATTTCTTCACCCCTGCAAGCAAATACATCACCGCCATTCTCACAGCGATACCGTTTGTAACCTGTTCCAGTATGACTGACCTCGGACCGTCGGCTATTTCAGATACGATCTCGATACCTCGGTTCATAGGTCCCGGGTGCATAACGATAACATCATCCTTTGCAAGAGAGAGCCTTTCGACTGTTAACCCCCAGTTCCTGGAATATTCCTCGGTTGATGGGAAGAACCCTTTCCCCTGTCTTTCCATCTGTATCCTGAGCATCATCAGGACATCCGCATCCTTCAGACCGTCTTCCATATTATGGAAGATATCGATGCCGATATCCTTCAGTTCTTCCGGTATCAGGGTAGGAGGTCCGATCAGCCTAACCCTTGCCCCAAGCTTTTTCAGACTGTAAATGTTCGATTTTGCAACCCTGCTGTGGATGATATCACCCACAATAGCAATTTCCAGATCTTTAAACTTCCCTTTCTTTTCCCGTATCGTAAATGCGTCAAGGAGCGCCTGGGTCGGATGCTCGTTTGTTCCGTCTCCTGCATTGATAACAGAGGCCTTGAGGTTTTTCGCCAGGAGATGGGGAACGCCTGATGAGGAATGTCTTATTATGATGAAATCGGCGCCGAGCGCCTGGACTGTCAGGGCCGTGTCGATCAGACTCTCCCCTTTGACTACACTGCTTGTGGGGACCGAAAAGTTTATGACATCTGTGCTGAGCCTTTTTGCAGCGAGTTCAAAAGATGTTCTTGTCCGGGTAGAAGGTTCGAAGAAAAGGTTCACCGTTGTTTTCCCCCGCAAGGCGGGAACTTTCTTAATGTCCCTTCCGAGTACATCCTTGAACCCGGCAGCCGTATCGAGTATGAGGTTTATCTCGTCAAAAGAAAGCTCTTTTATGCCGAGCAGGTCTTTGCTATTCAGCACCTTTGCCTTCCTCAACCTTGACTTTTTTGAGTATTACCCTGTCTTCAAACCCTTCCTCCGCAAGCTGGACCTCAACCGTCTCGGTTAATGCCGTAGGTATATTCTTGCCTGCATAATCAGCCTTTATAGGAAGCTCCCTGTGCCCTCTGTCAATCAGGACTGCGAGCTGAATTGCCGCCGGCCTTCCAAGGTCCATTAGCGCGTCCATGGCGGCCCTGATCGATCTGCCCGTGAAGATAACATCATCGACCAGTATGATCTTGAAATCCGTTATTTCAAAAGGCACCTCGGTCCTCCTGACAACAGGTTGTTGCTTCCTTATATTTATGTCATCCCTATAAAATGCTATATCAAGAGAGCCGACAGGGATCTCCTTTTTTTCGATCTGATTGATCTTAACAGCAAGTCTTCTGGCCAGATAGACGCCGCCCCGCTGTATGCCCACGAGGCAGAGCTTGCCTGTTCCCTTGTTCCTTTCTATTATTTCATGCGCCATCCTTGTCAAAGCCCTGTCAACATCCTTTTTGTTCAGTAATTCCTTGGACATAACATTAACCCTCTAAATCCAGCTGAAGTAATGCGGATATAAGAAATAGGCATAAAAAAACCTTCCCCTTTGCGCGGAAGGTCTGTCTTCTTTCAGTGTGCTTGCAGCTCACGCTGCCTCCTTTACCTTCTCAGCCTCACAGGGCCATCCTTAAAGGTATTGGTATTAAACCATAAATCCTGAAAACTGTCAATTGAGCGACGGATTTCTATATGTTTTTATCTTTTTGATCTTGTCACCTATGACTCATGACCCTTGACGCCTGACATTACACAACCTGCGAGTCTCACCAGCCCCCTTCTTAAGGTAATATGCTTCAAGGTTTAAACGTTAAATATTTTCAAACCAACAACTTTTGAAATCCCGTCAAAATCTGAATCGTTATGCAGAAGAAGGAGATTATTCTCTATGGCTGCCTGAACAATAAGACAATCTATAGTGCTGCTGATCGTTATGCCTTTCTTCCTGCATTTAAAATAAATCCTGGCTGCTGAGGCATAAGATTCCCTTTCGTCCTGCGATAAATAAAATCGCTGGGTATCAAGATACCTTTTCACCTTATCGAACTCTCTTTCAGTCTTAATCCCCTGCAAGACTTCCTGATAAATGAGAGGGGTTATTCCAAAGGGGATGCCGTTATCAAGGACATACTGAAATCTGAGCACCGCGTCGTTTTCATTCCCCTGCAAATAATCGATCATCACTGATGTATCAACAAGGACCAAATCAGTTACCTTTTCTCAGCTTTTTATAATCATAGCCCGACCGAAACTCTATCTTCCCCTTTAATTCCCTTAAGTCCAGCCTCTGTTTAACTTGGATAAACTCCTGAAGGGCCTCATGTATCAGCTCTCTTTTTGTTTTTGCCTTTGAATACCGGAAAGCCCTTTTTACTACGTCATCGTCCAATACTATGTTGGTCCTCATTCCAATACACCTCCTCATACACATACTATAGCACAGTCAATGTGCCGCTATTACCGGCAGCTCGATCCTGATCGGCTGGATTCTGTTGTGAGATCATTGAAACTCAGCAAGAAGGCTCAGAAAGCGCTGAGAGCGTCTTGCGAGGCAATCTATTTTCCCCCACAACAGTTAGGGTTAAAGTAAATATGTGGTGGAAATGATGAACGCAAGACTGTTCTCCAGGACTTCATGACAGTTATCGTTCCGGAAGAGATGGAGTTCTCATCGCCTATAAACACAGCTGAAGGCCATCAACTGCAACACTTCTTCGGCAATTCTACCTCATGATCATTTTGTACTCGGGCGCATGTAACACCTGAAAGCTGACACTGAAACGACCATCTCAGGAATGATGAGTTCTGGTTGGAACAGACAAAAGGCAGATGCGCGCAACCCAAGCTGAGCAGCCTACTTCCGTTTTACTCCCGGGAAGAAGAAAGCAGTTTGCCAAAACCATAGACAATTTAATACAATACGCCCGTGGGATTTATTCCATATGTCGGACTCAGCCTTAGAAGGGGCAGGACAGTTTGGATAATGAATTAATATTTCTCGCCTACCGATCAAACGCAACCCTTATTGAAGGATTCAGAAAAAGAACAGAAGATGTTGGGTTAAATAAAACCGTCGCCTTTTACCCGCCGCGTTTTACGGTTCCTGAGGCTAGAGGGGCAAGGAAATGGTGTGTGGAGCGAGTCCAAATTTATTTTTAGAATTAGGGGGAAATAATGAGAAAAAAGAGGACAGTAAAGAAGCACACTGTGTGGGCAAATGTTCAAGTTGTTGAACTGTCGAAAGCTGGAAGTGCCATGGAGTTTCACATCTATTCCGGGAAAAACAAACTGGGCACAATAATTATAGGTCGCGGTTCATTCACATGGTATGGCAAGAAGAAACAGACTGGCGAACGATTTAGTTGGACCAGGTTTGCTCGAATTATGGACGAATACTGCTATGGCGATTGATAAAGCTACGACAATGGTCATGATATTTCCATGACCGTTTCTTTGTAGCTGAGGATTTAAGGGAACCAGACATATAATCAATTTGGAGGCGGCTGATGTCCTTGTTGTCAATATGGCAAGCGAACAAGACTGAAATAGAAGTAAAACAAATCCAGCAGTTAGTTGCTTTAGCCGGCGAGGGCGTTCTTAGAGACGGAAACGTTACTTCGCAAGAACTACGGGAGTTCTTGGCAGCTGTTCCTACAGAACAGCTCGGGAAATATCTTTCTGAATGCCTTGATTCCCCATTCTCAGACAGCGGTCTGGTGCTTCAAGACATTGTCAATGAGCTTGGCGCAAGACTTGATTGTTCAGTGAAGCCGGGATGGTATAGAGGAAAGGTTAACGACATAGGATTTGACGGAATTTGGAAGTTCCCTGGCGATTATAGCCTGGTGATAGAAGTAAAAACTACCGACGCCTATGCTATTAATCTTGATAGAATTGCTTCCTATCGAAAGGACCTGATAAAGAAAACTGAAATTTCGGATTCTTCCTCGATTCTCATTGTCGTTGGGCGTAAAGATACAGGTGGCCTTGAGGCACAGGTCCGTGGTTCTCGGCATGCGTGGGATGTTCGAATAATCAGTGCGGATGCTTTGTTGAGACTAGTGCGAATCAAGGAGAACGCTGATGATAAGGCAACAATAAATAAGATTCGATCGATTCTTACGCCATTAGAACTCACCAAATTGGATTTTGTAGTTGAACTGCTCGCCTCGACCGCAGAGGATATCCAAGAACAAACTCAAATCGCTGAAGAACCCGACGAGGGAAAACGAGTCAAGAAGTTTACCCCCGTTGCGTTTAATGAGCAGGTTGCCGAAAAGGCATCGCGTAAGCTTGGGCTGTCGTTGAAGAAAGGCACACGAACTCTCTATGTCGCCGGAGATCAGCAAAGTTCGGTACGTTGCCTGGCATCTAAAGAGCATGAATTAAGAGATTCAAAGTTCTATTGGTATGCGTTTCACCCTCATTATAAAGATGCACTCAATGAGTACAAAGATTCATATATTGCCTTCGGCTGCGGGTCACCCGATAAAGTCCTTTTATTCCCGCTTTCCTTGTTTGTCTCTTGGCTTGAAAAAATGAACATAACACAAAAAGCTGACAGAATGTACTGGCATGTGCAATTTCAAGAATCAAAACAAGGAACAATAAAACTTCTTTTCAAGAAGGGGATATCACCACTTGAGGTTTCAAAATATATCGTCGGATAAGCGGTGGGTGCTTATGAATTTTAAAGTCATCGGAATGGGAAACGCTCGGCATGAAATTCCATGAGATATCCGGCAATAATAGAATGATTAGGCCTACGGCCATCGATCTCTTCTGCGGTTGTGGAGGACTGACCATTGGGTTGAAGAAGGCTGGTTTCAAAGTTCTCGGTGCAGTGGATAGCAATACTCTTGCTGTTGAAACTTATAGGGCCAACCATCCTGATGTTGTGGTTTGGGAAACGGATATTAAGAAACTCAAGTCATCCAAGCTAAAGAAAGAACTCGGTATCAAGAAGGGTTCAATCGATTTGCTTGCAGGCTGCCCGCCTTGTCAAGGCTTCTCTACCCTGAGGACGCTAAATGGCTCCAAAACGATAAGCGACCCCCAAAACGATCTTTTAAGAGAGTTTCAACGCTTTGTGGAAGAGTTGAAACCAAAAGCAGTGATGTTGGAAAATGTGCCGGGATTGGCGAAAGATAGAAGATTCTCTATTTTTTGCAGATGTCTGAAACGGCTAGGCTACAAAGGGCAATATCGTGTATTGAACGCAGCTAAATATGGCGTGCCTCAGCGCAGGCGCCGCCTTATCTACCTAGCGGGCCTCAATAGGCAGATTGATTTCGCTCCTGAAGCAGAAAAAATGCGAACTGTTAGGGATGCCATTGCATTATTGCCACCGGCGGGCCGCTCGGGAGACCCGTTACATGATCTTCCGGAAAATCGAACTGAGAAAGTAAAAGGACTAATCAAGAAAATACCCAAAGATGGTGGTGGCAGAACGGACCTTTCAAGGAAAATGCAACTGCCGTGCCATAAGAAATGCAACGGGTTTAAAGATGTTTACGGAAGAATGTCTTGGAACGCTGTTGCACCAACCATCACTGGCGGGTGCTTCAATCCTTCGAAGGGGAGGTTTTTGCATCCACAGGAGGACCGCGCTATCACCATGCGAGAAGCGGCACTTCTGCAGGGATTCCCGCGCCAGTATAAGTTTCCGACCACTGATAACAAGTCCGCTGTGGCCTTAATGATCGGCAATGCACTGCCACCTGAGTTCATTCGGCGCCATGCTTTAAAGATCAAGAAGGCACTGAACAGGTAGACAAAGGTAACGAAGATGAATAAGGCGGACATAGAAAAGCTTCTATTTGAGAACTTGACCAAGGACCAGAGGCGAGCTGTTCAGTGCGACAAACGCCGCCTTTTGGTCGTAGCAGGTGCTGGATCAGGGAAAACAGAGGTTATGGCTCGGCGTATTGCGTGGTGGGTTGGCATTGAACAAGTTCCCAAGAACAAGATCATTGCTTTCACGTTTACCGATCGAGCCGCTGACGAAATGAAGTTTCGTATTCGTAGTTGGATAGAAAAGATTACGCCGGAAGGCGAGGATGTGGCGCTTGGGGAGATGTACGTAGGGACGATTCACGGTTTTTGTCTTGCAAAGACGCGCGAGTTCTGGCCAGACAATTATCACAACTATGACATCTTAGATGAAGGTGCGCGCGCTGCGCTGATATTACGTGGATTTAACAGCCTTCTGGGATTGCGAGCTTTGCAAGAAGTCATAGCGCTGGGTCAATATGCAACCCTTGATAAGTTCACGCAAGCTTATGATCAACTTCACGAACACAATCGATTTGAAATAGAGCTCCCCTTGGAAAATTCCCCATTAAACCTTGGAGCCGATGAACATAGCTGGTGTAAGCGGGCAAAACTATTGACCACAGTAGGCGATACGCCAGCTGCACAGGCATTCGCTCGTTCGGCCGAGCGTTATTATGCATACTTGCGATGCCGACATTTCCTCGATTTCAGCACATCACAAACCGAATTTGTACGTTGCCTAAAGAATGATCCTCAGAGGTCCAGAGAAACCGACAGTCTTGGCATTCATCTGGTCGTGGATGAAGTGCAGGACATTAACCCAATACAGCGCCATTTGATGGAGTTGCTGGTCGGGAAAAACGGTAAGTTGACGGCTGTGGGAGACCATCGCCAAGCTATATACGGCTTCCGTGCAGCCAAAGTTGAAATCATCGCTGAACTTTGGGAAGAGTTTAAAGAAGCGAAAGATGCAGACGTGATCGATTTGCAGGAGAATTTCCGTTCTACACCTCGAATCATCGGTCTGGCGAATCGCTGGGTGGAGACAATATCGCCGCTACGCACGATGAATACGCCGCCGATGAAACACGGTAATAGGCAGCGGAAGGATCATCACGCCACTCATGTCGCACTTATCAGCTTTCCTGCTCGTGATCAAGAGGCTGTCTGGATTGCCGATGCTGTCCGGGCACTTGTCCCGTCGCCGGAGGAGGGGGCATTGCATGATAAAAAAGATGGGTCTCACCGGGGTTTATCTCTTTCCGATGTTGCGGTTCTGGTCAGGTCTTCTACCGATGTTCGGACTTATATGGATGCGCTGGAGACCGCGGGCATTCCATCAGTCGTGCGCGCCGGACCCGACTTGTTCTCACAACCAGAAGTTCTCCTGTTCCTTGGGGCGTTGGCTATTACCGGGGGATTAAAGGAGTTTGTGGGGTCAGAAATAAATCCAAAGAGCATGCCCAAGCGGATTGCCGCTGTGCTCGGATGCACGCCCGCTCCGGAAGATGTGTTAAAAGAAGCTGCTAAATTGCTACGCCGTTCCGGGCTGGCATTCGATCGAAAGATAGAGGATAGACTTCTATTTGTCGCAAAGGCGATTCACCTCCGCATTGCAGAGGATAAATCATTCGGTACCGACCAAGTCTCAGATTTGCGCACGCCTAAACTCCGTGAATTCTTAACGTCACGCAATCAACTTCGCCGAGTTTTTCCTCAACAACTTTATCATTTTCTGCTTGAAGAGGCGCAAGTAGAGCTATGGGATACATGTGAAGGACGTGGGCAAACAGCTATGTTTCACCTTGGAGCCCTCAGCGGTTTAATTACCGGTATTGAAACCCCGGGGTGGACTGGTGTGAAGGATTACCCCTGGCAGATAATAGGGCTATGTCAATACGGCGCCGAAGAGGGAAGAACGCAGGAACAGCCGCTGATGGTGCAGCCAGATGCCGTCACCATTAGTACAATCCATGGTGTGAAGGGATTGGAATTCGCAGCTATTTTTTTAGCAGATGTTAATGCGAGACGTTTTCCGAGCGGTTATGCTAAACGCAAACCCAACTTGCCATTAAGCGGGAAAATTGTAAAGGAGATCGATGTTGATGGCCTTGCGGACAATGACAACCACGATGGGGAACGCCGCCTCATGTATGTCGCTCTTACTAGGGCAGAACGCTTTCTCATTGTTAGTCATTCCGGAACTACAACATCGAAGTTTATCAAGGAACTTCGGGATTTGGTCGCGGCGGAGGGTGGTGCCGTAACAGCGGATTCAAAGCGCCTTCTTCATGATCTGAAATATGCATCAAAAGAGTATCGTCGGGATTTACAGCTTAGCACATCATTTTCCGACTTACGCTACTATCTCGAGTGCCCGCATGATTTTTATCTTCGTAAAGTTCTTGGTTTTGCGCCAACCATCGACCAAGCGTTCGGTTACGGACGTGGGGTCCATAATCTTCTACGTGCCGTTCATAGCGACCCTAAAAAGTGGGCTAGCCTCGCAAGAGATCGACCCAATCTTGAAAAGGAAATACAAAAGCTGATTAATAGAGGCTTGTTTTATTTGCGATATACGACTGGCGATCCTGCAGACAATATGCGCGGGAAAGGGCTTCAAGTCGTAGCCGACTACATTGCCCACTACGTAAAGGAACTTGCATGTCTTACGTTTGAGCCAGAGAAAAAGTTTGAGACACTTGTTGAGTATGATGATGGAGATGGCGGCGCATTGATATCAGGATCAATAGACGTTGTTAGGCAAGATGACCCGCCTCGTGTCAGCCTTATAGATTTCAAATCCGGTGATCCAGCCTCAGATAAGCATCAGAAGCTTGATGAAGAAGAAATGAAACTTCAGGTGGCGATTTACGCCCTTGCCGCAAAAAAAGAGCTCGAATATCAGCCGGATCAGGGACTTGTGCGCTACTTGGATGCTCAAGACGAAGAAAAGAAAGAGCTGCAGGTACCTCTCAATGAACAGTCCCTTAGTGAAGCCAAGGTTACCGTATCACGCACTGCCGGAAAGATACGAAACCGCTCTTTTAAACAAGGACCGACAAAACAAGCTGGCGGTCAGCTCCGTTGTGATGGCTGTGATTTTCTTGGATTCTGTGGAATAACCGAAGCTGTTTCATATAAGAAAATAGGTCGCCACAAAAGGTAACGCTGGTGGTCGATGTTTTTTCAGAAAAGAAGCGCTCAGACATAATGTCTCGGGTCAAAGGCCGAGGCAATGTCGCAACAGAAATTCGGTTAATAAGTATTTTCCGGGAACATGGGATAATTGGCTGGAGACGTCATATCGATCTCTTTGGAAATCCTGACTTTGTGTTTCCTAAATTGCGGCTAGCGATATTTGTTGACGGCTGCTTTTGGCATGGCTGTCCGCTCCACGGCAGCATTCCGGAATCGAATTGCGTTTTTTGGCAGCGTAAACTTGAGAGGAATAAAGCACGAGACTGTCTTGTGAACCGTACTCTCAAAAAGCGAGGATGGTACATCCTACGTTTTTGGCAACACGAACTACGCCAGCAGGGAAGCGTGATCAAGCGGTTTAGGGCAGTTTTGTCAAAAATAGAAAAACAAGGCGGGGGAAAGGGGACAGTCGACTCTAAGAGAAAGCGGTAGGTCAATAGGGAAGTTTTGGCTATGCGCATTGTTTTTCTTGACACGGAAACAACCGGCCTCAGCGCGGCTGCGGGCGATCGTATTGTGGAAGTCGCAATCGTCGATTCCCGTGGCCAGCCATTGCTGGACACTCTTGTTAATCCCGAATGTTTGATTCCATTCGCCGCTCGGCAGGTGCATGGAATATCGAATGGAATGGTTGGGAGCGCACCAACAATGAAAAAGTTATGGCCGGAGATACGACGTATTCTGAGCGATAAACATGTTGTTATCTATAATGCATCATTCGACATCCAGTTTTTCCCCGCAAAGCTCCGATGTGCAACAAAAATATCCTGTGCTATGCTTTGTTTCGCAAAGGCTTACGGTGACCTCATCCGAGTTACGGCGGTTATAGGTGGCATCGCCTGGAGGAAGCTGCTCGGCATGTAGGTCACAGGTGGACGGGTGACTCGCATAGAGCACTCGCGGATGCAATGGCATGTAGAAGTGTGTGGATGTGGTTGCAAAAGCGAACATTGAAATGAGTCCAGGGTAAGACATCCTGCAAGAAAAAGGACAGTGAATAGCATTTGTAGAGCGGAAGATTTGGGTCAGACTTGACTATTGACATTTGGCCATTTATCCTTTGGAAAGAAAGAATAACGCGTAATTAATTGTCCTTTGCCCCAGTTGATCATCATAGAATAAATAGACTATAATTATAGTCAATATGAAATTTGAAAGGAGCGGCAGCATGACAAAGACCATTCCTCTTGCAGAGGCCAAGAAAAGCCTGTCTGCGATCGTAAAAGATGTCGATGAAAAATACGACCGTTTTACGATAACCAAAAACGGAGTTGAAAAGGCTGTCATCCTGAGTTCGGATGAGTTTGAAGGACTCCTGGAAACACTCGACATCCTTTCCCACAAGGAAGAGAAAGAAGCCATAGCAAGGGCAAAAGAACAGGTCAGAAAAGGCAAAACGGTTTCCCTCAAGGATTTTAAGTCACGGCTCAAGCTTAGATGACCTGCCATATCGAGCTTGCGAAGGAGGCTGAATCCGATCTTGAGTCTCTCCATAAATCCGACCGGAAGCTCTTTATGAGAATCCTTTCTAAAATCGAATCTCTTTCTGAAAACCCAAGGAGTGGAAAACCACTCGTCGGCAATCATAAAGGAGAGTTCTCTCTGAGAGTAGGTAATTACCGCATTGTCTATGAGCTTCATAATGCAAAACATATTGTCTATATCCTTACGGTAAAGCACAGAAAACATGTTTATTAAAACCAGCCTTATTAAAGTAACGCCCCATAACCCCTTTTACTACTAAGAGGGGGAATCTTACTCCTCACCTTAAGCTAAGGGGAGGTTGGGAGGGGTTACCTTTTCCGCAATCCTCACCAAAACTCCTTCGATATTCTGCATTACTTCGCTGTTCCAGAAACGTATGACCTTCATGTCATGTGCTTTTAAATATGCAGAACGGTTTTCGTCATATTCTTGTTGCTCCTGTTCGGAATGCTGACCGCCGTCAAGCTCAATTGCGAATCTAAGGTCCGGGCTGTAAAAATCAAGGATATATGGTCCAAAACTGTACTGACGGAAAAACTTAACGCCATAGAACCTTTTGTCCCTTAATTGAGACCAGATCAATTTTTCAGCCTCTGTTTGATTCTGTCTGAGTTCTTTACGTCTTTTCTTGAGTTTGGGATCGTTACGGATGAACATAATTTTTTTAGCCTTTCCATTAATTTAAAATAACGCCCCCTAACCCCCTCTTACACTAAGAGGGGGAATCATACTCATCACCTTAAGCTAAGGGGAAGTTGGGAGGGGTTACCTCCTCCTCTTAGGCTAAGGGGAGGCCGGGAGGGGTTATATAATGCTTCCCAAATCCAGAAGTTTGCGCCAGTTTTTCTTAAAAGAAAATGATCCGGATTCTTTCCAGTCTCTTTTTGCAATTCTGAAAAAGGCTCCAGTGATAATCTCTTCCCTTTTCATCTCCTCAACGCCATGCCATGTTTTTCTTTCGACAGAGATTTTAAAAACCTGGGTCTTATAGTCTATCCATAAATACGGTGCCCTTTCTCATGGGAAAACAATATCCAGTCCTACCGGTTCAAGATTCGCCGGTATTGCTTCCGCCTCATTATAGACACAATGCCCATTTCCTTGCTGATCATAAGCAAGCGGCGTGCATCTCATCGTTCCCAGATGAAAGTGCTGCCGCGCTTGCCTGAATGTCTCAGCCGGCGTGTCGATCCTGCCATCATAATCCTGGTCCACGGCCCCTTCAAAGGCAGCATTGAACTTCGTCCCATCGTTATCTATCGGGTCCGACCAGACAACCTGCGCATAGTTTTCCGCCAGGTCGCCATCCACAAGGGCTATGAGCCTTACATATCGACCGGGCGGAAGTTGATTTACCGCAGCAACGGTGACGGCATTCGCAGCGGGGTCATCCGTGAACCCTATTTGATAATCGATCCCATACGGCTTTATGTAGGACTCCCCCGTCTCACAGCATGTGCCGTTATGATTAAGATCAACCTTGCCGGCAAGATCTGGAGTTGCCATTATCTGGTCCCAAGTGTACAGGTGATAATCAAGGGAAAACATGTCAGTCAGGTTCCAGAGGGCGAAATGGGTCGGCTCCATAAGGTCTTTCATGCCGACTGCTACTGAAATGTCCTTCTCCCCGCCGAGGGTCCCTTTAAAAACCACGTTCAGATAAAGGTCTGTAATGCCTGCCGGTATCGGATTAGTGGTAAAGTCGAATGTATATTCGGTCAGGTCCGTTGAACTGATAGATGAGATGGAAATTGGAGCTGATACGGAATAGGAATACGAAACAGCATCCATTGCCGCTCCGTCCGGCGGATCATTTGAGAGGTCGGGCATGTAATTGGGGATTATTTTGTATCTGGCCACAGCCTGGATAGTACCATCCTTCATATCTTCAAAGGTCAAAGGATTCCCATTGGAATCCAAGTCTTTCGGAGTTGTATTTCTGACCTTCGCCCTGATATGGGTGAACTGCTGGTGCGGCGAGGGAGCTCCTTGTATGATATATGGTGTTTTACTTCCATCGGTAATAGAATAGACATAACTGTCCGGGGCACTTATCTCAAGAGAGCCCCTGAAGAAATAGTTCAGAAGACCGGCTGAGTAACCGACAGCGCGCGGGATGAGTTTTTGGGCGTAGTCTTTATAGCATTCAGTGTCCAGGCCGACCGGCAAATTCTTTTGATACTGTGGGAAATAGCGCTGCCTATAGGAATAAAGAAAGCCTGTGACAGCCAAATGATTTATTACGTCGCCGCTAACAAGCTTTTTAAGATATGTCCGATTATTGTTGTCAACCCAGGCTACTGTGTCTATCGCGCGAGGATAAGTAAAATGATCGCTTTCGAACATAGTATCTGTGCTCACGATATTTGCACTCAAAAAATTTGCATTAGTATATTCAGCTATACCCACGACCTGCGGTAAATTAAAAATAGTCGTCGTGACATCAGGATTACCTCCACTATATTTGTCGGTGTCAACAATCCTGCAGATAGGAACCGATGCCGAAGGCTCTGTTGATGAGATGTCCAAAATCGAGCTGTCAAAAACAACAGGATTGGCAAGTAAATCGGTCCAGAATGATCCATACTTATCAGTTCTCAGTCTAAATTCTTCTATCTGGGCCTCATATGCTGGTGCAATATGGATAGCATTTCTCACATGCTCAGGTACCGAAGCATCCTGCACAAGATGCATTAATTGCCCAATAGCTCTGAAGGTATAAGCATAGTACGCATCTTTATCAGCGTTTGTTTTTGCCACCTCTGTTCCATCAAGATTTCGCCCCGTCAGAGCGATGTAAAAATATCTCCTTGCATCTGGCCATGACCATCTACCTCCAAGATCTTGATTGGGGTTCTGCGCCCACAACACTGATGATTGCCCGGTTTTATGAAACATTAAAAAAGTGTCATCTAGGCCGGCCTGAGCCCATGGTTCCAAAGGATTATGAAAATGATTAGCAGAACGGGTTGGCCTATTAGTGAAGTAATCCCAATAAGTTCCTGGCCTGTCTTCTTGTATGCCTCCATACCCAAGCCACGCGAAGACCGTCTGTTTAACAACAGTCCCCTCCGCATTAGTACCAGTCAATTCTTCATTACTTCCGTACTTGAATTCCAGACTATTTGTTAGATAACTATTCAGTGAAAATCCGTCAACGGTTGTCTTCGCTATCGCTTTATTAATTTCCCTGTGCGTATCCTCTACGAAGGCAAGAGAATTTGATGCAGTCACTATACAAATAAACAAAACAAAAAAATTCAAAACCGACAAGACCCAATTATTTTTCCTCATTTATTCATCTCCTCTGACCTTAGTACAATGACAAACCAAGCTGCTTTCTCTCTTCATTTATGAGTCGAATGAAGTGCAATTGTTTAGTAATAACCTCTTCCTCACTTATATTGCCGTCAGCATGTCTAGGATCCATAACAACCTTTAGCCTATCCTCTCTATTTGTCAGCTTAGGTAGTTGCGTAATTTCTCTGTTTCCAATGCCATATGGACGCAACTTCTCTTTACAAGCCGCAATCCCAAATCCTTCTGGATATGGACAATAACCCGGCTTAAAAACAATAAACTCAGGTGGTTTTGTATAATACGTGCTCGCAAAAAATGTAAATAGAGCAGTAATACTTCCACCTATTTTTCCCTTCGGGCCTCGTATCGCCCATTCTCCATTTCTATCTGTCAAAGTCTCCTTAATATCTTTCAGCCTTGTACTTGGTCCTGCTACAGTCGCTGTTTCTTCAAGCCACGAAGCTACTACCACAGCTCCTTCTATTGGTTCCTTGGTATCGGCATCGATGACTTTGCCTGTGAAAGTCGCCCCGCATGCGTTCGTACAAAATCCGAGACATGCAAGAAATATAAAGACTGACATTTTTTTCATACTTCCTCCATAATCAAACTCAGGTTAGGCCTTAATATCAAAAGAAGTTTATTCTCCAGATGCCGTCCGAATCCACAATAAACTCAATATAGAACGACTTGATCACTTCATCCTGCGTAGTGATCATCTCATACTCTGCACGTCTCCCCTCGATGGTTTTCATAGTAATATTCCCCATGTCCTGTAATATCGCCGGAAGATAATCTTTCATAAGGTCGAAGTTATACTTGTACGTGTTCTTAGACGAGCCTGCCATGTAGCTGAGCGCTCCTTCAGTATCACCAAGCTGAAGTTGACCTTTCATCCCCGCCCATTTCGCTTTGAGCAGGCTGTCCATCTGCGTTTTATTCAACACCGTTACAGCAACTGAATCCTCATAAGTATTTCCATCAGTTCCGGAGGACCTTACCACAAAATAATACACCCCTTCGGTATTCAGCCGCACTCTGTATTCGTCGGCTGCATTGCTGAGAACTTCAATGCCGGGAGGTCCTTCGTATAGGAGAGTTGATTGTTTGATGCTGAACGATCCGTCTATTTTAAGCGTCACTTCAAGAGGGGAAATGCCGGCCTCGGGATTAGCACTCACACTTATGTATTGCCCCGTGGTAACCGCATTCACGGTCACAGAGGCCGATGACTTAGATCCTTCCGTATCCGTCCCCGATACTGTAATCGTATTTGTGCCTTCCGTAAGGGGAATATTATTCACAACGAATTGATTGCCATATATAGTCGCTGCAATGCCGTTGACAATTACGCCTGTCTCCCTGCCCAAAGAGTTCGAGACAGTCCCAATCACCGTAGTATGGTTTTCATTGATCGTGCTCCCATCGCCGGGAGAGATTATAGTCAGCTGAATAGGAGATGTAAACGCGGCGGTTATCGTTGTACTTACATTCACGCTCACGGTGCAGGTCCCTGTCCCGGAACACCCTCCACCGCTCCAGCCGGTGAAAATGTACCCGTTGTCGGATGCCGCAGTCAGAGTAATTGACGATCCCCCATTATAGACAGCCGAACAGGTGGTACCGCAGTTGATCGAGCCGTCTGCGCTCGTGATCAGACCGCTGCCTGTACCTGTTTTGGAAACCGTTAATGTATACTGCGGTATTCCGTCCTGGGTTATGGTAAAAGTCTGCCCGGCAATCGTAAGTGTCCCTGTCCGTGAACTCGCGCCTGTATTTGCTGAAACGGTATACCGCAGGTTTCCATTGCCTGTCCCGCTGCCGCCAGAAGTGATGGTTATCCATAGCGCATTGCTCGCTGCGGTCCACGTGCAGCTGCTTGAAGACGCTGATACCGCCACATTGCCGGTGCCGCTGCTGGCGCCAAACTGATTGGCTGCAGGCGCGATGCTGAAGGTGCAGGAGGCAAATGTTGCAGTTACGTTCGTATCAGCCGTCAAGGTAATAGAACAGTTCCCTGTCCCCGAGCATCCCGCGCCGCTCCAACCTATAAATGTGGCCCCATTATTGGATACAGCCGTGAGCGCAACTGTGGCCCCGGCAATGTATGCTGCCGAACACGTCGAGCCGCAATTTATTTTATTGTCAGTGCTCGTCACCGTACCGCCGCCGGTACCTGCACCGGAAACTGAGAGGGTGTACTGACTTGCTCCCGCTTGGGTAACTGTAAATGTCTGGCCGGCAACGGTAAGTGTCCCGGTCCTCGGACTTGTGCCTGTATTTGCTGAAACAGAATAACCTACGGCCTTGCTGCCGCTTCCGCTGCTGCCCGACGTGATGGTCATCCACGATGCATTGCTCGTTGCTGTCCACTTGCAGGTGCGTGATGAGGTTGTCACCGCCAAGGCGGCATTACTGCTGTTTGAGCCAAACATCTTGCTTGCCGGTGAGATAGTATAGGTACAACCTGTATCCTTCGTGTAACAAGCCTTTGCAACACCGGGAATCGGGTCTTTGCCAAAGACGCTGGTCTTACAATCCACTCCGTTTCTGAATGACTTATAGACAAATTTGCCGTTTGCTCCGAAGGCTACCTGATCCTTCCCGCTGAAACTGCAGTGCTGATTTTCGTTGGAGCAGAACGTATAACCTGACGGCCCGCCGCTTGCGCCGCTTTGAGTCACAGTAAATGTATTTCCGGCAATGGTCATGCTGCCGGTCCGCTGGCTGGTGCTTGAGTTGGCGGCGACAGAATATGATACTGTTCCGCTGCCTGTTCCTGAGCTTCCTGATTTTATTGTTATCCAGCTAAGAGTATTTGACGCTGTCCATTTGCACTGGCTTTGAGTCGTTACTTTCACGCTGTCCGTTCCGGCAGCGCTGCTGAAGACGGCGCTGGTTGAGTCGATAGAATAAATGCAAGGAAGAGGTGCAAATGTTGCTGTTACGGTTGTATCGGCATTCACGGCAAAGGAACAAGTGCCGGTCCCCGAACACGCTCCGCCGCTCCATCCCGAAAAGATATATCCATTGCTCGGGGTAGCTGCTAACGTTACCACTGTTCCCTCGTTATAGGCAGCCGAACATTCAGTTCCGCAACTGATGCTGCCGTCTGCGCTCGTTACAGTACCGGTTCCTGTACCGCTTTTGGAAAGAGTAAGTGTGAACTGCCTAATCCCCTCCTGGGTAACCGCGAATACCTGACCTCCAATGGCGATTGCTCCTGATCTCGGAGTTGTGCCCATATTTGCGGATATAGCGTAACTCACAGTTCCACTGCCGTTTCCGCTGCTGCCGGACGTTACGGTTATCCATGATGCATTGCTCTTCACCGTCCAGGGACACGCCTCTGCAGATGCCGTAACACCGGCACTACCTGTTCCGCCGGCTGCCATAAAGTTGATACTTGCCGGCGTTAATACATAGTCACAGCCCGAAGAGGAGAGATTTGGATCGAGTTTCGAAACATACGCATCGACGTACCCATTAAGAGAAGTATCATAAGCGGAACCCGATATCGGAAAGTCTGCTGATGTCGTGAAGCCGATGACATAAGCATTTCCTGACACGTCCAATGCAATAGCGTTGCCGAGCTCGTAGTCATTTCCCCCCAGAAATGTGGATGCGAGGAGGAAGCTCAAATCGCGGTCCAGCTTCGATACAAATGCATGTTCTTTGCTATCATAAGTTGTTTGATAGGCGCCATCGGTTGTCGGATAGTCAGTCGCCTCAACCGTTCCTGCAATATAAACATGATCCGATGCGTCCAGCACCATGGAAAGACGGTCTGGAATGGTCCTGTCGCCTCCAACGCATGTGGATGAAAGTAATCCATTCAGATCGCTGTCCCACTTTGTCACAAACACTTCACTTCCAACGCTATAGCAAGAATTCTTATATGCCCCGGTCGTGGTCGGGAAATTTGATGACATAGTGTATCCGGCGACATATACATTCCCGGTTGCTCCTATAGCTATTGCAAGACCTTGCTCGAAATCATAGCCCCCCAGAATCCTTACAGCAGGTGCTGCGCTCAGATCGTTGCTCAACTTGACTATAAAAACGCTGGGACTATCAGTAGGACAGGGAGGAGTTGTTGATCCTGTAACGTAAATGTTCCCGAAAGTATCCACGACGATGGCATTTCCGTTATTCCATCCACCGAAGCCCAGGTATGTAGACGCAAGGAGCACACTGAGATTACTGCTCAACTTGGATACAAAAACGTCTGTATAGCCGCTATATAAAGTATTATAAGCTCCCATTGTAGCCGGATAATCTGCTGATGATGTTGTTCCTGTAATACAGACAGTTCCCGCTGAATCAATTATCATAGCGACTCCGCGGTAACTATGATATGAGCCGCTGACATCTCCTTCATTGCCGCTTCCTCCCAAAAAAGTCGACCCAAGGAGTGTGCTTAGATTGCCGTCCAGCTTAGATATAAACACATCAGATCCACCCTTAATTGAAGTCTGAAATGCGCCGACTGTTGTCGGGTAGTCCTTTGATTGCGTTATCCCGGTTATATATACGCTCCCATTAGAGTCTATGGAGATGGCATTGACCTGCCCGGGGCCCAGAAATGTTGATGCCAGGAGCGCTTCTAAATTGCTGTCCAGCTTTGATACAAATACAGCATCGCCTCCAGGAGAAGATGCCTTATATGCGCCGGTCGTTGCCGGATAATCCGGGGATTGTGTTATCCCCGTGACATAAACATCTCCGGAGGAGTCTATTGCTACGGCTCTTCCTTCGTCTAAGCTTCCGCCACCCAAAAAAGTGGACGAAAGGAGCGGGTCTATGACCAGGTCCCTGTTTTTGTCATGCTCTCCGATCTTAAAGCCATATTCATTGCCTTTAACCTCATAGACAACCTCTACGTATTCTCTCTGCCTCTTCCCACTCGCCCCATATTCCTTTTCCTGGTACGCTGCGGGCTTTGTGAACTTTACTATCCCGAGCTCTGTCTCGGCTTCAAGTTCTCCGCTGTTGTTGACTTTCAGGGCTTTTGCTCCTTCTACTTTCACTTTGATCTTGCCGGCGTCTGCGCCGGGCTTTACGTAAAACAGTTTCTCAATGTTACTGCCGTGCGCCCTGAGCTTTAACTCTATGTCGTCATATATCGCCCCAAGTGATAACATTTCATAGGTCGCTATTCCGCTTTTCCACTTTGACTGATCGTTGCTGCTGAAATAGCTGACCTTTGCTCTTGTCTCCGATTCTCCTTTCATTCCTTTAATTGTTGCACCGATAAGCTCTTCTTTCAGCGCCACTCCGCCGGTTATCTCTTTAGGCTTCCTCGTCGGTAATAGTTTTCTCTCTTTTCCCGCGCTGTCTCTTTTTTCAACCCCGGGAAGCGAGTATACAAGCTCTCCTTTTACTGTCACAAACATTGTCCCGCCCAGCGTCTGCGCATAATATGCTACTTCTTTGGTGATTTGTCCGTTATTGACGATAAAAGGCACGCTCAGTTTTTTCAGTTTTGCGTTAATTTTTTGATTTGTGCCGATAGTATTCTTTTGGATTTTACTGTCCGGATCGGCCCCTTCCACAACTGAGGGGCCGGACCCATTTAAAAAGAGCACTGTTAAGAAGAGCATAGCCGTGATAAACCTTCTTTGAGAAGAATCGCATATGCCTCCGCTCACAAAGACTCGCCTTCCGGATAAGATCGTCAAAAACATTGATACAAATAAAAACATAACCTTCTTCATCTGTCTCCTCCCCTCACTCAAGACTATAATTCTGACTTTCGATCATTCAGATTCCTTTTCCCCTCATCTGAAAACATTCAATGTTGGGTCCATAAAAATTCATGGGATTATATATAGCATAAGCTAAATATAAAATCAAGAAAAATTTATCTCAGCATTTTCGTAAGCGTCGTGCAGATTGGAAGTTAATTTAAAACTAACCGGTATTATTATATTTTAAACATTGGGGGCAACTTTATAGGCAGAGATCAAATCAAACAGCAAATATAGCAATTGAATAAATAGAACATGATGAACCTAAGAATAATCTTTTGATTCGGCGGAATCCTTTCCATTGATCATCATATCTTGCAATATCAAACATCAAGAGAGATTAATGAAGGATTATCAAAATCAGCGCAGTTTAAATTAGTGTTAAAATATTCAGATGTCCGAAAAAAATCTTGTCATTATAGGGGCGAGGCAGAACAACCTCAGGAACATTAATCTCAGCCTTCCCCATAACAAAGTAATAGCGATCACAGGCGTTTCAGGATCGGGAAAATCCTCGCTGGCCTTTGATACGGTCTTTGCTGAAGGCCAGTGGAGGTTCATAGAATCACTGTCGACATACGCAAGGCTTTTCCTCGAAAAACTTGACAGGCCTGACGTTGATGAAATCAACAACATCAGGCCGGCTATAGCTCTTGAACAGAAGAACCCCGTTCGCGGTTCTCGCTCCACTGTCGGCACATTAACGGAATTATATGACCTTTTCAGGCTCCTTTATTCGAAGATTGCCACCCCTTTCTGCCCGGTCTGCGGCAAAGAGATAAGGATATGGGATTCTTCCCAGGTTGTTTCGGAACTCCTTGAGAAACATCACGGCAAAAGGGCGATTATCATTTTTGAGACGCAGGAACCGGTCGACGAGCTGAAAAAGAGGGGTTTTTACAGGGTGTGGCTTGATGGTGAAGTGATCGATATTTCGTCCCTCATCCCTCATCCTTCACCCCTGAACATCGTTCTCGACAGGCTTCTCATAAGAGATGAACCCAGATTTTCAGACTCGATAGAAATGGCTTGGAAGGAAGGCAGCGGAAGGGTAAAGGTCATCCTTGTGGAAGGCAGAGGAAATACTACCCTAACATTCTCATCGAGGAATGCCTGTGACGATTGCGGCATTGAACTTCCCGCGCCATATCCTCTTCTTTTCTCCTTCAATCATCCTGTGGGCGCGTGCCCTGTCTGTAAGGGGTTTGGAAATATTCTGAAATATGATGAGGACCTCATCATTCCCGATAAGGACCTTTCTTTATCAAAAGGCGCCGTGGACCCATGGAACAAACCCGCTTACAAATGGTGGAAACAGCAGCTTATTAAAGGCGCTGAAAAGGAAGGTCTCGATATTAACAAGCCTTACGTCCGGTTTGGCGAAAAAGACAAGAACCTGCTGTTTAAGGGCGCCAGCAGCTTTTACGGGATTGATGATTTTTTTGAGGATCTCGAAGGCAGAAGGTATAAGCTTCATGTCAGGGTCTTTCTGAGCAGATACAGGAGGCCGGTAATCTGTTCGCAGTGTAACGGCAAAAGATTGCAGAGAGATACCCTGGCATATAAGATCTCGGGCCTCGACATAGCAGACCTCTGCAGATTGCCGGTGTCTGATACGATCCGGTTTTTTTCGAATTTTGACATCTCTCCCTTTCAAAGGGATATGGCAAAGGAGATTCTGCGGCAGATAGACCTTAAGCTCGGTTTCCTGAAGAGGGTGGGGCTCGATTATCTGAGTCCAAGTCGTGAAGGCAGGACACTTTCCGGCGGGGAATATCAGAGAGTAAACCTTTCCAACCAGATAGCATCTTTTCTTACAGGCACCCTCTATGTCCTTGACGAGCCGACTGTCGGGCTTCATGCGAGGGACACAAAAATCGTTGCAGAAATTATGTCGGAACTTTCAAGGCTTGGGAATACGGTCCTCGTGGTAGAACATGACAAAGGGATCATCGGGTCGGCTGACTGGATCGTTGAGCTGGGTCCCGGAGGCGGGCAGAGAGGTGGAGAGATAATATTCTCGGGAGCGAAAGAGGATTTCATAAAAGCCGATACAATAACTTCCAGGTACATAAAAGGTTCTGAAACGATAGAGCCCCCTTCCAGGAGAAGAAGAGGCACGGGGAAGAAACTGTGCCTTAATGGCGCTAAAGGGAACAACCTGAAATCCGTTGATCTCGAAATCCCCTTTCATACATTGACGACTGTCACGGGGGTGTCCGGCTCCGGCAAAAGCAGTCTTATCGTAGAGACCCTTTACAGGGCTCTGTCGGCGGAGTTTAAGATAGAACACGTTCTCCCTCTCCCTTTCAATAAAATTGAAGGTACGGGGAATCTCGGGGGTGTCAGACTTATTTCACAGTCCCCGATAGGACGGAGCCCGCGTTCGAATCCCGTGACCTATTTGAAAATATTCGACCATATACGAAAAGTCTTCTCGGAGCAGGTCGAAGCGAGGGCCCATGGTTATGGACCGGGGTTCTTCTCTTTTAATGTGGCAGGCGGCAGGTGCGAGACCTGCAAAGGCGCGGGCTATCAGCGAATGGAGATGTACTTCTTCGAGGACCTCTACGTTAAATGTGAAGAGTGCAACGGGAAAAGATATAAACCCGAGGCGCTCCGCATCCATTATCGCGGTAAAAATATTGATGAGGTGCTGAACCTGACAGTGGACGAAGCTATCGATTTATTTCAGGACATGCCCAGGACCAAAGAAAAGCTTTCCCTGATGAAGGACATCGGGCTTGGTTATCTGAGACTCGGACAGCCGGCAACAACACTTTCGGGCGGGGAAGCGCAGAGGCTCAAAATATGCGCGGAAATGAGTAACCCCCCTGAATCAGACTCTGCCTTTACCCGGAACAAGAAAGGCCTGAAAAAAGGTCCGGGTTTCCTCTATATCCTCGATGAGCCGACCATCGGCTTACATTTCAGGGATGTGAAAGCTTTGCTTGATATCCTCCAGAGACTGGTCGATGCAGGGAATACGGTCTTAATAATAGAGCATAACCTTGATGTCATAAAAGCATCGGACTGGATCATAGATTTGGGTCCGGAAGGCGGGGACAAAGGGGGAAGGATCATCTTCGCCGGCAAGCCGGAGGACATCGTCAATGTTAAAGAGTCTTATACGGGCAAGTATTTAAAGGACATGCTTTGATCGCGGGGTGGGCCGCAATCCCGAAAGCTTTCGGGATTCGATTGTTTGAACTATAATTAGAAATGCTTTCTTACATCACGAAAAGACTCCTTCTCATGGTTCCGCTGCTTTTTGGGATCACTCTCATAACATTTACAGTCATTCACCTTGCACCCGGGAACCCGGTCGAAGTGCAGACGGAGATGTCTCTGAAGGTAACGGCCCAGGCAAAGGAGAACCTGAAAAAGCTCTACGGTCTCGATAAGCCGCTGCATGTGCAATATGCCGATTGGCTGAAGAGGTTTGTCAAGCTCGATTTCGGAAAGTCCTTTGTTGACGGTAGAAAGGTTGTTGACAAGATTATTGAGAGGGTACCTATAACGCTGACAATAAATATTCTTTCATTAATATTCATCATCGTTGTTGCCATACCGATCGGGATGCTTTCCGCGACCAGGCAATACTCATTATTCGATAAGCTTTCAACTATCTTCGTATTTATCGGTTTTTCGACACCCGCCTTCTGGCTTGCTCTTCTTCTCATGATAGTATTCGGCGTACATATGGGGATCCTTCCGATATCCGGCATCCAGAGCCTGGATGTCTCGGAAATGGGGCCTTTCGCCAGGCTGCTGGACTGGACCAGACACCTTATCCTGCCTGTCGGGGTTTCCGCGTTCGGAGGAATGGCGGGTCTGAGCCGGTACAGCCGTTCAAGCATGCTCGAGGTGATAAGACAGGATTATATAAAGACGGCTAAGGCAAAGGGTTTGCCGGAATCAGCGGTTGTATTGAAACATGCCTTCAGGAATGCCCTTATGCCTATTGTAACCATACTCGGGCTTTCCGTCCCCGGGCTCATCGGCGGCGGGGTCATATTCGAAACAATCTTCGCAATTCCTGGAATGGGGCAGCTTTTCTATTCGTCCACTATGGCAAGGGACTATCCGACTATAATGGGAATTCTTGTCATAGGAGCGGTCCTCACGTTGTTTGGAAATCTTGTTGCGGACATATCTTATGCGATGGTTGATCCCAGAATCAGGACAAGGAAGTAAAGGACCCCTCTTTAATCCCCCCTTGGCAAGGGGGGAATTAAGGGGGTGCAGACTAAAGAAATGAGACTCTTAACGGTTATAGGCAGACGATTCTCAAGAAACAGGCTGTCGGTGATGGGAGCAGTAACAGTTCTGTCCCTTATAACCGTTTCTCTGCTTGCGCCTTTTATTGCGCCGTATGATCCCACGACAATAGACGTCCATAATGTTCTTTCACCTCCCGGCAAAGCGCATCTGCTCGGGACCGATGAACTCGGACGGGACCTGCTTTCGAGAATAATATGGGGAAGCAGGGTCTCATTGAAGGTCGGTTTCGTCGCCGTTGGAATCGCGATAATGATAGGCATTGTCGTTGGTTCTCTGGCGGGTTTTTATGGGGGAAGAGTAGATGCAGTACTCATGCGTTTTGTCGACGTAATGCTGGCGTTTCCGACTTTCTTTCTTATCCTCGCTGTAATCGCAATCCTTGAGCCGAGTATATTTACGATAATGGCCGTAATAGGGGTCACAAGCTGGATGGATGTCGCACGGCTTGTCAGGGCGGAGTTCCTGACGTTGAAGGAAAGAGATTTTGTTGATGCTGCAAAAGCTATCGGTGTAAGCAACGGGAGGCTTATGTTCAGGCACATTTTACCTAATGCACTTTCACCTGTGTTTGTCTCCGCGACCTTTGGTGTCGCGGGCGCTATCCTTATTGAGTCGGGACTTTCATTTTTGGGACTCGGCGTGCAGCCCCCTGACCCGAGCTGGGGAAACATTCTGACATCGGGCAAAGACAATATAGAAGTAGCATGGTGGTTGTCCCTTTACCCGGGATTGGCTATTTTGATAACGGTCTTGAGCTATAATCTCGTGGGCGAAGGTTTGAGGGATGCCCTTGACCCGAGGCTGTGGGGGGCCGAAGAAGATTAACGATTGTAACGCTCCATCACTTCTTCTCTCGTGATGATGGAGTAAAGCTTATAGCCCAATTCCTCAACGGCTTCATATCCACCCTCTTGCCTGTCGATAAGGGCGATCACCTTAACGATCTCAAGCCCTGTCTCCTTTGACCTTGTAATCGCCTCGATAGTCGATTTACCCGTTGTAATAACATCATCTACAATTACGACCCGATCTCCCTTTGTAATATTACCCTCTATCCATTGCATCGTACCGTGGGATTTCGGCGTTTTGCGGACAACAAATGCTTCGATTGGCTTTCCTCTGAGATAAGAGGTATATGCCACCGCGTCTGCAATCGGGTCTGCGCCGAGAGTAAGCCCGCCGATACCCTTTATATTCAGATCTTTTATCAGATCAAAGATAATATTTCCTATGATGTGCATACCTTCAGGATGAAAGGTCACTGCCTTGCAGTTGAAATAGTAATTGCTCATTCTGCCCGATACGAGCTTAAAAACAGGCTCTTCGCTGTACTTGAAGGCTTTTTCGATAATAAGTTCGATCAGTCTGTTCTTCATGCTGGTTGAAAATACAATATGCAGATACGGAAGTCAATAGAAGATACGGCATAGGCTCAGTTAATTAGTTTTATTCACAAATTTGCATGCAATAGCCGGAGATAGAGTATTGGAGCGGATTCTTTTGCCGATAGTCAAATACATTATAAAAATAAAGAGGCAAAACCCTCGGAGGTCCCGAAAGCTTCCCCGAAAGCCTTCGGGGGAATGAGCGGAAATACTCTGTCAAGAAAATTTTACGAATTATTCAGGTTAAACAGATGGCACGACACCAGTCTGTTTTTTGTTTCTTCTAATTCAGGTACAACCTTATCGCAGGGGTCGAATCTCTTCGGGCATCTCGGATGGAATGGACAGCCCGGAGGAATATCGATCGGACTTGGAACATCGCCTTTAAGGATTTCTTTTTTCTTGCCGCCGGGCTTTATCTTCGGAGCTGAAGAAAGCAATTCCACGGTGTATGGGTGCAGAGGGTTGCTGAAAAGCTCGTCTGTCTTTGCACATTCCACTATTTTCCCGAGATACATCACCGCTATTTCATCGCTGAAATATTGGACTACTCTTAAATCATGACTTATGAAAAGGAAAGAGATCTTCGATTGTCTTTGAAGCTCCTGAAGGATATTCAGTATCTGCGCCTGTATTGATACATCCAGCGCTGAAAGGGGCTCATCCGCCACCAATACCTCAGGAGAAACGGCAAGCGCCCTCGCAATGCATATCCTCTGCCTCTGGCCGCCGCTGAATTCGTGGGGATAACGGTTTAAAACATCAGTCTGAAGTCCGACGCTTTTCAAGAGATCAACAACCCTGTCTTTCAACCCGGGCCTGGAAATAATCCTGTGTATTTTCAGAGGTTCCGAGAGCGTATCGAATACCGTCATCCTCGGATTCAAGGACGCGAAGGGATCTTGAAATATTATCTGGACCGATTTCCTGAATTCCCGCAGTGAATCTCCCTTAAATGTCTGAATATCCTTCCCCTGGAAAAGAATCCGGCCCGATGTGGGAGGAATCAAACGGAGAATAAGCCTTGCCACGGTCGATTTGCCGGAACCACTCTCACCAACAAGGGCAAAGACAGATCCATTTTTAATAGAGAAATTAATCTCGTCTACGGCCTTTACCCATTCATACTTCGCAAATGCCCTCCTTTTTACAGGAAAGTATTTCCTGAGCTCCGCTACATCGATGATACCCATTCGATCTCCTCTGATCTTATGCACCTTGCAAATTGGCCGTGAATAATCTCTCTCAACAAAGGCTCCTCTTTCTGACATTCCGGGACCATATATGCGCACCTGTCGGAGAATTTACACCCCGGCGGCAGATTATCAGGTCTCGGCACCGAGCCGGGGATGGGTTTCAGAGGTATGCC
The DNA here is from genome assembly GCA_963716185.1 of Thermodesulfovibrionales bacterium. Lineage (GTDB taxonomy): Bacteria > Nitrospirota > Thermodesulfovibrionia > Thermodesulfovibrionales > SM23-35 > CAVZMO01. The sequence goes on from OY970295.1 coordinate 1,684,443, forward strand.
TTTCCCTTTAGGCAAAGAATCCAGAAGTCCCATGGTATATGGATGTTTCGGCATTTCCAGTATATTCGAAACGCGGGAGATTTCAACAATTCTGCCCGCATACATAACAGCCGCCACATCTGCATTTTCTGCAATAACACCGATGTCATGGGTTATCAACAAAACAGCCATATTCCTCCCTTGCCTGAGATTACTAAGAAGATCGAGAATCTGGGCCTGGATAGTTACATCAAGCGCCGTTGTCGGCTCATCTGCGATAAGCAGGGACGGGTTGCAGGCTATTGCCATGGCGATCATAACCCTTTGTCTCATGCCGCCGGACATCTGATGGGGATACTCTTTTATCCTGATTTCAGGCGAGGGAATTCTGACCGACCTCAGAAGTTCTACAGCGCCTGCAAATGCTTCTTTTTTTGAGATGCCCAGATGGGTAGTAAGGACCTCTGCTACCTGATAACCGATTGTGAGGACCGGGTTCAATGAAGTCATCGGTTCCTGAAATATCATCGCAAGCTCCTTCCCCCTCAATCTTCTCATGGATTCGTCATCAAGCTTCAACAGGTCTATTCCTTTAAAATTAATCTCACCTTCGGCAAAGGCATGGTGGGGGAGTATCCCCATGACTGAGAGGGCCGTGAGGCTTTTTCCACATCCGCTTTCTCCGACGAGTCCGAAAACCTGGGCTTCCTCGATCTCTAAATTGAGGTGGGAAACAACCTTAACCGGATTTTTTGTCGATCTGAACGATATGTTGAGGTCCCTTATTTCCAGGAGGGACACAGCAGGCTACTTTTCCTCTTTTCTCAGAAGACCCGAATATGCTTCCGCTTCTTTGAGATTCGGGTTTTGTTTAAGGGCGTTCTGCCATTCTTCCATGGCAAGGCCGGAGAGGCCCTTCATATAGTAGCTCAGACCGAGCTGCACCCATGCGGGCCCGTAATTGGGATTGACTTCTTTTGCCTTGACAAAATTGGTGATAGCGTCTTCTATGAGTCCCTTGTTCCTCAAGGCAATCCCGAGCTTCGTAAGCACGTCAGGGAGGCGCGGAAAAAGCTTTATCGCTTTCTTGTATTCTTCTATCGCTTCGTCGTTCATGCCTAAATCAAGATAAATGTTGCCGAGTTTATAGTGCTCATTTGCGATCTTGCCTGCTACGAACGGGTCGATTGCGGCAGAAGTAGGATGCGCTCTCTGCGCTGCGAGCGAAAAAACCTCCTGCGCCTTTTTAAACTCCCCCATGTCATTATAAGTAATAGCGAGGTTCAACGATGCTTCGGTATAGTGGGGATTTAGTTCGAGCGCCTTTTTGAAATACCCGGACGCTTGTTTAAAGTCACCTTTCAGAAACGAAATTACGCCGAGCTTGTTATGGACATCGGCATATTTCGGGTTCTCGCCGATAACGTCTCTTAGAATAGGTTCCGCTTCGGAATATTTGCCTTCCTCGAAAAGCTGAGAGCCGAGGTCGTGGAGTTCGTGTATACCCTTGTCCATTAACAAAAAGTATAGGTAGTCAAATTATCCTTTGTCAAGGCATCATTTCATTGAATGCCGGCGTATATAAATTATATGCGAAAATAGGACAATTGAGGCCCCTTATGTTAAAATCAAGTGTAATGGACATACATCAGTTGAAGGTATTTACCTCGGTCTTCAAAAACAGGAGCTTTTCGAAAGCTTCAGAAGAACTTCACCTGACCCAGCCGACCATCAGCAACCATATTAAGTCATTGGAGGACGAATTCGATTGCAAACTCTTTGATCGATTGGGCAGGACCATTATTCCCACTAAAGAAGCGGAAGTTCTGTACGTTCAGTCGTTGGAAGTCATTGAGAAAGCTGATACCCTGAGAGAAGCAATTAGCAGGCTTAAAAAAGACCTCACGGGCAAGTTAATTGTCGGCGCAAGCACTATACCGGGTGTATATCTGATGCCCCGCATAATGGCTGACTTTCAGAAAAAACATCCTTCGATTTCCTTTCAGATCCTGATATCCGATTCCAAGGGAATCATTGACAGCATCTCACAACATGAATTGCTTCTGGGCATCGTGGGCGCAAAACTCAATAATGAACAGATAAATTACACTCCTTTTGTTGAAGATGAATTGATTGTTGTATCTTCACCTTCTATGATAGACAAGGACACGATAACATTAAAAGAATTGGTCAGTTTGCCCATGGTTTTGCGTGAGGAAGGGTCGGGAACGAGAAGGGAAACCGAAAGATTCCTGGCGAGCAGGGGGGTTTCCCCCGAGGATATAAAAATAGCAGGCATTTTTGGCTCCACAGATGCGGTCAAGCAGGCTGTGAAGGCGGGATTGGGCGTTTCAATATTGTCGAAGTTTTCTGTTTCTGATGAGCTGGCATACAGGGTCCTTGAACAAATAAAACTGACGGACACGCTGATGAAAAGAAGATTTTATATTGTGACCCATAAAAAAAGGACGCTTCCCAGAGCATACGACACTTTCTTAAAACACATCGCAGCTGCGGCAAAGAATCTGTAAAGAGTTCACTTAATCTTCAGTGAGCAAGTCCGTGGCGGGCGGAATATTTTTGTTCCGGGCATCTCCGATTTTAGGGTCATTCGTGTCCGGTACCGGAAGTCACGTAGTGAGGCCGTATGCTTCAATAAGCCTGATATCATCTTCGGTATTTCTGCCGAGGGTGGTAAGATAGTTGCCCGTAATTATACCGTCTGCTCCGGCGAGAAAAACCATGGAGTTGAATTCACAAAGCGCCTGCATCCTTCCGCCGCATATTCTGATCTCTTTTTGGGGGAGGATTAATCTGTAAAGACTTATAATCTTCAATGCTTCGAAGGGATGGAGCAACTCTCTATGATCGAGCGCCGAACCTTTAATGGGGATCAGAAAGTTTACGGGGACAGAAGCAACATCGAGTTTCCTTAATGCAAATGCCATTTCGATCCTGTCCTGCCACGTCTCGCCCATGCCGAATATCCCTCCGGAGCATATAGACAGTCCGGCAGACCGGGCAGCTTCTATCGTCCCTATCTTATCGGCATAACTGTGGGTGCTGCATACTTGGGGGAAAAACCTTTCAGAAGTTTCAAGGTTATGATGATAGCGGTCGAGGCCGGCCGCTTTGAGAATCGAGAGTTCATCTTTGCCAAGCAATCCAAGGCTTGCACAAGGCAGAAGACCGAGGTTTTTTATTTCATAAGCCATGTCGGCTATCTCCGATAAGTCCTTAAGCGAGACTCTTTTACCGCTGGTTACAATGGAGAATCTTTTCACGCCCGATTTCTTCGCTTCCCTTGCTTTCCGGATAACCCTTTCTTTGTTGAGCAGGGGATAAACCTCGATCACCGCCTTGCTGATCGATGATTGGGCGCAAAAAGAGCAGTCTTCGGAGCAGGCACCTGATCTCGCATTGATAATAGAGCAAAGCCCTACGGTAGTACCTTTAAAACGATGTCTTATCTTATTTGCAGATGCAAAAAGGCTGAAAATGTCGAGCCCGGAGATTTCAGTAATGGATAAAGCGTCTTCCCCGGATAGTGCCCCGCCATCCAATATTTTTTCTTCGAGGTACTTAATTGCCGCTTCCCCATCCGGCACCGCCGCCTCCTCCGGGGTACCTTAGCCTTTCGACTGAAGGAATAAGCTTTATAGTCACTTTCACCTTGCCGTCTCTTTTAGGCCAGTAATTGACCTCCATCACGTCGCTCACACCGTAGATGAAAGGCCAATAAAGCGGCCTGACTTCGAAACCTATGACACTGCCTCGTCCGTCAATAATCTTACTCAGCTGGGTTCGCCAGAAAGAGGCGTGGAAACTTACAAACTTCTCCGCAGCTGCCAATGCCTTTTCAGCCGGCACCCCTTTCTTAACCGTAAAATCGAAATCAGGCGCATAGGGCTCAAAACTATACTCGTCTCCCTCAAGATCAAGAATGGCAATCGTCTTCAAGTCGTCGGCAGATCTGCCCCCGTAAAGGATCAAAGTAAAAGTCCCTCTTATCTCAGATGGACTTGCCTCTTCTATCTTCAAAGACTTTTCAAAAGCGTAAGATTGTGAAAGTAAGCCAGCGCTCACGAAATAAAATGCAAGAATCATGATCATCGACAAAAGCTTTAATCTCTGTCCCATAATGAACTCCTTTCTTTTTAAACATAGCATCAATTTGCGAAATTTGTAAATTCACTGAAATTGTGTGCCCGGGTCTTTCTATTGTGTGCGGGTCTTTCTTTGGAATAGAAGGGGCTGTGATATAATTTGTTTTATGCCGATAAAGCTTATATTGTTCGACCTCGACGGCACACTCGTCGATACGAGCAAAGACATTACCAATGCCCTCAACTATGCTTTGGACCCATATGAGTCGAAAAGCTTCGCCGCAGACGAGACAAAAAAGTTGATCGGTGAAGGTTTGACGAGACTCATAGAAAAGGTGCTTGGTGAAGAAAAAATAGGATTAAAGGATGCGGTAATAAAAAGGTTTCTTGATTATTACTCGGCCCACATCATAGATAACTCCGCTATTTACCCCTATGTCGGAGAAATCCTAAAAAAACTCGCCGGCTATAAAAAGGCGGTCATATCGAATAAGCGTGAATATCTGTCCGTTAAGCTTCTGGACAAACTGGATATCCTCAAATATTTCGATCTCGTTATAGGAAGCGACACCACCGTTGAAAGAAAACCCTCTCCGGTACCGGTCATTTATGCGCTTTCGAGACTCGAAGTGGAACCACGGGAAGCCGCAATAGTAGGTGACAGTAATTATGACATGGAGGCAGGTAAAAAGGCCGGCGTAACGACCGTTGCCGTAACGTATGGTTACGGGGAAAAGCGCTATCTGCTTGGCGCCGATTACGTAATAGACAGCTTTAAGGATCTGGCCCTTATCCTTGACATAAGTTCTTCTGAACTCATATAATTTTACTTCGGACTTGTTCGAGGAATCCATTAAATCGGTTGGTTTTATGATCTGCGCCTGTAGCTCAGTTGGATAGAGCAACTGCCTTCTAAGCAGTGGGTCAGGGGTTCGAATCCCTTCAGGCGCGTTGGAGACAACAAGTGGTGAGTGTAGCTCAATGGTCAGAGCACTGGACTGTGGCTCCAGCTGTTGGGGGTTCGACTCCCCTCACTCACCCCAGATAAATTTTGGTGCAGGATCTGTAGTTAAGATGTGCGCCTGTAGCTCAGTTGGATAGAGCATCAGCCTCCGGAGCTGAGGGTCGGAGGTTCGAATCCTCTCAGGCGCGCTTCCAAAAGCAAATGGGCCGTTAGCTCAGTTGGTAGAGCAGCTGACTCTTAATCAGCGGGTCGCAGGTTCGAATCCTGCACGGCTCACCATTAATCTCAGCCGGAGTGGTTGAGTTTCAGTCTTTGAGATAGACGCCGGGATCGTCAAATCAATTGATGGAAGTGCATAATATCAGGACTTCATATCTATGATTTTTTGAAGTGCGGCGGCAACCTGTTTCATCACTGATCCCCAATCTCCCATCAATGGCTGACGGAAGAGCTTCATGGACGGATACCACGGACTATCTTCGCGGTCCAACAGCCACCGCCATTCAGGAGAAAAAGGCAATAAAGTCCAAACAGATTTGCCGAGTGCACCGGCTAAATGTGCAACAGCGGTATCTACTGATATTATTAAATCAAGATTATAAATAAAGGCTGCTGTATCTGAAAAGTCATGGAACTCATCCGTACAGTCAACGATTTTCACATCGTTGGACAAATTTTTTGCCTCTTTTGCTTCCTCTCCTTTTTGAAGACTGTAAAAAGCAACGCCTTGAAGTCGTAACAGAGGTGAAAATTTTTCGAGCGGGCAGTTACGGTAACGATTTTGTTTAAAGCCCCGATTTCCGGCCCACGCCAGCCCTATCTTAATTTTGGAATTATCATTCTGGATTTTTTCTTTCCATCTCTTAATTAACAGTATATCGCTCGTAATATAGGGTATTTTTGCCGGAATAGTATCGAGTGTCGTATCAAATACCAGTGGCAAGCTTAATAGAGGGCACTGGACATCGAATTTCGGCAGTTCTTCTCCACGCGCTACAGTCTGTTTTACACCTTCGACGCTCTGAAGCAGTGATGCCAACTCTTTGGGACATTCAAAGATTATTTTTGCGCCATGCCGCTCAACTAAAGGAGCATAACGGATAAACTGGATCGTATCTCCAAATCCCTGTTCTGCATGGAGCAAAATAGTGCGTCCGTTAATATCGGAGCCATCCCATAAGGGCTGTTCGAAATCACGCCATGAAGAAGTTAGATATTCTGTTTTCCATCTCCACTCGTATTCCCTCCAGCCTTCTCTGAAATTGCCGGTCAGCAGAAGTGCAAGCGACATATTCCAGTGCGCCGTGGCATAGGCTGGATTAAGCTGCAGTGCTTTTTGATAATAGGGGATAGCTTCATAGGGCTGCCTGTTCTCCTGAAGGCCGAAGGCGAGATTGTTATATATACCCGCATCATCTGGATTTAACTGCAATGCTCTCTGGTAGTATGTTATGGCTTCATCGAGCCGTCCTTTTTCCTGAAAGGCGATCCCAAGATTGTAATACATGTCAGCATTATCGGGATTCATCTCCAATGCTTTTTGGCAGTAAATTACAGCTTCGTCAAACCGTTCGACCTTTTGAAGTGCTATCCCAAGGTTTATATAAACATCTATCCGCCCGGGATTTAGCTGCAATGCTTTTTGATAACACTGTACGGCATCACCAAATTGTTTCTTTTCCTTGAAGGCATTACCCAGATTAATATATGTATCAGGCAGGTCCGGATTAAGCTCTATGGCTTTCTGGTAGCACTGTATAGCATCATCAAATTCCCCTTTGCCCTGCAGAATGAACCCAAGATTATTATACGCCTCAGCATTAGCCGGATCGTGTAGAAGCGCATTTTTGATATATTGCACTGCCGATCCATAATTTCCCAACCGGTATGAGATTTCCGCAAGAAAGTACAATGTATCAATATCGTCCGGCTGAACAGTTAATATTTCCTTGAATATACTTTCAGCCTGCAATAAATTCCCTTCATTATAATTCTCAAGGGCCGACTCGAATTTCTTAGCGACATCCATTTATATTTTTATAATACAACGATATGGTTTCAATTTGATCGGCGGAATTGGGAGATTACGATTATTTTTAAATAAAAAAAGGGAGGCACCGAAGCACCTCCCTTTTACAAGGCGTTAGCCTATTCAGAAACAGTGATATCCGTAGGTCTTCCGTCAGGATCGATAACGAACTTCAGCATTTCTTTCCCTTCGGGGTTCATGACGTGAACGGCGCAAGCGATACAGATGTCGAACGAGTGGATTACCCTGAGGACGTCGACAACAGTCTGAGATACACTGGTATGGTCATTGACTACAGTTGAGGTAAGCGCCTGCTCGATAGCGCCGCCGCCGGGCGAGCCGTTCCAGGTGGTAGGAACGACGCACTGGTATTTCGCAACCTTCTTGCCCTCGATCTTTATCCAGTGGCCGAGAGCGCCTCTTGGAGCCTCTGTAAGGCCATAGCCAGTTGCGATCTGTTTCGGCAGTTTCCTGTAAGTGTAGCAAGAATCGGCCGGAACGATCTGGTTGATCCATGAGTCAGACCTGGTACTTGCCATAAGGTCCGCTATGTACTTGGCTTCCAATGCCCTTGCGGCATGTCTGCCGAGGGTGCCAAGAAGATGTGTAGCAACTGCGCCACCACCAATCAGGCCCAATGCCGCAGTAATTAGGTCACTCATGGTGTAGTTAGCGCCCCCTTTCACACCACCACCCGCCACGTCTGCGTCGGAGGCATGCAGCTGTGTAGTGCTCAGATGAGTTGCCAACACGCGGGCCAACGGTCCAACCTCGCAAACCAGCGCGGTAGCTGTTTGGTCATCGTCGCTATCCAGGTATCTGGGCGCCTTGAGCCAGCTGTAGCCTGAAGTCATACTCGGAGCGGTCACACCATCAAACGGATGACGGCCCTTCGGGTAGTAGACAGGATCCAGCACTGGAGGAGAATAGTAGGAGTTGTCAACATTTTCTCTAATCCTTGCCTGGTCGAATAAAGTAAGAGAACCAGGAAGTGAACCACTGGTAGCATCAACGATACCTCTCTTGATGGCCAATGTTCCCGCTGTCGAGAATGGTTGCGGGTAATCGCCATATGCAAGGTATCTCCGGAGGCCGTGGCCCTGGGTAAAGGGAAGAGTTCCAAAACCGTAGCTGGTCGCAACGTAGCAGACGTCGGGGATGTAGGTTTCGTTAATGAACTGTCTGACGGTGCCCAGCAAGGTTGTGAACTTGACCTTTATGTCGGAGAAGTTATACGGGCCGAACTGGTCGTAGTCGGTCCCGGTCTGAGGCGTCAGCGGCCAGGAACTTTGTGTCAACATCGTTGTGACACCGCCCGGAACCACTGCGTTCGCCATGGGCTGCCTGCCGCTGAAGAGCGCTCCTGCGGTATGCATCTTCCTTCTCATTGCCAATGCTGTTACATAATCGACAACGAGTTGCGAGCCGACTTGCCCTGAACCAGTGGTCAGCATGTCGGTTGCCGTGTACGACGGCAGCCATGGCGCCATGTTCGGGAAGCCGCCTGTGGTTCCACCGGAAGAGTTTCCAGTAGTGTTGATAAAGTCAAGCGCGGACAGATGGTACAGATGGGTGATGTGAGACATGACCAAATCGCAGCCCTGAATGATGTTCTGGATTATCTGCCCGTTAGGCGGAATAACAGTGCTATAATTGGGGATATCACCATCTCCATTGCTTGTCCCAGGATCAACGACAAGACCTAATGCTGTTTCTAAGCATTTAGATGAAGTTACTACGTGTGAAGTGGGGCAGACTCCACATATACGCTGTGTAATTTGTGGCGCGTCTCTCGGGTCTCTGTTGTTCATGATCAGTTCGAAGCCCCTGAACAGGTTACCCGTACACTTTGCATCGGATATGCTATTGTCGTTGTTGACGGTCATTGTAACCTTCAGATGTCCTTCAATTCGGTTTACAGGATCTATCGTTAAAGTTGCCATATTTCTTTACACCTCCTTCCTTATGCAAAAGTAAAGAATTTACCGACTTTGTCGGGGAATGTAGGCTCTGTGCAGCCGTGACAGCCGCCTCTGCTACCTACACACCAGTTAACACCATACTGCTCTGGGCCGTCAGCGTTCCACCTTCTGGCGGAGCAGTCTGCCTTTGTCTTTCTGCCCTTACAGCCGAGGATTCCAAGGCAGCCAAGGTCAGTGCCCTCATACTTATGCTGGCCGAGGGTCTTGCTGTTGCCTTCAGGATACCTGCTGTTGTGTGCCAATTGATCACTGCTTCTGCCGGTGTTGCTGGGATCGTTAGTGTTGTTGTATCTCCACGGGCACGGTCCAGCATTACACTGATAGTTCCCATAGCCATAATCAATCGGCTGATAGTTTCTATTAAGAGGCGGCAGCTTGAGCGCCGTGCCGTCATTAATGTAGGCAGGCACGGAGTCCAGGACGTAAGCGATAGTGCCGACTATCCAGTCAGGATGAGGCGGGCAGCCTGAAATGTTGATGAGTTTGGCTGCAAGTCCGGTCCTGTTTTTCATGTCGTCGACTGTTGCACCAAGGGTCAACAATGCTGAAGCCTCGGCGCCTGAGCCGCCGCCGCTTGTGACAGTGCCGAGCTCGACAGCAGGAACAGAAGTATATCCAAGGCCTGCAGAATCAACCGTGATACTGCCGACATAACCAGTTGCTGTTGCCGCTGTGGTACTACTGGAAGTAACGGTGCCTGTGTCGCCGGCCTGAGGTTCGATGGTGACAGTAATAGTACCAGCAGGATCATATCCAGTGCCTGCATAAGTAATCACTAAGCCATCGAGCGTAAAGGACATGCCGGTGCTATTCGTTGTTGCCATAGCAGTAGCCGTCTTTAGCGGAGCCGGATCAGAGGCCGCAGCGCCCGTGCCTGTAGGGTCACTGATGGTGACTTTAGGACGTACAGTATATCCACTGGGTGCGGGTGAAAACCCCGTGAGCGAGATGCTGGTGACACCATGTAGTAAGTCTGCATGGGCCGTAGCTATGTTGAGTGAGGTGGCTCCGCCTCCCACGATCTTGACATCGGGAGCAGAAGTATATCCACTGCCTCCATTCATAACTGTGACACCGGTGACACCGGTTCCAACTCCAATTATAGCGCCTCCAAGAGTAGTGCCAGTGAAGCCGACACCTTTTGCGCCTGTGACATTACCCTGTGCTCCGGGAATTCCTCCAAAGGACGAGCATGTCCCGACAGCGAGAATGGCAACACAGTTGGGGTTGGTAGCAAAATTGTACGCTACATTGTACATGCTTTCACGGCTCACACCAGTGGCAGGTGTAGTCGTAACACCAGCGGGAAGCAGATCTCCAATCTTGCAGAAATCTCCGAGTGAGCCGCCGGAAGGTTTTCCTGTCGGTATAGCGCCTTCAACTACGAGGACATAGGGTAAATTCGTGTAAGTATCATGCGCGGCATCAAGCGAATTCGCAATAGGCGCTTCACCTGTATTCCAATAAGATCCGGCAGTCGCCATTGCCGTGTCGATGTATTTGAGGTCGATGGTGTCTATGAGCAGGCTGTCTACTGTGGTGATGTTGACCGAATTCAGAAGTGACATTGTGCAGCCTGTGCACGCAGCGCCTGAAATCCAGACTACCGGCACAGACGTGCTATTAGACAAGTCAGCGGTCTTCGCAAGGACACTTTCGAGTCTCATCAGAGTAGAGGCCGAAAGTCCGAGCGCGCCTGCTGCGACGGAGCAGTACTTAATAAAATCTCTACGAGTGATACGTACCATATTTCTTATCCCTCCTTTCTATTATTTGTCATTTGATTCTTATTTAATCTGTTGACTTTTTCCAATAAACTTTCCTTTTTCTTTTCCTCGCCGCCTTTCTGAGACTTAAGCGGTCCGGAAAAACCTTGCCACGCTGTGGCAACCTGTTTAATCGTGTTTTTCGAGAACAATTCTGTGAAAAGTTCTCTCCTTGTTGTTAAAGCCTTCACGATTGTCCTTTCTTACAGTCTGTTTCTATGGCAGTCTGCGCACAGTCCTGAATTTGCATTACTTGCCCTCAGGAAGAATACCTGTGTGCCTACTGATTTGTTGCCTACCATCTGCTTGCCCGGATATGAGATCGTGTCATGAACTGAATGACATGTCGCACATTCGAACTGAGTTGTCGGCGCCGCTGTTGTGCCGGTCCCATAGAGCGGATAATTTCCAGCTGTTCCAATTATCCAGTTCCTCCACGGAGCTGTCGGACAGGGCTGTACCGCCGGGAAGCCGTTGTTGTCCTGGTTGCTGTCCTTCGACGGGTTGTAGGTGAAGCTGAGCGGATGATCGTTCGTAAGGTCGGTGTCCAGCATTGCCCAGAAAGTCGGGTTCATCTGATAGTCGTAATTCTCGTTCTGGTGTGAGCCCGGACCAGGATAGTTGACCAGTGAGCTGAATACGCCGTTATGGCATACCAGACAGAGCGAGGACGGCTCTTGCGGACCGCTTTTGAACTCGTTCATGTCAAAAGACGGGCTGCTGTACATCTGATAAGTCTGGGGACCCTGGTCCCTGTTCCACAAAGGATACTGTCCTGTACCAGAGTGCGGTGTATGGCACATAACACACGGCTCAAGACCGTCTTCACCGGTTATCACACGAACATCGTGCGGTGTACCCGATATACCAGGCTGCCCGTTCTCTCTTGCCCACACAAACGTGGCCACTCCTAAAATCAAAGCCAGTGCAACTAAAAGCAGAAATGTTTTCTTCATTTTTTCACCTCCGTTCTTTCAGTTAAGTAAAACAAATCCCTCTCCGAATACTGTTTTTTGATCTCTCTACTCTCACCTCCTTCCTTGAATGACCGAAAAACCTCTCTCTGTGTCCTTTCAGACGCTTCGGGGTCGCTGTGCAGGCTGTGAAGCCTGCGGCTACAACTACAACGGTTTCCTCTCTCACACCTGTTGCATGAAGATGCGGCGACTGAGCAATACCGGAGGAGATAATAAATTTGGTTGATGTGAAATAAGGAAAGTAACAGGAAAGGTTTTCAGCTTTGCAAGCGTTGTTTGTCATTGCTACCTCCTCCCTCCTTAGGAGAACCGGAGCTTCATGCATATCTTTATTTCTAAGGTAAATAATCAATTTGTAAAAATCCGGGGCGGTGTATATTGTTCAAAAATCTCTCCCCGTAGTCTTCTGAGCATCGGATAATCGGGGTATGAGAAGTCTGACCCACTGCACATGGTAACAACCGCCCCGGACACTTTTTAATGAGTTATGAGACATTTCGGTTACAACTGACCTTTTCCTATTGGGCATAGTTTTCAATCTCCGGTTAAATATAGCTTTTATCTATAGTTATTATAGACATGTAATATTATTCTTAAAATAAATATTTGCCATTGATTTTGTCAATCGATTAAAAGTTGCAAGACAACAGATATATAGTTTTAATTGAATTAGATATAAGGTTTTAATATTTTATTAAAACTATAGTTGTAATTTTCTGATGGCTGATATAGCTAAGATGTTTTTCAAAAACGTATCGTACAATCTAGGCAAGGTTATTTTCTTGTGGGTCACAATATAAAATTGCCGCTTCATCATAATATCAGTGACTTCAATCTCTTTGAGAATACAATTTTCTAATTCATCGACTACAGAAAATTTCGATAGGACAGAAACTCCAATGCCTGACTTGACGGCCTGTTTTACTGCATCTGCGGAACCAAAGATACCTGCAACTTTAATGCTGCCGGGTGAAATGCCCTTACTTTCCAAAATGTTATCCATTTCTCTTCGAATTCCCGACCCTTCCTCCCGCAAAACCATCGGCAATTTTATTACCTCTTTTAAGGTCAATCGGCTGCTGTTCACCAGAGAAGGGGCCGCTGCCACAATAAGCTTGTCCTCCACAAAAGGCATATATCTTATTCGTGCGTTGCCGAACTTCGCCTCAACAATACCCATTACCAATTCATGTTTGGAAATACTGTCGACTATCCCCGGGGAATCAGATATGACAATCTGGAAAGAAACCTCCGGATAACTTTTCAGGAATTCCGACATTATCCGGGGCAATAAATATACTCCGGGTACTGCACTTGCCCCCAAAACCAACCTGCCTGTCAGATCTTTCCTGATTTCCCCTATTGTTTCCTTAAGGGTGTTTACTCTTTCAATAAGTTCGACTGAATGGCTATATAAAACCTCCGCTTCCTTGGTAGGTGTCATTGTCTTGTTTAACCTGTCAAACAGCTTGCAGTTAAACTCATTTTCCAATGCCTTGATATGGCTGCTTATGGTCGGCTGTCTGAGTTTGAGTTCTTCAGAGGCCCTTGAAAACCCCCTATGTTTAAAAGCCGATACAAAAACTTTGAGCTGTTGTATGTCCATGAGATATTTGTATTACTTTTCGACCAGGCCGCAGAAGATGTTCCTGAGCACTTTGTCATCGATTCTTTTCATCAGCTGTTGTTCATATTCCTCAGCCGGATCGATTGCCCCCGTGGACTTAAAATCCGAAGACACAGCTTTCCGGGTTACGATCACATTGTTGCCGTTATTGTCTATTTCATATCGGAGGCCTTTATTGCGCTCAAGCCAGCGGCTGCAATCGTCATGCGTACCGATATATAAGAGTATTAGATGAGGTCCTTTCTTAGCACAGACGAGACGGTAACCATTACCTAAGTCATATTTTATGCCGGACTTAATCCTCAGCTCGCCTTTCCTTGTTAATCTGCCCACTTTAAGGGAATTCTCTCTCCCTTTCGCCAGAATTTTGTTTATTATTTCTTCAGCCTTCTTAGCAGCTGATAAAGCCGTCCCGCCGCTTTCTCGGAGTGTGTTCAGACACCTTTCAAACCTGGGGTCACGATGTACATAACAAATCATTATTTATCTCAACAATTCATGCCAACAGCATTATTCACTTTATAAAATTTTAAATAGGTAATGTCAATAAGTAAAATAGTTAATTACTATAAGTTGGAAAATAATTATAGAACAGGTTTAAAAAGGGTTAACTGCAATTTATGATAAAATAAACAAATCCATGAAAGGCAAAGTTTATTTAGTAGGGGCCGGACCCGGTGATATCGGCCTTCTCACCATAAAAGGTCTGAAATACCTTAAGAAAGCTGATGCGGTAATCTATGACTTCCATCTCAATGCACAGGTCCTGAATTATATCAATCATGACGCTGAATTTATCTACGCGGGGAAACGCGGGGGTCACCACACCATGTCCCAGGATGAAATCAATGAGATGCTTGTTCGAAAGGCGAAGGAAGGAAAGACGATATGCAGACTGAAGGGTGGAGACCCTTTTGTGTTCGGCCGGGGGGGTGAGGAGGCAGAGGCGTTGTCGAGAGAGGGGATAGAATTTGAAGTCGTGCCGGGTGTGAGCTCTTCGATCGCAGCTCCTGCCTATGCCGGCATACCCCTTACGCACAGACTCTTTTCATCTTCCTTTGCGGTTATCCCCGGGTATGAAGATCCCGCAAAAAAAGAGACTGCGATTGAGTGGGCAAAACTCGCTACCGGCGTCGGGACTCTTGTATTTCTGATGGCTGTAAAAAATATAGATGTGATCGCCCGGAAATTAATCGAGAACGGCCGACCACCCGATACTCCGGTTGCCGTCATCAGATGGGGCACAAGGGCCGATCAGAAGACCCTCGTGGGTACGTTGAAGAATATTGCAGAGCTTGTAAAAGAAAAAGATATCAAACCGCCTGCGGTAATGGTTGTAGGGGACGTCGTTAAACTCAGGGAATCCCTGAAATGGTATGAAAAAAAGCCGCTCTTTGGCAACAGGATACTTGCCACAAGAGAACATGCTGAGGGGTTTGAACCATTGGAAGAGCTCGGAGCTGAAATCATCGAGTTCCCGACAATCGAGATAGTGCCGCCTGAAAACTATAGTGAGCTCGATGCATCTATAGATAAGATAGAGACTTACGATTGGCTGATATTCACTAGCAGAAACGGCGTGAAATATTTCTTCAAGAGGTTTTTTGAGAAAGAGAGGGACATCAGAGATTTAAGCGGAATAAAGATCTGCGCCATAGGCGCAAAGACTGCACAGGAGATGAAGAAATACGGTCTAAATGTGGATTTAGTCCCGGACGAATTTCGTGCAGAAGGACTCATCGAAGCCTTTATACAGATGCAGGATGCAAAGTGCAGAGTGCAAACCAGGAGAAAATCCAAAATCCAAAATCCAAAATCCAAAATTTTGCCGGGGATGCGCTTTCTTCTTCCGAGGGCTGAGAAGGCGAGAGAGATATTTCCGGAAAAGGTGAGGGAACTTGGCGGAGTTATAGATGTGCCTGTGGCATACCGTACGATTAAGCCGGAATCCAGGGGGAAGAGATTGAGAAGATTTTTGAGGGAAGGAAAAATTTCAGTAGCGACATTTACAAGCGCTGCGACATTTCATAACTTCAGGGAAATCATGGGAAGCGATGCGGAAGAACTTCTCAAAAGGGTAGCTATTGCAGTGATCGGTCCGGTCACGGCAAAGGCTGTTGAGAAAGCAGGACTTCATGTGGACATCATGCCCGGAGAGGCAACTATAGAAGCGATGGTAGAAGCCACAATCAAATGGCTTAAGAAGGATAGAGAAATAAAAAATTTGAACGAAAGACCTGATGAATCTTCCTGCTGTTGACACCTCCTTCTTTTTTTTTATAAATAGGAACCTTCAGAACAGCGTCTTCGATTCTTTGATGCCCTTTGTCACTGCAAAGCCATACCTGATTTTTATGCCTCTTTATCTCTGGCTCTTTTTCAAGGACAGGAAAAACGCTTTAATAGCACTTGTACTTGCCCTTTTATCGGTCTTGATCTCCGACTGGTCAGCTAACGTGTTAAAACATTATTTTGAACGCATCAGGCCTTGTAATGCGCTTGACGGTGTGAGGGTCCTTGTAGGATGCACCAGATCTTTTTCGATGCCTTCAAACCATGCGGTGAATGCCTTTGCATTCATAACCCCGTTTTATATCCTGATCAAAAACAGGATGAGATATGCCTTGATCGCAGTCGCTATACTCGTCGGTTTTTCGAGGGTCTACGTCGGCGTCCATTATCCCTCTGACGTTCTTGCAGGAGCACTGCTCGGCATACTACTGTCAATCTCTGTTATGGGGCTGTACAATTGGTCGTCGAAGAGATCCGAAAGAAAGCCGTACTCAACGGCACTTATTATTTTTCTCCTGGCGCTCGGCCTTTTCAGGATTTATTACATCCTGAACGGCCCCATTGATTTGAGCCCTGATGAAGCCCATTACTGGGAGTGGTCGCGGAGGCTCGATCTGAGTTACTACTCAAAAGGTCCGGCGATTGCGTATCTCATTTATTTGGGTACACACATTTTCGGTAATACCGTCTTCGGTATCAGAATCATGGCGGTTGTCTTCTCGACGCTTGGCAGCATTGTTCTATATATTTTGGGTAAGAGGGCATATGATGAACAGGTCGGGCTCTCCTCGGCTGTTCTTATTCAGATAATACCTCTTTTTTCAGCATACGGCATCTTGTTCACCATTGATTCGCCTTTCACATTTTTCTGGATTCTGTCGCTGTTTTTATTCTGGAAAGGGATCAGCAGTCAGAATTCTCGGGAAAATGGCGAAGAGAATAAAGAATCCCGAATTTCAAATCCCAAATCTCTCATATATTGGTGTCTTCTCGGTTTGTCGATAGGGTTCGGTTTGTTGACGAAATATACCATGGCCTTCTTCTATCCCTGTGCTTTTTTGGTTTTATTGACCTCGAAAGAATATAAGAAGCTCCTGCTCGCAAAAGAGCCGTATATTGCCTTTATCATAAGCATCATGATTTTCAGCCCTGTAATAATATGGAATGCAAGCCATGACTGGGTTACACTGAGACATACGGCAGGACAGGCTCATGTGGCAGAAGGAATACGGATCTCCGTAAAAAGCTTCGTCGATTTTGTCGGTTCACAGTTGGGCGTAATAACGCCTCTCCTATTTTTACTTATGTCTGTTTCTGTCTGGAAGCTCAGAAAAAAACAGGTAGGTAAATTTTTATTTTGGTTTTCAGTTCCTGTATTTGTATTCTTCCTCTTAAAAAGTCTGCAGGCAAAAGTGCAGGCAAACTGGGCCCTGCCGGGTTATATGACCGGCATTATGGCCTTTTCTACTTTTTACATAAAAGGATTTTATTCCGGAGGCAAAGGGAAGAGAATTCTTATAGGAACAGCAGTTCTCCTGCCACTTGTCATAACTTCGGTAGCTCATTATCCTTCGGTACTCAACCTGCCTGTCAAAATGGATCCCGCATCAAGGCTCACCGGTTGGAGAGAACTCGGTGAAGAGGTTTCGAATATATACGAACAGATGTCGGTTGTCCATCCCGTGTTTATATTCTCTGATGCGTATCAGGTTTCGAGCGAACTCGCATTTTATGTAAAAGGCCGTCCTATAACCTATTGCGTTAACCTCGGCCGCAGGATGAACCAATATGACTTCTGGCCCGGATTTAATGATCTTCTCCATTATGACGCAATCTTTGTCAGGACAGGCGACAGCGGGATACCTGAAAAAGTCAAAGCTGCGTTCGGCAAGGTTGAGAAAAAGGTGTTTACTGCTTATACTAAAAGACGCACTAAAATCAGGGACTACTCTATCTTCCTGTGCTATGATTTTAAAGGATTGAGGGAAGAGAGACCGGAGGCATATTAATGACACTTTCCGTAGTAATACCCGTCTATAATGAAGAGGAAAATATCAGGCTGCTTCACGAAAGGTTGAAGAAGGCGCTCGATCCCCTCAATAAGGAATACGAAATACTCTTCGTAGACGACGGCAGTACGGACAGGACACTTTCCATTCTCGAGGAGATTCAGTTGCAAGACGATATGATGATTGTACTCAGCCTTAGACGGAACTTCGGGCAGACCGCGGCATTTGCAGCGGGATTCGATTTTGCGCGCGGAGACGTTGTGGTCACGATGGACGGAGATTTACAGAATGACCCCGCTGATATCCCGAAACTTCTCGACCTCATAAAAGACAACGATCTCGTGAGCGGCTGGAGGAAGCATAGGAAAGACCCTTTTTTCACAAGAAGGCTCCCTTCCATAATGGCCAACTGGCTGATCAGCAATGTGACGGGAGTGAAACTCCATGACTATGGATGCTCCCTCAAAGCCTACAGGAGGGAAGTAATAAAGAACCTGAGACTCTATGGTGAGATGCACAGGTTCATTCCCGCCGTTGCGAGCTGGTACGGCGTCAGAGTGGCGGAGGTGGAAACGGTTCATCACCCGAGAATGCACGGAAAATCAAAGTACGGCATATCACGCACCATCAAAGTTGTCCTGGACCTGACTACCGTGAAATTCCTCCAGAGTTTTTCTACGAAACCCATTCAATTTTTCGGCCCTGTCGGCATCCTGAGCGGGTTCCTCGGCTTCTTTATACTTCTCTACCTGACTTTTGATAAGGTTTTTTTCGGCAGGGATATAGGAGGGAGGCCTCTCCTCCTGCTCGGAGCACTTCTGATCATAGTTGGAATACAACTAATCGGGATGGGACTTCTGGGAGAGATGCTGGTGAGAGTTTACCACGAAAGCCAGAGAAAACCTATCTATGTAATCAAGAAGATCCTTGGCCCCGAAAGCAAGTAAAATAGCTTTTGTTTTTTTAAAAATTGCCATAAGTTCTGTCCTCCTTTATGCAGTTCTGGCAAAAACAGGGGCCAGCAAGGTTTTAGCGACACTCAGCGGAATCAGCGCCACGGCTTTTATCTCGGCCGTACTCCTCAATATATTAGCCCAGTTCATATCGACATTAAGGTGGAGGCTGCTTCTGCCTGAGGGCCTGGGACTTAGAAAGCTCTTTTCCCTGTATATGATAGGAAGCTTCTTCAATATATTTCTTCCCGGTATCATCGGAGGTGATGCTGTGAAGGGGATTTACCTCTACCGTGAAACGGGGAAGGGCAGCCTTGCCCTGGCATCTATCTTCATGGACAGATATCTCGGCTTTGTAGTATTGATTGCAATATGCGCAGCAGCTTTTCCATTCGGGTACAAATATCTTCAGGGGTCGCGCATCGAATGGGTTCTGCCTTTTACAATTTTATCTTTTATTGTCGGAAGCTTGCTGTTTTTCGGTTTGAAACTTGGCAGGAGGATAAAATTTCTCTCTGAGCTCTATAATTATTTCTACCTGTACCGGAATCAGAGAGGGGTCATTGGAAAAGCACTTACTCTGTCGGTATTCGTGCAGTTAGCGGGTATTATTGCCGTATATATTTTGTCACTTGGCTTAGGCCGGAATATCCCGCTTCTTGCTTTTTTAATCTACCTGCCGCTCATTATCCTGTTTTCGATGCTGCCGATATCTATTTCGGGATTGGGTGTAAGGGAAGGGGCTTTTGTCGTCTTTTTCGGCCTCATCGGGGTAAAGCCCGAAACCGCTACCGCGATCTCCCTCTCATGGTTTATTACAATGTCGGTGGGCAGCCTCATAGGTCTCGTCGAATATATCAGATACAAAAATATATTGACTAAATGAGTGAGGAGGCAGAAATGCTTATTTATCTCGTACAACATGCAGACGCAAAAAAAGAGGAAGAAGACCCGGCAAGAGGTCTTTCTGAAAAGGGTCTTCAGGATATCATTAAAGTCTCTTCCTATATGTCGCAGTTGAACCTGAGAATCGAAGCGATATTCCACAGCACTAAATTTAGGGCGAAACAGACTGCGGAAGTCTTGTCCGAAAACCTTAAGCCTGTCAAAGGGATATCAGAGGTTGACGGACTGGCTCCTCTTGACAACCCGGATATATGGGCGGAACGTCTTAAAGATACGCAGACCGATATCGTTCTTGTCGGGCACCTACCGCATCTCGCTAAACTTGCATCTTTATTGCTTTGCAGTGATGCCGAAAAAAATGTTGTTTCATTTAGGATGGCCGGCATTGTGTGCCTTAGGAGAGATGAGGCCGGAGCATGGTCTTTACAGTGGATGATGAATCCGGATATAGTTGTCGGAGAAAAAGGAATAGGATCATGTGATAGCCTTTAATGAGTTTGGCAGCCTTAATGAAGGAGGACTAATTTGAAACTTAAATTTCTCGGCGGTACAAGGACTGTTACAGGCTCCTGTTTTTATATCAAGTGCAATGACTTCAAATTACTAGTAGATTGCGGTCTTTATCAGGGAGAATATGCCGACGATGTGAACAGGGCCGCCTTCGATTACGAGCCTCAAGAGATTGATTATATTTTTGTCACCCATGCACACTTGGACCATTCAGGAATGCTCCCGAGAACTGTCAAGGAGGGGTTCAAGGGGAAAATCATCACAACACCGGCAACCAGGGACCTCCTCGAACCGATGCTTTATGATTCTGCGCATATACAGGAAAGCGACTCAGAGTGGTTCAATAGAAAGGCATTGCGAGCCGGGAGGCAACCTGTTTCTCCTCTTTACACTATAGATGATGTAAGAGAGGTAATCCCTCTTTTTGATGTAAAACCTTATGCCGAAATATTTCACCTTGGAAAGGACATTAAATACAGGTTCCTTGACGCCGGCCACATACTTGGATCGGGCACTCTCGAACTCTGGTTTCAGGACAGTGAAAAAGAAAAAAAGATTGTTTTTTCGGGCGATATAGGGAAAAAAGGTAATCCCATCATTAGAGATCCGTCCACACCCGTTGAATCAGATTTCATTGTTATGGAGTCTACTTATGGAAACAGACTGCACAAACCTCTCAAAGAGAGCATTGACGAACTGGTTGAGGCGATAAAAAAGACATTCAAGAAGGGGGGCAGTGTATTCATTCCGTCATTCGCGATAGGGAGGACACAGGATCTGCTTTATATCTTGAACAACCTCGTGAAAGAGAAGAGACTTCACAATATTAACGTTTATCTCGACAGTCCTCTTGCTGAGGAAGCTACCGAGGTATATCTCTCTCATCCGGAATGCTTTGATGAGGAGGCAAGAAAAAATTTTACGACAGAGGATTTTGACGAGGCTATCAAGTTACATTTTGTGCAGACCGTCGAAGATTCTATGGCGATAAATAAGATAAGGTCAGGCATTATCGTGATTGCAGGAAGCGGCATGTGTGAAGGCGGAAGGATAAAGCACCATTTGAAACATAATCTTTGGAGACCGGAGTGCAGTGTCGTATTCGTTGGATTTCAGGGAAAGGGTACGCTGGGAAGAGAGATTGTTGACGGAGCAAGGACTGTTCATATACTCGGAGAGGAAATCGCCGTTAGGTCATCTGTATATACAATAAATGGTTTTTCCGCACACGCAGACCAGGCGGAACTCCTCGGCTGGCTGTCGTGCTTTAAGAATTCGCCCGAGGTTTTTGTAGTACACGGTGAAGAAGAGGTGTCGATTTCATTTGGTGAACTGGTGAAAGAAAAATTCGGCTTTATAACGCATATACCCGAAAAGGGCGAGGCTTTTGAACTGTAGTGATAACCCGGATAACAGAGAAAACCTTTGAACGGAAACAGCGAAGCTTTCGATTATTCCCGGATGGTCGCGGGACAGGAGAAAAGAAGATAATCAGACCTGTTGCCTGGGACACAGGCACACATAATGCTGCCGGAGTATAAATAAAAGCTTTTTCGAAGATTTTATTTTAAAATACCTGCATGAAGGCAGAAAAAAACCTAATCATCGTCGGCGACAGAGTTCTCATCCAGCCTGATGAAGGAATGGGCAAAACAAGTTCGGGTCTTTATCTGCCCCCAACGGTTAAGGAAAAAGAAAAAGTATCCGGCGGGTTCGTTGTAAAAACAGGACCTGGTTATCCTGTGGCAGATCCGACTTTTTCCGATGAACCCTGGGCTGCCGGGAGGAAAAAGGAAGTGAAATATGTCCCGCTTCAAGCTGCTGCGGGAGATTATGCGATCTTTCTCAGAGAATCTGCCGTCGAGATTGAGTTCCAAGATAAGAAGTATCTGATTGTTCCTCATACAGCCATCCTAGCCCTCGTCCGTGTGGATATAACTGAAGGGGAATCTGAAAATTAAGCTGTAAATCCTTTTTTAGTCCTGAGAAAAGGTGAAATATCTCCGAAAATTTATCCGAGGCTATGAACATCGAAATGAATACAAGCGGCAAACGTCTGTTGAACCTTCACAAAGAGAGGCTTGTCAAGAGGATTGAAGAAACGAGAAACAGCGCAAGGGTCTGGATTTATGAGAAGATTTGATCTAAATTAGTGCGGGACGGGGTGATTTAATGAGTCTAACAATAGTTTTATTTATTCTGGGATTAGTAATTGGTGGGATTAGCGCATGGCTTATTGCGTGTTCCCTCCAACAGAAGAAATGTGCTGAACGTGTCTCCGATATTCAGTCATCCTATTCAAATCAGATCACCGACCTTGAGAAAAAGGTGAGTCGCGCGGAGGCCACGATCGAAGAACTTAGGCAACAGGTTCAATGGAGAGACTCCGAGATCAATCAGACGAGAACCGAACTCGATGCCGAAAGAGAAATGAAGACAAGGCTCGGGGAATCCCAGAAGCATCTTAGGGAAGAGATAGAACGATTTCAGGAAATGGAGAATAAGCTCGGCGAAACATTTAAAGCCCTGTCTTCAGATGCCCTTTCTAGGAATACCGATGAATTTAAAAAATATGCCGATGAATTCATAAAATTGGCTGAAGAAAAACTGAAATCTCAAACAATAGAAGGCAAAAAGGAACTGGAGAGTAAAAAAGAGCTCATAGACCAGAATATCGAATCAATCGGTAAGACACTGTCCGAGGTTCAGAAAAAAATTGAAGAGGTCGGAAAGACGAGCGGAGAAAAGTATACAGAAGTCGCAACTTTAATTAAAAAACATGAAGAAGTTACCTCCAAACTAAAGGATACGACCGAACATCTCAGCCGCGCTCTTGCAAGCCCCAAGAAAAGAGGTGAATGGGGTGAGAGGATGGCCGAAGATATTATCAGACTCACAGGGATGGTAGAGGGTGTGAACTACATAAAACAGAAGACCCTTGATAGCTCATTCGGCAGGCCGGATTATACTTTTTTTATGCCCAATAACCTGAAGATAAATATGGATGTCAAGTTCCCCGTTGACAACTATTTGCACTATCTGAATGCAGAGTCGGAACATGACAAAAGACGATACAGGGATGAGCTTCTCAAAAATACTAAAGTGATGATTAAGCAGGTAACAACCCGGGATTATATTAACCCATCGGAAAACACTGTTGATTATGTAATCATCTTTATCCCGAATGAACAGGTTTACAGTTTTATAAACGAATCTGACACGACTATTATGGACGAGGCATTAAAACAAAAGGTCATTCTCTGTTCCCCCTTCACGCTCTATGCCGTTCTTGCCGTCATCAGGCAGGCCATTGAAAACTTCAACCTTGAAAAGACCGCCTCCGAGATACTTAAACTGCTCGGTGAGTTTACAAAACAATGGAATGCCTATAAGGAGAAGTTCAGGCTTATGGGCGAAAGGCTGGATGCTGCAAAAAAAGAATACGATACGCTCGTTACAACGAGGACCAGCATGCTTGAAAGACCGCTGAAAAAAATCGAAGACATGAGGAAGCAACAGGCTATAGACCTGGATGAAAAGATAAAGTTTGATGAAACAGCTTCACTTTGATAAGGTTATAACCAGTGTCTGTGTACCTTGATGAGCTGAAATTTTAATCTGTCTTTAGATAAAAATAAATTTTAAGAGGAGGGGCATGGTCATGTCAGAGAAATTAAGTCATGAGGAATTCATTAAAAAGGCTATTGTGAGTTTAAGAAAAGAGGGTTATAAAGGGATCCACTCCGTATATTCAGGCTTTAACAATGCCTTCAAGAAATATTTCGAAGGAGAAAATCCTGTCGAAGTGACAAACAAACTCGCCGGGGAGGGGAAAATAGTAATCAGGCCGGTCAAGGGCGGCGTGATGCTATATCTTCCGGAAGATGCGCCGATTGGAAGGGATACTGCTAATGAGGCACTGAGAAAGATGGGGCTTGAGTGAAATCGGGTATTCTTTTGGGTATTAAGGAATAAGATGATAGGGGGGGTAAAAACCTGGCTTCCGAAAATGAGACTTAGGGAAATCTGCTTGATGATACGGTCCTAATAACCGGACAATATCAAGAGTGAGAACGAAAAAAAACGTTGTCAGATAGGCTCTACTCCTATAGAAGTCAGCCATTCGATGACCTCCCTTTTTATCGTTTTTGCATTGTAACCATGCCATCTTTTCCTTTCTTTCGGATACTGAAGCAGGATGTCCTTGAACTTCCTGAACGCGCCTTTACCGTTCAGGACTGCGGAAAGCTCTTCCCTGAGAGAAAGATCATCAACAGTATCCAAGAATCCTGACATAGATCGGTAGGCTATGTGTGATTCTCTTTCAGGTATCCGGATGAATTTTTCATTATTATCGAGGAGGATCTCCAAAGCAAGTTCCACTTCATCCACCATCCAGTCAGGAATTTCCGGTTCTTCATCAAATTCTATATATTCTATCTCATCTCCTATCTCATCGGAATCACTCTCATACAATCTCGATTTAACCTCATTCAGGATCTCCTCTGAAAATGCCATAACCTCTCCTGTCCCTAAGTCGATGAAATAGTCGAATGTATCTCTGACAACGTCTTCCATGGCTTTTTGTATTTCATCAAAATTTACCTTCAGCTTTTTCACATGCCCATCTCCAGTCGCACTCTATACAATATTTATGCGCCCACCCGGGAAAGATATCCGGCAGCTTCTTACGTATATTCAACCACGTAATTTCATCTTTGGTCCTTAAACCGAGCAATTTGAGCGCTGCCTTGTCCATCTCCCGTATCCCTGCATCCGAATCTTTATCGTAAAGACACGTCCCCCTTTTGAGGTATGGGCACATCTTACATACGTCATCGGCTCCCTTGGAAACCACTATCTCCTCTCCAGCCTCAGCCCTTTCTAAAATCTTCATCAGGTTTTCTACGAATTCAGGATCATATCCCTCACCCCTGAACAGATGAAGACAGATAAGGTGATGACCCCTCAGTTTTAAAAGTTTCAAAGGGGATTTCATAGAATTATCTTATCAGTTTCCAGAATTAGAGAATAC
The DNA here is from genome assembly GCA_963716185.1 of Thermodesulfovibrionales bacterium. Classification (GTDB taxonomy): domain Bacteria; phylum Nitrospirota; class Thermodesulfovibrionia; order Thermodesulfovibrionales; family SM23-35; genus CAVZMO01. The sequence continues at coordinate 1,709,578 of OY970295.1, forward strand.
GGTCCTCGGGACAGGGGCACCTTCTTAACCGGCCGGGTCGAGCATCCCAGCCTCTTGAAACCCTTTTGCCCTGAAAATGCAGCTGTCGCATCTTCCGCACGGAACAAATTTTTCAGCGCCCTTCTTCCCCCCTTTACCAAGGGGGGGACGTTGGGGTACAGGCTGCGGGTCATAGCAGCTCCATGTCAATGAATAATCAAGCCCGAGTCTGATACCCGTTTCAATGATTTCCGATTTCTTCATGGATATCAACGGCGCCCGGATCTTAAACCGTATTCTACCCTCTACAGACGCCTTTGTGGCAAGATTGGCCGTATCTTCAAAGGCCTTAAGATATTCAGGTCTGCAGTCAGGATAACCGCTGTAATCTATTGCATTTGCACCGATAAAGATATTCCCAGCTTCGAGGACCTCGGCCCATGCAAGTCCAAAGGACAAAAAAATCGTGTTCCGCGCAGGAACGTAGGTAATAGGAACTTGCGAAGCCTCAAAAGGAACAGATTCATGATGTACGCTACTCGATGCAGATTCTTTTTTATCCTGTATCCTGTCTTTCGGCACTTCTATTTCCGATGTAAGGGCGGAACCGCCGATCTCTCTGAGATCGAATCTTATGACAAGATGCTTTTGAACTCCAAGTGATGATGCAACCATGCCTGCAGAATCAAGCTCTCTCTTATGCCGCTGGTTATAATCAAAACTGAGGGCGTACAATTCATAACCCTCGGATTTTGCAACAGCAAGAGCAGTCGAAGAATCAATCCCTCCGCTAAGGAGTACAACGGCTTTCTCTCTTTTCATAATTGCTGATACATGATACACGATGTACGTCATGATTTAGAAAAATTGCTCATAGGCTCTATCATATTTTTGTCCTATAGCCTGTATAATGCATCATGAATCTTTTAATAGATATCGTCGGGAGTTCCCTCTCTGCCATCCGCTCCGGCACTGAGAACGATGAACGTATAGTTGTTATGCTCATAAATATAAGGCCTTCCCCACGGGTCTGACTTTTTTGATATGACATCGAGCGTATCCGGATATGAGCCATGCTCAAACCTGTAAGCCTCGATCTTAAACCTGAGGGCATCGATAGCCTCCGAAGCCCGGAATCTCTTAAAAACGCTGCCGGAGGCAAAAGATACAGAGAACAAAGCCAGAAGGATCGAAACAGTAACAGCAAATAAAGGCAGTGTCCGATAAAAAAAAGCAGATTTCCCCGTTTCCTTCGAAAGCGTCTCGGTGACGACAGGCAAAACTTCCTTGGGTTCTATAACATCTTTATCTAAGAGAGAAAGAAGAGTCTTTGATACCGAAAAATCGTCCTGCCCGCTGATATCTATGATGGTACTGACGTCATTTTCACCGTCGATGAGCAGCAAAATGTCTTTTTCTTCTTCAGTCAGTTCAGTAGTGTCTCCGGTCTTTATTGTAAATATCGCATCGAGTGTTATTTTGCCTTCTATGAGGGCCCACTCATCGACTATTCTCAAGCCTTCCATGAGCAGGTGCTGTGAATCAATAGATATCGGGATGTCCTTGTCGACCGGAACTGCCTGAGGCGTGAATTCGTATGTCCCTTCCTTCCAGCCGAATATCTGAATTACCGTTTCTTTAATCTGCCCTGTCAGAACCTCCTCCACATCTTCTTTCTTTGAAATTCCCTTTCTTACAAGGAGATTACCCAGTCTCACATTAGTGCTTCGTTGTTCGTCAAGCACGGCCTGCAGGTCTTCCTCGCTCAGGAGACCTTTTTTTACAAGCACCTTCCCAAGCCGGTTTGCTTCCATCCTCCTCTTCGATTCCGCACCCGAGATATTTCCATCTATGAAGAGCAGTTTCACCTTGTCCAGCTTCCCTTCAAGGTATAGTACTCCTGTCTTGCGCTGGAAAAAAATCAGCTGCAGGATATCGGCGAGACCAAAATCTCTTAGCGATCCTTCTAAAGCCAACCTTTTGATAGCCTCCGTCTTGTTATCATATTAGAGACGATATATGTCACGACCGTGAGAAATAACGCGCTTAAATTGAGCCAGAGATGTGAGAAATCGGACATATCCATCACGAATAAAGAATTCATTATCGGAATAGATATAAAGAATAGAAACAACCAAAGAAACAATAAACCATGCAGGATATTTCCGGCATAAATTTGACCCGAGCCCGGAAGAATAAAAGAAATCACCTTGATAATATCCCTTCTCCTCTTCTGATAGTCATAAACCCTGAGAAGCCTTGCAATTCGCTCCTTTGCATCAAGCTCGTCAAGCTTCACCAGTGATCTGTAACACTGCCGGCACATGTGCCCCCATAGTATATGTTTCTCGCACTTGCTGCAGATGATATTTCCGCACTTGCTGCATCTGTATGCCCTGTTCTTTAACATCCTGCTGAAGATATAAAACAGTATGGCCATGAAAAATCCTATAACGGGCATGAATGCCGGAGGAACTGCCGATAAACCCATAGTGAAGGTCCCTGCTGTTTTCTCTCTGGCATATTCCCAGATCATAGAAAAAGGCAGACTTTCATCGACAACAAACCTGTTCGGATTTCTGCTGAATATTGAAGCGAATTGCGAAACAGCACTATTGTCCAGCTTTTGAGCCGCGAGGAAATATTCTTCTCCCTTATCGAAATCAAACGTTTCTCTATATACCCGGCTGAGATTGTACAGAGTGGCAGGAAGTTGTTTAAGCTCAATCGCTTTCCTGTACAGTTCCTTTGCCCTTGCCATATCATTAACGGCAACGTAACAATTAGCAAGATTGTTGTAAGTACGGGAATCCGGTTTTTGGGCTATAAGCCTGTTGTAGATGTCGATTGCTTTCCTGTAGCTGCCTTCATGCTTAAGAGCAAGGGCGTACGAGAAGAGTTCGACAGGGTCATTACTATCCTTCAGGAGGGAAAGAGCATATCTATTCCCCTTTGACTCATTGATCTGAACGACTGCCTTTAACTCGCCGGAAGCGGGTGCGTTAAAAATCAGGGAAACGATATTGAATACCCATGGTGAAATAAGCAGAAAGAGGATATAGAGACCTGCAATGGACTTACTCCATCTCTGCCGGTAAAGACTAACTATAATGAGCAATCCTCCCAAGAGGTAAAGCGGTCCGAATACGGAGAATGCAAGCATCAGGAGAAGCAATATGTGAATCTTTCCCTCTTTTATATCATGGGAAAGCAACGGCATATCTTCGGGAAGCCTTATGATGATAAGAATGAGGATCGAGGCGATGAAAGAGAGTACCATGCTCATGAACAGAGAAGCTATCAGCGCATACGACCACCAGAAATTTCTCTTGTATGCCGCTATCCCCTCGCGCATGTAATCAATCGCCTCGAATATCCCTTCCGGAGTGAACCTGAAACTATTTTTTGACAATTCAAAATAAGCAGCCGGGAGATCCGGAGAATACCGCAGCGCCTCTTGAAGAATAGTTCTTGCCCGGGATTCATTTATCTTTGATTCCTGAATAAGCAGATACGAATAAGATTCCGAATTCCTTATCCCCCTATTAAGCTGATCTTCATGCAGATTTTCACCAGGGGCCAGGGCCGGAATGAACAAGAGCGAAAGGAGGAGCAAAGAGATAATTCTTTTCATGCCCGCTGTCCTATCTTCCTTTCAGTACCCTTTATGAGTCTCCGGACATTATCACTATGCCGTCCCAAGATAAAGAATGCGATGAGAATTGCGGTAAACAGCTTTGCTTTATCGGTAAAATCAAAGAGAATAATATTAAAAGGTAACAGTGCAAAAGATACTATCGCTCCCAGTGATGAATATTTCGTCAAAAAGACCACCACAAACCATATCAAAATTGTAAAGAAAGCTACTTTCGGAGTATAAACAAGCAGCACCCCGATACTCGTGGCCACGCCCTTGCCTCCTTTGAACCCCAGGAAAAGGGAAAAATTATGCCCCAGGATTGCCGAAATTCCCGCCAAACCTAAATAGATCGGCTCAAGCCCGAAATATTTTCCTATCGCAACCGCAAGGCTGCCTTTAAATACATCTCCAAGAAGAGTGAAGACGGCCGGTCCTTTTCCGAGCGAACGCAATACATTCGTCGCACCGATGTTCCCGCTTCCGACTTTCTTTAGATCGACTCCTCTCGCTTTGGCTATTATTATACCAAAGGGGATCGAGCCAAGGACAAATGAGAGGATCATGAATAAAATATTCTTCATCGCATGACGCTCATATTTTTTTCCCAAAAGAGATCGTATACTGCACTCCCGAAATAATAGAGAGGAGCAACGATATCCAGATAAGAACTATCCCGACATCGTAAAAGTCAATACTCAAAATACTCCCCTTCAATATCAGACAGAGTATTGCCGCTATCTGCAAGGTAGTCTTCATTTTTCCCCCGAGCTCAGCGGAAATTATGATATCCTTTGAAAGGGCGACCACTCTCAAACCCGTGACAAGGAATTCTCTTACGATGATGGTAATCGCTATCCACGCGGGCAGCCGACCCATATCAACAAGTACAATCAATGCTGATATTACCAGAAACTTGTCGGCAATCGGGTCGAGTATGATGCCGAATTTGGTAATATCACCTGACCGCCTCGCAAAATAGCCGTCGAGGAAATCTGTTATTGAGGCGATGCCAAATATTACGGCGCCGAATAATGGGTGCAGATTTACAGTGTAAATAAACACAGGGATGAGGACAATCCTGCTCAGGGTAAGTATCGTCGGCAGGTTAAGTCTCAGAGTACCCATCTATAATGTCCTTCCATAGCCCTTTTGCTTTAAGAATAAAATCGCACACTTCTCTGACAGCTCCCCTTCCTCCACATTGCTTTGTTATCATCTGTACAAAAGCATTAACCTCCTCATCGGCGTCTGCGACAGCCACCGCAAAACCGCATGTTTTCAGAACAGGAATATCAACCACGTCATCACCAACATACGCTATCTCACTGTCATTAAGGGAATATTTTTCAGCAAGCTGCCCGTATGCCGCCATTTTGTCATGGCATTTCTGGAATACCTCTTTGATCCCAAGTTCGCGCGCCCTTCTATCAACAACCTTTGAGTATCTGCCGGTGATTATAGCAACCCTGATGCCTGCCCGCATGGCCATTTTTATCCCGTGTCCGTCTCGCACATGAAATGATTTGAGTTCATTGTCATTACCGTCGAGAATAATGCTTCCATCGGTGAGCACCCCATCGACATCAAGTATAAGAAGTTTGATTTTTTTCGCTATTTCGAGCAGTTCTTTCTCAGAGATTTCCATCTTTCAGGGTATCAACATAAATGATTAATTTATAAGAGAAAAAATTTATCACTTCAGCAAAAGTATATCAAAGAAAATAAGGAAAAGTCATTGGGAAAGATTTGTGGCGTTTTCAGTCGGCTTTAAGCTGTTTACAATTACTTCATTTATTGCGGGGAATCGGGACCGCAATTAAAGCAAACCGGTGCATATGCAGGAGTTTTTCGTGTCAGACATTTGTCCCGTCACAGAGCATTTCAAATATGTCTTCATATTTAGCATCCAATTTTTCAAAAAAATTTTTGTCGACATAATTATATCTCGATGCAAATTCGAGACAATTTTGTGTTTTCGAAGCTGCTTGCGCCGCTTCTGACAACTTATCGAGAAAAACAGTTTTATGTTCTTTCATTCTCCAGGCTTCTTCAAGATTTATACAGACCAATCTGGATTGTCTGCGTACTATATCGGCCAAATAATTTTTTTCTTTCGGAAAGCTTTTTGATACCTCGTTGACTTCTTCAGATATCTCTGTAGCCATCTGAAATATGAAGTTATACACCGTGTTGTCCACCCCGCCGTTGGCGGCCTTTTGTTTTTCGTATCTCATCTTTTTAGTCCTCTTGATTTTCATTTAAGGATTTCTTACATCAATATTTTTTTGTTGCCACACCTAAACTTTTCAAAGCATCCTTTATAACATCTGCCGAAACAGGCTTCTCAAAATAAAAAGCGGCACCCAAATTATAAGCTTTATTCATTAGGTCCTGGTTTCCGTAAGCTGTTATTAAGACCACTCGGGTTTCCGGATGGCGGTCCTTAACGTAGCGGATAATATCCAGTCCTTCTTCTCCGGAAAAACCGGAAAGTCTGAGGTCCGCAATGACCGCATCATATAGCTGCTCATCCAACAATGCCCTTGCATATTCAATGCTTTCGGCTGTATCGACAGCAACTTCGGGACCCTGAAGGAGTTTCTTGAAAGCAAGCAGAATGGCTGGCTCATCATCAACTAAAAGCAAATGTTGTGGCATTCTTCCCCCACCGGATAACTCATAATGCTCAATGTTTTGCTTCATCAGACTTTTTTTGGTTTGCAAAATTGATGCCTGTCCGACAAGAATCAGGAATTACGGATAAGACAAGATTATTTAACTCAAACACACATTCAAGAATTCTCATTTTCGTAAAAAATGTCTCAATGATGAGAATCAAAAAGGAGAGATGGTCGACTATTCTAACCCACTTAATTCATGAATTCCCTGATCCTAACGGCGGATACAGTGTTTGAGCGGCTTTAAATTCTTTGAAGATTTATCGGAACAGAATTTACCTCGGAGGGCGATAGCCCGAGAATGAGCTCAAATACTGTATCCGCCGTGTTCACCACTAATCTATGAATAATAAAGGCTAAAGTCCGTTCCTGAATTTCTTCAATTTTCTGTATAGAGTTGCTCTGGAGATGTTCAATGCTTCGGCAGCCTTCTTCGTATCCCCGCCAAAATCTCTGATAACGGTCAGAATATGACTGGATTCAACATCATGCAGATCATTTACAGTTGTTTTGTGATCAATTAAAATACGTGAAGAGTCGAGTCCGTAAAAGTGTTCGGGTGACAAAGGTTGTCCGCGTGCAAGCAGGAGAGCCCTTTCAAGCACATTTCTCAATTCCCGGACATTCCCCGGCCATAAATACTCTTGAAGCAGTTTCACTACTTCGGGCGATATCGGATGGTCAGGCGCCCCGATATTCCGGAGAATACTGAGAACCAGTCCGGGTATATCCGAGGACCTTTCGCGCAGAGGGGGAATAGGAACTGAGAGCACATTTATTCGAAAATAAAGATCCTTGCGGAACCGGCCCTGATGCGTCTCTGCCAGAAGATCCCGATTAGTTGCACAAATAAGCCTGAATTCACCTTGTCGAACCCTCACTTCTCCAAGCCTCCGGTACTGTTTGTCCTCAATAACCTTGAGAAACTGGGCCTGCACCCCGGGATCCATATCGCTGATCTCGTCGAGAAAAAGAGACCCTCCGTCTGCAACTTCTATAAGCCCCTGTCTGTCCCGCACTGCAGTTGTGAAAGCGCCTTTTGCATGCCCGAAAAGCTCACTCGCAAGTAAATCCCCTTTAAGATTGGAACAATTCACCTCTACAAAAGGTGCGGCACTGCGGAAACTGTTCTCATGGAGCCATTTGGCCAAAACACCTTTCCCCGAACCGGTTTCACCTGACAGGAGAACAGGAGAATCGGTTTTTGCCGCAAGAGACGCGAGTTTTACGACATGTTTCATAGTAGAATTTTCACCGAAATAGATCTGATCTCTTCTTTCAAGCCTCTGATGTGTCAAATATCTTCGCCTCAACGTTCCCAATTCGAGGCTCTTTCTGAGGAAAAGTTCAAGATCTCCCATATTGACGGGTTTAGTCAAAAAATTGTCCGCTCCCCTCCGCATAGCCTCAACGGCAACCGGTATATCTCCAAAACCCGTAATGACGATAACAGGTATATCCGAATAATGTTCCCTTAGCTCTATTATCCAATCCAAGCCGTTCCCGTCCGGCAGCTTGAGATCAAGCAGGACGGCATCAAAGCGCTGAGATAAGAGAGCTTCCCTTGCTTCGGATAAACAGGCAGCTTCCCGGACGGCATATCCTGCCTTTGAAAGATATCTTGAGAATCCGAATCTGGACCCGTCTTCATCTTCGATTAACAGGATTTTTGAACTCATGATACGTCCCCATGAATTATAGGTAACGTGATCTCGACAGTGCATCCTGAGGTGTGCCCGTTGTTCCCGATCATTATATCGCCGCCAAGGGCCTCGATGGTGTTCTTTACTATGCTTAATCCCAATCCGTTCCCTCTCTTACGGGTTGTAAAGAACGGCTCGAAAACTTTCTCTAAATTTTCAGGAGGCACCCCGGCTCCCTGATCTATAACACAAATTCGGGCCGCCGTCTTCTTGGGGGTTGAGATTACAAACTGAATTTCGCTCCCCTCCGGACTGTGCTGGGCCGCGTTCTCCAACAGGTTTAGAAATACCTGTTGGAGTCTTGAGTTGTCGGCCATCACTTCAAGGTCCTCCTGCTCCGGCTGCATGATCAATCTCACCTCGTGTGTACGCGATAAGGACGTCTGTCTCCATAAATCCACAGCAGCTGCGCTCACCCCGGCCAGAGACTCCCGGTGCAGGCTGGACGCCCGGATCGGTTTCCCAAGGTCCAGCAGGTCCCCCATCAATCTCGACAAACGGTCTACTTGTGTCCGGATGTGTTCAAGAAAAGGCTTATATTCAGGTTTGTCCCCTATGTCCTGAAACAGGGCTTCCGTGATCGCCAGTATTGCATTCAGCGGGTTCCTGACTTCATGGGCCACACCCGCCGCCATCTGTCCTAACAGCCTCATCCTGTCCAGCTGCCTCAGCTGGCTTTCCATTATGTCCCGTTCAAACTCATATGCAACATACCTCGCAAATATCTCGATAAGGCGGACCTCATCTTCTGTGAAGACCCTCTCTGCATGGTCCATCGCACAGATAAGTACCGCCACCTTCCCCCATATGCTCTTTATCGGCACCCCTACATGGGTCTTGAATCTGTTCGATGAGATGAGTTCATTCCCCGGAAAAAGCTCCCCCAATGGGCCCCTCATCTGACAGGGCTCGTCCTTTTCGTTTATAATTGCTGCACAGGGCGAATTTTCCAGGGAAATTTCTTCGTTATGATTAATTTTACCGTCTGTTATACTCGAAATTATCTTCAGCCCGTCTTCTTTCACATGCTGCACCGCGACATAAGACACCTTGAGCAGATTAGAAAGACTATATACCACCTGATCACACACTGCCTCGTACGAATCACGTATAGTCGTCGCTATCTTATAAACCGATTGCAGCGCCTCCAAGCTCTGGACCAACCTTTCTTCTATCCGCTTGCGTTCGGTAATGTCTTCAATGACTCCATCTATCCATCTGATCTCGCCGTTGTCATCATGCTGCGCTTTCGCAGTTACCGACCCCCAGAAAAAAGTCCCGTCTTTCTTCCGGAGTTTCAGTTTTTCATCTTTAACAAAGCCCTGTTTTTGCATTTTTTCCACAAATATTTTTCTCTCTTCAGGTTCCTGATAAAGCTCTGATGTCGGAACATTCATGAATTCCCCGGCAGAATTATACCCGAACATTTTGACTATAGCAGGATTCGCCTGGAGAAATTGTCCGCGAGGTCCCCCGGTATTTCTGTATATTCCGATGTTAACATTCTCGATAAGAGTCCGGTATTTTTCCTCACTTGTGCGCAAAGCCTCTCCTGCGTGCTTCCGCTCCGTTAAGTCCCTGATCACGGTTATAATCGCCTTCGGATTGCCCTCTGCGTCTTTAATCAACCCGCCCTTCAACTCGCAGGGGAAAGGGGACCCATCTCTTTTTTTCATTGTATATTTAGCAACTTTTAAATTACCGCCCCTGAGCAGCTCTTTTCTGTCCGTCAGCGCCGCCGGAACGTCTTCGAGAGAAACAAAATTCAGGCCGCTTCTTCCGATTATCTCTTCATCACTCTCAAACCCAAATAATCTTAAAGCAGCGGGATTGACCATAATTATGTTCGTATTCAAATCCATCAAAACAATAGCATCGGGGGTGGTTTCGATCAAAATACGATATCGCTCCTCGCTTTCTCTCAGAGCTTCTTCTGCACGTTTGTGCTTTGTTATATCCAGAATGGATACTATGCTCTTTTTTGTACCCGGAATCAGGTCGGCAGTTATCGAAACATATCTAAAGTTACGCGCCTTATCGATCAACTTAGTTTCATAATTCTTTGGCACGGCATCCGGGTCGATTCTTCTCAGGCGATGATATTCCCTAAGTCTGTCAGCTTCTTCATCTGCAATAAGAGCGTCCCATTTTTTTACACCCATAATTTCTTCCCTGGAATATCCCAAGAGTTTCTCGCATTCCTTATTTGCCATTGATATCGTCATGTCATCTTCGACAATAATTGTTGCAGTTCCAGTGGTTTCAAAGATAGTCCTGTACAGCATCTCTTCCGGCTTTTCGATTTTATTATTTTCGGTTTTAAATTTTCTCATAAGAAAATGCCCCACTAACCCGGGACAGGATTACTTATTTAAACCATGACGAATTTTATCAAAACAACTACGATCATCTCAATCTTTAACGAAGGGCCTGTCACGGCAAGCCTCAACCGGCAGATTGCAAATTCTTCAAAACATTCTATATTTGTATTAAATAGAGTCTGTCCATAAAGTGGTCGTTACGGTTAGAAACTTGTCATTCCCGCAAGCGAAGCGCGTCGGGAATCTTTCTGAGAAAAGGCGCAAAAAGATTCCGGACAAGCCGGAATGACATATAAACGCCAAATGATCGACTTTATGGACAGACTCTAAATAATAAACAGCCTGGAGTCGAAGAATGAAAGTATAACAAAAATGCAACCAAACTGAGTTTAGAGTTGTGCCAAAAGAAGTTAATGAAACCAGGGGAAAGTCCAACTAATTCTACCTTTTCTTGTGTTTGCCATTATGTTTTCTGTATTCCTGGCAGATGTTGTTGTCATGGTTGTTTTGTCAATTCTGCCTCCTTTATCGACCTTTGAGACTGCCTTATGAGATAGGCTGTTGCTGATTGCTATATCATTTCCGTTATTGCGCCCCGTCGCTATATTTGTCGCCGAAATCAGAGAGACGCACAAAAGACGTGATATAATTAGCTTAAAACTGTTAAGGAGTAGCCAATGGAAAAATCAACCGATCTCCAGAGATTTGCCGTACCCTTGGAAAAACTGCGCTGGATCTGCCCCCAGGATGCATTTCAATTCGAATGCACGGCGGACATAAAGCCCCTGAAAGAATTTATCGGCCAGGACAGGGCCGTGGATTCCATAAATTTTGGTCTGGCCCTGGGAAGACCGGGTTATAATCTTTTTTTGGCCGGACTGACAGGGACCGGCAAGGCGGCAACTATTAAAGCCCGTTTGCAGAGATTTATTGAAGAGAGAGAAGCCAGGGGAATAAAATACCAGATTTACGACTGGTGTTATGTTTTCAACTTTTCAGTCCCCGACCAGCCGCGGATACTAAAGCTGCCGCAGGGACTTGGAAAGTCATTCAACATCCATATGGAAGAACTGCTTAAAACTTTAAAGGATGAAATACCAAAAACATTCGGCAGTGAGGAATATACCAAAAGGAAACAGGAAGTTATGGAAATACACCAGAGCAGATACCAAGAGGCAATGGATGCCCTGGATAAAGAAGCCAACGACAAAAGCCTGATGGTGCAGCTCTCTCCGATGGGCGCCGCCGTCGTTCCTGTTGCCGAAGGAAAACCTTTGTCGAGGGAAGAATTCCTTGCTCTTCCTGAGTCGGAAAGAGAAGCAATCGAGAAAAAACGTCTGGAAATGATGCGGAAGGTCGAAGATATTTATGCGCATCTCAGAGAACTGGAAAAAGAGATCGGAGAAAAGATGAAAGAAATCGATCTCAAGGCGGGAGAGTTTGCGATTGAACGTCCGTTTGAGGAAATGTTCAAGAGGTATACCGAATATCCCGAAATCATAACTTTTCTGAAAGAACTGAAAGAATATACCTTGGCCAAGTTAGACTTATTTATGCAGGCGCCTGCGCCGACTCAGCTTCCTGCCGCCGCGGCTTTTTCGCAATCCGATCCGTTCATGGCCTATAAGATCAATGTTTTCGTGGATAACAGTTCCATAAGTGGTCCGCCGATTATTATTGAGTCCAATCCCAACTGGTTTAACATGTTCGGTAAGATCGAGAGAAAAGCAATGATGGGTACTTATTTGAGTGACCACACTATGATTAAAGCAGGAGCGGTTCAGTCAGCCAATGGTGGCTACCTCATACTGAACATCCGTGACGTCTTGCTCAACCCCGGGGTGTGGGAAGGTCTGAAGAGAGTTATCAAAACCAAGGAAGTACGGGTGGAGGACCCCTGGGAACAGTTTGGTTTCTTTGCACCGCAGGGCATGAGGACCCAGCCGATGCCTGTGGAGTTTAAAATCATTGTGATGGGCGAGGACCTTGTCTACCAGCTTCTGACTAGCTATGATGAAGATTTCTGGGAGATGTTCAAGGTTAAGGCGGATTTCGACCATCAGATGCAGCGTTCCGATGAAAACATGATGGATTATGCCTGTTTCATTCGTTCCTGTTGCGATGAAGAAAAGCTTTTGCCCTTTGATCGTTCGGGGGTCGCCAAGATTATAGAATATTCTGTCAGGGCGGCCGGCGACCAGGAAAAACTGTCCGCCAGGTTCGGCCCGCTGAAAGACCTTCTGATCGAAGCTGATTACTGGGCGGGTGAATCTAAAAGTCAAACGATAACAGCAGAACACATCGAAAAGGCGGTGAAAGAGAAGATCCATCGCCTTGACCTTGTAGCAGAGCGCATTCGCCGGATGATAGAAGAAGGAACTATAATGGTTGACGTTGAAGGGGCCGTTGCCGGTCAGGTCAACGGATTGGCCGTCTACGATCTTGGCATATTCAGCTTCGGACAGCCCAACCGTATCACTGCAAAGACGTTCCTTGGACGACGCGGAATCATCAATATCGAAAGAGAATCGCAACTGAGCGGGCCGATCCATAATAAGGGCGTGCTTATCCTGTCGGGATATTTAGGATGGAAATATGCCCAGGACAAACCTCTGTCTCTTTCGGCAAGTATATGCTTCGAGCAGTCCTATTCAGGCGTTGAAGGGGACAGTGCGTCCTCAACAGAGCTTTACGCAATATTGTCCAGTCTTGCTGATCTCCCCATAAGGCAGAACATAGCCGTCACCGGCTCGGTAAATCAGAAAGGCGAGGTTCAACCCATAGGTGGGGTCAATCACAAGATAGAGGGTTTCTTTGACGTGTGCAAAACAAAGGGATTGACCGGTGAGCAAGGGGTGATGATCCCCCATCAGAATGTCAGAAATCTAATGCTGAGGGAGGATGTTGTGAAGGCGGTACAGGACGGTCAGTTTCACATTTATTCAGTGAAGACGATTGATGAGGGGATCGAAGTCTTAACAGGAGTGCCGGCCGGCAAGAGACAGGAAGACGGCGCCTATCCGGCAGGTACGGTGGATTACCTGATAGACAGACAACTTAAGGAATACGCTGATAAGTTGAAGGGATATCATGCTTCTGAGGCGGATGAAATTTAGCGTACATAAAGGAGATCTCTGAGTTCTCGAAGAATGGTCCTATCCGTAAAACCAAAAGGGAGGCTATTTCATTTTTGAGGGCAACTTGATCGTCTCGCCTGCAACCATGAAAGCGCCTCTCCCGCGATGATGAATCGTCTGCGGGTCTTTCCTTGCGGGGTTGATCCACGCTTTGAGCACCTCAAGGATGAAGAGGTTGTATTTGGATATCATCTTCCCATCGACGACCTTGCACTCAAGATTCGCATAACACTCGCAGATGAGCGGTGCCCTGACGCATGAGGCGGGTGCCTCTGTAAGCCCAAAGACCTTGAACTTGTCGACCGTTCGTCCGGAGGTGTTCCCGCAGCCCACCACCTTTTCCGCCAGCTCCACAGTAGGGATGTTGATCACGCATTCCTTGGTCACCTTCAAGATGTCGAACGTGTAGTTCCGGTTGCTGATCACACAACCCACAATCGGTGGCTCGAAATCTATCATCATATGCCACGACATGGTCATGATGTTCGCCAGCCCTTTGCTGGAGGTAGTGACCAGCACCACCGGACCCGGCTCGATCAAGCTATAGACCTTAGACAAGGGAAACGATTTTTTGATCATTTTCACATCCCCATCTCAGCAATTTTCAACTGCCATTTCTACTCCTTGCTCCTAACTATTACTATACGGGCCGTATTCTTCCTATGCATGACGAAATTATATCACGACTCAAATTCATAGAAAATAAAGCCTTGACAGCAGCCTTATCACGCCCCGGAAATGTGGCTTACAAGAAGAAAGAATTCTGGTTCGCTTCTTCCTGTAATGTTGTATATGGGAATCTGCTATAATCCCGTTTAGTTCAATGAGAATTAGCCAGATATATAGCTTCGTGCGAGCCCGTCAGTTGGAGGGTACTTACCCCGGAAAGCCCAGCACTGGCACATGGATATCAACTGCATTGAGGATATCTAAAGGATGGGGCTTTATAGAAGAGAGCGACTGGCCTTATCCCCGTAAAGGCGACCCTTGGCCGCCAATCGAACCGCCGGGTCTTGATGAGAAAGCCAAAAAGAAGCGCCTCTTGGCATATGAGCGCGTTAGATCGTATGATGACTGCATTGTTTTGCTTCAGTCTAATCGGGAGGTTAAGCAAGAGGTTCTGGCAGCATTCCAGATCGATGATTCCTGGAAGAACGCGCCGAATGGCATCATCCCTAAACCTGCTGGTCGTCCAGTTACAGACTCTCATGCTGTCGCAATTTGTAGATATCTTGAAGGGATAGAACACCCGTTGTTTTTTGCCAACAATTGGGGAGATACATGGGGCTACAGAGGCTATGGTTATTTGCCTCGTGAATATTTTTTATCACGGCTATTGGAGGCATGGATAATGATCCCTGCTTTTGTTCTACCGTCAGTGGCGTATAGCGACACAACAACATTGAAGACGTGGGGAATAGATGATCCTCATGGTGGCATTCTGCACGGCATTGAAATCTTCGATAGTGCAGCTGATGAGGTCATAGGGTGGGCATTTGCAGTAGAGAGACAAGAATTAGCTTTTCTCGACCTGGAAGAACTCTTTGTACGACCAAACTGGCGTAGGCGTGGATACGCTTCACGGTTGGCATCTGAACTTTTGCAATTAGCAGACTGCCGCGGTCATAAACTACGTGCTTGGATCCCTCATTCCGATTACGGGACTGAAAATATTGCAGCTGTGCGAGCAGTTATGAAAAAACTTGATCTGGGAGTGATACGCAGTTCAGTTAGATGGGCAGCGGCAGCGGCAAGATGATAACTTCCTCCTACGCAGAGAGAATAAGGTCAAGACCGTCAAGTAGTCTTGAAAATCAACATAGAACAAATTTACGATGTTATACGAACTTCGTCTTTAGTCCTTATTACCACAAAAGGTGAATATAACCGATGGCAGTATTCTGAATGTATATGCATTTTTTCTTCTCTTCGTTGCCTGTTTTCTGCTATATTTCCTGAAAGAAGTCTCAAATAGGAACTTCGCATGATCATTGTTATGTGTCTGAATATACCCTCACTCTTAGAAATCTCTTGAGCGCTGAAGGACAGGTCAAGGCGAGCGGGAATAGCCTCTGCGTTTTTTGCACTGCCGGTTGCCTCGGCTCCTCACCCATTTCGGTAGCATCAATGAGGAGAGAATAGTGCTGTTTTCTCAACGTAAAGGTCTGACGCCGATCAAGAAACTTGTCCAAAAAGACTCTGTTGATGATGCACTACGATGTGGCCTTTGGGATGCGCTGCATCTTTTCTTATGGGAGAAGTTTGTATATACAAACTATCCAAGCATATTTAGGAATAGCAACCTTTTCTTCCTTTTTCAGAGTTATTGGCATGGATACTTCAACCGGCCATTAGATAATCTTCCGGGACATTTCGATGATGCACATAAAGTTGTAAGGGAGTACTTTTTTGCTTGTGCATGGAATGAAGTATATGATTTCATCGAATTTACTGCAAAGTCTGCCCCAGAAGAGCTAACAGAGAACTTCATAAAATTTTGCAATTACGTTTTAGAGAGAGAGCTTTCCGCATATCGCTTGGTGAATAAGCAGATAGTTGAAATAACGGCTGATGAAGAAATACAGAGCATTGAAGAGGCTATGTCAAATACCTCAAAGCTTAAAGGTGTACAGGCACATCTGAAAACGGCACTAAGTCTGTTGGCGGATCGAAAAAATCCTGATTTTCGGAATTCTATTAAAGAGTCGATAAGTGCTGTCGAGGCAATCTCACAGATTTTAACAGGTGATGAGAAGACAACGTTAGGCGCTGCTTTAAAAACTTTTGAGGAAAAAGCAATATTGCATCCAGCCTTAAAGAAAAGTCTTTCGTCATTGTATGGGTACACATCTGATGCAGAAGGAATAAGGCATGCCATGTTAGAGGAGCCAAAGCTCACTTTCAATGATGCGAAGTTCATGCTTGTCTCATGTACTGCATTCACAAACTATCTGATTTGTAAGGCAGTTGAAGTTGGCATAAAAATCAAATGAGCTAACAAATTACTCGTGCTGACGTCGATAGCCACTGCACAGTTCAGGCGTTCATTTATTTTCATAAACGTTGATCTTATTCATCAGCTATTTTCCACTGTTTGTCGGTGCACATCACAAAAATACCCCGTTTACTCCGGAGCGTAATATTTATCAACTCAATAGGCCCCTATCTATGCAACACTCCTTCCTTGCTTTACGGGCACTTGTTATCGGCCATAGCTTTCGACCGGAATTCAACAACATTTTTCTTGACTTTGACTGACCTGCGGGGCCTAAAATAGCTCATACGAAAAGAGCGCTGCATATTGAGCGGAGAACTCGCTACCATTAAAAATGTAATATTATTCGATTGGCAAAATATGGTAAATCGAGTAGTTAGACATTTTATGTGAAAGGAGAAAGTTAAATGCAGATCATCTCTCTCTTCCTTTGTATAATTCTTGTTTTTTTACCCGAAATGGTTCTATCGCAGGATCAATCATTTATAGAAGCACAGATTAAGCGATGGACCGAAGAGGTTCAAAAGAACCCAAACGATTTCGAAACCTTAGCAGCGATTGGAGCAGCATACGGTAAGCTCGGGCAGCACACTACGGCGATCAAGTATTTTCAGAAAGCTATAGCAGTTAATCCCTCGTATGCAGAGGCGTATTTTGGTTTAGCTTCTGCATATGGGTTCCTCGGTCGGATCGACGATGAGATAAGAGCGTGCAAGAAAGGACTCGAACTCAGACCTAATGATGCTATAGCTTACGCTAAGCTGGGCTCACATATGGGAAAGCGGGCAAATATAAAGAGTCTGTCCAAGCACTAAAAGAGGCCGTCCGCCTTAAACCTGACTTTGCAGATGCTCATTTTGCATTAGGCATAGCGCACTTATCACTGGGTCAAAGAAGTCTTGCGTTAAAGCAGGTCGAGACGCTTTCTCGTCTGAATTCATCGCTGGCCAGGGAACTCAGGGAAATCATTAACAGTACGGCGAGATAAAAAATATAGCAAAGATGGGAGAGGGAAATGTCACTTATCTGTTTTTGAAACCAAACGACACCTATCACAACAGCGAATCTTTTTGGACGTCTCTATTTGCGATTTATATCCATTGGTTATCGCAGTCCGTGACAGCTGATAAGATTGTCCCAGCGTATCAATATCAAGATGATGGGAAAAGATGGAGTTTTAAGCCACTTGCCGAGAAAGACAGTTTTCATGTGCCCGCTAAATTATCATTTTCTGATATTGTCATGGAAGGCGGTATAACTGAGCAAACATTTGACGGGATACAGGATATAGATAACAAACTATATTCTATAAAACCAGATATAATAATTCAAAATAAGAAGAAAATCTCTTTGATTGAAGTAAAGACAACTGGAAGACACGCTATTGGCGATCAGATGGACCTCTATGACAAATTAGTTAATTTCTTAAGAACCAAAGGGCTTGATACAGAACTTTTTTTCTTGATATCAGTTGGGCATGAGAATAAAAAGGATTGGAAACTGTTAAATTCAAATAGATCCAAGATATTATTATGGGAACAAGTATTAAAGGACATTTGTGATTCCAAAACCGACTTTGCGCGATGTCTCGGTGATCTATCGAAGTACTATGAATCCTTAGAATTGGAAGGTTCTTATTAATACTGAAAGACGATAAACGCAGTATGAACCATACTGGTAAGTGAATGACTTGGACAACAAGCTGCTTCGTTCTCGGCTGGCAAACCGGCGGCTCATGCAGTGGTAAGCATCAACGATGCTTTATGTTAGATTTCAGGAGGACAGGGTGGATCAGCTGTATCGCCAAGCACTGAAGATGATGGGCATAGCCTTTGATGCTTTGTCCCGCAAAGTAGGCGACCCTCAGAGGCAGCCGATGGGTGATGGGTATGTCTACCGTTATAAAGAGAAGTCGATCTATCAGGCGATCGTCCAGAAGTTAGCAAGGGTGGTTACCGGACTACAAGCGATAAGACTTCTGAATAAGGCTGGCCTCCTTCAAGAACAGGCAGCGTTGCAAAGGACGCTTGATGAATTCGACGAAGATATTGCCTTTTTGTGCTTTGGAATAATTTTCGGCGAGATAACCGATCTACACAAAGAATACTTGGCCGCGTTCTATGAAGAGGAATTCGATGATCCAGAAAGCGCGATCCGCTCGACGCAAAAGCGCCCGATGATACCCAGAAAGAAGATTCGGGCGTTTATAAGTAAGCATAGGGGTACCGGCTATAATCAAAGCTCAACAATAGAGGTTGGGAGAACTATTAATAAAATGTATTCTGGTTATGTTCACGGAGCATCTCCCCAATTAATGGAACTTTATTTTGGCAACCCTCCGCAATTCCAGCTATCGGGCGAAACCCATTCGCCTTTTTACGAAGATCACTCGGAGGATCTGCTCAACTACTATTATCGATCGATACTCTCGTTTGCATTTGCAGCTAAAGCCTTCGGCGAAGAAGCCTTATTCGAGAGAGTCCGCGACTATTCAGGGGAGTTTGCGTTAGCTTCTGGCCGCGAAAGTCAGCTCCGCCAAACATAAGAGACTTAACCAGACGTTGGAGCTGATCGCCAACGCTATGGCTCAACTTACCGTTAAATAATTCTTCTGTAAATCATAACTTTTCGCCTTCCCAGTCTTTTGCGCCATTGTAGGTGGCAGTGAGAAAAAGGACGTGTTTCTTCCGGGGCGAAAGATTTACAGCCTTCCAGAGCGACACGAAAAGAAAACATCCTGTCTATTTCTTCTTGGTTGTTCATTAGTTTCTTCAACATCGATGAGTATGCATCCTTTGACGGCACGGCCTTCTCTCCAAGCACAGGGTCGAATCCGCATGCCTCCCTCAATTCGCCGTTCCTTAATAGCTCTCTTCGCAATGACTCTATTGATATATGCTGATAGACTACCCCTCCAAGGATGCTGTTCCATACTGCTCGTATCGGATAATCATCACGACGGCCCTTCCGCTCACACTCTAATGTCTTCATTAACCTATCATCAGGCATCTCCTCTATCACCATCTTCAGTCTTTCTAACTCCCCGCTTGCCTCTACGTCCTTCCATCTAAATATCTTTTGCTGTATAATCTTTGCCAAGGGGCGGCTCCTTTCTTGTTCGTTTTGTGTGGCTACTTAATTTTACAAGAAATGTGTCCCGCCCTCTATTATTTTCTTGGGGTGAATTTTTAGACTTTTTCCTTCTCCTCCGGCTTGCACTAAGGTTTTATATACAGCTTTTGGGGGAATCCTTTTTTTATATATCCATTAAATCCGCTTGTATCAATCTGTTGGCGATTTCTCGAAAGGCTCATAAGGAATACCCTAATTCCAAACCAAGGGAAAATAGAGCTTTCATTTGCCGACGATGGAAAGATAATCGATGAAAACATTCGCGGAGAGATATTCGAGCCCTTTATGACAACCAAGACCGATGGTACGGGCGTCGGCCTGGCGAATGTGCGGGCGATGATAGAGGCTCATAACGGGGAGATCTGCGTTGGCAACAGCGGTGAAGTGACGGAATTTAAGATTTTCCTTCCTTTAAAACAATAATTGAGTTTCACGATTATCACACCGCTTGTAGCATGGTTAGGGGAATCATCTTGTCAGAACTCAAAGTTAAGTAACTAAACCTTAATTTGGGGTGTACTCTGCAGGTTCTTTTGATGTGCCGATAGGCAACACTTCTTCCTGATGTTCTTCCTGGACTTCACACCTCCGCCACGGTTCCCATAAATGAAGATTCCAAATGTAAATCGATAGGGCAAGTCGCTTCTTGTTAATTTAACATCGAGACTACCAAGCCTAAAAGCCTAAAAATTTTACTTGACTTGACATTGGGATTATTTCTTGATAAAAGGTAATTAGATTTTAGTTTCTCCCCCATCCGTGGCCGGTAAAAGTTAAAAGCAAAGTGGCCTGTTCGACTCGATTGTTGGATAATAGTGGTAACCAAACCCTATACCAGCAAGGAGGAACAGACCATGAACAAAGTATACACGATATTTTCGGAGTTATTGAAGCTTTGTCCGAGATATCATTTTGACAAAGCGGTGGAACTGTACCAGGGAGACAGATACGTGAAGACCTTCACGACGTGGCAGCAATTTATGGCGATACTGTATTCTCAGATCACACAGAAGGACAGCCTTAGGGATATCGTAACCGGACTATCAGCGCATGTCGCCCGGTGGTATCATCTGGGGCTTACTGGAATACATAAGAGCACTCTCTCTGATGCGAATGCCAAAAGGGACTATCGTATGTTTGAAGGACTGTTCTATCACCTCTTGGCTCGCTGTAAGAACCTGACACCAAAACACAAGTTTCGCTTCAAGAATCCCCTATACACAATCGATGCCTCGACCATAGATCTATGTCTGTCGGTTTTCCCCTGGGCAAAGTTCAGGGCGACAAAGGGTGCAATTAAGTTGCACTGTCTCTATGATCACTCCGGAGCCCTGCCGACGTTTCTGACCATTACTGACGGCAAGAAGCACGATGTGCGCGTAGTCAAAGACAATACATTTCCCCTGTCGCCGGACAGCATCGTTTCGGTTGATAAGGCCTACATCGACTATAGGTGGTTGAATTCATTGGATGAGCAGGGGATCTGGTTTGTCACCAGGGCAAAGATAAATATAGATTACGCGGTTGTCGGACAGCACCCAATCTCCGGCAAAGGGGTCTTGAGCGATGAGCGTATTTCCCTCCAGGGACAGCTGACAAAGGCCAAATACTCGAAAGAACTCAGGCTCATCAGGTACTACGATGAAGAGAGGGAGAAGATGCTGACATTCCTTACGAACAATTTCAAGCTCGCCTGCAACGACGATTGCTCAAATCTATAAGTCCCGCTGGCAGATCGAACTGTTCTTCAAATGGATCAAACAGAACCTGAAGATCAAGTCTTTTCTCGGTACGGGCAAGAACGCTGTGCTGACTCAAATCTGGGTGGCTATGTGCTATTACCTCGTTCTGACCTATATCAAATACCAGACAAAATACAGCTTCTCGTTGTTACAGCTCAGTCGCGTTATTCGAGAAATGCTTTTCGAGAGGAAGGCCCTTATTGATATTCTGACCCTGAAGCCCGACAGACTAAAAATGAGAGGGGAGGAACCACTTCAGGGTGTTCTATTTTAACCGGACAGTAATGTTTCTCCCCGATAAAGCCAAACCCGCCGTGAGGAGGGGGCGGAAAGTGGCGGGTCTTATGAAGTAAGATGGCCGAGCTGCCGAAGGATGAACCTCCGGTAAGTTCGGCTTTTTTTGATAAATCGGCAAAGGTTACTAAACGAAAGGAGGTGAATAACTAATTTAATAACCATTTAGCCATTCATGGGGGACGGAAAATTTAGGGTTTAGGGATAAGATGGCCTAACATTTGAAGGTGCAGGAAGTGAAAGTCCAATGATCCAAAAGGAGGAAATTGCTATGAAGACCGATGCAAAATTGCAACAAGATGTTATGGATGAGCTCAAGTGGGAGCCGACCATTCACGCGGCGGAGATTGGTGTTGCTGTCAAGGATGGAGTGGTGACTCTTAGCGGCAGCGTTGACAGCTACGCTAAGAAGTGGGCTGCCCATCTTGCTGCCAAGCGGGTTCTTGGCGTCAAGGCAGTAACTGAAGAGATCAAGGTCATGCTGGCTATCTCTTACAAGCGCGCCGACAAGGATATTGCCCAGTCGGCGACAAAAGTTCTCGACTGGAATTATTGGATACCGAGTAACCGCGTCAAGGTGATGGTGCAGGACGGTCGGATCACTCTGAGTGGCGATATGTGGATTGGTATTATCAAAAAGAGCGCGCGGAGGATGCCGTACGTCACTTAGAAGGGGTATTGGCAGTCATCAACTCGATCACTATCAAACCGGTGCCGGTGAAAGCGTTCGACGTAAAGAACAAAATCGAAGACGCACTTAAGCGCAATGCCAGATTATTATTAGCTGCCCAAAAGATTCAGGTGGAAAGTTCAGGTAGCAAGGTGATTCTCCGTGGCAGCGTAGGCTCCTTGGCAGAGTATGAGGAAGCTGAATATGCTGCTTGGTCAGCTCCCGGCGTGTCTGAAGTCGAGAACAAACTAACGGTTACAGGTTAGACTTAAGGCACTTAACGCATTGGACGAATGTTTTTTCTTTCCATTGGAGAGGGGAGATCTTGCCCAAAACGATCTTATACGAGGGGCTATCTAACAATGCGCTAACCCGGATCACCCCAGAGGCGGACTCCTCTGGGGTATCGCTTACGAATAAGCGTCATTCCGCTGCGCCAGTTGCGGAATGACGTGTGAAGGACTAAGCCGCTGTGCCAGATATGGCGATTCGATCAATTCTCTCGGAACTTTTTCTATCGAAGTGGGTATGATGTATGGTGCATCTGACTTCTTTTGATCTGCATAAGATCATCCAGAGATAAAGAGGTCGGTTGGGAATGCGTCCATGGTGGCCGGACAGTATGCCAAGGTCTGATTTCAGACAACAGAGAAGTGGGGCGAAACAGAATGCTGTTTTCGCAGGCTGATAGAGATATGATTTTTGTGCTGTCGACGGTATTCATGAGTATTGATCCGGAGGGCCATTGCACCTGGAAGGAAGCAAATGCTCAACCATGACCATCGTGCCCTTCTTGCAAGCTGGACAAGTATTGATATCGATGCCGCAAATTCTGAGCAACTGATCCTGCCAGGTCTCTGGTCTTTCTTTTTCTTTTGTTACAGTGTTACAACTGCCAATGAGCTTACGGCATAGAGCGATGTTGTCTTTACGTCTTCTGTTTGCCAGAAGTCCGTAGTGTCTTATGCGCACATAGCGATGGGGAAGTACATGAAGGAGGAACCTTCAACTCTATCTTATCCATAAAGGCTGACCACTCGTTACCACCGCGCAGCGGTTTAGTCCTTCAATCCGTAATTCGCAACTCTTTACCACAGCTCTGCGTAATGACTTGTAGGTGGCAGTGAGAAAAAGGACGTGTTTCTTCCGGGGCGAAAGATTTACAGCCTTCCAGAGCGACACGAAAAGAAAACATCCGTCCTTTTCTAATGAAGTCACGTTACAAAAAATGGACAAAAAATGATGTACGTTATAATATTCAAGAAAGAAGGGACAGGTGCTGGAATGCTCAGGATCGTTGTGCTGTTCTTATTGTTAACACTTGTTATTGGTTGCAATCCGTCGTACTACTACGATTCCTATTGGAATATTCCTTCCACTGAACGATTTGTGGATTTGCAGGATAGATCTGATTATCCGTACACCACATACTATTTATATTACTATCCTTACCCGTATTCTCATTTTCCATTCTCTCTTTTGCACTACTATTCATACGACAGGTATTACTGGGGTGCTTACGATGCTCGCCGCTATGAGGGCTGGTGGCATAAATAGAGTCTGTCCACAAATTATAAGTATTGGAAACAAAAAGATAAATGGTAAAATTGCAGAGAAAACAAAAACCATGGAGGAAGCCTTGAAATTGCTGAAGGAACTTAAACTGCAATTTGAAAAAGAGCTATGGGCCTTGAACCCGGAACTGGCTGTAATGGACACGATACTGAACCAGCATGCTGAGATATATGAAATAGTGAAGGATGACATAACCAGGGGCAAAGAAAGCAGCAGTCTCGGCAGGCAGGACATGCCGACAGTGGAACAGATAGTCAGGGCGGCGATATACAAAGAGATGAAAAACCTGACCTATCGTGAGCTTGAGCATGCGCAACATGATTCGAGGATGTGCGCGGTATTTGTCAAACTTGACGATCGGAAGCCGTTTTCCTTTGAAGCGTATCAGAAATACATATCCCGGATAAGCGGAGAAGCGCTGGATAAGATAATGGTAGCGATCAATAAAATCGCAATAGGCGAAGGGCTCGAAGACGGGAAAAGCATACGGACCGACGGGACCGTAATAGAGACAAACATACATTATCCGACAAACAACTCATTGATATGGGACTGCATCAAAACCATAGATCGACTGTTGAAGAAACTTAAGGACAGTGGTGTGGAGATCAAGGTGCGGAGCTACAAAAGGCAGGCGAAAAAGAACCATTACAAAATCAACAACACCAAAGCGAAAGAGGAACGGAAGGAAGAATTCAAGAAACAGCTGAAGTTGTTACGCAGCGGCATCAACCAGGCAGAGAGGGCATTAACGGCAGGACTGCCCAAAACGATAGAAGGATGGATAGTTGCAGAGGCGGTAAGGAAAGAATTAAAAGGCGTGTTGCCGAAGGCCGAGAAAGTATATGATATTTCTCGTCGACATGAGATCTTTGGGGAGAGCGTGCCGAACGAAGAGAAAATATTTTCGATCTATGAAGACCATACGGACATCATAGTGAAGGGGAGGCGTGAAGTAGAATTTGGACATAAGATAAACCTTGCGACAGGCCGGAGCAACCTGATACTTGATTGCAAGGTGCTGGAGGGCAATCCTGCCGACACAACACTTTATGGAGTTGTGATCGATCGCATCAAGGATAACTATGAGATAATCCCCCGTGATATGGTGACGGACGGCGGCTATGCATCAAAGGACAATGCGAGGATAGCGCGGGGCAAAGGGATCGTAAACATCGTCTTCAATAAAATAAAAGGTTCGCTGAAGAACATCGTCAGAAGCGCAAACATGGAAACCCGGCTGAAGAAATGGCGCAGCGGGATTGAAGCAGTTATCTCGAACCTGAAAAGGGGTTTTGAATTGTTCCGGTGCGAATGGAAAACAAGGGCGAGATTTGATGCAAAGGTGTACTGGAATGTGATTGTTTACAACATTCGTGTGATGACAGGAGCGCTCCTTGCGAAGATGCAAACGCAGATGCAATGAAGACAGGCAAAAGGCAGATCACAAAAGAAGTATAAAGGGATATCCACGTCCGAAACCATGAAAAATATGACGACAGCACGGTTTTTGAAGGATACGGACCAAAATCCGAAACTGTCCCGGCACTGCCGGGACAGTTTTCTGTTCGGAAATTAGAAAAACGGTAGTTTGTGGACAGACTCTATTTAGTCATGAAAAAGAAGTCATTAAAAGAGACAAATCCTTATTTAAAAGACCCCGAAAAATATGAGGCTTCATTAACTGCAAGTGTCATAACCTCCTCTGCGGTTGAAGGTATTCGAATAACAGCGGCGCAACTCCGGAAAAGAGTTCTAAAGCGCGGCGCCACTAATTTTCTCACTCATTGCAATTATTTTCTGAAACAGCCTTTCAATAAGCTTACAGCCACTATCTACTGTAGTGTCTCATAAACGACTGGTGTTATTCTTTTTTGTCTTGCGAGAGCGTGGTAACGTGCAGCCCGGTTGAATCTTCTCCAAAGTTTGTTTGCAGCGGGAAAGTTTTCCTACGATTGATTCTATTGTTGCCGTCCAAACAAACGGCTTTGGGTTAGCATTCCAGGCCTGCAAATATTCATCAATTGCAGCAACAAGATCATCGATACTTATGAAGGTACCACGACGTATCCGTTTCCCAGTCAACTCTCCAAACCAGCGCTCTACCAAATTCAGCCAGCTTGAACTGGTCGGAATGAAGTGAGGCACAAATCGTGGATGCCGCTGTAGCCAGCCTTGAACTTTGGGGTGCTTATGAGTGCCATAGTTGTCCATCACCACATGCAGCTTCATTTCGACCGGAAACTCAGCATCCAGTCGTTTCAAGAATTTAAGAAATTCTTGATGACGATGCCGAGCGTAACACTGACCGATCACTTTGCCTTGGGCTACTTCCAGGGCCGCAAAAAGTGTAGTGGTGCCGTTACGCTTGTAATCATGAGTCATGGTTCCACAGCGCCCTTTCTTCAAAGGTAATCCCGGCTGCGTACGATCTAACGCCTGAATCTGACTTTTCTCGTCCACGCAAAGCACAATTGCTTTCTCCGGAGGATTGATATACAGCCCCACTACATCGGTAAGTTTCTCTAAAAACTTCGGATCCCGCGATAACTTGAATTGCTTTATCCGGTGTGGCTGAAGACCGTGACTTTGCCAAATACGGTTAATCGTTGCCTTGCTTACGCCTTGCTCCTCAGCCATTGTGCGGCAACTCCAGTGCGTGGCGCCAGCGGGCTTGCTTTGTAATGTGGCGTTTATGACTTCCTCAATCTTGTCTGCTGTAAATTGTGGTTTACGACCACGGCCTGCCGCTACTTCCCAGGTAATGGCTATATCCGCAATGCCCCAATCGTCCAGAAAATCCATGAGTGCAATGAGTAGACGGCCTGCGCCGAAGCCTGTTTCACCTATTCTGAATTCTTTCCTCCCCGGCCCTGTGGCGGAAAGGATATCCATGATGCCGATGCCCCGAAAAAAGATGTGCTTCGCTTCTTCAATCGCATTGACCACATCGAAATAGCGGTCGTCATAGTGTTCGTTCACGAGATAGGGAGGAATCTGCATGGTCAGATCAAATGAGGGACACATCCCGCATTTCGAGGGGGGTCGTTTCGCAAACGGAGCAGATCAGTATTGATCTTCCGTACGTCATAAGCCATTGTAACACGGGAAAGAGAAAAACGGGACAGGCTGCTTCTCATTGGAAATGAATGGTTGTTTCTCCCTCGGCGTACACCTGAATCGAGATTTTGTCCTTTTGCACTACGACATCGTGAAGATTGACATCCTTAACGTTTCCTTTGAGAAAGATACAAAAGGTGAATGCAAGGGTTGCCGATACCAACAGCGGGAGAAGCCTTTTTAACAGACGCATAGTACTATTCATCACTTTTTGTCCTTTCGAATACGAGAGATTTCAATTCCGATACAATTATTTCCCGGATAGCTGTCAGGTTCTATAACGAATGGAAAGGCCTTTCAAGAATTTCCTGAGAAACTGATCACCGCATTCTTTATAGTTTTTGTGCCCTTCTTTTCTAAATAACGCCGTCAGTTCGGATTTTGATATGTCGCCATCGGCCAGTCTTAAAACCGCGAGCATATCATCCTCTTTCAATTCCAGGGCGATCCTCAGTTTTTTCAATATGGCATTATTTGTCAGTCGTGAGTCCGATTTCCTCGTCTCACCCGGTTTAATTTCTTTCCTGCCTCTTTTACGTAAAATTAACCCGTCCAAAAAATACCTCAAAAGAGCTTCATCGCAGTTAACAAAGCCTTCTTCGTCTTCCTTCTTAAGAAGGGCGGTTAAATTGGATTGTTCAATTTCATGATCAGCCAGTTTAAATATTTCGATCATTGTTGAATCGTTAATATTCAGAGCGTACCGTAATTGTCGCAATATATCATTATTAGTCATTCTTAACTCCTGATGAACTTGTCTACAGACTATTATAGTTCAGTCGATGCCGTCCACGAAAGAATCGTGTTTCTCTGGGCTTATTATCTCTTGGAGTAAAATTGGTTCCAGATCGTATCCCTATAACGAGCACGAACTATCTTCTCCTCAAAGATACCTCTTTTGTTTCGAAATGATGAGTCCCCCAAGCAAACCTTCATCCAGAAAGGCACAGCCGCACGCAATCCGATAAAGCCATGTCTTTCAATCAGTAGTAATTATTTACGCCCCTCTTAAGAGATATCCTTTTCTTTGGTGTACGATTTTTTCGTTTCGTGAGGTGACCCCAAGTGGAATAAATGACCAATTTTTGTTAAAGCTTTTTTGGCCAAACTCTCTCAGGTTGCTTTTTTACGGGTTGCCGCATCCGACCCCATCAAATTCTATCTATTGTCATTTATTTGTCGATTAGTGATAATATCGTTATATGATATTATCTTTCAGGGATGAGGAAACGGAATTAATATGGCTCGGGAAGTTCTCAAGAGGATCAAGCTCCCCACGAATCTTCACAACCTGGCAAGACGAAAACTTAGAATGGTTGCGGCTGCGGTTACACTTGAAACGTTGAGAGTGCCGCCAAACAACAGGCTCGAGGCTTTAAAGGGAGACAGGAAAGGGCAATGGAGCATTCGCATTAACGACCAGTGGCGTATTTGCTTTGAATGGCAAAACGGAAGCGCCCATAACGTTGAGATAACCGATTATCATTAAAGGAGTGCAAAGATGAGACACTTAAAGAACATTCATCCGGGAGAGGTTTTACGGGAAGAATTCCTGATACCGATGGGAATATCTGTTTACCGGCTCGCCAAGGAAACGGGCCTGTCCCCGACACGGCTCGGGCAGATCATCAGAGGTAACCGCGGTATTACAGCTGAAACTGCTATTAAAATCGGGCTCTTCCTGAATACTGGCCCCGAGTTTTGGATGAACCTGCAATCGCTGTATGATATTGAAGAAGCTGAAAGGCGGTATGGAAAAGAGGTCAAAGCAATTCATCCTTATTCCCAGACGGATCGGGCAGCCGAAGTTACATGTAAATAATGAATGAAACGATGATTTTGTAAAACCGCTACGCCTATGGAAGCAGGATGTTCAAAAACGTGTGTTTGTGAACAGTTATTAGACCTATCAGGACTTGAAAACCCCAATAGAAGTAATACAGAAAATTAATGGATTATGGCATCTGAAGACATCGCAAAACAACTGAAGGCAACTCTTGAAGAGTGCGCTCACCTGAGAGAAGAAAACAAAAGACTCAGGTCGCTTCTGGGGACCCCGGCAGAAAAGCCCAATGCTTCCGAGGCGGAGGGATTATCCCCGGAAGACAAGGTTGCTCTCTTTCGCAACTTCTTCCGTGGGCGAGAAGACGTTTATCCTGCAAGATGGGAAGCGAGAACCGGAAAATCCGGTTATTCTCCTGCCTGCGCCAATGAATGGAAGCGACCTCTTTGCGCCAAACCAAGGATAAAGTGTTCAGACTGCGAAAACCGTGAGCTTATTCCTGTAACAAATGATGTTATCCAACACCATCTTACAGGAAAGTATACCATTGGTGTTTATCCACTTCTTCCCGATGAGACGTGCTGGTTTTTAGCAGTGGATTTCGATAAGACCGCATGGAGAGAAGACGCCCGAGCATTTTTAAAGATCAGTGAGGAGTTGGGTGTTCCGGCGGCACTTGAGCGCTCCCGTTCGGGTAACGGAGGCCATATATGGATATTTTTTGATTCCCCTATCCAAGCGGTATTGGCCCGGAAGCTCGGCTCAGCCGTTCTTACATATACAATGGAAAGGCATCCTCAGTTGGGCCTCGATTCCTATGACAGGTTCTTTCCAAGCCAGGACACCATGCCAAAAGGTGCTAAGGCAGGTGAAAGCCAAATATGTTATGGGGCTTACGGCTACCCCTATTAGGAAAGACGGCCACCACCCGATCATCATAATGCAATGCGGACCGATCCGTTCCCGTGTGGATGCCAGAAGACAGGCCGACGATAGGCCATTTGAGCATCTGGTTATCCCACGATATACAAATTTCAGGATGCATGAAGGAGTCGAGGATGGCATACAGTCAGTCTATGCGGCTTTGATGAGGGATAAACAAAGAAACGATCTCATATTTGACGATCTTCTCAGCGCCCTTGAAGAGGGCTATTCTCCGCTTCTTCTTACCGAACGAACAGAACATGTGGATGAGTTTGCCGAGCGGCTCAAAGGTTTTGCCAGGAATGTTATTGTTCTTAAAGGTGGAACAGGGAAAAGGGAACGCAAGGCTTTGGCTGAACAGATTGCTTCTATTCGCGATGGAGAAGAAAGGGTGCTTATTG
Organism: Thermodesulfovibrionales bacterium; assembly: GCA_963716185.1. Lineage (GTDB taxonomy): Bacteria > Nitrospirota > Thermodesulfovibrionia > Thermodesulfovibrionales > SM23-35 > CAVZMO01. The sequence continues at coordinate 1,739,672 of OY970295.1, forward strand.
CTACGGGCAAGTATATAGGCGAGGGGTTTGATGACGCTCGTTTAGACACTCTCTTTTTGGCCATGCCGATTTCATGGCGTGGAACGCTTCAACAGTACGCCGGACGCCTCCACCGACTTCATGATAACAAGAAGGTCGTCCGGATTTACGATTATGTGGATGTCAATGTCCCAATGCTCACACGCATGTATAATAAAAGGCTTAAGGGTTATAATGCGATTGGATATTCGGTTCGGGATGTTAGGGAGGTCATCCCCGATTCACCATTAAGAGAATGAAAAAACCCTCATTGATCGCTTCGCTGGACGGTTAACTGGCTATTCATTACCATTCTTGGCCGGGAGATGTCTTGTTAACCCTAACGTTGCATTAAATTTAGGTCAAGCAGCACGCTTGAGACGTTCAAGATAATGCAAAACCCCCTTTTTGACTGTTTGATTGCCGCTCATTGTGAGCGTCAGTGTGCCTCCAGAGTTAGTAAGGCGCCCAGCTCTCTGCAACAGCGTCTTTCTGAGGGTATTGGCTTCCGTAAATTCCCATAGCGCGGTTCGTTTCTCGGTGGTTCCCCTGTTTCTTTCATGCACCATCATATGGAGTTCCCGAAACAGATTGTGCGCGAGGATTGCCGACATCATATAAAGGTGATTGCCGCAAAGCCGTCTGACAGCGACATAATCCAGATTGCACTGGGATTTCAATTCGCTGAAAGTATTTTCCTGAGACCCACGTCCATTATGAAAATACAAGACCTTCTTCATAGTAGTCTTCTTATTTGTGACGATTACCTTGAACTCATATCCGTGCTCATGGGGAATGAATAGATCGAGTTGGACAAGCTCTTTAGACTGCTTTTTGACCTTGTGCCTGATAAAGAGAAACCGGAAGCGGTTGTCCCACTTCTTGGGTTTCCACTGAGTATCGAAATACGAAAACTCCCGATTGAAATAGCGCCAGCGTCTCCGCCCCTGAATCATACCCTTAAGCTCGGCAAACCTCTCGAACGGCACCGATATCGTAAACTCGATACCCTCAGCATCAAGTGCTTTGACAATCTCGTCGCTGAAGAAGGCACTGTCCATGCGTACCTCGATGATAATGCCGGGGCAGGCGGCGCGAATAATGCGCACGCACTTCTGCATGAATTGCAAGGCACCATTGGAGTCATGGACATTGCCCGAGCGGGGAAGCACATCGAAGACCTGGCCTGTCTAAGCTATCGTGCAGAACAAAGGATAATAACTCCTTTGTCCTTTCTTTTGTTTGTTAAAGCCCACCGCTGTACCTTCCGCCATTCGTCCCGTGCTCAAAACAGAGCCGTCAAAATCAAGTGTGACCCGTGCCACACCAAGGGCATTAAGTCTTGCAAGAAGCATCTCCCGGCACGCCTGCCGAATTTTAATTATGCTTTTGTCATCAACGTTGGCCAAGGCCCTGCTGATTGTCGAAACATCCGGAATCCTTTTGAGACCCAAAAGACGAAGTATCATTAGGTCATCACGATAGTAATCCATGTCCCGGAGGCGCCGGTATCCAAGCATCAAATGTACAATCAATACCAGAGCAATAATATGATTGCCATATATCGGGCTTATCGGCAGATGATCAAAACATGCACGGAGCCGGGCTTTCAGATTAAGATTAGAAAACAACTTCTGAATTATCACAGTTCCGGCAAAAGACGTAAGCCGTTGGTCCTCGAAACGAAGTTCAGGAATTTTGTGGACACGGGAGAGAATTTGTGCTTTACTATATTTCACTTTCAGTGGCCTCCTGTTTGGTTGATTTTAAAATTCGCAATTTCAATTTTAACCAATAAGGAGGCCGTTTTACGAGAAGTTTTTCATAGTTGTTCTTCATAATTTATGCAACTGCAAAGTTAAGATAGCCTATGGGGTGCTATGTAACACACTTTTTTATCAGGTGGTTGTTCACCGCCCTTCTTTTGTTTCGTATGGGGAAACTCAACTCTTCCAGAGTCAACACTTCATTTCGCAATTGTGAATCGTGAGCCTACATGGAAAAACAAGACTTGTGGCTGAAAGTGACATTTTGATTTCAGGCTTGGCGGCTCTTCCTCCCGATAATGGCCTCGCCGAACCCTTCACCTCCTCACCTCAGGCATTTTGCCAAGAACGTTGAGTGCCCATCGTAGCATTGATTTGCTTCAATTTCTCCGTGGCATCTCTATCTTTCTGAAATATTTCTTATCAAAGGTCGCCGAAATATTGTATATTTCAGTAGATACAGAGAAATAATAAAGCTTAGAGGATTCGAGGTAGAAGAACTGTGAAAATTTGGTTCTATGAGTTTTTAATGATACTTGATATCGGTTTTCAGATACCTGACAAGGAAGAATGGTGAAAATAATATCAGCTAAATGCACTATCAGTGCGGTTGGACCAAATCAATACCCTGACACCGGGTATCCGGAGATTGTGATGGTCGGACGCTCCAATGTAGGTAAATCATCCCTTATCAATTCATTATGCGCACGACGCATGCTGGCAAGGACCAGTGACCAGCCCGGGAAAACACAGACTATTAATTATTTTGCCATCAATGAGCAGATGTATCTGGTCGATCTCCCCGGATACGGTTATGCGGAGACATCAAAGGGAAAGCGCAGGGCGTGGGGAGAATTCATCACCAACTATCTTCGGGATCGGAACATACTTGCTCTGATTGTGCATCTGATTGACCTGCGGCATGAGCCCATGAAAAATGACAAGAACGCTTCAGAATGGCTGATGGGGCTCAATATCCCGTATGTCATTGTCGGAACGAAGGCGGATAAAATCAGCCGCAGCAAGCGTCCGGCCCATATTGCCGCGATTCGCAAAGGATTAATGCTTCCCGCTCATGTTCCATCGCTAATCTATTCCAGTGAGACCGGAGAAGGCAGGGAAGAATTGTGGCGTCATGTCAGAAGCGTTTTATCCGGACAGGAATGAAGCAAAAAGGGACAAGTCCGGCAGAGGATAAAGTATTGGACAAGCTACCTGATAATCAACCAATCGGATTTCAGGAAGGCCAGAGCGTGGAATTGGTGATTGGCGAGCAGACTGATCTTGGTTATAAGGCTATGATCAACAACTCGCAATGGGGCATACTCTATAAGAACGAGGTGTTTCAGCCATTAAGAAAAGGACAACATATAAAAGGATTTATAAAGAAGTTGAGGGACGACGGAAAGATAGATCTCTGCCTTCAAAAACCCGGACATGAAAAGGTTGATGAGGTATCTGAAAAGATTATCGATAAACTAAAAGCAGCGGGTGGATTTATTTCCGTAACCGATAAAAGCCCGACTGAAATTATCTACGGCTTGTTCGGGGTGAGCAAGAAAACATACAAAAAAGCGATAGGCTCTCTTTATAAGAAACGGCTTATTATCATCGAAAACAAAGGGATAAGACTCATTAAACGGTAAGTTGTCTGACAATAGGTGAGAGATTGAGTTAATTGCCCGAATATTTTTCACTCCCGCCCTTTCGGGATAGATTCCAGCAGCTCCCAGCGCTCATATGCTGCGGGGATATCTTTATCGAGTTCCGCCATCCTCACCTTAACCGCCGGGATCCTGCTTCCGTCCTGTCTGTAAAAGTCGGGGTCCGCGAGTGTCTCACAAAGGCCCGCCCGCTCCGCTTCCATGGACTCGATGAGCGCAGGCAGCGTTTCGATCTCCTTTTTCTCCTTGAATGTCAGGGTGCGCAGACGCTCCCGCTGAGGCCGGGTTTTTTCGGGCTTTGCCTTCTTTTTCGCCTTCTCTGTCCCTCCCGGATATGAGAGACTGCGCTGTCGCAGCCAGTCGTCATAGCCTCCCACATATTCGACGAGCCTTCCGTCGCCTTCAAACACTATCGTGCTGGTGACGATGTTATTAAGAAACTCCCTGTCGTGGCTCACCAGGAGAACGGTGCCATGGTACTCCATCAGCATCTCTTCCAGGAGTTCCAGGGTATCGGCATCTAAATCGTTCGTCGGCTCATCCAGAACCAGCACATTCGAAGGCTTCGTAAAGAGCTTCGCCAACAGCGCGCGGTTTCTCTCCCCGCCGGAAAGGACCTTTACAGGCGACCGTGATCTTTCAGGGGAGAAGAGAAAATCCTCAAGGTAGCCGATTATGTGTCTCGTCCTTCCGTTGACCGTCACGTTGTCGTATCCGTCGCCAACGTTATCCCTGACCGATTTTTCGTCGTCCAGCTGCGCACGGTGCTGGTCAAAGAAGGCGACTTCGATGCGGGTACCCATGCGCACAGAACCGCGAAGGGGCCCGACCGAGCCGAGCAAGATATTGAGCAGAGTCGTTTTTCCCGATCCGTTAGGACCAATGATGCCGATCTTGTCGCCTCTCATGACGACCGCGGAGAAATCGCGGATCAAAGGATTGCCCTCATAGCTATGCCCTATTCCTTTGGCCTCAAGAACCAGCCTGCCCGACCTTTCCGCCTCGTTCAGTGTCATCTCGGCGGACCCTGCTTGTTCACGCCTTGACAGCCGTTCCCTCCTCAACTCTTTTAATGCCCTCACCCTTCCTTCGTTGCGGGTGCGGCGGGCGCCTTGATCCCCTGCCGTATCCAGGTCTCCTCTTGCGCGAGTTTCTTATCGAAGAGTGAGTTGTGAGTGGCCTCTGCATCGAGCTCGGCCTGCATTCTCGCCAGGTAGGTTTTGTAATCTCCGGGCCAGTCGGTGATCCGCCCCCGGTCGAGTTCGATTATGCGCGTTGCGAGGGTCTGGAGAAACCTCCGGTCGTGGGTTATGAAGAGTATGGCGCCCCGGAATTCGAGGAGAAATTCCTCGAGCCAGCCGATCGATTCGATGTCGAGATGGTTCGTAGGCTCATCAAGAAGCAGGAGGTCCGGCTCGTTCACGAGCGCCCTCGCGAGCAGGACCCTTCTTTTATAGCCGCCTGAGAGACCGGCCGCAGCAGCATCAGGGTCCAGCCCGAGGCGGGAAAGGGCCGTCTCGACCCGCTGTTGTATCTGCCAGCCGTCTGAGGACTTGATAAGATGCTGTACCCGTTCGAGGTCCGCGATAATGCGGGCATCGTCCCCCAAGCCGAGGCTGTGGACCAGGGAGCGATATTCGGAGAGCAGTTCGACGGTGCAGCCGAGTCCTTCAGAGACGACGTCGAAGACCGTTCCGGACAGATCCCGAGGCACTTCCTGTTCGAGAAACGCGACTCGCGCGTCTCTTGCTCTTATGACCCCGCCCGAGTCAGGGGTGAGCTCGCCTCCCACGATCTTCATAATTGTGGATTTGCCTGCCCCGTTTCTGCCGACAAGACAGACCCGTTCCCCCCGCTCGATCTGGAGGGTAACCCCGTCGAGAAGCTGGGGGCCGCCAAAGGCAATCCTCACCTCTTGCAAACTCACTATTGCCACGTCTCACCTCGAAGAAACAAGATCAAAAAGTTCATTACGGCTTGTGCACTACTGACACTTAATTCTTATATTTTAGCTTAACATTCAGTGGAATTAAATTCTCACTGTCCGCTAACTCATTCAGCCAAATCTTTAAGGCTTTCCTTGCTTCCTTATCCACAAATGAGAAAATCCGGTGAGCGGCATCGCGTACGCGGGATCCGCAATGTCCGTCTACCTTTACCATGTGAAAGCCTAATTCGTCGTGAAACTCGTAAAATGTGCGGTATAGAGAAGCGTTGCTTAACTGCTGATTTGTCTTTTTTGAAAGGAATCCTCCCGCCAGCAAGCGGGGTTTTCTCTTAAGAAGGCCTGAGATGCACTGAGAATCGGAATATATTGTGAGGCTTCCGTGTGGTCCCCGCCGATTCTCTGTAAGCGCCCACAAAACGGTCTGAAGTTCAAGCCTTGTCGATGAAGTGCCTTTGAATCTCCGCATCTTTAACCGCCCGGTTATTTTGGGTCTCCCAATAACTCCGGAGGAGGCCTCCAGAAATGAAGCAGGGATCTTGACATAGGCACCCACACCGAGCTTGAGGCCGGGACTTACACTCACGTCGGTGAAAAGGGCAAAATCCTTTATGAGTGCTTCCACAAGAGATTAGATATCGATATTCCTTGCCTCTAAGGCGTGGGTGGTGATGAATTCTTTGCGGGGCTCTACCTGGTCTCCCATCAGGACGGTAAATATATCGTCTGCTTCTACCGAGTCCTGGACAGTGACCTGGAGGAGGGTTCTTTTCTCGGGGTCCATTGTTGTCTCCCAGAGCTGGGTGGGGTTCATCTCACCAAGGCCTTTGTAGCGCTGTATGTTGAGGCCTTTCTTGGCAGCGGCAAGGATGAAATCAAGCAGCTCTTTGCTTGTGCCGATCTCCTTAATTCCTTCTTTAGTCTTGACCTTATAAGGCGGCTCGCCGAGGTCCTTTATGATGCCGTAAAGGTTTTCGAGTTCCCTGAACTCGGGCGATGTAATGAAATTGGTATCAAGGGCGAGTTTGTAGTTCTGCCTGGTGATCTCGACTCCGTAAGTCTGGTGTTCTTCATCAAGCTGTATTTCTCCGATTCCTGTGGTCGGGTCTTTTTCCCTTATTTTTTCCAGAAATTCTTCAACTTTTGTCCTGTCTTTCAATGTTTCTTTATTCATACCTGACGAAAGAATGACATGCAGAAGATAGGGGTCTCTTCTTCTCCTCTCGAACCATTCCATCAGCCGTTCAAACCGGTAGAGCCTTTTCAGATGACCGATAAGCGACTTATTTCTTATAAACTGCCCCTTGATAAAGATCTCAAGTTCATCCGATGCAAGCTCGAATAACATGTTCAGCATTTCTATTTCGTTCTGTATATATTTCTCGGTCCTGCCCTTCTTCACCTTAAAGAGCGGCGGCTGGGCGATGTAGAGATATCCTTGTTCTATGACCTGCGGCATCTGCCTGTAGAAAAAAGTGAGAAGCAGTGTCCTTATGTGGGCGCCGTCTACATCGGCATCCGTCATAAGTATTATCTTGTGGTACCTTATTTTTGATATATCAAAATCCTCGGACCCTATGCCCGTTCCTATGGCTGTTATAAGGATCCTTATCTCCTCTGAACTTAACATCTTGTCAAACCTTGCCTTCTCGACATTCAGTATCTTTCCCCTGAGAGGAAGTATGGCCATAACGCGCCTGTCCCGCCCCTGTTTAGCCGAGCCTCCTGCAGAGTCTCCTTCGACAATATACAATTCACTCAATGCAGGGTCTTTCTCCGAACAATCGGCGAGTTTTCCGGGCAGACCGGTATCTTCAAGCGCGCCTTTCCTTCTTGTAAGCTCCCTTGCCTTCCGCGCAGCTTCCCTTGCCCTGGCCGCCTGAAGGGCCTTTTCCACAATCTTTCTTGCTACAGAGGGATTTTCCTCGAAATATGTGCCGAGAGTTTCGTTGACGATAGATTCCACGAGTCCTTTGACTTCGCTGTTTCCGAGCTTCATCTTTGTCTGGCCCTCAAACTGCGGGTTCATGAGCTTGACATTAATGATGGCTGTGAGTCCCTCTCTGATGTCGTCCCCGGAAAGGCCCTCTTTACTGTCTTTCAGGAGCCCCGATGAAGATGCGTAGCTGTTCACAGTCCTTGTGAGGGCCGACTTGAATCCTATAAGATGTGTCCCGCCTTCTTTTGTATTTATATTATTTGCAAAGGTGTATATGATTTCCGAATATCCGTCATTGTACTGGAGTGCGATTTCGAGAATAATATCTTCCTTTTCACCCGCTATATATATGGGCTTTGGATGGATAGGCGTCTTGTTCTTGTTAAGGTGTTCTACAAAAGATACTATTCCGCCGCTGTAATGGAATACCTGGTTCTTTTCCGCCCTTTCATCTGTCAGGGTTATTTTAAGCCCCCTGTTTAGGAATGCAAGTTCTCTCAGTCTCTGCGACAATATATCCCAGCTGAAATCCAAAACTTCAAATATTTCTGAATCGGGCTTGAAAGTGATCTTTGTGCCTCTCCCCTTCGTCTTACCCACTACCGCGAGAGGGGCCGCGGGAATGCCCCTTTCATAATGCTGCTGAAAAACATGCCCGTTCTGTTTTATCTCTACGTCGAGCCATTCCGACAAAGCATTAACGACCGATACGCCGACCCCGTGCAATCCGCCCGATATCCGGTACGCCTTTGATTCAAACTTCCCCCCTGCATGGAGTTCGGTGAGAACCACCTCTGCCGCGGAGCGGCCTTCTTCCGAGTGGATTTCCGTCGGTATGCCCCTTCCGTCATCGATCACTGTACAGCTTCCATCGAGGTGGACTATCACATCTATGTTTTTACAGTAGCCGGCAAGGCTCTCGTCCACGCTGTTGTCGACAACTTCATAAACGAGGTGATGAAGACCATCTATGCCTGTAGAGCCTATGTACATGGCAGGCCTTTTCTTGACGGCATCCAGGCCTTTCAGCACCTTTATATCTTCTGCAGTATAAGTCTCTTTATCGTTAATCTTGTCTTCCATTTCGTTTTCTAAACTCCAACTATATATTTTACACTATTTGGGCAATACGAGAAGTTTATTTTTGGTCAATTTATAGTGCCGGCCTGTATTAATAAAAGATTCTTTGAGTAATTATTGAATTAAGAATTTTTGTCGGCGGTGCTTTAAAGCCCTAAATCCTCATCGGCATGATCACGCACTGATAATTCTCACTTCCTTCCTCTTTCACAAGTACAGGGCTCAGCGGGTCCTGAAGTTCGAAAACAACCTTGTCTGATGTCATTGCGCCGAGAACGTCCAATACATAGCGTGCATTAAACCCCAGAGAGACTTTGTCGCCTTTGTAATCCACTGCAACCTCTTCCTTTGCCTCGCCGAGGTCCGGGCTTGAGGATGAGACGGTGAGCTTATCTTCTTCGAGATCGACCCTGACGGCGCTCGCCCTTTCTTTTGACATTACCGATACCCTGCGCAGTACTTTTACAAAAATGTCCCTGCCGATGGACATTTTCTTCTCGTTGGACTTGGGGATAACGTTCTCGTAATTTGGATATGATCCGTCTATGAGCCTTGACAGAAACTGTATCTTGCCCACATTAAAGAGAAGGTGTTTTTCCCCGATCGAGATCTTCACCTTCCCGCTTTCACCGGCGTCGTCCAGCTCAGTCGGAAGAAAGCGCCTGAGCTCCGACACCGCTTTCCTGGGCACAATTATTTTTTTCTCTTCCTTTACATCGGTGTCCGTCTGTCTTATGATTATCGCCAGCCTGTGTCCGTCCGTACCGACTACGGTAACAGATTTGTTTGCGGGGTTCACATGAAACAAAAGTCCGTTCAGTGTGTATCTCGTGTCGCTCTCCCCTGCCGAATAGATTGTCTTTTCTATCATTTCCAGGAGCATTGGAGAATCAAGGGTCACTTCTTCAACATCTTCCCCGCCCAGGGCTGAAGGCCAGGCAGGAAAATCAGCGGCAGGCAGGCAGGCGAGCCTGAAATCGCTGGCGCCCGCTCTCACTCTCAGCCATTGCTCATCAATTGTTTCGAACGACACGTCCCCCTCGACTTCTCTGACTATCTCGAAAAGTTTTCTCGCGGGTATGCAGAGCTTCCCCTCTTTCTCGATATTGACATCAATGGGCTCCTTGAGAGCGGTCTCGATGTCCGTCGCAATTATATATGAACCCTTTTTGCCTGCATTAAGAAGAAAATGGCTCAATATGGGCATTGTATTTTTCTTTTCAACGATATTCTGAATATTCGCGAGCTTCTCCTGCATCTCATCCTTGGATACAATCAGTTTCATAATCCCTCCTCAATGATTCTTTTCGATTCATTTATGCGGATTTCTTATTATACTTTTATCTTTCGTGAAAGGTTCTCGACCATCCTGTTAAAAGCTTCGTCCTTTGCCCTCTTATCCTCAACCTGCTTGCAGGCGTAAATAATCGTTGCATGGTCTTTCCCCCCGAAGTTCTTCCCGATATCGTTCAACGAAAGGTTGGTCAACTGCTTACTCAAATACATCGCAATCTGCCGGGGCAGGGCAATTTCTTTTGTCCTTTTCTTAGCTTTTATATCGGCAACTCTGAGGGCGAAATGTTCACAGACTATTTTCTGTATATGATCTGTTGTAACAGGCCTGTCATCATCCTCAATGAGATCTTGCAGGATATCCTTTGCCATATCCTTGGTTATGGGCCTTCCCGTTAATGACGCTTGCGCGCCCAATCGGATAAGGCAGCCCTCCAGCTCACGAACATTTGATTTTACCGTCGACGCCAGATAATAGGCGACATCATCGGGAATGTAGATCTTTTCCATCTCAGCCTTTTTCTGCAGGATCGCAACCTTTGTCTCGAGCTCGGGAGGCTGAATATCGGCTATAAGCCCCATACTAAACCTTGACCTGAGCCTGTCGGTTACAGCGCCTATTTCTTTTGGAGGTCTGTCGCTCGAAATCACGATCTGTCTTTGTCTCTCATAAATCGCGTTAAAGGTGTGAAAGAACTCCTCCTGGGTCTGGGTTTTATTCGCGATAAAATGAATATCGTCAAGCAATAAAAGGTCGACATTTCTGTATTTGTCCTTCAGTTCACCCATTTTTTCATGTCTGATCGCGGATACCACCTCATTCGTAAACTGTTCCGCAGAGACATAAATCACTGCAATATCCGATCTTTTATCAATGACTGCATTCCCGATGGCTGTTATGAGGTGTGTCTTGCCGAGCCCTACGCCCCCATAAACAAAAAAGGGATTGTAAGTCCTTCCCGGCGCCTCCGCAACTTTCTGCGCGGCTGCATGGGCAAACTCGTTGCTTGGACCAATAACGAAATTCCGGAAAGTATATTTGGGATTGAGATAAATGCCCCTGTTCGCAAGTTTCTGCCTGCGGCTCTCAAGGCGCATATCCATCTTTTTAACATCGGGGTCGGGTTTTTCTGCTACTTTAAAACGGACGGTAACGGGATAAGTCAAAATACTGCCTATTGACTCGGCTATAATATCCGGGTAATTGTCCTCAATCCAGTCTTTAAAGAACCGGTTAGGAATGTCCACGGTAATCTGTTGTTCTTTCACCTGAGAGAGTTTAATCGGTCTGAACCACAAGTCAACAATGTTTTGGCCGACCTTCTCCTCGATCTTTAAAAGACTGTTATTCCATATATCTTCAAGAGTCATATAAATAATAAACCGCTAACAAGTTATTAACATATGTTAATAACTTTTTGGGGAGGTATAACATTATATCCAAATACTAACAGGTAAGACAAGAAAATCTGTTATAAATTTGTTTAATAAATTGTTAATCACCTGATTGTAAAAATATGTTTATAGATTAACTTCGTTATTAAACCGCTTATCAACACAAAAATTTGTTTTATATCCTGTCTGAATCTTCATTTTTAACTTATGAACACTACCTACTATTATTACTACTATTTAGTGCTTATAAATATTTTTAGTAGAGAGAGGAACAGAGACTATTATTTCTTCTTCAGAAAGGCCTTGATGAAGTCGTCTATTTCGCCGTCAAGTATGGCGTCAACATTCCCTGTTTCAACGTCTGTCCTGTGGTCCTTGACTATCCTGTAAGGTTGAAGGATATAAGACCTTATCTGGCTACCCCATGCAATACCCTTCTTATTTCCCATAAAGCCTTCGATCTTTTGCTCATGCTCCTTTGTCTTCATATCATAGAGGCGCGACTTCAGTATCTTCATGGCGATAGCCTTGTTCTTGTGCTGGGACCGTTCATTCTGGCAGCTGACAATTATGCCTGTAGGGATATGGGTAAGCCTCACAGCCGAGGAAGTCTTATTTACGTGCTGTCCTCCGGCCCCCGAAGCCCTGAATGTGTCCATTTTGATATCGTCGTCTTTTATTTCGATACCGATGTCTTCTTCCACCTCGGGATAAACAAGAACGGCCGCGAAAGACGTGTGCCTTCTTTTTCCTGCGTCATAGGGTGAAATTCTTACGAGCCTGTGAACTCCTGCCTCGGATTTCAGATAGCCGTGAGCGTACGGCCCGGCAACTGTAATGGTAGCACTCTTTATACCTGCCTCTTCTCCTGTCTGCAGCTCTACGATTTGAGCACTGAACTTGTGCTTTTCGGCCCACTTAAGATACATTCTCATCAGCATCTGTGCCCAGTCCTGGCTTTCGGTACCGCCTGCGCCCGGATGGATAGTAAGGATTGCGTTGTTTTTGTCCATTTCTGCGGAGAGAAGATTTTCGATCTCCAGCAAATCCAGATTTTCTTTTAAATCTCTGATCTCTTTCCTCAGTTCATTCAGAAAAAGGTCTCCGCTTTCTTCCTCGAGTATTCCTATTGATTCTTCCAGATAGGAGAGCTTGTCGGACAACGACTCGAAATGTACTATTATATCTTCGAGTTTTGATTTTCTCTTCAGGAGATCCCGTGTCAAGTCAGGGAACGACCACATCTCTTCAGAGGCTAAGTCTTTCTTTATCGCTTCAATTTCTTCTTTTAGCCCGGGTAAATCAAAGATAACCTCTTAGGGATTCCATTTTGGATCTGAGGTTCTGTAATTCTTCCTTTAATTCGTTCTGTAAAAGCATTTTTTTACCTCCTTAGGGAATTCTGGACCGGCCGAACATATTTGCCAGCAAGATTATAGAATATATAATACACACATAAGAAAAAAGATCACCGTACCTGGAATAAAAGCTTCTGTGAGCATCGGTTTTCAAGTCCGCCGTCAGCGCCGTCCGCTTAAAGAGATCAGTCCTGGATAATATCCTTCCACAACTGTCTATAAAACCGGAAATTCCTGTATTGGCTGCCCTTATGAGAGGCTTCCTGTTTTCGACCGCCCGAAAAACAGCCATACTGAAATGCTGATAAGGACCAGTCGTTCTTCCAAACCATGCATCATTTGTAATATTAACCATAAAGTCGCCGCCATTGGAGAAAAATTTTCTTACGAGTCCGGGGAATATGATTTCATAACATATCAATGTGGAAAAATCTCCAAATGGAGTCCTGGCTCTTAGATAGCTATCACCGTGCATATAGTCCCCGATTCCTACAACAAGTTTATTGATAAAAAAAAGCATCCTTCGCAATGGGACATATTCTCCGAAGGGCACCAGATGTATTTTATCATAAATATAGGCCACACCTCCCGCTTCATCCAACAAAACAGCGCTGTTTGACAGGACCAATCTTTCATCGGTCTTCCCTTTTTCAAGCACGCTTCCAAAAAGGAGATAGGCATTAAGACGCCTCTGAAAATCTATCAACTCCTGTGAATATGCCTTGTCCGCAATAAAGAAGAACGGCACTGCGGTTTCGGGCCAGACAATAAGAGACGGGGATGAAGCAGCAGCAGCCTTTACAGAAAGATCCTCGTAAGTCCTTATGACTTCATTCTGATAGGATGGTTCCCATTTTTTGTCCTGTTCGATGTTGCCCTGTATAATGCTTACCCTGAACCGCTTGCCCGGTCTCTCCTCCCGGAGCCTTATCTGTCCATAGACAACGGTTGATACGATAAAGAGAACGAGAATGGAAAACCCTATCGCGGTCTGAGATAAAGGAAAGAGAGGCATGTCTCTCGTACGCCTTTTTATGAGGAATATATCCGCGAGCGCGCCGTTGACAGCGACGACGAGAAAGGAAACTCCGTAGATCCCGGTTATATCGGCAATCTGGATGACCGTAAGGAACTTATACTGGGTATAGCCGATACTCGACCAGGGAAACCCCGTAAAAATATAGGAACGCAGGAATTCAAGCACCACCCAGAACAAGGGCGCAATCAAGAGGGCTGGGAGTTTTGTTTTTCTTATGGCTATTGAGAATAAAACCGCGAATATCCCTGTATAAAGACTGAGGTAAAGACACAGCAGAACAACAATAGCAACGCTCCCTATAAAGGACACCCCGCCATAATAATTTATTGAATGGTATATCCAGTACAGGGTCCCCAAAAAATAGGGGACGCCTAGAACAACGCCTGTCTTGAACGCCTGTTTCGGTCTCCTGCCGTAAAGTGACAAAAGAAATGGGACGAGCGCTACCCATGCGACGGGGAATAGATCTATTGTCGGGAAACAGAGGACAAGAAGTCCGCCCGATATTGCAGCGGGACCATATACAATCAAATTCCTTGTAAATAATGAGTTCATTCTTCTGAGATATCTGCCGGTTATATCATCGGTCTCTATTTTACCCTATCGACTTTAAACTTTGCTTAACCGAAGTAAATTTCGGGATTTTCTGATCTTTGACCCTAAGTTCAAGATCGAGTTTCTCCTTCTGCAATTCATAAAGATACCCCTTAACACTCTTCGACTGATAACAGGCCCACTGATCTGATCGGATGCCTGCGACTGGGCGAGCACCGACCGCGTTGAAAATCCTCCGCCTTTAAAAGTTGATAGAGTCGCGCAGACCGCGAATATTACGGTCGTCAGCGCTAAATAGTTCACCATTTCTCTTTCTTTTCTTCAGCCATTATTCCTCCCGCGAGCTTTCTTAATGAATGTATATTGAATTTTATCATGAATGCTTTGTTGAATGATCGTGGCGGGTAGTATAAGTCCCTGCCACGATTCTGAAAAACACTACTTGAAGAGTTGAATCATCCTGCTTGACAGTAGAAAACTCAAAAGTGTAAAGTTAAAAGTCATGGGCAGTTAGCTCAGTCGGTAGAGCAGAGGCCTGAAAAGCCTCGTGTCCGCAGTTCGATTCTGCGACTGCCCACCATCTAAATAACCATTCCCCTGAATAATCCGCTTCGCATATTTTGTCATTTTACCAGACACAAATTGTCAGTAAGATCTCATTTTTCGAGGCGCTTCGTCTTTTTTTATCACAAATGGACCGTTTTAAGAGGAAATTGAACTGGCATGAGAAGTGCTTTCTGACCTGCGAATATGTTGCGGAGGAGCTTGCGTCTTATACATGTTTTACTTTTTTCTTGACAAGATGGCCCATTTTAGGCTAAAAAATGACCTGTATGATTAAGCACGGACTTCTTATCCTGCTTGTTGTTATTTTATTGCCGGTACTACCTGTTCACGCTGCGGAGGTTAAACAGGACACACCTGTCGAACAGCCGGCAATATCTTCTCCTCCCGTTATATCTCCTCTCACAGAAGAGAAGATAGAGAAGGGCCCCGATGTAGTCTCCGATTACAGTTCCAATGAAGTAGCTGTCGACGCCGTTAAGAGGAATATCACCCTCTTTACTGAAAGAATAAGAGAAAAGTTTTCTCTCTGGCTCAGCAGGTCCGGGAAATACCTTGAGTTAATGAAGGGGATACTCAAAGAAAAGAATGTGCCTGAAGAAATAGTCTTTCTTTCATTGATCGAAAGCGGATTCAGTCCAAATGCCTATTCCCCTGCACGGGCGGCGGGATATTGGCAGTTTATCGCATCGACCGCGAAGCGATACGGCCTTGAAATAAACTGGTGGAGGGACGAGAGGAGGGACCCTGTAAAGTCCACGGTGGCAGCCGCGAATTATCTTAACGATCTATACGAAATGTTCGGCTCATGGAATCTGGCGATGGCTGCCTACAATGCAGGAGAGGGCAGGATCCTTAAAGCACTGAATAAGGCAAAGACGGATGATTACTGGTCTTTACTGAAAACTAATCAAATCAAAAGCGAAACCAAGGACTATGTTCCTAAATTCATTGCAGCGAGCCTAATAGCAAATAGTCCGCAGACTTTCGGGTTTGATAATCTCGAGTATCACCCGAGGCTGAGTTATGATGTAATCACGGTAAAATCACCTGTCGACCTCGATGTGATTGCCGCTTGTTCAGAAACGTCTGAGGCGGTCATAAAGGAACTGAACCCTGAACTGAGAAGGTGGTGCACCCCCCCCGACGTGCCGGAATATACCCTCAGAATACCTGAAGGCAAGAAAGACACTTTTTTTGAGAAACTTTCAAAGATACCCGAAGAAGATCGGTTTACCGTTGATATCTATACGGTCAGGAAGGGTGATACTTTTAAAACTATCTCGAGAAAGACTGGTGTGCCTGCACAGGTCATCCTCGATCTGAATGACATGGAAAAGATTATGCCCCTCAAAGCGGGCAGAAATCTCTATCTGCCCCCGAAAGACAAGTTTGTCTTAGACAGGGAGGACCGGTCGTTAATTAAAAAGGTGTCCTTAAAAACGAAGAAGACAATCGACAGCAGGCACAAAAAGGCCGGTCCGGGGAAAAAGGTAAAAAGAGTTTTCTCCAAAAGCAATAAGAAGAACTTAAAGTCCCGTCATAAGAAAGTTTAACTTTCTTTCTTCTCGGCCAATTTTGCCCTGGCCTCGTTTGCAAATGGTGAATTGGGAAATTCCTTGATAAGCTCTTCATATTTTTTCTTTGCATCATCTGTTTTTCCTTGTTTCTCGAGCAGCTTGCCGTATTCAATAAGAGCAAAATCCTTATAGATGTCACCTTTCAGGTTAGAGAGGAGATCGAGTGTTTTCTCCGCCTCATTTTCGGCCCCCTTCTTTTCATAAGTCAGAGCCATTTTTTGATAAACAAGAGGCATAAACATTTTGTCGCCTGAATATCTCAGTGTGAAATCCTTAAGGGTCTTCAGGGCATCATCGTATTTGCCCAGATCGTAATAACAGGCTGCAATATAAAAAAGGGAGAAGGGGGATTTCCTGGTATCATAAGCCTTTTTGAATATATCCAGTGCTCTTTTGTACTGTTCTTCTTTGTCCGCAGCCTGTGCCTGAGGATTACTGTAATAAATCTTGTAGCCATCGTACTCAAGTAATTTTGCCTTTTGCTGTGAAGTGTACGAATAGACCAGGAAGCTGACAAGAGCTGCCAATATCGCAATGACACCGATACCGAACTTTAAAACGGTTTTCTGCCGTCCCATTATTTTGTCTTTCAGGCTTGTAAGTTTTTCTTGTACCTCTGCTTCTGTCCCTATAGTCTTCTTGGGAATTCTTTTCTTGATCGCCTTTGGCATCAATCCCTCCTGCGCGTTTTTTCTACAATAGCTTTTGAGTGTTCGAATACGGATTCGGTGCGGTTTGCATCTATCCCTGAGGCAAGGAGTATTTTCCTTGCAAAGTCCCTTGTTATTAAATCCAAAGGGCTGTGGGCGTCCGTATTAATGCAAAGCGGTACGCCAAACCTCATCGCTTCTCTTGCGACATAACCGTTCGACAAGGAATGACCTTTTCTTGAGGTTATCTCGAGCGTAACACCTTTCTCCTTTGCGAGAAGAAGGTCCTCCTCAGAGATAATACCCGGGTGGGCCAGGATATCGGTATTGGCCTCGATCGCCGCCCTGTTGGTTCCGGGCTTAACAGGCTCGGTTAAAGTCTCTCCATGCACAACCACTACCTTTGCGCCCAGATGTCTTGCCTCCTTCACGAGGTCAGGGATAAGCTGCGGTGGTACATGAGTAATCTCGGCTCCCGGGATCACTTCTATAGAAATGTAACTACTTATTCTTTTAATTACACTTACGATTCTCGGAACCACCAGATCGATATTCGATGAATCGACATGGTCAGTGATCGCTATGGCCTTATAACCTGCCGCCTCGGCCCTCCTGATTAATTCAGAAGGAACAAGCTCCCCGTCACTGAAAAAACTGTGCGTATGTAAATCAATCATAAAGTTTTCTTTCTTCCAAAAGACGTCTGCTTATTTTATCAGATTTTTTTTCAAATCACCATGATTCATCGACTATACAGTATTAACGGCTGCATACACTGCAAAACGGCTTTACATAAGGCCTGATCTTGCAAGTGCAAGTACAAGCACCTCTTCTGCGCCCGCTTTCATAAGTTGCTTAGAACATTCTGTTACAGTAGCACCGGTTGTCATCACGTCATCGACGAGCAGAAGTCGAAGTCCTTTTATTTCTTCCCTGACCCCGAAGACGTTCTTCAGGTTTAACATTCTCTCTTTTGCTGACAGTCCTATTTGAGGCCGGGTCCCCTTTTTCTTAAAGAGTAGATCCATTAACAAGGGGACCTTTATTCCCTTTGATATGAATTTCGCTATAAGAAGTGACTGATTGAATCCCCTTTCCCGCAGACCTTTTATGCTTAAGGGTACAGGTACAATTCCGTCTGCCTGAGGAATGTCGAGATTCAATAACAGTCTCCCGATGGGTCTTGCCATCCTTTTGAGACCATGAAATTTTAGCTGATGAATGGCCTCGGCAAGAACCCCTTCGTACAGCCCGTAGGTTATAACTCTGGAGAATGAAGGCTTTTGTTTTGTACACTGTGCGCAGGTCTTGGAATGTTCAGACGAAAGCGGCACAGCACATATCGAACACGATGGCCCCGTATATCTTTTTATACCGGCCCAGCATGAACCGCATATCGGTGAATGACCCAATACGTCGGGGGGACCCCCGCATACCGGGCATTTGGAGGGATAAATGATATTCAAAAAGCGAGAGATCAATTAGTGTAGATTAACCCGAATAATGCAGACATTGTTCAAAAATTTATTGGACTCGCCGAATTTATTCGAAACATTATTGTGGCAGCGTACATAAAAATATTCCTTATTTCAATTGCATTTTGGGGTTAAAGACGTTCTTCGTAAATGTGGCCTCAAGTCTATTGATAAACTCGGAGTTCCCTCAAAACTGGTCTTTAACCAGAATGAGTTCATCCCTTCTCTGGCCT
Source organism: Thermodesulfovibrionales bacterium (assembly GCA_963716185.1). Classification (GTDB taxonomy): domain Bacteria; phylum Nitrospirota; class Thermodesulfovibrionia; order Thermodesulfovibrionales; family SM23-35; genus CAVZMO01. The sequence continues at coordinate 1,758,226 of OY970295.1, forward strand.
GTCGATATTAAATGCGCCTTCACTTCCAATAGCTTTTCGATCTTTCTTATGTAGGCCTTTGCAGCTTTCGGCAGTTTGTTGAAGTCCCTTATTCCGGAAGTGCTCGCGCTCCAACCTTCAACCTCCTCATATACGGGCTCACATTCTTCAAATACGTTAATTTCCTTCGGGAATTCTTCATAGACTTCACCATTATATGTGTATGAAGTACAAATTTTTATCACGTCCAGGCCGTCGAGGATATCGAGTTTTGTTATCGCTATTCCTGTAATTCCATTAATCCTTGCAGAGTGCCTGAGCACGACCATATCCAGCCAGCCGCATCTCCGCGGTCTGCCGGTTGTAGCGCCGTACTCTCCTCCCCTTTCCCGGATTTTCTCGCCGAGGTCGTCCTTGATTTCCGTAGGAAAAGGTCCGCTCCCAACCCTCGTTGTGTATGCCTTCACTACACCGAGAACCCTTGAAATCTTTGTCGGCCCGACACCAAGTCCGGTACATGCTCCTCCTGCGATGGAATTCGAAGAGGTTACATAGGGATAAGTCCCGTGGTCTATGTCGAGGAGCGTGCCCTGGGCGCCCTCGAATAATACATTCCCTTTTTTGGATATAGTTTCATTGATAATGATGTCCGTATCGGCAATATATTCTGCGAGTTTTTCCGCGTAGCCCATGTATTCGCTATATATCTCTTCGATTTTGAAGGGGTCAGCTTTATAGAGGTTTTCGAGAAGGAAATTGACATGGAAGAGGTTTGCATTTAATTTTTCCCTGAATATGGTGGGTTGAAGCAAGTCCGCAACTCTTATTCCAACCCTTCCTATTTTGTCGCAATAGCTTGGACCGATTCCCCGTCCCGTTGTCCCTATACTCTTTGCTCCCCTGTGCCTCTCGTTCTCTCTATCCAGGGCTATGTGGTACGGCATTATGAGGTGGGCGCTCTTACTTAAAAAAAGGTTTCTGCTTATCTCGACCCCTCTTTCCTTAAGACCGTTAATCTCTTCTATCAATGCGGCGGGGTCGACAACTACGCCATTTCCTATGAGACAGATCTTTCCCTTATAAAGTATACCGGAAGGGATGAGATGAAGTATGAACTTCTCACTGTTGATTACGACAGTGTGACCTGCGTTGTGGCCGCCCTGAAATCGTGCAACAACATCAGCCTTTTCAGAAAGAAAATCGACTATCTTTCCCTTTCCTTCGTCTCCCCACTGTAAACCTACTACGACCACATTCGGCATAATAAACCCCCCTTAAAGACTTATCTGTTTGACTAAAAGGATGTTCGGGAGTTTCTTAATCTCATTTATGATTTCAGGAGACGCATGAGTATCAATACTCACAACAGAAATTGCCGTGCCCCCCGGTGTCTCCCTTCCGAAATGCATCCTTGCTATATTAATATTGTTCTTGCCGAGGAGTGTCCCGATATTACCTATAACTCCGGGTTTATCGTTATTGTACATAAAAAGCAATTCTCCCTCAGGCACAATTTCTACCTTGAAATCGTCGATTACAACGATGCGGGGGTCCTTTTTGCTGAAGAGCGTGCCCGCAAAGTAACTCACTTTATCCTTTGCCCTGAGCCTGAGCGCTACCAGGCTTTGATAATCGCTCTGATCCGTGCTCTTGATCTCTTTAACCTCGATGCCCCGCTCTTTCGTAATGACAGGAGCATTTACAAAATTTGCGGTCTCCTCCAGAATGGGCGTAAGAAATCCTTTTAAGGCGGCTATCGTCACGGGGGCGGTATTGATCTGGGCAGCATCTCCCTGGTATTCGATCGTTATCTCGGTGACCCCGCCCTCGAATATCTGTGCAGCGAATTCGCCCAGTTTTTCTGCGAGGTTTATATATGGCTGAAGCCTCGGGACCTGGTCTGCCGGAATGGAGGGGAAATTGACGGCATTTCTTATCGTCCCATGGACAAGGTAATCTACCACCTGTTCTGCGACCGCGATCGCGACGTTTTCCTGTGCTTCTCTTGTCGAGGCTCCGAGGTGAGGAGTCGCAATCAGGTTATCCAGAGTAAGGAGTGGATTATTTTCAGGCGGTTCTTTCTCAAAGACATCAAGCGCGGCTCCGGCAACTTTACCTTCTGAGAGCGCCTCATAGAGGTCCTTTTCATTGACAATTCCGCCCCTCGCGCAGTTGATGATCCTAACGCCCGGCTTCATTATCCGAATGGTTTCTTTATTTATTAAGTTCTTGGTCTCCGGTGTCAGAGGAGTATGGACTGTGATAAAGTCGGAACGTCTGAACAACTCTTGAAGATCGACTTTCTCAACTCCCATAGTCTTTGCTTTTTCTTCACTCAAGAAAGGATCATAGGCTATGATGTTCATGGAAAAAGCCTGCATCCTCTTTGCGACCTGGCCGCCTATATTTCCTATGCCGATAACGCCAAGTGTTTTGTTATACAACTCCACACCCATGAATTTCTTTTTCTCCCACTTCCCCGCTTTCAGCGACATGGTTGCCTGAGGGGTCTGCCTTGCGAGCGATACCATAAGGGCGATTGTATGTTCCGCGGTTGTAATAGTATTCCCTCCGGGGGTGTTCATCACAACTATGCCTTTTTTTGTAGCCGCTGCCTTATCGACATTGTCAAGTCCGGACCCGGCACGGCCTATGACCTTCAGGTTGTGCGCTGCATCAACGATGTCCGACGTAACCTTTGTCGCCGACCTTATGATCAGGCCATGGTAATCCCCGATACATGCCTTGAGTTCCTCGGGCTTCAGCCCGACTTTTATATCAACCTCAAGTCCTGCGCCCTTGAGTATATCGATACACTTTGAAGAGATGTTATCGCTGATAAGGACCTTCATTTATCCTCCTAAGCCATTAACAATTCCTGTGCAACGGCAACACCTGTGCCGAGTTTTACCGGATGGCCCATTCCTTTCAGGACCATCTCGATCCCTGCAATTGCCGTAATAATGTCGAATCTGTCGGAATATCCCAGGTGTGCTATCCTGAAAATTCTCCCTCTTGCTCTGTCCTGTCCTCCGGCAGCTGTAATACCATATTTTTCGCGGAGGTTTTTATAGACCGTCTGTCCGTCTATCCCCGGAGGTGTCATAACTGCGGTTACAGCATTCGAAGGAGACTCTTTTGGGTAAAGCTCCAGACCAATAGCACCAACAGCCTTCCTTGTTGCATCGGCGAGCCTCGCGTGCCTTTTAAAGACATTGTCCAGACCTTCGGCCTGGAGCATCTTCAGGCTTTCATTGAGTCCGATGATGAGTGTGACAGGCGACGTAAAGTTTGTCTGGTTCTTGGCAAGGTTCTCCCGTTCTTTCCTGAAATTAAAATAAAACTTCGGTAATTTTGAGATTTCCGCCCTTGACCAAGCCTTTTCACTGACACTGACAAAAGCCATACCTGGGGGCAGCATCACTCCTTTCTGGGAGCCTCCCACCATGATATCGATGCCCCATTTATCCGTTTTCAGGTCATGGGCGACCAATGCACTAATAGCATCGACAATAAATAATGTATTTTCAAACCCTTTCACCACCGAGGCAAGGGTTTCAATGTCATGGTATACTCCTGTCGAAGTCTCAGATGCCTGCACAAATACGCCCCTGATGTCTTTATCTTTTTTAAGTCTTTTTTCCACCTCTTCGGGTTTCACGGCATAACCCCAATCAACAATTATCTCTTCTACATCGAGATCATAAGCCCGGCATATTTTTGTCCATCGTTCGCCGAACTTGCCGCCGTTTATGACGAGAACCTTGTCTCCTTTATTGAAGAAATTATTCACTGAGCCGACCATTCCGCCTGTGCCTGTTGAGCTAAGAATAAGGACATCATTGTTTGTCTGGTACAACCACTTAAGTCCTTTCTTCGCCGAGTCGAGTACGGGTGCGAAATCCGGTGAGCGATGATGTATTATCGGCGCCGCCATCGCAAGCAACACTTCTGAAGGCACAGGTGTGGGGCCCGGTGCCAATAAATAACGCTTTAACATGAACGACCCTCCCAAAAACACATATTTTTTATAACATTATGGATTAGCCAGACTTTGGAAATTAGCACACCAAAGGGCATTTGGTCAAGGGCAGCCACTTTACAATGCATTCTTACGGTTATTATATTATAATTAAATTTATGAAAAAGAAGATACTATTAGGCACGGCGATTCTTCTCCTGGGCTTCCTCCTCGGGGGGATCACTTTCTATGCCCTCGGAAAGCTAACGCGGCAGGGATATATGCCCTATGCTGTTGCGCCAAACGTTCCGAGACAGATTTTGGAGACAGGAAGAGCTTTTTCGGACATCACCGCTGCTGTTTCTCCATCTGTTGTCAATATATCTACAACAAAGGTGGTAAAAAGAGATACCGTGCCTTTTGACGACCCTTTCTTCGATTTGTTCAGACCCTTTCATGACCTCGGGATGCCCAAAAAATGGAAGGAGAAGAGTCTCGGGTCGGGCGTCATTGTCTCTGCGGATGGTTACATTGTCACCAACAACCATGTAGTCGAAAAGGCGGATGAGATAAAGGTGACTCTGGTCGACAAAAGGGCATTCAAAGGCAGGGTAGTGGGCTCGGACCCTAAAGCAGATGTCGCTATAGTAAGAATAGATGCAAATAACCTTCCGGTATTAAAATGGGGTGATTCCGACAGATTGCGGGTCGGCGAATTTGTCCTTGCCATAGGGAGTCCCTATGGTCTGAGCAATACGGTTACAATGGGTATAATCAGCGCTGTCGGAAGAGCAAATGTGGGTATAGCGGATTATGAGGATTTTATCCAGACCGACGCCGCAATAAACCCCGGAAATTCAGGCGGCCCGCTAGTGAATGTAAAAGGAGAACTTATCGGAATAAATACGGCGATATTTTCAAGAACAGGAGGATACCAGGGCATAGGGTTTGCTGTGCCAAGCAACATGGTGCGTCTTGTTATGGATCAGCTTATTCAGAAGGGAAAGGTTACGAGAGGGTGGATTGGCGTCACTATTCAGGAGCTTACGCCTGAACTCGCCCAGGAGTTTGGCCTTAAAAAGACGAAAGGGGCCCTTGTCAGTGACGTCGTAAAAGATAGTCCCGCCGGAAGGGCGGGAATTGCGAGGGGCGATGTTATTGTTGAGTTTAACGGCAAAGAAGTGAAAGACGTGAGCGGACTGCGAAACATGGTGGCGGAGAGCAGGACAGGCGGTGAAAGCACGCTGAAGGTACTCCGGTCAGGGAAGGAATTTACGGTCAGGGTGGGAATCGTTGAAATGCCGAGAGACGCCGCAGAAGTTATACCGGGCAGCTTGCCGGATGACCCTAGCGCGAGGGTGCTCACAGGTCTTGCCGTTATGGACCTTTCGAAAGAGATTATAAAACAACTCGGCTTTAACAAAGATGAAAAAGGGGTTGTTGTGGCAAGAATTGAACCGGGAAGTCCGGCTGATGACGCCGAGATTAAAAAAGGTGATATTATTAAGGAGATGAATAAAAGGCAGATAAATACCCTGGATGATTTCAACAAGATAGCGACTAACATAAAAGGGAATGAATCGGTTCTTCTTCTTGTCAATAGAGGCGGTAAAAAGTTTTATGTCATCCTTAAAGCATCTTGAAAACCGGATGATTATCATATCTTTAGAGCTTCTATTCTTTATCCGCCGCTATGCCCCTTCTAATCAGCTGTAAAATTTAAACAGGAAGGGAGGTGATAACAATGTTTCTCGTTCCGAGGCTTGTAGTTTTTTTACTTTTCACCTTCTCAGGATACATAATCGGCCTCAAATATAATTACGGAATTTACGGCGTCCTGACAGGCGCATTCTTAGGTTTTGTTGCAGTAGCCGTGGAGATAAAATTTAAGAAAATTGAACTCGGATCTATTATCGGAGGATTGATAGGTCTTTCTTTCGGCCTTTTATTTGCCTATCTTCTCATGCTCCCTTTAAAGTCATTCATCGGTGAAGACGTAAGGGCAGTATCATTTGGATTGATGGCCACATTGGGATATGGTGGTCTTCTTGTCGGCCTGAGCAGAGGTAAAATAATATCTCTTGCCAGCCTTCTCAGGTTCTTCAGGGGGCAGGGAGTTGAGGAGAACCTTAAAATTCTCGATACAAGCGTAATAATAGATGGTCGCATTGCCGATGTCTGTGAAACAGGCTTCCTAGAAGGTGTATTTATACTCCCCCAATTTATCCTTCAGGAGTTGCAGCACATAGCAGACTCTGCCGACACTATGAAACGTGCAAGGGGCAGGCGCGGGCTCGATATCCTCCACAAGATCCAGAAGATGTCCCGCATAACAGTGAGGATAGTTGATGAAGATTTCCCGAACATCAAAGAGGTGGACGCAAAGCTTGTTGCATTGGCAAAAGTGCTGAGTGCAAAGGTCATCACAAATGATTTTAACCTCAATAAGGTTGCTGAACTCCAGGGGGTGTCTGTGCTTAATATAAACGAGCTGGCCAACTCCTTGAAACCGGTTGTATTGCCGGGTGAGACAATGAAGGTATTTATACTGAAAGAGGGAAAAGAGTATAACCAGGGAGTTGCATATCTTGATGACGGGACCATGGTTGTTGTGGAAAACGCGAGAAGACTCATCGGCAAGAATTCTGATGTGACCGTGACCAGTGTTTTGCAGACAACTGCCGGCAGGATGATATTCTCGAAGCTCAAAGAGGATTATGAAAGAGAGGAGACAAGGGCTGCAAAGTAGTTGATCCGGATAATGAAAGGGTATCAGAAGAAAAAGGCGCGGGTTGTTGCAATTGTGCCGGCTGCGGGCCTCGGCAAGCGGTTTGGTTCCGGAATAAACAAGGCCTTTCGAACCCTCCTCGGGAAGCCGCTCGTTATCTGGTCTCTCCAAACGTTGGAGGCCGTTTCCGATATAGTGGAAATTATACCTGTGCTCAAAGTTGATGAAATGGAGCAGGGGCGGATGCTTTTTGAGGAATACGGTTTAAAAAAAATAAAGAGGATAGCAGCTGGAGGAAGAGAAAGGCAGGATTCCGTATACAATGGCCTGAAGCTTATTGAGGATAAGAATTGTGTCGTGCTTATTCATGACGGTGTAAGGCCTCTTATTGAAAAGAAGCTGATCGAGGATGCGATAAATGAGTCGCCCGCCTCTCCGGCTGAAGATGGGATTGACGGCGTTATTCTCGGCGTACCTCTAAAAGATACGATTAAAGAGGCCGAAGACGGAATGATAACGGGAACCCTGAAAAGGGCGTCCCTCTGGGCCGTCCAAACTCCCCAGGTCTTTCCTTATGAAAAGATTCTGACAGCTTATGATCTGGCGATGAAGGAGGAGTTTTACTCAACCGACGATTCAGCGCTTGTGGAGCATTTGGGGGGGAAGATAAAGATTGTCGCGGGTTCGTACAGAAATATCAAGGTCACGACACCGGAGGATATGGATATCGCTGAAGCTTTACTAAGAAATAGTTCATAGTTTGATAAAGATATAAGCACCGGAACATTTTTCTAATTGCAGTTTTTGGGTTATGGGTCTCAAAATAGTTAGACATTCTTTGGGCAGTCATTCCCGCGGTCTTTAGGCGGAAATCCATTCTTTCAAAGCCTTGGATGCCCGACTAAGAACTTCGGGCATGACGAATAAAGAAAGGCGGTGTGTATGCTCTATTTTGAGATTGTTAATATCATAAATCGTGGATCTTGCATCAGAGGATTTTATAAGGTATGCGTATAGGCATCGGCTACGATTCCCACAGGCTTGTTGAGGGAAGAAAGCTGATCATCGGCGGCGTAACTATCCCCTTCGGAAAAGGTCTTAAGGGCCACTCGGATGCGGATGTTTTATGCCACGCGATCATAGATTCCATCATCGGTGCGCTCGGCCTCGGCGATATCGGACAACATTTTCCCGACACAGACCCGAGATGGAAAGACGCTTCAAGCATAGATCTTTTAAGGCATATCATTGAACTTGTGCGGGTGAACGGATATGAAGTCGCATGGATAGATTCGAGCATCATAGCGGAAAAGCCGAAACTCTCTCCATATATTGAGGCCATGCAAAATAGAATATCCGAATCGGGAATACAGTCCGGCCTGATAAATATTAAGGCAAAGACAAACGAAGGCATGGGTTTTATCGGCCGGGGTGAAGGCATCGCAGCACAGGCGGTGTGTTTACTGAAACACATTGACTGACGATAAGGTCTATTTGAGCAGCAGCTTTCTAACGTCCCCGACTCTCAATGTGATCTTATGAGTGTCGAGGTATTCGAGAAAAGGAAGGGCGTACTTTCTTGAGGTGCTAAGGACATCTCTGAACTCTGCTACGGTCATTTCGGGTTTTTTGCTGAAAAAATTCTTTAAATCCGCGATCATCTTATCATAAACAGAGGAAGTTATGCACATCGAGTCACTGATCCTTACAAGACTTCCCTCCTTTGTCATCAGTCCAAGAATATCCGACAGATGTTTCTGGTCCAGTTTCAATGCCTGGGAAAGTTCTTCCTTTGAAGGGGGCTGAAATGCTCCTTTTTCAAGAAGTCCGAGGATCCTGGATTTCAAAGTCTCGTCTATTCCGGACAAAGCAGCACGGAATGTGGCAAGCCTGACCATCTCCTTTTCAATGATAATATCTTTAATAGAGGCGATCAAATTTCCAAAAAGCCGCGGTTCGACATTGAATCTGGCCCGGAGTTCCTCTTTCAGCATACCGGGCTTCAGAGGGTTTTTCTTGTGAAAATCGTTCATGATCTTTTGTACCGCTTCTCTGTAAGCTTCGAAGGCGCTCTTATGAACGAGAACGTCTTCAAACTGAAGGAGGATACCCCTTTCTTTCAGAGTCCTTACCGAGTCCTTTATAGAAGGGATCTCCGCCTTTATCCATCCTTCAATTAATGAAATTTTCATGCCGTATATACCGGACCTTTTTGCTTTGGCAGCAATTTTTTCTGCGAGGGTGCCCTTCTCGAATACCATCAGATCGTCAACGCTCTCTTTCTTGCTCCTCCGCGAAGATAGGGGATCGAGCACTTCTCCGCCGCCGATGGTCTCTACAGGAGAGAATCTTCTTATGATATACCGGTCGCCGGAAATAGCGATCACAGGGTCCCGAAGTCTGAACTGGCAATAACAATTCTCACCCGCTTTCAGCTCATTTCTTTCGTAAAGGATTATTCTCGCTATCGTCTCGGCAGTGGCGAGATGGAGATGAACAAGACCTTTACTCTTCAGGGGAGGTGAATCTGAAAGGAGTTCCACGCTAGCATCGATCTTTCTCGTGGGAATAAACTTTTCGGGCAACAAGACCGAATCGCCCCTCTTTATGTCTTCCTTATCAACTCCCTGGAGATTTATCGCCACCCTTTGTCCGGCATAGGCAGTTTGAATAGGCTTACCATGGCTGTGTAATCCGCGGACCTTGCTCTTTATGTTGCTCGGAAGGACCTCCACTGCATCTTCGACAGACAGACTTCCGGAGACGGCAGTGCCTGTAACTACAGTTCCAAACCCCTTCAGGGTAAAAACCCTGTCTATCGGCAGCCTGAAAAGCCCCGTTGTGGGTTTTGGCTCAACCGTTAATGCGGCTTCTCTGATTTTTTCCTTAAGCAGGTCCATATTAAACATCGTCTTTGATGAGACCGGCACGATCGTGGCCCCTTCGAGGAAAGTATCCTTTACAAAATTTTTCACATCATCTTCTACGAGATCCAGCCAGTCTTTTTCTACAAGGTCCGCCTTTGTTACGGCAACGAGCCCTGATTTAATCTTAAGAAGATTGCATATATGAAGATGCTCGCGGCTCTGCGGCATGATCCCTTCATCTGCAGCGATAACAAGGAGGACAAGGTCTATGCCGCCTGCGCCGGCAAGCATATTTTTAACGAGTCTTTCGTGTCCGGGTACATCCACAATACCGACCGTAAGGCCGTCCGGGTAGCTGAGGTCGGCAAAACCCAGGTCGATCGTTATCCCGCGCTCTTTTTCCTCCTTGAGCCTGTCGGGATCTACACCTGTAAGGGCTTTCACCAGAGCGCTCTTCCCGTGATCAATATGTCCTGCGGTGCCGAGAATTATATATCGCATATCAATATAATTTTCCTTCTAAAATATACCAATGGCTATTAGTTATTAAGGATCTCAAAATTTTGAAGCTGCATTATTCTGAAAATCTTCCCTTGCCCCTCTTGATAGAGGGGAATTTTCCCTCCCTTTGGCAAAGGGAGGTTAGGAGGGATTTTATAAATCAAGGTTGTCATTATTTTGATCTCGTTCATATAGGTACACTAAAGGTATCAAAAAATAAATTTTTTCACAACACCGGTCCTGTTGTCTCTGCTTAACAAAGCAATTTACCACCCTTAAGAATATCTTTCTTGCTGCCATCCTTATGAATCAAGGTTACAGTCGGCTGAAAAAAGACGAAATCCTGATGGAAAGGAGTCTTTACGTTCCCGCCGAAGGAACTATTATCACCCAGAGCTACATGAACCGTACCGAGTATCTTTTCGGATTCGAGGATGTTATCAGCCCTTTTTGCAGCTTTATTCGTCCCGATACCAAGCTCTGCAATATTTCTGTTTTCTCCTCTTTCAGCAAGTTTTGCCCGGAGGTGTTCAGTATATTCGTCTCTTCCGGTAATATCCACAACATAGCCATCTTTAACCTGAAGCGTTATGGGCGAATTAAGTTGTCTTGTGGGACCCCACTCCAGAACAAGTACGCCCTGGGTTGTGCTTTCAACAGGAGCGAGGTAGACTTCACCGGCCGGCAGATTGCCGAAGGAACCTTTCCTCGTAAGGATTCCCGTGTCCGGCATAGCTTTCCTTCCCTTTTTTGACAAAGAAACAGAAGTGCCGTTGGGGGTTTCGATCTTAATAATTTCGGCCATATTTACGATCTTCGCAAGCCCCACCGTCCTTTTTGAGAGGTCCTTCCAGTCAACGTTCATAGCGCCCTCGATCATAGAAACATCGAAGAGGGGCATGCTTGCATATCTGGAACCGCATATTCCCGTCAGGAAATCTCTGAACCTCGTGTGGCTGGTGGAATAGTTCGATAAGGCAATTACACAGTCAACAGCATCAAGTTTGTATTTCTTAACGATCTCCCCGGCTTTCTTGAGGTCGCTGTCTTTTAACGTCTTTTTAAGAAGAGGATGAAGAAGACATTCTCTCTTTAAAGTATCGACAGTCTTCTCGCCGAATGCAAGCTTCCATAGTTTCAGGGGAGGCTCAGAGCCGTGGCTGCCGATAGCTGGATATTCACAGTATATAACCGATTTGCACAAATTTTTTCCTATCTCGGCCGCAAGCAGAGAGAGGGACCTGAGCCTTGATCTTCTTTCCCTGTCGGATTCAATTACGTCTTCTTTATCCGAAATCCTGTCATTGAACACGAGAACGGTCTCGTGCTTCTTCACGCCGAGGTTGGTCCTATAAATCTCTCTTAATACAGAGGTTATCAATCTTGCTTATACTCTGTTATCTGAACAAAAATTCCATCTGTTTCAGGTGTTCACCGGGAAAACTGATCGGATAATCACAGTCAAAGCATGCGGTACAATAATTATGGGAGTCCGGGACTATCTTCTTGAGTCCCTCAAGGCTTAGATAAGAAAGCGAATCCGCCGTTACATATTTCTTGATCTCATCGATGAGATGGGTCGATGCTATCAGCTCCCGTCTTGTGGGAGTATCTATCCCGTAAAAGCACGGCCCGATCGTGGGCGGTGAGCTTATCTTTAGGTGCACTTCCTTTGCGCCTCCTCCTTCCCGCAGCATTTTCACAATCTTTTTGCTCGTGGTACCCCTGACTATTGAATCATCGATTACGATCAACCTTTTGCCTTCAAGCAGCTTTCTTACCGGATTAAGCTTTATTTTGACGCCAAAATGCCGAATATTCTCCCGCGGCTCTATAAAAGTCCTGCCAATATAATGGTTCCGTATGAGGCCGAAATCAAAGGGGATGCCGCTTTCCTCTGAAAAACCTATCGCAGCCGGGACACCCGAATCGGGAACGGGGATAACAAGATCGGCGTCCGTGCTGGATTCTCGCGCGATCTGCCTACCGAATTCCTTCCTCATATCATTTACATTCAACCCCCCGAAGATATTACTATCCGGCCTCGAAAAATAAATAAATTCAAATACGCAGAATGCTTTTCGCTGGGTATTTAATATTTTGATAGATTCAAGTCCCTGTTCATTGATGATAAGGACTTCTCCCGGTTCTATATCCCGTATGTATGTAGCTCCAATGAGATCAAAGGCGCATGTCTCTGATGCTACGACATATGCACCGTCTTTCATGCCGAGACTGAGAGGCCTTACACCGTAAGGATCTCTTATTGCGATGAGTTCTTTTTCTCTAAGTATAAGAAGACTGAACGACCCGCTTATTTGTTTGACTGCATAAATAAGTCTTTCATTAAAGTCATATCCTTTTGAATGGGCTATAAGATGCACTATGACTTCACTATCTGTATCTGTAGAAGATTGGAATATTGCTCCCTCTGCCTCGAGAGATGCAATGAGATTTGCTGCGTTAACAAGGTTCCCATTGTGCGCAATAGCAAGTGTTCCAAGAGCATAATTCGCAGCAATCGGTTGAACATTCCTTAAAATATTGCTGCCAGTAGTAGAATAGCGATTATGCCCGATTGCGATATAGCCGGGAAGCCTTCTCAGTCTTTTTTCACTGAAGATATCAGCAACGAGTCCCATGGACTTTTCCAGAAAGAGCTGTCTTCCATCGGATGAGCAGATACCCGCGCCTTCCTGCCCCCTGTGCTGAAGCGCGTAAAGGCCGAGATACGTAAGGTTTGCCGCCTCAGGATGGCCGTATATCCCGAATATGCCGCATTCTTCGTGGATGTCGTGAAACATGACCTGATTATTTTAACATATATCGGGTCTTCAAAGATCGAAATGCCAAAGGGGGAATTGCTTGACCTTATTTTCATTCTTATGGTAGAAAAATACATGAACGAAAAACAGAAACTGCTTTCCAATCTGCCTTCGGTGGACGAATTATTAAAAAGCGGGCAAGGCGCCGGCTGGCTCAAGATCTATCCCAGAAGATATGTCCTTCAGGCTATAAGAGAGGCTATTGATTTAAAGCGTGGAGAAATTATCGAGGGGCTTGCTGTTGATCTCTCCGATGAGGTCATGACCGCTGAAATCGAACACATTATTAAAAAAATTTCAGCATACAGTCTGAAACCGCTTATCAATGCAACAGGTGTTGTCATCCATACAAACCTCGGCCGTTCTATCCTGTCGGAGCGGGTCCTTGACAATATCAGACGTGTTTCCGAGAGTTATTCGAATCTTGAATACGATATAGAAAAAGGTAAAAGAGGTAAAAGATACGCACATATAAGACGCATTCTCAGGGAGATAACCGGCGCCGAGGATGCACTTGTTGTTAATAACAATGCCGCGGCCGTTCTCTTGTGCCTCAGTACACTGTCAAAAGGCAAAGAGGTGATTGTCTCGAGGGGTGAACTGGTAGAAATAGGTGGTTCTTTCAGAATACCCGATGTTATGGCATCCAGCGGTGCCATACTCAGAGAGGTGGGGACTACGAACAAGACCCATCTTTACGATTATGAAAGGGCCATCAATGATAATACGTCACTCATTTTAAAGGTGCATAAATCCAATTACAGGGTCATCGGATTCGCCGACGAAGTACCTATAGAAAGCCTCGCAAAACTCGGCAGAAAGCATCGAATCCCTGTTATGTTCGACCTCGGAAGCGGATGTCTTATCGACTTAAAGCCCTTTGGTATCCATGACGAACCGGCTGTTGCAGACATTGTGAAAACAGGGGTTGATCTTACAACCTTTAGCGGCGACAAACTCCTCGGCGGACCGCAAGGCGGGGTAATTGTTGGGGAAAAGGAGTACATTGAAAAGATTCAGAAGAACCCTATGACGAGAGCGATGCGCATAGACAAGCTGACACTCGCCGGATTCGAGGCAACTCTTATGGAATATATTGATGAGGAAAAGGCGATCGAAAATATCCCCACATTAAGAATGCTTTTGCAAAAAACCGAAAATATAAAAAAACGTGCGTCCAGGCTGGCGAAAAGATTGAATGCGGAGATAGGGAATGCCCTTATTCGTGTAGTAGCGGATTCATCGAGGGCCGGCGGAGGAGCATTGCCGGAAGTCGCTCTTCCAACCTATGCGGTAGCAATAAAAACGGATGCCTTATCCGCTAACGAGTTTGAGGAGATATTGAGGAAAGGAAGTCCGCCTGTCATCGCCAGGATAAAAGAGGACTCCCTGATATTGGATGCGAGAACTATCAGGGATGAAGACTTCGGGGTCCTCGTGGGAAGAATAAAAGCTGCCCTTTCAACTCTGAGAACCGAATAGTTCTTTTTATTTTCCCGGCGCTTAAACATGAGCGGTATAAGAACTGTGAGGTCCCGAAAGCTTTCGGGAAAAAATCTCTACGAAGCGACGAAATTTTATATGATACACATGCTCGCACATTAAACCTCCGTCGCCTTTTGGACAAAGGCTGGCAGGCCAACTTTGAGGGCTATAAGGTGTCTCTGGTAGAGCTTTTTCATCACATCTGCCTCACAGAATTAGGGCAGATTCAAGAACCGATGTTTTTAAGAAAAATTGCGAACGAGAACCACCTACTCTAACATTACAGACTGTGAACGATCTGACTACTATAAAGAATAAAGACATAGGGGATGCCGGTGAAAACTGCATACTCATATTTATAAAATCTCCGGAAAGAGGGATGGTTAAGGCCCGGCTTTCGGAAGACATAGATGGGGATATAGTGGTGTCGCTTTACAAAAACTTTGTTCTTGATCTTTTAGAGACGGTTAGAAAGGGAGGACACACATTCAGGATTTTTTTCTCTCCTCCGGAATCTGAAGAAAAAATATCAAAGTGGCTTGGCAGAGGTTCTTCATATATACCCCAAAAGGGAAAAGATTTGGGAGAGAGGATGAAGAATGCCTTTTCCCGTGCGTTCTCGGAAGGATTTTCAAAGGTTTTACTTGTGGGCAGCGATATTCCGGATTTAACTGATACAGTCATAAATGACGCTTTTGAGTTAATTGAGCACGATGCTGTAATCGGTCCGGCTTTTGATGGCGGATATTATCTGATAGGATTTAAAAGAAGCACTTTTCTGCCTGAAATATTTGAAGGGATCCCCTGGAGCACAGATATTGTATTTGAAAGCACGATAGAAATATTAGAAAAAAACGATTATAAAGTTCATGTCCTTCCGGAATGGCGGGATATCGACAGACTGGATGATCTGGCTGCATTGGTCTATAGAAATAGAGAGACAGAGTTCGCAAATTCGAGGACCATGTCATTTATCTTGAATAATCTGAAGAAGCTCTCTTTGCCCCATTGTATTTTCCCCTGCCGGAGGGGAAAATAAGGGGGCGTTTTGCAGTAATCGTTTATGAAATATTCATTTTCTGTTGTCATTCCGGTACTGAGGGAATCCCCCATAATCAGTCAAACTATTGATCATGTTTTTCATACCGGTTCCGGGTTTGATCTCGAAGTAATAGTCGTTGACGGTGATAACAAAGGTCAGACTATCGGTTACATAAAAAACAGGGAAGTAATAAAGATCTTATCATCTAAAGGCCGTGGGGAACAGATGAACAAGGGGGCATTTGCTGCAAGCGGCGAAATATTATTATTTTTGCATGCAGACACTGAACTCCCTGAACATGCTTTCGAAACCATCTCGTTAGCCATGGAGGATGAACAATACACGGGTGGGGCCTTCGATTTAGGCATAAAATCCGACAGATCCATCTTCAGGCTGATAGAAAAGCTTGCTAACATTCGCACCCGCCTGACAAAAATACCTTATGGGGACCAGGCAATATTCATAAAAAGGGAATTTTTTGACAAGGTCAACGGATTTAAAGAGATTCCCGTCATGGAAGATGTGGAGTTGATGAGGCGTATAAAGAGATTAGGCTCTAAAATTTGTATCATTCCTCAAAAAGTGAAGACTTCTCCTCGCAGATGGGAAGAAGAGGGTGTCGTGTTCTGCACTTTACGGAACTGGGCGTTAATAAGCCTTTATTCTTTGGGGGTGGATGCCGGCAAATTGGTGAAATTTTATTATAAAGATCAGGAAGGATGAAGACCGACCGGAACAGGCAGCAGATGTATCCCATTTGGACGTTGGACAGCAGCTTTACAAAATTTGTAATAATTAATAATATGATGCAGATACATATATGTGATTCTTAAATGAAGAGGTGACACCGTGAAAATGAATAGAACCACAACTATTGTTACAATATGCCTGTTTTTTCTTGTTTTTATCGGTTTTCTCTTATATCCATATATCCGATATGAACAAGCTACCGTAGGCAAGGTGGACATAAGATATGACAGATTTGGGGGAGTTATATATACAAGGAATTCCCATGATCGAAATTCTCAATGGATACCGACAGAATTTAAAACCATGGGAGAGGCAAAGCAGGACCTGGCGAAAAAAGAGCTGGAAGAAAATTTGGAAGAAGCCAGAAAGCAACTTCACCGAAAACAAAAAAAGAGCAATGACTTGAATGAGAGGACCCGCTATTACTAAATATTATCTTTGTAATCTATTTATTCTGTATGCGAATATAGATCTGTGATTGCAATTTCCCTTCAGTCAGGCAGTAGCGGCAACTGTATTTATGTCGAGACGAACGGAGTAAAACTGCTGTTTGACGCGGGTATCTGCGGCGTCAAAGCAGCATCCAGGCTTAAAGCATATGGTCGTGACATCCGAGATGTTGATGCCTTGATCATTTCCCATGATCACGCAGACCACATCAGTTATGCCGGTGTATATCAGAGGAAATACGGTCTGCCCATCTATATTACACCCAGGACTTTGGAAAAAGCCGAGAAAGAGAACAGGCTGGGTACATTAAATGATGTAAACTATTTTCTGGCGGGCGGAGAAATTCATTTGGGAAAGGTGTCTGTCCGGACGATACCTACGCCCCACGACGCTGTAGACGGTGTGGTATTTGTAATTTCCTCTGAAGCGAAAAAGCTCGGCATATTGACAGATGTGGGCCATATCTTTAAAGAGCTGTTCCCGGTGGTCGCCTCCCTTGATGCGGTCTTCATCGAAAGCAACTATGATCCGGATATGCTCGCGAACGGACGATATCCGGCTTTTCTCAAGAAACGTATTCGGGGTCCAAGAGGACATCTCTCCAATACGGAGGCTGCGGATCTGCTCCAGGCCGGCGCTAAACTAAAATGGGCGTGTCTCGCGCATCTCTCCGAAAAGAATAATAACCCGCGAGTCGCCTTAAACAAGCATTCCGAGATCCTTGGCCGCCGGTTCCCCTTTTATATCGCCGGCCGTTACAGTCCGACAGGGATACTGACCGTATAAGGGAAATGAAGCAAAATCTGTTTAGGTTTTATGTCAAGACAGCTCTCTTTCTGACCATCACAATAGGGCTTGCTCCGTTTTATCTTTTCGTATTATTTATTTTTTACGGGCGACGCCGGAGCATCGGAGCGAAACTTGTGCAATTTTATTCGAAGATCTGCCTGTTGATTTTCAGGGTTGAGGTTGAACAAGATGCAGATTTTCTCACACCCGAAAAGAAAAAGCGTATTTTAATACTTTCAAATCACACCAGTTTTCTAGATATCTTTGTGCTGTCGGCTCTATGTGGCTCTTTCTTTGTAAGCAAAAAAGAGGTGGGTCACTACCCGATAATCGGACAGATCGCCCGGCTGGCCGGGATCATTTTTTTCGAACGGACTTCCTCAAAGGAAAGGCTGAGAGTTCTCAATAGGGATAGATATCATGATACGACCGATCAGACATTCTACGGAAGATCACGTCCGAGCCCATGTGTTTCTGTGCATGCTGGCGTACTATGTGGAGTGGCATATGAGGAAAGCCCTATCGCCGGTGCTATTTGACGATGAGCAACTTGATGAGCTACGCATGAGGCGCGATCCCGTTGCTCCTGCAAGGTCCTCGACATCAGCGAAACAGAAAAAGAAGACACAAATGACTGAGGATGGATATCCGGTACACAGCTTCGACACTCTTTTGGAAGAATTGGGTACGCGCTGTAGAAATCGTTGCAGAATAAATTTGGGCGGTAATGGCCATGTCTATTATGAGGCCACGAAATTTGCCCCCTTTCAAAGACGCGTATTTCAATTACTGGATTTGTTCCCAGTAAAGAATATCTGATTTTCATCCTTCCACCGTAAAATCAAGGACTTATCTTTTTGCTGTGAAGGAACTTCGGTTTAAAAGAAAATGCGATCAGGGTCTGCTTTCAACAAAGGATCCATGTGAAAATTATTTTACACGATTTCATAACGATCAATGATTATAAGGGAAAGACGACATCTCAAATATGCAAAATAGTAGAACAAGCCGTCCTATCGCCCCTGCGAGACGATTAACCCGATGTGACCTTTATTATTCATAGATTAGTGGTGAACACGGCGGATAAAGTATTTGATCTCATTCTTGGGCTATCGCCTCCGAGGTAAATTCTGTTCCGATAAATCTTCACAGAATTTAAAGCCGCTCAAACACTGTATCCGCTGTTACGATTATAGGATTTATGAATTAAGTGGACTAAGGTATCGAAAAATAAATCTTTTCACAATCCCGATATGCATCGGGACATTTTTCTAATTGCATTTTTTCGGTAAATATTTTTATTCGGAAACACAAAAAAATTAATAGAGGCCAAATTCTGCATGACACAGCGGAGAGATTTTGTTTCAGTTCTTTCTCTTGCCTGTTACGAACATAAGTAGATATGGGTGAGCCGGGCGTCCGTCAGTATCTCTGAAATTGGTGAATTTCTGTGTGTTCAGCCAGATGATATAGGTCGTATCCGGTTCGAGGCGTACATTGACAACGCAGGTCTTTTTGTCTTCCAGATACAGTGGCTCTCCGACAATCTTAGGAAAATTCTCCGGTGCGATCTGGACCCATGACCAGCTTTTATCCGTCATCTCTTTGCTGAAGGTGACCCGGATTTCCGAAAGAGCGGGATCGACGTTCTTTGCCCCATATTCAGGGACGGTCTTGATAACAACGGGGGATTGATGCTCCAGATTCAGTGCAAGCGCATTCCCCGCCGCAAGTAATAATGCTGCCAGCGCTACAATGCATCCAAAATATACGAACCGCTTCACGATTTCTCCTCCCCCATTAGTTTACTGCTTATACTTTTCGAACTGCAAACTAAATTACCCATTTTTCGATTGTTTAACCCGAAAACTGCAATTCACTAAATATTCGGGAGGCATAGGCAGAAAAAGCTTGACAGCAGCTCCTTTGTTGGCGGTCAGATATCAAAGATGCCTGGATATTTTTATCAAGAAGAAATATATGGCGCAGAAAACCCGGATTCTGTCCCGAAGGCTTTCGGGATTTCTATGTCACCTTGCCTGCCTGAATCTGTGATCAACCGCATTTTTTCGGGCTAATTTATTCAGACTTTACCGAAAACATATTTTGATATCAATTCTTCTATGTCAATGGCTGATTCTGTTTCCCTGATTCTATCCCCGTTCTGGAGGATTTTGTCTGATGCGCCCGGTGTTATTTCGACAAATTTCTCGCCGATCAGCCCTTTGGTTTTGATTGAAGCGATAGAATCCGCTTGGATCTTCACATTTTTATTGATAGTAAATTCTACAAGCGCCTGGTAATTATCGAGTCTCACACTTTTAACCTTTCCTATCGACACGCCCGCGATATCCACGTCTGCGCCTGCCTTAATTCCTCCGGCATCTTCAAATTCTGCGTAAAGGGAGTATCCCTTGCTCCCTAATACTTCAAGCCGGCCGAGCTTTATAGATATAAATGCGAGGGAAAAAATGCCTATTAGAAGAAAAATCCCTACTGCCAACTCCTTGTCTATCTTCATATCGCCTCCAGCTTTAAGATAAAACTTCTATCGGGCCTTCTGTACTTCCCGTTAAAAACTGCCTGACGGCAGGATTGGAAGAATTTCTGATTTCCTCCGGCGTACCGACCTCCACAATAACCCCATTGTGAAGCATGGCAACCCTGTCTGCTACATCGAATATCTCCGGAATTTCATGGCTGATTATCAGCCCGGTAAAACCATATTTTTTATGCGTATTCTTGATGAGTCTGTGAATGGAATGCAAAATGATCGGATCAAGGCCGGTCGTGGGCTCATCAAATAAGACTATGGAAGGCTCGGCTATAAGCGCCCGGGCAAGGGCGACCCTTTTTTTCATACCCCCGCTGATTTCTGCGGGATATTTTTTACCCATTCCTTTGAGACCTACAACCTCGAGCGCCTGATCCACCTTTTCCCTTAGATCCTCTTTACCGATCCTTGTTTTCTCTCTTAGCGGAAAGGCGACGTTACCATATACGGTCAGGGAATCGAACAAGGCCCCGCCCTGGAAAACGACCCCGAATTTCTCTCTTATCGTGTCAAGATCTTTATTTTTTAATGTTGTAATATCTACTCCTTCAATAAATATGTTTCCCTTATCGGGCGTTACAAGGCCAATCAGATGTTTTAACAGTACACTTTTACCTTCGCCGCTTCGTCCTATTACAGCTATCACTTCTTTTTCAGAGATTTTGAGATTCAAGCCCTTTAACACCTTCAGGTCGCCAAAGGCCTTTTCAAGACCTATAATCTCTATCATTTTAGTCCCTCATACTAAAACGGAATTGAGAAAATAATCCCATATAAGAATGAATACGGAGGACATCACAACAGCTTGTGTCGTGGCCTTGCTGACACCCTGAGCGCCGTATTCAGTATTAAAGCCCTTATAGCAACATACCCACGAGACTATTACGCCGAAGCTTAATGACTTGTATAAACTCATTCTTATATCCCCGAAATCTACGAAACTCTCCATCTGGGAAAAATACGTGCCTGAACTAACTCCAAGAAGATTCACTCCGACTACATATCCGCCATATATCCCGATGAGATTAAAGATGAAGGTAAGCAGAGGAAAAGCTATTATCCCAGCGACTATATTGGGCACAATGAGATATCGCATAGGATTAAGCGCCATTGCCGTCAATGCGTCTATCTGTTCCGTGATCCTCATTATGCCTATTTCTGCGGTCAGAGAAGACCCGGCCCTCCCGGTCACCATTAAGGCGCACAGGACTGGCCCAAGATCTCTAATGAGGCCAAGGGCTATAGCCGGTCCGAGCAAAGCCTCGGAGCCGAATTTCCGGAGCGTGTAAAAGAGTTGAAGGGCAAGAACCATGCCGGTAAACGTACCTGTGAATAAAATAACAACCATTGATTTGGAACCCAAAAATCTGAGTTGTCTCAGAAATATGTTGAATTTGAAGGGAGGAATAAAAATAAAATAAACCGCATTCATCAGGAACAGAAACATATGCCCCATCCTGTCCAGCTTCGACAGGAACCAGGAACCTAATATTCTTAAGAGCTTTTTCATTTTCTTTTTGAGAACTTTTAACCGGGAATCTACCTAAATTATAGTAGGAAAAAAATCTCAGTCAACGCTGGTTCTGAATTCTCAGCCGTCCCTTTCTTTGGTCCGGGTTTCTGGTGTTGTAATGATCTGCTAATTCAGCGTATCCAAAACAAGCGCAAGAGTATTTCTCTTTTTGCTGCTGACCTCAGTATCAAATACTCATTGCCTATGGCTGACGTAATCGGTTTACGCGACTGCGTTGGAGCATAATTGCAGGGTTGTGACAAGCGATGCCCATTTCAGGGGGCTCGATAAGGTAGTTTTTATTTCGTAAGAGCGTCGAAATTCTGGTCAGATGCCCGGTCATCGTCATAACTATAATTCACCGAAATTCACCGACAGCTCTCCCGTCGCTATCATGGAGTGTAATATATTGATAATAAAGGATAATTTAGATAGTTATTCCTTTTTGCTTGTTGGATATTTGATGTTCTCAAAGGCATAAACTATTCTTTTTTCTTTTTCGGTTCTGTGATCCGAGCAGGGAATCTTTTTAAAATTATTCATTATTTCCAATGCCTTTTGTCTATCGTAGAAATCCTTCATGGTTTCGCCGGCAAGTAATCCCGTAATAATATCTATTATCCTTGCCTCATCTCCGTTTGTGACCATAGCATAGGGTATCTGATAGTCCTTTACAGTCCTTGCGAAGGCGATAACATATCTTTCCCAAGACTCTAAGCCTGAATTCGCGCATTTTATAACTGCAAAACTTGCAGGCGGAAGATTAATGACAAAGTCTATACTAACCATGGCTTCACAGCCTTCCAATTTCAATATATATTGAGGTTCTATATCTATTTCTTCCGGTCTATAAAATTTTTCATTTATGAGTTTGTCCCAAACTATCTGTTTTACTCCCCTGAGCTGCATCATCTCAACGAATTCATCCTGCTCGATCTTTTCCTGAATCAATTTCTCTTTTTCTTCTCTTTTTTCCATAATACTCTTTTTTAATCCTTATATTTAGAATATACGCAGCGCTATTTTGGACACTTTATTTTATAGGATAAACATCCTGACATCAAGCTCTCTTTTTTATTGTTCCACGTGGAACAATTTGAACAGCCTTTCCTCCGATCTCGGAATTTTCAGATATTACAATAGAATCTCGCAAATAGCACTTGTCAGCATTATGCATATAAGTTATATTATCTAAAAAATGCGTATAGAGAAGATCGAATTGATAGGATTTAAGTCTTTTGGCGAGAGGACCGGGTTCCATTTTCACCCTGGCATTACCGGTATTGTCGGGCCTAATGGGTGTGGCAAGAGTAATATCGTTGATGCGTTCCGTTGGGTTCTGGGAGAGCAGAGCGCAAAGAGCCTCCGAGGTGAAAAGATGGAGGAGGTTATTTTCAATGGATCGGTCTCGAAGAAGCCGAGGGGTATGGCCGAGGTAACAATGATCATTTCCGGACTGAACAGCCCGCAACAGTCCGTTCAGGGAGAAGACGGTGAAGGCTCGTCCGATTCTGTTTCGGTAACGAGAAGGCTCTACAGGTCCGGAGATAGCGAATATATGTTGAACAAAAGTCAATGCCGGCTGAAAGATATCAGGGATCTCTTCCTTGATACAGGCCTTGAGGTAAAAAGCTATTCCATATTGGAGCAGGACAGAATCTCGGAGATATTAAATGCAAAGCCTTTGGAAAGAAGGTTTTTGATAGAAGAAGTCGCGGGCGTTATGAAGTACAACGTTCGAAAGAAAGAAGCCCTTTCCAAGCTTGAATCGTCGCGTGCAAACCTTCAAAGAATAAATGATATCATCATAGAGGTAAGAAAGCAGATAAGTTTTCTCGACAGACTCGCAAAAAAAGCAGAAAGATATAAGAGGCTCACTTCCGAGATCCACTCCATCGAGTTGAGGATTGCAAAATGGGATTACCAAATTTTGAAGGAATCTTTCGAAAAGATTCTGTCCGAATATAACGTTCTCAAAGAAGAAGAATCTCTTAAGAAGGCGGACCTTTCTAAGATAGAAAACGAAACTGAGACAAAGAGACTCGAACTTCTTGAAAAAGAGAAGGTGCTGGAACAGGTCCAGATAAAGTTCCAGAATCTGGAAAAAGAGATTTCGGAGATCGAAAAAGGCATAGCTGTGGCAAGGACGGAGAGAAATAACCACAATGAATATCTCGCGAAGTTACGTCAGCAGGAAATGGAATTCGGCGAGAAAGAACAAGATCTGTTCATGAGGCAGAGGGAGTTGGAACTGGCCGAGAGAGATTTGCTGTCCGAAATAGAAAGGCAGAAAGAATTACTCAGGGACAAAGCAGATTTTGTTAGATCTGTGGAGGAAGAACTTGCGGAAAAAGAGGATTTACTCGAAGGCAAAAGACGGGAAATCTTCAGGATATCGGAAGAATTGAGCAATTTGAGAAATACTCAGAACAGACTTCAATCGAATCTCGAAGGTCTAAAACATAGAGAAGAATCTTCGATCAAAGACGCGGAAAATCTAAGGATGGCACTTTCTGAACTGGATTCTTCTTTAAAAGACGTCGAATCCAACCTTCTCGAAAAGAATAATGATATATTGTTGCTCAATGAAAGAAAAGGGATAATTTTTGAGGAAATATCGGCAACGAAAAACAGGCTTGAGAATACCCGAGAAACTCTGTCAAAAGTCAAAGAAGATCTGGCATCCTATTCTTCCCGAATTGAATCTCTCAGAGAGCTGTTGTTCGATGATTCGACGAGAGAGGTTTTATCGGAAGATCTGAATTTACCTCTTGTCGCGTCAATTTCGGATGTCATAGAAGCGGACGATGAGTATGAAAAGGCGGTCGAGAGTGTTCTTTCAGAGAAAGTTAATTCATTTATTCTTCCCTCGTTCAACGACATAGTAACCGCTATCGCAAGAATAAAAGAAAAGGGGATGGGGAGAACCGCATTTATCCCGGTTGATGTGCCGGAACATGATGAAGTAGTAGACGTCCCCGCCGGTTCCGAAGGAAGGGTACTGAATTTTATACGGGCACAGGAAGAGTTTTCCGGAGTTGCTAAAAGTCTCTTCAAAAATATTTTTATAGTCAGGGATCTGAAGACAGCTCTCAGTTTAGTTGCCTCGGGTCGCCGCTTAAACTATGTCACCTTTGATGGGGATGTAGTAGAACCATCGGGTGCAGTAATCACCGGGGAGATAAAGGGCGTATTCAGGAGGAAAAGAGAGATAAGAGAACTCGAAAGCGCCTTAGAGGAAAACAGGAAGAAGGCGGATCATTTACAGGCTGAGTTTGCCTCGACCCAACAATTGATCGAAACAAAAGAGGCTGATCTCAGGAATATTGAAACTGCCCTTACAGGTAAAGAAAAGGAAGTTTCTCTCCTGAAATTGACATCGGAAAATTATGTGGAGGAAAAGGAAAGAAGAAGCAGAAAAATTGCCTATCTTTCGCTGGAAATTGAGCAGATAACCAGGGAAAAAGAGTCGGTTGAAAAACTTTTGATAGAAAAAAATACAGAAATTAATTTAACCGACGCAAAAAAATCGGAATCAGAACGAAATGGTGCATCACTACAGGAAGAAATCTCTCAGAGCAAGTTGTCTCTCGATGAGTATCGCACAGAAGTAACGGACATCAGGCTGACAATCACATCCCTTAAAGAAAGAGCGGAAGCAGTCAGTAAGGAAAAGGAAAATACAACAAAAGAAACCTTAGAGAACAACCGAAAAAAGGAATTTTTGTCGGAAGAAATGTCTTCAATACAATCTCGTATCTTCCAGCGTGGAACAGAGGTTACAGCTAATGAGGAAAAAATAAAAACCTTTGTTTCGGTTGCAGATGAGTACAAGAAAGAAATTTCGGGAAGAAAAGAAGTAATAGATTCTGAGAACCAGGAGTTGCTTGCGACTGAACATGGGCTGAAAATCCTTAGAAATCAAATAGATTCTATTTCCAGTAGAGTATCCGAACTCGATATCCGGAAGGCAGAGCATAAATTGAAAATGGAGGGCCTTTATGAGAATGTCAAACAGAATTATGGTTTGGCGTTGGATGTGATAGAGGCCGAAGCATTGACGGAAGAAGATGAAAAAAGACTGGTCGAACTCAGACAAAAAGTCCAGGAACTTGGCCCTGTGAATCTGGGGACCCTGGAAGAATACGAGGAACTGCGAACGCGCTATGAATTTCTCAAGAACCAGCAGGACGATCTGAATAAATCTATAGCAGAGCTTGAAGAGGCGATAACAAGGATAAATGTAACAACGAGGAAAAAACTCAGGGAGTCTTTTGATGCTCTGAAAACGAAATTTTCCGAGGTATTTTTGGCTTTGTTCGAGGGCGGGAGGGCCGAACTTGTTATGACCGACGAGAATAACATCCTCGAAACGGGTATTGACATCATTGCCCAGCCTCCGGGCAAAAGACTTCAGAATATAAATCTTCTTTCCGGCGGGGAAAAGACGCTCACAGCCCTGTCACTGCTTTTTGCAAGCTTCCTTATAAAGCCGACGCCTCTTTGTATCCTGGACGAAGCGGATTCGGCCCTCGATGAAATAAATACCGTGAAATTTGCCAACATGGTGAAGGATTTTTCGAAAGACACTCAGTTTATTGTGGTCACTCATAACAGAAACACAATGAGCGTGGCAGATTATATTTACGGGATAACAATGGAAGAAGCGGGTATCTCAAAGGTAATTTCAATGCAGCTTGTAGAGGCATAAAGATTGTTTGCCTCTTTTCAACATCCTCAATGGGATATAAAATAAATTTAAATCAATGATTAGACTCAAATCCCTATCATAGTATCAACATGAATCACATAGTTGACAATTTGCCTGATATCAGACTGTCCATTGCTCCCGAAGACCTCTTATGCTACGGCTTCGATGCATCAGGGATTGAGATGTCCCCTTCTGCAGTAGTCTGGCCGAATAACACAGAGGACGTAGTGCAAGTGATGAAATACGCTTATGAAAACGGTATTCCCGTTGTCCCGCGTGGCGCAGGCACAGGTATGACCGCGGGGGCCGTTCCCTCTAAAGGGGCGATAATTCTCAGCTTCGAGAAGATGAAACGGATTCTTGAAATTAATTCTGAAAATCTTAATGTTCTGTGTGAGCCAGGCGTAATAAATGGGAAACTGCAGCAGGAGCTCGAAAGGACCGGTCTTTTTTATCCGCCTGACCCCGCGAGCATGAATTTTTGCACCATAGGCGGGAATGTCGCAGAAAATGCCGGCGGCCCGCGGGCGTTGAAATATGGCGTAACCAGGGACCATGTGATGGAAATAGAAGCTGTACTTCCGAACGGTGATATTTTAACCACAGGCGTTAAAACATCAAAGGGGGTTGTCGGCTATGATCTGACAAGGCTGTTTACAGGTTCGGAAGGAACTTTGTCTGTATTTACAAAGATAAGGCTGAAAGTCCTTCCTCTCCCCGAAGAGGTTGTTGCGTTACTCGCTGTGTTTAATAATCTGGAGGCATCGGGCAGTGCGGTATCAAAGATTATATCTTCAAAGATAATTCCGAGAACCCTTGAGTTCATGGATCATGAGGCTATTGCTGCTGTTGAAAACTTTAATCCCGTGGGATTTCCCCGGGATGCGGAGGCCATATTACTTATAGAACTGGACGGACACCCGGCTGTGATAACAAAAGAGGCGGAGAAGATAGCAGATATATGCTGCGGGCTCGGCGCAGAAATTAAAGTGGCAGAGGATGAAGATGCACGAGATAGGATATGGGCGTCGAGGCGGTCCATATCTCCTGCCCTTTACCGGATCAAGCCTACAAAGATCAACGAGGACATAGTCGTACCCAGGAATATGGTTACAGAGATGTTGAAACGGCTAAGGGCGCTCTCGGAGGAAAGTGGCATTAAAATCGTAAACTTTGGGCACGCGGGCGACGGGAATATCCATGTAAATATAATGGTCGACAAGGCTGACAAGGAAGAATATGCAATGGGGGTGAGACTTGTCGCGCAAATCTTTAAAGATACCCTTTCTCTGGGCGGCACTATATCGGGAGAACACGGCATCGGACTCTCAAAGTCGAACTATGTCGGAATGGAGCTATCGAAAGCTGAGATGGAGATTATGAAATCCATCAAAAAGGTTTTTGATCCAAAGAACATCCTCAACCCTGGAAAGATTTTTCCCGCCTCTTAATCGCATAAGCTATAGCCTCAATCTGCCTCTTTTTTCTGGGTTGGAAAGCGATCCTGCCCCGAGAAGTATATGCCGAGATTCGGGAAGGCATAGTGGCATAAAAATCCCGAAAGCCTTCGGGACAGAATTTGGGCTTTCCCCGCCATATATTTCTTCTGAATAAAAATATCAGGGCGGCCTTGATATCTGACCGCCCACAAAGGTGCTGCTGTCAAGCTTTTTCTGCCACTATGCCTTCCCGAATATTTAGTGAATTGCAGTCTTCGGGTTAATATGCCAGTTGCGCCGGGTGGAGGGGGCACTCCAGAGCATAAAGCCTGCATCAATCAGGCTTTATCTTGGTAAACTTTGCGCCTTTGACCGATACCCCGGCCATCAAGCCCTTCTGGTCGAATACAAAACCGACAACAGGGTGCTGACTTCTCAGGGTTTCAACAGAGACCTGTGCGCCGACATCTATAAGAGTCACTTCACCGTCCACACCGGCTTCCCAGCCCTCACTCGCCCGGAATTTCCTCAAAGCTTCGGCGGTCGTGAAGATAATAACCATATCGTACTTCTCAGCGCCTATTTGATAGCCGAGCGAACCCGACACCAACCTGTAATAATCGACAGTTTTGCCGCCGACTCTCAGAGCACCCGTGCCATATTGCCCTCCGATTATAAACGCCGCCTTAGTAATATCGGGCATGACAAGCACACCTTTCGCGATTTTCAAATACTCATCCGCGCCTTTCACTTTCTTTTTGAAAAGGCTCAGGGCCGTATTGGCGCTTGCATTGATCTCTTCTGCGGTCTTACCATAGGAAACAGCGACTTGTTCGACGATGAACATTACAGATATGCCCAGGACAATTGCTATATATTTTGCTCTTTTTAAACCGACCATTTTACAACCTCCTTTTGGTGCAAACTCAAAAAAACTCTTTGAAGTGATTCTATCATCACCCTTGGCCTGTCAGCGATTCGACAAAAAGGAAAAGTGTCTGAGAACCACAGACGAAAAAGACTACGGCAACGAGCCAGTTTAATTTTCTTGCCTCACCTCCTTATCAAAATTTCAAGGAAATGCGTACTGCAGAAGCGATTAGAAAAAACAACTCTCACAGCCGCCCACGGCGGCCCTGAGTTACTAAAAAACAATATGTCCGATAGTAAGCAAAAGATATGCCGAATTATAAATGTTTAAATTTACAGATATTTATCAGACATATGCGATTACAATCGGGCAAAATGCCCTTCATACGGGAAAAAATTGGAAAAGAAAACTTTAAGGTTCTATATGGATTACAAAAACATACTTGACGCTCCTGAAACGGACAGCTATTCGATCATAATTCACGGAATGTTCCATATATCAGGTTCGGGGACCGAAATGAGCCCGACAAATTTTCTGTTTGACAAACAGGATATTCTTTCAATAAAATTGAGTGAGCACTCACTCATTATTTGATATTATAATCAGACCGTCGCTGCGGGAAGTACGCGAAGGCCGGAAAGCCCCTGCTGCCGGACGGTTAGAGAAGGCTTTAATAAATTTGAGTAAGCAATAGGTAATATGTTCAGCAAATCCAATACAAAAGCGGCTGACAAACGCCTCGTCATTCTTGATGCGGCGCTCAGGACATTCGTCAAACGCGGGTACTCCGAGACAAAGGTCGCGGAGATAGCTTACGAAGCCGGGGTGGCAGAGGGCACCCTCTATAATTATTTTCAAAGCAAAGAGGAGCTTCTCCTCGCACTCTTTGACGAAAAATGGGGTGGGATCATCGATGAGATCAAAAAGAAGATAAGCCGCCTTGATGACCCGAACAAGAAATTAAAGGCCGTCTTTTCTCTTGTCGTAAGAATGTTCAAGAAGAACAGGCATTTGGCGGAACTCTTCATGGTTGATGTGAAGCAGTCCAGCATTTTTCTGACAAACTACACGATCAACCGCATCGTCCAGTTCCTTGACCTCATCGAGGAGATTCTTGAAGAAGGGAAAAGAAAAGGAATTTACCGTAAGGACCTCGATAGCCGTGTTGCGAAGATGGTCATCTTCGGAGCTGCCCAAGGTATTCTTTTAAGCTGGGTGCTGAGCGAGTCCAAGGCGGTCAGGAATCAGACCTTTAAATTTTCACTTTACAGGGCTGCCAAGACATTAAAGGATATATTCAAATCAGGATTGGTCGGAGAAAAACCATGACATTTAACGACCTGGGAGAGTTTATAGATTTTCTTGAAGACAAGAAGGAACTGGTCCGCATCAAAACAGAGGTTGATCCCGTCCTTGAAGTGACCGAGATTACCGACCGCATATCAAAAAAGGGCGGGCCGGCGCTGTTATTCGAAAGGGTCAAAGGTTCTCAAATGCCGATTGCCATCAACCTATTCGGCTCTTATCAGCGCATGGCCTGGGCCCTGGGTCTGGAGGATTTCAACGGCCTCGGCCTGAAGTTTTCTTCTATCTTGAAAGTTGATCTCGAAATGAAATTACGCCGTAAGATAGAGGCGTTGTTTGACCTATATAAACTCGGCGCTTCCAGGCCCAAGGAAGTGAAAAAGGCGTCCTGCCAGGAAATCGTGAAAGACAAAGACTTTTCATTGTATGACTATCCGGTTCTCAAATGCTGGCCTGATGACGGAGGCCGTTTCATCACTCTTCCACTGGTTATCACAAAAGACCCCGAGAGCGGCAGGCAGAACCTCGGGATGTACCGTATGCAGGTCTATGATGAAAGATCGACCGGAATGCACTGGCACACACACCATGACGGCGCCGTGAACTTCAGAAAGAATGCAAAACAGGGCAGGAGAACCGAGGTTGCCGTTGCCCTCGGCGGCGACCCGGTCACTATATTTTCGGCTACAGCCCCTTTACCTTACGGTATCGAAGAGTTTTTTTTCAGCGGTTTTTTGAGGGGAAAGCCGGTTGAGGTAGTAAAGGCAAAGACTGTAGATCTCATGGTCCCTGCAAAGGCCGAGATCATTCTTGAGGGATATGTGGAGGCAGCAGAAGAGAGAATCGAGGGTCCGTTCGGTGATCATACGGGTTATTATTCCGGTGCTGCCAATTATCCTGTTTTCCATGTCACCTGTATAACCCAGAGGAAAGATCCTATCTATCCCGCGACTATCGTCGGTAAGCCGCCGATGGAAGACTGTTACATGGGAAAGGCGACTGAAAGGGTTTTCCTGCCTTTCATCAAGATGCAGTTCCCCGAAATTGTGGATATGAATCTTCCGATTGAAGGGGTCTTTCATAACTGCGCCCTTATTTCAATAAAGAAATCTTTCCCTATGCACGCGCGGAAGATAATAAATGCGGTATGGGGGCTGGGACAGATGATGTTCACAAAATTCGTTGTCATTTTCGATGAAGAAGTGAACGTACAGAATACTTCCGAGGCCGCATGGAAGGCCTTCAATAATGTCGACCCTGCGCGTGACATCATGACAGCAGAGGGTCCCCTCGATGTCCTTGATCATTCTGCACCGAGGCCCATCTATGGGGCAAAGATGGGGATCGATGCAACAAAGAAATGGCCGGAGGAGGGATACCAGAGGGAATGGCCTGATGAAATACAGATGTCCGATGAGATAAAGAAGCTTGTGGATAAAAGATGGAAGGAATACAGAATTGAATAACCGTGATCAGTGCGATCGGGCAGACACGCTGGAAAATCTTTTCAAAGCGACAAGATTTGATTCCATTCACATGACTGTATGTAATGGGAAAAGTATTTTACTAAAAGGTCGGCTGACCAGACTTACGGTCTATAAGGAGTCGCTGAAAAAGCTTTTCCAGCGCATCTACCCGATCGGTATCGAAGAAGTAAAGTAACCCATGGGTAAAATAAAGATTTATCTGGAAATGATAAAATTTGAGCACAGCATTTTTGCGCTCCCTTTCGCCTATCTCGGCGCCTTTTTGTCGCAGAAAAGGGTGACGGACTTCTTGACTCTTGTATGGATTACCGTCGCGATGGTCGGCGCAAGGAGTTTTGCCATGGCCGCGGACCGCTTGATTGATATCGAAATTGACCGCCATAACCCGCGGACTGCTGAACGGGCATTACCCCAAGGGTTACTCTCTATTAGAAATGTGATTCTGTTTTCAGTGGGCAGTCTGGCCGTCTTTTTACTAGCGGTCTATAACCTTGCCCCGATATGCCGTTATGTGTGGCCTCTCGTCGTTGTCCCCTTTGTAGTCTATCCTTACACCAAACGGTTCACATGGCTCTCACACTTCGTCCTCGGACTCTGCCTTGGACTGGCCCCGATAGGGGCATGGATAGCTGTGACTGATGCCTATAGCCCGGAACCCTTTCTTATCGGAATAGCAGTTCTATTCTGGGTAGCCGGTTTTGATATCTTATACGCCATCCAGGACATAGATTTTGATAGAAAACACGGACTTTTTTCTATACCCGTTCGATTCGGCATAAGATATTCACTCACGCTTACCAAATTGCTCCACGCGGTTTCGATAGGACTATTTATTCTATCGGGAGCGCGTCTTCATTTAGGAATATTCTATTTTGCCGGCGTTGTCATAGCAGCGTTTCTCCTCGCTTATGAAAACAGCCTGATTAAACCTGATGATGTGTCAAAGTTGAATGTGGCCTTTTTTACTATGAACGGATTTATCAGTGTGATAATGTTCTGCTTTGTCGTGATTGAAGTGGTCTTCGGGAGGTCGGGAGTTGTCTGATTTTGTAGTCGGCATAACAGGAGCAAGCGGGAGTATTTACGGAGTCAGACTTGTTCAGGAACTTGCCCTCAGGAAACATAACGTTAATGTGGTCATAACATCTGCCGGCAAACAGGTAATGAAAGAAGAACTCGGGGTATCGGGTTTATCAAAAAGCAGAGATAATGTAGAAGTCTGGGAAAACGATGATTTTGAAGCGCCCTTCATGAGCGGATCGGGCGTGCCGGAAGCGGTTGTTATTACCCCGTGCAGTGTTGGAAAGCTGGGCGCAATAGCGAACGGCATCTCAACAAATCTTCTCGAGAGGACGGCTGATGTGGCGCTCAAAGAGAAAAGGCAGTTGATATTAGTAGTGCGCGAGACCCCGCTCAGTCTGATCCATCTGGAGAATATGGTAAAGGCTGCAAGGGCGGGCGCACAGATTCTGCCCGCCATGCCTGCTTTTTATCATCATCCAAAGACAGTCGATGACATGGTGAATTTTGTAGTCGGCAAGATTTTGAATCTTTTAAGGATCGATCATGATTTATTCAAGGGTTGGAGGAAGCAGTAATCCACTGATTCCACTTTAGAGAACGGGGACAGACTTAGAATTTTCAGAGATAAAAAGATACCACTGAAGGTGGGAAGAAGAGTCAAAATAAAGAGGTATAAATTAGAATGGTAAAAAATAGTTTTAATGAGATTGCGGAAAAAGTGGAGAAGGGTATTAGGCTCTCCAAGGATGATGCAATGGCTCTTATGGACTCGAATGATCTCATTTCCATCGGACAGCTTGCAAATAAGATCCGAGAAAGGAAGGCCGGTGATTACGCTTACTTCAATGTGAACCGTCATATAAACCTGACCAATATCTGCGTATCACGCTGCAAGTTCTGCGCTTTCAGCCGTGATAAATCAGACGCTGATGCATATGCTATGACAATAGATGAGGTGCTTGCGATAGCCCGGTCTGCAAGAGATCTCGGTATAACCGAGTTTCATATCGTCAGCGGGCTTCATCCCGAGCTTCCGTTTGATTATTACCTTGAAGTGCTCTCCCGGCTTAAAGGTGTTATGCCCGAGGTTCATATTCAGGCATTCACTGCAGTCGAGATAGCATACTTTTCTAAAATTGCAAACCTTTCAGCAAAGGAGGTTTTGATAAAACTTAAAGAGGCCGGGTTAGGCTCACTCCCCGGCGGAGGTGCAGAAATATTGAACCACAGGGTAAGGGAAGCGGTCTGTTCGAAAAAGGCCACTTCGGAAGAATGGTTAGAGGTCATGAAGACAGCCCATAGCCTCGGCCTCAAGTCGAACGCTACCATACTTTACGGGCACGTCGAAAATGCCGGGGAGCGGATCGACCACCTTCTGACCCTGAGGAATCTTCAGGATGAAACAGGGGGATTTCAATCCTTTATTCCCTTGCCCTTTCACCCGCAAAATACCCAACTTCCCAATTTCAAGAAACCTAGCGCCTTCGAAAATCTCAAGATGCTTGCAATCTCCAGGCTTGTCCTTGATAACTTCCCTCATATCAAGGCATTTTGGATCATGCTTGGTCTCAAGGTTGCACAGCTTTCTCTTCTCTTTGGTGTCGACGACCTTGACGGCACGGTTGTGGAAGAAAAAATAACCCATGCTGCGGGCGCCGAGACCGATCAGTCGATATCAAGGGATCAACTATTAGAAATAATCTTTGCG
Organism: Thermodesulfovibrionales bacterium; assembly: GCA_963716185.1. Taxonomy (GTDB): domain Bacteria; phylum Nitrospirota; class Thermodesulfovibrionia; order Thermodesulfovibrionales; family SM23-35; genus CAVZMO01. Next base: position 1,792,214 of record OY970295.1, read on the forward strand.
ACCGGCAGGATACCCGTTGAGAGAGACACTTTATATAACGTGATCAGGGTATATAAGAAGAAGGGACAAGATGGCATCGTTGAGGCCTAAGGTAGGGCATATACAGTTTCTGAATTGTCTTCCCCTTTATTACGGTTTGGTGAAGAGCCATGCCCTGCTGGACATAGAACTTATGAAAGGTACGCCGACCGAGCTTAACAATCTTTTGATCGGCGGAAGGCTCGATATTTCGCCTATCTCCTCCATCGAATATGCCCGTCATAATAGCTCTCTTGTTCTTTTACCGGATTTTACAGTAAGTTCGGACGGTGACGTGAAGAGCATTCTCCTGCTCAGCCGCGTTCCTCTTAGTGAGTTATCGGGCCGAAAGGTTGCACTTACGAGCACCTCGGCAACATCACAGGTGCTGGTGAAACTGGTCCTGAGTCATGGTTACCAGGTAGATCCGGAGTATATAGTGCGGCCCCCTGACTTAGACGGCATGCTTTCGGACGCGGATGCGGCATTGCTGATCGGCGATATAGCGTTGAAGCACTATGTGAAGTCAAAAGATTATTATCTATACGATTTAGGGGCTGAGTGGAAGAGACTCACCGGGAAAAAGATGGTTTACGCAGTCTGGGCGGTAAGACAAAGTTTTGCCGAGACACAAGTAGATACTACAGAATATGTGTACGATATATTTAAAAAATCGATGGATTACTCCATGCAGCATCTGTCGGAGATCGCGGAATACGCTGCCAGATGGGAGCCTTTCAGTTCTTCTTTTCTCATAGACTATTTCAGGTCTCTCAGGTTCGATTTCGGGAAAGAGTACCGGGAGGGCCTGCTGTATTTTTATAAGCTTGCATCAGGGACCGGGGACCTCGAAGGGGTCCCGGAACTTAAGTTTATAGATATGCACTCAGGTGTGAACAAATGAGAACAAGGCAAATTTTTAATGACTTCGCCGGGGGTGAAAGATTAAGTTTCGATGAAGCAGTTTTTCTTTTTAAAGAGGCTAATTTCATGGAGCTTGCCCATGCAGCGGACCGGGCCCGTCAGAAAAAACATCCGGAGGGAATAGTGACCTTTCTGATAGACCGGAATATCAATTACACTAACGTCTGTCAAAATCAGTGTTCTTTTTGTGCTTTTTATAGGCCGAAGGGCCATCCGGATGCCTATGTTTTGAGCCAGGAAGAGATTGAAAAGAAAGTTGCCGAAACAATTGATCTTTCCGGCACTCAGATAATGCTTCAGGGAGGCATTAACCCTGATCTGAGAATTGACTATTACATCAATATGTTCAAGGAGATAAAGAGGAAATTCGATATCAGGATCCACAGCCTTTCTCCCCCTGAAATTATTCATATAGCTGAATCGGAAGGAATATCTGTCACAGACGCGCTGAAGGAACTCAGGAAGGCAGGTCTTGATTCATTGCCGGGCGGCGGCGCCGAGATATTGGTTGATGAGGTGAGGCAAAAGATAAGTCCACACAAAATATCCGCCGCCAGATGGCTGGAAGTTATGGAGGAGGCCCAAAGACTCGGGCTTAAGACTACAGCTACCATGATGATGGGTACGGTTGAAACCATCGGGGAGAGGATATCGCATCTCCAAAAAGTAAGAGACCTTCAGGACAGAACAGGAGGATTCATGTCATTTATTCCGTGGACATTTCAACCCGGAAATTCCGCCTTAGGCGGCAGACCGGTCTCATCCATTGAATATTTGAGGACCTTGTCCGTAAGCCGTTTATTTCTCGATAATTTTTCGAATGTCCAGGGCTCATGGGTCACACAAGGCAAAGACATCGGTCAAGTCTGTCTGTCCTTCGGAGCCAATGACCTGGGAAGTATCATGATCGAAGAGAACGTTGTCCGGGCGGCAGGGGTGTCTCACAGAATCACTGTCGGGGAGATGGTCGATCTGATAAGGAGGACGGGAAAGATCCCGGCGCAACGGGATACTGAATTTAATCTATTGAAGGTTTATGAATAGAATTCCTAAAGCCGCCAAAGCCTTTATCGGCGGGTCAAGCACTTTTTCGATCAATTTTCCCGAGGACCTTAAACTGCCTGATACAAGAGTATTAGAAAAAAAAGTTTTTACAACCCCCTTTGGTGAAAGCCCTGAATTCAAAGTCCTGGAGATTAATGGCGATAAAGTGCTCACAGTCAGGATGCACGGCTGGCGGGCGGTCACGAGAAGGGCCGATGCGTCGAAACAGATCTTTTGGGTATTGGAACAGGCCGGTATAGATACAATATTTGCAGAAGGAGGTGTGGGGTCGATCAGTGAAGATCTCGCACTGCGGCATTTTATAATTCCCGACGACTATATTGACCTATCCATGAGAAGAGACGTTTATCTTTCCGATGAATATCTTCTTGTCATGCGTGATCCGGTCTGTCCGGAACTTTCAGGAACCCTTGTGAAGTCAAGCAAAGAGCTGTTGCCTGATCGGGATGTTTCCCCGGGAGTGTATGCGGTCACCGATGGCAGGCATTTTGAAAGCCGTGCTGAAGTGAAAATGATAAAAACTCTCGGGGGCGATGTCATCGGGCAGAGTTTCTGCCCTGAAGCATATCTGGCAAGGGAGATAGGGGCCTGTTATGCAGGCATTTATCTTATTGTCAACAGGGCTGAAGGTGTCGGGCCTGACTGGAGCCACGGCGAGTTAAAAGAGATTTTTTTTCAAGAAGCTCTGAATGTCGGCAGGATAATTGTAGAGAGCCTTAAGAAGGCGAATCCGAAGGATAAAAGGGGCTGTCAATGTTCGAACTTAAGGAAAAAGACATTTTTGAAAAGTCCCTCTTTGGAAAAGAGTGAAAATTGAACGATCATGAATTCCATAGATCATAAAAAGCGCGATCCCCGAAAGGTAGAGGAGATGTTTTCCCGGATCGCGGCCCGCTACGATCTTTTGAATCATGTTTTGAGCCTGGGGCTCGATATCGGCTGGCGGAAAAAGGTGGCCAAAGAGACGGGCAAAATTGACTGCCACAGGGTCCTCGATGTCTGCACAGGCACGGGAGATATGGCCATTGAACTCTGCAGATTCTGGAGGGGCAATGCTAAAGTTGAAGGTCTGGATTTTTCCCGGGAACTGATTGAGATCGGTAGAGGAAAGGTCAGCGAGGCCGGTCTAAATGACAAAATAACCTTCAAGGTGGGAAATGCCGAGAGGCTTCCCTTTGAGGATGATTGGTTTGACGCGGTAACAATAACCTTCGGATTAAGAAACGTTAATGACAGGCTGAAGGCATTAAAGGAATTTTACCGCGTGACGACAACCGGAGGGTGTTTCGTCTGTCTTGAGTTCAGTCAGCCGATAAATCCGATTTTGAAAAAAGCTTATTCCTTTTATCTCCTTAAACTTGTGCCCTTAGTTTCCGGAATTTTCCGATCGGACCCTACTGCCTACCGATATTTAGGCAATACGATAAAAGACTTCCCGTCACCTTCGGAACTCGTCAATTTGATTATATCCGCCGGATGGAAAGAAGTTTCCTATCAAAGATTAACCGGTGGAATAGTGGCCATTCATTACGGAATAAAATAAAATATTGAGACACATTCTTCTCTACGAAATATGACCCTGAAGTTTTAGTTTGTTGAATTCCTTTAGTTCTACTATAAGCTGCTCCTCGGAAATTGCCCCGAGCTTGACCAGTGCTTCACCAAAAAAGAAATAGTCATCTTCCTGTTCTCTTAAAAGTGTTGCTATCTGTTCCTTTGACAGATATTTTTCTCTTATTGCAATTTCTCCGAATTTTTCGCATGTCTCTTCCTGGATTATTAATATTTTCTGTATGTCATCTTCAACAAGCCAGCCCCGGCTCCCGGCGAGTTCTCCGATCCTGAGATTGTTTTTTTTCTGAATAAACCTCGCCTTGATGATATCTATTTCGCTTATGAGCTTCTTTTCGAGCAGGTATCCTCCGAATCTAAGATAACTAAGCTGATTACTCATTAAATTTCAAAGTCTCAGAAATTTTATTTATTGCATCTACAGCATTTTCAGCACGGATAACGCCCTTTATGTCCCATGTTTTGATACCAACTACAGGTTTCCCCATCTGCAGTGCAAATGCGATCTCCGAGAGTGTGCCGTATTCGCCGCCGACTGCTATGAGAGCATCCGCAGTCCGGGCTATGATCACATTTCTTGCGATCCCCAATCCGGTAGCTACAGAGATATCTATGTATGGATTTGCGTCTTTTGAATCATTTTGCGGAAGGATGCCGAGGGTCAGCCCGCCCCCTGATTTAGCCCCCTTTGATGCGGCTTCCATTACTCCGCCGAGACCGCCGCAGACAAGGACCGCCCCCTTTTGAGCGATCAACCTGCCCACTTCTTCAGCTTCTTTAAAGAGTGATTTCTCCGGCCTCCTTCCGCCTATGACGGCAATGACGGGTTTTTTCACCGTGAAGTTCCAGCCGGAATTTTCATTCTTTTCCCCTGAAAGGTATCCCTGACCTCCAGCTTTTTCTCAATATCCCGCAAAATCTGCTGTCTGCTTTTGCCCCACCGAGGCGCTATTAAAATGCTGTCAGGCGCCATGGCAAATAGTCTCTCCAGAACTATCCGGGCAGAAAGTCTTTCAATGAAGTCGGCAACAAATTCGAGATATTCTTCGTATCCAAACGTATAAAAGGGATTTTCTTTGTACATAATCTCAAGAGGCGTGTCTTTTATCACCTGAAGTTGATGGATCTTGAGAAAACCGATCGGGAGATGAGAAAGCTCATCAGCCATCGAAAGCATTTCTTCCCTTGTTTCTGTCGGAAAACCCACTATAATATGGGCGCCTACGAATATGCCCCTATCTTCAGTCAGGTCAAGCGCCTTTCGAAATGTTGCATAGTTGTGTCCGCGTTTTATAAACTCAAGCGTTCTGTCATATATTGACTGCATGCCATACTCGACGAGAATAAAGTGTTTATCTGCCAGGGATTCGAGGAGCGCAATCTTATCTCCATCTATGGCATCCGGTCTTGTGCCGATAGCAAGCCCTATGACAGAAGATTCAGAGAGCGCCTCTTTATAAAGGCGCTCCAATTCATCAACAGGGCCATAAGTGTTTGTATAAGGCTGGAAGTAGACGAGGAATTTTTCGGCCTTGTATCTTTTTTTGATATATTCAATGCCGCTCTTTATCTGTTCACTCACCGACAGCGTCGGCCTGCAGGAATTCGGCCGGAAACTGTCATTGTTGCAGTAAATACATCCCGAGTCCCCGATTGTTCCGTCCCTGTTGGGGCATGTGAACCCGGCATCAACATTTACTTTATAGACAGCCGCACCGAACCGCTTCCTGATATATGAGCCAAAAGAGTTATACCGCCTGTCCATAGTTCAATTATTTCGGTTTAATCCAGAATATGTCAAATTCCGGCAAACTGATCTTAATTGGTCTTCCCGAGGAAATCCCTGACGAGCGACATGAACTCTTCCGGTCTGTCTATGTAGCAGGCGTGGCCTGCGTTCTTAATGATATGCGCCTCCGCTTTCTTAGCATGCCCTGCGAGAATTTCCGCATTCTCCGGCGGGGATATGTTGTCCTTTTCTCCCCATATCGCAAGGAGAGGTGTGGTAATCATGCCAAGTCTAGGGACAAGGCCCTTGATTCCAACAGGCCCTGCAACTATAGCCGCCTTCGCAGCATACCCCTTTGACAGATATCTCAGGATTACCTCCCCGCTTATGGACGCCCCTAATAAGACAGGCTTATCCATGCCAAGCGAGTTAAGGAGTTCCTTCAGGAATTCCGCATACTCATCCCTGTTTGAGGCATCGAACTTCTCGGACCTGCTCTTGGCGCCATAGGGCATATCGAAAGAATAGACGCTGTAACCCCTGGCGAGTTCATCGAAAAGCCCCATCTCAACCCATGTCTCAGCGCAAAAGCTCATCCCGTGGAGAAGCGCAAAGGCCTGACCGCGACCCTTCCGGAGATATCGTATTTTCAACCCCTTGACCGTTACAGAATGTTCCATGGCCCTTCGTCTAAATGATACAGCACTTCCCTGCGGCGTTCAACAAGAGTTCCTCAAGAATTGAGCGTCGGCCATCAGCCGACCAGCTTCACATCACGAATCTTAAAAGCCTTCTAAACACAAGGCTCTTGAAATCTGCATCGATCACCTCGATTTCTTCAGTAGGGTGTGATAGAGTATTTTTCACTTGAAAGGTATGAATTGAGTAAGGCCAATGATCACGGGCTGGCACACCTAAGAGGCCAGTCATCATGACGGCTCTGACGCGAGATTTCTTCTATACGCTCCCGCGCAATATTCTCCGGTCCTTTTGGGGGCGTAACCTTCTATGGCATATCATTGCGATCGGTGCTACTCTGTTTATCGTCTGTTCGGGCTTTGACTGGATGTATTTTGAAGCTGCCAGACCGTTTGCGGGTTATCTTTTTTCGGCTGTCATCTTAGGCTGGCTCGTACCGGCGGTATTTCCAATCGTCTCGTATTTAGTCGGTTCTGTCCGTAAGAACCAGCGCGAGATCCATAGCGCGTATTCAACAGCACAGGCAGCCATCATCGGCCTTCTCATCTCTTCGCTCTACAAAGCATTCACCGGAAGGCCAGGTCCAAGACACTCCGTCGGCACGCTGATCGATACCAGCAGAGAGTTTCATTTCGGATTCTTGAAGGGAGGAATCTTTTTCGGCTGGCCGTCTTCACATACCACGGTCGCATTCGCGATGGCAGCAACTATATGGATGCTATATCCGGGCAGCAAAGTGGTGCGATGCGTTGCTCTGCTCTACGCTCTTTACGTAGGTGTGGGCGTTTCAATGACGATCCACTGGTTTTCAGATTTCGTTGCCGGGGCTATCATCGGAGCGGCAATCGGAGTGACCGTCGGGAACGTCTTCAAGGAGCGTCTGCCTCCCAATCATCTTCTTCCAGACTAAATAGAGTCTGTCCACAAACTACCGTTTTTCTAATTTCCGAACAGAAAACTGTCCCGGCAGTGCCGGGACAGTTTCGGATTTTGGTCCGTATCCTTCAAAAACCGTGCTGTCGTCATATTTTTCATGGTTTCGGACGTGGATATCCCTTTATACTTCTTTTGTGATCTGCCTTTTGCCTGTCTTCATTGCATCTGCGTTTGCATCTTCGCAAGGAGCGCTCCTGTCATCACACGAATGTTGTAAACAATCACATTCCAGTACACCTTTGCATCAAATCTCGCCCTTGTTTTCCATTCGCACCGGAACAATTCAAAACCCCTTTTCAGGTTCGAGATAACTGCTTCAATCCCGCTGCGCCATTTCTTCAGCCGGGTTTCCATGTTTGCGCTTCTGACGATGTTCTTCAGCGAACCTTTTATTTTATTGAAGACGATGTTTACGATCCCTTTGCCCCGCGCTATCCTCGCATTGTCCTTTGATGCATAGCCGCCGTCCGTCACCATATCACGGGGGATTATCTCATAGTTATCCTTGATGCGATCGATCACAACTCCATAAAGTGTTGTGTCGGCAGGATTGCCCTCCAGCACCTTGCAATCAAGTATCAGGTTGCTCCGGCCTGTCGCAAGGTTTATCTTATGTCCAAATTCTACTTCACGCCTCCCCTTCACTATGATATCCGTATGGTCTTCATAGATCGAAAATATTTTCTCTTCGTTCGGCACGCTCTCCCCAAAGATCTCATGTCGACGAGAAATATCATATACTTTCTCGGCCTTCGGCAACACGCCTTTTAATTCTTTCCTTACCGCCTCTGCAACTATCCATCCTTCTATCGTTTTGGGCAGTCCTGCCGTTAATGCCCTCTCTGCCTGGTTGATGCCGCTGCGTAACAACTTCAGTTGTTTCTTGAATTCTTCCTTCCGTTCCTCTTTCGCTTTGGTGTTGTTGATTTTGTAATGGTTCTTTTTCGCCTGTCTTTTGTAGCTCCGCACCTTGATCTCCACACCACTGTCCTTAAGTTTCTTCAACAGTCGATCTATGGTTTTGATGCAGTCCCATATCAATGAGTTGTTTGTCGGATAATGTATGTTTGTCTCTATTACGGTCCCGTCGGTCCGTATGCTTTTCCCGTCTTCGAGCCCTTCGCCTATTGCGATTTTATTGATCGCTACCATTATCTTATCCAGCGCTTCTCCGCTTATCCGGGATATGTATTTCTGATACGCTTCAAAGGAAAACGGCTTCCGATCGTCAAGTTTGACAAATACCGCGCACATCCTCGAATCATGTTGCGCATGCTCAAGCTCACGATAGGTCAGGTTTTTCATCTCTTTGTATATCGCCGCCCTGACTATCTGTTCCACTGTCGGCATGTCCTGCCTGCCGAGACTGCTGCTTTCTTTGCCCCTGGTTATGTCATCCTTCACTATTTCATATATCTCAGCATGCTGGTTCAGTATCGTGTCCATTACAGCCAGTTCCGGGTTCAAGGCCCATAGCTCTTTTTCAAATTGCAGTTTAAGTTCCTTCAGCAATTTCAAGGCTTCCTCCATGGTTTTTGTTTTCTCTGCAATTTTACCATTTATCTTTTTGTTTCCAATACTTATAATTTATGGACAGACTCTATTTAGACATTTGGCCTGACTTCAGGCATCATTACATTTTTTTAAACCTTGGCTCTAACACGCCATATCAGCCTCATAGAAATCTCCACGCAGTCCGCTACTCCTCCGGAGGTGACGTCTCCGGGTATGACGGAGAATAGCCTGAGCCTGGGGGCGGAGGAGGAGGGGGCATGACCCGCCGTGAACGGCGAGGCCGCGTGACCATCCCTGGAATATCGTTCCCTTTGGCATACATGCACTGCGTATACGCAATATCGTACCGACGCTGCGCCTCCCATCCATAATAACGACCGGCGTTGGCGCCTGAGGCCGTTCCAACTAGAAGTCCACTGCCTGCCCCGATAGCTGCGCCTGCACCTGCATGACCCGACGCGGCGCCAATGGCTGCGCCAAGACCTGCGCCGATAACCGTGCCGGCGGCCGCACCTGCGGCGGTATTCTTATTGATCGCCTCCTGAGGGGACGCACCGATCTGTTGCGCTGCCCACTGCCTGCAAACAGCGTCATCAGCCTGGAATTGCTCAAAGGTCTTTCCGTGGCCCGGCAGGGCCATGACACTGGGGCCCCTGGGTACAGTCGCACATCCAGCCGCCAATAACAACGCCAAAAATATAAAGATACTAAAGATAATCGAATTGCGCTTCATCATCCTTATTCCTCCTCATCCGGTGGAGCCGACGGAATAACCTTCAACCATCCACCGGGGCATTTTTTTACGTATGGATAATAACTCTTGGTATTTGGACAGAAATACCAATAATACGGTTCCTCCGGCTCCGGGGTTGGCTGCACATATGCCGGAGGCTGCTGTTGGATGATGGGTGGTTCCGAATAATATGGATAGTAAGGAGCACCCCACCACCACCACGGACCCCATCCGCCCCATCCCCATCCTGGCCCGATCCAGATATCCCCACCAAAGTGACCGCCGTGAAAGTGATCGCCATGAAAGTGACCACCATCACGTGCATAGCCGGGGATGGTGATTGCAAAGAGCAGTACCAAAACGACAAGGACCAGACAAACCGTCTTTTTCATTTCCATCTCCTTTTGTGCGGAGGTTTTTTGTTCCTTCCTCCGGAATTAAGAAAATTCTATCCCTCTCTTTTTATTATTATAATAGACATTGAAAAGAATCGAAAGGTTACAAACAAAAACAGAATTGCGCGCCTGTCTCAAATCGTAGAAGGGCTGTCATGTTGTCGCTTTAATATGGATGGGCCTTTTCCCCCAGCTGCTTCACATCGGCTCTCTTGATAAAGAGAATGTTAATTCCTGATGAAATTCTTTTATAATATGAAAAATATCTATTTTGGAGGAGAAGTTCAGAATGTCAATTATTACAATTTCGCGAGGTTCATACAGCAAAGGGAAAGAGGTAGCGGAGAAGGTGGCCCGAAAATTGGGTTATGAATGCATTGCAAGAGATGCTATTATCGACGCATCAAAGGAGTTTAATATTCCTGAAATCAAACTGGTCCGCGCCATTCATGACGCCCCTTCCATCCTGGAAAGGTTCAACTATTCAAAGGAAAAATATCTGGCCTATCTGCACGTTTCCATGCTGGAGCATTTTCAAAGGGACAATATAGTCTACCATGGTCTCGCAGGCCATTTCTTTGTAAGAAATATCTCTCATTTACTCAAGGTGAGAATCATCGCCGACATGGAAGATCGAGTGAAACTCGAGATGGAACGTAAGGGGATTTCAAAAAGGGAAGCGTTGAATGTTCTGAAAAACGATGACAAAGAAAGACGCAAATGGTGCAAATATATTTATGGAATTGATAAATGGGATCCCAGTCTCTATGATTTGGTCATACACATAAAGAAAATTACGGTAGATAATGCTGCGGATATTATTTGTCAGACTGTCAGGCTTGAGCAATTCAAGGCAACTCCTGAATCACAAGAAGCCCTGGAGAGCATATTGCTCACGGCAAGAGTCAAGGTCGCGTTAATAGATCTGAAACCCGACGCTGAAGTGTTTGCCTCAAATGGAAATATTTACATAAAAGCCAAAACATCGAAGTTCGAGGACGAACAATTGGTCCATAAAATAGAGAAAATCGCGAGGAGCGTTCCGGGCGTAAAAAATGTTAAAGTTGATTCAGTTTCTTAGACACCTGATCGAAGATCTAGTAATTTTTCAAATCTTGAAGACTTGATTAAAGAGGCGGCAAAGTAGCCCTGGTCTGTCCTCAATTCACGTTGAAGCCGGAATGACATCTATCTCGTGGAGCTTGGAAATATAGAGGTAACACAATTCGAAATGCCTGCTGACACATATCGGGGTCGATATCTTCGATATTCCTTACAAGAGTGGCTGCAGCCCGGCATATTCCGCCTTCAGGACTTCCGGCCAGGTAGGGACATATTGTGAAAATTCTATCCAGGTGCATAGTTAACCTCCTTTTTTTAAGAGGGTAACATATTTTTTGTTACAGGAATGTTACAAAAGGATGAATAGTTGATTATTCATTCGGAATGCGTCCCTTAAGCCCTTCTTAAGACTTTGGACAGGAATATTGGGCAATCGTCAAAATCTTCAGTGCTGCAGCATTTTTCCCTTTGATAGTTATCGATAACCATCGCAGAGAAAGAAGCCATACAAACATCGATGCCGTTATACGGGCATGCAGCCCCATGGCCGCCGTATCCTGACTGCTCCTGATAACCTGCGCAGATATTCATTATTCACCTCCTCTTATAAGAAACTTTAGCAAAAAGATATTACAAAATTATGAAAGAAAGGTTAAATTTTGACTTATGTATCTCTTCCGGAAATATTATTCCAAAAAGGGGACAGGCTGCTTTTCCACAACGCCCGCGGGGTCCCTTACTTTTTAAAAATGGTTCATTCCGGCCAGGGCGAGCACTATGACAACGGCAAGCAAGAACCTGTAATAAGCAAAAATATTCAAGGGGTGCTTCTTCAAAAAGCGAAGGAGAAACTTTATCGCAAAAAGTCCCGATATAAGGGCTGATACAACGCCGATCGCAAAAATATCAAGGTGATAAGACTGCGGGTGCTTTAAAAGCTTTCTTCCCTCCAGAACAGTTGCACCGGCAATAACAGGAGTCGACAAAAGAAATGAAAACCTTGCAGCGGATTCCCTCGTAAGGTCCTTGAACAGACCCGCGGTCATTGTGATGCCCGATCTTGAAACGCCCGGTATCAGAGCTATTGCCTGAGCAACGCCGATGAATAAGGCGTCTTTCAGGGAAGTATGTTCCTTGTTCCGTTTGCTGCGTCTTTCGGCAACGAGCATTAGAACCCCAAAAATGACTGTTGAAAAAACAATGATAAGAGGATTTCTTAGTTTCTGTTCCACCACGTCGTTGAACAACGCTCCTATAACGCCCGCCGGTATCGTGGCGAAGACAATATAAAAAAGCAGCTTTCTATTTTTTGTCAGCATGTCCAACCAATCCCTGTAAAAACATAGCAATAATGCGATAAGCGTACCGGCGTGAAGTGCGACATCAAAAAGCAGGGTGTTGATTTCGCCGCTCCACTTGAAAAACCAGGGGAAGAGAATAAGATGGGCCGTACTGCTGACCGGAAAGAATTCGGTAGCCCCCTGCAATATACCCAATATTATTGCCTGTACCACTTCAGAATTCATTAGTCCTCCTCGAATTGAAACTCTTTACTTAAGCTCAAGAGCAAAAGATGAGCAAGTCATATTATATGTCATCTCTATTTGCAGGAAGCAAGTCCCGGCTTTTTCGCAGGCCCTTGGAGAGAATATTAAATAGAAATTAGTACAAAATTGCGAAAGGATTGCCGCATTGAATCTGCATATCAAGCCAACCTGGCTTTTATACTATCTGCAAATCTGTATCTCCAGGATCATATACCTGTCTCGGGACATGGCGACAGCATTGAATCCTTGCCGATTATATATCTGTTCCCTCTCCATATGACCGTGGTGGAGAGTATAGGCGCAAACCAGATCAGTCCTATGATGAGGTCCTTGACTGGTGATAAGAAGTAAAGCAGGCAGTTCATTCTGGTTTTTATCTTCCTGCCTATATAGAAATCACCTAATATCTTGATTGAACTCACACATGCGGCGAAAGCCACTGTCATTTTGGATGGCTCCCATAGTAATATGGGAAGAAAAGACATGAACACGGCATTGCTGAACAGTTCGGCAAAATATCTGATACCGCCGATTTTCCATCTCAGTTTTCCCCATCTCGTATGCCTGTTGATGAATTTCCTGACGCCCCAGTATTCGTTCACATTCTTTATCATATGGCTGGACAGAATGACTTTCTTTCCCCTTTCATGCATCTTCTTCCCTATAAGATAATCTTCGGCGAGTACGTCTTTTACAGCCCTGAACCCGCCGATAGCATCAAGGTCTTGTTTCTTCATGAGCATGGATTTCCCCACGACACAGGGCATTTTAAGTATTTTATCCAGGAAGCAGACGCTGCCAATGACAAAAGAATTCAGGTGCAGGTTCTCAAAGATCGAACCAAAGGTGCGCCCGCCTGTCCCTTTTATCATATTGCTTACAAGACCTGCTTCAGGGTCCTCCATATGTTTAACGATATCATGCAAGTAATTCTTGCTTACCATTACATTACTGTCGCTGACGAGGATATGTTCAAATTTTGCAATTTTATAAGCGGGGATCAGATTATTCACCTTAGGATTGAGGCCGGCATTACACCTTTCTACTATGATGGTTATGTCTTTGTCTGGATACTTGTCCCTTACCTTCCTTGCCACTTTATATGCGGGGTCATTATGGTCCTGGAGGGAGAATATGATTTCATATTCAGGATAATCCTGGATACAGATACTTGCGAGGTTATCGAATAAATTATCATCAAGCCCCTTGAGGGGCTTAAGTACAGAGACCGGAGGGGACCAGGAGGATTCACGATGCTGGATGCACAATCCCCCTTTGGCAAGGGGGGATTCAGGGGGGTCAGTCCGCATCTTGTTCTTAAGAGCCGACCGTATCGACCAGATCTGAAATCCATATCCTATGAGTCCTAGAATTGTGAAACCGGCAAAAATTATAAATATCTTCATTTGTTCTCCTCTTCTAATTCCTGAATAATGTTATCGCTACTCCTTTGTTATGCCTGATACATTGTTTTACCGAGTCGATGTCCTTTTCGCAGTTAAGCAAGGTTTTCCATGAATAGATATGCCGCGCCCTGTGGAAATCGCTGTTTGCGATGTACGGATATTTCTTGAGGCTTATCACGTTGAAGACGTCGTCCCTGTTGGCGATCTCCCAGGCATCGATGTACTTGGCATATTTTTCCCTGTTTTTCCATAGAAAAAGCGTGTCCCTTACGACTATTTCTGAACTGTAGTGCGGATGACAGGCGATGATCAGGGCATCCTGCTGCTTTGCTTCAAGGAATATCTTTTCATAGTCCCATCCTGCGGGAATGAATTCCTTTATGTTGAGGATGAGGATGTGGGCCGACTTCTCGGAAGAGAGGTGGTTCTTGGTTATCTCAACTCCGGGGATAACGAGCATTCCATATTTGTCCCATGCTCTTTCGGCTTCCTCTCCGACATGAGACATGTAATCATCAAAATTGTCTTCCGTAACAGAGAATCTGAACCGGTTGGCGAGTTTTCCAAATGAATTGTCTCCGCTCACCACATGGTCGGTAATAGCAATAACATCAAAACCGGCCTGACCGAAGAGGTCAACCGTTCTTCTCAACTCTACCGAACCGTCAGAGTATTTCGTGTGAATATGAAAATCACACAATAACATTAATAAAATTATAAGTTTATTTAATTACAGGATTATGAAGGGAAGGTTAAGATTCTGTTAAAATGCAGACCTGCTTTTTATAAGATATGAGTAATATGCTGCGGCATCGGTTGGTCTTCGTTCGAGTGTATCAAAATCGACCTTGTAAAGCCCGAAGCGGGCATCAAGACCCTGAAGCCATTCATAATTGTCGATCAGCGACCAGTAGAAATAGCCTTTCACATCGATGCCTTTCTTTATGCACCTTTCGAGTACATCGATATGTTCTTTCATGAATTTCATCTTCTTCCTGTCATTGCGCGTTGCGATGCCGTTCTCCGTAATTATCAGCGGCATCTCAAGTTTTGAGGCGTATCTCAGCACCCTTTCAAGGCCGCGGGGATGTATTTCCCAACCCATATCCGTTAGCCCGTATCCATCAATATCCCTGTGCCTCAGTTCGATTCCCATTTTCCTGAAGGGGTTAAACCGTATATGGACCCTCGTGTAGTAATTTACACCAAAAAAATCCAGCTTGCCCTTTATCGGAGCGGCAATTTCTATGGCCCTGCTGAATGGAAATTTTACATGCAAAGTGCCTGTGATAAACGCATCAAGGAGCGAGTGATTATAAAAATATTTGGCTATTTTCGAAAGCAGTCTGTCTAAAGGGTTCCACCTATGCCATGGCGCAAGGGCAGCCATATTATGGGCCACGCTTACCATCGCATCGGGTATTTCAGAATGGATAAAGTCATATGCTTTCCCGTGACAGACAAGAATATTCTCTAACGCCCTCAGTGCCGATGCAGCGTCTCTGACACCCGGAGGCATACACCCTTCGAGATATCCCCCGAGTAGAAGCACATATGGTTCATTAAAGGTTATCCAATAACGGACGCCTTTTATGGTAGTGAGGACCTTTTCAGTATATTCCAGAAATTTTTCTATGGATGCATCTTTATGCCACGGATATTTTTTTATGAACCATAAAGGATGGGTAAAGTGGTGGATCGTAACCATAGGCTCGATATTGTTCTCTGTGAGGATATCGATGATCTCCTGATAATGCGATATCGCCTCATCATCCCATATGTTTTCCTTCGGCTGAATTCTGCTCCATTCAAGGGAAAAACGATAAGAATTTACCCCCAGGTCCTTCAGGAGATTCAGATCATCTTTATACAGCTTATAGTGATTTGTAATATCGGGATTAGCGCTCAGTATCGAATCCCATGACGCCCAGTCCGCGTAAGGAGACCCTTCAAGCTGGAAGGCGGACGTTGCGACACCCCAGAGGAAATCTTTTTTTCTTGCTGTCATTAATTTATTCGCTCTTCCGGAATTCCTGTGGATATTCTGTTCCTTCTTGTCATTCCGGCTTGTCCGGAATCTTTCCGAGGATGTTCTCATACAAGTCACTCATCAGAGGATTTGCCTGCCTTATAAGCTCCATCTTACTTTGCCTGCTCATATTCTTTATCTGCTTCTCCCGGATTATGGCACTTCGGCTATCCTCACAAAACTCACAATAAACAAGCTTGTGCAAATGATACCTGGCTGTAAAGCAACCGGGATCAAAGTTGCTCTTGTGCTCATACACCTTCGGACAAGATCATTCGTTATCCCTACATACAAAGTCGGCCTCGCATTGGCCATAATGTATACAGCAAAGACGTTCTTCATCTTCCAGCCATTATATCAGAAAGATTCCGGACAAGCCGGAATGACATCCACACCAAACCCCGATGAACCAATTTATTTAACCATGATTCCTTAATAAAAAAAATGCCCTCCCCAAAAAGGGAGGGCGGAGGGTCGCAGTGCTTTTTATCTGGCAGTTAAAAAGCAACCTGCAGGGTCAACTGAAGTCTTTTGTCATTCGACTTGTTCGACTGTTTGTAATCAACCGTATCATAATCAAGAAGCAGCATATTATTGTGCGGCTTGTCTAAATAGTAAGCAACGCCTGCGATGTATCTGTTGTTGCTGTCATCCGATGCCTGAGTATCCGGGTCGAAATGATCAAAACGTCCGATTACGCTGAACTTGTTAATGGGGTCTTTGAACATATTGAAGAGTTTCAGCTCAGTAAAGAAGGAATAGCCGTCTTTTTTAGTTTCGTTGGCGCCGTTCTGCTGCCCCCTGCCCCAATAATATTGTCCTGTCACAACAACGGGTTCGGATTCAAAGCTTCCGAAAGCAAGATTTGTGGTCCAGTTAGGTTCAGCTGCGGTATTGCCTTTCCCGGTTTCCCCGAAGTAGGTCAGCTGAAGTCCCGGGATGACATCAGGCAAAGGCCTGAGCGTTATCCTTCCTTCGAGAACTTTGTTTCTGTTCTGCTCACCGGCATGATATCCGGTGCCGTTGTAAACTCCAGCCTGAACGCTGCCGTAGCGACCGGGATATGCGTTGTTTACGTTCTTCTGATAATCGTCACTCACATATCCGCCCAGGAGGGTCGTAAATGTCAGACCAACGTCGGCTGAGTTAAAGATGTTGTTTCTTTCGAGGAACATAGTATCCTGCAAGCGGTAATAGTTCGTATGCTCTTCATAGTCGAGCCAGGGCATGTGAACCATGCCGAATTCAACGTTGGGCTTGGTCAGGAATGCGATATCGACGGGGGAGATAAATTGGCCGTAAAGGTACTTGATCCTCACGGCTGTTGAACCGTTGAAATCGCTTGCCGACTTATTCACAGTAGTTATATCAGTGGTTATCCGGCCTTTGAACCACGGGAAAAATTCCTTTTCTACCTGCAAATAACCGCGTTTCAGAGCGAAACTGTTGAATCTTCCATCTGCATCGGGCGCGTGTCCATTTTCTCCGTACCCATAGGAAAGATACCACAGACCCGAGATGCCGATACCTTTAAGGGCTTTCGCGATCTTTCCGAGATCCTTGCTCAGTTCGGGATTTGATGCCGGCGCCGCCTCGGTCACCTTCTGTTCAATTTTTTGTTCTACCCTTTTGTCTTTGTCTGCTGCCTCCCTTTCCATGTCATGCATGACCGAAAGGGCCTCCTGCTCGGTGAGAATGCCCTTTTCCACGAGCTTCTTCAGAATCGGGTTTGTAATATCTTCGGCCTTCGATATGCCCGACAACAAAAACAGAAAACACAGACTTAAAACCAGCGACAAACTTCTCTTCATACTTTTCCCTCCTGTTAATAATTTTTTGATAATGTGTCCGGCCACATAAGAATTTACGGTGTCGAAACATTCCAACTTGTTCAATATGACAGGATTACTTTACAGGCTAAATGTTACAGGAATATTACGAGGAGGTTAATTTTTGGTTACCAAGAGTCGTTTGAAAAATTAGGTCGCTGCATCCAAACTGCAATTCACTAATATCCTTAAAAGTTTAGATTGTGTCTGTTTATAAAATGGTTATTATCATGCTGAATTTATTTCAGTCCCGAAGTGAATTCGGGATTGATCAAACAGAGAGATCCTGAAACAAGTTCAGGATGACATCTTAAGGCAATTTATTAACGGACTATAGAATAAAGCGCATTTGGGTCCGCTGAATGTCTTCATCTCTTCTTTCAGCCCGCCTGCACAGGACATAAAAGCCGGACCATTGTTCCCCGTCCCTCTGTACTTTCGATTTCCATCTTCCAGTCCTGCACCTTCACGAGATGTTTGACAATGGCAAGGCCGAGACCCGTACCGCCGAGTTCCCTCGAACGGGCCCTGTCCACCCTGTAAAACCGTTCGCCGAGACGGGGAAGATGTTTCTTAGGAATGCCTATCCCGGTATCCTCGACAGAGATCACCATATAATCTTTTTCTTCTTCACTCTCAATTTTCAGCTTTTCACTTTTCACTCCGATCGTCACTCCGCCTGCCTCTGTAAATTTAATCCCGTTGTCGACAAGATTCAGGAGTATCTGAATAAGCCGGTCTTTGTCAGCCTCTAATTCCATTGGAGCGGCGGGTAATATTTTCTTTAGAAAAAGCTTTTTCTTGGCGGCTTTATCTTTCAAAGTCGTAAAAACAGTGTCGATGACTTCATCGAGATTCACGGCCTTCTTTTCTATCTTGACGTCCCCGAGTTCGATCCTTGAGAGAGTTAGCAAGTCATTGACCAGCGAATTCAGACGTTCGCTGTTGTTCTTTATGCTATCGAGAAATTTAAGTGCATTTTCTTTGTCGTCAAGGGCTCCTTCAATAAGGGTCTCTGCGAATCCCTTTATAGCCGTGATAGGCGTCTTGATTTCGTGAGAAACATTCGCCACAAAATCCTTCCTGACCTCTTCTAATTTCCTGAGCCTGGTAATGTCATGGAATGTCAGGACTGTCCCTGATATTTCTCCCTGCAAAGCAAAGGGCGCTGCGGTGGCCATCAGGTAAAGCTCCCTGGGATGAGTGACCTCGATCTCACGGGATGTCTTTTCCCCGCTTTCGGCGATCCTTTCGACCAGGTCCATGAGCTCCGCTTTTCTTAATGCCTCCATCAGTGTCCTGCCTTCAATATTTGAATAATCAATTCCAAACAGGCTGTTCAGAGCGGCGTTCCCCATCATTATTTTACCTTTGGCATCCGTCAGGACCAGGCCGTCGGACATATTTCTCAGTATCGCCTCCATCCTGGTTTTCTCTTCCTCGCTCTGTCGAAGCCTTTTGCCGAGCTTCCGGGCCATATCGTTTATATTCTCGCCGAGTTCTCCGAGTTCGTTTTTTTCTTTCAATAAAAGTCTTTTGTTGAAATTGCCTGCCGCCACTTCTTTGGAAAAGGCATCGATCTCTTCAACGGATTTTGTTATCCTCCTCGTCTGCCACAGTCCGAAGATAACGACAATGAACGAAACCGCAAGCGACGCCACAATGATCTTCAACCTTACGGCATTCACCGCAGTCTCAACAGCGAGAAGCGGTATGGAGAGTCTCAGGAATTTTTTGTCCGAATTATTATGGAATGTGATCGCGAGGTAGAAGAGGTTCTTCCGGATAGTTTTGCTGAACCGGATAGAGCTCCCGACATCACTCAACTCGGCTTCTCTAATCTCCGGTCTGTTGCCGTGGTTTTCCATCTTCTCTGAGGCCTTGTCAGAGTCCCCCAGGACCTTGCCGTCGGTGTCAATTATAGTGATCCTTGCTCCCGTCTTCTCTTTGTAGTCTTTGCAAAAATCGTCAAGGTTCCCTTCGAAGGAAGACGGTATCCAGCCGGCTATTAACCGGGCCTGAACTAAAAGACTTGTTTGCAGATTTGAAATATAATTTTCTCTTATAGATCTCGATAAGTAGAACTCGAGCGACACGAGAAGCAGCGCGGTTATGAGCAGATATGCAATGAGGACTTTTCTGAAGAGGATATGCTTCATTATTTATTTTTCAGTGAATAAATAACCTATCCCCCGCATGGTCTTTATATATTTTGGATGGGCGGGGTCCGCTTCGATATTGGCCCGAAGCCTTCTGATGTGCACATCCACCGTCCTCGGCTCAACAAACGCCTCGTCACGCCATACCGCGTCGAGGAGCTGGTCCCTGCTGAATACTTTTCCCTTTCTTTCGGCGAGGAAGAGAAGAAGCTTAAATTCCGTTGCGCTCAGTTTGACCGGTTTACCTTTTACCGAAACAGTGTACTTCTCCGGGTCGATTTCAAGTTCTCCTGTCTTCAGTAACTTTCCCGCAGCGGGTTTCTCTGTCGACCTTCTGAGAACGGCCTTGACCCTCGCCACAAGTTCTCTCGGCCTAAACGGTTTAGTTATATAGTCGTCAGCCCCCATTTCGAGTCCGAGTATCCTGTCCACTTCTTCCCCCTTCGCGGTGAGCATGATAATGGGCAGGCTGCCGGTCTTTGGATCATTTCTCAATATACGGCAGAGCTCGATACCCTGGATCCCTGGCAGCATGAGGTCCAGGACCACAAGGCCGTACCCGCCTTTCCTTATCTTTGCGAGGGCCGCCTCGCCATCCGAGGCGGAGTCTACGGAAAAGCCCTCTTTTTTGAGATTGTACGAGACAAGCTCGACGAGGTCAGCCTCATCGTCGACGACAAGAATGCGTTTGGGTTCGACCATATATACTTATAGCATTATCTTTAGCTCTTGTGCAATTGTCCCCGGTCACCTTGTCAAGGGTCACCTCAGTCTCCTGCAGGGGCCATTGACTGCGGGAGGATATTAGGTCTATGCTAAGTTGCCGGTCATAATCGCACAAAAGGAGACCACATGCTCAATTTTCTCATATTTTTTTTCATAGGTATTATCTTCTTTCTCCCAGCCTTACGCAGCCTGAAGCTAAGGCGCTACAAAAGGGCCGGGACACTTGCGCTATTCGGACTCGTGTCGCTTTCCGGCATATACATCTGCAGTGAAGTCTACCTTACGTCGCTCTGGTACGATAACCTTGGATATGCAAGCCGGTACTGGAGTGTGCTTTTTCTGCAGGCAAAGCTTTTTCTGACCGGCGGATTTGTCGCGATATCCTTTGGTATGGCAAACGTCTTTCTCTGGTACCATAGCGCAAAAAAAGAGACGGGTGCCTGGCCCGTAAAAGACAACCGCCTTAGGTTCATACTTTTCGCCGGGCTTCTCCTCCAGATACCTTTGTTTATTGTTGCCGGCACGATAAGCTCGGCCCACTGGAACGAGGCGCTCCTTTTCTTCAACGCCGTGCCCTTCGGAAAAGAAGACCCTGTATTTTTCAAAGACATAGGGTTTTACATATTCAGTCTCCCTCTTCTGAAATTCGTCGTCGATTCGCTTGCCAGCCTTTTCTCCTTTTCCCTTTTGATTGTCGGAGGCCTCTATGTAGCTGAGAATGCCCTTCTTCGTACGTTCCAGGGATTTACCCTGAATACCCCCGACCGGAACTCCTATGTCCACCGTCTCGTCACGCAGATATCCGCAAACTTCGTCTTCGGTACCTTCGTCTTTATCGCCAGCACCCTTATCGCCCGCTACGAACTCCTATATTCCCATCGCGGCGTCGTCTTCGGGGCGGGATGGACAGACCTGCACGCGCAGCTGCCTGCTTACTCTGTTGCTCTCGCGGCTCTGACAGGGTGCCTAATTCTGTTCCTCTATGCATCGTTCACGAGTTCTACCAGGCGGACCGTAAGGATCTATTTCGCAAGTGCACTTCTGCTTGGAGCGATATGGATTATCGGCTTTAAGGTAATCCCTGAGATAACCCAGCACTTCAGGGTCGCGCCGAACGAGCTCCCGCTCGAAAAGCCATACCTCGAGCGAAACATCAATTTCACAAAAGAAGCGTACGGACTCGCGAACGTAACCGAGATAGAGTACCCCATCAACCCGTCGCCGAGCGGAGTCCTCGCACAGAGCGACCTTGCGGTCATCAACGGCATACGGCTCTGGGCGCCTGATATCCTTAAATCGGTAAACGACCAGACGCAGTTCATACGCCTCTATTACAATTTCCCGGATGTGGACGTCGACCGCTATGTGCTCAACGGGAGACTGACCCAGCTCATGCTCTCCCTGCGGGAGCTGAACATCGACCGGCTCGCCGCCCAGTCGAGGACATTTCAGAACGAGACAATGATTTATACGCATGGCTTCGGAGATGTCGCTGCTCCCGTAAACAAGTTCACTCATGAAGGGTTGCCCGAATACTACATCAAGGACATCCCACCGGTTGCGTCTTATCCCGAACTTAAGATAGACCAGCCACGCATTTACTTCGGCGAGGAGACATACAATCATGTTTACGTTAACACCAAACTGAAAGAATTCGATTATCCGAAAGGCGACACTAATGTCCAGAATACATATACAGGGAAAGCAGGCGTTAAGATCGACAGCTTCTTGAAGAAACTCGCCATCGCTATCCATTTCGACGGACTCAGGCTCTTCACTACCCAGGAACTCACTTCCGAAAGCCGCATTCTTTTCACGCGGGACATCAATCGCAGAGTGCGCACGATCGCACCTTTTCTCTCCTTCGATAGTGACGTGTACCATGTAATATCTGAAGGAAAGATCTATTTCATCTGGGACGCTTACACTACGGCAACGACCTACCCGTATTCCCAGCCTACCATGGGCGATGCAAACTATATACGAAACAGCGTGAAAGTAGTGGTGGACGCCTATGAAGGCACAGTGGACTTCTATGTTGCAGATAAAGCCGATCCTGTTATTCAGGCTTATGCCAAGGCCTTCCCGTCCATGTTTAAACCATTTGACGCCATGCCTCAATCACTGAAGGCGCACGTGAGATACCCCGAAGACCTGCTCACTATTCAGAGCCACATCTATGCAATTTATCACATGGCAGACCCAGGCGTCTTCTATAACCGCGAGGACGCCTGGGAAGTATCGAAAGTCGCAGCGATGACTGAGGAAGCGCAATCTATTCCACCTTATTACCTGATTTCCAAACTGCCCGATTCCGATAAGGAGGAATTTGTCCTCACTCTACCGTTCTCCCCTTACAGCACCGACAAGAGCAGTCCGAGGAACAACATGGTGTCCATGATAATGGCGCGGTGCGATGGCGACAAGTACGGAAAGCTGATGATCTTCAAATTCCCGAAAGACCGCCAGGTCTATGGCCCGCTCCAGATCGGCATCCGCATTAATCAGGACGAGACTATAAGCAAGGACCTCACTCTCTGGAACCAACAGGGAAGCCAGGTAAGGTTCGGGAACCTCCTTGCGGTGCCGCTTTCCGGATACCGCATTATGTACGTAGAGCCTATCTATATCCAGGCATCCGTGGGGAAAATGCCCGAGTTGAGAAGAGTCGTGGTAGTGTTCGGCGATCAGCTCGCCTACGGCGCGTCCTTTGAAGAAGCCCTCGGCAAATTCTTCCCGCAGCTCGCGGGTTCCGCAATCTACAGCACCCCGAAGCCCACGGCAACAAAAGAGGAAAGGATAGCGAGCAGAAAAGACCTCGTTGCCGCAGCAGCCAAAGCGTTCGAGAACTACCGTAGTCTCATGGGTAAAGGGAAGTACGAAGAAGCTGGAAAGGCCCTCGAAGAACTCGGCAGGATTCTTAATCAGATAAAATAACTATTTCTACGAGAAGCTGCTATGCGCTCGCCCTTAACCTTTATTATTCATAGATTAGTGGTGGACACGGCGTATACAGTATTTGAGCTCATTCTCGGGCTATCGCCCTCCGAGGTAAATTCTGTTCCGATAAATCTTCATTTAAAGCCGCTCAAACACTGTATCCGCCGTTACGATTATTGGATTTATAAATTAAGTGGGTTAAGGGATAACCTTTCCATAACTCGGCATGCTCATCGGTACACTCAAACAATGGACGGTCGCATCTCGCACTTTTCTGGTAGACAAACACGCCATTTTGTGATAAGTATGTGTATCAGCTGGCTGGGAGCAGGCCTCGCCAGTGGTCAGGGTGAGTTAAGAGTGGTGGCTTTTTTCAATACTAACCTTTAAGGAAAAGGAGGAGGGATAAACTATGAATCCGGTCGAACGTGTGAAAGGGATTTTGCTGAAGCCTAAGGAGGAGTGGCAAACCATTTCAGGAGAAACCACAACTATCACAGAGTTGTACAAGACCTATATCATTATCTTAGCGGCAATCGGGCCGGTGGCCTCCATTATCGGAATGTCCATTGTGGGCGCAAATTTGCCTTTTGTAGGATCATTTCGGATGCCGATAACTACTTCGATTGCTTCTGCCGTTGTGCATTATATCTTGACACTTGTCGGCGTGTATATTTTGGCTCTCATAATTGATGCGTTGGCTCCCACCTTTTCAGGGGAGAAAAATATTAACCAGGCTTTTAAGGTCGCCACCTATTCCTACACTCCCGGCTGGTTAGTTGGGATTTTTGCGATAATCCCTACGCTGAGTATCTTGGGGATTCTGGGCTTATATGGTTTGTATCTTCTTTACCTGGGACTTCCCGTTCTCATGAAGTCACCTCAGGAAAAGTCATTGGGGTACACAGCCGCTGTCATTGTTGCAGCCATTATCATTTTTGTGGTTATTGGTATTGTCTCTCGTGCCTTTATTTCTTATCCCACGCCAAGCATGTCCATGTCTGGAATGCGATAAAGGGGTAAGCAGAAAGGATGCTGTCATACCATGATTAGGACAGGGCCGATACTGTTTCGGCCCCATAAAAGTCTTTATGTAATTAGGTAGTCCAGTAAGTTGTTCAACACATTTCTTGAACCGCTATCATACCTTTAGCTGCAGATTGATAAAGTCTGCGATTTTCTGAAGCTCATCGCCGTTGGGACGGAAAAGGGGACGGTTCTAATTTCTCCCATTGTCAGTCATTCTCGACCAATTTACATTAAATCACTACTGCCGTTAATAATTAGAACCGTTCCCTTTTCTCTTTTTGATGAGTGTCTGCCATATTCCGGAATAGGTTCCGGAATTGAAGGGATATAAACTAAAATGGCTTTTTACAATCCTTGAGACCTCCGACAAGAAATGATGACGAAGCCTCATTTTATCGTTTTTTTCATCACCGGACAAGAGAGATCATTTATTGACTTTGGAACTATTCTTTTTATATCCTACATCTGCCTTCAATGGGGCCAATATGAAAATTTTTCCGAAAGAAACCGACTTCTTTACGATTTTCGAAAAAGCCGCTGCGAACGTTACGCACGCGGCCACACTTTTGGTCGGCATCATGGAGCACTTTACAACCCTGGATTCCTGGGCGAGAGAGGTCTATGAACTGGAACAGGATGGTGATGTGCTTACCCATGATATTATCAGGAAACTGAACAAGACCTTTGTTACGCCTATAGACAGGGAAGATATACATGCCCTCGCATCAAGTCTGGACGACATCCTCGACCTTATCTGGGGCGCTGCCGACAGGCTCACGGTCTTTAAAATGACTGAATCCACAAAGTGGGCGATCACCATGTCAAAAGACCTTCTTACAACCGTGGAATTCGTCGAAAAGGCAATAAAGAAATTGAAAGACAAGAATTACTCCCATATACAGGAATACTGCATCGAAATCAACAGGCTCGAAAACAGGATAGACAGGGGTTTTAGAGATGCCCTCGGAAGTTTGTTTGAAGAGATGAAAGATCCCATCCTCATTATTAAATGGAAAGAGATATACGAGCACCTTGAAGATGCCTCTGACAAGTGTGAGGATGTCGCCAACATATTGGAAGCCATAGTTCTCAAAAATGCCTGAGACTTTTTTATTACTTCTCTGTGTTATAGTCCTCGGGCTCATCTTCGATTTCATAAACGGTTTTCACGATACTGCAAACGCTATTGCCACATCTGTATCAACAAGGGTATTGACACCGAAGGCGGCCGTGTTCATGGCGGCCATCCTAAATATGGTCGGCGCTTTTTCAGGTACTGCGGTGGCCAAAACCGTCGGTGCAGGCATTGTGCAGGCGTCCTGCATAACGCAGGTCACGGTCATTTCTGCGCTTATAGCCGCTATAGTCTGGGACCTTATCACATGGTATTTCGGGCTCCCGACTTCATCAAGCCACGCAGTTATTTCAGGCATAGTCGGCGCGGCAATAGCCACCTCGGGATTAGGCATAGTAATCACAGCGGGCGTTTACAAAGTTTTGATGGGCTTGATCCTCTCCCCTCTCATCGGATTTGTCTTGAGTATCTTCTTAATGTCGTTTCTCATGTGGCTGTTCAGAAAATCTGCTCCCTCTCTTGTCAGTAATCTCTTTGGCAGGCTTCAGATCTTATCGGCGGCATACATGGCCTTCAGCCATGGCAACAACGACGCACAGAAGACAATGGGTATCATAACAATGGCGCTTGTGAGCTATTATCACCTGGCCGATTTTCATGTCCCTATCTGGGTAATCGTCATGTGTGCAACAGCTATGGCGTTCGGCACGGCAGCAGGGGGCTGGAGGGTCATAAAGACTCTCGGCATGCGTCTTGTCCAACTGAGGCCTATCCATGGCTTTGCTGCCGAAACAGCAGCAGCTTCCGTTATAGAGGTTGCGTCCAGAATGGGACTTCCCCTTTCGACAACTCATGTGATTTCGTCCACCATAATGGGTGTCGGCGCATCAAAAAGATTTTCCGCTGTCAGATGGGGCATCGGGAAAAATATCGTGTCGGCCTGGGTGCTGACACTTCCCGCATGCACTATACTGGCCTGGATTATATGCAAGGTGTTGCAACTGTTTTTTAGATAGACTTTGACTGCAGCAACTCTCTTATCGACTTTTCCGCTACTCCTTTATGTATTCTCACGCTTCCGATCTTTTCGGGAAGGACAAATTTCAACTCACCGGCAACCGCTTTCTTATCAAGCCGCATCGATGAAAAGATACCGGATATGTCGATATCCCCAGGTATTTCCGATGGAAGGCCATAGGAGTCAATGAGGGCTTTTATTCTGAGAACCTGATCTTGACCAAGAAGATTGAGCATATGAGACAGCCTTGCCTCAAGGCACATCCCTATTGCAACAGCCTCTCCGTGCAGGAACCTCGTGTATCCCGTAACTGTCTCTATCGCATGGCCTATGGTATGGCCGTAGTTCAGGATGGCCCTTAAGCCCGATTCCCTCTCATCCTTTGAGACAACATCCGCCTTGATCTCGCAAGAGCGTTTAATAATGTGGGTCAGTGAAACTTCGTCAAGTCCCAGGACCTTATCCCTGCGTGCATCGAGGAAGTCGAAGAATTCCCCATCGTAAATGACCCCGTACTTGATAACTTCGGCAAGGCCGGCCATTATCTCTCTTTTGGGAAGGGTCCCGAGCGTTTTCACATCGATCCATACAAGCTTCGGCTGCCAGAAAGTACCTATCATGTTTTTACCGAGTTTATGATTAACACCTGTCTTCCCGCCGACGGAACTGTCCACCTGGGCGAGGAGTGTTGTGGGGACCTGAATGCAGGAAATCCCTCTCATGTAAGTCGATGCGGCGAAGCCTGTTACGTCGCCTATTACGCCGCCTCCGAGCGCAATGAGGGCCGATGACCTGTCGAGTCTGTGCGCGAGAAGTTCGTCGTATATTTGCTGCAGCCGGAGGAGGTCTTTGTATTCTTCTCCGTCGGGAATAATGACAGTAATCAAATCAAACCCCGCCTTCTTTATTGAATCCAACACGCGTTCACCATAGAGCGAAAAAACAGTGGGGTTGCTGACAATGGCGGTCTTGGGGCTAAAGCCAAAGGATTTGAGATTATCTCCGAAACTGTCGAGGATATTACTCCCTATCGAAATATCATAGCTCCTCTCGCCGAGTTCAACCTTTATTTTTTCCATATCTTTTCCTCTTTCAGGGAACTTTTAAATGCTACACCCTAAATTCTGTTCTTTATTTTTTCGATAATTTCCCCGGCGATCTGCAGGGGGTTTTTGCCGTCCGTATCGATTAAGATATCGGCCTTTTCATAATAAGGTTTCCTGAAATCCAAAAGCTCCTTTATTTTTTCGAAAGGGTCTTCTACCTGCAGCAACGGCCTGTCGCTGTTGGTGCTCGTCCTCTGGAGTATTGTTTCGGGGGTCGCGGTAAGGCAGATGATTATACCGTCTTCCCCGAGTATATCCATATTTTCCTTCTTTAGAACAGCGCCGCCGCCAGTAGAGATTATGACATTTTTATTTCCGGAAACGCTTTTTATCATATCCGTTTCTATCTCCCTGAACCTCTGTTCGCCTAACTGTTTGAATGTAGTGTTGATGTCCATCTTCACGGCCTTTTCTATTTCTGTGTCCACATCTATCAACTTAATATCAAGAAGGCGTGAAAGCTCCTTCCCCACGGCTGTCTTCCCCGTTCCCATAAAACCGGTAAGTATGATGTTTTTCATAGCTGGAGATATTGTAGTAGTTACGGCGGAAGAGATCAATCTGTTATATTGTAAATATGCCGAAGGTTATAGTAGGAATGAGCGGAGGAAGTGATTCATCCGTATCGGCCCATCTTCTGAAGGAGAAGGGATATGAAGTTGAGGGCGTATCTTTTCTTATGTGGGAAGCAAATAAAGGACCCGGTTCGCCCGGATGCTGCTCGCTCCATGCCGTCGAGGAGGCAGCGCAGACCGCCGGTTTTATAGGAATACCTCACAGCGCGATTGATGTAAGGAGTGATTTCATCGATAAAGTTGTAAGACCTTTTGTAAATGCATATGTTTCGGGTTTGACCCCCAACCCGTGTGTGCTGTGCAACAGGTTTATCAAGTTTCCCTATCTCGTCAGGGAGGCTGAAAGAAGAGGCGCCGAATATATATCTACCGGACACTATGCCAGAGTGGAAAAAATCCGGTATCCTTGCCTCATCGAGCCGCCTGGGGCGGCAAGATCCAGAATCCGGAATTTAGAAAAAGATGTTTTTCTTCTCAGGAAAGGGGTCGACCCGAAAAAGGACCAGTCATATGTTTTATATGTGTTGACACAGGAAGAATTGGGAAGACTCGTTCTTCCCCTCGGGAACTGCAGAAAGGACGATGTGAGGAAAATGGCGAAAGAGCTTGATCTTCCTGCGGCCCAAAGGGTGGAAAGCCAGGAGATATGTTTTGTTGAAGAGAAGAACTATCCCGGCTTTATTGAGAAGATCTCTCCTGTCCGGGGAGAGCTGGGAACGATTGTCGATGCGAGCGGGCGGGTAATGGGAAGACATAAGGGAATTTATGGATACACTGTCGGGCAGAGAAAGGGCCTGGGCATCTCGTCTCCCGAACCGCTTTATGTTACAGCAATAGATCCCCGGAACAACACGGTTCATGTGGGACCTCGCGAGGCAGCGAAGAAAAGGGAATTCTTTGTCGGGGAGCTTAACTGGATTATTACGCCGACTGCGGGGAAATTCAGAGCCTCTGTAAAAGTCCGATCAACGATGAAAGAGCAACCGGCGACTATAACATTACTTGGAGTTTCGTCTTCCGATTCATCCTTCATCCTTCATCCTTCATCCTTCTCAGATGGCTGCGTCGTTTTTGACGAGCCCCAATGGGCGCCTGCCCCGGGCCAGAGCGCTGTATTCTATGACGGGGATACTGTAATCGGGGGTGGGGTAATCAAAAAATCAGCCTGAGGGCATCCCGGACAATCTCTATCCTTGCCGGCGTCATGCCGAGGTAATCGCCATCCACCTGGATATGAGCTTTCCCGTTAATCTCGACGTTCTCTGTTTTCAGGTATTCTACATCTCTGTATCTTAGATGGGTCCCGCTGGCGACACCAAAGACATACCGTAAAATATCCAGTCTCTTTTTACCTTTGAAGATACAGGCATAAAGGCTGGGGTCGGTGAGTCTTGCGTCAGGCACGACTTTGAAATTCCCCCCGTATTTGGCAGCCTTGCCGATGACCGCAGAATATCCCGAATACTCCTTCCCGCCGATATGGAAAGTCAATTCGGCAGGACTGAATCTCAAGAGGGTTTTGATTCCGCTATACACATAAGAGCCCTTCCCTGAAATCTTTTTCAGGCCCTCCTCTATGCCCAATACAGTCTCACCGTCATAACCGATGCCTGCCATGAGACAGAACAGTCGGGTAACAGGCAATGAGTTCCGGGTAAAGATTATCTTACCGAGTGAAATAATCTTTGGTGTCCTGGTTACGGCGGCCTCAATTGCCCCTTCCACATTCTCCGGAATACCGAGTTCTCTGGCCAGCACGTTAGTGGTCCCGAGCGGCAGAATCCCCATCGGTATTTCAGAACCCGCGAGGCCGTTCATGACTTCGTTAAACGTACCGTCACCGCCTGCCGCAACAACCAAAGCCGGAGATTTTTCAACGGCGTTTCTTGCAAGGATTTCAGCATCACCCTTCTGTTTTGTGAATAATTTTTCGACCTCCCATCCCTTTGACTCCAAAAAGCGACAGGCCAGGTCTATCTTTCTTTCGGATGTTTTCTTGGCCGCAGGATTACTGACAAGGACTACTAAGGATTTCATCTATTGATATCAGACCCCTGCACAAAGCTGCTTTACCAATTAACACGGGTACTCTTTCGAGGTAACACATTATTTCCTCTATATCCGTCCCTTCTCTCACAAAAAATGCCCTTCCTCCGCGTTTGCTTCCTTTCTCCTTAATATTCGGTATTCTTAAATAGCCGAATTTTTGAGATGCCACATACCCGGTCGTATAGTCCGGGTCATCGGATATGCATAATTCGGCGATTACATTACCGCAAGATGCGACTTTAGACGCAAGGATCAGTGCTTCTTTTACAGTGTCATTATTAATTCCGCGACGCGAAAGCCTTGATGAAAGCAGCTTTAACGCCCCTTTACTGATTCCGAGACGTGATACCCTCACTCCTCTTTCCCTGTCGGCCTCAATACGGCCGCCCTTTTCCCCTGTAACAACTGCGGCACCCCTTATGACGCCTTTTTTTATCGATTCGAAGGCTTGATCGACAGCCTTTCCTGATATCCCCAATGATCGAAGCAGCCTGACGACTATATTTTCCGCCTCGGCCGGCATGCGGCAATTGATTGTCGCTACGGGCAGGGCCGGAATTTCTTTCGGTTTTTGTCTGGTTTCCTCAATCGTAATTATGATCTTATCAGCTCTTCCTTTAGGATGATTCCTCGCCCTTTCAATATATTTTTTGACGACCCTCTGAATGTCCCCGACCTCATAAAGCCCCTCAGCGCCCGAGATGTGGATTTCTTTTTGCCTGTTTACTTCATGCTGTTTACTGTCCACTTTTTTGGATGCTCTCATCCTTATACTTATTAGTTTTTCCATTTAGAAATGAATTATAACGACACGGGCAGGGATTGACAAGTGCGGGATGTGCGTTAGAGCTGGAGGGATAAGGTTTTAATCGAATAACGATGCCAGCGTTGCCGCCTTTTCCTCGATGTGTTTGGTCATCTCATCCTGCTGTCCCTTCATTTTAAAGAGTTCATCAGCGATATCCAGAGCAGCGAGGATGGATGCTTTTACAGGGGTAATGTTCGGTACGGCGTTGTAGACATCCTTCAGTTTTTTATCGACGTAAGATGCAAGTTCCCTGATGTATTCCTCAGGGGCGTCGCCCTTTATAGTATACTTTTGGCCTAAGATATAGACTTCGGTGCTACCCATATCTTTTATTCTGATTCGAGGGCCTCGATCTCATTCAGCAGGGCCTCGAGCTGGCTTTTTATCGCGCTTTTCTCCGACCTCAGCTGTTCCAGTTCCTGATTTTTTTCATCCAGCAGTCTTTCGAGGTCCTTAATCCTTCTCTCTGAAAGCGCCTTCTCTTCTTTAAGGGTCTTGACCCTCTCAATCGCTGTAGAAATCTTGTCTTCAAAACTCTTGAGCTTATCCAACGGCTTAACCTCCTTTTTCAGTTCTTTTGGTTGATCCATCTGTTGGTCGTCATCAAAGAGGGTCTTCTTAAAAACCATCGTACCTAAAATAACAGAACATTAAGGTTTATGTCTACAATTTTCCCAGGGGAATTCCCCGCATCTCTCCCCCTGCCTGTGACAAACTCTTATACTCGAAAAAGGTCGTTATCACCCTCTTCACATAGTGCCTCGTTTCATCGTAGGGAATGTCTTCTATGAATTCATCGGCTGACTTATAGTTTCCCTTCCGGATCCAATTTTTTACTATTTCTTCTCCGGCATTGTAAGCGGCAATGGCGTAAGAATAAGAGCCGAACTCTTTAATCAGGCGGCTCAGATAATAGACGCCTACCTGGAGATTATTCTTAACGTCGATCAGATCATGTGAACCCTTTATGCCTAATTTCAATTTACAGTCCAGAGCGGATGCGGTGCGGGGCATGAGCTGCATGAGCCCTATCGCTCCCGCAGGTGACCTGGCCCCTGAGTCAAATCTGCTCTCTTCTCTTACAATGGAAAGGACCAGGAAAGGATCAACTGAATGTTTTGCCGAAACACCCTCCACGATATCCCTGTATGCGAGGGGATAAAGAAAATCGTGTAATTCATCGGAATAGGGCAGCTTTACAGCAGTCCTTACTGAAAGCTTATATTCTCCAAGCTCCTGGAATTTCGAACAGATATATAACATGTCTTCCAGAGAGCTTGTATTTTTCGAAATATAAATCATCTCTGCTATGGCTTCTTTTTGAAAACCAAGATCAAGAAGGGCCTCCACCCGATCAAGCTTCCTGCCAGCCAGAGGGGTTACTTTGACCCGGTTTACAGGTTTGACGGAGTTCCGGTCTTCGTTTCCGCCTGATTGTCCGATAGCCCCTTCTTGAGTTCTCGTATATGACATGACGCTGTAAAAATTATCCCTTTTACCTGAAGCTAAAGAGTAATTCCCGAGACCGCCGTGTCCGTTTGCATTGAGACAGCGGGTCTTCCAGTAAAGATATTTAGGGTCGCCGTATTTACTATATAATTTGTCAAAAACCTCGCCGGCCTTTTGATATTCTCCGGCGAGAAAGTGTGTCCAGCCGATGGCCCAGAGGGCATCTTCATTTTCCGAAGGGAACCGCTCCATGACCGCCTGATAAATCCTTAAAGCCTCTTCGGTCTTGCCGTTCCTTCTCTTGTCCGAGGCAACAGCCAGCAAGACCGGGCCCAACTTCTTCTCTCCGCTCTTGAGAAGACCGTCCATAGATGCATCAATAGCGTCTTTTTCCCCTGCACGAAAAAGTGAACGGACCTCCCAGTATCTGTCCCCTGCCTTTCTAAAAACCTCCGCAGCCTCGCTATATCTCTTTTGTCTGAAAAGGGAATCGCCGAGTCCTTTCAGGATTTCGGTTTTCAGTCTTCCGTCATCCTTTTCCATCGCAGACCTCAGAAGAGACTCCGCGGTTTTATAGTCCAGCGCCTTAATAAGGTTCGAGGCCCGTCTTGTCATATCTTCGGTTGCTATGTCGGATGGGCTTAACTCGCTGCAAGCCGCACCGGAAAGCGTGCCCGCAGCAATATAGATATCCTTGAAAAAAGATTTTGCTTTGTCTCCCTGCCCGTTTTTCTTCAGCCACTGTGCGTAAAGATACTTCATCTCCGTATCAGAAGAGTAATCTTTCAGATATGATTCGAATAAATGAGGGATATCGTTTTCAGAAATTTCTTCGGCTTCTTTGATCTCGCGGGCGCGGATCTTTTTCAGGAGAGACGAGTGGGGATAGTTCTTAAGAAACTCACGAATCGTCTTTAAGGACTCCCCGTGATTTCCTGATTCGCGGTAAGCATCGGAAAGCCACAGTAAAGCATAATCACCCAGCAGGGGAAATTCTTTTCCCGCCTTGGACAAACTGGAAATGGCGTCTTCATATTTCCTGCTTTCGAGTTCACCTTTTCCTTTCTTGAGATAAGCCTTGCCGTCCATCTCCTCTGCAAATACGGGAGAACAAAACGTGATGAACATTATGAGGCATAAAAGACGTTTCATAACCATATCATATCCAAAAAAGTATTTTTTCGGCAATACTCGGAGAGGCGTTGTGATTCTTGTCACCAGTCGTATCGCTAATCTTGACCGCAAAGCCGTTTTTTCCTATACTTTGTTCAACTTCACTCAAAAAGACAGGGAGGGGAAAATGCAGAAGATTGTAACCAAAGCAATATCAAACGGAGTCTATATCATTACGGTGAGGACAAAGGAGAGAGTCAACGGTATGACAGCTGCATGGGTTTCACAAGTCTCAATGAACCCTCTCCTGCTCATGGTCTCGATCGCCCCGGCGAGGTTCACTCACGATCTTATAAAGGAGTCCGGATACTTCGCGATCAATGTCCTTGATGAAGATACGCAGAATTACGGTGCGGTTTTCGGGTTCAGGAGCGGAAGAAAAACAGACAAGTTTCAGAGCATATCTTATTTTGACGCCCCCGGCGGCTCACCGGTACTGGATGACGCGTTGGCATATTTTGAGTGCAAAGTAGCGGACATCCTTCATGCCGGTGATCACAGCCTTTTTATCGGCGAGGTTGCAGCGGCAAAACTCTTGAAAGAAGACAAGGAGCCCCTGATATTTCACTGGGACGATTATTTTTAGCCCACTTACTAAAACCGTCTTTAGTAAAGCCTCATATAAAACAATTTGTCATGCCAGCTTGTCCGGCATCTTTCTTAGCTCTACAGAAGGATTCCCGACAAGCGGTAATGACAATCTTGTGACATTACATGCGACTGTCTTAGTAATTCATAAAACCCATGATCCTAACGGCGGATGCAGTATTTGAGCGGCTTTAAATGAAGAACCCTGCCGCAAAGACCGCAGGATTCTTAACGCAAGGAGTCCTTTCTTTATCATATTTGCTCGCTAACTCCGAACGCGCTCGCTATCCGTTTCTGTGAAGATTTATCGGAACAGAATTTACCTCGGAGGGCGATAGCCCGAGAATGAGCTCAAATACTGCATCCGCCGTGTTCACCGCTAATCAATGAACAATAAAGGTTGGCCTGAAACAGGAGGGGAATTCGTGCGGGTATTTGACAAAAGGCTATAAAAAATATAAATATATTTATAAAGGGTAATAAGGAGCCCGAGAAAAATGGAAAAGATGGTTACTTTCCCGCCGGTGTTAAAGAAACAGACATGCAGAAATTGCAATGTATCCCTGGGTGTGAATGAACTCCTCAGAAATGTGATCGACATGACGGAAGATGCCTTTGGCATTCCGGCCGTTATGGTGAGATGCCCGGTCTGCAAGACCCCTATGGAATGGGAAACATGCTGCAACTGACATAAAGAGGCAGGTGACCGGAACCTGGCGCCTGCCTCCTTTTTCAAATAGTCTTCACGGTATTACACAATACCGACGACTTTCACGCTTATCGCCTGACTTGAGATCGAAATAACTAACAGTGCCGTCTTCGCCCTTGCATGATAGTGCGAAGCTATGCTTTCGTATATAATGAACGAGTTATTATGTCTCAACTGAGCCTGCAGTTTTCGAACAGCAAAGATACACTTCAGCATTATCTGGAGACGGTGACGGGCAAACCGGTTTCTGTGATCCTTACAGACAATTCGACCACTATGCTTTCAATAAGAACAAAAGACAATTCCATTTCTATCAGGATGCACTGGATGTTTCTTAATGCCGGGGAAGAGGTCGTCAGGGAGATAGCAGGATTTATAAAAACAAGGAAAGGACAGACGCCTCTCATCAGAAAATTCATAAGTGAAAACAGGACCTGCCTAAAAACGAAAGAGCACAGTCTTAGACATACCCGCATCCGCACGCAGGGAAGATTCTTTGATTTGAGGGATATCTTTGACGGCGTCAATAATGAGTATTTTGGAGGGACTGTCACCTCATCCATAGGCTGGGGGAAAGAGACTTCGCGGAGGGCAGTCAGAAAACGCACCTTGGGCAGTTATTGCAGGCATACCGACATTATAAGGATAAACCCCGTACTGGACAGGAAATATGTACCGCTTTATTTCATCAGGTTCGTTGTTTATCATGA
The DNA here is from genome assembly GCA_963716185.1 of Thermodesulfovibrionales bacterium. Taxonomy (GTDB): domain Bacteria; phylum Nitrospirota; class Thermodesulfovibrionia; order Thermodesulfovibrionales; family SM23-35; genus CAVZMO01. The sequence goes on from OY970295.1 coordinate 1,827,787, forward strand.
GATGCTCCACGGTTCCACGACAGAAGAAAAGAAAAACGGCAGGAGATCGGTGCACAACTCCGGGTTTCGTAAACTAGAGCGGTTGTTCAAGGAATATGAGAGAGCCATTTCGTGGGAGAAAAGACACGGCACATGATAAGAATTCTCTATGGTCTATCCGCAGTGGATTTAACCTTACTAAGACGACTATAAGTAAAGCTACATTGATGTCATTCCCGCTTGTCGGGAATCTTTCTGAAAAACCCAGAAGGATTGCGGACAAGCCGCAATGACAAAGGGCGATAAGAACGTCGCCTTGCTAATGACCGTCTTAGTAATTCATAAATCACATGATCCTAACGGTGGATACAGTATTTGAGCGGCTTTAAATGAAGAACCCTGCCGCAAAGACCGCAGGATTCTTAACGCAAGGAGTTCTTTCTTTATCATATTCGCTCGCTAACTCCGAACGCGCTCGCTATCCGTTTCTGTGAAGATTTATCGGAACAGAATTTACCTCGGAGGGCGATAGCCCGAGAACGAGCTCAAATACTGTATCCGCCGTGTTCACCCCTCATTTATGAAGAATAAAGGCTAATCCGGGCTTTGCGGGCAATATGCCATGCAGGAAAGGAATATTGCCCGCAGGCAGAATCCTGCATTGTTAACATAATTACATAAAATCAATAAGTTATAACTGGCATTCGTTTTGCTTTTTTTATAGTGGGTCAGACTCCTCATATACTCTGGGTAATGATGGAGACTTTTTGGAGGCAGGTTAACCCTGCCTTTTTTTTGCTGTATGCATTTCTGGCTTGCCCGGTTTACTGCTGAGAGAAAAAGCGAGGCAGGTAAAATGCAGCGGCCATTACAGCGGCAATTACCGTAATCATTACTACGATCAAAAAAAGATTATTCCTGGCCGGCGGGTCCATTTGCTCTTTCACTGTTCCCGCCTGTTTATTCTTTCGAAACTCTGCTCCTGAAGGCCCATAAGCTTTTCCACGGGTATTTTTAAAATCCTTTTTTGCTTTTTCAGTGGCAGGCCCCGTACGCGACCTCTCCTGCTTTTTGCGGATCTCCAGGAATTCGGATATCTTGAATTCTTTGTATTCGATCTCGACTTCCTGGCCCGGCATCTCTATCTTTTTTCCACATTCGCCGCAGATGTCTTTACCATCAAGCACCGCCTTGCAATCCGGACATTTCATACAATTCTCGTCGAAATTTCTCATTTTCGGCCGTCTATTGAATTTTAATACCTATGATCCGCAAAATTCAACCACACGAAATGACCTCATTTGTGATTCTGATCATGGTTCGACACGCAGCACATCGTTAAAATAAAATTTGAGGGGCCCGTGCTAAGATAAATAAATGAAAAAGGACATGCCTATTAAAATCAGATCAAGCCTGCACAGGGAGATAAGCACAAACGTTGTTATTGACGGGAAAAAGTATCTGATACTGACGGAAGACATCGAGCCCAAAGACAACCTTATCTCCACAACGGTTTACCTCGGCGGCAAGATCATACTGACGAAAAACATCGAATGCAAGAGTAGCCTGAAAGCGCCTGACAGGGATGAAAAGACAGTTGACCTTGTTCACAGACATCATGAAAGGATCGCTGAAATGCTCAGGAAAGAGGGCAATAAGAGCGAAAAGAAGCCTTCAGATTACCTCGACGAGGTGAAAACTCTGCTCCAGCGAAAGAACAATAAGAACGCGCTTCTGGTCCTGACCCGTGCGCTTGAAATCTATCCCTCGGATTCTTTCCTCCTTTCTTATTACGGTTGTCTCGAAGCTATCATCAATAAAAACTACGCTTCAGGCATCGAGACCTGTTTAAGGGCTATAGAGGTACTGAATGAGAAGATACCCTTTGGCCGAGAGGTCTTTTATCCAACATTTTATCTTAATCTCGGGAGAGCATACACCGCTGCAAAAAATAGGAAAGAAGCCGCCAAGGCATACCAAAAAGGACTCTCCTTCGACAAGGAAAACAAGGACCTCATTTGGGAGATGAAAAAACTCGGCATACGCAGAAGACCTGTTGTGCCATACCTTAAGAGATCAAACCCCGTAAACAAATATATAGGCATGGTCCTTCACACGCTGAGGACAAGTTCCTAGTTCCTGATAAACGGACCTTCATTCATTACTCAAAGCTCACGAACCTTCCCGGGTCGAGCTTCTCTGCGACCTTTGACGGAAGAAACCCTGCAAATAATGTCGTCAAAAAGAGAGATATCATTACCGCTGACAGGTAAATAACCGGGATTCTGAAATGCATTTCCCAGCCGAATGAAATTTTGTTGACCACGTAGATTAAGACCGTGCTCATAAGCAGTCCCAGAAGAGCACCCAGGAAGATTCCCGCAATCCCTATGACCCCCGCAGACAGAATGAGCGTCTGCCGTATCTGCTTCCAGCTTCCGCCGAGATATCGTATGATGCTGATCTCCCTTTTTCTCTCAAACACAAGCGCCAGGAGTGCGTTTATCACCCCTATCAATGAGACGACGATTGATATGAACTCGATCGCATAGGTTATCGCAAAGCTTTTGTTGAAGATGTCCATTATCCTGTCCCTCAATTCCCGGTTGTTCATGATCTCGATGGAATAATCCGGCGGCAACATCTCTCTCAGCTTATATATGAATTGCTGCACGTCCGCACCTTTTTTCAGATAGACACTCATCTGCGTGGCGTCATCCAGCCCCCAATACTTCTTCAGCCATTTCCGGTCGATATAAATAAACCCCGACGTTGTCGCATAGCTTGAAAAGATATCGTTTATCCTGAATTTCACAATACCGGCCGCTGATTTCAGGTCTATGGCGTCACCTTTTTTCAGCCCATACTTTATGCTCAGGTATTCTGAGATGCCTGCCACTGGCTCGCTCCCTTCCATCTCTCTCAGGGTCTGCTCATATTCTCTGTCAACGTACCTCCTGTTTAAAAATTCCCTTTTGACTCCAATATCGGCAAAGGCTGCGATCACTTTCTTTCCGAACAGATCGACCCGCATTCCCCTGAACCTGTCGATCCCCTCCACTTCGGGGAAGCCTTTCACTGTCCCGATCACTTTTTCGGACAGGGGATAAAAACAATAATTCGCTTTGCATGAAGCCGGTTTTATATATACATCCGCCACCACATTTTTATTGATCCAGCCCTTGAGGGATTCCCGTAGGGAGAATATGAGTGTCAGCAATGCGATAATCAGGGCGCTGCTTATGGCGACACTCATTAAGGCAACGGAAAAACGGTAAATGTTTCCTTTCATATCTCCCAGGGTGATCTTTCCCACCGCGCTGAACATCCGTTCCAAAGGTCTTTTCAGGGTCCTCAAAATAACGCTGAGATAAAAAGGGGAGATGAGCGTAAACCCGGCAATGATAGAGAGAATGCCGATATAGCTGAGGAGCGGGAAAGTAAAGGGGGTGTATATGTAATCCAGGTACGATATTGATACCCCGCCTAAAATACAGAAGATGCCCGCGAGGAAAACCGCTTTTTGATATTTCCTGTATCTGCCTTCGAACGAACCCTCCCTTGAGGTCTCATTAGGCCTGATCCTGGAAGATTCAAAGGCCGGAACCGCAGAGGCAAGAAGCGATACAAATATTCCAAGCAGCAAAGCCATCAAGGCGTCGCGACCGGTCATCATATAATCGGATATGGATATAGTACTGTAAAGCGTGGATATTGTCCTTTCAACGGCGATGACCGAAAAGTACGCGGCAAGCTGCCCCAGGAGAATCCCAATCAGAGAGCCGATGGTCCCTAACAGCAGACCCTGAATGGTGAATAGCAGAATCATGGTTTTCCTATCGGCGCCGAGGCCCCTCATGATGCCTATCTCTGTCCTTCTCTTTACGACCGTAATAAACACCGTGTTATAGAGGAGAAATATGCCGACAAGAATGGCGATAAGACTCACAAACCGGAGGTTGTATCTGAAAGATGCAACAAGCGCTTTTTGGTTTCTGAAGATCTCCTCCTTCTTTTCGATGCCGAGATTGGGGGGAAGTATTTTTCCAATCTCCTCTGCCGTCTTTCCGTCAGTTGCAAGGTCGATCCTCGAAAGGCCGCCGGTTTTATCGAAATACTCCTGGAAGTTTCCGATATCCATAACGACGATATTGGTAAGCAGGGAGCCCGAATCGAGGATACCGGTGATCTTCAGAGGATACTCTTTGTCATAAACAAGCGCCTTAAAGACATCGCCTTTTTTCAGGGAATATTTATCGGCGAACTTTTTTGTTATCAGAACACCGTTCAACTCCCTGTAAAAATTCTCAAAGTCGTAAGTTGTGTATAAAAATCCCCTCTTGCCCTTTTCCAACCCCAAAAATTGGATAGCTTTCACAGTATAGATGCCGTTTATATCGATCGCATCTTTAAATGAAGGAATGTATCCGAATATCTTTAAAACAGGGGAGCTGTTTTCTTCGAGGTCACGTACTTTTTTGTATATCTTCTCGTCGAAATCGATGCCGGAACTGTCGAGGACCTCATAGTTGGCATAGGGGTTTATTCCCCTGATATCGGATTCGAAAGAACTTATGGCACGGTCGGAGGCCACCTTCACACCGGTAAAAAGCCCGATCCCGAGTGCGATGCCGATGACCGATAGAAGAGTAAAGAATTTTTCTTGTTTTATATTCCTCAGGATTAAGATTCTGAGCAGCCTGAAAAATTTCATTCAAAGAGTACTCCGTCTTTCATTCTAATCATTCTCTGTGCGCATTCTGCTATGTAGGATTCATGGGTAACGAGGACGACGGTTTTTCTCGCCTCTCCGGTAAGCTGCAGTATGAGGTCCATGATCATCTTGCCGGTCTCGCTGTCCAGGCTTCCTGTAGGCTCGTCCGCGAGGATGATCCCCGGACCGTGGATGAGGGCCCTTGCAATAGCGACGCGCTGCTGCTCACCGCCCGAAAGCTGGTAGGGATAATTACTTTCTTTTCCGCGCAGACCGATGCGTTTTATAAGCGCAAAGATTTTTTCTTCTTCGCTTTTTCCGTTCAGCAATAACGGCATTGATATATTCTCAAAGACAGTAATGTTCGGCAAGAGGTTGAAAAACTGGAATATGAAGCCGATCTTCGTCCTGCGATAGAGGGTAAGCTTTTCGTCCGCATACCCCGATATATCTTCACCATCGACAATGATCCGGCCCTTTTCCGGCCTGTCCATCCCGCCTATTATGTTCAAGAGGGTCGATTTCCCTGAACCGGAACTGCCCATGACCGAGATGAATTCTCCTTCCCGGACATCGAGATTTATCCCATTTAGGACCTTATGGTTCCCATAATATTTTTCGACGTTTTCGAGTTTAATCATATAATCAACTTACCTACTAAATAGTGTCTGTCCATAAATGCGATCTTGTTATCGTTAGTTTGTCATTCCGGCTTGTCCGGAATCTTTCTGCGCCTTTTCTCGGAAGGATTCCCGACTCCCGAAAGCTTTCGGGATTGCGGGAATGACAAGTTTCCAACCATAACAAACAATTTGTGGACAGACACTAACTATCTTCTGACTGGTGCTTACTCATAAATTCTCGAGGGATTCCCTCTTAATAAAGGGGGAGTAAGGGGTTGTTTGCTTTCTCCTATCCAACAATATTTGGATCCCATGACCAGTTTGCTAAAAGGGGGTTCCTTATCCGCATAATTTCTGGAAGAATCATCATATCAGTACCCCGTCATCTCGATATACGCCCTTCCCTTTGCAGTCCCTCCAACTTTACAGGTCCCTTCCCAGTAGTAATTTCCTGTCGAGTTGTATGCGAGGACCTCCTGGTCTTCCATGAGGGGAGTAATCCTGAGTCTTAGCTTTTCAGCGGGGACATTTATTTCCCAGCCGGAAGGATACCTCGCGCCGGTTTTTTGCGATGTGTAATGGGCTAAGACCTGCACCGAAAAATCTTCTTTTGAAAGGGATCTATATCTTCCGTCCGCATATATAAAGGTCCCGGATGAATATCGATCTGCTGAACCGTCTTTATTTCTGAGCAGGTAGAGCATGACTTCTCTTTTATTGTCAAGCTGTATCGCAAACCAGTCCCATCCCGCCTGTTTTTCTCCAAGGCTCCTCGTAGAGATCTCCCTGTCGAACCAGCTCTCCCCTTGTACATGGAAGACTTTATTTCCTATTGTCAGAGTACCCGTTGTATTTAGATGCGTGTAAGAGAAATAGAAGGAAGCCATTAGCGGCGAATCCTCTGACTTCCTCGAATACCCTCTTTCCCCATTAAGCACAACCGGTTTTGCGGGCGCCAGCTCTAAATCTATCCCGTCATCTTTCCCCGAGGCCTTCAGATGCATTTTACTAATTGTGCCTTCTAATACATTCTTGGCTACCCACACCTTCAACTTTTTATCGTCGGCGCCGGCAAAGCCGTAAGCTCCGGCGTCCTCATTGTCCGAGAAATAAAATTTATTTCCGGAGATGTCCGAGACCGCAAAATGTGAGATATAGATGCGGTTCACCCCGAATCTGGATTTGTAATGGCGCTTCTGGACATTGACAACAAAGAATGTCAGTTCATAGCCGAATTCCCTTCCGGCCTGATCAAACAGGTGTCCTGTGAAATACCACCATTGAACCCTGTAATCCTTTTTACAGTAAAAATCTCCCGGGAATTTCAGTTTGTAATCCCGTGTGACATCAAGGTACTCCCGGGCAGAAACAGGGGAATAAAGAATCGGCATAAGTATAATGCAGAGAAGCTTTTTCATTATTGCATCCCTCATATTTCAATATCCTTCGCTCTAATTTTATCTGTCACGAATGGAGAAAGCAAAGACACCGAAAATACCCCGCCGAAAAGAACGGGCTATTTCGGGTTTTCAAGAAGGGGCACTCTGTTTATTGTCGGGATTGACGTCGACTAAGACGTCCCTATTTCATTTCGCTGCGAGTTTTCAGAAACAGAGTCCAATCGACAAGGCTGACCAGCAGTTCTTTTATTAATTCTAATGTCTTTGCGTCTGTAACCTTACCGTTTTTATCGATCTTCTCATGAGCAAAAGGTACCATGACCTCGGGACGGTTCACTGGATACATGTTCAAAAAAACAAAAGATTGCCGTAAATGGTACTGTGCTCTCGCCGTACCCACCATGCCTATAGAAGCTCCCATAACGGCAACCGGTTTGCCCTCCAGAACATTGTCTCCATATGGCCTTGATGCCCAGTCAATCGCGTTCTTGAGTACGCCGGGGATAGAGTAGTTATACTCAGGAGTGGAAATTAAAATGGCGTCCGCCGCCCTTATCTTATCCTTAAAGTCCTTAACTTTTCCGGGCGGCTCTTTTTCCAAATCCTGATTAAAAGGCGGAATGCCTTCAAGATCAAATATACTTAGTCCAGCGCCAGCCGGAACCAAATTCAATGCAGCCCGTAATATTGCCTTGTTGTAAGAATCCTTCCTCAAACTGCCTGCGAACCCAAAAATTGATATTTTTGTGTTCACATCCTCTCCGTTCATGTAATCAGTGAGGCATCGATCAGAAGCAGTTCGGCATCTGCATGAGCGGAGATGTGTAAATCCATCGCTCCCACAACTTGGGCCGCTCCAAGGACAGGGACTCTGTTGCCGTTTGCTTCCACCGGGGCTCCTTCCAGCACATATACATATGCTCCGCGACCTTCCTCTAAAGAATGCCCGACGCTATGCCCTCTTTGGAGAAAGCAGGAATACACCCGCGCATCAGAATGGATCGGCAGCGCATCCTCATGCTCGTTCGAAACAAGAGGGAGGAGCCTGTTCGTCCTCTCTTTTTTCTCCACTGACTTCTGCTCTACAGAAGGATCCAGGCCGATTTCCGATGGGATGAACCACATCTGAATGAACCGCATCGGCATGTCGGATCTGTTGTTGATTTCCGAATGGGACATGCCCCGCCCCACAGTGGTATGCTGCACCCATCCCTTTTTTAGGACACCGCCTTTCCCCTGCTGGTCTTCATGGCGGAATTCTCCTTCTGCACAATAGGTGACGACCTCTATTTCGCTATGGGGATGAAGCGGCCATACAGCACCGGGAGAGAGGGTATCGTCATTGAAGACCCGCAGCGTACCAAATTGAATGTGTTCGGGGTCGTAGTTGTCACCGAAGGAGAAATGCCAGCGGCCGTGAAAGGTGCCATTCACTATTTCTCCATGGATCTGATAAATACTTTCCGGCTCACGTATTATTATCTGAGGTTTTGCTATGGCCTTTTTGTGATTCGACATGTTTATGCTCCTTCTCTGACTTTGATATGTCAAATGCCCTTTCTACTTCCAATGTAACACTCTCAAAGAAACTGTCAAGTTAATCGAAAAATGTGCAGGTAATCGCGGCGGTCGGTTTCGTCAGGGAAGATATTCTGTCTCTGATTGCCGCGGACGATGATGTGGGGAAAATCCCCTCAAATTGTATACGCGGTTTCCGTGCCATGCCGTGCAATCATCTATCGTTCTATTTGCACAAATGCAAGCCTGACCCCCCTACGACTTATGTAAGTATAATGCAGAGAAGCTTTGTCATGATTGCATTCCTTATATTTCAATGTCCTTCGCTCTAATTTTAATGGAGAAAGCAAAGGCGATAGAAAGCTGCGATAAACTCGACGACCACGATTTGATAATAGGTGGCATCGCACCTCCTCTTGACGTCGGACGTACAATAGAATAGAATAAATACGTCAAGGAGGTATCTTATGGCTACAAAGCTCACTCTACGGCTGGACGATAAAGTGATCAGGCAGGCTAAAGAGACGGCACGATCCAAAGGCGTCAGCCTCTCGCGCATAGTGGAGGACTATTTCAGGTCTCTCGCGGTTCGGAAAGAAAAGGAAGCGCCTGAATCGCCAGTGTTGTCGGAAATATCGGGTGTTCTTTCGACCGGAATGGGTACGAGGAAGCTTCGGGCGGAATACAGAAAGCATCTTCAGGAAAAATATCGTTGAAATCCGTTCTCTGTGATATCAATGTTTTCCTCGATATTTTTCTGAAGCGTGAACCTTTTTACGCTCCAGCGGCCATAATATTCAAAATGATCGAGGAAAAGAAATTGAAGGGCTATCTCTGCGCCCTCAGTTTCCCGACACTCTATTATCTGCTTTCGAAAGAACTGAAGCAGGAAAAGGCGATAAAGATCCTTGAAAAGGTCAGAATTGTCTTTCATGTCGCAGCAGTCGACGAGCGGGTGATCGATCTTTCCCTCACGTCGAGTTTCAGGGATTTCGAAGATGCCGTGCAGTATTATTCGGCCGTTCAGGCAAAGTCAGAGTGCCTCATTACCAGAAACAAGTCTGACTTCAAAGCAGACGCCCTGCCTGTCCTCACCCCAGAGGAATTTCTGGCAATTAAAATCGGCTGATAAATAGCCTTTATCAGTTGCTTCTTTAAATGTTTCCAGCTGGCTCCCCTCTTCTAAGAAATAGGATCGAGAGGGAGCAACGATTCTGACTATATCCCTGAATTTAGGTGCACCTGAAAACCCGCACCTTGAACATTTCGTCGGAGGCATTAAGTTCCGAAAATAACTGAGACACAAGTGGGATCGCCCTGCTTCTCGATGCCTTCCTTAATCCGACCTTCAGCGTTAATAACGCTTGACATTATTATCGTTGCGCGTTATTATTAGTTGTGATAAAAAGCTTTCGTTGCAAACACACTGAAAAGCTATTTCACAGACTTTCATCAAAATTTCCTACGGAAATACGACGAAATGCTTTAAGGAAATTATTGGTATTGGATGCTGCGGAACACTTGGAAGACTTGCGGGTGCCGCCAGGCAATCGATTGGAGAAACTCGCCGGCAATCGCCAGGGGCGGCATAGTATTCGAATTAACGATCAATGGAGGATATGTTTTAGATGGCATCAAGCTGATGCCTATGATGTTGAGATAACCGACTATCATTAGGAGAGAATCATGAGGATGAGAAAGATGGCACCGGTTCATCCGGGAGAAATACTATTTGAGGAATTTCTGAAGCCTTTGGGAATCAGTCAGTACAGGCTGGCCAAGGATCTCAGTGTGCCGCCGCGGCGTATCAATGAAATCGTTCAGGGCAAACGGTCAGTCACCGCCGATACGGCACTTAGGCTCGCCCGCTATTTCGGCCTTTCAGAGCGTTTCTGGCTCAACCTTCAATCGCGATACGATCTTGAGGTCGAGAAGGACAAATTAGACATACGACTTGAGAAAGAAGTAAGAGTTTTGACGCTGAAAAGCGCCTAACGGAATTGAACGAACAAACGCACGGTAGATCTTTACGAAGTTGACTGAAAGTACGCACCTTGGACATTTCGCGGTAGGCGCTAAGTTCCGAAAATAACTGACACCGTCAGTGGGATCGCCTTGTTTCTCGATGCCTTCCTGTACTCCTCATATTCAAAACCTGATATAATTGTGTTCAGTACAACCGGAAGTCTTGTGAAGGAATCACACATTTTTTAGGAAGGATAAGAATACGATGGAAGACCATGAACCACTACACGGCTTCTTTCAAGATGATGGAACACCAATTAATCCAGAACTCGTGCCTAAGCATAGTCTTTGTATTTTGTGCCGGAAAGATGATAATCCCTCAGAAGAAATCTTCTGCACATTAACTCGCATGGATCAACAGGGTTCTTCTGAATTTATCTGTGAAGCCTTCGAGCCAAAAAAACATAAATTGTAACTTCTGTTCCAAATGCAAGGCTTAAGACGATGTTCTTCCTGTAATCAACGGCTATGATATACTGGTTTTAAATGCAGGTGTTAACTCGAAATAAATATGTTAAGTAAGTTCTGTTCAATTGCAGGTCGATGAACATCAATAAAGTCAGCCAAATAGCTTTTGAAAATCATCGACAAGGAAATTTAGAGCAGGCGGAATATTTCTATAAAAAGGTCCTCAAAAAACAGCCTGATAATCCTGATGTTTTGCATATGCTCGGAGTGCTATTTTTCCAGCTTGCGAATTACGATTTAGCAATCAAATATATTAGAAAAGCACTCCAATTCAGACCTTCAGATATTGCTCCAGCACATTACAATCTGGGATGTGCACTTGTCGCAAAAGGACAGTTTGATGAAGCTATAACTCAATATCACAAGGCCATAGAACTTAATCCGTTTTTTGCGGCAGCATATAATAATCTGGGGCGTGCACTTCAGGAAAAAGGACAGCTTGGTGAAGCTATAACTCAATATCACAAAGCCCTGGAGCTTAGTCCATTTTTTGCTGACCCATATTGCAATTTGGGATATGTTCTTGAAGAAAAAGGACAATTCGATGAGGCTATTACTCATTCTCTGAAAGCCATAGAGCTTGATCCATCTTTAGCCATGGCATACAACAATCTGGGGCTTGCACTTCAAGGAAAAGGACAACTCAATGAGGCTGTAGCTAGTTATCACAAGGCTTTACAGTTGAACCCAAACCTTGCTGAGGCACACTGGAACATGTCTCTTGCACTATTATTATTAGGCAATTTTAAGGAAGGTTGGAAAGAATATGAGTGGCGGTGGAAAGAAAAAACTTTTCTTAAGAATAGTTGCTCTCATCAACCCAGTCATTTTTCTCAGCCCGTTTGGGATGGTTCATCTTTTAAAGAGAAATCTTTGTTAATATACGCTGAACAGGGGATAGGTGATGAAATCATGTTTGCTTCGTGTTTTCAAGAAGTAATTGAACGGAGAAGTAGATGTACTATCGAATGTGACAAACGGCTTATACCAATTTTTGCCCGTTCTTTTCCCGAAGCTATTTTTGTAGAAAGTGTGAAGGAACATGATACTTCTTCATCTCAACTTCCTCGAACAGATATGGTAATATCTCTTGGTAGTTTGCCAAAATTCTTTCGCACTGATTTTGATAGCTTTCCAAAGAAAAACTTATATCTCATGCCAAATATTGAGCAAGTTGAAATGTGGCATAATCGGTTCAAGGCACTTGGGAAAGGATTGAAAATAGGTATTTCTTGGCGTGGAGGTGCAAAATCAGGGGTTATCCGCAAACGCTCAATAATGCTTGAACAATGGGATAAGCTACTTTCTTTATCAGGAGTGCATTTTATAAATCTTCAATATGGAGATTGCAAAAATGAATTGAAGGAAATAAAAGGAAAGCTTGGTGTAAGTATTCATGATTGGGAAGATGCAGACCCTCTTAAAGATCTTGATAATTTTGCTGCACAGATTGCTGCTCTTGACCTCATAATATCTGTGGATAATTCCACCGTGCATATGGCAGGTGCATTAGGAAAGCAAGTTTGGGTGTTGTTACCGTGCGTACCGGATTGGAGATGGATGCTAAACCGTGAGGATAGCCCATGGTATCCAACGATGAGGCTTTTTCGCCAACCTTCGTCTGGCGATTGGGAATCGGTAATCGCCAGAATAAAAGATGAACTTCTGCAGATACTAAAAAAAGAAAAAATTCTCCTTGCATGAATATTTCTCCTGATATTGCTCACATCGTTTCACTTCTTGAATCCGTTTAGTCGTAGGTGCATGGCGCAGCCGCAGGCAGCACATAACGAGTGACAATTTTCTGAGGAAACAAACTCTCTTTCTATAGTCAGAGAAAACGTTTACTCCTGTGAGCAAGAGAGATTTTTCTGGAACCGATCAAAATCTCTCTTGCTATGTGGACACGTTACGTTCAGGGGGAGGTTATTGAAACAACACTTCAGGGAGAACTAATTGTATTATATTTCACTTCCGAGGAGTCTGAACAGGAAGGTCAATAGCCAGCGGGCCATAATTTCCACCTCCGTCAACCGTCGCTCTTCAAATCGTTTAGAAACTTGATTCCGATTCTTCTCCCCTTGCAAATGAACCGAAGATTCCCTTTATTTGCATTTGGATTTTTGATGATGCAACTCGCCTGTTGCATGTCATGTGTTCATCCCGTAAAATAGTTGCACATGGAAATCGAAATACTCCGCGTTATTGGTAGACGCCTTTTAAAAGAAATCCCTCTCATCAAAGAGTCTTCTAAAACCTTTGTCGGGATCGGCGCGTCGGGCGACAAGACTTATCAGATAGATAAAGTGGCGGAGGATTTGATCGTCTCCGGCCTTGATGAATCAGGGGAGGCGCTGACGCTAATCTCCGAAGAGCTCGGGGTCAAGGAACTGAAAGGCGGCGGCAAAAAAGTTTTGATAGACCCCATTGACGGCAGCAGGAACGCGATCTCGGGTATCCCTTTTTACTGCACTTCCATTGCGGTTGCCGGCGGGGATACCGTGGGTGATATCGAACTTGCCTATGTCCTGAACCTCATCAACGGAGATGAGTTCTGGGCCGATAAAGGCAAGGGAGCATTTTTAAATGGAGAAAAAATAGTTGCACAGAAAGATGATGTCTTTTATCTTGTGGCCTATGAGGCGCAATCTCCCGCTAAAGATATCCCGGCAATAATTCCGCTTCTCTCTGCATCGAGAAAGACAAGATGTTTCGGGTCGACCGCACTCGATCTTTCATATCTTGCAAGCGGCGCAATAAGTGTTTTTGCGAACCCGTCACCCTCAAGAAGTTTCGACTTTGCTGGCGGCTGGTTGATCGTCAAGGAAGCGGGCGGGGTCTTTACGGATATCAAAGGAAAAGGTATAGAAACGGCAGAACTCGGCCTGAAAAAATCGACGTCCCTTCTTGTGTCCGGAAACACGCTCCTTCATGAAAAGGCATTGAAGCTTTTAGGCTAAGCATCTGCCTTATCGCCTATCACCCTGCCCGGATATGAAAAGAAATCGATGATATAGAGGAATACTCCTGACACAAAGCTCACTCCCGATATCCAGAAGACAACATACCACAATTTCATGAATCCCTGTGTCGTAAGATAGTCCATCCCGAGTATTCTCTGGAAATATACCTGCACTATTCCGGCGATAGCAAGGCTTAAGGCTATAAGAACCATAAAGAAATTCATGAGCCAGAATGCCCTGAAGCTGAGTTTCCGGTCAAAGTTGCTGACACCCTTTATCTCCGGCAATGCGAAATATATCATGGTGAGATTGAGCATTACATAAGCTCCATAGAATGCAAAATGACCGTGAGAAGCCGTAATCTGAGTTCCGTGTGTCCACTTATTGATCTGAGGAAGGGTGTGGGCAAACCCCCAGACCCCGGCGCCAAAGAAGTGCATGACCGCCGAGCATACCGCCCAGTAAAGTGCCGGCCTGTTTTTTATCTCTGCTTTTCTTTCTTTCACGTCACGAAGTGTGTCGATGACCATAAATAATATGGGAAGCGGTTCAAGCGCGCTGAATATAGCGCCGACCCAGAGCCAGTATGCCGGAGTTCCGATCCAGTAATAGTGATGGTCTGTCCCCGCAATACCCGTAAACAGAACAAGGCCGGCCTCCACATAAAGCCATTTTTCGACTAATTCCCTCCTGACACCCGTAAGTTTCAGGAGGACAAAGGCCATGATCGAACCTGCGACAAGCTCCCACGCGCCTTCCACCCAGAGATGTATTACCCACCACCACCAGTAATACTGGGTGGAAAGATTTTTCATAAAGGGTATTCCAAAGAAAAAAAGCCCGGCAAGCATGACAAGGCCGCCGAGGAGCATCCCCTGGATAACCGTCCATCTTTTTGTCTTCATCATGGTCATGAATATGTTGAAAAGGAAAATGACGGCCACGATCACAATGCCGATCTTGAGCACCTGCGGCTGCTCCGTAAAAGGCATCCCCCACGTCCATCCAAAAATGTATCCGGTTACGGCTGTAACTCCGATCAGCGTAAACAGGACCAGCTGTAAATTTGCAAGCCCGATGCTGTAAATCTCCGTCTCGGCTTCCTCGGGCACGAGATAATACGCGCCGCCCATAAAGCCCATGAGCAGCCATACTATGAGGAGATTCATGTGTATTGACCTCGAAACATTGAAAGGGAGAACATTTATTAAAGGGTCATAATCCCACACATATTTTGCACCCGTAATCAAACCGAAGATCACCTGTAATCCGAAAAACACAGTTGCAACAAGGAAATATTTGTAAGCGATTTTTTGAGTTTCATATTTCATCTCAAATTCTCCCTACTTCAACCCTGAAAGATAATCGGTAAGGTCCTCTATATCCTTTTCGGAAAGGGTAGCAACAAAAGCCGGCATTATAGAGTCCGGGTTGTGGGATTTCGGGTTTTTGATCTGTTCTTCGATCCACTCTTTGTTTCTTACGCCGCCTACTTTTGTAAGATCCGGACCCACATGTCCTCCGATCCCACCTATGGCATGGCAGGAAGTGCACCCCGCAGACCTGAACAATTTCTCACCACGGGATTCCTGTGTAGTTGCAGAACCCGGCTGGATCACCATCGGGCTGGGGGGCCAGTTGTTTGTGTCTATCCTGTTGACCCAGGCAAGGAACTCGATAAGGTTGCCGATCTCTTCATCTTTCAGGTGAAGATCAGGCATTCTCCGTGACGCCGGCCAGATTTTTCCCGGATTCTGAAGGAACCGCCTTGTCCAGTCGGGGTCCCGATAACTCATGACCTTTGTCACGTCGGGCGCATAATAACCATCTATGCCCAGGATAGTATGACAGTCATTGCAATTATATTTCTGCCATATCCACTTGCCGGCAGCTACCTTTGAAGTGAGGTTATCTTCATGCGTCCTCTGCGGTATTTTTAAGATCGAATCATACGTGAGAGCAATGAATATTACGGACGATAGAACAGTGCCTAATATAAAAATAACTTTTGCATCGGCTATTTTCATAACACCCTCTTCAGAATTATTAGGAGTCTCAAAATTGCATACACATTTTGGGGGCCGTTATTCCCGCAGTCTTCAGGCGGGAATCTACGGTTTCAAAGCCCTGGATGCCCGACTAAGGTCCTCGGGCATGACGAATAAAGAAAAGTACTGTGTATGCTCAATTTTGAGACTGTTAATAAACTACCCGGCAGAATTTTTCTTCTCGCCCCCTTCGTCACTTACCTCTGCCAGCTTCGGGCCCTCTTCTCCGGGAGGCTGGGATGCGGGATTTTCTGCAACAGACTCTATAGGCTTGACAGAGATTTCCGTTGAGTAATAATAGGAGAGAATTGCCGCAATGATCATCAGGCCGAGATAGGTTTCGAACGCATAAGAGATCAGCTGGTACGGGAAAGAAAGAACAGTCCCTATTATCGGTATCAGAGTAAACGGATAACTGAGCAGTATCAGGAGAAAGCTTGCAATCAAATACCCCGCGAAAAGAACAGTATAAAGCCAGAAAGCGTTCGGATGCCCGATCAAATAACGCGTTGCTTCCTTAAGAGACATCATAGATCCCGTTCCTTTAAAGAACAGAGATGCGATGCCATAGAGTGTTACCGACAGGATGCCGAGGATGATGACGGCAGCTACTATTATAAGGACCAGTGAAAAAAAAGTGCCGAAGAAAAGGGCAAGAGTAGAATCCTGGGTCTGCGCAAAGGACACCACGGCTGCTATGCCGCCGCCGAGAATACCGAGGGCGAAAGCTGCAATTATCAATATGACGCCTATTACTGACGTGAAACCGAGCAGACGGACAAAAAGCCTTTTTGCCTCGTCGAAAAAAACGCGGACATTGAATTTTGACGACTTGTCCCTGATCGATCTGCCGATGACGCCTACCGAACCTCCGAATATATAAATGCCGAGCAAAGCTACGAGGATGATGTAGAACAGAAAGCTTGAAAGAACGACAAGGAAAAGTCCGAGGTATTTCGACAATATGTCGGAAGGTTCCTTCAGTATCCCGAAGATGTCTCTTATATTTGCAAATTGCGTAAGGTCAATGCTGAAAAAGATAAATGCTATCGCGAGAGGTATGCCCACTATAATGAAGAACCCTATGCTGCTGATAAAAACCATACTGAGCTGGATCAGCACAAGCTGCCAGTTCCTGTTGACCAGCCTGAAGCCGTCCTTTATCGCTTCCATATTAGTCATTGGCATCCCTACAAATCATTAACTACAACGACTTCCTCATATGCATCCGCAGGCAGTTCCTTTATAAAACGGGAGGGCCTCAAAAAACCGAGGCCCTGCCAGTCATCTGCAGTTATCGGATAACATAAATAGAGTTCATCTTTAGCCCTTGTTACAGCGACATAAAAGAGTCTTCTCTCTTCTTCCTGATTGTCTGTTTTCAACGACCTGACCGAGGGAAACCTTCCATCGTTCAGGCCTACAACAAAAACAGTGTCCCATTCAAGCCCCTTTGCCTGATGCACTGTAGAAAGTATAACACATTCCCTGTCCTCGGCCCCCTCTTCGGCCTCTCCGGCGGATGCGCTCTGGAGGCTTAATTCACTCACAAAAGTTTCGAGTGATTCATATCTCAGGGCGAACTTCTCCATCTGCCCGATGTCTTCTATCCTCTCTTCCGCGTTCGGGAAACGGCTGTAAAGATAGTCTTCGTATCCGTGCCTCAGTATATGGTCTATGGCGGAAGAAGGCTGAAGGGGCGTATTATCATGCCCGCCGTTTCTCAATATCTTCAGCAGATCAAGGAAGAGGGAGAAGCCTTCCAGGGCCTTTCTTGGTACAACCCTTCCCATATCAAATATCGCATCAAGCGGACTCCCGGATTTGCTTATCGAATCCCAGAGCTTTCCAGCGGTAATATTGCCGATACCCGGGATCAATTTTACTATCCTTTTCCAGCTGAGTTCGTCAAATGGGTTTATTACGACCCTGAGGAACGAGAGGATGTCCTTGATGTGCGCCTGTTCAAAAAATTTCAAACCCGACCTTACCTCAAATGGTATTCCCCTCCGCTGAAGCTCCATTTGAAGCTCCATCGACTGGTAATGTGAACGGTAGAGCACCGCGATATTGTTCAAAATCACGCCCTCCGCATTCATATCAAGCATTTTCTGCGATACAAATTCAGCCTGCTGGAATATATCTTTGAGAGGCACGAGACCGGGCGTGTCCCCCGGGCCCTTTACAGCGCGAAGTTCCTTATGGAATTGTCTGACATTATTTATGATACTCCGATTTGCAAGATATAAAATTTCAGGCGTGGACCTGTAGTTTATCGTCAAGTTGAAGATCGTTGCATCAGGATATCTCTCGGGGAATTTCAGGATATTTTCAAAATCCGCTCCCCTGAATGAATAGATTGACTGGGCGTCGTCTCCCACGACCATCAGGTTTTTGTTTGTGTACGACAACAGGTCAACAATCTCCGCCTGCAATCTGTTCGTGTCCTGGTATTCGTCCACGAGCACATGCATGAATTTCAATGAATAGTATTCCCGTATATTCTCCTTTTCGAGGAGAAGCCTTTTCCAGTTTGTAAGCAAATCATCAAAGTCCATCAGATTGAGAGCACGTTTCTTCTTATCGTAGAGTGAGACGGTTTCCTTTATTTCATCTATGGCGTTATAAAAATGCGGGAACCGCAGAAAGATTACATCGTCAATACTGCTTCCTTTATTCTTGGCGAGGCTGTACATTTCGGAGAGAACAGAACCTTTAGGTATGATTGTTTCTCTCTTTTTTATCTCTGCGAGGCAGATATCGAACAGGTCTTTTGAATCTTCCCTGTCAAGTATAGAGAAACCTTCTCTATACCCTATGAGCCTGCAATGCTGCCTCAGGATCATGTTCCCGATATGGTGAAAAGTTCCCCCTGGAAGCCCCTGGATGTGTCTTCCTATCAGGAACTCGACCCTTCTCATCATTTCCTTTGCAGCTTTATTGGTGAAGGTGAGAAGCAATATATTTTCAGGCATGATGCCTGTATCCACCAGACGTGCGACACGGTAGGTGACCGTCCTGGTTTTTCCGGTGCCGGCGCCTGCAAGCACAAGCATCGGGCCGCCCAGGTGCATGACAACAGCGTGTTGCTCTTTGTTGAGTTCCTTATCGTAGTTTAATTTGAAACCCGTGGATTCTCTACGGAGAAAATATTTTTTCATCTTCCTTTGCCGTCATTCCGACTTGTTCGGAATCTTTCTTTATTCCTCTTGATAAAAGAGAGGTTTTCAGAAAGATTCCAGACAAGCTGGAATGACATTCATTTTGGTCTACAAAATACAAGGCCGACTATATCTGTCATTGTAGAAAGTGGGCTCATCTTAACCTCAAGGCTATCTCCTCCGCAAACTCCGCCAATGTCTCATCACGCGCACCGAAGACCACATAGTTATTCCACTCTTTCAAGCGCCTGAAGAGTAAGGCCCTCTCGGGTAAAGCCTCTGCCGATTTACCAGCCCTTTTAATTTCATCACATAGGTCTTCACTCGATATATCCTTTACCGATGTCCCGCCGGCATAATATATCGGCAGTAACATAAGATGGTCTTCTCCGCGGAGATTTTTTACGAATGTCTCGATATACTCCTGTTTCATCATACGGGTGGGACCAAACCCGTGGGGCTGAAAAATGTAGCAGACACTTTTCCGGATTTTTTTCATGACTTCCATCAGAGAAGCTATTTTATGAGGGTTATGAGCGTAATCGTCTATAACGAGATATTTTCCATTATTCAGGTGAATATCAAAGCGCCGGTCAAGTCCTGAAAATTCAGGAAGCTCCGCGATATCCTTCAGAGCGATTTTCATTTCTGACAGCAGAGTAATGCATGAAAGCGCATTGTAAAGATTATATTTCCCCGGAAGAGAAAGTTTGAAGTTTACACCCTGCAATTGAAAAGTTGTGCTGAAAGGCTGATAATCCACTGCCTTTGCATGATATTTTGAGTCCGTATCTATAGAAAACTTTATCGGTTTTTCGAAATGACAGAGGTCCAAATTTTTATCGTCACCATTAACAATGACCATCTCTTTTGTATTCCTGCCGAGAGTCTTGAACATCTCTGCTGTTTCCTCTATCGCATTATGGTCCAGACTGAGGTTCATAATAATTGAATAAGCAGGATAATAATGGACGATCGAGCCGTCCGATTCGCACACCTCTATAACTAAAATGTCTGAACCGCCGACCCGGGAGTTCCCGAGATCATTTGATGTCTTAAATTGCTTTACCCTGCCGCCGCCTATGAAATTCGGCCCAAGACCGAGTTTGTCCATCATAAAAGCGAGCATGCCGGATGTGGTGGATTTCCCGCTTGTGCCTGCAACGGCAACTGTCCTGAATTCCGATACTATTTCGCACAGGTACTGCGGACGGCTCTTTATCGGCACACCCGATTCTTTCGCCTTTAAAACCTCCGGCTGGTCGTCTTCGACCGCAGTGCTGAAGACCGCAAAGTCAAAAGATTTATCGATCCCTGATCCGTCCTGGCGCACAATGCTTATGCCTTTATTTTTTAAGGTCCTGCACACCGGATTATCAGGATCTTTGTCGAACGACCGGTCGGAACCGGCAACAATATGCCCCCGGTCAGCCATGAAACCCGCTATGGCCGATACCCCGCTGCCGCCCATACCCGAGAAGAATATTTTTGACATATGAATTTTATTGTATGATAAACAAAAGGTCATTCGCAAAGTGCGAGGTGAACCGTGCCGCTGGCTTTCATCGTTTATACTATTCGCGCAATGTTATTTGAGTTGACCCGAAAAATGCAGATATTGTTCAAAGATTTATTTAACTCGATGAATTTATTGGAAATATCTTTATGTTGATAATTCTGAAAAAATTCCGCGACCATTGTCGAAAGTACACTAAGGTATCGAAAAATAAATCTTTTCACAACACCTGCATTTTTCTGATTGCAGTTTTTGAGTTGATAAATAACGTTCGAAGAGGGTATATTATGAGTTAAATTTTTGGAGGTGCACGATGCTAAATTTTATAGATATGGCTTATGCAATGGCTCCCGGTCAGCCGGGTGCAGGGCCGGGTGGTGCAGGAGGTCTTTTGGGAAGCGTAGTCCCCCTTGTCCTTATTTTTGTCGTCTTCTATTTCCTTCTCATAAGACCGCAGCAGAAAAGGGCCAAGGAACACAAAAACATGCTCGAAAACCTTAAAAAAGGAGACAAAATTATTACATCAGGCGGTATCTACGGTGTTATTGAGGGTGTCGGTACAAATACCATCACGGTCAAGATTGGTGAAAATGTGAAGGTGAAGCTTGGCAAAGCATATATCGCGTCGCTCAGAGCATCTTCGGATGAAGATTAACTTAGTGTCTGTCAATAAACTAAACGCATTTGTCATTCTCGCAATCCCGAAAGCTTTCGGGAGTCGGGAATCCTTCTTCGGAAAGATTCCGGACAAGCCGGAATGACGGAAAATGATAAGTGATCGGATTTATAAGCAGACTCTAACTGATAGGCTAAGTTAAGTATTTTTTTATCCTTAACCTTGACCTTAACCTTTTTGTTTTATGGAGGCTGAATGAAGAAAAAGATTCTCTGGAGATTAATCCTTATAGGTGTTACCGTAATTCTTGCCGTGATCTTTTTCCTCCCCAACACCCCGGCCTTTCAATATATGCCTGAGTGGTGGAAAAAAGACATGCCGAGTAAAGGCATCGTGCTCGGGCTTGATCTGCAGGGAGGATTGCACCTCGTGTTCGAGGTCGAAGGTGATAAGGCTGTAGAGTTGACCACTGAGAGATACGCTTCACAGCTGAAGGATTTGCTCGCAAAGAAGAAACTGACGGCTGATGTTAATGTCAGCGGACTTAATATTACAATAAATCCTTCAAGTGTCGATATACGCAAGGTTGTCGAGGACAATTACCCGACTCTTACACCTGTTGAGACGGCAGCCAAGCTCGTGTACAGGATGTCGGACAAAGAAGCACGCAGGATAAAGGACACCGCAGCTGACCAGGCGCTCGAAACAATCCGCAACAGGATCGACCAGTTCGGCGTCTCAGAGCCGACAATTCTCAGACAGGGCGAAAATGAGATAGTTGTTCAGCTTCCGGGTGTTAAAGATCCGAAGCGTGCCATTGAACTTATAGGCAAAACCGCCCAGCTTGAATTCAAACTCGTGGATGATGAAGCCAAGGTCGCTGCCGAGCTCCCTCAATCCGTTGCTCCCGGCGAAGAGGAGAACCTTCTAAAGCAGTTAGCCGGAAAGATCCCCGAAGACGACGAGATACTCTTCGAAAAAAAGGTCAACAGGGAAACAGGTGTTGTTAGAAAGATACCCATTCTTCTGAAAAAGCAGGCTTCTTTGACCGGCGACCTTCTGAGCGACGCAAAGGTAAGTATTGACACAAGGTTCAGTGAGCCCTATGTATCTTTGTCATTCAATGCCGCGGGTGCAAAGCTCTTTGAAGACGTAACAGGAGCGAATGTCAAAAAGAGGCTTGCTATAATCCTCGATAATACCGTTTATTCAGCCCCGGTAATACAGGAGAAAATATCAGGCGGAAACGCCCAGATAACCGGAAATTTCAGTATGGAAGAGGCAAAAGATCTGAGCATCGTCTTAAAAGCAGGCGCGCTTCCCGTGCCTCTGAAGATGCTGCAGAATGTTACCGTCGGCCCCTCGCTCGGCAGAGATTCGATAGAGGCCGGAAAGATGGCCGGCATAATCGGGACCATCGCGGTTGTCATATTCATGATAATCTACTACAGGCTTTCCGGAGTGATTGCCGACTTTGCCCTTCTTTTGAACATAATACTCCTCCTCGGCGCAATGGCGTCCCTTAATGCCACCCTTACACTTCCAGGCATTGCGGGGATGATTCTTGCCATCGGCATGGCGGTCGACTCGAACGTCCTGATGTTCGAGAGGATAAGGGATGAGATTCGGTCGGGGAAGACCCCCCGTGCCGCGGTGGATTCAGGATATGACAAGGCATTCTGGACAATCTTCGACTCCCATGTTACGACGTTGATAACAGCGGCGGTCCTTTTTCAATTCGGCACCGGTCCGATAAAAGGTTTTGCGGTAACACTGAGCCTCGGTGTTGCAATAAACCTTTTTACGGCTTTGCTCGGAACGAAATCGGTCTTCGACATCATAAACAGTAAGCGTGACTTAAAGAAACTGAGCATATAAGTGAATGACCTGTGAGGAGAATGAATGATAGAACTTATTAAAAACCCCAATATTGACTTTCTCGGCAAGAAATATATTGCTTTTGTCTTTTCCGGAATCCTGGCGATTATAGGTATTATCGCAATCGTAAATATAGCGACAGGTCGTGCAAACCTGGGTATAGATTTTGCCGGAGGGACCGCAATACAGTTTAAGTTCGAAAAGCCCGTTGCCCTTCATGAAGTCAGGCTTGCAATTGAAAACGGCGGGCTAAAAGACTTTGATCTCCAGGAGCTGCCTTCAGAGAACAAGATCCTTATCCGGGTCAAAAGTACGGAACAGGAACTCGGCCGGGTTTCAGATACCGTAACAAATATCCTTAGTCAGAAATTTCCTGATAATAAATATGTGGTTGACTCAACTACGTCAATAGGGCCCAAGGTCGGGGGAAGGCTGCGGGCAGATGCGGCGAAGGCTGTCGCATTTGCCGTAATCGGAATACTTATTTACGTTGCATTCAGATTTCAGTTCAAGTTCGGTGTCGGTGCAACGATTGCCACCTTCCACGACGTCCTGGCCGTACTCGGAGTATTCTATCTTATAGGTAAAGAGATTAATCTGATCCTCGTGACGGCTTTGCTTACTATAGCCGGTTATTCACTTACAGATACCGTGGTCGTCTTCGACAGAATACGGGAAAACCTGAAAATAAAGCAGAAAGAAAACGTCGAGACGGTGATGAACAGCAGTATTAATGAGGTCTTATCGAGGACGATCATAACCTCCACCACTGTGCTTCTATCGTCAATAGCGTTGTTTTTATTCGGCGGCGAGGTGATACACGATTTCTCACTCGCCATGATAATGGGGGTCATTGTCGGCACCTATTCCTCCATATTCGTTGCAAGCCCGATAGTGCTCGTATGGGGAGGGAAGAGGCCGTTCGCAAAGAAATAATGAGCGGTCAAGGGGTCAAGGAATCAAGAGACAAGGGGTCAAAATATCTTTTTCTCCTGAACCCCGGCCCCATCGAATGCTTGAACCCTTTCACGTGCCGTGCATAGGCATTGGTTTGTCAACAGGACCAACCCGGAATATATAAAGTATCTCTCAAAGGCTGCGTCCGTTTCCCCTGTTCTTGCCCAGATACTCATAAACAGGGGCATTAAGACAGCGGAAGAAATAAGCTCTTTTCTTAATCCTCATATCTCTCAGCTGTCCGATCCTTTCGAGATACAGGATATGAAAATAGCCGTTGACAGAATATTAGCGGCGGCAAAAGCCGGGGAAAAGGTACTCGTTCACGGCGATTATGATGTTGATGGACTCACGGCTGCGGCTATTACCCTCACGTCCCTGAAAATACTCGGCATAGACTGTCACTCTTTCATCCCCAACAGGATAGAACACGGATACGGGTTTAACCCCTCTTCTCTAAAAAAAGCGAAGCAGGCAGGCGCCACTCTGATAATAACAGTCGACTGCGGTATAACTTCATTTGAGACGGCATCTCTCTGCAAGAAACAGGGAATTGACGTCATTATAACCGACCATCATGAACCGGTAAAGACCGGGAAGCCGGAAAAGAAACGGATTCCTGATCCCGGGTCCGCGACTCAAGAATTCTTGCTTCCCGAGGCCCTGGCCGTTATAAATCCGAAAATCTCCAATCCCGGATCTCAGATCTGTAATCTTTCAGGCGCCGGCATTGCCTTCAAGCTCGCCCATGCCCTGGCCGTATCATCAGGGCACGATTCTCAATCCGTGATTCACGATCTTTTAGACCTCGCTGCACTTGGTACAATGGCGGATGTCGTACCACTTACAGAAGAAAACAGGATTATCGTCAGAGAGGGGCTGAGACTGATAGAAAACGGCAGAAGATGCGGATTGCAAGCGCTGAAGGAGGTTTCCGGAATTAATGGAAAGACGATGAGACCGGGCACTATTTTATTCACTCTTATCCCGCGAATTAACGCAGCCGGAAGGATTTCCGATTCAAACGACATCCTCAACCTCTTTCTTACCGATTCCGGGGACAAAGCGATCGAAATATCGTCATGGCTCGACAAACTCAACTCGGAGAGGCAGCAGATAGAGGAAAAGGTGTATCAGGAAGCCCTTTCCATGCTCGGCAATAAGGGAATAGGCCCGGTCATTGTCCTTTCCTCTAAAGGATGGCACATGGGTGTCGTCGGCATTGTCGCTTCAAGGATAGCGGAGAAATTTTATCGCCCCACTTTCATCCTCTCCGAAGAGGGGCCCGTTGCAAAGGGTTCTGCCAGAAGTATTCCCTCCTTTGATATGTACACGGCCCTTACAGGCTGTAAAGAGTTTCTGACAAAGTTTGGCGGACACAGGCAGGCCGCAGGGTTGGAATTAGAAGCCGGGAAGATTCTTTCCTTTGAAGAATGCATGAAGAAGATTGCAAACGAGATGCTTGCGGAAAAAGATTTTGTTCCTTCCCTCGAAATAGATGCGGATGTTGATTTCTCGGTTATTAACTTCAATCTCATGAGGGAGATGGAGATGCTCGAACCGTTCGGATGCGGCAATCCCGAACCGCTGCTTGGATCAAGGGGGCTCGAAGTTCTTTATCCGAGGATATTAAAAGATAAACACCTGAAAATGAAGCTCAGGCAGAAAAACCTGTCTTTTGATGCGATAGGGTTTGACATGGCCGCTTTTTTTGAAAACCTCGATTTTTCATCCGCCGTGGATGTGGCATATACACCGCTTATCAATGAATGGCAAGGCGCCAGATGCCTGCAGATGAACCTGAAAGCAATAAGACCGAGCGCTTGACCAAACTTAAATGCGTGGCGGAGCAATAAAATTCTTATTAACGATCTCAAAATAGAATGTACGTTCAGTCCCGGACTGGGTCCAGGGTGCCGTCATGCATCAATTATTATGAGACGGTTGATATCTGTCATCCATTCAGTGGAGCGTGGGAATTCATAACTTCCCCTTTCCCCCTCTTAATCCAAGAGTCCCGAAAGCTTTCGGGATTAAGATAAGGGGAGGTTAGGAGGGGTTATGATTCGCTGCTCCTCACTGAAGGATTACGATCCCTGTCATTTTCTGATAGTGGATTGTTTATAAATTGTGTTAATATGTGTATTACCTTTGGATTTATCATTTATACTTTGGGGGTGAATTATGATGGCGAAGAATTATTTTTTTACCTCGGAATCTGTCACAGAAGGCCATCCGGACAAGATAGCGGACCAGATATCGGACCAGATATTGGATTCTATCATTGCCAAAGACCCATTCGCGAGGGTGGCATGTGAAGCGCTGGTGACAACCGGGCTGGCATTTGTGGCCGGTGAAATAACCACCAACTGCTATGTCGAGATACCTGATATAGTCAGGGAAACTATAAAAGATATCGGTTATACACGGGCCAAGTACGGATTCGATTACGAGACATGTGCTGTGGTCACTTCTCTTCACGGTCAGTCCTCGGATATTGCCCTTGGTGTCGATGTAGGCGGAGCAGGCGACCAGGGACTCATGTTCGGATTTGCGTGCAACGAAACGGAAGAACTTATGCCTCTTCCTATCCTTCTCGCACATAAACTTGCCATGAGACTGGCAGAGGCCAGGAAAAAAGATATTCTCGGCTATTTGAGGCCTGACGGAAAGACTCAGGTCACAGTCGAATATAAGAATGGGATGCCGGTGAGGGTTGACAGCATTGTCATCTCAACCCAGCACAGCCCGGAGGTCACTCTCAAAGAGATCAGGGAAGACATTATTGAGAAGGTGATCAAGCCTACGGTGCCCGCCAATCTTCTTAATGAAGAGAATGTAAAATATTATGTAAATCCGACCGGACGTTTTGTCGTCGGCGGTCCTATGGGTGACACGGGTCTGACAGGCAGAAAGATCATCGTTGACAGTTACGGAGGGGTTGGAAGCCATGGAGGCGGCTGTTTCTCCGGCAAAGACCCCACAAAGGTAGACAGGTCAGGGTCTTACATGGCACGGTATGTAGCGAAAAATATTGTCGCGGCAGGAATGGCCGACAGGGTGCAAGTGCAGGTCGCATATGCTATAGGCATGCCCGAACCGGTATCTGTCCTTGCAGAGACGTTCGGAACAGGCAAGATACCGTCGAGAGAGATAGTAAAGATCATAAAAAAGAATTTTGATCTTACACCCAAAGGGATGATCGACACCCTTAATCTCAGAAGGCCCATCTTCAGAAAAACCGCGGCTTACGGACATTTTGGAAGGAACGACCCGGACTTTACCTGGGAAAAAACCGACAAGGCGGAGACCTTAAGGAAAGAAGCAGGACTTTAAGAAATCAGTTTAAGGTTGAGGTTAAGGGTAAGAATAGGATTTTCTCAACTTCAACCTTAACCTTTTTCTAACATTATATTTGGAGGACTGATGATTAAATACGATATTAAGGACATTGATTTAGCAAAGAAGGGAAAACTCAGGATTGAATGGGCTGCACAGGAGATGCCTGTTCTTAAGAGCATTGCCGAACGGTTCGGAAAAGAAAAACCTTTGAAAGGTTTCAGGCTGTCGGCGTGTCTTCATGTTACTACAGAGACGGCCAACCTTATGGATACACTCAAAACAGGAGGGGCGGAAGTCTCTCTCTGCGCATCTAATCCGTTGAGCACTCAGGATGATGTTGCAGCTTCCCTTGCCAAATTTTCTAAAATACCCGTTTTTGCGATAAAAGGCGAAGACAACAAAACCTACTACAAACATATAAGTGATACCCTTTCATTCAAGCCCCATATGACAATGGATGACGGCGCTGACCTCGTATCGACACTCCATAAGGCAAGAAAAGATTTAATCGGCAATATAATAGGCGGTACTGAAGAAACCACTACCGGGGTAATACGCTTGAGGGCCATGGCGGACAGCGGCGTCTTGAAATACCCCATCGTTGCCGTGAATGATGCATATACAAAATATTTATTTGATAACAGGTACGGCACGGGACAGAGCACCATTGACGGCATAATGCGTGCGACAAACAGGCTGATCGCAGGATCTATTTTTGTTGTATCAGGCTACGGATGGTGCGGGAAAGGAATTGCGATGAGGGCAAAGGGGCTGGGCGCAAAAGTTATTGTTACAGAAGGGAACCCGCTCAGGGCGCTCGAAGCAACGATGGACGGGTTTGAGGTGATGCCTATTAAAGAGGCTGCGGGCAGAGGAGACATCTTTGTTACCGCAACAGGGGATATTAATGTCATCTCGAAGGACTGCTTTACGATGATGAAGGACGGCGCCATCCTCTGCAATTCAGGCCACTTCAATGTTGAAATATCCATAGATGACCTTAAGAAGATGTCAAAGGCCAGAAGGATGATCAGAGATTTCGTCGAAGAATATACCCTTAAGAGCAACAAAAGGCTGTATCTTCTTGGAGACGGAAGGCTCATTAACCTGGCTGCGGCGGAGGGGCATCCTTCTGCTGTCATGGACATGAGCTTTGCAAACCAGGCCCTCTGCGCCGAATATATAGTAAAGAATTTCAAAAAACTCGAAAAGAAGGTCTACAGCGTGCCTGAAGAAATTGACAGGAAGATCGCATATCTCAAGCTCAGGGCGATGGAAATAAGGATTGATGTATTGACTGCCGAGCAGAAAAAATATCTGGGAAGCTGGGAGATGGGCACATAGTAGTCAGGATTAAGTGGACAGTAAACAGGGCGGAAAAATTTTGTCTGCTGTCTACTATCTGCTATCTACTGTTTACTAAATGATTACCGTTGCCGTTTTGACTTTAAGTGATAAGGGATCAAAGGGCGAGCGTGAAGACTTGAGTGGTCCGCTCGTTCAGGATATTTTAAGAAGCATAGATGCTGAAGTCCGGCACTACGAAATACTGCCTGACGAAAAAGAGCTGATCAAGGAAAGACTCATTAAATACAGCAGAGAAGTCGACCTGATATTAACAACCGGCGGGACCGGACTTTCACCAAGGGATGTTACTCCCGACGCGACACTCGAAGTAATCGACAGGCAGGTGCCGGGTATCGCTGAAGCGATACGAGCGGAAGGTCTCAAAAAAACAGGCAGGGCGATGCTCTCAAGAGCAGTGGCCGGTGTAAGAGGAAGTTCGCTGATCATTAACCTGCCCGGCAGTCCCAAAGCGGTGAAAGAAAACCTCTCGGTCATCTTAAACATTCTCCCACATGCGATCGAAAAGATTAAGGGAGACCCCTCGGAATGCGCCGCACAGTAGCCGGCGGTTCGTTCCTCTGCCTCTCTTATGACTATACTGTTAATTCTTAAATTTTCTTCCTCAGAAGCCAGGCCCCTGGAAGCCTGCCCCCAAGAGAAGTGTCGCTCTATCTAATGTTTGGATTGACCATGCTGTAATATCCCATTTCAGACCAGTCGGCGCACTCTGTTTGAGGACAGTACGTAAACAGGTATGCCCTGAGACCCTCCGGCGTCATAATCACCGGGGCATTGTCCATACGCGCAGCGGGATCATCGGGTTTCCCCGTGTAAACATCCTTGAAGTAATAGCCCGTAATGAGAGGCGCCGGCCCGGGGCTGAATGTCAAACCATCCACCGAGGTGAAGTCAAACATACCGGCAACAGCGCCCTGCCAATTTTGATTCTTGCAGGTCACTGTCCATATATATTGATGGATGACACCCTTAGAATCAACAAATGGGTCGCTTGGCCCGATAACCGTATTGGCTGGACACAGGCTCCGGGGATCGAGGCGCACCCCTTGCTCTCTGACCCAGTTGAGACCGTCTGATGAAACAGCGCTCAGAACACGCCACACCTCGTCTTTAATTGCACTGTAATACATTCGGTAGGCGCCGTCCTTTAGAACGAGAATTTTTGCCCCTCTTATGCCGCCCGATTCATACTCATTATCGAGATAGGTCAGCCTGTCCCCGTCCTCCTCGACAAAATTCAGCCCATCTGTCGATATTGCGCTTTTGATGGCCCTGGCGCCATAAGAACCGACGGCAACCGATTGATCAGTTAGGTACATTCTGAAACGTCTGTCCGGAAGCACCACAACGGAGGGGAGAAAGTTTCCGGGACTGATCAACCTGAAGCCTGGTTCTTTCTCAAATACTATGCCATCTTCGGATATCCAACTGTCGATGGCCCTCCCGTTGGGAAGCTGTGCAGACGAATTGCCGTACAGTCTGTACCGGCCGTCGGGCAGGTGGATAACGCTCGCATCGCAAAAATGTGGATCACTGACTGCCCTTCCGTCAAGTTTCCATCCGCACGAGATATTCAAACACTGATCTACTGTGCCCCTGCACACAGTAACCTTCAGATTTTCCGCGCACGCAAAGCCGCTCAAAGGAATTTCTATCGAAGACGTATCCGGATCGTTGGAGGCTATTTCCAACGCGGCATTCTTCAAACCCGCTGCCGTGGGTTTAAAAGTCGTCGTGAACTGCGCATCACCACCGGGCGGAATAACCTTCCCCTTGTTTTTACTGACCCTGAACATCTTTTGATCGGCGCCTGTAATTCGCATCGAGTCTATCTCAAGATTTCCGGTCCCGCCGTTATGGATCGCAAACGGTAGAGAGGTCGCCGATTTTTTTACGCCCACACTTGCAAAATCGTAAGAAGTTGGAAAGACAGAGATATCAGGAAGCCCGAAACTTGCAGTCACAGTTTTGTCCGAATCCATTGTTATGGTGCAGGCTGGTTTTATTCCCCGTGCCTGGCAATCTCCGTCCAACCTAAAAAAGTCGAATATAAGTCCGTTTTTACAATTAGGGTTACTCTCAGTCCATATCTGTATTGAGCATCTCCACTTGAGCAATCAACTCCACAGTTCACACCTAAAGGTGCGCTCTTTATGACGCCCTGGCCGTCGCCTGATTTTGTTATGTTGAGGATAGGGTTAGGGGCAAAGTTTGCCATGACATCTTTGTCAGTATCCATTGCTAAGGTGCACGTGGACTTAGTGCCTGTGCAAGCACCGCTCCATCCTGCAAAATATGAGATCGAGTCAGCCTTAGCGCTAAGGGTCACGTTTATAGGTTTCGTCTCAGTGGAATATATTTCAGTGCAGTCGGAGCCGCAATCTATTCCCCGCGGTGAGCTTGTGCCTCCGCCCGTGCCCGATTTAGAAATTCTCAGGGCGGATGACTGCGCAGCCGAAGAATGAGCGATTAAAATGATCGAGATAAAAACTGCTAAAAGCAGACCGACATATACAATAGATTTCGCAGACTTCATAATAACCTCCTATTTGAGAAAAGCTCAGCTTACCAAACATTGACGCCAGGGCTCAATCAGTTCTTCGACTGCTTCCTGAAAGTCACACCTACAATATATGCAGAAACCTGTAGATTTCTAATGGTATTGGTTAGCTTATAACTTTGCGCCAATGATCATCATGGTTGTAAAGAGGTGGACGCCTATTTTATAATCTTCCTGAATTCTTTCTATATAATTTTATGGCTATTCTCACTCGAGATGAGATCAAAAAAGCACTTGACCGGGGACTCATCAAGATAGAGCCTCTGGATGAGTCACAGATAGGCGCCGGCTCTATTGATCTCACGTTAGGGAACGATTTCAGGATATTCAAAAGACATCGTGGCATTTACCATGTCAAGGATGACTCTAACTTCGAGGATCTCACAGAGGTTATCTCAATACAAGACGGTAAGGCAATCATTGTGAAGCCCGATGAAATGATTTTAGGGATAACGAGGGAAAAGATTACATTAGCAGAAAATTATTGTGGCTGGCTTGAAGGTAGGAGCAGGTTTGCACGTTTTGGCCTTGCTATCCATGTAACGGCAGGCTTCATGCATCCTGGCATCTCGAACCATCAGGTTTTGGAAATCGTGAACCTGGGACATACTCGTTTAGCTTTATATCCTGGCACAAGAGTCTGTCAATTCATTTTTGAGAAGTGTATCGGTAGAGCGAAGTATGAGGGAAGGTTCGAAAGACAGTATAAGCCGTAAAAAGCTAATCCGGATTTTTGCCTTTTGCGATCAGATTTTCCACTTCTTCCTGTAATCCTCATGTCTAAATTTTCTTCACCAAGCTCTATTTCAAATGATAATCAATATAAAGTACATAGCCCTACCCAAGTAGGATTGATTCCTTAATTATTGCAATGAATAATGTAATCATGGAAAAAATAATGGTGTTCTATGCAAATCCAAATGAGAATATAGACATAAGAAAGTTCACCAGACACGCAAAAAAGCTTTCAACAAAATTCTCTGTCGATCAAGATAGCCTTATCGACATATCCAATGATCTCTCTGAAGATGGTACCCGTCCACTTTGTGAAGTAAAAGATCAGGGGTCGCAAAAAGTCGTGTGCGATACAAGAAAATAGAGAAGATTCCGGGTGGACAATTTAGAAATTTTTGATGAGATATCATTTGTCGATAGGGTAGAAATAATAAATATCAGCGAAAATCGTGTGTGCTCCTGAATGTGCCTAAGTGAATGGATATCGGCAAAAAGTATACACTGAGAATTTGCAGTAAAGAAAAAAAACGGTTTAATAAGGCGAGAGATAAGCATTATTCTTAAAGATCGGACGAAATGAAGATAGAACAAAAGAGATGGACGGAAGAAAAGGGGTGGTCCCCGGAGTTAAGAGGTACTGTTGATAAATCAGTGCAACTGGTTTTACTGTTCGGTGCTGCCCCGCTGTTAGAAGATATCACATATGTTAATGATATTAAGGCCGCTTATCCAAAAGCTCATCTTTTTGGCTGTTCCACGGCGGGTGAAATTTACAGTACTCAAGTCACTGACAATTCTTTGATAGTCACGGCTATCAGCTTTGAATCCACACAGATCCAGGGTGCCCAGGTAAAAATAAGCAGCTCTCTTGATAGTCTTCGAGCTGGTGAAGTTCTTGCCCGATCCATCGATAAGGATGACCTTGTACATGTTATTGTGCTCTCGGATGGTATCAATGTGAATGGAAGTGACTTGGTTAAGGGGTTGACTGACAATTTGCCAAAAGGAGTCTCAATCACAGGTGGACTTGCCGGAGATGGCGGACACTTTCGAGAGACCCTTACATTTTGGGATGACGTCCCTGCGAGAGATACGATTTCTGTAATCGGTTTGTATGGGAAAAGTCTAAAGGTGGGCTACGGTTCTCTTGGAGGATGGGACTCCTTTGGACCTGAACGGATCATAACGCGATCAAAAGGGAACATCCTATATGAACTGGATGGAAAATCTGCCCTCGAACTATACAAAAGGTATTTGGGGGAACATGCAAAAGGACTTCCCGCAGCAGGACTGCTTTTCCCGCTCAGTCTCCGCATCGGAGAAGGAGGAAGAGGAGTAGTTCGCACAATTCTCTCTATCAATGAAAAAGAACAAAGCATGACATTTGCCGGGGATGTTCCTGAAGGAGCCTATGCCCGGCTCATGAAGGCAAACTTTGACAGATTAATTGATGGGGCAATCGGGGCAGCAAAAGAGAGTTATAGGACCATTGGTTCATTCTCACCTGAACTTGCAATCCTCATAAGTTGCGTAGGCAGGAAAATGATCCTCAAGCAGCGGATAGAAGAAGAAGTGGAAGGAGTTCGTGATGTACTGGGAGACAAAACAGTGCTAACTGGATTTTACTCCTATGGAGAGATCTGCCCTTTTATTCGGAATACCAGGTGCGAGTTACATAACCAAACCATGACAATAACTATCCTCTCAGAGAAATAAAGAATTCAATAGATGCATAATCTGCTCAAACGTCAATTGAAAAAATATTTTGGGGAGTCTTTTCAAATTCCCACGGAATGGCAACAGTTTGTTGAAGCAGTTAATGATGCATACATACAATCTGACATTGATAGGGGCATGATTGAACGATCACTCGATCTAAGTTCCCAAGAACTCCTCCATGCAAATTCGGAAATGCAGGCTCTCATCTCTCTTCTTAATGCCACGATAGAGTCTACTGCCGATGGAATTCTTGTGGTAAACAGGCAGGGCAAAATAGTTAGCTTTAATCAAAAGTTTATAGAAATGTGGCGCATTCCTCGGCAGATTGTAGAGTCTCGGGATGATGATCAGGCACTGTCATTTGTCCTTGATCAATTTAGAGACCCTGAAGAATTTCTCAAAAAAGTGAGGGAAGTAAACGCTGATACTGAAACTGAGAGTTATGACGAACTAAAATTTAAGGACGGAAGAATTTTTGAACGATATTCAAAGCCGCAGCGGATAGGGGAAATCGTTATGGGAAGGGTATGGAGCTTTCGCGATGTCACCGAACATAGGAGAGCGGAAGAAGAAAAGGATAAGCTAAGGGCACAGCTGCTCCAGGCCCAGAAGATGCAAGCAATCGGTCAGCTTACAGGAGGGATTGCCCATGATTTTAATAACATACTGACAGCGATCATCAGTTATGGAAACCTTCTTATTACGAAAATGGGCGAAAGTGATCCTTTGAGGACTTATGTAGATAGCATGCTTAGTTCATCAGAAAGAGCCGCTAATCTTGTTACCGGTCTCCTTGCCTTCAGCAGAAAGCAGATAATGAACCCCAAGCCTGTGGATATGAACCAAATAATAAAGAGGGTGGAAACACTCCTCAGAAGACTCATCGGTGAAGATATTGAATTAAAGACCTTGCTTATTGATAAAGAATTAATAGTAATGGCAGACACAAATCAGATAGAACAGGTACTGATGAACCTTGCCACAAATGCAAGGGATGCAATGCCTAATGGGGGCACTATTACCCTGGGAACTGAGCTTGCAGAAATAGACGACGAATTTATTAAGGTCCACGGGTATGGAGAAGTAGGCAAATATGCTTTGATAACGTTTTCAGACACCGGGGCAGGGATGGATGAACAGACAAAAGAGAAGATATTCGAGCCGTTCTTTACAACCAAGGATGTTAACAAAGGCACAGGCCTTGGGCTTGCCATGGCATATGGAATAATCAAGCAGCATAACGGGTATATAAATGTGTATAGCGAATTAGGGGAAGGTACGACATTCAGGATTTATCTTCAATTTGTTAAATACAAACGTGAAGAGAAAGAACCGGAAACCATTTCCGTTGCGCGGGGAGGTACAGAGACAATTCTTGTAGCTGAGGACAATGCTGAGGTAAGGGCAGTTACAAATGAGATACTTACGGGGGCTGGTTATAAGATCTTAGAGGCAGTGGATGGGGAAGATGCGATACATAAATTCATGGAAAATAAGGATGAGATTAACCTTCTCATCCTTGATGCAATAATGCCAAAGAAAAATGGGAAAGAGGCTTATGAAGCAATCAGTCAAGCGAAACCTGATGTTAAGGTCATTTTCACCAGTGGTTACACTGCGGATATTATCTACAGTAAAGGGGTAGTTAAAAAGGGCTTTGACTTTCTTTTAAAACCATTCCCCCTTTATGTCCTTTTGAAAAAAGTACGCAATGCGCTCGATAAAGAGGAATGATATATTTTCTCTCTTATTGTTGCCGCTTGTTTTATGAATGTTTCTCCCTATAATCCTTAATTTCGTTTCACTTTAACATTGGTTAGTTGTAGGTGCAGTCGATACTCGGCGATCTTCAGATTCAGTCTTGAAAGAAATCGAGACATCCGTTTGGTACAGATTGAAACAAATGTTATTGCTGGATTTGTGCCTAAGTCCATTTATTTGCGTATGAATCAAACACCAGTCTTCGGTTGACTGCTATTTATTACTATTTGAAAGACTCCCTATAGCTAAATCCTATCGGTATTTACGGGATGAACTCCTCGCCATTTTTGATTTTTGACACGCGCGGAGTAGCAGGTGTTATCGAAAACCAAGCATATCTTTTAAGAGGGCTTCAGGCGAATTTCTTTTCCGACATAAAGTCATGACAATATCCTGCAATTTTCATCAACAGGCACCCTGCCTGACTTAAATCTGTTAATGGGGACCTCTTCTTCAGGGTATCCGACTGCTATTGGAATAATAAATCTCAGGTCTTCAGGTACTCCCCAAAAGCCTCTTATTACATCATCTACGCCCCTCACATATCCTATTGGACAACTACCTAAACCATATGCCTGTGTAGCCAGCATAAGATAAACCATAAAAGACCCGATACAGGGCAGTCTTACAGGCGACAGGCTCTCATGGATATAGACAAAGGCAACGGCAGGTGCATTAAAGAAATGAAGGCTCCCTTTCAATATATAATCA
Source organism: Thermodesulfovibrionales bacterium (assembly GCA_963716185.1). GTDB lineage: Bacteria > Nitrospirota > Thermodesulfovibrionia > Thermodesulfovibrionales > SM23-35 > CAVZMO01. Next base: position 1,863,846 of record OY970295.1, read on the forward strand.
CCTTTTGTCCCCATCTCCATAAGGTACGGGTTCAACTGACTGAAGAGATCAGCGCTCCTCTTTGTAAACCTCTCGGGTACCTTGCCGGAATAGGAGGCTCCGAATGTCCTTTTACCCTTTGCGACCGCCTCGTCAATAAATCGGCACAGCTCTTTTGTCTTTGTGCCGTTTGTTACATATACTTCCCATGGCTGAATATTGCTGCCTGAAGGTGCATTTGTAGCCACTTTCAGCAAATCTCTGAGGAAGTCATCCGGGATAGCTTTATCCGAGAATGCCCTCGTTACTTTCCTCGCCTTTAGCGCTTCGAGAAGCTCCATAATTTCCTCCTTCCCACCAATCAGCTGCAAGAGATCAACTCATGTACCGCCCACCATTCACGTTTATGGTTTGTCCCGTAATATAACCATTGCACGCAAGCATCACCGCGACCTCAGCAATTTCCTCCGGGGTACCGAAGCGTCCAACGGGCATAAGATCAGGTCGTAATTGAGGGATCTTGGCAACCATTTCAGTGCTGATTGGACCTGGAGCAATGGAATTAACTGTTATTCCTTCACCGGCCAAACGGGAAGCGTAATAATGTGTCAAACCCAATAGCCCGGCCTTCGATGCAGCATAGTGCGGACCGACAACGCCGCCCATTTGAGCCGCCACTGAGGATAAATTAATAATGCGTCCCCAACCACGCGAACGCATATAAGGTAAAACTGCTTGTGTCAGTAAGAAAGATGACTTCAGATTCGTTGAAATATGTTCTTCCCAGTCACTTTCGGTGATTTCCTCGGGTGATCGGACCTTTGCAATGCCGGCATTATTCACTAAGATTGAAATCGGTCCAAGTTCCCTGACGGCAGTCTCGATCAACAAGGACACTTCACTTGCCAGGGAAACATCCGCTCTTATCGGCAGAGAACGATGGTTAAGGTTTTCGACCTGCCGGCATACTTTTCTTGCCCCTTCCTCGTTGGTTAAGTAATTTACGATGACGTCGGCACCTGCCCCGGCCAATGCAATTGCAATTGCACGTCCGATACCGTGACTTGCGCCGGTAACAAGAGCAGTTTTGCCAATTAAGTGATCCATCATAATAACCCCCTTATGCTATTAGTAATAATTTTAACTCTTAACGATGTCCTTTCCAATACGCATATTGAATAGTTTCGTCATGCGTGGGCCCCTCAACAGTTCTTCCTTCTACACTCGGAAATCAAATTTGTTAGAATACTGCATATTTCTGCTGTTAATCAATAAATCGACAATTAATTCTGGTATTATCATTTATTATTTATGCTCAAAGATATGAACGTTAATAAGACAATCCAATTAGCACTTGAGTATTATCGAACAGGCAAATTACAACTTGCAGAACGCACCTTCAGAAAAATATTATCCATTCAAAAAAACAATGCGGATGCATTCTATTATTTAGGGAATATCCTGTATGACACAAGACGACTTGAAGAAGCTATCAGCTGTTATGATAGAGCACTTGAATTAAACCCTAACTTCGCTGGAACACATTATAATCTTGGATCTATATTCCTTGAAAAAGAAAAACTTGACAATGCAATATACCATTTGCAAAAAGCCCTACAATTAGATCCTAATTGTCCTGATATCTATAATACATTAGGCGTTATTTTTGAAAGAAAAAACCAATTCGATGAAGCAATAATGCATTATCAAAAAGCTTTACAACTTAATCCTAATTTTTCTACAGCATATTATAATTTGGGAAATATTTTTTATAAGAAAGGAGACTTCAATAAAGCTTTGGATTATTATCAAAAAGCTTTACAATTCAACCCTAATTATGCCAAAGCGTATAATGGGATAGGGAATATACTCAAAATAAAAGGTCAATTACATGATGCTATAAATTGTTACCAAAAAGCTATAGAGCTTAATTCAAACAATGCTGGAGTTCATTGTAATTTAGGGAATGTCTACAGAGAAAAAGGGCAAATGAATAATGCTATAGTATGTTATCAAAAGGCTATTCACCTAAATTCTGGTCTAATCGAAGCTCACTGGGCTCATTGCTTTTCACAAATACCAATTTACTATATAAATTCTAATAACATAGAAACTTGTCGTGCCCGCTATCATGAAGAACTTATAAAGTTGCAAAAGATAATCTCTCTTAATAATCCAGAAGATATTGAAGCTGCTTCCAGACTAGTAGGTAGTCAGCAACCTTTTTATTTAGCCTATCAAGGGTATAATGACCGAGATTTACAACAAATCTATGGTCGATTTGTTTGTAAAATTATGGCCTTAAGATATCCTCAGTGGGCATTAAGCACTTTGCTTTCCTTTATACCCGGAGAACCGTTAAAAATAGGTATTGTATCAGGTTATTTTCATTACCATTCCAACTGGAAAATACCAATTAAAGGTTGGATTGAAAATATTGATAAGCAGAGATTCAGCCTATTTGGTTATTATACTGGGAAAAAGAAAGATAAAGAGACTGAAGCAGCAAGAAAATTTTTCAACCATTTTATCGAAGACATCGATTCCTTTGAGGATCTATGCAAAATTATACAAAATGACAATCTCCACATATTAGTTTTTCCCGAAATTGGTATGGATCCAATGACAATAAGGCTTGCAGCCATTACGTCTCGCGCCTATTCAGTGCACTTCATGGGGACATCCTGATACTTCAGGTCTTCCTACTATCGATTACTTTCTTACTATCGATCTTATGGAACCTGCTGATGCTGATGACCATTACACTGAAAAGCTTATTCGTTTACCTAACCTATCCATTTATTACCCTGCGTTAGACTTTCATCCTGCAGATATTAATCGTGAAACCTTTAATCTTCGTCAGAAATCTATTCTTTATCTTTGTTGTCAATCACTGTACAAGTATCTACCTCAATACGATGAGATATATGCAAGAATTGCTCAACAGATCGATGATTGTCAGTTTCTTTTTATCGCTGATGTTAGCGACTATATTACAGAACAATTTCGATTACGAATTGATAGGTCGTTTAAGCATTTTGCTTTGAACGCTGATGATTATATTATGTTTCTACCTCGTCTTGATTCCGTCAGATATCACACTGTTAATCTCATTTCTGATATCTATCTTGATAGTATTGGATGGTCTGGATGTAATTCCACCTTTGAAGCTATCGCCTGCAATTTGCCAATTGTAACTCTCCCCGGAGAGTTTATGCGTGGACGTCATAGTGCAGCTATTCTTGCAATGATGGAATTAACTGAAACAATTGCTGATTCACTTGATAACTATATACAGATTGCGGTGAGGCTCGGGAATGATTCAGAATGGCGAAAACTTATATCAGAGAAAATTCTTGATACCAAACATCGCATTTATCGGGACATGAAATGTGTTACTGCTCTTGAAGAATTTTTTGAGAGAGTGGTAAAAAAAGAATGGAATTGACGTAATTTCAGAAAAGAGTTATATCTGATTTTTTTCCTGCATATTACAAATGATAATTTTTATCTTTTCTAATCGCATAATGCTGCCTATAAGTAGGTGGATTAGAAGAAAAAACATAGTACTTTCGGGGTGAAAGACGCTCGACGAGATTTCCGGTCTATTCCTTTCGATTCCCGACAAATTTGTAACTTAGGAGCAGATCAACGGATATGAGCAGCCTTGTCAAGCACCTCTGCAGCCCATTGGTTCAGGCTTTTTCCTGAAGCCTTAGCCATAGTAAGGGCCTTAGCGTGGGTTTCAGGAGAAACACGGAGCATGAGCTTGCCGGAAGCTGGCTTGAATGGCTTGCGTCCTGTGACTGCACAGTCAGCGATATAGTGGTTAACAGCAGCCTCAAAGTCAAGCCTAAGTTTTTTCACTGTTGTCCCATGAAAAGTGATACCCTCTTCAATGCATCTGTGTGGTGTTAAGAGCTTTTATCGTAGGATGTTCAATATCATAGTTGTTAGCTCAAGGAACAAAGAAAAGCATGGCAGTGGGAAGTCAGACAGACGGTTAATAAATATTTTCCGGGGGCTGCTAACTAAAAGATTACGAAGCGGGTGAAGAAAGAAACACGGTCCAATCATATCATTTAATACCGGTTTGCATTAAAATATTTTCATGAAAGATATTTCGTTTTCTTTGGCCTTTCTTGCCGGTGTCTTATCGTTTCTCTCACCCTGCGTCCTTCCCCTCGTGCCTTCCTATGTATCTTTTATAACCGGTATCTCTTTTAAGGATCTTACCGTCGGTTTGGACCGGAAAAGGATTCGTTATCTAACAATGACAAACTCGATGGCTTTTATCGCCGGGTTTTCTACTATATTCATCGTCCTCGGCATATCATCCTCTGCCGTCGGAAAGTTTTTATTTCAGTACGTGGATTTGATCAGGATTGTGGGCGGGATACTCGTCATTATCTTCGGCCTTTTTATAGCAGGATTTCTGAAACTCGATTTCCTCATGAGGGACAAAAAATTCCACCTGAGCGGTAAACCGGCCGGTTATATAGGCACCTTCATTGTTGGAATGACTTTTGCCGCAGGATGGACTCCATGTATAGGCCCTATGCTGGGCACGATCCTTGTTTATGCAGGCTCAAAAGGCTCTGCCCTGTACGGGTTTCAATTGCTCGGAGTATATTCACTCGGGCTTGCCGTGCCTTTTTTTGTCTCTGCACTCGCCATAAATGTCTTTTTGAGCTATTCACCAAAGATCGCAAAATTCATGCGGGTGATAATGATCGCAAGCGGCCTCCTCCTCATTATTTTCGGTATCTTGCTTCTTACGGACCAGTTAAGAACACTCGGAAGATTACTGCCGGATTCCGGGCTAAAATTATAAAAGATTCTGCTATTCCGCCTGCCCGAATCTGAGATCAACCGCATTTTTCGGGTTAACCGTCAATACATTTCCTTTTTCCTTTTTGGACTTTAAGAAATGAGCCAGTCTCTTGTTCTCCTCCATAACGGATTCAGCGGTAATCCTTTCAAGTGTAGAAAGGATGAGAAACCTCCTGAAGATGTCCGAATCATCGAGCCTGTAATGGATCCATTTGCCCTGTCTTCTGTCTTTAATAAACCCGGCTTCTTTCAGCACTCCAAGGTGAAAGGACACATTCGGTTGTATCATGTCAAGGGCCGCGACGATGTCGCACACACAGAGTTCTCCACGTTCCAGGAGTTTGAGTATCCTCAGACGTGTTTCGTCGGACAATGCTTTGAAAACAGTGAGAACCGTATCCATCTTGTTATCCTTTTACGCGTTTTCCCGTTGTATTAATTCTTTTACTTTTTCGAGACCCGGCAAAGGCTTCCCCGCGTGTTTAAGTTTCCCGTTGATAACAAGTGCAGGAGTCGACATAGTATATTTCATGATCTCCTTAAGGTCTGTTATCTTATCAACCTTTGCATCGATGCCGAGTTCCGCTACAGCCTTTTTCACCAGTTCTTCCATCTGATGACAGTTTGGACAACCCGGACCTAATACCTTGATTTCCATAAACCCACCTCCTATAAAATCGCATTGAACAGATAGCCAACGGCTATTATGGTTACCGTCATTATTCCCGCAAATATGCCGAGCAGCGGGACCTTCAAGACCTTCCTCAGGATTATCATCTCGGGGAATGACAGCGCGGTCACCGCCATCATGAAGGCGAGTGCCGTTCCCATGCTCACTCCTTTTTCCATTAATGCATAAACTACGGGAATGATCCCGGCTGCATTTGAGTAGAGAGGCACCCCGATTAAGACAGCTATCGGCACCGCAAAGAAATTGCCCTTCCCCGCATAATGGGCGAGAAAGTCTTCAGGTACATACCCGTGGATGAACCCGCCGATCCCGATGGCTATGATGATATACAGCCATATCCTTTTCAATATATCTGTTGTACTGTCTTTTGCGAATTGGACCCTTTCCCTGAACCTCTGTTTGCTAATTTCATATTCCTGCCCGTTGTGAAATGCAAAAACATATTCCTCAACCCATCTTTCGAGTTTGAGTTTTCCGATCGTGATCCCCCCGAATACAGCGACAAAAAGGCCTGTCCCTATATAAATCGCCGTCACCTTCCAGCCAAAGAGCCCGAAAAGCAAAACGACAGCGACCTCGTTCACCATGGGAGAAGAAATAAGGAAAGAAAAGGTCACGCCGAGGGGAATTCCCGCTTCAACAAAGCCTATGAATAATGGCACTGCCGAACACGAGCAGAATGGTGTGACAATGCCGAGCAAGGCCGCAAGGATATTACCTATAAATAGCTTTTTATGAGATAATATCCGCCTTGTCTTTTCCGGAGGGAAATAACTCCTGATTACGGATATTACGAATATAATTACCGAAAGGAGAAGAAATATCTTTATTGTGTCATATACAAAGAATTCAACGGCATCGGCAAGACGTGTATTATGCCCCAGATTCAGCAGATTATAGGTAAAATATTCCGACAAATTCTTCAGCATTTCATACATATTATATAAATACTGACTTATATAATGTCAATTAATCAATTAACAAAAAGCTGTACTTCACTAAATATCTGGGAGGCATAGTGGCAGAAAAAGCTTGACAGCAGCACCTTCGTGGGCGGTCGGATATCAAGGCCGCCCCGGATATTTTTATTCAGAAGAAATATATGGCGCAGGAAACTCAAATTCTGTCCCGAAGGCTTTCGGGATTTTTATGTCACTATGCCTGCCTGAATCTGAGTTCAACCGCATTGTTCGGGTTAATATTTTAAAAGAGAAATTAAGGCAGAAAAATCATCAGCGGTGTTTCACGGCAGGCACAACACGGTTTGCCCGGATAGACCATATTCATTATTTATATTTGGCCAAATTTTTCCCTAACTTGTAGCTTTCTTCCAAACGGTCTGCTTTTTTTAGAATGTCTCCTCTACCGCCGACCCCCGGTACAAGGATTTTACCGATCAGTTTCATCTCCAGGTATTTAAGGCTCTTTTTAAAAAACCTGATCAAAAGATCAGCCGTTCTCATGTCTTCTTCTTCGAAAGGAGATGCTATTACCGCAGCTTTGCCCCTGATCTCCGCCCTGTTCCCGGGGCAATTGAAGTATACAAAACGGTCTATGAAACATTTCATCAAAGCCGTCGGTCCGTACCAATATACAGGTGTGCCGAATATAATCACATCACTTCCGATAATCTTTGAATACACATCAAGCATATCATCTTTTTTACTGCATTGTTTGCCTTTCCAGCAGACGTGGCATCCGTCACACTCCCGGATATTCAGGTCATTGAGGAAAAGGGTTTCTGTCGCAGCTCCTTCTTTCGCCGCGCCGTCCAATATTGTAGAAACTAAGATATGTGTGTTGCCTTTTTTGCGGGGACTTCCCACAACACCAAGGATTCTCTTTGACACATCATTTTTCATCATTACCTGATCCACTTAATTCATAAATCCTATAATCGTAACGGCGGATACAGTGTTTGAGCGGCTTTAAATTCTTTGAAGATTTATCGGAACAGAATTTACCTCGGAGGGCGATAGCCCGAGAATGAGCTCAAATACTGTATCCGCCGTGTTCACCACTAATCTATGAATAATAAAGGTCAAAATGTGCAAAAACTTTTTTTAATACAATGACAGATATACTGAAAAAGGCCTGTAGCAACACCTTATAGCCATATAGACCGGCCTGCCAGCCTTCCGTGATGATGTATAAACCATGAGATTTGCATTCATGTGTATCAGAAATTAAATCTTGTTGCATTACAGGGGTTTTTCAGTATATCTGTCATTGTTAATCCAACAATCGAGGGTCAATAAAGACCCATCGCCTCCCGTACAAGCTGCATGGTCTCTTCAGCGACCTTCGCGGCCTTTTCCGTTCCTCTATTGACAATATCCTGGAGTATCTCCGGGTCCTGGATTAGCTCGTTTCTCTTCTTCCAGATCGGCTCCATGACCCTGAAAACATTATCGATAAGGATCTTCTTGCATTCTATACACCCGATGCCGGCCGTCCGGCATCCTTTTGCTACGTGTTCCTGCTCCTCCTTTGAAGAGAAGACTTTGTGAAGCTGATATACAGGCGATAATTCCGGATTCCCCGTGTCCGTCCTTTTTACTCTTGCGGGATCAGTGACCATCGTCCTTATTTTCTGTTCAACTTCTTTGGGTGTATCGGAAAGGTAGATCGCATTGTCATAGCTCTTGGACATCTTTCTTCCGTCTACTCCGACTACTTTCGGGAACTCGGTGAGCAAGGCTTCCGGCTCCGGGAAAATTTCCTTATAGAAATTGTTGAATCTCCTCGCAACCTCACGGCTTATCTCGAGATGCGGCACCTGGTCAATACCTACAGGCACATACTTCGCTCTATAGATAATGATGTCGGCGGTCTGGAGCACTGGATAGCCAAGGAAACCATAGGTCGATAAGTCCCTTTCCCTGAGTTCCTGCTGCTTTTCCTTATATGTCGGTACACGTTCGAGCCAGCCGAGCGGGGTTATCATGGAAAGAAGCAGGTGGAGCTCCGCGTGCTGAATAACCCTCGATTGTACAAAAATAGTGCATCTCTCGGGGTCCAGGCCCGCTGCCAAAAAATTAATGAGCAGGTCCCTGGTGGACTCCTTTAACGACGACGTGTCCGCGTATCCCGTAGTCAGCGCATGCCAGTCCGCAATAAAATAATAGCAATCATATTTGTCCTGAAGTCTCACCCAATTGCTTAACGCGCCCATGAGGTTTCCCAGGTGTAACTTCCCGCTCGACTGCATCCCGCTTAAAACTCTTTCCTTGTTCATTTATTAGTTACCTCACTGAATAAAATTTTCCATATAACCCATAAAATTCAACTCCTTATCCTCACATTTTTTAAAAACATCCCCTGACTTAAGCCTCCGACTGTTATGTTTACAATCTTGACTATGGCCTGCTAAATGTGTCGTCCAGGAAAAAACCCACTGCGTAAAGAATTTCTCGATTATCAATGCAGCAATGCCAAGTAAGGAGTAAGGTGAAGTAAATTCACAAAAAAAGAGATGAAAGGCATAATCACATAATTCGCAACATGCGTAAATATCAAGAATAGCACTATAATAAAGCCAAAGGGTTCTATTCTACTAAACGAAATGGCCTGTCTACTGGGGAGTAGCCCAGTAAGAACTCTTCCGCCATCCAGCGGAGGTATTGGTATCATATTAAAAATTGCTAAAATAATGTTTACAAAGGCGCTGTATGTAAATATTAATAACAAAGGTACAAGAATTGTGCCTGAAATAGCTGAAGAAGAGACATCTAATAACGGTGTTAACACAAAGTGCAGAATCAATGAACTCAAGACTGCAAGTGCTAGATTCATCACCGGTCCTGCAGCTGCTGAGATAGCCATATCTCGCCGGGGATTTTTAAAGTTCATTGGATTTATCGGGACAGGCTTTGCATATCCGAAAACAAATTGGCCACTTGTCAGCACGAAAAGCATAAGAGGCATCAGTATAGTTCCGATTGGGTCAATGTGGGCAATCGGATTTAATGTGAGCCTGCCCATCATTTTGGCTGTCGGGTCGCCCAATCTGTTTGCCGCAAAGCCATGGGAAAGTTCGTGAAAAACGATCGCTATCAGAATGGGAAACGCGGACACAATCAACTGTCTTACAACGTTTGAAAAATCCAACCCTCTTCAACCTCCTCAAATTATTATACACTGTTGCCTCATCCACGTAAGCTTCGGGGTGCTTCGGCCTGACCACTGCCGGGATCCGCGTGACAGCCTAAAGAAGTTTCTAACTAAAGCAAAACTATACTTTGTATGAAAACCTGTTGTCAAGGTATAAGGGTAAAGTATATAATGAAAATAAACGATATTTATGACTTCAGTAGTTATTATTCCTGCCCGTTATGATTCCACCCGGTTCCCGGGAAAGCCTTTGTACCCCCTGAGAGGTCTGCCTGTCATACAGCACGTTTATGAAAACTCAAAACGCGCGAGTCTTGCGGATGATGTAATTGTCGCAACTGACAGCGAAACCATATTTGAGAGGGTTTTGGCCTTCGGGGGAAGGGCTGTAATGACTGACAAAAAACATCCTTCGGGCACGGACAGGATAGCAGAAGTGGCTGCTTCGATGGATTATGATATAATTGTCAATGTTCAGGGGGATGAGCCTCTCATACGTCCTGAAATGATAAATGATGTTATAGCCATCCTCGAGGACGAGATAGCCTCAATAGGCACCCTGATGAAAAAGATAGAAGACACAAAAGAAATCATTGATCCGAATGTAGTTAAGGTCGTAATTGATAAGAGAGGGTTTGCCTTGTATTTTTCGAGGGCGCCGGTACCTTATTTTAGAAATGAATGGAAAGACGTTACAAAAATTGAAAATTCAAAATTGAAAATTCAAAATTGCTATAAACATATAGGAATTTACAGTTACAGGCGCCATGTACTCCTTTCACTTGCCGAGAAAGAGCCGACAGCCCTGGAAAAAATCGAAAAACTTGAGCAATTGCGGGCGCTCGAAAACGGGATGAAGATCAAGGTAAAGGAAACTTTTTTCGAAACGTACGGGGTGGATACCCCCGAAGACTTAGAGAGGGTTGAAAAATGGCTAAGTACATCTTTGTAACCGGCGGTGTTGTTTCGGCTCTGGGGAAAGGCATAGCGGCGGCAGCTACCGGCGCGCTCCTCGAAGCCAAGGGGCTGAAGGTCACTCTCCAGAAGTTGGACCCTTATATAAACGTCGATCCCGGCACGCTGAGTCCCTTCCAGCACGGCGAAGTTTTTGTGACCGACGACGGCGCCGAGACAGACCTTGATCTCGGCCATTATGAAAGATTTACGTCAATAAGGATGTCCCAGGCAAACAACTATACAACGGGAAAGATCTACTACAACGTGATCACAAAAGAAAGGCGCGGGGATTACCTTGGAGAGACAGTGCAGGTAGTTCCGCATTTAACGGACGAGATTAAAAAGGCCATAAAATCTGTAAGCAACGACTATGATGTTGTGATCGTGGAGATCGGCGGCACTATCGGAGATATCGAGAGTCTTCCGTTCCTCGAGGCCATAAGACAGTTCCGGTACGATGTCGGCAGAGAAAATGTACTCTATATCCATCTCACCCTCATACCGTACATAAAGACAGCGGGCGAGATCAAGACAAAGCCTACACAGCACAGTGTCAAAGAGTTCAGGGAGATCGGTATCCAGCCGGACATCGTTTTATGCAGAACTGAATGGCCCCTCCCCCCGGATGTGAAAAAGAAGATCGCACTCCACTGTAACCTCGATGTAGACGCCGTAATTGCTGCAAGAGATGTTGATACGATATATGAAGTTCCCCTCATGCTCCATTATGAAGGGCTCGATCACCTTATAAGCAAGAAATTCCATCTGAGTCCGAACGAACCCGAACTTTCTCTCTGGCGAGACATTGTGAGAAAAATCAAGGACCCCCGGCATGAGGTCACCATTGCGATAGTGGGCAAATACACGGGTTTGAAAGACTCTTACAAAAGTTTGATGGAAGCCCTTATACATGGCGGGATCGCAAATGATGCCCGCGTTAACCTGCAATGGATAGATTCGGAAGAGATTGAGATCCACGGCCCCGAGAGATTTTTGTCTGAAGCCGACGGCATCCTGGTGCCCGGAGGCTTCGGATTCAGAGGAATTGAAGGAAAGGTTAAGGCCGTCAGGTTTGCAAGAGAAAAGAAGATCCCCTATTTCGGCATATGCCTCGGCATGCAGTGTGCGGTCATTGAGTTTGCGAGGAATGTCTGCGGTCTTTCCGCGAACAGCACGGAATTCGATTCGAATACAAAAGACCCGGTAATCTATCTGATGGAAAGATGGTATGACTTCAGGAAGAAAAAAATAGAGGTGCGTTCGGGAGATTCGCATAAGGGCGGCACCATGAGACTCGGCGCATATCCCTGCATTCTTGAGGACGGGACCCATGCCTTAAAAGCATACGGCGTAAAGGAGATATCCGAGAGACACAGGCACAGGTATGAATTCAATAATGCATACAGGGATATTCTTACGAAGCGCGGGTTGAAGATCAGTGGACTCAGTCCCGATAGAGAACTTGTTGAGCTTATAGAAATTGAAGAACACCCCTGGTTCCTCGGATGCCAGTTCCATCCCGAGTTCAAATCGCGTCCTACCGATCCGCATCCTTTATTCAAGGCTTTTATAGGAGCGGCTCTCAGAGAAAAAAGGTCTTTATTCCCTTACCTTGAAACAGAGACTGAAGAAAAAAGCAGAGACCTTTAACACGAATAATGCAGACATTGTTCAAAAATTTATTTAACTCGATGAATTTATTTGAGATATCGTTATGGCAGTATATATAAAAATATTTCTTGGATTATTTATTAAAGGTATATTAAATTTTTTCACAATCCCGATATGCATCGGGACATTATTCAATTGCATTTTTTGGGTTAATTATTGATCAGGGAGATAGATATAAGGGGTAGAAAACTCGGTGGTGATAATCCCTTATTTATTATTGCAGGGCCGTGCGTAATCGAGAGCGAAGATATCGTATTCAGTACCGCGGAAAGACTGAAAGACATCTGCAATAAAACCGGCCTCCCTCTTCTATTTAAAAGTTCTTACGACAAGGCGAACAGGACTTCTCTCTCTTCTTACAGAGGCCCGGGACTTGAGACAGGCCTGAGAATACTCTCTGACTTACGAAGTAAATTTGATCTGCCGGTGATTTCCGATGTCCATTCAATAGAAGAAGTGAAGCCTGCTTCAGAGGTCCTCGACGTGCTTCAGATACCGGCTTTTTTATGCAGACAGACAGACCTGGTCCTTGCGGCATCAAACACGGGCAAGCCTGTAAACATAAAAAAGGGACAGTTCCTCGCCCCATGGGATGTAAAGAATATCATTGATAAATTTACTTCAACGGGTAATCAGGACCTCTTCATTACAGAAAGAGGCACATCCTTCGGATACAACAACCTCGTCGTAGATTTCAGAGGATTCCCGGTCATGCGGTCCCTCGGATACCCTGTAATTTTCGATGTCACCCACAGTCTTCAGCTCCCGGGAGGTATGGGTAAAAGTTCAGGCGGCCAGAGGGAGTTTGCGGGGCCGTTGGCCAAAGCGGCCGTGGCCGCGGGTCTTGACGGACTTTTCATAGAGGTCCATCCGGAGCCTGATAAGGCATTATGCGACGGCCCTAATATGATCAGGCTGGATGAGTTAGAAACACTATTAAAGACCTGTAAGGCTATAGATGAATTATCGAAAAGACCGCCTGCTTAGCATGTCCTTTGTATATTAAGGATCTCAAAATTGAATAACTTTTATCAAAAAATCTCCCCTTCCCCTCTTTGCCAAAGAGGGTTAAATTCCTCCCTTTGGCAAAGGGAGGTTAGGAGGGATTTTCTTATAGCCCGTGCCTGAAATCTGTTATGATATTTGAGTTATTCTGGATACTTTGATATGGCAAAAAGAGAAAAAAGCAAGAATTCGAAGAATATTAATGCGAAGGACCGTATGCTCGCCGTGGCAAAAAAGGTCCTGAAAACGGAGGCGGAAGCGGTTCAGGCCCTGATCGAAAAGCTCAACAGTGATTTTGAGAAGGCGGTCGATATCATTTATTCAAGCAAGGGCAGAGTGGTTGTAACAGGCATGGGCAAGTCAGGGCTTGTGGGCAAGAAGATAGCAGCAACCCTCGCATCCACCGGCACTCCTTCCTTTTTTCTCCACCCTGCCGAGGCGAGCCATGGTGATCTCGGGATGGTTACAGAGAGAGATGTTATTATAGCCTTATCCAACAGCGGAGAGACGAATGAACTTGTAGGATTGATCCCTTTTTTGAAAAGGTTCAGGGTCAGGCTGATCTCCATGACGGGAAACCCTGCATCAACGCTCGCAAAGTCCTCTGACGTGACACTGGATGTATCTGTCAAGGAGGAGGCCTGCCCCATGGGTGTTGTCCCCACTGCATCAACCACTGCGACCATGGCTATGGGTGACGCCCTCGCAGTAGCACTCCTCGTTAAGCGGGGGCTCAATGAAAAGGATTTTGCCTTGTTCCACCCCGGTGGAAGCATCGGCAAAAAGTTCTTCATCAAGGTGAAAGACCTTATGCACACCGGGGACAAACTTCCGGTCGTATCCGAAGATACACCTATGTCCAGGGCAGTAATCGAGATGTCTTCAAAGAGGCTCGGTCACGCAATTGTTGTAGACAGGACTAAAAGGGTCGCCGGAGTGATAACGGATGGTGATGTCAGGAGAGGTTTGGAGAAATGGCGCGGGAAGCTCTTTGGGATGACGGCAAGAAGAATCATGACGAAAAAACCTAAAACCATATCGGGGGAGGAACTCGCGGCAAAGGCTTTATCCATTATGGAAAGTCGTTCGATAACAGCTCTTGTAGTGCCTGATAACGAAGGAAGGCCCCTCGGAATTATTCACCTGCATGATTTAATCAAGCAGGGGATCGTTTAGACGCCGGACCGATCCGAAAAATACAGATATTGTTCAAAGATTTATTTAACTCGATGAATTTAGTGGGAACTACTCTTGAGATCTGATTCGTTCTATGGCCATTGCGCCAAGACGCACAATCGTCTTAAGCACGACCCGTTTTTCAGTAGTCATGATTTCTTCACTCCCTTTGAAATCGAATCCAACAACCCCTATGATCTTTTCCCCTGACATCATGGGCAGATAGAAAGCCTTTGCCTGGGGCAATGTACTTGTGCTACTGCCCGCTGACTGTTTGTTGACCAAAACCCAGGATGCAACTCCGAGCGCCTGAGGGCTTACCTCAAAATCCGCTGTTTTTGCCTTGACAGTCAGTTTTTCGGCATCGAGCAGGAAGATCGCCATTTCGCATGAGAATATCTGGATGGTATGCCGGACCATGATGGCCAGAACCTGCTCCACGGTGTGGGCCGCCACTAAATCCCTGCTTAACCCGTAAAGGCCTATATTTTTTACTTCGCTTCGCTTTAGCAACTCAATCTTGCTCCGCAATTGATACGCAAGATTGCTTATGACTCCGACTACAATGATATAAACAATAAACGAAATAAAATATTGCACGTCGCGGAGCACAAAAGTGAAGTAAGGGGGGATAAAGAGATAATCAAAAACGAGGATGCTGATTATTGCAGCTAAGATAGACGGACCTCTCCCTAAATACAGCGCACTCAAGATGACCGGCAGCGAAAGAAATAAAAGTAAATTGACCTGATTGAGACCGTGCCGCAGAACAAAAGCAATAAGGGACATGACCACTACGGCAAGGCTTCCCATAACATAGTTTGTCGGCCTGGCAAATGTTAGATGCTTTTTAGGCGCGAGCTTGGAATCAATCCTGGCGTCCAACAGGTAGATGTCGATGTTGGGTGTCCTGGTCAGAAGTTTTCGGGGGATTGACTGCAGCAGCCAGAAGCGCCGGGGTTTCCCTATGACGATCTTGGTCACATTGTTGTTCCGCGCATAGTCCGCCATTTCTTCCGTCACATCGCTTCCCTTCATCCAGATCAGGCGTGCTCCCAATTGTTTTGCGAGGTCCAATGCCCTGTTCAGCCACTCCTTTTCCTTCTCGGAAAGTGCTTTGTGCCTTTCCGTCTCTACGTAGAAAGCGATCCATTCCGCATCAATATCGTTTGCGAGCCTGAACGCCGCGCGTATCAGTTTCTCCGCGTAAGGGCTGGCAAATACCCCGACCAGCACCCGCTCTTTTGCCTGCCAGGGTCCTGCTATGGCATGGGCCTGCATGTAAGTACGCATCTTCTCATCCACGCTGCCTGCGACCGCCCGAAGCGCCAGCTGCCTTAATGCAAGCAGGTTGCCGGGACGGAAAAACTTGCGCACGGCACTCATTGCCATATCTTTGACATAGACCTTTCCGTCATGAAGCCGTTTGATCAGTTCCTCGGGCGGCAGGTCAACCAGCTTGATTTCATCGGCCGCTTCAATGACCGTATCGGGTACTGTCTCGCGCATCCGGATATTGGTGATCTGATAAACAATATCGTTAAGGCTCTCAACATGCTGTACGTTCATAGTGGTGTAAACGTCAATGCCCGCATTCAGTATCTCTTCTATGTCCTGATATCGTTTAGAATTGCGAAGGCCCGGTGCATCCGTATGTGCAAGCTCATCCACGAGTACCAATTGAGGCTTGCGTGCCAGGATTTTCTCTAAATCAACTTCTTTGAGCTGAACGCCCATGTAATTGACGATGAGGGGTGGAATGATTTCAAGCCCCTCCAGCAGGGCATCGGTTTCCGCCCGCCCGTGGGTCTCGACATATCCGACCACGACGTCCGTCCCCTCCCGTTTCATGGCCCTCGCGTCAGTGAGCATGGCGTAAGTTTTTCCGACACCCGGCGCAGATCCGAAGTAGATGGTCAGCTTTCCCCGTTTCTCGGAAGCTTCCACTTTCCGGGCAACTTCGAGCAGAGCTTCAGGGGAAGGTCTTTTGTATTCTTCCTCAGCCATAATTTCCCTATAGGGAATCCAATGCAAGATTTAGCTTTAACACATTAACTCGTTGTGCTCCGAAAAAGCCAAACTGCCTGCCTTCGAGATGACCCTGCACTAAAGCCATTATATTTTCTTCGGGCAGACGGCGCTCTCGTGCGATACGAGGTATTTGCAGGACAGCACTGTCAACACTGATGTGGGGGTCAAGGCCGCTGCCTGAAGCAGTTACCATGTCAACCGGCAATGGTCCCCAGACGCCTGATGCCCGAATAGATTTGACCCGCTCCGCGACTTGATTGATAAGGTCCTTATTCGTGGGCCCTAAATTGGACCCGCCTGAAGCTAAGGCATTGTAAGGGGAGTCAGCTGTTGCGGAAGGCCTCGGCCAGAAATATTTCGGGTCGGAAAAAAGCTGGCCTATTAATGCAGACCCTGCCGGCTTGCCGCCGGACGCATAGATGAGACTCCCTGATGCCTGTTTCGGAAAAATGGTTTGTGCAAGGACTGTTACCGCTACCGGATATATAACGCCGGTCAATATTGACAATACGACAAAAAGTAAGACAGCCCTTTTTATCTCTTTCATGAAGACCTCCATAGTCAGATTAAGACATTTATCAAAACGTCAATCAATTTGATGCCGACAAATGGAGCTATAAGCCCCCCTATCCCATAAACAAACAGGTTATAGATCAACAGCCTTTCCGCAGGCATCGGCCGGTAACGGGTCCCCCTCAATGAAATGGGAATAAGCAGCGGGATGATAACAGCGTTAAAAATGACCGCGGAAAGGATTGCGCTATGAGGATTGCCAAGGTCCATGATATTGAGGACTCCCAGCTGCGGGTAAATGGAAATGAAGGCAGCCGGTATGATGGCGAAGTATTTTGCCACATCGTTTGCGATGCTGAAGGTCGTGAGAGTGCCCCGCGTCATAAGGATCTGCTTTCCTATCTCCACAATATCCAGGAGCTTTGTCGGGTTACTGTCGAGGTCGATAATGTTGGCAGCCTCCCTTGCGGGCTGTGTGCCGGTGTTCATTGCCACAGCGACGTCAGCCTGCGCAAGGGCAGGGGCGTCATTGGTTCCGTCACCGGTCATGGCGACCATATAGCCCTGCTCCTGATTCTCACGGATAAGCCTGAGTTTGTCTTCGGGCTTTGCCTGGGCCAGGAAGTCGTCAACCTGAGCTTCCGCCGCGATAGCCGCCGCAGTAAGAGGATTGTCGCCGGTGATCATTACGGTCCTGATCCCCATGCTGCGCAGCTGAAGAAAACGTTCACGGATTCCCCCTTTTAGTACGTCCTTGAGATTTATGACGCCGAGAATATCATTGTTGCAGCTCGCCACGAGCGGAGTCCCGCCGGACTTGGCGATTTCAGTCACATGACTATCAAGTTCCCGGGGGACCTTTCCTCCAATGCTCTCAACAAAGTGTACGATGGCATCCGAGGCGCCTTTGCGGTATGCGCGGTCATTCACATTCACCCCGCTCAACCTCGTCTCGGCGCTGAATGGGACCGTCTCAGCATTCTGCGGCAGTTCCCGCAGACGGAGATCGTATTTCTGCTTGGCGAGAACGACAATACTCCTCCCTTCGGGTGTTTCATCTGTAAGGGAAGCCATAAGCGCAGCCTCAGCCACTTCTTTTTCCGTATGGCCGGACACCGGGATAAAAGCAACCGCCTGCCGGTTGCCCAGTGTGATAGTCCCGGTCTTGTCTAATAAAAGCACATTGACATCACCCGCGGCCTCGATCGCCCTCCCGGAAAGCGCTATGACATTCCTCTGGAACAGGCGGTCCATTCCGGCAATGCCTATAGCGGGCAGGAGCGCTGCAATCGTCGTTGGTATCAGGCAGACAAACAAGGAGACAAGCACGACGAGCGTTACCGGTTGTCCCTGCCCCATAGCTTTCACGCTATAGATTGAAAGAGGGCTGAGGTTAAGCACCACCAGAAAGAAGACAACCGTTAACGCGATCAGAAGTACCTCCAGGGCTATCTCATTGGGGGTCTTCCGGCGTTTTGCCCCTTCCACCATCGCGATCATGCGATCAAGGAACGTCTCGCCCGGATTCGCAGTAATCTGTACGACGATGCTGTTCGCTATTACCTGGGTACCGCCTGTCACAGCGCTGCGGTCTCCTCCCGATTCCCTGACGACCGGCGCGGATTCACCGGTTACAGCGGCTTCGTTTACAAGCGCAGCGCCCGCAATTACCTCACCGTCGCCTGCAATAAGATCGTTCGTTTCGACCAATATGAGATCTCCCTTGCGGAGTTGCGTGGAAGGGACGAGTTCATACTCTGCTCCAGGCTCGGGTCTCTTTATTTTTTTTGCCATGATTTCGGTGCGGGTCTTCCTCATCGATTCCGCGCGTGCCTTGCCCCGCCCTTCAGCCAGCGCCTCTGCAAAGTTCGAAAAAAGCACGGTGAGCCAGAGCCAGACCGAAATAAATCCCGCAAACCATGCCGGTTCTCCTTTTCCCGTGACCACATCGAAAACAAAATTGAATGTGGTAATCACACTGCCCGCTTCGACCGACAGCATGACGGGATTCTTCCAGAGGACCCGGGGGTCAAGCTTTTTAAAGGAATCTATGAGCGCTGCTTTCAGCAGCTTCGGCTCAAATATTTTTCGCCTTTTCTCGACACGTCTCGCCATGGTTATGCGCCTCCTTGCATAATCATGTGCTCTACGACCGGTCCGAGGGCCAAAGCCGGGAAGAAGGTCAAAGCCCCTACAATGAGGACTACCGCGATGAGCCAGATTACGAATGGGAGTTGATGTGTCGGGAGCGTTCCCTTACCGGGCGGGACATACTTTTTCCTGGCCAGAGAGCCCGCCATGGCAAGGACCGCTATGGCAGGCGCGAATCTTCCCATGAGCATGGCAAGAGACCCAACGAGGTTATAGAACACGGTATTCCCGTTCAGACCGGCAAAGGCGCTTCCGTTGTTATTGGCCTGAGATGCAATGGCATAGAGCACTTCGCTCAGGCCGTGAGGTCCGGGGTTTGCCATCGAACTCAGCCCCGCAGGAATAATGATAGCTATCGATAAAAGCACGAGGATAACGACGCCTGCGGTAAGGACGGCGATCACAGACATCCACATCTCGGTGACCTCGATCTTTTTTCCGAGATACTCGGGAATCCTGCCGATCATAAGACCGGCTGAAAAGACTGCGATCACAACAAAGGCCAGCATGGTATAAAGACCTGATCCCACTCCCCCAAAAACAACCTCACTTAAGAGTATGAGTATCAGCGGGACCATGCCGCCGAGAGGAGTCAATGAATCGTGCATATTGTTTACGGCCCCGCAGGAGGTAGCGGTTGTCGAGGCGGAAAATAGCGCTGAACCGCCGAGACCAAAGCGCACCTCCTTGCCCTCCATATTGTATCCGCTGACCCCGAGTTTTTGTATTAGAGGATTGCCGTTGTATTCCGCCAGGTACAGACTGCCGAGGGCAAAGACAAAAATGAGGAGCATCGCTGCATATATTGCCCATCCCTGCCTCGTATCGCCGGCCATCCTGCCGAAGGTATATGTAAGGGAAGCGGGAATCATCAGGATCAAAAAGATTTCGAAGAAGTTGGTGAACGGCGTAGGATTTTCATAAGGGTGAGATGAGTTGGCATTGAAAAAACCGCCTCCGTTAGTCCCGAATTCTTTTATCGCCTCCTGTGAGGCGACCGGCCCCATCGGCAACAACTGTTCTTTGACAGTAATGGATTTCCCGCTTATGTCCTTGAGCGGATTTCCGTCCGGGCCGGTTTTCAGCTTTTCAGAGCCGGTCGTTTGAAGCAGTGGAACGCTTTTATAGGGGCCGACGTCCTGGATAACACCTTGCGAGACCAGTACTATCGCCGCGATAAAAGATATCGGCAGCAGGATATAAAGCACCGTCCGGGTCAAGTCCACCCAGAAGTTGCCTATTGTCTCCGCAGTCTTTCGAACAAAACCCCGGATTAGGGCAATAACGATTGCCATACCTGTTGCAGCGGAAAGAAAATTCTGTACTGCCAGGCCTATTGCCTGTGTAAAATAGCTCGCCGCGGATTCTCCGCTGTAGTTCTGCCAGTTGGTATTAGTTACGAAACTCACTGCGGTGTTGACGGCCAGATGCCAGGAAAAACCCGGAAATTTCTGAGGATTAAGGGGCAGGGACCCTTGCATCATAAGTATGGCAAAGACCACTGCCATCCCTATAACGTTGAAGATGAGCATCGTAACTGCATATTGCTTCCATGACATTTCGGCATCCTGTTGGATGCCGGAAATCCTGTAGAGAGCTCTTTCCACCGGGCCGAGAACCGACGATAGAAATGTGCGTTCCCCCTGGTATATTTTCTTCATGTAGCCGCCAAAGGGCTTTACTATAAGCGTAACCAGGACCAGAAGGGCAACTATTTGCAAGATGTCAAAAATTATATCTATATTTTCCATGACCATCTCCAGGAAAAAGTATTCATTGTTTAGGCCTTAAGTCAAAGAATTTGAAGCAAAAATATCCCTCGACTAAATAATAGCGCATGTTTCGCCGTTTTCAAATGGGAATTCCTTCAAGCTGCATATGTCCTCCTTTCGGGAGGGGCAGGAAAGGCGAACACAAAAAAACCGCCGGCAATGGCGGTTCTACGTTCAGCCTCTTGCCCTTCCAAACGCCTACGAGGTTAGCTGTCGGGCTCGGGCCTGGAAGTGCCCTATCCTAAAGGAATGCGCCCCAAATATTGGGCCCCCCGCATCCATTCATTGAATGGATCTCGGCTGCTATTTGATTGTTACTTTAGTACCGACAAAATAAATTGTCAATAGGGCGTTGTCATAAGTGCAATTCGTAAGTGCGACAAATTTATTGGCAATTGTAATTTTATCCCAGTCAAAAAAAGACCTTTCATTATCCCCCTCTTAGGGTAAGAGGGGGCAAGGGGGAGTTACTCCAATAAAATTAGAGGCAAATATTAAAGTAACCCCCTCGGGTCCCCCTTAAACCAAGGGGGAAGCTTTCAATCATTTAAGCCTTGAATGGATTGATCCATAAAATCGTCGCGCACCCGGGTAAATTGCGCAAATTGATTTCAAACTCAGTGCTATGGTATGTTAGCTTTTTATTATGACATCCGGCCGAACATTATTAAGGATAGCTTTGTGGTCCTCGTAGTCGGGAGATGATGGATTCGAACATTAAAAGTCATCGCGCCATGTTGCAGAGCATTGCCCACCGGGCGATGATCGAGCGCGGACTGGTTCCCGATTTTCCTTCTGAGGCACTATCTGAGCTCGATAGAATCAATGCGCCTGCAACAAAAACTGAAGGGTCGACACGTGATCTAAGAAACCTCCCCTGGTGTTCAATCGACAATGATGATTCACGCGATCTTGACCAACTCACTGTCGCCGAGGCTATGCCTGAGGGGTCAGTGAAGATCATGATTGCCATCGCAGACGTTGACGCAATTGTCAAGAAGAATTCGGCCATCGATGATCATGCACGACAAAATACTACCTCTGTCTATACTGCTGCTGAGATATTTCCTATGCTTCCCGAAAAACTATCAACCGACTTCACCTCCCTCAATTATGGGACAGATCGTCTTGCCATCGGCATTGAAATGCTAATCGCCGGGGATGGGTCGCTTCAGACGTCTGAGATATATGAAGCGACGGTGCGCAACCATGCAAAGCTTGCATATAACAGCGTTGCCGCCTGGCTTGAAGGCAACGGGCCGATGCCGGAAGGGATTGGTGCGGTCGAGGGTCTCGACGAGAACCTTCGCATACAGGACAGGGTGGCTCAAAAGATGAAGGCTTTCCGGCATGTCCATGGCGCCCTGAACCTCGAAACCATAGAGGCACGCCCGGTGTTTGACGCAGATGAGATCAGGGATCTCGAAGTCGAAAGGAAGAACAGGGCAAAAGATATTATTGAGGACTTTATGATTGCGGCCAATGGTGTGACCGCCCGATATCTTACTTCCAAAATGTTTCCCTCGCTGCGGCGTGTAGTCCACACCCCTAAACGCTGGGATCGGATCATGGAGATTGCCTCAGAGTCTGGTTCTGTGCTGCCCCCGGAGCCGGATTCAAGGGCGTTAGAGCAATTCCTGGTGAAAGCGAAAACTGCTGACCCCCTTCGCTTTCCCGATCTCTCCCTGAGCATCATCAAGCTGCTGGGACCGGGTGAATACATAGTCGAATTTCCAGGAGATAGTTCAGAAGGGCATTTCGGTCTTGCGGTCAAGGATTATACCCACTCCACAGCCCCTAACCGCCGATACCCCGATCTCGTTACGCAGCGTCTGCTGAAGGCTGCAATGGCCGGACACAGCGTGCCCTATGACAAAGATGAGATAGATGCTATCGCCAAACACTGTACAGAAGAAGAGGATGAAGCCAAAAAGGTCGAACGACAGGTTGAAAAATCTGCCGCAGCGCTGCTTTTAGAGTCAAGAGTCGGTGAACGATTTGATGCCATTGTCACCGGTGCGGCTTCCAAAGGCACGTGGGTCCGTCTTCTTCATCCGCCTATCGAAGGGAAATTAGTACGGGGATTCGAAGGGATGGATATTGGCCACAGAATTCGTGTACAGTTGATTCATACAGACGTGGAGCGCGGCTTCATCGACTTCAAAAAAACTGATTAACCGGATTTCATAAACGTGAGACTTATATAATAATGAAGATTTCACCCGAAAAAAAGTTATGAATAAGAACACAGCGATACTTAAATGGTTGTTATTGACCGGAGCTGTCTATTTCCTGGCAATCGCAATTGTACATATGTTCAGGATTAAGATTCCGTTGTTGTTCGTATATTATGACTTACCCTCCTACGGATACCAGGATAGGATCATTTCTTTTTTATCGTTCGGCTGGTCGGTCTTTCTGTTTATGGCGTCTACTGATCCCGTGAAGAACCGCGACGCAGTCAAAGCGATTCTAATTGCAGGTCTCGCCTCAATCTTCGGTCTAAATGTTATAAACAGCATCACCGATTTCCAGACGCTGTCTCCGGATGCTCGTCCGGCGGTGTTCTGGATAGAGGTGCTCGGGTTGAGCATTTATGAAGCTGCTTTGATTTTGTTCTATTTTCTTGCCAAGGCAGAACATGCCAATAGGTAACTTGTTTTCCTCAAATACTCTCAAGGGGTATCGATCTGAGGGTTGTTAAGTACTCTCGAAAATCAATACAGAAAGTGTTAAACTGTTAAACCTTTCTCGTGTAAATTAACACTTCTCAAGCATATACAACGGTGGTTAATTGTAGGAGGTAATAGAAACGTTTTTGTTTCTTGTTTCTGTTGGTCGTGAAATAAGTTTTCTCAGCTACTTCATTGAAGACACATTCTCTGGCGTAGCTCATAGACTGTTTGCTTCATTCACAACATCACGCGCCCCCATATCGGCAAACGGTTCACGACTTCGGGGCAAAGGAATCACTTTAGTGATATGCAACTCGTCCGGGATTAGCAGCAGAAAGTACCCGTTACCGAAGTAAAGAACTTCCTTATTGCAATTATTCCTCAATCTTGACAAGACCCCTTCTCGCGGTATTCTTTATACAAAGAGGAAGTCCTCGCTTTTTTCGAATGCGGATTGAGCTGGCGTTAAGAAAGGAGACAGACAATGAAAGTAGGGTTCATTGGTTTGGGGAACATGGGGTCGGGTATGGCACGCAATCTCATCAAAGCGGGACACACGCTTGCCCTCTATCGCAACCTTACGGGCCGTTTGTAACAGGAAGGACATATTGCTGTGGGCCGTCAATAGAAACAAGGCGTAATCATTTCTAAAGGGGATCCAAGGAGCTTTCCAGGTCTTTTCTGTCTTTTCCACGGATATTGAGCTCATCGAGGCTTAAAGAGAAATATTCTTGTTTTTCGCCTCTCTTTTGTCTCAGCTCTATAAACTTGATAAATTCCCGCATTTCATTCGAAGAAACTGTAAGTTTCATGCCTGCCCTATAAATGGGAATGCTATCCCCTTTGTTATTCCTTTCATTCTTCTTCAATGTTGACCATGCTACAGAGCCTTTGATAGACCACGTCTTTCCTTCGTATTCCAAGTGCAAGATATATTCTTTGCCAATATGCAATGTCTTGTCGGTTTCAATCGATAAACCATCGAGACTCATGTCTATTATTTTTATGTAATTGGCGAGTGCCATCTTGCCGCGTATATTGATATTCTTAATATTGAGTCTTTTATACCGTCTTTTACCCTTTATATTCAAGAAAGATTGATCTTCAGTAAATTCCAGACCTATTTTGTAAAACATATCATCATATTTTTCACTCCATCTCACAATAGCAACTTTTTCGGACGAAAATGACTTGTCTTCAATAATTATTCTCTGACGATCCTTGAGCTGAGATGTCGTTAAAAGACATAATCCAGAATCACTTATGTCCGTAATGAGCCCATCGAATGTTTTTCCTATTATCGATGGAACTAAAAGATACTCGATAGGTTTCATTACGGGCTTTCTCTTACTCATTCTCTTTTCTCTATCCATGGCAATAGATTCCTCTTGATGCTATTCTATGGCAAAAAAGTAAAAGGGTAAATCCTACCTGAGTAGGTGGATAACAGATTTTTTTGACACGAGAAGCACTTCCGATTACGCTTGTAAATATAGTGTCTTCGAAAAATACGGTCATCTAAAATAGGACGGTGAGGCGTTATGAAAAGAATAATCGAATCATTAATTGCTGGCTGTATATCAGGGATATTAGTGAAAGTTGTTGACAAGTACGGAGGTTTTTTACAAATGGAAGATTTATATAAGATTTTTGTGATTGAGTTATGGCCTATATGGGTAGGCTTGATAGTAACCATTTTATATTGGTTTATTAGGTACCAGGTAGATATTCGTAAGTCGAATAAAACTATAGCAGAAGAGATAATAGGAATAAAGAAATCGTTAAAAAATACTAATGATCAATTATACGATAGTTGGAACAAGACAGTAGGAAACTATAACAATGTATTAAGGGAATTATTGACATTGCGTCAAACTCTGGAACAGAAAAATGATTTAGCTGAGACAAAGGAATAAGCATATTCCCAAATAATAAATACTATGTGAACTCTTGCCCTCTATCGGGACCTTACGAGGTGTTTGTAAACAAGGAAGGAAGGGTCAAAAAAATATGATTTGATAAGAAGTTGTCGGTTTCAGATTTTTGATAGCTATTCAAGAAGGTAAAATAAAAAGATCACCCCTTCATCTATTAATAGATGAAATAATAATGCGAACCCAGAATCGGGTATCCTAGAGCTCTTTTGTTTAAGTGGGTGCTTTGGCAGATGCTTTTAGGCTTCCTCCTCGCTGCTGGAGGCTTGCTCACCGGCATCCAACAACACCTCCCTGCACTATTTTAATTGCTTCTCAGGTTTCACCTTTTCTGGGTATCGCATTTTTAAATGTTACTTTTGTAATCCAAAATCAGAAAGTCGATCCTACCTTAGTAGGTTGCAATTATATAAAAAAGCTATTTTAGAAGATTAACCCCACCTTATATAGCTTTTTATCCGCTCTTTCGATCCACTGTACAGCCGCTGTTTTAAGTGAACCATAAATATCAAAATCCTTTAACGTTATCTCCTGCCCTATACTAAAATGGTTAGATATGAGTAGGCATATCCCGGTCTCACTAACATTGAGGACGATCCCTTTAAAGGTTTCACTATCAAAAGCATCTAAGGCATATTCTATTTCCCTCGTTTCAAAAATCTCATGACGGAAACACCTTCTTCTTTCGAAAGAGGCTGACATTCTTATAATTCTCCTTCGTAATCCGGGTTCTCTTTTAAATTGTGTTTTTGATCAATTCTTTGATTTTTGTTTTTTGTTCTTCACCCAGGTCAATAAATCTGAGACCAAAGCCCACCATTTTATCGCAAAATTGCACTTTTGCTTTAACCGTCAACTTCCCTATGGGTATAGTTAGTTCTACAACACTATCCCTCTTCAAAGCTTGTAGAGAAGAAATAAAGATACCCTCTTCACTAATATCGGCACTTCGAACCCAACTTGTACCATCTATCAGAATATCTTCCACAAAGGGAATCCTTTCGCATTTCCTATGATCTATCAATGCTTCAATATGGTGGATCAATTCCTTTAAGATTTTTCTATTTCCACTTGAAATATCTTGAAATTCCATACCAGCAGTATATATTGGAATAATCTGGTTCGTGGAAGTTCGTCGAGGTCCCCCGAGTAGAGACCACACAACAGAAGCCATAACAACGATTTTTTTTTCTTTACTGCAAATCTTCAGCATATATTTTTTGCCGATATCCATTCTCTTAGGCACATTTACCAGTATGCCATTCGCGCTGATATTTATTATTTCCGCCTTATCGGCAAATGATATCTGACCGACAATTTCTATATTGTCCACTGGGAATCTTTTCTGTTTTCTTATATCGCGGACGACCTTTTCCGACCCATGATCTTTTGCCTCAGAAAGTGCACAGGAACCATCTTCAGAGAGATTACTCGATATACCGATAACGCTATCTTGATTAACAGAGAATTTTGTTGAAAGCTTTTTTGTATGTCTTGCGTGCTTTCTTATGTCTATCTTTCCATTTGGATCTGCATAGAACACCGTTGTTTTTTCCATGATTACATTATTCCTTGCAATAATTAAGGAATCAATCCTACTTGGGTAGGGCTATATACTTTATATTGATTACCATTGAAATAGAGCTTGATGAAGAAAATTTAGCCATGAGGATTACAGGAAGGAGCAAGCGCTGAGTATTTCGGTATAAAGCTGTTACGACACTTGCTTCCATTTTGACAGGTATGACCTGAAATATTGATACAATACCCCCAAAAAATGTGTGCCCCCAAATTATCCTTGCTGGGCACTTTTGATTATCGCCTACAGAGGAAGGGGCATTGAAATAACTGCATTTTATGATTTATTCAAATGCAACATCCATCTTAATCCTTCACATTCTTCCTAACTAAAAAAGGGGTGCTGATACTTGCATGTCATTCTTCAGATAATGCATGATAATTAACGATTTCGAGAAAGAAACAGTTAATAGCATTCCTTTCTTTACTAAGATTGACTCAATAGCTCCTTTCTTAGCCCAATCAAAACTTGAGATATATGCTGAAAGGAGTAAAATTAAAATTAAGAAAAGGAATTGCGATACTCAGGACGGGATTAAACCTGAGGATCATAAACAGTAAAGGGAGCGGGAGTTAGATGCGGTGATCAGCCTCCAGAAGTAGAAGCACTAAAGGAGGAAAGAAGCATCTGCCGAAGCACCTTAGAGAGCTCAAGGTATCTCCCGGAACTGAGATCGCAAAAAAATTCTGGAGCCATTAAGGGTAAATGGTAATCCTGCCAGGGCAGAGAGGTCGCCCAATCAGGTTGAACCCTTAAAATGGCTCTATTTATTTTTATGGAAAGTTATTTCACAGCGTCTTTAAGGCTTTTGCCAGCCGTGAACTTCGGTACTTTAGCGGCTTTAATAGTAATTGTCTCACCGGTCCTCGGATTACGACCTTCTCTGGCCTTCCTCTTTGATACCTTGAATGTACCAAAACCTACAAGAGTAACGTTCTGCCCTTTCTTCAGAGCAGAAGTTATTGCACCAATAGTAGTATTGATCACCCTCGATGCATCTGCCTTTGACAGCCCGGTACCAGAAGCAACCTTTTCGATAAGTTCATCCTTGGTCATTTTTAACCCCTCCCTTCTTATTGGTTAATAAGAATTAAAAAAATTAAATTATCTTATCACAAAAAGGTTTTTAATGGCTATGTGTATAGAGGTCTGATAGGATTGGATGAATTATTGTTGTCATAGTGCCAACAGTCCTAAAATCTTTACAACTAAGACACCGACCCACTTTAGATTTCTGGTTAAAAAATACGCTCCTTTCTGTTATGTTGTTTGGGGTATTCACCTTTAACAGATCGAGATTGCCATGTCTTTCCTCTTCCTTATAGTAAGCTGTACTCCGCACTCAAGCTGTGACTTCAGAATAGGTGAGCAAGAAACACCTCTTTTTGATTACTTTATATAAAATTAAAATTAATCTATCGTTCACAAAAATGCATCAATTGTTCTAAAAAGTGCTTTTTCTATTGACAAAGTGAAATTTATCATATATGAATACTATAAGTATAAGAGTATTCTCATCGCTGTAAAGGTAAAGGAAGGAGGTGAATAGACAATGCCAGCAAAGAAAGCTCCAGCAAAAAAGGCTCTAAAGAAGACCGCAAAGAAGAAATAAGTTTTTTTAACATGCACACACACATTTTTTAGGCTGGAGAAGAAATTCTTCAGCCTTTCTTTTTGCGGTCTTCCTTATAAAGGAAACCTTATTCTGCGGGAAAATGCAAGCAAAAAATCATAACCTGTTGATAATAACTGGAAATAAAAAAACCGTTTCGATTTAGCAGCTAACATTAGAGGCAGCGAGCTACCGCGCGTAGCGGTGTTGACATCCCGTTGGCCACCTTGGGCTGTAATGTAATGTAAACATTGGTTTATTTTTTTTCATGAATACGATATAAAGCGATTAGACAGATTTACTCGTTGATCGAGTGCTCTAAGTAGCCGGCCCAGCTTCATCGAGAAGCAGCCGGCTATTCAGTTTTTAAGGCCATGAGAAAAAAATACTGGACATTGAAGACGTCGCAAGACTCAAAGGCGTCCACCCTGGGACAGTCTACCACTGGTCTGAAAAGGGGCTCCTCAAGCCCATCAAAGTTGGCTTAAATCTTTTTTTTAGCCAGAAAGAAATCAAGGAATGGCAGCCTCCAAAAAGAGGTAGAAAGCCAAGGGAAGAAGGGAGGTGAGGAAAATGACGAAGAAAGAGCTTTTAGAAGAGAACGAAGAGCTGAAAGAAGCGCTCTCAAGGATCAAGGATGAGATCAATGACCTGCTTGATGAAGATGAACTTGACGCAGGCGATTCAGACGATGACGGCGACAGCGACGAGTAGCTTCCTTTCGAGGGTCCGGGGGGCTCCCTTGAAAAGCCCTCCAAATTCAATCGTGAAGGCGTTCAGAATATATTCATTAATTATAAGGCCATGAAAGCAGGCATCTACACAAGGGTATCAACAGAAAGCCAGTCAGTCGGCATGCAGCTGTCTGACCTGAGGGCATTCACAAAGCAGAGAGGGTTCGAAGTCTACAGGGAGTACTGCGACATAGGCATCTCCGGCTCCAAAGACAGCAGGCCCCAGCTTGACGCGCTCATGGATGACGCAAGGAAAAAGAAGATCGGCACAGTCGTCGTCTGGAAATTCGATAGATTCGCAAGGTCCACGAGGCACCTGATAAATGCCCTCCATGTGTTCAACCACTTGGGGGTCCACTTCATCTCGTACATGGAAAACATAGACACCTCAAGCCCCGCAGGAAAAGTCCTCTTCACCATGATATCCGCCATGGCCGAGTTTGAGAGGGACCTGATAAGGGAGAGGGTGAAGGCAGGGCTCAACAACGCCAGGAAGAGAGGGACCAGGCTCGGAAGGCCGTCTGTCCTCACCGAAGAGATGAATGAGGAAATAAAGGGGCTGAGGGGAAAAGGGCAGAGCATAAGGGCAATCGCAAGAAAGTTCAATGTGTCCCCTTCCCTTGTTCATAAAACCCTCTCAATTTTCGAGAGGAAGGATGTATGAATGCCAAGCGTTTGGAAGAGGGGAAAACAATGCTCATAAAAGAGGTGTTTGATGAACAGGGGGGAAGACCGTGCTGCTGAGCATCAGCGAGGCATGCAGGCTCCTCGGCATAAACCCGCAGACCCTGAGGCGATGGGAGAATGCAGGGAAGGTAAGATGCGCCTGGACAGAGGGAGGGCAAAGGAGAGTCGCCATCGAAGAAGTGGCAAGGATACTGGGCTGCTCTCCTGAAGATATAGAAGTGGAGCCGCAGGGAAAGGGCTCCGTTGACCTGAGGAGAAAGAAAATTGAAGTCGAGGCCATGAGGCTTGACCTGAAGAGGGAAAAAGCCGCAAGGGCGCTTTCACGGATCAAAGGAGACTCGGTGAAGAAAGCCTGCGATGAGCTGGACGTCCTGAGGATCGAGAGGGAAAAGGAGAGGCTGCTTGCCAGCAAAAAAGAGGCTGAGGCCGAAGAAAAATATAACAAGCACCGGGAGGGCTGGCTCAATGCCTATGTCCAGTTTGCTTATAAGTGCCTTGACCCAGTGCCCTATATCTTCCCGAACCTCGCGGCAGCGCCTGAACCTTTGCCCCTGGAACTGAAGGTCAGGGCCAAGAAGTCTGTCATGGAGTTCCTCAGCCGTCTGGAGATGACCGAAGACACAGATGCCATCAAGCTCCAGATAGAGAATATAGCCACCAAAGTGCGGTGTGATTACTATAAGCCAAAGTGGAAGAGTGAGATAATCGAGGATGTCATCTCATGGCTCGGCAAGTCCTGGCCTATCTGGATAGACAAGAGGGCAGCAAGAATCCTTGAAGAGTCATTCAGGTCTATTCTTGAACAGAGGCTTACCGGGCTTGAAGAAATTGATGTAGTCAATAAGCAGGTGCAGCAGCTCAGGGATGAAGTGCTGTCAGAGGCCAGAAGGGCGCAGGGAGAGGAGAGGCAGCGCCTCATCGAGGGCTTCGCGAAGGCAATCAAAGAGGCAGCCCTTTTGATCAAGTTTGATCAACAATGAGCAACTTTATGATAGAGTTTATGATTGACTATGTATGACTTTCTGTATGACTTTGTATAAGTTTGCAGGGCCAAAAAATACAGAAAATCATATCGCAGATTTAAAAAATATCTCCTTCTTGTTTTGAATGCTCCATCGTGCTGATGCCTTCTTGAAGAAATATGGCCTGTGATGTCCTTCCTTTAATATTCAAAGCGAAATTCTATTGAAAAGATGAATATTTCATGAGATAATCAATAAAAATAAAGAGGGATAAAATGTGGAGATAACAAAGTTAGAAGCAAAAGATGTTATGAAAAGGTCAGTTATTTCTACAAAGAAGAGGGCCTCCGCAAGAGAAATTGCTTCGCAATTGGTGTCAGGTCGTTTTAGCGGAATGCCCGTTATAGATGAAGAGGAAAGAGTTATCGGAGTCATCACCGAACATGACTTATTAGTCCGCGTCCGCGAAGGGAAAGATCTCGGAAAACTCGTAGTAGAAGATGTTATGCAAAAAAATCCTATTACAGTACATGTCAACGCGCCACTTATTGATGTATTGGATATTATGCTTGAGAACGGGATACTGAGAATACCCGTTACAGATGGTCTCCGCCTTGTGGGACTAATTTCAAGATCCGCTATCCTCCGAATTGAATTGAGTAATACTTGAGTTCGTCCGATTGAATAACTCAAAGATAGGTAAGCCACTGGTTAAACCAGTGGCTTACCTATCTTTGAGTTAACAGGGCCAAAAGGGATGTTCTAAAAAAATGATTCGCGGGAGCAAAAATAATGCCTATAATGCACTAAAAGGGTAGTAAAAAGGCACGAAAAAGGTCATAAAATGGGGCTCTTCAGGCGAAGGCAATCAAAGTCATGGTGGATGTCTTTTACAGCCAATGGGAAGTACTACCAGAAATCTACGGGGACTGCGGACAGGAAGCTGGCTGAAAAAATACTGGCCAAAGTGAGCACGCAGATCGTTGAGGACAAATGGTTTGAGAGTGACCTCGCGAGGCAGCACACCCTGACTGATCTGATGGACAGATATTCACAGGAAGTTGTGATACATAAAGCACCAAGGACCCAAGATACCAATAGGATACAGATCACACACCTTCTCTCTTTCTTCGGCAATATAACTCTCGACAAAATCACACCGGAGTCTATATCGCGGTACAGATCAAAGAGGCTCAGCGACGGAGTCAAGTTGCAGACAGTGAGGTATGAGCTCATAATCCTGTCCCATGCTTTCAGCATTGCTGTCAGGGAGTGGCAGTGGGTGCGCTTCAATCCCATGAAATTCATCAAGCTGCCCCGCCACACATTTGCAACAAGGCTTGCCCAATCAGGAGTGGACATTTATAAGGTGAGCAAGCTTTTGGGCCATAGAGACATCAAGACAACCCAGAGATATGCACATCATTACCCTGAGTCCCTCAGAGATGGCGTAGAGATTCTGGGGCTAATGGAAGAAAAGAAGGCGCAGTATTGCGATTTTATGACATCTCGCACTGCGCCTTCTGATAAATGATTGATATTTAACGGCTTTTCAGCTTATGGGGCTAAACACAAGGTTTAGCAGAATGAAGGCCTTCAGCCGCCTCCGCTGAATCCGGAAAATGAGCCGCCCGATGAAGATCCCGAATCGGCTGAAGCGGAACAGCTGAAAGAGGAGACCAGTTTTTTCACGTCCTTTGAACCGCACTTGGGACACAGGGTATTTTCCTGGTCTTCGGGCCTCTGAAGAAGGGCAAAAATTTCTTCGCATGCGTTGCATGTATATTCATAGATTGGCATAAGTTACACTCCTGATTTTATATTTATTTAATTTTTTAGTTTACATATTCAGCATGTTAAAGTCAAGAAGAAGCCTCTAAAATCTCACCTACCTTCTCCTTAAATTTTTTAGGATGTGATCCTTCCCAATAAATTTTACCACAATCCGTGCATTTCAGAAAATTATTGTGCTGAAGGAAAACAAATTCAGGAACAGACTCCCTTATCTCTGCCTTATCGATGATCTTCAAAAGTTCGCCGTTGCATTTGACGCATCTGCTGAGCAGATTAAACTGTTTTAATTTCAATGCGTCTACGACTTCAAGGAGTTGTTTGAAGGAATCATTTGCCGAGATCAGAAGATGATCCCCGGCCCCTTTAACTTTTACCAACCGGGTGTCCCTCGTCAGGATAACCCTGTCTTGTTCCCTGGCCAGCCTTATAAGCCTGCTGTCGCTAATCCCCGCATAATATAAAGTATCAAACCCCAAAAACCTCATCCATCTCGCAAGCCTTCCGAGCATGGCATCGGCGATGAATTTCATATCATGTATCAGAATATCAGGCGTGAGGGAATTCTTGATCCTCACGCCTGATATTTTATGGCTTAAGTATTTTGTTCTTCAGTCTGCGGTTCGGGCAGCGGCAGCGGCGGAGCAAATTCTCTCTTCACAAAGGTATTTCTGTACCTCGGCATTCCGGTACCCGCCGGTATGATTCTTCCCATGATGACATTCTCTTTAAGCCCTCTGAGTTCATCCACTGCGCCGCCGATAGCAGCCTCTGTCAGAACTCTTGTCGTCTCCTGGAACGAGGCGGCGGAGACGAAGCTGTCTGTGGTAAGAGAAGCCTTGGTTATGCCGAGCAATAAGGGTTTACCCTGTGCAGGTTTACCGCCTCCAGCCTTTACCTTTGCATTCTCCTCCTGGAAGATCCTTCTGTCAACCTGCTCGCTTATCAGGAAATTCGTATCACCCGGGTCTTCTATCCTGACTTTTTTCATCATCTGCCTTACGATTACTTCTATGTGTTTGTCATTGATAGTCACGCCCTGCAGTCTGTATACCTTTTGGACTTCGTCAACCAGGTACCTCTGCAATTCCTGGGGTCCGAGGATATCAAGTATGTTATGGGGATTTACCGCGCCGTCCATGAGCGGTTCTCCGGCCCTCACCCAATCGCCCTCATGGACACCGACATGCTTGCCTTTGGGGATAAGATATTCCCTTGTCTCATCTCCTCCTTTGACAACAACAACGCGCATGCCTTTATGGGCGCCCCTGAACTCGACCATGCCGTCTATTTCAGTAACTATTGCCTGTTCCTTCGGCTTTCTCGCTTCAAAAAGTTCGGCCACTCTCGGAAGACCGCCGGTTATATCTTTCGTCTTTGTCGTCTCTCTCGGGATCTTGGCAAGAATATCTCCAGGGTATACAATGTCGTTCCTGTCCACAAGTATATGCGCCCCGGCCGGCAGCAGATATCTCGCCAGGACAGTCGTCCCGGGGATCTTGAGAGTTACCCTTCCGTGTTCATCCTTAATAGAAATCCTCGGTCTCATATTGGCAGGATAGTCGATGATAACTTTGTGCGAAAGGCCCGTTACTTCATCCACTTCTTCCTTTACTGTTGCTCCCTCAATAATATCGCCATGGGCTATTTTGCCGCCAAGCTCTGTAAGTATCGGAGTCGAATAAGGGTCCCATTCAACGAGTTTCTGCCCTATTTCTACCTTCTGCCCGTTGTTGACCATCAGCTTTGCGCCATAAACAACAGAGTATTTTCCCTTTTCCCTTCCTTTTGCATCAACGACCGCGATGCTTCCGTTCCTGTTCATGACAACCAGGAGACCTTCCCTGTTTTTCACCGTGCTGATATTTATGAATTTGATGGTGCCGGAATTTTTCGCCTCGAGTATCGTCTGCTCCACAACCTTTGAAGCCGCGCCGCCGATATGGAATGTTCTCATGGTAAGCTGTGTACCCGGCTCTCCAATGGATTGCGCCGCGATTATTCCGACTGATTCACCTTTTTCGACAACTTCTCCCCTTCCAAGGTCCCTCCCATAGCATTTAGTACAAACACCGAACTTTGCCTGGCATGTAAGGACCGACCTTATCTTGACCCTGTCGATTCCGGCATCGATTATCTTCTGGGTTATTTCCGCATCTATCTCCTGGTTCCTCTTAATAACCATATCTTTGGTTATGGGGTCCCTTATGTCCTCGACAGCGGTCCTGCCCAAAAGCCTTTCCTCTAAAGGTTGTATTATCTCTCCGCCCTCCACGAGCGAAGTGACGGTAATCCCGTCGTTCGTTCCGCAATCGTCTTCGGCTATGATAACGTCCTGCGCTACATCAACAAGCCTTCTTGTAAGATAGCCGGAATTCGCAGTTTTCAGGGCCGTATCGGCCAGACCTTTCCTCGCTCCGTGGGTGGATATAAAATATTGTAAAGGGGTTAATCCTTCCCTGAAGTTGGCGGTAATCGGCGTTTCTATAATCTCGCCCGAAGGCTTTGCCATCAGGCCCCTCATTCCGGCGAGCTGACGTATCTGGGCAGTACTTCCCCTTGCCCCTGAATCAGCCATCATGAAGATGCTGTTGAATGACCTTCTCTCTTTGAGCTCTTCTTCGGAAAAGGTCTTGCCGTCCTCGGCGCCCAACTCCTTCATCATCTCCTCGGCGACCTTTTCGGTCACGTTGGCCCATATGTCTATCACCTTGTTGTAACGTTCGCCGTGTGTTATAAGGCCGTCCGCATATTGTTTTTGAACCTCAATTACTTCCTGTTCGGCGTTCCGTATAAGCTCCGCTTTCGTAGAAGGTATATGCATATCGGCCATTGATATGGAAACTCCCGATTTTGTTGCATACTTGAATCCGAGAGACTCAAGGTTATCCAGGAATACAACCGTCTCGCGCTTGCCCGATTTTTTGTATATGTATTCTATAAACTTCCCGAGTTCCTTTTTGGTCATGTCCTTATTGACCATGGAAAACTGGACTCCGTGCGGCAATATCTCGCTGAACAGAATTCTGCCTGTTGTAGTTTCAACAAATTCACCGTCCATCCTGACCTTAATCCTTGCGTGTTCGTCAAGAATTCCCGCATCATAAGCAATCCGGACATCTTCAGTATCGGAAAATATCTTTCCCTCTCCCTTTGCGCCGTTTCTTTCCTTCATGAGGAAATAAATACCAAGGACCATGTCCTGGGTCGGAACCACTATCGGTTTCCCATTGGCCGGAG
This sequence comes from Thermodesulfovibrionales bacterium, assembly GCA_963716185.1. Classification (GTDB taxonomy): domain Bacteria; phylum Nitrospirota; class Thermodesulfovibrionia; order Thermodesulfovibrionales; family SM23-35; genus CAVZMO01. Next base: position 1,899,952 of record OY970295.1, read on the forward strand.
AAAGGATATTATTAACAGACATCATGAGGACCCTTGCCTCTATTTGGGCCTCTATCGAGAGCGGAACATGAACAGCCATCTGGTCTCCGTCAAAGTCCGCATTAAAAGCAGTACAGACCAGGGGATGCAGCTTTATGGCCTTTCCCTCCACGAGAACAGGATCAAAGGCCTGAATACCAAGCCTGTGCAGGGTAGGGGCACGGTTAAGCAGCACGGGGTGCTCCTTGATTACTTCTTCAAGGGCATCCCATACCTCGGGACTCTCTTTCTCCACAAGTTTTTTTGCCGCTTTTATCGTTGTTGCATATCCTTTTTCTTCGAGTTTATTGAAGATAAACGGCTTGAATAGTTCCAACGCCATCCTTTTGGGAAGTCCGCACTGGTGGAGTTTGAGTTCCGGGCCGACAACAATGACCGACCTTCCGGAATAGTCGACGCGTTTTCCCAGGAGGTTCTGCCTGAACCTGCCCTGTTTGCCCTTAATCATGTCACTCAGTGATTTAAGGGGCCTTTTTGTAGTCGTCTTTAAGACCCTGCTCCTTCTGCCATTATCAAAAAGGGCATCCACGGCTTCCTGGAGCATGCGCTTTTCGTTCTTAATTATTACGCTCGGCGCCTTAAGCTCCATTAATCTCTTCAGCCTGTTGTTCCTGTTAATGACCCTCCTGTATAAGTCGTTAAGATCAGATGTCGCAAACCTGCCCCCTTCCAACGGTACGAGCGGCCTGAGGTCAGGCGGCAACACGGGAATAACATCCATGATCATCCATTCAGGTTTGTTGCCGGACTTTCTGAAGGCGTCAACTACCTTCAGCCTCTTGGTGAGTTTTTTCTTCACGCCTATCGAAACAGCTTCACTTATTTTTGTTTTGAGCTCTGTATAAAGGACCTCAAGGTCGATCATTCTTAACAGTTCCCTTATGGCCTCTGCTCCCATGCCGGCCTTAAATCTTGATCCAAACTCCGAGGCCTTCTTCTTATAATCTTCTTCAGTCAGCAGTTCCTTTTCTTTCAAAGGAGTGTCTCCCGGGTCGATGATCACATAGCTTTCGAAATAAAGGATCTTTTCAAGCTGCCTCATGGTCATATCGAGAAGGGTGCCGATCCTGCTCGGCAGTCCTTTAAGAAACCATATGTGAGCGACAGGAGTTGCGAGCTCAATATGTCCTAAACGTTCGCGCCTGACTTTGGACTGGATTACTTCCACCCCGCATTTATCGCACACGACTCCCCTGTGCTTCATCCTCTTGTATTTGCCGCAGATGCACTCCCAGTCCTTTATAGGGCCGAAAATCTTCGCACAGAAAAGACCGTCCCGCTCCGGTTTGAAAGTACGGTAATTTATCGTCTCGGGCTTCTTAACTTCACCGTAAGACCACTCCCTGATCTTTTCCGGTGAAGCAAGCCTTATCCTCACGGCCTCAAAATCCGTCGGATCCTTCGGCCTCTGAAAAATAGCATAAATATCTTCTGTCAAGTTACTCCCCCTTGCTCTTCTTCTCCAGAAGCTCGACATCAAGTCCAAGACTCTGGAGTTCTTTTATTAAAACATGGAAAGATTCCGGGACCCCTGGTTCAAGAGTTGCGTCACCTTTCACGATCGCTTCATACATTCTGGCCCTGCCGGATACGTCATCGCTTTTTACAGTCAGAAATTCCTGAAGCGTATAAGAAGCGCCATACGCCTCAAGCGCCCAGACCTCCATTTCTCCAAGCCTCTGACCGCCGAATTGCGCCTTTCCGCCAAGAGGCTGCTGTGTCACCAATGAATACGGTCCGATGGAGCGGGCGTGGATCTTATCATCCACAAGGTGATGGAGCTTCATCATATACATCTGTCCCACCGTGACGGGCTTGTCAAAAGGCTCGCCCGTCTTGCCGTCATGGAGCATTATCTGGCCCGTTGCCGGCAATTTCGCCTTTTTCAGAAGGTCCTTTATCTCTGCCTCCTTGGCGCCTTCGAAGACAGGTGTTGCCACATGCAGACCCAGTGCCTTTGCGGCCCACCCGAGATGTGTCTCGAGCACCTGTCCGACGTTCATTCTTGAAGGAACACCGAGAGGATTGAGCACAATGTCCACAGTCCCGCCATCAGGCAGGTACGGCATATCTTCTTCCGGCATCACCATGGCCACAACACCCTTGTTACCATGTCTGCCCGCCATTTTATCGCCCATCTGAATTTTTCGTTTCATGGCTATAAATACTTTTACCACTTTGTTCACACCGGGCGGCAGTTCGTCTCCTCTTTTCAGTCTATCGGTCATTTCATCGTATCGTAATTCCAGATAGCGGATGTAATGATTGGCTTCATTGTTTATGGCCTCCACCTTCTCACGGACATTACTATCATCCAGCTTGATGCGTGTCAGGTGTTCGTCCTTGACCCTTTCGAGATGTTTTTCAGTAAGTTTTTTACCTTTCGCGCAGATGACCTCTTTATTCTTGGAATCCTTGACGTCTTCTGCGGCTGTCTGTCCGGCAAGAAGCGCTCTAAGCTTCCTGAACTTCTCGTCTTTAGCTATTCTGACTTCTTCTTCAAGGTCACGCTGCAGCCTCTGTATCTCCTTTTCTTCTATACTTTTCGCCCTTTCGTCTTTCTCGGTTCCTTTCCTCGAAAAAATCCTGACATCAACTACTGTACCTTCTATTCCCGGCGGCACATAAAGGCAGCTCTCTTTTACTTCTTCGGCTTTTTCACCGAAAATGGCCCTCAGCAGCTTTTCTTCGGGCGTTAATTGAGTTTCTCCTTTGGGCGTCACTTTACCCACAAGGATATCTCCCGGCTTTACCTCTGCACCCACCCTGATTATTCCGCTTTCATCAAGATCTCTTAAGGCATCTTCACCGACGTTCGGGATGTCACGTGTAATCTCCTCAGGACCGAGTTTCGTTTCTCTTGCCTCCAGGCTGAATTCTTCTATGTGGACCGATGTAAAAACGTCTTCTTTGACAAGCCTTTCGCTTATAAGGATCGCGTCTTCAAAATTGTATCCACCCCACGGCATAAATGCCACGAGGACATTCCTGCCGAGCGCGAGCTCTCCCATGTCCGTACATGAGCCATCGGCAAGTATATCGCCTTTTTTTACAATTTCGCCGATATTGACTATTGATTTCTGGTTGAGGCACGTAGCCTGGTTTGACCTCTGGAACTTGATAAGATTATAGATGTCGACTCCTCCCTTGTTTTCAGAGGCCCTTACAACAATCCTGGACGCGTCAACGCTTTCAACAACCCCATCACATTTGGATAACACAATTGCACCCGAATCTCTAGCGGCAACAAACTCTACGCCCGTCCCAACCACCGGTGCCTCCGGCTGCAGTAACGGGACCGCCTGCCGCTGCATGTTCGAACCCATCAGTGCCCTGTTTGCGTCATCATTTTCGAGGAATGGTATAAGAGAAGCGGAAACGCCTACAATCTGCTTGGGAGACACATCCATGTATTCCACTTCCTGGGGCGACACCATCTTAAAGTCGCCTCCAACCCTGGCAGAAACTGTTTCTCCCGCTAAATTGCCTTTTTCATCCACAGGCGAGGTTGCTTCAGCTATGATGTATTTTTCTCCATCAATCGCGGAAATATATTCTATATTTTTTGTCACTTTTCCGTTCACAACCTTCCTGTAAGGCACCTCAATAAAACCGAAATCATTTACCCGCGCATAGGTGGCGAGAGATGTAATGAGTCCTATGTTCGGGCCTTCCGGCGTTTCTATCGGACATATTCTTCCGTAATGTGTCGGGTGCACATCTCTTACTTCAAACCCTGCCCTTTCCCTGGTAAGACCCCCCGGACCAAGGGCGGATAGTCTTCTCTTGTGTGTAATCTCGGACAGCGGGTTTGTCTGGTCCATAAACTGGCTCAGCTGACTCGAACCAAAAAACTCTTTTAAAGCAGCCATAACGGGCTTAGAATTTATCAAATCGTGCGGCATGGCTGTTTCAAGCTCTGTAAGCGTCATCTTCTCCTTTATCGTGCGTTCCATCCTCACGAGACCTATCCTGAACTGGTTTTCGAGGAGTTCTCCGACCCGTCTCACCCTCCTGTTTCCCAGATTGTCTATGTCATCGACTTCTCCCTTACCGGTTCTGAGATTGAAAAGGTATCTGACTATCTCTACGATATCATTGTCCGTCAGTACCCTTGTTTCCAGGGGTACGTCTATATTCAGTCTTTTATTTAATTTCAAACGCCCGACCGATGAAAGGTCATACCTCTTCGGGTCAAAGAACAGACCGTTAAAAAGGTCCTTTGCTGCCGCCAAGGTCGGCGGTTCACCCGGTCTTAATTTTTTGTAGATCTCAATGAGCGCCTCTTCCTGCGTGCTCACTTTATCGGTGAGAAGAGTGTCTCTCAGAGAAGAAAGATAATGCACGTTGTCGATGAAGAGCAGACTCAGCGAGTCGATCTTAAGAGAAAGGATCTTATTAAAGGCGTTCTCTGTGATAATTTCGTTTCCCTCAAGGATTACCTCTCCGGTCAGGGGATCGATAATGTCTTTTAGCGTTATCCTTCCGACGATTTCTTCCTTTGACACGGGTATCGTCTTAATCCCGGATGCCTCCATCTTCCTGATAGCGCCTCTTGTGATCTTGCTCCCTTCCTTTACGATCAGTTCTTTCGTATCATGAGCAACAATGTTTATGGAAGACTTCAGTCCCACAAGAACTTCGCTCACGGAACGGGTGAATTTACTGCCTTGTATGTTAATCTCTTCAATAGGATAAAAGATCTTAAGAAGATCCTCATTTGTATACCCAAGCGCCTTAAGAACTATTGTCGCGGGCAGCTTTCTTCTCCTGTCGATTCTCACATACAGAAGATCCTTTGTATCAAACTCGAAATCCAGCCATGAACCCCTCGATGGAATTACCCGCGCCGAATATAAGAGCCTGCCGCTCGCATGGGTCTTTCCTTTGTCGTGGCTGAAAAATACTCCCGGCGAGCGATGGAGCTGGCTGACAATAACACGTTCGGTACCATTGATAACAAAAGTCCCGGTATCTGTCATCAACGGCATCTCGCCGATGTAAACGTCCTCTTCCCTCGATTCCTTTAACCTCTTGCTCCCTTTCAGTTCGAATTCCCAAAGATTCAGCTTTACTTTTATCTTCAGCGGCGCGGCATACGTAATGCCTTTCTGTAAACAGTCACGGATACTGAATTTCGGTTCGCCCATCACATAGCCCAAGAACTCTATGGAGGCCGTCTCATTATAATCCGAAATCGGAAACACGCTTAAGAAAGCAGCCAGCAAGCCCGAATCTTCTCTCCTGTCCGCGGGAACATCCTTTTGCAGGAATTTCTCGAAAGACCTTTTCTGTATTTCTATAAGATTAGGAATTTCGAGAATCGGGGGAACTTTTCCAAAGTTCAGTCTTTTTCTAAGAACCCTTGTCATACGTCTCCTTTTATTTTATTTCGACTGCGGCACCCTGTTCTACCAATTTTGCTTTTATTGCTTCCGCCTCCTCTTTCGAGACGCCGGTCTTCACCGGTTTCGGAGCTCCGTCAACAAGGTCCTTTGCCTCCTTAAGTCCGAGCGAAGTGAGTTCTCTGACGACTTTTATAACCTGTATCTTCTTTTCTCCCGCAGCAGTGAGGATAACGTCGAAGCTTGTCTTCTCCTCAACTTCAGGTGCGGCTGCTGCGGCTGCCCCCGGCATCGCGGCAATAGCCATCGGCGCCGCGGCGGTCACGCCGTATCTGTCCTCGAACTCTTTTATAAATTTAGACATATCGAGGATTGTCATGTTGTCAATAAACTCGAAAACCCCTTCTTTTGTAACAGCCATTTTTAAAATCCTCCTTAATTTTTAGTAGCGAGCAGACAGCAGGCAGCAGCAAGCGGAAGTATCTTTTACTGTTGTCTGCTTCATTCTATCTACTGACTACCCTTTTTATTTTTCAATGCTTCCAGTCCATTCACGAAATTGCTGAGCGTGGCGTTTAGTAATCTCGCCAGCTTGTTCAGCGGTGACTTGAATCCACCCGCCATCACCGAAAGCAACACTTTTTTGGGCGGCAGCTCCGCTACGGCCTTTAAATCGTCGGATATGCAAAGCGCGCCCTCGATAAGCCCCGCACTGACTTTGAGCTTATCGTTTTTCTTCGAATACTCCAGTACTTTTTTTACTGTGAGAACGGGATCATCATAGCCGATGGCAATGCCTATGGGTCCTTTAAAGGAGTCTTTCGCAGCGGCCACGGACGTACCATCGGACGCAATCTTCGCGAGGGTATTCTTAACTACTTTATATTCGAAGTTTCCCTCCCTCAAAAGATTCCTCAGTTCCGAAAGTTCGGCAACAGTCAGTCCTCTGTAATCTGTGAAGACTACAGCGGTTGCCTTATTAAATTCATCTTTAAGTTCTTTTATGACTTCTTCTTTTTCTGACCTATTCAGTTTACACCCCCTTCCCCAGAGATGCTGCATCAACTATTATCCCCGGCCCCATAGTTGAAGAGATGGATATCTTCTTGAGATATTTCCCTTTGCTTGTCGCAGGCCTTGCCTTTATTATTGAATTGATCACTGTTCTGGCGTTTTCAAGAAGCCTTTCGGCATCGAACGAAGTTTTTCCGACCGAAACATGTACAATCCCTGCTTTTTCAGCCTTATACTCTACTTTCCCGGCTTTTATCTCTTTAACGGTCCTCGCTATATCAAAAGTTACAGTGCCGAGTTTAGGGTTAGGCATAAGCCCTCTCGGTCCGAGTATTTTCCCCAATTTTCCAACGAGACCCATCACGTCGGGCGTTGCAACAGACTTATCAAAATCAAGCCAGCCCTTATTTATCTTATCGACAAGATCTTCCGCACCGACAAAGTCAGCTCCCGCTTCCAGGGCCTCTTTTTCCTTTTCTCCTTTCGCAAAAACAAGAACCCTCACCTTTTTTCCTATGCCGTGAGGAAGAACAACGGTTCCCCTCACCATCTGCTCTGATTTCCTCGGGTCCACACCTAAATTCACCGCTAAATCAACAGTCTCATCAAATTTGGCATAAGAAGATTCTTTCAAGAGTTTTATCGAATCTTCAAGTGAGTATTCTTTGCCCGGTTCGATCTTTTCTTTGGCTATATTCTGTTTTTTACCCATTTCTAACCTCTTAGTCTATTATTTCTATCCCCATACTTCTCGCGGTACCCTTTATAATATTTTCTGCTTTATCCAGAGAAAAGGCATTAAGGTCCGGAAGCTTTTTCTGGGCGATCTCTCTTACCTGCACAGATGTAACCTTACCAACCTTTTCTTTGTTGGGAGTACTCGACCCCTTAATAATACCCGCCGCTTTCTTTAAGAGATCAGAAGCAGGAGGGGTCTTTGTTATGAATGAAAAAGATCTGTCTGCGTATACAGTCAATACCACAGGTATTATCGTATCTCCGAGTGCCTGGGTCTGAGCATTAAATGTCTTGCAGAACTCCATGATGTTGACGCCGTGCGGACCGAGTGCCGGGCCGACGGGCGGCGCAGGATTTGCTTTACCTGCGGGTATCTGGAGTTTGACCTGGGCAATCACTTCCTTCTTTGCCATATAACCTCCTTTTCTTGAATTCTAAAGCCTAATAAATCTCAAACAACGGAATTCTGAATTCAGAGTGTGCATTAAATTCATGCCTTTTCCACCTGAAAGAAATTAAGTTCAACAGGTGTCTGCCTGCCGAAAATACTCACCATAACACCCAGCCTCCCGTGATCGAGGTCCACGTCTTCAACCGCGCCGATGAAATTGGTGAAAGGACCATCAATAATTCTGACACTCTCTCCCTTCTGGAACTGTGTCTTCACTTGCGGCACCGGTCCTTTCTCGATCTGCTGAATTATTACCGAAACCTCCTCTTCGGAAAGAGCAACGGGATTCGCCCCGCCCACAAAACCGGTCACGCGCGGGGTACTCCTGATAAGGTGCCATGTCTCATCGTCCATGTCCATCTCAACAAGTATATAGCCGGGATAAAATTTCTTATCACTTTCTTTCTTTTTCCCGCCTTTTAACTCTATGACCCTCTCTGTTGGGATGAGTATCCTTGAAATCTTATCCTTCAGATCCTGTTTATCCACTTTTTCTTCAATAGAGAGCTTCACTTTCTCTTCAAAACCCGAATATGTGTGTACTACATACCAATTTTTTTCCATATTTATCTCAGAGCTATCCCCACTAATTTTGTAAGGCCAAGATCCACGATTCCCAAAAATATTGAAACAATCAGAACTGTTATTATTACGACCCAGGTAGAACCGATAAGTTCGTCCTTTGATGGAAAAGCTACCTTCTTTACCTCGACCTTGACTTCCCTGAAAAATTCCTTAACTTTGTTTAGCATGGTTCCTTGTCCAAATCCGAATCTTTTGTTTTTTTACCCCTAACTTTTACGTGTTTTTTAAGTGGCAGGCCAGGAGGGATTCGAACCCCCAACCCTCGGATTTGGAGTCCGATGCTCTAGCCGTTAGAGCTACTGGCCTATCCTCTTTAAATTCCAAATCCCAAATTACAAATTCCAAAATTTGGCCATTTGGAATTTGATCATTGGTCATTTTAAGCTTTTGTTTCCTTGTGGACCGTATGCCTCCTGCAGTGCCTGCAGTATTTTTTTAACTGAAGTTTATCAGTCGTATTTTTCTTATTCTTCATACTTGAATAGTTCCTATTTTTACATTCTGTACATTGGAACAAAATTATATCTCTCATGATTTCTACTCCAATATTGCGGTGACAACGCCGGCGCCAACAGTCCTTCCGCCTTCTCTTATGGCAAACCGCAAACCCTCTTCCATTGCTATAGGGGTTATCAGCTCAACCGATAAGGTTACATTGTCGCCGGGCATCACCATCTCCGCACCCTCGGGAAGCTGTGCCACTCCCGTCACGTCCGTCGTCCTGAAATAAAACTGCGGCCTGTATCCCTTGAAAAACGGTGTGTGCCTCCCGCCTTCTTCCTTCGTCAGTATGTATACCTCTGTCTTGAACTTCGTGTGAGGCGTTATGCTACCGGGCTTCGCTAATACCTGCCCCCTCTCTACCTCGTCCTTGCCTATGCCCCTCAATAATACCCCTATGTTGTCTCCTGCGCGGCCTTCATCAAGCAGCTTCCTGAACATCTCCACTCCCGTGGCCACCGTCTTCCGCGTATCTCCCAATCCCACGATCTCTACCTCTTCTCCTACCTTTACGATACCTCTCTCCACTCTCCCCGTTACGACCGTGCCCCTTCCCGATATAGAAAATACATCCTCTATCGGCATCAAAAAAGGCTTGTCTATAGGCCGCTCCGGCGTCGGTATGTAGCTGTCTACCGCATCCATCAGCTCCCATATGCACTTGTACTCCTCTGTCGCAACATCCGTGCTCGTGCTGTTCATCGCCTTTAATGCACTGCCCCTTATCACCGGTATCTTGTCCCCGGGGAACTGATACTTTGTCAAAAGCTCCCTCACTTCCAGCTCCACCAGGTCCAAAAGCTCGGGGTCATCCACCATGTCCACTTTATTCATGAATACCACGATGTATGGCACTCCTACCTGTCTCGCCAAAAGTATGTGCTCCCTCGTCTGCGGCATCGGTCCGTCCGCCGCCGATACTACCAGCACCGCTCCGTCCATCTGCGCCGCTCCAGTTATCATGTTCTTTATATAGTCCGCATGCCCCGGACAGTCTACGTGCGCATAATGCCTCTTGTCCGTCTCGTACTCAACATGCGCCGTCGCTATCGTTATCCCTCTCGCTTTCTCCTCAGGCGCGTTGTCGATGCTGTCGAAGGACCTGAAACTCGCCTGCCCCTTCAATGCCAATGCCTTCGTGATCGCCGCGGTCAATGTCGTCTTCCCATGGTCCACATGCCCTATTGTCCCTATGTTAGCATGAGGCTTTACTCTCTCAAATTTAGCCTTTGCCATTTCTCCTCCTCTTTTTAGTTGTTAGTTTTAATTCATTTTTATCTCATAGTTTTATGACTAACAACTAACAACCATACCAAAAATCTGTCAGTCACAAGCCCATGACCGGGATCGAACCGGTGACCTCATCCTTACCAAGGATGTGCTCTACCGACTGAGCTACATGGGCATCTTAATCACCCGATCAAGCCGATCAAGCCGATCAAACCGTTTGAACTGCTTAAACCGCTTGAACGGTTCTTGGAGCGGGAAACGGGATTCGAACCCGCGACCCTCAGCTTGGAAGGCTGACGCTCTACCACTGAGCTACTCCCGCACACATATCCTTGAGCCATGCTGAATTTATTTTCCGCCCCGGCGAATTCGCCTGGGGAGAATAGCATCTCATAGTATCGATACGAGACCCTGAAACAAGTTCATGATGACAACATAGACTGCTTATACTTCTTAACTTCTTTACTCAAAAGTTTACAGCAAATTTTGCTGGTGGAGAGGGGAGGATTCGAACCTCCGAAGGCTGCGCCGGCAGATTTACAGTCTGCTCCCTTTGGCCGCTCGGGAACCTCTCCCTGGAGCCACCGAAGGGAATCGAACCCCCGACCCGCTGATTACAAATCAGCTGCTCTGCCTGCTGAGCTACGGTGGCTTCATCTTAATCCCCTAAACAAAAGAGGGACAGAAAAAGGCAACACTAACCCCCTTTTTATTAGAATCTGAATTAAACAATTTTTATTATAAAAAGGTCAATTACGATATTGCAAGAATATTATAAGATATTTCGATAAAACTCTATTTTTCTATTTTTTTCGAAATCTTTGTCTCAATATCTCGAAGGCAAATATTCCGGCAGCCACAGATACGTTAAGTGAGTTTATTTTGCCCCGCATCGGAATTTTTGCAAGAACGTCACACAGGGCGCCAACCGTTCTTCTGAGCCCCTTGCCCTCGGAGCCTATCACGAGCGCCAAAGGCATTCTAAAATCTATGTCCCATAACAGGTCTTCAGCCGAAGCATCGGTCCCAACTATCGTTACCCCTTTCCTCTTCATTTCGAGGATTGCATGCTTTATATTTGGCACCATGGCGACAGGGACATATTCCGCTGCTCCCGCTGAAGACTTTGCTGCCTCAGGGCCAAGAGTGGCGGACCTGTGCGGCTGGATAACAACACCATGAACGCCCGCGGCGTCCGCCGACCTTAAGATGGCTCCGAAATTTCTCGGGTCTTCGATACAATCAAGGATCACAAATAACGGTATTTCATTCTTTTTGAGAGGAATATCAAGCATTTCGTCGAGAGAAATGTATCCTCTTACAGGTACTTCTGCTGCAACTCCCTGATGTCCTTTCCTAAAAGCGCGGTCAAAGAAATCGGGACCGGCGACTTTGACAGGTATCTTTTTGTCCTCCGCCTCTTTTTTTAATTCCGGCAGCCTGTCATGTCTTGCCGAGGATATAAGGATATATTTGACATTCCTGCCTGCCCTTACCGCCTCCAGCACAGGGTTCAGGCCGTAAATCCATTCTTTTTTATCCGACCCTGATCTTCCAGTCTGTCCTGTCTGTCTTGTCCTCAAGGATTATCCCTTTTTCTTCGAGTTCTTTTCTGATCCTGTCTGCCGAATGCCAGTCTTTCCCCTGTCTCGCCTCCTTACGCTCCCTGATCATATCAACGATGTCCTTTTCGGAAATCCCGATATTCCTTACCTTCATCAAGGACAGATACCATTCATGAGGGGTTCTATCGAAAAGATTGAGTATATCCCCGGCTTTCAGAAGAAGTTCTTTTGCCGTCAATAAAAGTTCCCTGTCTTTTGAACCTGCCGGTTTACCGTCAAGAAATCTATTTGTCTCCCGCACAAGTTCGAAGACATGTCCGAGTGCAAGTGCAGTATTGAAATCATCGTCCATTGCCTCTGCAAATTTCTCTCCAAAAGGCAAAAGGATATCTCTGAAACCTTTTCCGTCCTTTGAGTACTCTTCCCTCAAGTCGTATTTTTTTTCGAGGAAATCATTAATTCTGACAATTGTTGTGTAATATCTGTCAAGAGAACTCTCTGCCTCCCGTAATTGATCGTCTGAAAATTCTATCGGGCTTCTGTAATGAGTCGACAGCAGAAAAAACCTGATTACTTCAGGGTCAAACTTGTCGAGGACTTCTTTGATCGTGAAGAAATTCCCGAGAGACTTTGACATCTTCTCTTTATCGATCGTAATGAATCCGTTATGGACCCAGTATTTAGCAAAGGGTTTGCCTGTATAGGCCTCTGACTGGGCAATCTCATTTTCATGGTGCGGGAAAAGTAAATCAGCGCCTCCACCGTGTATGTCAAAGCTCTCACCGAGATGCTTTATCGACATGGCCGAGCATTCAATATGCCAGCCGGGCCTGCCCGGTCCCCAGGGGCTATCCCAGGCCGGCTCACCTTCTTTTGATTTCTTCCATAAAGCAAAATCCATGGGGTCTTTCTTCTTCTCATCCACTTCAACTCTTGCCCCGGCTATCATCCCCTCTTTGTCCCTCTTTGACAACTTGCCGTATTCAGAAAATTTGTCTACGGCAAAATAAACGCCTCCGTCGGCTTCATATGCAAAGCCTTTATCTATCAGGCCTTGAACAATAGTTATAATTTCAGAGATGTGCTCGGTTGCCTTCGGTTCCACGTCGGCCTTTTCAACGCCGAGTCTGTCCATATCCCTGTAATACTCAGCGGTATATTTACGGGCAACGGCATCCCATGAAATACCTTCCTGCTTTGACCTGTTTATTATCTTGTCGTCAATATCGGTAAAATTCCTTACATACGTGACATCAAAGCCTTTATATTTTAAGTATCTTCTGATGACATCGAATATTACAGCGCTTCTCGCATGCCCTATATGGCAGTGGTCATAAACCGTCACGCCGCACGCATACATCTTTACATTATTCGGCATAAGAGGCACAAATTCCTCTTTTTTGCCGGTAAGCGTGTTATAAATCTTCATGTGTCAACTCTGCCATGATTAAAGTTTATCCTATCGTCTCTTCTATGTCATTCCGGCTTGTCCGGAATCTTTTTGCGCCTTTTCTCAGAAAGATTCCCGACGCGCTTCGCTTGCGGGAATGACAAGTTTCTAACCGTAACGACCACTTTATGGACAGACTCTAGTTAATTCCTGGACAGGCACTACTTAAAATTCTGCATAGAAATTATACAACATTTAGGCGAAAGTTCGAAGATATAAGGATCTTTTATGCTATTATATCAGTTATGGAAGAAATCCGTATCGAAACATCTGATTCGAAGAAAATGATAGCGGATTATATGGAAAACGGCTGCCTTGATAACATCGTTGACATGTTTAAATACGACAAGACCCTCTACGAATATATCAGGGACTTGCTGACAGACGAAAGGATGAGGGTAAGGATAGGGACAGTAGCGCTTCTGGAGACATTAAAAAAAGAAGACCCGGAGGACACAAGAAAAGTTGCCCCTTCTATCGTTCCTCTTTTAAAAGACCAAAATCCGGTCGTCAGGGGAGATGCGGCCTATCTGCTCGGTATAATCGGAGATAAGAGTGTAGTCCCTTTTCTCGAAGAAGTAATAAATGATGAAGATAGCAATGTGAGGATGATAGCCCGGGAAGCGATAGATGATATCCGTTCGAAATCTGAACCAGCTTAATGACCGCAGTGAGCCATGCCCGCTGTTTTTAATGACTTGACAAATGGTTTCTTCATCCTACATAGTTAGTTTGCTTCTCTTAAAGCTCTATTGCGGGTTTTTAAGGTAAGTTCAAAAAATCCAAAGGAGGAAGGATGAGTACAAGGCTTTATGTAGGCAACATCTCTTTCAAGGCAACGGAAGAAGATGTGAGGGACCTGTTTTCTCAGACAGGTGAGGTTGTTTCTGTCAGACTTATTAAAGATGCGGCGACAGGCAGACTGAGAGGTTTCGGCTTTGTGGAGATGGCCACAAAGGAAGATGCTGAGAAGGCGATTTCGAAATTGAACGGCAATCCTTTTATGGACAGAAGTATTGTAGTCAACGAGGCAAAGCCGCAGGAAAAGAGGGAAAGAGGCCATTCAAGGGAAAGGAGCGGTTTCGACACCAGAGGGGGAAGAAGATAAGCTTTCCAGGATAGTCTTATCCAGCCAGCATAATCAGGATTTCTTTAGAAGCATCGAGCGGTTGAAAGGCCAGTCCTTTGGAAACTACAGCGCATTTAGATATGAAACCCTGAAACAAGTTCAGGGTGACATTATAGTCAGTTTATGGACGAACTCAGTGTATGTCTCACAAATGACTGGTGTTATATACATGCTCAAAAGGAATGTCATTCCCGCAAGTGAAGCGCGTCGGGAATCCTTCCGAGAAGTCCGGAAAGATTCCGGACAAGCCGGAATGACAAAGTGAAGCCAATATTGAGATTCTAATCACATTTGATAACGCCACTTGTTTAAGGGACTCTACTCTAATTGATTGCGCCTCTTCAAAAATCTTTCGGACTGTCCGGTCAAGGATTTATGCCTCTGCCTTTATCCCTGTGAGCCGGACCCTTTCAGTGCCCTCGCCTTTTTATCCACTTCTTCTGCCAGCTTTTTCCTGAACTCTTTCAGCCTCCCGGCTATTTTCGCATCTTTCCTGCCGATAATCTGTGCTGAAAAGATCGCAGCATTCTTTGCGCCTGCCTTACCTATTGCCATTGTGGCCACGGGCACGCCAAACGGCATCTGGACCATAGAGAGAAGTGAGTCAAGGCCGTTAAGCGGCGATGAATTTATGGGGACTCCTATAATGGGAAGAATTGTGTGCGAGGCAAGCACGCCGGCCAGATGGGCAGCCATGCCGGCTCCTGCAATAATGACCTCAATACCCTTTCCCTCGCCTTCCGAAGCAAGTTTTGTGGCGCGTTCCGGCGTCCGGTGCGCAGAGGCTATTGTTATGCTGTAAGGAATCTGAAGTTCTTTAAGTATATCCTCAGCGCCTTCCATGACAGGAAGGTCTGATTCACTCCCCACGACTATCAATACCTGTGGTTTCATGTTTTCTCCTTAAAAAAATAATAACCAATCACTGATAACCAACATCCCAACTCCACTGACCAATTCCAAAGATCAGGCTTTTTCTCAAAATAAACGGCCAAGACAAATCTGTCAAGCTACAACCCCCATTTCTATAGCTCTCCTCCTATTTTAGGAGGGGAGCACCGGCTGGTCATTGTCTTTACCTCCGATATCGTCCCTATAATGCATGCCTTCAACATGTATTTTTCCTATTGCATTGTAAGCTTTAGTCTTTGCATCTTTTATGTCTTTTCCGGTTGCAGTTATGGAGATGACCCTCCCCCCGGGTGTTACAATACCGGAATTGTCAAATGATGTATTATCATGGAAAGTGAAAACGTCTTTCATCGTTTTTATCGTTTCAAGCCCCGACACAACTATGCCTTCCCCTGATTCTGCAAGATGTCCTTTTAAAAACCCGGCAACGCAAACCGATGCATTCTGTCCCCATTCCAACGCAGTACCGTATAATTTTTCATCGGTGACCGCCAACACTAAGTCTGTTAAATCTGTTCTGAGTCTCGGCAGGATAGTCTGCGCTTCTAAATCTCCGAAACTCCAGTTTAATTCGAAAACGCGGACGCCGTCCTTGTTTACTACCAGATCGGCGGAAATGAAGCCTTTGTATTTTATGCCTTCTGAACGAAACGCCTTTAAGAGAGCGCCCAATATTTTTTCTGTTATATAAGTCCTGAGTTCTTCTTTAACCACAGGGACCGGGCTATAGGCGCCCGCCGCAGCTGAACTTAATTCATTACCACTATAAATATATAAACTTGTTATAGGTAAGATGGATTTCCCGTCTGTCAACACCACAAAAGTGAACCTGTCTCCCTTTAAACTCTCCTCGATAATCACCCGCCTGCCGGCGTCGCCGAAGATCCTGTCCTCCATGATGAGCTTGAGATTACCTATCGCCTCTTCCACCGTTGAGGCAATAAAACAGTCGCTGCCTTCGGAATTACCGTCAAGCTTTATGACTATTGGAGCGCCCTTCAATCTTATATGGTCTTGTGCATGCAGATAAGAAGTAAAGACTTTATATTCGGCTGTGGGAATACGATGAAGCCTCATGAGATTTTTTGCAGACACCCTGCTTAACCTTACCTGCGCCGATGTCCTGTCAGGGCCCAATATCCTGCGGCCTTCTCTTTCAAAGACGCTCACAATGTCATTTGAAATAAATTTCTCGGAACAGACTATGGTAAGGTCGATCCATTCATATTTTACAAAATCGACGAGTGAGCTAAAGTCGTTGGGACTTATATCGATGCATTCGGCTATTTCAGCTATACCCGCGTTGCCGGGGGAGGAGTAAATCTTATCAATATGTTTGCTCTGGGACAGCTTCCATATAATAGCATGTTCCCTGCCGCCGTTGCCGATAACGAGGACTTTCACAGCCGCACACCATGTACGTGGTCCGTATCAGTCATACTGCCGCGTCTCACCTTTTTTCTGCCATCACTTTTGTGAGATAATCAGCAATTAAACCATCGTATCTCGACGTATGCCCGAACACCTTCTTTGCGAGCTCCAGTCTCGTCTTATATGTCAGATCCCCATTAGAGCCTTTCATTTCGTCCATAATTTTTCCGTAATCAGAGGGATCAACGATCACTGCAACGTCCTGAAAATTTTTTGATGCTGACCGTAACATTGCCGGGCCGCCTATATCAATGTTTTCTATGGCCTCTGTAAATGTGACCCCGGGTTTCGATATCGTCTCTTCGAAAGGATAAAGATTCACAACAACCATATCTATAGTTTCAATCCCGTATTTTTTTAACTCTACCATATCCTTTGGATTATCCCTTCTTGCAAGCAGGCCCCCGTGAATCCTCGGGTGAAGAGTTTTTACCCGGCCGTCCAGCATCTCGGGAGACCCTGTGTGTTCAGATACCTCTTTTACAGGGATACCAGCTTCCCGCAAAGTCTTTGCAGTCCCTCCCGTCGAGAGTATCTCTACGCCCGTCTTATTCAGTTCCTTCGCGAATTCTACGACGCCACTCTTGTTCGAGACACTGATTATCGCCCTCTTAATCTTCGCCATAAGCCCTCCTTTTTAAAGACGCTGCATGTTTCAGGATACATGATTCACGATGCACGATCCAAGAATCACGACGCATATCAGAAGTACTTTTTTACCAATTTGCTTTTCGCTGTCATTCCGGCTTGTCCGGAATCTTTCTTAAAGAAGGATTCCCGACGCGCTCTGCTCGCGGGAATGACAAACCGTGATCGGGCATCCGTATCTTGCATCATGTATCCTGTATCTACTTTTTTATATGTCCCTTTTCCATCATACTAATATATCTGTTATCTCCTATAATTACATGGTCGAGCACTTTTATTCCGACTATTTCGCCGACATCGACGAGACGCTCTGTTATGGATATATCCTCGCGGCTCGGAGTCGGGTCCCCGCTCGGATGGTTATGCACAAATATGACGGATGCAGCCGACTCCTTTATTGCGTCCCTGAACGCCTCGCGGGGGTGTACCAATGAATTAGTGAGAGATCCTTCAGAGACGCGACTGTCCCTGAAGACCCTGTTTTTGGCATCCAACATCGCGCAGCGAAATACCTCTTTTTTCAGGTCCTTAAGACGCTGATGGTAATGGTTAAACACGTCGCGGCCTGTTGAGAAAACAGGTCCGTTCCTGCGGGGTTCATCAAGCAGTCGCCTGCCGAGTTCAAAGGCAGACTTCAGCTGCGCGACCTTTGCGTTCCCCACACCCTTAAAAGATATAAATTCCCTTGCAGCTGCATTTTCGATTCCCTTCAGGTCCCCAAAAGAGTTCAAAAGCTCTATCGCGAGGTCAATAGCGCTCTTGCCCCCGCCCCCTGTGCGGAGTATGATTGCGAGGAGATGCGCGTCCGACAGACTGTCAGCGCCGTATTTCAACAACCTCTCTCGTGGCCTCTCTCCTTCAGGCCATCTTCTTATACTCTGGTAAGCCATAAGACGGAAAATTTTAGCATTTGTAATCATTGTTGGTAAAGAACAATTGACAACAGAAAATCTGATAATAAACTTGATCAGTTTCCTTCGTTGTCATTCCGGCTTGTCCGGTCACCTCGGGCGACTCGCCGGGGCGAGAATCTTTCTGCGCCTTTTTTCAGAAGGATTCCCGACGCGCTTCACTCGCTGGAATGACAAATACACTTAGTTTATGGACGGTCCCTTTATACAGTGCTATGACAAAGATTAATGCAAAGAGTTATAATATAAATCATGTAGCATGATTGAGATCAGGAGGAACAAATGAGGAGTTTAAGAATGGATAAATATTTCGAAAATCAAAAGGGATTTACCCTTGTTGAACTTATAGTGGTCATGGTCATTCTCGGCATGCTGGCGGCCCTTGTTTTTCCAAAGCTTCTGCCAAAAGTCGGGAAAGGAAAACAGTCTGCTGCAAAAACGCAGATAGAGCTGCTCGGTCAGGCCCTCGACCAGTTCAGGCTCGACACCGGAAGATATCCCACTACATCCGAAGGTCTGAACGCCCTTATCACAGACCCGGGAGTACCCGGCTGGGACGGCAACTATTTGAAAAAGGCGTTGCCCAATGATCCATGGGGCAGGCCTTATCATTATGAATGTCCCGGCACACACGGGGACTATGACCTTATTTCTTACGGAGCTGACGGAGCGCCCGGCGGAGACGGCGAAGCCAAAGATCTTAACAGCTGGGAATAGAAATGTGCGGGTAACAGATCTGTTAAAGAACGGTGGATAAGAGCAAGGCCGATAAAATTTGTCAATTCCTTTACAATACATCTTTTCTAACGTAAAATTTGATTATGACTGCCGAAGTATAAATACATTTCAAGGGGAAAACTATGGCGCTCGTTAAAGAAAAAAGGCTTTCAATAAATTATTATAAGATCTTGCCTGAAGGAGCGCCCTATCAACTTATAGAAGGAGAACTAATCATGACGCCAGCTCCAAATCCGGGACACCAGATGATTTCCGGAAATTTGTTTAAAAAACTCTCTTCTTTTGTTGATGAAAGAAAACTTGGCATTCTTTTGTATTCACCCATTGATGTCTACCTTGACGACGAAAATGCCTTTCAGCCTGACATCGTTTTTATCTCAAAGAAGAGGCGGGAAACCATAAAAAAAGACGGCATATATGGAGCGCCTGACCTTGTTGTGGAGGTTCTCTCACCTTCGACTGCCCATTATGATCTAAAAGAGAAGTTCAAAGTTTATGAGAGATCGGGCATTCGTGAATACTGGATAGTTGCCCCGGAGATGAATTCTGTGGAGATTTATTCCAATGAAAAAGAACATTTCTCATTAATTGCCAAAGCAGAACGCAAGGGAGAGGTTGAATCTCTTTTATTGAAGGGTTTTAAGCTGACACTGGAGGAGGTCTTTAAAATCCTGTAGAAAAATTCCTGTGAATGAGGATGCAGTTATACTTGTAAGGCCTTAGTTTTCCAGCCAAACTAAGTAGAGTCTGTCCATAAAGTAGATCATTTGGCGTTTATATGTCATTCCGGCTTGTCCGGAATCTTTCTGCGCCTTTTCTCAGAAGGATTCCCGACTCCCGAAAGCTTTCGGGATTGCGGGAATGACAAGTTTCTAACTGTAACAAACAATTTATGGACAGACTCTAAGTAGTGTCTGTCCATAAACTCGATCAGCAGTCGTTTTTCTGTCATTCCGGCTTGTCCGGAATCTTTCTGTGCCTTCTCTCAGAAGGATTCCCGACGCGCTTTGCTTGCGGGAATGACAAATATATTTAGTTTATGGACAGACTCTAAGTAGTTATATATGAATAGAGCATGAAGTTAGATTTCCCCATTAAATCATAGGGAAAATTGATTTTGTAGACTATCCAAAATAGAAACCTCCTGCTTAGAATTAGTTTATGGCTAAACAAAATTCATCAACAGGAGGTCTCTATGGAACAAGTAGATGGTATCAGACTTCAGAGGTTTCGGCAACTCAAGAACGAGATACGCGGCTCCGATGAGTATTTGATTGTCGGCATCGACATTGCCAAAGAGAGGCACAATGCCTTTTTCGGCACGGCGGCCGGCAGAACGCTGCACAAGGGATTGTTCTTTGACAACACGATTGAAGGATTCCGGAAACTGCTCACGATGACAGAAGCGCTTAAGGTCCAACACGACCTTACGAAGGTGGTCTTTGGTCTTGAGCCCACCGCCAATTACCATAAGCCTCTGGGAGAGCATCTCATTCAGTGCGGGCATCTGGTGGTTTTGGTAGCGGGGGCGGCAGTAAAGCACAACCGGCCGCTTCTGGATGGCAGATGGGACAAACACGACACCAAGGATTCCGCAAACGTCGCCGACCTCATCTGTCAGGGGAAATTCCTCTACTATGAGTACCCGGACCCGGAGATACAGGACCTGAGGAATCTCCTTGCGTTGAAGAGGCGGCTCAAGAAGGAGGAGCACGGCCTCCAGGTGCGCATCCGCAATCAGCTTCTGGCCCAATATTTCCCTGAAATGGATCAGCACTTTGGCACGGTGGTAAGCCTAGCCGTAGTCGGGCGCTGTCTTGATCCCTCGATAATCGCCGGGATGGAGTTCGATGAATTCCGCCGGAACGTTGCCCCTGGCAGGATGAATATTGCACAGCAAAAGCTGCTGCAGGCGATCTGGCGGGCAGCCCCCGAGTCCATTGGATGTCATGTAGGCGATGAAGTACTGTTTGAGGCAAAGGTGATGGTATCGAAGCTTCATCAGGTGCGAGAGACGATCAAAGAAGTAAAAGATAAGATTGAGGATCTCTGTATTCAGTTTCCGGAATATCCGTGCCTGCTGAGCATCCCCGGCTTTGGCCCGGATGTCTCTTCAAAGGTCCTGGGGGCGATAGGCAATCCCTTTCGGTTTATAAGCGGCAAGCAGGTGTTAAAGATGGCTGGGCTCGATCTTTGCGCGGAACGCAGTGGAAAGGCTTCAAACGGCGCAACGCCGGTTATCTCCAAGCAAGGGAAAGCTGATCTTCGCTATGCCTTGTATCAGGCTGCTTTCATCGCTTCCTCCAGTAACAAAAGCTTCATAACTTATTACACCAATAAGCTCAGAGGTAGGCAGAGGGAAAAGGGAATCGGCACGAAGATGCGTGTAAAGATAGCCGCAAAGCTTCTGGTTATCGCATGGACCTTGATGAAGAAGAAAGAGCTGTTCGATCCAAAATGTCTCGGTAAGGGGGATACCACAGTATAGGCCGAATCGAAATAATTCAACTGGTGGCTTCCTGGGAAGCCGTTTTTGATCTGGAGGCCACCCAAAACCGACTTTTGACGCAGAGAGCCCGATCTAAAATAGTTGAGGCGAAAGACCTCGTCGTACACAATACAGGGCCTCTCACTGAACTTGAGAATTTGGATAAGGGATGATGGGCGGTACGCTCAATGCGCGACACGCCGGATAAACGTAACTATCAGAGATCAAGTTCCACTGTAGTGAGAGATCGCGTCGAGAACAAAATACTATCGGCCGAAAGGACGCAGGGAGGTATTGTTCCCGAAAGGTTTGGGAGAAAGCATCATTGATTCTAAACAATTTTCCCGGCTGTTTTTTTATCTTGACAGGAGGTACTATAGGATGTGTCTGTTTATAAACCGACAATTGAGCCGTTATTCCCCTAATAGTCTGTTGAGCGGGTCACCGCAGCGACTCATTCTCCCCGGCGAATCCGCCTGTCGCCTGAGTGCGGAAAGGACTGCCGGAATGACAGGCAAGAGAGTTTATAAGCAAATTCTGCATATTAGAAAACCGTTTGAAGAGCTTTACGGCACTTAACATTTTTTGTCAGTATAGTGCCTCTGACGGTCTGCCTCGGACCGCCATGTATACCAACGGTCCGATATCATCCGGGCATAACCAATTTTCTAACATATTGATTATTTTATATTTTCATTTATAGATATATTCCCGTCCATCACTTTCTTCATCTGGTACGAAGCTTGCTTCCTTATAAAGCAATTCAAAAAATTGAAGGAGGTGATGCAAAATAGTATGTAGCAGGTAGCAGGCAGGTATTAATAGGTGATGTATCATGAATCATGCATCCTGGATCGTGTATTCATGCATCGTGAATCTTGAAAGAAAAGGGGGTTTTATGTTTCAGACAATTCAGAAAATGAAAGCAAGAAATGATAGGGGATTTACCCTTATCGAGCTCCTGATCGTCGTTGCGATCATCGGAATACTGGCAGCCATAGCAATTCCCGCTTATCTCGGCGCACAGGAGAAGGCGAGAAAATCAAATGCCATAAAGGCTGCAGAATCAGCCGAGCCGGACTTGCAGCACTGGCTTAATTCAGCTTTGAAAGGCGCGGTTGCCAACTCACCTGGCGCGGCATTGATCGAAGTTGATACTAACTGGAACGGCTCGGTCGAAGCCACAGATGATACCAATACCGTCCTTTATGGGGCTGGCCCAGCTGCCACTGCGGTTGTAGCTAAGTATATTACTGCCAGGGAGGGCGGAGCAGGCATGAACGGTATAGAGCAATCCCCATGGGCTGGCATGACGAACATGGGGGCGGTTGAGCTTTTTGTCCTAGGCGCTGCGACTGCATGCGACAACAGTGTAGGCGCAAGAGGGCAGGTTGATCTATCTCCTCCAACCGCCAGCACCATTGTTATTAGAGCTAGTGACAACGGACCCGGCGGAGGTGGCGGAACTGCAAGCTTGCTCAAGTGCAAGGTCGTTTCTTCTGAATAGAGTTTAATTAAACCAAGAAGGCAGCGAAGAAATTCTTCGCTGCCTTCTTTTTGTGAAAGAATCACTGGTCAGAGATATGAGGAAAATGGTATTGCAAAACTTCAGATATGCAAGTAAAATATGCCGTAATATGAATAACCGCGGTTTCACGTTGATAGAGCTTCTCGTCACGATAGCTATTATCGGGATTCTTGCAGCGTTAGCTACAACAGCATATATCGGTGTACAAAAAAAAGCGGCGCGTTCAGAGGCGTATTCGAATCTCAATTCGATCAGACTTCTGGAGGAACAGTTTTTTGCAGAAAATGCAAGATATACAATCTCATTAGGAAATTGCGCAGCCGATAACCCTGGCAATGTAAATACAATACAGACTGGAGGGGGCGATTCAACAAATGCCTTGCCGGGTTTCAAGCCAGGAACGGGTTTAGGATTCAGTTATTGTATTGAGCAGAATATAGTATTAGGGGGTGCTGCCCAAGCAACACCCCCCTGTTTTCGAGCCTCAGCATTTGGAAATACCGGCACGAGAGTAGCTGGTGATTTGTTTCGAATTGACTGTAATAATAATACAAACTTTTAATAACTCCCCCTTGAAACATAGTTATTCTATTTCTCGTGACTTTTCTGTCCATTGTCGGTAATCCTCGTGAAAAATGTACAAGGGAAGAAAGATTCCGGACAAGCCGGAATGACAAATGCAATTATGCGAAAGGTTTTCTTGTCATTGACCCGAAAATAGCCCTCTCCCACCAGGGGCGAGGGGTGAGAAAGTTTCCCTCCCTTGAGGGGAGGGATTAAGGGAGGGTGATTGGATTTTCATGCTCCTTTGTGAGCCATGGCTCATGTCGATTCCCGCAAGCGAAGCGTGTCGGGAATCCTTCTCAAGCTGATCGTTGCCACCCCGTCACTGAAGGGCTACCATTACCAGCGGTTTATTCTTCCAAAACTCACTGCTTTTATGTAGAATAAACCGTTTGCAGGATGACTGATATCAGAAAACAAAGCGTTCCGAAAGACGCGTTGAGGATACGCGTCGTAATAAAGTCTTTGGCAGTGCTTGCCTTCTTTCTTTTCTTTTTCCTTTCGTTCCTTCAGGCCCGCGTAGACAAGCATGATTTCTGGTGGCATCTCGCAACCGGCAGGTATATTATCGAAACCGGGTCTCTGCCCCATGTTGACCCTTTTTCCTATACCACTCATGCCAATCCGTCGGACAGAAAATCCATCATATTGAAAGGCTACTGGCTTGCACAGATCATTTTTTATAAAGCCTATAGCTTGTGGGATGTTAATGCCATTATACTTCTCAGATCTTTTCTCATGCTGTCTTTTTTGTTGTTCGTCTTCCTTAATCTTAAGAAACAAACTTCATCTGATCTTCTGTCCCTCCTATTTGTAACCGTAATTTTTTTAATTGCAGTCCCTTACAGTTCAGACCGTCCTCAATTATTCACCTTCTTGATTTTTTCGGTAGTGTACTATTTACTTGAGGATTTCAAGATTAAGCCGTCGCGAAAAATATTCCTCATCCCCGTGCTCTTGATGATTTCGGCAAACATGCATCCCGGATACATTATCTGCTTGCTCTTAATTTCAATCTATCTCTTTGCCTCCGGGATACGTCGCTTTATCATGAAAGACTACGAAGAAGAAGGCTCTCAGTTCGGGAGACTGCTTACGGTCTGGACATTGAGCATCCTGGCAGCAGCTCTGAATCCAACAGGGTTGGGAGAGTTCAAAGAAATATTTCACGTCGGTGAATACACACAAGGAATTGTAGAGTTCATGCCTACTTTTTATTTGTTTACAAAAAAACTTGCCCCCCTTAATTATCCATACATCTTTTTTCTGATTCTCTCTTTTCCGGCCATACTTGAATTTAGGAAAATCGGACTGAGTCGCATTTTACTGCTCGTATTTTTTTCAGTAATGAGTTTTGTCTCACTCAGATACGTTATATTCTTTATGTGCGTTTCAGCGCCAATCATTGCAAAGACAGCTATTATTCTGAGCGAGAAGAAAGTATTTGCAAAGCCGGTCAGCATAATGAATGGGCGAAAAGCCTTTTTTTATCTTGTGTTCTTTATTAGTGGAGTCTTTCTGGCTTTCCATTCATTATCCGGTTTGGCGGGGCATGACTTGAAGGCCGATTTTCTTTCAGCCACACCAAAAGACGCTGCGGATTTTCTTGAAAAGTTGCCGGTTAAAGGAAATATGCTTAATGATTTCGGCTTTGGCGGATATTTGATCTGGAGACTTTATCCCGAAAAGAAAGTTTTCATTGACGGTCGGACCCTGGAAGCCGACGTTTATAATGACTACAAGATAGTAACCTATACTAAGAGGAATCAATCTCAATCATGGGAAGATATTATCAAGAAGTACGATATTTCCTACGTTGTTGTTCCGCCTCTTCTTTATTACGGACAAATTTGCCCCCTTGTGGAAAAATTATATGACAGCAGCGGGTGGGAATTAATATACAAGGATGATGTATCGCTCATCTTCTTAAAAGATGAACCGAGGAACGCATCTCTGGTGAAACGCTATGCTATGGATAAAAAAGAAGTGTTAAATGCAATTATTATTCAGGCACTTGCGAATGCAGACAGTGATCGCACAAATCCATATTACCTCATTAGTCTGGGGAAGGCTTTTATTAAAATGGGAAAATATGATGAAGCAGAGAAGGCTTTTCTGAAAGCATATGAAAGAGATCCTCAAAACCCTGAAACGAACCGCTGGATAAAGCAATTTAGAGGCCACAGATAACGCGGGATAAATCTACAGGCGAATCCGTATTATCTAATCCTTGATTTGAGGAAGAGACACGATTTTAACTTGGCTGTAAGTTGTCTATTTTTTTCATGCTCAGCCGCATCGAAATTGCGGTTATGAAGAAATTCACGAGAACCAATGTAAATATAACCGCTCCAATCATGATCCATACCTTCGGGGTGAAAACCCCTTGCTTTGCTTCCTTAAGGAAAAAGAGGAACATCGGAACAATCTCTAAAGCTAAAGTCAGAAGTATAAGGAAAATAGAGCTGAGCATATAGGCCGTACTCCCGGGTTTTAATTGTTCCTGATGGTTGCCGGCCGTTATCTTCTTCATATCAAATATTCCAAAAGCGATGGCCATACTGACAAAAGAAGCGCACACCAGTGTGACAGTAATAATCTCCAATAATATAAAGACCCTTCCGGTCCTGATCAAATATGATGAAGATATTGTCAGTAGTTGAGCTATAATCAAAACAGGAACAAAGAAAAAAAGAAATTTAGTCCAGCTATATCTCTTTGAGGTTATGGGAGATGTCTTCATGATCCATAAAAAATATCCTTCCGAGACAACGGCGGGATAAACGATCCTTGAACATAGTGAGGCAATGATGATGAGTATCAATCCGAGATTAAAGAACGAAATGATATATTTGAGCTGCACAGCGTAATACTCCCAGTTCACCGGCAGGGCAGATATGCTGAATAAGTAAATCACGATTAAAGCGAGGAGTATGACAATCTGCTGGATATTTTTTTCATCCCTTAATTGATAGAGAAGGTCTTTTTTTATAAACATCCTGCTTTGAGGGTCGATGAGCCCTGATAAAAACTTAACCCGTGCTGGACCTCTTGCTTCCTCGGAAAATAAACCTGTTTTGACGCCGCGCTTTTCATCCTTGCGTAGCACGATACCGCCTTCTTGCAGCAATGCCCAGCCATTGTAATGGTATCTCTTGAAGACCGCTAGTAATATGACTGTAGTTGTGTATGACGTCAGGAAAACGAGTGAGATAAAAAGCAGTGTATTGGCGTTAAGAGTTTGGTTTAAAAAATTGAAAATGGCTTCGCTGAGCCATCTATTCGGCGTCAATACGAAAGAAGGGGTCTTCATTTCTGTGATGAAGAGCGTCAGGTTTGCAAAGAGTTCGGGATTTACAAACCGCTCCGGCCGAAAAACCCTTAAAAAAGTGATTAGAACAATTGCCAGGACCAAACCTGCTGACAACAGGAATTTCTTCATTCTCCTCGCGTGAAAAAAGCTTGAAAGAAAAATCGTGCAGACAATCCCGATATTGACCGGTATTATTGAAAAAGCTATGAAAAGCAACAAGGAGTAACCGTAGAAGGTAAGGTTCGTACGGAAGAAAAGACCGAGAGATATGAGTATCGGCATGCCAAAGATTACGAGCATCCAGGACGCCTTTACATGGGTCTCAAAAAGCCTTGAGAAAAAAAGAGACGTTCTGCTGACTGGCGATGTGAAGAGGACTTCCAGTTCTTTTGACTGATAAAAAGTATTCAAAGAAATAACGACCCCGTTGATGACCTGGATGAAAAAAATGACCATAAAGATAAGTGAATAACCTTTAAGTAGAAGGAAGCTGAATACATCAGGAGAGAGCCTTTGTAATTTGGCCAGGCCGAAATTTAAAAGGGTTGTCAGCATAAAGATGAAGGCGCAGCCTGAAATAATATAGAATAACAATTTTCTGTAGAATGACCGATTGAACCGCAGGAAGTCATTCTTTACCGACCAGAAAAAAGGGGACACGAGGACGGACAACTCTTTCATCACAGGGCTCCCGGAATTTCGTAATCCGAAGTAAGACGGAGGAAAATGTCCTCAAGAGTTTTGTCTGCCGACTGCGCATAATGCCTCAGGTCTTCATTTGTCCCTTGGGCAATCACAGAACCCTTATTAACAATTGCAATCCTGTCACAGATCTGTTCTGCGATGGCAATGATATGCGTGGAGAGAACTATTGTTGCTCCCTCATCCCGGATTCTGAATAAAACATCCTTTAATAATCTCACTCCTTTGGGGTCGAGTCCGTTGTGGGGTTCATCCAATATAATTACCCTTGGGTTTCTCATGAAGGCAGATGTAAGCAACAACCGCTGCTTCATCCCCATCGAAAAATTGCCGATTAACTCGTTTTTCCATCCGGAGAGTCCGAAGATATTTAAATATTCCCCGGCACTCTTCTGAAAGACGTCTTCTCTTACATGATAAAGTCCGGCGATAAAGATAAGGTATTCCCAGGCAGTCAGTTTTTCAAAGATATATCCCTTTTCAGGAACATATGCCAGAACCTGTTTTGCATTGATGGGGTCCCGGCTCATGTCATACCCGCTAATTTTAATAAATCCCACATCCGGACGAATAAGACCGACCAACATTTTTATGGTAGTAGATTTTCCGGCGCCATTTGGCCCCAGAAGTCCAAAGATCTCGGATTTTTCAACAGCGAGGGAGAGATTATTCACTGCAACAAGTTCTCCATATTTCTTTGTGCAGTCTTTTATTTCGATCATGATGCCTCCAAAATTTCAATAGTGGTAGATTTCAAATCATCAACGATTGAAGTGATATCTTCTAACGTGCCCTCTTTAAGGGGAATGTGTGTCACATCAGCCGGGAACTGCGCAAGGGTTGGGTCTACAGGGACCCATCGGCCAAACCAGACTTCAGGCCACGTGTGAAAATAGAAATACCCGTTGAGATAAACCAGACCTCCAACGAGGCGTGTCGGCAGTCCGGCCGCACGGGCATATGTCGCAAACATTACCGCTCTTTCCATATAATCTCCTGAAAGCGAATCGAGGAAGCTTTTGGAATCTGAAAGGACAAACAATGGCCTTGTTCTCACCAGTTGAAAGACATAGCTCGCCAGGTAATTTGTGAAAAGAAAAGCATCATTTTTATTTGATCTGGCATATATACGCCCTGTATCTTCTAGGGGCTTGTAATTGCTTATGACCCATGCATCCGGAGAGAGATATCTGTCGAATTTAGCCTCTGTAAAAGGCAATTTATAGCTTTGCTTCTTTAACATGTCACTATCGATCTTTTGAATAGTCAAGGTTTCGTCTTTTAAAGTCACCGGGCTGTTTTCATATAGTTTTGTCTGCAACGGGAATCCGTTAACCCGAACCTTAAGCGTTTTTAGTATTTCGGGATTCTCGATTATCTTATTCGATTTGAGGTACGGCAGAGATGTATAGTCGAATAGTACCCTGTCAGATGGATCTTTCGCGAACTTTTCAACCTGTGAATATAAGGTAATCCCAATAGGATTTTTTTCTTTCACGACAATCCCTTTTCCGCTGGCCCACCATATAGTATTTTCGGATTTGAATTTGTATACGCTAAAAATATCCATCCCCACTTTTACAGGTCTGATTTCTTCGAGAACAACTCGCGCATCATCAATTGAGAGACTCACCATATTAAGAAATGGAATGGTAAAAGCTGAACCGGCGGCGGGTTTCCGTTGTACAAGGACGGGAATGAGAGTTACCGGAAAATAAAAGTCTTTCCTCGGTATCTTGTAAACTTTTCTTTTTTCAGAAGATTCGAGAAAAAATATTATGCTATCCGGTCCAACCTCCCCTCTCACCTTAATTCCGCTTTCATCTTTCAAATGTGATTCGTACTCAAAGGACTTTATTGAATACGACAAACTGCAAAGGCATTTCAATTGCTCAAAAAGAACCGAATCCTTCCCGTTCTTTTTAACCTTTATTTCACGCTCATGCTTAATTATCAATTCATCACCGGCTTTTTCATAACCAGTGCTGGCATAGCCGATCTTTTTGTTCCCGACATAAGCATCATACCAATAAGTCTCTTTCCCGAATGCATCTGCCAAGGCGAGCGGTTTTTCCAGGAGGGTGCCAGAATAATTTTTATATAACAAGAGAGAGAGCAAGGCAATCCATACACAAAAGACTGTCGCATTAATTATTTTCACTGTTTTTGACATCAGTTTATAATATAATTTTATATAACGTTTGCAAAGTCTAAAATAAAATAAATAGGTTGAAGATTTCCTGTAATACAGACGAATTTTTGGCAACGGAAGAATTTTTCTTGACAACTTGTCCATTTTTTCGGTATCTTTTTAATTCTAATAGGTAAATCTTGAAGTTTGAAAGGGGGTAGAGAATTGTATGCGTTAGGAACTCATTTATTGGTAGAATTGCGGGAATGCAATCCCGAAATTCTGAAAAGCATCGAGAGTGTCAGAAATGCATTGGTCTCTGCTGCGCAAGAGGCCAAGGCGACAATAATTGATATTTCCTTCCATGAGTTTAATCCCTTCGGTATCAGCGGCGTAGTAGTTATAGCAGAATCACATCTCACAGTCCATACGTGGCCTGAGTATAATTATGCAGCTGTTGATATCTTTACCTGCGGTGATACTATTAAACCCGAAGAAGCGGCTTCTTACCTCATAAAACAATTTGAATGCAAGAGTCCTTCTATCGTCGAGATGAAAAGAGGAATACTTTCTCACGGAAATGAGAAGTTGCCTCATAAGGTTTCTTCGGGCTCTGCCCCTGATTCCAAGTTTTATCAACCGGTAAACAGTTAGAATCAACTATATTTTTGTCAGTCTTCTCTGTCTGTTAAGGCTGCAATACCGGGGAGTTCTTTTCCTTCGAGCAGCTGGAGAGAGGCGCCGCCGCCGGTTGATATAAATGATATGGCATCCGATACGCCTGCCCTGTGCACTGCGAGGTCTGTATCGCCGCCGCCGACAATCGTGAGTGCGTATGCCTCTGCCACCGCATGGGCGATTTCAAAAGTGCCCCTCGAAAAGGCATCTATCTCGAACACTCCCATCGGCCCGTTCCAGAGCACGGTCTTGGCGTCCTGGATCACAACGGAAAAGAGTTTTACGGAGGCCGGGCCGATGTCGAGCGCCTTCCAGCCTTTCGGAATTTCGAGCGTCGGCACGATCTTTATTACCGCTCCGGGCTCGGTACTCTGGGCAATCACACAATCGACGGGCATGTAGAACTTTATCCCGCTTTCCTGGAGCTTCTTCCTTATCCTCTGAGCGGTCTCAAGCATACCGTCTTCGACTATGGAGTCGCCGATCTCGTACCCCATGGCTTTTATGAACGTAAAAGCCAGACCCCCGCCGACGATGACCTTGTCAACCTTGCTGACGAGATGTTCGAGAACGCCTACCTTTCCGGAAACCTTTGCGCCGCCCAGGATGGCAACAAAGGGTTTGACCGGATTATCTATCGCCCCTTTGAGATATTCTATTTCTTGTTTCAGAAGAAATCCTGCCGCGGAGGGAAGAAATTTGGTGATGCCCACAGTTGACGCGTGCGCCCTGTGTGCGGCGCCAAAAGCATCATTCACGTAGACGTCCGCCAGTTTTGCCAGAGAGCGCGCAAAGCCCTCATCATTCTTCTCCTCCTCCGGGTGATACCTAAGGTTTTCGAGGAGAAGCACATCTCCCTCCTTCATTTTAGAGACAAGATTTTCCGCCTGGCTTCCGATGCAGTCGGGCGCAAAGATTACCTCCTTATTGAGAAGTCTTTGAAGTCTCTTCGCAACCGGCGCCAGGCTGAACTTCGGGTCCACTTTTCCTTCGGGCCTCCCGAGATGTGATGAGAGTATGACTTTCGCCCCTTCATCAACAGCATAGTTTATTGTCGGCAGGGTAGACCGTATCCTCCTGTCATCGGTTATCATCAGATTTTCGTCGAGAGGGACATTGAAGTCTGCCCTGATAAAAACCCTTTTCCCTTTGATGTCAAGGTCTTCAATGGTGAGCTTGTTGAATATATCTTTAATCGGTACAGGCTCTATATCTTTCTTTTTCATATCAGACCCTTTTTATTATATAAATGGTAAGGTCTCTGAGGCGGCAGCTGTAACCCCATTCGTTGTCATACCAGGCCAGAATCTTGGCCATTCTTCCCTCAAGGACCATGGTCACTGTCGCATCCACGATAGACGAATGGGGGTTCCCGTTTAGATCAGTCGATACGAGGGGCTCTTCCGAATACTGCAGAACTCCGTTCATAGGCCCTTCTGCCGCCCTTTTCAGAGCAGCATTAATCTCTTCTGCCGAGGCATCCTTCCCCAGTTCGGCAACAAGGTCCACTACGGACACATTCGGAGTCGGCACCCGGATAGCCATCCCGTTCAGTTTGCCTTTCAGTTCCGGCAGCACTATCCCGACAGCCCTTGCTGCGCCGGTTGTCGTAGGAATCAAGTTCACCGCCGCTGCCCTCGCCCTTCTCAGGTCTTTATGGGGAAGGTCGAGTATCCTCTGATCATTTGTATAGGAATGTATTGTTGTCATCAGCCCTCTTATCAGGCCGAATTCATTATGTACGACCTTCGCCACAGGTGAAAGACAGTTTGTCGTACATGACGCATTTGAGATCACCTTATGTTTTGCAGGGTCTAAGGTTTCCTCATTTACACCCAGACATATCGTCGCATCAGGTTCCTTTGCGGGCGCAGAAATAATGACCCACTTTGCTCCCGCGTCCAGATGCTTCGCGGCAGATAGTCTGTCTACAAACCTGCCGGTGGACTCAATGACAATATCAACACCCATGTCTTTCCAGGGAAGTTTTTCCGGTTCGGTGATGGCAAATACCTTGATCTCTTTTCCATCGACTGTTATAGAACCGTCGCCCGACTTTATATCGGCGCCGAAGATGCCGTGGACAGAGTCGTGTTTAAGCAAGTGAGCAAGGGTTTTTGCGTCCGTAAGATCATTGATGGCAACAATCCCAAAGTCTGTATACCCATGGCTTGCCCTCAAAAAGTTCCTTCCTATTCTCCCAAAGCCGTTGATTGCAACACGAAATGCCATACGCCCTCCTTTTTATTTTCAATTATACCGGATTTTTTTGGAAATCAAAGGTTTCTCTGAAAAAACGGATAACTCTTAACCAAACTTGTTGATAACAAGTCCGGTCAAGAGTTTCGGATAAAAATATGTTGACTTTGGCGGCATCCTCACAGAGGAAAGTGCAGATTTCTCGACATCTTCAACCCTTGTAGGATTCAGGAAAAAGGCCGCGCTGAATTCTCCGCTCTCCACTTTATCAAGGGCCTTTTTGATGTCCATCTCGTATCCTATATCGGTTGTTTTCAGGATCTTTTTAAGGACGAGTTCATGCAGTATAATCACATCAATCTCTCTGAGATCGGGACTGATTTCCGAGAGGTCGCCTCCTTTATATTTGAGGACATGCCAGACATCGTTCCCTCTCTTGAAAAAACCAAAGGCGCGCTTCCTGCCGTGAAGGGTCTTTTTAATATCAAAGGTCTCATCCACGGTCTCTATCTCAAAAAACTCGGAAAGGATCTCATTCATACCACGGGGTATTTCCCTCAACAGCCTGTGCGTCGGAAGTATAGTCAACCCTTCATCCAGCATGTTGGCGAGGAACATAAGGACATGATCAAAAGGCCTGGTATCTGTCGGCGTTTCCTTTGCCGCCATTTCCCTATAAAATTCGAATGCCGTCTCATATCTGTGATGTCCGTCGGCAATAAAGACAGCCTTATCTCCGAGCTCTTTTTTGATGGTCTCTATTGCCTCTGCATCGTCGACCTTCCAGAGACGGTGCACATCGCCGGCGATGTCCGAAGCCTCAATATATGGTTTAGTCATCGACACCTTCGAAAGAATATTCGATATTCCTCCTCCAGGACTCTTGTAAAGTGAGAATATCGGGCTTGTGTTCGCCTTACACGATCTCATGAGGTTCAACCTGTCCTCTTTCGGCTTGGAGTGGGTGCATTCATGCGGGTATATGCTGCCCTTGCCGAGTTCTTCGAGTTTGACAAGACCAAGAAATCCGAGGAGACGTTTTTTTGCGCCGTTTATCACATAGGAAATTTCATATACGTAAAACGAAGGTTTTTCGCTGCGGATTAATATCCCTTCCTTTATCCACTCATCAAGGTATCCTCTTGCCCTCGTATATTTATTTTCAGTTTCATTATCACCGGGGTTTTCTTTCCCGAAGTCAATCCTCACGATATTATTGGGGCTTTGCATGTATAAAGCTTCACGGTATTCGGGTGTGATAACATCGTAAGGAGGGGCCAGCATGTCCTCCATTGATACTCTGGAGACGTTATACAATATTCCTTTGAAAGGGATTATCTCAGCCATTGTTCAAATTTCCGCAGAATCTCAGGAGAAGAATTCGATTATCTTAGCACGGAAAGAATGCGAAATTCAAACACCATGCCGTTTTTACCACGGTCACGTCAAAGTAAGTTGCAATTTGTCATTCCCACAATCCCGAAAGCGTTCGGGAGTCGGGAATCATTCTGAAAGGCAAGAAAGATTCCGGACAAGCTGGAATGACACAGAAGAAACGCCCTCGGGGAAATTCTCTTTACCATCAAGTTGTTTCGCAGTATGCATAATGACAACACCGTGCCGTTCTTATAATGCCTCCTTGGCTGTTGCTTTGATGACATCTTTTATGTTTTTGTCAAGAAACTCCGGTATATAGGGAATATCCAGGTTCAGGAACCCCGATGTTATAACAGAAACAGCATCTTCTCTTGATATGCCCCTCGACATCAGATACTCAACCTGTTCTTCCGCTATCGGGCCTATGGAAGCTTCATGGGAAAGTTCGGCCTTCAGTGCGCCTTCCGAAACAAGTTGTGGTATTGCATAAATCTTTGCTCTGTCAGAGAATAATATTCCCCGGCAATCGAGATGGGCCAGGCAATAATCCTTTGTCTTCGCTATCAAGTCCCCCCTCGAATAGATGACACTCTCATCACCGGCTATCGTCCTTGCAATGGACTCACCCCTGGTCTCCTTTCCTTCGAGTATTATCCGTGAACCAAGGTCTATGTTGGAATCGCCTATCCCATAGACAACGGTGTTGAACTTGGCGGAAGACCTGTCTCCTTTCAGATAAGCAACAGGAAAAGCCTGTATGGACTTCACTGGTTTTAAAAGCACATAATTGCTTACAAAAGCGCCGTCTTCTTCAACAACCGCCCATGTCCTCGGCCGCACATGAAAGTTATCAGCCCAATTATGGATCATCGTGAAAAAGAGTTTCCCGCCTTTTTTGACATAAAATTCGGAGATCCCCAAATGAATGCCTTCGGCTTCGTTTTTAGCCAGCGTACAGCCTGTAATAACCTGTAGTTCCGCGCCTTCCTCGACAATGATTATATTGTGGACGTTTTGGCTCACGTAGTTCTCCGCAACCAGGAGGCATGATTGTACCGGATATTGCGGTTTTTGGTGGGGAAATACCCTTATAAAATATCCGTGCGTCATGTTTAGCGCAGCCTGTGCAGTATATTTGTCCTGATCTACTGGAACGGATTTCCAAAAATAGTCCTCCAGCCAATCATATTTCACTAACGCATCGGTCGTGCTCATGATTTCGAGCTGGCCCTCATAGGCCTTGTTCAAGCTTTCATAAACAACAGATTGATCTACCTGCATATACGACCCGGCCCTGTGCTCCTCTTTTAAACTCATACCGGTCATAATGGCTGCTTCTCTTGCATGCTGGGACAAATTCTCCAGGCTTTCTATTCTTCCTCTTTCGATGTGCTGCGTATAAAGAGAAAGGTCTAAATCAGGTCCATAGACCGCCTTTTTATCCCTTGCCTTTTCGGCCCTCGCCATTATTTCAGTAAGGTATGCCTTGTTTATTGACATTCAGCGCACCTCCTGTATCCGTGCTTTTTTATTTCCGACAGAATGTCCCTGGGATTTCCCCTGCAGACCAGGTTTCCGTCGAAAACGATGTAGCCTCTGTCGGCATTTACAAAATCGAGGATATATCCGGTATGTGTTATTATAATGGCCCCCCGTTTCGGGTCCTTCACTTTATCCTTGCCCAGGAGGGCGTTAATAGCATCACCCACGAGGGCGATATTCTCGATATCAACACCAGATTCCGGCTCATCAATGAGGACTAAATCAGGCCTTTGCACCATGAGCTGGAGGAGCTCGGAACGTTTCATTTCACCTCCGGAAAACCCGTCGTTCAACCCTCTGTTCAGGTGCGCTGTCAGGTTAAGCTTCTCGGTATTCGCATCGATCGTTTTTTTATCCATACCGTTTGTGGATATTATTTCTATGACTTTTTTCAATGTCACCCCTCTGACAGTAGGCGGTCTCTGAAAAGAAACCCCCAGGCCGAGCCTTGCGCGCTCGTACAGGTCCTTTTCGGTTAT
The DNA here is from genome assembly GCA_963716185.1 of Thermodesulfovibrionales bacterium. Lineage (GTDB taxonomy): Bacteria > Nitrospirota > Thermodesulfovibrionia > Thermodesulfovibrionales > SM23-35 > CAVZMO01. The sequence continues at coordinate 1,935,640 of OY970295.1, forward strand.
ATCCTGTCCCTTAAGATAAATCCTCCCCTGGTCTATTTTATATCTCGGGAAACCCATCAGTGTCATCATAAAGCTTGTCTTTCCTGCACCGTTGGGCCCGAACAGCATATTGATTTCGCCGTAGTTCATCGTAAAATTTACACCCTTTAAGACCTGGACATCGCCTATGGAAACCCATAAGTCCTCCACCTTCAGCATTTCCTGCACAATTGATACCCCCTCTTTATAAAATTCAAATCACAAAATCCAAATTCCACAAGTTTGTGACACCACTTTGGATTAAGGCATAAATTAATGTATTTGTCATTCCCGCAATCCCGAAAGCTTTCGGGAGTCGGGAATCCTTCTTTAAGAAAGATTCCGGACAAGCCGGAATGACAGAAAAAACAGTGAGTGATCGAATTTGTAAACAGACACTATTTATATTAATCTTACATAAATAAGACAAAATTCCATACCCCTATTTTAGCCTGAGAACGAGGTATTGACAAATTCCTCCGGCTTTAGTATCTTAAAATCTAATATATCTTCGTTCATAAATCGTATAAACCTCCCTGGATAGGCAACGTCCTACCGGGTTATACAAAACCACCATATAAGTTAAATCCAAGAGGAGTTTAATAATGGAAAACCCTAAGAAGAGTTTGGTGTCGGATAATATCCCTATTTCGGAACTCAAGGACAAAACTATCGATGAGCTGACAACGGTCGCAAGAGATCTGAATGTGGACGGCGCCAGCGGTATGAGGAAACAGGACCTGATATTTGCAGTATTGCAGGCGCAGACAGAGAAAACCGGGTATGTATTTTCAGAGGGAGTGCTCGAAATCCTTCCTGATGGATTCGGCTTTCTCAGGTCACCTGATTACAGCTACCTGCCCGGGCCGGACGACATTTATGTATCGCCTTCTCAGATACGCAGATTTAACCTCAGGACCGGCGATCTCGTTTCAGGACAGATAAGACCGCCAAAAGAAAGCGAGCGGTATTTCGCCCTTCTTAAGGTTGAGGCAATAAACCATGAATCACCGGAAGACAATGTTACGCGGCCGTTATTTGATAATCTCATCCCCTATTATCCGACCGAGAAGATAAAGCTCGAATATGACCCGAATGATTATTCTACAAGGGTGATGGATCTCATAACCCCTATAGGCATGGGGCAAAGGGGAATGATAGTCGCGGCGCCCAGGACCGGCAAGACCATGCTTCTTCAGTCTATCGCAAAGGCGATCAAGAAAAATCATCGTGACGTTCACCTTATCATTCTCCTGATCGATGAAAGACCCGAGGAAGTGACCGACTGGAAAAGACAGGTGCCGGGTGCAGAAATAATAAGTTCTACTTTCGACGAGCCCCCTCAGAGACATTGCCAGGTATCGGACATGGTTATAGATAGAGCAAAACGCCTTGTGGAGTCTAAACGGAATGTCGTCATACTCCTCGACAGTATCACGAGGCTTGCAAGGGCTTATAATGCCGTAATACCTGCCAGCGGGAAGGTCCTTTCAGGGGGACTTGATTCAAATGCGCTTCAAAAGCCGAAGAGGTTTTTCGGCGCCGCAAGGAATATAGAAACCGGGGGCAGCCTCACAATCCTGGCGACCGCCCTTGTAGATACGGGAAGCAGGATGGATGACGTCATATTCGAAGAATTCAAGGGCACCGGCAACATGGAACTTCATCTTGACAGGAAGCTCGTTGACAAGAGGATCTTCCCGAGCATCGATATCAATGCATCGGGCACAAGGAAAGAAGAACTCCTCGTGGACAAAGATGTGCTTAATAAGATGTGGATACTGAGGAAAGTCCTCACCCCCCTCAGCACCGTCGAAAGTGTGGAATTCCTCCTCGGAAAACTCATGGGCACGAAGGGCAATAAAGATTTTCTGGAGATGATGAACAAATAATCTCATCTGCCCGGCTTATAATATCTGAATGAAACATAACCTCGAAGACGACCACTACTGCTTTGTGTGCGGTGAAAAGAATCCTTCAGGCCTTCATCTCGGTTTCAGCCTTCAGGATGGAAAAGTGTTTGCCGAATTCATACCGCAAAAGATCCATCAGGGATATAAAGATATTGTGCACGGGGGCATAATCTCTTCGATCATCGATGAGGCCATGGTCAAGGCCGCCTTAATGCAGGGGATGCCTGCCGTAACAGCGGAAATAACAGTGAGGTTCAAAAACCCTCTCAGGGCCGGAGAAAAATTGATTGTCGAGGCTCAAATAACGGATATAAATAGAAAGATTATAGAGACATCAGCGACGGTCAAAAAACCCGATAACACACTCATAGCCGAAGGTCACGCCAAACTCCTGAGGCAGGTACAAAAAGAACCATCCCCTCCAAAAGCTTAAGGTCATACCACAATTTTGCTATACTCTGATTAGTAACAGCAGCGGGGAAAGGAGCCACCATGAAAGAAAGTAAATCACCGAAAGTTACGGGCATATCGGATCTTACCGGCAAAGTTGTGAGAGTGAGGCATGCAAATGAAGCCGATATGGTTTTCATCGAAGAGACGATGAAAAAATATGGTTTCGATACGGAAAACGTGCATTATAGTGAATTTGTTGTAGCCGCAGAGGACGGCAAAATTGTGGGGTTCGCCAGGCTGAAAAAGACAGGTTCAATATATGATGTAGGCTGCATCGTCGTGATCGAAGGCAAGAGAGGCCGTGGGATAGGACAGCTGATAGCAAAGCATTTAGTGGATTTTGAGGCCGTGGATAGAGTATACGTGACGACGGACAGGGCTGATTACTTCAGGAATATGGGATTTGTCGAGATGAAAGACAGGCCGAAGGAATATATGGATGCCCTTGATTTAGTCTGCAGGACGGGCGAAAAAGATAAAATCCTTATGTCACGAGAAAAAAGTCGAGCAGATTAAAATGACAGCCTTTTATGGCTTAAACGGCAGTGGATATTCCCGGCGAAACAACAACGATATACCTCGTGATTTGAGACAGGGGCAGATCTACAGCCAGCACTTCGTATCTTATGCCCTTGAGCGTCTTTAGCTCCTCTTTTACTTTTGGCCCTTTATTAAGGACAAGAATTCCGCTCTCCTTCACAATGGGCGCCGTTTTTTTTGCGAATTCTTTAATATCAAACAAAGCCCTTGAGACCGCGACGTCCACAGGAGCTGATAATTCTTGATTTATTCTGACCTCCTCTATCCTCTTTTCTATAACACTGGTATTTCTCAGGTGAAGCTGTTTTACGACATGACGGAGAAAAGCACTTTTTTTCATTGAGGGTTCGATAAGATACATTTCTATTTCAGGGCGGATGATCTTTAACGGGATACCCGGAAATCCCGCGCCGCTTCCTATATCGGCAATTTTTATTCCGTCCTCCGGTAAGGCCTTTAAATAAAGGAGGGAGTCAAGGAAGTGCTTGATGACAATGTCCCCGTCTTTTTTAATGGCAGTGAGATTGTATGCCTTGTTCCATTTCTTTAATTCCGAAAGGTAAGTCATGAAGGCATTTATCTGATCATCCGATGCAGTCAGCCCTAATTCTTTAAGGCCCTTCTTCAGAAGTCCACCTGTTCCCGTTTCGTCCAAATCCTACAATGCCTCTTTCCTGTTCCTGATTATTCCCCTCAGGGTTTCAACTGAAGGTGCGTTAAGGAGTCTTCCAGACTCGTCCGTGAACAGCCTTCAGGAAAATCCGGCTGTCTCAATGGGCTGAATGTCATTCCCATCAATACGGACAGACGGCGAGCCCCGCAGTCCTAAACGATTTGCCTCCTTCTCATCTATGCGATGGAAATTCACCTCGGCTTTTACATCCTCCATGCCCAATGCCTTAAAGATATTTTCCCTGAGATCATTTTCCGCCCCGCAGGAAAGCGACAAATAACAATCAATTTTCATAACGCTCCTTTTATGGACCCCTATACAGGAATCAATTTTCTTTTGATATTCTTACATATTGTGTGTTAAAAAATTAAGTCATAGATTCTTGTGATCTTAAAAACAATTTTTGCTCTTGCTGAACAGAAAGACAATTCTGAGGTTTGGAACTGGAAAGGCTTACAAGGCAGCAGGTCATCAGGTTGGCCGGCGAGACAGGGGATGTATCCGGATATGATCTCTCCGGCCTGGACTTGACCAACCTCGACCTGATAGCGGTTAACTTCATTAGATGCAACTTGAAAGGGACAAATCTTAGCAGTTCTAATTTCAGCATGTCTAATTTCGAGTCTGCAGATTTGTCCGGCGGCAATCTGAGCAGTTCCAATTTCATAGGGGCCAGATTTAAAAAGGCCAACCTTGAAAACTCCGATCTCACTTTTTCCGCCTTTATAGGGTCGGATTTTTTTGAGGCAACCCTTAAAGGGGCAGATTTCACCAATTCAAAATTATCATCCGCAAACTTCGAAAAAGCCGACCTTTCTGAAGCAAACCTACGGATGACAGAGGCCGTCCTCTTCAGGGGTGCAAACGCAAAGATGCAGAAGATTAATGCCTATGGCTCAAGCATGACAGGCGCGGATCTTTCGCGTGCCGATCTCCGTGGTGCAAAGTTTCATGGAACCGATTTGAGCGGCGCAAATCTCTCGTCCGCTGACCTGAGAGGGGCTGATATCATCGAGGTAAGCTTCAGGGCGGCAAACCTTGCCGGTGCGGATATGAGAGAGGTTCGAATTCGGAATACGGACACGACACGTGCAATACTTGACGGTTCTAAGAGAAAAGATGCTTAGAGGAAATATGGTACCCCCTGCAGGAATCGAACCTGCGACACCAGGTTTAGGAAATTCATCAGGCAGCAATCAGTCTAATCCTTCCGAAAATCCAGATTAATTAACCGGTTGTAATCAAAAGAAAATCAAATTTGCCGTTGTCTATTTGTGTTGATAGTTATTTATGAAAATCAACGGAAATTGATGTTCAATGGACACCTGTATGGACACCCGGCTGGTTAATGAAAAAAGGGACATGTTGCATGGGACAAATGCGATCGAGAAGCTAAAGGAGCAGCCGGAAAGGGCAGTTTGCGAAGCTCTGCCCTCCGGCTGCCCTTTGCGTAGACCAGTTGAGAAATATGAGGAGCAAGAAGGGATCATTTCATTAGAAGCAAAACCCGTTTGCTGGACTGAAGCAAGTAAAGACCCACAGACAATTATCGGCGCTAATGCAAGACCTGCAAAGCATGTTAAAGATAGAGAAGGTCTGAAGACACAAGCGCCGTGGCTACCAGGGTACAGATACTCCAAAGAGGAAAATTTAGTGGTAGAACGACTGAGTGAATACGATAGGGCCGATAGACGGTTTCTCTTTAAAGGCATAACTTGGAATATGGCTGATCGGAAACCAGTAAAGCATAGTGTTCCGATGCGTGACGATGAGGATAGCCTTAATCTGGAGGGCGGTGCGCTGATAGACGATTACCGGGGGAGATTGACGCTAAAGCGCATGTGGGGTGATTACCTGAGTGTTTTACCCTGGGATCTTTTCGTGACATTGACCTCTGAGAATCCGATACATCCTGAATCTTTAGACAAGCTCTCTAATCAGATTGTTCACAAGCTCAACCGTGAGATATATGGTCAGAACTATTATAAAACTCCTAATGTGGGTGTCTTAGTCGCTAAGGCCATTGAGATGCAAAAACGTGATGTCCTACATAGCCACATGCTCATCGCTGGCGTTCCTAAGCGTTTCTATAGGAAAGATCTGTGGCGGTTTATATGGGAAAAGAAAGGCTGTGTCAACAAGGTTGAACAGTATGATTCAAGGCTCGGCGCTGGTTATTACCTTTCAAAGTACGTGGCTAAGGAAATGAATATCGAAATGTATGGTAATACCAGTCTGGCGGCTCACGTGGCTATACCTGAAGAGTTAACCGGTCTGTAATAGCAAAGCTTTACAGACGCACCGACCCATCTTGAAAGTTAGAGGTGCGTCTAAATGGGGGAAGAAGGTTTTATGAGAGTTGATTTGAAAAACGGCTTGGCAGGATTGCGTAGGAAGGGATTTTAAGAATAAATACGATATCAGGTAAAGGGTAAATGGAACGCATCGAGGATTATATTGAAGAATGCATAGAACTTTTTGGCGGGCAGGTTGTCGAAGTTCGTTATACAGAAGAGAGAAAGAAACGTTTAATAAACTACCTGGCATGGAACAAAGAAACCGTAGGCGGAGCGAGAGGGTATCCGAAAAACAAAGAGAACAGAGGGATCGACTTTGAGAGATAGACTGTATTTTTATCTCTCAAAAGTTACTCAGCCGGTCTGTGGATAACACCTACAACTGTTGAATGTTAAGGAAGGAAAAAAGTTATCGATTAACAAAAGAAATATTTAAGAAAAAAATACTTTCAATTCTTGTTCAATAATTTATAAAGTTCATTTCTAACGGTGGCTATTACAGATTCCCAATCTCCAGGTGAAGGTTGCCGAAAAAGTTTCATTGTTGGATACCAGGGACTGTCTTGTCGTTTTAACATCCATCTCCAATCTGGAGCAAATGGAAGTAGTGTCCAAATAGGTTTCCCAAGTGCACCAGCCAGATGGGCCACGGCAGTGTCAACAGAGATAATAAGATCAAGACTTTCTATTAAAGCAGCGGTTTCCGTAAAGTCTTCAATTTCTTCCATGTAATTCAGTAATTTCATTCTGTTAGGTGGATCATTTGCCTGTTTTGCAGCCCCTCCTTTTTGTAGACTATAAAAAGTTATATCGCCATGTTGTCCGAGTGGAGAAAATGTTTCGAGCATGAAAGATTTTTTCCTTGGCAAACCGCCAGCAGACCAAACCAAACCTACCTTTAATCGAGAATAATCATGTTTAACTTTATGTTTCCATTTTTCGAATAAGGATGTGTCCACCTTAATATAGGGAATTTTTGCAGGTATGGTTTCAATGCTGGCATTGAAAATCAGAGGCAATCTTGCAAGAGGGCAATAGACATCAAATTGAGGCGAAAGTTCACCAAACATGACAACTTGGTACACGCCATTGACATGTCTAAAAAGTGATAGTAACTCTTTTTGACAACCGATAATTACTCGTGCACTACGCTCTGCAACCAGAGGCACATATCGCATAAATTGTATGTTATCTCCAAAGCCTTGTTCAGTATGAAGCAAAATAGTACTTTCAGCAATATCCGAACCATCCCATATTGGTTGAGAGAGCTTCAGTTTATAAACGTCCTTTAATTTCCATCTCCATTCATATTCTTGCCAGCCTTGGTTAAAGTCACCAGACATTAATAAAGCATGAGACAAATTCCAGTGTGCCATCACAAATGTTGGATTCAACTCTATCGCTTTTTTATAATTCATAATAGCTTTATTTATTTGTTCCTTCTCCTGAAATGCAAATCCGAGATCGTTATGGGCTTCAGCACAATTAGGGTTCAACTGTAATTCTTTTTGAAAACAAATTATGGCATCATCAGGTTTCCCCATATCTTGAAGTGCAAGACCAAGATTGGCGCAGGCCATAGCAAAATTGGGATTAATCTGAATTGCTTTTTCGAAAAAAGTGACAGCTTCATCGAGATGCTCTTTCTTACGAAGGACATGTCCCAAGTTATTACATATAGCATAATTATGCGGATTTTCTTTTAGTATTTTCCTGTACAAAAACTCTGCGTGATCTAATTTGCCTTCTTCTTGATATTTTAGTGCTAACTGAAATGTCTCCTCCTTTATCTTTATTTTCTTTCGTTTGATTTTTAACATGGCTCAGATGAAAAATTACCTTTTATGATAACGCAGGATGTCTATCTCGATTATTGATTAGTAGTTGTAATCAGTACCATTATAACACATTAAAAAAATGCGGATAACAGGAAGTAGGTTTGCGCTTGCCAGCGGTTTCGGGGGCGGGTGGCCTTCCGGCGGGAACCGTTGCTATCGGCCCCGGCCTCCCTGGGCTTGTCATATATGCCATATTTCAACGGCAGGATATTTAATATTATATTTCAATGCGTTATTAGGTAATAATTTTTTTCTTGACAAATAATACATATAATGATATTATCATACTAAATATTATGATGATATGCAGGAGGCGCGATGAGAAAGAAAGTTAAGTCCTTCACCCTGGATGGGGGAATCTATGATTCACTAGGCGCTATTCTTAAAGAACATAAAGTAGAGGGTAGCCTATCCCTCTTTGTACATAATTCCATAAAAGAATTTTTGAAATATATTACCGGAATTAAAGAAGAGCTAAAAATTAGGCAGCACACTTTTAATGTTCCACTCTCGTACATCATCGATGAAATCATTAAGAATCCTTTGCTTATGGGACGGACTGAATCGCAAGACATTGAAAATCCGAAATCACCATATGGTGGTGACTATATATCAAAATATGAAATTGATGTCGAGGAATGGAATGATAAGTATGAAGCTGAAAAGAGGAAAGTGTCTCTTGAATTCTATGCCTTTTTGAAAACGGATTTGTACGAGCTGTCAGGAAACAAAAAATATCTTATCCATAAAGAGACCGGGAAGAAATATATTCCTGTTGACCGGGATAGACTGGTGGAAATTGATCCTGATTAAAGGCGACTTGAATGCCTGAAAAGCTCTTAGACTACAAACAGGTTTCGGAACTAACCGGGCTTCCTGTAGGAACCTTGAGGACTTGGGTAATGCAAGGAAGGCTTAAGCCCGTTAAATTCGGCAGCCGCGTTAAGTTCCCAGAATCGTATGTTGAAGAACTTATGGAAAAGGGAGTCCCCCGCAAGAATGGCAATCTTTAAGAAGTTGAATAGAACCGATAATCGTGAGGTCTACTATATTGACTATTACGATGAGCACGGGATTCGTCAAAGGGAGTGCTCCGGCTCAAATTCTCACACCTTTGCGAAGGAACTTCTAATAAGAAGAAAAGATGAGGTAGCTAAGAGAAAAAAGCTCCCTGAAAGGTACGCGCCTAAAATCAAGTTCTCTGATTTTGTCGATAGTGATTATATTCCGATTCATGCCAAAGGCTCAAAGTATGAAGCTAATATTAAGGGCATCTGCAAAAAGCTGAAAAACTATTTTGGGGATAAGTTCCTGCATGAGATAAATTCCCGCCTGGTGGAGATATACAAAAAAGAGAGAATGGGAAAGGTTGCAGAAAATACTATCAACAACGAGGTAAACACCTTAAGCGGTATTTTCACAAAGGCTATTGAATGGGGTAAGGCTCTGACAAATCCCGTTCATAAGGTTAAGCGGTTTAGAATCAAAGAGAGAAAAAGGATTTTAGATCAAAGGGAACAGGAGCTTCTTATTATTGCGTGTGGACAGGAGAAAAAAGCTCCACACCTTCAGGCTATGGTAATTTTTGATTTATATACCGGCTTAAGAAAAGAAGAGTTGCTGAATGTTAAATGGTCTGACGTGGATTTTCAGAATGAACAGATACATGTAAGGGCAGAGATCGCAAAGTATAGCAAAGATCGTTACATAGAGTTAGCAATCCAGGCTTTAACCGTCCTCCGGTCTTTGCCTAACCGGGGTGAGTACGTCTTTTGTGATAACCAAGGTAAACCCTTCAAAAACTTCAGACGGTCTTTTGAATCGGCTGTTACGAGGGCTAAATTGAAAGATGTGGTCATCCATGACCTGAGGCGGACATTCGGGTCTAATTGTGTCATGGCGGGCGTGTCGTTGGCTACAGTTCAAAAATGGATGGGTCATGCATCCATAACCACGACCATAAAGCATTATGGTCATTTAACACAATCTTTTAGAAAGGAGGAAGTGAAAAAACTGGAAGGAAGGATGGACACCTGTATGGACACCTGGTTAAAATCGTTCTCGGAGGAAGCTTGTAAGTCCTTGAAAAATATGGTACCCCCTGCAGGAATCGAACCTGCGACACCAGGTTTAGGAAACCGATTTGGCTGGGACCAAGAAGGCTTGAAAATACTTAATTTATTACATAATATCAATAAGTTAACATGCTTTTGCACCGCGTTAAGATTTGTCGTATTTTGCCTTGTTTTGAGCTATTTTTATCACACTTTTATCACACCTCTTTCCACTGCTAAATGATCTTTAAATAAGTGTAAATTTGAAGAATTGGCAGGAGTCAAATGCACACGAAAGCTGCTCCACCGGATATTGAGTCAGCAAATACTTATTTTGGCTGAGAGGTGGCTTGACATGCTTGACCCCCTTCATCATCACAATTGACAATAATAATGCATAGCAGTATATTCTTGAGCATGGAATATCTTTTAGTTGAATTCGATGAACGAAGACGTGTTCTCATCGATAATATTGAGGAAGGTTTTACCAATGAGGTCATCGAACTGGAAACAGGTACTTACACGATTTCGTTCATCGAGCCTAAGGATTTTACGCCTGAGTCGCGCGAAATCATCCTCAGAAGAACCACAGCAACAAGGCCGAAGGTGATCCGTTTTGAAAAAGTCTAAGACATCGCGCCGGATTGTTCTTACGATCATCATCACCCTTTTCTTTTTGAGTGGTTGCGCCCACTATACAATCAATCAACCGGCAATATACGCACACCAAAACGATTCTTACGAATTCAATAATTTTAGTCGATCGGGAGATGAGGATGAGACGTTCGTCATTCTTACTTTTTCAGGCGGCGGAACCCGTGCCTCCGCATTCTCTTATGGTGTATTGGAAAGGCTCAGGACGATACACCTTCCAGGCAAAGACAAAACCCTGCTCGATGAGGTGGATGTCATCTCAACGGTTTCAGGTGGATCCTTTACTGGCGCCTACTATGCCCTCTTCGGAGATCGGATATTCGAAGACTACAAGGTAAACTTTCTCTATCGGAACATCCAGAAGGAACTCACCCTTAAATTGCTGAACCCCGTGAACTGGATCCGTCTCGCATCTCCATATTTCAACCGCATCGATCTTGCGTCGGAACTTTACGACAAGACAGTTTTTGAATCCCTGACCTTTCAGGCATTAGCTAATAAAGCGAAAAGACCCTTCCTCATCATTAATGCGACCAACTTATATCAAGGCGCCCTCTTTGAATTCACCGGTGAGCAGTTCAACTATATCGGCTCTGACATCCTCTCCTATCCTGTAGCAAGAGCTGTAGCGGCATCGTCCGCATTTCCCTTCCTCCTTGCACCTGTCAGCCTTGTGAATTATCCATTTCCGCCAGATTATGAGGTTCCTGAGGCTGATAAGATGGCGCTGAAAGATTATTGGATAAACAAGGGGCGGTACTTCAGGGCCACCAACAATCTCATATTCTCTGACAAGACTAACCATCCTTACATCCATCTTATGGACGGCGGGCTTGCAGACAATATCGGTCTGAGGGCTATCCAGGATTTGTATGTAAGGGGTGGCATCAGGAAGAAGATCAACGATGGGAAGATTAAATATCTCCTTGTGATTGTAGTGAATGCTAAGAATGAACCGCCACAGAAATTTGACCGGGAAGAAAGTCCTCCGGGGCTGGCAACCGTCGGACTAAAGACCTGCACTATTTCCATGGACAATTACTCTTTCGAAACAATTGAATCGATTAAGCAGATCTTCGAGGAAAGGATAAAGGCGCAGCAGTATATCGAAAGCTGCCAGGAGCAACTCGATAAGCATTGCCCAGACAGCTACAAACTTCCGAGCATGTCGGGTGGGCAGATGAAACTATATGTAGTAGATATCTCATTTGACAACATATCAGATAAAGGTGAACGTGAATTCCTGAAGAATCTACCCACAACATTTAACCTGGAAAAGGAGGAAGTTGACAGGTTGATCGAAGCAGGTGGTCGTCTTCTTGTCGAACATCCCGAGTTCAAAGCATTCATAGAGGAATATCGATAGAAAATTTGCTTGACGAAGACACTGATCAGGGAGAAGGCTCAGCTAATCGTTCCTTTCGTTATCCAGCATTAGTTCCGGTGATGGCTATGGTCGCTTCGTCCTGTTGTGATTCGTCGGGCAGAATCCCTTCAGTCAACTCTGCATACGTTTTTTTTAGGTGGGCCAGAGCCTCTTCACGATCGATGCTGTAATTGAGTTTCTCCCTTATGAACTGAAGCTTATGTTTATTTTCTTGGAGTAGTTGTGACCACGTTTTGACCCAGATCGTTATGTCAATTGGCTTCGCACTCTTATATATAACTCCCGATTCAAACTTGTCCTGACTAAGCTCCATTTCTGCATAATCATCGTAGTCATTAGATATAATCCAAAAATGCCATTGCGTATCAAGCCCTCTAAAGCGTTCGTCTTTCGCTACAGCAAATGCATAACTCTTTATTTGCTGAATCTCTTTTTCTCCTATGATTACGCGCGGCGCCTTTAATTCGACTATCAGGTGCTCCAACTCGTTGGAGTGATTGCGGGGGATAGCTCGGGATAACATCAGATCAACAATTCCCGTACTCTCGTCAATTCTCTTGACAGGTTCATCGATAACTATGTCGCTTTTGGATAGTTCGGCGTGCTTCCGTAGCACTTCCGTGAGCGACTTATCATCCACGGACAAAGAAAACGCGTGACCAAACACCCATGTATTCTCTGCCAGTATCCGATGTAGCTGAGCTCGCTCTTTGAGGTGTTTCTTCATGTCCTCGTCGAAGAGCATATGCTCAAGGCCAGAAACGAAACTCAACCGGTCAGTGACCAACCTAGAGGCGCTTATGATTCCGGCGAGGGATGTGTTCCTTAATAACTCTGCCAACTGCTCCTGTTTCTCCTTGGGCAGCTGAAGTACTTCATTGATGATTAACTGCAGGTCTTCTGGACTCCTCTCGATTGCTTGGCGAAGCATTCTAAACTGAAACGCTTTAGTCTTGCGGTCAGTATCCTCGAAGTCTGGAAGGTTTTGGTTGACATGGAGAGCTACAATATCAAATACCTGCCGCTCAGCGATTTCGACCGGTGTTTGTGGTTCTTCTCCGTAAGGATAGACTTTTTCTTGTTTCCATTTCTCCAGTTGTTCTCTGGCACTTTCTATAGTTCTTTTCAGGAAGAATTCTTTTATGCTCTTTATCGCCTGCTCACATGCCTTGTTCAGCTTTGCATTCAACTCCCCAAGCATCAGAATACCTTGTTCATGCATTCTCTCTATGAATGGGGACTTCAAGTAACCGCTGAACCCATAGTCTCCAATGCCTCGTATTTGCCTGTTATACAACTCCAATGGAAAGCCGTGTGAATCACAAAGCCATAGCTCTCGTTCTTTCAGGCTATTCCATTCGATAAGATCGAGTTCTACAGGGTATTGCTCACCATTCTCTTCTATAGGTGTCAAAGTATACTTCTTCTTGTTCTTGATGGTTTCTGCTGGGTCTAGTTTTATGCCGTCAATGCTGAGACTCACACTGGGATAATTACTGAGATAAGGGGCAAGTATGGGGGTAAGACGTTCGATGGCCTTGTCACGGCTCAGGACGTGGAATTTCTTATTGATCTCCATGATTTGAACTTGAACACCAGTAATGGCATCTTTTACTACTTCCTCATCGGTAAGGATGAACTCATCAAGTGACTCTGCTCGACCCTCGATAGCATATCGCCTTAGTTCTCCACCAGTTTCATATACGACAATCCATTGGACAACGTGACCCAAAGCAAACGCCTTAAAGCGGCCTTCTCCATCCTTGCCGTGTAGAAAACGACCCTTCTGTGTTTTTTGTTTCTGGGCCTTCCAAGAGCCGCCAAGGGCTACAAAAAGGACTTCGGCCTGGCTATAAGGAATCCCTGTGCCGTTATCTGTTATGACAACCTCGTTGACGCCGAATTCATCTTCCCTAAAAATGACTTCAACTTTAGTCGCGTCAGCATCCACCGCATTCCATATCATCTCAGCTAAGGCAAATTCGGGACTGGCCGAGGCGATCTTAGAGAGATGATCTCTTTTGACTTCAACTTTGCATTTCTTTCTCGTATTCATCTGCGTTTATTTTTTGTGTCAGAGAATTAATTGATTTTGTTCGATTATACAACATAAATCAATGTCTTGTTAATCAATATATCTCTTCACTGTGATGCTTATCCAGCTGAGAGGCGGGACCAGACTTGGTTCCTTGATTTGGATTTGATGTTCGTAATTTTTCTAAAGCTTTCTTAACTTGGAATCACCGTTTTAGCGAGAGTTCTCCGTTGCAGCCTTCGCAGGTTAATCCATCCTCCAAGATCTTCAGGACTTCGCCGATTTCCTATGAAGTCACAGGTTGTATGTACCCGATCATGGATTGGGTTTAAATATGTGCATTACTTTTTCCATATTTAGTCCAATTATGGAAATAATAATGCCAAATTAAGAAAAATTAGCACCAAGACGCTTTCAGCTTCTTCTGCGTCTTCTTGCTGTGAAAAAACCTTGTAAAATGAATTTTCTTTTTGCTTTACGGTGTTTTAATATTTTTACCATATATCAGTATTTCTCCAGTTTCAGGATTCTGCGCGATACTATCGATTCTTCTTTTCCCTCCGGGATATGGAGAATCGTCCAATGAATGAACAACTATAGGCCTTAACCCTCTTCCCGCATATTCAAGTGTTTTGAATAAGTAACCCATGAACGATCCCGAATAGCGATAGCAACGAACACAGCCCTCAATGCGATTTTGAATTAAATACTCATATCCTTTCCAACGAGAAATTTTGGGATGATGTTCGATCCACTCATCAATAGTGAACCTGACCAACTTAATAATTTCCTGTTTGGCTGTCACATTTCCTTTTTGAGCAATTCTTACCAGCGCAATGCTGATGATATCCCGTATCGAATTATTATCTTTATCATCCGGGGTCAGAAAGGTATAAAGTTTGCCATCGTATTTACGAAGAATCATTTTCACCTCAGCTTTATTCCGATACAGTTTTATTCCCTTACGTCGGGATGTAATCCATTGTTTTTGAAACTTACGATCCAAAGCACGGGTAATTCTATCCCAATCTATCCCGCCGCTTTCTATTCTTATGTTTTTCTGAAAAAAACGATAAACATGTGGAGCGCATACTCGTATCCAGGAACTATTGAATGTATGGGATTGTCTCTCTACCAGTAGTTTATTTATGGTTTTAACAGCAGAATCAAAATCCATTGTCTTAACTTATAGCAAAATCAGTGATTGCAGGCTTTCCGTTTGAGGCCGCAGATCTACAATAGGGAAATGAGGAAGGTTTTTCAACTATTTTGCCAGCGAACCACTATTAAATCATATGGAAATGTAACATGGTCTAAATTGAACTATTGGGAATTTTTGATATATACTCATCGAGAGGAGAAATGCTTGACAAAGACTTAAGACCGGAACATATCCAGTCAATCTCGAATGCTGATGAGGTTGCAGGTTTCTTCTCTTATCTCGGGTACAATACTACAGAACGGATCAAACAATCGCCTTCCAACCTTGGGATAACCAACGAAACCCTTCTCAAGGAAATCAAAAAAATTGAATTAATAGCTAACCAGGAGAATCTCCTACAGATTTATCTATTCGAACTTTCTTCTGTTACTGTTGCGAATACTCAGGCACTTGTTCGGATATTTCGTAATCGTGTAGGCAATTATCTTCTGGTGCTTACCAGTGATTTTAACAGGATTGATTTTGATTTAATTGAGAGGGTTCTGCCTGACGATAAGACTGAAGGAATAGGAATAAAGCAGGCTTTGATCAGGCCAAGAATTCTCACTGTCGACAGGCTGAAGCCAACAAGGATTGACCAGAGAGTATTAAGGCGGTTCAGTTACACAGAAGCTGATCCTATTGCCCAGTATGAGAAACTTCAGGCTGCATATATTGTTGCCGACTGGTCAGAAGAATTTTTCAATAACAGGGCTCTCTTCAGTGATTACTATCTCCTTGAACGACTGAGAGAGGAGCCTGAATGGAAAGAAAATATAAAACCTGTCTTTAGCCGCTTCAGAGAGATGTATCAGGATGCAAAATCCCTATGGTCGGGAAAATCTGAACAAGAATTCCGAAAAGGGTTTCTTAATCAAGTTTTTGAAACCCTTAGTTACTCCTTCAAGGAAAGCAAAATAACAGACAACGACAGCAAAGAGCCGGATTATATTTTTTATGGAGATAAACATACTGTCGAACCTCTCTGTTTCTGCCTTACCTATCCTTGGGGAAGATCCCTTGATGGAAAGGATTATACCAGAGATATAAATACTCCTGATGAAAACCCAGGAGCAGTTGTTGTCTCTCTTCTCGATAAAGTAAAAGTAGATTGGGTCATTGTCACAAACGGTAAACTTTGGAGACTTTATTCTTCGAAAGCCCATTCAAGAGCAACAAACTATTATGAAATAGACCTTGAAGAGGTTTTGGCACGACTCGACCCAGAAGAATCCTTTAGATACTTTTATCTTTTCTTCAGAAAAGAAGCATTCGTCTTGGGTTCTGATGAAGAACAAAAGAAATTAACTTTTCTTGATAGGCTTCTGAAGGGCAGTGAAGAATATGCGAAGAGACTCGGTGAGCGCTTAAAGAAGAGAGTCTTTGAGGAGATATTCCCTTATTTCGCCAAGGGATTTATATCGCATATCCAGGATGTAAAAGGTGTCCCATCGCTTTCCCAAAGCGAGCTTGACAGGATCTTTCAGGGGACATTGACCTTTCTCTACCGTCTCCTCTTTCTCCTATATTCTGAATCAAGAAATCTCCTACCTGTCAAAGAGATGAGGGGATACCACGGGATAAGCCTCTCAGCGATAAAATCAGAAATCGCTCATGCGCTGGGAGATACCTCATTCAACAGCAAGGACCTGCTTTCCCTGAAGATTCCTTTTGATTCCCGTTCAACTGATTTCTATGACCGACTCCAGACGCTCTTTAAAGCAATTGATACCGGTGATATCACCCTGAATGTCCCTGCTTATAACGGCGGTCTGTTTATGACAACTGTGAATCCGGAAGATGACAGCCAGGAGGCAGTGAATGCAAGGCTTCTCATAGAAAACAAGGTCCCTGACAATTTCTTCACCATCGGACTGGATCTCCTTACAAGAGATGAGGATGAGAAGACATTCAAGCGGGTATTCATCGATTACAAATCCCTTGGCGTCCGTCATCTTGGAAGCATCTATGAAGGGCTTCTTGAATTCCACCTCCGTATCGCACCTGAAAAGATGGCAATCTGTGAGGGCAAGAAGACAGAGGAAATTATTCCTTACAGGGAAGCTTTAAAACAGAAAAAGAAGATACTGAAGACAGGGCGGGGTAAAGATGCTGAGGAACGCATGCTGTCAAAAGGTACGGTCTATCTTGAAAACACAAAGCATGAGAGGAAGGCAACAGGTTCCTACTATACGCCGGATTACATAGTGAAATATATTGTCGAAAACACCGTCGGACCGGTGTTGAAGGAAAAACTTGAAGCACTTACCCCGAAATTCAGAGAAGCTCAACAGACTCACCGGGAAGCGGTCTCCAGGGCAAAAGCTTTTGAGAAAAAAGGGATGAAAGGAGATGACCCTGAAAAGACGGCCTTCACATTTAAATGGCTTGTTGATGAACTGTTTGATATTAAAGTGCTTGACCCTGCAATGGGGAGCGGTCATTTCCTCGTCGAGGCGGTTGATTTCATCACAGACAAAATGATCGATTTCCTGAACGGTTTCCCATGGAATCCTGTCATGGCGACTCTCAGGGAAACGAGAGAGACCATATTAAAGGAGATGGAGAAACAGAATATCACCATTGATGAGACCCGCTTGAACGATCTTAATCTCCTCAAACGTCATGTGCTTAAACGTTGTATCTACGGTGTTGATCTTAATCCAATGGCTGTCGAGCTGGCAAAGGTCTCCCTCTGGCTGGATTGCTTCACCCTCGGGGCACCGCTTTCATTCCTTGATCATCACTTAAAGTGCGGGAACTCATTAATAGGGACAACGGTCGGCGAGGTTAAAACGGCCCTTCATGAAGATCAAATGGGACTTTTCGGAAGCCGCTTTGCGGGTCTTATGCTTGCAACGGACTTGATGAGGCATGTGGGAGAATTGTCGGATGTCACTGCAACACAGGTCAAAGAATCCCGCGCTGAATACAGAAAGGCAAGTGATACTCTTGCACCATTTAAGAGAATACTGGATATATATGTCAGTCAGTGGTTTGGGAATAATGGTGGTAGCAAAAGGAAAAAGACTGAATCTTCACCTGCACTGGACTTTCTGAGAAGCAAAGAGGCAGAGACGTTTATCAATGCAAAAGATTTGAATAAAGCTTTGTCAAAGCTGTCGGAAACTGACAGACAAATTTCTGAGAGCGCCATAATTTTCGCCAAAGAAAAACGGTTCTTTCAATGGGAGCTGGAATTTCCTGAAATTTTCTATGAGAAAGGTAGGGAAAAGGAAAATCCTGGCTTTGATGCAGTGCTCGGCAATCCACCATATGGTGCAATATTTGATTTAAGTGAAAAGCAATGGATCAAATCACATTTCATGACCTCTTCTTACAATCTTGACAGCTTTTCCTTCTTTATTGAGCAGTTTATCCGATTTGTTCCCTGCGCACGTTTTGGAATGATTATTCCAAACACTTGGTGCTCGATTGACGATGGCCTCTCCCTTAGAAAACTTATACTAAACCGCAGAACTATTACTTCGATTATTGATACAGGAAATGTCTTTGGAGGGGCGGAAATAACTACCATTCTATTAATATTGCAAAACAAGGTTCCCTTTGAAAATCACATGATAAAAGTTTATCGAACAAATTATGAGACTTCAATAGAGGAGCGCCTTATTGATGTCGGACTAAGAAGATGGTGTTCTTCATTTGAAACAAAACAGAAGGAATTAGCTGCACATCCTAATGCGATCATCAATTTCTTTGTTATGCCTTATGAGTCACAGTTAATTTCTCGCTTGAAATCAAGAAGCATTCCATTAAGCTCAATATCAGACCTATCAAGAGGAGCAAGACCCTATGGACTGCATGAAGGTACTCCACCTCAAGCAAGAGAAATTATTGAAAGTCGGGCTTTTACTGGCTTTCAAAAAATTGATAAAACTTGGCAGCCGCTCCTAACGGGAACCTGCGTAAGCCGTTATGAAGTGGAGTGGCAGGGCGCCTGGATAAAATACGGTCCATGGTTAGCAGTTCGAGGAGAAGACAGATTTTTCTTATCCAGCCGCATTCTTGTTCAAAGGATAGTTCAAAAGACTCCGCTCAGATTTATTGCTTCATATTGTGAGGCGCATTTTATCAATAACACGGATATCTTTAATGTAATTGATTCTCGCAAAGGATA
This sequence comes from Thermodesulfovibrionales bacterium, assembly GCA_963716185.1. GTDB lineage: Bacteria > Nitrospirota > Thermodesulfovibrionia > Thermodesulfovibrionales > SM23-35 > CAVZMO01. Next base: position 1,954,841 of record OY970295.1, read on the forward strand.
TTCTCTTTTTTTCCTCTTGGCTATCATTAACTCACCGGTTTTGCCATGGATAATCGCAAAAGAAAATGTTAACTTGCTTCGTGAGGTGTACCCCAAAATAAATGTCTCTAATCTTGAAGCTTTCCCCATTTGTCGTATATCGTTTGTCACACCTATAAAAGAGAGAAAAAGGCTAACTGATGAGGCAAAGAGCTATTATCAGTTATATCTTGAGGGTAATAAGTATGACATCATCTTCTCTTTTGTTGAAGCCCGCTTAAAGAAAGAGTATCGCCCGGACCCTGAACTCATTAAGAGACATAATGCCGATCCCTTCAATGAGCAATATCAAATGCGAGAAGACGAATTATGTAAACAGTTGGATGTAGCACATGATATTCTCGGTAATCTTGTTGAACAGATTACTCAGATAAATAAACAAAAACAGGTTGAGATAAAACGATTCTTATCTTGGTTGGAGAAGGAGCTAAAGATTCAGAATGATGATAAAGGCAATATCGGAATCGATGCCCTGACGGGAAAAGCGACTATTAAATCATATCTTGGCGATTATCAGAAAAATGAAGATGCATTATCTTTTGATGGCCTAATGAACATCCTCCATAAGAACCGTGCCCGTGTTGATATGAGCCTATCTGATAACAAAATAATTTCTAATCTTAAATCTGAATATGAAAAATCTCTCACAATACTCTTGCCAATTAAAGAAAAATTAAAGAAGACCGACTGGCTCATAGATCAGATCGTTTATAAGCTGTACGAGCTGACTGATGAGGAGATAAAAATTGTGGAGGGGAAAGGGTAACGCCAAACAATATCTTAATAAGGGGGTAAACGATGAGAGTCTGCGGTATCGAACTTGCTGGTAGTGAGGCTCGGCTTGTAATATTGGAGGGAAGCGCGAATAGCTATGTGGTTGTGGACTGTCCGACTAAGAAGCTGCCTCTTGAGAACTCTGCTTCACAGGAAGATATAAAATCTTTGAAGACCTCTTTTGATGCCATATTCAGAGACTATAGCATAGAAAAAGTCGCGGTAAAGAAACGTCCTGAGAAAGGCGGATTCGCAGGTGGAGGAAAGTCATTCAAAATCGAGGCACTAATACAACTTACCGAGTGCGAGGTAGAACTTCTTGCTCCTCAAACGATTTCCGCCTGCCTTAAACGAAAACCTCAGCAGATACCGCAAAATATCAATGGGTATCAAAAAACAGCATTTGAAACAGCCTTCACTTTGCTGTCGAGTTGAGCAACATGACAATGCTGAGCATTGATATTCCCAAGCTGCCAAAGGCAATCAGAGATTCAATCATAGAATTATCTAAGGACATAACATTTGAGAAATTCCCGTCTAAAGGAGCTAACGGTTACGTCTTCTTAGGAAAAAATAATGTTTCTGGGCAACCTGTAGCCATAAAATACTACTATTGGGGCGGTGACAAGAAATACCACGCTGAGCCGAAGCAACTTGCAGAAATAAATTCTAAATACGTAATAAAGATTCTGCATGCTGGAACAATTGCCGATGGATATGCCTTTTTTATGACCCCTTTCTTTTCGCTGGGTGATATGGACGATCTCTTGTCTCGCGGATTACCAGGGAATATACGGGCCATACAGCTCGTGTCGAATGCGCTCGAAGGCTTGAGTCATTTGCACGTCCACGAATATATCCACAGGGATTTGAAACCACAAAATATTCTGATAGGAGATTCCGGTGAAGCAGTTATCGGCGACTTCGGGTCAGTTAAAAAATTGGCGCCGGGTGGTTCCGGTATTCCTGGCTCTGGGCACAGTCTTCTTTATACACCACCTGAGTCTTTTGATGGAGGGCTATATACCAAGTCCGGCGATATGTACCAAGTCGGCATTCTTCTTTATCAGTTATTGGGTGGCTTCCTTCCCTATGATGGCCTTAAATGGTTGAATAAAAAGGAACTCGCAGAACATGACCGTATAGAAGATGCAGTGGATAGAAGTATATACGTTGATTCAGTATTGAAAAGGAGGATAAAACAGTCGGCCATCGTTAATTTGCAAACGTTACCGCCTTGGGTATGCGTTCCTCTTCGAAGGATCATTAACGCTGCCTGCAATTTAGACGCGTCCAGACGGTTTGGGTCGGCGAGCGATTTTTTGAGCAAATTACATAGTATCAAATCACATGTCCTTGACTGGCAGGTCAAGGATGGGATGCCAACCTTACATAGCAAGACTTCTTTCCGGTTAGTGCCTGATGGCGAATCTCAGCAATATACTGTTGAGAAAAAAGTATCTGCGGGTTGGAGACATGCAAATGCTTTTGGAAAAAAATATTTAAACGAACAGGTTGAAGCGATTATTAAATCTGCCCGATCTTAGTTTCACTACATTTGTCTGTTTCACCATCTGGTGAAACTACCAATAATTTCTTGATTTCTAAAGTCATTTCCTGTAATGTTATATTGTGAGCGCCATAACCGGTCAAAATAAGCCCGTCAAAGGCACACAAAATATAACACGCGGTCCGCTGGGCAGGGCTGAGGCGAGATTCCTGGCCAGGGTGAGCGGAAAGGCTGCCTTCACCACCGGAGAGGCCCAGGAAATACTGGGCTATAAGGGTGAGGACTCGACCCAGAAGTTCCTTGAACGTCTTCAGACTAAAGGGTGGATACGGCGCATCAAACGCGGACGCTTTGCTATTATACCGCTTTCGTCGGGAGAAGACCGAACTCCTCAACTTCATGAATTCATCGTTGCCATGGAATTGGTTTCCCCCGCAGCAATTGCATACTGGTCAGCACTGAACCATCATGGCATGACAGAACAGCTTCCCCGGACTGTTTTTGTGGCAACGAATCATCCTGTGCGGAGGCCACCAGGTGAAGTTCTCGGTGTAAGTTACAAGGTCATCTCGCTGCGTCCCGAAAAGTTTTTCGGCGTTGTAAAAGACTGGATTGATGAGATGCCCTTTATGGTTACAGACAGGGAGAAGACCATTGTTGATGGACTGGATCTCCCGCGATATGTTGGTGGAGTAGCAGAAGTCGCCAAAGTATTGTCCATCGGTTGGACACAACTAAATGAATCCAAACTCCGCAAATATGCAGTTAAAATAGGAAACAGCGCAGTTGCCAAGCGACTTGGGTTCTTGATGGAGACATTAGGCTTGGGAAATGTTGAAGCACTCCGAAAGGTGGTCACACTTGCACCGGGCTTTTCTCCGCTCGATCCTACACTTCCGCACAAAGGAAAATACAACCGCAGGTGGGGGTTATTGGTTAACACGGAGATTAAGGCATGATTACGACTGCCGCACTTCATCGAATAGCGGAAGAAGAAGGTCTTCGCTTCGACCAGGCTGAAAAGGATTACGTCATCCTATGGGTTTTATCAGGCCTTGCACATTCTGGGCTAACACGTCACGGATGGATTTTTAAGGGTGGAACATGTCTCAGGCATTGTTATTACGAAGGTTACAGATTCTCAGAGGACATAGACTTCAGCTGCAAGCCCGGTGGTGACAATCTGGATAAATCTTTACAATTGCTGCAAAAAAGTGCCGAAAAGGTTCAAAGCGAATCAGGGATTAGGATAGCGGTTAAAAAGCCGCATACTATTCCGGGAGATTTTCAGATAGAGATTCCTGTTGAGTATAACCGGGGTGGTGCGAGAAGGCAGGGGCTGCCCCAAGTAAAGGTTCACCTTACCTTTGATGAACCTATTCTTGAAACGCCGGTTGTTTGTTCTATTAAATCGGTATATTCCGACCTCTCCCCTTTCAAGATACGCTCATACTCGAAAAAAGAAATTGTCGCCGAAAAACTGCGTTCCCTTCTCCAGCAGCAAAAGAAATGGCCACGCCCCCGAGATTTATATGACCTCTGGTATATACTGTGCTTATCCAGAGAACACTTCAAATGGAATGAATTGTTGCCCATGTTTGAGGAGAAATGCCGCGTCAGAGACATAAAGCCGGATATAAAAGGATTGATATCCAATAACCTTAAGACTCTGAATAAAAAAGCGTGGGAAGATCGTTTGGGTCCCATGCTGAAAGAGCTTCCGGCCTTTGATATTGTATGGAAGGATTGGACAGAGATGTTCAACAAGATGACAGGGAAAAAGAAATGAAAATTCCTTATGTCATAGACAACCAGAAGTACAAGCTATCGGATATCCTCAACGCGATTCTTGAGAATCATCAGGGCCAGTCCATGGATGTTGTGACAGCATACTTCAATATCCAAGGGTATAATCTTCTGAAAGAAGGCCTTTCAGGGCTTGGGAGTTTCAGGCTTCTATTAGGTGAAGAGCCAACCAGCGGTGAAAGAATTGGACTGAAACCGGACACGACAAAATTAAATCTGTCCGTACGAACAGACCTGGAGAACGAACCCTTTAATGAAGAGACCCTGAAACTTGTTGAAGATCTGATTCGATTCTTGAGACGTGAAAATGTAGAGCTAAAACGCCATGCGAAAGGCTTCCTCCATGCCAAGTGCTTTCTCTTCTATTCAGACAAACCCGGACAGCAGATGCTTTTTGAAAGGTTCAAACCTGTTGTAGCTATAGTCGGTTCGAGTAATTTTACATTTCCAGGTCTTACCAGCAATCGTGAATTAAATCTTGCACATAAGGTGCTCCTGGATGTGCAGGAGGCTGAAGATAAAGAAGCGCAGGGAGCTGTAGCCTGGCTGAGCGAACAGAAACCGAGCGAGCACATCAAGCCTCAGAACAGGCAGCTCATTAAAAGTGAAATCGGTGCCAGAGCGATCATCGAGCTTGAGCAATGGTTCGAGCAACAATGGCAGGACGCAGAGGATTATAAGGAAAAATTCATTGAGCTGCTCGATGCATCAAAATTCGGATCAAAAGAATACACCCCGTATCAAGTCTATATGAAAGCACTCTATGAATACTTTAAGGATGATCTTGAAACTGTTCCTGAACAGATTGGGCGTTCTGCTGTGGAGCTTGCCGAGTTCCAGGAAGACGCGGTGAAAAAGGCACGGAGGATATTGCTCAGGTACGACGGCGTTATGGTAGCTGATTCCGTTGGTCTCGGGAAAACCTGGATAGGGAAAAAGCTCCTTGAAGACTATGCATATCATATGAGACAGAAGGCCCTTGTCATCTGCCCTGCTTCGTTACGCGACATGTGGGACGGTGAGTTGAAGAAAGCATCCATTGCAGCAACTATACTTTCCCAGGAAGAAGTCGGCCAGGCCGATTTCTCTGCAGAGGAATATGGAAATGCGGATGTAGTACTTATTGACGAGTCCCACAATTTCAGGAACAGGAATGCCCAGCGTTATGAAAGTCTTGAACGCATCATCAGTCTGAATGCAGGCAAAGGACAGGCAGGCGAGAGAAAGAAGCTTATTCTCCTGACCGCAACGCCTATCAACAATGACCTCTTTGATCTCTACAACCAGATTATTCTGTTCACACGGGGTGACAGAAGCTACTTTTCATCTGCTGGAATAGGAGATTTATACAGATATTTTCTTGCTGCAAGGCGCAACTCTGGAGACAGCCACGGTATCACAGCACTTTTTAACCTTCTTGAGGAAATAGTAATCAGAAGAACACGTCAGTTTATCAAGAGGGCTTATCCGGACGCAACAATCGAAGGCAAGAAAATACACTTTCCACAGAGAAAGCTGAAAACAGAATACTATAATCTTGAAAAAACATATAGCGGGATCTATGAACACATTGTGACCGGGATAGGGAAGCTCAAACTCGCTCCTTATAATCTTGAGTCATACAAAAAGGCAGGCGTTAAGAAAGATGAGTTTGAAGAAGGCAGAGAACAGGCTTTGGTGGGAATCTTCAAGAGCAGGTATCTGAAGAGATTTGAGTCAAGCATTGCAGCTTTCAGGATCAGCATCAAGAGGGCCCTGGAATTTCAAAAGACCTTTGAGTCATTCATCCTTGACGGGAAACTCATAAAATCCAGCGATTTTCATAAATCACTCAGATACCTTGAAAGAGAAGAGGAAGAGGATGATGCCACGCCGAAATCAAGGGCCGAAGAGATTGATGCAAGCGAGGAAGCTAAGGCAATAATGGAGTCAATGGAAAGGGTTGATACAGCCCAGTATAACTTGAGGAAACTACATGAGGCTGTGCAGCATGATATAGATATCCTGACTGAAATCTGGAAGCAGGTGAAGCAGATTGACCCGGGAAAAGATGCGAAACTTCAGAAACTCAAGGACATTCTTTCCGGACCATTAAAAGGGAAGAAAACACTGATTTTTACCTATTACAAAGATACCGCGCGCTATTTATTCGGTGAACTTGGTAGCGAAAAAGGGGCTGACTTCAGGCAATCTATCGGCAATCCTTTAATCAAACGCATGGACAGCGGAGCAGATCCCAAGGACCGGCGGAGATTGATCAAGGCTTTTGCGCCAAAAGCAAATAACAAATCTGAATGGATAGGCACAGAAAATGAAATCGATATCCTAATATCTACTGATGTTTTATCTGAAGGGCAGAACCTCCAGGATTGCGCATATCTCATCAATTATGATCTCCACTGGAATCCAACAAGAATGGTGCAGCGTGCTGGCAGGATAGACCGCATCGGAACTGATTTTGATACATTGTTGATAATGAATATGTTTCCTGATGAAGGGCTGGAAAGACTGCTGAAGCTCGTCGAGAGCCTTCAGCGAAAGATATCGGATATAGACAGAGTCGGCTTTCTTGATTCAAGTGTCCTCGGTGAAATGGTTCATCCGAAAACATTCAATACCTTGAAGAGAATCGAAGACGAAGACACAAGTGTGGTTGACGAAGAAGAACAGTTTGTAGAGCTTGCAAGCAGTGAGTTTCTCTTAAAACAGATTCAGGAACTGCTGGCAAGAGAGGGCAAGAAATGGATAGAAGATTTACCACATGGAATCCATTCAGGGTTAATGAAGAAAGGAGCCAAGGGGGTATTCTTCTATCTCCAAGCCGAGAAAGAGAAAGGTAAACTCCATTTCTGGAATTACTATGATCTTCAAACAGGGCGTATAGTTGACAACCGATTCCTTATTGCTCATCTCATCTCATGCTTGCCTGAGACAGAACGGGTAATCGGCGATTATAACGTTTTTGAGATACAGGGAAAGATAATTGAGCATATTCTCACGACACATCATGAAAAGGTGGCTCTTGAGTCTGTCCCCAAGGTCATCGATCCGATTCAACAGACGATAGCGACATTAATTCAGGGATATCTCAATCATCCTGATGTAGACAGAAAGGAAGCACTAGAAGTTCTTAAATATCTCAACCAGCCAATGGCTGGGACACAGGTCAAGGAACTCCGTAAGATTCATAAAGAATTCCAGAAAAACATGATACCCAAGACCCTTATTGAAAAGATAAATGAGATGAGAGAGAAATATGGGATGAGTTCTCCTGAAGCAACATCAACTGAAAGACTCGAATTAGCGCGGGAAGATTTAAAGTTGATATGCTTTGATTATCTGTGCAGTTGAGTAAAAACAATTTACAAAAATATTTGAGGAATAACGGTGCATATTACAAATATAATTATCTTTTTTTATCGAATATGCGCTTGCGGAGTTGCAGCCGAATAAAATAACAATGCGTAAATGAAATATCGATTGACATTTATGTTAAAAAATCTATATTTATAGTAACTAAAACGCAGTGAATTGAAAAAAAGGTCTATGAGTTTTTCGCAGTGGAACTTTCGTGAGATGAGTCGTGGGGAGATTAATATCGACCCAATCGAGGGGGAATTCTTCTCGGCAGAAGCCCTCGGCAGTCTCTCTGATGCGCTCATTCGTGAGGCTATACAGAACTCTCTTGATGCTGCGGTACCTGGAGAAAAGATTAAAGTCATTATCTCATTCTCATCTTCAGACGAACAATTACAATCCCCAAAAAGTCAGAAATACATCAATGGATTATATGAACATATGATATCTGAGCAAGCCGGGCTGCTCGAACGTTTAAATCCAACACAGCCGATTGACTTCATTCTTATTGAGGATTTTGGAACTCGAGGGTTAGAAGGAGATATTCGAGAAAATGAGGACAGAAGAACAGGAGGTATTAAAAACGATTTCTTCTATTTCTGGCGCAACATCGGACGTGCGGTAGAAGGTTCTACAGCACGGGGACGATGGGGCCTGGGGAAAACAGTCTTCCAGGCGGCTTCAAGGATAAATTCATTTTTTGGGGTAACCATCCGCAGAAATGACCCAAGAAAATTGCTCATGGGCCAATCGGTTTTAAAAATTCACTGGACTGACGGGAAAAAGTATGCTCCTTATGGTTATTACGGTACTTTTGAGGACGATTTCGTCCTCCCTGTTCACAATAGTGAGATCGTAGATGAATTTTGCAGAGATTTTTCACTTAAACGAAATAAGGAATCTGGTCTCTCTGTTATTATTCCTTACCCCGATAAGGACATTAGCGCACAAGATATTATGCGAGCAACAATTAATCAGTACTTTTTCCCTATTCTATCCAATGATCTTACGGTTGTGGTCATGAGTGGGACAAATAAGGAGATTATCGATTCAGAAAACATAATTGAATTAGTTTCGCTAACAAACTGGCCTGACAAGGACACGATTCTAAAACGCCTGGACTTGGCGAGATGGGCGATTAGCCTTTCAGCAGATAATTTTATAAAATTAAAGGAACTCCCAACAGATCAAGCCCCGAAATGGGATGACAGCCTCCTTGAGAGAGAGCCCCTGGAATTGCTGAGGAAAAAATTCGATGCTCCTGAAAGAATCGCTCTACACATTCCACTCTGGGTTCAACACACTGGACAGGATCTTCAGCATTCTTCATTTAAAGTCTTCCTCGAAAGAGATATGACACTCGAAAAGGGAGAGGATTATTTCATTCGGGATGGTGTTGCCATTACAGGCATTTCATCGCTGAGACAGAAAGGAATGAGAGTAATTGTATCAGTCTCTGACAAGCCGCTCTCGAAACTCTTGGGTGATTCTGAGAATCCAGCTCATACAGAATGGCAGGAACGGTCACCCAAATTCAGAGGCCGTTATGACAAGGGCCCATCATGTTTGCGTTTTGTGAAGAATAGTCCTCGAGAGATAGTCAAAATTATCTCGCGACCTGCTGAAGGGAGAGACGTCTCACTTCTACGAGATATCTTCTACATTGACCTTCCAAAATACAGCCAACCTCAAGGAGACATTCCAAGGCCAGAAGAACACCCTGGTATGGGTGAGACCGAGAGCCCTCAGCCAGAGGTTATGAGCGATCAGTTTCTCCAAATGAAAAGAACTCCTCAGGGGTTTCGACTTACCATCAATCCTCTGGCAAAACGTATTCCTAAGTTTATTAACGTCGAAATCGCATACGATATTCGACAAGGAAATCCTTTTCGGAAATATAATGCATATGATTTCGATCTCAGTAAGCCTCCAATCCGTATTAGTGCAAAGGGACTCACAGTGAATATTGCTAAGCAGAATATGGTGCAGTTAACACTGGAAACCCGAGAATGCTGGCTACAGATTATTGGCTTCGATCCGAAACGTGATTTAAAAATCAGAACAACAACCTCACTGGACGCTAATTTATGATTAGAAGGTTTAATTACACAGGTCGAAAAAGAATTCTACGCAATAGAGTCTCCGTCTCACTTCAGGAAATCCCTGAAGCACAACTTGCATTTGATGCAACGGTTAAGCTCGATGGTCTCGCATTGCCTGAACAGGCAAAAATTTTCATAGAAGCATATAGGAGAGACTATTTCAAGCGCTTTGCATGTGGAACTGTTGCAAGTCCGGAGTTTCCAAAGAATTTAGTGCTTGAAAATCTGCATCCACAAGCCTTGATCATGTTCCGCATTAAGGTGGTAGATAATAATGGACGCATACTTGCAGTTGCTGATAGGGTTATACCAAAACGTACTGAGGATGAACCAGCAGATAGGCTCTGCCTTCTTGCGGTAGATTTTATTAATTTAGGACAGGCAGTCTGGCGAATCGACTTGACTGGTGATTGGCCGAGTCTTCAGTTAAATCGAGACATCGAGAAGGTAGTGTAAACTTTCTTGTGTGAAATTCAAATAAGGGAAAAAATAAGGGCGCACCTCCTATAAAATATTTTGTTAGACCAATAACAAAAATAAAAAGGAGGAGCACCCATGGAAATTAAGATTAGCGTACCAGAAGTCGTAAGTTTAATCAAAGAATTACAGGATAATCCGTCGAGGATATTTGAAATGGCCACAATGAATGTTCAGAAGGATGTAGGAGAGTATTTGACGAACCTCATGAAGGCAGAACTTACGCACGTATTAGGACGTGAGAAGTATGAGCGTGGGGAAGGGGATACAAACCATCGCAATGGAAGCTATCACAGGGACTTCTGCATTAAAGGCATAGGAGAAGTGGCGGTAAAGGTACCGAGAGATCGGAAAGGAGAATATCAGACGCAGGTATTACCGCGCAGCAAGCGATATGAAGACCGGATCACTGAGGATCTGTCGATCATGTATCTGACGGGGATAAGCACCCGGACATTATCTATGTTGAGCAAGCGGCTTATAGGGCGAGGGATTTCCCCTGAAGAAGTGAGCAAAGCGAACAAGGAATTGACGGGCGCAGTAGAGAAGTGGCGCAATCGTGATTTATCCCAGGAGAAAATAAAGTACATATTTGTAGACGGTGTGATATTCAAGATGAGATTGAAATGGAGCGTAGAGAACATTCCCGTACTTGCAGCAATAGGGGTAACGGAGGATGGAACAAAATTAGTGCTTGGGCTGCAGAGCGGCGACAAGGAATCAGCGACTAACTGGCGGGAGTTCTTCAGGGATCTTAAAAGCAGAGGGCTCGACGGAACATCGGTGCGGCTCGGGATTATGGATGGGCTATCCGGTCTGGAGAAAGTATTTGAAGAAGAGTTCCCAAATGCAAACGTACAGAGGTGCCAGGTGCATGTGGCTCGTAATGTACTGGCGAAGGTACCTCATAAGGTGAAAAAGGAAGTAGCGGATGATCTGAGATCCATATTCTATGCATCTTCAAAGGGAAAGGCAGATGAATTTTACAGGAGCTTTTATGAGAAGTGGAATAAAGAGGTACCTTCGGCGGTGAAATCATTAACTCATTCCATAGATGCTTGTTTGACGTTCTTTAAGTTCCCGGAGGAAGAATGGATATCATTACGGACAACGAATATTATTGAGCGGTTGAATAAGGAATTCAGGAGAAGAACGAAGTCTATGGAGATAGTAGCCGGAGAGGATGCCTGTTATAGGCTCCTGGCATTTATATCGTTAAAGATGGAGTTGACTTGGAGATCAAATCCGATAGGAAAGGTGCGGCCCAATTTGCCCCTTTATCAAATTTACACAAAATAGTTGACAGTACCCATCGAGAACATACGTGAAATAGCACGTTCAGACGATTCCTTTTTCACACTTGTGTATCCGGAAGTAGTACGTCAGATCTTGTATAAAATAATTATTGCAGAAGACCATACCGATCCGGAAACTGATCCTGATGATTGGATGAGTCAATGGTTGAAATTTGTGATTAATATATCACATGACAATCAATTGCCCCCTTCGGGAGAATCAGAACCCATTATTCAGGAAAAACTTAGATGGATCGATGATGCTGTAGATGCATTTTGTAGATCAAATCGGATTTTGGAGAAATTTGTTCAATTTCAGCAAATGAGAGCATAGAGATGAGCGACCATGTCAGGATATTGAATGAAAAAGGGATTGATCAATTTAGAGGTTATCTAGCCTCCATCCGCGAAGGATCTATAGAGAAGCCTCCGTATGAACTGCTTAATGACTCATGGTGTTCTGCGAAGATACCTGGAGATATAGAAATTGAGAAAAGAGATTTCCACAACAAATTACAGGCTGCGAAATTTCTCTATGAAAGAATCCGTTTGCTTCCGTATTCACAGGTTGAATCACATATAGGCCTTTGGAGTTGGCTCTCGCTTTATTTCTTCGATTATGTATGTCCTCCTAATGAGGTTGGTAAAAGACTTCCTGGAAGAGATTGTCGACATATCCTCGATCTTGATTTTCGTCGTTACTATTATCATTTGCTGATAGGTCCTTTCAATATCTATAAATTGTATGGTGATACAATTCCAATTCTGTTAAATGGGCCATTATTTCAAACCAGTAAAATTTATCAGGAACTTGCCGCACGTCAAGGATTCATAACCAATAAAGGTGTAATTGAGGCGGCAAATATTCTATATTTCGATCTACATAACAAGAAACCTAAGCAAGCTACTGTTTCTAAAAAGAAGCATGGATCACTCTTTCGATTTATCGAAGTGATACAGCAACTGGATTTGACTCATGATCTTTACATTATGAACGGCACTGAAGTGCTTTCACTTTTACCGCAGGAATTTGATGAATGGATACCTAGAGTTTTATTTTGATAAAATTAATAGCTATTGCTCTTCAAAAGCCACCTTTCCCTTGAAAATCTCAAACCACTTTGAATCCTTTTTCTTAAACTTTCTAAATATTCCCCAACGGAAAAGGTCAACAGCCTGAACGCCGTGAGGCGAATAACTACCCACCGGATCGTCAAAATATCCAGTGACATAAAATTCACCTAATCAGGCAGTATTAAGTCAGGACCAAAAAACTAATAATTACAGTAAGTTAGTTCATGACCGTTTTCCAGGGTGGGATATGGACACGTGTATGTGGATGCGCACAGGGTGCGGCATGGTCTGCATCTGAGCAATTAATTCAAGGACAGGTCTGAAGCGGAGTCGGAACAAGCTTGTCACAACTCCCCATTTTTCCATTTTTTCCACTCGCCTATTGCGCCGAATGAAACAGCAGATTGACCTGTTATCCCGGTTTTTTGAATATACACCTGGTGCCATTTTTCTTTTTCACTTTCGGGGAGAGCGTTGAATTCCAACTCCAGCCTTTCGTCAACTGCTCGGGTCTGGTCAGATTTCATCCTGGCAACTAAACGTCTTTCCTCTTCCCTGTGTTTGACCTCGATGAACTGGCTTGGAGTAGGACACCCGGGTGGGTGCAGGATACCCCCACGTATCATCCCCTCGGTGACATTTCTCCATGTTTTATCGACAACATACCCATTCTGCACCTGCCAATGAAGAACCCAAAGCGCATGATATATTTTGCCCTTGGACAATTTGGGATGTGCGAGCATAACGCTCTCGGCTACCGAGAGGGCGCTAATGGGCAAAAATTCTGCAACTTTGTCTTGTGTGTATTCTCTTTCTTCTTCATTATCTATAACTACCACATTCGGCTGCTGTCCCGTAGTAGTTCTTTGCGTATTCTCTGAGGTATTCTTTGTATTAGAATTGAGGTCAAGTTCTTTCATTTCTGCATCTATTGATTGGTGCTCTCCAGAGGATGGAGTTTCATTATCTACAGTAGATGAAGAAAAATTATCTGCTGCTGGATCGGTTAGGCCATCTATAATGTCCTGTACAACGGTATTATTTCTTCGGTACCATGTAAGGCCTGTTCGTTTGTCGATATAGCTCAGATAAGGCTTTTCCATAAATGGATTTCCTGCCAGTGATGCTTCTATAAAAGCAGTCTTGGATTTGTATCTGATCCCTATTTCGTCAAATGCGTTTCTGAATTCAGAAGAACTAAAGCTTAAAACCTCGGTGAAGGAATCCCCTTCACGGTAGTCCTTATGGTCCGGACAGGGTTCCAGGAATTTGTAGAATGGTTCGCCTTCCTTGATACTAAACAGATACTCAAGTTGTTGAAAAAGTATTGAACCGGAAATTGACTTTGCGATCTTTCGCAGTGCCGGATAATATGGTATGCACCGTGAAGTCAGAGCAAGAACATTTTTTTTATATTCCCCCATAGGCACCTCTACAGGGCTTCGAGAGAACGGCCTGAAATCAGTTGACGCATGATTTTTGGTGCGCGTTTCTCTAATGCATAGACTTTGCTCAAAGACATTCCGAGCGTGATGGATGTTTCCTGGAGCGTATAACCCTGCAGCCGCAGGCTCAGGACAGCCTGCATTGGCGGGGTGAGCAGGCTTACCGCCTTATCGATATGCATTTTTTCAACTATTGCTTCTTCGGTGTTTTCATTGGATTGAGGCAGCTCAACCCCTGTCTCTACCATTTCTTCCAGGCTCTCCGTTTTGTGATTCAGAAAAAGATCTCTGAATGCCTGCCTCAGGCTGAGTACGAGTATCGCACACGCATGTCTTTCGTTGACGATAGATACATGAGATACCAAAAAACGGCTAATGGCCTCATGTGCGACTTCTTCCCAATCGTAGTCACAGTACTTTGTTTTTGCAATCAGCAGTAGCCATGGATATTTCCTTTCAACGACTGCTCCCCTCTCCTCCAACGTGTTATAATCGTGGCGACGGGGAGCACCAAGTGCGTTTACCTGACCTATACGGCACCTCCTTTTGAAAAGGTGGTGTCGTCCTATCAGCCCCACCTTTTATTATAAAATAGTTAGTGTTATAAAATAACAATGTTAGTAATATACACTAGTCTTTAATTTATATCAAGGTTTGTTTTATTTGTTGACAATGTTAGTAGATTCCGCTATAATTTTTGTATGAAGAAAAAGAATGAATCCAAAACTGAGTTGGGTGCTCTTTTTGCGGTGGTTAGAAAAGGGAAGGGAATAACTCAGAATGATATTGCAGAAGCAGTCGGGCTGGCACGTTCCGCCATCGCACAGTTTGAACGGGGCCATGCATCTCTCAGCAATGACACTCTTATAAAAATTGCCCCTCTCCTGAACATTAATCCGGATTATATTTCTATCAGAGAGGTGAATCCATTCAAGAGTGGCGGCAATGACCTCATTAAGCTATTTCTGCCCGAAAACACCATGACCTTGGCGCTCGACTATTCACTGATATATTTTCTTGCTGCAACTGAGGCAAATAGATCCCTCGACTTCTTGTTTCTCTCTCCCGACGTTAGGGCTGCCACTATCGTTAACCCGTTTGAAGCAGTCATCTATGCTATAGCTGTGCGGGATTCGGCAAATAATATTTTTCTATTCAGACGAAAATCACACATGGCCTGGGGAAGTGTCACAGGAGAAAAAGAGTTGCAGACAAGAATTACTCAACTGTCCGAAGAAAAAGGGAAAGAGATCTCCTTCAAAATAAAAAAGATTGATAGCCGTCTCTACGAAATAATACGCGAGTGGACTGCCGTTCGAAGAGATATAGAACCTTTATTTGAATCCGCTGAGATACCTTTGATGAGTTCGTTGACAGATGCGGAAAAGAAACTCATTGCTGAAATGAGGACAAAAAAGATTTCTCCATCAAAAGTAATTCGCAGTCTTGATGAGTTTGACAAGAAGCATTAAGTCAGTTTCATACATTTCTTTATTGACCCTTAATATTCGTTGGACTAAAATTCGATCTAACCTAAAACTTCTCTCTTGGCAATTTCAATGATTCTGTCTACGTCAGTTACGCATGTGGCCAGGGTCTTCTTACTCTTCACCGGTTGCTTGAAGCCGGGCTTTATCCTGTCCTTTGCCTCTCGGGATTTTGAATCCAGCCATGCCTGAATCTCTGACTCCTTGAATCTCAACAGTCGCCCCGTGATCTTCAGGCAAGGTATTTGTCCCCGCGCGACCATCCCGTATACTGAAACTTTTTCAATGGTCAGAAGCTTTGCCACTTCTCCTGCAGTCAAATATTTTTCCATTCACTGACCTCCTAATACATAAATGCATTCAGAAAGATAATTTTTTGGATTATTTAACGGCGGTTTGATATTTCTTAAAAAAAATGTGTAAGACCAATCTGATTGATTAAGATACACCTGCCATAGAAGTTACTTGCGGGCGGATCCGGTTACATCGTCGAAGAGGGACTATTCCTGCTTGCTGACAAGCTATATTCCAAACTCTGCTTTTCTTTTTCGCTGTCGTAATAGTATACGTTGTGGTTTGTATCGTAAATCAAATCGTGAATTCCGATGAAGTCTTTTTCCCAGTAGCTCCGGATTACCCAACCATCCAGGTAGAACTTTTTGTGATAACAGGCCAATACGAGTTCACTTAGTTCCCTGGAAATCCTCTGTGCTTCATCGTCAAATACAAATATGTTATACAGATGGTTATAGCAAATATCTTTCTCAATGAACGTTTGACCGTTTTTTTCTGTAGAAAACGAAACAAAGACCCATAACAGATAGATGTTATTTTCCCGATAGTAATTTTCCCGTCCAACGACCGTACTCAGGAATGTTCGGGACCGCTGAATTTCGATGACAATTTCTTTATCACTGAACTTTGCGAATATATCGGGTCTCCGCCACCTCCGGCGATTATTGCAGTGCCTGTGAACGCTTTCGACTCTGACGTCCAAAACTGTCTTATCCATGCGTAAATGATTTCCGATTGATTCTTTCAGCTCTCTGTGTTCCCTGCTTTCCTGAGCACCATTGAATTGTAATGCCCTTATTCTTGCTTCGGAAAGGCGTGATTTTTTGCATTTTACAGGACATATGCCGCTGTTACGGACATGTTGAAAGTAAAATATTCTCACACCTGCCATAAAACTGATGAGCTTCACCGGCTGTTTACAGTAGTAGCAGACACATTCAGCATTACCGGACTGAATTCCCTGTTCGATTCTGTATCTCATCTTGTGGAGTTCTGACTCGTCTTCATCATATTTCCTGAGGAGTGAGTTAACATCTACTACTAACCCATTCTTTGGAAATCTAATGATGTCTATGCTTCTCTTTATGGGTTCTTTCTTTGACATATTTTCTTCTTTGTCTTGCATTTTCCTACCCGTCTTACAACGTCAACTTTATCGGATTTTCGGAGAAATTCGTATGCCAATTGCACTCGGGGAGAGCAGTGTAGAAAAATTCCTCGAAAGTAATGAGATACACATGTTTTGCGATCCTGGCTGCCTTCAAATACGACTTCAGCAGGCTCAACCTCTTTTGCGTGCTTATGATAACGAGGGGGGTGTCCTTGAAGTACTTAATCTTTCCGAGAAAATCCTTCCGAGAGATTGTTCCACAATCTACTTCAAGATTGAAGTCCAGTATGTGTTTATTATCCAGCCCTTGAATTGCGAATATGATGTCCGGCAAGTAAACTCCTTTCCGTAGCTTTTCAATTCTCCTAAGGCCATATTCAAATTGGAGGAAAGTCAGCTTATAGAGTTTCAGCTCTTCACTTTCTCTATAGATTTTCTTGGCTGCTCCGGCAACATAAAGATCATGCTTGATGTTCTTCACATTGGGGTTGACCCACACATTGGACAGTTCTATCCCCTGATCGTTGGCAACGATCGAAGCAGAGTGACTAGTGAGCGCGTATATGCGGTCGCTAACGATTGGACTGCTGATCGACCTTATAAGATCCTCCTGCTCAAGCTTTCTCAGCCGTCTCTGCATTACCCTCTCACGGGTCTTTGGATTCGAATCCGCAGTGTTGAAAAAATACTTAAAAATATTACCTACTGTGCACGGCCCAAGGGAAAGATGCCTAAGCAGCTCATGATCTCTTTCTGTGAGCAATAACCCTTTTCTCATCGTCTTCCTCCCTATACTTCTTTGTGTACCTATTTGTGCTTCTACTTAATAAATGCATCGGGAAGGGGATTTTTTTGGACTTTGGTGCTTTTAGGCAAAAATTTTCTTTGACCGGTTGGGACATCTTCTCTTCCGAGGATATTGAATTCAAAATGACGAAAATTCAGCCATGTTTCAGAATGCCAAACGCTACTTATTGTCTTGAAGATTCGAAACCCTTTTGATAATATTGCGTCATGGAGAAGAAGATAGTTTATTTTGAAAAGCCTGGGTGGGAAAATACAGCTTCCTGCCTGGAAATAGTTATGCAATCATTAAGTGAAAATAGTTCGAAACACCTTGTGGTTGCGTCGACAACAGGAGAGACAGGAATCCTGTTCTCCCAAGCTTTTCAGGGCAAAGGCATTGACGTAGTTGTCGTTACCCATTCATCGGGATTTAAAGAGCCGAATAGTATCGAGATGCCTTCTGAGATGAGAAAGGCAATCGAGGCGAAAGGGGCCAAGGTGTACACAGGTTCCATGCTCACCCATTCTTTGGAAACAGCCTTCGCATCAAAATTTAATGGATTATATCCGACGCTGATTGTTGCCCAGGCTTTAAGGAGATTCGGTGAAGGGGCAAAGGTCTGTTGCGAAATCGTGATGATGGCAGTTGATGCCGGCCTTGTACCAGAGGGCGAAGAAGTTCTTTCAGTTGCAGGAACTGCGAGAGGGGCAGATACTGTACTATTGATAAGATCCGCTGCTTCTAAGAGATTCTTTGATCTTAAGGTTCTTGAAATTCTTGCCAAGCCAAGAGGTTAGGTTGCGAAATAATTACTCACGCTACGTCCTCATGTGGCGGTGCGACTTTCCCATCCAAAGAAATAGTTGCAAGAAGTAGGGAGGGCGTTTAGTACTCCCTAAGATGAGAGAGCTCACATCCAAAATTTTAAATACACCTGAAAGTCTGCAGTTTCCAAGTCTTGCAACTTTTGAAAGTTTCTGTTGCTAACTGACGCTAACTGCAAGAAGGCACACCAGCCGGAAATTCTTTTACAACGGCGTGTAACGTCAGAAGTGAATGATCTTGTAAATAGTTTTTGTCTTGTAAAGCGCTGCCTGATACGAATAATTATTGAGACATCTTTATTTGTAAAAAAAACGCTAAATATTTGACAAAATTGTCTAAAAATGATAATAATTTGGTATGAATATTTTCTTCACCGCTCGACATATTGAGTCTATTTTTGGTATAACGAGGAAAGTGCTTTTTTATTGGAAGAAGATCGGCCTCGTCAATCCTTCTGAACTGACAAATGGCGGTCATGCTCGCTATGCCTTTTCTGATTTAGTCGCGATCAAGACAATTAACGCGTTACGAGAGGCTGGTATTAGTACAAATCAGATTAAAAAAAATGTTGTGGCCCTAAGAGAAGAGTTTCCAAACATTCAAAATGTCTTGGCTGAAAAATCATTATATGTGGTTGGCAAAGAAATTATTGTAGCTGATTCTATAGCTGGTTTTAATCCTGTTTCAAAACAGTGCACTTTCATAAATAATAATGATATGAAGGCTTGGGTTATCGATATGACGGTGAAGCAATTCTCGATACCACTAAAAGAAGAAAGAAGAAAAATAGGAACCGGGTAATGTTCACTTTAGAAGAATTGTGCATTGAGATTACAGGTAAATGCCTTATGCGTTGTCGGCATTGTTCGTCCTCTTGCACTGCGTCCAATTTATCTTCACTCTCCTATGACTGTATCTTAAGAATTTTCGATGATGCTCGACTGCTTGGCACCAAGACGATAGAAATATCAGGTGGCGAACCATTATTGCATCCTCGAATTCTGGATATCATAAGAGAAGCAATGAAGTATTTCGAGGTCCGACTTTATACTTCCGGATTTCTTGGGGATTGCAATGGCATTCCAGAGACATTAGTATCATCTATGGCCACTCTTGGTCTTGATCGCATAATTTTTAATCTTCAAGGAGCGTCTGCTGAAATTCACGAGCGAATCACTATGACACCCGGCAGCTTCGAAAGTGTGATTGCAAGCATCAAACGTGCAAAAGCTGCTCGCTTATGGGCTGGCGTTCATTTTGTGCCAATGCTTCCAAATTACAAGGAAATCGGGGTTCTATCGGAGCTTTGTAATTCACTCCAGATAGATGAACTTGCAATTCTGAGGTATGTCAATCAGGGGAGAGGCGCATTTAACAGTGACTCGCTTGAGCTTTCCCATGATGATTTTCACGCCCTTATTTTGGATATTGTTCGGGAAAAACAAATAGGCGATCGCCTTCAGATAAGAACTGGATGCCCGATGAATTTCTGCTCATTTGTTAATAGCGATATTGAACCTGTTAAATGCAAAGCCGGCTTATCAACCCTGCTCATTACTTCCGATGGTAAGATCGTGCCATGCCCCGCCTTTAAACAAGCACAAGACTTTACAATAGGGAATATTAACAGATCGACTCTTTCCAGTCTTTGGCACGAAAGCGATAAGCTGCGACAATTGAGGACTTTTGACTTTCGGCAAATCCAAGGATGCAATGAATGCAAGAGACTTGATGTTTGCCAAGGTCGATGTATGGCACAGAGATTTTATGCAACTGGCTCTATTTACGAAGGCCCTGATCCATTGTGTCCTTATAAGAGTGCATCTGTGAGGGCACGGAAGAATGAAACCTGCTTAAGCTGTATTGGAACTTAGTACAGGGGTTAGAGCCGTCGCCACCGGGGATAAAGAAAATGTAAGACTCAAAATGCATCACTAAGATTTCATAGCGGAATGACACTGATGAATCCAACCATAAAGTTTAATGATTACACATTACTGAAGTTCTTTATCGAACATTACCCTGACATTTCTTTTTTATCCCGGAAAAATTTTGCAGAAGAGAAAACGAGCGAGCATTATATTGAGAGAATTAAGAAAATTTTCGATAGCACATCACCAGAAGAGTTAGAAAAAAACGGGTTTAAAATTATTTTTAATCCATCACAAAAGGGCTCAGTAGACGTTTTAGACTTTTGGGAACGATTGATTATAGACGCTATTAAGTATTTGAAATGGCACGATCTTTATGAGTTTGTCTTTAAAAAAGGAGAACTGCGAAGGCCTAAGGATTATAAGATAAAAAAAGAAGCATATGACAAGATAAGCGAAGGATCATTAGGTGTCTATAATTTAAAAGAATATTTCAGGGCCTTTATTGAATTTGAGCGCTTATTATATGGCGCAGAACAATTCTACCGTGATCATGTTTATCACATATTGAAGGTTTGGCTCATAGGTCAATTTATTATCAAGAATCACATAACGAATGATTTTCCAATCTCAATAAGTGAGGATGTAGAAAAGTTAGCCTTCAGAGGTTTAGCAAAATCAGCGAAAAATAAGGGTACCCTATATGCTGGAGAAGAGGATGCTATGTGGTGCCTTATTGCGTTGACCCACGACTTAGGCTATCCGCTGAGCAAGGTAGAAAACATAAATAAAAATCTTAAGAAGATGATGCAGTATTACGCCAAAACGGGACTTGAGGAATTTTCGTTTTCCTTTCCACAACAAAATGTATTCATAAATGATGCAATATTGAAGTATATCAGCTCAAAAATTGTGCGTGATAGGACAATAAGGAAGGCCGAATTCGATACACACATTCAAGCAAAATATTACCTTAAATATTCTCGCTCCTTTGAGCTCTTTAATCATGGACTTATCAGTTGTATTGTCCTAGTGAAGAATCTCATTTATTTTCTGGAAACGAATTTTGACCATAATCCATCCACGAATCTAGGAGATAGAGAAGAAGCACGCCAATTTGTCATACGCCGAGAAATTTTGCGGTCAATTGCATCACACACCTGCCCTGAAATTTATCATATTAAGCCTAATTCTTTTTCTTTCCTCTTATTGCTTGCTGACGAGCTGCAGTCATGGGGAAGGCCAACTTTTGAAGATATGGCGCTTGGCGCCGATAAAGACTATATGATAACTCTGCTTAATTTTACGAGCAAGCGGGTTTCATTTTGTATGAAATGTAACAGAAGTAACGAGCAGAAGCCTATTTCATTGATTGGACTTTTTATGGGAAGAACTGACTTTTTTAAAAAGTTGCTCCGCGTTGCAGTTCACTCATCACAAAGAAAATTTACGCTTGAGTTTGCAATCATTGATGAACGTGGAGACGAGTTTAAGTTTATTGCCAAACCAAAAAAGCGGGCAATAATGACAATTAATGGGGAAGAAATTAATCGCAATGAATTAGAGAAATTAGTGGGATTTCACAAGCAGGATATTTTTGAACTCAAGACCAAAGTGGGTAGCTTCATCGAAAAGTACGGTCTTAAAAAAGTTTTATAACTTTATTGTAATGCAATCGTTTATCCCCCATTTCGGTGGATACCAGTAATCTATTGGTTGTGGATTCATGCGATATTTCTGTTTGATACGCATGCGGCCTGTAAGTCCTTTAATTTGGGGGTGTTTGATTCGGGCATATTTGTCGACCTCGCAAAATAAGTTTTGACAGTCGATCAGTTGTAAGGGCCTCCCCCAAAGTGATTGAAATTTGATACCTAATCTCTCAAATTCCTCTTCTTGCCTATCAGCCATGCATTTGATCAAATCAACTTCTGACAATCCCCCGTAATCTGAAAAACATTTGCGAATGCCATCCTTTGCTCCCGGACCAGGGACTACAAAAGACATTTCACTGAAATCAGTCAACTGGCTGTAATTGATATCAATAGTGTACTGATAAGCGAGAAAATCTCCAATCATTGGATACTGACGTAAAAGCTCAAAAACTTGCTGCATGGACTTTGCCTCACAGATATGTTCGGGCAAGTTATCATTCATCATTTTTTCAAAAAGCTTTAAATGATTCCGGTGTTTATATTTGTGTCCAAAACTTCCAGAACCAGAAGGCATGATGTAAGCGGCTGAATAAATGCTACGCCGTTCTTCCAAGGCCTTAGATAAAATCTGGTCATAGTGAAAAAAGTCATATTCTTCATAAGAGATTTCACCCAATTCTTCTCTAAGCATTTCCCATGTTTCTATTTTGTTAAATGTCTTAAATAAAATAATCCGAAAAAAAACTTCCTTGGGACTTTGATCGCCTTCATAAATTACACGTCGAATAAGATATTGGCTTACTCGATCTGAGACCCGATAGGCATTTGTGAATTTATACGTTCGCAGAATAGCGTCAGCGGTTAAATACCCATTATTTTTGTAAAGCCTATTAAAGAAAATAGACTGTCGCTCGGCTGCAAATTTCCAATATGTATCAAATACTGGGGTTGTTTTAGTAGGTAACCACCGCTCATTGAAATTTTTCGCTTTTTCAACTGCGTGAACAAAAGCAGTCTTTCTTGCACCATCAAGCCCTTCGTCGAACAAATTCATAACTATGTAATTGTGTTTTTTCATCGCACTCCAGCATTTTATTAGGAATGTAACCAAGGGGGCACATCCCGGTTTTCATATTATACCAGCAGATAATATGGAAGGTGTCCCTCCTTTCCTCCAGATGTCTAAATTAATAATATTCGATATTGACTTTTCCATTCTATCAAGGTCTAAAATAGCTCATACTGTTGGGGAAAGTTAGATGGGCATTGCATATCGACCTGAAAAACTTCAATCTGGCAAATATATCAAATCAAGCACTTGCGACAAGAGCGGTTTCTTTGATGGATTGAGAGAATGGAAGTTGGCAGAGTTATCGGGAAACTCTCAGTGTTCTTGTGATCAACAGAAATACAGATATTTAGTTCACTATCCTGTGGATTCCTGTAAGGATCTCGATCTTAAAAGGGGCCGGGTAGGCATGGCCAGAGTATAGCGAGGGGATAAAATGAGTGACAATAAGACGAAGAACGTTTTCATCAGTCACCACCACAAAGATGATGTCCATGTGGACAAGTTGACAGACTTGCTTGGGAATAAAGGTTTTGAAATAAGGAATAGTTCCATTCGAGCAAAACCTGCAAACCAGAAACGTTTAGATAAGGGACTTGTAAAAGATGCAACAATTAAACGTCTGCTCAGAATGAAAATATCTTGGGCAGGAACGGTCATAGTCCTTATTGGTAAGGAGACCCATTCACGCTCGTGGGTAAATTGGGAAATCGATCAAGCGCATAGTCAGGGGAAGAAGATCGTAGGTGTTTACCAGAATGGACTAAAAGATAGAGTGGATCTTCCCCAATCTCTTGAGAAGTATAGCACAGCAATTGTTGGCTGGGATTCTGGGGCAATTATGGCTGCCATTGAAGGCGACCCAATCTTTCAAAACCCTGATGGAACACCTTCTCCTCGGAAAGATGGTCCTCATACAGTATGCTAGATGAATCCAAAAAATTTCTCTACATCTATGTTGTTACTCGAGATTTCGGTTTTGCTCCAAACCCTTTTCATGGATACTGCACTTTGGCGACGTGTAAACCAGGGATCAGAAGAGTTGCTCAAGTTGGAGACTGGGTGATGGGCGTTGGTGGGTCGCGTTTACATGCGGCGGGACGGTGTATATATCTGATGAATGTATCAGAGGTTCTCCCCTTTGATACATATTGGTCTGATAACAGGTTTCGAGTTAATACTACAGCGAAGTTTGCTATAGACAAACAAAATGGAAATCTGTAATATAGATTGCATAAAGGCGCGTGAAGGAGAGGCTGCCTATTTTGCCGGGATAAAACACACTTTTCGGCAGCGTAGGATTCTTACGCCTGTAGCGAGTAATGCGATCATGATACGAAGAAATATTGAATCAGAAAAAGATTTGCGCACTGTGCAAAAGCCTGGTGAAATCGATTCATCGCCAATCCGCGGTGCAGTACATGAGTTGCCGGCGGTTACCTTGCAGATAGCGAATCAAACGAATCTGGAGATTGTGTGGGATCAGCTGGTACGCCAGCATCATTATCTGGGTTATCAAAGGCTTTTAGGACATCGCCTGAAATATCTCGCGTTCATACAGGGCCAGCCCGTAGCAGCCTTATCCTTTAGCGCACCGGCATTGAAACTGCGAGTGCGGGACCACTATATCGGCTGGTCGGCTGAGCAGCGAAAAACAAATCTCTGCAGGATCGCCAATAACAGTCGGTTTCTGATACCTGCCTGGGTGGAAGTGAAGAATCTCGCCTCCCATGTGCTTGCCCTGACTCTTGCCCGACTCACTCGTGATTGGGAAGAGCGGTTTGGGACACGCTTATGGCTGGTGGAAACCTTTGTTGATCCGGCCCGATTCAAAGGGACGAGTTACCGGGCGGCGAATTGGAAATTTATCGGCCAGACCTTCGGCAGCGGCAAACAGGGGAAAGGCTATGTATATCACGGATGCATCAAGGAGGTATATGTTTATGAGTTAGAGCCCCACTTCCGGGAAGAAATCGGATGCGAAAAGAAAACTTACAGCCTCTTTCACCGACCTTCACCAACCCTACATAAAGTGGAGGCGCTGCATATGATATTACGACATGCCGGATGGAATCCCGATATTGTTCCTTGTATGAAGCTTACCGAAGCGGATGTAAAGTTGACAGCAGAGGAACTCGTGCAGTTTCACGATCAATTTCACGGTTGTTTTGGCCGGAAAGAACAAAGACGCCTGAGTTTGGCATACATATCAGGACTTTTGAGCAACAAAGAAACCAAATCCATAGAGCCCATAGCCCTTGAGTTTCTGGATCAAACCTCCGTTCGGCCTCTGCAGCAGTTTATGAAAGGCCAGCGGTGGGATCATGAGGCGATGGAGATGCGCCATCAGACGTTGCTATCGCAATCTATCTGTTCACCTGAGGGCATGGTCACCGTCGATAGCAGCGAGTTTGCCAAAAAGGGGAAAGAGTCAGTCGGAGTTGCCCGCCAGTATTGCGGCGCTCTTGGCAAGGTGGATAACTGCCAATCTGGTGTCTTTGTGGGCTACTCCAGCGAGAAGGGCTACGGTCTGTTGACCGGCAGGCTGTATATGCCGGAGAGCTGGTTTAGCAAAGAGCAGGAAGATCGATGCAAGTTTAACCTGGTACCTGAAGATATTGCCTTTCAGACAAAACCGCAAATCGCCAGTGATCTCATTGATAAAATCGATAAGACGAATTTATTCCCCGCCAAGTGGATCGGCTGTGACGCCACCTTCGGGTCCGACTGGGAATTTCTTGAATCATTGCCGCAGGGGAAATATTATTTTGCCGGTATTAGATCGAACGCCCAGGTCTTTCTTCATAAACCTACCGTGGGTCTGCCGCCCTATCAAGGACACGGCCCCCGGCCCAGCAAACCAATCCTCATAAAGGGAAAGACGCATACGGTCGGTGAAATCGCCAAGTCCAAAAGGCGTATCTGGTCCAAGGTGGTTCTTGCTGAAGGGGCGAAAGGACCCATCCTGGCCGATGTCGCCTGCCTCAGAGTCTATCCGTCCCGCGACGGACTGCCTCAGAAGGACTCTGTCTGGCTTATTTTAAGACGCACCACAGACGGACAGATCAAATATGCCTTCTCAAATGCTCCTAAAGACACTCCTCTTTCGGAGTTGTACAAAGCGGCCACAATGCGCTGGCCAATAGAGCAATGCTTTCAGGATGGAAAGAGCCAAGTCGGCATGGATCAATATGAGCACCGTTCCTGGCCAGCATGGCATCGCCATATGATATATGTCTTCCTTGCGCTGCACTTCCTGTTCCGGTTGCGGATTCAGTTTAAAAAAAACTCCGGCCCTGACACTGCCGCAAGCGCAGATACTCCTTGCGGCAGTGTTGCCGCGCAGAACTCTCACAATCAAACATGCACTTGAAATTGTTAGATATCATACGAGGAGAAACGATGTCGCCTATCGCTCACATAGAAAAAGAATCCTGGCTGCGATTGCCGATGGTTAGAAAAAACTTCGCTGTAGTATTAAGAGACCCGTCCGTAATGGAAGTCCTGTGATGATGGTTGGGGATAACGTATACCACAAGAATGTTATGACAGGTGAGTGGGTACAAGAGGATTCGCATCATAGCAACCCAGATGGCTCTACGAACATTGATAACCTTCAGACAGATACAATGTCTGTTAATGTTCTTATTTCCAGCCACTTCTATTATTTCGGTAGAGAAGCTCCTATTGTGGACCTGTCAGCAATTAATTATAGGAATGTAAGGAACTATTGTAAGAAGTCGATAGAAGAGGCCGCGGTGGTTGCCTTTGTCAATAATATAGAATACTCTTATCGGAGAAATAAGAACATTGTTATTGCTGACCCTTTTGATTTTGAACAGGCAGCAAAGCGAGTCGATCAGGGTTCTGGAAAGATTGAGTGAGTAATACTGAGTGCAAGGTATTATTCAAGGTTACCGGTTTCTCAACACGTTACAACTTAGGCATCCTCCATTTCAGTCATATCTTCGACATCCGCCAACTCAGACAACATCTTTGTGTAAGCCCTAAGTTTGTTCTGAAGTTGAAACAGCTCATCTCTAAACTCAGTACGTTTATCTTTATCAATAAAGGCTCCCTGTTCACTGAGGCGATGCCATTTTGCCGTAAAGGGCCTGATGACCTGATTAAGGACTATGATGGCAATTTTCGTGAAGTTCTCAGCCTTGCGTCCATGTTCTTTCAGAGTGGTCCTAGTCAACTCAAAGATCTTGTATACGCTTTCAAGAGCAGCCTCTTCTATGCCGTGCTCTTCCGGTAGTCGTTGTGTCGTAATTCTTGTTAAGAGTTCGACATATAGATCCCATGCTGCATTCTTGTCATAGTCACTTGGTTCCCACTCCATTTCCAAAATTGGAGTTTTCACCCTGAGGCCGGTCATGCCCCATTTCTCGAAGAGTTCCTTCATTCGCATTTTCTATCCCCCCGTTAGCCCATCGTCTTAAAGTGATGGCTGTGTTTTCTGTGTGATTCCAAACAATCCATCCATCGTTAGCGGTGACATCCTTAATTTTCCCCCAGACAATGCGTTGGTACAAACCAAGATACTCTGTCTCGGACCATTTCTGTTCATACGAGTTTTCTGCTGTTGGGAACAGGGCGACAGGCCAGTGCCCTTTTTCGCCGTCTGCTAGACCCAACTCCCAAGGTATCCAGTTACTGTCCTTGCTGTTTGTGGTAACAAACAGCTCGAATCTGCTGCAGGTTTTGACACTTCCGCGTAAGATGTCCGCTGTTTCTCGATTCGGGGTATTAGGTAATCTATCGTCTTCGCTGTCAACGTAGACTCGACCACCATGGTTCTGGAGGATGGAAATAACAGCCGGTAAATGTTCATTATCTTTGGACGAATGAGAGAGGAACACTGTCTTGCCAGTTAGGGAGCGAGAGGCTTCACTCAAGATAACTGCTTTTTGCAGTTCTCTATTAACGCGGCTTAAATCATCAAAAGTGGCAAAATGTGGCATTTCTCATTCATCCCATGTCTGGCCAACTGATCGTTTTTAACCTGCCGCTAAGTAATACTGATATCGAAAACGGCTGGTCTCCGGCGGTCAGATTGAAAAACGATGGTATCCATGACATGTTCATCAAATAGTTTCCCCTGGTTCCTTCCCCAGTAAGACAGTAATGTTATACCTTTTCGGTAAGAGTATCGTCAAGGACGATTGCGTATTTCCGGTAGTGATCGGAACGCTTCGCCTGCCTCATTAATGAGGACTTGAGAAAGTAACCTTATTTGCATCAATGATGATTATTCTTTCCGTCTGATGTTAGTGACTGAATAAACGCCTTAAACCTTCCGCGAGGTCGTCTCTTTTCAAATGTTCTCTTCATGGGACATCAAAATGAGGCTGGATAGAATTCTTATGTGTTGTTGATCTCTCTCGTCTCATAGATACAAATAATCCTTCGCGCGCTAACGAGTCAGGTTGATTTTCCATAAACTTAGGAGCAGAAATCTTAAATCGTCCGATTTACCTAATAATTAATCCCTCTTTATATACCCCGTAAATATTTTTGAAAATCTTACACCTGAAACCAAAAATTTTGCCTTCTCAATGCATTTATACATTAGAAGAGGTTAAAGCCTCGGTGTGATAAATGGTGAAAAGGAGGGGTGAAGTAATGGTAAACTATGACTGTATTTTCAAGCCTTAATTGGTCCCTTAATGCCTCGAAGAGGCAGGAAAGGAGGATAGTTTAGATGGGACTATTTAAGCGAAAGAAGAATGGCAAATTCACGAATGTATGGTGGATGTGTTTTACGGCGGATGGCGTTCAGCACCGAAAGAGCACCGGCACAAGTAACAGAAAATCAGCGCAAAAAATACTAAACAAAATCGAGACACAAATTGCAGAGGGGAAATGGCTCGACATCGATACTGCAAAGTTCCATGACTTTGACGAGTTGATGCAAAGGTACCTTAATGAACATTCGAAAATCAATAAAGCCGCCTCTACATATGAGAAAGATCTCAGCATGAAAGCTAACCTCGAAGAAACCTTTAAGGGGATGCCCCTCGATAAGATTACAAGCAATGCAATTGTGTTCTACAAGAACAAGAGGCTCACGGAAGGCGTTGCGCAAAACACAGTCAAAAACGAGCTTGGGATGCTCAGAAATGCTTTGAACATTGCCCAGCATATCTGGAAGTGGATTAGAGAGAACCCTTTTTCAGGATTGAAATTGGGGCTCAAGGCAAATGAGATCGACCGCTGGCTGAATCCTGAGGAAGAAAAACTTCTTCTCACGGCTGCTGAAGGCAAATTGTTCGGGACACTTCCTGACATCATTTTTTTGGACCTCCATACAGGTTTGTCGCAAGAGGAAATCCTGAACTTGAAGTGGTCTCAAATCGACTTTACCAGCAAAACCCTGAGAACCATACGGAAGAAGACAAAGAAAAAGGACAGGCCTGCTCGTATCATCCCTCTCAATGCGGCTGCAGTCGAGATTCTTACACGCAGAGCAAAGGTTCAGTCGCTGTCAGGTTATGTATTCTTCAATACCGTCGGCAATAAGATTGATGCCGGAAAATTGAAAAAGACATTTAAGAAAGCATGGGAAGACTCAGGTATTGCGTCTTTTCGTTTCCACGACCTTAGGCACACTTTTGCAACAAGGCTCGCCCAGAGAGGCGTCGACCTCTACAAGATTGCAAAACTGCTGGGACACGAAGACATATCAACAACGCAGCGATACGCTCATCATTGCTCCGAGTCTCTCAGGGATGGCGTTGAGATCCTCGATAATAAGGCAACCTCAGTACTTGAAGAAAAGTCCGCAACATTGCGTGAAAAGAGGAAAAGGAAGAAAGGGTGAATGAATTTTATCACACTTTTATCACACCAGGGGGGTAAGGCAATAATTGAGGAGTCATACAACCAACATAACTCCTCGATTTTATTAGGTAAAAGGTGGTACCCCCTGCAGGAATCGAACCTGCGACACCAGGTTTAGGAAACCTGTGCTCTATCCTACTGAGCTAAGGGGGCACACCGAGGTCAGCGAAGAAATTATACCATACTCAGAGTTAACAAATCTTAATAGTCGCACCGGTCCATAACATGCAGGAGTTTGCCGTGCTTCATCTTGACGCAGTTGCCCTTAGCTCCCGCCATCTATCCTTTGACCGTCGTCTTCACCTCGAATTTTGGCGGGTTCATGATAGCCTTTTTTACCGCGCATTCGTCGGCTACTTTTATCAGGGCTTTATGATATTTCTCGGGGAAGGACGGCGGGACGATAATTTCGATCACAATTTTGTCGATGAAAGTTTTACCGCCCTCTTTTTCCCCATGTTCGAGACGCTGAACGAGAGAGACATGTTCAGTCGGGAGCTTTCTCTCCTGGCAAAAACTGAGCACATAAATTCCCGCGCAGGTCGCAATAGATGCAAGAAAATGATCGAAGGGAGACGGGGCCGAATTTGCGCCTCCGTATTTTGCGGGCTGATCGGTGCGTATGGTGAATCCGTTGAACTCAGCGTCCACTCTTTTCCCGCCGGGGAATGAAATTTTGATCTCCATGTTAGTCTCCTTTCAATTTGCATTCTTTGCCTTATTGAATAGATCTTCTGACGTCTTCCTTGTTTCTTTAAATCCCTTTCCCCTTAAAGTTCCGAGCACCCTTTCCGATGCGAGGGCTTTCAAAACACGGCTCCTCTTCTCTTTATCCGGGATCGTCTCCATCGCCTCCAAACGGATCTTCCTCAAATATTTCAGGTAATGTGAAAATTCAGGTCCATATATTTTCTCGATCTCTTTACGTATCGATTTTGAAAGGGCAGGGCTGACACCGCCGGTCGAAACAGCGACGGTCAAAGGACCCCGAATTACGGTTGAGGGCACAATGAAGTTGCATAACTTCGGTATATCCACGACATTCAAAAGGCAGGGTGCGTCTTTAGCTGCCTTTTCATTGACAGTAGGAGAGTCCGTGGCAGCAATCACGAGAAATGCTTTGTTAAGGTCGCCTTTTCTGTATGCTCTTGATATATGTTTTAATTTTTTTTTCAGTCTCGCCTGGTCTATTTTTTTGGTAATTTCGGGGCTTATAACAGTAATATCAGCACCCGTTTTAAGCAGGCCGAGGATTTTTCTCTCTGCTATCTTGCCGCCTCCGACAACAACCACTTTTTCCCCCTGGAGATTCAGAAATGCCGGATAGTAGACTACAAGGGGTGAGTTTAATGAAGGAGAATTGGTTCTTTTTCCCGGCGCCACAATCTACTCAAATATGCACATTGGCTGAATCATCAGCCTATTTGGATTTCAGCGCGGCAAGTTCTTTCTTAGCATCTTTAGTCAGTTTGTTATTCGGATACTTCTCGATCAGGTGGGTGAGGTACTCCGAAGCTTTTTCATTCTGCTTAAGACACTTATAGGCATCGCCGGTATAAAAAAGGACCTGGGGTTCTCCCGCGTAGTCCGGAAATTTTTTCAGCAGTCCTTCAAACCTTCCGAGCGCCGCATTATAAGAGCCTTTATTGTAATAAAACTTTCCCACAAGAAATTCATATTCTGCAATTATGTTCCTGCACTTCTCGATCTTGAGATCTACAACCTCCTTGTACGGGTTCCTGGGGAACATCTTCTTCAGCTTCTCGAACTCCTCCAGAGCTTTCGCCGCCCCTCCATATCCTCTCTCAGGGCCTTCTATCTGATTGAAATAGACCATGGCGATCTGATATTGCGCATATGAAGCATACTGGTGGTCGGGATATGCCTCAAGAAATTTCTTGTACTCCGCAACGGCAAGTTCGGCTTCGTCTCCCTTCACATAGGAATCTGCGATTTTCAGCTGCGCAAGGGGGGCAAATTTCTTCGTCAGGTCCCTGTTTTTAATTTCAAGAAATGAGGTCCTTGCCTGTTCATACTCTTTTTTATCCAGCAGTTCGTTGGCCGCCGCAAAAGCCTTTTCGGGGTCGAATTTTTCCGAAGGCCTGATCACAGTCTTCCCGGAACAGGAGACAACGAAAAACATCAAAAAAATAATAAATCCAAATGTTCTGATTTGCACTGGATATATTATAGCATGAAGCATTTTCTTTATTCATCACATTCCGGGTTCACTTTAGGAAATAACTTTGCCAGTAGTCGCCTTGCTTAAGACGCGTTTGAGATGGTATTCTTTATCAGTGAATCTATCTTTATTCCAGAGACCAAGCAGATATATCAATAATGAGGTGAACACCGTTTACAAGGAAGCAGCGGTGAAGGTTGCCCTTGCGTTCCCTGATATTTATGAAATCGGGATGTCCCATCTGGGTCTCAAAATCCTTTACAAAATTATTAATGACCTTCCTTTTGCTTCCGCAGAGCGGGTATTCTCTCCATGGGTCGACCTCGAGGCTGAAATGAAGGCAAAGGGGATTATGATTTCTTCACTGGAGTCGAACCGGCCTTTGAAGGACTTTGATATTGTGGGCTTCAGTCTGCAGTATGAACTTTCATTTACAACAGTCCTGAACATGCTTCATCTTGGAGGCATTCCCATCAAGGCTGAAGACAGGGATAGCTCAAATCATTATCCGCTTGTCATCGCCGGCGGGCCGTGCACCGTCAATCCAATGCCGATGTCTCCTTTCATCGATGCATTCCTGGTCGGAGATGGTGAAGAGGCCATAAACGAAATAATGGATACATTCTATAAATGGAAAACAGAAGGAGAGAGAAACAGGGATTCCCTTCTGCGCGCCCTTTCAGAGATTGACGGGGTTTATGTGCCGGCGGTCCATAACTCTTCATCCTCCACCCTTCATCCAGCATCCTTTATTAGGAGGCGCCTTATCAAATCCCTTGATGCTTCGCCTTATCCTGATCAGCCGATTGTTCCTTATACCTCGATCGTCCACGACAGGGTGAACATCGAGGTATCGAGGGGTTGCTCAATGGGCTGCAGATTCTGTCAGGCCGGAATAATATACCGCCCCGTCAGAGAGAGAAGCGCCGGCAAGGTGCTGGAGCTTGCGGAAAAATCTTTAAGGAATACGGGTTATGAGGAGGTCGCCTTCACATCCCTGAGCGCGGGAGACTATAGCTGCCTTTTACAGGTAGTAAGGGAATTTAACGTGAGATTTGAAAAAGAGAAGATCGCCCTTTCACTGCCCTCGCTTAGGGTGGCATCCATAAATAGCGACCTGCTTAAGGAGATACGCTCTGTGCGAAAGACCGGTTTTACTATCGCACCCGAGGCCGGCACGGACAGGCTCAGGAGTGTAATAAATAAGGACTTTACCGAAGAAGATTATGAACGGTCGCTCAAGATATTGTTTGAAGAAGGCTGGCTTAATCTCAAATTATACTTTATGATCGGACTTCCCACAGAGACCATGGAAGATATAGAGGCAATTCCCAAAATGGCCATGAAGGCGCTCAAAACAGCAAAGCAGTATACAAGAAGGTTTGTAAATATCAATATCGGCATTTCTCCGTTTGTTCCCAAGGCACACACTCCCTTTCAGTGGTATGGTCAGAACCTTTCCGATGAGTTGAAACAAAAAAAGAAATATATAAAAGATGTGCTGATTAAAAGGGGATTTAATGTAAAAGGACATGATGTTCGCATGAGCCTTTTAGAGGCGGCCTTTTCCAGGGGGGACAAAAATATAGCCCCTCTTATCGAAAAAGCGTGGTCGTTGGGATGCAGGCTTGACGGCTGGACAGAGGTATTCGATTTCGAGAAGTGGAAGAGGGCGATGGATGTCACCGGAATAGACGCAGCACACTTCGCGGCAAGGACCTTTGATTTTACAGACATCTTCCCCTGGGAGAGAATAGACACGGGTGTGACAAAAGAATTCTTGTGGAATGAATACCGGAAGGCCTTATCAGGCGAAATCACGACCGATTGCAGGAAGGTCTGCCACAACTGCGGGCTTGATTGCCGCAGAGAAAAAGACGAGGGGAAAAACGTAGGAGATGACAAGACAACAACACCGGAAAATGGAGATTTTTCTCCGTACGTTCGATCAGCCGCCTCCGGGAATCAGACTTCAAACCGGTTCAGACCGGTAAATATCAGGGTCGAGTTTTCGAAGACAGGGAGATTGAGATACCTTTCGCACCTTGAGCTTGTGACCCTCTTGCACAGGGCTATGAGACGGGCCGGATTCCCCCTGGAATACTCGCAGGGCTTTCACCCATCTCCAAAAATATCCTTTGGGCCGCCGCTTGGCGTCGGGGTCGCCGGCCTCAGTGAATATTTCGATATGGAAATAGTTCCACCCTTTGATTTGGACGGCAATAAAAGAAAGCTGAACAACCTGCTGCCTGCAGGAGTTTCTGTAAAGGACATGGTCGCCGTATCGTCAAAGGGAAAATCGTTGAATAGTTTTATAGCGAGATATGAGTATGAAATAAAAGGCGCGGATTTATCCCATGTGTTCGGATTTCTGGCCGAGAGAGAGATAAATATAAAAAGGGACAGAGGCACAGTAAATATCAGAGATATGGTGGAAGAAGCGAGACCGGTCGATGAAGATAAGGTAAATTTACTTTTAGTGGACCAGGGAGAAATAAAGGTCAGGCTGGGTGAGCTCCTTCCCGCAATTTGTGATGCCCCTGTTGAAAGACTCGACGTCACACGAACAGCTCTCTACGGGTGGAACGGAGGCTGGGTGAAACCAATCGAACGGAGTTTACAATGGACAGTGAAATACTGATTAACGCAACGCGTGATGAGATCAGGGTCGGACTTCTTGAAGGCGGCCAAGTTGTCGAAGTATATGTCGAGAGGAAGCGCGAAGCAAGCCTTGTTGGAAACATCTATAAGGGAAAGGTCGTAAAAATACTTCCCGGCATGCAATCCGCCTTCATCGACATAGGGCTCGAAAAGGCTGCTTTCCTGTATGTGACCGATATCCACGCGGGTCTCGAAGAATTTGCGCCTTTTCTTGAAGAAGAGGAAAAAGCAAATTCTATCGAGCTGGTTTCGAAGAGGAGCAGACCCGATCTCACCATCGAAGAGCTCATCCAGGAAGGACAGGAGATTCTTGTTCAGGCATCCAAAGACCCCATCGGCAGCAAGGGCGCAAGGGTGACATCGTACGTAACGATACCCGGCAGATATCTCGTGCTCATGCCGAATGTGGAGCATATAGGCATATCCAGAAGAATATTGGACGAGGATGAAAGGGCGAGACTGCGGACGATAGTTGAGAATATCAAACCAAAGGGTTACGGCCTGATCATAAGGACGGCGAGTGAGGGTTCAGGCGAAGACGACCTTAAAAAAGACCTCGAATTTCTTCTGCTGCTGTGGGAGACCGTCCAGAAGAAAAAGGACAGGGTATCGGCGCCGACCCTTCTTTACAGCGATCTTGACCTCGTTTTCAGAAGCGTGAGAGACCTTATGGTGCAGGATGTCAGACGCCTCGTTGTGGATTCGGCGGAAGAGTATGAGAGGATCAAAGATTTTGTAAGGACATATTTTGAGAAGTTCTTATGCAAGATAGAACTGTATGAAGGTATAGAGTCTATATTCGATGCATTCAGCATCGAGTTTGATATATCGAGGGCACTCGGAAGAAAGGTGTGGTTGAAGTCGGGCGGCTACATAGTAATTGATCAGACGGAGGCTATGACTGTCATAGACGTCAATACCGGCAAGTTTGTGGGCAAGGAGGAGCTTGAAGACACTATTCTGAAGACAAATCTCGAGGCGGTAAAGGAGATCGCTTACCAGATAAGGCTCAGGAACCTCGGCGGAATCATTATAGTTGATTTCATAGATATGGAAAAATATGAGAACAGGGACAGGGTGTTCAATGCCTTTACAGAGGCGATGAAAAAAGACAGGGCAAAAAATACCATATCCCACATCTCCGAACTCGGCCTCATACAGATGACACGCAAGCGTGTGAGAGAGAGCCTCGGCAGAACGTTGTGCGAGTCCTGCCCTTACTGCGAAGGCAAGGGCTTTGTCAAATCACCTAAAACTCTCTGTTACGAGATCTTCAGAAAAGTCACGAGACTCGCAAAACACGGCGGCGAAAGGATCATTGTCACCGCACACCCCTCTGTAGCAGACCTGCTCTCCGATGAAGAGCGTGCAGGGATCGAAGACATAGAAAACAGATATAACACAAAAGTAACAATAAAAGAGAGCCGCAGTTTCCATCAGGAAAATTATGAAGTCACGGTTTTGTGATAAAAATACTTAATTCTGATATCTAAATCCTGAATAATTCCGAAGATAAGCCTTAATGTTGCATTGAACCGGAGGCAGGTGTGACGAAAAACCCCTGCGAATCGACAAGATTTTATTTCGATACACGTGACCGGAGATTTCACCTACAGTTTCATTCCGGAGAATTGCTGGCGGGCCATATGAAAGGGTAACAAGGTCTCGATGGCAGGCCTTTTTCATCACACCTGCCTCCTTAGGTGAAGTAATTTTGTGCAAGTGGTAGATAAATTCAAAATATCAAAATTCAAATGTCAAAATGTTTGACCTTTTGGCATTGACACTTGAGCTTTTATGAAAAGAATGATTGAGAACAATAAATTGACCAACCTCGTAAATATCCTTAAGAAAATGGGGAGCGCCGTTCTTGCCTTTTCCGGCGGAGCAGACAGCGCGTTTCTCCTTAAGGCGATGGAGATTTCCGGAATAAGGACCCTTGCTGTAACCGGATCTTCTGAAATAATTTCCGACTCCGAAATAGCAGCCGCAAAGGAGATAGCGAAAGATATCGGGGTTAAACACAGGGTCCTGAAAACAGAAGAACTTTCGATGGAAGAGTTTGTAAGCAACTCTCCTGAAAGATGTTTTTTCTGTAAGGCTATGCTGTTTAAGAAACTCTCCGATATCGCCCTTTCGGAGGGATACGGGTTTATACTGGATGGAAGCAACGTGGACGATACCCTCGACTTCAGGCCGGGCCAAAAGGCTGCATCTGCGTATAATGTGCGACGTCCGCTGATAGAAGCACAATTCTCGAAAATTGATGTGCGGGAGTTTTCGAAGATACTCGGCCTGCCGACCTGGGACAAGCCCTCCACGCCCTGTCTTGCTACGAGAATACCTTATGGTCAAAGGATAACGATAGAGGCCCTAAAAAGGATCGCCCGCTCCGAGGATTTTCTCAGGTCTCTCGGGTTTCGTCAAATCCGGGTAAGAGATCACGGCTGCGTCGCAAGAATAGAAATCGGCGAAGACAAACTTGATTCAGTTCTTGGAGCTAAAAAAAGAAAGATGATTTCAGAAACACTGAAGTCTTTCGGTTATGATTTTATATGCCTTGACCTCGAGGGATATCGGAGCGGCAGCATGAACCGTATTCTAAGGGGCAGCATGGGTTCATGGAAAACGATCGATATCTGAGCGAACTCTCCAAATGTGTCCGCTGCGGAAGCTGCAAGGCCCTTTGTCCAACCTATGAAGAAATCTCCACAGAGGCGATGGGGGCCAGGGGAAGGCTCGCCCTATTGTGGGGGCTTGCCACCGGCCGCATCACTTCCTCCGCGGCCTTAAATGACCGCATTTTCGATTGCACTCTCTGCGGTGCTTGCTCAGGTCTTTGTCCGCCCGGGGTCGATATAAAGGAAATCTTCTATCACGGCAGAAAAATCCTCAAAAAAACAGACAAGAAGAGAAGGTTTCTCCGCCTTTTGACGGACTTCTGCACTAAAAGGCCCGGTCTGAGCTTTAAGGCTCTGAGCATGGTCCAGCATATTCTATTTCCGTATTTGTATAAGAAAAGACTCATCCCTTTTAAACTTGACCTCCCGGAATACTATTTGACTGAAAGCCGTCAGGTATACACTGTTTCCAAAAAGAGAGGAAGAGTTGCAGTCTTTGCTGGATGTACTGTCAGTTACTTGTATCCTCAGTTGGGTGAAGCTCTTATCAGCGTGCTGCACAGGCTTGGCTACGAGGTTATCCTTCCGGCTGGTGAAGTATGCTGCGGGGCACCCTTAAGGAGCCTCGGTCTCGAAGAAGAAGCCCGGAGACTTGCAAAGAAAAATTTAGGCATATTCAGCAGGCTGAATGTTGAGGCTGTGTTGAGTCTCTGTCCTTCATGCACGGTCGCATTGAAGAAAGAGTATCCCAAGCTTATAGGCGAGGGAATTGAAAACGCATCAGACATTTCGAGCTTCTTCGTTGATAAAATAGATTTCCCCGGTTTCCGGCATCTCGTTTCTCCCGGTAAAACGGCCATCTATCATGACCCGTGTCATCTCAAATACGGGCTGGGCATCGATAAAGAACCAAGGGAGATCATAAAAAATATCGGCATAGATTTGATAAAGACTCAAGAAAATAGATGCTGCGGTTTCGCGGGTATCTTCTGCCTTTCCAATAAAGAACTGTCACAAGAGCTTCTCAATAAATGCCTCAATAATTATATGACCTCAGAGGCCGGGATGATTGTCACTTCGTGTCCAGGCTGTATTATTCAGCTGTCGAGGGAGATCAGTGACAAACCGGTATTGCACCTCATAGAGGTCATTGAGGAAGCAATGCTCCAAAATTCCTGAGCACCGTTTCAATCTCTCTTATCCCGAAAACTGCAATTTAGCCAAATGACAGTCAGGCATATGTAGATCAAAACCTTGCTGATGCAGAATTCGGGTTTTTCGTTACTACATAATGTTGCATGAAAATGTACAGGCTCATTTTGATATCTTTCCCTCACAAAAGTGCTGCCATCAAGCTTTTGATCCCCATATGCCTGGCTGACTATTCAACGGATTTCATTTTTGCCAAAATTTTTTAAAGCAGAGAGGGCCGCCTCTTTAACGGTAATGTCGTTATCCAAATCCGCGATCTTTTTTAAGAAAGGGACCGCACGGGGGTCTCCGATATTCTCAAGCGCCTTTATTGCGCTGAACCTGATCGCAAAGCTTTTATTCGTTAATTCCGGGATCAAAAAAGGCACTGCCCTCGAATCCCCGATCTTTCCGAGAGATTGTACGGCGGCCTCTCTGATCATGAGGTTATTATAATCCAGGGCTTCGATGAGAGTATCTACCGCCCTCGTCCCTTTATTGAAATCTTTGCCCAGGGCAATCGCAGTGTGCCACCTCATCGCCGGACAATTTTCGTTCAGGAAAGGGTCATTAAAAAGGGTAACCAATCTGTCCGACACTTTTGGATCGGCAATATTTCCGAGCCTCTGGATCACTCTGATCTTGACCCTCCAATCCTCGGCTACAATAAAGACAAAATCGACGAGGGCGCTTATCGCAGCGCCTTCCCTGAGCCCGGCCAGTCCTTCCACTGCCGACAGTTGAGTTTTTTGGTTATGGCTGTAAAGGTTAACTATCAGCTCGTCAATCGTGGCCGCGTCCGCTTTGTAAGCGGTCACCGTCATAAATATCAGAAAAAACAGCATTATTAATTTCTTCATTAATAGTTAATCCCAAAGCCTTGATCTTTGTAGTATAATTATACCTCTGAAATCTCTGTAATTAAATGCAATTAAATAATGTCCCGATGCATATCGGGATTGTGAAAAAATTTATTTTTCGATACCTTAATGTACCTTTAACAAATCCAGGGAATATTTTTATGCGCAGTGCCATAATGATATCAAATAAAGTCATCGAGTTAAATAAATTTTTGAACAATGTCTGCATTATTCGGGTGTAATTAAATTATTTAAGGGTGGTGTTATGAAATTTTTTATCGACACGGCAAATATCGATGAGATCAGGAGGGCATGGGCGCTTGGTGTTATAGACGGTGTAACGACAAACCCGTCCCTTATATCAAGGGAAGGTAAAGACCCCGTCGCTTTGTTAAAGGAGATCTGCGGTATTGTCGAAGGACCTGTGAGCGCCGAAGCCGTAAGTATGACTGCAGACGAAATGGTCAGAGAGGCGGAATCCCTCGCAATGATCCATGAGAACATTGTTATAAAAATCCCCTTGATCGTTGAGGGACTTAAGGCGGTAAAAAAACTTTCCGGCATGGGCATAAAGACAAATGTGACTCTTGTCTTTTCCCCGAGCCAGGCCCTGCTTGCTGCAAAGGCAGGCGCGGCGTATGTAAGCCCTTTCGTCGGGAGACTCGATGACATAAGCCACGTCGGGATGGGAATAGTCGGTGAGATTATGGAAATATATGAGAACTACATGTTCGGAACCGAGGTCATAGTAGCGAGTGTGAGAAACCCTCTCCATGTTGTAGAAGCTGCCAGGATAGGCGCCCATGTAGCAACCATACCTTATTCTGTTATAATACAATTAATAAAGCACCCTCTTACGGATATAGGCATCCAGAAGTTCCTTAAGGACTGGGAGAAGGTGCCGAAGAAGAAAGGTTAAGGCTAAGGTTAAGAGAAATTTTTGCTTTCTCAAACCTGGACCTTAATCTCAACCCAAAGGAGAATAGGATATGCCGATTTATGAATATACATGTAATAACTGCGGCAAGGACTTCGAAAAACTTGTCTTCGGGAACCAGGAAGTCAACTGCCCTAAATGCAGCTCCAAAGAAGTGAAAAAGAAGTTTTCGGTCTTTTGTTCCACCGGCACGGAAAGACCTCTTGCCGGCGCCGGTGCATCATCAGGCTGTACTTCCTGCAGCAAAACCTCCTGCAGCTCGTGCAGGTAGGGAAGGTTTGTTATTTAATCTTACTCAGGCTGGCTGAAGGGATTCGACCTTTGAATCTGGGCGAGCTTTAACGGTCTTCCTTCGAACACAAAGATAGCAAGACCTCTTTCTTCGGTCACTTTGCCTTTTACCGTCCAGGAGCCTCTCCATGAAACAGTAAGATAAACCGATGAGTCCCGTATCTCCACCCAGGTGGGAGTAAAGGTCAGTTCAGCGCTGTCAAAAGCCTTGATATCACCTATCAGCTCCACGTAACCGGCTTTCGTGGAATTCTCCTGGAGGGCTTCATGATCCTTCTTTTCATAGGCGCTTCTAAGAGTCTCAATAAGTGCAAATGCTTCCTGTGCCGACTTCGATTCCGCTGAAACCGGCTTGACTTCCTTCTTGCCCCCGCAAGATACCAGAAGTACGGAAACAATCAATAGCAGTAAGGTACAGGCTTTAAAGTGTTTCAAATTCATATGACACTATTTCCAAAATACATATTCGTGTTTGATAATTCTGCTTAAGACCGGCCAAAATTATTTTGTCAGACATTATATCACTTCCAACAAAGAAATATCACGCCCTCTCAGGGAAAAACTTCTCTGTGAATGTCACAAGCCCACAATCATGCGGAGGAGGTGTTTGGTGGAAACGAAGCCGAGGGCAAAGTCCTTCCCTATTGATTGCGGATTGACATAAG
The DNA here is from genome assembly GCA_963716185.1 of Thermodesulfovibrionales bacterium. Classification (GTDB taxonomy): domain Bacteria; phylum Nitrospirota; class Thermodesulfovibrionia; order Thermodesulfovibrionales; family SM23-35; genus CAVZMO01. The sequence continues at coordinate 1,996,073 of OY970295.1, forward strand.
TTCCGAACATCTTGTCCCAGACAGTCAGGATGAATCCGAGGTTCCTGCTCGAAAGGCCCCTGGCCCCGTGGTGAATGCGGTGGTAGTTAGGGGTAATAAAGATCCATTCAAGAGGACCGAGGTTCACCCACAAGTTCGCGTGGATCCAGATGTTGACCACCACGCCGAAGGAAAAAGCCACCCCTGCCTCCCAGGGGGTAAGCGCAAAAATATAGTAGGCGAGAAATGTCTGGGGAACAGCGAAGAGAAAGAGATGCGTCAGGCTCGTCCTCGCTCCCGAGAGCCACCAGAGCTCTTCTATGGAGTGATGGAATTTATGGGTGGGCCAGAGCCCGGGGCGGTGCATGTACCTGTGAATCCAGTAGAGACAGAAATCGGCGAGAATAAGCCCCAGGAATATCTTCACTGTTCCCGGAAGCCTGTGGAGAGCTGTCGGGGCGATTACCCGATCCAGGTTAAGGACATTCAGACCGTTTACCAAAAGCCCCTTCCACATTTCTCCGGCTGATGCGGTAACCAGCAGCGCCAGGACGTTAAGAGGTAGGCCCTTCCACCGGTCTATGACCTGCCCCGGGCGGCTGCGCTCCAGTAAGTCAACGAACAGAACAACCACGACAAGTGTGATGGTCTGATATATCTGCTCTTTACCGCCCATGATTAGACAAGTATAGTACAAATCCGGAATTTGACAACTCTATAATAATCATCCGAAAAAAAAGAAAGCTTGGCGTCGCGCATTCGACTCCATACGCAGGCCTGATGTTATAATCAACGGGTGGTCTCGATTCAGTTTCCCCGGCCCGTTATTTCACGAAGTCTGAATATGGAAAGAAAAGACAGCCGCTTCAAAAAGATAATAAGGATATCGATCGCGGAGGGGATCTTCGGCCAGATCTTCAATTCACTATCGGGCCCGGGGTCGGCTTTTTTGAAGCCGGGTATTCATTGGAAATTATTAGAATCCTATTAATTGAAGATTCTTCTTCAATGCAAGATTTCATCCGATATGCGCTTGAATGCAATTTTAAAAATGTTGAAGTGGATATAGTAAGCAATGGAGTAAAGGCGATAAAAGAAATAGAAAAGAGACCTTACGATATTATTTTATGCGACTGGAATATCCCATTATTAAGCGGTGATAAGCTGTTGCAATGGATTCGGGAAACTCCTTCCTTTAAGAATACAACATTTATTATGATCACGGGGAGGACAAGCGAAGCGGATGTATTAAGGGCCAAGGAATTGGGAGTAAATGACTATATAGTCAAACCTGTTAATACAGATGTGCTGATCAACAAACTTTCTAAAAATATTAATACCCTGATCAGAATTTAACTTTTATATGATATTCTTTTCGGGCGGGGCACCTTCCCTGTTTCGCAATGAAAAAGGCATCCCTGGCGGCATGCCTTTTATCAGAGTATTGACCCGATTGACAATAAACTTATTTCTTGCCGAGGATAGCGTCTTTCGCAGCTTTTGAGACCCGGAATTTCACGACCTTCTTGGCAGGTATCTTGATAGCTTCGCCGGTCCGGGGGTTCCGTCCTGTCCGAGCTTCGCGCTGGACGAGCACAATCTTTCCAAGGCCGGGAAGTGTGAAAGAATTCTTGGCCTCACTGTAAGCAAGCTCTGCGATTTCATCAAGTATCATCACTGCCTGCGCTTTCTTGATATCAGCCTTTTTTGAAATATGGTCTGCAAGCTGAGACTTCGTCATCGGTTTCGCCATAATGCATTCCTCCTTAAATTATGTAATAAGATTCTTATAGCATAAATTATCATCCCAGGCAATACTTCGGGGTCCACCTGTAAAATGTGAGAATTGCACCGAGCCGAAAACATGCGGATTTCGGGTCGGACTATCATGGAATTTATTCAACATTAGCTCAAAAGCTCAAAATTATATATAATTAATGCAAAGTTCAAAAACATGGAGGAATTATGACAACAAGGATAGTCACCTATGAGTGTGAACAGTGTGGTTCTGAGATCGTTGTTACAGAGACTGGAGAAAGCCAGTTAAGTCCCATTTACTGTTGCAGTGTGGCGGTAACAGAGGTAAGTTCTGTTGAAGAAAAACCGGCAAAACCTAAAAAGAAAGCGGCAAAAAAAGTAACAAAAAAAATAGTTAAGAAGAAAGTAGCTAAAATAGCTAAGAAAACACCGGCTTCAAAAAAGAAGACTTCCAGGAAATAATTTAATTTTATTAATTCATTAGCACAAGCGAAGGCGCAGATACTCATATTGTTCGGGGTCAGGATAACTTTGTATTCTGTAGTTTTTATTCCCATGGGGCCCTCTTCGCTACACTGCGTAACATATATACAGCATAATGACAACGTCTTTTTTCCGGGAATTCCGGGGATACCATCTCGGTTTTCGCAAAAAGTGGAATTCGATTTTCATATCGAGTGTGTCTCTTCTTTAAAATAAACGGTTCGTTCTCCATGAATATCGAATATGTGACTTTCGATTTTCATGGTACTTTAAAGATACACTTATTCCCTTTATACTTCTTTTGTGATCTGCCTTTTGCCTGTCTTCATTGCATCTGCGTTTGCATCTTCGCAAGGAGCGCTCCTGTCATCACACGAATGTTGTAAACAATCACATTCCAGTACACCTTTGCATCAAATCTCGCCCTTGTTTTCCATTCGCACCGGAACAATTCAAAACCCCTTTTCAGGTTCGAGATAACTGCTTCAATCCCGCTGCGCCATTTCTTCAGCCGGGTTTCCATGTTTGCGCTTCTGACGATGTTCTTCAGCGAACCTTTTATTTTATTGAAGACGATGTTTACGATCCCTTTGCCCCGCGCTATCCTCGCATTGTCCTTTGATGCATAGCCGCCGTCCGTCACCATATCACGGGGGATTATCTCATAGTTATCCTTGATGCGATCGATCACAGCTCCATAAAGTGTTGTGTCGGCAGGATTGCCCTCCAGCACCTTGCAATCAAGTATCAGGTTGCTCCGGCCTGTCGCAAGGTTTATCTTATGTCCAAATTCTACTTCACGCCTCCCCTTCACTATGATATCCGTATGGTCTTCATAGATCGAAAATATTTTCTCTTCGTTCGGCACGCTCTCCCCAAAGATCTCATGTCGACGAGAAATATCATATACTTTCTCGGCCTTCGGCAACACGCCTTTTAATTCTTTCCTTACCGCCTCTGCAACTATCCATCCTTCTATCGTTTTGGGCAGTCCTGCCGTTAATGCCCTCTCTGCCTGGTTGATGCCGCTGCGTAACAACTTCAGCTGTTTCTTGAATTCTTCCTTCCGTTCCTCTTTCGCTTTGGTGTTGTTGATTTTGTAATGGTTCTTTTTCGCCTGCCTTTTGTAGCTCCGCACCTTGATCTCCACACCACTGTCCTTAAGTTTCTTCAACAGTCGATCTATGGTTTTGATGCAGTCCCATATCAATGAGTTGTTTGTCGGATAATGTATGTTTGTCTCTATTACGGTCCCGTCGGTCCGTATGCTTTTCCCGTCTTCGAGCCCTTCGCCTATTGCGATTTTATTGATCGCTACCATTATCTTATCCAGCGCTTCTCCGCTTATCCGGGATATGTATTTCTGATACGCTTCAAAGGAAAACGGCTTCCGATCGTCAAGTTTGACAAATACCGCGCACATCCTCGAATCATGTTGCGCATGCTCAAGCTCACGATAGGTCAGGTTTTTCATCTCTTTGTATATCGCCGCCCTGACTATCTGTTCCACTGTCGGCATGTCCTGCCTGCCGAGACTGCTGCTTTCTTTGCCCCTGGTTATGTCATCCTTCACTATTTCATATATCTCAGCATGCTGGTTCAGTATCGTGTCCATTACAGCCAGTTCCGGGTTCAAGGCCCATAGCTCTTTTTCAAATTGCAGTTTAAGTTCCTTCAGCAATTTCAAGGCTTCCTCCATGGTTTTTGTTTTCTCTGCAATTTTACCATTTATCTTTTTGTTTCCAATACTTATAATTTATGGACAGACTCTATTTAGACTACGGGCAGGGTATGAACGAGAAGAACGAAAAGTCTCAACCTGGACTCATCCCTCCTCACGGCGGATACCGCAACCTGAAATCCTACCAGACGGCAGAAATCGTTTATGATGCCACAGTCGCATTCTGCAACCGATGCATCAGCAGCCGTTCCAGGACACACGACCAGATGGTGCAGGCCGCACGGAGCGGCAAGCAGAACATCGCCGAGGGGAGTATGGCCTCAGGCACTTCCAGGAAGACCGAGCTGAAGCTGATCGGCGTGGCCCGGGCGAGTCTTGAAGAGCTGCTTTTGGACTATCAGGATTTCTTGCGGCAACGGGACTTGCTGCTCTGGGGAAAAGACCACCTTCAAGCAGCAGAAATCAGGAAACTGGCTTGGGAAAAGAATAGGTCTTATACGACCTACCTCCGGAATGCCCTTAACAGTCTGAATGTTTAGTCTTCTCTTGTCCTGCCAAGTAAAATAGCGTGACTTTTTCGTATCGACACATCGTTGATAACTTCAAAACCTGCGAGTCGTGCAGTAGAGACTGTTTTATCAAAACCCTCCTTTGATACATGTCCCTTCGGTTCGGCAATCAAGAGCTTCCCGGTCTGTTTCATTGCTGCAGATATCTCCGATAACAATTGTTTTTTGTCGGGCACCTCATGAATTAAAGCAAAGGCCAGAGCGAAATCGATCTGCCCGGCGATATCATCCAGAGCGAGAGAATCCGGTCGGCAGACGCGCGCATCAATTCTGTCCGACAGTCCAGCCTTACCGGATCTCTTCAGGAGTCCCTTAATCATTTTTCCCTGCAGATCAACGCATACAACTTTGCCTGTCTTGCCTACCATCACGGCAGCCGGTAAAGAAAAAAATCCCATTCCGCATCCAAGGTCGAGGACTTTCATGCCCTCCCTTACATATGGTCTTAATATCTCTTCGGGATCATACAACAAGCGCCTCAAAGGACTTGCCAGTATGTAGCCCAGCCACCATGGACATACTCTATTATGCATTCCAATATCCTCCTTCGGAAACAGGATTTATAATATCACAATCCCTGTCCACGCTTTTCCTATTTGTCGTTCAGACAGAGAATTTCATCAAGAATTAACATTCTCTTCATACTCATGTAAAAGAAATATGGTTTATTTATAAAAGGATCATTTTGGAAGGGGGAAAAATGGAAAAGTCGGCGATTGACTTTAAAATTTTATATCATGAAAAGGGGTATATACGGTTGGAGGTGCCTTCTCTCAAAAACCTGTCATGGTCGTTCCTCTTTATGAATTTCAAAAAGACACCTGCTTTTCCCATGCCCTCCGGCATCAAGGATTTCCATGTCAACCCCCTGAAGGGAAGCATTGTCATTACTTATGAACCCGAAGGCATCGATATTATCAAATATATCAAAACAGTGAGTTCCGACCCTGAGGTCAAAAGAATTATCAATGGACGGCTGATATGAAATGCCCGCATCTTGTAAAATGGGTTAGCTTAGCTTGTAACGCCAAGGAGAAAATGTATTTCCCAAGTTCCTTCCAGCTTCAGGAATACTGCAAAGGGAAATATCACAAAAAATGCCCCTTCTATGCGACCAGTACCCCAAAAGAAGAAATCGGCGCCTTTGCCCCGATTAGCCAAACGTAAATTTAACATTCCTGTAATACTCCGGTAATAAAACACCGTTATTCTATCGGAGTGATTATTCTGTTTCTGAGTTTGATAGTCCTCATTGCAGTAATTGTGCTTCTCATCAAGGGAACCCAAACTTTCTTTGTATCAGAACTCATTGAAAAAACTATTTGGTGAGGATGAAAGACAGGGGGTGATATATGTATATGTAACAGAAATGTAACATAACTTTAACACAGATGTAACAATTGATAGAATATTCTAAATGATTGCTAAAAATGGAGGAAATTATGAGAACAATTATGGAACTAACATTGGCCATAGCGCTGCTTTTGTCATTTACGCATGTTGGGGCTGCCGAAACCCTGAACGGGGCCGGGGCTACATTCCCTTATCCTGTTTATTCCGCATGGGCTTATGACTACAACAAAGTCACCGGAGTAAAGCTCAATTATCAGTCCATCGGGTCGGGAGGGGGCATCAGGCAGATCACCGAAAGGACGGTTGATTTCGGAGCCTCTGACGCTCCTCTTGAGCCCGCGCACCTTCATAAGGACAAACTGCTCCAGTTCCCCGCCGTTATCGGAGGAGTTGTTCCTGTTGTGAATGTAGCAGGTGTAAAAGCAGGTGAGCTTAAACTTGACCCGGGGGCCCTTTGCAAAGTATATCTTGGAGAAATCAAATACTGGGATGACAGCAAGATCAAGGCATTAAATCCAAAGATGAGCCTGCCTCACACCGAGATCACCGTTGTCCACAGGTCCGACGGATCGGGGACCACCGCAATATTCACCACATACTTGAGCGGTGTGTGCCCTGAGTGGAAGACCAAGGTAGGTTCGGGCACTTCTGTAAAATGGCCTGTCGGCATCGGCGGCAAGGGCAATGAGGGAGTTGCGAATTATACGCAGAGGACGGCTTCATCCATCGGTTATGTTGAGTTTGCTTATGCGCTGCAGAATAAACTGGCCCATGTGCTCCTTAAGAACCGTGCGGGAAAGTTTGTAGCGCCGAGCTTTGAGAGTTTTGAGGATGCGGGCGCAACAGGCGATTTCAGTCCGAAGAAGGACTTCTATCTGTGGCTTACGAATGCGCCGGGAAAGAATGCGTGGCCGATTGCAGGGGCGACCTTCATACTTCTTGCGAAAGAAAAGACCGATTCGAACAAGAAGGTCGTCAAATTCTATAACTGGGCCTTCCAGAACGGTGACAGCAAGGCAAAAGAACTTGTATATGTGCCCCTGCCGAAATCCTTAAAGGAAAAGATCAGGGCATACTGGAAGACAAACGGTCTGCTATAGGCGCTTATACCGCAGCGGGCAGGCTGAAAATGCCTGCCCTGCTTGTCCTCACGAATGAAGGAATAATATAAATGTCAACAACATACAGGAAGAACCTCTTTGATCTGATCTTCTCCTCTATTACTGCCCTTGCTTCTTTTTTGGTTATTTTCTTTATAATCGGAATTATTTATGTTCTCATTTCTGAATCCTCCCTGGCGATAGGGAAATTCGGAGTCATAAAATTCCTTACTTCAACCGACTGGGACCCTGTGAAAGAATCTTTTGGCGCGTTGACTAATATTTACGGGACCGTGATCACCACATTTCTCTCCCTGGTCATCGCGATACCTGCTGCTATAGGCATTGCGATCTTTGTTACTGAAATTGCCCCCAATTTTCTGAAAGGTCCCATCGGGGTGGCCATTGAACTTCTGGCCGCCATCCCGAGCATCATCTACGGCATGTGGGGACTTTTCACCCTTTCGCCGATAATGAGCGAGCATATAGAGCCGTTACTGAAAAAAATTACCGCCGGGATACCTCTCGTAGAGACTCTCTTCCGGGGGACGCCCATGGGGATCGATCTCTTGACCGCGAGCATAATTCTGAGCATCATGATAATTCCCTTTACGGCGAGCATATCAAGAGATTCCTTTAATCTTACTCCTTCAGTTGTAAAGGAATCCGCCTATGCGCTCGGAGCGACAAAGTGGGAGGTCGTAAAAAATGTCGTCATACCCTATTCAAAGCTGGGTGTCTTTGGAGGAATAGTCCTCTCACTCGGGAGGGCCCTCGGCGAGACTATGGCGGTCGCCTTTGTGCTTGGGAACAATCACAGGATAACTACCTCTCTCCTCGATGCCGCCGCAACTATCACCGTCACTCTCGCGAATGAATTCACGGAGGCGGATACGGATATCTATTTATCGTCACTCTTTTATCTTGCCCTCGTGCTCTTTGTGATGAGCTTCATTATCCTTGCCATAGCGAAATTCTTTCTCCTGAAGGCGGAGAGGAGGTATTCACGGTGACAAGAGAGCAGATGAGAAAAATGGAGGGACACATCGCCTTAACACTGAGCACTGTGGCCGCCTTCATGGGTCTTTTTTGGCTGGTCTTCATACTTGGAGACGTGTTTGTGCACGGCCTAAAGGCCCTGAATCCGAGTCTGTTCCTTAATGATCCCGTTCCACCGGGAGTCGAAGGAGGCGGGCTCAGGAACGCCTTTATAGGGCAGTTGATTATAACCCTATGCGCTACATTGATAGGCGTTCCCGCCGGCGTGCTCGGGGGGACATTTCTTGCCGAATATGCCCGGGGTAGAAAGATATCAAGGATCATAAGCATCCTCTCCGATATCATGGTAAGCGTTCCTACGATTGTTATAGGGACCTTCATCTACGCGATACTCGTGAAGCCCATTGGTCACTTCAACGGCTGGGCCGGTGCTGTTGCACTCGCGATAATCATGATCCCCGTGGTCCTCAGGACAACAGAAGATATGCTTTCTCTTGTGCCGTGGACATTGCGGGAAGCCGCATTTGCCCTCGGCGCCCCGTATTACAAGGTCATTATCCAGGTGGTTTACCGGGGGGCGGCAACCGGCATTCTGACAGGCATTCTGCTTTCTATCGCGCGGGTGGCAGGAGAGACCGCCCCGCTTCTGTTCACCGCTTTTAATAACTCTTTTTTCACGCTCGATATGAAACAACCCATGTCGTCCCTGACCGTAACAATATTCCAGTATGCCATGGGTCCGTATGACAACTGGCACGCCCAGGCATGGGCGGCGGCGTTTGTTATTACGATATTTATTCTCGTTCTTACAATACTGGGCAGGCTCATTATAAAGTGGAGGTACAGATAGTGCTTGGAACGGTCGAGATAGAAGTAAAAGATCTGAACTTTTATTACTCCGGGGATATCCACGCCCTTATGAAGATAAACCTGCTGGCATACAAGAATGCCGTTACCGCATTAATAGGACCTTCGGGCTGCGGGAAGACGACGCTTCTCCGGTGTTTCAACCGGCTGCATGACCTCTATCCTAAGAACAGGTACGAAGGAGAGATACTGTTTCAGAGCGCGAACATACTCTCAAACAGAACGGACCTCATCGACCTGAGAAGCCGCATAGGGATGGTCTTTCAAAAGCCGACGCCGTTCCCAATGAGCATATTTGACAATATCGCGTACGGTCTTAAATTGAAGGGGATCAAAAACAGGTCCGACCTTTCGGAAAAGGTGGAAAAAGCCCTCAGACACGCGGCCCTGTGGGATGAGGTGAAGGACAAGCTCAGTACCAGCGCATATGACCTTTCCGGGGGACAACAGCAGAGACTTGTTATTGCAAGGGCATTGGCTGTCAATCCCGAAGTGCTGCTCTTTGATGAGCCGACATCCGCTCTTGACCCCATATCCGCTGCAAAGATAGAAGAACTTGCGGAAACTCTCAAGAAAGAGATTACGATTATAATAGTAACTCACAATATGCAGCAGGCGGCAAGGATATCTGACTATACGGCTTTCATGTATTTGGGGGAGTTGATAGAGTTCGGGGATACGGATACAATATTTGTTAATCCGCAGAATAAACTTACTGAAGAATATATTACAGGGAGATTCGGATGATGGCGATCTTTGATGAAGAGCTAAAGGCTTTAAGGGAAAGAGTACTGAAACTCGGCCTCATGGTCGAGAACGCTATACGGGATTCTGTAAAGGCCCTCATAGAGAGGGACAGCGAGCTTGCGAGAGAAGTCATCAAGAGGGACCATCTTGTCAATGCGCTCGATGTGGCGATAGACGAGGATTGTGTGAGGCTCATAGCCCTCAGGCAGCCGATGGCAAGAGACCTGAGATTCATAACTACCACAATGAAGATAACTACAGACCTGGAACGAATGGGAGACCTCGCCGTCAATATTGCCGAAAGGTCGATAGAGCTGAACGAAGAGCCGCAATTAAAGCCTTTTGTCAATATCCCCAAAATGGCGGAAATCTCCCAGTCCATGGTGAGAGACGCCCTTGACGCCTTTGTAACAGGCTGTTCGCGGCTTCCCTATGAAGTCATAAAAAGGGACGATGAAGTGGACGACCTCACGGTGAGGAATTTCGAGGAGTTGCTGTCTTTCATGATCCAGGACCCCAAAATTATTCCCCTGGCTGTAAAGAGGACGTACATTGCGAAATATCTCGAAAGGATTGCAGACCACGCAACGAATATCTCCGAGATGATAATCTACATGTGCAAAGGGAAGATAATCAGACACACGGAGATTCCAGAAGAATAGTAGACCTTAATATTACATGGGCGGAGCGGCAGATGTGCTGAAAAACCTCTGCAAATAGACAAAATTTTATTTAGATACACGTGACCGCAGACTTCACCTTTGATGCATTCGAGAAAAGTGGCTGGTAGCCCGTGCCAGTGGTCTGTAAGGTATCTATGGCAGACCTTTTCCATCACATCTGCCTCCTGCTTTCGAGGGGTTATTGCAACTGACAGGTAGATGCAAGCCCGGGTAACAGGCCTGCACCCGATACCGTCGACCTATGCAAGTCATATTTCCCGTCAGCAAGGAAAAATTGCCTGATACAACTTCCGCCCTTGTTTAAGACTTTGAAATAAATCAACTACTTTCATCCCGGCATATCTTTTGCTAAAATCGAAATAAGAGTAAATCAGTCCTAAATAATACATCTTTAAAAAAGGAGGGAACGATGGACGCGTTGGCATTGAGCAGGCTGCAATTCGCCGTCACCGCCGCTTTCCATTTCATCTTCGTGCCTCTGACCCTTGGGTTGTCCGTTATGGTCGCCTATATGGAAACAAGGTATGTCGGAACGAACGATGAAATGTATCTGAGGATGGCAAAGTTCTGGGGCAGGCTTTTTCTGATCAACTTTGCCCTGGGCGTGGTGACCGGCATTACAATGGAATTCCAGTTCGGGATGAACTGGGCGGAATATTCGAAATATGTGGGTGACATCTTCGGTGCGCCGCTGGCGATCGAGGCCACCGTAGCATTTTTCCTTGAGTCGACTTTCATAGGCTTATGGATCTTCGGATGGAACAGGGTCTCGAAAAAGGTCCATGCCCTATCGATCTGGCTGGTAGCCGCTGCCACGAACCTTTCGGCTTTGTGGATTCTCCTTGCAAACGGCTGGATGCAGAAACCCGTCGGGTATGTATTGAGAAACGGCAGGGCGGAGATGGTCGATTTCATGGCTATGGCGACCAATCCCTACGGGTGGTCGAAGTTCTTTCATACTTTGCTGTCGGGATATGTAGTGGCGGGCTTTTTCGTCATGGGAATATCCGCCTATCATATCCTTAAGAAAAGCAATACCGATTTTTTCAAGAGGTCCTTCAGGATGGCGGCCGCCTTCGGATTGGTCAGTTCTCTCCTCGTTTTTATCACGGGCGATTTCCATGCGGTCGAAGTGGCAAAAGCACAGCCGACAAAGCTTGCGGCCATGGAGTCTCACTGGAACACACAAAGGGCGGCGCCTTACAACCTTATTGTCTTTCCAGATACCCGGGACGAGAGGAATTCGATAGAAATGTTCAGCATACCGAAGGGGCTGAGCATCCTCGCGTTCCATAGCGGCAATGCGGAGGTAAAGGGACTAAAGGATTTCCCGGAAGATGAAAGGCCGCCTGTCCTCGCTACTTTCTTAAGTTTCAGGGCGATGGTCGGAATGGGGATGCTCTTTATGCTGCTCACCTTTATCGGATGGATAATTGCGAGAAGGGACAGGCTGGAATACAGTCCTTTGTTCTTAAAGACCATGCTTTATTTGATCCCGCTCCCCTACATCGCAACTCAGGTCGGCTGGATCGTTGCCGAAGTAGGGAGGCAGCCGTGGATTGTTTACGGCCTCATGAAGACGTCCGATGCGGCTTCAAAATCCGTAACGGCCGGACAGGTCTTCGCGTCACTCGTAGGGTTTACCCTGCTTTACGGACTCCTTGCCCTGGTGGATATTTTCCTACTGGTGAAGTATGCGCGGAAAGGCCCGGACGAAGATCTTTCTCCAATCATCAAAACAGCAAGAATATAGGAGGTGCGAGATGGAATTTCAGATCATATGGTTTATTCTCTGGGCCGTCCTCTGGGCCGTATTTTTCATGCTTGAAGGTTTCGACTTCGGCGCAGGAATTCTGCATAGTTTTCTCGGCAGGGACGAGACAGAGAAAGGCATGATCAGAAGAGCCATAGGTCCTGTCTGGGACGGGAATGAGGTCTGGCTGATCACTGCGGGCGGCGCTACCTTTGCGGCCTTTCCTACAACCTATGCCCTGATGTTCAGTTACTTATATTCGGCTTTGCTCATCATCCTCTTTGGACTTATTTTCAGGGGCGTTGCAATCGAATTCAGGGCGAAGGGACTGGGTACTGTATGGAAGAAAGGCTGGGACACAGCGTTATTTCTCGGCAGCTTCATCCCTGCTTTGCTCTTCGGAGTTGCCTTCGGAAATATCTTTCGGGGGTTGCCTATGGATGGAGAGGGATATCACGGGACCCTGTTTACACTCTTGAACCCCTATGGAATCCTGACCGGGCTGCTTTTTGTGCTTCTGTTTGTCGTCCACGGGGCGCTATGGATCGCCCTGAAGACAGAGGGCGACCTAAACAGAAGGGCGTCGGCACTTGCAGGAGGAACATGGTACGCGCTTCTTGTTACAGCTGTTGTTTTTCTGGTATCGACAAAATTTGCAACAAATCTTTACGCCAATTATTTCGGTAACGTCATTTGGCTGATAGTGCCGGTCATCGCCGTGCTTTCGATGATTGCCATAAAGATCTTTGCTTCTAAGGGACAGATACTAAAGGCGTTCTTCTCTTCGTGTCTGACAATCCTCACAGTCACCTTTACCGGCGTTGTCGGTCTCTATCCGAACCTCATTCCGTCCAATATAGATCCGAAATACAGTCTGACAATCTTTAATTCATCTTCAAGCGCTTATACACTGAAGATCATGACGGTCGTTGCGTTAGTTTTCGTCCCGGTCGTAATAGCCTATCAGATATGGACGTACAGGGTATTCAGGCATAAGGTAACGGCAGAAGAGATAACCGGGGAGGGTGAATCCTACTGAAAAATGGCGGCGGATTGCGGGAATACGGGAATAATTGATGTTACAGATCAGGCGCGAAACGGATTATGCGATAAGGTGCATCTATTATCTCTCAGGTAATGAGGGTGAAGTGATCATGGTGGATGAGATATCCCGCGAGATGAAGATCCCGAAGAGTTTTCTCGCGAAGATCCTTCAAAAACTTTCAAAAGCTGAGATTGTAAAATCCTATGTCGGTGTAAAAGGCGGCTTCTATTTAGCCAGAAAGCCCTCCCGGGTAAGTCTCTATGATGTTATCGTCGCGATAGAAGGCCCTGTTACGATGAATAAATGCACTATCAGCAATAAAAGCTGCAGTCTGAGCAGGACATGCAGGGTACACCCCATATGGATCAATGTGAGAAAAGAAGTGGAAGAGATATTGAAGAAGAGTAATTTTCAATCTCTGAGATCATCTTCAGGTTGAGGACCTTCTTCTTTTTCGAATCAATTGGCTATGATAAAAAATGGATGAGGTTAACAAAGAAGAGGGATTCGGACCCGTCGAGCTTCCTATCGATGGTACTTTGGACCTTCACACCTTCCGGCCCGGTGATGTGAAAGATCTGCTTCCCGAATATCTTGCATTATGCAGGGAAAAAGGAATCCTCAAGGTCCGGATCATCCATGGAAAGGGTACCGGCGCCCTCCGTGAGACCGTTCATTCTATACTCAAAAGATTGCCGGGAGTTGTTTCTTATAGACTGGCAGGGGAAGAGGGAGGTGGCTGGGGCGCGACGATTGCTATATTGACACGAAATAAAGATTAAGTATGAAAGATATCGATAATAGATGCTTCTGATTAAAAGTAGAAAATAATGGAATTCATACGCTGAAAACGACGCAGATAGCCTATGTATCAAATTAATTCGTCCTTGAAATATGTTCATAGAAGAGTATAATTAAAATTAAGAGAAGAGATTGCGATACTCAGTGCGGGATTGACCTGAGGATCAAACTCAGTAAGGGAGGCAGGAGTTAGATGCCGGTGAGTAGGCCTCCAGCAGCGAGGAGGAAACCTGAAGGCATCTACCGAAGCACCCACTTAGACGTAAGAGTTCAAGGTATCCCGGAACTGAGATCGCAAGATATTCTGGAGCCATATAAGGGTATTTGGTCATCCTGCCAACGCGAAGGCAGAAGCTGAGATTGCCGGCGCAAAGAGGTTGTTCAATCCGGTTGAACCCTTAAAGTGGCTCTATTTATTTTGTGAGCAAGGTTACTCCGCCAGCCCCGCCGGACGAGGAGTAATACGGCTATGAATATAAAATTCTTGCGACGCGCTAAAAGTCGGGTAAAACTTAAAGACGTTTCGCATTGAGAAATGTGCTGTTTCGGTGAAATCCGCCGCTTATTCCAATGCATGATTATTTGTGAGGAGGAAACTATGGACGCCATCGAATGCATTAAAACTAGAATGAGTATCAGGAAATTCAAGACCAATCCCGTGCCTTTAGAGATTCTGCTGGAAGTCATTGATACGGCAAAATGGAGCCCCTCATACAAGAACAGTCAGCCCTGGGAGGTTGTCATTATTTCGGGTGGCAGAAAAGAGGCGCTATCGAGGCATCTTGCGGAGCTTTTTGAAAGAGGAGAGGACCCCTCCCCGGATCTGCCCCAACCCCGGTCGTGGCCTGCTCCCGTAGAAGCAAGAATAAGTGCCCTTATAAAAAAGAGAAGCGAACTCACGGGGAAGGATATGAATTCTCCCGAGGTCAGAAAGAAATCCAAGATTGCGAACTTTCAGTTCTACGGTGCGCCGCATGGAATTTTTCTTTTCCAGGATTCTTCCCTCACTGATTGGTCCCTTTTTGATATGGGGCTCTTCGCCCAGAGCCTGATGCTTGCGGCCCATGCGCATGGACTCGGTACTGTCCCCCAGGCATTTCTCACCGATTATGCGAAGCAGGTAAAAGAATTTTTGGGGATCCCGGGATCCAAAAGACTCGTCCTCGGCATATCCATCGGGTATCCGGATTTAGAGTCACCGGTGAACAGCTTCAGAACGGACAGGATAAGCACGGATGAGATTGTGGGGGTGCTTGAATAGAATGGTCTTCAAATCCGAATACGAAAGATTACAACCGACTGACGACCGGTTTCAAGCCGGAGAGGTTGATGGATGGCACCGGATGAAGTTTTTCAGTTGAAGGCGTACTGTGACGATGTTTCAATAAATATGATTTCAGTTCCTCGTAAGAGATTTTTATTTCTCTTATTTTTTCCTGTGCGCTGAGCCTGAATTGAGGATCGTGTGAGATATGATATTTTGTAAAAACCTCTAATAAATCCAGGTAAGTCCGCTCCACTTCTTCGAGTGAAGCGCCTCGATTCAATCCCAGTATCTCGTAATATAAATTAATGTTGTCCATTCAAGAAATCCGATCTGTAAACACCTGAAGGTTTGACATTTTTAATTCAGGCCTTCATTCTGAGATAACATATATCTGACTTCTGAAAGCACAAACTCAATCTGTTTTCCAAAATAACGGGGCAACCGGTCGTTTTCTCTTTCCAGATAGGCCGTCGCCTCCAGCAGATCAGCTTTTTTAAATTGTTTTTTTAAGATACCGGCGTCATCAAAAAGTATATTTTGAATAGTTTTTAGCCGTTGACGTATTGAGGCGATGCAACTGTCGTCATATACATAATTTTCATTTTTCATAACGTTCCAACCCCACCCTTTAAAAAAAATTTCTTCGGGAAAATTGTCGGATATAACATATCCGATCACATAAAGGATCTTCTATTAATAAACTTTTATTAACAAATACCATGCCTGAATAGAATTCATTGATTTTATTGAGGATTAATAAATAGAGACGGATAGTCCGCAAGGAATTTTGTCCCGGCGGAGGAATTTTGCCCGCAAGGAGCAGGTCATTTTTGCGGCATCCGCTTGCCGCCGATATTCAGATTGGATTGGACGCCTGCACGATTTGTAAATTGGAATCGAGAATAAGGATGTAATTCGCAAACTCCCATCACGCCTGAAAGAAATCCGCCAAAAGACTTGCTCTCCCCTGCCCTTGCGGGATATCCTATATATACAATATTTATCCCATGAGCAGGCCACTATGCGCAATACTAAACCGGCATCCGTAGGCACCGGCTTCTTGCCTAAAAAAATCGCAGCCCGTTTTCTGCGTCTGAACATCGCTAAGAAAATGCTGCTTGGATATCTCACGCTCGTTGCGCTGATTTTTGTCATCTCTGTTTTTGCCATATCGAGTCTTGAAAGGTTGAATAATATTAATGATGCAATTGTCAGGACTGACGTCCCTTTGACTGAGACTGCCGACAGGATGATAGATACGCTCATTTCACAGGAACTTTATACGAGGCGTTATGCTATTTTAAACAGTCCCGAGGTGCTGGTATTGTCACGGGAAAAGAGCAAGGAGTTCGATGATCTCGTCGGGAAAGTCCGGTCTTTGCCCGGTATTGCCGATATCCCCGTTGACCGTATCGCCAGTCTGCATTCCGAGTATAATAAGCTTTTATTGGAAGGGGTTAAATACTTCAGAGACCCGTCTTCTCCCGCAGCTAAAGAAACGGATTCCTTAATTAGAAAGAACCAGGAAGAGCTCATAGGACTCATCAAGGACAGTGCCTCCAGTGCCCGTAAGGACCAGACAGAAAAGACCGTTATGACATCCTATATCGGCGTCACCGCGATCAGGACAACCGCGCTGTTGTGTTTCGTAGGTCTTCTTTTAAGCGCAGTCTTGACGATGCTCATTACCGGAAGCATCGCAGGTCCGATATCCAGATTGAAGCTCGCGACACAGAAGATAGCGGAGGGGAAATTCGATTTTGTTCAGGAAGTAAAAAACCGGGATGAACTCGGAGACCTGGCGCACGCTTTTAACGAGATGACCAAGAGACTCAGGCATTTAGAAGGCATGTATCTGGATGCAAACCCTCTCACGAGGCTTCCGGGCAATATCGCCATAGAGAATGTTCTTAAGAAAAGGCTCGAAACCGGAAGTCCGCTGGCATTTTGTTATATCGATCTCGATGACTTTAAAGCATTTAACGACAGATACGGTTATGCTAAAGGCAGCGAGGTAATTATGGCTACCGGCAAGATCGTTGAAAAATGTGTGACCGAGGAAGGCATACCCGATGATTTTGTGGGGCACATCGGAGGAGATGATTTTGTCATAATAACCATCCCCGACCATTTCAAAAAGATGTGCGAGTGCATCATTGATAGATTCGACATTGCGATACTCGATTTTTATGACCCGGCCGACCTGAAAAGGGGTTTCATAATGGGCAGGACACGAAAGGGGGAGGAATCCACATTCCCGATCATGTCGCTTTCCATTGCCGTTGTTACAAATCTGGAGCGGAGGCTCACCAGCTCGTTGCAGGTTGGAGAAATAGCCGCTGAGTTAAAGGAGTATGTAAAGTCGATCCCGGGGAGCGTATATGTTGTAGACAGGCGCAGAAAAAACCTTGGGGAAGAGAACGATGAAACCATTACGCAGAACCCGAAAAGGACCATCGGAGAAGACGCATGACTGCTAAGATGAAAAGGATGTGCGGATTAGTTGCACTTCTCTGCGCATTGATAATACTGTCTCAGTGCGCAACTGCGTATAAGGAAGCGCCTCCTCCACATCCCGGCCTGAAAACCGAAAAGCTGCCCGATGAGATAGAACGCCTGACAGATATTGCGGATAAAGCTGCCGATCCTTCCATGCGCGCAAAGGCAGATCTCCAGCTTGCAAAACTTTATTCTTCTTATAAAAATCCCAGGCCCGATTACCAGCAGGCATTAAAAAGACTTGAAATGTATCTTTCTTTCGAACCTGCCAAAGGTGAGACCGATGAAATGAAGAACTGGCTTTCGCTCTTGCGTGAGCTGGCCGAAGAGCGTGAGGAAATCAGAAAGGCGACACAAACAATAAATCAACTTACAAAAGATAACAATCAACTGATAAAAGATAACAGGGAACTGGCAAAAGAGAATAAAGAACTCAAAGACACTGTAGAGGAACTAAAAAATATCGATATCAAGATGGAAGAAAAAAGAAAACAGATCAAGTGATTGCATTTTTTTGCTCAGGGACGATCTAATCCGTGCTTTCCGATCTCGATAACAGCCGTGTCGGTTTCGGGTTTTTTACCTATCATTATTCCCATGCTATTTGCTTCTTCCGCGTATGCCTGTCCTTTGTTGAGATAAGTGAGTCGATCGTTTCCCTGCAAGTCTATAAATATTCCTAGACTCCCGTTTGTGGCCGCACCTTGCACCAGAGTTCCTCCCCGGTAATTGTCGTCTCCTGCGTCGTCCTCGAAGAAACCGACACCGAAATCATGTCCCAGCCCCTGAGCTACACCGAACGATGCGTAATAAAAATCATTGCCCTTTTGATCTATCAGGACCCCCACCGAGGAGTGAATGCCCGCCCCCTGGGAATAGCGACCTGATATATACTGGTCGTCGCCGGAGATATCGTTCAAGATGCCTAATCCATAATAATAGGATGCGCCCTGGGCAAAGTAGTCGGCTATATAGGTGTCGTCTCCCCCTTCGTCTATGAGCATCCCTGCGCCGCCAGGTACGCCGTCTCTGCCCTTCTCCGTCCGCATTCCCTGCCCAAAGCCCTGGCCCAAACTCATAGTAGATTTTGATGGGTCGCGAAAGTCCGGCTCTAAGCCTCCCAATTGGTAATAGTCGTTGCCGGCTTCATCTATCAGAATCCCTGTCCCTCCGAAAAGACCCAGTCCCTGTCCACCATATGAGCAAATATAACTATCATCTCCCTTTCTGTTTACGATTAAGCCTATGCCCATCTGGCCGGTACCCTGGGAAAATTTCCTCGCTGTGTAAACTCCCTTTCCATCGCCGTGATAAAGGAGTCCGAGACCCCAAAAACCCGCTCCCTGGCTTCCGTCCAGCGAGATGAATGTCGCATTGCCTCCAAGGTCTATGAGGAAACCTCCGCCCAAAACTCCGGCTCCCTGAGAAAAAATTTCTTTACTTATATAACGATTGTTTCCTCCCCAGTCGATTACTAATGCCACAGGCATCCCGGGTCGCGTTCCACCCGCGTTGTTGAGGTAGAGGTCGTCACCGCCAAGGTCAAGGATTAAAGCCGCATCCTCCGTATAAACATTGGGCCCGTCGCCGCCCACTATTACCTTCCCCATCGGCGTCACAGCTTCATAAAGTATTGGCCCCCTATTGCTTCCGAACCGCTCAATGAGATCTCTTTTTAAGAGAAAGAGATTATCCCGGGTTAAAAAGGAAAGCAAGGAAGAGAACGCATTAAAAAGCTTTACACGGTCTACCCTCATAGAAATATCCAACAGATTGTTCCACTGGCTGTCGTCCTCAGGATTTAAAGCGTTATTCTGCAAGAGGGCCTTTTCTTCCGGAGTGAGATTTCTCAGCGCCTCTTCGACTCTATTTTTTGTTTCCCCCATTATCTTAAGCAATGCGGGGAAACTGATTTCTGCCGGCCTTTCGGAAAAGGACAAATTTATATCGAGAAGAGAAGCGGCTTTTTTCACAATATCTCCTATACGCCAATTATTTTCACGGACAGGCGCGATGACCCGCTGCGACAATTCCTTGGCAACTTCGCCGGCTGCTAAAGGGTGTCTCATCATATAGGTCACTTCTTTCAATTGGAACGGGTGAGACTCTTTTTCAAAAGCTGAACCAGGATTATGTTTGATGTTTGACCTGTTATACAGCTCATCAAGGATATTGTTGAACATGGGGACAGCATTTTGAGTACGCAAGGCCTTTTCGAACATCGAGGTCCGGCCCTTGCATTTTCCGATGTCAGGGTGCTCAGCTTCCTCCTGTAAATGGGACGGCATCTCTTTTAGCGTGGCAGCCAGGGAAAGCTCATGGCTGTCACGTAAAATATCCAGTGTTACACGGGCTCCGATTTTTTGCAGCTCTATTATTTTCTTGAAAGACAGCAGGATGTGCTCCGAATCGTTACAGACAGAGCTGCCGTTGACCGACAGTATGATATCACTGTTCATGAGCCCCGCTTTTGCAGCCGGCGTCCCGTTGATAACCCCTGCAACCTGTATAAAGACGTTTTCTTTGCACCGTAAAATAGTTTGTTCTAATTTCTTGGGGGCCATATAGATTCCAAGATAAGGCTTCGGCCCAATTGCAGGAAAAGGCTTTGAAGGTGTATTGAGCAAATCACAATAAGAGAAGGGGCCCGCTGACGGAGTGGATTTCCGTGTCGACAAGAACTGTCCGCCGCATGAACAAGCAAAGACAGTGAGGAAAATATATAAAAGACATTTTTTCACTTCTTATCTTTATAAGTCAGAAGAATGCCCTGAGGTCTCTGCCGCAGTCCCTGATTATAGAAGATTCTTAAAGAGCAGGTTCCCGGCAACTGCCTCAAAAAAGGTAAAATAATTTAATATCAATTTTACACGAGGTGAAAAGTTTATGCTGATGCGAAATAAACAGCGAAGAGGGGGGCGCATCTGTCGCATCAGGAGCATCTGCAACGCTGATTTTTGTTTCCAATATTTCTGCAACCCGTCTTCCGCACACGAGCGAACTGCTGAAGTCTATGATCAACTCCGAAATGCCTCCAACCGGCCTGTAGAGGTCTCTGAGGTATGAAATGAAGACTATCAGGTCGCCGGGGGTTATGAAAAAACCTTCCAGGAAAAATATCCCCACAATACCGGCGCATGAGAGAGCTAATATAGTCAGTTTTTCATGACCGGCCATGTCGCTTAGAAACGTGAACCGATGCGGCACGGGTTTATTCAGAAGGACGTAATCGAAGATGAACTTGAGCGGCCAGGGCTTGAGCAGGTTCATGATCATAGCGGCGAAAAGAGCGAGGTATGCCAGGATAAACTGTCTCCAATACGCCTTTAAACGCGGGACGGAGATCCTGTAGACTCTTTTTACGTCCCTCAATGCAATGCCTTCAAAAAAATGAGACAGGTTTTGCATCGTTAAATAAGCGCCTTCTTGTTACATCGAGAGGCGGGCAAGATGATGCTCCGCTTCCACCAGCACCCGCCAGAGGTTTTCACTCTCGCCTAAGCCGACCTTTATAAGATAAAAGCTTATACTGAGGCTTGTACGCGCCTTGAAGAGTTCGACCTGCCGGAGAAAATCGTCGTCCAGCTGTCCGGCCTCATTCAGATATCTCCGGAGGAAGACATTTTCAGATACCTTGGCGAGGACCTCCCGGCGGGGTGAGCATTGCCGCAGGAGACATGATTAATTAGCCTTCACAGCACAAGCGTTTAAGTTTTTTCTTCCCCGTTGGGGAAACGGACAGAACGACTTCAACCTTATTTCCGCAGAAGCTGCAACGATGCACCCTGTTCTTTGATTCAGCCCTTGCAGAAACGTCGGTCTTTGACTTCCCTTTCTCTGCCATAACGTGCCCTCCTTTCAGCTCGTCAAATCAGTAAGTAAAAACAGCCGTAAATTTCCCTTCCACGTTCACCAGGCACGCAGTTTCCCTACGTCTTATCCTGTCTTGGATTGGTAAATCCGGTGAGGGCTTATCGCCCACCAGGAAAACTTACGAAAACTATTTAATATAGCCGGGACGGAGAAAGAATGTCAACAGCTTTTTTACGACGTTTTTTACGAACCGAGTTAGTTCTATTCCTGTACCATAGCGGAAATTATGATGATATCGTTTACAATTTCCGTCATAAAAATTGCTCCCGCCAGTATTTCAATAAGCACCATATTCCAGGGCTCTTCCATGTTTATCTGAATTTTACCTTTGATCCTTTTATCAACGGAGATGATGAAGCCATCCTGGCGGGCGGCCTCAGCCAAAAGAGAGAGGACGTTATATAGGTCCCCGTCACGGAAATCCAGGTTGATTGTTGCGCCTTTGTAATCATTTAAAATAAACATCGCATTCTTTTCTCAAAAAGTATCCGGAAAATTGCTGATTCAAAAAAATCCAACACGGAAAATCTATCAGCCCCCTGATTTTCTGAGAAGGAAGGTGTGGGCGGAAAGGCCTGCCCCGAACGCCGCGACGATGCACCATTCTCCTTCCTCAATCCCTCTTTCCATAAGCTCCCTGAGCACGAACCAGGCTGTCGGGGATGACATGTTCCCGTATTCGGATAATATGGCGCGTGTAGCGCTTAATTGTGTTTCTGAAAGTCCGATCTCATTTTTGATCGTATTTATTATTTTTTCCCCGCCTGAATGGAGTGCCCAGTGTTTCACATCATTGACCCGCAACGAGTGAGGCTCAAGAACGTCCCTTACAACCTGTGAAACAGCCCTTTTAATAAGGTGGGGCAGATTGGTTGCGAGCTGGTTGTATAATTGACCGTTTTTGTGGACATACCGTATCGCATCACGGTCCTCGGGCACATACCTGTTCGCCGATGATATAAGTTCAAGACCCTCCGGCCGGTCCCAGATTACTGCCGCGGCTGCGCCGTCTCCGAAGAGTGTGTTGGAGACTATCAGGCTCAGATCATCCTCCATCTGGAAGGTGGCACTGCATATCTCTACCGAAGCGCTGACGACTATGCCTCCCTTCGTTTTAAGCAGAGATTCCGCTATCTGCAGATTGGGGACTGCCCCTCCGCATCCGCTGCCGACCAGGTCATAAACCTGCGTCTGTCTGGAAAGCGCTAATTTTTCTATAAGGTAAGTCGAGATACCGGGACAGATATAACCGGTACATGTATTGACCACGAGACCAGAAATGTCCCTGGTCGTCAAACCGGCTTTGGTTAATGCATCAAGTATTGCCTGAGCCGATAAATCAATCGACCAGCGGGTAAACCGTGTTATCCGGCTGTCGGGACTTTCACTAAAAAAAGATTCCTGGTCGTCAATGGCAAAATGTCTTTTCATTATGCTCGGGTGGGAAAAGAGTTTTTCCATTAAAGAGAGACTTCTCGAACTCATCCGATCTTTGTAGCGTTCGATGAGCTGTTCCCCCGACCGGGCTTGGCTTAATGAAAACCGGGGCGCCGCAATTCCCACTGAAGCGATGCGCGCCCGCCTCTGATCACTGCCGGATGACCTGTCTCTCATACGTCCATCCCCAGGAATCTGAGCCCGCGCCTGATGGGTCGGGTATATCTCCACAAAGGGGGGCGTAGTCCCAGTTTATAGCCCATACGGTGGATTACGGGAAGAAACGGCAGGCCGATGGAACCGGAATTTATAAAGTTCATATGAGTATTCATGGTTTCGTAAATCTGTTTTTTCATCCAATGATAATCTACCATGGGGGAATTATAAAAGACCGGCGGGAGCATTTCATGCGATGGAATTGACAAAAGACCTTCCTTCCTGGCAAAAGATTCAAGCTCTGTACCGGGATAGATGCGTATCCCTGCACTGAAAAATGCGATGTCTTCACGGCGTATGAACGTTTCAGCGAATCTCAGTGTTTCCCTTACCGTCCTTTCCGTTTCACCAGGTCCGCCGAACATGAAAATCCATACACACGGCAGCGAGTGACGCTGGATGACACGGGCCGACTTATGAACATCCTCAACAGTAAAACCTTTCCGGAGACCCTTAAGGACGCTCTCCGAGGCGCTTTCAACGGTTATCCCTATTCCCGTAAATCCTGCTTTCTCCATTGCCGTGATCAGATCGTCATCGATGAATAGCGGGTTCAACTCGAGACTTTGAAGGCGGACGCCTGAACAGGATCGCGCAATTCCTTCACATATTTCCACAGCATGGCGATAAGGATAATTGAAGACATTGTCTACAAACTCAACGTCCCTGAGGTCCCGACGCATGAGTTGTTTTATTGTGTCCACCACGCATTCAGGACTGCTCAAACGGTAGGTATTGCCCTCGATCTTTCTATAAGTGCAATAAATGCACTGGAAGTGGCATCCGAGTTTTGTCTGAACAGGAACCGTCGACAATCTCGACAGGTATGCCCCGAGATTTATCCACCGGGAAAAATCGGGGGTACGGCACTCGCCGGTAATTGACGGCTCAGCCGGGTTCTTCATGAACCTTCCATCTTCGAACCATGCGACACCCGGGACGTCCTTCGGCGTCTCACCGCGTGAAAGCTTTTCTACAAGCGCCGGGAATATGACCTCGCCATCGCCCGTCACAGCATAAGAGGCCCCTGTATAACGGAGTATTTCCTCGGGCATTACCGCAACGGCCGCCCCGCCTATCACAATTGGCGCTTCCGTCAAAGCGCGAATGACATCGATTACAGGGGTTATCTCTTCAAGAAAAAAGACGGGATTTTCATAATCATTATTGTCGATATTTCTTATCGAAACCCCTATGATGTCCGGTCTGGATGCAGACAACTCTTTTCTGAGATTCTGTAAAATATTTTTTTGAAACATGAAATCGAGGACCTTTACTGTGTGCCCCGCCCGTTCGGCGGCCTCCGCAACAATACATGCGCCGAGAGGCAGCACGGGCATGGGGAGAGTATTCCCGTTGGTGCTTATGATGAGAAGGTTCATGAGAATTTCTTAGAAACCATATTCAAGTCGAAAGTCTCTCCTTAGTGGCTTTTTATAAAGTCCACGGTTAGTGTTACTATGTCATTCCGGCTTGTCTGGAATCTTTCTGTGCCTTTTCTCGGAAGGATTCCCGACGCGCTTCTCTTGCGGGAATGACAAATACACTTAGTTTATAAACAGACACACTCAAAGCATCTTTAGGCTTCTTCTTACGTAGAAGCAAAATGAATGCCATTCCGAAATCCCTGTTATTTATAAAGGTTTCAGAGAATTCATCCGCCCGTTTTATGAGACAATATGCCCTGAAAAGAAGGAATACCGCCCGGAGGCACAGATGCGTTTTCTTGTTCTTGGTTCCAGGATGAGATAGAATTAAATAAAGACTCATGACGCGAAATGATTGACAAAAAGGGGTGAGCCGGCCATGGACGAATCCGCCTTTGAAGAGTGTAAAGAAGAGATGAAATCTTTTAAGTGGTTTCGTGAAGAAATCCCCGGCATCGTAGAACGTCTTGTTCAGTCGTGCAATACGGGGGATTGTTTCGATCATATAGACCTGGAACCGCTGCCTTCAAAGGAATCGATCATAAGCATCACTCACATGGCGTGCAGAATTCTATATCCGGGTTACTTCACCCGCAAGCGCGTTGATAAAGTCAATCTGAACTACTATTTCGGGCAGGAGGTGACCACTCTTTTTGAATTATTATCGGAACAGACCGCCCTTGCGATCCGTCATGAATGTCGTCGTCACGACCTGCCCTGCACAAACTGTGAAAAACGCAGCCAGGAAATTGCAGTAAATTTTATGAAAGAATTCCCTCGTTTGAGGGGAATGCTTGCCAGGGATATTCGTTCCGCCTATGAGTGCGATCCCGCGGCCAAGAGTTTCGACGAAATTATATTCAGTTATCCGGGTCTTTTTGCTATCACCGTTTACCGGGTGGCGCATGAGCTTCACGAACGAGGTGTATCATTGATTCCCCGGATCATGACGGAATATGCCCACAGCACGACGGGAATTGATATTCATCCGGGAGCACACATCGGTGAGAGTTTTTTCATAGACCATGGGACAGGCGTAGTAATCGGGGAGACGACGAAGATCGGGGACCGTGTGAGGATTTATCAGGGTGTCACCTTAGGGGCTTTGTCCCTTCCAAAAGAAGAAGTGGAACGGCTCAGAAATGAAAGACGTCATCCCACGATTGAAGATGATGTGATTATATATGCCGGGGTAACCATATTGGGGGGTGAGACCGTGGTCGGGGCCCGTTCGGTGATCGGGGGGAATGTCTGGATCACAGAGTCTGTCCCGCCGGACACAAAAGTTTTTCTGAAAAAACCTGAATTAGTTTTTAGATAAACAATGGCACAGATTTACCATGATATTACCAAAACAATAGGCGCAACTCCCCTGACAAGGCTGAACTGGATTACGGCGGGACTGCATGCGACAGTTCTGGCAAAGCTGGAATTCAAGAACCCTTTGGGAAGCGTCAAGGACCGCATCGGCCTTGCCATGATAGAGGCTGCAGAAGAGCGGGGTCTTATTAACAGCGATACGCTTATTGTCGAGCCCACGAGCGGCAATACCGGCATTGCACTCGCCTTTGTATGCGCTACCCGGAAATACCGCCTGGTGCTGACAATGCCTGAGACCATGAGTATGGAAAGACGAAAGCTGCTTAAGCACCTCGGCGCCGAGATAGTCCTTACCCCGGGAAGCGAAGGGATGAAGGGAGCCATCAACAGGGCCAAAGAGCTGGTTTTGCAGACCTCGAATTCCTATATGCCGGACCAGTTCAGCAATCCGGCTAACCCTGAAATTCATCGCAGGACGACTGCAGAGGAAATATGGCGTGATACAGAGGGCGGTGTTGATATCCTGGTTTCCGGCGTAGGGACAGGAGGGACGATCACGGGCGTTTCAGAAGTCATAAAGGGACGTAAGCCGTTGTTTAAGGCTGTTGCGGTTGAGCCTGCGGACTCGCGTGTGCTATCGGGCGGCAGGCCGGGACCTCATAAGATTCAGGGCATCGGAGCAGGTTTTGTTCCGGAAGTGCTTAACACCGGAATTATTGACGAAGTCATTACGGTCACAAACGAGCAGGCGTTTGAAACAGCCAGGTCCGCAGCCAAGGTTGAAGGTTTGTTATGCGGAATTTCTTCCGGCGCGGCTGTCTGGGCGGCCCTTGAATTGGCTCGACGCCCAGAAAACAAGAGAAAGCAGATCGTCGTGATCTTGCCGAGCACCGGCGAGCGTTATCTGAGCACAGAGTTATTCAAAGAATAACCCGAAAACTGCGGTTGATCTCAGATTCAGGCAGGCATAGTGGCATAAAAATCCCGAAAGCCTTCGGGACAGAATTTGGGTTTTCTGCGCCATATATTTCTTCTGAATAAAAATATCCGGGCGGCCTTGATATCTGACCGCCCACAAAGGTGCTGCTGTCAAGCTTTTTCTGCCACCATGCCTTCCCGGATAGTAAGCAGTTACGGGTGCCACCGTAGACATTGATGATACCAAGTTTCTTTAAATCCCTCCTAACCTCCCTTTACCAAAGGGAGGATTGATTCCCCTCTTTGGAGAAGAGGGGCAAGGGGAGATTTCTGCAATTGGGTAATCACCTTTTACTGAAGGGATATCCCGCATGTTTAGTGAATTACATTTTTCGGGCCAACGGTTTTATTGGTCGGCGTGGAGTGCGGCGCCGAGTGCAGCCAGCATGTGCGGGTTATCATGAACGTAAATTTTCCTTTGCAGGCGGTTTTCGAGCATTCTTTTCAGGCTCGGATTTTTAGCGCACCCGCCGGCAAAAACAATATCATCCTTGACCTCAAGACGTCTGATCAATGCGACAACCCTGCTCACAATAGAATCATGGAGCGCGGTGGCAATCACTTCTCTTTTTTCTCCTTTACTGATTAAGCTTATAACCTCTGATTCGGCAAAGACGGTGCACAAACTGTTTATCTTAATTGTACCTATCTTATCACTACAGATATCGCCAAAACTTTCGAGATCGCAGCCGAGGGCCTTCGCCATAATTTCAAGGAACCTGCCCGTTCCCGCCGCGCAGCGGTCGTTCATCTCAAAATCAGTGACAGTACCGTCCTCTGACAGGCTTACTACTTTTGTGTCCTGTCCGCCGATGTCAATTACCGTTCTGCAGCCGGGAAATATCTGCCTGGCGCCTTTGGCTACAGCCTTGATTTCAGTGATGGTTTCGATGTTCTCATGGATTTCGAGCAAGTGTCTTCCATAGCCTGTCGCCACAAGTCTCTCGGGCTTATTGCGATCGATCATCTCCCTGCAAGCTATAAGAGGTTTATGCCCGGTCTCTGTCCTCTGGAATTCAAGGGGCCGGTTGTTCTCCAGGAGAACATATTTTATATAACGCGAACCGATGTCTATGCCGCCGGTTTTAAGCATTTACGCCTTTACCGATCATCTCGAGGAACGCCTCGACCCTTGTCTTTAACTGTCCCATGTCCTCCATGCTGTAGTCCGTCTCGATACGGAGAAAGGGGATCTTCATTCTATCAGCAACCTTCTTTACCTTGAACGCCTCCATCATATACGGGGTGCAGAACTGGATCGCGTAGTGGATAATTCCGTCCGCTTTCAACTGTTTTGAAAGGTCTTCTATATCAGCCAGTCGCTCGTCATTCGGCGTGAAGCAGGCGCAGTTTATAGTCATATACCGATCTGCGATATTTTCCATGCCTTCGCTGATGGAAGAAAAATTCTCATTCAACAGGGTCCTGAAATTTCTCTCGCCGACACAGGATTCTTCGCCCACGACAGTAGCCCCGCTTCCTTCAGTAATTGCATGGAGCTTCCAGTTCGGGATGGCCATCGGCGAGCCGGAAATAAGTATCCTCGGAGTGCCCTTTTCAGAAACACCGGTGCCGGACTTTACCCGCTCGGTGAGTTCGTCACAGAGTTCATTCACCTTTGCGGTAAAACGTTTGGGGTCGTCATAAAATGAGACCTGATTTATAAGGAGGGCATCGAGGCCGGAAATCGGAGCGGGATCGGATGCCCTAAGCAGGGAGACCCTCTTAAGGGCCTTCCTCTTTTCATTAACGGTCTTTGAAGCTCCTTTTAATTTTTCGAGCGTAAGAGTCTTCCCGGTCAGCTCCTCAAGTTTCTTCGCAAATCTTTTTACCTCGTTGCTCCAGAGCTTTCTCCCGTCCTCATTTTTCTTATTAGGTATCTCCATTACGAAGACTTTGCCATTGGTCATTTCATTAAATATTTCATACGCTTTTTTCTTGCCGTCGCATGTTGTTTCGCCTACGATAAGATCGGCTGTCTGCACATACGGACAAAGACCGGCGGCCTTAAACCCCATGAAGGCCTTTATCAGGGCGCACGTATTCCGGGGGATATACTTTTCGGCTTCATCGGACCCGACCTCTGCGCCTGCACAGAGACCGATGCAGACTCCATCAACGGCAAGAACGAGTTCTTCAGGCACGTACACACAGAAAGTTCCGATGACCTTCCTCTTCTCCTTTTTTGCATCGACGATCTCTTCAATCCTGAGACCATGGACTTCAGAAATCACGAAATCGAAATACTTCATGCCTTCAGGCCGATTTTTTTGGGAAAGATAAATATTTGTATAAGCATCCGAAAGCACTGAGAGCAAACCGTCATGTGCATCGAGATTGATCTCCAAATCCTTCCACATCGTTTTGTAATCCTTTGTCATTCGATCCTCCTCATGGTAAATTTCCATATCTTCGTTCGCAGACAGGTTAGTCGGCTCTGCGAAACTCTCTATAAAATAATATTGCATAAAGGGAATAAATAAATAAAATAGTAATTATCTATGGATAAAAGGAAAGCTATAGATTTTATTGAAGATGAAATCGATTTATTTTTTACTATGGCGATCTTGAAACGTCACACTCAAGATTGACTCTGATTTTGCACATCCATCTGCAAGGCGTCTGAATTGTGTTATAGTTGTGCGCTGAATCAGAAGATACTGGTTACCAATAACCTGACTAATGCAGACATTGTTCAAAAATTTATTTAACTCGCTGAATCTATTTGAAATATTATTCAGTAGTATACATAAAAATATTCCTTTGACTATTTGTTAAGGGTACATTAAGGTATCGAAAAATAAATTTTTTCACAATCCCGATATGTATCGGGACATTAGTCAATTGCATTTTGTGGGATAAGGAGGTATGAGTTATGATGAAGGCGTATTTTTTATTCGGACTGTTCACGGCTGTTTCAATTGTTTTCGGCCCGAAGGCATGGGCGGAGATGCCGAAAATTACCGGCAAGCCGGTTATCGACGCGCCGACGCTCCTGGATTGGGGGACTGACCGGGGCACGGTTGCACCTAATTTAAACGATCCTACATCCAACACGTTGTTCGACCTGCACGGTGTTATCTCATCATGCGACCTGGTGCTCTCCACTGAGGGGAACTACCATCCGGCCCTGCACGACATATGGCCGATCTTTCTGGCAAAATTCAAGGACCGGCCGCTGCAAAACTGTTTCTATACCACAAGCCCGCCGGTTGCCTTTGATCAGATCAAAAATCAGATACTGGAGTTCGGGAACCTGTATATCACCTGTATGCCTTCAGTCGCCGTTGCCACGAAGATTATTTTGGACAAATTGATCGATGCAGGATACACGGACGGTCCTGTTAACCCACTCTACCGGGACCGCGGCGCGGTGATATTGGTCAAAAAAGGCAATCCGAAACAGATTCATTCAGTTTGGGACCTGGGACATGAAGGCGTAAGAGTCGTGACGCCGAATCCGGCGCTGGAGGCGGGCGCGTTCGGGAATTATCTCAATACCTTATACGGCATTGCGGCTCACGACAAGCGGCCTCCGAAGCAAATGACCGCCGAATCGCTGATCAACAGCATTTTTAACAACGCCGGAGACGATCCATACAAGTGGCTCGCCGGAGCGCGGATCCATCACCGCGATCTCCCCTGGTCCCTTGCCTATGGCAAGGCGGATGCGGCGATTATTCTCTATCATCTGGGTCTGTTCACCCGGCAGAGCTTTCCTGACACGTTTGATGTTGTACCGCTCGGCGGCACTGTTGAAGACCCGCAGCCTCTGGAGGGTACGGTCATCGGCACCCGCTTCATAGTCCGCATCAAGGGCCATTGGTCGGCACGGCAGCTTGATGCACGGGAAAAGCTGGTCGAGACGCTGCTGTCAGACGACTTTACCAAAATACTGGAAAAGCGCGGCCTTCTGCGGCCCGAAGGGTTCAGCCCGCCGGAGAAATAGAGAGCGCTGTCTGTTTAAAGGAGCACAGGCTTCGTTGTCTCTTAATCGATAGGCTTTATAGCAATGCTCATCAGTATGATTACCGAACAAAGTTTTATGCATTTCATTCTGATACACTATTATGTAATTTGTATCTTGAATGCTGATCCCATCTCCTATCGCTTCAATAATTTCTTCTGGCCTTGCTATTTCCTTAATAACTTTCACAGTTTCTCGTTTTATCATTTCCTTTTTGTATCCGTAGCTTTTAATTCTTGTATCTTGTTTCTATCGAAATATGTAATTTAATAGTAGGATAGGAAACCTGCATTAGAGCAAATCGGTTATGAAATATATAAATTCCTGTTAATTGACACCTCTGGAAAATTTCAAAACATGAGCCAAACAAGTAAGAAGAGTGTGTTGTTATCTGAAGCGTTTCTACCAAACCCATCATAATTTGAATGTGCGCCATTAAATTTGTTATACATTGTATACTGCAGCGAAATCTTTCCTTCTTTCCAGGGCAGATAATCTGCTTCCAAAATGACACCGTTGCTGTTTGGTTTCCCTGTTCCACTTCCACCAAGCGGGTCCGGAGCATATAACAAATTATCTTTATCGCCTGTTGTGGAAAAATAGCCTATCGTTCCTCCCATATCGCCGAGATGACTTCTGTAATAATAATTTACATTCATTCGAAAAGTATCCAGACTGGCAGATTTATTAGCTGTGTTCCCAACGGCAAAACTGGCGTCCCAGTCTTGGTGTTCATGAATCCAGGTTGTCTGGGCCGAGAGGATATGTTCTTTAACTCCATACTGATACTGAGCATCAAAGGCAATATCGGTAAACCTGTCGGATGGGCCGCTGCTATTCCCCCCCGGGAAAATATTCGCAACCACCCCATAAGTGCCGACGGATAGGGAATGTTTTTTCTCCCATTGCTGCTCTAATACCAGTCGCCAATAGGGCGCAATATCGTCAATTACCATGTCGGTATGTGTCCCCGCTCCTAATGGTCTCGTAATTCCATTACGGGCGGTTCTATACAGAGTGGCTTCGGCATAAATCAGGTTATTCCACAGTGCATAGAGACCAATACCGCCCACCTGCTGGCCTAAAGTTCCATCAATGACTGCTGCGGCAGCCGGAGTCGGAGCGATGCCGGATGTTGCAGACGGAAAACCCCACGCAGGCGTACTGTTCCAAACATCTTGGACTGTAGGGTTGTTATTGATAGTAATACCATAGATGAGCTTTTTGCCCCCCACAATTGTAGAGTTAGCCCCATCTTCAACACTTCGCCAAAAATAATTTAGGAATAACAATAAGTTACGAGGGGGGGAAATAGGCGTGGCACTATGAAATGATCTATTCTTATGTTTTATGAGCATCATCTTAATCAAACCGTACTCTTATCGTCCGTGCTCATAATTCTCACAGTTGGTGGAACAGCTACCCCCGCTGCCTGAAATGCCTTGCCGGCATCTCCCTTCAGTTCGCTCCTGAGAAGAACTTCCTTGCCGCCGGTCTGTATCCTGATTTCTTTCACTTCCTCAAGATCATTCATAAGGTCTGCCCATTCTACCTGCCATCCTCTTTGATCCATTCGTCTCTGCAATTCCTTGATAAGAAGGAGTGACAGGAAGCTGCAAAATACATGGCCCCGTATTGTCTCATCACATTTGTGGTATATCGGTCGGGTACTCAATATGCTCTTCATAGTACGGAATATCTGCTCCACCATCCACAGTTGTTTGTATTGAAGCGCTACCTCACGGGATGGCAGATCCGAATTAGTCGTTAATACCCATTTGCCGTCATACCGGGATTCTTCCTTTATCTTCTCTTCGTCTATTTGAAACCTCGTCCCCGTAAGCTTGAGATATTTCCTGTATCCTTTATTGCCGACCAGTGCCTTCTCGCTCCGTTTGATTTTATCCTTTAAGGTGGCAATGATCGTCTCCCTGTCCAAGGCGTCTTTCTTGGCTTGGTCTTCATTGAGACAAATAATATATCGCCTGTCTTTGGCTATGACCTCTTTGACTTTCAGCGGCGACGGGGACTTGCTGTGCGTTCCTTTCGGATACACCTCCTCATAACGGCCACCTCGCCCCATGACTTCTTCTTTCACCTCTTTCTGCCGTCTCATCCTGACCCCTAAAATATATTGTATCCCTTTCGTCCTCTCTATCTCTTTGATCGTCTCTTTGCTGATCATTCCCCTATCGGCCACTATACAAACCCTCTGTATCGCAAACCGGCTCCTTAATCGATCCATCACCGGCAGCAACGTCTTCACATCTGTCGTATTGCCGGGCCAAAGCTCACAGCATATCGGCCTGCCTTCATTGTCTATGATAATCCCTACGACCATCTGCTTCAGATCAGGCCGATGATCCTTTGAATGCCCATAGGCCCCGATCTCCTCCCCTCCGTTTCCCTCAAAATAGATGCTCGTCGTATCAAAAAACACCAGGGTGAGGTCTCTGAATAAACTCCTCTCCCTTTGAAATATCCCCTCTTCGATCAGGTCCTTTATGCATCTCGGTGCAAACGGCGTCGCCCCTTTTTGTTCTTCCTCCGGCAGCTCTTCCCCAAGCCATGCCATCGCCCTGTACAAATGATGAAGGTCTATCTTCTCCGTCCCGGCAATCTTGTACTGCTCCTTCCACTTCTCCGCCGCCCGGTCAGAGCCCGATACGCTTAATCTGTGCAGCACAGTTAAGAAGATCGCTCGCTCTACCGGAAACTGATACTTCCTCTCCCCCAACAACTCTTCGATCACACACTGTATCCCAGTATCTTTCCATAACCGTCCAAATACCATAGGTATACCGACTTTTGCATCTTCCACTGAGGGAACAACGCCTTTTTCATAGGAGTCAATGATTGCCAGTTTTTCGGAAAAGCGCACCCCAGACCGCAGGAGACTGTCGAGTTCCCCTGTTTCTTCCAACCTGTCAAGGCGTCCCAAGGTGCCGATAACCTTTTGCCGGACATGTCCCTTATCCCATATGCTCTTTACGATTTGAATATATTTTCTTGGACCGGATGGCTTTATCCTGATAAACATAGCATTAGTATTATAGGTATTTAAGCACGACATTTCAACCTAATAATGCTATCAACGTGGCACTATGTTTGACCCTTATTCTCATTTGCTTTTCTCGTAAGTAGGCTTAAATACTGGGTTTCCGTCTTTGAGGTGTCGCTTTTTTAGGGGGCAACTGTTGAAAATGAGTTAGCATAACGGATGTCGGTATTGTCCAGGAAAAGCGAGTTGCTGGGGCCGTCAAAGGTACCCTGAATAAAAGCTCCGACATTATCAATAACCCGCCCCCCGTAGAATAAGCTCAATTGCTGAGGCAAATTTAAGACATTGTTCCCTCTCGATGTAATGCGAGTTGCCCAATTATCTTCTATAGATCCCGGAGGTTGCGCTCTATCCGTGTGTGTGTATAATAGTTGTGCCATGCCGGCAAGAGGCGGAGGAAACTCATACGGTTTTTCGCTGATACTCATTAAATAGCCGCCGAGTTTAAAGGATCTCCCCAATGGAGTCAACTCGGGAAATACCGTATGGCAGGCCTTGCAATCCATGCCTGTTTGTCTTGCAAAACTCGGCACGGCTGAAGCATCTTTGAAAGATAGCAAGATTGACACCGTAGCAATACCTATCACTATGGCAACATTCTTTATCATTTCTTTGGACATGCTTCATCCCTATTTATTTTGTGGTTTGAAGTTATGAGTTATGTAATCGATGAGGGCCTTCATCCCATCGGGCTTCAAGTCAAATGCCGGCATCTCGCCTCTGCCGTTCTCGATTGTTTCTGCCATCTTTTTTTCATCCTCTTTCTCCCAGAACTTTGGATTGGTAAAATCAGCAGGTTTGGAATTGAGAAACGCAGCAGCATGTCCTTTGCCGTCTCCCTTGACACCATGGCAGAGTTGGCATTTATCCATATAAAGTTGTTTCCCCTTTTCAACTTCGCCCACAGATATTCCGCTCCATAGAAAGGCTGTTACCATAAATATTCCTGCTGCGGCATATGTAGGAATCTTTTTCATAATATGGACCGACCTCCTTATTATAGTGCCGCTCTACCCAACAGTCTAACAGACGTGCAGGAGTTTCACAATTGCAAAGGCTGTTCCAAAATCTCATAGGAAATGCCATTAAGTTCCGCGGCAAGGAGAAACCGAGGATTCATATTGCTGCCGAACAGAAGGGGAAGGAATGGGTTTTTTCGGTTAAAGACAACGGCATAGGGTTTGATGCTCAGTTTGCGGATCGCATATTCGTTGTATTTCGGCGTCTTCAAACGCGGTCAGAGTATCCCGGCACCGGCATAGGCCTCGCGATCTGCAAGAAGATTGTGGAACAGCATGGAGGCCGGATATGGGTGGAGTCGGAACCAGGGCAGAATCAAAGTAACCCGCAAAATAACGTCGCCGACTGAAAGTACAGATTGGGTGTTATTTCTGCTTATCAGAAATAATCCTTCTATATTTCTCTTTCGATAAACTCGTCACGACACCATTTCAATAACTCAACAAAGGAGTTTTTCCGTCTCTCTGTGCCCTTATAACGACAATCACTAACCCTTATATGGTCGATGCCTATAGTAACCCATCCATCTGAACGGAGAAACTTTGTTATCTTAGCTGAAGCAATTAGCTCGTCGAGAAGAAACGGCTTGACCATGGCATATTCATTGTTCTTATGCATCACCTTTATAAGCATAGCTTTGCCCTCTTTTGCTTTAATAAATGAAAGAGCCGAGCCTACTTAAGATTCCTAAAGGTTCATCCTTCAGCAGCTCGGCCATCTCCTATAGAATGCTCCGTTTCAGCCTCCTCTCACAATGGGATTGGCTTTATCAAATATGTGGAATCAAACAATCTTAACTTGAATAAGAACCCTCGTCTTTAAAATCTGTTATACCTGTTCCATAGCTTCTTGTCTGACTGTTTCACGCTCAGCCCGACGTCCCTGCCACATGGCCCTCAGGATTATAAAAGCCCCCATGAAAAGGGCAAATGCCATAATCGCAAAACTTGTGCTATTCAGGACCTTGACAGTCGTTCCACTCAGCGTACCGATCACTCCCAGCTTTGCAAGATAAACGGGTATCATCAATGCCCTGCTGAAAAGAACGGTTACCATGATAGCGCCCATGACAAACTTTATCATGAACGGCTTCACATAGGTGGTACCCATAGCTCCCAGTTGAATACCAAAGAGAGAGCCGGCCAGAATAATCGCTGTTAAACGAAAATCAACTAATCCGTGCAGTGCATACTTGACTGAACCGCCCAGTCCCATGACAAATGCCACCACAAGTTCTGTGGCAGAGCCCATAAGGCTTGGAGCTCCAAGTACATAGATTATTGAAGGCACACCGATAAAACCGCCCACCGCGATAGTCGCAGCCAGCATACCTGTAGCAAATCCGAGTGGCACGATAAAGAGGAGTGATACTTTTGCCTTAAGGCATTTGAAGTATACCATTGTTCCGGGTATATTGATCGACTGGACCCATTTGGCTATTTTCGATACCTTCTCTTCTTCATCCGCTTTGCCTGATCTGTAAGTCTTCACCGCATCCCGCAGCACGAAACCACCGACAGTTGCCAGTATCACAACAAATGCAGCGCTTACATAAAGGTCGGAACCGGTGTCACCGTATGCCTTTTTTATGCTCTCCTGGACATTGGCACCGTAAAATACACCCGCCTCAGCAAAGATACCGAAGATAATCCCCAGTTTGACATCCACCTGGCCATACTTTGCACGCTTGAGGGCGCCAACAAGGGCCTTCGGAAATTTATGGCACATGTTGCTCGCAACCGCCACAAGTCCCGGGACACCTAAACTCATCATGCCGGGAGTGAGGACAAATGCACCGCCTGAGCCGATGAAACCGCTCACGAGTCCTCCGACAAAACCAACAGCAAAAAGGTACAATATATTCGCATAATTCAGATCGATAAACTTTACTATTTCATGAGCCAGATCCTGCATATCTTATCCCTCCTTTTCCTTATAATTTCGCCTTTACAGTCCTGCTCTCAAGCGGGGCTGCGGACGCTCTCTCCTGTCAGGACGTTCAACCTCCGGCCTTAGCCTCACCACAGCACTCTTCCTTGCTTCGATGCCCAGGACCGACCAGAAATAGCCGGTAAAATGACCGTGTATGTAAGATATGGCAAAGGCGCCTGCAATCGGCAGAGCAGCGTACAATGCTCCTCTGGTAAAATATGCCGTAATGAGGCCCTGATATGAGAGTAAAGCTACGTAAATGATTGTCGAACAGATCCCGAAGAGCACCATCTTTCCTATCGGCTTCCTCTTTGACTTACTATAATCTGCAGCCATGTTCGCCCTCCTCATCAAATAAATTTCTCTATTACGTTTTCGAGAACCCTGAAACCAGAACCAACGGACAAGTGAGTCTCTCCCATTTTTTCAATGTTTCCGGCTTATCACTCTCTGGATTGATCCCTGCATCATCCGAATCAATGACAACGAACTGGATATCTTTTTCTTTTTCGATAAACCTGATAATCTCCTCTTTCATTGATTCTTTGCACCGTATGACCTGATACTCTATCCCTTTTGTTTTCAGCTCCTTCAGGTATTCTTCCAGGAACCGTATGTCATCATTATTTTTTGTGATATACAGGATCTCGATCCCTACCCTAATGCGTTTGCAGATATTAAGAGCATATCTCGCCGCTTTCATATCTGTTTCCTCACCGGTCAAAACAAGCAGAACTTTGTGCCTTTCGTGAAGGATCCTTATTGCACTGCCAATCTCGCCCGCCTCCGCAAAAGCGACAGAAGACATTATTTCTTCAAATTGTCTTACCAACGATTTTATATGCATGCCTTCCTAAATCCTCCCGATGCTGCTGTCTTTAAAGATGTTAAAAATAGATGAGAAACTCGCCCGGGTGACAAGATTGAAAACATTATTGATAAGGTACTGATAAAATAATTCTGCTCCATTATCCGATCAGTACCTCATCAATGAATAACTGCATCCTGCAATTACCTTTCTATCCCAGGTGCCCGTAATTCTTTTCTGGGCCTGCTGCTTGGGGTTGTCCTGTCCACTTTCTGCGGTCTCTTGTCTTCTCTCAGAATGTCTCTTGCTGTATCGAACTCTCCAGCCTCTGCAAACGTTGCTGCTACAAACATGTTCTCTAATCTTTTCATTAACCCTGCCATGTTATTTACGCCTCCTTTCTTTTACCTGAATAGTATCAACTTCCATGCCATGGTAGGTTATCGTTATAAATCAATACGATATGATATTTTTCGTTTAATCTCATAAAGTCCGAAACGATTCAAAATGCAACAAATAAATAATAGGGATTTCCTGAACGTCTCTACCCTTTACTGGACGCCGTATATAGTCCCTTTTTCCTATACGTTTCAAATAGAGAGATTGCGTTGCTTTTTGCAATCCTGTGAATTTGCAATTCTTATTTCTGAGCCTACAGGAAAAAGTCACACAAGAGTGATATAGATGGGCAGTATCGATTTAATAATCAATAGGAACCGAATTTTTGTGATGCCGTAACTTCCATGTGAACGCTTGCCCTTTGTCGGGCCCCTGCGAGGTGTTTGTAACAGGAAGGGGGGTTGCTTTCCGTGCCTATTTTTCACACCGTGAGTCTTTCGGCCCGGAAGAAACACGACCTCTTTGTCACTGCCACAACTATCCACTGTTGGATATATACTTGAGAAGCGTTTATTTACAGGCGCAATGTTTAACGACTGAGTTAAGGCGCGGGCCAATGCGCTTGAACTAAAAAAGAAAAGCGGCTAACCCCGCGTCCTTCTTCCGGGTAGGAGTACAGAGCGGTTGCCCGCCGCTCCCCCCATAGACCCGGACGTGGCCAATTAAGACATCCGGTTCGTCAGTCACCAAAGGCTTTCGGCCTATCGCTAACCAAACAGACAACCGCTGACCGCTTTGATTTCACCAGGCAGGAGCATGCGGCAGAGACCGCATGCTGTAATATTTGCAAGGAATTTTAGTAAAACCTGGGTTTTAGAGCTGCGACTCCCTGTCGTTCCCGTTCTCTATTTTCACGGTACACCCGCAGGTCGTAAAAATTACTTGGACACGACACCTTGTCGGTATTCACAACAAGCACGGGACAAGGGGCCTGGCGTGTGACGTCATCCAGCAGATTGCCGAAAAAGAGTTTTTTAATGCCATTCTGGCTGCTCGCTCCCATTATGATCAGGTCACTATGTTCCTCTTCCGCCACATCGACTATCCTTTTGTCGATCTCACCTTCCTCAATCCGCACCTTCACAGAAATGCCCTTGGATTCTGCGATATCTTTTATTTCGGAAATATCTCTTTCTGAAAACCCGGCCAATACGTGTTCGATATCCTTTACACCGACGAGACTGAGGTCCCCTTCATATGGCGGAGTAACCTTAACAACGGTCACCGAACATTTTTCGGAACCCAAGAGTTTCAGACCCTGAACAAGGACATCCTTGGACCCGTTCACGGCAATAAGAACTTTTCTGTAATCGTTCATGCTTTTTCCTCCTTTCATTTCACTACCAATACAGGACAGGGAGCATTGATAAAAACTCTTTCTGCAACACTCCCTATAATCGCCTTATTAAAACCCGTCCATCCATGAGTTCCCCTGATAATGAGATCGTTCTTCAGTCTATTCGCCGTCTCTATTATCTTTTCCGCTTCATCTCCTTCCGCTATTTCGGTATTTATTTTTACACCGTGATCCATTGCTATCGCTTTAGCCTTCTCTATAATTTTCTCCGCATCATGCTGCAGATTTTCTTTTATGAAACTTGTCGCAAAAAATTCTATCATCTCTTCATATCTCGGTATCACGTAGACAGCGGTTATCTGCGATCCGTCTATCCTCGAAAGTTCGCATGCCTGCTCAAGCGCCTTCTTACTGAAGTCGGATCCGTCAAAAGAGAGCAGAATGGACTCATATTTCCCGGTACACTTTTCACAAGGTTTCTTGACCACTAAAACATCGCAAGGGGAGCTTACGATGACCCTCGAAGTAACACTGCCGAGAAACAGCTTCTTTAAACCTTTTCTCCCGTGAGTGCCTATGGCAATAAGGTCCGCATGTCTTGCGGTTGCAACGTCCACAAGGACATCAGGCGGTTCGCCCTCACAGATCAGCGCCTCAAGATCTCCGTTAAGGCCAACCTCCGCCGATACCTTCTCCTGCATCTGATAACATACTTTTCTGCCCAGCTCAAAACGTTTTTCCCTCTGGCCGGGATCGATTACGAATTCTTCTTCATCAAAGAATACGGAATGCACCAGTACCGCCTTACCGCCGTGCCTCTTTATCCACCGGGAAGATTCTAAGAGCGCAGCCTTACTAAATTCGGAATCATCGTAGGCTACAACTATATTGTTATACATACTAATGCGCACCTCCACTCTTTCTGAAAACCAGTCCTACACCGAAACCGGCGCTCAGAGCCGCAAAGACAGATATGATTCCATATACGGCCGCATTGTTTTTTGCCATATTGGCAAATGCCTTCACCAAGCCGACTTGTTCCACAAAGACGTTCGCTGTTGCAGTCTCAACCACCTTTTTGTCCTTAACAGCATACACGGTGACAGTGTAATTTCCGGGAGGCGCCTGGTAAGGCCAGTCAGTCAATATATAATAATTCTGTACGCCGTCCTTCTCCGTCAGAGATATTTTCCCCGTGGTCGCAGCATAAAGGTTCGAAGATTCCTTGAACTTTACGAATTCGCCGAACCACTTGTCCTTCTCTCCATCGGTGGATGTGTTCGTTGTTGCATGCGTTTCTACTGCGGGATATCCGACGACATATTTGTTCATCTCATCTTTGCTCAATATATCTTCAATATTCTTAGTGCTGTGGAGGAAATAGGCGTTCGGGACATGATCGAGCTGGAGTTCGCCTACATTCATCCACAGTAACCCGCCGACCTTCCCTTTCTTACGCAGGGTCTGAGGGCCGTCCTGGGATGTCAACTTGATAATGAGGTCGGTACCGGGGTCGGAGATGCCACGGATACTGACCGTGCTTCCGTGATAAAAAAAATCTACTGTTATGTGGTCGTGGTTTGCCGTTGCGGTCAATTGCGCAGACGCCATACCAACCAGGAAGAACAGCAAAAATACGCTCAGCATTTGGAAAATTACAACATTTCTTATTATCGAAACATGATTCTTCATTAGTGACCTCCTGCCTGCGATAAGAGTAATGACGGATTTAAAGTCAGCTCAAAAATTATCTTTACAGTGACAGCGAGAACTATCACGGCAAGAAATATCTTGAGCTGGTCCCCCTTTAACTTGCGACCAACGACGGCGCCGGCCTGGGCTCCAACGGTTGAACCCAGCAACAACAGGACGGCAAGGATGAAATCGACAGTGTGATTCGTATAGGATTGAAGAAATGTTACCTCGACACAGGTGAAAAGGATCTGGAAAAGACTTGTTCCGACGATAACATGCATGGGCATTCTCAAAATATAGAACATCACAGGCACCATCAGGAAGCCGCCGCCGACACCCATTATCGCGGCGAGGATTCCGACAAAGCCACCCAGTAAAATAGGGACCATAAGAGAATGGGTGACTCCCGACTTTTCAAAGCGCGTCTGCATCGGAAGAGATTTGAGAAATATCGCAACTTTGGACTCTTTTTCCTGCTTCACGTCTTCTGACTTCTTCTTCCTCATGCTCTGGAGGCTCTCGATGAACATATATGCTCCGACCACACCAAGCATAACTACATAGGTTATCTTGATCACAAAGTCGGCGTCCCCCATTGCCCTGAGGACTTTCACAAACTCAACACCGATGAGTCCCCCGATAAATCCTCCTACGAGAAGATACAAGCCCATCTTAAAATCAACGTTGCCGACCCTCCAGTGCGCATAGGTGCCGGAAACAGAAGCTGCGACGATCTGATTGGAGTCTGTTGCTGCAGCAACGGTAGACGGGATGCCGAACATTATCAAGAGCGGTGTCATTAAAAAACCGCCTCCAACCCCGAAGAGACCCGAGAGAAGTCCGACAACGAGGCCGAGTCCGACAGGAATCAAGATGTTGATACTGGTTAAAGCCACTGGCAAGTAAAGATACATACCCCCCCCTTTCTTAGACAGATACGGTTGACGTCTGTTTGGCTATAGTCACTATAGGCCTTGCAACTATGTCTGAAAGTCTTTTCAGTGTTCTTCCGCTGAAATTACAATAATCAGTAACATTCGGACCCAACAGCACTATGTCAATCCCGTTCCTGTGCTTAAAATAATTTTCTATCGTGGAAACGGCATCCGCTTTCGAAGAATAAATGTCGACTTTAATACCCGATTCCTCGCACTTCTCCAAAAGGCCGTCGATTTTCTTGTCGGTCTTCTCATCGGCTCTTTTTGGGGCGTATGCAATTGCCTGCCTCGCCGTTTCCTGTTCACCCGCTTCAGCAAAAGTGACCGCAGTCATGAGGTCATCAAATTTTCTGGAAAGCATCTTTTTTCTGAGCAGAAAAATCGTCAGATCTTCCTTCATCACCTTTGCGAGTTCTATGACATAAGAAAGGCCTGCATCCGGGTGTTCATCAAAATAAGTGACAAATAAAAGTTTCTTTTTCATCTTTGTTTTCTCTCCTGAGTTTTTTATTCTTAGTGAATAATAAAGCAACAAAGATGCCAGAGAATAACTTATTGAAATAGCAGGATATTTTTAAAAAGGAGGGCGAAACTACTGTTTCATAATTGAACGCTCATGAACGCTCGTCTTCTTTAAGAAGTCTCCAGAGGCTCGTTCTCGATATGCCTAAAAGCTCAGCAGCCTTTGACTTATTGCCGCCGAGCATTTCAACTACTTTTTCGGCATATTGGACCAGCGGGGGCGTTTGAACAGAAGGAGGAACCTTTTGATGAACTCAGTAGGTCTTCGCATCTGGCCTCAACCATTTCTCTTTCCGCAGGGTCGGGCATTTCGAGCAGTGCCGGCTCCGGCAGGAGTTGTACGATATATCCACATGTCCGCAGCTGTACTTATGCCTTTTCCGCATTTAATCACTTCGCTCCCCCAACTTGGTCAGTTAATAATCTTCTATTAGATTGTTGATTTCCGATGAAATGCTGTAATTCAAAAAAAAGATTAAACATCATGCTTTCGAATAAGTGTCATTCCGCAACTGCCGCAGCGGAA
The DNA here is from genome assembly GCA_963716185.1 of Thermodesulfovibrionales bacterium. GTDB lineage: Bacteria > Nitrospirota > Thermodesulfovibrionia > Thermodesulfovibrionales > SM23-35 > CAVZMO01. The sequence goes on from OY970295.1 coordinate 2,039,073, forward strand.
TGACACTTATTCGTAACAAATAGGAAATAGAGACAACCCTTCGAGTATGCCCTTTTTTTAAATGACAAGATGGAGAGTATGTCGATACTTACAAAGATTTACAGAAAAAATTATTGTGCAACACATTTCTTGAACCACTATCATACCTTTAGCTGCAGATTGATAAAGTCTGCGATTTCCTGGAGCTCATCGCCGTTGAACTTAATGGAGACTTTTGATTTTTTTCCTTCGATTATCCTGTCCACCTTATCAATCACACCTAAGATGTCTGTCACTCCAAGGCCGATTTTTCTAGTTGTCTTTTCATTGCCGGTCTTTTGATACAGGAATTCCAGTAAGTCCTCTATATCTTCAAGAGATATTTTCAACCTGAAAGATCGAAGTGCCGGCGTGCTAATGGATATGCAGCTGTCTGCACTGGAAAAGGTGAACAACCATGAGTCGATCTCTTTAATCACTTCCTCCTGAGGCGCACCGTTCGTCGAGTCATGTTTTTCAGGAGCTTGTAAATCATGACTTTCGGTTAGCCTCTGCAATGACGCAGCGTGATCACTCGCGCAATTCAAAGGGATATCGTGACGCAGCTCAGCTTCTCCTGAAACACGCTGATAGTCCGTCAGTCCATGTTTAGTGAGAACCGCGTCGCAGCTGGAGTAGCCGCATGAGCAATTGTTGAAAGTCTCATAATTTTGGCGGCCGCATGCTGGACATTTCCAGGGCATAAGAATCACCTCCTATAGTTGAAGGTAAACTTATTTGACAATCGCATAAGTACCAGATGTCCGCAACAGGTCCCAATGGCCTTCAACCGAAAATCGCTAAGGATGAGAAATACTGTTACCTAAATGCTGCCACACTTCAGACAAGATTAATGTGATGTCAATCACAGAGCCTGCGCATGCCGCGTAAAAGGTCAATATATATGTCCCAAATTTGGGAAAATTGTTGTCATCCCTCTAAAAATAGCAGTATAATTTCTTTTTACAACAACAAGTTATAAATTAATATTTCTGGCATAGAATATGCTTTTTAAAACGATATGAGCCAATTTCTCAAGGTTAAAAAAACAAAAGAAATTGTATTTGTTCTTGCAGTCTGCTGCCCGTTAATTTTTTGCTGGATCTTATGTCCTTCTTTTCGATATGAAAAGGCTTCGATGGGTAAGACTGAAATAAGGTACGACAAATTTACGGGAGTTATATGTTTAAGGAGTTCGCTAGATCCAAAGGCTGAATGGATGCCGACAGGACATAAAAATATAATGGAAACAAAGTATCACTTGGCCGAGAAAGAACTGGATGAGGCAATCAAAGAAACCAGAAAGGAAACGCGACAGAAACCGAGGAACAGAGTGAGCTCTAATAGAATAATAGTGATACCTGCCTCACCATAGACTAAGCAATCTTCATTTTTACACTCCTGTACACAACTGAATCGAATTGAGTGCTCGCTATCCCATCAACATACTAATTGCTCATGTAAATCGGAAGCATTACAAATAAAATATTCCACTTCTTGCAGTCCATTCCAGAGTATTATGGACAACTTACAAACACCTCGTAAGGTCCCCGATAGAGGGCAAGCGTTCACATAGTAAGATCTGGCCGGGAAAAACTGGACAGAGACATAAGTGATAAAGCTGCTCTAAAATAAGAAGCCGAAGGGGTATCAGATATCAAGTCAAGTCGAGATCGCCCCATACAGGTCAAATGGCGAAGTTGAATTTGCTGTTGATCCTGCAAAAATGAAAAGGAGCAGCGAAGATGGCAAAAAGACCGAGAAGGAATAACACAGCAGCATTCCAAGCAAAAGTGGTATTGAAGGCAATAAAGGAAGAGCAAATACAAACAGTAGGTGGGCAAGCACCTATTACATATTACATATAGCATTGCATCCGGTTCATTTTTGCCGCCTAGCTTAAGTCTTAGTTCGTCTGGACTTATATCAGGTACTCCAACAACTGCTGGTAATTACTTTTCTAAAGTAATAGTATCTGATAGTTGTCCCATGGGAAATCAGAGAACTGACATGCAATTATATCTAACAGTTAAACCGTTTGCAATCGAACCAAAAGGCTTGACATTACCTCGTTAGTTGAATTTTCAGCGGGTCACCATTTTTGTTGAGTTCGCATTGAGAGCTGAATGCTGAAATTTCGTTTTGAAAGCATCATCAGCCACCATGAACCTGCGAATTTCGAAAAGTATAGTACACCCCGCAAGAAATATTCTATGCGTTTGTTTGATGAAGGATTTGTTAACATTTTAACCCTCTCTATAACGTTTGATAATTATTGAGAGCGACCTCCGTTGAATGTGATAATCGTTTCGCATTCAAAAAAAATTAGCACACAAGGAGGCCGCTATGACATTTTACTGTGGAATCGATCTGCATTCCAAGAAATCCCATGTCTGCATTATCGACAAGAATGGGAAAAAGGTAAAGGAGGAGAATCTCAATAATGATTTTACGCTCATTCTTCAGTTTCTCAAACCCTTCGGCAAGGATGTACATATTGCTATTGAATCCACAATTAACTGGTACTGGATTGTTGATGGACTTCAAGAAGCAGGATATGATGTGAAGCTTGCACACACGCTGGGACTGCATATGATAACAGGGGCGAAGGTAAAGACGGACAGAAGAGACGCCTTTAAGTTGGCAAAGCTGCTGAGGATGGGTGAGATACCGGAGGCTTATATTTATCTCATGCCCATCTCTCAGGAGTTAAAGGATTACTGCGTAATGATCTTACAGAGGATTGATTTACTGTCCAATCAAATTGATGAGCTTGATACTTACTTAAAGAACGTTACATTGGAAGATCCAAAATTTAAGATTCTTTTGACTCTTCCCGGTGTACTGTACGTACTCGGCTTGACGATCTATTACGAGATAGGGGATATCAGCAGGTTCGACAGCGCCAGGCAATTTGCATCATACAGTCGTTTGGTGCCCGGTATCTCGCAATCCTCCGACAAGATAAAAAGAGGCAAGGGAAGCAATCAGGGAAATCATTACCTGAAGTGGGCGTTCACTCAAGCTGCTAATATAGCGGTTCGGTATTATCCTACGTTGAGAAAATTCAGGGACAAACATGCCAATAAGAGAAAGGGCAATGCGGCAACTATGGTGGCAAACTGCATACTGGCTCATAAGATCGCAAACGCTACTTTTCATATGATGAAGGAAGGGGTTCCGTTTGGTGAAGTAAAGCTTTTCGGATGACAGGGGGCGGCAATACCCGCCTACCACACTGGGTTAATAACCCGTGCGTTTGATTGGTAGCCGTCACCTGTCTTAAATATACAAGAGGTTCTTTACATTATCTGCCCTGGCCGATAGCTCGACAATAACTGATGCTGTCGTGTGCAGACATCGTCTGCATTTGCTGAATGAGGCCGGTTCAGGTACCGATAACTTTCTGGTGCCGCAGAGGTGGCTGAATCGCCCCTGCACGGGAGCAATCCCACAGAGCCCGTATCGATGTTTGATGCAGATAATTTTTCTGTATCGCTTTTAGAAAGACGAGTCAGATTTACTTTATGTCAGAGGACTCTTCATAAAATTATTGGTCTTAACAGAAAAATGACTAAAGGCAGGCTTTTTCGCTTGACACGGTCGCTCTCAATGGATGTGTGTAGGTGAACCAAACAAAGGAATGGTGTATGGCACGGGAAAAAACGTGGAGCCTTGCCTTGTTAACAGCCTCGATCTTTTCCCCTGCCACCCCTGGCAACCTCGCACTGGAATGAGCAGCAGGGATAGATCGGCGGCCTCAAGCGATTTTCACTTCCAGTCTTTTCCCGAGGGCATGGGCCACCTTCTCGAGTGTGGACAACTTGATATCCTCCGCATGGTTCTCGATCCGTGAAATAGCGGTTTTCTTAGTCTTTATTCTATGGGCAAGCTCTTCCTGTGTCAGTCCTGCAATCTCACGGGCCTGCTTGAGTATTACGCCGATCTTGAACTGTTTGTAACCCTCGTCATAGCCTGCGGCGAATGTCTTGTCCCTCTTCTTCCTCCCCTGGATATATTTCTTCAGATCACTCATCTCTTTGTCCTCCTCTGCAAATAGTCTCTTCTGTAAGCCTCAGCCCGCTCAATCTCCCGCTGAGGGGTCTTTTGCGTCTTCTTGATAAATCCGTGGGTTAGCACAACAACGGAATTGCCGTCGAAGAAGCAGAATATCCGGTACGCAATCGAGCCAAATTGTATCCTGCACTCCCATATCTTCTCGGTGTTGACGAGTTTTTTAAAATATGTCGCCGGCACGACATCGAGGTCCTCAATCAGGCTCAGCACCCATACAACTTTCTGCGCCACCTTACCGGACACCGAATCGATAAATTCCTGCACCGGGCATTTGCCGTCAGCTATTCTGTAAAATTTTATCGCCTTACCCGCCGCGCTATGTTAACTCGCACGTTAACCTTTGTCAAGGGGAGCCGCCCCTCCGTAAGGTACTTCTGTGCATATAACGGGGTGGAGGTGATACCCGGCGTTGTTCAGCATCAATTTTGAGCAGCATCAAGAAACCGGCGTCGTACAAAGAGAAACATATGCCATCGTTGGATTTGTGTCTCAGTCCATTTATTTACGAAAGAAACAAACGCAGGTCTCCAGGTGGCTCCTGTTTGTTTCGATTCGAAACACTCCCTATGTGCAAATCTCGCTGGTATTTAATGCGGGATGAACTCTTCGATAGTTTCGTTTTTTGCTGCGTGTTTCTTTGCAAGTGTTACATGCGCCCGAGCACCAATGATCATGATGTGGAGTTGCTGAAGAAGTGTTTGCAGCTGATGCCCTCAGCTCTGTTTATAAGCGAGGAGGACTCCATCTCTCAGCGGCACTATCACTGTCATGAAATCCCGGTGCTCAAAGAGGTATTTATTGAATCTTTTTATCCCGAGTGTTTCTTTATCCCTGATTTTCTCGGTGACCTTTCCATACCAGAGCGTATTATCGGCAATGATAAGGGCATTTCGGTTGAGATTTGGTATAAGCGCACGCACGGCGTCGAGATACTGGTGTTTGTCGATATCGATGAATAAGATGTCTATATTTTTGTATTCCCGTGCAATCTCTAAAGCATTTCCGGCTCTGAACTCTGCTTTCCGCATGAGACCCGTTTCACGAAACAGGTTCTTTGCATACTCCATGTTCTCTCCACGGTAATCTGTCAGGACAACTTTCCCTCTGTTGAGTGCCTTCGCGAACCAGTAGGCTGAATAGCCGAAACCCGAACCGAGCTCAACGATCAGCTTCGGGGCCTTTAATTTAGTGAGCATAAACAGCAGCCTTCCTACAAGTCTTTCCACAATCGGAAAACCATTCTTCCCGGCAATGCGCTCCATTTCGAGAATATGCCTGTCGTCCTCTCCGGAAAGCCTCATAAGGTAATCGTTAATTTTCGGATCTGTAATAGTTATCATCAGATTGGATCTCTCTTTAAATACTTCTATCACGATGAAGCGATTTGGTCAATGAAAAGTGCTGGCATATTCCAATAATTAATGTCACAATGAATACGGGCGACCCAAAAAAGAATGACGGGGTTTTTATGCCGGTAAGCCGGGCCGTTAATTCTTTATGCGTTCATTAAAAATGTAACTTCTATGGAAATAAAATTTCTTGAAGGGTTTGAACATTATCTGGCAATCGAGGATGATAATTTATCGAAGACCGTTGATATCCTGGCAGAGGATTACCCGCTTGTCCTGGATTTAGATAACCTGTACAATTCCTGTTTAAAGATTACACTGCCTTCCGATGCAAGTATTATGATACCCGCGTTTCTCCATCTGATATCACATCAGGAATTTTATTGTGGAATGGCTGCCTTCCTCAGACTTCACAAAACTCAATCTTTTCGCTGCCTGCGGGCCGCGCTGGACAGCACTTTTACCGCTTACTATCTGTTGAAAAATCCTGATAAGACAGAGATCTACCTGGACAAAAGCGCTAATCCTTCGGCATGGGAGAACCTGTTCCGGAACATAAAGGCAACTATAAAGAACAATCGAAAAATTTTCCCGCTGGCCGTCGGACTGCCGGAGATCCATGATCTTTGCAGTAAATTTTCTCATGCGGATCCGGAAGGCATTTTTCATAAATACTTCGTGAACAAACAGGAAAAGAGACTGTACGCGCAGTATTTTGATTTTGAAAAAACGCCGAACGACTATAGAAAATGGTTTGCCTTTTTATTGTTTTATTTTTTTAAAGTATTTTTGATTTACTGGCATGAAATGCTCAAAAGCAGGGCGGGGAAAAGGAAAAAGGAAATAGAATATCTCATAAAAGAATACAAAGTTAAAATAGATGACTTTAGAAAAAGATATCCTTTACGATGATTTTGCGATTTCATGGACAAAACTGGGGCAAGGCAATGGCAAGGGTCAGGGGCGAAATCAATGCCGACTTCCTTCCCATAACGAGCGACAGAACGGGGTTTATCAGGGACTCCGGAGAATATCAGGAATTTCTCGGCGTTATGGGAAGAGTGATGGACGGCGTGAAAGCAACTCTTCAGAAACTGACCGTTAAAAAAGAAAGCAAGAAAGTAAGCCGGGCACTTAAAGAAGCACTGCAAAGGATATACAGGGCGCTGGCGTCAAATCCGGATCTCTCGCCTTTCGGAGCCCTTCCGATAGGTGATCAGGCAAATGGCATCGGAAATGCAGCTGAGGTAGCCAAGGAAAAGGAAGGCGTCAAAGAGGAAGAAGTGAAATTAGAAGAAGCAAAATCACCCGAAAAGAAGATCGAGAAGAAGAAAAAGAAAAGGCCGAAAGTGAAGAGGCTGACGCCGAATGCGATTATTAAGAAAATCAAATTCGGAGAAACGGGCGTATCGTGTGTTGTAGATAGTTTCGGCGAAGACGGTCCGGAGGTCTTTTCGGAAGAGACAACTATCTATATCAACCGCGATCATCCGCTTTATAAAAGAGAATCCGCAAAGATTGACACGCATACCTTAAACCTTGCAAGGCTTATCACCCAGGAAATATCCCTCATGAAAGACCCGAGGAACCCAAGGCAGGCTTTCGAAAGACAAAGCAAGCTTTTAAAGGATGCGTTTATTGATTGAAGTGTTGTGTGTGATTTTGCACATTCATATAGAAAGTGACGGCACACTTCTCGACTGGCCAGAGTAATGTTCTCACAGAAAAAAAACGGTTTTGCATATCCTGATAAGTCTGCGCATTGCTTCTCGTAATCATTTGACCCCATGCTCTAAAGAAAGGCGACCTTATGATGCTGTAAGATTTCAGGATTGTCTTAGGTTGAGAAGGGTACTATTTTCTTTCTTTCGTTTTAGAATCAAGCAATCTGTCAATCCAATATCGCGGCTCTCTGTGCAGATGGGCAACTGCGATAACAATAACAGTTTCAGAATCAATGCCGTAGATTATTCCATATGGGAATCTTGATAAAAGACAGCGCCGAAGATCCTCTTCGATTTTTGTACTTGCAAGGGGATATGCCAAGATTCTTCTGACTGTACGATCGAGATCATCCAAAAATTGTGTGCCGAGGCTGCGTGACTGGGAAGCATACCATGCAACGGCATCGTCAACCTCAGATTGTGCAGGTTTTAAGAAACGAACTTTCATCCGGCTCTATGTTTTTTCATTACCTGTTCGTAAGAAACAGTTTCTACTTTACCTGCCTTATACGCTTTCCACCTGTTTCTTGCTTCTTCAGCCCAAATGCGGTCAATTTCAGGGTCTGGTTTGTCGAGCTGCATCAATATAGAATCCACCAGTTCAATCTTCTCATTATCCGGCAAAGCTTTGATCTTCGCTGAAAGCTCTTTGCTGATCGTTCCCATAATACCTCCTTTTCTGTATTTTAGCACTCATTCTTCCCATGCCCCACCGCCTTGCTTGCGGTATTGTGAGGTCTTGGAACCCGCCCCTGCATCATTTCCCATATGTCGCCGAGTCCTCTGCGGCCATGAGCAACTCTGGTTCGGCAACCGACGGCGCTTCCTCTCCCCACACCTCCGTGATCTTCGCCTTTATCTTCTCTTCGAAAATCTCTATCAGCTTCTTGTTCGCCTCAACCAGTTTTTGTTCTTCTTCGATTTGAGCGACGATCTGTTTTTGGATTTTGAGAGGAGGGAGGGGGAGTTGTACTTCGTTAAGTTTGGTTAGCGTCAACCGAGTAATTGCAACTCCGCTAACCATCGCCAACATTTTGGTCTTTCCCTTTGTTGAGTTAAGGTAATAACATAAAAATCTGTTATCCAGCTTGTCGGGTGTGCCTCGCAAAACTGCGACACTTGAAAGCAAAGAAAACTCTTGGTCCAGAGAGTTGATTGTTGCGATGCCAGTGGTCGCACCATCTTTGATGTATAAAACGTCTCCCTTAACGACTGGACAACGTTCATATATTTGCCTATGGTCTTCTTCAGAGACATAAGATAAGTCCTTTAGTTCTATACCAAATTCCTTGATATGCTTTGCTGTGATATAAAGGCGCTCTCCAGCACTCGTATTCCTTGGCGAAAAATGCGTGCCATCCATAATCCTATCGCATACATCATGCAACGTCACCATCTCCCAATCCGGATCAATATTGATCTGCGGCTTATAGTTTTCCACCACCTGCTTTGCCCCGTCAATGATCTTTTGATAGCCTCCTATCTCGGCTACAATCTCTTTCTGGACGGAAAGGGGTGGAAGGGGGATTTTGAATCTATATGCATCATTTCGATTTAGCCCAGGAACGCCTGATTGTGAATAAAGGTTTTTTAAATCAAGTTTTAACAAACAATAGTAGAGATATTTCAATAAAACATTATCTTCATTTTCTAACTTGATGAAAAAAGAAGTATCAATAGGAAATCCATTGTGGTCAGAATAAAGAACAGAACCGGCAGAGCCTTTTCTGCCAACAACTAAGAAAGGCGCTTTTACTAAAAACTCATTATGCCAGCCAACAATGCCATTTGAACCATAGACAGGGAAACTTCCTTGTATTCTGTTTTCTTCCTTTAAAGGTTTGCCATATTCAAACACGCAAATTTTCCCCAACTCCGCCATCGGCCAATCTTTATGCGAATGGATAATACGTTCCCTGTATCTGTCTCCGGTCAGATTATAATCCCCGCTTTCAGCGATTTGTGTTTTGAGGACAATATGGAATAGTTTCTGTAGGGGCGAACCCGTGTGTTCGCCCGCCTTTGTTGTTTGTTTTCCCGTAGGGGCGGGTTTTAAACCCGCCCCTACATTGAATTCCTTACCCTTCCTTATACTTTCTTGATATGTCTGTATAATCTTCAATGCCTCAGTCAAATCACTTTTATCAAGCTCCCGTCTCTGCGCCCCCAGATCAAACCCGTCATTTTCAATCTTTACGAACAGAATGTCTTTCGCCTTCTTAGCCAGTGTCCTGTCCATCAGCAGAATACTTGTCTTGACGCCTGAATATGGATTAAAAACACCGGCAGGCAAAGAAACAACCGCATATATATAACCATTTTCAACAAGCGCCTTCCGCAAAGCCTTATATGCATTCGCCGACTGAAAGATAATCCCTTCCGGCACAATAACACCGGCCCTTCCATCCGTTGCAATATGCTCCATGATATAGTCCACAAACAAAACCTCTGAACGGTTGGCCTGGATCGAAAATCTCTTGTGGGGCCGTATGCCACCCTTGGGCGTCATGAAAGGGGGATTGGCAAGTATTATGTCATAGGTTTCATTCCATCTCTCGTCACTGGTAAGCGTGTCATATTCGTAAATCTTCGGGTTTTGAAAACCGTGCAGATACATGTTCACAAGCGACAATCTCACCATATCAGGCGATATGTCATGACCGACAATGCTGTTCATCAATCTTTTCCGGTCATCCGGCGTTAATTGGTTCCCTTTCCGTTTATCCGTATTCTGATCGCGAATATGCTTATATGCAGAAATAAGAAAGCCGGCCGTGCCGCACGCAGGATCAAGGATCGTCTCGTTTTTTTTAGGAGCAATCACCTTAACGATGAAATCGATAATATGTCTTGGAGTACGGAGCGAACCTGCGTCCCCCTGAACGCCGAGCACGGACAAAAGATATTCGAAGGCGTCGCCCAATCTTTCACTGTGGTCGTAATGGAAATCATTGATCTCTTTTAAAAAGCTTTTGAGGGTTTCAGGGTCGCGGTAAGGCAGGAATGCGTTTTTGAAGATGTCCCTGAAAAGCTGGGGGATATTCTTGTTCTGGTTCATCCTGGTAATGGCTTCACCATATAAATTAATAAGCTCGTACCCTCCCAGCTTGGGGTCAAAGATATTTGACCATGAATATTTGGCAAATTCGCCCTTAAAGAACGTTGCCCTGCCTCCAAGCTCTTCAGCCTCTTTATCCATGTCGTCCATAAACTTGTAAATCAGGGCAATGGTAATCTGCTCCACCTGAGATTTCGGGTCAGGGACTTTCCCGACCAGGATATCGCGGGCATTATCTATTCTTTTCCGTGTTTCAGGGTCTAACATATCTCATTTCCTTTTTTGTTGTCATTCCGTCTTGTCCGGAATCTTTCAGATGGCTTTACTGAAGGATTCCCGACGCGCTTTGCTCGCGGGAATGACATGGCAGGCACACCGGGCTGCCCTACAATTCTACATATATTTATTTATCGAAACGTAATCCTTCACATATTCGGGAACAATATCCCGCCAGCCGTTCAGTTCCTTAAAATCAGCCATCGTTATCTTCGGGTTTGTTGCAAAGCGGCTGTACTCTTTTTTCTCAACAATATCTCTTACCTCATTGTCCGTTATATAAGCTTTGATGAAAAGCTTTATCGGCATTACATATTTACTATCAGGCTTATAAATGGATAGGAATTTCTCGAATTCCTCATCGAGCAATTCGTCCTTTGTCTTGAAGTCGGTAATCATTCCGAATATCTTCTCTATCATCTCACGGATATTCAAGCGGCGGTCCAGCTTGACAGCCTTCCTGAGTTTTTCAAGATTGAAATAGTCTTCGGGCCTGTCGAATATTTTGTCCTTAACATATTCTTCGACAACCTCGAAGTTGCCTTTCTCAAAATTCTCTTTTATGAAAGTATCTTCCTTGACCGTCTCCTCGAACTTCTCGAAAAGTTTGCGGTCTATCTTCATGCCCTCTAATCCAATCGCCTTTTCCGTAAGGGTCTTTAAGGGATCGGGATCGTAATTCTCAAATTCTTCGGCAACAACACCACCGCCCTCTCCGCCTCCGGTATAGACCGATCGCACAGGCAGCTTCAAGACTTCGTCATAATTGAACTTTTCCTCAAAATATTCGCAGTTCGCAAAGAAGTCGAAAAGTTTAAACTTATTTTTGTCCGACTGATGCACTTCAATTTCGTGTCCATCTTTTAATTTATGAGTAAAGAGATATTTTCTCGTGCCTCTCCCCTTTATCTGGACGAAATCCGTAGGTGAAAAAATAGGCCGCATCATGCAAAGGTTCAGTATGTCCTGACAGTCATATCCTGTGGTCATCATCCCGACGGTCACGCAAACCCGGGTCTTGCTTGATTTATATCCTTCAAGAAATTCAGTTCTGCCGTTAAGGTTGTTATTCTTATCCGAAAAATTGATCGTGAACTGCTGGGCGTCCGGAATACTCGAAGTCACCTGCACCGCAAAATCAGATTTATACTTGCCTGGATAAAGAACATCAGCAAACTGGTTCAAAATCTGTGTGATCCTTGATGCGTGGTTCTGGCTTACACAGAAAACTATAGACTTCCCTGTTTCACCGCTTAACGGGTCTTTAAATGCGTTCTCCATAAAGGTTTTGCAGAAAATTCTGTTTGTTTCATCCGAATAAAACTTTCTCTCAAAGTCCCTCTGGAAGAAGAGCTTTTCTTCCTCTTTACCTTCCTCGGTTTCTACCATGGTTGAATAACCTTTTTCTGAAAGCAGTTCGGTTGTTATGTCGGTCCTCGCATCGATCACCACGGGGTTCACGAGATAACCGTCTTTTACTCCGTCAATAAGACTATATCTGAAAGTAGGACTGCCGCTTTCACAGCCGAATGTTCTATATGTATCCATAAGCTGCCTCCGCTCCCATTCGCGTGGGTCCCTGTTGTTTTTATCCGGGTCAATTTTCTTTAAATAATCTTTAGGTGTTGCTGTAAGTCCGAGTTTGTAGCCGACAAAGTACTCAAACACCGCCCTGCTGTTGCCTCCGATAGAGCGATGGGCTTCATCTGATATGAGCAGATCAAAATCAGTCGGAGAAAAAAGTTTCTGATATTTATTGTTGAAGGAAAGACTTTGGACTGTAGATACCACAATCTCCGCCTTTTTCCAGTCGTCCCTGTTTTCTTTGTACACTACAGTCTTATAATCGTTCTTAAGGGTCTTAATAAAACTCTTGCAGGCCTGATCTTCAAGCTCAAGCCGGTCGACGAGGAAGAGCACTCTCTTAGCGTTTCGTGTTCTTAAGAAGAGCTTGATAACCGCCATTGAAACAAGCGTCTTTCCAGTACCCGTTGCCATCTCGAAGAGGAATCTGTCATTACCAGTTTTAACAGATGCCTGCAAAGCGAGTATCGCATTCATCTGATATTTTCTTAAGAACTTCAAGTCATTTTCTCTTATGTATTCTTCTCTGCCCCTTTCGTCATCCCAGCGCGGGTCTTTATCGTAATACGGGTTTTGGGTTCGAACAATATAATCCTCTCTGACTTCTTCTCTGACAAGAGTGTCCGGTTGAGGCTGAAAAGATTTAACATGGCCCAGAGATTCAACAGTCGGAAATGACGTTATGACTGTTGGATTGCCCCGTTCCAGGTCCCAGAAATAATGCAGATTACCGTTCGAAAGGAGAACAAATCTGATATTTTGAGATTTGGCATATTTCCTTGCCTGTTCCTTTCCGTCGAGAGGGTTTTTATCTTCAGACTTTGCTTCAAGTACAACAAGAGGAAAGCCTCTTTCATCCAGAAGGAGAAAATCTATAAAGCCGTTCTTAGTTTTTTCAAAATCATTGCCAAATTCATCAACATCTTTTTGGGTTATTTTGGCATTAATTTCCAGGGCAATATTGGCTTTGCCTCTTTCATCACTAAAAAATCGCCAGCCTGCTTTTTCAAGGAGTTTGTTTATTTTGATGCGGGACTTTGCTTCTTTTTGCATTTTATCCCTTGAACCATTTTTCAATTAAGAGTGTCACTCAATGTCTTTTCTTCGTCCTAACCACTACATCGAGCTGCTATATTTGTACCAGTAATCTTCAATAATTTCAATATATTTGTGGTGCGTATAAGCACGTGTTATTTGCATTCGGCGAGAAATCTCTGTCATGTGAATTTGATGAAGAATCTTGTGGCTGGAGCCAAGCTTCGAAAATCAATAGTAGCAGACATAAGTTACGACCTTTCGGCAGATATGGAGACTTTTCGTGAGGAGCCAGACGGATTTGTGAGATGGGTGGGCAGCAAGAACACTGTCCTGCGTTCCAAAGATTTTATCATCTTACGCAGAAACTTTTTGCTGTACCTCTATCAGTTTGTCCCTGATTTCATTCATCCTGCGCTCGATTTCTAAAAGAACCGTTTTTCTTTCTTCAACAACATGCTCTCCTTCCGATTTCCGGCTGAGCCCTTTTTCAATGGCCTTTGATATTCCTTCTATGGTTGCCTCAATCCTCTGGAACATCTCCCATCTAAAATCAAGCTTACTCTTATTCAGTCTTTCTTCAAAGTCGCAGCCTACCTTGGCTGTTTGTATGTCGATCACCCGTTGGAGATATTCCTTCACCTTCTTAAGGATTATCTTTTCGCCGATGAACTTCGGCAGCAACAAAGTCAGCGATGACGCCACTATTTCGATACCCACCGGTTGCTTCTTGAATCTATAGAAAAAACTGGACTTCGTTGACCATATCGCCTCTGCCTTGACTATATCGAAGGGAACGGCAAAGAGTTCCGCCGAGAATTTGAGCAGGGAATCCACAGTGTCGTCGATTTTGATGATAAACCGTTTGCAGGCCGCCTCAAAGGTCTTTGCAAGCTTTTCATCCTCGATGCTGCGCCACGTGGCAAACGCCTGTTTAACTTCAACGATAACCCGTTCCTCAAGATGCTCCCGAAGATCCTTCAGGGACATGCCCGAATGCTTGCCGTAGCTGCTTTCAAAGTCTTCCGACACCTTAAGGATCAACTCCTGCCTGAAGGTTTTTGAGTCTTCCTCAAGGACGTTGTTGATAATCTTTTTCGTTTCACCATCCAGCAGCAGGGAGAAATCGTCTTTTTCTACTATGACCTCCTTCTTTTTGTTCTCGAAAATCTTTATTTTCTCCTTCAGTTCCTCAAGGGGTGTTGCGAGTGATTTCATCTCAAGTTCAAGTCCCAACCGCGCCTGAGAGAGCAGCCGGAGAAGATTGTTCGAAACGGAAAGAAGCAGAACATCGCCCTTTTCCTGCATAAGAAAGGTATTCAGGATATGTTCAAATTCGGGAAGAAAACTTTTCTCAAGAAGTTCCTTTGTTCCTGACAATTTGCCCTCGAGGGCAAGTTTTGCAGAAAGGGGAGAGATATTAACTTCGCTGCCCATACACTCCTCTATAACCTTTTTAGAGAAGGAAATAGACTCGTTGAGGTCTTCGGTATTGACATAATCAGCCTTGTTCTGGAGAAAGAATATCCTGTGAGAATATTCTTTAACATCATTGAGGAAGTCGAGTTCCGCCAGGCTGACCGGCTGGTCCACCGAAAGAAGAAAAAGGGCGGCATCCGACTTCGGCAAGTACTGGTAGGCAACGTCTGTATTGTGCTGGTAAACCGAACCTACGCCCGGCGTATCAATCAGCCTGACGCCGTCTTTAAGATAAGACGATGGATAGGTGATAACAACCTCGCGGACATCCTTTTCATTCCTCGGGTTCCCTTTTTCCGTCACAAATCGCGGCAGGTTTTCGAGCGGAATTTCTTCTACCCTGTCATTATTGTAAAAGACGCTTATTTTCAGTGAATCACCGTATTTAAGGATAGTTGCAATTGATGTAAGCGGGACAACAGCCATGGGCAATATCTCAGATCCCAGAAGCGCATTGATAAGAGTTGTTTTCCCTCTCTTAAACTGTCCGAGGACGACAAGATTGAAAACATTGTCCCGAATCTTCTCTTTCAACTCCTGGAAAGCAAAATCCGTGATGCCGTCGATATGCGATGTGGAATCAATACAGGTAAGAAGTTCATCTTTCAAAGCAGAATACTTATCGAGAACCATGTAAACCTCCTATCAATCAACGCATCTTGTTAGGAGCTATTCGTGGCTGAAACAAAAAACTCCTACCAAAGAACTCTCTGGTAGGAGTTATCAGTCCCGCCCAAAAGGAACAGTTAGCGGCGAACTCCATCGCCGTTCAGTTCATTTTACCACAACAACGGTGCAGGGTGAAAGCTTTGTTATGTTTTGCGAAGTTGACCCCCAGACCCTTCCAAATATCTTCGAATGTCCCATAAAGCCGATTACCAGGAGGTCAAATTTCCCTTCCTCTGCGTGATGCACTATCGTCTCGACTTCATGGCCTGCCAGGACCCTGGTATGGAGTTCGACGCCCTCTCTTTTTGCCTCTTCTACTGCCTCATCATTAAGCTTTTTAAAAAAACCGTTTGCCTCTTTTTTATATTCATCCACTTCGCCGATAGTTGCCGCATAATGGGGGACCCCTTCTTCAACAGCTATACTATGTAGTTCTGAACCGTATTGCTTTGCAATATCTATGGCAACTTTTAAAGCCTTCCTTGCGCCTTCCGAACCGTCATTGGCAATCAAGATTTTTTCAAACATCGCTTCCCTCCTTTTTAAAATCGGGCTGAAACCATCTTTGTGCTATTATTGTCGGCACAACTGCCGAGAGTATAACAGCGGTGACAAGAATTGTATATTGCTCCTGATTGATAATTTTATTTGTTAATCCAAAAAGCGCAGATATTGTGCCGAAGGTTAAGCCGGTTGACATTAACAGTGTAGTATACATGCCCTCTTTCTTGGTGAACTTAAATATCTTTGTTGAAGGCCATACGCCTATAAACTTGGTCGTCATTTTGATCAGGAGAAAGATGCCTATCAAAAGTGCGCTGCTCCATACCGCCGAGAGTTTGACGAGTGAGCCGGCCTTTAAAAAATAAAACGGCGTAAGCATGGTAAAAGCCGTAACTCTCATCCTGTGGCTCAAAGTTTTATTCTTAAGGAAAAAAGGGGCAAGCACCATGCCGATAAGATATGCCGGAAGTACAGCCTCGCTCTTTGCAGCCATCGCAAAGCCTCCGAGTAAAAAGAGAAGGAAAAAGATAAATTTTGTTTCCGGTTCGCTTACACGGCTGCCGACTTTTTCAAAAAACCATGGAGTAAATTTTGGAAGAGCTAATAAGGTAATAGCTGTAACTGCAATGAATAGAACCATGTACCAGTCATAATTGGCGAAAAAAGCTCCCAGGGCGAGGACGGTGCCGAGATCATTTATGAAACATGCCGCAAGAATTAACTTTCCGAGTTCCGTCTCGTTATATCCGGTTTCGATCATTACTGCATAAACCACTGCGACGGATGTGGTCGAAAGCGCAATCCCGGCGAGCTGTGCTTGGGGGAGGCTCCATCCCGCTATGTAGTATGCATAAGCCATAACCCCGAGAAACGGCGCAAAAAAGGCGATTATCCCTATCGAGATACTTTCCTTAAACTTCTTTTTCAGCACCATGGGATCTACCTCTGCCCCGGCAAGAAACGTCAGAAGGATGCTTCCGAACCCTGCAAGGAAATTCACCCATTCGGTCCTTTGAAGCGGAAGGAAATTACCCCCGATCACCCCCACAATTATTTCAAGGAGTGCGATTGAGATTGCTATCCTTATTGACAGAAGGGTCGCGGCGAGCGCAAGTCCTATCCATAATGCTGCCTGAAACCATTGATTATCCATCTTTCATGTTTCTCCTTTTTCATCATTCCGGAGGGAAATAAAAAGCCCCTACCGAAACCTTAAATGGTTCAGTAGGGGTTATCAGTCACTGAAGACGGTTAAAGGCGAACCCCATCGCCGTCAGCAATACTATACTATGAAATTTTTCCCGCTGTCAATTTAATAAAAAAGCTGTTTTTGGGGCTGTTAATAGCTGTTAATCGCATCTATGAAACGCCGCAGCCTGCCGAAGTCCTTGCGGTTGAAGTCGACTACAAGACGCGGCAGTCCGGCAATTTCAGGCTCATCAGCTTCTGCAGGCAAAGGACCGGAGATGTATATGCTGCCTCCCGGTATGAGGATATCCTGAAACCGGTCCTTAAGTTGCCTGACGGATTCAGGACCAATACCCGACGTCAGCCTTATCACAACCTGTTTTTCAACATAGCGGATACTATGGTAACGGCGATAGAAATGATTGATCCTTCCCACTGCGGCATCCACTGAATCGACACGCTCGAAGAGATAAAAGTCAGAGGCCGCGATATAGCCCTGGTTCATAAGTTCTTCCTCAAAAAATTGGAGCCACTTCAACCAATAGGTCCCACCCGGCTCATCCACGAGCACCAGCGGCAAGGGATCGTGCTTGCCGGTTTGTAAAAGTGTAAGTGTTTCCATAGCTTCATCAAGAGTGCCGAACCCGCCGGGAAAAAGAACAATGGCATCGGCTTCCTTGAGGAAGGCGACTTTCCGGTTAAAAAAATACTTGTATACAATAAGGCGGGGGTTGCCCTCGACAACCGGGTTGGGCTTCTGTTCGTAGGGCAGCCTGATGTTGACGGCAAAAGAATGTTCAGGCCCTGCGCCTTCATTGACTGCCTGCATGATGCCGGCTCCGCCTCCTGTGATTACCATGTACCCCGCTTCGACAAGTTTTTGTCCCAAAAATTGGGCTATCCTGTAAACCGGCTCTTCAGGACGGGTCCTCGCTGAACCAAATACAGTCACCTTATGTTTGCTGCGGTAAGGTCCAAACACTTTGGAGGTAAACCGCATTTCCTTCAGCGTGCTGTTCATAAGTTTAAGGTCTGCTTCCCCGGCCTCTTCCTGGCCGGCTTTGAGCGCAGCCAGGATCATTTCGCGGACAAGCTCCGGACAGCATATATGACCCGTGATCTCCATTAGCTGGTCGATCGCGCTGTCTACAGGTCCATTGGTCTTGGTAAAGTGAAGTTCCATGTTTCTGTTTTTCAATAATGCAGCTGGTTATTTTTAGAATAACCGCACCTTTTCTAAATATCAAGATAAGCCAAAATTGCAATGTGACCGTTATAAGTCTTGAAACCACTAACCCAGAACACTAATATATAGGGAGGCATAGGGGCAGAAAAAGCTTGACAGCAGCTCCTTTGTGGGGGATCAGATATAAAGGCCGCCCGGATATTTTTATTCAGGAGAGACGTATGGCGTAGAAAACCCAAATTCTGTCCCGAAGGCTTTCGGGATTTTTCTGTCTCTATGCCTGCCCGGATCTGAGCCTAACCGCATCCCCCTCCGCCAGGGGTCTCGATGATGATCGAATCATCTTTGTTTACCATCAGGACCTCACGATGACCAAGCACTTTGATCTCGCCGTCCGCCTTCTTATGGATATTCAGGCCTTTTTTACCTGGTTCTCCTCCGTTAATTCCATAAGGCGCATAAACTCTTCTTTCAGAGAGTATCGATACCGTTGCAGATTTCAGAAATTTTATCTCCCGTATGACGCCATCTCCGCCCGGGAACTTCCCTTGCCCTCCTGAATTCTTTCGGAAGGTGAAACGCTCAAGCCGCACACCCGGATGTCTGACTTCAAGGATTTCCGGGTCCGTTATCCTCGTGTTTGTCATATGCACCTGCACTCCGGAAGCACCCGGGCATCCGTCAAGCGCTCCTGATCCCCCGGCAATAGTTTCATAATAAGGTGATTCTCCGTCGACTTCAAAGAGGAGGTTATTCATGGTGCCCTGGGACGCCGCAGCAATCCCAAAAGCGCCCAAAAGCACATCGACGACCCTCTGGGATGTTTCGACATTCCCCGATGCGACAGGAGAGGGATAGACGGGATGAAGCAGTGTCCCTTCGGGAATAATAATATCAACCGGGTTGAGACATCCGCTGTTCAGGGGGATATCCATATCGATCAAGGCTCTGAGCACGTACATAACTGCCGAGCGCGACACGGAAAAAGGCGCGTTAAGATTATCATTCGCGTGCTGCGGTCCGGTGCCGGTAAAGTCGATTACCGCCCTGAGAGTTCCGGGAGGATCGGATCCACAGTCGATTGATATAGCCGTTTTTATGGGTGTGCCGTCATCCAGAAAGTCCTCAAAGGCTGAATAGAAATTTTTTTTCTCTCCCAAAAGCAGATGAAGGGCCTTTTTTACAGAATCTTCCGCATTCATTCGGATATGTCCCATGTAATCCGTGACCGTATCAATTCCGTATCTGCCGATGATCTGCACAAGTTCATCCATACCCTTGCGGCAGGCTGCTATCTGTGCCTTAAGGTCAGAGATACTCTCGGAAATATTTCTTGCCGGGAACTTGTTATTTGTCAGGGACTCTCTTAATTCGTTTTCTCTGAAAATGCCGTCACGGACAAGGAGGAGATTGTCTATGAACACGCCTTCCTCATCTACATGGGAAGCCGAAGGCGGCATCGAGCCGGGCGTCGTGCCTCCCACATCTGCATGATGGCCGCGCGAGGCGGTAAAAAAGACGGGGTTACCCCGGGCAGAAAATACAGGGCAGATAACTGTCATGTCGGGAAGATGAGACCCGCCTCGGTAAGGATTATTTGTAAGATATACATCTCCATGTTTCATTGATCCCGGATTATCGTGCAAAATCGCTTTTACCGTATCAGCCATGGATCCGAGATGCACCGGTATATGAGGGGCATTCGCAACAAGATTGCCCCCTTCATCAAAGACCGCGCAGGAAAAGTCGAGTCGCTCCTTTATGTTCACGGAGTGTGCGGTGTTCTTAAGGGTAATGCCCATTTCGCTGGCTGCGCCCATGAAAAGGTTGTTGAAGATCTCAAGAAGAACAGGGTCAGGTTTTTTGTTTCGTTTAGAGACGGGTTTTTCCCTGTGTATCATTCTTCCCATAGTAATGACGCCTTTATCATCTATCCGGGCCTCAAATTCAGGATCGATTACGACTGTTGAGTTTTTATCGACAATCAGGGCAGGGCCTTTGATTCTCGTGTGTGAGGGGAGGGCTTCTCTCGGGTATACGGGAGTTTCGACAGGTCCTTCTTCGTAAAAGACTTCCTGGAAAGCTGCCGGAACTGCCTGCGTGTCCTGTTTCTCTCTCTTTTCTCTATAGGGGCTGAAGAACTCGGTTGTCCCTTCTATTTCCAGCCTGAGGTTCACAATTTCAAGCCCTGTCTCTTCAGGAATAAATCCGAAAAGTCTCTGATACTGCTTTTTGAAAGATTCGGTTGTTTCATTGAAAGGCCGGTATTCCAAAGTGAGAAAAGTATCTGTGGCCGCCGGTCGTAAATCAATCTCCCTTTTTATTCGAAAATCTCCCGGGCGGTGTAAGGGGTGATTCTCGGCAATGAGCTGCTTCTCCATATCACAAAACAAGGAAGTCAGCTTTTCATGTGTATCTTTGTTATACGGCATAAGTATTGTCCGTACAGACTTACCCGCCGGCCGGGCAAGTCCTATACCATAGGCAGACATCACGCTTCCCAAGGGATGAATGATCACCGTGCCGATATTGAGGAGGGATGATACAGCACAGGCGTGCTGGCCCCCGGCTCCTCCGAAAGATACGAGGGTATATTTTCTGACATCGAATCCCTTTGAGACGGATATCTCCTTTATCGCAGCCGCCATCTTCTCATTGGCTATTCTGAGGAATCCCGTCGCAATGTCCTGTGGCGAGTGGAAAGTTTCAAGCGCAGAATTGATCTCATCGGTAAGCTTAAGAAATTTCTCTGTCACGATGCCCGCATCAAGCGGTGCATTTCTACGGGGGCCGAACGTTGCTGGGAAGTGGCCCGGCATTAGTCTTCCCGTGAACAAATTGGCGTCGGTTATGGTAAGAGGCCCGTCAAATCCATAGCAGGCCGGCCCCGGATAAGAGCCGGCGGAGTTCGGTCCTACAGTCATCCTCTGACCGTCAAACTTCAGTATAGACCCGCCGCCTGCAGCCACGGTCACAATATTGAGCATTTCAGACTGAAGCGTTATTCCGTCAATTGTCCTGTCATAAATCCTTTCGAACGCGCCTTCAAACCTCGATACATCTGTTGACGTGCCGCCCATGTCGAAGCCTATGACACCTTTGATGCCGGCTTCTTCAGCCACCCTGGCAACTGCTCTTACACCTCCCGCCGGTCCCGAGAGCAGAGCACTTTTGCCGGTAAGCGATGATGGCGAGCTCAGTGCTCCGTTACTCTGCATGAATTGAACGGGAATTGCACCTGTCTCTTTTTTTAATCTTTTCATATAGCCTGCAAGCACTGTACTAAGATAAGCATCAATCATTGTGCTCTGGCCCCTGCTTACAATCTTTATGAGGTTTACCGCCCTGTGGGAGAGGATTATGCTTGAAAAGCCGCTCTCTTTTAATATCTTTTCGCACAGCAGTTCGTGGACAGGGTTTTTCCATGAATGCATAAGCACGACCGCGACTGTATCCACGGCTGTTTTCCTGAGTTCTTCAACATGCTGCGACAGGTCGCTGACATTGAGGCATTTAATTATACCGCCGGCGCAGTCAATGCGCTCATCCACCTCTAAAACGGCAGAATAGAGAAGAGAAGGTTTTTTTATACAGAGTTTGAAGATTTCCGGCCTGTTCTGATAGCCGATTTCGAGGAGGTCGGAAAAACCCTTTGTGATAAGCAGCGCTACTCTTCCACCTTTTCGCTCAAGCAGGGTGTTCGTGGCTACGGTAGTTCCTATCCTGATTCCCGCGATCTGATCATAGGGCAGGGGTTCGTTTGATCTTAACCCGAGGACTCTTCTTACCCCCTCTATCGAAGCGTCCCGGTAAATGGGTGAACTGGACAGAAGTTTTAAAGTGTGAAAATTGCCTTCGGGGTCAAGAGCAACAATATCTGTAAAAGTGCCCCCCCTGTCGATCGCAAAACGCCATTTTGAGGCGGCTTCACGCATGGTCAGAAGGATTGAAGGGGTTTTTCAGCACATCTGCCTCCGGTTCAATGCAACATTAAGATAAACTTAGGACACTGTTTTCACACTAAGTTTAGCATATCGGATGTATCTCAGAAATTTGGCGATTCTTGAAGATGCGGCAATTATGTGCTATGTAATAATTAAAGGCGCTGAAATTAGAGAGCAGGTCTAATATAGATCGAAAGATAAAAAAGGAGAAAAATTGCCGCAGAAAGTTACAACATTATTTCTGGATGTGGGCGGTGTATTGCTCGCAAATGGATGGGACCTCTCCAAACGCAAAAAAGCCGCGGAGATTTTTGGACTCGATATCGAGGAGTTGAACGAACGGCATCATCTGACGTTTGGCACCTATGAAGAAGGCAAGCTGGAACTTGATAGGTATCTTGACAGGGTAGTTTTCTACATGAAGCGTTCTTTTTCACGGGATGAGTTCAAGTCATTTATGTTTCAAAGCCGGTCTTATACCGAGATGATCGACCTCATCCGGGACCTGAAAAATAAATATGGACTCAAAACGGCGGTGGTCAGCAACGAAGGGAAGGAACTTGCGGTGCACCGCATTAAAGAGTTCGGGCTGGCAAGTTTTATAGATTTTTTTGTCGTCTCCTGTTTTGTCCACTTCCGGAAGCCGGATGAGGATATTTATAGGATGGCCCTTAATATAGCCCAGGCGCCTGCTGAGAATGTGGTATATATCGATGACAGAGCTATGTTTGTCGAAGTAGCCCGGAATCTCGGCATTCAGAGCATTCATCATGTTACTTATGAATCAACCCGCAGTCAGCTTGAGTCTGCCGGACTTGTATTATGAAGCGGGAGAATCCTGTGCTGCAGGCGCCGGGCATGATATACTAAAAAGTAGACATTCCAAACCCCGGACCAGCAGGGGGACAGCATAAAAAGGACATAACATATAAATGCGTGTTGATTTCATAACAGAGGGGACGTGTTGCCTCCATCTTGAAAAAAGGATTGTACAGAGGATAAGCCGAGGTAACCCCTTGGACAAAAGGCCTGATCTTGTTCTCTGGATATGCCATTTCCCTCTGCCTTCTTTGTCAGGCATGCAGTGTTCGGTCATCTCTAAAGGAACTAAATGCCCGCACAACGGCCCTTACGGCAATAACTAACCCTTATTCTTCGTAAAAGTATTCGTTAACCCCAATAATGCAGACATTGGATTATTGTTTCACCTCGTCGGCTGAGCTTTCCCCTGAAGATTTCTTGACCGCACGCAATCCCTCTTTCATGATCAGGACAAAAACAACGGTGAATCCTATGAGGATGCCGAAGAAATTAATCAGTCTGAGTATTGCAAGAATAATAAGGATAGAGGCGAGGATGAAAAATCTGGCCATGCTCCAAAAAATGAGTTTTCCGCTTGGTCTCTGTAATGTCCCAAAATCTTTTAGCCCCCATGCGAGCCCTTTAAAGTTGGCCAATCCGAGAAGGCCGCCTATGAGGACGCTGTGGGGTAGTTTCCTCCAGTCCGCTGTTGTTGTGAGGGCTACAATTATTGTTGTGACAGCTGACGTGATTATGAGGTATATGAGCGCCTGTTTATGAATTCTTTTTATTAGATTGATCATCCGATTTTTTTGCCAGCTTTATCAGATCAATGAAGCCCGCCACAATGCCGAATATCGTAAAAATAAAGAGAAGCCACGGATAAGTATGGACATGAAACCATCTGTCCATTGCATAATCGAGCCCGTATCCCATAAAGCCCCCGATAACAGTCGAGATAACGAGATTAAGCCCGACGGTGCTTGCTTCGAGAAGTTGTCTGAAGATTGATTTTTCGGCCATATCTTTCCCCTGAATAGTTAAATTGTAGCACAGAATGGCGAGGGGTTACCGTATCTCTTTGAAAGACTCGTAAGCCGCCTTTACAGTTTTTTCTACGTCCTTCTCTGTGTGTGCGAGGGATATGAAACCGGCTTCAAACTGGGAAGGTGCAATATTTATTCCCCTGTTGAGCATGCCGGCAAAGAATTTGGAAAATTTTGCGGTATCGGCCGACTTTGCCGTTTTATAATCAAAGACTTCGGAGTCTGTGAAGTAAGTACAGAACATGGTACCAGCCCTGTAAAATCTTGTCTTAACACCCGCGGTCCTTGCCGCATCTGCGAGTCCTTTTTCGAGCAATAAGGCAATATTTTCGAGTCTATTGTAAATACCGTCTTTCGAGATTATCTTAAGGGTCTCTATGCCGGCTGTCATAGCTATCGGATTCCCGGATAAGGTGCCTGCCTGATAAACCGGGCCTTCGGGCGAGACCATTGACATGATCTCTTTTTTACCGCCGTATGCGCCGACGGGCAATCCACCGCCGATAACTTTTCCAAGGCACGTCATGTCAGGCGCAATTCCATAGTGTGCCTGCGCACCGCCGTATGCAACCCTGAACCCTGTCATAACTTCATCAAATATCAGGACGATACCGTAGTCTTTCGTTAATTTTCTTAAAGATTCCAGGTACCCGGGCTTTGGCAGGACGCAGCCCATATTGCCGACAACAGGCTCGATTATCACACAGGCAATAGATTTCCACTCATTTTTAATTATCACTCCCAGTGCTTTCAGATCGTTGAAGGGAAGGGTAATGGTATTCTTTGCGTATGACTTCGGCACGCCGGGACTGTCCGGAACTCCAAAGGTAGCGGCCCCTGAGCCGGCTTTGACCAGGAGGCCGTCGGCATGCCCGTGGTAGCAGCCTTCGAACTTAACGATTTTGTCTCTCCTTGAAAAACCCCGCGCAAGCCTGATTGCGCTCATTGCCGCTTCCGTGCCCGAATTTACCATCCTTACCTTGTCCATGGACGGATATGCCTTCAGGACAAGACCGGCAAGCTCAATCTCAAGCGGGGTGGGTGCTCCGTAACTCGTACCTTTTTCTACAGCCTTTTTTAGTGCCCTCACAACCTTCGGATGGCTGTGGCCCAGTATCAAAGGCCCCCAGGAAAGAACATAATCGATGTAAACATTACCGTCTACGTCATAGATCTTCGACCCCTTTGCCCTCTCGATAAAAATCGGGTTTCCCCCGACAGCCCTGAACGCCCGTACGGGGCTGTTTACCCCTCCGGGGATGAGCTCGCAAGCCTTTTTATATAAATTATGCGATTTTTCCCAGTTCATAACAGACCATAAATGCTTTGTTAATCTATCACAAAAATTTTTGTGTGTCAAAAAGAACGCGTCTTATGCTATAAAAGTAAAATTTGTCTTTAGGAGGATTTCATGAAAAAAGTTGTGGTTTTCATACTAACCATTCCTATTCTTTTTGCATTTATCGCTTGTGCAAAGAAGGAAGAACTGAAAGGTCCGTATCTTGCAAAGGTCGGCAATGCGACCATAACAGAGGCCAATCTTGAAAGAGAAATCAAAACCCTTCCCGAATTTGCCCAGAAACTGTTTGAAGGCAGCGGGGGGAAGGAGAAATTTTTAAATGAACTTATCAAAAAGGAGCTTCTTTATCAGGAGGCGTTAAAAAAGGGGCTTGACAAGGACCCGGAATATCAGAAGAAGGTTGAAGAATTCAAGAAACTCACGCTTATCGGACAACTTCTCGAAAAAGAGGTGGAATCAAAAACAAAGGTCACGGACCAAGATGTGAAAAACTATTACGAAAAACATAAATCCGAACTTGCTCCTGTCACTCAGATCAGAATAAGCCATATATCGGTAAAGTCGGAAGAAGAGGCCCAAAATATATCGGATAGTCTGAAGAAGGGTGCGGACTTTGCCAAAGTCGCGAGGGAAAAATCTAATGACACCGCCACGGCGAAGAATGGCGGGGACCTCGGTTATATGTCAAAAGGACAGATGCTGCCCGAGATCGAAGCGGCCGCATCAAGGCTGAAGCCGGGAGAGGTGAGCGAACCTATTAAGACAAAGTCGGGATATGAGATTATAAAGGTTACCGACGAAAAATTTGGGAAACCGATGGAATTTGAACGGGTCAAGAGCGTTCTCTTCCAGCGTCTTTCTGCCGAAAAGCAGAAAGAGGCTTTCGATGCTTATATGGAAAACCTGAAGAAAAGCTATAAGGTCGAGATAAACAAAGAAGCTGTTTCCAAGCTTGCCGCCGGAGAAGAGAAGAAAGAGGAGCCGCAGGTTAAACCTGAGCAGACCGTGGAACCGAAAGAACAAAAACAGGAAACTAAGACCGATAAGAGGAAAAAAGATTAAAAATAAATAAGCTTTTTGAACCTTTTTTAGGGCCGCATCCCCGGATGCCTTCGGGATGCGGCTTATTTTTTTCATAGCTCCCCTCCTATTTTAGAAGGGGATTAAGGGGTG
The DNA here is from genome assembly GCA_963716185.1 of Thermodesulfovibrionales bacterium. Classification (GTDB taxonomy): domain Bacteria; phylum Nitrospirota; class Thermodesulfovibrionia; order Thermodesulfovibrionales; family SM23-35; genus CAVZMO01. The sequence goes on from OY970295.1 coordinate 2,065,484, forward strand.
GTAATTGTTCTGAACCACCACCCCTGCCCCTCCTTGACCAAGGAGGGGAGTTGGAGACGCCTACCTGAAATGAGATCCTTAAATACGTATGAACTTCCCTGACAATTGACTCCCTTTTTTGTGAATGATATGCTGTTCCCATGGAGGAATTTGAAGTCATCGACATATCGGGAGATGTCGGTCTAAGGGCTTTTGGGGAAAGCAAGGGCAGGGCATTTATAAATGCCGCATTAGGGATGTACAGCCTGATCACAAATCTCGATGCAATCGAAGAAGAAAAATCAATCGACGTTTCAGTCGAAAGTAATTCATCCGACGGCCTTCTTGTTTCCTGGCTTAACGAGCTGATTTTTCATTTCGACGCATACGGTTTTGTGGGGAAAAGAGTGGAGATGGGGCATTTTTCAGAGAACAAAATAACAGCGACTATTACGGGTGAAGAATTTGATCCCGGACGTCATGAGGGAAAACTTTTGATCAAGGCCGCTACATACCACAGGCTTAAGTTAGAAAAAAGAAGGGAGGGGTGGGAGATCGAGGTCATATTTGATATATAGCTTTGAATACGGTCTGTTCATAAACTGTCCGAGAACCCAGAAGACTGTCATTCCCGCAAGTGAAGCGCGCCGGGAATCCTTCTGAGAAAAGGCGCAGAAAGATTCCGGACAAGCCGGAATGACAAAAAAGGTGCCGGATCGCAAACTTTTAGAATTTGGATTTTGTAATTGAATTTAAAAAAGGGGCTGATATGGTATTCGAAAAACTCAGAAGGATTGATGGAACAAAGATAGAAATTCCGTCTGATTATAAGCAGGGGATGAGAGCCAAGGGGATTATCTATGTCGATGAGGTCCTTGAAAAGGAACTCGAAATCCAGGCGATAGATCAGGTTGCAAATGTGGCAACTTTGCCCGGTATTGTCGGACCATCAATGGCTATGCCCGATGTTCATACAGGGTATGGCTTTGCGATCGGGGGCGTGGCTGCTTTTGATCTCAAGGAAGGTATTGTGTCGCCGGGCGGGGTCGGCTACGATATTAATTGCGGTGTACGTTTGTTAAGGAGCGATCTTCTGAGGGAAGACGTCCTGCCCAGGATGAAAGACCTTGTAAGTGTTCTGTACAATGAGATACCTTCCGGTGTCGGATCAAAAGGCAAGATACGGCTCGGGCACGATGATGAGAGAAAGATTCTGCTGAGAGGCGCACGCTGGGCTGTTGAACAGGGTTTTGGAGACGCCGGTGACCTCGACAAGATAGAGTCAGGCGGCTGTATCGAGGGCGCAGACCCTTCCTTAATAAGTAATAGGGCATATGAGCGCGGCAAGGCGCAGCAGGGTACTCTGGGGTCGGGCAACCACTTCCTTGAAGTGCAATATGTGGATGAGATTTACGACGAAAAAGCTGCAAACAGTTTCGGACTTTTCAGGGATCAGGTCACTGTTATGATTCATACGGGCTCCCGGGGGTTCGGGCATCAGGTCTGTACCGATTTTCTCGAAGTCATGGAAAGGGCCTTAATTAAGTATAAAATAGAATTGCCCGATAAAGAACTTGCATGTGCGCCCTTCGAGAGTCCTGAAGCAAATAATTATCTTGCCGCAATGAGGGCTGCAGCCAATTATGCATGGGCGAACAGGCAGTGTATCATGCATTGGGCAAGAGAAGTATTTCTTAAGGTATTTTCCGTCTCACCGCAAAAACTCGGCATGAGGCTCATTTATGACGTCGCTCACAATATAGCAAAGATCGAAGACCACGAGGTCAACGGCAGGAAGACGAAACTTATTGTCCATAGAAAGGGCGCCACAAGGGCATTCCCTCCGGGACATCCCGAATTGCCCGCAATTTATAAGCCGCTTGGCCAACCTGTTTTAATACCGGGTGATATGGGGCGGGCATCCTTTGTGCTTCTGGGGACTGAAAAGGCGATGAAGGAAACTTTTGGTTCAACGTGCCACGGAGCAGGCAGGGTAATGTCCAGGCATCAGGCGATAAAGAGGGCGAAAGGCCGCGCAATATGGAGGGAGATGGAGGACAAAGGCATTATTGTCAAGTCGGCCGGAAGGGAAACGCTCGCCGAGGAGATGTCGGAGGCGTATAAGGATATATCGAATGTTGTGGATGTAGTGCATAAAGCGGGTATCTCAAAAAAGGTTGCAAGGCTCAGACCCATCGGGGTGATAAAAGGATGAGTTACAATTACCAAATAACAAATTCCAAATAAATCTTATTTCAGTATCAAATATTGCACAACCGCTCCGCAGAAAATAACAATGCACCCGGGTATCATGATCTTATAAATTCCCCACAGGTCCGCCTTGAAATATTCTTTTGTAAGGATGAGGCATATATGGACAGGGGAAAGAAGGACTCCCAAGAAACCGGCGGCGAAAGCAAAGGATATTGTGCCTATCGACGGAGTTCCGGCGATGCTTATGATCAAAGGGAATGTGCTTCCCACAAAACCTATTGTAATGCCTGTGAGCATGCCTGTAATGAAAGGCAGCATGAAAAAAACAGGCGACACGGGGATTCCCTCTTTGATAAAAAACTGGCTGAGGTTTTTGACAGCTCCCGAATTTTCCATCGCCTCTTTGAAAAACATGACGCCAAGTATCAGGACGATTATATCGAGAGAAAAACCATGCTTGACCGCCCTAAAAGCAGATTTGAGGTCGTACCGGTAGAATAAAAACAAAGCTGTCACTACAGTGATCAATGCATAATGCAGTTCTAAATGAAGTACAACCACGAGCATGAGGACGGTGAAGATCGGAACAAAACTCAGCAGACCTTTCGCGGAAGACCGGCCCTCTGTTCTCACAGATCCCTTGAGACCGTGCATGGCGAAGACAAAGCCGGTAATAAGTATGAGGACGGCATAGCTCAGGTTTACAGTAATGAGACTATGCAGTGCTATACCTGAAATAGCCGATGCGAGGAGAATGCCCGGATACAACGGCAATATATATTCCCATGGATGTCTGAACCAGTAATTGATAAACCCTTTCTCTTCAGGGCTCACATTTATATCGCGGGTTGTTTCGGCCACCATTGGCGCCGAAAAATAGGCGCCTCCAACCGAAGGCATGAGACCTATCAGGAGAGGCATCGAAACAGTGACCAATTTTCTGTTTTTAAAAACCGCTTTCACGGCATTCATCATTTCGGCAAGAACGGCGCGTTCTCTTAATATCTGTTCAAAAGTCCTGATAAAAGATAAAGCAAGGATCAGTTTGATTGTCGCATCGCTGAGAACAGCATTCTTCCCCGTCTTCAGCATCAGGGCTGCAGGCATATGATAAAGAAGAAACAATAGAAATCCGGCGAGCAGCATTACAATGCCTATATTGAATTTCTTCCTGAGCAGGATCAGTATAACAACAAAGACCAGTGAGATCTTTGCTAAATCGATCATTCAACATTTTAGCATTTCGGCATATTTGTGCGCTCCCGTGAAGAAAAGCGAATTCTGAATTATATAATCTACACATCTGTTGTAAAAAGGATACAGGTTTCTACAAATGGCATTCTGTAAAACTCGATAAGTTTCTTGCCATCGCATTTTTAACTAATAGTTTCAAGGTGTTTGGGGACTGGAGAACTTCCTGGCCGCCATTTGAAAAATCTGGCCTCATTTTTGCTTTTTTAATTTTGAAAGCTTGACAATTTTGTCCGGGAATGATATAAACTTCTTGACAAAATTGCATGACTAATGCTATAAATTTGGCAGATTTTGGAATTAATTTTTTGGAATTAATTTTAATGATAACAAGAGTGCGTAATAAGGCATTCAAATGGCGAAGACCTTCATTGAAGGTCAAATTTTTTTGAAGAGGAGGTGATACAGGGGAAGCAAATTCAAAGAAAAATATAGATAGAAGAGCCGCCGTTGGCGGATAGGAGTGAGAGTTTAACAAACTCTGAATCTAAGAAGGAGGGTTAGTAAGTGAAAAAATATCTGGCAGTATTATTAGGCGTATTTTTTATACTAAGTTTTTCTGCTACTGCCTTTGCGATCCATGAAGAGATGCCGCCGGAAGAGGCAGTGGTTACACAAGGCCCGGCAAAGATCACCCTGGGCGGGAAGTTGATCTTCAGGGGCTGGTATTTCCATAACGTAGATGACCTGGGCGTGCCTACTCACCCTATATTTGGCTCAAGGTCGGAGTCAATCTATACAACAAACGCATATCTGACAGTGGATGCAAAGATTTCCGATAATGTCCGCGGGTATATGGAACTCGAGACATCAAACGGTGACAGCAATAACAGCGGCGTGTTGTATTGGGGCGGTGGCGCTCACGGCACTTATGACACAAAACCGAACGGAGATCTGCGCTTCCGCCAGGTGTGGCTGATGTATACCGGCTCGGGTCTTTTGGGCGCACCTGCCGGTATTAAAGTAGGCCATATGCCGATAGCTCTCGGCGAGAAGATCTTCCTTAACAATGAGAGATTCGGTGACGATGCTATCCTCGCCTGGGTCGACCCGACCAAGGAAATGCACTTGCTCGCCGGAACAGTGAAGCTCGTCGATAACAGTAATGTCAATATCGGATTCATTAACCATACGAATGACCTCGATGGTTATGTCTTAATGTTTACTTACAACTTGGACAAGGACAACGTTATAGGAGCAAACTGGACCTGGGCCCACAGTGATGGTAATCTGCCTTCTCTACCAGTCACTCCTCCCAACACAAATAACCTCAATTTCCACAACGCTGAAGTTCATGCGCATGGTAAAGTAGGAGGCTTCTCTTACGCTTTAGAAGGTGACTGGCAGATGGGTAGGGCAAGTCAGGTTGGCGGCGGCGGCTTGCCTTTACCCGGATTCACAGATCCCGTATCAGATGTGAAGTTCGAGGGTTATGCGGCTTTTGCAAAAGTAGGCTACCAGATTGATCCTGTGAACATCAGGGCTTCCTTTGCATACGGCAGCGGTGACAACGGCAAAAAATCAGACGAAATCGATGAATTCCAGACCCTTCAGGGCACGGACGCTACAGGCGCTATCGCAAGGTATACCCATTACACCCTTATCTATGAGCGTTTGGTCAGAACAGCAGCTTTTGAGTCGATTGTTACAACATTTCAGGGGACCGCAGGACAGGGTGGAATCGGGGTTGGAAATACCAGAGCGACCGGTATCGCCAACACTACCGTTTACAACCTGGGCTTTGATGTGAACCCTCTTAAGGACCTCAGCATATCCGTTGACGGCTGGTTCCTCCAGGCGTCGAGCGTCGGAAGATGGGAAAATGACCGCGAGCAGCTGGGCCTCGACCGGCACGTAGGCAGGAACATCGGCTGGGAAGTGGACGGAAACATCAACTACAAGATCGCAAAGAACCTTACGTACTTTGTACAGGGCGGCTTATTCAAGCCGGGCGGATTCTATAGGGATGCTGTTCTTGAGAAAGACGCAAATGGCGATCCCTTTGCTTTTCAGAGCAAGACAGTCACGATGGCAGTCCACGGCCTGCTTCTCGAATTCTAATTTAAATTACAGAACGTGATCCGTAAGGGCGGCTCTTTCGAGCCGCCCTTTTTTATTGTCTTGCGGAGTGCCTTTTTGATAAACTTAAATTACATTACTTAACCGTCATTATTTTTCCATATCATGACCTACAATAAGATTTTGACCGGCTTTGAAAGAAAAAGGATCCTCGTGATCGGAGACTTGATCCTCGACCGTTATATCTGGGGAAAGGTGAACAGGATTTCTCCGGAAGCTCCGGTTCCCGTTGTCGAAGTTACGCGGGAGAACTTTCTTTTGGGCGGCGCTTCCAACGTGGCAAACAATATCATATCCCTCGGAGGCTATGCGACAATAATCGGCGTTGCGGGTTGTGACAGGGGCGGTGAAATTCTTAAGAAGATGCTGGAGGAAAGGGGCATACATTGTGACGGTGTGTTCTGGAGCTCAAGGCCCACCACGGTCAAGACCCGGGTAATTGCCCATAGTCAGCAAGTAGTAAGATTTGACAGGGAAGATAAGGCTAAGGTGGATGGGAAAATCCTTAAGGGCCTCCTCGATTGCATACACACCGGAATGCCGGAACACGATGCGGTGATCATATCAGATTATAAAAAGGGTGTTGTGTCCTCTGAACTCGTCAGGGAGGTGATCAGGCAATCCAGGCCGAAGAAGATCTTTGTTTCCGTTGATCCCAAGGTAGGCCATTTCCATTGCTATAAAAATGTCTCGCTTATCACGCCGAATGTTGCGGAAGCATCCATCGCGTCAGGTATTGAGATTAGAGATGAGAAATCTCTCCTCGCTGCCGGAAGATCTCTTTTAAGAAAAATATCATGCGATGCGGTACTGATTACGCGAGGAGAACAGGGCATGAGCCTTTTCCGGAAGGACAAAGTGGTGCATATCCCTACTGTGGCGAAAAACGTTTACGATGTTACCGGAGCCGGGGATACGGTTATATCAGCATTTACCCTCGCGTTTGCAGCTGGTGCCAGCCTCGAAGAGTCCGCCGTTATCGCAAATCATGCAGCGGGGATAGTCGTCGGCGAAGTCGGAACGGCCGTGGCGACGATAGAGCAATTAGGCAAGTCATTACGATTGAATCGTTGCAAGTAGATACGAGCATAAATAACCAAATTACAAATCACAAATAATTAAATAATACCCAAAATTTTGATAAACACCTGTCTGGAACTTAGTGCTTGGGTATTGAGATTTATTTGGAATTTGGATTTTGGTTATTGGAGGGTGATGTATAGGAGATGGGAAAAGCCATAGCACTGTTATCAGGCGGCCTTGACAGCACGCTCGCAATCCTTGCCTTGCTGAAGCAAGGGATTGAGGTTAAAGCTGTAAAGTTCCTGACGCCGTTTGACTCCGATGCCGTGTGTAAGTCGCCGGATTCTTATCCTTTCTCCACTGCCCGCAGATTCCGCTTCGAAATCGGACTCTTTGATATTGGGCATCGGTTTTTCGGCATCGTAAAAGACCCGAAGCATGGTTACGGGAAGAATATGAATCCCTGCATAGACTGTAGAATCCTTATGCTCGGAGAAGCCAAAAAGGTAATGGATGCAACAGGGGCGGACTTTATAGTCACAGGTGAGGTGCTCGGGCAGAGGCCGATGAGTCAGAGAAAAGATATGCTCTATCACATAGATAAAGAGGCGGGAGTCAGTAATCTTGTCCTGAGGCCGCTGAGTGCAAAACTTCTCAGGATTACATTGCCTGAGATAAATGGGGTTGTTAACAGGGAAATGCTTTATGGCTTCAGCGGTCGATCGAGAAAGCCGCAGATGTCTCTTGCGAGAGAATTCGGGCTTGAAGATTATCCTTCTCCCGCGGGCGGCTGTCTTCTAACGGAGCCGAATTATGCCCGCAGGCTGAAAGACTTATTGGCGCATGATTCTGCTCCATCCATGAGGGACATCGATCTGTTGAGGAGGGGAAGGCATTTCAGGTTTTCTCCTCGCTGCAAGATTGTCATCGGCAGGGATGAGGATGAAAACGCAGTTATAGAATCTCTGTCCGGGGAGGGTAATTATCTGTTAAAGGTCCCGGACTACGGGAGTCCTGTAACATTAGTTACGGGAAAGATTACCGAAAAGGCTTTGAAGGTCGCGGCCTCTCTCTGTGCGCGGTACTCAGACGCAAAAAATGTCATAGAGATAGACGTGGCGGCAGTCAACAGGAAATATACCTCTATGATCAGCGTTACACCTGCAGACAATGAAATGATTGATTCCTTAAGAATAGGGAAAGAAAAAGGAAAGATTTCTAAAGTTGTTACAGCCTGACAGGGATCCCCTTTGATCTCAGGTATTCTTTTGCTTCTTTAACCGTATACTCCCTGTAATGGAATATCGATGCAGCGAGGACTGCATCGGCTTTTCCGTATGCAAGCGCCTCATATAAATGCTCAAGGTTTCCCGCCCCTCCCGATGCGATGACCGGTATATTCACTGCTTCGGATATGGCACAGGTCAATTCAATATCATATCCGTCTTTCGTGCCGTCCTTATCCATACTTGTCAGCATGATCTCCCCCGCTCCGAATTCTTCCATCTTTTTTGCCCAATGGACGGCGTCCATAAGCTTCATCTGCCTGCCGCCGTGAGTTGAGATCGCCCATGTCAATCCATCGGCCGGTAATTCAAGACACACGTCTTTAAGCGAAGGATCTTTAAACCAGCCTTCACCGGTCGCATCAGACATATTATCAGTCACCCGTTTTGCATCAATCGCAATAACAATGCATTGACTGCCGAATCTCTCCGCGGCCCTGCTGATGAAGAAAGGGTCTTTTACAGCTGTCGTGTTTATCGAGACCTTATCACATCCTGAATTCAGAAGGTCCCTTATGTCGTCAAAAGTCTTAATGCCTCCGCCGACTGTAAGGGGCATAAAGACATCCTCAGCGGTCTTTCTGACGACGTCCAATATTGTCTTTCTCTTTTCATGGGAAGCGGTAATATCAAGGAATATCAATTCATCCGCGCCCTGCTCATCATAGAACTTTGCGTTTTCAACAGGGTCACCCGCATCGCGCAGGTTCACAAAGCTGACCCCCTTGACTACGCGGCCGTCTTTCACATCAAGACAGGGTATTATTCGTTTTGCTAACATTCCTGACCCGCCGCAAATTGAATGGCTTCCTTTAGATTCAGTGCGCCTGAATAAATCGCCTTCCCGGTTATTGCTCCCCAGAGATTCTTTATCTTCAATAGGTTCTTTATATCCTCCATGCACGATATCCCGCCGGAGGCGATTACGGGGATTCCGGCACTCTCGACCATTTCCCGTGTCGCTTCTATATTGGGCCCGGACAACATGCCGTCCCTGTTGATATCAGTATAAATAATACCTGCCGCACCTATAATTTCCAAACGCCTTGCCAATTCTTTAGCGTTGATTGACGTAACCTCCTCCCACCCTTTGATCGCGACCATCCCGTCCTTGGCATCAATACCGATCAATACCCTGCCGGGATATTTGTCGCAGGAATAGGTTAAAAATTCCGGATCTTCGATAGCCGCAGTTCCTATGATAACTCTGTCGATGCCCGCTGAAAACAGCTTTAAGAGATTCCCGCTGTCCCTGATGCCGCCACCCACCTGCAGCATAAGCTTTGTGGACTTCCTTATTCTTATAATTGCGTCAAAGTTTTTTTGGTTACCTGAAAAAGCACCGTCGAGGTCAACGATGTGAAGGAGTTTGGCCCCATAAGACTCCCATCGTTTAGCAGTGTTTGCCGGGTTATTCGAGTAGACTGTTACGGCTTCTTTTTTACCCTGAACCAGCCTCACACAGTTGCCGTCTTTTAAATCTATTGCAGGAATAATAAGCATAAATTAATATAACATAAAGGAAAACAGATTCAAATAAACGTAAATAGAGTCTGTTCATTATATTGTCATTCCCGCAAGCGAAGCGCGTCGGGAATCCTTCTGAGAAAAGGCGCAGAAAGATTCCGGACAAGCCGGAATGACATATAAACGCCAAATGATCGACTTTATGGACAAACACTAAATAATATGAAAATGATACGGTTGCTCACTTTTCCCCTTGTCGGACCAGCAGACAGAGGCGAAAGCAGGAGGGGAAATTTGCTGGTTAATAGATTACGGATAAGCATTTACGGTATGATCCTTTGGCTTCTTGCATTGAGTTGTCCATCCGCGTATGCCTCTCCGAAAATACCTGAAAAATTTATTTATGACCTTACCTGGACGGGCATCAAGGTCGGCACAGCATCACTCGAATCAAGCAGCGAAGGGGATGAGGTTAAAATCATTTCGGCCGCCGGATCGGCGCAATGGGTCTCTGTTTTTTATACTGTTGACGATCGAGCCGAAAGCATCCTATCGAAAAAAAATACTTCATCGTCACCCGGTGAATCGATAAATTACAGGCTCAGGATAAGGGAAGGAAGGCACAGGAAGGACAAAGAAGTCATCTTCGACCGCGGCGCGAATAAGGCAAGATACACCGATTATATGAGTAATGTTAAGAAAGAATTTGCCATTCCCGCTTCGGTTTTTGATCCCTTATCAGGTTTCTACCATCTCAGATCATTGAGGCTCTTCGTCGGACAGTCCGCTTATGTGACGATCTTTGACAGCAAGAAGGTCTGGAATGTGGAGGTACAGGTCTTAAAAAAAGAGAGGGTAACTCTCCCCGCAGGCGTATTCGATACTGTTGTAGTTAAACCCTTAATAAAATCAGAAGGCATATTTTATCGGAAAGGCGATATATTGATATGGCTCACAGACGATGCGAAACATATTCCCGTTAAGATGCAAACGAAGGTTAAGCTCGGCTCTATAACCGCTGATCTTGTCGGCGGTATTTTTTAGCCTGCTCACTGTTATTATTATAGATAAAAAATGGAGCTCAATCATCTATAGCTGGAGGTAACTTTTGGACAGAGAAAAACTCTCGGTTACTATCATAACCAGTAACGAAGAAAAAAACATAAAAGATTGCCTTATGAGTGTTAAATGGGCGGATGAAATTGTTGTTGTCGACTCTGGAAGCAGCGATAAAACGGTCGATATCTGCAAGGACTATACGGATAAAATATTTTTTAATCCATGGATCGGGATGAAGGAACAGAAGCAATATGCCGTTAACAAGGCGTCTAATTCGTGGATATTCTCCATCGACGCCGATGAGAGGCTTACGGAAGCAATCAAGAGCTTCATTCTTCAGGAACTGAAAAATCCGTCCCATGACGGATATCGTTTCCCGAGACAGAATTATTTTCTCGGCAGATGGATGAAACACGGAGGATGGTATCCGGACCTGGTCCTGAGATTCTTTAATAAGGACAAAGGGTATTTTGGAGGAATAAACCCCCATGATAGGGTTATTATCGAAGACGGCAGGATTAAAACAGTTCCTCTACCGATCATCCACAACACCTATAATTCCATATCACAATATTTGATAAAGCAGAACTTGTACTCAAGCGTGTCGGCTGTGGAGAAAGTTAAAGCGGAGAAAATGGTCATGCCGTTTCTCATCCCTGTAAAAACAGTATGGAAATTCGTAGAAACATATTTTATCAAAGGGGGTCTTATGGATGGGTTTCACGGATTTGTCGCGGCGATGGGCGCTACGTATTCAACATTCTTCAAATATGTAAAAATATGGGAACTGTCCGGCAAAAAGAAAAAAGTTCCTTAGGTGATCTTTGAATGCCATCTGTACGCGGTGTCCACGATGGTCTCTATGTCCGCATATTTCGGCCTCCAGCCCAAAACCTCCATCGCTTTTTCGCTGCTGCCGACAAGCACCGGCGGGTCACCCTCACGTCTTTCTGCTTCAATAACCTTAAAATCTCTCTTGCTTATCCTCTTAACTGTATCGATAATCTCCCTAACGGAATAGCCGCTGCCGTTCCCTAAATTGAAGGAATCACTTTTTCCGCTTGCTCTTAAATGCTCCATTGCTCTGACATGAGCATCCGCCAGGTCCATTACATGGATGTAGTCCCTTACGCAGGTACCGTCCTTGGTGGAATAATCGGCGCCGAAAATTTTAACATCTTCATTGATCCCCAAAGCGGCATATATCGTCAGAGGTATCAGGTGAGTTTCGGGGTTATGTCTCTCTCCGATATCGCCTTCGGGGTCCGCCCCGGCTGCATTGAAATATCTCAGGTTTATATGGTTCATCCCGTATGCGGTCTCGTAATCTTTCAGAATTTCTTCCACCATCAGCTTGCTTTTACCATAGGGATTTATCGGATTCTGAAGATGGGTTTCCGAAATGGGAATTTCCCGGGGAATGCCGTAGGTGGCGCATGACGATGAAAAGATAAAATAGCGGACATCGAATTCTCTCATCACATTCAGAAGATTTATAGTGTTTGATACGTTGTTTTGGTAATACTTTGCGGGATCAAGAACTGATTCGCCCACATAAGCAAAGGCGCTGAAATGCATTACGGTCTCAATCGGATATTTCCTGAAGCAGAGCCTCAACTGCTCCATGTCGACTAAATCTCCCAAAACGAATTCTCCCCATTTAACAAATCCCCTGCTGCCGTAAACCAGATTGTCAAAAACAACAGTCCTGTAACCGCTTCTGTTTAAAAGTTTGTTCATGTGAGAACCGATATATCCAGCGCCTCCGACAATTAGTATCATTTTGTCTTTCCCTCAAAAAGATCTTTAAAATATTGAATTGCCCTTTGCAGCCCTTGTTCCAGGGGAGTATACGGCCTCCAATTCAACTTTTCTTTCGCCAATGTAATATCGGGCTGTCTTTGTTTCGGGTCATCCGGCGGGAGCGGTTTAAAGACGGGTTTTGAGCCCGAGCCTGTCAGTCTGATCACCATTTCGGAAAGTTCAAGCATGGAGAATTCGGCAGGATTCCCCAGATTCACCGGTCCGGTAAAATCATCAGGGCTGTTCATAAGCCCAATTAAACCATCTACCATATCATCAACATAGCAGAAACTCCTCGTCTGGCTTCCGTCGCCGAAGACTGTAATGTCCTCACCCCTTAGCGCCTGCACGATAAAGTTACTGACAACGCGTCCGTCGTTCGGATGCATTCTTGGACCATACGTGTTAAAAATTCTCGCGACTTTTATTCTTAATTTGTGCTGGCGGTTATAATCAAAAAAAAGAGTTTCTGCGCATCGTTTCCCTTCATCATAACATGCCCGCAACCCTATAGGATTTACATTCCCCCAATAACTTTCAGGCTGGGGATGAATCTCAGGGTCTCCGTATACCTCACTGGTTGATGCAAGGAGGACTTTTGCCTTTACGCGCTTTGCCAGTCCGAGCATATTAATACTTCCGTGCACAGAGGTCTTAGTTGTCTGGACAGGGTCGAACTGATAATGAATCGGTGAGGCTGGGCATGCAAGATTGTAAATCTCGTCAACCTCTATATACAATGGGAAGCAGATGTCATGTCTGATAAGCTCAAAATAAGGGTTTTTCAAAAGGTGAGCAATATTTGTCTTCGTCCCTGTATAAAAGTTATCTACGCAGAGCACCTCGTGTCCGATATTGAGAAGTTTTTCACACAGATGAGAACCAAGGAATCCCGCTCCCCCCGTAACTAAAATCCTCTTCGTATCAACAGTCATTTTTGCCTCCCCATTATGAAAGCTATTATAGAAGATTTGGCCCCAAAAAAGAGCGTTGATCCCGGATTCGGGCAGGCATTGACATAAAATGCCGTTGTCTCAGACTCAGAGTCTCTCTGAGTTCCCTTTTTCAGTCCTTATATTCTCATATCTGCAATGCACATGGTCACGATCTTTCCTAACTGTGTCTCAAAATCGAGATGCCGGACGGTTTCTCTGATCTCTCTTTTCGAAAGATGGCCGCCCAATGCCGTTCCCATCGCTTCAGCCACAGAACTATCGTCTCCTAAATTCTCGATGACGAAACCCGCCCCTTTCCGGATGACTTCGGAACAGCCGTTGGCAGCGCTTGTTACAGTATATAGACCCATTGCAAGTGCTTCAACTGACGCGCCAGCGCAGGGGTCATAGATAGTAGGCAATACAGAGGCATCGGAAACTTGGAGGAAAGGAACGACGTCTTTCCGAGGTCCGAAGAAATGAACCCTTTTCACAAGTCCGGCTTTTTCACAAAGCTCTCTATATCGCTTTTCACGCTTATCCTTGCCCACTACAATTAATTCGGTATATCCGGGAAGCAGGGGAAGAGCCATAATTGCTTTTCTGAGCCCCTTTCTTTCATATCCGCTGCCCAAAAACAGGTAGTAAAACTTGTCGGGTTTCAGACCCAACCTTTCCAGTATGCGATCTCTTTCGGTCAGGCCTTCGCCGAATGCTTCTGAGAATTCATGCCATTCGGCACTATTATGAACAACGGCTATTTTCCTTTCGGTTTGCGGATAAAAGTGCAATATTTCATTTCTGACAAGATTCGAATTGCAGATGACTCTCTTGAGGGCGTCGGAAAGGAGTGCGCGTCGCTCTATTTCCATCGCCGCCCTGTGAAAAGGATTGACCTTGAAGCTGAAACACCTTAATCGAGAATTCTCTTCGCATCTCCTCCGGATCCATGCTTTGTGGCAACCGCCCTGCAGCCACAAATGGGTTTGAGTGTCTGTACGGTCAATCCCCAGAATGCAGTCATAGCGCTCGTTTCTCAGATGCCGATTAACCGAAGAATTGAATGTCAAGAGTCTCAGTAGGTTATTATATCTGAACTGTTTCAGCACTACCGGTTTGACGCACTGGGGAAATTCGTTCCACCCCCCGTGTTTTGAAGTAAGCACGGCTACTTCAACATTATTCTTGACAAAAAAGTCTATCAGACGGGTCGTATGTTTTTCGGCACCGCCGTAAGGCGAGTAGTTGCTCTTAATTATCGCAATGCGCATATCAATGCACTTACGCGAGCAGCTGCGACATGTTTAACTTTAGCTCGGCATAAGCGGGATCATTACTCAAGTCCCGCGTCTCATAAAAATCCTTGTTGAGGTCATACAACTCCGCCTGTCCGTCAGCGCGCTTAATGATTTTCATCATGTTATCCGTGACTAATGACTTATGAGGCTGCATGAAGCCTTCTAAGACAAACGAGGGGTTCGCCCTCCGAAATTTGTGAATCGTATGATCGCAACTGAGTAATTGAGAATATGCGATTTTTCTCGAAGTTGAAGACAGGAGAGAATGTGAACTTTCCGGCGTCGGCATAGGGGAACTGGTCATATCTGAAATGGTTGAAAATAAGTCATGGAGCTGAACCAGAGTATCCTTATAGCCTCTTAGGGCAAAATCCCTTGGAAATTTAATGAGCAAAGGTACATGCAGCAGCTCGTTATAGAGAGTAAAAATATGGTTGACCTGACCGTGCTCTCCTATGAGCTCCCCGTGATCGCTTGTTATAATGAGAAGGGTATTGTCGAGCATATTCCCGGCTTTTAAGAAAGAATAGAAATCCCACAGGACTGAATCGAGAAACAGGACTTCCCGGTCATAAAGAACATTCAGTATTTCGAAGGTCTCCGCTGAGAAAGGTGAGTGAACATAATGATGCCACTCATATCTCTTGAGCACTTCGTCCCTTTCTTTTTGACTGATTTTTTTGAACGCCGTAATCCCAGGCGGAGGATTATATTGACTGTGTGTCTCCATAATGTTAAGGAACAGGAAGAACGGAATTTGAGCATTTCTTGAATTCACAACCTTTTTTGCGGTATTGATTGTCCTCAATGTGGCATGGACCGAGTTCTTCAGGATCGCATAACGTTTTTTGTAGGAGCTGTCAATAAATTTTTTCAGAAGAAACGTATAGGCCCGGTGCGATGAAGCTAATCGCAACAGCGTAAGGAATCTTCTTAATTCGCCTTTAACATTTCTCTTGGACCTGCTGAACTCTTGATCGACTATTAAAAAATCTCTTGAATTGAACAAATGCCACATCTCATGGAATTCATCGAACCCTCTCTCAAAATTCAGTAAGCGCGACACAAGACTGTTACTGGTCACCCCAAAAGTTGCATATCCCATATAATTAAGGATTTCGGGGAGACAATACATGTTGCCGGGCATGCAGACACAATCATCGCCGATATTGTGCTCGCTCGGATAAAGGCCTGTAAACAGTGAGACATGCGAAGGTATTGTCCAGGATGCCGGGGCGAGGCACCTCTTATACACCACAAAACCGTCGTCTTCCGCCATTCTCTCAAGGTAAGGCGTAGTCCGTTTTTCATATCCATGGACGGACATGTGCTTTGCCCCCAGGGTATCACATACTACAAGGATAATATTCGGCAAGCGGGTAAATCTCATAAATGCCGCTAAAAATATCCAGCTTCCCTCAGACGTTCCATGACTCTCTCCTTGTCCGGATCCCTTCCCCCCCGTTCCATGCCGGCTCTGCCGAAGGGACTTGTACAGGGTTCGCAATCGATCGAGCGATAGCCTTTCTTGTACAACTCGCAATATGGAAGAGAATGTTTCTTGATATAGGACCAGATGTCAATCTCTCTGAAATGAAGGACGGGCTGGACCCTGATATGAGGTGGCGTTTCCTTTGACACAAAAAATTGTTCATTCGCCCTCGCAGCCTGCTCATCCCATCGTACAGCCGTCATGAGGGCCTTCAGATTATAATCAACGATAGCTTTGTTTACCGGTATCACTTTCCTTTTATAACAGCATTCGGCTTTATCCCGTTCAATGGCTGTCATATCCGAAATCTCTTTGTTTCTAAGTACTATGATATTAAATCCCCACTCCCCAGCCAGCTTTCCCATAAATTGCTTTATTTCATCAAATTCGGCGCCGGTGTCCAAAGTAAAAATCTTCCAGGGGATATTGCCGTCGAAGACAGTTCTTACAAGGTGAAGTAATGTGGTAGAATCTTTCCCGCCGCTGAAAGCAACAGCCACATCATCCCCGAATTTCCTGTAGGCCTCGCGGATAATCTCCTCACTATAATTCTCTTTTTCTTCTAATGTCATCTCAACAAGTTTGCTATCCACAACAGTCCTCCCTCTAAGCCCTTAAGGACACTGCATTTCAGAAATTTCCCCAAAAACATTTCACGCGAAAAGTCCGGTGGAAAACAAAGCAAGCACCGTAAGAGACTCACATGACCCATTGGTCGCTAAATATTAACTATTATAAGAATATTGGGACGGCAAAATCAAAAATGCGAGGAGTTCATGCCAATGCGATCCTCACAATATGTCTCGAAACTGAGTGAAATTGTTGCTGCCCGCGTTGCTTGGATTAAGAAGTATTCTTCCGTATCAGGGAGTATGCGGAGAAAAAGATCTGCAGGGCAGCAACTGGCAGGGTACGTTCATGTATCGAATCAACAAAACAGATTCTAAACGGCTTCAGACATCAATAGTGAAGTCCCCCGGACTGCTGAAAGTATCGGTAAAAAAATGGATCATCTTTTATCATCTCGTATATCTGTTGGCTGAGGCCCCTATTCCTCTCTACTATTTTTCTCATCGGGATAAACATTGCCTTTAACCTTGAAAAAAGCCCTTTGGTCGGAAGCCAATTCTTTAACCGGCAGCGCCCGGCCCTTGCCTCTGTGATTCTGACCCTGTCGATCGTTGTAGAGGGTTTCCTGAATGCGGCGCCATGGTGGTAGACTAAGTCTTCGTAAAGACCGAAGAGCAATGGGTGAAGATTTCTCTTGTTGCTCCGCAGCATGGGATACCATTCGATACCCCTCTCTCTGAAGATTCCAAGTAGATTCCCTCCCACATCGGTGATGAAGTTACCTTGCAAGTTCTTCCACTGATAGCCCGCTTTCCAGTCTCCGTTTATGGCCTTCCAGAACCCGACTGTTGTCAGGCAGAAGCAGGGATGGGGCTGGATATCACCACCGTTCTCCCTTCGCTGAACCGCCATAAGGGGATATTGATTCAATTTCTCACGCCCGAATGAGATTACGTCTCCTATAGGGAATGCGTCTCCGTCGAGGAACATCAGCAGGTCTTCCGCGTTAGTCGCATTGAAGGCTACAACATCTGCCAAGATGTTCAACTTGATAGCGTGATCTTCAATCGGCTCTGTCGAACTATAAAAGTATTTAGCCCTATGCACTTGTGGTAACCCATTTAGGAAAGCGTAGACCTTAAACGGCTGCTGTATGTGTTTATGCAGATATGTCAACTGAATATCAACCCATCTATCATCCTGCCAATGGACAGTGAGTACGTGAACCATGGTGCCTCCTCGAGGTTATGGTATTAAATTAAATGCTCCATACACAATACGGACCACCCAACTTTGCCGCCGCTTATCTTTCGCATCTGCAAATCCGCCTAAGTACGGGAAGAGAAAAGTGACTGTCGTATACAAATACCCGAGATGAGAGCAAAAGAGCCAATGAGTACATGGATATTCAAAAGAGACTCGGCCAGCCCAGCAGTCATGTAATGGACAGCCACAGCTATCGAGAGAAAGCCGAAGAGACGCTCCTTTTGATGGAGCCTGATAAGACCTCCTGCATATCGAAAGATGCGGTAAAAAATAAACAGAAGTGCGGAAAAGCCTATTAAACCGTTTGTGACAAGGGTAAAAAGGTACATATTATGCGGCTGGTTAAACTTCTGTGCGAAAGGCGGCAAAGCACCGGACGCGACAAGTTCGGCAAAGACCGTCTTATAACCACCTGTTCCTACCCCGAAAACCGGATGTGAGAGAAAGAGCTTTAAAGATGCCTTCCACATCAAGAAGCGTGCGCCGATCGACGTGTTTTGCACACCGGAAAAAAATTGTGAAATATCACTCGAAATCATGTTTATCCTTTGATGAATGACATCGATGAAGGAGTAGGCAGCAATGCATACCGCGATCAGCGATATGCCCGCAACGACGAGGATCTTTTTATTTTTTATCAAGAAGAAAAACAGGACTAAAGAAGTGAATATCATTCCGAACCACGCTGTTCGCGCTGTTGAAAGCAATATGGAAATTGCGCCCAAACCAACAAATGACCAAAGTAATGCCGGCATTGCAAAGCGCCTGCGGTCAGACGGAAACAGGAGCAGGGATGCCGCCGTGTATACTCCGAGTGCATTCAGGTTGCCGAACCATATATGGTGCATGTTCATGGGATGGACGGGCAGGACGTACCGCGCGTTCCCGATAAAACCGAAATATGTAAGCAGCCCGATCAGATCGAGGGCGATGATCCCGGCCAGAAATGAGAGAAATAGGACCTTGGCATTTTTCAACCTGACAGCCCCGCTCTGTTCGACATCAACTGATACAGATGCCATCAGATAGACAAGCGGGAGGTTGACTATCTGTTTTACTATGTTGATCCCCTCGGATAATTGTTCTGTTAAAGACAAACCCAGTAATGCGATGAGGACGTAGATGCCGATGGGAACGGTCAGCGGCTGGTTGATGCGGCTGACTACGGTTGCCCTGAAATTGCCATCGAGAATGATCATAACAAACGCGTAAATATAGACCAGGCCCATTATCACGCTGCTGATACTCTTTGAGAGCGGCAGCATGAACCCAAAAATGAACAAACCTGTGAGTAAAGCCTGAGAGTGTTTTGAATGGTTGAATTCCATGGATAGTATATATGTAATTTAGCTTAAGTTTTTATAGTATACTAAATACAAAAAAATGGAAAATATTTTTGGGAAAATATCTTCCAGGCAGTAAAAAAAGCGGAGACCTTTGGAATTTTTAGAAAGTTACAAAAAGATATTTAACCTCGTTAAACCCTATTGGCCGAGAGTTGTCCTCTCAGGGATAATAAGTCTTATCATTTCCGGCCTTAACGCGTCTATTGCGTGGCTCGTAAAGCCGGCAATGGATGACGTACTCATTAAAAAAAATATTACACTCCTGGTAATGCTTGCGGTGGCTATTCTCGTTATTTTCATAGTAAAAGGGATTTTTACTTTTTTTGAAGAATATCTCATGAGGTCTGCGGGGCAGAAGATGGTGATGCACCTGAGGAATAAACTATATGCACATATTTTAGATTTACCTCTCGGATATTTCGAGAAGAATTCTACCGGAAAACTCATCTCGAACGTCATTAACGACATATCCGTACTCCAGGGTGTAGTATCGTTAACCCTTAAAGATATGTTTATCGAGAGCGCTACAGTATTGGCGCTCATTGGAGTGGCTTTATGGCGGAGATGGGATCTTACCCTTATGGCGATTGTCGTTTTACCCGCCGCTTTTTTCGGGGTCGGGAAGCTCAGCAGGAGAATGAGACTTATCAGCAAGCGGGCACAGGAAAGGATCGCGTCGATCACCGAATTCCTGAACGAAAGTTTTGCGGGGATTAAGATAATAAAGGCATTTTGTAGAGAGGCCGATGAGATAGAACGCTTTCACGGGAAAAATAAGGATTTTTACAGGGAGAATATGCGGGCTACGAGGGTATCGGAATTTGCCGCCCTTATGATGGAAGCGGTGGGCGGTATCGGGATAGCGTTCGTCATGTGGTACGGGGGATGGCTTGTCATAAAAAATGTAATCACCATCGGAGATTTTTTCTCTTTTCTCACTGCCATTTTCCTGATATATACACCTGCAAAGAGGCTTGCAAGGGTCAATATGGGCATACAGCAGGCAGGTCCTCCTTATGACAGGGTACAAAATCTCTTCTCAGCGCCGAAGGAACGGGACGGGAGAGAAGTGTTGACCCCGATCAGCAGAGAAATAGAGTTCAGACAGATATCCTTTATCTATCCGCCATCTAAAGGCAAGGCCCTTAATAATATAAACTTTAAGGTGAAGAAGGGCGAGATAATAGCGGTAGTAGGCAAAAGCGGGGGCGGGAAAACTACGCTTGTGAATCTTCTCCCCCGATTTTATACACCGACAGAGGGTGCGATTTATA
Source organism: Thermodesulfovibrionales bacterium (assembly GCA_963716185.1). Lineage (GTDB taxonomy): Bacteria > Nitrospirota > Thermodesulfovibrionia > Thermodesulfovibrionales > SM23-35 > CAVZMO01. Next base: position 2,085,826 of record OY970295.1, read on the forward strand.
TCGATGGTGTGGATATCTCAAATGTTACTTTTAAGTCACTGAGAAGTCAATTCGGTATTGTGAGTCAGGAAATAATACTTTTCAGCGATACTGTAAAGGCAAACATTGTATACGGGAAACCGGGTGCATCTGAATCAGACATAATAACGGCAGCGAAGGCGGCGTATGCGCATGATTTCATCATTGAGCTTCCGCAGGGCTACGATACAATGATAGGGGAACGGGGCATGAGGCTTTCAGGCGGTCAGAGGCAGAGGCTGTCCATAGCCAGGGCAATATTGAAGAACCCACCGATACTTATTCTCGATGAGGCAACCTCTTCTCTTGATACCTCGTCAGAGATGATGGTTCAGAGGGCGATCGAAAATCTTATGGAAAACAGGACTACCTTTGTCATAGCTCACCGGCTTTCTACCATAAAAAGGGCTGATAGGATAATTGTCCTCGATAAAGGCAGGATCCTGGATTCAGGCGCACATAAAGAACTCTACAGCCGCGGGGGCATCTATAAGAACCTCTACGATCTTCAGTTCGGCAGTCAGGAATTAGAGGAGTAATTCTTCATATCATGCATACAGGTTCATATCATGCAGACTTTAAGAATGCGAGAAGAATTCTGGTCATAAAACTCCGCCATATCGGAGACGTGCTTCTCACAATACCCGTTTTTAGGGCATTGAGGGAGAATTTTTCTAATGCACATATTGCAGCCCTTGTGAATTCAGGTACTGAGGAGGTACTGAAGGGCAATCCCCTGATCGATGAGATAATAACGTTTGACAGGAATATCAAAAAGACGAACCCTGTGCAAAGATACATAAAAGAATTATCTTTTTTAAAAATGGTGAAGAAAAAAGGCTTCGATATGACTATTGAGCTTACCGGTGGTGATAGGGCGGCAATTATATCTTTTGTATCCGGAGCCGGCTATAGGATAGGATGGAAATCTAAAAAGGGGTTTATCGGCAAAAAATATCTCTACACCCATCTTTCAAAGCCTGATAAAAAAAGACATATGGTCCTGGAAAATCTTGATGTTATCAAGCAATTCGGCGTAAGCACAGAAAATCTATCCGTAAATTTTCATGTTCCTGAAAAAGACAGGGACTGGGTTAGAAAAATTGTTGAAGAAAATAATCCCCCTTTATCCCGCTTTTCTGAAGGGGGAACGCGGGGATTAAGAAATATTGTCGTACACGTTCATCCGACAGCGAGATGGTTGTTTAAGTGCTGGAAGGATGAGTACATGGCAGAGATTATTAGATGGTTGCTTGAGAGAAGAATAACCGTAATTGTTACATCTTCACCGGATAAACAAGAATTGGATAAAGCTAAACGGATTTTGTCTTTAGTATTTTCGCGACTTGCGGTTCACGACTCACGACTTATAGATTTATGTGGTGAAACAACAATAAAACAGCTCGGCGCAGTATCACTTGCGGCAGATCTGTTTTTTGGTGTTGACACCGCGCCTATGCATATTGCGGCTGCAGTCGGTACGCCTGTTGTCGCAATCTTTGGTCCGAGCCCTGCTTTCAACTGGGGACCGTGGGATAATAAGAATTCAAAATTCTCACCTCAGCGACTCACCCCGGGCGACAAAATTCAAAATTCAGATTCCCGGATTCCCTACTTTCAAAGAAACGGCATACAGACATGTGGAATACATACTGTTATTCAAAGGTATTGGGAATGTATTCCCTGCGGGAAGGATAGCTGTAACGGCAGCAAGATACACAAATGCCTTGAAGACATTAAACCGGAAGAGATTAAAGATATTATAGTTGAAAAATTAAAAGATATAGGCAAACTTTAATGAAGAGGGCAAAAGTCTTGACGTACCAACATGTGAGGAGGCATTTGACACAGCACTTATTGAGGCGATGGCAATGAAGAAACCTTTGATCGGTACCGCAATCGGAGGAATCCCCGAGATTATCTCTCACGGCATTAACGGGATTCTCGCCCCTCCCCGAAATATAGGGTCTCTGTCGGAGGCAATAGCCGGATATATAGAAAACAGAGAGGCTTTTTGGGATATTGCCCCCGCCGGACGAAAGACGGTAGAGTTAAGATTTTCCGATAGGCAATACGGAGATAAATTCGAAGCTTCATTAAAGCATTGAGATAAACGACAGGTGCAGTGGCGAGTGTCGTAATAATGTCGGAAGAATGATTTTTTTCTCATAGGAGGTTTTTATGCACATTGGGATTATCGGTGCCGGATATGTGGGGCTCGTTACAGGAGCGTGTTTTGCCGAATTTGGCTTGTTTGTGACCTGCGTTGATAAAGATGAAAAAAAGATAAATTCTATCAAGAAGGGAATAATCCCCTTTTATGAACCCGGGCTCGATGATCTTGTTAAGAGAAATATAAAACAGGGCAGGCTCAGGTTTACGACAAAGACGGCAAAGGCGGTCGATTCTTCTCTCGTTATTTTCATAGCTGTGGGAACACCCCGCAGAGGAGACGGGTCCGCTGATCTGAAATATGTGGAAGATGTTGCAGGCGAAATCGCAAAGCATATGGACGGGTATAAGGTAATTGTTACAAAGAGCACGGTGCCGGTGGGGACCGGTGAAAGGATAAAAGAGATTATTTCAAACAACCTTAAACAACGGACAGATTTCGATATTGTTTCAAATCCTGAGTTTTTGAGGGAAGGCTCCGCGATAGAGGATTTTATGAGACCGAACCGGGTCGTTATCGGAGCAAACAGCCCTCAGGCGGTCGCGATCATGAAGGATCTGTATAAACCACTTTATCTTCTTGAGACCCCTTTTGTAATTACGAATATCGAGACGGCAGAATTGATCAAATACGCCTCTAATTCTTTTCTCGCAACGAAGATATCCTTTATCAATGAGATGGCCAACCTCTGTGAGAAAGTCGGAGCTGATGTGCACATGGTCGCCAAAGGTATGGGGCTCGATCAGAGGATCGGGTCCAAATTCCTGCACCCAGGAGCCGGATACGGCGGCTCCTGCCTTCCAAAAGATACAAATGCTCTTCTCAAGATGGCAGAGGAGCATGAGGTAGAATTGGGGATCATTGATGCGGCAGTTAAGGCAAATGAAAAACAGAAAGAGCTGATGATCCAGAAGATCAAGAATGCCGTGGGTGTGCTTAAAGGAAGGACAATAGCCGTCCTCGGGCTTTCGTTCAAGCCCAATACAGATGACACCCGGGACGCCCCCGCGTCATCTATTATTAGCGGTCTCGTGAAAGAGAAAGCCCGTATCAGAGTGTACGACCCTGTTTGCATGAAGGAAGAAAACAAAATCTTGTCTGAAATAAAATATTGTAAAGACCCCTATGATGCTGCGAAAGGCGCCGACGCAGTTGTAATAATGACTGAATGGAACCAGTTCAGGAACCTCGATCTCGACAGGGTCAAGAAACTATTGAAAGAGCCGTATTTCTTTGATCTGAGAAACGTGTATGATCCTCAAAAGTTGGGGGAAAAAGGTTTCAAGTATTATTGTGTGGGCAGATCGTAGGAATGGTAGAATATTACAGTGAAGCTCGTATGTCAAAACAGAAAGGCATACCACGATTATCAAATTGAGGAGACTGTCGAGGCGGGAATTGCCCTATTGGGGACCGAGGTAAAGTCTCTTAGAGATGGCAAGGCCAATCTTAAAGATAGTTATGTTCTTATTAAAGATGGAGAGGCCTTCCTTCTAAACTGTCATATCAGTCCTTACAGTCACGGCAATATCCTGAACCATGACCCTCTCAGGACGAGAAAGCTCCTCATGCACAGGGAAGAGATAGACAAACTGAGCGGGAAAGCCTCTACAAAGGGATATACGCTGATTCCCCTGAAGATTTATTTTAAAGATTCTTTTGCAAAAGTCGAAATTGGAGTGGCGAAGGGTAAGAGGCTTTTTGAAAAAAGGGAGACAATAAAGGAAAGAGAAGCCAAGAGAGAAATCGAAAGGGCCTTGAAAAATAGATAAACAAAAGCTATGCTAATTATATAGGTTCTAATAACACTATCGACCTAAGTTTTTTGCCTGAAAAAGGGGGCGAAAGGGCTCGACGGGGGTTACGAGGATCGGGTTGCATGTCGTGGGTCCGTCGCCACGTAAAAAGGCGGAAACAAACACAAACGCCAATAACGAACTGGCACTTGCTGCTTAATTAACTAAGCAGCCGCTGCCCTGAAGTTGCCCGCGTTTCAGGTAACAGCGTCATTCAGCAGGCTGGCCCCGGGGATATTTCCCCTGGCTTCGGGGCGAGAGTTAAGGGGATGGAATTCCGGGACGCCCGCCTGCCGGCAGCCGTGAATTCAAGAACGAATAGGCAAGATAAGCATGTAGAAGCCCGGTAGCAGTACTTTCGGACGCGGGTTCAATTCCCGCCGCCTCCACCATGAATATTATGTAATTTCAATAAGTTAGAAGGTTGGACTTTACATAATCACTATCCCCGGACTATCCCCAGCTTGCATCGACAACGCGGTCGATGCTGTTTATTGCAGTCATTACTGAACGATTTCAGAGTGACCCCAAAATAGCAATTATGAGGGAAATTACAGCCGAAGAACAATACAACCGGGGGTGCTATCATGAAGGCATCAAAATAAATAGAGCCATTTAAAGGGTTCAGCTTGAGTGGGCGACCTCTCTGCGCTGGCAGTATCAACTTCTGCCTTTGCCCTGGCAGGATAACCGTATACCCTTTTATGGCTCAAGAATATCTTGCGATCTCAGTTCCGGGATACCTTGAACTCTTTCGTCTAAGTGGGTGCTTCGGTAAATGCCTTCAGGTTTCCTCCTCTCTGCTGGAGGTTTACTCACCGGCATCTAACTCCTGCTTCCCCTACTGCGTTTGATCCTCAGGTTAATCCCGCACTGAGTATCGCAATTCCTTCTCTTGACTATAAGTTTACTCTCTTATGAATATATTTCAAGAGTTGAATAAATTGGTAAAGAGAGGATACGGTGCTTCAGCTTTTGAGAGAGAATCAGTTGACTTACATTTCAGCCGATGAGCCCCAATACGGCAGCCTCGCGACGGTATCCTTTCTTCCGGATGTCACGACAGAGATAGCCTATTTACGCTTCCACGAGAGAAACAAGGAGAACTGGCTGAAGAAAGGCATAGAAACATCCCTGCGGTTTGCCTATCTTTATTCTGATGAAGAGTTAAAAGAGTTCGTGCCCTCAATCAAGAACATAGACAGAAAGGCGAAGATCACGTATTGTATGCATAACAACTGCCACGGGGGTTTTGCGATGAAGAACGCTCTCAGACTGAAGGAGCTTCTGGCTGAGAAGACAACAGGCGATGTCAAAGAAACCTAAAGAAAAATTGGATAAATCAGGGACTGATATCAACAAGGTATGGTGTCCCGATAAGGAAGGTTTTCAGTACATAGAGGCTTGTGAGAAAAACTGTAAAAAGAAAGACAGATGTACGGCTTTTAGAAATTATCTTGAACCGGGATTATTCTCATGAAACCATAGGAGGACTGTCATGGAAGACTCTGGAGAAGATAGTGTTGATCTATCCAATGAAGATATAGGTTTGCTTTTCACGCTTCTTAAAAGCGAAATAGAAGTTCTTGGCAACAGAGCGTGAGAAGTCCTGATGGGGAAGTTGAAAAGACTGATCGTCGCAGTGGTGATCCTGGCTGTCATAGTCGTGATGGCGCTCCGAGGTTGTCCCAGAGTTAGGAGAAGCGCGGGCATAGCACACTACTCGGCAACGGCAGGCGCAATCGGCATTGCAAGGACGGCCTGAGAGTAACTCTCATCCCTTCAGACCCGAGGACTTTGCTGAAGGGTCTTTTGTCCGGGAAATTCTCAAAACCGGCGACGATGACTATTGACATTATCTCAACGGGATATAAACTTTTAATTATGAAAAGATATTTTCTTCTAATAGTTGTAATTCTGTCTCTTGCTTCCTGTGCAACTCCTGTTTTTAAGAAGGACGTTATGGAAACATCCACTATTAATCTCCCTTTCCCTGCATTGATGGAAGGACCGGGCACTTACAAGGGGAAGCTGTTTATTTTTGGCGGGAAAATTGTGAATACGAAAATTTCCGATGAAGGTTCTTTAATAGAGGGGTTTTATGCGCCCGTTGACCCGAAAGGCCGGCTCGAAGAGACGAAGGCGTCACACGACCGGTTTTTAGCCCTTTACCCAAAAGAGAAAGGTTTGCTTGAACCGGAGATTTACCGGGAAGGCAGGAAGATTACCGTAGCAGGGGAATTCATCGAAATGCGTAAGGGGAAAATCGAAGGTACGGAATACGTCTATCCATTCTTCATAATAAAAGACATCCACCTTTGGGAAGAGAGGAAAGACTGGACTACCTATCCGGAGTGGCATTCTCCATATTCTATCCCCTATCCGTATTGGGGCTATGGCCCGCATTGGGATTATCCGTTTACACCTCTTTCTCATTGATGCAAAAAGGTGACGTTAAGTTCCGGGCATCAAACTTTCCTTCAAACCATTCTTATTTCTAAACAAAACTCCTTTGCCCAATATGTTTCTTAAATACCGGGTGTCAACACGAAAATCCGGATGCTGTGTTATACTAAAACTCTAAAAATTGAGGAAGAGGTTGCCATGAAAACGGTCTGGACGGCGGTTCCGTCATGCGCAAAAAACCAAAAAAATAGTCGGTAATAATGTCTATGTCATATAAAGCGTGGTTTCAATGCATCAACCAGCAGTGCCGGGCGAGCTATCCGCTCAACTCGATCATCTATCGCTGCAAGGCGTGCGGCTCGCTGCTGGAAGTACAGCACGACTTCAAGGCCCTGGCCCAAAGTGACGCCAAGGCCTGGAAGAAGCTGTTCGAGGAGCGGTATAAGTCTACCGAGTGGCCTTACGGCTCCGGCGTATGGGGGAAAAAGGAATGGGTACTCCCGGAGATTTCCAATAACAATGTTGTCTCGCTCTACGAGGGAGGCACCAACCTGTTCTGGGCCGAGCGGCTCGGGGGGATGCTTGGACTGGAGAATCTCTGGATCAAACTCTGCGGTAATTCCCATAGCGGGTCGTTCAAAGACCTCGGCATGACAGTGCTCGTGTCTCAGGTCAAACAGATGATCAGCGAGGGAGCGCCGATCAAGGCGGTAGCCTGCGCGTCCACCGGCGATACCTCCGCCGCATTGGCGGTGTACTGTGCTGCTGCAGGCATACAGTCTATCGTGTTGCTGCCGAAGGGTAAAATCTCGGTAGCGCAGCTTATACAGCCGATCGCCAACGGTGCGCTGGTGCTGTCTCTGGACACAGACTTCGACGGATGCATGCGCATAGTCAGGCAAATAACCGAAGACGAGACGATTTATTTGGCCAATTCGATGAATTCTTTGCGCATTGAAGGCCAGAAAACCGTCGGCATCGAGATTGTCCAGCAGTTCGATTGGGAGACCCCTGACGTAATCATCATACCCGGCGGCAATCTCGGGAACATCTCGGCACTGGGCAGCGGTTTAAGCATGATGCGGGATCTCGGTCTGGTTGCAAAATTGCCGCGTATCGTTGTCGCCCAGGCCGAGCGCGCAAACCCGCTCTATCGCTCGTATCTGAAGAACTTTGAGACCTTCGAGCCTATCGAGGCGCAGAAGACGCTGGCCAGTGCCATCCAGATCGGCAACCCGGTCAGTATAGAAAAGGCCATCCGCACTCTTAAGAAATTCAATGGCATTGTCGAGCAGGCTACCGAGCAGGAATTAGCTGATGCTGCTGCCCTGGGCGACCTCACCGGCATGTTCAATGACCCCCATACGGGTGTTGCACTGGCAGTGATGATTAAACTGCTCAGGGACGGCAAGATCGATAAATCCGAGCGCGTTGTGGTCATCTCAACGGCGCACGGGCTGAAATTCACAGACTTCAAGGTACGCTATCACGAGGAGACGCTGGACTTCCCCTGTCATTTTGCCAACAAACCGATCGAGCTGCCGCCCAGCGTGGACGCGGTCAAAGAAGCCCTCCAGCAGGCTTTGCAGAAAAAAGGAGGGAAGCCGATGTCTAAAAAATCATCAAATGCCGGGAACTGGAAACCAGCTACCTTGGCCATACACGGAACCGGGCGTACTGCGAAAGCTTATTATGCGGTCACCACCCCGATCGTACAGACCTCCAATTACTATTTCGATTCGACCGACGAAGTGTATGCGTTCATGCAGGCGAAGAGCGAGGGCCGAGTTGTGCGGGAGCACGAATACGGCCGGTACGGCAACCCCACACAGCAGGAATGCGAGCGCAAGCTTGCGGCAATCGAGGGAGCGGAACGGGCTGTACTATTTTCTACGGGTATGAGCGCGGTGATCCTGACCTTGCAGGCATATATGCGCCGAAACGGCCACATCATATTCACCAACGACTGCTACCGCCAGACACGCGATTTTGCCACGAACCTGCTGTCAGAGTTCGGAGTGGAGGTCTCGCTGGTCGATCCGACTGCAGAGGCCATCTCCAAAGCGATACGGCCAAACACCAACATCATCTTCACCGAATCGCCGACCAACCCTTACCTGCACGTCCTGGACATCCCCGCGGTAGTGGACGTCGCGAGACAAAAAGGTGTGATGACCATAATAGATGCGACATTAGCCACGCCTTACAACATCAGGCCGTTGGAGATGGGAGTGGACTTAGTCATCCATTCGGCCACCAAATACCTCGGCGGCCATAACGACCTGTTGGCAGGTGTTGCCCTCGGCAAACATTCACTGCTGAACGGCCTCTACCGCATGCAGCGGATGATCGGCGCTACACCCGGCCCTTTCACCTGTTTCCTGCTGGAACGCGGCCTGAAGACCTTTGCATTGCGCATGGAGCACCACAACCGCGCCGGACTGGCTGTTTCCCGGATGCTTGAATCTCACCCGAAAATAGAGAAGATCTGGTACCCCGGCCTTAAGTCTCATCCGGACCATCTCATCGCATCTCAGCAGATGCATGGTTTTGGCAGCCTTATTACCTTTCTTCTTAAGGGTGGTGACAAGGAAACACGCAAGTTTATTGATTCGCTTAAACTTTTCCTGATAACGCCAAGCCTCGGCGGCAGCGAAAGCCTTGTGACGCAGATGTCGGTGATGTCGTTCTTCGATTATCCGGAGGAATACCGCCAGTCTATCGGTATGGTTGACAACCTCGTACGCATCGCTCTGGGTCTGGAGGACGTGGACGACCTGATCGCCGACCTGAAGCAGGCGCTGGCCAAGATCTGACCCTTTCCCGGTTCAAACATATTATAAAAAAATTGCCCCGGTCTATTGTGGAGCCCCGCGAGTAACTTGTAATTCCGAACTTGTTTCAGACTCTCAGAAATCCGGCAAAAGAGAGATCGGAGACTCTTTTGAATAATTCAGGCCGCGACCGCACTTCTAATATCACCTATGCTGTCGGCTGGACGCAGCACACCGTAGGTGTGCAGATCATCCGCACGGCTGCAATGCTCCAGGCGCTGCTGGGCAATATCGGCAGGCCAGGCGGCGGTGTGCTTGCGCTTCGCGGTCATGCCACAATACAGGGGTCTACAGACATTGCTACGCTTTATCACTCATTGCCCGGCTACCTGAACATGCCCGATGCGCGCAAGCCTCATGACACATTGAAGGACTTCATATTCACCGAGGCGGTGCCGGTCTCTACGAGCTATTGGGGGAATTACCCGAAATTCGCTGTCTCCTACTTCAAGGCGCAGTTCGGCGATGCTGCCACTAGAGAGAATGATTACGGCTATGACTACCATCCCAAGATCACCGGCGACCATTCGCACCTGCCGATGTTTGTGCATATGATGGAGGGGCAGATTAAGGGCTTCCTCTGCGTGGGCCAGAACCCTGCTGTCGGAGGCCAGAATGCCCGCTTCCAGCGCAAGGCTTTGGCAAAGCTCGACTGGATGGTGGTCCGTGACTTTTATGAGAACGAGACCGCGGCCTTTTGGCGCAACTCACCCGAGATCAGGTCAGGAGAACTAAAGACAGCGGACATCAAGACCGAAATCATTTTCCTTCCATCCGCGACCGTCCGTGAGATGGAAAGATCATTTACCAACACCCAGCGGCTATTGCAATATCATGAGAAGGCGTTGTGCTGGAAAAATGCGTAGGCACCAGGCATTGCAATTTTGCATGCACTTATGGAGTGATTAAATACAGTGAAAAGACTCGCAGGTCGCACAAATGCACTCTCTGCAATGACCGGATCCACAACGGACTCGGTACCGCGTGCGCAAAGCCTGCCCCACCGGGTCTATCCGGTTCGGTGAAGTATCGGAACTTAAGGCCATGGCCGACGCGCGCCTTGCTCAACTCAAGGCATTGGGGGAAACCAGGGCGAACATTTACGGTTATACTCAGGCAAAGGGGCTGAAGGTCTTTTACCTGCTGATGGATAAACCCGAGGTGTACGGCCTACCGGAAAATCCTGTTGTTGATCACGAGAAAAAGCCCCTGACATTTGTCTCCGGGAAACTGGATTTGCTGTTTGCAGGCGTATCGGCGCTGATCAACTTCCGTGAACGCGGCACCAGGAAGAGAGAAGGCCAATGACATTGAGCGCCATTGACCCTGTCGACCCGATTGTGCAACGTTTACGCATGCTGGTTCAGGATGCACCGGAGCTAAAAGACGCTGCGCATCTTTACGGGGCCATCTTGCCGGTCCTACGTGATGCAGATCTGCACGTCGGCACGGTTTCGATAACCTCTGATCAGGCTCGCGCGAAAATGGAGATGGGATTGCCTCTCCTGCATGACCTCGATCTTGAGTTTGACGGACGGGCGGTGTCGGAGCTGATGCTCAAACTCGTGTGTTCAGTTGAGGCGGACGAGAAAAAAAGTGCACACCCGCGCAGGGCAGCGGCGCGCCGGATCCGAATGGAGCTTGAAAAAGGCGCCTTGGACGTCAGCGGTCTCGTGCTGCATATGGCTGATGGTGAAAAGGACTTAGTGGCGTCGGCGGCGGCCAGCCTGCGCCTCGATCCCGGCCTTGTGTGTACTCTGATGCAAAACGCGCTTAAGCCGGCTCTTCGCGCATGGTGTAGACAATTAATCCCTGTGGCCGGGGGGGATACCCTGGTACAGAGGCCAGTGTTTCATATGCGGCGCCGGCGCGACGTTGGCCGAGCTGCAAGAAAACAATCTGGTCAAACATCTGCGTTGCGGACAATGCGGAGCGGACTGGGTGTTCCCCAGGTTGCAGTGTATGTATTGCGGGAACGAAGATCACAATACGCTCGGTTATTTGTATACTGAAAAACAGCGCGAAAAAATGCGGGTGGAGGTGTGCAACAAATGCAATGGCTATCTCAAGGTCATCTCCTCCTTTACTCCCACGCGGCCCGAGATGCTTGCTGTTGAGGACCTGGCGACGGTGCATCTCGACTATATCGCACAGGAGAAGGGCTATGAGCGTGCAGTATTCCGGTAGTCGGCTTCCGATCAGAAATCGCCATCTCGTGCCTAAACTCATAACTTGACACAGTTATCTTTTTTGATAACCTGAAATAAGTAATACCGCCTTGCACGTTCAGTATGGACAAGGATCAAATTATTGGAGGAAATAAAATGAAATGCATATTAAGTTTCTTGTTATTCGTAATCTCCTGTTTCATCTTTACAGGCATCACTGTTGCGGACGACGACCTCAGGGAGAAAGCCCAAAACCTTTTTAAGCCGATACCCCGTGAACTTAAAGAAGTGAAAAATGTCGTGGTCACCCCGGAGCTTGTTAAACTGGGCAAGGCCCTTTATTTTGATCCGAGGCTATCGAAGAGCGGATTCATAAGCTGTAACTCCTGCCATAATGTTGGAATGGGAGGCGCGGATTTCCAGGAGACTGCGTTAGGACACGGCTGGCAAAAAGGCCCCCGTAATTCTCCGACCGTCCTAAATTCGGTATTCAACATTGCACAGTTCTGGGACGGGAGAGCTCCTGACCTGAAGGAACAGGCGAAAGGACCTATCCAGGCGTTGGTCGAGATGAACAACACCCCTGAGATGACGGTCAAGACCCTCAAAAGTATGCCGGGTTATATAGAAATGTTCTCAAAGGCTTTCCCGAAGGACAGGGACCCGGTTACCTTTGACAACATGGCAGAGGCGATCGAGATGTTTGAAGCCACTTTGCTTACGCCTGATTCGTCTTTCGACAGGTTTCTGGGAGGAGATGAGAAGGCCCTGAACTCCATAGAGAAGAGCGGACTTTCCAAGTTCAGTGGAAAAGGATGTGCAGCCTGCCACGGTGGAATCAACATGGGGGGGACCGGTTACTACAAATTCGGGGTTAAGGAAAATCCGGATGCGGCGCTTATGACGGGTGACAAGGGGAGATTCAAGGTGACATCCCTTGAGAAGGACGAATATTCATTCAAATCTCCGTCTCTCCGGAACATAGCCCTCACTCCGCCCTACTTCCATTCGGGGAAAGTGTGGCCCCTTGAAGAAGCTGTATCCATAATGGGCTCTACACAGCTGGGCATATCTCTGTCGAAAGAAGATGTACGCGATATCGTATCATTCCTTCATGCGACCACCGGAAAACAGCCCATGGTGGAATATCCCGTTCTTCCTGCGCCCACTGATTCTACCCCGAAGCCGAAGCTTGACTGAAAGGGTTATCGGACCTGTTCCTTACTGACTCGGGCTTCAATGGAAGTCGCTTTACCCTTAACCCGAAAAATGCGGTTGATCACAGATTCAGGCAGGCATAGTGACATAAAAATCCCGAAAGCCTTCGGGACAGAATTTGGGTTTTAGACGCCATATATTTCTCCTGAAAAAAAAGATCCGGGTGGCCTTGATATCTGACCGCCCACAAAGGTGCGGCTGTCAAGCTTTTTCTGCCACCATGCCTTCCCGGATATTTAGTAATTTACAATTTTTGGGTTCAGCCATACAAAAAAAGGGCGAGATGTTCATCCTCGCCCCTTGAGTTCTTGATGGCTTTCACCTATTTATCTATTTCTTCTTACCACCTTTTCCACAGCTGCATTTCTTGCACATAATGATCACCTCCCTTTATAATATATTTTACGCAAAGTCAGACTTTCACTTCAATAGTAACGTCAGGGATTTTTGTTATTTTACAGTGAGGGCTTTTATGTATTCAAACATGCACGTGTGAACAATGACCTTGTATGCTGGACATAATATGCCGTAATGAAGCGACAATAATTGGTATCTTTATTTATGATCTCGATTCCCATTCCGTTTGTTCCATCGGATGTTTTCAGTGTCCTTCTCACCTTTCCTCTCAATGTTGAAGTTAAGCCATCCTCAAGATACAGCATGATGTCGATTATTGTGCCGGGGGCAAGGAGATTTTTTGTCTTTATAAAAAGACCGTTCAAAGAGAAATCAACAGATTTCCCCTTATAACTAAGGCCGTTTGAAGAGAAATCTATTCTATACTGTGTCTCAAATCTTTTATGTTTTCTTTTGCCGTCCATGCCCAACCTAATATCATTTTTTATCTTTTCAGGCAGATATTCAATCCTACCTGGGTAGGAACCGGGAAACTATAAAGATCTCAGGACGAAAAATTCACAAAACCGCGGATGCGCTTTTTTAGCAGTTTCCCACAAAGTGCGGGTTTTCCATATCTCCGTAGACATCATCATCCGGATCAGTAGGATTTATAATAATATTTCTTTGCTCGATATTAAGAGCTTGAAAAACACGAGATGTCAGCAAGCTTAAGATCATAATCACCATCTCCCTCCTGTCCTGCTCGCTCATGATGCATTTGGCCTTCATCTCTAACGCCCAACTTGCTAAAACCAAGAAAATCTTCAGGACCTCATTCATCTCACTGTTACTCAAATCCCGTCTGGTGGATAATTTCATCAATCTTTCAAGGCTTTCCTTCATGTGTCTTTCCTTTTCTTTTTTAAATTTATTATATATTTTATTTGTAATGTCGGTCAACGCAAATTCTCAAAGAGGGTTATAGGTTATAATCTTCCGTGGACCTTTATCTTATTGACGGCAATTCCTATGTTTACCGGGCCTATTTTGCCATTAAAGGGCTCTCGACCTCTAAAGGCATTCCTACCAATGCAGTTTACGGCTTCACTAATATGCTCCTCAAGATAATAAGGGAAAAAAAGCCTGATGCCATCGCGGTGTCCTTTGATTCCCCGGTCCCTACAGAGAGGCACAGGATTTTTGAAGAATATAAAGCCCACAGACCTGAAGCTCCCCGGGACCTTATCGAGCAGATCCCAGCCATCAGAAGAATGATCTCTGCCTTTAACATACCAATATTCGAAATGCCTGGATACGAAGCGGATGATATCCTCGGCACTATCGCCCGAAAGGCGTCCTCTGAAGGAATGGATGTATTCATTGTGACCGGTGACAAAGATATGCTCCAGATCGTAGATGATAAAGTGAAGATATACGACCCGATGAAGGAGAGGGTCCTCGATGAAGAATTTATCAGGGGGAAATACGGCGTGGGTCCTGAAAGGATTACGGAGTTTATGGCTCTCACGGGGGACGCTGTCGATAATATCCCCGGAATTAAAGGGGTCGGTGAAAAGACGGCAAAAGAACTTCTGTCCCAATTCGGAAGCATCGAAGACCTATTGGACAATGCAGGGCGAATAAAAAAAGAAAAGCTGAGGCAGCTCGTCTCGGAAAATGCTGACGCAGTGAGATTGAGCAAGAAACTCGTGACTCTCGACACGACGGTTCCAATTGATGTTGATGTGGAAGAATTCCGGATGAAGGAACCGGACTGGTCCTCGCTTTTGTCCCTGCTCCGGGAGTTTGAATTCGGCAGCCTGATGAGGCTCATTCCTTCGGTCATACAAAGCGAAACAACTAATGAAATTGTCTTTGACAGTGAAAAGGTCCGTGAAATAGCAGCGGGGATAAAGGAAGAGTTTGCGTTTGACGTCGAGGCGACAAGCAGGAGCGCTGTGGTTGGCCGACTTGTAGGCCTGTCATTATGCAGCGAGAAGGGGAAGGCTTATTATGTCCCTGTTTTTCACTCATACCCCGGGGCTCCTGCACAGATATCTAAATCCGGTCTCCTCGCTATTCTTTCTCCCTTCCTTGAAGAAGAGAAGATATCAAAGATAGGACACAACCTCAAATACGACATGATGATTCTGAGACAAGACGGCCTCAATGTTAGAGGGACCCTCTACGATACGATGATCGCGTCTTATCTCATGAACCCGAACAAGCCCAACCACAGTCTCGAAGAGGTCGCACTGGAGTATATGTCTTACCGGAAGAAGACCTTTCCGGAGGCCCTGGGGAAAAGAAACTCTTTTTCGGAGGTCCCCCTTGAAGAGGCCGCTCCTTATTCCTGTGACGACGCCCGTCTGAGCTTTGTGTTGAAGGAGATACTCTTTACAAAGCTGAAGGAGACGGACCTTGAGAAACTCTATCTCACCATAGAAATGCCTTTGATTTATGTGCTTGCGGATGTGGAGATGGCGGGCGTGAAAATAGACCTGAATAAACTCGCGGATATTTCGAAGGAGCTTGAGAGAGAACTTGAAGGAATCACGAGGAGGATTTATTTCCTGGCCGGAGAAGAATTCAATATCAACTCACCCAAACAGTTAAGCAGGATTTTATTCCACGGCATAGGGCTCCAGCCGGGCAAGAAAACAAAGACCGGTTTTTCTACCGATATGGGTGTGCTTGAGGAGCTTGCAGAAACCCATGAACTCCCGCGTGAAATACTGAATTACAGGAGTCTTACGAAACTTAAGACGACGTATATTGATGTGCTTCCGACGCTTGTCAATCCAAAGACGGGCAGAGTTCATACCTCATTTAACCAGACGGTGACAGCCACCGGAAGGTTGAGCAGCAGCGAACCGAACCTTCAGAACATCCCCGTCAGGGGAGAATGGGGCAGGCGGGTAAGAGAGACATTTATAGCGGAAGAAAATAATCTCCTTCTCTCTGCCGATTATTCCCAGGTTGAATTGAGGATACTCGCGCATCTCAGCAACGACGCCGGTCTCATCGATGCCTTCAGGAACGGCCTCGACGTGCATGCAAGGACCGCCTCGGAGATTTTCAATATTCCAGTTGACAGGGTGACTTCCGATATGAGGCGGATCGCAAAGACCGTTAATTTCGGGGTTATTTACGGGATATCTCCGTTTGGATTAGCGGAAACGCTCGGTATATCCAGGGATGAAGCGAAGAAATATATTGAGCAGTATTTTCAGAGACATCCCGGCGTTAAGATGTATATCGAAAAAAGCCTTGATGAGGCAAGGAGCAAGGGTTACGTGTCGACTCTTTTCGGACGGAGAAGAGACGTCCCGGAAATCGGCGGCAGGAATGCTGCTGCGAGACAGCTGGGTGAACGTCTCGCAATCAATTCCCCCATTCAGGGTACCGCAGCAGACATTATTAAAATTGCGATGATAAATATATGGAAGAAGTTCAGGGAAAAAGGTCTGAAGACAAAGATGATCCTGCAGGTCCATGATGAACTGCTGTTCGAACTTCCGGCATGCGAGCTCGAAGCGGTAAAAGATATTGTCCGGGAGGAGATGGAGGGAGTGATGGCCCTTGCCGTTCCTTTAAGGGTGGATATTAATTATGGGAAGAACTGGGCGGAAGCGCACTGAAGAAGTTAAAAGTTGAAGTGCAGGGCTGGAGAGTCACTAAGGGCCGGAATGAGGAGAAATGTATGTCATTCCCGCTTGTCGGGTCACCTCAGGCGACTCGTTCTCCTCGGCGAATCCGCCTGAGTGCGGACCGGGGCGAGAATCTTTCCGATTCTCCCTCAGAGAAAAGGGGGGTGTTTTGAAGAAGGATTGCGGACAAGCCGCAATGACAGACACCATTTAGATCTGTTTATAAACTCTTATTTGTCATGCTGAATTCATTTCAGCATCTCGCAGTTCATATAGTGCTGATCAAACAGATCCTGAAACAAGTTCAGGATGACATCTCAGGGCCACCTATAAACAGACTTTATTTAGGATGAAGATGTATTTTCCTATTTTTAACTGGGCACTTTTAATTCTTAACTTTTAACTTCTCTTATTTTTCTGTAAAATATGACCCTAAGGAGGGCAGATGAAGGGGAAGGCTCCGGTCAAAAAAGTTTCGGATAAATCAAAGAAAAAAGACAAAGCCAAAGAAATAAAAAGAACATCTCTTCTTCCGGGGGAAGCTGCCGTAAAGAAGAAAGTAGTCAAAAGGGTTAAACCGGGAGGTGTGAAGGCAAAGAAAAAGACTAAGGCCAAGATTAAGGTTCAGGTGAAGGCTGACAAAAAATCAGCGAAGACCTTAACCGGCGGCAAAGAAAAAGAGAACCCCCAAAAGCCTGTAAAGAAAAGCGCCACGGAAAAAAAGAAGCAAGCCGGGAAGACAGATAAGAAAGCCTCTCCCAAAGGCAGTGGAAAAATAGCCCTTAACCCCACCGTGAGAAGGGGAAAAATACGGAAGGTAGCAAAAAAAACAAAGCAGGTAAAGCAGGCTGCAGGGCAAGAAAAAAAGATTGGGAGGAAGCTCACTTCTCAAAAGAAAAGAACCAGGGCCGCAAAAATTCTCCATAGCGCCCGGATTAAGACCGAGATCAAGCCCGATATCAAGGTAGCACCAGAACCCCTGATAAAGGAAAAGCTAAAGAGGGAAGAAAAAACAAGAAAGGAAGTCAAAGCAGGAAGAATTCCCGAAACGCACGGCCGGAAAGGTAAGGAGGCCGACGAGATAAAGGGCAGTGAAAAGATGCATCCCCTTTCAGAAGAAAAATATTCTCCAGCACAGTGGAAAATATTTCCGGAAGAATACGGTGAAAATGATATTAAGCTTATGACCGTTGATCCTTACAGGCTTTTTGCCTTCTGGGAAGTAATGGAAGACATCCCGGAAATCTACAGGGGCGATATCAACATCAGAATACACGATGTAACCGGGGCCGGGTTTGAGGGTTTAGGCGCAGAAGACAGCTATTTCGACATAAAAGCAGATGAAAGAATCGGTAAAAGTTATATTAGAGTAAGGCCGGCCGGAGAATTTGTTGCGGATATAGGAATCATTCATGATGGTATTTTTATCTCTCTTGCAAGGTCTATGAAGGTTTCAACGCCCCGAGCAGGTATTTCCGAACAAGGCGCGTGGCCGCAGGAGATCTATGAAACCGGCCCCCCCCGTATGGGGTATTGACCCGAAAAAGGCGGTTGATCTCTGATTCAGGCAGGCATAGTGACATAAAAATCCCGAAAGCCTTCGGGACAGAATTTGGGTTTTCTACGCCGTATATTCCTTTTGAATAAAAATATCCAGGGGGCCTTGATATCTGACCGCTAACAAAGGAGCTGCTGTCAAGCTTTTTCTGCCACTATGCCTCCCCGCATATTTAGTGAGTTACATTTTCTGGGTTAAGCAACATAACGTTTCATTGCAACAATAAATTGCAGTTTTTGGACAGCCCTTTAATGCCTTGATTCGTATTTTTGTGTTGCATCATAAGATTGCATTGTTTCCCAGCCTGAAAAATAATCGCATTTTATATCAATAAGTTATGGACTTGGTATGTATGTTGCTCAATCTAAAAAGATTATAAAGACATGAAATAATAAATATTTAGATGTGCTATAATGGACAAAAATTTTGTATCTATAATCTCCTGCAGCGCTATTATTAAAGAAAGATTGCCTTATTCAGACAATCGGAAATGCTTAAAATTCATTATTCGAAGGAGGGCGTGCATGAAAAAGTTGGGGGTGTGGCTGTTGACCTTCATTTTTCTGTCCGGTGTATGGAGCCTGCCTGTCATGGCTCAGGACACATCAAAGGAGGTAGAACAGCTTAAAGAGGATGTGCAGAAGCTTCTCAAAAGGATTGAGGACTTAGAAAAGAAGCAGACTGAAACACAGACAAAGACTGTCGAAACAGAAAAGAAAGTGGAGGAAGTCGCGAAGAAAACTGAAAAAGTAGAAAAGAAAGCGCTTAAGGACCGTATCGAGCTCGGAGGAGAGGCGCGTTTCCGCGCGATGATAGAGAACGCTTCGACACCCGTAGGTTTCTACGGTGACACAAAGCCGGGCACAGAACAGAGATTCAGGGACGAGTCATCATTCCCGACTCGAATCAGATTGAACGCCCATGCCGAGGTCGTGCAGGACTGGGTTGATTTCTATGCCCGTCTGACCATGAACAAGAGGTGGGGGGCCTTTGACAATTCTGTTTCCGCCACATCAGATCCATTTAACAAGCCGAATTCTATGGAAGCAAGCCTCGGGCACGACATAACACCCAGGTTTGAACGGGCATATATGACGATGAACCTCCCCTGGATCGACGGCAAATGGTACATCGGGCGTCTCCCCGGCTTGGACGGCGCTCCTCAGAGGAGTGAAGGTTATGTCTTCCCAAGGATGTTCATAGATTCAGAGATCGACGGTACCTTGCTTAAAGTGGATGCTCCGAAAACAGCTCTGGATGATATGAATCTCCCCTGGACATCGACAAGATTATGGGGAGCGCAGAGCGAACCCGGGAAAGCCGCGACCCTCAGCCAGTATGAAGCGAAGGTTAAGGAGAAATCCGGAATTGTCTTCGGATACCTGAAATATCTTGAAAACAAACTGAAAAGTACGGATACATTAGAAACGACCTCGGCAGACTCAGATGCATTCCTCGCACAAGCAGAATTAAAGCTTGGCAAGGATACAGCAATCATCTGGGATGGACTGACCATGGACTCATGGCATATGCCCAATAATGCAGGGATTACGGATGCCAGTGGCAAGAATGTTCTGGACGTGAGAGCTAATTATCTCTTGACGGGCGTTTATGCCGACACCCAGCTTTTGGGTTTCCAGATCTACGGGGCCTATTATTACAGCGATCTGGATGTGCCGAACTTCGGTTTCACGCCTGTAGGAGCCAAAACCGCAACAAATGTCGAAGCGAAAGATTATGCCGGCCATATGTGGTTTGGCGGGTTTAATACCGGAGATTTGCTTGGCGCCAAGAATCAATTTACCGTTGAGTACGCGGACGGCAGCGATAACTGGATCAACCCCTTCAACTACCGTGGTTTCAGGAGAAAAGGTACCGTTGAGCAAGCCGCACCCAACTATTTCTTCGATCCTACCGGTAAGGGCATCGTAGGGTTTTATCCTTGCAATGCGCGAATTTGGGATATCTTCTATGATTTCTACCCTTGGAAGAACGTACGTTTCCGTGCAGGATACATAGATCAGATGTTTGAAAAACATAGTCCAACTGAGAGCAGCTTATTCGCATTCTTAGGGACTTCGAATTTCAGGCACGATTACTGGCCGTATCTTGAGCTGAACATCAGCTTTTAGGCATACATTAGCTTAGTAGTCTGCTCTTGAGATTTGAGGGTCGCCTTGATGGTGACCGTCTTCCCCCGTCTCGGAGTGACGGGGTGCATCTCTCGGGTTTCTCGCTGAAGAAGGCCGCCCATAGGCGGCCTTCTTAATTGTTGTTTGATACAATCCTCAGGTTCGTCCTGTCCGCTATTTCCAGAACTCGGTTTTTATACTGTATACAAAATTTTTTCGTCTTTCAGGCCCTTTATAACTGCCGCCCATTCCTCTAACCGGATCGACACCTATGGTGACCCATTCCTGTGAACGATGGAATTTTTTTAGTTTACCTGAAGAAATCAGTCCGTCAAGGACAAAAGTCTTTACCATGTCAAATTTAGCATTCTGGTACATTACTCTGACGAGCATAATTGTCCTCCACCTTCTAAAGATAATACAGAAAACATCCAGCGTCAATTTAAAAAAATTTATCTACCATATATTTTGTAAAAGGTTAGAGTTTGAACATGTTGATTTTTATTGGTAGGCGATGCTGGGATCGAACCAGCGACCTCTTCCGTGTGAAGGAAGCGCTCTACCACTGAGCTAATCGCCCGCCGGACGGTGAGTCCCTGAAATGAATTCAGGGTGCAGACTCCAAATATTAAACCACAAAAAAAACTCGCCTCATATATTAACCGAAATCATCTGTTTTTTGAAACCGGACAGCGAGCGCCCGTGATATAATTCCTTGCAGAAAGTTCCATGAAAAAAATATATACACTCGGGACGGACAGAAGGAGCGAAGAGGATTTCATAGAGATTCTCCATGCTTACAATATTCAATCTTTGATTGATGTCAGAAGTTTTCCGCGAAGTAAAATCCCGGTATTCAGAAAGGAGAACCTTGAACGGCTTCTTGTTCGTGAAGGCATCGAATATCATTTCCTTGGAAAAGAACTTGGCGGTTTTAGAAAAGGCGGGTATGCCGCGTACATTATTACAGAAGAATTCAAGGAGGGAGTTGATTTGCTCGAGTCAATCGCTTCTGCGCGGATGTCGGTCATTATATGCGCGGAACGTTTCCCCTGGAAGTGTCACAGGAAATGGATTTCGAGGGAATTGCACAAGCGTAACTGGGAGGTTGAACACATTATAGATAAGGGAAAGTTATGGATACCGAGGTGAAGATATGGTAAAGGCAAAGGAATAGAGTTTATTCTTACTAAGAAATGCAAAAGTAAGGCTACATTGATGTCATTCCCGCTTGTCGTCCCGAACGCTTTCGGGATTTCTGCAAAACCCAGAAGGATTGCGGACAAGCCGCAATGACAAAAATAGTAACAATATCGTCTTACTAAATGATCGCATTAGTAACCTCTGCCTTTACCTTTACTCAATAGCCGGGATAGTAAAGTAAAAAGTTGCTCCCTTGCCGGGTTCGGACTCGACCCATATGCGGCCACCGTGGCGCTCAACGATCTTTTTACAGAGTGAAAGCCCTATTCCTGTACCTTCATATTCTTCCCTTGTATGAAGACGCTGGAATATGGCGAATATCCTTTCAAAATGTTTTGGATCGATTCCGATCCCATTGTCTTTGACAGAGAACACCCAGTCATTTCCTTTTTGTTCCGCCGAGATACGGACTTTGGGCGGTTCTCTTCCGCAGAACTTCAGAGCATTCCCGATCAGGTTCTGGAACAGCCGGACGAGTTGCGAGACATCAGCCATCACCGTCGGAAGAGGGTCTGATGTCACTTCAGTCCTGGTCTCTTCGACCCCGGTGCGAAGGTTGGAAATGGCCTGCTCCACGGCATCCGCGCAATTTACCGGTCTGAAGGTTTTGCCCTTTGTCCCGACCCGCGAATACTCCAGGAGATCTTTGATCAGAGCTTGCATCCGACTAACACTACCCGTGATATATTCGAAGAACTCATCGGCTTTCTCATCAAATTTCCCCTTATAACGCTTCTCCAACAATTTTACGAAACCCGCGATATTACGCAAAGGTTCCTGAAGGTCGTGTGAAGCAGCATAGGCAAACTGCTTAAGGTCGGCATTGGAGCGTTTCAACTCATCCGTCAAATGCCTCAATTCTTCCTCCGCATGCTTGCGTTCTGAGATGTCCATTGCCAAGGAATAGAAACCCTTTACATTTTCCTTATTGTCCACATCAGGCACGTATTTGATGGACATCCAGCGGGCGCCGCCTATTTCGTACGGTACGGCAACTTCACACGCCACCTTTCTGCCTGACAATGCAGTCTCTATCTTGTCTTTTACCGCCTCGTAGGCAGGTTCTCCAATAATGTGTCTCACGTGTCTTCCGATTATCTCTCCACGGGAAATTTGAAACCATTCTTCATACTGTTTGTTCACGAAACGGAAGGTGCAGTCTTTATCTATGTAAGAAAAAAGTGCCGGCACGTTATTCGCAATAACACGGATTTCCTGTTCCCGCCTCTGGAGGGTCTCCTCCATATATTTGCGGTCTGTAATGTCCATCAGGAATCCTATTATCTCAATGAGCTTTCCGCTTTTATCCCTGATGAGCTGGGCTTCATCGTATAGCCACACATAACGGCCGTCTTTGCTCTTAAAACGGTATTCCATTTTGTGGCGTCCCCGCTCAAAAAACCGTGACAATTCATGCGAGAGCGTCCTCAGGTCATCCGGATGTACATGTTCCTTCCAGAAGGCCGGCGTATCAAGAAATTCCCGGGGCTTGTAGCCGAGCACTTCCGCCACGTTTCTTGTAATAAACGTAGTCGTGAAATCATCGTCCGCTCTGGCCGTATAAATAACCGCGGGGTTTGACGAGAGCAGGAATTCAAGCCTTCCGGATATCAGGCGGATTTGTTCCTCCGCCTGTATGCGCTCTGAGATCTCCTTCCGGAGCTGCTCGTTCATCTCCTTAAGGTCCAGCGTGCGCGCCTGCACAAGCTCTTCCAGGTGATCGCGGTGCTTCCTCAGTTCTTCTTCTGCACGTTTGCGTTCCGTGATGTCCCTGAAAGTAACGACCGCTCCTGCAAGTTTGCCGTTTTCTATAATAGGAGTGCTTGTGTACGCGACGGAAAAGCTTGTGCCGTCCTTTCTCCAGAAGACCTCATCCCTCACGTGATGGACGAGGCCGTCTTTATAAGCCATATAAATGGGGCATTCTTTTCGCGGGTAAGGACTTCCGTCAGCCCTGGAATGGTGACATATTTCATGGCTGTTTTTACCGATCAGCTCTTCGATTTCATACCCGAGCATTTCGGCTGCAGCGGGATTGACCAATGTGTGTTTCCCCTCCAGATCGAGACCGAAAATCCCTTCTCCCACGGAGTTCAGAATGAGTTCGTTTTGACGCATGAGCTTTTCGAGTGAATCTTCTGCTTTCTTGCGCAGGTTAAGCTCCGCAACTTCCTTCAATGCCCGGCGAACTGCAGGCACTACGCGCGATAAGCGCTGTTTGAGGACGTAATCGGTCGCACCGTTCTTGATTGTCTCGATAGCCAGTTCTTCTCCCATAGTTCCCGAGACAAATATAAAGGGTATTTCGGGATGCTTTTGCTCCACGATAGCAAGGGCGGAGGGGCCGTCAAAAGAAGGGAGTGTATGATCGGCAAGGATCAAGTCAACCCCGCCTTTTTCAAGGGCAGCTTCGAAATCGTCACGACTTTCAACGCGTGTAACGTTACAGGTAATGCCGCCCTCTGTGAGCGCAGCCTGAACAAGCTCCGCGTCATTCCGGTCATCTTCAAGATGGAGAATGCGCAGCGGCGTCTTCATAATTTTTTTATCAGATGATGTTTTCACCAGTATTGAATGTCCATAAAATCATTCTTCGAACCTTATGACGCGTACCGAAAAAAACTTCTCAATCCTTAAGCGGGATCGTAAAGTAAAAAATTGAACCCTTCCCGGCCTCGGATTCCACCCATATGCGGCCGCCATGACGCTCGACGATCTTTTTACATATCGAAAGTCCTATACCTGTGCCTGCGTATTCGTCCCTGGAGTGAAGGCGCTGAAAGATCACGAATATCCTCTCGGCATATTTTGGATCGATGCCGATGCCGTTGTCCCGGACCGAGAATATCCACTCAGCCCCTCTTCGTTCGGCGGAAATATGGATCTTCAATTTTTTCTCACTGCGGAATTTGATTGCGTTACCGATCAGGTTTTGGAACAAACTGGTCAATTGCGAAAGGTCTCCATTCACGGTCGGCAGGAGGTCATACGTCACTTCCGCACTGCTCTCCTCGATTGCAAAATGAAGGTTGTAGAGCGCTTGCTCCAGGGCCACCGAGCAAATTGCAGGGCCGAATGTCTTGCCCTTTGTCTCGACCTGTGAATACGTGAGAAGGTCTTTGATGAGCAGCTGCATCCTTTTCACGCCCTCGACCGTGAACTCGATGTACTCATCAGCTTTTTCGTCGAGCCTGCTTTTGTAGCGCTTCTCCAGGAGCTTCACAAAACCTGCGACCACGCGCAAAGGCTCCTGAAGGTCATGAGAGGCCGCATAGGCGAACTGCTGCAGGTCGGCATTTGAGCGTTTCAACTCTTCCGTCAGCTGATGCAATTCTTCTTCCGCTTTTTTCCGCTCCGTGATATCGCGGGAATTGATAACAATTCCGGATACCGTCGGATTATATAGAAGGTTTTTGCCTATAACTTCAAAAAAGAGCCAGGACCCGTCCTTGTGCATGTACCGAACATCTAATTTTGAAGAGTAATCCGGGGTGGGAATCGCCTGATCAAAGACCGTTTTCACACCGGGCAAATCAGCCGGGTGGACGAACTCAAATCCGCTCTTTCCGATTAATTCTTTTCTTGTATATCCAAGAGCCCTTTTAACGGACGGGCTTATGTAACGGATAATTCCATCTGCGTCCAGTATCGCAATAATATCCGAGGAGTTTTCGGTGAGCAGGCGGAAGTATTCTTCACTGTGCCTTAACGTCTCCTCTGTCCGCTTACGGGCCGCGATCTCCTCCTCAAGTTCTTCGTTGGCGCTCCCGAGTTGTGTGGTGCGCTCTTTTACAAGGTCTTCGAGGTTGCGCCGATGCTTTTCCAACTCTTCCTCGGCTGCAAACCTGTATATAGCTTCACCGATGAGAGGCGCCGCCACTGACTCAAGGAACTGAACGGTATTTAAAGGGACTAAGCTCTGTCTTTCATCAGCAAGATGGATAGCTCCGAGCGGTTGATCGTGGTACCTGATGGGAATAATAACGATTGAAGTATAACCACTCCGTATACATCTTCCCCTGAACCGGTCCATCTTTTTTGCAGTTAGCCTATTCGCAAATTCTGCAGAGTTGTTCAACAGGAAAGAACCGCCCGGCGTAACGGCCGAAGCATCCTGGGGTTCGAATTTTCCCGCAATGGCACGGATGCATGCACATGAATCCGAATCAAGGGAAAGCATGTTTTCCTGTCTCATAAACTCTTCGTTGAACCCTACGTATGAAGTATAAGGAATATATTTTTCCTCATTTACCACACGGATGCCGATATGGCGGCATCCTGTCCAGTCATGAATCAGCTCAACTACGGAATCGAGATATTCTTTCCTCGATGTCTTCTTCGAAAATAATTCGAGGAGATGAGTAATAAGACTATTACGTTTTTCTGTCTCTTTCAGAATGGTAATATCACGTGCTGCGGCAAAGACTCCCTGGACTTCACCAGCCTCGTTCTTGTAAACCGTGGCGTTATATAATACGGGTGTTATATGTCCCGAAGTGCCGCGGACCTCAAGAGGGAAGTCCTTTACATATCCTTCCACAAATACTTTTTTGTACCCTTCCTTTGCCCTGTCGGGTTCTGTAAAGTAATCGGAAAAATCACTTCCTATGAGAGTTTGACGGGAAACTCCGGTCATTCGTTCCGCAGCCATATTCGCGTCTGTTATTTTTCCGCCCCTGCTGATTGTGACCATCGGGTCGAGGCTTGCCTCGATGAGATTGCGCGAATATGATGACGCCTCCTGAAGTTTTATCCCTGTCTGCTTCTGCTGCGCAATTTTATTCTCCAGTTCTTCATTTGACTTTGCCAGTTCAGCGGTCCTTTCCTCGACCCGTGTTTCTAATTCGTCTTTGGCCTTATGCAGCGCGTCTTCCGTTTGTTTCTGTACCGTGATGTCGCTTATCGCCGTCCTGCAAAAATTGTGATTCCCCGGGCCGCCCGGCACCATGATGCTTTCAAGCCTGGCAAAAAAGAGAGGGCCGCCTTTCTTTTTAAGTCTTAATTCGCATGTCCGCTGCGATCCCGATTCCAGTACCTGCTTCAAGTGTGAAAAGAATATCCCACTGTTATTGGTATGAACGAAAAGGGTGAAGGGATACTTGATTAACCTGTTCCTTTCAACGCCCAATAAACCGGCCCCGGTAAGGTTTGCTTCAAGGATGGTCCCTTTATCATCAAAAGTAAAATACCCGACCGGCGCGAAGTCATAAACGTCCGTGTACCTGTCCCTTGATTTTTCAAGCTTCTTCTGGGCCGCGCGGAGTTCTTCGTTCTGTATCTCGAGTTCGGCCTGATGGACCTCGAGTTCATGGAGCAGTTTCGGCAGGTCATTGACGGCTGCCTCCGGAGGTGTGTCTTTTTTTGATTCAAGCATCTCCTCGGCAGCTCTGCGGAGGAGTCTCTTATTCAACGTCCTGTCGCTTTTCTTTTTCTTATCGGTCATTCTTTATGCCTCTGCTATTATGGCGCATAGAACACCTTTTGCAAATAGTAAGTCATTATGCATTAATTATGTTGTCATGCTGAATCCATTTCAGCCTCTATGCCTTTTCCGTCACATCCTCGATTGCGAGGAGGATCAGCGGCTGCTGTCCGTCTGCCTGCACAATCCTGCGGGCATTGAGCAGCATCTTCCTGTGCCCGATGGAAGGGAACTTGTAGTCTACCTCGAAGTTTTCGAAAGTCGTATTATCGGGAAGGATTTTATCGAGGAGTTCCCTCAACGCGGGAATGTCCCACTGGCCGTGGCCGATTTCGAACACCAGCCGGCCCTCGGTCTCTTTCTTATCGGCCTGGAATGATTTATAAAAGGAACGGTTAGCTGTTACTACGTGAAACTTCTCATCGAGGATGAGCAGAGGCTCCCGCACCGTGTTCACTATGCCTTCTGCATAAAGCCGCGCGTTCTTCAGCCGTGCGACCTCGGTGATATCTATGAAGGTGAGGACCGCACCGTCGATCACGTTCTCGACGGTCCTGTAAGGAAGTATCCGCGTGAGATACCAGTTTCCGCTCTTGTCCTGCACGTCCCTCTCCCTGGGCGAAAGGGTCTGCATAACATTACTGACATCCGCTATCATGTCGTCGTATATAAGATTGGTAGTCATGTCGGTGAACAATTCCGTCTCGATGGGGGAGACGCCGGGTTTCGTGATCACTGCAGGCGGCATGAACGGGACGGTTTTTTTTGATTTCGGTCGTTCGGTCGTCTCTTTCCCTTTGGAGATTTTTTTTGTGGATCTCCTTGCCATCTCATCCTCCAAAATTAAGGATAGCACACCAACGGGATATATTCTATTTCAACGCCGGGCAGGACGTTTGAGGAGGCTGAGAATGCAGCGACCAGCACGCCGGTCTACATCCTATTTTTTCTTTTTCTTCTCCCGGTACATTAGCCTGTCGGCCTCGGCGAGCATTTTATCTATGGAACAGGAAGTCTGGGGATTGCTGTGTGCCAGACCGATGCTTATAGAAAGTTTGTAACGGCGCTTTGTTTTTTGTCCCGGGGAGTCAATTTTGTTTTGGATACGGTCGGTGATGTTTTTTACGCTCGCCGGATTTTTTTCGGAGGCGACGATCGCAAACTCATCGCCGCCGATACGCCCGATGACGTCCGCGTCACGGAAGGTCTCTTTCAGGATCTTTGCAGCATCCTTTATCGCAAGGTCGCCTTCCTCATGACCGTATGTATCGTTGATCTCCTTCAGACCGTCGAGGTCCGCAACAATAAAAAAAAGACCGTTATTTTCTCTTTCAGCGCTCCTGATCTGCTGCTCCGCAAGGGTGAAAAAGCCCCGTCTGTTGTACAATCCGGTCAGGTCGTCCAAAAGCGAAAGGTTTCGCAGTTCGAGCATCAACTTTTTCCTTTCGATAGCATACCTCACGGCCCGCAGCAGCAAATCGCTGCTCACGCTTCCCTTGACGAGGTAATCCTGCGCTCCCTTCTGCACCGCCTCAACTCCAGTCACGTCGTCGGCAAGACCCGTCAGCACAATTATCGGAACTTCAGGGGCTTGAGACAGCAGCTTTTCGAGCGTCCCGATGCCGTCGCTGTCGGGCAGGCCGAGGTCCAGAAGGAGAGCGTCAAACTTTGTCTCTGAAAGACGCTTCAGGCCCGAGGATAGGTTGTTGACCCACTCACATTCGAATATCTCGGGACCGGCGTCCTTGAGCATTTCCCGTATCAGCCGGGCATCTCCGGAGTTATCTTCGACGAGAATAAGTTTTATGTGATTATTCATCTTAAAACCGTAATCTCGGCAATAATATGTTTATGGGGAAGACCGGATTGAAGCATGTTCTATCTTGAAGGCAGCCTTGCTATTGTGAACCAGAAGTCTTCTATCGACCTTATGATCTTAAAAAAATCATCGAGATCTATCGGTTTGGTTATATAACAGTTCGCACAGAGATCATAAGCCCTGACAATGTCTTTTCTTGAGCTCGAAGTCGTCAGTATTATGACCGGGATATGTTTCAGTGCCGGCTCTTCTCTGATCTCTGTAAGCACTTCAAACCCGTTTTTTTTCGGTAGATTTATATCCAGCAAGATTATGTCGGGACACGCCGTCCCGGCGTATTTACCTTTACTGTGCAGGTAATCCATCGCTTCCAGGCCGTCATTCACTGCGTTTATTTCGTGGGGGATATTGCCTTCCCTCAGCGCCTCCATCGTCAGCAGCACATCAGCGGGATTGTCTTCCACCAGCAAGATATTTATAAGCTTAGAATCGGTTTCCAAATTTCCATTCATGACTTTTCTTAATAAAACATTATTATCCCATAAAAAATTTCGATGTCAAGGACATCACGATATCAAATCCGATTCAAAAATCTTAATGGCTTGGTCCGACAGGCTCGTCATGATATGAAGTCCCGGGCCTGTCGAAGGATGGCGGAGGAGGAGGGATTCGAACCCTCGGTGGAGTTGCCCCCACAACGATTTTCGAGACCGTCCCATTCAACCGCTCTGGCACCCCTCCGGGAACAGTATACAGTAGGACAGCGATCGTCTTAGTAAATGTTATTAACAGTCTCAAAATAATGACAACATTGATTTATGAAATCCCTCCTAACCTCCCTTTTCCAAAGGGAGGAATAATGCCCCTCTTTGGCAAAGAGGGGTGAGGGGAGATTTTTAAAATAATGTCTATTCAATTATAAGACCCTTAATATAACATTACCTCTTTGATTTAAAAAAACGCTGTAATATCTCCGCACATTCTTCCTGAAGTACTCCCGACGTTACTTCCACCTGATGGTTTAATCTTCCGTCCGAAAGCAAGTTATAGAGGCTGTCGACAGCCCCGCCTTTTTCGTCTTTGCATCCATAGACAAGTCTTCCGAGCCTTCCGTTAAACATGGCCCCCGCGCACATAATACATGGCTCCTTTGTCACATAAAGAGTTGTATCTGTTAGTCTCCAGTTACCATTTTGACAGGCGCCGGACCTGATTGCAAGAATTTCGGCGTGGCCGGTCGGGTCGTTCGATGATTCTCTGCAGTTGTGCGCTTTCGCCGCAACAGCGCCTTCTTTTACGAGCACGGCGCCAACGGGAACTTCACCTTCGGTAAAAGCGAGACCGGCCTCTTCGAGAGCTATCTTCATGAAATAAATATCTGTTTCCTCATCCGACATGGTTTATTATTCTATCGGAAGGTCTGAAAAAATCATACCCCCTTTTTTATTCCCCTTGCCAATGTGGGATACATAGGGGTTAAAATGGGCAGGAGATAATTAGTGTTTGTTTATAAATAGGCATTAGATGTCATCCTGAACTTGTTTCAGAATCTATCTGTTTGATCAATATTAGGAACTACGAGATGCTGAAATAAATTCAGCATGACAAAAATGCATTTATAAACAGACACAAATTAGTGGAACAAAAAAGGGGATCGCATGAAAATCGCGGGGTATATAAGATGAAACGGGATGACCTGAATGTCTTTAAAAAATGGTTATCGGGTTACTGCAGGTCCTTCTATTTTTCCGACACGGAAGACCAGAAAAATATTCTTCTCAAAGAGCAGCATACTTTCAATGTATGCAAAAACATAATAGAGATTGCGAAAGGATTGTCGTCCGATGAGAACAGCATACTCCTGGCCGAGGCGGTCGCGTTATTCCATGATATCGGGCGATTCCCCCAGTACGCGAGATACAGGACGTTCAGGGACAACATTTCCGTCAATCACGGTCTTCTCGGTGCTGAAACGCTCGTTGAGAACAATCTCCTTAAAAGTCTGCCTGCCTCCGAGCAGGAAATAATTATCAAGTCCGTGAAATTTCACAATGCCTTCTCGGTTCCTAAAAGTGGGAGAGGGGAAATCCTTTTCTTCATCAAATTGGTCAGGGACGCCGATAAGCTCGACATATGGCGGGTCTTCCTGGAATATTACGAAGGTGCCGATGAAAATAAGGCATCTGCCGTAAGCCTCGGTTTACCGGACCAGCCCGGTTATACTGAGGAAGTTCTGGCAAGCCTTTACAAAAAGAAGATTGTAACTCTCTCTTCATTAAAGACGCTGAATGATTTTAAACTCCTGCAGCTTTCGTGGATATTCGACTTGAATTTCAAACCCTCCTTTGATCTACTATCGGACAGGCGGTATATCGATAAGATTATTGCGCATCTGCCCCGGACAGATGCAATTCAGAATCTTTCAATGTTTTTAAAGGAATTTGTAAAAGCAAAGATTCTTATTTCACAAACGGAGTCGTGTCCCAGTACTTCCATTTTAAATAATCATTGATCGCCTTTGCCGCCTTTCTCCCGGCGCCCATTGCCAGGATAACAGTTGCAGATCCTGTGATTATATCGCCGCCCGCAAAGACACCTTTTTTCGATGTCATACCGGTCTCTTCATCAGCAACAATATAGCCTCTTTTATTCAACAATAAATCAGGTATTGTTTTTGTAAGCAGGGGATTAGCCCTTGTACCGATAGCAGAAATCGCAACATCTATCTCGGCTTGAAATTCACTTCCCTTGATGCCAACCGGTTTTCTCCTTCCGGATGCGTCGGGCTCTCCCAATTCCATCTTGATGCATTCAACGGCAGAGACGTTTCCCTTCCCGTCATCAATAAAGCGGAGAGGGTTTGTGAGCAGCAGGAATTCCACACCTTCTTCGTGGGCGTGATGGATCTCGGCCTTTCGTGCGGGCATCTCTGCCTCGGACCGCCTGTATATGAGATACACCTTTTCTGAACCAAGTCTCAATGCTACCCTTGCTGAATCCATTGCAACGTTACCACCGCCGAATACAGCTACCTTTTTCCCTATTTTTATCGGTGTGTCATATTCAGGGAAAAGATATGCCTTCATCAGGTTAGCTCTTGTCAGGAACTCATTGGCTGAATAAATGCCGTTGAGGTTTTCCCCGGGTATCCCCAGGAACATCGGCAGCCCCGCGCCGGTGGCGATAAAGCACGAATCATATCCATGTTCGTTCATCAGTTCATCGATGGTATAGAGTTTTCCGACAACGGAATTCAGTCTGATATCAACCCCCATGCTCTTAATGTATTCCACTTCCTTTTCGACAATTGCCTTTGGAAGCCTGAATTCCGGTATGCCGTAAATCAAGACCCCTCCGGGTTTGTGCAATGCCTCGAAAAGGGTGACTTGATGTCCAGACCGTATCAGATCGGCGGCACAGGCTAAACCGCCGGGACCCGAACCGATTATGGCTACCTTTCTGCCCGTGGGTTTCGGTTTTTCAGGAATTTGTACCTCCCCCTGTTCTCTTTCGTAATCCGCTGCGAAGCGCTCGAGATTCCCTATTGCGACAGGTTCTCCCTTCTTGCCGAGGATGCAGAGAGATTCGCACTGGATCTCCTGCGGACATACCCTCCCGCAGACAGCGGGGAATGCGTTCTCCTCCTTTATCTTCCACGCCGCTTCTATGAATTTTCCTTCTTTAATCAATTTGATAAAGGAGGGGATATTCACCGCCACAGGACATCCGGTTCTGCAGGAAGGTTTCAGGCAGGTGAGACACCTGGACGCTTCCCGTGCAGCCTCTTCGGGGGTATAACCATATGGGACCTCCATAAAATTCTTTGCTCTCACCAAGGGGTCCTGCTCCCTCATATGCACTCGCTTTTCTGGTTTTTTCTCTTCCATATGTATTAACCCCCAGCTTTTTCCCCTATTGTTGCCATTGATAGAGCAATCCTTATCACCTTCTGCTTCTTCCTATGACTTTTCTACAGGAATCTTAACAGGATAACTCCAACACTCATGCATTCGCAGTGCTTCTCTCTCTTCGGTAATATAGACCTCTTTGCGGGAGAAGAGGTCGTTCCAATCCACTTTATGTCCGTCAAATTCAGGGCCCTCAACGCAGGCAAATCTTGTTTCCCCACCCACAGATACACGGCAAACCCCGCACATACCTGTCCCATCCAGCATGATAGGGTTAAGACTTACCATGGTCTTAACCTCAAAAGGCCTTGTGGACTCTGCACTGAGCATCATCATGTAGGTACACCCTATAGCAATAACCCTATCTACCTTCTTTTCTTTTAGTATTTTTTCAAGGACATCAGGAATATGCCCTTTAATACCACGTGAGCCATCCCTTGTAACAATGTAAAGCTGGTCAGAAACAGATTTCAATTTATCTCCCCAGTAAAGGAGAAAGCTACTCCGGGCCTCGATAACAGAGATAACCTTATTCCCAGCCTCTTTTAATGCCCTCATAATGGGATAGATACCTCCAATACCATAACAGCCACCAGCGCAGACTACAGTTCCAAAGTTTTTAATCTCTGTGGGCAACCCCAGTGGACCAACATGGGCACTTATTGAATCTCCGGGGGCCAATAGTGCTAATTTATGAGTGGTAGCCCCTACTTCCATAAATATTGAGGTAACTGAGCCCTCTTCTCTATCCCAATCAGATATAGTGAGCGGGATCCTTTCCCCGTTTTCATCAGGTATTAACAATATGAAATTGCCGGGTTCAGCCTTTCTTGCTATATCAGGGGAATGCACCTTTAAAAGATGCATATTAGGGACCAACATCTGCCGGGCAAGAATTTTATACATCTTCCCTCCTAAATCTTTATAATTTCTCTATCTTTACCATACATGGATTGGTATCAAATCTGTCTAAACCGGTTTGAGAGTCCTGGGTATAAAGGGCTATGCCTTGAGGGACAACCCGCGTCAATTTTACACAGGCTGTAATCTCGCTTTGCCTGGAGTTTATCCTTATCTTTTCACCCTCGGATATCCCCAGGTTGACTGCATCATCAATATTTATCTTGACTTCACCTTCATCGGATAGCGCCTTCATTCCACCTACTTTACTTCTCAGAGCGGTATTTCTAAAAGAGTGTAACCCATATTCTATAATTAAAGTAAACGGATAATCCTCATCAGGCATCTCTGTCGCCTTATATTCTATAGGGACAAATCTCTTTTCCATATCCGGCAAAATCAGTCTCTTTCTTTCAAAGCGGTCATGAGAAGGAAAATTAGGTATTAGGTGAGAAATCTCCTCTGCGATTGCGGAAGAATCCTTATAGTCAAAACCTTTTCCCTGAAGCCTCTTAGCCAACTCGCAGATTATCCACCAATCTGGTTTGGACTGTCCAAAGGGTCGAATGGCCTTTCTTGCCTTCTGAATTCTACCCTCCATATTAATATAGGTCCCCTCGGCTTCGGCTAAGTTAACAGAAGGGAAGATTACGTCAGCGTCTTTGTTATAGTTTGAGAGGAAAATATCATGTGCGATTAGAAATTCGGGTTCAGAACCCTTTAAGAATGGATCCCTGCCAATGAGATAAAGACATTTTAACTTATTATTAGCCCTTGATCCTTGAAGAATTTCAGCCACCTCAAGGCCGGGTTTGGTAGGCATGCTCTGTCCCCAGAGGGTTTCGATTTTCTTTCTGGCATCGGAATCAGTAGCCGAAAGAAATCCTGGGTATATGTTAGGGAGCGAACCCATATACCATGCCCCCCAGGCATTATTCTGCGCCAAAAACGGGATGATGCCTGCTCCGGTCAATCCTATAAGGTTTGCGATAGCCTGCATGATTTTTATGCCGTTGGTATATTGTCCGATACTTGGTCCCATGATGATGATAAAAGGTTTTTGTGTCGCTACTACCCGGGCAGCGTTAGTCAATTTATCCCTGGAAATACCGGTAATCTTCTCGCAGGAATCCAAATCGAAATCCTTTAAAGACTCTTTTAATGGCATAAGATCTTTCCAATTACTCTCAATAAACCATCCCTTATCAATTATTACCCTGGCCATCCCCATGAGCAATTCTAACTCACTGCCAGGCCGGGGCTGGAGATTGGAAGAGGAGAAACAATCTAAATTATTCTCCAGAGTCTCTGCAGTTATAAGTGTAGCCCCTTGATCAACCGCCTTTTTTACCTCCGGAACGATGATAGAGTAAATAAGGACTGTAGCCATTCCCAGTGAGAGGATACCGGAGGCATTTCGGATATCCGAGATCGGCCTCGTTTCCAATAAAAGCGGAGTAATTCCCAGAAGCGAATTTCCATATAAGAACCGGCCTGAGGTATCTATATTATTGGTTCTCATAACAAGGCGGGTAAATTTCTGGGCTATATAATTATCTTCATTCGTGCAATGAGATGAAGATAGCATGGCAAATTGATCTCCCCTGTATTTAGCAAGATTGTCTGCAGCAAAATCAAGGGCATCATCCCAACCCGCTTTGATTAGTTCCCCATCCTTTTTTATCATAGGAGAGGTGAGTCGCCCTCTGTGATAAACAAATTCCACTACTGAAAAACGGCCTTTTGCACAGACCTGCCCTTTATTTACTAATGGATCGTCCTCAGGAAGGGACTTGATTATCCTTCCGTCCTTTATCAGATATTGAAGCTGGCATCCTACTCCACAATATGAGCAAGTGGTTACTAAAGAATGATCCGGCGGACCATCCCACTTGCTTATTCTTTCTGAAAGGGCGCCTGTGGGGCAGACCGTTACACAAGAACCGCAGAAATGGCAGCCTGCTTGAATATGGTTTCTGTTATAGGCAGTTCCCACAATGGACTGCGGTCCCCGGTAAGTTAAAGAAAGTGTTCCTGCACCTCGTATCTCCTGGCAAACCCTTACACACCTCCCGCAGAGAATACAAAGGTTATAATCACGATCATAGAAAGGATCCCCTTTTTCTACTAAGAAGCCCTTATAATGGATAGGAAGGCTGATCTCTTTTAGCCCTAATTTATCTACAACTTCCTGGAGTTCACATTGTCTATCTTTTGGGCAGAACTTACACCCTGTGGTTATCCCCACCTTCCGAATACGTTCCCGGGGCTCTTTATTCTCATCGCATTCCACTCTTTTTTCGCATATCAGGCAGCTATGTGGATGTTGTGAGAGAATAAGTTCCAGAACATCTAACCTGAGCTGTTTAATGACCGGCGTATCAGTTTTTACCATCATTCCGTTAGATGCCGGGGTAGTACAGGAGGGAGGATAACCCCTCACCCCGTCGATCTCCACAATGCACATCCGGCAAGCCCCGTAGGGTGGCAGGTATGGGTGAGAGCATAGGGTAGGGATATAAATATTACCCTGTTGAGCGGCCTCCAATACGGTCTTTCCCTCTTGTACCTCTATTGGCTTGCCGTCTATTGTTAGTTCTATCATTTTTTGCTTCCTTCTACCTTCTCCAATTCTAATAAGATTCTTTTCTTTTCTATCATTTCCCGCATTGCTTGTATGCCATCGGTGGTTCCTAATTCGCATCTAAGACAACGCCGTGCCTCTCTAACAGCCATCTCCTCTGTAAACCCCAATTCTATCTCTTTAAAGTTTTTAACTCTATCCTCTGGAAGTAAGTGCGGCATCTCGGGACGGTCAGCTTTCTCTATTTCTTCATCGGTCAGTTCAACAGGTTCGATATACATCGAGGGTCTTGTAACTTTGTATTGTCTTTGTAAACTTTCCCCCTTAAGGTATTTATCAACGGACTCGGCCGCTAATTTCCCGGCACTGATAGCATGAATAACGGTTTTTGGCCCGGTCGCTGCATCCCCACCGGCAAAGACGCCTTCTCTTGATGTAGCTAAGGTCTCAGGGTCAACTATAAGTGTATTCCTTTTGGAGATCTGAAGTCCCTGATCCGTGAGGAAAGAAATGTCCGGCTGTTCTCCAATCGCCTTTATTAGTGTATCTAACTCAACGGTAAATTCAGAGCCTTTGATCGGTACGGGTTTTCTTCTTCCACTTGCATCCGGTTCTCCTAATTCCATATGGATACATTCAATGCCTGTAAGTTTTCCATTTTGCGTTAAAACCTTGATTGGAGCAGTCAGAAATTGTATATCGATGCCTTCTTCCATAGCTGCATCAACCTCTTCTTTATATGCGGGCATCTCTTCCCTTGTCCTTCTATATATTAGGGTAACCTTTTCTGTACTTGGGAGACGATTAGCAACCCTGGCAGAATCCACTGCTGAATTACCGCCTCCAATGATCCCGACCCTTTTGCCAATCTTGACTTCTTTCCCCAGATTTACTGCCTCAAGAAATTTCAATGAAGGTAAGGCTCCTTCGGTATCCTCACCGCGGATGCCCAGGTCCATTGACTTATGGGCGCCAACCGAAATAAATATGGCTTTGTATCCTTCGTTGAAAAGGCTGTCAATAGAGACATCTTTTCGTAATGCCGTGTTTGTCCGGAATTTTACCCCCGCCTCTTTGATGGCCTCAATATCGGCATCGAGTTTTTCTCTTGGTAACCGATATAAAGGTAAGGCTACTCTAAGCATGCCACCTATTTCTGCCTTAGCTTCAAAAACTGTAACGTCATAACCTTCCAGAGAAAGAAAATAACCTGCTGTGAGCCCGGCCGGTCCTGAACCAATAATAGCGACCTTTTGATTTTTGAGCTCTTTTGGTTGAATGG
The DNA here is from genome assembly GCA_963716185.1 of Thermodesulfovibrionales bacterium. Lineage (GTDB taxonomy): Bacteria > Nitrospirota > Thermodesulfovibrionia > Thermodesulfovibrionales > SM23-35 > CAVZMO01. The sequence continues at coordinate 2,123,236 of OY970295.1, forward strand.
GTAATTTAAAACCTGTTTTCAACCCATAGTCAGTAACAAACCTCTTGAGTGCCCTTATCGAACAAGGTTTTCCTATTTCTCCTAATTTACATTTTGTTTCACAGGGATGGTGGCAAATACGGCCACAGACACTTGCCAGCGGATTGTCTTTTCTAATTACCTTGATCGCTTCTTCATAGCGTCCCAGTGCGATTAAGGCTGTATATACTGACGCTTCTGTTCCTATAGGACAGGTGTGCTGACATGCAGATGATATTATTTCCTTGCAAACCATTGCTTCACATCTCTTATATTTGATGTGTGACTCATATTCGTCCCTGAAATATCTGAGTGTAGTAAGAACTGGATTCGGGGCTGTGCCACCCAGAGCGCAGAGCGAAGCAGATCTGACTGTCTGGCAAAGTTTTTCTAATCGGGCAATATCCTCGGGTTCACCCTCTCCCTTAATTATCTTTTCCAGTATTTCTGACATACATTGGGTGCCTATCCGGCAGGGAACACATTTTCCACAGGATTCCGCTTTGGTGAAGTTCAGGAAGAAATTGGTAACGCCAACCATACAGCTACCCTCATCCATGAACACCATGCCACCAGAACCCATAATAGCACCGGTCTGGACGATATCCTCGTATGTGACAGGCGTATCAACAAGGCTTTCAGGGATACAGCCTCCTGAAGGCCCACCCATCTGGACAGCCTTGAATTTTTTCCCTTTCTTCATCCCTCCGCCAATATCGTATACGATAGTTCTGAGCGGGATGCCCATTGGGACTTCAATCAGTCCAACATTATTGATAGCGCCTGCCAGACAAAAGACCTTTGTGCCGGGGCTTTTCTCGGTTCCGACGCTCCTGTACCAATCAGCGCCGTGTAAGATGATAAGTGGTATCTGTGCCAAGGTCTCGACATTGTTCAGTACCGATGGTTTTTCCCATAGCCCTTTATGGGCAGGAAAAGGCGGCCTTGGCCTCGGCATACCACGCTTCCCCTCTATAGAACGCATGAGGGCTGTTTCTTCACCGCATACAAATGCACCGGCACCCTGATATATCTTAAGGTCAAAGTCAAATCCACTGTTAAGGATATTCTTACCAAGGAGCCCTGCCTCATAGCACTGGCCTATTGCTAACTGGAGCCTCTTTACAGCCAGGGGATACTCAGCCCTCACATATATATAACCATTATGAGCCCCTATCGCCTTAGCGCCTATAATCATCCCTTCAATAACAGCATGCGGGTCTGCCTCCATAACAGCCCTATCCATGAATGCACCAGGGTCACCCTCATCGCCGTTACAGAGCATGTATTTCACATCTGATTTGACCTTTGAGCAAAATTCCCATTTCAGGCCCGTAGGAAAGCCTGCACCACCCCTTCCCCTTACGCCAGAGTCTTTAACGACCTTTATTATCTCCTCATTGGTCATCTCAGTAAGTGCCTTTGCAGCAGCCAGATAGCCATCTCTTGCAATGTATTCTTCGAGCTTTTCAGGATCCGTGAACCATATATTTCTCAATACACGCAAGTTCTGTAAATTATAAAAGGTCATATCTTTTTGGGGAGGAAGTGCATAATCCTCAACTGGCTTGCCTTCAATTATATGTTCTGCAACAACCTTCCGCATCTTTTCAGCATCCATGTCACAGTACTTTATTGTCTCCCGTCCCAATTGCTCAATTGTTACAATCGGCTCCCTGCCGCATAGTCCTGCACAGCCAGCTGAGGCAACAATGATATCCTTGAGATTGTTTTTTGTTACCTCATCGACTAACGCATCCATTACATCTTTTGCTCCCACGGTAATTCCGCATGTCCCCATATGGACAGTGACCTTTGCCCTGTATCCACCTTCCTTAAAGGTGAAGGTTGCCTTATGTCTTTCATTAATATTCTTCAAATCTTTTACGGCTAACCTTTGCATCCTACCCCTCCTTCCCCTCTGTTATCTTTACCTCTCCTGCAGGGGCTTCTTCCATGCTTACCGGCGCATATTGAGCAAGAAGGCTTATTGCCTTCTTTGGGGTTAATGCACCTTTTACCTCTTCGCCTATCATCATAACTGGTGCGATAGCACAGCAGCCGAGGCAGCGGATAATATCAATAGAAAATCTTCTATCCTCGGTTGTTTCACCAACATCTATTTTTAATCTTTCTTTAAGCCTGTCTAATACTTTTTCAATGCCTCTTACATAACAGGCAGTTCCGAAACAGACCTTGATTGGGTGATCGCCTGGCGGGGTAAAACGGAATTGGGCATAAAAAGTGGCAACACCAAAGATGTCATTCTCCGTGACCCCCAGGAACCTGGAGATTTGATATATGGATTCTTTTGATAAATACCCCCACTTTTCCTGAACCTTCTGCAAGATAGGTACCACATTTGCTCTATCCCTATTAAATTGTGGTAGGATTGTATCTTCTAATTCTTTTTCCTGGTCATTCATAATAAAAACCTCCACCTTACCGCTTTAAACTTTGCCGCCATCTTTTTCTCGCTCCGTGATACATTCCAAAGCAAGATTACTAAATCTTATGCTTCTTCATTTTTAAAGATTTTGGACACGAAGTGTTTCCTATCTTACTTCTCTGTTCTATTATCAAAATCTGGATTTAATAGCAATTTTTTACTTGACAAAAGGTCACATTTTTAAGTATAACATATCCGCTTATGCCTGGAACTTATTTGCCATCAGAATATTTACCGGTTCTTATCTTTATTATTATTGCAACCGCCTTTGGTCTCGGCGCGCTTCTCATCGGCACGATCTTCAGACCGAAAAAGCCATATTATGAAAAGCTTATGCCCTATGAATCGGGTATCACTCCGACCGGCGAACCCCGCTACAGGTTCTCGATCAGATTCTACGTCATCGCCATGCTTTTCGTTGTATTCGATGTTGAGGCGATTTTTATTTATCCCTGGGCGATAGTTTTCGACAAAATCGGCATCTATGCATTTATAGAGATGGTGCTTTTTATCCTGATACTTTTAATCGGATATATTTATGCTTGGAAGAAAGAGGCATTTCAATGGGATTAACATGCGGAGCGATTAATATAGTGAGAGGCGGAAAATGATCGACACGTCAGCCATGGGGCTTATTCAGGTAGAAGAAGATACCAGGATATTGCCACCGAATGTAATTATCACTTCTTTCGACAAACTTATTAACTGGGGGAGATTGTCATCGATATGGCCGACGACCTTCGGACTCGCTTGCTGTGCTATAGAGATGATGGCTGCGGGCGCGGCGCATTATGATTTCGACAGGTTCGGCATTATTTTCAGGGGCTCGCCGAGGCAGGCGGACTGCGTGATTGTTGCCGGCACCGTAACGAAGAAGATGGCCCCTGTCGTCAGAAGGGTCTATGACCAGATTCCCGAACCGAAATGGGTTGTGGCTATGGGCAGCTGCGCATGTACCGGCGGGGTTTTCAGAACTTACAGCACCGTCCAGGGATGTGATTCTTTTCTTCCTGTTGATGTATATGTTCCCGGTTGTCCCCCGAGGCCTGAGACACTCCTTGAAGGGATGATGCTTCTTCAAGAAAAGATAAGAAAAGAACGGGCGAGGTGGAGTCCATGGCGGTAACCGAAGTAAGAATCTCGATACACCCCGCAGGACTGAACCCGAAAGATATAGCAGAGAAAATAAAAGAGAAATTCCCTGATCAGGTAATAGATGTGACGGAATTCAGAGATCAGGTGTCGGTCATTGTTAAGAAAGACCAGATCGTCCCAATCCTGAGATACCTTCATGACGACCCGCTGTTAAGTCTCGACCATCTGCAGGACCTTACAGCCGTTGATTACCTCAAGAAGAAAGAGGTCCGGTTCGAGGTCATCTATAACCTTTATTCCATGAAGTATCGCCACAAGATCCGCATCAGGGCGCAAGTGCCTGAAATCGATCCGAAGATCAGTTCAGTGGTCCCAATTTGGGCCGGGTCAAACTGGCATGAAAGGGAATGCTACGACATGTTCGGAATCGTATTCACCGGCCATCCGGATCTCAGAAGAATCCTTTTGCCTGAAGACTGGGAAGGGCATCCGCTGAGAAAAGATTATCCTTTACAGGGCCCTGCCCTTGAAAAGGATTGGCATGGTTTTATTGAGGTCCTCGATAGAGCAAAGGAATTAAGAGAGTTTGAGTGGGAAGGATAGGATGGACCAGATAGAAAAGATATTCGAGACAAGAGAACTGAATGTAAACATGGGGCCCCAGCACCCGGCGACACACGGGGTTTTGAGGCTCGTCCTTGATTTGGACGGCGAGACGATCGTCAAAGTTACTCCGCACGTCGGATATCTTCACAGGGGCATAGAAAAGCTCGGTGAGAATTTAAGTTATTTCCAGGCGCTGCCTCTGACCGACAGGATGGATTACGTCTCTGCAATGTCAAACAACATTGGATATTGTATCGCAGTAGAAAAACTGTTCGGAATCGAAGCGCCTGAAAGGGCAAAATTCATAAGGACAATAGTCGGCGAGATGTCGAGGATAGCCAACCATCTCCTCTGGCTTGCGACCCACGCCCTTGATATCGGCGCAATGACCGTATTCCTTTACTGTTTCAGGGAAAGGGAGTGGATCCTTGAACTGTATGAGATGATCTGCGGCGCGAGACTCACAGTTACCTACCCGAGGGTGGGGGGAGTGAGAAACGATGTCCCCCAGGAATTTCTCGACAGCCTCTGGAAATTCACCGAAGAGTTCCCTTCGAGGATTCTGGAATACGAGACTTTGATAGATCGGAACAGGATATGGCTCCAGAGGACAGTAGGCATAGGCGTTATTTCGGCAGAAGAGGCGGTGAGCTGGGGAATGACCGGCCCGACTTTGAGAGGTTCGGGAGTCGCCTACGATATAAGAAAGCACATGCCCTACGATGCATATGATAAAGTCGAATTTGAAGTGCCCATCGGTACAGCAGGTGATACGTACGACAGATACCGCTGCAGGATGCTCGAGATGAGGCAGTCAAATAATATAATCAGACAGTGTATTGAAAAATTGCCTACCGGCCCTATTATGGCCGATGCGCCGAAATTCACCCTTCAGCCGAAGGATTTGATGATGCCTATTACACATCCGACTAAGGCGCTGGCATACTTTATCGACGAAAAGGTCTGCAAGGGGTGCGGCATGTGTATGAGGGCCTGTCCTGCAAAGGCCATCTTCGGCGAGAAGAAAAAACCCCACACGATTAAGCAGGAAATGTGTTTGAGCTGCGGGAACTGTTTTGTGACATGTAAATTCAAGGCATTGAAACTGGTACCCGGCGGCAAGGGCATGAGTGAGGAACAACTAAAGGAACTGGCTGCTGCCCCGGTTCCCGAAGAAATTTCCAAGGCAGCGGAGTATCTTGTCAGGCACTTCGAGTTCGTTAAGAAAGGGCCAAAGGTGCCCGAAGGTGAAATTTATGTGGCAACAGAAGTGCCCAAGGGAGAACTCGGTTTCTATTTCGTGAGTGACGGATCAGGGAAACCTTACCGGATGAGGGTAAGGGCGCCTTCTTTTATTCATGCGGGTTGTCTGCCGAGACTGTGCGTGGGACATCTGGTTGCAGATGTTATTGCCAATATCGGCACTATCGACATCGTCCTTGGAGAGTGCGACAGATAATAAGATGAATACGGTTACGAACATAATGTCACCGGAAGCGCTTGATGCTCTGGGCAAATTCGGACTCAATATATTAATCATATTAATAAAGATCGTGGTTGTTCTCGGTGTCGGATTGCTTCACGTAGCATATGCGACATATTTTGAACGCAAGGTCATCGGGCATATGCAGGTTAGGCTCGGTCCTATGAGGGTTGGTCCGCACGGGTTATTGCAGCCGATTGCCGACGGTTTGAAATTGTTTTTCAAGGAAGATATACTGCCGGAAAAGGCAGACAAGGCCTTATTTTATCTTGCGCCTGTTATCTTCATGGCCGCGGCAATGGTAAATCTTTCTTTTATTCCCTTTTCTTCGAACTTCGTAATCGCAAACGTTAACATAGGACTCTTATTCATCTTTGCCATGGCGGGCATTGGTGTTTACGGCATATTCATATCAGGCTGGGCGTCGAACTCCAAGTACGCGTTCATGGGCGGTCTCAGGTCGTCTGCGCAGGTTATAAGCTATGAGATAGCAATGGGATTGAGCCTTGTCGGAGTGATGATCATGTCGGGTTCCCTGAATCTCACGGACATCGTAAAGGCCCAACAGGAATCTGTCTTCGGTGTATTTGCGATACCTCAGATAGTGGGTTTCGTCGTGTTTATTATTGCCGCGGTAGCCGAGACGAACAGGACGCCCTTCGATCTGCCCGAGGCAGAGAGCGAACTTGTCGCGGGATATTTTACCGAGTACAGCGGGTTTAGGTTTGCACTCTTCTTCCTGGGTGAATATATAGCGATGTTTATCATGGCTTCACTCGGGACGGTCTGTTTTCTCGGGGGTTGGACCCTGCCGTGGTATATCACGTCCGTGCTGCCTTTCTTGAAACATGTGCCGGGCATTGTGTGGTTTCTTATGAAGGTTTACGCGTTCATATTCTTCTATTACTGGATAAGGGCAACAGTGCCGAGATACAGATATGACCAGTTAATGGCCATTGGCTGGAAGATACTTATACCCGTTGCACTGGCGAATATACTGGTAACGGGTCTGGTGAAAATTTTACTGTCGACTTAAAGGGAGTATAAAGTGACCGTAAGGGAAATTGTAAAAAGGTTTACTTTTATAGAGATATTTCAGGGTATGGCCCTCACCCTGAAGAAGATGTTCTCCCATGCCGTTACCATTCAGTATCCCAGGGAAAGAAGACCCATCGCGCCCGGTTTCAGGGGCCAGCATGCTCTTGCCAAAAACCCTGAAGGGAAAGCCAAATGCACCGGCTGCGGCCTTTGTGAGACGGTCTGCCCTTCCAAGTGCATCAAGGTCACCAGAGAAGCGGGGAAGGTCGCAAATTATGAATTGGAGTTATTGAGGTGCATCTATTGCGGCTTTTGCATGGAGGTCTGCCCTTACGGAGCTATAGTACTGACTGAGAATTATGAATATTCCGATTACAAGAAAGAAAACTTGTACATGACTAAAGACAAACTCCTTGCAAACTGGGACAAATATATGCCGGGCAGCAAGGGAGAAATATATTTCAAGAAATTCTGGCGGCCGATGTCCGAAGACCTCGGAACACCTCCCGGCCAGGCAGTATTCAGAGGTAAGAAAGAATGATCCAGGAATTGTTGTTCGCCTATTTCGCATTTGCGACCGTTCTTTTTTCAATACTTGTCATAACGAGAAGGAACCCTGTCCACAGTGTAATGTGGATGCTCCTTCTTTTTTTCCATATCGCGAGTTTATACCTGCTCCTGAATGCCGAATTTATGGCGGCAATACAAATGATTGTCTATGCCGGCGGCATACTTGTCTTGTTCCTGTTCGTAGTACTTCTGATGAATCTGAAAGAGGAAGTGAGGATAGGCAGGTTTATTGGCGCCGGGCCGACTGGATTTACATTTGCTGTCGCCCTCCTGGTGGTCATCATAATGTCGATCAGATCGTTTATCGCGGCCCCGCCCGGTATTTATTCGATCGATCTGATAAAGCAGGAAACGAATGCGAAGGTCCTGGGGAAGCTGATATATACGGAATATCTCTATCCCTTTGAAATAGCGTCGCTCATTCTTCTCGTTGCGATAATCGGCGCTATAGTCCTTGCGAAAAGGAGGGTGAAAAGTTAAATAATGGTTCCGTTAAGCTGGTATATGACGCTCAGTACGGTGATCTTTGCGGTGGGAGTTTTCGGGTTCCTTTCGAGAAGAAACATAATCATTATGTTCATGTCGATAGAATTGATGCTGAATGCCGTAAATATTAATCTTATCTCTCTGAGCCATTATCTTCAGGACATGAGGGGACAGATCCTCGCCTTCTTTGTCATTGCTGTCGCGGCTTCCGAGGCCGCCATAGGGCTTGCGATCGTCATAGCCTTATTCAGAAACAAGGCCACTGCACATGTGGATGAAGTGAAAGAGATGCGGGGGTAATGAAAGTGAAAAGTAAGAGGTCAATAGTTAAGAGTTTGAAGGACTGAACATGAAATATTATCTTTTGATACCTTTCCTGCCGCTTGCGGCGTTCCTGATCAACATACTTCTCGGGAAAGAAGTTTTGCGCGACAAGGCCCACTGGCCGTCGATCCTCGCTGTAATAGGTTCGTGGCTGATCACTATCATATGGGTCCTGCCGCAGATTACGGCGGGGAAAATCATAAATGAAGACCTTTACACGTGGATTGTCTCGGGTGCGTTCAATGTCACCTTCGGATTTCTTATCGATCCGCTCACAGCGGTCATGCTGATCGTTGTCACTACCTGCGCGTCGCTGATTCACATTTACGCGGTCGGTTACATGCGTGGAGACACCGGTTACTACCGGTTTTTCGCCTATCTCAGCCTCTTTACTTTCTTCATGCTCATGCTCGTAATGGGTAACAATTTCCTGCAGCTTTATCTCGGATGGGAAGGTGTCGGCCTTTGTTCATATTTCCTCATCGGCTATTACTTCAATAAAAAATCAGCCGCAGATGCCGGCAAGAAGGCATTTATCGTTAACAGGTTCGGAGACTTCGGTTTCGGCATCGGGGTATTTATGGTATTCCTCACCTTTGGGACCCTTCATTATGCACCCGTATTTGCCGCTGCCAAAGCTGGAGTCATCACCGGGCAGACTGTGAATTTCCTCGGATGGAACGTTGACCTTCCGACCCTCATCGCCTTGCTGCTTTTCTGCGGCGCTGTCGGAAAGTCCGCACAGATACCGCTCCACGTCTGGCTGCCTGATGCGATGGAAGGCCCGACACCGGTCAGCGCCTTGATCCATGCCGCAACAATGGTCACGGCAGGCGTATTTCTTGTCGCGAGGTGTAACCCGATATTTAATCTGTCTCCAATAGCAATGAATACAGTCGCCATAATCGGCGCCCTTACGATGTTTTTTGCGGCGACGATAGCTATTACCCAGAATGATATCAAGAGGGTAATAGCTTATTCAACATGCAGCCACCTGGGCTATATGTTTCTTGCCTGCGGCGTGGGAGCTTACTCAGCGGGTATTTTCCATCTTTACACGCATGCATTTTTTAAGGCCCTGCTCTTCCTTGCCGCGGGCAGCGTAATCCATTCGGTGCATACGAACGATATGCGGGAGATGGGCGGGCTGAAAAAATATATGCCGATTACCTATGCCGTGTTTGTGATCGCGGGACTGAGCGCGGGGGGATTCCCCGGTATGTCGGGGTTCTTCAGTAAAGATGAGATCATATGGTCGGCATATGCATCGGGGACTGCGGTAGGAAGATTCGTATGGGTTCTTGCTCTCGCGGGAGCATTCTTTACACCGTTTTATACATTTAGACTCATATTCATGACTTTTCATGGTGAACATCGCGGAGTCCGTCATGAAGAACACGGCGGCCACGGCGGTCACGAGGCCCATTACGGTGAGCATCACATACACGAATCGCCAAAGGTAATGACAATACCTCTGATGCTCCTTGCAGTCGGAGCAATAGCAGCCGGATGGATCGGGATTCCACCCATATTTGGTGGAGGCGCACATTTTTCGGAGTTTTTGAGGCCTGTGTTGGGTGAGCCCGAGTTCCATGCCACACATGCAGAAGAATGGAGCGTTATGGGTCTTTCGATAGCCCTCGTGTTTATGGGTTTGGGACTCGCTGCATTCCTTTACTGGAGAAAGACCGATCTGCCGGAAAGGATATCGAAAAGCTTCAGGCCGGTATATAACTTGCTCTATCACAAATATTATGTTGACGAACTCTATCATTATACGATAATAAAACCGACGTTGTGGATCGCAAGTAATATACTTGTAGCAGTCACTGACGCAAAAGTAATAGAAGGCGTGGTCAATGGTGTGCCCGGGGCCATAGGCAAATTCAGCGGGAAATTGAGGAAGGTGCAGACGGGTCTTGCACAGCACTACGGCATCATGATGGCGGCCGGGGCGTTCTTCATAGTCGCGTTGGTGCTTTTGTTACGATAGTTTATGACTCATAGAGGAGAAAGATGGAACAGGTAATAATGAATCAACCGGGGTATCCGATCCTGAGCACTGTCATATTCCTACCTATTATCGGCGCCCTTCTCATTCTTTTGAATAGAAGGTCATGGGAGCTGCTTACAAAATGGATCGCTCTCGGGACAGGCATTGCTACATTTCTATTATCTATCCCCTTGTTTACGAACTTTGACAGGACGACACATATGATGCAGTTCGCCGAGAAAATTGCCTGGATTCCGGACTGGAATATCAATTATTTCCTCGGCGTTGACGGAATCAGTGTCCTGTTTATCCTGCTCTCGACGTTGACGGCGATCCTATGTGTTCTCATATCATGGGAATCGATCAAGACAAAGGTCAAAGAATTTTATATAGCGATACTGCTGACGACATCGTTTATGATCGGCGTATTCTGTTCCCTGGACTTTTTCCTCTTCTACATCTTCTGGGAAGCGATGCTGATACCCATGTTCCTCATCATAGGGGTATGGGGAGGCCCCAACAGGATATACGCTTCGATCAAGTTCTTCCTCTACACACTGGTCGGAAGCGTCCTGATGCTTGTCGGGATTATCGTACTCTATCTTTACTCCGGCAGGACCTTCAACATCCTTGATCTGACGACGAAGACTTACCCGTATACAATGCAGTTATGGCTTTTCTGGGCGTTCTTTGCGGCGTTCGCCGTAAAGGTACCGATGTGGCCGGTCCATACATGGCTGCCTGATGCCCACACAGAAGCTCCGACAGCCGGCAGTGTTATTCTGGCCGCCGTACTCATCAAGATGGGCGCATACGGTTTCCTCAGATTTTCACTCCCACTCTTTCCCGAGGCTTCGAAAGCAATGACGCCGGTAATGTTGACCCTTTCCGTTATAGGGATTATTTACGGCGCCGTTATATGCCTCGGACAGACCGATTTAAAAAGGCTCATAGCATACAGTTCCGTGAGCCATATGGGCTTTGTGACACTCGGAATCTTTGCCCTGAACAGCCAGGGGCTCGAAGGCGGAATACTGCAGATGCTCAACCACGGAGTTGTTACCGGGGCTCTCTTCCTGTCGGTGGGTATTGTCTATGACAGGACACATACAAGGAAGATAGCGGATTACGGAGGCCTTGCGACGGTGATGCCTACGTATGCGGCTTTCTTTATGGTGTTTACCCTTGCTGCGATAGGCCTTCCCGCGACAAACGGTTTCGTCGGTGAATTCCTCATACTCCTTGGCGGATTCACCGCAAGCAAGCTGGCCGGGGTTCTCGCAAGCACGGGAATTATTATCGGCGCCGGCTATATGCTTTGGCTGTATCAGCGGGTGTTCTTTTTGGAGACGAACCAGAAGATTATAGGTCTCCGGGACATGGATGTCAGGGAAACAATCACTCTTATCCCGATGCTTCTACTTGTTCTGTGGATAGGTGTTTATCCCAGCTCTTTCCTCGACTTCATGCATCCTTCTGTCCAACATTTGCTTGAGAGGGTAAATATGAGCGGAGGACAAGAGACGAATATAGCCAAGGCTATCATGGAGGTAGTCAGATGAATTTTCGCGTTCCCGATCTTAACCCGTTAACGCCCGAACTGACAATGACTGCCCTGGCGTTGATAGTGCTGCTTTTGGATCTTTTTATAAGAAAAAAAGAAGTACTTGCACTGGTCAGTATGGCCGGCGCGGTCCTTGTGGCATTGACTCTGAAGGGGGCATCGGGAACCACTTTCGGCGGCATGTTCATCTCCGATGGCTACAGTACATTTTTTAAACTGATTTTTCTCCTCAATGTGGTCCTGACTGTTCTCATATCCATCAAATATATTGCCGTGGAAAGAGCAAATCGCGGAGAATATTACAGTCTCATCCTTTTTTCGACGATCGGCATGATGATTATGGCGTCCGCTGGAGACCTTATCGTGCTTTATCTGGGGCTCGAACTTATGGCACTGAGCACGTATGTGCTCGCGGGGTTCCTCAGGCATGACATCAAATCGAACGAGGCCGCGCTGAAATATTTCCTGCTCGGCGCCTTTTCTTCCGCGTTCCTGCTCTATGGTATTTCGATACTCTACGGACTTACAGGCACAACTGACCTCAGGTCGATAGCCGCCTTTATTAATGAAAGAGGACTCGCCCAGAATTCATCTTTGCTCTTGTCCGTGATATTCCTTATAGTTGCGTTCGGCTTCAAGATCGCTGCTGCGCCGTTCCACATGTGGGCGCCGGATGTTTATGAGGGCGCTCCCACATCTATTACGGCCTTCATGTCTGTCGGCCCGAAGGCGGCCGGTTTTGCCGTTCTCGGACGGGTCTTAATGATGGCACTCGTGTCTGTGAAAGTCGACTGGGCGGCGATTCTGGTCCCCATCTCGATTCTAACAATGGCTGTCGGGAACATCGTTGCGTTATCCCAGACAAACATCAAACGAATGCTCGCGTACTCATCCATAGCCCATGCAGGTTATGCCCTCCTCGGTATCATTACCGCAAACAATGAAGGTCTCGCAGCCATGATGAATTATCTGATGATCTATGCTTTCATGAACGTCGGCGCCTTTGCAGTGATAATTATGCTCAGGAGCGAGGGCTTTAAAGGCGACAACATAGATGATTACCAGGGACTTTCAAAGACCCACCCCCTCGCGGCGATGCTCATGCTGATATTCATGTTCTCACTTACCGGAATTCCTCCTACAGCAGGATTTATCGGAAAATTGTACATATTCATGAGCGCAATAAATGCAGGCTACACATGGCTTGTTGTTATAGCTGTGATCTTCAGCGCAATATCCGCATACTTCTATCTCAGGATAGTTATGTATATGTACATGAGGGACCCCAAGGAGACAGTTACTTTAACCACATCTTTTTCAAACGGGGTCGCCCTCGGAATCACAGCCGTTGCGGTATTGTTTATCGGCATATTGCCGTCATCCCTTCTCGACCTTGCCAGAGCAGCGATAAAAGGGTTCTAAATTTTTTCTCATTGCATTTCGGCTGACGACAGGCTCTTGCCGGGGTTTAATTCTTATCAAGATCAAAAATATCTGGAGGGAAAATGAAAAAGATTAACGGTTTCATTTTTGTGGCTGTACTTTTAAATGTTTTGTTGTTTTCGGTTGCCGGCGCCAAATCAGATAATGAGAAAATTAAACCTGAGGATGCGGCAATCAGCTCTGCACAAAAATGGCTAAAGATTGTCGATTCCGAAAAATACGGCGAAGCCTGGGACAAAGCCGCTGCGTATATGAAGTGGGCTGTTTCCAGAGAAAATTTCACTTCATCTCTTCAGGGTGTCAGGAAGCCACTGGGCAAAGTCTTAAAACGTTCATTGCTGTCCTCAACATATACAAGGACGCTCCCCGGCGCTCCCGATGGTGAATATGTCATCATCCAGTTTAAAACAGAATTTGAAAACAAAAAAGAAGCAATCGAAACTGTAACACCCAAAAAAGAGAAAAACGGTCAATGGAAGGTGTCCGGTTATTTCATTAAATGAGCCTTTCAGATGCAACCCGATCAGGTTTTTCCACAGACGAAATGACATTTTTGTTGACGAGAAAAATTATGTCTGTTTCCTCGGGAAAAGAGTGTGCTTGATGATCTGACTGAAGCGCTGCGTTCACCTACCAACAAACGTTTTCCGACATTTCAAATTCTTATCTAATACTTCATCAAATGTGCATTTTGACTACCGATTATTTAGGGCGCATTACAACCGTAAATGAACATGCCATGCTCTTTCCGGAAATTGTTATTAATGGGATTTATAGGGAAGTGTAAAGAAGAATGTGGAGCCCTTTCCTGGTTCCGACTCTGCCCAAATTCTTCCACCGTGATACTCTACAATCTTCTTGCACGTGGCAAGGCCTATGCCGGTACCGGGATATTCATCTCTTGCGTGCAGACGCCGGAAAGCAGTAAAAATCTGTTCTTGAAATTGCAGGTCTATTCCGATTCCATTATCACGGACCGAAAAAACCCATTCGTTCTCTTTTCTTTCAGCCGAAATATGAACCTTGGGAGTTTCAGCGCCGTGGAACTTTATCGCGTTACCTAAGAGGTTCTGGAAGAGACTGGTTAATAGTGTGGAATCACCCATTACTGTAGGTAAGTTGTCATGTGTCACCAAGGCCCCGCTTTCCAGAATGGCAACCTGCAAATTGAAAATTGCCTTACTAAAAACGGATAAACAATCTACAGTTTTGAATTCCTTGCTTTTAGTACCGACTTGTGAATATTCCAAAATGTCTTTAATAAGTTCATCCATTCTTTTAGCACTATCGACAGTAAACTTGATGTACTCCATACCATTTTTATCGAGTTTGTCTTTATATCGCTTCTCCAGCAACCTCAAAAAACCTGTAATTACCCGTAAAGGTTCTTTCAGGTCATGGGAAACGACGTGGGCGAACGCCTTAAGATCTGCATTTGAACGTGCTAACTCTGCCGCTTTCTCTCGTTCCTTGTCGTATGCGTCCCTTAAGAGGGATACCAGAGTCGCAATAACAATATATATCATCATGAGAATGGTCATGTTCCAAAAATGAAATAGAGGACGAGAATAATAGAAACCGCCCCCTAAAATATTGGCCATCGTCTCCACAAGAGCGCTGATTGCCGCAACAAAAATTCCTATGGGTCTACTGAAATTCAACGCAACAATTGAAATAGGCAATAAATAAAATGCTGATAAAGAAAACTCATGTCCTGTTATATAATCGATATATCCAATGAGGAATAGTGATACGAAAGCAAATATTGCAGATGTCCTTTTTGAAAATGTTAGAAGTTTTATGTGTATGTTCATATGCCTTTTATAGATCAGCTTTATTATGGTTTAGGTTTAGGTTTAGATTTAGATTTAGCTTAGCGTACATATTTTGATTAAACAATATTAAGATAATTTTCTCTGATCGTTATTCATGATTTTAAATCCTTCAAACCAAAGGATACTGATACCCCCGGCACCAAAACTGATAATCAAGTCGATAAGATGTAACTTGCTGAAATGAAATAGATCTCTGAGGAAGGGGACATAAAGTACTATGCCAAGAAAGAAAAGTGCCCCTCCCAAGACCCACCAAAGCGCAGCATTCGGACAGCGCAAGGTGCTTAATATAGTACGCGACCATGAGCGGTTTGTTAATATTAATCCGAGATTTGCAAAAATAAGAGTGGTAAAGCTGAGGGTCCGGGCGTCCGTTTCACCCAATCCTCGGTACATTGCAATAAGAAAAACAGCCAAAACGATAAGCAATACACTTACACCTTGTAACAAACTAAAGGTGATTATCCGTTTATTAAACAGAGGCTCCTGTAAATTACGGGGTGGCCGTTTCATTATATGGGCTTCTTCAGGCTCCGCTTCAAAAACAACTGAACAGGCAGGGTCAATAATTAATTCGAGAAATACGATGTGAAATGGTAACAGTACCAAAGGCCAATTGAAAAGTACGGGCAGCAACGACATGCCGGCAATGGGAACATGTATAGCAAAAATATAGGCCATTGCCTTTTTTAAATTATCAAATATTCTCCGGCCCATTCTAACGGCTTGTACCAAAGAAGTAAAGTCGTCATCAAGGAGCACTATGGATGAAGCCTCGCGGGCTACGTCAGTCCCACGTCTTCCCATAGCTATACCTATATGCGCAGATTTCAGGGCTGCTGCATCGTTAACCCCATCACCTGTCATGGCTACGACTTCTCTGTTAGCCTTAAGGGCGTTCACTATGCGCAGCTTCTGTTCAGGGACGGCCCGTGCAAAAATATTGACGGTTTTGATTCGTTGCTGAAGTTCTAAATCGTCCATCTCATCCAGTTCCGAGCCTATAATGACCCCGTCTAACTGTTTCAGCCCTACTTGTCTTGCTATGTTTTGTGCAGTAACAGGATAATCACCGGTAATCATTACAACCCGTATACCTGCGTCATAACATTCCCTGATTGCATTGGCAACACGAGGACGCACGGGATCTGCTAATCCAATAAGACCTAAAAACTCAAACTTAAAGTCATGCTGCTCACCGGGCAGGTCTGTTTGTTTAAACTCTGCTTTGGCCACCCCGATTATCCTGAGCCCTTCCTCAGCCATGGAGTTGATATGTTCTGATAAACTTTGGAGTTGGTTTTCATTTAAATGGCATATGTCAGCAATGGCTTCCGGCGAACCCTTGGAAGCAATGATGTAATTCTTACTATCTGGCGATTTCCAGACATGCGACATTGCAAGCAGGTTTTGCGACAGAGGATATTCTTGCACCAGTGTCCAGTTGTCGTGCAGGTGTTCGGTGTTGGACAGAGCTTGCGTCCCAACTTCCTTTAAAGCTTTTTCCATTGGATCGAAAGGAGCTGTCTGGCTTGCCAAGATGCTGAATTCTATAATCTCATGGAAGTTTTCGGGAAGGTGCTTATCTTGAAGATTTAAGTCATAAAATTCACCACGTGTGAAAATCTTACGTACCGACATCCGGTTTAAAGTAAGTGTCCCGGTCTTGTCCACACATAAAACAGTAGTAGAACCGAGAGTTTCTACCGCTGGCACTCTGCGGGTGAGTACCCTTTTCTGGGAAATCCGCCAGGCTCCTAATGCAAGAAAAACAGTGAGTACCACAGGAAATTCTTCCGGTAACATAGCCATTGCGAGTGTGATACCCGCCAAGATTCCGTTCAGCCAATTGCTTCTTGTGAGTCCGTATACGGTAATTACCAATATGCACAGCGATAATCCAACAATGGCAAGATTTCGTACAACTTGTCCGGTTTCTATTTGTAATGGGGTTTCTTCAGGTTCAATCGTCTGTAATGCTTTGCCTATTTTCCCCATTTCCGTATTAATGCCGGTTGCCTTAACCTCAGCAATCCCAAAACCTTTCACTGTTAAAGTTCCGGAGTAAACATATGGCAGATCGTCACCTCCCGGGCGGACTGTTTCTATAGTCCCATTATATGAAGCTTTCCTCACAGGAACCGATTCGCCGGTTAATAACGATTCATCAACCGACAGGTTTACGCAAGAAACAAGTACGGCGTCTGCTGGAACCCGATCACCCTCTGACAGAACTATAGTATCTCCCCGTACTACTTCACGGCCCGCGATTCTCTTTTGTTCACCATCTCTAATTACTAAGGCACGTGGACTCGATAAATCCCTCAACGCCTCTAAAGCTCTCTCTGTTTTGCGTTCCTGATAAAGCGTAATGCCCATGACAACGAAAACAAAACTTAGCAGCATTACTGCCTCTCGTATATCACCCAGCAACAGATAAATTGCCCCACCAGTAATTAAAAGTAGAAACATCGGTTCGCGTATTACTTCAAAGGCAATAGCATAAATACTACGTCTTTTCGTTGAAGGGATTTCATTATAGCCTTCTGTTTTCAGCCTTTGAGCTGCTTCTGCTTCAGAAAGCCCTGAGATTGTATTTATGTCAAACTCGTTATACATGGAAGTTCTTTATCTAAAATTTCAATTTCAAAAAAGTCAGGATACTTGGATTGTTTATGATTATGAAAACCACAATTATTCTATATTACCTAAATAACTATTTCACGGGAGGTACTTCACGTCGATCCATGCTGCATCGGGCTGTGACTTAGACTTCGTAATCAACGGAAGTCAGAAATTTTCGATGTGTTTAGTACTATGTGTACGCTGGCCCCACATTGGGACTTTGCGGGGTGTTTATAACAGGAAGTATTGTTGCACAGATAAAGGCTTATTGTTCTGATTAATATTACGCCTGGAGTAAATAGGGTATTTTTGTGACGTGCACCTGCTGAATCGCACAATCAGGATGGATCATCTCATCTCTCTTATTATGCTGATCGCTGTATTCACCCCCTTTGTAATGTAATCTACCGTCACCCTGTCGCCCACTTTAATGTCGGCAAACATATCTGCATCAGCTTCGGTGGTAATCCCCTCCACTATATATAAGGTAATCCCCTCTACTATAATAGATTTTTTCACCAGATCAATTGCTGTAACCTCACCTGAAACTTGCTTTATCTTTTTCTGACCAGTAGTCTTTGTAGCTGCATCCACTTCAGTTGTCACTACTTCGAAAGATATCACGGTGGCAGCAAACACAAATAGCACGGAACAGATAATCGCTACTGCCTTCTTCATAAGAATCACCTCCTTATAGACTTATTGCGAATGTTCCAGAAAAAGTTTATATAAGACTTCTTAACTCTTTTCTATCAGAAAGAACTTTCCTTGTCAATTTGTGGGCAATGAGAAAGGTGATCACCGTTTAGCGATTTCCAATCGTAATATCCCATCGTTGAGGGGAATGTTGAAATCGACATTTCAGGAAGTTATCAATTAGAAGGGGATATTATTTCTTGAAACGTTTGTAGATTTCACATCTGGCAGGGCAATAGCAATAGTATGCATTTCCATAAGAAAAATAGTAAGGGCAATCTATTTTGTCCCTCTTAGTTATTATAGCAAGAAGCACTCCTTGGATATCTCTTTCGATAGAACATGTATCCCAGGTTTCATTATTCAGACATCGGAACATGCGGGTACATTTTGTTGATTGTTTCTTTGTCTTATCACTGATCTGATAAGCCATCGGGAGTCCTTTAAATCTTCCTGACTCTAATTAGAATACAAAATGCTCATTTTGTCAAATATTTAGATTAAAAGTAGGTAACTCTATTTTGTTGATTCCTATTAGTATTGTTGCATCTTACAATAAGATTTCAAAATCTCTCTTTCAGGAAGGAAGTGTTCCATCGCTGTGATTTTTCTAATGGTGTATATTTTTAGTAGCATTATAAAGGTCAGTCAGGAGGACATGATATGATTATAAGGAATGATTCGCCACTTAGGTTCTTACCACGAGTGGGCGACCCTAAGATGACTCTATTACTGGACGGCATCCGAACTTCTATTGATATTGCAGATATATCATATGATCGTTTATGTAAGAGTCTCATCGACGTCAGCGATTCCACGAAAGAGCAGAAAGATAGTTATATAGGTTCTATCGCATTCGCCGATGCTTGGACTATTATTGATTCCATAAACAAACTGAGATTCTTGATTCAACATCTCTTAAAAGAATCAGAAAAAGAACATCTGCCCATATCTAAACCGATACAAGCCATAACAAATGTTCACATAATTAAAGAAATTAAGCTGTATGAGTTTATCGCAAGTACTGAAAATATAAAACTACTACGTGATGCTTCACAACACTTAAATGCGAGGATAGACCAGCTACTATCAAAAAAGAAACCAATATGGGGAATTATTTATTGGGTTGATTCCCGAACAATAAAAAAGCAAGGGAATTCTCTCTCTTATTTAATGAAGGCTATAATGTCACATAGTCTTCCGGAACTTAAGGAGCACATCAATTTTCCCAAACCACCTAAATTGGGATATCCAGTAGGTTGGATATCGTTGACGGCTCACGGCTTTGATATCAACTTATCAGACATTATGCTGATGGTGGAACTTGTAGTCAAGAATCTGGAGAAACAACTAGGGCCACAGTTTGAACCTCATCAGAGATATAACAGTAGCATGGTTATCGAAATGCGTATTAAAGGTATAACTGCTTCCGATTAATAGATCAGGAGACATGTCTCTTTCTGTGTGAACGCTTGTGCTCTATCGTGACTTGGCGAGATGTTTATAACAGGAAGGATGTCCCGCAGGATCAATATTGAATTCTTCGCCTTGATAGGATACTTTGATTAGAGTTTATTCAGATAGCGCAACTCATACAGCTCTTTCGCTTCACCATAAAAATTGCTCAATATTCCCCACACATACTTCAGGCGAACTGAGAGATCAAACCTCATCTCGCATTCTATCTCGGAAAGTAGAGCAAGAACCAGTGAGATCGTTGTCATTACACAGTCAGATTTGTATTTCATCAGCCTATTAGTGCGGTCTTTTTCATCCGCATCAATAAAGTTTGAAAAGCGCCTCGCGTAGCCTGACCAACTCAGATGAGAGTCAGATGACAGGTTTCTATAAAACCAGTCATTTAATACTACAGCGAAGTTTTTTCTAACCATCGGCAATCGCAGCCAGGATTCTTTTTCTATGTGAGCGATAGGCGACATCGTTTCTCCTCGTATGATATCTAACAATTTCAAGTGCATGTTTGATTGTGAGAGTTCTGCGCGGCAACACTGCCGCAAGGAGTATCTGCGCTTGCGGCAGTGTCAGGGCCGGAGTTTTTTTTAAACTGAATCCGCAACCGGAACAGGAAGTGCAGCGCAAGGAAGACATATATCATATGGCGATGCCATGCTGGCCAGGAACGGTGCTCATATTGATCCATGCCGACTTGGCTCTTTCCATCCTGAAAGCATTGCTCTATTGGCCAGCGCATTGTGGCCGCTTTGTACAACTCCGAAAGAGGAGTGTCTTTAGGAGCATTTGAGAAGGCATATTTGATCTGTCCGTCTGTGGTGCGTCTTAAAATAAGCCAGACAGAGTCCTTCTGAGGCAGTCCGTCGCGGGACGGATAGACTCTGAGGCAGGCGACATCGGCCAGGATGGGTCCTTTCGCCCCTTCAGCAAGAACCACCTTGGACCAGATACGCCTTTTGGACTTGGCGATTTCACCGACCGTATGCGTCTTTCCCTTTATGAGGATTGGTTTGCTGGGCCGGGGGCCGTGTCCTTGATAGGGCGGCAGACCCACGGTAGGTTTATGAAGAAAGACCTGGGCGTTCGATCTAATACCGGCAAAATAATATTTCCCCTGCGGCAATGATTCAAGAAATTCCCAGTCGGACCCGAAGGTGGCGTCACAGCCGATCCACTTGGCGGGGAATAAATTCGTCTTATCGATTTTATCAATGAGATCACTGGCGATTTGCGGTTTTGTCTGAAAGGCAATATCTTCAGGTACCAGGTTAAACTTGCATCGATCTTCCTGCTCTTTGCTAAACCAGCTCTCCGGCATATACAGCCTGCCGGTCAACAGACCGTAGCCCTTCTCGCTGGAGTAGCCCACAAAGACACCAGATTGGCAGTTATCCACCTTGCCAAGAGCGCCGCAATACTGGCGGGCAACTCCGACTGACTCTTTCCCCTTTTTGGCAAACTCGCTGCTATCGACGGTGACCATGCCCTCAGGTGAACAGATAGATTGCGATAGCAACGTCTGATGGCGCATCTCCATCGCCTCATGATCCCACCGCTGGCCTTTCATAAACTGCTGCAGAGGCCGAACGGAGGTTTGATCCAGAAACTCAAGGGCTATGGGCTCTATGGATTTGGTTTCTTTGTTGCTCAAAAGTCCTGATATGTATGCCAAACTCAGGCGTCTTTGTTCTTTCCGGCCAAAACAACCGTGAAATTGATCGTGAAACTGCACGAGTTCCTCTGCTGTCAACTTTACATCCGCTTCGGTAAGCTTCATACAAGGAACAATATCGGGATTCCATCCGGCATGTCGTAATATCATATGCAGCGCCTCCACTTTATGTAGGGTTGGTGAAGGTCGGTGAAAGAGGCTGTAAGTTTTCTTTTCGCATCCGATTTCTTCCCGGAAGTGGGGCTCTAACTCATAAACATATACCTCCTTGATGCATCCGTGATATACATAGCCTTTCCCCTGTTTGCCGCTGCCGAAGGTCTGGCCGATAAATTTCCAATTCGCCGCCCGGTAACTCGTCCCTTTGAATCGGGCCGGATCAACAAAGGTTTCCACCAGCCATAAGCGTGTCCCAAACCGCTCTTCCCAATCACGAGTGAGTCGGGCAAGAGTCAGGGCAAGCACATGGGAGGCGAGATTCTTCACTTCCACCCAGGCAGGTATCAGAAACCGACTGTTATTGGCGATCCTGCAGAGATTTGTTTTTCGCTGCTCAGCCGACCAGCCGATATAGTGGTCCCGCACTCGCAGTTTCAATGCCGGTGCGCTAAAGGATAAGGCTGCTACGGGCTGGCCCTGTATGAACGCGAGATATTTCAGGCGATGTCCTAAAAGCCTTTGATAACCCAGATAATGATGCTGGCGTACCAGCTGATCCCACACAATCTCCAGATTCGTTTGATTCGCTATCTGCAAGGTAACCGCCGGCAACTCATGTACTGCACCGCGGATTGGCGATGAATCGATTTCACCAGGCTTTTGCACAGTGCGCAAATCTTTTTCTGATTCAATATTTCTTCGTATCATGATCGCATTACTCGCTACAGGCGTAAGAATCCTACGCTGCCGAAAAGTGTGTTTTATCCCGGCAAAATAGGCAGCCTCTCCTTCACGCGCCTTTATGCAATCTATATTACAGATTTCCATTTTGTTTGTCTATAGCAAACTTCGCTGTAGTATTAAGTAACGTAGAAATGTTCGTCGGTCTTCCGAAGTATTAGATATGCGGGCCATCTTACCCGGATTTGGCCACCAGTGTATATATTTCTTAGGATTTTTTGCTTCTTCATCAGTGATCCCCCACGTATGTTGGCCGTACTTGATTAATGCTTCAAGCATGGAAAGATGTTTAGCCCACTGGGGATCACCACCATAAGCATTTTTATATAACACATATTCCTCATATGTTTCACGCCATCCTGATTTGTGATACCATGAAATCCTTTGTTGGACATTGTCAAACAAAAATATTACGGTACAAAGAGTATCGAGGATTGTCCGTGCCAGAGGCGGCACCGATACGCTAAATTCCAGCTTCCTGCCTGCATCGGCAGGCTTGTCGGCGCAAAGATATCGAATGCTCTCATATGTGTTCTGAGTGATTTTTATAAATCCAAGCAACAGTAATTTTAGTTCGACACTGTCCTCGTACTGTTGAGGCCACACTCGCTCTACAAGGTTTATCGTCGATGTCAAGAGCTTATCCAGCGGTTCTCCAACTGTTTCAAATGGGAGTGCTGGAAAGTCCTCAAAGTTTGTAACACGAATCTCAGGTAAGTCATCAATCATTAATCTAAACTCGCCTATTATTAAGTCATCTGGACAACTCAAAGCACCATTTATTGCCTATTGAAATATACATCTTCTTGTTACTCTTTGTAAATGCGGGCTTCAGGAAGAAACGGCGAGGCGTATATATAAATATGAGCGCCATAGACCCATAAATTAGTTATAACGCAGACCTTTTTGAAGCATCATGCTTCTCATCAATGAATCTTTTAATTATTATCTTCTGATCGCTGTCCAAGTCAATGAACTCTATCCCCATTCCAATCCCCGGTTGAGAATTCCTGACTACAGCCTTCACTGCAAATTTCGAAGGAACACTTATATTAATTACACTGCCTTCTTCAAGGGGTTGCAATATGCACAGAAACATTCCGTTTTCAGACATATTCTGACAGTAAGCACGAGTCATTCCATTTATCAAGATGTCTTCTCTTAATACACAGCGTTCATATCGTCGTGTCTGATCCTGATTATCCATCACAATTCCTCCTAAGAATTGTTCTATGCCCTCGTAATTAACGGTTATACTCACCACAATTATATCAAGTTTGAAAGGGAAGTATTATAGGAAGATACAGGTCAAATGTTTTAGGATTTTAGGTTCTTAGTTTATGCAGGAAAAAGAGATTTTAAGTCATTTTCTCTAAGTATATGCGCTTTTAAGCTACTCCATGCGCCAGTATGGCTTATAATCGAAATAAGGATAAGGTTGTTCAAGTTCGAAATGATAGTACCACCGAGGATAGTACAAGTAGTAAGGGGTATAAGGATTTCCATACGCATACGCCCAATCAGAGAATGCGGGTGAATGTCTATCTCCCAAATATGAGAAAGCGATTGAAGGGGGATAATAGTAATAGCACCCTGAAAATAGCAGCAAACACATTAATAATATTGTCAATCTTCTTTTCTTCATATATTAAATATATCACAACAATGTATATAAATATGCCTTATGAAGAATCATCCTGCCATTCCTGCCCGCGTAGAGAATAGCAGAATTGTTTCTCAACTTACAGCAATATCTTATTGATTATCATTCGAAGTATTTTATGCCGAGCAAAATTCTAAGAAACAATAGTACAGGAAGGAGGTGCAAATAATATATTCTCCTCAGTTCGTGCAGAAATAGTTTTCTATTAAATTATGTTGTTTTATGGTTAATATTGACAAAATAGTAAGATTATTTTACTATTTTACTATGCATTAAAAGTTTCTAAGGAGATTGAGGTTATGAAAACACTGACAGTTTCACCGAAACGGCAGATAGCCATACCTAAAGATGTGTGTGAGATACTTCACATAAAGGAAGGTGATCAGCTTATTCTGGAGGTACGGGAGGGGAAGCTCGTTCTTGAGCCCTCTATCAACATCCCCCGTTCTCAGGCTTGGTTCTGGACTGAAAAGGTGCAGGAAAAGATTAAGAAAGCCGGGAAGAACTTTAAGGATGGTAAATACAGGAAATATGATATAGACGAATTTGTAAAGGAACTGGATAAGAGAGATTGAGCAATCGTCTCATCGCCATAGAGCCGGAGTTTTTGCCCCAGTATGACGCACTCCCCGGAGACATAAAGAAAAAATTTAAAAAGCAAATATCCCTTCTCAAAGAAAACCCTAAACATCCCTCTTTAAAAATCCATAAGCTTGAAGGTTCTGAATTTTGGGAGTTTTATGTAGACGACTTCTATCGGTGCGTTTTTCAGCATGAAGGCAACATTTATAAGCTTTATTTTGTCGGCACTCATAAACTCATCGATCGTTTCAAGTAAAGTATCCAAATCCCCACGGTCACGTAAAAGTCACAGCTGCGGTTTCAGTCTCGCCATTGTCCCGAAAATATCCCTCTTTACTTTGACCTGACCGTGTGCAAAGCCTTATATCAGGCCCGCCACGGTTTTTGCGTCAAGTTTTCTTACGACAGCCGTTACAAGTCGCACGGCGTTGTCATAATCCTCCCTGTGGATGATCCCGGCGTGGCTGTGGATATGTCGTGTCGGTACTCCTATTACGAGGTTTGGAACTCCGAGGCGATGAAGGTGGATGGCGCCGGAATCGGTCCCTCCCCGTTCAAGCATATCGAACTGATAGGGGATCTTCAATTCCTCAGCCGTATCAATGAAGAGGTCCCTGAGCCTGAGATTGGGAATCATTGTTCCGTCGCGAAGTATGATGACCGGGCCTTTGCCGAGCTTTCCCTGAGCGTCCTCTTTTTTGACATCAGGCACATCTCCGGCAACACTGACCTCCATGGTCAAGCCCACATCGGGTCCTACAACCCATGAGCTTGTGCGCGCGCCCCGGAGGCCGACTTCTTCCTGTACGGTACCTACTCCGTACACTGTGTTCGGATGTTTTTCCTTTGCAAGGTTTTTAATCACATCTATGAAAAGGGCACAGCCGACGCGGTCGTCAAAGGCCTTTCCCATATATGTCTTTCCCGTATTTAAAATGGTGAAAGGGCAGACCGGTATGATGGGGTCACCCGGCCTGATGCCGAGTCCTTTCACTTCGTCTGAAGAAGTGGCGCCGACATCGACATACATGTCCTTTGGCTCCTGCAGCTTCTTCCTTTCTTCTTCCGAGAGGACATGCGGTGGTTTGGAGCCGATGAGGCCGTTGATATCACCTTCCCGCGTCTTGATCAAAACCCTTTGTGCGAGCATTACATGCCCCCACCAGCCGCCAAGGGGACTGAATCTGATAAACCCATCGTCAGTGATAAGCTTGACAATGAATCCGACCTCGTCCATATGCCCGGCGAGCATAATCCTCGGTGCTTCGGACTCTCCGCCTTTGCGGCATACTATGCTGCCCAGGCGGTCCTGTTCGATGACCGCGATATCACTGAGGTGCCGCTTTATAATTCTGCGGACCTCCTCCTCATAACCTGAAATTCCCGAAGCCTCTGTGAGTTCGCGGAGCAACTCAATCGTTTTGTCAGCCATAAAAACCCCTTTCTCAGATTAAAAAAATATTATACCTTTATTTCTTCGGAATGATACGGTATATCCTGTCGTCGGCGGGACGGGGAGAACCTCTGCCGTCGGCAGGCCCCATGGGAAGGTTGCAAGGTGTCGATGGCAGGCCTTTTTCATCACATCTTCCCCCATTTGAGGATAATAATTGCAAAACCCGATCATTTCACTATTCGCTTTCGCATGAGTCTGAAGGGATAAGGGGCGAGCAAAATTACCACAACTAAAACCCACGCGATATCTTTTAAGCTCGTCATCAAAAGTCCCGATGATAATTTTCTGCAGATATTTACCAGATGGTAAAGAGGCATGAAAAAGGCTATCCTGGAAACGACCGGCGGCAGGCTGTCCAGGGGGAAGAAGATACCGGAAAAAAGGAACATGGGTGTCATAAAAAGCGTATAGAAATAATTATAAGAATCTATGCCTGGTATTATGGCCGTAAATATTACGGATATCTCCGCAAAGATCAAACCGCTCAAGAAAAGCATAGGTACGGCGAGTATTATTAAAGGCGAGTCCACAAGCCCGAAGAGGGAAATAACGATGATGATTATCGTCCCATAGATAAGACTCTTTGTTGCGCCCCACATGAGCTCACCCGCTATAAGGTCGTCAATGTTGACAGGCGTCGCGAGTATCGCGTCAAAAGTCTTCTGATGGGTCATTCTGATATAAGTGCCGTACGTGCATTCATAGATGGCTGCGAACATGGAAGAAGATGCGATGATGCCCGGAGCTATAAATTTGACATAGGGTACCCCGTTTATCTCTTTGATAAAGCCACCGAGCCCGAGTCCCAGGGCGGCGAGATAGAGGACCGGTTCCACAAAATTGAGGGCTATACTCGATTTATAAAGCTTGGTATAGACGGTGAGGTGCCTCTGCCAGACCCTGGATGCGCGCCTGATATTCATAACATCCATCTCACAGGAAGAGGCAGGATATGGTATGCTCGCTCATTCTCGGTACCGAAAGCTTTCGGTACCTCCGAGGCTTTTGCCTCTTTATTATCATATAATTGCATGTGACTATCGGCAAAAGAATCCGCGAGAATACCATATCCCGCCTTCATATTTTTAACTTCACATTTCATTGCTCTTTCAATGGCCTTCCCGTTAATTTTAGATATACATCTTCGAGATTTCCTCCGTGAAGACTTGTAAGTCTTGAAGGAGTATCGATAGTTACTATTTTTCCCAAATCCATTATAGCCACCCTGTCACAGAGTATTTCGGCTTCTTCTATGTAATGGGTGGTGAGTATCAGAGTAGTATCCCTGGCCTTGAGATGGTTAAGCTTGTCCCATACGGAGCGCCTGCTGTGAGGGTCGAGTCCCGTAGTCGGCTCGTCGAGTATCAAAAGCTCAGGATTATTTATCAACGACCTCGCAAGTACCAGTCTGCGCTTCATCCCGCCGGAGAGGCTGCCTATCTTCACATCGGCCTTCTCTTTTATATCGACAAATTCAAGGAGTTCCCACGCGGCAGCTGAAGAAATTTTCTTGGGGATATCGAAGTACCGTGCGTACACGGTGAGGTTTTCGAGCACGGTGAAATCGGGGTCAAGATTGTCTTCCTGCGGCATGACCCCGATACGCGCCTTTATGGCACTCGGACTTTTATATACGTCCATGCCGAAGACCTTCACTTCTCCTGATGTAGGCGGCATGAAACAATAAATGATGCGCATCACCGTTGTTTTGCCTGCGCCGTTCGGGCCGAGAAATCCGAAGCATTCTCCCTTAGATATGTCGAAGTCCACACCATCTACTGCTTTGAGAGAACCGTAATACTTTGTCAGATTTCTTGCAGCGACAATATCCATAGAGATAATTCTATCACGAAACGGAAAACCCGTGATTCCGGAAGGACATCTTTGACAAAAACTCTCCGTTAGGAGTATTTTTATTAAAACTATCAGAAGGGAAGGACACAGATATGAATAAGGCTTTAACTTTCTTGGTATCATCGCTGGCTCTTTTTTTGATCTACTCCTGCGCAACAAAAGAAATACAACCGCCTCCCAAAACGGCAAAGATCGCTTTAGTTCTCGGCGCGGGCGCGGCAAGGGGGTTTGCCCATATCGGCGTGCTTAAGGTCCTTGAGGCCAATAAAATCCCGGTCCATATGATAATCGGTACGAGTGCCGGAAGTTTTGTCGGTTCATTATACGCTTATGGATTTAACGCGTTCGAACTCCAGAAACTGTCCTTCGGCATCCAGCAGGATGATATCGTGGACTTAACGTTCCCTGACAACGGCTTCATAAAGGGAGAAAAACTTGCAGAGTATGTAAATTACATGCTGAGAAACACTCCCATGGAGAAGTTGCGGATCCCTTTCTATGCGGTCGCGACCGATATCCAGAGCGGAAGGGAAACGGTGTTCGGAAGCGGCAATACAGGCACAGCGGTGAGGGCGAGCTGTTCGATACCGGGGATATTCAGACCCGTATCTATCGGGGGAAGACTTTACGTTGACGGAGGTGTTGTAAGCCCCGTAGCTGTCGAGGCAGCGAGGAGACTCGGGGCCGATATCGTCATAGCGGTTGATATTTCAGGAGACACGGATGCGCCTCCGCCTGCAAGTACTGTCGAGACGATACTTCAGGCGATAAGTATCATGTATTCCAAACTCTCTGCCATTCAGCTCGTAAAGGCGAACGTTGTCATAAGACCAAAGGTGGGCTATATAGGAGGCGCCGATTTTTCAAAGAGGCACGAAGCAGTACTCGAGGGTGAAAAAGCTGCGATTGAGGCATTGCCGAGGATCAAAGAGATAGTCAATAAAGTGAAGCAGTAAAGGAGGCTGAAGAATTCTTTTAGAGTCTGTCCACAAACTCGACAAGTTATATTTGCCTGTCATTCCGGCTTGTCGGGAATCTTTCTGAAGAAGGATTCCCGACTCCCGAAAGCTTTCGGGATTGCGGGAATGACAAATACGTTCAATTTACAGATAGACTTTGTTTAAACTCTGTCGCAGGGATGGCGGGATATATTCTCCCACGTCTCTTTATCCATATTATCTATATATTCCTCGACGGAAAAGACCTTGCCGCACTCCGCGCAGCGTAAGGTTATGCCCCTTCAGCCGACGGCCAGTTTAACTTTCCCCCCGCATTGCTTACATTTCATTCTATTAGTATAACCTGAGAAGACCCGAAATCCAAATTAACATTGATAGATGCTTGTAACAATTCAATGAGGGTGGCAACCAGAAATATTAATAATATTAAGTTTCATTAAATCCCTCCTAATCTCCCTTTTCCAAAGGGAGAGTTATTCCCCTAATAAAAAAGGGGCGCAGGGGCGTATATTCCCCTTTTGGAAAAGAGGGGTAAGGGGAGATTCTTACAATTTAATAACCACCTTTCACTGAAGGCACATGGTTGCTTCAAGGGCAAACTCCCATTTTAATTCATAGCACCTTACCAAGGGTATGTTATTATTTCATATGACATCACCCGGAGAAGAAAAGGCGTGGGACATACTGATAGACTCTGCTCCGCCGGTCATCTGCAAGAACGCGTCCGTGTCCTTCGATGAATCCGCTGGCATTTATAAATTGAGATCATTCTGCATGGATTTCCATATTAACTCACAAGAGAGGACCATTGAGGGCTGTGATCCTTCAGGAGAAGATATCATCAGGAAATTCGGTTATTTTTTTAAGCCCTCCTGTCTCTGGTACCTGGCACATGCAAAGGATATCCCACTCACGGGAAGACCTGTCAAACCGGCCGATATAAAGGACGGAGAGATGTTCTTCAGGGGGAGCCATGTGATTCCTCTGGACAACCTGGCAAATAAATACGGCAGCGACAAAAAAGCTTTTACTAAGAGAGGCAGGGAACTCTGTGCAGAGGTCCTCGATTTCGGTGATGCTTCGTTAAAACTTCTCCCGATGCCCAGAATACCCGTGGCCCTGATTTTATGGCTTGGCGATGAGGAGTTTCCTCCGAGGGCGGACCTGCTTTTAGATTCCTCCTGCGAACTGCAGCTTCCGATTGATATTATTTGGTCGATAGCAATGTTGAGTGTGCTGGTGATGTCATGAGCCGGAGAATCAGAGAAAAGATTGATCATCTGCTGTCGGAAGAAAAGGGCACTGTTTACAAAGACCCCGGCGGCAAGATTTCTATTGCCCTTGTCTATCCGAATACTTACCATGTCGGAATGTCCAACCTCGGGTTCCAGGGTCTTTACGGGCTGCTAAACGGCATGAAAGATGTAGTCTGCGAGAGGGCTTTCCTCCCCGATGAAAAGGACATGGAGGAACATATAAGGACCAATACCGAACTTTTTTCTTTTGAATCCAGGAGACCGCTGAACCGCTTCGACATCGTCGGTTTTTCTGTCTCCTTCGAGAATGATTATCCCAATATTGCAAGAATCTTTGAGTTATCAAGGTTTCCTCTTAGAACTTCGGGAAGGGACGCCCGTTATCCGTTGACAATCATGGGCGGCGTGTGCGCCTTTTTCAATCCGGAGCCGGTGGCCGATTTTTTTGACATATGTTTTATAGGCGAGGCAGAGGAGATGCTGCCTGAATTTCTCGGCATCTATAAAGCGTCTTCGGGCAGGGCCGAAATACTAAAAAAGTCTATGACCGTGGAAGGTCTTTATGTCCCGAAATTCTACAGCATATCCTATGATGCCGAAGGAAACATTTCTGAAAGGCGCGCATTGGAAGGCGCCCCGGAAATCATCAAAAGGCGTTACCTCAAAGATATCTCTGCCTCGGAACTTTCAACTTCCATTATCACTTCCGGGACTGAATTTTCCAAGATGTTTCTTATTGAGGCCATGAGAGGATGTCCATGGAATTGCAGGTTCTGTGTTGCAGGCAAGGTATACAATCCACCGAGGACCAAGAAACTTAATAAAATCAAAGAGGAGATTCAGGAAGCCCTGGTAAAAACAAATCGGATAGGACTTGTGGGGCCGTCTCTTTCAGATTATCCTTTTGCCGAAGAGATATTGCGGATTCCGGAAGTGGATTTCTCGATCACCTCCCTGCGGGCAAGCGAAAAGAGCGCCGACCTGGTGGGTTTGATAAAAGGTCGTAGGAGTGTCTCGATCGCGCCCGAGGCAGGCACAGAGCGGCTGCGGAAAGTGATCAATAAAATGATATCAGAGGAGGACATCCTTCATACCTCGGAACTGCTGTTCGCCAGAGGTATCCAGACCCTGAGACTCTATTTTATGATCGGCCTTCCTACGGAAACAGGGGAAGATATAGAAGGGATCATCGATCTTGTAAAAAAGATCAGAAGTATTTCGGCCAAAGGGTATATCACATTGAGTGTCAGCACCTTTGTTCCTAAGCCGTTCACTCCCTTTCAGTGGCACCCTATGGAGGACCTTTCCGAGGTCAAGGATAGGCTGAAGATCATCAAAAAAGGCCTGCTGCCTATAAAAGGGGTGAAGGTGTTTCACGATGTCCCGAAATATGCATACATGCAGGGCCTGTTTTCAGCGGGAGACAGGCGCGTCTCAAAGGTAATTGAAGAGATGTCAAAGACTGACGATTGGATGAAGGCTGCAGAGAACGCAGGGATTAATAAGGATTTTTACATCTTCAGAAAAAAGGAATTCAGCGAAAACCTGCCGTGGGATTTCATCGACATTGGGACCGGGAAAGACAGGCTCTGGGCTGAATACCGGAGAGCGCTTTCCTGAAGTTGAAAAGCCCTGCCTGAGTATCCATTCATTCAGTGGTGCGTGGCGGACATAGTGTTTTCGCTCATTCTCGGGCTGTCGCCCTGCGAGGTAAATTCTGTTCCGATAAATCTACACAGAATTTTAAATCCGCGAAAACACTATGTCCGCCGTTACGGTCGATCCTACCTACCTCTGAGGAATTTCCTGCTTAACATCAGCTCAATTGAACTTCCGATATGCTAAAATAGCATTGGACAAAAATAGATCGATTTTCTTGATCCGAAAAATGCAGATATTATTTCCGCCTAGCGAATCCGCCGGGATGAACAAGACCTGCATTTTTCTAATTGCAGTTTTTGGGTTGATAAGAAAGATATATCTTGAAAGGGCCGGTACGCCTTCATTGACAGTATGGCTGATAATGTTCTTCTCGGAAATATAAAAAATATATTCAGAAAAATATCATCCGCTGCTATCAGATCCGGAAGGAGCCCTTTTGACGTCAAACTCGTCGCCGTTACAAAGACTGTCGACATTGAGAGGACAAGAGAGGCGATAGAATTAGGATTGAGGATATTCGGTGAGAACAAGGTCCAGGAGGCGAAAGAAAAAATTGGAAATCTTAAATCTCAATTAAATTGTGAGATAGAATGGCAGCTGATCGGACACCTTCAGAAAAATAAGGCAAAGACTGCCGTGCAGCTTTTTGGCCTGATCCAGTCTGTAGATTCAATCGGACTTGCAGAGGAGATAAACAAATACGCCGGTGATGAAGGGAAAACCCAGAGGGTCCTAATCCAGGTAAAACTCTCGGAGGAGGAGGCCAAGCATGGCATTCCACGGGAAGGCCTCATGGATTTGATCAGGTCCATATCAGGAATGAAAAACCTC
The DNA here is from genome assembly GCA_963716185.1 of Thermodesulfovibrionales bacterium. Classification (GTDB taxonomy): domain Bacteria; phylum Nitrospirota; class Thermodesulfovibrionia; order Thermodesulfovibrionales; family SM23-35; genus CAVZMO01. The sequence goes on from OY970295.1 coordinate 2,155,769, forward strand.
AAACTTGAAGGACTCATGACCATCCCGCCGTTCTTCGACAATCCCGAGATGGCGAGGCCTTATTTCAGGGAACTCAGAGAATTAAGGGATAAGGCCCAAAACAAGGGTTACGAGCTTCCGGCACTTTCGATGGGCATGACAAATGATTTCGAGGTTGCTATATTAGAGGGTGCAACTATGGTAAGAGTAGGCACAGGTATATTCGGAGAAAGGAGACAGTAAATGATCGGGTTTATAGGCGGCGGGAATATGGCAGAGGCTTTGATAAAGGGAATGGTTCAGAGCGGTATGAAGGACATCATGGTCTCCGAACCGCGTCAGGAGAGGCGCGCCTATCTTGAAAAACAATATAATGTAAAAACCACTTCTGATAACAAAGAGGTCGTCGCAAATTGCAATATTATAACACTCGCGGTAAAACCGCAGAATATGGATGATGTCACTGCCGGGATTTCCAGTCTGATATCTTCGGACAAGTTGATAGTCTCGATAGCCGCGGGCATAACACTGTCGTATCTCACTTCGAAACTAAATACTTCCAATATAATTCGCGTGATGCCGAACACTCCGGCGCTCGTTCAGGAGGGCATGTCCGTACTTTCGTTGTGTGAATGTATCCCTGACAAAGATATGAGCATCGTGCGGGATATTTTCATGTCTGTCGGAAAAGTCCTTGTGCTTCCTGAGAAATATATGGATGCGGTGACCGCCGTATCAGGGAGCGGTCCGGGATTTATCGCCTATTTTGTGGAGAGCATGACGGAAGCCGGCGTTCGGGTCGGTCTGAACAGGGACAATGCCTCCGAACTCGCCGTGCAGACGCTGATCGGTACGGCAAAACTTCTTGAGACAGGGATGCCTCCTGACAAGCTTAGAGAGATGGTGACATCACCGGGCGGGACTACCGCGGCGGGTCTGAAGGCCTTTGAAGAAAAAGGGTTTAAAGATATCATCAGCGCTGTAATTCAAGCGGCGGCAGACAGGTCAAAAGAATTGGGGAGAAAAGAATAAGTGTTTGTATTTGCTAACCTGCTTCTTGCGTTGGCAAAGATTGCGGATATCTTGCTTACCTTTTACATGTGGATAGTAATCATTTCGGCGTTGATAAGCTGGGTAAATCCCGATCCATACAACCCTATAGTCAGGTTCCTGCATGCAGTAACCGATCCTGTACTAAGGCCGATCAGAAGGGTCATCGGATACCGTCTGGGTGCGATCGACATATCGCCTATGGTTGTAATACTCGCCATATTATTTGTAAAGTATTTCCTTATACAGTCATTGATAGAACTTGCCTATAAATTGAAAGGAGGCATTTTATTATGAGAATAACACCGCTTGATATCCAGCAGAAACAGTTCCCCATGAAATTCAGGGGATTTGACGTCGAGGAAGTATATGCATTTCTTGAGGTAATCAGGGAGGAGATGGAAGACCTGCTCAGAGAAAACGCATCTCTGAAAGAAAACGTGCAGAGGCTGGATAGTCAGATTAAAGAATATAGAGACATGGAAACAACTCTCAGGGAGACGTTATTGACCGCACAACAGATGGTCGAGGACTATAAGACAAATGCGAGGAAAGAAGCAGAGCTTGTTGTTAAGGAGGCTGAACTCAAGTCGGACGCTTTACTCAAGGAGGCGCAGGAGAAAGTTATAAAGATCCATGAGGACATCGTTGACCTTAAAGGCATAAGACGCCATTTCAAGGAAGAGATAAAGAGACTGGTAGAGGGACATATGAAGATGATCGAGTTCGATAAAGAAAGGGAGGAAGAAGAGGGGGTTGTGAAGGAAGAATGAAGTATAGCGCCCTGAAAGGTGTACATGACATCTTTCCGCCTGACATCTATACCTGGCAGAGAATCGAAGGGACCGCAAGGGACGTGTTCTCGGCTTACGGATTTCAGGAATTGCGTGCGCCTATCATAGAGTCCACAGAGATATTTATACGAAGTATAGGTGAAACTACCGATATTGTCGAAAAGGAGATGTATACATTTCCGGATAAGGCAGGAAGACGAATTACCCTTCGGCCGGAGGGCACGGCCCCGGCTGTGAGGTGTTATGTCGAACACCATCTCTATAATCTGCCCGCGCCGCAGAAATTTTTTTACTCGGGTCCAATGTTCAGGTACGAAAGGCCCCAGTCAGGGCGTTTCAGACAGTTTTTTCAGATAGGAGTTGAGGCGTTCGGAGTAGCGGAACCGAAGATCGATGCTGAGATATTATCCATGCTCAGACTCCTCTTCGGGAGGCTCGGATTGCAGGGCCTTAATTTCGAGGTTAATTCCATAGGCTGTGAAAAATGCAGACCCGGCTATAGAAGGGCCCTCATTGATTTGTTTTCGGATAAACTTGACGGATTTTGTCCGGACTGCAAGAGGAGATACGATCAGAACCCTCTCAGGATACTTGATTGCAAGGTCGATGCGTGCATAAAGTTAAGAGCGGACGCCCCCCGCGTGACGGATTTCCTGTGCGGCGAATGCAAAGACCACTTTGACACGTTGTTGTCATATCTGAAATTGCTGGACATCCCCCATATCATAAATCCTAATATGGTACGGGGACTTGATTATTACACGAGGACCACCTTTGAAGTCACCTGCGAAAACCTCGGTGCTCAAAATGCGATTGCAGCCGGCGGACGCTACGACGGTCTTGTTGAAGATTTTGGCGGCCCTCCGACCCCTGCAATAGGTTTTGCCGTCGGGATGGAGAGAATTGCATCACTTCTTAAGTCATCCGTCGATCAGCATATCCCCATGCCGGAAGTCCTCATTGCTGCAATCGGTGAATCCGGCGAAAGAGAAGGGCTCGTAATCGCCGGCCGGCTCAGGGACAAAGGTATATGGGCTGAACTCGGATATGCGGGCAATTCATTAAAGAGCCAATTAAGAAAGGCGGACAGGTTGTCCGCAAAATTAGTTTTGATAATAGGGGACGACGAGATTGCATCCGGCAGATTGAAATGGAAGCGGCTTTCAGACAGCAGCCAGGGCGAGGTTCAGATCGCAGAAGTAGACGGTTTATTCAAATAGAGCAATAGCTTTAGCAGTTTCCTGCCACGTGCGAGTATTCCATATCTCCGGAAAGAGCATCATCCGGATCAGTGGGATTTATAATAATATTTCTTTGTTCGATGTTAAGATCTTCAAAAATGCGAGATGTTAACAGACTTAACGTTACAATCACCATCGCTGTCCTGTCTTGCTTATTCATGACACATTTGGCATTCATCTCTATCGCCCAACTCGCCAAAAACAAGGAGATTCTTAGAAGCTCATTCATTTCGCTGTTCGTTAAATGTCCTCTGTTGGCTAATTTCATCAATCTCTCAAGGCTTTCCTTCATGTGATCTCTCCCTTTCCTGTATTAAATACTTAACCCCGAACAACTTCCTCTATGGTTAAATTATCGGCATTTTTCGGAAGCTTCTTTAGAAGATCAGAATAGTATCGCAGTCAGAGATTCAGAACAGCTTGGCAAATGTTCTTTATCCCAGGTTCTACAGGTAAGAGCTGCTCTGATGAAAACCAGTGCAAGTGAAATGTCGGGCATTTTTGCAATCAGCCTGTAACTGAGTTCCTGAAGTTTTTTCTGAGGCAGGATTTGATTCTCACCTTTGATAATCAACTTTATTAAATCAAAATACGCCGCACCGAAGATAACCAACTTTTTTAAGTTCTTGTTTGTTTGCACGGCCGATTATGGACGCCACATTTTAAAATAACAAAATTATGGAATATTGCAATTGTGTGATATTATAAATCAATTCTCGAAAGAATTACGAAGTCTCTTCGGAATCCTTTATCTTCTGGTTTTTATCTCGCGGTTATTGTAGAATAGTATTAGTTGTTGATTGTCCTACCGGAGACATTTCCGATAAAATCAGGATGTAAACCCCTGAGGCTTTGAAACGACTAAATTTGTCTTTTGATTCATTGATGCTTATAAACATGGAATCGGGACGCGGAGAGGGTTGAAATTTATGAGACGTGACGATTTAAGAAACATCGCTATTATAGCCCATGTAGACCACGGCAAGACGACTCTTGTAGACGGAATGCTGAGACAGGCCGGGATCTTCCGTTCCAATGAAAAGGTCCAGGAACGAGTCATGGACAATATCGATCTCGAGCGGGAACGTGGAATAACCATTATGGCGAAGAATACCGCTGTGACTTACAACGGGGTCAAGATAAATATTGTAGATACCCCCGGTCATGCGGACTTCGGCGGAGAGGTCGAAAGGACGTTGAAAATGGTTGATGGAGTGTTGCTGCTCGTCGACGCCTCGGAAGGCCCTCTTCCTCAAACGAGGTTTGTCCTGAAAAAAGCTCTCGAGCTGAAACTGCCGCCTGTCCTTGTCGTTAACAAGATAGACAGGAGTGATGCGCGGGTTCAGGCGGTGCTGAACGAGGTCTATGACCTCTTCATAGATCTTGATGCAACGGAGTCCCAGCTTGACTTTCCGGTTATTTTTACGAACGCTAAAGAGGGTTTTGCAAAACTTTCGATGGAAGATGATTCGACTAACCTTAAGCCGCTCTTTGAAACGATAATAAACACTATACCGGCGCCGGTCTATGAGTACGATGGTGTTTTGCAGCTGCTTGTTACAAATATTGATTATGATAATTATATAGGAAGACTCGCTATCGGCCGTATCTTTTCGGGCGCCGTGAAAGTTGATGATTATGTCTCTGTGGTCAGGGAGAGCGGCCAGGCTCTGAAGACAAAGGTCTCATCACTATTCACTTTTCAGGGCCTTGAAAGGATCGCGGCCAAAGAAGCCTCTGCCGGAGAGATTGTGGCCCTTGCCGGCATCGAAGGGATCACCATAGGAGATACTGTCACAGACGCTGAAAATCCGAGGCCTCTGCCGAGGATACAGGTGGATGAGCCAACCATATCGATGGTATTCTCCGTCAACACAGCGCCTTTTTCAGGGAAGGATGGCAGATATGTGACATCCAGAAAATTGAGGGAGAGGCTCGAAAAAGAACTTCTCTACAACGTCTCTATCAAGGTGGATTTTGATGATACCGATTCCTTCAAGGTGATGGGTAGAGGGGAGCTTCAGCTTGCGATACTTGTCGAGATGATGAGAAGGGAAGGATATGAGATTTCCGTTGCCATGCCCGAAACGATAATGAAGAGGATAGACGGCGTTTTACATGAGCCGATGGAATTGCTCGTCATAGATGTGCCTGAAGACTATGTAGGAATCGTGGCGCAGCAGGTGGGGATGAGAAGGGGCAAAATGCAGAAGATGCATAACAACGGTTACGGCCGGGTGCGGCTTGAATTCAGGATACCATCGAGAGGCCTGATCGGCTTCAGGTCGCAATTCCTCACTGACACAAGGGGAACGGGTCTCCTGAACCATCTCTTTGACGGCTACGAGCCCTGGCAGGGACAGATATCGAAGAGACAGACCGGCGCGCTTGTGGCCGACAGACCCGGTACTTCGACTACCTATGCCCTTTTTCACCTTCAGCCGAGAGGGGTGCTCTTCATTAGAGAGAATACCTCGGTATATGCGGGTATGATCATCGGGGAGAATTCGAGAGAAAATGACCTTGACGTAAATGTCATAAAGGAGAAAAAACTCACAAACATGCGTGCGTCCAATGCGGACGACGCGCTGCAGTTGATACCGCCTAAGATTATGAGCCTTGAGCAGGCGATAGAATTTATTAAAGAGGATGAACTGGTCGAGGTTACGCCCAAGTCCATCAGGCTCAGGAAGAAGACGCTGGAAGCCAGCAGGCGGTACCAGGACAAAAAAGCGATTAAAGAAGTCCCCGCCTAAGCCAGATCATAAAATTTCTTTGTAGGTGCTCCGGAGATAGAGTATTTCCGCTCATTCTCCCGAAAGCTTTCGGGAAAGCTTTTGGTTCCTCCGAGGGCTTTTGCCTCTTTATTATCGTAATGTTTTTGAATATCGGCAAAAGTCCGCCCCAATACTCTATCTCCGGCTATTGCATCAAATTTGTGGATGCTGTGAGCTAAGCCTTTTTCGCCCCCGTTAACCCTAAAGATGCAATTGAATAATGCAGATGTTGTGAACAAATTTATTTTTCGATACCTTAATGTATCTTTAACAAATAATCCAAGGTATGCACTGCCATAACAATATTCAAATAAATTCATCGAGTTAAATAAATTTTTGAACAATATCTGCATTATTCGAGTTAAGCACTAATAAAAAAGGTATAATGTATGTGCTCTTAAATCATTCTCGGAGATATGCTATGCAGGGAAAGAGAAAAGTAACCCCGACGCCTTCCGGGAAGCAGCAAGAGGATGTCCGCACCGGCATGGGCGAGGAAGCGATCAGGCAATCCATACTCGGTAATCTTCACTTTCGCCTTGCGAAGACTCCCCAAGCTGCGACGCAGAACGACTGGTACCTGGCTCTTGCGTATGCAGTCCGGGACAGGATGATGCAGCAATGGATCAAGACACTCCAAAACTTTACGGAAGACCTGACAGTCGTGGCATGCCTGTCCGCCGAGTTTCTTATGGGGCCGCAGCTCGGAATCAACCTCGTCAACCTCGGTATATATAACGAGGTCTTTCAGGCCGCAAAGGAATTAGGACTCAATTTGCAGGAACTCATTGGTCAGGAAGAAGAGCCCGGCCTCGGTAATGGCGGCGTCGGCAGGTTTGCAGCCTGCTTCATGGATTCACTTGCAACGTGCGGGATTCCTGCAATCGGCTACGGGGTCCGCTACGAATTCGGTGCCTTTTCTCAAGGTATCCGGGACGGATGGCAGGTTGAAATGACCGATAAATGGCTCAGGGCCGGTAACCCGTGGGAGGTTCAACGTCCCGAGATTACTTACAATATAAGTCTCGGCGGCATCACCGAGTCGTATTATGACGAACGGGACTGTTTCCGCGTGCGCTGGATCCCCAAATTTTCTGTCAAAGGGACTGCGTATGATACCCCCGTATCTGGATATAGAGCTGCCGTAACTAACCTGCTGCGCCTTTGGAAGGCGGAGGCGGCCGAATCTTTTGATTTTGAGGCCTTCAACACCGGTGATTACTTCGGAGCAGTCAATGAAAAGATCGCCTCGGAATCGATCGGCAAGATCCTATATCCAGATGATGAGCCGTACGCCGGAAAACATCTGCGGCTGGCACAGCAGTATTTCTTTGTTTCCTGCGCTCTTCAGGACATGATCCGCCTGCACCTCCTGCGCTGGAAAAACATCCATACATTCTCCAACTCTTTTGCTGTGCAACTGAATGATACGGAGCCCGCAATCGCCGTGGCGGAGTTGATGAGGCTCCTGGTGGATGAACATCTGGTGAACTGGGACAAAGCGTGGTACATCACACAGAACACCTTTTCGTATACTAACCATACGATTCTGTCTGATGCCTTACAGAAGTGGCCCCTCCCGCTGTTCGCAGGAATACTGCCGAGACACCTCGAAATTATCTACGAGATAAACCGGCGCTTTCTCGACGAGATATGGTTGAAATATCCTGATGATAACGACAAGCTCAGTCGTCTCTCTGTCATCGATGAGAGTGATCAGAAATATGTCCGGATGGCGCATCTTGCGGGCCTCGGAAGCCATGCTGTCAACGGCGTTTCTGAAATCCATTCAGAGCTGCTTAAGAAGACCATACTCTCCGACCTTTATGAAATATATCCGGAGAGGTTTCTTACCATAACCAACGGAGTGACGCCGAGGCGCTGGATTGTCCTCAGTAATCCAGGGCTCGCTGAACTCATCACGAATACGATCGGTGAGGACTGGATCAAAGAATTAAAGGAGATGAGACGGCTTGAGCCCCATGCCTCTGAGCCGGACTTTATAAAAAAGTGGCGACTGATTAAGTATGAAAATAAACGTGACCTCGCCGGGATAATTCATGACAGGACCGGGATTTTTGTTGATCCCGAGACGCTCTTCGACATCCAGGTGAAGCGCCTGAATGAATACAGGCGCCAGCACCTTAATGTCCTTCACATAATAACGCTCTACAACAGGATCAGGAGAAATCCGAAGATAGACATAACGCCCCGCACATTCGTATTCGGAGGCAAATCGTCTCCCGGCTATTTCACGGCGAAGCTCATCATAAAACTGATCAATGCCGTCGCCGAAGCGGTAAACAATGATCCGGATATGGCAGGCCTGCTGAAGGTTGTTTTCTTTCCTGATTTCAATGTCAAAAACGGTCAAATGATTTATCCGGCTGCCGACCTCTCTGAGCACATCTCTACAGCAGGGAGAGAGGCGTCGGGGACAGGAAATATGAAATTCTCTATGAACGGAGCCCTGACGATCAGCACAGCCAACGGGGCTAACGTCGAGATCCGGGAAGAGGTTGGAGCCGAAAACTTTTTCCTCTTCGGGTTGACTGCTGAAGAGGTCAATAACATGAAATCCCGGGGCTATAATCCTATGACTTACTATGACGCCGACCCGGAGCTGAAAGAAGCGATCGATCTTATCAGTTCCGGGTTTTTTTCCAAAAAAGACGTGAACCTGTTTAAGCCTCTCATCGACTCACTGCTTTGCCGCGATGAGCACATGGTCCTTGCCGATTATCAGTCCTACATTGAATGCCAGGAGCGCGTGAGCGAGGCGTTCAAAGATCAGGAAAAATGGACAAAGATGTCGGTCCTCACGGTTGCGCGGATGGGAAAGTTCTCATCGGACCGGTCTATACGCGAGTACAACGAAAAAATATGGCATGCTGCGCCTCTGAAAATCGACCTTGAGAATGGATGATTGCAGAATATTATTGGGATTGAGGGTGAGTGTCTTTTTTAATCTTAATAAAATGATAAGTCATTGGAATGGAGAAGGTCATGAATAACAAATTATCGGAAATGATACAGTCTTCCTCGCTGCTCAGCCAGGTCGTGGGCGCGGAGAAACTCTTTCTCTCCGGCAGGCGGAAACGGGGCGAAGATCTCGAGAGCGCTGTTAGATTTTTTCTTGAATTCCTGCACGGTTTCGAGAGTTTCGATTTTGATGGTCCGTGCGTTACGGTCTTCGGGTCGGCTCGATTTCCGGAAAGACACCGCTACTACGAGTTGGCCCGGGAGCTCGGACGCACCCTTGCCAATGCGGGTTATGCCGTTATGACCGGGGGCGGCCCCGGGATCATGGAGGCGGTAAACCGTGGCGCCAAGGAGGGCGGAGGCGTGAGCCTCGGCTGCAATATCAAGCTTCCCTTTGAGCAGAAACCAAACCCGTACCTCGACAAGTTTATCGAATTTGAGCACTTTTTCGTGCGCAAAGTAATGCTCGTAAAATACTCCTCAGCCTTTGTCGTGATGCCGGGTGGGTTCGGTACACTTGATGAGGCCTTCGAAGTAATCACACTCGCTCAGACCGGAAAGCTTGAGCACTTCCCCGTAGTAGGAATGGTCAGAGATTTTTGGGACCACCTCCGCCGTTTCATGCGCGACACAATGCTTGCCGAGGGGACCATCAGCAGCGGGGACATGGATTTCATCCAGGGAGCAAACACGGTCGAGGACGCCATCCGCATTATCCGGGGCCTTTCGCGGGGCAGCTTTTAAGCAAAAAGCTTCGATTCACTAACCTTTATTATTCATAGATCAGTGGTGAACACGGCGGATACAGTATTTGAGCTCATTCTCGGGCTATCGCCCTCCGAGGTAAATTCTGTTCCGATAAATCTTCACAGAATTTAAAGCCGCTCAAACACTGTATCCGCCGTTACGATCATAGGTTTTATGAATTACTAAGACAACAATAAGTAAGAATACATATTCTAACACCCTCCCAAGGGGAGAGATGTAGTCTTTCTTAGTAAGTGGGCTGAATATCCAGGGAAGGCATAGTGGCAGAAAAAGCTTGACAGCAGCTCCTTTGTGGGCGGTCAGATATCAAGGCCAGCCGGATATTTTCATTCAGAGGAGATATATAACATAGAAAATCCAAATTCTGCATTGTCAAGATTTTTATGTCGCTATGCCTGCCTGAATGTGTGATCTACCGAATTTTTCGGGTTAAAGTTCTCATTAGGGCAATGTGCCTCGCCGGTAAGGCATATTGCCTGTAGTCTGCCGTATGCACGGCTCAAGAATTCCCAAAAATCAAAAGTTTACAAATTGGCATCTTTCTTGTATTTACTACGGCCATCAGAATGAAATACAATATACGCTTTCAGCGCGGTCCCAACAGATACGGATTTCTTCCCGGAGACAAATTATCGTTTCTGGCGGCGGGTGTTTGTCTATTGATGTCCACATTCTCGGCGGCGATATGCTTCGACTTTGATCTTTCTTATGATCACGATCCCCCGGGCATTATGTCCCAGGCGCTCGCTTTTATTGATAACACTCATCTCAGGATAACGCTTATCAAATTTGGCAATCAATCACTTATTCTTTTCGCCATAAATAAGTTCCATTTTTTCAATAGAGCCCCTCCTGCATAGTTCAAAGAATAATTCTGAAAGTATCAACCGTTTGCCTGAGACGGGAGAGGAAAATATATTTAATGAAATCTCCCTGACTCCCGGCAAAATAGAGAAAGACCATTATTATCAGTAGCACTTTACCAAAGGGCCGCTATTACGGCAATAAAACGGAAAAATTATAGTCTGAAAGCAGAGATACGCATTATTCATATGAAACATAAAAAGGTAACATTAGAGGCTCAAATATCTCAATCGGGGGATATCCCGGCTGCGTAATGCGCGAGAGACTGAAGCAGTCGGAAAGACTTATTGACATAGGCCAAATTTCGGCGACCTTTGCCCACGGTGTGAGAAGCCCTTTAAATGCAATAATGGGGGCAGTGGTATTTTTGAGAGAAAAATATGCCAATGAAAGGGCGCTTGTTGAATTTACGGAAATAATGGAGCAGGAGATATTACGCCTCGACAGCTTCATCGCCAAATTTCTCAGTACGGGTATTTCCGATCAGGGTTTATCTGAAACAGACCTGATATCAGTGCTGAAAAAGATCGAGACTATGACGTCCCTTCAGGTCCACTCCTGTAATATTAAGACCGTTTTTGAATGTGGTTACACTTCCCCTGTGATGATAAATTCTTCCTATCTTGAGCACGCAATCCTGAATGTTATTAATAATGCAATAGATGCTATGCCGTCAGGTGGAACTCTATCGGTAAAAACTCAATCCGGAACTGTCTCCGGACGCGAATCTGCAGTCATTGAGATTTCGGATACAGGCCCGGGAATGACGAGAAACGATCGCCAAGGTATATCTTCATCATCCAAAAAGAAAGGAAAAATATCGGGTCTGTTTATCACCCGTGAAATTCTCCGTTCCTGTGGGGGTCATCTGGAAATAAACGGTAAGAAAAACCAGGGAACTACCGTGAAGCTGTATATCCCTGCAAGTGAAAAACCCACCTGATTCACAAATTTTCTGGACGCTTAGGCGTTGCAATTTCAAGATAGGGTTATATCCTCAGATGATAAAACGGGTATCGAAGAGCCGGTAGTTGAACCGATTTGTACTTTATGCTTCGGTGACCGGAACCAGAGAAAATACTCTCTTGAGGATATCGTCGATGTCGTGATCACTCATTAATTCTAAACTCTTTAAGTATCCCTGAACGGGAATATCACCGCCGAAATATGACAGTAAAATTTTGTAAAGTTCGTATGCTTTATCAGCCAAAGGGTCTTTCATAATATATTCCATTCCATACCAATATTCTGATTCCTTTACGAGTTTCTCTTCCGTGATCTGCCGGTAAATCGGAAGAAATTCTGAATAAAGTATGAGGGAACCCAAATAAAGGCGGGGGAAGACATCATTATATTGAGACATCAGCTTCAGGTTCTCCGCGATGCTTTCGAGAGTAGTCCAGGGATGAAAGAGAATAATGCCGTGGCCGACATCGATGCCGACATTTTCGCCGTACTCGTTGTTGATATCCCTCAGAAGGTGCAGGACCTCTATGTTCAATTTCGCATCCACTTTCTTGTTGAATCTCAATAAATCATCGTCATAGAAACTTTCAAACCCGACCTGCTCGATGGAGAGATAAAAATGATTTTCACGGGCCATATCAAGGCATTTCAACAGCATGTTCTTATGCATCAGCAGAAGGTTCGCCCTGGTCCTGATACTTATTTTCTGGAGAGGTATCTCTTTTTTGAGCAGAGCGCTGATGAAACTGTCCAGGAAGAGCAAGGGATTTTCAGTCTGCACCTGAAAGGACGTTACCTTGTGTGTCTCGTAGAGATATAAAGCCTGTTTTAAGAGAAGTTCAACCGTCTCGGAAACCGGGAAGCTGGTGTGCTCTTGATACTGGAAGATGCAGAAAGAACAACCATGATTTTTCCGGTTATATATCTCCTCCAGTCTTTTTAGGGCTTCATCAGAAATATTATAACCGAGTCCTCTTACAGTATCCCTGATGTTAAAGGCATGGGAGGATGCGGTAGAACTTGAATAGAGACAACCCGTGCCGGCGATGATACTGACATCATTGAAGCTCGCCGTGGGATTTCTTTGAGGCCCCAGGTATTGCCAGGCCAGGAAAGGCCGATACGGAAACAGCTCTTCTTTCAGGTTCCAATGCTCTGTCCTGCCTGAATAGAGTATCCGGTCGCCATCCTTAAAAAACAGATTGGGAACAGCAGAGAAATCGCCGGCACCGAAATATTGATCGATGAAGGCGCTTATAGCTTTCCGGCCGGGACCGAAGATCGCGTACTTAATATTGGTATGGAATAGAAGAGACACGGCATTTATTCCGCCGGCAAGCACGGGTATGTGAGGAAACTGCTCCAGTATGGGACGAACGGTGTCTACGGTAAAGATCGATTCCAGACATATGAGGCTGTAATCTCCTTCTCTTATGAGGGGGATAATATCGTCAACGCAGCCGGAATTGATGATGTAGGCAGTGCAGTTTATTCCTTTTTTCTGCAAGTCATTGATAAACAGACACATCCCCATATGGGGAGGACAGTTCGGGATGACTTCCAATTGCAGAAACAGGACATTTATTTTTGTCATTAAATTATGGCGAGAACTTTCCTGTCTATGTTTTTCAAAGATGAATACCTTCGTGGGTATACTTCTAAGGTACTACTAAGGATATTTTTATGTCAACAAAGCCCTTTGATCCTCCTTTTGTGTTACATTTATGCAGTATCCTTTGAAGGATACGATTACCGGATTATCCGGGGTCCCATCATTCAAAGATAAGGAGTTGTTATGGCAAAGTACACAGCAACCATTGACGAAGACATGCGTCAGAGAATCCTTGTATTACCTAAGGGCATACACTTTTCGGCATTCATGCGAAAGGCGATCTCTGTCTTTGTCGAAGAGCTTGAGAAGGAGCCGGACTTGCTGCCCGAAAATTTCATGATTACCGTCACAGCCCGGAAAGATACGTCGGACAGAAAGAGAAAATAAAGGTGTGAAAAAAAACAGGATTCTGATCACCTGTGCGAAGGGGATAGCGCCTTTTTTGAGGGAAGAGCTCCTTATGCTGGGCTTCCCCGTGCTATACGAATCCATTGCCGGCGTTGCGACCGAGGGGACTTTGGATGACACCCTCCGGCTCAATCTTCGGCTGCGCACAGGACACCGGGTCCTCTTCCTGATCAGGGATTTCACCGCCCGTGATGCCGATGACCTTTATCGCTCGGTGTCGGAGATTGCGTGGGAGGAGTATATAGAAGCGGATGGGTATGTCTCTGTAACTTCCAGTGTGGATAACCCGACTATCAGGGACTCGCGCTATGCAAACGTGAAATGCAAGGACGCCATTGTCGACAGGATCAAGGAAAAGCGCGGACAGCGTCCTGATTCGGGCCCCGCGCAGGACAGCGCCGTGGTAAACCTGTACTGGAAGGGCGAGGACTGCTCCCTCTATTTTGATACATCGGGGGAACCGCTCTCCAGGCGCGGTTACAGAAAGATCCCCATGTCGGCCCCCATGCAGGAGACCCTTGCCGCTGCGGTCATTCAGGCATCCGGATGGAAAGGCAGCAGCCATTTTATCAACCCCATGTGCGGCAGCGGCACCCTTTCTATAGAGGCCGCCCTGTCAGGCCTGAACAGGGCGCCGGGACTGTTAAGGGATAATTTCGGGTTCATGCATATTAAGGGATTTAATGAATTGCTATGGATCAATCTGCGCCAACAGGCAAAAAAAGAGACAAATAAGACCATAGGGTGCAGGATTATCGCAACCGATATAAGGAAAGAGGCTGTTGAGGCGGCAAAGAAAAATGCCGCTATTGCCGGCGTGGACCATCTGATCGAATTTGCTGTGTGTGATTATTCAGAGACTACGGTTCCTGACGGAGGCGGGATAGTAATGATCAATCCTGAGTATGGGGAGAGGATGGGGAAGATCAAAGAGCTTGAGAGTGTGTACAAGGGGATAGGCGATTTCTTTAAGAAAAAGTGCGGGGGGTACACGGGATATATCTTCACGGGGAACCTTGATCTTGCAAAGAAAGTGGGATTGAGGGCAAAACGAAAGCTCCCTTTTTTCAATGGCGGCATAGAATGCAGGCTCCTTCAGTTTGAGTTGTATGAAGGCAGCAGGAAGAATAAATGATAAGATAAGGTACTAAAATATATTCATGCAAGTGATGCAACTATTGTAGTGTCTCACAAACGGCTGGTGTTATGTACATGCTCAAAAGGAATGTCATTCCCGCAAGCGAAGCGCGTCGGGAATCCTTCCGAGAAGCCCGGAAAGATTCCGGACAAGCCGGAATGACAAAGTGAAGCCAATATTGAGCTTACTAATCACATTTGATAACACCACTTGTTTAGGGGACACTACACTGGCGGTTATATATTTCTTGAAAGGCAGATGTCGTAAAGTATGCATTCCTGATGCTTTGGCTTTTTTGCCTGGCAGATCTTTCTCCCGTGAAATATAAGCAGATGAGAAATATCCGCCCATTCTTCTTTAGGAGTTACAGCGATCAGGTCCTGCTCGATTTTTGCAGGGTCCTCATTTTTCGTGATCCCCAGCCTGTAAGCGACCCTTTTCACATGAGTGTCAACGGCGATTCCTTCGTTTATGCCGAAAGCATTGGAAAGTATTATATTTGCCGTTTTCCTTGCGACCCCGGGCAGGCTTGTAAGCTCATCCATCGTCTTAGGGACCTTTGAATTAAAGTTTTCCACTATTATCTTTGCGGCCGCCTGGATGTTTTTGGCCTTGGTCTTATAAAAATTTACAGAGGCTATGTCCTTTTGAAGCGCTTCAGGAGTGACATCGGCATAGTCTTTGACCGACCTGTATTTCCCGAAAAGGTTTGCGGTCACCCTGTTAACAAGCGCATCGGTAGTCTGTGCCGATAGAACAGTGGCGACAAGAAGTTCAAAGGGAGACTTGAAGTTGAGGGCAGTCTTCGGATGAGGGTATTCTTTCTTCAGTCTATTTATAATCTCTAATGTCTTTTCTTTGAGGTTCATTCGCTTTTGATAAAAAAGTCCATTAATTTGTGCCCTTCCTTTATCACCATTATATCATCTCTTTCTCCGATTGATTCGTCAAAGGAGGCGGCCTTGTTCTTTCTTTCCCTGCGGTTGTCATATATAACGAAGGGCACCGGCTCTTCGGTATGGGTCTTGACCTCTACCGGCGTGGCATGATCGGGAAGAATAAGGATTTTGTAAGCTTCAAAAGACTCCATCCCCCGAAGAACGGGACCTACGACAAATGCATCAAAATCTTCAATGGCTTTTATCTTGTCCATGTAATTCCCCGAGTGGCCCGCTTCATCCGGTGCTTCAACGTGGATATAAGCGATATCAACGCGTTCGAGCGCCTTTAAAGCGGCTTCGGCTTTCCCGGCATAGTTCGTATCCAGGTACCCCGTAATGCCCGGAACATCAAGAATCTCAAAGCCGGCGCATATTCCCAGCCCTTTCATAAGATCAACGGCCGAAACCAGCGCGCCCCCGATAGAATATTTCTGCCTGAAACTCGGGATATTCAGTTTTTTCCCCTGTCCCCACAGCCAGATGCTGTTTGCAGGTTTATTGCCTCTCTTGATCCTGTCCCTGTTGACAGGATGTCCTTCAAGAATACCCGCGGCCTTGAGCATTATTTCCCTTAAAATATCTTCCTCATTACCGACGGGAAGATAATCGGCAACGTCTTTGCCGGTAATGTCATGGGGCGGAGTGCATTCGATATCCGAAATTCCTGAAGACCAGACCATGATGTGGCGATAACTGACACCGGGGTAGAAACTTATCCTTCCGTTGCCTATCTTGTCGTTAATTTCATTAATAAGCTCTCTGGCCTCTTCAGTGGATATATGGCCGCCGCTGTAATCCTCCATAACGGCCTTTGTCTTGTCTTTGTTGTATTTAAGAGTGACCAGGTTACACCTGTATGCAACATCTTCTTCTTTTAGAGAGATACCTATGCTCGCCGCTTCGATCGGAGCCCTGCCCGAATAAAACAGGTTCGGATCATATCCGAGGATGTTCAGGTTTGCGATGTCCGATCCCGGATGAAAACCGGCCGGTATGGTCCTGATGCTGCCTATGATTCCCTCCCTCGCAAGCTTGTCCATATTCGGAGTCCGTGCTTTTTGCAAGGGGGTTTTACCTGCAAGTTCCTTGACGGGTCTGTCCGCCATCCCGTCACCAATGATAACAATATATTTCATATGATTCCTTCGGTCGCCTTTTCGACAAGCTCTACTGCAATTCCCTGTTCCTTCAGAGACTGTATGCCCTTGTTAAGGTTCTCTTCCGTACCCTCAAGCTCAAGGACCATCTCTCCCACGGTCTCTGTGACCCTTGCCCTGCTTATGTTAGGTATAACATTATATTTCCTGGCCATCAAAAAGATGACAGGCTCTTTAATAAGGTGCTGGGGAAAGGTCAGCTTAAGCTTCTGTTTCATCGCCTCCTCCTTCATTTATCCACTGCAATGCAGGAACAATAGAGACTTCATCACCTCTTGAGCATACCGTGACAATTCCAGTAGTTAAAATTTTACTCCAAAAATAGCTTTAATTAAAGCTACATTAATGTCATTCCAGCTTATCTGGTCACCTCAGCGACTCGCCGGGGCGAGAATCTTTCTGAAAACGAGAAGGATTGCGGACAAGCCGCAATGACGAAAAAATGATAGGTCGTCGCCTTACTAATGTAGTGTCTCTTAAACAAATGGTGTTATCAAAGGTGATTCGCAAGCTCTATATTTGGCTTCACTTTGTCATTCCGGCTTGTCCGGAATCTTTCCGGGCTTCTCGGAAGGATTTCCGACGCGCTTCGCTTGCGGGAATGACCTCCCTTTTGGGCTGTTCATAACACCAGTCGTTTGTGAGACACTACACTAATGACCGCCTTAGTAACTGTAATCTATCAGTTCCGTTATTGCCGGGTTTTCGCTGCATACGGGACAGTCAGGGTTTTTCGGTATTATTACAGTCCTGAAAGACGGTTTGAGAGCATCGTATATCAGAAGCTCGCCTTTAAGGATATGGCCGACACCCGTAATAAGTTTTAATACCTCCGCTGCCTGCAGCGTGCCGATTACCCCCGGTACCACGCCAAGAAGGCCCTGAGGGGAGGGAAGGGCGTCTGGAGGAGGCGGCCCCTCGAACAGACATCTGTAACAGGGGCCTTTGCCGGGAATGACCACTGTCAACTGACCTTCATATTTGCATATCGCGCCTGTTACAAGCGGTTTTTTTGTCATGACGCAGGCATCGTTAACGAGGAACCTTGTTGCATAGTTATCGCTGCAGTCAACGACAAGATCGTAATCTTTTATAAGATCAAGGATGTTATGTTTTGTCAATCTCTCCCTGATAGGAACGATATGAACATCGGGATTCAGAGACTCAAACGTATTCTTTGCAGATTCCACCTTTGGCTTGCCGAGGGTTTTCGTGCTATGGGCTATCTGGCGCTGGAGGTTGCTGAGTTCCACCTCGTCATTGTCGATCATTGCAATTGTTCCGACGCCCGCTGCGCTGAGGTAATAGCCTGCGGGGGAACCAAGCCCACCGGCGCCAACAATGAAAACCTTTGCATTAAAGATCTTTGTCTGCCCCTGTTCTCCGACCTCTGGAAGGACAATATGTCTGCTGTAACGCTGAAGCTGTTCTTCAGAAAATTTCACGGGATCCCAATCATTTTTGTTCCTTTCGGATGCGTCCCTTTCATCCTTCATATCAAGGTGGCCATAATTAAAACTACATTAATGTCATTCCAGCTTGTCTGGAATCTTTCTGAAAAACCAGAAGGATTGCGGACAAGCCGCAATGACGGAAAGTGATAAGTGCTGCCTTAGTAATTCATCCTTCATACCGCTTAATCTTCTTCTTGTCCTTCCACCCTGATTATGACTGTTCTGCCCATGACAACAGCCAACCGGTCTATCTCTTCTATCGCCTTCCGTACATCTTTTTCAGTCGCTTCATGGGTCAGGACAACAAGAGGAACAGCCTCTCCGATCTTTCTTCCTTTCTGTATTACAGAAACTATACTTATATTGTAAGTACCAAGTATCCCGGAAATTTTCGAGAGGACCCCCGGTTTGTCGAGCGCCGAAAACCTGAAATAATACTTGGAAGTGACTTCGTCCATTTTTTTAATTTTGAAAGGCCGGCCGGTCTTCGCCATCGGTATTCTTTCTTTAACATTATTTTTAATGTCCCTCGCAATATCAACGATATCGCTGACGACCGCACTTCCCGTAGGCATAGCTCCGGCACCCCTTCCGTAGTAGAGGGTAGAGCCCGTAGCGTCCCCGTCAATATAAACGGCGTTAAATGAACCATCCACCTTTGAAATGAGAAAATCCTGGGGGACCATAGTAGGATGGACCCTGAGCTCTATTTTGCCGTCCGTCTCCTTTGCGATGGCAAGGAGCTTGACCTTATAGCCGAATTCGGAAGCAAAACTTATATCAAGGGGGGAGATACGTGAAATACCTTCAGTGTAAATATCGCGGAAGGGGGAAGGTATTCCGTAAGCAAGATACGCGAGGATTGAAAGCTTATGTGCGGAGTCTATTCCCTCGATGTCAAACGTGGGATCAGCCTCCGCATAACCAAGCTTCTGGGCGCTGGCTAAGGCATCGGCAAATTCCATGTTCTCTTCCGTCATTTTTGTGAGGATGTAGTTTGTAGTGCCGTTAATTATCCCGTACAAAGCCTTTATCCTGTTCGCAACGAGTCCTTCCCTGATTATCTTTATGATGGGGATGCCCCCTGCCACTGACGCTTCAAACCCTATCTCTACTCCCGCCTTATGGGCCGCAGTGAATATTTCGGCACCATCGGTGGCAAGAAGGGCCTTATTGGCTGTAACAACGTGTTTGCCTTTGCTGATTGCCTTTAAGATATATTCCTTTGCGGGGCTGATACCACCTATAAGCTCTACTATAATGCGGATCTCAGGGTCATCCAGAAGTGCATTCACATCTGTCGTGAGAATCCCTTCGGCTACCTTTATGCCTCTTTCTTTACGAACGTCGCGCGCAGCAATTCTTTTCAGGTTTATCTCGAACCCGAGTCTTTCCGCCAGAATGTCCTTGTTTTCGAGCAGGATCCTCACTGTGCCGCTGCCCACGGTCCCAAATCCGATTATGCCGACATTTATCATTTGTTCAGGGCCTTCTTTATCCCTTTTGCCGCCTGTCTTGTCCTGTGTTCATTTTCTACGAGGGCAAACCTGACGTAATTATCCCCTCCTTCTCCGAACCCTATGCCCGGTGATACGGCGACGCCCGCCTCCTTCAGCAGGTACTTGGTGAATTCGAGAGACCCCATTTTCTTAAAGTGTTCAGGTATTTCCGCCCATACGAACATAGTCGCCTTCGGCGGGTCTACGTACCAGCCGGCTTTGTGGAGACCTTTTATTAAAACATTTCTTCTGGACTCGTAAACCTTTTTCACTTCTTCGACACATCCCTGCGGACCTCTCAATGCGACGATGCTCGCAATCTGTATAGGCTGAAACATCCCGTAATCCAGATAACTCTTTATCTTAATCAACGCGCCGACAATGTCCGGGTTCCCGACACAGAAACCAACTCTCCAGCCCGCCATGGAATAGCTTTTTGTCATCGAGAAAAACTCGACACCTACATCTTTTGCGCCAGGCGCCTGAAGGAAACTCGGGGCCTTATAGCCGTCAAAGACGAGGTCCGCATAGGCCAGGTCATGAATCACGATAATGTTGTTCTCCTTTGCGAAGTCGACGACTTTCTTGAAAAAGTCCAAGCCATCGAGGACTTGCGTCGTCGGGTTATGAGGGAAATTTATTATCAGCATCTTCGGCCTCGGCCACGACGACTTATAGGCCTTCTCCATCTCCTCTAAGAAATCTATCCCTTTCCCTATCGGGATACTCCTCACTTCGCCGCCCGCGATGATTATGCTGTAAGGGTGTATGGGATATGCCGGCGTGGGTGTCATTACAACATCGCCGGGACTTATGGTTGCCAGCGCGAGATGGGAAAGGCCCTCTTTGGAGCCGATAGTGACAACCGCTTCCAGGTCTGGGTCGAGGACAACATCGTAGCGCTTTGCATACCATTCGCATATCGCATTCCTCAGCTGGGTTATACCTTTCGACGCAGAATATCTGTGATTTTTCGGGTTGCGCGCGGCTTCACAGAGTTTGTCTATAATATGTTTTGACGGCGCGCCGTCCGGGTTGCCCATACCCAGGTCGATAATATCCTCCCCGCGATGTCTCGCTTCTATTTTGAGAGCATTGACAATGCTGAAGACATATGGCGGAAGCCTTTTTATTCTGCTGAACTCATACATGATTCCACCTTATTTCAAAATGCTAAACAAATCCAAATTCCAAAACTCTTATGGCTAACTATGCCCTGTTTAGCATTTAGATATCAGTACTTCACTACTATTATACATCTCCTCAGCGTTCATTGAACTCCTTACGAGCGGCCCGGAAGCAACGTACTTAAATCCCATGGAGAGGGCCGTCAGGCGAAGTGTTTCGAAAATGTCCGGGTTTATATATTCGACAACGGCCAGATTATATCTTGTCGGCCTGAGATATTGGCCTATCGTAATAAGGTCACACCCGGAATCTCTCAGGTCCCTCAAAACATCGACAACCTCTTCCATTTCCTCCCCGAGTCCGAGCATAAGCCCCGACTTCGTATATATCTCGGGAGCAAACTTCTTCGCATTTTCCAGCAGTGAAAGAGACCTCTGATAGTCGGCAAGAGGCCTCACGACCGTATAAAGCCTCGGGACTGTTTCGATATTGTGATTGAAGACATCGGGTCTCGCGTTCAGCACGGTTTTGAGGTCATTCAGTCTGCCTTGAAAATCAGGAGTCAATACCTCTATTTTTGTATACGGCAAATGTTTCCTGATGGATTTGACGGTTTCAGCAAAATGTCCTGCGCCGCCGTCAGGAAGATCATCGCGAGTGACAGAGGTTATAACGACGTACCGCAGTCCCATTTCCCCGGCCGCTTCAGTGACTTTATCAGGTTCTTCAGGGTCAGGGGGCCGCGGGGATGAGGATTCTACTGAGCAGAAACCGCAATGCCTTGTGCATTTCGGGCCGAGTATCATGAAAGCGGCTGTCGGCTTGGAGAAACATTCTCCGATATTGGGACATCTCGCTTCCTCGCACACAGAAGTGAGTCCACGGCTCCTCAATAGCCGTTTAGTGTCATGCAGTCTTGCGGGAGCTTTTACCTTCACCCAATCCGGCAGTCTCAAAACAACCTCCTAATGAACTGATGACAATAAAAATAAAAGAAATGCTGAAGTTTGTCAAATGATGTTGGGCTTATAACTCCCCCCATCCCCCTCTTAATCTAAGAGGGGACTCATTCCTCCACTTTCCGCACTCGGGCGGATTCGCCGGGGCGAAAAGATAAGGGGAGGTTAGGTGGGGTTATGACTTTTTCCACCTTTCACTGAAGGATTACTATAGCCGGTCTTTATATCTTGTTAATTTCCTTTTCCAAGTGGTATTCTTTTTTTATGCCTTTTATTGTTCGTTCAATGCCTGTTCTGTATATTGCAACAGTCAGACGGGTAAATTTAAAGTTTAAGGGATAATGGAATGACGCACCTGAAACGGCAGCTGCCTTACAGGCCTACGGAAAGGATGAATGTCGTAAGCTACCCCATAAGGGACATAGTTATGGAGGCGAAGCTCGAAGAGGCCAAAGGCAAGACGATGATTTACCTGAACATAGGAGACCCGCCCCAGTATGGCTTCAAGCCGTTCAAGGTGATACCGGAACGGGTGAAGAGTGTGCTCGAGGAAAACTGCAAGGGCTACGCGCCGTCCGAAGGCGATGAGCAGCTCAGGGAGACCGTGGCGAGAATTGAGAAATGCAGACCCGAAGACGTGTTTATCGTTGCCGGGCTTACCGAGGGCATAGATTTTTTTTTCCATTCGTTTATAGGGTTCGGGGAGAAGGTCCTCCTTCCTAATCCTGTCTATCCGCTTTATCTCAGCAAGGCGAAGCAGTTTGAGGGGGACAACGTGTTTTACAGGCACGACTCCGACGGCCAGATAGACATAGGGAACCTGGCGAAGAAGATCGAAGGTGCAAAGGCGATCGTAATAATCAACCCGAATAATCCGATGGGCTCGGTCTATTCCGAGAAGAACCTGTCGGAAGTCGTCCAGCTCTGCGCCGAGTACGACGTCCCCATATTTTACGACGGGTCCTATGATCAGATTATATTTGAAGGCAAAAGGGTTGACTTCAGAAAGATAGCGAGAGACAAGGTACCGTTCATATACGGAAGCTCAATGTCCAAGAACTTCAACTATCCCGGCGCAAGGATAGGGTGGGTCACATTCCACGGAGACAAGTGGGAGGAAGTCAAGAACGCCTTCTTCCTCTTATGCAACCAGCGCCTTTCCGTTAATTGGGAGTTTCAGAAGGCCGCCGCCGCAGCGATAGAGGACCCCTCATATCCGGACTACATCGCGGACATAAAGAAAAAGCTCATTGATAGAAGGGATGCCTTTATGAAGATCGCAAAGGACCTGCCGCTTTCGTTTCCTGTTCCAAACGGCGCTTTCTATGCCTTCATTAAGCTAAAGACGCCGAAATGGAAGAAGGATGTCGAATTCGTCCGCGCTGCGCTTAAAGAGGGAGTCGTCTTCGTCCCCGGTTCGGGATTCGGAAGACAGGAGGACGGAGTCTATTTCAGGACAACATTCCTGCCCAAGCCCCACATCATAGAAGAGGCCTTCGAAAAAATCAAACGGATATTGTAAGATTATTTGTCCCTTGACCATCTGCCGCGATGGTCATTAGCAGTCCGTGCGCAGTTCAGGAAGGAGCAGGTAAAAGGGATTTTTGATTTTAGGTTCTTGGTTCAGTTTTCAAAGAAAGCATTATCCAGTTCCACGGGTGCGCTATCATGATTGAATTACTTTGACTAACTGCTTAGGGACATGATACTGTACTAATGAGATTTTAGAGGTTTTTGCGTTCACAGAAGGCCACAAAGACTTTTAGCTTTGTGGCCTTTTTTATTGAGTCCTTCTGAGATTTTAGTTTGATAAATAAGGAGGTAAATAGAATGACACAAGGAACAGTGAAGTGGTTCAACGACAGTAAAGGTTTCGGCTTCATTACCAGTGAAGATAACAGTGATGTATTTGTCCACCATACGTCCATCCAGGGCAGTGGTTTTAAGACCCTTGCTGAAGGTAACAAGGTTAGCTTTGATATTGAAAAAGGCCCGAAAGGTCCCAATGCGATCAATGTAGTTAAAATGTAATTAGATTGAGAAGATCCCTTTTTGTGGAGGAAAAGTTGAAGGATTTAAACTTAAAATCAGAAGAAATTATGACAAGACCAGCTATTTCCGCAATGAAAGATACGACAGCAAAAGACATAGCTTTTGAAATATTTTATGGTTTCTTCAGTGGAATGCCTGTAACTGATGAAAATGGTAAAGTTATTGGGGTAGTGACTGAGCTTGATTTGTTAAAGCAGGTTCGTGCGGGTAAGGATTTTGGAAAAATTACAGCTGATGATATAATGACAAAGGAGCCCTTAACCGTTGATGTAACTACATCGGTAAAAGATGTCTTAACTATCATGATTGAGAAAAATATAATAAGAATACCGGTGACAGACGAAGGCCGTTTAGTTGGTGTTATTGCTCGGCGTGATATTTTGAGACATTACTTACAGCCAGAACATTTTAGACATTTTTAGCCTTTCAAGTGATTTTACTCCATAGTTTTATAACAGAAGTAAGAATATAAATATTTGCACGAGGGCATGAAGGCTCTCGATTATTTAAAAAAGCAAAGGAGTCACCCCGTGACGGAACAGAGAATGTTTAACAGACTCGAAGACTTTATATCTCTTGCCAGAAAGGGAGAAAAAATTGATCTGACTATTACATTAAACAAACAGATCTTTACACGGAAGTTTGATACGTACACAATGGGAGAGGCGGAAGATGAAATCGATATGTACATTTTTTCTGCTGATTATGTTTTTGTCATTGAAGGAAAGACTAATGAAGTTACAAAAATTTATGCATTCGGAGTTGAAGGGGAACCTTTAAGTATGACAAAGCGCAACATAACTGTTGCGGACGAACGTTTGAAGATGGATTATAAACGATTGAGAGAAGCAAAGATTGGTTTTAAAGAAAAATTTTGGCATGAGCAGTTATGGGGACGTTTTTGATTCATGTTATTTCATTTGCTATTTAATAATAAGGATGGGGTAACTGACTAAAATGTTTGCGTTGGCAGTTGCATTGTTCTGTTTGAGTTTATGGATTGGGATAAATGTTTATGCGGAAGACACTCGTCCATGTGCTGATGATATTTTAAAATTCTGTAAAGACGTGAAGCCTGGTGGGATTGCCTCCCAACGAGGTGATAGCAAGAATAACAGCAAAAATGGAGGTAGTAAGTGCGACTCGTTTAGTGAACCGTTTGCCTCTTACTTCTTCGAGTTCTTCAGTATTCGGAAGTTCAACTTCGGGCATTAAATTTACTCCTTCCCAAGAGATTTATTAAACATTATATGACTTTATTTCAAAAATTGACATTGAAGGATAGGTAGTACTTATCGAATGTAGGACAAATACCTACAGCAAAATCAGACAGACACCGATATATTTTCAGTATTAAAAAGACAATAATTATTATGTGAAGGCTTAGAAATGACAAGAATGAATATGAAAGAGCGTACTGACAGAAATAAGATGAGAGAATTGATAACAATTTTATTGGAATCGCGTTTTTATTTGGAAGTCCCCTTGAAAGAGAGACATTTATTGATTAAAAAGATAATGGAGGAGTATCAGTTTTTATCGTGAAAAGAGGTGAAGATTGGAGAATGTGAAGGAATTATTTAAACAGCTTTTTTTCAAAGAATTATCTGTTGAACTTGACCGAGATTATCCTACGCATACACCAGTGGGAAAAATGATAGAGATTGTTTTTGAGGCTTCAAGAAAAGCTGGGATGGACAGTTACTCAGTATTAAAAGATTTCCAGTTTACTGAGGAAGAAATTAAAGACTATTTTGAAAGAGTAAAGGGAAAAAACTGAAATCTGAATAAACCAGTTTTCTATCGCATACCGTTTGCACTTTACATATTTTGTCCACAGTTAAATTATCAGGATTATAGGCAATAGTTATTTCTCAAGTTCGTCAAGAGCAAACTTTAACCCCTCAGACCTTCCTTCCCAATAGGCAATTTGATCCCGAATTATCCAGATCTGATAAGAATTATTTGGCTCCGTCTTTTCTGTTTGTCTCAGCTTCTCTGAAAGTTCCTGCTTCTTGCTTACGGCTGTTTTGTATTCTTTAAGAATTCTCTCAATATCAGTCATATATAATCCCTATATTTATCTCGTAACTATCAGTTATACTCCGCAGTTTTGAAAAGTATATCACAAGTGCAGAGTTCAGGAAGAATCTATTTTTGCTGATCGTAAAATATTTTCTGAAAATGTTTTAACGAATTGATTTCATTCTTCTAACGAATAGGACTAAAGAGCAAAATATGAAAAATTCTCCCAAAATAAAGAGAGACCAGTGATAAGTATTCGGAACATAACTTGTCACAATACTATGAAAATGAATGTCAGTCGCCAATGAAAAAAACCTTTTGAGGAACCCTCCCTGTATGATTATCTTTGAATAGTCCCAGATAAAGGTAATAAGAATGATCAAAGCGCCTAAAAACGTTAATGACCATTCTGATAAATTGATTCTAATCGGATATCCTTTGTCCTGATAATAGAGTATGACTACAGAGACAATGATCATCGTAGTCGCACAGGCTATTGGCGCTAAAATAGGTGCAATCCATACTACAGGGATGAGAAATAAAACATCCCATGTGAATACCGATGAAGGCCAGTTTAATAATACTTTCAAACCTACATAATAGAAAATATCCCAGACGCCAAAACAATACAAAAAGTATGAGAACCTTTCATAAGTCATTCTTCCGGCAAGTGCACTCACGGTCAACAGCATGACAATAGTTGAAATCTCCCTCAAATATTCGAGGAAGAGACCTCTCCAAATCACTTCTTTTAAAGGAAATCCAAACCCTTCCAAGTAGTATAGCTGTCTAAGGTAAACGACCACTATTGCTTCGAGGAATCCCATTGCTATGCTAAAGATCGTCAGAAAAAATATTTTCTTTTGTATGCTTTCCGTATTTTTCATGAATGATAGTTATAGCCCTCAATATTTTAGCAGGTTTTCAAGGTGCGTCTTTCAGGAGAAAAGTGTTGTTTAGATAATTGGGGAGTAAATATGAGGACCAATCTTTGCGCTAAAAAAATAAAATTGTCGTTCGCCCGGACCGGTGATTATCAGTCGAACGATACAAGGTTTGATGCGGGTCGTCAATACACGATTACAGTAAGCTCGTCACACCATTACAGTTAAGCCATCGATCTATTCGTCAGGAATTTTCTATAATGTAGAAATGGGAAAAATCTTGATTTTTTACTTATTGTACTTGCTTACCGGTAGCCCTATTACAGCGCTCCTTATCCTTCTTGCTGTGTTCCTGGCGGTGGACAGGACATATCTCGGCTTTTTACCCGACCCCCTCAGGGCATTCAGGACCTCCTCCAGGATTAGAGAACTCAAAAAAGTTGTCTCGATAAATCCCCACGACGGCAGGGCTCTGAAAGAACTCGGCATATATATGGTCGAAGGGAGGCACTATCAAAATGCCCTGAAATATTTTGAGATTGCGGAGGCAAAAATGTCGGATGACCCTGAGTTCAATTATTATTATGGGCTGTCCTCCATGCGGACCGGCAACATCAATAACGGAAAGGAACTCTTCGAAAAAGCGGTAAGCGCTTCACCGGCGTTGAAATATGGAGAGCCTTATCTTATGATGGCAGAGGTCTACATAGATAACGGCGACTATAAAAATGCCCTGCCGCTCCTTGAAAAGTTCGAGAAGATTCATTCGTCAAGTTCGAGGGGTTTCTATCAGATGGGCCTTGTAAAACTAAAACTCGGTTCGAGGGATGAAGGAGTCGAATACCTGAAAAAATCGATACAGGCATTCAGAGAGTCGCCTTTTTTCAAGCGTAAGACAGACAGGAAGTGGGCCTGGAAAGCAAGGATGCTTCTAAGAACCTGCTAATATTTGGATGGATCTTCGTTTGGAATCTCCTCATTGTTCGCGGGATTTCACGAAGTATTTCATTATATAGTCATCCATCACAAAGCCGTTGCCGATATCAGTGACGACCGAAGCCGTGATGGTAAACCCGTTCTTTTCGTAAGCTCGGATCGCCATCTTGTTGTTCTTCTTTACCGTGAGAAAAATATAGTCTTTTCCGTTTCTCGCTGCATACTGCACGACGCGGTTAAGCGAGTCTGCTGCAATTGATTTTCTTCGAAAGTCCTTCTCAATGTAAATTTTTGAGAGCTTGACCGAATTGTCCGCTGCAAACGCATAGGACAAATACCCGCAAGGCCTGCCGTCGGCAACTATAAGGTCCCACGCAACACCACCCAGGAGTTCTTCGGTTATGACCCTCTCGGAGTACATCATCTCCAGCATATACTCGATTTGTTCTTTCGATAATATTTCGGGATAAGCTTCGTACCAAATGCGGCGGGCAAGCGCCCGTATCTCAGCTATGTCTTCTATGCCTGCTCGTCTGAAAATATGGGGCATCTCGGCTGTCGGATCACCTAAATTTTGAGAATTCGTGTCTGTACTCAGCATAAGTATACCACGCCGTCATCATAAGATTTCCAATGACACAATTCTATGGTGTGCCCATCAATTCGGGGCGAGGAGGGAGTTATGAGGAATTTGTTCGCCTGCTTATAAAACTCATTAGTAGTTGGTAATTTGACTTCAGAAGCACTGTGGATTATTATAGCTATAAACATCAATATACACATTATATGGGGGATACAATGAGAACGGTGCAAATGACTTTAGATGAGGACCTGGTGTCGGCAGTCGATGACATTGTTAAAAAGCTGAAGACAACCCGTTCCGCTTTTGCGCGCAGGGCATTGAAGGATGCTGTCAGGCGGGCAAATATAAATATGCTTGAAAAAAAGCATAAAGAGGGATATGAGCGTTGTCCTGTTGGCAAAACGGAATTCAGTGTCTGGGAATCGGAACATGAGTGGGGTGATTAATGAAGCGGGGTGAGGTGAGATGGTACAAGTTCAAAAATCCCGACAAGAAGCGGCCGGTGGTTATTTTAACAAGAGATTCTATTTTGGGATATTTGGGTGAAGTTACAATTGCACCCGTAACTTCCACAATAAGATACATCCCGAGTGAAGTACTTTTGTCCCGGCGAGAAGGCATGCATAATGATTGCGCTGTTAATTGTGACCATATACAAACAGTCTCAAAATCAAAAATAGGATCTTTGATTACAACTCTATCTAAAGAAAAGCTGAGTGCAATTAGTAAAGCAGTATGTTTTGCACTAAATCTTTAGCCCAAAAACTGCAATTCACTAAATATCCGGGGAGGCATAGTGGCAGAAAAAGCCTGACAGCAGCACCTTTGTGGGCGGATAGATATCGAGGCCGCCCGGATATTTTTATTCAGAAGAAATATAAGGCATGGAAAACCCGAATTCTGTCCCGAAAGCTTTCGGGATTTTTATGTCACTATGCCTGCACCTGAATCTGAGATCAACCGCATTTTTTCGGGTTAATGGGGCTCACTCTCCTTCTCTTTTGCCTCATCCCATAGCTTATCCATTTCTGCAAGGGTCATCTCCGACAATTTCTTCCCCTGCTCCGCAGCCTGCATCTCGATGTAACGGAAGCGGTGGATGAATTTACTTATCGTTTTTCTCAGAGCATCTTCGGGGTTAACGCCGACAAAACGGGAGAGGTTGACGAGCATGAATAATATGTCGCCCAGTTCATCTTCCATCTCCGGCTGGTTTTTCGTTTTCAGGGCCTCCCTGAATTCATTCATTTCCTCATCAACCTTTATTAAAACATCCTCGACCTTTTCCCAGTCAAAACCCGCCTGGGCCGCCCTTTTTTGAAGTCTGCGGGCTCGCAGCAGCGCGGACATCGCTTTCGGTACGCCTTCGAGGATGGACTCCCGCATTTTCCCTTCCCGCTTTTTTAACACTTCCCATTGTTTTATGACCTCCTCGGGGTTCCGGCATTCCGCATCGCCGAACACGTGGGGATGGCGGGTTATCATCTTCTCACCGATCTTCCCGATAACATCCGACATTTCGAATTCACCTTTCTCTTTTGAGATCTGCGACTGGAACACTATCTGGAAAAGGAGGTCCCCGAGTTCCTCCTTTATCATATCCGGGTCGTTTTCTTCGATCGCCTCGTAGAGTTCATATGCCTCTTCGATGATATAAGGTTTAAGAGATTTCCTTGTCTGCTGTTTGTCCCACGGGCAACCTCTCTCGCCCCTGAGCGCTTCCATAATTTTCAGCAGTTCTTGAAGGTCCATCATGAAAAAGGTTCAGGGATTTGAGGATTCAAGGGTCGAATCCTTTTATCTCTCCTTTCTTTTGAGATAGATATAGGCCGATGCTGCAATAAGAATTAAGGTTAACACAAATACAATCCAGGGTGGAAGCTCAATGTAGACGGTTTTTTCGATATAATGAATAATGAATGATCCGTGATAGATAAGCAACGGATTATGTCTCTGTCTCAGCCATGCCTCAAGATAGGTGAGAGGACAGTACCAACCGAAGAGCTGCATGACTACTGCAAAGCCCAGGCCTCCGACATGCAGCATCTTTACCCTGGGGTATCTTCTTCCGATTAAGGCGCCGAATATTAAAAAGATTATCCATAGAAAGTGGATGAGGACAACGAAATCTGCTGCTAACTTGTAGAACATTGAGATACATCAAGTTTTTTTCTTCTTCGAAGTTGTTCCCTTATCGCAGATATCCAAAATAATCTCCCGCTCTTCCATATCGACCCTATCGAGCCTGACTCTCAACTCTTTTCCGATGGAATAGGATTGCCGCGTATTTCTTCCGACGAGTTTCATTTGTCGTTCATCAAGCTGGTAAAAATCGTCCGTCATATAAGATACATGAATAAACCCTTCGACAAAGAAGTCCTTCAGCCTGACCCTCAACCCGTAGGGAGTAACGCTAACGATTTTGGCATCAAACTCCTCGCCGACCCTGTCTTTCATGAACCATGTCCTCATCGCATCAATGACTTCTCTCTCGGCCTCGTCGGCCAGGCGCTCCGTACGCGAAGAATGGAAGGCAATATCAGGCAGGAGATTATTGAGTTCCTGTATCCGCTTGTTAGGCAGATGTCTCTTATTCAAGACTTCCCTCAATATCCTGTGCACGACAAGGTCGGGATAGCGTCTTATCGGTGATGTGAAATGGGTATAACATTCTGACGCAAGGCCGAAATGGCCCACGTTTATATGGGAATACCGCGCCTGTTTGAGGCTGCGCAGGACCATAAAGTTAATCACCTCTTCCTCGGGTTTGCCTTTGAAGGCCTTGAGGATTTCCGGAAAATCTTTTGGTTTCATCTGCTGTTTTACCTTAAGGGCGGGTTTAACCATCCTGGTAATGTTCTCAAGCTTTAAAGGATCGGGCTCCTCATGGACCCGGTAGAGGACAGGGATGCCGATAGCCTCAAAATGTTCGGCCACAGCCTCATTTGCCGCGATCATGAATTCTTCAATGACCATATGGGCAAAATTTCTCTCCGCCTTTACGATCGCCTCGGGCGCCCCGCGCATATCAAGGAGGACCTCCGGTTCAGGGAGATCAAAATCCAGGCTTCCGCGTTTGAGCCTCCTGTTCCTGAGGATGCCGCAAAGTTCCCCCATCAACTCAAAGTCCCTGATAAGGTGATCATATTTTGTGCGCTCGCGGGGGTCATTATCGACAAGTATTTTCCTCACCGAAGTATAGGTCATCCTCTTGTCGCTTACGATAACACTGGGATAAAATTTTGAAGAAAGTCTGACGCCGTTTCTGTCAAAATTCATTTCGACCGTGAAGGAAAGGCGTTCTACGCCAGGTTTTAAACTGCAAAGGTCTTCAGAAAGTTCCTTGGGGAGCATCGGTATGACCCTGTCAGGGAAATACACACTCGTCCCTCTCTTCCGAGCTTCGGTGTCGATAGTTGAATCCCATGGGATATAAAAACCCACATCAGCTATGTGGACATAGAGGGTATAGCCGTGCATCGATAATTTTATCGAGACAGCGTCGTCGAAATCCTTTGCGCGCTCGCCGTCTATCGTGACTGTCGGCAGTGACCTTAAATCCTTCCTCTGAATTCCGGGCTCTCCAGCCTCCGGCATTATCAGGGCTGCTGCTTCCTCGTGCACGCCCCGGGGAAATTTTCTCGGAAGATCGAACTCATCAATGATCATTTCGATCTCTGACTTCGGGTCTTCGGGTTTCCCCAGGATCTTTACTACCCTTCCGGCGGGCGGTTTTCTGTCGGTAGGCGGACTGATTATTTCGGCGATGACTATTTCACCATCTTTCGCTCCCCCACTGTCTTTCCGGTGGATGGGGAGATCGAAAAGGATTGATTTATCTTTAGGTTTAACATAAAGGCCCGCCCGCGTTACTTCAAATCTGCCGGCAATCCTTGTATGTCCCCTTTCGAGGACCCTTATTATTCTACCCTCGCGTCTCTGCCAGTTTTCAATGCGCACAAGAACCCTGTCGTTATTCATAGCGCCCATTGTGGCCCTGGCAGGAATAAACAGGTCTCTCTCCCCGGGTTTTTCCATTATCGCAAAGCCGTAACCATCCTTGTGGGCTTCAAAATACCCGCTTACGAGATTCATATCCTCAGGCGGGCCATACAGTCCTTTCCTTGTTAACACAAGGTCCCCGGACCGGACCATCATCCGGAGTGTCCTTTTCAGTACCCTGCCTTCCTTGCGGTCAAGCTGCATAATAGAAGCTATGTCCTCAAAGTGTAAGGGTTTTTTTGTCTTTTCTCTGAAAAAAGAAAGCACTGCTTCTTTGTTTAGCATAGATTTACCTGTGAAGAATCTGAGTTTATTATACATGATATAGTATTTCGGTTTCGAGTTTACGCAATGGCAGGGTAACCCTTCAGCGAAGCGGGGATCACGGCACAACAAGAAGGATTCCCGACGCGCTTCACTTGCGGGAATGACAACCGGCGGAAATTGTCATTCCGGCTTGTCCGGAATCTTTCTTCAAGAGCCACGCTCCACTGACGGCTTACGATGCTGTGAATTCTTTGCAATTGACAGTTTTTTGCTGATTGTGATAGTTTTGAGTAATATACATTAATATACGATGTCCGATAAATCAGCCATAATAAAAGAAGCCCAGAAGTATCTTGCCCGTGGACAGATAGATAAAGCTATCGCCGAATGGGAGAAATTGGCAAAAGAATATCCTGACGGCAATACCTTTAACGTTGTCGGCGATCTATATCTTAAAAAAGGCGAAAAGACAGAGGCGATAAACTCATATCATGAGGCCGCTGATTTTTTCAGGCGGGAAGGGTTTTCTCTAAAGGCATTAGCTCTCTATAAAAAAATACTGAATCTGAACCCGGCTGACCCTGCCGCATTAATCTCTCTCGGCGAATTGAATGAAGCCAAGGGATTGATTACAGATGCAATAAAATGTTATCTTGGGGCCGCCGATTCCCTCTCCAGGGAAGGTAAAAAGGAAAAGGTTTTCGAGATATACGAAAAAATACTCGGTCTTTCTCCAGCCAATTTGCCTCTGAGGAGTAAGGTCGCAGAAATATATATTAAAGAAGGCCTTATGCCGGAGGCGGCGAAACAGTATCTCCTTATAGCGAGACTCTGGTCCGAGAAGGGAGACACTGAAAAGTCTATAGAATCTTACAGAAAGGTCCTCGATATCCAGCCGCTGGACAGGGAAGCAATTCTTGATCTGAACAACCTCTATGAGAAGACGGGCAACCTTGAGCAGGCCATGGAACAGATAAAAGAGGCATACCGCATGTTCCCGCAAGATTCCGAGATTCTTCTCAGATGTGCCGAACTTGCTATTACGGTCAAGAGATTTGATGAAGCGAAGGAATACCTTGTGAAGGTTATCGAGCTTGAGCCGGCAAATATCAAGGCAAAAAGATTTCTCGGTGATATCTATATGCGGGAAGGTGACAAAGAAAAGGCCTGGGTTGAGTATCTTCCCGTCCTTGACGAGATGTTGCTTGAGGAGAATTATGATGACGCCATAAACCTCCTCAACTCTTTCAAAGATATAGACCCGGTAGAAACGGGGAAGAGACTTGTCTCACTATATATCCAACTCGGCGACTATCTGAAAACCGTAAATGAGCTCACTTCTCTCGGGGACGTCTTCATCGAAAAAGGCAGGCAGAGAGAAGCGCTCAACTGTTTTAAAGAAGCCCTCAAGATGACCCCTGACGATGAACTGTTGAAAAATAAAGTGGTCGAACTGGAGAAGCATATCGGCAAAGAACACATCACTATAGAGGCTGAAAAGACCCTTGAAGAGGCGATCATAGAAGCCGACATATACATCAGGTACGGGCTTCATGAAAATGCCAAAGAGCTCCTTGAAGCGTTCAGTCAAAGGGGATCCGAAAACATAGATCTCCGTTTAAGGCTGAAGTCTCTGTATGCCGAGCTTGGCGACAAAGAGCAGACTGTTTCAGAATGCCTTATTCTGAAGGACCTCTATGAAAAAGCCGGGGATGCGGCAAAAGGTGATCAGATGCTTAAAGAGGCATATGAAATAAGTCCTGAAGACCCGAGGCTTGCCGGAATGAAACCTGCACCTTATGAAGAAGAAGTAGCCAGGACGTCCGGCCCCTCTATAGAGGACTACGGCGAAGAGATTGCAGAGGCGGATTTTTATTCAAAACAGGGACTAATTGATGAGGCCAGGGAGATTCTGGAAAGACTGCAGAACCTTTTCCCCGAAAATAACGAGATCACACAGAAACTGGCCTCGCTCGGTCAGATAACGGAGGGCGGGGAAGAGGTAGACTTTAGCGGAGAGATGAAGGAACCGGCCGAAGAGGAAATCCTCGAGGTAGAGGAAATAGCCGAGCCGGCCCTCAGCAGTGATGTTATGGATATACTTGATGAATTCAAGAAAGGACTTGAGAAAGAACTCGAAGAAGGGGACTACGAGACACATTACAATCTCGGCATAGCATATAAAGAGA
Source organism: Thermodesulfovibrionales bacterium (assembly GCA_963716185.1). Lineage (GTDB taxonomy): Bacteria > Nitrospirota > Thermodesulfovibrionia > Thermodesulfovibrionales > SM23-35 > CAVZMO01. Next base: position 2,190,424 of record OY970295.1, read on the forward strand.
TGGGACTGATCGACGATGCGATAAGAGAATTTCAGGCTTCACGCAAAGACCCCAAGAGATTTATCCATTCTTCAAACATGCTCGGTGTCTGTTATATGGAAAAGGGCCTGTATCCCCTTGCCGTTGACGTATTGAAGGACGCCATAGAAAAGATGAAGGATAGGGATGATTCTTACTGGGCCATGAAATACGATCTTGCCGAGGCTTATGAAAAGAACGGCAACTTAAAGGAAGCGCTTGATCTTTGCACGCAGGTTTATGGATGGAATTCAAAATTCCGGAGTGTCTCCGACAGGATAAATCAGCTTAAGGCAAGAGTTGTGGAAAGCACTGAACAGAAGAAACCCAAGGACAGGAAGGACAGGGTCTCTTACCTGTAGACAGGATGCTCAAAGACTGAGACATGGATTATTTGGAGTATTACAGGCTGAAGGATTATCCTTTCTCAAATGTCGTAGACAGCAGATTTTATTACAATAGCCCGCAGCATTCCGACGCCTTGCTCAAGCTCAAATATGCAGTGGATACGAGAAAGGGTCTGGCTGTTGTTATCGGCGACATAGGGACCGGCAAGACGACGCTCGCAAGAAGGTTCCTTGAGCAACTGGATGAAAATGCTTATGAGGCGGCGCTTCTTGTCGTAGTTCACCATAGCGTCAGTTCCGAATGGCTTTTCAAGAAGTTTGCCATGCAGCTCGGGGTGAAGGACGTGAAAGCCGATAAAGTGGAACTCCTTTCCCAGATTTATGGAAGATTGCACGAGATCATCGACGAGGACAAAAAAGCAGTGGTGATGATCGACGAGGTCCAGATGTTGAATTCAAGGGAGATAATGGAGGAATTCAGGGGGCTTCTGAACATGGAAGCGCCGGAAGGAAAAATGCTGAACATTGTTTTCTTCGGGTTGTCCGAGCTCGAAAATGTTCTTTCCCTGGATGAGCCGCTTAAGCAAAGGGTCGCCGTAAAGATCAAGCTGAATGAATTTTCCGAAGAAGATACAAGAGATTATATAAAGCACAGACTCAGTGTGGCGGGATGCAGCAGGGATATATTTTCAGAAGCGGCTGTCAAGCTCATATACCTGTACACAAACGGAACGCCCAGACTTATAAACACTGTCTGCGACAATGCGCTGTTCGAGGGATATATGGCAAAGGCGAATTTAATAGAGGGTACGATCATAAAGACCGTTGCAGTCGATCTCGGGCTAAACACCGGAGACAAATGATATGTCTTTCAATTTCAGTGTCACTGCGTACCTTAATAGCTCTATCCTGATTTTTGAAGGATACCAGGTCTCACCCGCCTTCTCGGGGTTATCATAGTAAATATTCAGTTCTCTTCCATCTTCGAGGAAGATTATCTGTTTTTTAGGGAACACGGTTTTCTTATCAAGCCATAACTCCCTGTCATGATTCTTCAGGACAAAGCAGTCTTCTTTTTCATCTATTTGAAAGTCTTTTAAATCCCACCAGAAAAGGCAGTCCCTCAGCCCGTATGTGAGGATAATCCCCTTATTCCTGTCGATCGCTGGAGAGCTTTTGATAACGCCGTCTTTCGAACTCATCTCGAACGCGAGGAATCCGAAAGAATATACACGCATGCTCAGGTCGCCGTTCCTTGCCATGTTCAATATGCCGTTTCCCCTGATTTCCGTATCCTCTTTCTCGAAGGTTATAGAGAAAGTCGTTTCTATCGACGAGATGTTGTTTCTTGAAGAGAGCGCTTCTCTAACATTACCCCCCTCATAAAAGGGTATTTCCACGTGCTTTGCCGCACAGGAATAGAGGGATATGATGATGCTAACCAAAAACAGCTTCGATACAATCTTCCACATTTCTTACTCCTATTATGTCCAGTCCGGAATTGATTTTTATTTTTTCGGAGTTTCCAGCGGGGATTATCGCCCGTCTGAACCCTATTTTTGCCGCCTCTTTTATCCGGTTCTCTGCCTGCGCAACAGCTCTTATTTCACCGGACAAACCTACCTCCCCGAATACGAATATTTTTGGGTCAACAGGCGCGTCTTTCAGCGAGGATGCCACTGTCGTAATAATGCCGATGTCGACTGCGGGCTCGATCAGCCTGAGGCCCCCGACAACATTGACAAATATATCCATCCCTCCGAGGTGGAACCCCATTTTTTTTTCGAGCACGGCGACAAGGAGACTTACCCTGTTAAAATCAACGCCGATAGTCGTCCTCCTGGGCATCCCGAAGCTGGTCTGGGAGACAAGCGACTGTATCTCGACCATGAGCGGCCTCGTGCCTTCCACACTCGCTACAACGGTCGAGCCGGGAACATTCAAGGGTCTTTCGAGGAGAAAAAGTTCGGAGGGGTTTTCCACCTCCAGGAGTCCTCCATCGGACATCTCAAAAATGCCTATCTCGTTTGTAGAGCCGAAGCGGTTTTTTACAGTCCTCAGTATGCGATAGGAATGGCCACGGTCTCCTTCGAAATAGAGCACAGTGTCGACGATATGTTCGAGTACCCGCGGTCCGGCGATTGCGCCTTCCTTAGTGACATGTCCCACGAGGAAGACGGGTATATCAGACCTCTTGGCAAAAAGCATCAACTTTGCCGCGCAGTCTCTCACCTGGCTGACTGAGCCGGGGGCGGAAATAATTTCCTCGGTGTAAACAGTCTGGATAGAGTCTATAACCATCGCTTTCGGAACAAGTTTTGTAGCAGTATGAATAATCGCTTCAAGAGAGGTTTCCGGAAGCAATATGATTTCTGCAGAATTGATTGACAGTCTTTCCGCCCTGATTTTAACCTGCTCCGGGGACTCCTCTCCGGAAACATACAATACGTTTCCAAGTTTTCCGGTGACACCCGCAAGTACCTGCAAAAGCAATGTGGATTTTCCTATGCCTGGGTCGCCGCCTACAAGTATCACCGACCCTGGAACGATGCCGCCTCCCAGTACCCTGTCGAGTTCTCTTATCCCAGTCGAAATTCGTTGTTCCGTTCCTCCTGTTATCGAACTCAGAGGCTGGGGTTCTGATTTCCCAAAATGGGCGGCGAGTGACGAATTACGGGCTACAGTTTCTTTCTTTTCTTCCGCGAAGCTGTTCCATGCCCCGCAGTCAGGGCATTTGCCGAGCCACTTCGGACTTGTATAACCGCAGGTCTGACACTGAAAAAAGGTTTTAATTTTTTGCATATTTCAAGGTTACCAATATTAAATTATATCAGAAGTGGAGTAGCTAAAGTTAGATCTGGTAAGATTCTGCCACAGCTATTATCTGCATGACTTCACATAGGAAGCAACATTTTAAAAATTTCTATGCTATTTTGATTACTAATTGAAAGTCACTTCTTTTAAGCCTTGATAAAGATACGAAATGCCTTCTATTCGGTAGTTATCAGTAGTTGAAATACTTGAGAATTACATAAGACAGTTTTCTAAGAAAGTATTATTAGTTCTCCTTATTTACCGTCATTGTTGAATGGCCTGAACTAACTGCTGATAAGTGCCTTTTTGTTTATGGATAAAAAATCTTGCGGTCCAAATAATACCTTTAAATTTCAGACAGAAGCTGATTAACTTTTACGTATTTCTATTCACAATATCCGGCTGCACGCACTTAGACCAATCAAAAGTCCAAATTCCCGGACGTTCCTCGTTGCCCACAGCACAAATGCTGCAAGCATCACAATGAAAACCTACTAAAGAAGGTTTAATACCAATGGTGTGCTGCATGTATTCTAAAGTCAGTTGAACCGTTTCCCCTAAAAGTTTACAAGGATAGTTGACTCTTTTCAGTTTGCCCATATAAAGCTTCCTTTTAATATCATCAGTATGTTGATACTCTTTTTTTCCGCAATTTCTTTCGCCACAACTTCTTACTCCTGCACAGGCAAAGTGAAATAGAATGTTGAACCCTTCCCAGGTTTCGACTCTGCCCATATCCGGCCTCCATGGCGTTCCACAATCTTCTTGCAGATCGCAAGGCCTATGCCGGTGCCGGTATACTCTGACCTCAGATGAAGACGCTGAAATACAACGAATATGCGACCCGCAAACTCAGAATCAAACCCTATCCCGTTGTCTTTAACCGAGAAAACCCATTCACTCCCTTTCCGTTCGGCAGAAATATGAATCCTCGGTTTTTCCTTGCTGCGGAATTTAATCGCATTTCCTATGAGATTCTGGAACAGGCTTTTTAATTGTGAAGCATCCCCCATCACAGTCGGCAAAAGGTCATAAGTCAGCTCTGCGCCGGTTTCTTCGACAGCCGAACGAAGATTATAAAGTGCTTCTTCTAAAACAACCGAACAATTTGTATGCGTCAAAATCTTGCTCTTTGTCTCTATCTGTGAGTATTCCAGTAAATCTCTGATGAGCTCTTGCATTCTTTTGGCATCATTGATGATATAATCGATGAACTCATCTGCTTTCTCATCAAGCTTGCCTTTATAGCGCTTTCCCAGCAGTCCCGCAAAGCTCGCGAGACCGCGCAAAGGTTCCTGGAGGTCGTGAGAGGCTGCATAGGCAAACTGCAGGAGATCGGCATTGGAGCGTTTCAGTTCTTCCGTTGTCTTTTTGTCTTTGTCCCTTACCGCCGTTGTAGTCAACGAGATATCCAATATGCGACCGTCCTTCGTACGGCGTTGAGTCTCGAATGAAGCGACAGTTTCTCCGGCAACCAACTTCAGAACCAGATCGTCGAGTTCGGCAATCTTATCAGGAGGCGTTATGTCGTGGATGTTCATCCGCAAGGCCTCGTCCTCGCTCCACCCATACGTATTCTGCGCGCCTCGGTTCCATGCCAGGATATTTCCGGCCGGATCAAACAGAAGGACCGCATCATTGGAGTCTGTCACGACCGTGGCCAGCCGGACAATCTGCTTCTCTGCGCCTGACCGCTGCTTACTATGCTGCTGTTTAGTTCTTTTTATCATGTCCTGCCGAGTCAGACAGTGCGCCCGTCGATGATAATGTGTCTACTTTCTCCTAAAGCATATCAGAAAAGGAACAAGTACCGATAGCCCCACTCCCTCTACACCTTCGAAACCACGTCGACGGATAATGGCAATCTTCGAGGGCCAGGACATATTGGCGGGAATTGCGATAGCGGCCGCAGATATCCAAACTAAATAAAAATGTAGCTATGATCCCGTTTCTTTCGATAAGAACTCAATGCTCGTTGCAGTTCGGTAGGCATGTTGACTTGATGAAGAAATGTTGCGAAAGCATCTCTTTTCTTGTGAATGCGTATTGCGTCCCGAACCTTGCTCAAGAAAGAGCGCTTCGAAGTGGCCGGTGAAATTTTTTACTTCTTCCTGTAATGCTCATGCCTTAACCCAGATATAAATCTGCTGAGTACAACAGGCAATCTGTAAATTAAGCGTATTCTCTATATTAATAGGAATAACAACATTACATGGAATTATCAGGCAACTAACCATGATGTCTCGGCAAATTTCATTGACAATCAATATGTGAAATTATAATCTGTTAATCAAACACGGGATATTTTTAAAAATAAATGTTAAGCTTCTAATTTGATTTTAGGAGGACTCGAAAAATGGCAAGAGCACTTCGATTCATCATTGTCCCGAAAGTCGCGCATCCCTGGTTCGATCAGGTACACAAAGGTGCGCAGGCTCAGGGCGAAATCCTAAGCCGTGAGCTTGGTGTCGAGATTGTGGTCGACTATATGCCACCATCAATTGCCGACGTCGTCGAGCAGAACGCGATCCTGGAAAAGGCCGCCAGGAGTCGCCCGAGTGGCATCGCTGTAGATCCGGTTGACGCAATAGGCCATATAACGGCGATCAACCACATCAGGGATCAGGGTATTCCGGTCGTTCTCTTCGACTCACCATCGCCAGATGCCAGCTTCACCAGCGTTGGCAACAACTTTGCTCAGCAGGGGATCATTGCGTCCGAGCGTCTTGTCAAGCTGATTGGGTACGCTGGCAAAGTGGCTGTGATGCAGGGATATCCCACGGCACCAAACCACAAAGAACGATATGAAGCCCAGATGGCTGTATTGAGGAAGTATCCCAGTATAACTATTGTAGACGGTGGCATTGACAATGACGACATTGAGACTGCTCACCAACAGGCTTTGGCTGTTCTCGAATTGCATCCTGATCTAAGTGGTTACTTGTGCTGCGATGCTTCCGGTCCGATAGGCATAGCAACCGCTATCAAAAAGGCTGGGAAGGCCGGCAAAGTAAAAGTAGTCAGCATGGATGGGATCAAGCCCATACTCGATGCCATTAAAGAAGGCGTGATCGAGTCCTCCTCAGCAACCATTCCGAAAATGCAAGGCTCGATGTCAATCCTGATGTTGTGGCAAGGAACGCTGGGCGTTCAGATGCCTCAGGCTATTGATACAGGCATTGACGTGATTACGCAGGACAACGTGGACAAATATCTAGCTGATGCAGTCTAACGACCCCATAACGCATTGCTGCCCCTCGACTTTCATAAGGCTGTTTGCTCGCGCTGGTTAAGGCAGCCGTTCATTTCTTTTCATTGTCATTGATCTTCATTGACATCCTTTTTTCTCACATTGTAGGGTATGCCGTGTAAAACATATGACTTGTCGGTTAAAGTCCGACTGTGGGAATTTGGTAGCTCACCAGCGTAAGCGAACCTATGCGTAGCCTCGTAAGTGATAAACGGAGTTGTCGACCCTCTCCTACATTGGGGAAGACCGTAGCATCTATCCACATAGCTTGAGGGAGGTGCAAAGGGTAACCTGAAGCATTAAGTTTCCTGACAAAGGCTCCGCAAGGGAGCTGAGCAAACCCGCAGGCCTAACAGAAACTACCGTAACCGATAGATGGGCTCCCGGGGTGACAGGGGTGGCATGCAGGGGAAGTCATATGATAATGAACACGGGAGACGCGTGTCGATGCCTTCAGAGGGCAACTGGTGGATATAAGGAAACGAAGTTCCACTGGGTCGGTACGGGAGTCGGGGAAGGGGCAATACCTTCATCATGTTTCCGAAGGAATGAAGGAAAGGAGATTGCGGCAACGCTATAAACTCCAGTAGTTCTGGGAACTTCAGAGGAAACTATACCAGCAGGCCAAGCGGGAGCGAAAGCCTCTGGAAGAAGATGATTGGAAAGCCGGATTCGGGAAAACCGACCGTCCGGTTTGACGAGGGGGAACTGGAGATAGAACCTTATGGCGACTACGCCAGTTCTCTACTCTACTGGCAGAAACACTCTCGACAACTTCCTGTACTCGACGTACCTGAACCCTGATATAATTGTGCGTAGTACGATGGCAATTTATGAAATGATTGGAGGTCATAATGTTTAGTAATGGATTCGAGACAAAACCCGAAATAAAACGTCCTGTTTGCGAGCCAAATTGTCTATAGTATTCTTTAAGGCACTCTCTGGGCTATATATAGATAGACCAAGACAGCAAATTTTAGACCAGTTAAAATGCAGTGTAATGGCTCCAGGGTTTCCTATCATATTGTGCTGCATTATTTCTCTTGTTAGTTTTCAAAAGATGGCAATGGCCAATACCAGCGCGGTCGCACATTGCAGTTCAACTGAGATTATAATAGCTGCTGACAGCAAACAAACTTACCGATTCTTCGAAAATGGCATAGAGAGAACCGGAACAAAAACAATTTGCAAAATCATTCAGATAGGAGATGTATTCATCGTTTCTGCCGGCCTTGTCCAGGACAATAAGGTCGGCTATAATTCCATTACATTAGCGATGGAAGCTTGTCACAACACCCATACCCTTTCAGAAAAAGTCGGTGCCTTTGAGGAATTTATGAAAGCCAAGCTGCCAATTGCATTGAACAGAGTCAGAAAAGAAAATCTCGATCTTTTTAAGCACAGGTTTGAAACTGGAGATAGAGTAGCAGCCGAGTTCTTTTTTGCTGCTGTCGAAAAAGGGCAATTAAAGCTAATTTCTGTAGATTTTATGGTAGCTCCCATAAATAACGACACAATTAACATTATCTCAGAGCGCCACGAATGCCCAGGCTGTGGGAGTGATACCATTTATATCGGCGAGAAGGCGGCTATAAGACGATTTCTCGATGAAAAGAAGACTTTCGCAAGCTCCTCAACAGTAAATGTGCTTCGCAACCTCATTGAACTTGAGATAGCTGATAAAAGTGAAACAGTGGGTCCACCTATCGATGTGCTTCGCATCGATAAGGGAGGGGCCAAATGGATTCAAAAGAAATCTTCCTGTCCAGAGATTCAGGAAGTCCGCGGAATGTTCAATCGATAAGAGTGGTCTGTCAGGATGACATTCGATTGAAACTTAAAGGCATTTAAAGTTACAGGTACTTTTTAAATATCTGAAGTCGGTACCTTAATATCTTCCTGGAATATGCTCTTTCAATAGAACTCAAAATATTGTAAGTTATTAGCAGAATTAGGTTATGGGGGAAACCGAGTCTCTCCGACTACTATGATATTTGTGATGTTAGTCCGTCAGTTGGATTGACTGATATCACAAAAGCGAGTCGAAAAGCGAGGTTGGACATGGAACAAGGAGAAACGAGAAAGTCAGACACACGGTTATCGTGGCTGATAACTATCATATTGCTATGTAGTCTTACGGTCATTGGCATACTTTACAGAAATAAAATCACGCCCTTGGAGAGCGAATTGAAGGAGATTCAAATTGTGTCGTCACTGAGAATTCATTTGCTTGAAGCTATCGAGGCTGAGAAGAATGCTGTGCTAGCCATTACTGATGAAGCATCGAAAACGTATGCTGACCAGGCTCGAAGCGCTTCGAACAAAGTAGAAAACGCTCGGCGGGACCTGGCAACGATCATTCAGGAAGCCGGCACTTCAAAAGAACAGGAGACTGTCGCTGAATTTAACTCATGTTGGATAGAATTTAGAAAGTTGGATGAAGAGATTTTGGAACTTGCGACTCAGAATTCAAACTTGAAGGCGCAAAAATTATCTTCTACCCAGTTCTATCGTGAGGTGGCAGCCTTTGAGAAAAGTTTGAGAACGTTGATTCAAAAAGATATGCAAGATAATCAGCCTAGCTTTATCAGTGTGCATTCCTACGAATCAATCACTGCTATTCTCCAGTTGTTCGCGTTGCATAAAATACATATCGAGGAGCCTGATGACCAGGAGATGGACCGGATTGAACGCAAGATGAAGGACTATTTAGACACTGCCAAAAAGGCTCTTCATGAGCTTCGCAGCATTCCTGAATTGAGAGGTAGTGCGGAATTGGTCAATGCGGAATCTGCATATAAACGCATCGTGGAAATCAATGCTGAAGTGGTGAGATTGTCTAGATTGAACACAAATATAAAATCATCAGCATTATCTCTGGGAAAGAAGAGGCTAATCTCTGCAAAATGTCAGGAAATCCTTGGTGCTCTACAAGATATGATTGAGTCCCATCGATTCAAAGCGACGAGATAATTCCGATCGTAAACAGCCGCACGGTGCCATAGAGGGCAACATAACAAGCCGTTGCAGCTGACGCTCGTTGGCGCCCATGCAGCTGAACGGGGACGTTCTGCGCAGTATTCTCGTAAATCCTCACTAGTTGCTATTTCTTGAAAGTGTCGATAAGTAGGTGTTAGTCGCACCGGATGCCGAATTATCACGTCGCGACTTTTATAAAGAGTCCGCGGTGTGAGGGGAGCAATCCCATGAAAGTTCTTTCATTTTTCATCCACAATATAATCCTTCAATTTCTCTTCGAGGGAATCCGGCCATACCTCATCATGAAGAAAGGCATCGACTTCTTCTTTTGTAAGGGATTGCTTGATTTCGAGAGGCAGCATCCTTAACACATGCATCCGCGCCGGGTCGCATTTTCTTTTTTCTGAACTCTTTTCCATAATATCTCCTCAATATTAATTTGGGAATGATCAAACTCTGTCGAGCAAATATTTTACAGATACAGCAAACCCATCCCTCTGCCGGGATGAGAGGCTTTTTTTATTGCGTTACCGACGAACTCCTTTGCCCTTCTGACCGATTCGAGAGGGCTATGGCCATGGGCGAGTAGGGCGGTGACGGCAGCGGAAAATACACATCCGGTACCGTGGTATTCGCCTTGTATTTTTTCATCTTCTATGGAATGAAATTCTCCGTCATAATAAAGATCAAGGGCTATTTCATCGAGATGCCCTCCCGTAATTACCACAACATCGGGCCCCATCTTTTTCAGGATTGCGGCTGCTTCTTCCATCCCTTTCTTGTCTTCGATCATGATACCCGTGAGGACCGATGCTTCGTATATGTTTGGAGTTATGACCCGTGCCGATGGGAAAAGGGTATCCTTTATCGCATCCAGTGTCCCGCTGTCAACAAGGCTCATACCGGACGATGATACGGTCACAGGATCGACAACGAGGTTTGTCAATGAAAATTCTCTTAATATCTCTCCTATAATTTCTACAGCCCATTTACTATAGAGCATCCCTGCTTTTAACGCATCCGGCCTGATATCAGGCAGGAGCACATGAAGCTGTTTCTCAAGAGCATCTTTATCAACAGGGAAAATGGAATCCACACCTCTCGTATTCTGAGCGGTAACGGCGGATACAGCTGAGAGCCCATAAACATTAAAGGCCTTGAATACCTTTAAATCCGCCTGCAGACCCGCTCCGCCCGTCGGATCAGATCCCGCTATGGTTAAAGCTGTTTTCATGGGGATTACCCCTCACCCTAACCCTCTCCCACAAGGGGAGAGGGAACTTGTTATCTGATCTCCCCTCCCTTGATGGGAGGGGGCGGGGAGGGTGAATGTTTTATCTTCGCAATTACCCATTTCTTTTATGCAGCGCCCTCTCTACCTTTCTTATCGCACAGAACTCACCGCACATACTGCAGACATCCTGTTCAGCGGGCGGCACCTCGGAACGCCATTTCCTTACCCTTTCGGGGTCAAAGCTCAAACCGATCTGGCCTTTCCAGTCGAGATTTTTCCTGCACCGGGCCATCTCTCTGTCGCGCCCGATCGCACCGGGGACGCCTTTCGAAATGTCTGCCGCGTGGGCCGCTATCTTTGAGGCGATAATGCCCTCTTTTACATCTTCGATATTCGGAAGCCTGATATGCTCCGCCGGTGTGACGTAACAGAGGAAATCAGCTCCGGCGGCGCCTGCAATCGCGCCTCCTATTGCGGCCGCTATATGATCATACCCCATTGCTATGTCGGTCACCAATGGGCCCAGTACATAGAATGGCGCGCCTTTGCAGATCTCCTTCTGAATTTTTATGTTCAGTTCAACCTGGTTCAGGGGCACGTGACCCGGCCCCTCGATTATTATCTGGACCCCTGCTTCAAGCGCCCTGTCCCGTAATTCCCCGATGGTCAATAACTCCTCAATCTGGCTCCTGTCCGTTGCGTCTTCAAGACAGCCCGGACGTAAACCGTCTCCAAGGCTCAGCGTTAAATCATATCTTCTTGCTATCTCAAGCAATCTGTCGTAATGCTCATATAATGGATTTTCTTTGTCGTTATAAATCATCCACTCAAGTAGGAATGAACCGCCCCGGCTCACTATATCAAGGACCCTTCCCTCGCCCCGGAGCCTTTCTACAGCCTTCCTTGTCAGACCGCAATGTACTGTAAGAAAATCGACGCCTTCTTCCGCATGGCCCTCTATAACACGAAAAAGGTCGTCGACTGTCATTTTCGAAATCGCGCCGTAAGCCCCGGCGGCAAAAATAGCGGCCTCATATATCGGCACAGTCCCGACGGAGATCGGGGACTTTTTGAGAAGGAGTCTTCTCAAATCTTTGATAAGCCCCCCGGTCGAAAGGTCCATAACAGCGTCAGCGCCGTATTTGACAAGGACATCGAGTTTCTCGATTTCCTCATCAAAGGAAATCTTGTCCTTTGATGTACCGATATTCCCATTGACCTTAGTCTTCAACCCTTTCCCGATGCCGATCGGCCTTATACTGCGGGTCATATTCCTCGGGATCACCGCCAAGCCGGTCGAGATATCAATTGCGAGAATTTCAGGAGTTATCCCCTCTGATGCGGCCACTTCTCTTATTTCATCGGTGATGATCCCCTTTTTTGTGATTTCTATTCTTGTCATTTTAGTAACCTCAAAAATTCTTCAGTACTTTCTTTAATATCATTTGAACCGAGAATTGCCGATATCATCGCAATCCCGTCGGCGCCCGCATCCATTACCTCTTTTACCCTTTCAAGTTTTATCCCCCCGATTGCAAGCACCGGTATCGATACCCGGGATTTAACCTCCCTGAGGATATCGATGCCGATTGGTTTCCCGTATTTTAGCTTAGAAGGAGTTTCATAAATCGGGCCGAGAGTTATAAAATCCGCGCCGTCCTTTTCCGCCCCTATGGCCTCTTCGATACCGTGAGCTGAAACCCCTACCATAAGCTTATTGCCCGATATCTTCCTGACTGCATAGGCAGGGATGCTGTCCCGGCCAAGATGTACGCCGTCCGCTCCAACAGAAAGAGCGACATCCACCCTGTCATTGATGAACAATCTTGCGCCATATTCTCCCGTCAATTCTCTCATCCAGACCGCCATGTCAAAGAGTTCCCTGACCGACAAATCCTTCTCTCTCAGCTGGATCACGCCAACGCCGGCTTCAAGCGCGGTTTCGATTGCCATATACATCGAACACCGGGCATTAAAAAATTTCCTGTCTATTATCAAATATAATTTAAAGTCAGGCGTCATGGACCAAAGCCGGAATTATCTATTTGTCTGTCCCTGTTCCGACTGACAACTACAGCATCCCTTCGATCGGACTGCTTGCCGCAGCATAAAGTTTTTTGGGAATCCTGCCCGCTCTATAAGCAAGCCTGCCGGCCATAACAGCATGTTTCATGGCCTCTGCCATAGCAATCGGATCTTTTGCTCCTGCGATGCCGGTATTAATCAATACGGCATCGCAGCCCAGTTCCATGGCTACGGCCGCGTCAGACGCGGTTCCGACACCCGCATCAACTATTATGGGAAGGTTTACCGTCTCGAGTATTATTTTTATATTGTATGGGTTCCTTATACCAAGCCCTGAGCCGATGGGTGCGCCGAGGGGCATTACAGCAGCCGCACCCGCGCTTTCGAGTCTTTTTGCCATTATAGGGTCATCATTCGTATAGGGGAGGACAATAAAACCCTCTTTTGCAAGAATCTCTGTAGCCTTCAAAAGCCCCCAGGTATCGGGGAAGAGGGTTTTTTCATCCCCGATCACCTCAAGCTTTACAAGGTCCGAAATCCCTGCCTCTCTCGCAAGCCGAGCATACCTAAGGGCGTCTTCCACGGTATAGCAACCTGCGGTATTCGGCAATATTTTATATATCTTCGGATCAATGTAATCGAGCAGGTTTTCAGATTTTCTGTCGGTGATATTGACCCGCCTGACAGCGACTGTTACAACGTCAGCGCCGGAGGCCTCAACCGCTTTTCGCGTCTCTTCGAAATCTTTGTATTTACCGGTCCCAACCCAGAGCCTGGACCTGAATTCAATCTCTCTGATTATTAATTTGTTATCCATCTGTGTCATTCCTTTCCCCCATTTCAAGCGACCATAAAAAATTTGTGTCATTCCCGCAAGTGAAGCGCGACGGGAATCTCTCTTTCAGCTTCCTCCGATTCGCTCGAAAGGAAAGATTCCGGACAAGCCGGAATGACAGATGCCGAGAAACCCAGTCGAGTTTTCAGACATGCCCGTTTTATCCTCCGCCCACAAAATTAACGATCTCGATCTTATCTCCGTCGTTTAGCCTGAATGTCGGGTAATCCACTTTTTTAACTATGCGGAGGTTGACCTCGACAGCGACCATGGCAGGTTCGATCGCAAGCTCCTTAAGAAGCCCGATGATGGTTTCTGCGTTTGTCGAGTCAAATAATTCTCCGTTAATCGTAAGCCTCATAAAACAAAAAACCGCATCCCTGAAGGATACGGCTTCCCTTCCCATTCCCTACGACGGCATTGTCCGTATCAGGTTCGAGGGGTCTCTCCCGCAACTTTCAGGAGACTCTCAGGCTTTTCAGCCTCCCCCAGGGTACTAACTCAAGTATAGATTAGAGATTAGGGAATGTCAAATAAAAGGCGATTGTCTGAGCCATGCCGGTCGGCAATTTTGGTATGCGGTCTTGTTTTCACTCTATTTTTCGTGACGTATGAAACACCCTGAGAATTTCTACGACATTTTCCCTAACCCTATACGGGACCATATAGGGCTTTCCGGGGATCACCAGTTCCCTTGTCCCTACAACCCGGCCCGGCCTCCCCAGCGCCGGGAAATCCCTGAGTTGTTCCACTGTTTCGATTATATCAATGACGGTATTCAGAGCGGCGCCGGGGCTGTCTTGGGAGATATATGCCTCTATCCGATCAAGATTTCCGCTTGCTCTTTCTGTCCACCGGATGCGCACGCTTCCCCTCCCATTTGGCCTTTATCTTTTCATGGTCTGTGAACTTTGCCGCCGGTTTGTCAGCTTCTTCAATAGCTTGTTTGATCTCCTGTATTTGCCATTCATTAATCTCGATATACTCCTTAATTGCATCGGCTGCAAGATATGACTTTGACCGGGATGTGGATTTGGCAAGCCTCTCAAGCCGTTCCTTTGTCTCTTCGTCGAGCCGGATACTAAATGTCGTGTTCATGCTACAGTACCTCCTTCTGAAAAACATACCTTAACACATAATAACACAAGACATTTGCAAATGTGGAATAGAAATCAGGGTTTCACCCGGATTGCTGCGCTCGTGTGCGCTCAGGGTTTAATTGTGTCCAACAACTTTGATGCTTACAGAGTTCACCCTATAAGAAAGAGTCACTTTTTATTTTTCGGTCACAGAGAAAGAGAGATTCTGATCAACTTTCGCCCATCCTTGATTTCCAGCCACAAACAAACGTGTCAGAGATGAGACAGGTTGTAATAGATGCTCACAGAAGTCCACGTTTTTGCCTTGTCAGATTATTCTGTTTATTTCTTCCCGTAATATAATGTGCGTGGGAAAATGTTTGCTCGCGCTGTTCACATAGTACTCTGTGTTTTTAAAATATTCGATACTCTGCTGACTATTTCTGATAATTCACGCATGTCATACACTGGACGAAAACAATATTTCATTTCGAAATGAATAATATTCCGATTCGAGAGTAATATCTTCATTGTCGCTGTTTATGATATTTTTTTCACAAAAGGTCCTATTCTCTCCTTTGACGACCCAAATCATGCTATTTCGGCCCTTTCCGCTATCTCCATGACAACCATTGCGGTCATTGGCTTGACTTACAGGGCTGAAAAGAAACCATTGTTTATAGCGTGGGACTCAATAGGTATCATCCTATTTTATATTGTAAATGTGCTGGTGCTATACACGTTAAGATGAAGACTACTATATCTTTAATAAATAATATCTCACCCAAACGTATACCGTTGAAATGACTACCGTCATAACCATAAAAGGCATGCCATAGAGCATGAAGTTCGCAAAGGATATCCTTTTGCCGAGTTTCTCCGACATGCCGACAACTATGACATTTGCGGATGCGCCAATCGCTGTTCCGTTCCCTCCGAGACAGGCTCCCAGCGCCAGTGACCACCACAAGGGCATCAGATCAACGTGGTGCAGTAGCTGAGTCCCCGACAGATCGGGCCAGAGCTGCTTTGCCATGTCCACTATTAGAGGGTTCATTGTCGCAACATATGGGATATTGTCTATAAACGCCGATGCAAAGGCCGAGAACCACATCACAACCATCGAAGTTGCGAACATGTTGCCCTGTGTAATCTCAAGGACTTTTACAGACATCCATTTGATAAGTCCCACCTTGACAACGCCGCCGACAATGATAAAGAGTCCCATAAAAAAGAAGATGGTCGGCCATTCTACTTCGGCAAGGATGTGATGAGGTTCATGTGTTCTGGAAAGCAGTAGCAAGATGCCGGCGCCGAAAAGGGCGATAGTCGCCGGCTGGAAATGGAGCGTGCCGTGGAACACAAATCCTGTCAGCACCATCGCAAGAACGAGAAGGGATTTTTTCAACATGGCCGGGTCCTTTATGGCCTCATTTTCGTTCATTGCCATTATCCTGCTCTTTAGTTCATCCTTTGTCCTCAGCTTCTTACCCCAGATGAGCTTTATCGCAAGAATATAGAAGACCATGGTTACTATTATTACGGGAGAAAGGTGGTATATAAAATCCATAAAATTCAACTGGGCCTTTGAAGCAATCATGATGTTCGGGGGGTCGCCGATGAGAGTTGCGGTTCCGCCGATATTCGAGGCGAGAGTACAGGAGATGAGATAGGGAATGGCGTCTACCTGAAGCGCATCTGCTATGAGGATTGTGACAGGAACGATTAAAAGCACCGTGGTAACGTTATCAAGGAATGCGCTCAATACCGCCGTAACGATTGCGAAGATTGCCATAATCCTGAAAGGTTCTCCCTTGTCCCACTTGGCGCTCTTTATCGCTATGTATTCAAAAACACCTGTCGGCCGCATAAGGTTGATAATCACCATCATCGAAATGAGAAGGAATATAACGTTCCAGTCAATGCCGAATTCCTCGACATGGAATGCCTCATGCTGCTCAAGGATTTTGAGAATAAGCATCAACCCTGCTCCGACTATAGCAACAACCGTCTTATGTATCTTCTCTGACACTATCACGGCATAAGCGATTAGGAAAATCCCGGTAGCTATCCAGAACGATGAACCCATAACAACCTGACTTGTTGTAGCAGCAGCCTCATGTGTCATTTACCACCTCCTTATGGACATTGCAAAAATATTTGTTGAGTGTATTTTCAGATCACGTGAAACCCTTATAAACAAAATCTTAGATATATTCTTTCCCAATAAAAAAGCCGCTATCCGA
This sequence comes from Thermodesulfovibrionales bacterium, assembly GCA_963716185.1. Taxonomy (GTDB): domain Bacteria; phylum Nitrospirota; class Thermodesulfovibrionia; order Thermodesulfovibrionales; family SM23-35; genus CAVZMO01. Next base: position 2,207,251 of record OY970295.1, read on the forward strand.
AATATTAGTTTCAGATAGCGGCCCGACTATCCAGCTTTATTTGCCTCCAGAAATATTTTAATATTTCCGGACCCTATGAAATCATATGAACTATTGTCTAATTATCTCTTCAGTGTTTTTTTATGTCAAGAATATTACATCTGTAGAATCCAAAGACACTGCAAACAGACCTCACTATCCCTTAATTTTCTTTATCAGCTTGACTATCATGCCGGTAATGCTCCTCGCCCTAAGGTTCACCTCTACATCCACGACATCTTCCATAGCGCCGCCTTTGTCCACAGCGAGAGAGGATGACTTTGTAATTGATAAAACCTGACTGGGATAAACGCTCCTGTGTCCGGTCATGAGGAAACTGATAACGCAAGCGACGGCAGCATATGGTGCGACAGCAGGGCCGAACAGTTCCACTGCCATAATGCTCGCCGAGATCGGCGCATTCGCAGCGCCTGCAAGCAGGCTCACCATCCCTATCGCTGAGAAAACAGCTCTGTCAAATCCGAATATCTGACTGAAGACGCTACCTGATGTGGCTCCAACAAAGAATATTGGTGTCACTATTCCACCGCTTCCACCGAAGTTGAGGGTGATCGATGTGAACAGAATCTTTAAGAGGAACGCACCGGGGAACACGGTTCCCCCCTCGAGAACGCTTTTGATCGTATCGAGCCCAAGACCCAGATAACGGGTTGAGAAAAGGAAAGCAAGGACAATGAGGGCGGTTCCGCCCAATAAACCCTTATAAGGGTACCACACTTTTATCTTCTTGCTCAAGCGATTAAGCAGCTTCAACATTTCGATAAACAACAATGAGCACAGGCCGAAAAAGAGCCCACTCATACAAACTTTTATGAAAAACTGACTGCTGAAGGTGGGAACAAATTTCATCGGCTCATAAAAATAGCTGATCCCGAACGCTGATGAGACCTGATATCCGACAATGCCCGCAACAAAGGAGGGAAGGAGGACATCATAGAGAAGGCCGCCGATGAACAGAACTTCCACACCGAATATCGCGCCCGCAATGGGAGTACCGAAGACCGTGGCAAAGCCCGCGCTTATCCCGCAGATTACCAGTTTCTTGCGATCCTTATCTCCGAAACGGACGACATCGGAAAAAATAGATGAAAGACCGGCGCCTATCTGTGCGCAGGGGCCCTCTTTTCCCGCCGAGCCGCCAGATGCGATTGTGATAACCGTTGCAAGAAGCTTTACTGGGACAACAAAAGGATTCATTTTTCCCGATCTCTTATGCACAGCTTCTATCACCTTCTCTGTTCCATGTCCCTCGGCCTCGGGAGCAAGGTATTTAACGATAAGGCTGCTCATGAAGAAGGCAACGGGAAGGAGAAGAAAGTAGTATTTGAAGCCGCCGGCGAATCTCGAACTGACTTCGAGGCATTTAAGAAAAACCGAGGTCGAGAAACCGACTAAAACCCCGATACAAGATGCAAGAAGAAGCCATTTGAGGATACTGATAAAAAGAACAGATTCCTCAACAATCTTCTTTCTCACGCAGTCTGCCTCCTAATTATACCTTGCATATGAGCTGCCTTTAATCTTTTTCATGTATGCCGCTCCTTCGTGTATTCAAAATAGAATGAAATAATGTCTTTCATCAGAGCACAATTATGACAACGCTTATTAAATATAAGGCAAGCTTACGGTTACCTCTGTACCTTTCCCCGGTTGGCTGTATATGTCGATCTTTCCTTTGTGTGCCTCTATGATTTTTTTTGCTATGGGCATTCCCAAACCTGTACCTCCGCTTTTCTTTGTGTAAAATGGCATAAATACGTTATTGAGTGTGTCTTCGTCCATCCCTGATCCCTCATCCTGGACCCTGATAACTAAATACTTCTCTTCCGTTGATAAAGAAACCGATATGCTCTGTTCCTTTCGAGAAGCCTCAATAGCGTTATTTATAAGATTTACGAGTGCCCTCTCGACGTGAAAAGCGTCTACTGTGACATTCACTGGGTCGGCTGGCAGGTTGAGCGAAACGTCAACTCCCTGTTCTTCTGCTTTCGCCTTGCATGAATCGTATACTTTACTTATCACGTTTCTCATATCTTCTTGTTTGAATCCCAATTGAACCGGTTTTGCAAAGTCGAGCACATCGTCGAACTATCTTCTCCATCTGAATCGCGGAATCTGCAATCTCCTGCGCAGCCCTATTGACGTCTCCTTTTCCCTCGAGTATCCGCCGCGAGAATCCGCGTATGGTAATGAGAGGATTCTTGAGATCGTGTACGATACTTGTTGCAACGCGTCCAACTCCTGCGAGATACCGCTCTCTTTCCAATTGTTGCCTGTTCCTTCTGTCTCTGTCCACAAGGTAACCCGCCAGAAAACCGAACAGCCCCTGCAAGAAAAGGTGCAGCAGTCTGTCAGTCTCGAACAGAAACGAGTGTGTCCAGCTTAAGTAAATAAAAGGCAAATACAACATGAGGACTAACAGATAACCCTAACGTTGCATTAAATTTAGGTCAAGCAGCACGCTTGAGACGTTCAAGATAATGCAAAACCCCCTTTTTGACTGTTTGATTGCCGCTCATTGTGAGCGTCAGTGTGCCTCCAGAGTTAGTAAGGCGCCCAGCTCTCTGCAACAGCGTCTTTCTGAGGGTATTGGCTTCCGTAAATTCCCATAGCGCGGTTCGTTTCTCGGTGGTTCCCCTGTTTCTTTCATGCACCATCATATGGAGTTCCCGAAACAGATTGTGCGCGAGGATTGCCGACATCATATAAAGGTGATTGCCGCAAAGCCGTCTGACAGCGACATAATCCAGATTGCACTGGGATTTCAATTCGCTGAAAGTATTTTCCTGAGACCCACGTCCATTATGAAAATACAAGACCTTCTTCATAGTAGTCTTCTTATTTGTGACGATTACCTTGAACTCATATCCGTGCTCATGGGGAATGAATAGATCGAGTTGGACAAGCTCTTTAGACTGCTTTTTGACCTTGTGCCTGATAAAGAGAAACCGGAAGCGGTTGTCCCACTTCTTGGGTTTCCACTGAGTATCGAAATACGAAAACTCCCGATTGAAATAGCGCCAGCGTCTCCGCCCCTGAATCATACCCTTAAGCTCGGCAAACCTCTCGAACGGCACCGATATCGTAAACTCGATACCCTCAGCATCAAGTGCTTTGACAATCTCGTCGCTGAAGAAGGCACTGTCCATGCGTACCTCGATGATAATGCCGGGGCAGGCGGCGCGAATAATGCGCACGCACTTCTGCATGAATTGCAAGGCACCATTGGAGTCATGGACATTGCCCGAGCGGGGAAGCACATCGAAGACCTGGCCTGTCTGAGCTATCGTGCAGAACAAAGGATAATAACTCCTTTGTCCTTTCTTTTGTTTGTTAAAGCCCACCGCTGTACCTTCCGCCATTCGTCCCGTGCTCAAAACAGAGCCGTCAAAATCAAGTGTGACCCGTGCCACACCAAGGGCATTAAGTCTTGCAAGAAGCATCTCCCGGCACGCCTGCCGAATTTTAATTATGCTTTTGTCATCAACGTTGGCCAAGGCCCTGCTGATTGTCGAAACATCCGGAATCCTTTTGAGACCCAAAAGACGAAGTATCATTAGGTCATCACGATAGTAATCCATGTCCCGGAGGCGCCGGTATCCAAGCATCAAATGTACAATCAATACCAGAGCAATAATATGATTGCCATATATCGGGCTTATCGGCAGATGATCAAAACATGCACGGAGCCGGGCTTTCAGATTAAGATTAGAAAACAACTTCTGAATTATCACAGTTCCGGCAAAAGACGTAAGCCGTTGGTCCTCGAAACGAAGTTCAGGAATTTTGTGGACACGGGAGAGAATTTGTGCTTTACTATATTTCACTTTCAGTGGCCTCCTGTTTGGTTGATTTTAAAATTCGCAATTTCAATTTTAACCAATAAGGAGGCCGTTTTACGAGAAGTTTTTCATAGTTGTTCTTCATAATTTATGCAACTGCAAAGATAACTCAGCACAGCGCCCCTCAGCCCGTACAATAACGCTCCGAATAGAATGGGAACATAATATAGTGCCCTGTAAATGTCGTGAAGAGACTGCAATCCGGGGATAGTTGAATAGTGAAGATACGTAGTAACTATCGTAAAGACAACTATGGCAAGTATATAATATTTTTTTGTCATTAATCTCCGTCAGTCTTCTGGTAAAGAGAGGGCAGAACAAGCGCAATCCGTCTTTCCCGCGCATCTACTATCACTCTACCTAACCTCTTATCTTTTCTTCCGGGCCCATGAAAGGTTGTCACCACACCTCTTTGAAAAGAATCAGCCAACCTATTCCTCCTTCATCTCAGTCATAGATCTCTTCCGGCTTAGCCGAAAGAAAGAACCCTCATACCCTCTGCAGCAGCGGCTTTGCAAAGGTTGGCATCAGCCGAGGAAAATAATAATGAGATATCATAACCACCGCTTTTTAGAAGTCTTGCAGCGGACAAGTGAATGGCATCGAAACGCGTCAAGCCATACTTTTTTACATAAAGTCCCGGTTCGCGCTCGTCAAAGTCAACTATGGCAAGACGAAGCCAATCCTCTGAAAATTTCTTCACGATACGATCATAGTCGCTTTGTGAAAGATCCCTTTGCCTGAATCTCAAATCAAGTGCGGATATCACTTCGGTATACGCGACACGGCACGTAGCCACTATTTCAGCCTCTTTCACCCATTCTCTGACAGCATCGGAATTTTTTTCCTCTATGTACAACTTAACGAGACTGCTCGTACCGAGGTATAAAATCATCGGCGTTCTTCCAGGATGGTCTCCGATAAGGGCTTTCCTTTAATCCTGACACCAGTCAATCCAGCGGGTTTTCCTCCACCCCAGTGCACCTTACCCGCTTCTGTGAGAGACCTGATTGCCATCCTTTCCTTTGATATAGGGGTGATTATGGCCACTTCTCTTCCGTGTTCGGTGATAATGACCTGCTCGCCCTTTTGGACTTTGTCCAGATAGGCGCTCAGTTTTGCCTTAATTTCCTTTACGCCAGCTGAAACCATGAATGTGACTCCTCATTAAATATGACTACATTATAATATTAAGATGGTTACAAATCAAGATTGTAGGGAAAAATGCCATGGCCTAAGGAAAAATGCCCTAAAGGAATACCTTTAGAATAATTTCGAGTTTTAGTCAAATCAATAAGTTATATCAAAGGCATTATCCTTGCTATGTCTAATGCGGATGAAATCTTAAAAATCACTTAGGAGGTATGAGATGAAAAGGTTTAAAGTTATGCTGTCTGTTGTATTTGTTCTTGCTATCGCTGTTATTGCATATGCACAGGGGCCGGGATATGGCGGCTACGGTATGGGACCCGGGATGATGGGCGGCTACGGTCCGGGATATGGCGGCTATGGTATGGGACCTGGTATGATGGGCGGTTATGGTGGTTACGGCATGGGACCCGGCATGATGGGCGGCTACGGTGGCTACGGCATGGGACCCGGCATGATGGGCGGTTATGGTCCGGGATATGGCGGCTATGGTATGGGACCTGGTATGATGGGTGGTTACGGCGGCTACGGTATGGGACCCGGGATGATGGGCGGTTACGGCGGCTATGGCAGAGGACCGGCCTCGGGCTACAATCAGAGTGAAGAGTGCCAGAAGTTCCTTGATGACACCACAAAACTCAGAAAAGAGCTTCACAGTAAGAGATTTGAATATTTTGAGGCTTACCGCAATCCTGATACAAAACCCGATACCTTTGCCAAACTTGACAGGGAAATTCGTGCCCTGCAGGAAAAGATTTACGAAAAGGCGCCGGAAGGTGGTTGCGGCTGGTAAGTCGCTGTACTCAGTGCGGAGTTCATCATGGCCCAGATCATCCCAAGACTTTCTTGGGATTTTTAAGGAGTCCCGATATGAAAACGTTTAAAATTATGCTGGCAGTTGTCCTGCTCTTCGGAGTCAATGCCGCTGCATCTGCACAGGGGCCCGGCATGGCCAGGAACCCTCAGAAATCGGCTGATCGAAGTGCGGGAGCAATGATATTTAATGCAAATTGCAGCAGGTGCCATCCGAACGGCGGCAACATTATCGTTCCGGACTTGCCTTTGAGAGGCTCAAGCAAGTTGGCCAGTTTCAAGAGTTTTCTTGGGTGGATTCGCAATCCGCTGATGCCTGACGGCTCCGAAGGAGCTATGCCTGTCTTCTCCCGGAAACAGATTTCCGATCAGCAGGCAAGGATGCTGTACCGCTATGTTATTGCAATGCAGAGTTCCGGCCCGGGCGGCCGTTACGGTCGGGGCTATGGCATGGGTGGTTATTGCGGCGGTTACGGTATGGGTCCCGGCCGGATGGGCGGCTATGGAGGCGGTTACGGCATGGGATCTCGCAGGGGCGGCTACTACGGGAATGCAGAATGCCGGAAGTTCCTCGATACAACTGCAGAACTGAGAAAAGAACTCTCTGATAAGAGGTTTGAATACTCCGAAGCTTATCGAAACCCGAAGAAAAATCAGGAAACCATCTTGAGACTTGATGGGGAAATTGCAGATCTCCAGGATAAGATCGCTGAAAAGGCGCCGTTAGGCTGCGGATGGTAAAAACTATGTCTTAATGAACGAATTCCTCGCAGCTCTGCTGAGATGTAGTTCATTGGGACATTTTCAATAAGGCGATATAAATGCTCACTGCAAGAGGGAGGGCTATTTGATGAAAAGGATTCCTTTATATGCCGCTGTCTGCTTATTTCTTATGACGGTTGTGTGGGCTGGGTTATCGGCTGGAAGCGAAGAAGATACCGGGAAATACATTTATGCCGGCAAATGCCAGATTTGCCACGGCATAAAGGGAGACGGAAAAGGATCAGCTGCTGCCTACCTCGGCACTCAGCCTGCGGATTTTACTGATCCCAAATTCTGGGAGACACACAAGGAAAAGGAGATTGCAGATTCAATCGTGAACGGCAGGGGAGAGATGCCGGCCTTTGACGTCAAACCTGACGAGGTAAAGGCCCTTATAGATTACATTACCCACTCTTTCAAGCCGGTCGGCAAATAAGGAGGGGACATGGCTAAAAGAGGATTTGAAAATTGGGCCCTTGCGACGGCGATTCTTCTTGTCTTCATAATTCTGCCTTTTAAAGATGCTTTTGCCGTCCCGAGTTTTGCGAGGCAGACGGGCATGGAGTGTACGGCCTGCCACACCGTCTTTCCGGAGTTGACACCATTAGGAAGGTCCTTCAAGATCGGGGGTTATTTAATGAGCACAAGCAAGAAAGCGTATGAGTTTCCTCCGCCGCTGGCAGGCATGGCGCAGATATCATTTTCGCACACAGACAAAGCACAGCCTCCGGGATCGATAGAGGACAATTGGGCTACACGCATTACTTCCGGACAGAATGACGTGCTGAATGTTCCTCAGCAATTGAGCATATTTTACGGGGGGCGGGTCCTGTATAATGTCGGGGCATTCGTGCAGGGCACCTTTGACGGTCCCGGCAATTCATTCTTCCTCGACAATACGGACATCCGCTATGCCGACACCGCCACTGTCCTGGGCAAGAAACTGGTTTACGGCCTCACGCTCAATAACAACCCGACTGCACAGGATGCATGGAACACCACGCCCGCGTGGGGTTTCCCTTCCGCGGCATCCGGGGTTGCACCGACGCCTGCGGCTGCCGCCATAATTGACGGCACACTTGGCCAGCAGGTTGGTGGCATTGGTCTATACGGGTATTGGGACAACCTTGTTTACGCCGAAGCGACAGTCTACCGTACCGCCAAAAATGGCATTACAAAATGGCTGGGAGGGGGGACGCCTACCGACATGAGAGTTCAGGGAGCAGCGCCGTATTGGCGACTAGCATTACAACATGTATGGGAAAAGAAACACTCACTGTCCGTGGGAACTTATGGAATGGTAACAGACATTTTTCCTGATGGAAACGGTGAGGGCCCTACGGACAAGTTCACTGATCTCGCCTTTGACGCCCAGTATCAATATATCGTCAAGAAGCATGTATTGTCGGCACAGACCACCTTTATTCATGAAAACCAGAACTGGGATGCAAGTTATGCGCTTGGAGATACCGCAAACAAGTCCGACCATCTTAATACCTTCAGGATTAATCTGAATTATTACTACAGAAGCCATCTCGGTCAAGTCGGGGGTACGGCAAGTTATTTTTCCACAACAGGTAACAAAGACGACGTACTCTATTCTCCGGGGTTTCTCGACGGCAGCAGGACAGGAAAGCCCGACAGTGACGGCTTCATCCTGGAGGCCGATTTTCTGCCATGGAAAACAGGCAAGATCTCTCTCCAGTACACAATCTACAACAAGTTCAACGGCGGTCATACAAACTATGACGGCTTCGGCAGGAATGCCTCGGATAACAATACACTCTACCTGCTTGTCTGGCTCATGTTCTGACTTATATTAGAAGTGTCTATCACTATGAATAATGGGCTACGCGGATAATCGCAATTTTCCATTGTCCATGGGATTTGAATTGTCATGTCAAAAAAAACCGATGAGTACAAAAACCTCTCAATCGAAGAGACACTGAGAGAACTTGGAACTGACGTAACGGGGATTGCCGCCACAGTCAGCACCCGGGTGAACCTCAATTTCAAGCATATTTTCCTGTCTGAACATTGCGGTGATTACGATGATTGCCGCCAGAAAAACGGTAATTATGATAAGGTAGTTTCCTATGCTTATAACAGCCTTCTGAAAATGACTCTTTAAGAAGGTGTTTGATCAGATTATGAGTTTTAAGGTGAAGAAGATTTTTCGTGGTGACATTATTAATAGTGGTGACATTATTAATAATAGTAAGGGGGTTTGAGATGAAAAAAAGGTTATTGAGTCTTCAAGAAAACCCCGCGCTTTTAAACTCGCGGATAAATGGTGCCCGGAGCGAAGCTTAGGTATGACAGGAGACCTCCTATGAAGGAACACGAACACGCAACCCCGAATAAACCCGAATCGAAGCCCGATACGAAGGACGATTTGAAATCCATTCCCATGCCGGAACTGCAGGCAAAGTTGGAGTCGTCGCCGGAAGGCCTCAGTCAAGCCGAGGCGCAGAAACGGCTAACCCAATATGGGCCTAACGAGATTGAAGAAAAAAAGACCAATCCGTTCCTGAAATTCCTCACCTATTTTTGGGGTCCCATCCCGTGGATGATCGAAGCGGCCGTGATCCTTTCGGCGGTAGCCCGGCATTGGCCGGACTTTGCCATCATCCTCCTTCTGCTTTTGGCCAACGCCGTGGTCGGATTCTGGGAAGAACACCAGGCGGGCAACGCCATCGCCGCGCTGAAGGCCAAGCTGGCGATAAAGGCCCGCGTGAAACGTGATGGGAAGTGGACCACCCCGGAGGCGCGTGAGCTTGTGCCGGGCGACGTCATCCGAGTGCGTCTGGGCGACATCGTGCCGGCGGACGCACGCTTGCTGGCGGGTGATCCGATAGAAGTGGATCAGTCTGCGCTGACTGGAGAGTCGTTGCCCGCCACGCGAAAACCTGGCGAGGCGGTGTTCTCGGGTTCGATCGTCCGTCAGGGCGAAATCGGCGCACTCGTTTACGACACGGGTGCGAACACTTACTTCGGCAAGACTGCGCAACTGGTGCAGGAGGCGCAGACAGTCAGCCATTTTCAACGCGCGGTATTGAAGATTGGCAATTACCTGATCATCCTTGCGGTGGCTTTGGTGGCGGTTATTATTACCGTCGCGCTCTTCCGCGGGGACCCGATGCTCACCACGCTTCAGTTCGCCTTGGTGTTGACGGTGGCAGCGATTCCCGTGGCGATGCCCACGGTGCTTTCCGTGACGATGGCGGTCGGCGCGCGCCTGCTGGCCAAAAAAGAGGCGATTGTGACCAGGTTGGCGGCGATCGAGGAATTGGCAGGCGTGGACGTATTGTGTGCGGACAAGACCGGCACCCTAACCCAGAACAAGCTGACGCTGGGCGATCCGTTCAGCGTGAACAATGTCTCCGCTGAGCAAGTCATCCTCAACGCCGCGCTGGCTTCGCGCGCGGACAATAAGGACACCATAGACCTGGCCGTGCTCGCCGGCCTGAAAAATGATCAGGCATTAAAAGGGTACGAAGTGGTTCATTTCCAGCCGTTCGACCCGGTGCATAAGCGCACCGAGGCCACCGTCAAGGGCACGGACGGAAAGGAGTTTAAGGTGACCAAGGGCGCGCCGCAGGTGATCCTGGAGTTATCGGCCAACGCGGGTGAGGTCAAGTCCGCCACCGAGAAAGCGGTGAACGAATTTGCGGCACGCGGCTTTCGCTCGTTGGGCGTGGCGCGGGCCGATGGAGAAGGCCAATGGCAGTTTGTTGGCGTGTTGCCCCTGTTCGATCCGCCACGGGAAGATGCCAAAGCAACCATCGCGACCGCCCGACAGATGGGAGTAACCGTCAAGATGGTTACGGGCGATGCACTGGCCATTGCTCGGGAAACCGCCAAGAAATTGGGGATGGGCACCAATATCCTCGATGCCAGCGGCTTCGGCGATACGAAACATCACGAGACGGCGCAGTTGGCTGAGTCCATCGAGAAAGCCGATGGCTTTGCCCAGGTGTTTCCCGAACATAAGTTCCACATTGTAGATGTCCTGCAGCAACGCGGGCACATCGTCGGCATGACGGGCGACGGGGTGAACGACGCCCCTCCGCTAAAGAAGGCCGACTGTGGCATCGCTGTTTCGGGCGCGACGGATGCGGCGCGTGCGGCGGCGTCCATCGTGCTGATGACGCCAGGCCTGTCGGTGATCATCGACGCGATCAAGGAGAGCCGGAAGATTTTCCAGCGGATGAACAGCTATGCCATATACCGCATTGCCGAAACGCTGCGCGTGCTGTTGTTCATGACGCTGGCGATCCTGATATTTAACTTTTATCCATTGACGGCGGTGATGATCGTGATGCTGGCGTTGCTCAACGACGGGGCGATCCTGTCTATTGCCTATGATAACGTTCATTACAAGGACAAGCCCGAGGCATGGAACATGCGCATGGTGCTGGGGGTCGCCACGGTGCTGGGCGTCGTCGGGGTCGTCTCCGCCTTCGGCTTATTCTATCTCGGTGAGCGCGTCTTTCATCTCGACCGTGCACACATCCAGACCCTGATGTATTTGAAGCTGTCCGTCGCGGGACATCTCACGATTTTCCTGACCCGCACGCGCGGCCCGTTCTGGTCCATCCGCCCCGCGCGGGTTCTATGGATGGCTGTGCTCGGCACGCAAACGGTGGCGACGTTGATTGCGGTTTATGGGCTGTTTATGACTCCCCTCGGCTGGGGTTGGGCGCTGTCCGTTTGGGGCTATGCGCTGGTGTGGTTCCTCGTGAACGACCGCGTGAAACTGCTCGCGTATCGGGTGTTCGATCCAACTGCTGCGGCCCTATTGGCTAAGAGACCTGTCGATATGACACCGCAGATCGCCAAGTGAGCTTATGAACTATATGAACAGAAAGGCCGCTGCGAAGGCCAGGCCGTTCAGGACTGGCTCCAGACTGAGCGAAAGATCCGGAAAGATGAGCCCTCCAAATGAGCCGACGCGAACCGCGCGGCGGGCATTGCCGAAAAAATGAGGATGAAAATCAATTCCACCAATTTCTACAAACCGCTATGGAGGCAAAACCATGACCAATAAGCAACCACTACAACGGTATGAAATCGGCATGGTCGGCATGGGCGTCATGGGGCGCAGTCAGGAAGCCAGTCTAGTCCCTATCGTCGAGCCCCCGCTTGAATGCTATGAATCTCAGGTTTAAGACGAGAATGCCATGGGCCCTGACTTTTTCTTTCTCCCGAGCGATTCAGCAACCCGCGCTCGAAATATGGAAGGGCCAGCAGGCTCTGTATCATAGAGCCAGGTGTAACAGTGCCGCACGCCTTGGATGGAAAATAATGTGGACTCGCAGGCAAGCTAAGCAAAGGTCGTTACCTGATTGCGTCAGATCTTGTGCGATTGAAGCGAAGGGAAAGACTAACTTATGAGTTTAATCATCTATTTTCTGCGACATGGGGAAACCAGTGCCAGCCAGACAGGCGGTTACTGCGGGACTCTCGACCCGGACTTGACCCCGGCAGGTTATCAGATGGCAGAGGATTTTGCCGATGCTTATAAATCTCTTCCATGGGTCGCCGTCTTTTCCAGTCCGCTACGCCGTGCCGTAGCCACCGCCAAACCTCTTTGTGAGGCGGCAGGAATACGAATACAACTCAAAGAAGGGCTGAGGGAAATTGCTTATGGTCAATGGGAAGGAAAAACCCCTGAAGAGGTGAATTGCGAGTTTCATGATACCTATGTTCGCTGGTTAGCCGATCCGGGGTGGAATGCTCCAAGTGGAGGGGAAAGAGGTATCGATATTGCCCGGCGCAGTTCGCTTGTTATTGAGGAGATTGAACAAACCTGCAGTGCAGGAAATCTCCTCGTCGTCTCTCATAAAGCCACGACCCGTATTATGCTGTGCTCACTGTTAGGCATTGACGTGGGCCGTTTTCGCGATCGCATTAGCATGCCTGTAGCCTCTATCAGCATCGTGGAAATTGCGACGCATGGCCCTTTATTGCACATGATGGGCGACCGGTCTTATCTGCGGGAGCACTTACGCAGACGAGTAGGTACCGTGAAAGGTGAATAATCACGAAAAAGAAGTGAACATCAGATATTATGAGACTGTTCTGCTTATGTGAACAATTCAAACGGACTTCTTCAACAGCCTGTTAAAATATTAAGGTTAGATGAAACGATTTCCTCAATAGATTCATAGAAGAAACCATAGTTCGAACGGAAACTGTCATATCCCATTATATGTGGACAACGAGGACTATCAAAGGTACTTAGCACCGCGCCAGGCTTTCTCACAGTGCACATTTGATGAAGGAAGGATGGTCCCGGCGAAACGGCTGTGAAGCGAGGTTTGTAACCGTAATCAACGCGATCGGATAGAAGTCCACACTGTTGACTTTCAGGTGTATTCAAAATTTTGGATGTTCTGGCTGCTCTGTTATAGGGATAACTAAATACCGGTGACGGCTTATTAGATCTGTTTCTTTCGAGTGGAACTTGACGCTCAGCGTGGTTTTGCAGGCATGCGACTTGATGAAAAAAGAGAACCTGTGTGTATCAAATGGAACGTTTTACCCGGAAAATTCAGTCCCCTGCGATTACTTCCATAAGCTTCGAGTACTTCATATTTCGAATTCTATGGCGAGCCGTTTTAATAAAAATTAATCAGGACAGAGGGTATTTATCTTATGTGCCAGGCAGCCGGCGCCGAAACCGTTGTCGATATTCATTACCCCAATCCCGGGGACGCAGGAATTGAGCATGGCAAAAAGTGCGGTCAAGCCGCCGAAGTTTGCCCCGTAGCCGACAGATGTCGGAACGGCAATAATCGGTTTGTCGATGAGACCGCCGACGACGGAAGGGAGGGCGCCCTCCATGCCGGCAACCACGATAACTACGTGCGCGGAATTGAACGATTTCTTGGCAGCTACAAGCCTGTGGATCCCTGCAACGCCGACATCGTAAACGGTCTCCACCTTGCTGCCGAGAAATGACGCCGTAACAGCCGCTTCCTCGGCAACAGAAATATCCGAGGTACCGGCTGAAAGTATAAGGACATGCCCCTTTTTCTTCCTCTCGCCATTTGCCGTTATCGCTCCCGATAAGGGATGAAAGGCTGCATTCTTTATGTTAAGGTTGTCGTATATATTCTTTGAAGCCCTTGTGATCAGTAATTTTCTGCTGCTTCTATAGACCGAGCGGGCTATGGAAACAACATCATCTTCCCTTTTCCCTTCGGCAAGAATCACTTCGGGAATGCCCTGTCTCATGTGTCTATGGTGGTCGACCTTGGCGAAGGACAGGTCTTCATACGGCAGGTGTTTCAGTCTGTCTAATGCTTTTTCGACACTGATTTTCCCTGATTGAATTGCTCTGAGAAGTTGTTTGATTTTTGTAGTATCCACACCAGGCTACCCATAGAACTCTGATTTAAGTGAGCGCTCCATGAGGTCCTTCACGGCGAGGGCAGGATCTTTATCTTCATAAAGGACGCTGTGGACCTGTTCTACAATCGGCATCTCTATATTGTATTTTCTTGACAGTTCATATGCGGACTCCGCGGTAGCCACGCCTTCAGCAACGCTTCTCATCTGGGTCAGGATATCTCTGAGTTTAAAACCCTGGCCGAGCTTCACCCCAACTGTATAATTCCTCGACAGCGGACTTGAACAGGTGAGGACCAGGTCCCCTATTCCGCTCAGTCCCGAGAAGGTTCTTTCTTTTGCGCCCATCGCAACACCAAGTCTCGTCATCTCAACAAGCCCCCTTGTTATCAATGTCGCTCTCGCATTATTACCGAGAGAAAGACTGTCGGAGATCCCTGCTGCTATCGCCATTACATTTTTTAAAGCGCCGCCCAACTCAGCGCCCAGTACGTCATCATGTGTGTAGACCCTGAAGTTATTGATGTTGAAGATTTCCTGAAGCAATAAGCCTATATTTTTGTCTTCCGTCGCAAGGGTCACCGCGGTGGGCAGTTTCTTGATTACTTCCTTTGCAAAACTCGGACCCGAAAGCACCGCCACAGGGTGGTGAGAAAGTTCTTTCAGTATGAACGAGACCGTCAACAGAGTCCCTCTTTCAATCCCCTTCGAAACACTGATAATTATTGTCTCGCCGGCCATATGTGCGAGGGCATCTCTGAATACAGCCCTCGTGTACTGCGCGGGCACGGCGTTCACCACGTAACGTGCTTTTGCCAGGGCATCGCTAAAGCTGTTTGTAATACGGATATTATCGGGCAGTGTAATATCCGGCAGATAGACACTGTTAATCCTTGTCGCCCTGATCTCTTCACTGAGCCCTTTTTCATGGACCCAGAGGGTTATGTCGTAGCCTTTATTTGAAAGAAGGCAGGCAAGGGTGGTCCCCCAGCTTCCCGCGCCTATCACAGTTAGATAACTCATCTTTTAATTAATGTTTGTCCCTAAGTCGTTATCTCATGCTGAATTTATTTCAGATCCCGTAAAATCAATTGGTATGAGACCCTGAAACAAGTCCAGGGTGACATTATTGCCGATTTATAAACAGGCCATAGTTATAGTTAAGGATCCATGATCAGCAATAATCTCTCTCATCGTCTGCCCTTGAATTGTCATTTCTTCTGTTTTTTTTCGATTTTTGTCCAGGTATCCCTCAGTGACACTGTGCGGTTGAATACCAATTTCCCACCCTTTGAGTCGGGATCGACACAGAAATAACCCTGCCTCTCAAACTGGTAGATACTTCCCGGTATTGCGCCTGCGAGGCCCGGCTCAACGCGGCAGGACTCCAGCGTTGCCAACGAATCCGGATTTATATAAGATTTGAAATCCTTCCCCTCTTCCATATCAGCCGGGTCCGGCCTGGTAAATAGGTGGCTGTACAGGCGCACATCGGCTTCAACGGCATGTCCGGCGGAAACCCAATGAAGCGTCGCCTTGACCTTACGCCCATCCGGAGCATCGCCTCCGCGTGTCTTCGGGTCGTAAGTACAGTGGAGTTCCGTCACGTCACCGGTCTGCCTGTCCTTAACCACATCCACGCATTTGATAAAATATCCATATCGCAATCTCACTTCGCGGCCCGGGGCCAGCCGGAAAAATTGTTTCGGCGGGTCCTCGCGGAAGTCGTCTTTTTCGATATACAGGATGCGGGAAAAGGGCACTTTCCTTGTCCCGGCTTCAGGGTCTTCAGGATTATTGACCGCCTCCATTTCTTCTACGAGGTCTTCAGGATAATTATCCAGGACTACCTTAAGAGGATGTAAAACCGCCATAACACGCGGAGCGCGCTTATTTAAATCCTCGCGGATATAATATTCAAGGAGGGCGATATCCACGAGGCTGTCTCTTTTTGCGACCCCTATACGTTCGCAGAAGTTTCTTATCGATTCCGGCGTATATCCCCGCCTTCTTAATCCCGACAGCGTGGGCATGCGGGGATCATCCCATCCTGTGACGCAGCCATGTTCAACCAGTTCTATCAGTTTACGTTTGCTTAAGACCGTATAGCTCAGGTTAAGACGGGCGAACTCGATCTGCTTAGAGTGATAGACACCCAATTCGTCGAGGAACCAGTCATATAAGGGACGATGATCTTCAAACTCGAGGGTACAGATTGAATGTGTAATTCCCTCTACGGAATCCGAAAGGCAATGGGCAAAATCATACATGGGATAAATACACCACTTGTCGCCCGTCCTGTGATGCGAAGTCTTGAGAATACGGTATATAACAGGGTCGCGCATGTTGAGGTTTCCCGATGACATATCGATTTTGGCCCGCAGCGTGCGGGAACCGTCCTCAAATTCACCAGCCCTCATGCGCCTGAACAGATCGAGATTCTCTTCCACGGAACGGTTCCGATAAGGGCTGTCCCTGCCCGGCTCTGTCAATGTTCCGCGATACTCCCTGATCTGCTGCGGATTCAGATCGCATACATAAGCCTTGCCTTTTGTGACCAATTGAATAGCGTATTTATACATAAGCTCAAAGTAATCCGATGCATAATACATCCGGTCATCCCAGTCGAAGCCGAGCCATCTGACGTCTTCCTTGATCGACTCTACATACTCGACTTCTTCTTTCGCAGGATTGGTATCGTCGAACCTCAGATTACAGAGGCCGCCGAATTCTCCCGCGATCCCGAAATTGAGGCAGATGGATTTGGCATGTCCGATATGCAGATAGCCGTTGGGTTCCGGGGGAAACCGCGTATGGACAAGTCCGCCGTATGTATCTGCCTTTATGTCTTCTGAAATGATGTTCCGGATGAAATCAGACGGCTTGGCCGATTCCGAAACAGGCACATCGGGGTCTTCTCCCGCATCTTTTTCACTCTTCATGTTATTCATGGTTCCGACTTTATAATATCTATTGCCTTCTGTAATCTTTTCAAAGTCTTCTCTTTGCCGAGTATCTCGATCACCTCAAATATTCCCGGGCTTTCCGTTTTGCCGGTCATGGCGACCCGCACGGGCTGAGCGACATTTCCGAGTTTTGTCTGAAGTTTTTCAACAACGGACACAAAGACCTTTTCAATCTCCGAAGCCGTAAAATTATTCAATGCCTTAAGGGCGTCTTGCACTTCAGTCAGGGCTGAAAGACTCTTTTCGTTTAAGAATTTTTCCTTGGCCTTGACATTATACTCAACATCCTCTGAAATATAATACCTCAATGATTGAGCGAGTTCCACAAGCGTTTTCGAGCGCTCCTGTAAGGTAGCTATCGCCTTTGACAGCCATTCTTCATCAATGGACTGATTTTCTTCGATAATACTTTCTTTTATGAGGAACGGCCTGACAAGCCCGGCGAGTTTTTCGGGTGCCGTGTTTATGATATATTGACTGTTAAGCCAGAGAAGTTTTTCCGGGTTGAATACAGCGGCGGATTTCCCCACACTCTCGAAAGAAAAGTATTCGATCAGTTCCTCTTTCGCAAATTTTTCCTGATCTCCGTAAGACCAGCCGAGACGCACCAGATAGTTAACGAGTGCTTCGGGCATATACCCCATTTCTCTGTATGCTAAAACCGATGTGGCGCCGTGCCTCTTGCTTAGTCTCGCCTTATCAGAGCCCAGAATCATCGGGAGATGGGCAAATAGCGGTATTTCATAGCCGAGAGCGCTGTAAATATGGATCTGTTTCGGCGTGTTATTCAAGTGGTCATCGCCCCGAATGACGTGAGTGATATTCATGTCTACATCATCAACGACAACAGTAAAATTATAGGTGGGGGTATCATCCGATCTCATGATTATAAGGTCGTCGAGCTGGGAATTGTCAAAGACGGTCCGACCTTTAATTAAATCGAGAACAACAATTTCACCCTCCCGGGGCATCCTGAAACGTATAGCGGGTTTCCTGCCGGGAACAGGAGTTTTCAGGTCCCTGCAGCGGCCGTCATATTTCGGCGACCTCCCATCTGCGAGCGCTTCCTTCCTTCTCTGCTCAAGTTCTTCAGGCGAGCAGTAACAATAGTAAGCCTTTCCATCCATCAGGAGCTTTTCGGCATAACTACGGTAAACATCAAACCTGTCTGTCTGCCTGTACGGTCCTTCGTCCCAGTCAAGATCAAGCCACTTCATCCCTTCGATGATCGATTCTATAAAATCCTCCGTAGAACGCGTCCTGTCGGTGTCTTCAATCCTTAATATGAACGTTCCTTTGTTATGTCTCGCATACAGCCAGTTGAAAAGCGCAGTTCTCGCACCGCCGATGTGCAAATGTCCCGTCGGACTCGGTGCGAATCTTACTCTTATAGTTTCAGCCAAAATCGACCTCCTGAGTTTTGTCTAAGCAATAAGAATTCATCCTTTAATCTCTGATCTTTTTTGCCTCTAATTTTATAGCGTTTTTTGTTCCCTCTGTAACCTTAAACCTCTCGTCTTCCCTATATCCAAGCACCCAGATGATATCCTCTCCGGATGTGATTAAAGGAATTTTGTCCCTTTCATCACGCGGCACTTTCTCATCGACAAAAAAGTCCTGGAGTTTTTTTCGCTTGCCGAAACCGAGGGGGAAGAAAAAGTCGCCGTTTTTTCTCGGCCTTGCGATTAACGGGAGAATTAATTTTTCCGCATCAAATAGAGCAGAGTAAGCACGGGGGCCGGCCACGGAAGCTTCAGAAGGGGCCGCCATAATCGAAGCCTTGATTAATACGCCCGCCTCTTTAAGAACAGTCTCACCGGGGACTGTCAAGGTGTAAGTATCCAAGGTAACGGGAGGTTCAGATGTTAAGTTGAGGATCGAGTATTCCTTTATCACCCTTATCCCCCTCGGAAGATAGACCCTGTCACCCGGCCTGCCGCTTTTTATGAGATCGATAATATCCTCTATATGGATAAAGCTTATTCCACGAAGACCTCTGGTCTCGTCTATTACCCTCCTCAGGACCCTCCTGATGATGACTTTGTCCATGACCTCAAAGGGTGTAAGGAACAGCTCGACACGGGAGTCCGTTTTTCTGCTTATGAGTTTCATCAGTGTCTTGGTCACAAGAATTTCAAAATACTTCTCTTCATCCCTGAATATCGATGCCGTCTTTGAGAGGGTCATGATAATGTCGGGGTTGAATTCCCTGAGCATCGGGACGAGCGAAAGCCGTATCCTGTTTCTCAGGTAGTCTTTCTTTTTGTTCGAAGAATCGATAATGAAGTCGATCTTTTGATCATCGAGAAAACTTTCGATTTCTTTTTTCCCGATCTCGATCAAGGGCCTCATAATATTCTTTCTTACCGGAGGGATACCGGAGAGCCCGGTCGGTCCTGACCCTCGAAAGAGGCGCATCAGGAGAGTTTCTGCCTGGTCATCGGCTGTGTGTCCCAAGGCAACTTTGCGGGCGTTAATTTCATAAGATACCTCGTCAAATACGTTGTAACGCAGTTGTCTCGCCGCCTCCTGCACATTCATCTTTTGCTCCCCTGCATAGGTTTTCACGTCAATGGATCTCGTCACAAAGGGAACCTTCAGGTTTTCACAGAGGTTTTTACAAAATGCTATTTCCATATCCGTCTCACCGGGCCTGAGGCCATGGTCAATGTATATAGCGTTTAAATCGAGCGTGAGCTTGTCTTTCATATTGTTAAGAACATGAAGCAGGCAGACTGAATCAGGTCCTCCCGATAGACCTGTGAGGATTTTTTCTCCACCGGAAAGCATGGAATATTTTTTGATAGTGGCTGCCGCCTTATTTACAAGATCAGGTAACAACACCCTTCAGCTCCATGAATCTCTTTTCAATTTGTTAATGTATTCTTCCCATTCGACAGGGAGGAGATATTTTTTCCTGTTGTTGCATTCCTTACACGCTGGAACGACATTCCCTTTAGATGATTTGCCGCCGCGTATGATCGGAACAAGATGTTCCATGGTCAGATCTTTCGGAGATATTTTTCTTCCGCAGAAATAACAGACGCCCTCCGCACGCTTCCTCTTCCACCACTGGGACTGTCTCAGCCTCTGTGCCTTTATCTTCTCCTTCTTGATCTCTTCTTCAGTGGCATACGAAATAAAAGGTTCCATTATTTTTATTTTAATCCACTTAATTCATAAATCCTATAATCTTGTTGCGGGTTCAGGCTTGCAGCCTGAACCAATGTTCTCCGGGAAAAAACGAAGGTTCAATTTGCCAAATTGAACCTGCCGAGGAGTCGATCAGCAGTGTTTTTCTGTCATTCCGGCCTGTCCGGAATCTTTCCGTGCCTTTTCTCAGAAGGATTCCCGACTCCCGAAAGCATTCGGGATTGCGGGAATGACAAGTTTCTGATCGTTATGAGGATTTTATAGCCGAACTTTTATTTAAAGAGATTTCCAAGCCCGCCTAATCCCGGTATTTGCAGGCCGCCGGTCAGCTTCGACATCTCATCGCTCACCATTTCCTGGGCGCGGCGCAATGCCTCGTTTACCGCAGCCATGATAAGATCCTGGAGCATCTCGACATCGTCCGGATTAACAACATCCTTCTCTATTTTTATCGAGATGATTTCTCCCGCGCCGCTTGCTATAACGGTAACCATGCCGCCGCCTGCAGTTGCCTCAACCGACTTTTTCTTTGCTTCTTCCTGCATCTCTGCCATTTTGGCCTGAAGCTTCTGGGCTTCGCGCATCATATCTCCGAGCATCTTCTTCGACATACTTTCCTCCGTTAATCTCCCCTGGGCCCTACTTTTGCTAAGATGGGAATCGGGGGTAATAATCTATTCTTTCTGTTCTGTCATCGCCCTGACATCCACAATCCTGCCGTCAAAAAGTTCAAGGACTTCCTTAATCACGGGATCTGCCATCATTTTTTCCTTTAAATCTTTTTTGCGTACAATCTTTTTCTTGACTATCTGTATTTCCAGGCTGACCCTATTACCGAGTTCTTCCGAAAAGATCTGCTCTATCAGTTCCTTGTTTTTCTTTATGGAATCCGCAAAGACTGAGTATCCTCCATTTAGAGTAAGGACCAGCTTATCTCCGGAAATGTTAAAACCGTCCTTCGACAGTTTTGATGCGAGCGGCGGCTCCATTTTTCTTAGGACCCTCTCCCAGACTTCATCGGTTATAACTTTTCCCTCTGACGGGGTTTCCCCTGGTTCCTCCACAACCGGAACCGATGATGGCGCAATCTTCGTCTTCTCATCCGTGAACTCTCTCTCAGGAGATTCCGTCTCAGCTCCGGTCATTTTTTCTGCGATATCCTTTTCGCATGGCCGGAAGTCTTCTTTTGCGGGCGGTGTCTGCTTTACGTATCCCTTTATATTTTCCACAATCTCTTTAAGTGGTCTGAAGTCTTTTAAAAAACTCATTTTCAAGAGGGACATTTCAAAGGTAAGACGCGGCAGTGATGCATTCCTCACATCAATTTCTGTCTTCATTAATTCCGACAGCAGAAGGGTAAGCTGGTCTTCGGATGTAGTCTGCAAAATATTCTGCATAACGTCCAGCTCTTCCCTCCCCATGTCGAGTATTTCCCCGGGCTTTTCCACAACGCTTGTTACAAGCATATCCCTGAAGAACTGGATAAACTCTCTTAAAAAAGACCGGATATCGGCGCCTTTTTCCATAAGTTCATTTATAAGTTTCAGTATCTCTTCTCTCTTGCCTTCGATTAGGGCCGCGGCGAGCGCGGAAAGTAAACCGAAGTCAGTAATGCCGAGAAGGTCTTTAATGTCTGCTTCGCTGATGTCGGATGAAAAGGACGCTATTTGATCGAGTATCGTCAATGAATCCCGCAGGCTGCCCTCTGCGGCCCGCGCGATCATCTCAAGGGCGGAACCTGTAATATGAATGCTTTCGGCCTCGGATATCTTTTTTAACCTCTCTTTTATCTGAAGACCGGATATCCTCCTGAAAGGGAGATGCTGGCAGCGCGAGAGTACGGTTGACGGGATCTTTTGGGGAGCCGTTGTAGCAAGGACAAAGACAACATGCGAAGGAGGCTCTTCAAGGGTCTTTAACAGGGCATTGAATGCGGCATCGGACAGCATGTGCGTTTCGTCAATAATATAAACCTTATACCTTCCGCCGGAGGGCACATATTTGACCCCTTCCCTGAGGTCTCTGATGTCGTTGACGCTGTTGTTCGATGCCCCGTCGATTTCCATTACGTCCACGGAGGAACCGTCTGTTATCGAGGTGCAGAACGGGCATAAACCGCATGGAGCGGGTGTCGGGCCGTGCTCACAGTTCAGCGCCTTTGCGAGTATCCGTGCCGTAGAGGTTTTGCCGACCCCCCTCGGGCCGGAAAAGAGGTAGGCGTGAGCGATCCTTCCCTGTTCCAAAGCATTTTTCAGGATGCGCGCAATGGGCTCTTGTCCGATAAGGTCGTCAAACCCCTGCGGTCTCCATTTTCTTGCCAGGACTAAATAGCTCATATCTTTTTCCCTGTCTCTCTCCAACCTGGGAGCGGCTACCTCCGGCACCCAGGAAAAATGCTTACCGCTGCTTCCTTCCGGACCTGACGGGATTCACATCCACCTGCTGCGAAGGGCCGTTCCCAGGCTGCAGAAAGACAAGATGGCGGAGAGAGTGGGATTTGAACCCACGGTACGGGTTTAGCGTACACACGATTTCCAGTCGTGCTCCTTCGGCCGCTCGGACATCTCTCCACGAACGACGGTCGTTCAATTAGTGTCTGATTATAAACTCATGTTTGTCATGCTGAACTTCATCCAGCATCCCGCTTTTTCCAGAGTAACTACTAAATCCTGAACTAAATTCAGGATGACATTTATATTCAATCCACGTGTACGCGTAATGTCATGCTGAACTTGATTCAGCATCTCGCAGTTCCTGAATCTTGCGCGAACAGATAGAGATCCTGAAACAACCGACAAGCGGGAGTGACATCAGCGTACTTTACTTGTTAGTACCTATTAAGATTAATGAAAAGGCGGGCATAAAATCAAGGTTATGAAGAAAGCTTTTTCTTCAGCAACTCATTCACCATCTGGGGGTTTGCCTTGCCCTTTGTTAATTTCATCACCTGACCCACAAAAAACCCTATGAGCTTTTCTTCGCCTCCCTTATATCGTTCCACCTCTTTTAGGTATTTCAATAGAACATCGTCAACAGCTTTCTCTATCTCCCCTGAATCACTGATCTGGATGAGGCCTTTTTTCTCTACAATTCCCTCTGCAGTTATTTCCAGAAGTGGCAGTCTAACATCACCGACACCGATATTTTCAGCAGATGTCTTGTACATTTCTTCAAATACTGTCTTTGCTATCTTTCCGCTGATTATTCCTCGATCCATCATCTTCAGCATGCCGACAAGCTGCTTAGGCTTTAAAGGACTTTTTTCAATAGTCTTATTCTCTTCATTTAATAATCTGAGAAGGTCTCCTTTTACCCAGTTTGCAACGGTCTTTGGCTGTCCTCCAAGTTGCACAGCTTCTTCGAACCACTCTGCCAAGGGTTTTTCTGAAACAATGAGATCTGCATCATCTTCGAGAAGCCCGTATTCTGAAACAAAGCGCTCCCTTTTTCTATCAGGCAGTTCAGGCAGGGACGTCCTGATCTCATCGATCCATTTTTTCTCCACCATCAGGGGCACGAGATCCGGCTCGGGGAAATAGCGATAATCATGGGCCTCTTCCTTACCGCGCATTGATCCTGTAAGCCCCCTGCCTGAATCCCACAACCTCGTCTCCTGAATGATTTTGACGCCCCCTTCTATGGCCTTAATCTGTCTCTTTATCTCATAGTCAAGGGCCTTTTCGACGAACTTGAAAGAATTGATATTCTTTATCTCCACCTTGACCCCCAGTTCTTTTTGACCGGCAGGCCGCACAGATACATTCGCATCACACCGCAAAGAACCCTGTTCCATATTGCCGTCACAGACTCCGAGATACCTCAGGATTGCCCTCAGTTTTTTCATGTACTCGACCGCTTCCCGCGGATTTCTGATATCCGGCTCAGACACGATCTCCATGAGAGGCACCCCAGCCCTGTTTAAATCCACAAAACTATAATTTCCGGCGCCCTCGTGGATGTTCTTGCCCGCGTCCTCTTCCATGTGAATTCTTGTAATGCCGATCTTTTTCACATATCCATCGACGACTATCTCTATATTCCCCTGCTCACAGATCGGAAGCTCGTACTGGCTTATCTGGTAACCCTTTGGAAGGTCCGGATAAAAATAATTCTTCCTTGCAAACCTGCTGTGCGCAGAAATTCTGCAACCGGTAGCGAGTCCTGTCTTTATCGTAAACTCAAGGGCTTTCCTGTTCAAGACAGGCAGCACCCCCGGCATGCCTATGCATACCTGACAGGTCTGCGTATTCGGTTCTGAGCCGAATAGTGTTGAACAGCCGCAGAAAATCTTTGTTTCTGTAAGCATCTGAGCGTGGACTTCAAGGCCGATTACGGTTTCGTATTTCATAGACCGGGTTTCCTTCTGTGCCAGTCCGTTGCCTGTTCATACGCATATGCGACTTTAAAGATTGTCTCTTCATCAAAATGTTTTCCGATTAACTGAAGACCTATTGGCAGATTGTTTGAAGTAAATCCGCAGGGCACGGAGATGGCTGGTACGCCGGCCAGATTAACGGATATGGTGAAGATGTCAGACAGGTACATCTGGAGCGGGTCGGAAGTCTTTTCGCCGATCTTAAAGGCGGCAGTCGGTGAGGTCGGGGTTGCGATGATGTCCACTTTTTTGAAAGCGTCCTCAAAATCTCTTTTGATCAGGGTCCTTACCTGCTGTGCTTTCCTGTAATATGCTTCATAGTATCCGGAAGAGAGCGCATAGGTGCCGAGCATGATCCTCCTCTTCACTTCGGCGCCGAATCCCTGCGACCTCGTGGTCATATACATCTCCAACAGATCCTTGCCCTCCACTCTTAGGCCGTATTTCACGCCGTCATACCGCGCAAGGTTGGACGAAGCCTCTGAAGTGGCGAGGATGTAATAGGTTGCAATCGCATATTCTGTATGGGGCAAAGATACCTCAACAGGGACCGCACCGAGCGATTCCATTTTTTTTATGGCCTCTCGCACAGAACTCTCGACTTCTTTATCCATTCCCTCGATAAAATATTCCCTGGGAATTCCGACCTTCATGCCCTTGATGTCTTTACCGAGGACCCCGGTAAAATCAGGCACTGGTACCGGCGCTGAAGTGGAATCGAGCGGGTCATGGCCGGAGATGACATTCATTAATAGCGCAGAGTCTCTTACATTTTTTGTCAGGGTCCCGATCTGGTCAAGAGATGAAGCAAATGCCACGAGGCCGTACCTCGAAACTCTCCCGTATGTCGGCTTCAATCCCACAACCCCGCATAAAGCAGCGGGCTGCCTTATAGACCCCCCCGTATCCGATCCCAGCGCCGCAATACATTCATCCGCCGCAACCGCCGCAGCCGAGCCGCCGCTCGACCCCCCGGGTATTCTCTCCGGGTCCCAGGGGTTTTTCGTTATATGAAACCCTGAATTCTCCGTTGACGATCCCATCGCAAATTCATCGAGATTTGTCTTGCCGATGAGTACATATCCCTGAGCAGCAAGCCGCGAAGTGACAGTGCTTTCATAAGGCGGTACAAAATTAAAGAGTATCTTCGATGAGCAGGTCGTAGGAATGCCCTTCGTGCACATATTGTCCTTGACGGCGAGCGGGATGCCTATTAGGAAAGCTCCCTTCTTAGCCATATCGATTTTTTGTTGTGCCTCCTGAGCCATGCTTAAAGCTTTCTTTTTTGTGAGTGTAACAAAGGCCTGTACCTTATCTTCAATGGATAATATCCTTCCATATATAGAATTAACTATATCCAGCGCGGATATCTCTTTTTTGTCAAGAAGATCTCTTGCTTCTGTAATAGTGAGTTTGAATAGCTCCAATATTTCCTCCGGTGAATTTTTCAAAAGCCTATTAATTATGGCATGAGATAACTAATATCTCAAGATACCCGCCGGTCTCTGCGACCGTCGATTCCCTGAACTTATAAGTGCTGTATGATACCCACAGTTGTTTTTGACTGGAACTGGTTGACTATTTTCGGCACATAGACAATGGCCGCTTCGGGTTTTGCTAAGCCTTCGTAGAATAATTATATCGGAGGATTGTTTTTATCCATTCCAGAAAAGATAAATACTGCAGAACCGTCGCTCATTTCAAAAACCCTTAGTGGCTTTTCATATTTCAACAAGTCTTTGGCAAGAGAATTGTTGGTATTAGTGTAATAAGGTCCCTGGAATCCTGTTTTTGTGATAATGAACTGATTTTGATTTATTAATTGTTTGATCGCTTCTGCATCTGCTGGCATATGGACAATGTTTTTAAATTGGAAATCGGAGAAGAGATTTCCCTTCAATTTATTCAGTTTTGCATACAGAGATAGATTATTAAAATTTAAGAAATGGTGATCAACAGCTACCAGAACGCGGACAATATTTGACTCTTTGTTTCTCGAATTATCCATATATCTGAGCACCGGCATCAGCTCCCATTCTTTGTTCGGTGGTATTTGTAGCTCCTCCTGCATATTACACGTAACATGTGTGGGTACTAAAACAGGAAGTTCTTTATAATGAAATTGTTTATAATGGCAGTGTTCCGACATGGTTTGGTAAGCATAATTCACAATTCCTATAAGAATAGCGAGTGTGACAAGAATATATTTTACCGGTCTCAAAGATAATTTCATTACATGGACTGAAATGATAATTGCAATAGGCAAGAGAATGGGTAAGGCAAACCTTTCGCCACCTCTGATTTTCGGCAATGAGAGAAGTATATATCCGCAAATTAGCCATAACCAGACTAATAAATAATCTTTTGAAAATTTTTTCTCTCCTGTGAAGAGATAAAAAAGTATTGATGATGCAAGAATTAAAAGGTAGCCCAGAGAGATACCTCGCTCTGCAATATGCTCAGCGTAAACTGTCCAATATCTGAGAGACAACATCCCGGATATACCGAAATCATAATTCTTTGAACCTTCACCCACCCCATAGTAAAAGAGATATCCGAAGATATGTTTAAAATTGGGCACATAAAAAATCGAAGCGACAAGAAGAGCGGTGAGCAGGGAATAGGCAATATTTTTCCTTACCATTTTAGTACTTGTAGTTTTCACGAACACATATATTGCATAGAGAACAGGCATTACAAAAAAAACTAATCCCATGGTCTTTGTAAGGACAGATAAGCCGCAAAAAAAACCGAACAAGATGGAGTTGCCCCGGCCCCTGAATGAGTCGCTCTTAAGAAAGAATAAATAGCTCAGGGCTGTCAAAGCGGCCAAGGGAAACTCAAATAGAAAGTCCCTCGAGAAGGTGATCATTGCCGGAAAAGTGGCAGCGATAAAGACCGATAGCCATCCTGCCTTGGGTCCGGCCAAATGGTCTGCGATGAAATAGGCCGACAGGAAGAGGAGGAATAGATACAGGAAATTGGAAAGGTATGCCACCTGGATACCGGGTCCCCAAAAAATGAATAAAGAAATCGCGGTCGCGGGGAAAAGAGGCGCCAGATTTGGGGCCTGGTGCAAGAAGGTCTGGATAAAAGGTACTATCCCTCTGTGCATAAGAGAATCGTAATCGTTGAGCGCCATATAGATATAGAACGCCGCATCCCAGGGGGGTGGCAGGTGGGAGAGATTATTCTTAATCCAGAAATAATTTACCACGGTGCATATACCGGAAAAAAAAGCTATAAATAGCACTGCTAAGATAGAATGATATTTCTCATGTTTCATCTAATAAATGTGTCCTTTCTCTCATGAACACAAAAAATTCAGATTTGAAAAACGGTAGGGAAACAAACTCTTCTCATTGACTTTCATGCTCATTGCACATTAATTTCATTTACTCTGATACAAGATAATGTACAAAAGGCTTGTGTTTTATAGCAAGTATGAGTCTTATAGGCGTGAAGCGACGCGCAATTAAATTAGGTATCATTGTCTGCGCTATTCAACGAACGGATCTGTATGTCTAATGTTATGGCTGGTATGGCCTCCGACTTGTCCTCCAATTCTTTTAAGCTGATGGCACATCTTTTTCCCATAGGGATCGTCGGTGGCTATATTGGGAAGATTTATTTAGAATAGAAGTCAAAAAAGACCCCTCTATAATTATTAAAAAAAGTTTTATAATATTAAAAGTGATCAAATATCAAGTGTTGATTTGTTCAACAGCATGGCCGAAGGTTAACATAGTCATTAACAAATTAAATTCTTCATCTAATTTCATGTGGTTAATTTGTTTTTAAAAAAAGAAGGTTAAGATTTATGAAAAATAAGAGATATATTCCGAATATAACGGGAAATTATTTTATGGAGTGTTATAGATCGCTATTATGCTTGACATACCTGATAAGCCGTTAGTCTCAATAATCGTCAGGACAAAGGACAGGCCGAAACTTCTCAAGGAGACGGTGCTTAGCATTGCTGCTCAAACCTACAGGCCGATAGAGGTTGTTCTTGTTAATGACGGAGGGTGCGGCCTTGACGTTGAAGAACTGAAAGGCATAATCGGGAATATAGCTCTCAACTATATAAGACTCGAAAGAAACACAGGCAGGGCAAATGCCGGGAATGTAGGTATCCAAAATGCAAAAGGAGACTATATAGGATTTCTGGATGATGATGATGAATTTTATCCCGAACACGTTGCAATGCTCGTTCCTGTCCTGAAGCAGACCGATTATAGAATTGTCTACACTGATTCACTGATGGTTTACAAAAAATATAATCCGGAGACATACGAACTCCTTGATACGAAAAAAGAACTTTTGTTCTCTCAAGATTTTAATTATGACAGGTTGATTTTCGAGAATTACATCCCTTTCATGTGTTTGCTGTTTGACAGAGAAGTGCTGATTAAGTCGGGTGGGTTTGATACTGACTTTGACCTATATGAAGACTGGGATTTATTGCTAAGGCTGGGGCAACAAAATGTTTTCTATCACATTAAGAAAACCACTGCTAACTATAATCAATGGAACATCGATTTTCAGATCTCACAGGGGATTAAAGATCAGCGGTTGCTGAGGCGTTCCTACATTATGATTGTAACGAAACATATCGATAAAATCACGCCGGACAGAATACATGATTATATGAGCGGTTACGTTCATTCGAGGAATCTGGTTAAGGAGAAAGAAGCTCTGATGGAGAAACTCTCTGGTGATCTTAGAGAGAAAGAAGCTCTGATGGAGAAACTCTCTGGTGATCTTAGAGAGAAAGAAACTCTGCTGGAGAAACTTTCTGCTGAGATAGATACCCTTAAAGTTGAGAGTAATTCTCAAAAAGACACGCTTTCAGCTGAGTTAGAAGACCTACGAATGACATTGAACGATAAGGAAGCATTGATAAGTGCTATGAGAAGTACCATAGGCTGGAGGGTTTTAGAAAAATATCGGAGGCTGAGAAATCGAATCATGGCTGTACCGGCTTCCGGTAGAATCAAAGATAGTCTCATTATAAAAGGGCTTAAAGTCCTGAAGGATAAGGGATTCAGGGCGGCAGTGGGGAAGGCGAATAAAAAATTACTGTTCAAGAAGTCTGTAAAGAGGACTTTGAGTTCGATCGAGATTCCTCCCCCCGCATCTCATGCCATTGATGAGGATATTGCTGCAAGTCCTATTATGTCGAAGGTATCGGTTGTCATCCCGACAAAGAATGCCGGCGAGGAATTCGATTATATATTGAGAAAAATAACACAGCAGGAAGGTATCGGAGAAATAGAGCTGATTATCATCGACTCAGGCTCTGAAGATAGAACTGTCGATATCTCCCAAGAATATACGAAAAATATTTTTCAGATCCCTCCGGGAGATTTCCACCATGCAAGGACCCGGAACTTTGGTGCGGGAAAAGCTACGGGAGAGTTTCTTGCATTCACTGTTCAGGATGCTATTCCTGTTAGTAACCAGTGGTTATTTAAGCTCCTGCAACCTATTCGCCAGGGTCAGGCCGCAGCTTCTTCCGCGAGGCAGATCCCGCGTTCCGATGCGGACCTCTTTTCGAGCTGGTCGTACTGGAGTCACAACATTAAATATCTTGGTTGCGATCATGACTGTATTTCTAATAATTCGTTATTCAAGGATTTTGAGGGCCTTGATTTGCAGGCAAAAAGGTCAATTGCGAAATTGGACAGTGTAAGTTTGGGGATCAGGAAATCGGTTTTCGATGCCTATCAGTTTATTCCTGATTATGCGGAAGACATAGAACTCGGCGTCCGCTTGATCAAAAACGGCCATACACTCGCATTTCAGTCATCCAATGCCGTTATCCATTCGCATAATCGTCCGGCGCTTTATTTCTTGAAAAGAAATTACGCCGATACGGTCACTCTATGGAATATCTTGCAAATAAAAAGAAGAGAAATGCCTGCTTATTCGATTTTGGAAGCGATCAGTTATGTTTATTCAGGTATGAAAATGTGTATCTCCTCTTTGCGGAGGGATGGCTGGTCCGGACGGAGACCTTCTGATGTGGTTGATGCCTTGATCTATCGCTTGGCTCATGAGATCAATAGGGTTGAACCGGTCCGGCATTCGCTTGAAGGAGATCATTTAGTCGATGAATTTTTTAGAACCATCCGGCCCTCTCATCATGAAAAAATAGTCTATGAACTGTGTGCCCAGATTCAGGATGTTTTAAGGAGTTTTTCAGACTTTGTGGCGAATTATGCCATTGTTTATGATATCGAAAAGGACTTTCTGAATAGCCTCTACAAGCTGTTTTGCCTTACTGCCGGATATTATCTCGGTGCGAACTCGGTAGACGATGTTCCTTCTCTTCAGGGAGGTATTTAGGTGAGGATTCTTCTTGGAGTGCACCAGTTTTTTCCCAGGCATTATGCAGGGACGGAACGTTATGTCCTCAATCTTGCCAAGCAACTTCAAAAGATGGGGCATTATGTTAAGGTCTTGACCTATGCTTTTAGGGATGAGAGCGAATTTCAGAAATCCCGTAAGACGGATTTGCTGTTGAGAGAATATTCGTTTGAGGGCGTGCCCGTTGTTGCGCTGCGGCACACAATCCAGCCTGATGATCTTGTATTCGTCCTTGATTTCATGGATATGAATATCTATGAGGAAACAAAGCGCATATTTGAAACGGAGGGGTTCGATCTTTACCACTGTGCACATCCTCTTCGGATCGCATCTTCGATCAAGGCGGCTAGAGATGCGGGAGTCAAAGTAGTGCTTATGGTTACTGACTATTTTATGATGTGCCCGATGGGCATCATGCTCAGAGCAGATAATACACTCTGTGACGGCCCGGATGAAGGGAGAAACTGCTTGAAATACTGTTTTGGCGGCGTAAGGAAAGAACGAATGGAAAGGCGAAATTCAGACGCCAGTGCATTGCTGGAATGCTGCGATCGTTTATTGTCTCCATCCCGGTTTCTGATAGGTCTCTTCAACCATACAGGGTTCATTCCGGCCGAAACATTTTTTCTCTCAAGGCATGGGTTTGATTACGGAAAAAAGAAAAAATATTTTTTCGAGGAACCCGGGGAACCAATTATATTCGGGTATATCGGTACCGTTCAATATCATAAAGGTGTCCATATCATGGTAGACGGGTTTAAGAAAACAAAAAATCAAAATATAAGGTTACAGATTTGGGGCGGCTGTTTTCATGAGATTGAGTATGAAAAGAGCGTGCTCAAAATAGCTGAGGGAGATTCTCGCATCGAATTTAAAGGATCCTATGATTTCAATTATATTGAGGAGATCCTTGAAACCATCGATGTTGTGATTGTCCCCTCGATTTGGTATGAGAACGCCCCATTGACTATTAACACCAGCCTTGCATACGGTATCCCGGTCATCACGTCTGATATCGGTGGCATGAGTGAAGTAATAAAAGATGGATTGAACGGCTTGACCTTTAGAGTTGGAGATTCCGCAGACTTTGCCGAAAAAATTGCATCAGTTGCAGGAAATCCCGAGCTTATTACGGCATTCAAGAGAAATATACAGTATCCCATTCGGGTAGAAGAAGAGGCATTTAATACCGAATTGATCTATAAACAGCTTTTGCCTGAAAAGCGGTCATAGAAAATATCAGTCTAATATGGATTCTAAAGTGCCGATTCTGATTACGTGCTCAATGTTTCTGTTATTTGCAATCTTAACTATGACTATATCTGAAGGCCTTAAAATGCTTCGGGGTATACTGCAGGAAAAGCCTGACTTCAGCCCCTTCTCATCCAGAAACGCCGCGGCAATGTCAGGGCGGTCAAGAGATGGAAGACACCTTTGGACTATATTGCCGTCAACAATTATTTGAATATCTTTTACTAAAGCATTTTTGTCGAAATCGGCTGCCCACCCGTCAAAGCGTATTTCGTTGCCGTCAGTTAAAACGCAGCTGTCAACATATCCTGCGGGTCCCGAATGCAGATTCAACCTCTCCAAATCCTGATCAAAATTCTTCGGGACAACATAAATATCTTGAAACCACCAAAGTCCTCTCTTCTTTCGATAATAGCTGGATTTCCCTGTCATCTCCCTTATCACCTTGTCAACAAACGGTTCGGTAACATAAGTCGTTCCATAATCGCTCATGTCAAGCGATCTGCTCTCACTTTCGGGAATGAAGAGCACTCCTTCTTCGCCCATTTTCAAGTGAGGCGGAAGAACCGAAACATCATGAACGCTGAATATCAGCAGTCCCTTCAGCGTGAGAAGTTCATACAGCCGTTTCAGCCAGCCGATGAACTGTTTTTCAGGCAGGTGGCTGAAAAGGGATGCGACGAAAATACAATCGAATTTTTCGTCAATTATAAAATCTTCAGGATTTCGGACTGAGACCAAACCCTGTACGCCAAATTGTTTTTGCTGAAACTTGACTGCCTCTTCGTAAATATCGCAAACCCAGATATGACGGGGAGGAAGTTCCTGAACCAAGAATCTTGTGAGACGTCCGTATCCACTTGCGAAATCAAGAAAATTTGAGAGTTTATCGAACCCCTTGAAGTTCCACTGGATGATTTGCCGTATTATATCCATGCTTTGTTTGCCAGTCGTCAACAGTTCGACGCAGGCACGATTTATGTCCCCGTTGAAATGCTTGAGGGCAAACAGATACATCTCATCCTGCTTGCTTATAACAGAATTGAACATGCGGGGCCTCCCGATCTGGTCCTGAACGAACGCATTAATGATCGGGTTATTTTTCGCAGAAAGAATATCAGCCTTTTGGCGATTTTTTAGGAACGGAATGAATCTGAATATCCCGGAAACCGGCTTATTCTTTTCAGTCACAATTTCTCCCTTTGTATGAAAACTCACATCTGTTGAAGGTAGTGAGTAAATATGATCGAATGCCTCATAAACACAATGGACCGATCCTCCTCATTCCGAACCTTCGGAACGGGACGAACAGGAATAAATATAGATACACGGTCTTTCCAGCATCTATCCCAATAGTGGTCCATAATCATTCCTAAATTCCTGATTTCTGTTTTTCCCCTCCCTTTCACTTATTCGAGATACAATAATATTGGGCGCCGAAAGGTACCTTTCTCAGATATTTCTCATATGGGATTAGAAAAGAGAGAAATTTCGGGAAGAAGATGGTGAAGCGTATCCTTCTTCTTTTAAACCCACTTGCCGAAAGGATGGTATTTGCATACATGGGATTGAGGAGTCGGGCCTCTCTGTCGAACGCGCAGTCCCTCACTGTGCGGACTGTAAGGGGATTGAAGGGATTGTGTTCGAAGATAAAGAGAACTCCGCTGTCGTGCAATTTTTCACGTAGATTTCTGAGAAGTGGCAGATGCCTTTCGAATGGTATGTGGTGAAAAACGTTTGCGGCAAAGATAACGTCGAAGGTACCATCGAAGGGAATTGTGAATCCATCGAAGGCTGCGAACGTTATGTTTCGAAATTCCCTATTCCTCTCTCTCGCTAATTCGATTGATCTCTCGGAGACATCGATGGAGAAGATGACGCTTTTCGGGAAATAGCTCCTGATGTACTTTTCACTCTTACCGATCCCGCATCCGAAATTCAGGAAGCGGATCTCCTGCTTCTCAGTTCCCGCCGATCGCAGATAATTACAAATCTCCCGTACCTTCGATTCGTCGAAATAGGATGGGTCAAAACCCGATTTCCTGATATTCTCAGCATGGATCGATTCATAGTCGCTCACAAATCTGTCGAAATCACTCATACATCACTCCCGGGTTCGTCGTCCATGTTATGGGTCTCCTTGATGATGAAAATGGGCCTTCTCTTCACCTCAAGATACACCTTCCCCAAGTATTCGCCGATAAGACCGAGGAGGAGCATATTAAGCCCGCCGATGAAGAATATGGGGATTACTGTTGAGGCCCAGCCCGGAATTGTCCTTCCTGCGAGCGAAGTAAAAAAGGCCCAGGCGATCAGACAGAGCGAACCGAGAAAGATGATGAAGCCCGCCACGGAGGCTATCCTGAGGGGGACACTGCTAAAGGACGTGATCCCCTCCCAGGCAAAGGCGATCATCTTGCGCAGAGAATACTTTGTCTCCCCCGCGAACCGGGACTGGCGGTCGTAGTAGACGATCTCGTGCCTAAATCCGAGATAGGGGAAGATTCCCCGGAGAAAGATGTTGACCTCCGCGATATTCCTGAAGGCCTCTACGACCTTCCTCGAAATCAAGCGGAAGTCTGCGTGATCATATATCATGTCTACTCCCATCGCCTTCATTGCCTTGTAGAAAAAACGGGCCGTCCATCTCTTGAAGAGGCTATCCTTTTGTCTTGTCCCCCTGACCGCATAGACGAGATCGTTTCCTGCCCGGTATTTCTCGATCATCTCTTCGATCAGCTCAGGAGGGTCCTGTAGGTCTGCGTCAAGACTTACCACCGCATCTCCCGTAGCATGAAGGATACCCGCCGCCAACGCCGGCTGATGGCCGAAGTTTCTGCTGAAGGACAAGACTTTTATCTTGTGGGATGTCGATGAGAGCTCTCGCAGCATCCGGAGAGAAAGGTCTCGGGATCCGTCGTCGACATACAGTACCTCGTAGTCGTCAATCGACCCCTTCTGAATCAGGTCTTTGAGAAGAGCTGTAATCCTGCCGTGGGTAATCTCTATCACAGCTTCCTCATTGAAAACCGGTATGACAATGCTCAGTTTCATTTGTCTTTCCTGCCCGTGACAAAATTCGTCTTATTATACTAAAAAGCTCTTGTGGTCTGCCCGAACCCAACCCTTTCTTTTCGGAATGCCACAATTTTGAGGGTGTGACTGATGTCATAAGAGAGGTTTTTCTCGGTGGTCCAAAATGCACACGAAGGATTTACTTCGAGATGCGAAGCCTTGTCGCGTCGAACATATAGTACTAAAGTGGTGTAGTTTTCGAGATAAACAAGGTATTATTGTTTATGCTAAATAAAGCATATTTGATAGCGCTGACTATCAGAAATACGTTATATCACGGGGCGGCAGTTGCAGCATGAAGAAAATATCAGTAATAGTCGTCAACTATAACGGGAAAAACTTGCTGAAATGCTGTCTGGAATCTATTTATAACCAGTCATTAAGAAATATCGAGATTATTCTTGTCGACAACGCTTCAAAAGATGGTTCTGTAGAATATGTGAGCATGGCATTCCCGGATGTAAAGATAGTTCCTCTGCCGGCAAATGTCGGCTTTGCCGGTGCAAATGTTGAAGGTCTTAAACATGCCTGTGGTGATTATATTATGCTGCTTAATAATGATGCCGAGGTTGATAAAGATTGTCTGCGGAATCTTTATGCCGCGATGGAAGCGGACCCTGAAACCGGTATTGCTGCCACTAAGATGGTCGTATCGGGCAAGGATGTAATCGACAGCGCAGGTGACGGGTTTACTACTTTATTACTGAAGGGTTTCAAAAGAGGCGAAGGGGAAGGCATCGAAAAGTATGACAAGCAGGAATATGTCTTCGGAGCATGTGCGGGTGCAGCGCTTTACAGAAGAAAGATGCTTGAAGAAATAGGTTTCTTTGACGAAGATTTTTTCCTCATCCATGAGGATACCGATCTTAATTTCAGGGCGCAGCTTGCAGGCTGGAAAGCACTGTATGTGCCTTCTGCAATTGTCTATCATAAAGTACGTTCCACGATCGGAAATATGAGTGATACTGCGATTTACTATTCTCTGAGGAACAGCGAATTGACGAGATTGAAAAATGCGCCTGTCGGTCTTTTCTTAAGGTGCATCCCCTCGTATACTTTCGGTATTATTAGCGAGTTTCTTTTTTTCGCGGTAAAGCACAAGAAATTTTCCGTCTATGTGAAAGCCAAATGGGATGCGATCAAACTCTTACCAAAGATGCTGAGGAAGAGGAAAGTTATTATGAAAAATAAAAAAGTGGATAATAGATATCTCTACGGGATTATGACCCCATTCTGGCAAAAGGAGGTCTTCATTTCGAAGACGAAAAAATTCTTTGATGGATAGTTATACTATCTTTTAGACAAGAGTTATGTTAATTTTCTCATCCATAGCACTGTTTTTTTGAAAATACCATTAAGAATAAATTATAATATCAGCTGAAGTTTATTATGAGGAGGACTTATTGAAGAAAGTTAAGATGTTTTTTGCTATAATACTCTGCTTGTTTTTCGCATTTTCTATCTCTTCTCCCGCCTTATCTCAGGATGAGGGTCAGAATTCGGCACAGGGTGTGACAAAGCTTGCGCAGCAAAATGCAAACCAGCCTGGACCTGTGGTCCAGCCACAGCCACAACCTCAGCCACAGCCACAACCTCAACCACAAACACGACCTCAACCACAAACACGACCTCAGCCGCAAGCGCCGCCGCAGCCAGCTGCACCGCCTCAACCAACGCCGCCACAACCAGCGCCTCAACCACCAGTGCCGCCACAGCCGCCGGCGCAACCCCAGCAGGCGAAATCATCGTCGGGGACGGTGAGCTTCTTTTTCGACGATGCTGATATTTTTGAGGTCGCGCAGACGATCTTTGCCGATGTCCTCAAAGTAAACTACATAATTGATCCTCGTGTTAAGGGAAGAGTGAATTTCAGGACGGTCACGCCTATTCCGAAGGACCAGGTCCTATCCGTCATGGAGATTATATTCAGACTCAATGGAATAGGCTTTGTTGAAGAAGGCGGCCTTTACAGGATAGTCCCGTTAACAGAGGTCCCGCAGGAGCTTGTCTATTCCCAGATAGGAAAGCGCCCGAGTCAGGTCGCTATTGAGATGTTTACTTTTAAGAATATGGACCTCAAGGAATCCATGCCGGACATCGAAAATGCATTAGGACTCCATATTAAAGGAGGCACGGTAAGGATCATACCCTTATACCGGCTGAATGCCCTGATTGTCATAGCGTCCTCGAAAGTGCAATTAGACTATATAAGTCAGTGGGTCGAGGCATTCGACGACATGTTTGCCGTAGCGAGACCCAAGATCTATATTTATCCGCTGCAGAACGGTAAAGCTGATCACATCGCTTCACTGCTCCAATCAATCCTTGGAGGGGGAGGAGGGGGAGGAGTCGCTGCGCCTGCGCCGAAAATTACACAGCCGCAACCGTCTACGCCGAAGCCTGGACCTTCATTGCAGACCCCGGCTTCGTCGGCGCCGCCTACAGGCGCATCAGTGAGTGTTTCAGGCGGCGGGGGTTTTGTCTCACCTCTTACAAAAATATTTGCCGACGACATAACGAATTCTCTCATAATCCTTACAACTCCTACGGATTATAAGTTTCTGGAAGAGACCATAAGAAAGATCGATATTCAGCCGAGACAGGTTATGATAGAAGGACTTGTCGCACAAGTAACGCTGACGGACAACCTGAATTTCGGGTTCTCATGGTCGTTAAATACTGATCTCAAAATATCAGGTCTAAAACCTTTCACGAGACCTATCAATCTTAATGGCACTGCATCGAACAATGCGGCCGATTTAGCGAACATACCTGCGAATGGTTTTACTTTTGTGGGTAAAGACCCCTCCGGCAATATTGCAGCTCTTCTCAACGCAGCCTTAGTGAATTCCAGGGCCAAGGTTCTCGCTGCACCTCACATACTCGTATCGGATAACCGGGAAGCCAAGATCCAGATCGGATCGCAGGTGCCTCTTGCGACTTCTTCTACTTCTTACATACCAACGACTACAACTACAACTCCTGCAATCACCTCCACAGTCCAGTACCAGGACATAGGAATTATCCTTAAGGTGAAACCTCAGATTAATGACAGTGGACTCGTTTCGCTCGAATTGAGCCAGGAGGTTTCCTCTATAGGGGACAATGTAACTATAGGCGGGCAAGAGTATGCATCTATAAACAAGACTGAGGCAACAACAAACCTCGTTGCACAGGACGGCGAGACGATTATTATCGGAGGTCTTATAAGAGAGGATCTATCAAAAGGGAAGACAGGCATCCCCTTCCTGAGCAAAATCCCAATACTTGGGTGGCTTTTTTCTGATGTAACAGACAAAAGATCAAGAACAGAGTTGTTAATTCTCCTCACGCCCCACGTTGTTAAGAATCAGAAGGAAGCTGGAGATGTAACGACAGATTATATGGACAAATTTAAAGATAGAATCATGGACAAAGATGTAAACAAGTTTTTACAGGAAAGAAGTCAGACGAAGCAAGGTAATGAAAATAAAGACGATAGCAACAAGACAAAATAACTTTTCCGTCATCTCGTAACAATTGAACATCTTGCTTTGAATAGCCTTCTGTGCGGCTTTCGAGGGAAAATCTTCCTAAAGATTGGGACTTGCAGGATCGTTCTTCCCCAAATCAAATCGGATGTCATTAGATCTTTTGCTTCTTTTTGAGCACATACATATTGACTAAAAGACCCGTCTCCTTTACTCTTTAACCATGTATCATGTTGCCGGAATGATTCCATTCAATTATAATGAACAGCTTGCCCTTGAGGGACTTATTGAAGAGATTGTGTCGGCGTATCCTGTGAAAAAAGTCATCCTTTATGGCTCAAAGGCGAGGGGAGATTTTATCGAGGGCTCCGATATAGACCTCCTGTTTGTTACGGAAGTCCGTTTGGACAGACCGACAAAGTTTCAGATAAGTGACATTATCTATAAATATGAGTTGTCAAATGATGTTATAATCTCAGCAATTTTTATTTCAGAGCCGGAGTTCAGGGATAAGCTCAATATTTTTTTAATGAGAGTAAGGAAAGAGGGCATTGTCATATGGTCGAAAGAATAGGGCCGGAAGAAGGCAGACTCCTTGCACAGGATGAGTTCAAGCGTGCAGTGGATGAGTTGAAGGCGGCTAAGGTTTTACATGAAAACGGGTTCTTTTATAAGAGTGTTTCTTCCGCCTACTATGCCGTATATCATGCGGCGAAGGCCGCTCTTCTCTTCAAAGGGGTTGTCCCTCAGAGCCATGAAGGTGTGGAGAGGATGTTCAGTCTTTATTATGTGAAGACAAAAGATGTGGAGCTCGATACCGGAAAAATCATAGGAAGGCTTATGAAACTGAGG
This sequence comes from Thermodesulfovibrionales bacterium, assembly GCA_963716185.1. Lineage (GTDB taxonomy): Bacteria > Nitrospirota > Thermodesulfovibrionia > Thermodesulfovibrionales > SM23-35 > CAVZMO01. The sequence continues at coordinate 2,246,726 of OY970295.1, forward strand.
GAAGAAGCCGACTATTATACGGAGTCTTCCTTCAGCTCTGATGAGTCAGCAGATGCGATAGAAAAGGCAGAGATATTTGTGGCAAAAATCAAAGAAACTATTCTTCATTTCTCCTGATGTTCTGCTTTTCCCCGGTAAACTCTGGAGATCTTATATTCCATCAAGGCTACCTTCTGGCTTAGTTCTTTATTCTTGCTCTTCAGATCAGATACTACTATCGAAAAATAAAGCATGGAAAGGACTAAAAAGAAAAATATTATTAAAAAGACCAGCACCGGGGGGTAACTGATTCCCAATCTGCCCGCAAGCGGATCTATGAAGCGATCGGCAAAGGAGCTTAGGATCAGCGCCATGCCTATCATAAGCCATATAAGGGAAAGCTCCTCCCTGAATTTCTTTCTTCTGACCAGCTCTAAAATCATTATAAATAAAACTGTACCGAGCAGAAAAATGAATATCCTGGCACTGAAAGCCATGATTAATCCTCCTTTCTCATTAAAACCATAATGACGGCCAGAAACATCCGGATAACGTAAAGAAGGGGCTTCAAACCGCTGTGCATAGAATTGCCGCCTGTTTTTTCTCTCATCCTCACCGGAGCTTCCACCACTTTGAACTTCATCTTGTGCAGGGCCATAATAATGTTCACATCCGGATAGTCGAGCGGGTAATTATCGGCTTGCGAAAGGTAGGAAAAAACTTTGCGGTTCAGCAACTGGAAACCCGAAGTAGGGTCCGTGAAATTCACCCCGGTATAAAATTTAGCTATTCTGGAGAACAACCAGGACCCTGTTTTCCTGGCAATGTTCATTTTGTAAGTGCCTTCCAGGAAACGGGAGCCTATAACGACATCTGCATCCTCCCTCTCCATACTCTCTATCAAGTTCTTCGTATAATTTGGGTCATGCTGGCCATCCGCATCCATGATAATCACAAAGTCATATCCATTTTCGACTGCAAAACGAAAACCTGTCTGGATAGCTCCGCCGTAACCGGTATTGAAAGGCATATCCAATACCATGACACCGATCTGCTTTGCTATCTCTGAAGTGCTATCAGAGGAGCCGTCATTGACAACTAATATATCTGCGAGGGGATTGCTTTTTTTTGCATCCTGAAGGACCCCTGAAATGCATTCTTCCTCGTTGAATGCCGGTAAAACAATGAGATGCTTCATGATAAACACCCCGGCAGAAAGACTATAAAATGAAACGGATAGCGAGCGCATTCCCCGTTACGTGCTACGGTGTTAGCGAGCGAATAAAACAAAGAAGAACTCCTTACGTTACGATAACCTGCGGTCTTGCCGCAGGGTCCTTCACTCTTTCCGCATGCCATTTTGTTTAGATTATACTTAAGCGTTCTTCAATTATACAAGAAGTCTATTTAGAGCCTGTTTATAAAGTCGTACCGACTGTCCGATACAAGAATTCTTCAAATTTCGCAGCCGCCTTGTCCCACGTATAATTTTTGACTAAATCTCTGCCTCGCTGCCCCATTCCGCACAGGTCTTTACTCACGGTGAAATCCCTCATGCATTTTGCAAGAGAAGCCTCATCACCGGACCTGAAGGAAATACCGGCTCCGTTTTCCGTCACAAAGCAGAACTCCGCGATGTCGCTCACGATGATAGCCTTACCGGCCGCCAGCGCCTCAAGTGCCGCTATGGGTTGGACCTCGTGTCTCGACGGGCAGACAACATATGATGCTTCTCTTATAACCTCTTTCTTCTGATCGCCTGAAACCCATCCTAAAAGATCGATATCCCCCCTCACCTTTTCAGGGAGACATATAAGCATATCCTTAAATGCCTTCATATCGCGGCCGTCCCCCGCGATAACAAGTCTGATATCCTCATAGGATTTGTGAAATTCAGCAAATGCCCGGATCAGGATATCAAGCCCTTTTCCGTAAATGTCTATCCTGCCGAAATAGAGAACGTAGTTTCCTTCAAAGGACGGCATGTCCAGCAACTCGGGAGATACACCGTTCGGAATAATTCCAATATTCTTTCTGTTATTCAGCGAAAATTTCTTTACTGTCTCTCCGCTTATGAAAATAAAATTCTCATATAGCGCGGGCATGAGGGTTTCGGTAAGAGAAAGAATTGCAGCGTAGAGCGTGTTGTACTTTCTGAAATAAAGCATTCCTGTATGTCCCTGGATCTGGAGAACAATGGGCTTTTTTGCGAGCAGAGGCAAGAAAGTCGGTATGGCAGGGGAGAATTCTTCGACAATAACATCAAATTCCTGCGAGTGTTTCTTCACGAATAACGAGGCGTGATATGCATAGCACAGCAAGGTCTTTGTGAGACTCTTGCTTTCAGAGCCTGCAAAGATGTGTTTCAGCCCTTCGATTTCCCCGGCTTTTGCACCGGGGTATTTTTTGCACAAAAGCGTAATATCGTGGCGGTCCTTTAGGTATTGGTAAATCTCATAGGCCCTCACCCCAACGCCCCCCAGCCCAAAGTAGTCACCTTTACTCTCATAAAGAAGATGAAGTATTTTCATTTCTTGCCGGTCGCCGCCCGCTCACATGTCCGGAGAATGCCGGCAGCTGTCTTTTCCCACGAAAAAAGTTTGATCCTTTTAAATCCCTTCTCGATCAGCTCCCCGCGAAGCCCCTTGTTGTTGAGCACATCGAGAATGATGTCACTTAAGGCCCTGGTGTCCACGGGATCAAAAGATATCCCGGCGTCACCAACCACTTCCGGCAAAGCGCCTGCGTTTGAAGAAACTACGGGTGTACCGCATGCCATGGCTTCAAGGGGAGTGAGGCCGAATCCCTCGCTCAAAGAAGGATGAACGAGAAGGTCGGCATAGGAATAGAATCGCGGCAAATCTTCATCCGGCACATAATCCATGTAGAAAATTCTTTCGTCCTCTACCAATCGTCCGGAAGCAAATTCTTTTCTCCCGACAATGACGAGACAATGGTCTATCCTGTCCTTAATCTTCAGAAACGCTTCCGTTAGTGTATTGATATTTTTGTAGGGGAACAGGTTTCCTACGGAGAGGATGTAACTCCTTTTCAAGGAATATTTTTCAAAAAAAGAGCTTTCCTCCTCGGGCGCACAGGTATGAAACAGGCTCTCATTGTACGCGAGTGGGACTATATCGATTTTCTCTTCCCGGATGCCGGTCGCTTTCAGAAGCTCCTTCTTCACATAACCGGACGAGACCGTTATCCTTTTGACAACCCTTTTCAGGATATGCAGAGACAAACGGAGAAAAACCGCAGCACGCCCGAATTGAGAAGAGAACTGGATAGGGTGCAGATCATGGACATGAACGACCAGCGGCACGACAGGGATGAAAGGGAATTCTATCATGGGACAGAAGAGGACATCGATTTTTTCATGCCGGCAGCGGAGCGGCAAAACAGTATTCAGGTAGATTGTGCGGAAGAGATTATTCCGAAACCTCATGGAACCTTTTATGGACAACGGCACTCTGCGGAAAGAATTTTCAGTTACACCTTCTACCGGGATGGGCGAAAAAACAAGGGCCTCCCCGTTTAGTCTTGTTGTTATGAACCGGGATAGTCCCTCGGTAAAGACCCCTAAGCCAGTCGGCTTTTCATGGAGGAACGTTGCATTAATACCGATCTTCAATTAGCCAGCGCTTTTTGGTAAGTCTTAACAGTTTCTGCGGCGACCTTGTGCCAGGAATATTGATCGGCCTTCCCCCGGCCCTTCTCACTCAATTCTGCTCTCAGTGATTCAGACGAGAGAGCCCTGTCTATAACAAAGGACAGCTCTTTATAGTCGTCCGGGTTAAAAGATAGCGCGGCGTCTCCCGCGACTTCCCTGAGCGGAGGGATATCAGAAATTATCACCGGAGCCCCGCATGCCATGGCTTCGAGAGGCGGAATCCCGAAGCCCTCATAGATTGATGGGTATACAAAGACAGAAGCGAAGTTATAGAGATAAAGAAGGGTCAGTTCTTCAACGTAATTGGTAAAAATCACATCTTTCTCCACGTTCATTTCTTTTGCATAAGAGACGGTCTCCCCCGAGAGCCATCCAAGCCCTCCACAGATCACGAGAGAAAGGTCGTATCGTGTTCTTACTTCCCGGGGTCTATCTGCGGGCTTTTTAATTGAGTAGTATCCGGCTGATGCAGCCAGAGGGATGACGTCTATTTTCTCCTCGGGAAGCGTGAGAAGTGAAATTGCTTCATCTTTAATAAACCCGCTGTTTACGATGACCCTTTCAGCTATGGAAACATTTTTCGAAACGTTCCTCTTTGATTTCTCGGCAAAACCTTTAGTGAAATAACTGGGAAATCTGATGAAGGATAGATCGTAGATGTTGTACACAAATCTTTGCTTTGCATCGGGAAGAGGATCGAGAGTCGTTTCATGATAGAGATCGTAACCGTCCCCATGGGATCCTTTCCGGAGGACAAGCGCTGCAAGGTTGTCGCCCATCATTCTTAAAAACGGCGAATGATCTATCCCTATTGATCTCTTCACATGGGCGGATACTCTACCAAGAACATCCATCAGCGAACCAGCGGTTTTGCCATTGGTCGGGATTACATCCGCTCCGGACTCCCTAAGGGAGTGGTAGAGATTCGCCACATAATACCCGACACCCGTTCTGTTCGAAAAGACCATGGGCTTCGTATTTAACAGGATGCGCATAACCACTCTTATCTATAAATCTCAGCGTATGGATGCATAAAAGAATTTTATCACGCCGGGGTTGTCTTCAAAGTTTTCCCTATTCATTCGCGTACTGCCAATACTATATAATAGGTGAATGGAGGAAAGAAATGCTTGCGACATTCAATGAATTTTTTGCCATCGTCAGGTATAAAGAACTACTGAGGAACCTGGTAGCAAGGGACATAAAGGTGCGGTACAAGAGGTCAATCCTCGGCTTTCTCTGGGTGATGTTGAATCCGTTGTTGATGATGCTCATTCTCAGTATGGTTTTTTCAGAACTCTTCAAGGTCACTACAAAGAACTATACCACCTATCTTCTTTCAGGTCTTATTCTCTGGGGCTTTTTTTCCCAGAGCACCTCTGCGTCGGTTGTGAGCCTGCTGTCAAACAGCAACCTGATAAAGAAGATCTTTATCCCGAAAGCGATTTTCCCGCTTTCGGTAATCCTGTCCGCTTCGATCAATCTCCTCTTTTCCCTCGTTCCCCTCTTTCTCATTATGTATATCACAGGCACACCTGTCGGACCAAACTTCTACCTGCTCCCGGTCATTATCATTCTTGTCGGATTGTTTTCCTTCGGCATCTCCCTCGTTGTTTCGACTTTAACGGTATTTTTCCACGATACCATTTATATTTATGAAGTTCTCCTCATGGCATGGATGTATATGACGCCGATATTCTATCCTGAGTCCGTTGTGCCTAAGGAATTCCTATTCATCTTCCATCTTAATCCATTTTATTATTTTATGAATACCTTCAGGGGGGCTTTATATCTTGACGTATCCCACATGCTTGAGAATTTACTCTACGGGACTCTTTACTCAGTTGCCGCTTTTTTTGTGGGATGGTTTATCTATAACAGGAATAAGGACAAGCTGGTCTATTACCTCTGATATGGAACCTGCAATAAAGATTAACGGTGTTTCCGTTAGATACCGTCTTGCCAAAGAAAAACCGAAAACTCTGCAGGAATACATAATTAATAGACTAAAAGGCAGGAAGATGGATTATGAGGATTTTTGGGCGCTGAAGCATATCGATATAGAGGTTTGCAGGGGCGAGACCCTCGGCGTAATCGGCCATAACGGCGCGGGGAAGAGTACCTTGCTGAAAGTGATAGCGGGGGTCTTGAAGCCTACTGAAGGCACTGTCGAGGTGAATGGTAAAATTGCCCCTTTGATAGAATTAGGAGCAGGCTTCGATATGGAGCTCACCGGCATGGAAAATATTTACCTCAATGCCTCCATCCTCGGCCTTTCGAGAAAAGAGATAGACCGTAGACTTATTAAAATAATTGAGTTTTCCGAGCTCCGTGAATTCATCTATAGTCCTCTGAAGAGTTACTCTTCAGGCATGGTTGCAAGACTCGGTTTCTCCATAGCAACAGAAGTCAACCCCAATATTTTGATTATCGATGAAATCCTCGCTGTCGGCGATGAGCATTTTAAAAAGAAATGCAATGAAAGGATATTTAGTTTCAAAGAGAAAGGGACTACTATGTTTCTCGTCTCACACACCATGACTGAGATAAAAAGATTCTCAAATCAAGTTTTATGGCTCGATCACGGCTTGGCAAAGATGTACGGCGACCCGGAATCCGTCACAAAGACGTATCAGGAGAGTTAATACTTCCTCTTTAACCATACAAGCTGGCCTCAGTTAAAAGCACGGGGCATTTTGCCGTTTTCATTGGAAAAACGCCCTATTTATATCCTCTTCTTCTTAGATGAAATGTAATGGAATCAACAGTTTTACATCCTGGTATTTTTCTTGCTGTTACTCTACTAAAGCAACTTAAGATAAATAAATAAAAGTAAATCATAAAATTTGGCAGAAATCTTAATATCTTCAATATATGGGGGAAATTTATGCCATTCGACCTTTTCTACCTTCCTAAATATCATTTCCGCCGCAGCTACAGATTATTGCCTGTTTTCTTGACAAGTCTACTCCTTTTAATGTTCGCATGTGCAGCGGCGGTTTGCTTCGACTATGACCTTTCGTATGACCACGATGACCAGTACCCTGTGGATATTATATTTCAACCTATCATATTTATCAGTAATGCCTGCCTCAAAATAAGCGTTGTCAAATTTATCGGGCAATCGATTATTTTGCCATTTTTAAATAGATATATATGAATAGAGCATGAAGTTAGATTTCCCCATTAAATCATAGGGAAAATTGATTTTGTAGACTATCCAAAATAGAAACCTCCTGCTTAGAATTAGTTTATGGCTAAACAAAATTCATCAACAGGAGGTCTCTATGGAACAAGTAGATGGTATCAGACTTCAGAGGTTTCGGCAACTCAAGAACGAGATACGCGGCTCCGATGAGTATTTGATTGTCGGCATCGACATTGCCAAAGAGAGGCACAATGCCTTTTTCGGCACGGCGGCCGGCAGAACGCTGCACAAGGGATTGTTCTTTGACAACACGATTGAAGGATTCCGGGGGATCGGCCAGGGCTGGAGCGAGGAGTCATCGCAATGTGATGGTTCGCTTCATTCTACTTACACTAAGGGCATAATGCGGAGCACATCAAATTGTGACAGGGAGGCCGCGGCTGCCCGCGCCGCAGCGGCAAGGGCGAAAGCGCCGGCAGCACCTCTTGCGGTGCCGCTGCCCGGCGGAACGCCTAATTATTTCGGTCCGGAACCTAACTACGCCAACAGCCCGCTTCCGGCGGGTACCATCACCAGTTTTACGATTACAAGCCCGGGTAGTGGTTATACCGCTCCTGTGGTCACAATCACGGATCCTGCCTGCGCCGCAACTGCGACAGCGACATTAGGAGCAGGCGGTGCAATCAGTCTCATCACGCTTTCGACCGGAGGCACCGGTTGTATTGCCCCCCAAGTTACTATTGCGGATCCCCCCCCTGGAATCGGCACTGGCGCTGCCGCTGTAGCAACAATAGGCGGCCCCTTCACAGGTGGTATTCGGAAATTTATGGACACACTGCCGGGTTTAGGGTCTGCTAATCATAATAACCTGGGGAATTATATCCCGGTTGCTGTCAAGGACACGACTTCATACCCCGGGTCTGATTACTACCGAATTGGGGTCGTCAATTATAGCGGACAGATGCATTTCGACCTGCCTGCCACCACCCAATTGCGCGGATACGAGGACCTCCAGGCCACAGGGACTGATGCGAACCCCCCATTATCTTGGACCTATAATTATAGCCCAAAAAGGCACTCCTACGCGCATTCTGCTCAAAAACCTGATCACACCGAACAGTAGTTACTTCCTGCCTGTAGACGCCACTATCATGGGCGCGGGGATGGGCCCTCTGGGTGCAGCTGGCGGTAATTATTCGGTAAACCGCGTTCTATTCCATCTCCACGGAGGCGACAACCCCTGGATCAGCGATGGTACGCCCCATCAATGGGTCACCCCTCCGGGGGAAACGACCTCTTATCTCAAGGGCGTAAGTTTCAAGAACGTGCCCGATATGATAGGTGCCGGACTGACTCCCGGCGGCGTCCCGAAGGCCATTCCGACCCCTGCGGACAATGACGGCCTGGGGACATATTATTATCCGAACGGGCAAAGCAGCCGGTTGATGTTTTATCACGAACACTCATACGGCATAACCCGCCAGGGCGTTTATGCCGGAGCGGCAGCACCTTATCTTTTGTGGGACCAGGTCGAGGAAGACTTGATCAGCGGCACCAATGCATCCGGCGCCAATCCAGCCCTTGCCAAGGTAATTCCTGATCCCTTCGGCGTGGCAAATCCGAATTACCACTTTGGCATCCCCTTAGTTCTCCAGGACAAGACCTTCGTGCCCAACACTGCCCAGCTGACCGCGGAAGATCCTACCTGGAATTGGGGGCCTTCGGGCAATCTATGGTTCCCGCATGTATACATGACAAACCAGAACCCGGCTGACGCATTCGGGATGAATGCGGTGGGCCGGTGGGATTATGGCCCGTGGTTCTGGCCTCCTATGGACCCTGCAACCCTGGTAGGCCAGCCATACGCATGTCCAACTCCAGCCAGCCCGACCCAGGTCTGCCCGGGTACGCCAAATCCCTCTATCGTGCCGGAAGCATTCATGGATACCCCTATAGTCAACGGTGAAGCCTATCCTATCTTACAGGTTGCTCCTCAGGCATACAGGTTCAGGATCCTTAACGCAAGCAACGACCGTACTCTCAACCTGCAGCTGTATTATGCCGCAACCTCAACCGGCGCCGTATGTAATCCGACCGTTGCCGGAGGTTATACAGACACGGCTGTTCCTGGTTCCGGCACTCAGAGCGCCTGTACTGAAGTCAATATGGTGGACGCGGTCCCGCACACTGCGACATCGGTTCCGCCGCTTTGCACAATCACTACTCAGGTCACCAACCCTGCTGTTGGTTCTGGCCTTGCCATTCCTGCTCTGGATGCCACAGGCAATCCTCTTAACGGAACGGGCCTTCCGGGAACTGCTGCAGCACCCTGCTGGCCAACGACCTGGCCGACGGATGGAAGAGACGGTGGTGTTCCCGATCCGGCCACTGCCGGTCCGCCGATCATACAGATCGGCAGCGAGGGCGGCTTCCTGCCTGCGCCGGTGGTGATCCCTTCAACACCGGTCAATTATGAATACAACCGCAGAAGTATCACGGTCTTGAATATCTCGACTCACGGGCTGACACTGGGGCCGGCGGAGAGGGCGGACGTCATCATTGATTTCTCCCAGGTTCCAAGCGGTTCCAGAATAATTATGTATAACGACGCGCCGGCGCCTGTACCCGCTTTTGACACACGCTACGACTATTACACCGGCGATCCGGACCAGACCTCAACAGGCGGAGCGGCTATGACACAGCCTGGCTATGGACCCAACATACGGACGATGATGCAATTCGCGGTAGATTTGCCCCCCTCTCCCACAGGTTCAAATGTTAATCTGCCTGCTTTGCAGACCGCATTCAAATCGACACCTACGTCGCAAGGCGCCTACGCCGCAACCCATCCGTTGCCCATCATACCGCAAGCCGCATATGGTTCTGCCTTCAACGCGACTTACGCCGATACTTTCTCGTTAATCCAGTCAACATCTTTGACCTTTACTCCAATCGATCCCGTTACATACCAACAGACCGGCACGCCGATAACGGTCCCGATTATCCGGAAGGCCATACACGAGCTTTTCGATCTTGATTATGGACGGATGGACGCCCTACTGGGCGTTGAGCTGCCGCTGACCAATTTCACGACCCAGACGACAATACCTTACTTCTATGTCGATCCTCCCACGGAAGTGGTCAAAAACGCCGAGACCCAGCTCTGGAAGATTACTCATAACGGAGTGGACACACATGCGATACACGTACACCTGTTCAATGTTCAGCTTGTCAACCGTGTCGGCTGGGACGGTACCGTAAGACCGCCTGATCCCAATGAAGTTGGCTGGAAGGAAACCGCCAGAATGAACCCATTGGAGGATGCGATCGTCGCATTGCAGCCTGTTAAGCCGAAGGTACCTTTTCCGCGTCCAGACAGCGTTAGACCTCTGGATGTGACAATGCCGCTGGGCACAACCGGAAACATGTTCACAAACGTGGACCCAAATGGTAACCCGGTTACTACCGTTAACGCAATGACCAACTTCGGCTGGGAGTATGTCTGGCATTGCCACTTGCTTGGCCATGAAGAGAACGACATGATGCGGGCGATAGTCTTCCAGGTAGCGCCTGAAGCGCCTTCAAATTTAATTGCCACAGTGTCAGGACAGAGCGTCATCCTCACCTGGACGAACAATTCGGTCAGCGCAACCGGCTTCACAATTCAGAGGGCATTGGATGCCGGCTTCACAACGGGACTGACCGTGTTTACGATTGGACCGACTACACCCCCGGCTCTTCCCGCGACAACATTTACCGACATAGCCGTCACGCCGGGCGTTACGTATTACTATGAAGTGGCAGCTACTAGTCCGAACGGAACATCCGCATGGTCCACTCCCGCTATCCCAAGTTATGATAGGGACACCATAGGACTTTATGCACCTGTATCGGGGACCTTTTATCTAAAAAACCAGAATACGGCAGGTACAGCCGATCTTACCTTCAGATATGGAAACAGGAACTCCACCTGGATTCCCATCGTGGGTGATTGGAACGGTAACAAGACAACTACTGTAGGACTCTACAATCCTCAAACCGGGACATTCTACCTCAGAAATTCCAATACATCGGGTGCTGCCGATCTTACTTTTAGATATGGAAACAGGAACTCCGCCTGGATTCCCATCGCAGGTGATTGGGACGGTAACGGTACCACTACTGTCGGACTCTACGATCCCGTAGGAGGGACCTTCTATCTCAGAAACTCCAATACCACTGGCGCTGCCGATTTGACCTTCAGATATGGCCCCAGAAGCTCCACTTGGGTTCCAATAGTCGGCCATTGGGCCGGCACGGCGATGTCCACTATTGGACTTTACGATCCAGCAACGGGGACATTCTACCTCAAAAATACCAACACCACGGGTATTGCTGATTTAACCTTCACTTTTACAGGGTCTCAGCCGGGAATGAAGCCCATTGCAGGAGACTGGGACAGCACTGGTACAACTAAGGTTGGTTTGTATGATCCGGCTACATCGACCTATACTCTAAAATTCAGTAATATAACGGGCAGCACTGATCGGACTTTTGTATTCGGAACAGCTGGCTTGTTACCCATCGACGGAAACTGGGATGGCCTTCCTTAATTTGTGGTCAAATTACCTGAGAGAAGCTGAATGGAAATGGGGGTGGTTCACCACCCCCATTTCATATGTGAAAGAGACAAACGAATTATAAAATATTTTATATTAAAATAAATAAAATCTCTTTTGCTTTTTTGAAATAGTAAAAAGATGTGGATAACGAAGGAAAATTTGTTGTAAGATTCTGGAGTAGAATCACTGTTGCCGTCGGTAATTTCAAGTCCTGAATCCGGGTTTTTGAACGAGGCAGTTGCGGAATGCAGCTAAAAAAGTTTAGTTTATTTATTTTGTTCGGAATTCTGATCATATGTGCTTTGTCCGATTTGTCCTCGGCCGTTGTCATTACTCCCGGTCTTCTGCGTGTTCTCCAGTCCTCGATCCCTAGCGCAGAGGTTTCTGTGATTGTCAATCTTGCCGGCAAAGCCGACCTTAGCCAGATCAGAGACCTCAATAAAGAACTTAGGCGAAGCAGGATCATAAAGGCCCTCAAAGACAAAGCTGATTTGACACAGGGCCCCTTGAAAGCGTTGCTCCGGAACAGGAATTCGAAACGTCTCATTCCCCTCTGGATATCCAATTCAATCGCAGTAACCGTTTCTGCCTCCGTAATCAGTGAGCTCATGAGCCTGCCCGAAATAGAGAATATAGAATTGGACTCTATTATACCTTCTCCTCAGGTATTGCCTGCTGCCGCCTCGACACCGGAATGGAATATTGCCAGGGTCAATGCCCCTGCCCTTTGGAGCGCAGGAATTACCGGCATAGGCGCAGTCGTTGCTAACATGGATACAGGCGTCGATTACCTCCATCCCGACCTCAATCCAAGCTGGCGCGGCTTTGTAAGCGGTCATTCCTCTGATAGCTGGTATAATCCTTATTCAACTCCTGCAAATGCACCTTATTGCGGAACTCCTAATAGTTGTGATGCCTGCGAGCTTTCGGCGGTCACCCCTTGTGATCTTAGTCCAACTCTTGGGTGTTCATCCTGTGGTCATGGCACGGGAACCATGGGTGTCATGGTAGGCGGCAGTACGGGTGGAACGGCCATTGGCGTAGCGCCCGGCGCAAAATGGATAGCAGTAAAGATTTTCCCGGACTCCGATGCAGGAGCACCTACAAGTGTTATCCTTCAGGGCTTCCAGTGGCTGCTCGGGCTGCCTGCAGGTTCTGCGCCTGACGTTGTCAACAACTCCTGGGGAGAGAGTCAAAACATTTGCGACACGACCTTTCAACAATCCATCTCTAATTTAAAGGCAGCCGGCATAGCTGTGGTTTTTTCCGCCGGAAACTCGGGTCCCGCGGCATCAACGAGCGTCAGCCCCGCAAACCTTGTTGGTTCCTTTGGAGTCGGCGCCACTGATGTCAATGATATTGTTGCGAGGTTTAGCAGCAGGGGGCCTACTCCAATTTATCCGCCGCCTCCCGCAGACCCTACAGGCTGTGACGGCAGCATATTCCCTCACGTGGTCGCACCCGGCGTCGATATCAATACCGCGTCTCCGGGAGACTTGTACGTCTCGGAAAGCGGCACATCCTTTTCTGCTCCACATGTTTCAGGCGGCATGGCGTTACTGGTCAGCACTTTTCCTAATCTGACGCCGGGTCAGTTAGAAACAACCCTGGAACAAACGGCAGTTTCTCTTGGATCGCCGGTTTCCAACAACGATTACGGTTATGGCCTCATCGATCTTAATGCCGACTATAAAACACTGCTTCCTCAAAATCCCTATACTATCACTGCTACGGCGGGGAGTGGCGGCTCCATTTCTCCTGTGGGAGTTCTGCATGTTGCGTCAGGGGACAATCTCACTATTACACTGACTCCTAATAGCAGCTATCACTTGGCTGATGTAGTGGTAGATGGCAGATCAGTTTGCGCGCCTTTCTGTTCAAGCCAGACTGTTTACACTTTTGCAAATATTCAAGCGGATCATACAATCAATGTTATCTTTGCTCCTAACGCAAAGACTGTGGGACTCTACGATCCCGCAACGGGGACTTTTTATCTCAAAAATTCCAATGACGCGGGGGTTGCTGACCTGACATTCACTTTTACTGAGGCTCTGCTGCAAATGAAGCCGGTTGTTGGCGACTGGACGGGCATTGGTATAGACAGCGTAGGGCTTTATGATCCGGTAGGCGGGACTTTTTATCTCAAAAATTCCAATACTACGGGGGTTGCTGATCTAACTTTCAGATATGGCTCCAGAAATTCCACGTGGATTCCGGTTGCTGGCGACTGGACGGGCATTGGTATAGACAGCGTAGGGCTTTATGATCCGGTAGGCGGGACTTTTTATCTCAAAAATTCCAATACTACGGGGGTTGCTGATCTAACTTTCAGATATGGCTCCAGAAATTCCACGTGGATTCCGGTTGCTGGCGACTGGACGGGCATTGGTATAGACAGCGTAGGGCTTTATGATCCGGTAGGCGGGACTTTTTATCTCAAAAATTCCAATACTACGGGGGTTGCTGATCTAACTTTCAGATATGGCTCCAGAAATTCCACGTGGATTCCGGTTGCTGGCGACTGGACGGGCATTGGTATAGACAGCGTAGGGCTTTATGATCCGGTAGGCGGGACTTTTTATCTCAAAAATTCCAATACTACGGGGGTTGCTGATCTAACTTTCAGATATGGCTCCAGAAATTCCACGTGGATTCCGGTTGCTGGCGACTGGAATGGTCTGCCGTAGATTCATACAATGACTTCGTAAGCCCGACATCTCCTCTCAGGCCGTCATGAATGAAGGTGGAGCCTATAGAGGAATTTTTTTGCAAAACTTTTTACCAAACTGGAGCGATGCGTCCAATTAGGAATCATCAAACTTCTTTCACTACTACAGTTTCAAGGTTGTTATGGCGACTGCGCTTATTGGGCGGGAAACGTTGCCCCGCTGTTGACCTGTATGGATGAATCCGATAGAATATCTTTATTAAGTATAGAAAGGTGTTTCTTTGAGTTGTAGGAAGCGAATGGATTGTTATTGAAAACAGCTGGATAAACTTAGTAAATGGAGGTTAATGCGTTATGAAAAAAATGTATGCAGTTTTAATGCTGATTTTAATTTCAGGGATCGTCTCCACTTTTTTTGGGACGACGTCTTTTGGGGGAGACAGGTTTAAGGCCGTCACCAGGCAGGCTGTTGCGGCTAACGCTATTCGGCCACTTGACCTTCCGGACTACTCATCCAGCCTCGTCTTTGTTCCTCTTAACCCCTGCCGCATTATTGATACCCGTCTTGCCGGAGGAAAAATCCTTGGCGGTACAACTCGTAACTTTGTTGTTGTAGGAACCGACTTTTCGAGTCAAGGCGGCTACGCAGGGTCGTGCGGTGTGGATCCGGATGCTTCGGCGATTGCCGTTACGCTGACAGCGACAAAAGAAGATGGTCGAGGAAATCTCATCGCATGGCCTTATTCAGGTACCATGCTTACATCAAGCGTTCTGAATTACATAGCCAGCGTAGATGTTGCAAATACCACGATTCTGCCCATATGTGGTGGAGCCGGATGCGATTACGCCTTTTCGATATATGCCAATGTCTGGGGTACGCATCTTGTCACCGACGTGACGGGATATTTCATTAAAAGGGTGCCAGCTGTTTTTACGGCTGAGGATACACCGGGGGGAATCACAATACCTACAAGCACATCTTCAACCGACGTTCAATGTCAAACGACGTCTTACATTCCGCCCCTAAACGGGAAAGCAGTCATCGATGTTCAGATGTCATTGAGCGCAGCTTCAACAAATACTTTTTCCGTAAGGCCGGGATACAGCACCGATGGAGGAACGACCTGGAATACTGTTGGTACTTCGGGCAATTGGGTTTCGAATCCTGCCGGCGGCTGGGTAACTTCCACTGCGAGTTATACCGTTGACCTGACAAAAGATACTGAATACACCTTCGGTGTCCAATATAACGCTCAAGGCTCATCGTTTACGTCTACCGATTCTACATGTCATATCAGAGTTGTCATAGTAGACCGGTAATATTTCTTAAGGCTTGTCTCAGGGGAAGGTAGTCGCGTCCTTATCGATGATAGAGAAGAGATCATCGTAACGAAAGTAGTGTGCCCGGCGCCTTGCTGGACTGATCGTATGAGGTAAGGCAATATGTTCCGTGCATTCACAGATTCCTGTGGAGACTGCCGATCTTAATATTTCTACAAACATTATGGACAAATAGAAATAGGCAGCCCAGGCATGTTTAATAAAATAACAAAATATTACCACGCCGATATTGCTCTGCGGTATTTGCCGATTTCAGATGATATCAAGAGATATGCACATATGTCAGATCTGGTTTTGGAGGTTGGTTCCGGGGCTACCGGAATCACTCCATACATCCCATTCAAGATTACGGGAGCAGATATATGCTTTCGCGGGGAGATATCAGAAAACGTGAGTCCGGTAAAACTTTCGGATAACAAGTTGCCGTTTCAGGATGACTCATACAACTTTGTAATTTGCGTAGACATGTTAGAGCATGTGCATCCCGATGAACGTCCTTCAATAATTAAGGAAATGCTCCGCGTATGCTCAAGAAGACTTTATATAGAAGTCCCTTGCGGCAAAAAAGCCGCAGAGCAAGACAAAATGCTCGACAGGTTCTTTCAAACCGTGAGGGGATACAGAAACGCTGTCTTAAAAGAACATGTGGATAACGGTTTACCCGCAAAGGACGATATTGCTATGCAAATTAGAGACGCAGCCTGTTCTTTAAAGAAAAAAGTCATATTGGAGGCGTATCCCTGTTTCAACTTGACGATTCGTGAATTTATCATGAAGCAGTGGATATCTCCTTTTTTGAATCAGAAGAGAGCTTATTATATGTTTTCAATTTTTCTATGCTTGATCGGTAAATGGCTCAACTCGGGAGACTGTTACAGGCAGCTATTCATAGCAGATATAGTACCTGACAAGCGCGAAGAAACTGAAAATCGTTATTCGTGAGTCGAGCTGGCGGAACATCCAGATTTGCCTTTCTTTGCTTGTTGAAAACGATTGATGAAAAGGCGCGCGTGCGCGTGACACGTGCGCGTGCATGTGCGATGTTGTTGATTCTCCCCGTTAAATATCGATATAATATGGCGTTTCCATTGAAGGACAAAGCCGACGACAATTGACTGTTTAACTGTAGCTTCTATCATACCTTTTTTGTATGAAAAACGAGTTTATAAATACTGCTAAGGAGCATGCCCGACTGAGTAGTTCGGTATCGGGTTCCTCTCATGGGAGATTCAGAGTCGTTGCACTCCTTACAGCAAGAAACGAAGAATTGTATCTTGATCGTTGTATAAGACATCTTATTTCTCAAGAAGTTCACGTATGCATTATTGACAACGATTCAACTGACAGAACTGTGGAAATTGCCAGATCCTTTCTTGGGAAGGGTGTTATCGCAGTAGAGGGATACCCTTATCCGGGGTTCTTCGACTTGAGGGGGATACTCAAGAACGAAGAAAAACTGAGTTATGAGATGGATGCCGACTGGTTCATGCATTACGACGCAGACGAAATCCGGGAAGCGCCGAGACAATATAATACACTAAAAGAAGCTATATATGATGTTGACAGAGCTGGATTCAATGCGATCAACTTTGAAGAGTTTGTATTCGTGCCAACAGATGAGAACGAATCTTTCGAGAATAAAGATTACGTTAAAGAAATGAAATACTACTATTTCTTCCAGCCTGTCCCAAACCGCGAAATAAAAGCATGGAAGAAAACAAAGCCGATTAACCTGGCTGATTCAGGAGGCCATTCAGTGGCATTTGCGAACCGCCGGATTTTCCATCAAAATTTTGTACTGAGGCATTATTTGACTCTGAGCAAAAAACATCTCGTCGCCAAGTATGTCGGTAGAATATTTTCTCCTGAAGAACTGAGGGACGGATGGCACAGGAAAAGGGCGAAGCTTACTCCTGAAGATATTCGTTTTCCCGATGAATGTGAACTATGCAGATACAATGATGATCGTATATGGGATGTTACATCGCCATGGGAAAGGCACTTTTTTAATAAATCCTGATAAAATGAAGCTGAGGAGGTTTCGTAGCTTTTTTCAAAACCAAATAAGACGAGTCCGGCATAATTCTGTACTTTTGCAATGTAAGGATGGCAATATGTTTCAGTTTCAAAAAGAAAAGTCTGTGTTGATGATTACACTGGACTCCTGCCGCTATGACACCTTCCAGAATGCAAAGGCGCCGAACCTAAAAAGCGTTGGAAGACTTTACAGGGCGATGGCTCCCGGAAACTTTACCTATAGCTCTCATGCAGCTATGTTTGTTGGCTTTACTCCAGGGATAGCAGGGGTTAGGGAACCTTTCATAAATCCTAAATACGGCAAGATATTCAAAATAGTGGGTGCCGGATATCCCGGGAAAGGGACCGAACACTTTACTCTGGAAGGCAGAAACATTATTGAGGGCTTTAAACGCAAAGGTTACCTCACCATTGGTTCCGGCGCTGTCGGTTGGTTTGCTCCCCATACCGAAACGGGACAACTCCTTACCCGTGACTTTGATGACTTTTACTTTCCAGGGAATGAATATTCGCTTGCAAGACAGCTTGACTGGTTGCAGAACTTACTCGCTGATCCTGATAGACCGGCTTTTGTTTTTTTAAATATAGGAGAAACACACGTCCCTTACTATTATGAGGGTGCCTCGTGGAGTTTTGAGTATAATCCGTGTATTCCTTTTTCCGGGGAAAACAACGCGGAAGAGTGCCACCTGCGTCAAAGTGCATGCCTCGAATATGTAGATCGAAAGCTTGGACCGCTGATTGAAGCGTTCCGTGCTGGGACAACATTCATATGCTCAGACCACGGTGACTGCTGGGGTGAAGACGGGCTATGGGAGCATGGCATCCATCACGAAAAGGTGATCGAGGTCCCCCTGATCTTCAGACTGAACGGGATTCCTCAGAGATAACAATTACTATGTGTCTTGCGTGCCACCGGTGAAAGGACGGTGTCCTCTGACAATCATGTTGCTAAGAATAAATGCAAAAGGTATCATAATTTTAAGAGATTACTAATTCCGGTTTGAATAGTACTATTTTAGGTGACTTTCGTTCATATGCAAGAGTATTCAATATTCACTCTTATGTAGAATAATAGGATCGGAGGACCGGACAAGTTGGGTGGGAGAACCAGTAAGAGAATAAAGGGGATGACAGAGCGCAAGACGGCTGTTCCAAAACATCCTGCGCCGAGATAACGAGGCTTAATCATTGATTTCAGACAAGCTCTCTCAGATGATATTCCCCACTTTTCCCGACTACCAAGCTTCTATAATTATTCCTGCACATAACCATTGCGAGTATACCTTCCGCTGTTTGCAGTCGGTTCTTGCAAATACCGATGGGATCACCTATGAGGTGATCGTTATCGATAACGGATCTTCAGACGGTACCGAAGAGGCGCTGGCCAAATCGGAAAACATCAGGGTCCTAAGAAATCGGTCCAATGCAGGCTATTTACTCGCATGCAACCAGGGTGCGGAAACCGCCCTGGGTAAATATCTTGTCTTTCTGAACAATGACACCGAACCGCTTCCAGGATGGCTCAGGGGACTTGTAGGGCTTGCCGACACTGACGAGACAATCGGAGCAGTGGGCGCGAAGCTCATTTACCCTGACGGAACACTGCAGGAAGCAGGGGGAATGATATTTTCTGATGGTCGGGGTTGGAACTTCGGCAGAGGGGATGATCCGAACAAAGATATCTACAATGTCTTGTGTGAGGTCGATTATTGTTGCGGGGCATGTCTGCTTGTAAGAAAACATCTCTTTGCTGCCCTTGGCGGGTTTGATATGAGATATGCTCCTGCATATTATGAAGAAACGGATCTCTGTTTCGCCATTAGGAAGATGGGCTATAAAGTCCTCTATAATCCGAATGTCAATGTCATTCACCACGGATCTGTGACATCAGGCATGGATAACTCTGTCGGGATGAAAAAATATATAGTAACAAACAGAAAGAAATTTGTTGAGAAATGGAAAGTCGAACTCATGTACCAGGATGAACACCCATCTGAGACAGGGGTGCCTCCTATTACTCCTGGCCGGGAAAGACTGGGAAGAGGACACTTCTGCCGATGAGGAAATCAAATAAACAAAAAGCCATCTGTATTCTCGGTATGCATAGGAGCGGTACGTCTGCGATAGCGAGAGCTGTTAACTTGCTGGGTCCGTACATAGGCCCGAGGGAACATCTGATGAGGCCGGTCGAAGGAGATAATCCCCATGGTTTTTGGGAGCATTGGTCAATTTTTTCTTTCCATGAAAGGCTCCTCTCTTATCTTTCCAGTTCTTGGGACAGCATTTTGCCTCTCCCTGAAGATTGGTGGAAACAACAGGAAATAAGCCCTTCCCGGGAAGAGCTAAGACAAATTGTGAAATCAGAATTTGCCGGACAAGAGTTTTGGATGTGGAAAGATCCCCGGACCTCTCTTGTGCTGCCGTTATGGAAAGATGTCTTGCAGGAACTTGATGTCGATACACAGTATATTATTTGCGTAAGGAATCCGCTGGATGTTGCATTGTCATTGCAGCGGCGCAACAATTTTTCGAAAAGGAAATCGCTTTCTCTGTGGCTACTCTACACGACGTCGGCTCTTTTTTGGACGGATGGAGCGAAACGTATTCTTTTAAATTTCTACAATTTGCTCGAAAACTGGGAGCCATCCCTTAGGAAGGTTTCGACTTCCTTCGGCATCCCCTGGCCGCAAGATGATAGCGTATTACGCAAATCTATGACTGACTTTCTATGTCCGAGTGACCGGCATAGCCGTTCAGATGCGGAGATGCTTTTACATGACAGAGATGCTGGGGAACCTGTGAAAAAAGTGTATCGCTTGCTTCTTCAAGCGCTGGAGAAGGATGACGTTTTCGATTCCGAATGGTTCTCCGGAGAAATAGAGAATATTTATCATAACTATTGCGGATACGCCAAAATATTCACTCCCCTCCAAAAAAGCGGGGATGGAGGATCTGAAAGCTGGAAAAACCGGATTCAAAAAATAAAGATAGGCAAAGATAGAGTGGAGGGCGTTTGCAGTGAAAGACCTTGCAGAGCCAAAACAAAGCAAGAATCCGCCATTCCGGACGAAGCCCGGCAACTGGTATTTCCAAAGTTTTCCAACTTCCAGGTTTCGATCATAATCCCTGCCTGGAATCACTGGAAGTATACCTATCGCTGCTTACAGTCCATTCTCGCAAATACCGGGGATACCACGTATGAAGTTATCATCGTTGATAATGGTTCTTCAGATCAGACCGGAGAAATGCTCGCGAAAGTGGAAAATGTGAGAGTCATACGGAATGAGTCAAATGCAGGATACGTAGTCGCCTGCAATCAGGGCGCCGAGGCCGCACGAGGAGTGTACCTTGTATTTTTGAACAATGATACCGAACCTCTTGCCGGATGGCTCAAGGAACTCATCGATATTGCCGATAGCGATGAAACTGTCGGAGCGGTGGGCGCGAAGCTCATCTATCCTGACGGACTATTGCAGGAGGCTGGAGGCATGATCTTTGCCGATGGCCATGGTTGGAACTTCGGGAACGGGGACGACCCTTATGACGAAATCTATAATGTAATATGCGAGGTCGATTATTGCTCCGGTGCATGCCTGTTGGTGAAAAAAAATCTTTTTGCCAAGCTCGGAGGCTTTGACATTCGTTTCAGTCCGGCATATTATGAAGATGCTGATATGTGTTTCAGCCTTAGAAGGACGGGGAACAAGGTTGTCTATAACCCAAAGGCCGAAGTGGTTCACCATGAATCTGTAACATCAGGGGTTGACAAATCATCGGGCGTGAGGAGTCATTACATGGAAACCAACAGAAAGAAATTCGTGCAGAAGTGGGAAACGGAATTGTTTCTTCAGGATGCCTCCCCTGTTTCGACGGGCAGACTTCCTGTCACTGCTTGTCGGGAAAGACTAACGAGAAAAGACTTTTCGTCAGAAAATGCGCTTCTAATACTTCATCACAAGTTGACTCAGAGATATTACCCCGCCACTGCTTTAACGGAGAAGTCCATCCTTTACAAGTCTCTCGACGAAAAGGAGAAAAAATCACTTGAAGTAATCAGAAGGGCAGACAGATTGTATGGAAATGAAGGCATATGTATAGAATGGGTAGGCGATATAGGCTCGACGGTTGTCCTTCATATGGCCAGGAGAACATTCGAAGAAAATATCCCTTTGTCAGTAATGAGAATAGCCACAAATCATGAACCTCCCGAACTTCAGCAGCTTGCCGAGCGACTCCGCAATGATTGGGGGGTTGACTTAAGGCATGATTCGTTCGGCGATGCCTCTATTGGCAACGTGGTTGATGGTTCAGGACTTAAAGCACTTATAGGTGCGCAAAGGTGGAATGGCAAGGAAGAGTTTTCTACCGGCATCTATTTTTTGCCTGAAGAAAGGTCTCGCCTTGTGAGAGTCAGGCCGGTCTTTCATTTTACGGAACTGGACCTTTTGCAGTATATAAAGAAATACCACATACCTTTTAGTGATATACCGACAGTTGACTCTGAACGTCTTCTCTCCGAATTTATGGCCTCGATTTCAATCGAAGATGTGCCCCCAGCTCTTCGTGTGTCTGAATCTTTTCACTCGCGGGTGAGGCTAAAAAATACGAGCACAGCCTTATGGCATTCAAAAGGATGGATGAACAGCAAATTCGCGGTTACACTTGGCTATCACTGGATAGACAAAGATGAAAGGATAATTGTGTTTGACGGTATAAGAACGCCTTTGATTCATGACGTCGGGCCAAACGAGGAAGCAGTTCTCTATGCTGAGGTAGTGACCCCGGTTCTCCCTGGAGACTATACTCTCGAATTTGATCTCGTTCAGGAAGGAGTTGCCTGGTTCAAGGATAAGGGGTCCGAAACTGTGAAGGCTATGATACATGTCGAGAGCAAAGAAAATCTTTAGTGAGCGAGCATGCAGAAGCAATTTTATGTGTCCAAAACGGATTATTAGGAGCTTTTATGAAGAAGCCTGGGAATCCGGAAAGTTCTCCTTTAGATAAGGCAGAGTCGCCCCCCTTGGTGAGGGACTCCGAGGTTCATATTTTTGAATCTAACCTGAACTATGCCGGATTTCTTGAACAACTAAGGCAGGAGGGGCTGAAGGGAAAAATCAAGCGTGTAATATTCAACGGTATAGGTTTTTTCGCATGTTGGCAGGGTAAGATTAATAATGCTCTTTATGAGGCTTTTGCAAAGCAAGAGGCTCAGATCTTAAAGCAAGAGGCTCAGATCTCAAAGCAAGAGGCTCAGATCTCAAAACAAGAGGCTCAGATTGCTAATTGGTTCAGAATCATTGAAGATTTCAAACGCAGACTTTCGGAGTTGAGCCTGTTAGAAGATGCACTCTATCAGGAATTGACTGAGTTAAAAGCCCAGGTTGCCAAGCAGCGCAGACTAATGAATCAAGAAACGGATTCATAGGGAAATTGAAGGAATTAGTATGATTCCGATGAAGAATATGACTGCAGAAGCCATCAAAGTTCGACTAAAGAAGAACTGCTGCGATTATGGGGGGCATGTCCCTGTGAGATGTCCACAGAAGTCTGCAATGCTTCGCAAAACAACTCTGTGGTTACAGAGTCCAGATCGAGGATAAAGAATTTCATATGGGAAATTGGCTTACGACATGCAAACCCTATAAAAAAATACCCGTGCCTCAAAATTACAGATGATATATTAATCCCTGATTATGATTTCATTTCCAAAGAATAGTCGGATAGCTATAACCGGTGCAACCGGAACGATAGGAGCAGAATTGGTACGGCAGTTGCTCCAATGCCCTGTGGCAGAAGTCAGGGCACTGGATAACAATGAAAGCGCCCTGTTTTTTCTTGGGGAAGCCTATCGGGAAGAAGCAACGCTCCAGGTGTTTTTGGCTGATGTGCGCGACAAAGACAAGATAGTAAAGATGTTCAATGGAATAGATTTTGTTTTCCATGCTGCTGCTTTTAAGCATGTTCCTCTCTGTGAACGTTCTCCTTTCGATGCGGTTCAGACCAATATAATGGGGGTGCAAAATGTAATCCAGGCTGCTCTTGCCAACAAAGTCCGCAAAGTTCTGTTTACAAGTTCCGACAAGGCTGTTAATCCAACTAATGTAATGGGAACCTCAAAGCTCATGGGTGAGCGTCTTATTACGGCTGCCAACGCTTTACGACAAAAAGATGATGGTCCCACTTTCGCGTCTACCCGGTTTGGCAATGTTGCAGGCTCAAGGGGTTCTGTGATTCCTTTATTCTGCCAGCAGATTGAAAAGGGTGGACCCGTAACTTTATCCGATCCTGCAATGACGCGTTTTGTGATGACTTTGCTGGATGCCGTCCAACTCGTTATAACGAGCATGCTTTTGGCTAAAGGCGGAGAGGTATTCATAACAAAAATGAAAGTATTAAAAATATGCGATTTGGCTGAGGTTATGATCTCTCTTCTGGCGCCGCTGTATGGATATGCCAGGGAGAAGATAGAGATTGAGATAATAGGCGCACGGACGGGGGAGAAACTCTACGAAGAGCTTATGAACGAAGAAGAAACCCGCCGGTCGTTCGATTCGGAAGAACTCTTCATAGTCCTTCCCGCTTTCCGAAATATATATAAAGATATAGATTACACATATAAGGGGTTGCAGTTAAAACCCGTGCGGGTGACTTATAATTCTGCAAATATTGAACCTGTCACAAAAGATGAGATTGCAGCATTTTTAAAGCTCTCTAATGTACTGCCTGCAAATATTCGTACTGAATTGCTGAGAGCAAGGACGGACATATGAGAGCCTTAACCTCTGGAGTTGTCGGCTATCTTGGACGGCGAGCAATGCATTTCGCAAAAAAGGTCAATAAAGTTCTCGCCACGGATAACTTTTTTAGCACCCGACTTTTCTCACAATATCCCGATTTTTTTGTCTTGACTATCCTTGCCAGAGTGTGTAAAAATTGCAGAAATTATTATTTTTCCGCGCCAAGTCTTTTCTGGCTGTCTTTCGTGTCTTAGGGGGAGAAGGGATAATTTCTCCCCGGGAAGGGGGGAGCTATGAAATAGAGGATCTGAGTTTTTTCCTGCAATTTTTTGTAATCTATTCCAAAGGAGGGCAAAATGAAAGTTTCTAACGTAATCAAAGGATCTTTTTGGGGGGTCATTTCAACAGGTTTATTTCTTGCCCTGTTGGTCCTTGCACCTGCTTCAGCACAAAGCCAGTCGCGTCTGGCGGCGAACGTCTCGTCGGCGGGCGTTCAGATCACGGCAGATATGACAGGTTCAGAAATCATCAGCCTTGATGTGAGAACACCTGAGGGCGCTGTCGAGCATGCGGAATATATAGAGAGTCCTGCAGTCTTTTTGCCAGCGGCAGGTTCTCCCGATGGCTCTTACCGCTATGAAGTGCAACTCGTGGATTCAGAGTCCGGAAAAATGCTGGAGCGTGTAAGTGGCAGTTTTACCCTTAAGTACGGTCAGATTGTGGCACTGCCAAAACCAGATAAAAAGAGGGCTCAAGGCTTTCTCCCGGGTGTAACAGAAACTCTCGAGCAATTCGCCCATTCTGTACTTGACTTTCTCCTGCCCGAGGCCCAGGCAGCGGATTTAACCGCCGAGTCGAATAATCCGGGGATCTATTTTCTTGATGACCTGAATGGTCCAGGTTATGACTACCACATATACACATTTCCGTGTGGTACTTCTGATGCTTGCATTCGTTTTTTCAAATATCCTGGGATTAGTGCATATCCATTCCAGACCATAGTTGATGATGTATCTCTTGCGGACAACAAATTATATATTGACTACGCGAATAGCCGTGTTGGTATAAACAACTCGATACCTACATATACCCTGGACGCCATCGGTAATGCGATTTCGCTGAAAGAGAGTACCGCTTCTGATGCGCATGGTCTTGAACTCGGAGTTTATCACTTTTTGTCGTTTACCGACAATTATATTTATTCCCGCAACAACCCCCTGTATATTTCAACCCCCGGCACTACTGCTAATGACATTTGGCTGATGCCATCATCGGCTAAAGTGGGCATTAACACAGAAACTCCAGCGGCGAATCTCCATGTGGAAGGATCGAACTTTCCTGCCTTCAAGACAACAAGGAATGTAAGTTTCACCGGTGGTGACCGCGGAGTAGCGGCCTTTGAGTTGGCAAGCACAGGAAGCATGCTCGACGGCTTTGGTCCCTCTTTCGAGTTCTGGATTTCGGACAACACCGTGACGGCAACAAGTGCTGTCGTTTCCATGGGCGGGTTCAGGGACGGCTGTGACACCTGCGGCAAGTTTATAGTAAGGACAGGGCCGACATTGGGGACAACTCAGCTGGTGATCGGAAGCAACGGGCAGTGGGGTATTGGAACTGCAGCTCCGAGGGCCGGCACGAAGATAGACACGAGTACCGGAGCTTATCTAAGCACAGGCGGGGCATGGGTAAACTATTCAAGCAGGTCAGGGAAGGATAATGTGGAGAACCTGAATGCAGAAAAGGCGATGAAAGCCATGGAGGGGTTGAACCCGGTGACGTTCACTTACAAGTCGGCGCCTGAAGAGAAGCACGTCGGATTTATTGCCGAGGACGTACCCGAGATTGTGGCAACGAAAGACCGTAATGGACTGAGTGCAATGGACATCACGGCCGTTCTTACAAAAGTTGTTCAGGAACAACAGAAGGCCTTAGAGCAACAGAAGGAGATCATAGCCCAGC
Organism: Thermodesulfovibrionales bacterium; assembly: GCA_963716185.1. GTDB lineage: Bacteria > Nitrospirota > Thermodesulfovibrionia > Thermodesulfovibrionales > SM23-35 > CAVZMO01. The sequence goes on from OY970295.1 coordinate 2,272,872, forward strand.
TTACAGAAAGAATCGCGACTCTTGAGAGGGAGTCAAGGCTGAGAGGGTCGGTCGCTGCGGCGATGGACACCCGATAGCTCAGGATTGCGAGTGGCCGTTAGGGGCATGCGTAGAGGGCATGCGCATGCCCCTTTTATAAAGAGCGGCACGGAGAGAACCGGACCTCGACGATGAAAGAAATAACGGCCGAGAAGATCCAAGAGAGAATTCGGGAGCATCTCAGGAAACCATTGGAACAGCAGGATACGGCCGTCCGGAATGGGCAGAAAGAACCGTATGCAGCCCCAGGAGGAGCTGTCAACAGCATCTTGTGGGAGTATGGTACACGATATGCAAAACTTATCAAGAAAATTCCCATTATCAGGAGGATTGCCGAAAGACACTATTGGAAATTGGCATACAGCCGGTTCCCCACGGATGCAGGAGCAACGCCACCGTCCAGAAATGAGATAACAGGCGACTATAACGGGTTTCTTGGGCAGTTGAGACATGAAGGACTGAAGGGAAGGATAAAGCTCTTCATCTTCAAGTTCATCGGTTTTTTTGCCTGGTGGCAGGAGCAGATCAACCGCTTTGTTTTCCACGAACTTCACAGGCAGAATACAGCTTTTCGAGACATGTCCGGCCGACTTTCATCCTTCGAACGGATACACGATACAGACGGTCAGGAATTGAGCAGACAGAAAACCTTATTCGAGGACATGACTCAACGGCTTGCGCTCCTTGAGCAAACAAATAAAAGACTCCTTGAGGAGAGATCTGATATCGAGCAATCTCGTAAAGAAATCGCTCTTCAGCATTCAAGGGTCTATTTTGCTTTCGAGGATGTCTTTAGGGGTCCAAGAGAAATCGTGAAGGAGAGGCAATCTCAATATCTGGGTTATATCGAGAGAGCATACGAACAGTCAAAGGGCTCCTTTTTACTTGACATAGGGTGCGGAAAGGGAGAATTTCTGGAATTGCTCTCCGGCAAGGTACCAGCAAAAGGCATCGATATTAACGACAAAAACATCTTCTTTTGCCGGGATCGTAGGCTGGATGCAGAATTGGCGGATGCACTGCAGTTCCTCAAGTCCGTCAGTGACGAGACACTGATCGGTATTACCTCCTTTCAGGTTATTGAGCACTTAACCTTGGAGTATTTGGTTGACCTATTGCGGACGTCGTACCAAAAAATCAAGCCGGGAGGAGTTATCATATTAGAAACGGTCAATCCAAACAGTCTCTATTCGCTCAGGAATTTCTCTCTCGATTTGACTCATCTGAAGCCGATACCGCCTGATACCTTGAAGTTCCTGCTCGGCTACTCCGGTTTCGCGAACCCGGAAGTGAGGTTTTCGTCCCCTGTTCCTGTTGAGCTCAAGCTTCAGGGAGACGATGACAACACAAGGAAACTCAATGACATCCTCTTTGGCTTTCAGGATTATGCAGTAATTGCCATCAAGTAATGGCTATGAGTCGCAGGAGGTCTTTGTGAAGAAAGAAAATATTTTTTTCTCGAATCTTGTTTTAGTTTCGGCTTTTGTGTAAAGTGAAATAACAACGATGTTTATGACAAAGAGTGAAGGGCCGATTTGTTGACGGCAGATAGATCGGAAACACAACGGGAAGACCTGAGGAAGTTATTTGACGGCCTCAAACCGTGGCACCATTTGATAGATGTGCATGGCGTTCCGACGAAAACTGAATCGGCCTGGGGTGAACCGCTCGATCATCCCATCCCTCTATGGGAAAAAGTCAGTAGACTTCTTCCGCCTTTGCACGGGGAAAAAGTCCTCGACATCGGGTGCAACGACGGTTTTTTTGTTTTTGAATGTAAAAAGAGTGGGGCAGAACATGTAGTTGGTATAGAAGCGGATTTGCACTTTTACAGGCACGCGGCTCTCATTAACGATTTGTTGGGTTGGGGCGGAATCGAAATTAAGAACATGTCGGCATATGATATTCAGCCTTCTCTGGGCTCATTTGATATCACACTATTGCTGGGCGTCTTATACCATTTAAAAAATCCGATGGACGTGTTGGGAAAACTGTCGGCAATCACCACTGACATAATGATTGTCGAGTCGGCAGTCCGGAATTCAAAAGAAGACATCAATAACAGAAAGGAAGGGAAGCTTAGCTTACCGGTTATGGAGTTTGTCGGGAATGCACCATTGGCCTCAGGATATGAAGGCGCTTGGAACTGGTGGGCTCCAAACACTGAGTGCATTTGTGCGATGTTAAAATTATCGGGTTTTCATACTGTTGATGTTGCCGAGGAATATCTCCTGGAGCCGCCGCAGCCCAAGAATGTATTTGGTAGGGCACTTATTTCAGCTAAGAAAGGCTGAAGAATGCCCAGTGGAAATTATTGAGCACAAGCCGGATGCAGAAAACACATACTTTCAACGCTGATAGATTTGATTCAAGAAGAATAACCTCATGATTTGTGTATCGCATATGGTCGGAACAATGGAGTCATGAAAAAAGTTGTCATTGTAAATTCGCAAGTACCTTTCGTTCATGGCGGCGCAGAGTATCTGGCAGAGGAGTTGCGGAAAACAATTTGGGAATGCGGCCACAAGGCTGAGATAGTTAATATCCCCTTCAAATGGTACCCTCCTGAAACCATTCCGAAGCACATACTCGCTTGCAGGCTCCTGGACTTGACACAGGCATCAGGCGAGGATGTCGATCTGATCATAGGCCTAAAATTTCCGGCGTACTATGTCAAACATCCGAACAAGGTCATGTGGATCTTACACCAATTTCGGCAGGCGTACGACTTGTGGGGTACGAACTATGAGGACATGTCATCAACACCCGATGGACATAGCATACGCGATATTGTCATACAATCCGACAACACTTTCCTGCGGGAGGCCTCAAAGATTTTCGCCATTTCGAAGCTTGTCGCCGGACGCCTTAAGGACTTCAATAACATAGATGCAGAACCACTCTATCCCCCGGTTGAGAATCCTGATAAGTTCAGCAGTGAGGAATATGGAGACTTTTTGTTCTATCCAAGCAGGATAAATATCATGAAAAGACAGGCGCTTGCAATCGAAAGCATGAAATACACGAGGACCGATGCAAAGCTCATCATTGCCGGCCAGGCCGATAATAATCAGTATCTGGACTATCTTCGCGACATCATTCGGAAATACAGACTCGCCGGGAAGGTCGAGCTTGCCGGCAAAATTTCTGAAGAGAAAAAGATCGCTCTCCTCGCCCATGCCCGGGGATGCCTTTTTATTCCCTATAATGAAGATTATGGCTACGTGACGCTCGAAAGCTTCTACGCAAGAAAACCCCTCATCACGTGCACCGATTCAGGCGGCCCGTGCGAGTTTGTCGAGAACGGAGTAAACGGATATATAGTGCCGCCCGAGCCTGAAGCCCTTGCAGACGCTATCGACGACCTATGCGGCGACAAGAAGAAGGCAAAGGATTTCGGTCTGGCTGGATACGAAAAGATCTCGTCTCTTGACATCACATGGGAGGGAGTTGCGAGGGCACTCATCGGATGAGAATAGCCTGGTTTACCCCATTCCCCCCGGAAAAAAGTGCGATAGCCGAGTATAGCGTCATCATCGTGGCCGAACTCCAACGGACGTGCGACGTCGATGTATGGGTCCCCCTCACCGAAGTGGAGGATCGATCCATTGCAGAAGACCGGTACGGAAAACAATTCCGGCTGGTTAGGTTCACGGAAGATCCTTATTTGCTGACATCCCTCTCCACATACGATGCGATTGTGTACAACATGGGAAACAATCTCAAGTTCCACAAGGAAATCTTTGAAGTCTCTCTGCGCCATCCGGGCCTCGTGATCCTTCACGACTTTGTCCTCCACCATTTCTTCGCTGCCTATTACCTTGCATGGAAGCAGTCGAGAGACGGCTATATCGCGGAAATGGAAAGGAACTATGGAATTAATGGCAAAAGCATTGCGGTGGACGCCCTTTCTGGAAATGCCCGCAATGTCTGGGAAACCGATGACGTCATCAAGTATCCCTTGAACAGGTCTGTTTGCGAAAATGCGCTGGGTGTCGTTGTGCACTCGGATTTTGCACGGAGTATGCTGGATAGTACCTGTGACTGCTTAACGCAGAAAATAGACTTCCCTCGCCCGCCTCAACTCTTGCCCCCGTCTCATGGCCCAACGGTGAGGGAGAGGCTGAATATCTCTCCTGATCATGTCATACTGTTGACATTTGGGGAGATCGTTCCGAACAAGCGAGTGGACAAGGTCATAGAGATCTTGGCTGGAGATGGCGATCTATCGAGAAGAATCCGCTACATCTTGATTGGCAGAGAGTACGAGGGACAGTATGACATGCGCAGGCTCATACAAAAGAATGGACTTCAAGACGCTGTTACCATATTGGGTTACCAGCCGAAAGAGTTTCTGTCCGAATGTATTCTTGCCTCCGATATCTGCATAAACCTCAGGTTCCCGACGATGGGGGAGTCATCCTGGAGTCTTGCTCAGGTGCTCCTTGCTGGAAAGCCTACCCTTGTGACGAGGACAGGATGGTATGATGAGTTGCCGGATGACTGCGTGGTCAAGATCAATCCGGACAGGGAAGAAAATGATTTACTCTATAATTTAAGGAGACTCTGCGACAACCGGAGTGAAAGACTGGAAATCGGACATCTCGCAAAGGAATATGCCGTTCATCATTTTTCGACTGAACAATACTGCACTGCACTGATCAATTTTGTAGCGGCCTCACAACAAAACCGTACGATCGCGAATCTGGTCGATAGCGCCTCGCAGGAGTTATACTCAATGGGTGTTGGGGAAGGATCGCAGGTCGTTGATGACCTTTCAGGCATAATCTATGAAATCGTGCGGCCCTGTGGCAAGAGCAAGAAAGGACATGTAAGCTGACTTTAACGGTAGATGGAAAGTAAGGAAAGCAGCGCTATAGCGGATATCGAGCCCGTCACAAATGAAACCGGAGCCGTAACCGTCGCGAGATTAGTAATTATCTACCTCTGTTTTGTAGTTTTGCGGTTCATGATCTCTCTCTTTTTCCAAGAACCCTGGATCATGAATGATGAGTTACAATATAAAACAGTGTCGTATTTATTCTTTAAGACTGGCGGCATTCGTCAAATATATGAAACATGGGTGCCGGGCTTTCCAAAGCTGAATTTTACGAACATGCTCTATCCGTTATTCCTTTCTCCGAGTTTTTATTTTGGCGATAACTTTTACACAGTCATGAAATTGATGAACTCATTTGCCATGAACGCATCCATTTTCCCTCTTTTCTTGATCGCGAAGGAATTCACAAATCCCAGGACCGCTCTCTGGGTGTCTGCCCTTGTTTTGCTGATGCCCGCTTTTAATTTTGTTAACAGCGCAATGGCGGAAAACCTTTTCTTTCCTCTATTCTTGTTCTGTTTCTATTATGCATATAAAGCATTGGTAACCCTTGACTTTAAAAACTACGTTCTCTTGAGCATTTTCTTATTAATCGCCTTCTTTACAAAACCCCATATCATTTCTTTTGTCGCAGCTTTTTGCATCGTGTCCTGCTATACCGGCATGTTTATTGAAAAACGAAAAGAAATATGGATATATGGTCTTTTTACTGTTCTCACATTTTCTTTCTCTATTTTCATGATAAACTCACTCATAATAAGAAACGATAGCGTTGTCGGTATATATAAGGAAGTTATGGTGTGGGAATCACTCATGCGTGTCCATCTCGAAGATCTCTCGGTCATGGTAATTTCCAACATCAGTTCATTCCTTTTTTTGTATCTCGTACCCTTCGTCGTCTCCTGCTGGGCATTGTTACGGTTTTCTCGGGAGCAGAGCAATAGAGAGATAGTGTTTTTGTTGCTCGGCCTCTCGTCCTTTCTCTCACTCTTGGCGATGGCAAATATATTTGGCGTCCAGATTCACAGGTATGGAAAGATCAATGCCAGATTATATTTCTACGTCTTCCCCTTTTTTCTTATTTCCTTTTTCTGTTTCAACCATAAAGTCGCGTGGACCGCTGCGCAGCGGCTCGGTCTATTTTTCATGTTTGTCGCAACGGCCTTCATAAACTTCTTCGTAGCCTTCCCGAAGTACGCTACAATTCCTCTTATTTCCTCGAATATGGACCTTACCTGGATTATTTATTTTTACGAAAGACATGTGCCGGCCCTCGTTTATATACCTTGTTCTGCGATCATTCTCTATTATCTCTTTTCCAGAAAACCCGCGGTCACACCCTTCTTGCTCCTTTTCGTTTTCATGTCCTTCGTCGCCAACGCCGCAGAAGTGATCGTAGCAAAATCGCACAATGATAATCTGAGAGATATCTCCAAACCGTGTCGTGACCTCCTGACAAGTGAAGCTCTCGATGGGAAGATTATGTTGGTGGACCCGTCACATGTAGCCGGATTCAATATTCCTTTCTGGCTCAACTACAATTATAATAAAACTGTCTATGATTTTCCGGCTTCCGAAGTAATTACCCGTGAAATGGTGCCCGAAGATACAAGCTGGATTGTGTTATTCGGCAACTACAGGATTGCTTTTCCTGTTACGTCGATACAGTATGCCAGGAACAACTGCAGAGTCATATCCTTAAGAAAAATGAACGTTACGAACAAAATAAACCAGATATATAGGGACGGCTGGACGGAGAAAGAGTTTCAGTACAGGCCGGAAGTCTCATTTGAAACCCTGGTATTCACGCTTTCTTCATATCAGCCGTCCTATCCAAATATATTGACCGTTGAAATGGACAAAGGAACCGAATTGTTTGACTTGAAAGCGGGAGTCGGTGAAATTACATTGCCTTTTTCGCGATATTATAATTTCAAGTTGGATCATACGTTTGTACCGCAGAAATGCAAAATAAATAATGATACACGCGAGTTGGGTATTTATCTGGAATCGGTCTATGTTTATTGACGCGGATCCGTTTTCGGCTCAGCAGGTTGCATGTTCCGGCACTGTGGCGGAGAGGTCTTGATGTCGGAAATGCCTGTTCTCAGAGCCCGGGATATCGCTGAAGTTAAAGAACTGTTGAGGTTGCGGTAGAAGATGAGGATTTTAATTTTGGGTGCAGACGGATATCTCGGTTGGCCTTCGTCGATGTATTTCTCTGAAAGGGGACACGATGTCGTCGCTGTCGATAACTACTTCCGGCGAAATGCGGCCGTCGAACTCGACTGCGAGCCGCTTATTCTGTGTCCAAACCTGTTACAAAGAGCGGGGATGTGGCGTGAACTCACGGGCAAAGAAATTAGAGTCCACATAGGCGATATAACTGATTATGGGTTTTTGGCTAACATTTTTGATGAGTTCAAACCCGAGGCAGTTATTCATTATGCGGAACAACCTTCAGCGCCTTATTCGATGATAGACAGGGAGAGAGCCGCTTATACGCTCAAGAATAATCTCATAGGCACCCTCAATGTTGTTTATGCAGTAAAGGAACACGTCCCCGACTGCCATATTATCAAACTCGGTACCATGGGGGAGTACGGAACGCCGAACATCGATATAGAAGAGGGATGGCTTGAGATCGAGCACAGGGGTCGAAAGGATACGTTTCTCTTTCCAAGACAGGCCGGTTCCCTCTATCATACAACGAAGATCCAGGACACTGACATGCTCTGGTTTTACGTGAGAACGTGGGGGATGCGTGTAACGGACCTCATGCAGGGGCCTGTCTACGGGATTGAAACGGAAGAGTCGGTAATGGATGAAAGGCTCATGCCGAATTTTCATTATGACGAGATTTTCGGGACTGTTTTAAACCGTTTTATCGTCCAGGCCGTCGCCGGCCACTTCCTTACGGTGTACGGTAAAGGGGGGCAAACGAGAGGCTACCTCAACATAAAAGATACAATGCAGTGCGTTTATCTCTCGGCTACGCGGCCGGCCAAGCATGGAGAATTAAGGGTCTTTAACCAGGTAACGGAAGTATTTTCAGTCAATGAACTGGCGGAGAGAGTCAGAAATGTTGGAAACAAACGTGGATATATGGTAGAAGTGAGGAACGTTCAAAATCCCAGGATAGAAAAGGAACAGCATTATTATAACCCGAAATATACCGGCCTCATCGAGCTTGGGCTCACCCCCCATTACCTTACCGATGAAGTGCTCACAGGAATGTTCACCGTTGTGGAACGCAGCAGGAGCCGTATTAATAAAAATTCCATATTCAGGGGAATACAGTGGAAATGATTAAAGGTTCTTTCTTAATCTTCGTAACCGTTGTGGGATCGCTCTGATGGTAAAATCCCTGGTTTTGCTGCGTTTTATCGGAGGATTCTTCGGAACCATACTCATCCTCTGGGCCTTCAGCCGGTTTAGATCCCATTTGATTCGACGTAATGAATTCATGTTCACTTCCCTATTCGGAACTGCCTTGATTATTGTGTCAGTCATGCCTGACAGCATTAATATAGTGGCCGGAATGCTCTCACTGGAAAATAGGCAGTTCGGCCGTCTGATCACGTTGCTCCTTCTCTCCAATCTCATGATCTGGATGTTAGTCTTCAGCCTCAGAAGCAAGGATCTCAGGAAATCTATTCAATTAGACCTCCTCATACGCAAATTGGCTCGAGAGAAGTTCATTGAGAAGGCGGGCTTGGACAGGATCAATGAAATAATGGTGATCATTCCGGCGCTCGATGAGGCTGAAAATCTTTGCTGGATACTGCCGAGAGTGCCTACTAATATTAAGGGACGAACAGTCGGCATTCTTGTTGTGGACGATGGAAGTACGGATGATACTGTCGCGGTGGTAAGAAACCGTGGATATCTTATAGTCTCGAACCCAATCAACCGGGGCGGCGGCGCAGCCCTCCGCCTTGGGTTTGATATCGCTATGGCGGGTGGCGCTGAAATGATTATCACGATGGACGGCGATGGGCAGCACCTTCCTGAAGAGATCGAGCGACTCGTTGATCCTATTCTTCAAGACCAGGCTGATTTTGTGATTGGGTCACGGGTGCTTGGTCAACGTGAAAGGGACAGCACGTTAAGGTGGGTGGGGATCCATGTCTTTAATTTTATCATTAACATGTTGGCGGGAACGCGGATCACCGATTGTTCAAACGGTTTTCGTGCATTCCGGGTCGCTTCACTAAAGAAATTGCTCTTGCTTCAAGATCAGTTTCACACCGCGGAACTGATTATCGATGCCGCCAGAAAAGGAATAAGGATCATTGATGTGCCCGTAACTGTATTACGGCGGCACGCTGGACAAAGCAAAAAAGGTAGGAACTGGTCGTACGGGATCAACTTTTCAAAGACTATTCTGAAAACATGGCTTCGGAAATAATGCACTCGCCTGGCCGGACATGGAGTAGAATTATCAATATAGTGAATTATTTTTTTGTACCCATACGCTTGATTATTCCGCAGCCCCTTGTGGCAAAGATCCCTCTCTTACGTACAAACGAAGAAGAGCGTGCATACCGGGTTCTGACCGAATACCGCGGAAAGGCTTTGGATGTGGGATGCGGGGCCAATCGCATCATAAAAACCTACCGCTTGTTTGGACACGAGGGCATTGGAGTCGACGTCTACGACTGGCACGGTCCTGATATGGTTGTCCTGAATACGGCGAACCTTCCCTTTGATTTTCAAAGCTTTGATACCATATCATTTGTTGCTTGTTTAAATCACATACCTAACCGCGATGATGTCTTGAGAGAAACCCGTCGCCTGTTGAAACCGGACGGGCAGATTATTATCACCAATCTTTCTCCTCTTGTTTCGCGGATATGGCATAAAATTGCCTTTTGGGACGATGACCAACATATCCGCGGCATGAAGGAAGGAGAAGTGTGGGGATTCTCCGAGAGAGAACTTTACAACATAGTGACCGCTCATGGATTCAGACTGAAAAAGAGAGTGGGGTTTATGTGGGGATTGAATCATCTGTACATTTTTGAGATAAAATAAGCCATTGAAGTGATAATGCAAAGGAGTCTGTAATGTGCGGCATATTCGGCTTCGCGATTAGTGCAGGGACCAATTTAAGAGTTTCTGAACTCAAGGAATATACTGATACGCTCTTCAGGCTTTCTGAATCCAGGGGAAAAGAAGCTGCAGGGTGTGCCATACGTGTGAATGGTTCAATACTGGTTTACAAGAAACCCCTTTCCGCTTCTGCAATGATTGCTTCTGATGCTTATAGGAAGTTTTTCAAAAAAGCTGTGCTTGAGGTCAGCACCCGACAAACCGGTACCATCGTTACTCCCTTGACGATGATCGGACATTCAAGATTGGTAACGAATGGTGTCCAGGAGATGAATGAGAACAATCAGCCGGTCATCAAAGACGAAGTGGTTGGAGTACATAATGGCATCATAGTGAATGATGAGAAACTGTGGAGGCAGTTTCCCCAACTGAGAAAAGCTTATGATGTAGACACCGAAGTTCTCTTGACTTTATTACGATATTTCTTCGATAAAAAGAAATCGCTGGAAGGCTCAGTTAGGGAAGTTTTCGGCCTACTGCAGGGTTCTGCCTCTGTAGCAGTATTATTCTCTGAATTGAAACACTTGTTGCTTGCGACAAATACGGGATCTCTGTACATATCCAATGACACTCTGCGCAGAATTTTTGTATTTGCCTCAGAATTGTTCATCCTCAAGGAATTTCTCGGGGGAAGCACTTTAGAGCGGAAGTTCGGGCGCTGCGATATTTCTCAGATCAAACCGGGTTATGGATTTCTTATTGATGCGGTCAGTCTTGAATGGCAGGAATTTTCTTTTCGCGGGGTGGAGACGTCCTTCGTTGAAGTCGAAAAAACTGCCCAGTTGTACCCGAAAGCAAATATTGTCGACATTTCAGAGAATCTGGGAACAGCCGATATTTTCCGGCCGACCTCCATAAACTGGGCTAAATTTGAGGGAGAAATTGTTGCGGTGGAACGACAAATCGATTTATTAATGCGCTGTTCACGTTGTGTCCTTCCCTCCTCCTTTCCCTTCATTGAATTTGACAGTAATGGAGTATGTAACTATTGCAGGAACTACGTAAACATAGAAGTAATGGGCGAGGATGCGTTGTTCGAAATGGCCGATAGGTATAGAAAGCGGAAAGGGAGTTTTGATTGCATCGTATGTTTAAGTGGCGGAAGAGATAGCAGTTACGGACTTCACTATGTCAAGAATGTTTTGAGAATGAATCCTCTCGCTTTTTCCTATGACTGGGGAATGATCACTGATCTGGGCAGACGAAACCAGGCGCGGCTATGTGGTAGCCTGGGTGTGGAACATATCCTGGTATCGGCGGATATAAGGAAAAAAAGAGAATATATAAGGAAAAACGTTGAGGCCTGGCTGAAGAAACCAGACCTGGGGCTAATACCCCTTTTCATGGCCGGCGACAAGCAGTATTTCTATTATGCGAACAAACTGATGAAACAATATGGCACATCAGTGCTTGTGATGGCCGAGAATCAGTTAGAGCGCGCACACTTCAAGCATGGATTCTGCGGTGTTAAGTACAAAGCGACTGATCAACCTCTGTATAAACTCAGCCTGTCGGACAGGATGCGGATCGTCTACTATTATGGGAAACAATATATGATAAACCCCGCTTATATCAATGCATCCCTACTTGACACAGTTGGAGCTTACATTTCGTATTATCTCATTCCACACAACTATCTATATCTGTTTAATTATATACGTTGGAATGAGGAAAAGATCATGTCGATATTGAGAAAAGAGTACGACTGGGAATTAGCGATCGATACTCATTCCACGTGGAGAATAGGCGATGGAACAGCAGCATTCTATAATTACATTTATTATGTGGTCGCGGGCTTTACCGAGATCGATGCGTTCAGGAGCAATCAGGTTAGAGAAGGAATGATAACAAGGGAGCAGGCATTGAAACTTGCAAAAGAGGAGAACAGGCCTCGATTCGAGTCAATCGAATGGTACGCGCAAACAATTGGCTTTGACTGTGAAAGGGCCATACACATTATTAATTCTATTCCGAAACTGTACTGCATTGACCGATAATTCTTTGCTTCCGACCGGCTCTTTGGAACTGAACTTAAGTGACGTCATAAGTTCCAAATTCGCCGCTGATTCCCTTTATACATTAGGAAGTATATTTTTGCTGGGTCTCTGCGGCTTGCTCCTTAACCTCATCATAGCGCTCAAATATGGCGCGCTTGTGCTCGGTGTATTCAATCTGGTCTACGCGGCATATATCATTTCCTCGCAGTTTGCTACCCTGGGGGTACAAGTCTCTGCTTTGAAGCATGTTGCACAGTTTTCCGAGGACAAGCCCTTAACTGCCACCGTCATTCTCGCTGCCCTTCTGCTAGTCGTGACAATGGCAGCGGCGGCATCCCTTATGCTTTTCTGGCTACGCCATGTGATCGCGGGGATACTGAAGAATCCAGACGTTGCAACCGGAATCCTTTACGTCATCCCTGGACTATGGTGTTTTTCAGTCAACAAGCTCTTCTTGAACATATTAAACGGACTACGCATGATGAAGGCATATACCTTCTTCATCGCCGTGCGGTACTTCGGGGTGACGGGCGCTCTTCTTGGCGCAGTGTATTTACGGCTGCCTGGAGAAAAGCTCAGTATCATCCTTTCCGTTTCAGAGCTTTTTCTCATTGTCGTCCTCAGTATATACTGCACGAGGTTCTTTCGCCACGTGCAGTTCCATTTATTCAAAGCTTGGGTCTGGAAGCACCTGATTTTCGGTACAAAAAGCTTTATGGCGGGTGTCACTGCTGAGCTGAACACCAGAGTTGATGTTCTCATTCTCGGATATTTTTTGACTGGCTGGCATGTGGGCATTTACAGTTTCGCAGCGGTCATTGTCGAAGGGATGATGATGATCCCGTATGTGCTCAAACAGAACATGGACCCCATTTTGGCGAAAGTACTGATACAGAAGAAAACAGCTGATGTCGAATCAATGATCAGAAAAGGACGCCGATGGGCCACCCTGGGCATGTTGGGCCTATCGGGTCTTGCCGTAATGTTATTTCCGCTTCTGGTCCGATTTATCGTTCGTAAAACAGATTTCATGTACGGCTGGCCAGTTTTCTGCATACTCTTGGCTGGCACTGTCGTGCAATCGGGAGTTGTGCCGTTTAGCGGCATCTTAGTTCAGGGGGGAGCTCCCGGCCTCCAGACCCTTCTTCTCGTTACAGTAACGCTCTCCAATATCATATTGAACATAATCTTCGTTTACTTCTTTGGAATCATTGGGGCTGCCATCGCCACGGCGCTTTCATTGCTTTTGTTCGTTGTCTATTTTAGAATATTAGCGTTCAGGGCATTGGGAATTCACGTGTAGCGAGACTTGAGATAAGGGAAAGAGATTCAAGGACTTAGAAGCGTTAAATGAATCACTGAGTTGGTCACGGAAGGGGGGATAAATAATGATCGCATTGATCACCGGCGTAACGGGGCAGGATGGGGCTTATCTGGCCCGGTTCCTGCTGAGCAAGGGATATGAGGTCTATGGGACCTCAAGGGATGCCCAGATCTCATCATTCTACGGTCTCGTGCGTCTTGGAATCCGCGACAGGGTCAAAACCGAGTCAATGGCGGTCAACGATTTCCGGAGCGTCCTGCAAGTATTGACCAAAGTAAAGCCGGATGAGGTTTACAATCTTGCGGGACAGAGTTCGGTGGGGCTTTCTTTTCAGCAGCCGGTGGAGACACTTGAAAGCATTAGTGTCGGGACACTCAATCTGTTGGAGGCGATTCGTTTCATCGGGCTGCCCATCAAATTATATAATGCATGCTCCAGCGAATGTTTTGGTGATACCGGGGGGAAGCCCGCCGACGAGACAACACCTTTTCGCCCCCGAAGTCCTTACGCCGTTGCAAAGGCAACGGCTTTCTGGGAAGTCGCAAATTACCGTGAAGCCTATGGTTTATTTGCCTGTTCGGGTATCCTCTTCAATCATGAGTCCCCGTTAAGACCGGAACGCTTTGTTACAAAAAAAATTGTTACTGCAGCGTGCCGGATTGCTGCTGGAAGAGAAGAGAACCTTCATCTGGGTAATATCTCCGTTTCGCGCGACTGGGGATGGGCGCCCGAATACGTCGAGGCAATGTGGCTCATGATGCAGCAGGCCGGACCGGATGATTATGTCATAGCTACCGGAGAGACCCACAGTCTTGAAGAATTCGTTGATGAGGCGTTCAAATACTTCGGGTTCAAATGGAAAGACCATGTGTTGATAGACCCCTCGATGCTGCGGCCGGCTGATATTACTATGGGGATGGCAAATCCCGAAAAGGCCATTAAGAAGCTCGGCTGGCAGGCAAAATTTAAAATGCGTGATGTGGTCAGGATGATGATAGAGCATGAAAATTCTGCAGCTCATCTATGAGAGCTTTGGCAGCCCTTTTGGTTTTGGGGGGGCCGGAGTAAGAGCATATGAGATTTACAAGAGATTAAAAAACAGGCACGACATAACGCTTCTTTGCATGAAGTATCCGGGGGCAAAAAGCGGCGAGATTAAAGGACTGAAACATATATTTGAAGGCACGGAAAGTACGGGCCTCACAAAAAGTGTTCTGGCATATACGTTTCAGGCGTCTCGTTTTGTGAGGCGATATGGGGACGGGTTTGATGTTATCGTCGAAAATTTTCTTCCTTCAACGCCCTTTTTTTCAAGGTTTCTTACAAAAACCCCAACAATATTGCAGATCCAGGGTATTATGGAGATGCACTCGTTAAGAAAATTCAGCCCCTTCTATTCCCTCCCCATGTATGCTGTCGAGAAGTTCTATCCTGGACTTTATGACAGATTTATCTTTGTCTCGGATATTACAAAAGAAAAGATCATGGCCAGGGGGAAGAGAAAAATCAAGTTATGCCCGGTCATTCCCAACGGCATTGACGAAGCGCTTTTGAGAATTACTCCGAAGGATGATAATTATATACTTTTCCTGAGCAGGATAGACATTTACACGAAGGGGCTCGACGTCCTCGTAAAAGCATTTGGTAGAATTAATGCGGAACATCCCTCATTAAGACTTATTCTTGCGGGATATGAATTTGATAAATTTGATATGCTGGTCTCGGGACTGCCATCTTCATTGAAGAATAAAATCGAATACGCTGGGTTTGTCACGGGTGCTGAAAAGCTCAGGCTTCTATTAGGGGCAAAACTATTTGTCCTGCCGTCACGCCATGAATCCTCACCGATAAGCATCTTGGAGGCTGCCGCTTGCGGAAAGCCGGTCATCGTGAGTGATATCCCCGAGCTCAGGTATGTACGTGAAGCCGGCTTTGGTTTGAGTTTTTCTTCCGGGTCTATAGAGGAGCTGACAGAACAGGTGGAACTGCTGCTGGAAGACGGTAAAAGAAGAGAGTCAATAGGAAGGCTTGGCAGAGAATATGCGGGCCGGTTTTTGTGGGACCATATTGCAGTACAATTTGAGGATGCGCTAATGAAGTCTCAATCGAGACCCTATTGATACCTGAGAGGCGATCTTTATTGCAAATAATCTACATCATCTGTGCATCTTTAACACAAAACGTCACGGTTGATTGCAAGAAAAGACAGATTTACCTGCCCAGGGTTAGTCTTTAAACTGCCCATAATTTCGCCCTGAGGCCGTATTAGGGGCTCTAACTATTTGTTTTTATTAGATGCTGAAATAAATTCGCCATACCTATAATAACTTTATGGACAGCGCAATATTGCTATATGGTCGCTATGAGATGATGGTGTGATTTTTGCATCTTATTTACTAAGTTTAGACGATCTGATATATTCTCTGGGAGAAAAAAACTTGACATTAAAAATGTTTTCGATTATATTTTTTGCAAGTAAAAGTGTTTACTTAGGAATAAAGTTAAGTGGATACGGGGAAAAACAATGCGGAATGGTCGAGTGAGATGCTTTGGAGCAGGGCTCCAAATAATAATTTTTCTCTTGATTATTTTTCCCGGTTGTGCTACAAAAGTTGCGGTAAAAAGTACAACGAATGAGGAGTCTTTAAGAGAAAGGGTCATGGCGTACTGGAACTATAAGATAAAGCAGGAATTTGATAAAAGCTATGAATATGAATATCCGCTTTTCCGGAAACAAGTGAATATGATAAATTATATAAGAGGCTTCCACACGGGTAAGGCCGGGTGGGCAGGAGCGAGGATTGAAGAAGTTCATGTCCAGGGAGACACTGCAACTGTTGATATGAAAATAATGATAAAGATTTTTGTGTCGTCCTCGAAGAATCTTGAGCATGAAGGTTTTGTTAAGGAGAAGTGGGTAAAGGTGGATGGAATATGGTATCATATACCGCAAGATTTCCGTGAACGTCAGAATGCTCAGTAGCGGATGATGTATCTATGTTTTTTTATGAGTATACCTTTACCGGAAATTTAGACAGAAGGAGGTGAGGGAAACAAAGGCAACAAGTAGTTTTTTAAATAGAGAGCTGCAGGAATCTGATTAATTCAGACAATTTTTAGAAAAGGAGGAAAGTAGATGTTAAAGAAAGCAATTTTTGTGGTTTTTGCAACCATGCTAATCGTGT
Source organism: Thermodesulfovibrionales bacterium (assembly GCA_963716185.1). Classification (GTDB taxonomy): domain Bacteria; phylum Nitrospirota; class Thermodesulfovibrionia; order Thermodesulfovibrionales; family SM23-35; genus CAVZMO01. The sequence goes on from OY970295.1 coordinate 2,289,372, forward strand.
TTGGCGCAAGCATTTCCTATGCTCTCCAGACCGATGGTTTGGTAAGTGGCACTGATAATCCGGCTCTTCCCGGCGGCATTCAGGCTTCCCTTAATCCCGGCGGGGTTGGTGACTCACTTCTTTACGGATATTACAATGTTAGATCCAACATCAACATCTTCAACGTCGTCAATACCAGCTCTGCTGATGGGGTGAAAGCCAGGATAGTCTTCAGGAACGCCAAGGACAGCAGAGAAGTCCTGGACTTCAACATTTGTCTGAGCAAAGGCGATGTATGGACCGCATTTCTTCTGGATGACGGCACCCAGGCCCGGATTTTCGCTTTTGACACCGACACTGTAACCGGAGTAGCCGACACATTCCCCTCTGCCGGCCAACAGTTCATATCGGGCACTTTTGTCGATGGAACTGTTATAACACCGGATCAGACAAGGGAAGGTTATTTCGAGCTTGTCGGTATGTCTACGATTCCGGGGTACGATAAGAATTCTTCTTCAACTTCCGCATGTGTTCTCGGGACTACCAGCAGTAATTGCATTCGGACAGCCGTCGATTGCAACAATTGGGTGCAGTCCGGCCCGTCGTTTGATGTGGGCAATGTGCTGATGGGCAACAATAATATAGTCTCGCTCTCAAACCTTGCCACATATAGTTATAATGCGACAGCAGTGGCTGACTCTTCTCTTATTGCATTTGATGTCATCCAGGGTAGTGAAATGAGTATCGCGCAGGCAATGTCTAAGGGCATTGGCCGGGGCTCCCTTGGATGTCCTGAAGCGGATTATATTTTTACAAAGAGCGACGTAGTTTCACCTTATGACATTATGAGCTTCTTGGGCGGGAATACCTCACTGATTCTAACATTCCCGACCAGATTTGTATGCCACAATATCCCCAACGATGCATTGTTCAATTGCCAGACCCAGAGTGCAAGCATAACTGACAGATGTCTCGCTTACTGTACCAATATTAGACCGCTGATATGGGATGATAAGGAGACCCTGAAGACCGGAGGAAGTATCTCTCCATCCCCCGGACAATGCCTCCAGAACGAGGTCAATGTTATAAACATCGGTTCCAGTTCGATATGGAATTCGATTGTCGCAGTTTCTGTAGATACTGGCGGTTTCGATCTCGGGTGGGCTGACGTCGACCTTGTAGCAAATGATCCCGGTCATTACACAGATTATGGTAGTGATCCTGGTCCATATACTTACGCCCTTGGCATACCTGCTGTTGCCTATACAACACAGTCTTTCGAAGGTGGCGATGCGAGCTATATGGTTCCGGCCCAGTATAAGACTTCTATCAATCTAGATGACTAATCATCCCGTAGTCTATTGTTACTTTCTGATGTAACTGTTCAAAAAGAGGTGAGGGCAAAGCCCTCACCTCTTTTTTTCTGGGACTCTATGGATATAGCCTACCTTTGTAAAAGCGTCTCACATAAAAAAAGTCTGGGGAGCTTCCTTTTGTCAGGACCGAGTTGCAAAAAATATTCACTAATGTATGGAAATATATGCACCTGTTCCATGTGCCATAAGATGCATTAGAAAATAAACTAATTTTAGCGGTCTGCATGATGATATATTCAATGACAAAAAAGTGAATCATTACAGGCAATTTTTGACACTGATTAATACCTATCTGGCATTATTAGAAGAAAAAGTATGTATTCCATATGAATAATAATTACGATAAGCAGGGCTGGAAAATGAGGCATAATATTTGCTTATACATAGTTGGTGTATTGCGTTGTTGACAATTTTTAAAGTATTTACATAAACTTAATTAAGGATGTGTGATTTTAATCACGGTGGTTTGATCTCATTAGGCGTATAATAAGAGAATAGAATTAAACTATTAGAATTAAACAATATAAATCGAGGAGGACAGATGAAAACATTAAAGATTTTGCTTCTCTTAGTGACCGTAGTCGCCTTTGCATCGACCGCAATGGCAGGAACTGTAAATATAACAGGAGCAATCAACGGCACCTATACTTTAAACAGCGTGAATTTGACTACTGATGCGAGTGGAAATATCACAACTATCAACCTTGCCATCACTAGTGGAACGCCACCTCCGGGAGGGTTGTCACTTTCTCTTAATCCGACTACCCTTTCTGCAGCGACACAAGGTACAGCTTATTCTCAGAATGTCGCAATGTCCTGTTCCGGTGGGACATCACCGTATACATATAGCTGCTCGGGCTCTGGTAACGGTTTGACGGCTTCGTCTAATGGTTACACCTGCACAATTAGCGGTACGCCTACGGCCTCCGGCAGCCTGGTTGTAGCATTCAATGCACACGATTCTGCAACCCCTCAGGCTACAGTTTCAAATTCTATGGTGGTCAGCATAAATTCAAATACTTCACCACCGACCGGCGCAGTAAATATTGGGGCAAAATACCCGCCGAATGTTTATACCGGTTCAATACCGGCTAATGGTGAAAATCACTATTATTTTGTTCTTGGCCAGAGTGCGTACGCAGTCGAAGTGGATATGTTAACCGCTGACTGGGGGACAAACCAGGACTTAATTGTGAGCGCAGTAAGACAGCCTTTATGCAGTGATATTGTCGGTCGTTATGCAAACGGACCTATATTCTGGTATGGCCCTGGCTCCAATAGTAATGAAACGGTGACAATCGGCCCGAATGTTGCGCCGGGGACTATATATGTTACGGTATGTAATCGTTCGGCGACGACAGGGAAGTTTAAATTATACTGGACAACATACTAACGCTATCTGCGTATAGCGAATACCGACAGGGGGTATGAAAATACCCCCTATTCTTATGTTTTGGACAACTGCTCACAATCCTTTCCCCTGCTGTCCGGATGCCTTTTTGAGATTTAATATGAAGGCTTCATTCTGAGGGTTCAGTCCTACTGCCTTATTGAATTGCACGACAGCATCGGCTATTTTACCCTGAATAACATATACTACGCCAAGATTGTTGTAAGCCTCTGCGTAATTGGGGTTGAGTCTCAGGGCGGTCCGTAACTGCTCTGCTGCCTCTGCGAGGCGGTTTACTTTTCTGAAAGCAAGACCGAGGTTATTATGAGCTTCGACATAATCAGGATTCAGCGCCAACGCAATCTGAAATTCTTTAGCAGCATCGTCAAATCTCTGCTGTCCAAAATATACTACACCGAGGTTGTTATGGAGAACGGGATCATTTTTATTGAGCTTTATGGCAGCCAGCAATGACTCTGCGGAATCAATCGGGCGATTCAATTTTCGGAGAATGAGGCCGAGATTCGCATAAGCGTTAACATTGGCGGGATCAAGTCTAACCGCAGTCCGGTATTCTCTCAACGCCTCATCAAATTTGCTCTCCTTTTCGTACAGAATCCCGAGATTGTCATGAGTTTTTGCATTATTGGGATTGAGTCTTAATGCGATCAGATATTCATTCATTGCCTCATTGAGGCGTCCTTGGCGGTCATAAACAATGCCCAGACTGTTGTGTGTTTCTGCGTGGTCGGGATTGAGCTGCGCCGCAAACTTCAATTCCCTTACTGCCTCATCAAGTGTCCCCTGATCGTCATAATACAGGCCGAGACTGTAGTGGCTAAAGAAGGAACCCGGCGCATCCCTAACCATGATACTCTTGAACGTGAAATCGTCTTTCCATGCATTGTTTCTCTGAATGTTCAGCACAAGCAGAAGACAGACAATAAGCGCACCAGCGAGCTTTACTCCGGTGTGGGCTGTCCAGGTTAATCCAGGAATGCCTTTTGTTTCTTGCCTGCTGGATTTCTTTACGACACTGCCGGGGATGATAGAAAAAATCGTTCCTAAAGCCATAGAGAATCCGGCGGATGGAAGGTAGAGGTACCGGTCCGCCATAAGCGCCGGAGCAATCAGTACTACAATTCCTGAGACGGGTACCAGAGTTATCAAAGTGAAGAGCAGGTTAAAAAATATTCTTTTATCATATCGGAGGGAGAAAATGATACCAAGACAAATTATTCCAAGGACAAAAATCGGAATTATCACATCCTGTGACAAGAATGTCTTTTTGACGGCAATGTCATAGAATACCTTTAGATTAATCGGAGAAATGAGCAGTCTCAGATATTCCATAATGAGCCCGGGCGTTGTGCTCAAGCGCCAAAGAAGGGGCTGACTCTGAGCTCCCGTCATACTCTTAAATAAAATCAGTCTCACAATGAAGTACGGTATGATCAAAAGGCCGTATAAGGCTGGAACCCGCGTTGTTTCTTTCCAGTCTCTGTTTCCAAAAAAGAGTTCATAGAGCAGAATAATCACGGGAAGGACCACAGCCGTCTCTTTTGAAAGGAGGGAAAAAGAGAATAACACCAAAGAAGAGATGATATAAGCAATCCTACGTTTTTCCCTGTAGAAAATGTAGAAATAGAAAGAGCTAAGCAGAAAAAGGGCCGAGAGTATTTCATTCCGCCCGGAAATCCATGCTACTGCCTCAGCATGGACGGGGTATACAGCATAGACGGCCGCAGAAAAAAGGGAACCCGTGGCGCTCTTCAGAAATTTCAGGGCAAAAAGATAGACCATGATCGACATCAAGATATGAAGCACCATGTTTGTCAGATGATAACCGAATGGTTGTTCACCCCACACAGAATGATCAACCGCAAGTGATAAGATGAAGAGAGGGCGGTAATAATAGCTGGAGAAGCCTCTCACTCCAGCCCAAACATTCGAACTGAAAAAAGACGGGATATTTAAAAGGCTCTTTATCTGGTCATTGTTCTTTATTTGATATATGTCGTCCCATACAAAATCCGTGGATAGCGTGTTGAGGTAGGCTGCTATGCAAAGAATAACAATAATAAATATATGTTTCCATGAACCGCTAAAGGGCCCCTGAGAGTCATTCTTGCCAGTTGTAGAAGACGCAGCCACCGGCGTCTGAAAGGCCCTGATCTTTTTTGTCTTCTTTCCCACAGGTCACTTTCCCTCTGAAACACCTATTTTGCGTATATCCGACTGCAGCTTTGTAACGATGCATTGGAATCGGACTTGCTATATTTCATATTTGAGACACTTATATCCTTAGGTTTACTCAAGAAATATTTTACTGAGAAATATGAATTTTCGCAATTTCCGCAGGGAGCAATTGTAACAGGAAACGCCGATCTGTTAGTATAAAAGTATTGTGGAAATGCTTAAGCAACAGAACATTTTCTGTCTTAATTCGAGTTGAAATGATGAAGGCAAAGAAACGCAGGAATATTCTCATTACAGCTGCGAGTTCTGTCGAATACTTTAATAAATCGGGAGGTCATTGATGAAAAGATTTTTCGTGCTGTCTGTTCTGCTGTTGATGCTTGCGAAGGGTTCTGCATTCGCCCAAGGAGATACTGTGCTTGCGAAGGTCGGTGATACTAAAATCACTATGTCTGATTTTGACAGGATTATCAGTTTTTATGATGCCGAGAAGCAGAAGTTACTCGCTCAGAATCCTACATTCAAGGCAACGATACTGCAAAGGATTGTTCAAGGGATGGTTCTTTCGAAGATTGCAAGAGATAAGGGTTTTGATAAGAGACCCGACGTCAAGGAACAGATCGGTCTCCTTTCGAACGATTTACTCGCAACAGAATATCTTAAAAAAGAGATTGTCGAAAAGATAGACGTATCTGAAAATGATATTCAACTTTACTATAAGGCGCACCAGGAGGAGTTTACAACACCTGAGATGGTGAGAGCAAGACACATCCTCATTAAGGTCGATAAGTCTGCCTCTGAAGATGCCAAGAAGAAGGCAAAGGAGAAAGCAGAGGGAATCTTGAAGAGGATCAAGTCCGGTGAAGACTTTGCGAAACTTGCTTCTGAATTATCGGATGATCCGGGTTCTAAAGAAAATGGTGGAGATCTTGGTTTCTTCCCGAAGGGGAAGATGGTGCCCAATTTTGAAAAGGCTGCATTCGCTCTGAAACCAGGCGAAATGAGTAGTATAGTTGAGACGCCTTTCGGGTTCCATATCATAAAGGTTGAAGAAAAGAAAGAAGCGGTTATTGAGCCTTATGATAAAGTTAAAGATAAAGTAAGAGAAAAGGTACGTGCCGAATTCAAGAAAAGGCGTGTTGAAGAATTTGTCCAAAAGGCGATGAAGGATGCAGGCGCGGAAGTGAATCTTGAACCTTTCTTGCCGAAGAAGTAAAAAAATCCGGATACGGCAAAACATTTATGGACTATTTGTAAAAATTCTCATTGGACATATAAGACTACCAATTGTGTCATCATGGTAGAAATGTTACATTAATCTTGTCATTGACCCGAAAATAACCCCTCGCCCTTGCCCTCTCCCGCAAGGTGAGAGGGACTCTCATATCTCCCCCTCTCTTGAGGGGAGGGGATGAAAGGGAAGGTTATTTTCATGTTCCAGAAAACAACCGGCTTCTGGTTAAACCGGAACAACACGACGAGCGCGGGCGGTATAAAATAGGCATATCTTTCATATCGAGATGAAGCATAAACAGGACGGGGAAAGAACCCCAGCAGCAACGAGTGCCATAAATAATAAAAAACATCTCTTTGCATTTCTCCTTCTGTCCTTTTCCATATTCCTTGCGTACTCGAATTCTATCAATGGCACCTGGGCTATGGATGACGTTGTTGCATACAGGCCCGTCGGAATTAATGATATCTTTGATATCATTAATTTCAGAAAGGTCACCTATATAACTTTTCTCCTGAATAAGTCCCTTGCTCCTTTCAATCCCGCTAATTTCAGGATCTTTAATATCCTGTTACACATAACGAATTCTCTCCTCATTTATATGCTTGCATACCGGACAGTTATTCTGATGTTAGGGAATTCGGGATATCATCCTAAAAAACGCAAAGGCGAAGGCAGAGACAGCATCCTGGAGAATCGGGCTTTTGCTGTTGCACTTTTCAGCAGCGTAGTTTTTGGACTGCATCCCATTAACATTAATGCTGTCGCATATATCATTCAGAGGTCGGCTTCTCTGGCAACGTTCTTTGTCCTTCTTTCTCTCCTTTGCTTTATTTATGCCTCGCAAAAGGAGAAGAGATTACAGTCGATCTTCCTTTACGCTTGCAGCGCTGCCTCTCTCCTTGCAGGGATTCTTTCAAAGGAAAATGCGGTTGTCGGGATTCCTCTTATACTTCTCTATGACTATTTTTTTCTATCGAGATTCAACATTAGGGAATTCGGGAAGAGGGCTCTGGCCATTGTCGGCGTAGGAATCATTTGTGTCGGGCTGACGTCTTACTTCTTCATGTTTCATCATACACTTATTGACATTGCTAAACTTTTTTTTAACCTCAATGAACCCCTCAGCTGGAAGGGATGGATGGCCACAGACGTATACTGGACGCCTTTTCAGCACATCCTTACCGAATTCCGAGTGGTTTCTCGGTATTTATTCCTGGTATTTCTTCCTCTTCCGCGATTCCTCATCTTCGATTGGTGGGGATTCCCTGTTTCTCTTGGATTAACAGAGCCGTTAACGACTCTCTTATCAATCCTGTTCCTTTCAGCCCTGCTCCTCTTTTCGATAACGATGAGAAAACGTTATCCTTTGCTCTGTTTCGGAGTTCTCTGGTATCTTATTGCGATATCCCTCGAAAGCTTTGTTGCACTTGGCTCTGACCTCTATTTCGAACATAGAAACTACTTGCCTGTTGCGGGATTGTTCACCGGAATCTTCGGACAGATAGTAGTTTCATTGATTCCGGAAGGTAAATCGAAGACCGTTTTGGTAACAGCGGCAATTCTTTCGATTTTATTTGGGTCTCTCACCTTTTCGAGAAACTTCGCCTGGAAAGATTCTATGACATTATGGACTGACACTCTTAAGAAGAGCCCGTCAAACATAAGGGCGATGATGTCTTCGGGAAATGCCTTTCTGATGGCGGGGGACTTCAAAAATGCAACCACTTTTTACAAAGAGGCGGTAAGCTTAAGCAGCCGTGACAAAAGACCAACCTTCTTGAATGATTCCGTTTACAGACTCGGTATGGCGTATCTCTCCGAAAGGAATCTCGCGGAGGCAAAAAAATTGATAGACGCTGCGGAGACCCGGATCGATTCTTACAACCTCAAGATTCTTAGAGCCTTCTATAAGGCTTTGCACGGAGACATAGACGGTGCGATAAAGGATTACAAAGAGATATTACCGGAAACGGGGATTGGTGACAGGACGATTGTCCTTACGCTTACGGGTGATGCATTGAGAGAAAAAGGAATGTGGGACGCTGCAATAGAGAATTATAGAAACGCACTAGTTCTCAATCAAGGTTTTGCAGCAGCTTATTACGGCATGGGTATGGCCTACCTTGGAAAAAGGGATATCGAGCTGGCGACGGCATCTATCGATAAAGCCCTCCTCCTTGAGCCCGATCATGTCCTCGCCCTCTCTGATAAAGCAGATCTTATGCTTATTAAAAAGTCGAATCCCTTAGATGCACTTACTTATGCTCAGAGAGCCATCTCACATTCTCCGCCCTTTTACCAGCCGTATTTGACGATGGGCAATGTCCTCATTGTCCTGGGTAGGGAAAAAGAGGCCGAAGGTTTTTACAGGAAGGCTGTCGAACACGGCATGCCCGATTATATGGTTCCCTTCAGCAAGGCGAGGGCATACTATATAAAAGGGGATCCAGGGGAAGTGAACTATTATCTCTCCGAGCTGAAGAAATATAAAAATTTACCGGAGACAATGCGCGGCATAACGAAAAAGAGGTAATATCAACCATCTCATAATAATTGCTGCATGATCGTCATTCCCGCAGTCCTCATGTGGGAATCTATGTCCTTAATGGATGCCCGACAGAGACACTCGGGCATGACGGCATCCCGGAACCAGTCCGGGACTGAATGTACATTCTATTTTGAGACCGTTAATATCAATGTATAAAAGGCATTGACCGTCTCAGGTATTGCAATCATAAGAAATCTGTATCGCCGCAGGTAAAATAAAAATTAGCAATCACTTCGTCTTTTTTTATGGTGGAAGGATGACCTGAGCGGGGCATTGTAGGAATGGTAGCCCCCGAAGGTTTTGATGTAAACTCGAGCCTCTCAAGCTCCTGATGCATCCGCTGGGGAAGCCAGAGGCCCATCTTCTTTTTCCCGATCTTGTATGCGAGATTTTCAGCCTTTTTAAGGAGAGGAACGAAAGTTTTTTCATGAAAGACCATATCCATCAACAAAAAATTTTCACCATCTTCTTTTTTGAAAACTACCAAGCCGATGAGACCGTTGGACCATCTCCTGTTAAGCCCCCAGATTTCGTAAGAAAAGAGCGGATGATTTTTGTATCTCCATTGGAAATAAGCTCTATCTCTTATTATTGATAATTTAAATTGGTGTTTTACATTGTCCCATAGTTTATCTATCCTGTCGTCATCAAAATTTATATGAGAAAGCTTGTAAAGAAATCTCGGATAATCGCTGTTGAATCTGACTTCTTTTGTGGCCTCATAAACGGGTTCGGCTGTCTCGTATATTCCCAGTCTTTCGACTGCAAGTTTGACAATCTTTTCAGGAGAAAACCCATAAAACATTATTACAGAATCCTTAAGTGATTCATCCACCCAAAGGTTACGCATTTTTTTAAAGCGGACAAAACTTCTGTACTTTGGATGAATCATGGTATCGCCTGCGGCTACCCCTTTTATTTCTTCCCCGTTGCGAATCATTCTAAGGGTTATGCTCCCATAGTATCCTACGATGCCGGCTTCCCTGTCCTCGAGAACCACCGCGTGGACTTTTTCGTTCCCTTGTCCCTTGTATTTCCATTGCCACTCCTCAATGGACATGTCCCGTCCAAAAACCTCTTTGAAGAGTTTGATAATGCCATATTCATCGCCCCGCCTGTATTCGCGTATAGTAACTTCGGACATAAACCTCCGAGAAAATTTATATTATAAGGCTTGCAAAATATTCATTATATTCCCTATGCATCCTCTGAATCGAAAAAAAATCAGCCCTTTCATGCGCGCCTGCGGAAAGACATTCTCTTAACTCTCTGTCGCTCAGTACCGAAAGACAGGCGGATGCTAGGGCCTGATAATCCCCAACAGGAACGAGGATGCCGCTGTGACCGTTTTGAATTATTTCGCCCGGACCTGAAGGACAATCAGTCGAAATCACAGGGACATCAAGCGCCATTGCCTCAATCACAGCCCCTGGAAGACCCTCTGAAAGCGAAGACAGTACAAAAATATCTGATCTGGCTATGTACTTAAAAGGATTTTCCTGAAAACCGGTCATATGGACATCTCCATCCAATTTTAGCACCGTTATTTCTTCCCTTATTTTGTTCTCATACGGGCCTTCACCTATAATAAGCAACTTTGCCTTCATTTGATTTCGAATTATCCGGAATGCCTGCAGCAGCATAGTAAAATCTTTCGGAGGCCCGAGTCTCGAAGCCGTAACGATCCACGGGCAGTCTTTTATCAAAGGAATTTTCTCATAACTGCATGACCTGATCCACTCCAGATCAAAACCGTTGTAAATAACTTTAAATTTCTTATCACTGACACGGAAATGGCTGACAATATCAGATTTGATGCCTGCCGAAGGCACGATGACATTTTCAAATCTTTGTAAGGAATAACGAATCAATAGTTTTTCTTTAAAAGAAGGGAAGCGATTAACACTTTTGAAATGAGATGAATAAGTACCATGAATGCTTGCAACGACAGGGACCTTCAAAAAAAATAGGTCTCTGGCGAGAGTTGCAAATAGAGATGCAAAATGCATTACGCTAAAAATAATAGCGGGCTGAACGAGCTTTGAAACTGAATGTATCGCCTTCGAGTAAGAAATTATTGTCCGCAGACAAATGTCCGGCATTATGCAATTGTACGATTCGAAATTATAAATCTTTATTCCAAGAGGAGAATAAAACTTGTTCATCTGCTCCTGGGTCAACAATATCGGTTCAAAAGATTGTATTCCCTTTATGACATTCAATGTGACCCTTTCAGCCCCTCCAAATGTATTTGCGGGTAAGACAAAGAGGATTTTGCGCTCAGGCCGAGTATGCGTCATTTTTTCTGCAAATTAAAAGGTCCATTTGCAGGGCAGTTCAACAATCCCAACTTCAATTGTTTCCTTAGGGATATTGAACGGGAAGGAATCTTTTGTGTCATACACATGTAGCAGGTGCTCGTCGAGGACATAAACCCTGATATAATATGTGCCCGCTTTGAGCTGGAAGCACGGAAATTCAAGCGACACTTCGTGGTCTCCCCTTAGAGGTTCAGCATCCTTGCTGTGACATGTACTGGCAATATCAAGATTATCAATTCTCTTGAGGATAACAGCTGCTCTGTAAGGAGAGGAATCGTTTGCGACTATCTTTATCTTTATTTTAAGGTCATCTCCGGTTTTGAGGTTTGGAAATGGCAGGCTTTGGACTTCTTTGATCTGGACTGGTTTACCAGGAGAATCGGTGACAGGCGTCTTGTCCTCCTCGCCCTTGTCAGAATGTTTTTCAAGCTGATACTTTTCATATGCCATAGTCACTTCATAATGGGGCCCGTACATTTCCGCCCTGCCGTTCTTCAGCCATAAGACCTTATTGCACAAGCGATTGATATAATAAATAGCATGGGAGCAGAAGACAATTGTCTTCCCCTGTTCCTTAAAAGACAGGATTTTGTCGATACTCTTTTTCTGAAAATAAAGGTCCCCTACCGAAAGGGCCTCATCGACTATCAGTATGTCCGGGTTTATGGCGGTTGCGACAGAAAACGCAAGTCTGACATACATTCCGGAAGAATATGTCCTTAAGGGATAATTAATAAAATCTCCGATATCGGCAAAGTCTACGATTTCGTCTATCCTCTGTGATAAGTCGCTTTTGCTGAGGCCAAGGAGGGCGCCATAAAAATAAATGTTCTCCATACCCGTAAATTCAGGATGAAAGCCTGATCCAAGTTCGAGCAAAGATGATACCTTTCCCTCTATTTCTATATTGCCTGATGTGGCTGAGAGTGTTTTTGCGAGAATCTTCAACAGGGTGCTTTTGCCCGCGCCATTTTCCCCGATTATACCGAGTGATTCTCCCTGGCCAAGCTCAAAGGAAATGTTTTCGAGAGCGATAAACTCCTTATGGAACTGCTTTTTTAAGAAAACTTCTTTCAACCTGCTTGAAGGCCTGTCGTAAAGTTTGTAAATTTTTTGTAAATTTTTTGCCCTAATCATAATACGCGTCCAATGTCAATTACAGGACATCAGCAAAACCGTCTTTGAGTTTTCTGAATACGAAAAATCCCGCTGTCATCGCAAAAAAGGCCAGCGAAATGATGATCACAACATGAGACGGAGCAGGGGGCCTCTGAAGAAGAATAATGTTCTGATATGCCGTGGCAAAATACGTAATGGGGTTGAGTAAGATTATCATTCTGAATTTTTGCGGCAGCGAATCGATGCTATACATGACAGGCGAAAGGAAGAACATACCTTGCAGAACATAACCGATGACCTGACTCAAATCTCTCATGTAAGGGACGAGCGAAGAAAATATCATTCCTAGTCCGGCAGAAAAGGCTATCTGGAAAAGCAGGACAGGAATGATCAAAAAAAGCAAAGGATGGAACGTCGTCGTTGCGATATAGAATACAATGAAGATTACAAAACCGATCAAATTATGGATATAACTGGACAATGTAGCGGTAAGCGGCAATATAACATGAGGGAACGACACTTTTTTCACTATCTCTGCATTTTCGACAATGATAAAAGTTGACCTGCCGAGTCCTTCTGCAAATGCGAGCCAGAAGAAGAAAGACGAAAGGAGAAAGTAGATATAGGGTATCTGTGAGCTGCCATAAGGCCGAGCCTTCATAATTATTGAAAAGACGAACCAGAAGAGAAGGACTTGAAAAAGGGGGAGCAGAAAAGCCCATAACAGTCCGAGTCCGGAACCGGCATATTTAGTTTTTATGTCTTTCTTAAGAAAATAGATTAAAAGGTTTAACATGCTATAGAATAATAGAATTGGTCTGGCAATTTCCGTTATATTAAATATTAACAAAAAGAGAGATAGATTTCATAGTGTTGCCTCAGTCAGTTCGGCATTGAAGAAGACATCTTTGAGTTCTGTTGGAGACAAGAATCGAAGATGAACGAGCTTAAGCAGTATACAATCTTTGGGAGAAAAGTGAAGACATATCTTTTAAAATTGAGTCAGAAGTATTTTCGCTACGAACAATTAATTGTTTTGGGAATGCTTGTGATCGTAGCTTTTTTGTATTACCGCGATATCTTTAAATACTGGTTTGTCGCTGACGATGCACTTGCCATTTTTTCTTCTACTTCGTCTTTGAAAGAAATGCTCTTCACACGTATTTATTCTTCTATCTTTTATACTCCATTGGTCCCCCTTTCGTTTAAACCCGATGTTGTACTTTTTGGTATAACTCCTTTGCCGTATCACATCCACAATATCATGGTACTTGTACTTATTTCCTTTACAGTATATAAGATACTCCGGTTATATGCAGACAGTATAAGCTCTCTGTTTCCCGCATTTATTATATTATTGTCTACTTCCTCCCTGGTATGTTTATTGTGGATAACTTTGAGACAATACCTTTATGCAATGTTCTTTTCTTTGCTGGGCGTATATATTTTTTTGAGATATAAACCTGATTTAAGGAATAAACCGCTTCTCGTCCTCATCATTTTGATTCTCAGTGAATTGAGTTTCATGGGCAAGGAGCAGTATATGACTTTGCCCTTTATCTTATTCGTTCTTTCAGCGGATGGTTTTAAACAAAGGGTTATCAGGACGTACCCTTACTTTATCCTGCTGGCCGGGCACTTTCTGCTGAGGCTACATGTTCTTGGAGGTTTAGGTGGCTATCCTGGAGTTTCCTATAACCCCGTTGTTTATGCAAAAACGGCGTATGAGTCTATATTTACTGAATCAACGGCGCTATTTGGTTATGGATGGTTCATTATATTTCTTGCGCTACCTTTGTTATTAAGACCTAAAAAACTATTGACGGCAATACTCATATGGCTGGCGTCATTGTTAATCTCCTTCGTTGTTATGTATTCTTATCCGCAGTTAGACACTTACAGGTATTGGCTTATCGCTACTGTCCTTTTTTCTTTTATGATAGGTTTTAACACAAATTTTATTAGAAGTGCCCCGTTAAAGGCTATCTATTGTTTTATGGTGGCAGCATTTTTTCTAGTGCACTCTCTTCAAACAAATAAAGATATTAAAGCATTTTTCAAAAAAGAGGCATTAATGGGCGAACAAGTGGCGGAACTCACAATCAACAGTAAGTATCATGACAAGTTGGTCCTTCTTCCCCAGAGTGAAAGAAACTGGTTAGTAACTACTAATTATATAGAAAATATATCGAAAGCTTATTATGAAGTTGAAGGGATCAAATCCTCTCCTCCAACCTTTTTCCCTATAGAATTGCTGTCCCTCTATCCGGAGACTATGAAAGGCAAAAATGTTTATGATATAGAAGACGGCAGGGTAATTAATATTACGGGCTTTGTGAAGGAGAAGATCAATTTGTTCAACAGTATGACGTCATTCGAAAAACCGGCACTCAAGTTGTTTTTAAAGGACAATTCAGTCGGGATGGAGCTTGGATGTAATTCTGCCAGGGAAATAATCGGCTTCGATATCAGGACGGCCAATGACAGACCATTTGCTAAAAAATACGTTGCACAATATATCAAACTAATAAACCTTACGCCTTTTTTAAATACTAACTATGCCCAAACCATGCCGATAGAAAAATTATCCTATAAGAATAAAAGATGGTACATCGGGGACAGTCCGATTCCGGACGACACGACATTTCTTACGCTGATGTGTGTGAACGCCGAAGGGAAACATACGCGGCTGTCGGATATCATAGCCCCGAAATAGAAATCGGGTCATCATCCGATGCAGGTTTTCATAGCATTTCGATTGCCTGCATCCATGGGACTTGTTTTCCAGAGGTCCCTCGAAAGTGCATGAAGCATCAATATCGTAAGGCAATGTCACTACGAGA
This sequence comes from Thermodesulfovibrionales bacterium, assembly GCA_963716185.1. Classification (GTDB taxonomy): domain Bacteria; phylum Nitrospirota; class Thermodesulfovibrionia; order Thermodesulfovibrionales; family SM23-35; genus CAVZMO01. The sequence continues at coordinate 2,304,384 of OY970295.1, forward strand.
CTATTTGCAAGCCCTGCGAACCAAAAGATAACATTGACAAAAAATAAAAGGAATATGGTGTTTATAAAGAAACATTTAACTGGAATCTTAGTTTGTTTGCTTCTGGCCGTTATGGCTGGACTAATGTTTTTTTCCGCTCTCGGAGATTCTAATATAGTTGATGAATTTGCCCACATTCCGGCAGGTTTTTCATATATCACAACCGGTGATTATCGCTTAAATCCCGAACATCCGCCCCTGATAAAAGACCTTGCTGCTGTTCCTCTTGTCATATCTGGAGTTAAATTTCCCTATTCCTTTTGGAGAGCAAATAATCCGGTTATTAACAATCAATGGGAAACAGGCTGGCGCTTCCTTTATCAGATGGGGAACAATCCGGATTTGATGAATATGCTTGCAAGGATACCTGTAATGCTCATATCGCTCGTGTTCGGCTATTTTGTTTTTAGATGGGCGAATGAACTTTACGGGGAAAAAGCAGGTATTTTTGCCATCGTACTCTTTGTTTTTAATACAAATATCATTGCTCACTCCCGCTACGTAACTACAGATATTGGCATTTCAGCGGCTTTTTTTGTTCATATGTATTCTTTATATAGATACATTAAAAAGCCTAGTTGGAAAACATTGGCAGTAGCAGGATTTACATTTTTCATCGCTCTCGTAACAAAATTTTCGGCAGCAGTTCTTGTACCAACCTATTTTATAGTCTTTCTGATGCTTACTTTTAAAAAAGGAGAAAAGACCAATGAGAAATTCCTTGAAAAGATAGGGAATAAAAAATGGTATCACCGAGCGTTTTCAACCCTTGTATCGATAGCAGCAATTGCCTTAATTGGCGTCACTTTGACATGGATTTTTTACTTTTTTCATACAGTTAATATGTCAGCTGAGGTTCAGAGAGGCTTGATTACCGAGTCGCTGGGATATGGCAGGGTACAAGATGTTATGCTTTCGATGAATGCAAATCCGGTATTGAAGCCAATAAACCAATACATCCTTGGTTTTGTAATGATGGCGTCTCATGTTGAAGGCGGGCATGACGCTTTCCTATTAGGGCAAGTTTCCAATAAAGGCTGGTGGTATTACTACCCGGTTACGATAGCTTTAAAAACTCAAATTCCAATCTTTATCTTTATGATTTTATCTGCTGTTTATTTTTTTTGGAGAAAGGTGGAAAGAAAGGATTGGTTTACTGAAATATATTTTTGGGTTCTGCCACTCGTTTTACTCGCTATGGGAATGCAGGGTTCGATTGATTTGGGCATAAGATATATGCTTCCGCTTTACGCTTTTGCATTCGTTTCAATATCAAAAATTGCCACCGCCTTTGATTTAAAACAATTCAAAAGCCTCTGGAAGGATGTACGAGAAAAAGTGACAGCTGATTATGCAAAAATGACTGCAACTATACTTATCGTCATTTTTGCCGGTTGGTATATCATAAGCGCCTTTGGAACTTATCCTTTTTATCTCTCTTACTTTAACGAATTTGTCGGCGGATACCAAAACGGCTACAAATATTTAACAGATTCCAATCTAGATTGGGGCCAAGATAATAAAAGACTGGCAAAATGGGTTTCGGATAAGGATATTGATAAAATATACGTTGATGTCTTCCCTGATCCAAGGCCGGCAAAATATTATCTTGGAGACAGAATGATTGAATGGCATGTTCAAAATGGCAATCCAAAAGGATATTTTGCTCTTTCTGCAACTTTTTATCAAAGTTCGAGAAAATGGAAGGGCATGGGTTATTCCTGGCTGGACGGAAAAAAACCGATAAAAAACCTTGGTGGCTCAATTTTGATTTATTATCTAAAATAAGCCAGTCATAATCCCGACGCTTAATCAACACAACCAGTTAAGAAGTCTGAGCAATATTATTATTGTAATAGGAAAGCCATAAGCTATATATACAAAAAATACTCTGGAAGATTTATTTGTATATTACATGGATATAACACACCTTTTTCTACAAAGACTTTGTTACGAAGTTGAGTATAAGTTATCCCGTGATTGATATATAATAATCTTTTAAGTATGGTAAAAAATTTGAGATTCCGGTTGCTGTGCAACTGCTCCGGCGGTTAGGAAATTGAATAAACCTTAATGTTGAAGGCAGCCATAATAACAGTGTTTGACCCTTATGTTTTTAAAGGCGGGATAGAAAGATATACGCTGCAATTGATAAGGCTGCTGGAAAGCTATCATATCTCCATCGACGTGTACCATATCGGACTTATTGATGACGACATGGGGTTTAGATATAAAATGCTTGGGAAGTTGTATGCCCTTGGCCGCAAATTTAGCGAAGTTGAGAAAGATTATGATTTCGTTATATCCAACTCTTTTTACGGCCTCGGATATTTCCCCCCGAGGATTAAGGCATTTAACATCTTCCATTCAAATCATGTAACCCTCGATAAGTGCGTTGAAGGTATAATATCCCATATTACTTCCCTGGAATGGACCTATCTCTGTGGATTTTTAGGAGAAATGGTAAGCGGTTTTAATAGGACTAAGATAGCGGTGAGTGAATCAGTAAAAGAGGAAATGGAAAAATATTACGGTTTTTGCGATGTCAAAGTCGTGGAAAGCGGCGTAGATATCGGACTGTTCAAGAAGATTCAAAATAAAAATGCATTACGAGAAAAATATTCCATACCTTCAGATGCTTTTGTCGGTCTCTTTGTGGGCAGATGGGACAAGACAAAGGGTAGAGATATTATTGAAAGAATGGTTGAAAAGACCCCGGACCTTTATTGGTTGCTCGTGTTTGGCACTGGCAGCGAAGAGTGCATCCTCAGAAGAAGGGCAAATGTTTCGATTCTGGATGAGGTACCCTTTGAAGAAATGCCTTTCGTCTATTCGTTGGCAGACTTTATGTTTTTCCCGTCACGATACGAAGGTTTTGGATTGGTCATCCTGGAGGCAATGGCATGTGGTCTACCTGTTTTTTCAGCAGAGGTAGGCGTGGCTAAGAAGATATATAAAAATGAACCCTTTGCAGATTTAAAGCTTGATTTTTCGATGAAAGAAGAAGTGTTGGTGGATGAATCTGTCAGAAAAATTTATTCTCTTAAAGCAAATGATGACTGGGAAAGGCATATAATTGAAAAAGGCAGAAGACTTGTTGAAGAAGAATATACATTGGGCAAATGGCAGATAAAGATGTCAGAAGCCCTTGGTCTGAGATGACCGATTTTTTCCCACCCCCGGCGAACAAAGTATTATTGTTATCTCCCCATCCGGACGATGAATGTCTTGGGTGTGCGGGAACCATATCCCTTTACACTGAAAAGGGTGTGGATGTTTGTTTAGCAGTTATTTCGTTAGGGGAAAAGCTGGAGGTCGGGCCTGAGAATATTGGAGAGATAAGAAGATCAGAGGCGACTGAGGCAGCGGCGCTTATTGGAATTAAAAAGACTGTATTCCTTAATTTCCCTGATGAGAAGCTTAACGAATGTAAAGAGCAAATAAAAGAGAAACTAACCGGAATTATTAAAGACTTCAACCCTGACATTGTCTTCGCCCCGTTTCCACTGGATCCGCATCCCGATCACAGGGCTGCGTCTGAAGTTACAATGGCATTAATGAAAGAACTGGGTAACTTTAAATTGGCCTTCTACGAAATATATCACCCCATCAGATTTAATATTCTTGTAGATATAGCCCCAGTTATTCATAAGAAAAAAGAAGCTGTCTTAACTTACAGAAAGAGTCTCTTGGACATTCCAGAGATATTCTGGCATTCAGTTAAAGGCCTTAATATCTACAGATCTTTGTTGGTCAAAAGAGAGAGTTTTTATGAGGCATTCTGGCTTATAGATGCTCCGGTGTCGCAGGGTGAAATAATAAAGTGGTCTACATATGATTATAAAGATACTACCGCAGAAATTTTTCTTTCTAAACTAAGAGTTGCCGATGAACTGATATACGAATTACAGAATTCCCATATAGCCTTTGGAAAAAAAGATGCGGAGATCAGCAATCTGAATGAGAGGCTAAAGGAAACAGAAGGGAAAATGCGTATCACAGAAATAGAAAATCAGAGATTAAAGACAGACCTTAAATTATTGAAAGAAAGTTTATTCTGGAGGTTTATCGATAGATTTTACAGGTTAAGGAATAAATTGCTGCCCGATGGAACAAAAGGTAGAAACATCTACAGCAGGATTGTGTGCAGGCTCAAGAAAATAGGCTGGTAAGTTGTATTAGCCTAATAGTCCTTTTTTTTGTAAACTTCCATTTGTCCATTCCTGCGTATCTTCACCACATCTCTGAGCATGTTCCAGGAATCCCGGATGGGGTTAATTTTACTGTTTTTCCCATAATGCCAGCGTACAGGTATCTCGACAACCCGGTAGCCTCTCAATAGGGCAATATATAGGATCTCCGCATCAAAACCCCAGCCGTTTAGCTTGCTTGCCGAAAACAGGTCAAGGGCAACATCACGTCTGAAAGATTTAAAGCCGCATTGGGTGTCATGTATTCCCGGCAATATCAAACGCTGAACAATCATATTGAAAATTCGACCCATGAAATGACGGTAAAGGGGTTCGCCATAGCGCATGGATCCAGGAATCTCCCGTGAGCCGATAACTACGTCGGAATTGTTGATTTGCGGGAGGAGGATCTCATTAACTACTTCTATCGGCACCGCCATATCCGCATCATAGGTGAGGAGATACTCTCCCCGTGCAGCTAAAATTCCTTTTCTTATGGCGGCTCCCTTGCCGCGACAGGGTTCATAAAGGCTTCTGATGAATGGATAGGTTGAAGCAAAACTGGAGATTATATTTGCTGTAGAGTCTGTGCTTGCATTGTTAACAACTATGATCTCAGAACTGTAACTCTGAGCCTCAGTAAAGGCTGTCATTTTCTTAAGGGTGTTGGATAACCTGTGCTCCTCATTGAAAGCTGGAATGATGACAGAGAGTAAAAGTATAGAACCGATATTTGATTGTATCAAGTAATTTACCTGCTATCAGTTTCGCCCTCTTCTAAGAAAATCGATAAGTTTTTGTCCTGAATCACTCACACCGCCCGGTGTAGACTGGCTGGTAACCGTACTCTGCCCGGCGGTCGCTGCAGGCTTTGCTGCGGGCTGTTGTATTTTCGCCGGTGCCTCGGTCCTTGCTGTTGACCGTTGTTGCAATGACGGGGGCACGTGCCCTGGCACATTTGCCGGTGCTGGCTGCGGGGCCTGCGCAAATGAGGTCTGCCCTTCCCTTGTTTTTGGATGGGATGGATCAATGATCGGAACGATCATCTTTTCCTCTCCCCTTGCCATTACCACCTTATCAGTCTCTATTTCTTTAAGGGTAAACCCGCTCATGGTATCGCCCTTTCTCAGGGCCGTATGTCTTTTACCCCTTCCTGCCGTGCTGCGCGGCGCCTTGAGATCTTCCATATAGGCAAGTTTTATATCGTCAGCTATTAAAGTGCCGTACAGAACAAAATCAGGTTTCGGCAAAGGAGCTTCTTCCGCTTTTTTTTCAGGAGGGATCCGCCTTTCAGGATGAAAGAGGTTCTCTTCAGATATCACGGCGTACTCCGTAACAGACGGCGCCTGAGGCTGCGATGTTTTTTCTTCGCCCTTCACTTCAACAGATTTTCTTGCAGCAGGCAATGCATATTTGATTTTTGCTGCCAGAACGGGTGAAAGCCAATAGCCGGCAAAAAGAACTGCCATTACGATTAATACAACATTCAGCAGGTTTATGTTTCTTAATATCTTCTTGAACTGCATTTATATTATTTTACCACAATGATTAACGGGATTTACGTAAAACCGATTGAAGGGAGTATCCCTTCAGTAGAATGGGGCATGTCATAACCCCACCTTGCCTCCCCTTATCTTAATCCCGAAAGCTTTCGGGACTCATAAATCAAGAGGGGGAAGGGGGAGTTAAACAACCCACTTCACTATCAGGTCGAAGGAAAGTCACTACGGAAGACCATCACCTCTTTAGAAGATGCAGAACTATGTTGACTATGATAAAATAATTAACGTCTTGCTATGGTATAAAGAAATCGGACCATTTAATCGACTATGAAAATTCTCATTGCTGATGATGATAAAAACCTGAGGAAGGTTCTGATGAATGAACTTTCCTATGAAGGTTATGAGGCGGATGAGACGGACAACGGCATCAAGGCCATGGACCTGGTCGAAAAGAATGAATATGATATTCTCCTTTTGGACCTTAACATGCCCCGGAAGAGCGGTATGGATGTCTTGAAGGAAATCAAAGCGCTGGATATTCCGACAGAGGTGATAATACTTACGGCCCATGCCACTGTGTCAGCGGCTGTTGATGCCATGAAGCTGGGCGCCTATGATTTTTTGACAAAGCCTTTCCAGATGGAAGAACTTACAGCCGTTATGGAAAAGGCATATGAGAAGAAAAAACTTGTCAATGAGAATATCCGTCTGAAATCGCAGATAAAGAGGCAGTCGGAAACAAAGAGCATAATAACGAATAGCCCCCGCATGTTTGAGATACTGGAAACCGTCAATAAGTATGCGGTTTCAGATTTGTCGATCCTTATTTCGGGAGAAAGCGGAGTTGGAAAAGAGCTTGTTGCCCGAGCTGTCCATGATATTTCCAAGAGGGCCGACGGGCCTTTTATCCCTATCAATTGCGGCGCCATACCCGATACTATGCTCGAAAGTGAACTGTTCGGCCACGAAAAAGGCGCTTTCACGGGAGCTTACGCAAAAAAGCTGGGGCTGCTCGAAATAGCCAACTATGGGACTCTCTTCATGGATGAGATAGGGGAATTAAACTTGCAGCTCCAGGGAAAACTTTTGCGTGTAATCGAGACGGGAAGCTTTTTCAGGGTGGGCGGCGTAAAAGAGATCAAAGTTGACGTGAGATTTGTTTCTGCAACAAACAAAGACATTAAAAAGGAAGTCGATACCGGCAATTTCAGGTCCGATCTGTATTACCGCATCAGCACCTTAATCCTTCAGATCCCCCCGCTTCGTGAAAGGAAAGAGGACATACCCCTGCTTGCCGAACACATTGTAAAAAGCATCCCCGCTTTCAAGAACAAAAAATTGAGCAAAAATGCTTTGGACATCCTTTCTGAATATTCATGGCCCGGCAATGTGCGGGAACTCCAGAACATTATTCAAAGGGCCCTCTTCCTGTCGAAGAATAATACTATAGGGCCGGATGACCTGCCGCTCGACCTGGCTGCCGGCCATAATACCTCGGGGATGAAGCTTGAGGACGTGGAAAGGGAACATATCATGAAGGTCTTCAGAGAGGTGAACGGACAAAAGCGAAGGGCTGCTGAGATGCTCGGCATAGATCCAAAGACGCTCTATAGAAAACTCTCGATGTACGGCATAAAAGATTAATCTAATTCGTCGATTCATCGTTGATTTTCATTGACGATGTGGTATATGACAGTAATATACCAAATTACCTCTTAGAAAAGGGGGCGACGGGGGTTGTAATGCGTAAGGAAAGGCACTACCCTTAATCCCCTTTATTAAGGGGGAAGCAAACCAAGAGATTCACTGTAGTATTAACCGTAATCATGAAATACAAACCTATCAGAATTCTTCTTGTTGAAGACAACCCCGGAGATGCGGGCCTCGTCAAAGAAATGCTGGCCGATACGGACGCTTTTCAATTCGAACTGGTGCATTGTGACAGACTCGGCAAAGCCGAGGAAATTCTCGGGACGCGAAGTTTCGATGTCATTCTGCTGGACCTCTCTCTGCCGGACGGACAAGGGCTTGACACTGTGATTCAAACACGCGCTGCAACGAGCAAGATACCGATTGTGGTGATGAGCGGGCTGGGTGATGTGGACCTGGCGATTAAGGCGCTGCAAGAGGGCGCGCAGGACTATCTTGTCAAGGGGCAGGTGGACAGCAATCTTTTGAGCCGCTCTGTGCGTTATGCGATAGAGCGGAAGCAGGCGGAAGAGGCCCTGCGCAAGGCACACGATCAGCTGGAGATGAGGGTTGAGGAAAGGACGGCGGAGCTTATCCTGACGAACGAAGCATTGCTGTCCGAAATTGCCGAGCGTAAGAAGACTGAGATGGCATTGCAGAAGAGTGAGGCAAGTCTGGCCGAGGCGCAGCGTATTGCCCATCTCGGTAATTGGGACTGGCATATTCAAACAAACAAACTTTACTGGTCTGACGAGATTTACCGGATCTTCGGTCTGACCCCTAAAGAATTCGGGGCCACTTACGATGAATTCTTGAATTTTGTGCACCCCGGCGACAGAGAATTTGTAAAGAAGGCTGTCCAGGAGGCGTTATACGGCATGCCTTTCTATGTCGACCACCGTATTGTCCTGCCTGACGGCGCTGTCAGGTTTGTCCACGAACAGGGAGAAGTCACCTTTGGTGAGAACGGTGAGCCGGTACGTATGTTCGGCATAGTCCGGGATATTACCGATGAAAAGGAAAAGGAGATGCAGCTTATCATGAGCGAGAGGCTTGCCGCCCTTGGACAGATGGCATCCGGCATTGCACACGAGATAAACAACCCACTTGCGACCATCGCGGCTTGTGCAGAAGGACTTTTGAACCGGTTAAGGAAAGGACAGCTTAATCTTGATTTGCTCGAAAACTATCTTGGTATTATCAGTGAAGAGGTAACGCGTTGCAAGGGGATTACAACGAGCATGCTTTCCTTTGTGAGAAAGGTTGAATATGAAAAGAAAGAGGTGGATATTAATGAAATCCTCGAGAAGACCATTGAGCTCATCGGGTTTCAGGGCAGATTTAAGGAGGTCGAGGTGGCGAAACATTACGGACAAGCGATGACCGCCCGGGGAAACGAGGGGGAGTTGAAACAGGTCTTCCTCGCAATTATTGTGAATGCTCTCGATGCCATGGAGGACATGGGCTCTCTCACGCTCGATACGCAAATAATATGCCCTAATCCCCAGGCGGAAAAGGGGGAATCTGTTTGTATCAGGATCAGCGATACGGGCCCCGGTATATCCCCGGAGTTTGCGAACAGGATATTTGATCCGTTCTTTTCAACAAAGGGTGAAAAAGGAGGAACGGGTCTTGGTCTTTCTATAGTCCATAAAATAATCAAAGATCATAACGGCAATATTGCCGTGGATTCAGGAAGCGGAGCAGGCACTACCTTTACGATAACCCTGCCAAGATAAAATTCCATCGGTAATCTTCTAAGTGAAGGTGGTTATCAAATTGTAAGAATCTCCCCTTCCCCTCTTTGTCAAACGAGTCCCGAAAGCCTTCGGGATTTGGAAAAGGGAGGTTAGGAGGGATTTGATCAAACTTAATGTTATCGATATCTAAAACACTTGCCAACATCTACTGAAGGGATACCTGCCAAGATAACCGTGCCGGGAAATATGCCTTATAAGAGAGACATATTTCCTTGTGCCGCAGCGACCGGGCAGAAATAAGCACAATAAAATCAAAGGATTAATTCTGGCATTTCTCTTGCTTTATATTAAGTTATTATGAGGGCTGACATCTGCATAAGGAACCTGGCGGAAGCTGTAATATTGCAGTCGATTGAGGACTTATGGGACAAAAGTCAGAAAAGCAATTGCATCGGATTCTTCATGGGCGAGGGGTTCCATATATATGCGCGTATTGCAGGCATTAAACTATCCGACCGGATGGAACTGCTGCGACTTATTAGCGGGTCTGTAATGAGGGCGTTTGAACCTGCGGAACAGGCGCTTGGAAGATGATGGATATTCTGCTGGCGGAAGATGACAAAAACCTCGGGGCAGTAATAAAAAACGAGCTCGAGGAAGAAGACTATAAGATTGATCTTGTTCACGATGGAGTAGAAGCAGTCCTGAATTTCATTGAAAAGCCGTATGATTTCATTTTGCTTGACATCAGGATGCCGGTTCTTGACGGCATCAGTACACTGAGGATCATAAAAAAACTCAACCCCCGTGTCCCCGTGATAGCTTTTTCAGGGAATGCCGGCTCTAATCAAATAGAAGAGTCGAGCAGGGCGGGGGCGATAAGGTGTTTTGCCAAACCTTTTACAATAAGGGAACTGACGGATTGTATAAAGAAGCATACTGACTCAATAAAATAAAATTCTTATTTGCCGCTTGTCAGTGCAGACACGTCTAATTTTACCACCTGCTCTCTGGGGTCTCTGAAGTTCCTGATCCGGATATCAACCTCTTTTATAGTGAGATACGGAGTTCGTGTCTCTATCGCATAAAGGATATCCCTTAGCGCCCTTGAATCAGGCAAAATCGTGTCGATACTAACAGTTATTACTTTAAACTTGCCGAGGTCTTCGGGCTTGCTGACGCGCTGACTCGATATTGTTCCGCCGCTGCGCGTCACGATATCCTTGACCATGTCCTGAAGCGCGGCAGATGCCAGGGAAAGCGTACGCCCCTCAATGAGTTTTGAATCATCGGCCTTCCTCTCCTCTTTCAGTGAGGCGAGCTTTTTTTCCATCTGAGGCTTTTTCGCTATAAGGGTTACATATTTTTCGAGAGTCTTTGTTTTTACAGACTGGCTTTCCTTGACTGAGGTCACGTCTGATTGAATCCTTACGTAAACATACTGGTATATCAGAAGGCCGAGGAGTAAAACCATAAAAGGTATCGCGACAACTAATGTTTTACTCTTGGCCTTCATTTGTACCCGCCTTCACGCCCTCTTTTTTGACTCCCTTTATCTCCATCTTTATATTAAATCTGTCGGCGTTCATCCGTGTGTCCCTGAACGTCGGAGATGAAAACTCTGCCTTTTGGAAATACCTGGAGGCCTCGAGTTTCGGCAAGAGTCCTGTTGCTGAAGCTGCATATCCTTCGATCTCGACAGTCGTCTGCGTGACCCTCAGCCTCGACAGCCATGTATTTTTGGGGAGTATGGTTGTCATCTCTTTTAGTAGATCCAGCGTCATCGGCCTGCTTTCCTTGAAATCATTTATCGTGGATATTTCCTTGTTCAGAGACTCTACGTCTTTTTTCAGCGCCTCGACCTTTTTGACTTCTTCCTTGCGGATGATAATCTGGCGGTCGATCTCCTGAAGCCTCCTCTCCTCCACCCTGAGAGGAGAGACGAGATAGAAAATCCATACAGCCAGGATCAAGAGAAGAAGAATTATGGTAAGACCCTTTGGGGACTTTGACCTCTCGTGAGAACCTTTTTTCAGCAGATTTAATCCATTCGCCTTCGGCCACAGGGACTCCAGGAGCCCGCCGATCGCCGTATAAGGGACAGCCTTGTCATGTCCTGAACGCCTGATCTTTATATCGGTCTCATTCAGTATCCCGAGAGGCTGTTTTATCTGCGTCTTCAGCAATTCTTTCAACTCGGGAGCCGCATCTCTCAGATGCGCCACAACTTTCGGCGTCTTTCCGTAACTTTTCATGGTATCTATGAGTGGGTTGATCTCTGCCATAACAGTGTCAATTCTTGCCTGCCTGTCCTCTGTGGAGAAATTGCCCGTAAAGACCCCGGTTATCGAACCATTCAGAAATATCGCGCCTTCATACCCTTCCTTCATTATATCGATAAAAATCTTATCTGCCCCGCCTATATAGCGGCAGAGAGTTTCGAAGCACGATAAACTGATTGACACCCTGCCGACAATAATGTCTCTTTCTTTCAGGGCGTCAATATATGGCCTCACGAAGTCTGCTTTTGCGGCCACAACCATGACGGACATCTTTCCGGCTTCTTCCTTCAGAGTCTTAAAATCATAGAATGCGTCCGAGGAACTGAAAGGGGTAATCCTGTCCAGTTCGTATGAGATGACATTTGACAGGTTTTCTTTGACGGTTATGGGGAACTCTGAGGTTTTGATGATCGCCCATGCCTTCGGTATGCTTAAAGATACTTCCGCTTTTGCGGCGCCAAGGTCACTTATGGCTAAAGCCAGAGACGATGCGAAGACCTCCGGATTCGGATATCTGCCTTCTTCGAAGGAATATTCTCTGATCCCGCGGATCTTAATACCCGACAGAAATCTCGTGCCGTAGGCCACGGACAAAGCGCCTTTATCCAGAGAAGCCGACAGGGTTTTTGCCGGATAGATTCTTTCATCGGCAAGATTGAAAGTGAGTATCCTCGATATGGGGCCCGATATCTTATTAAAAAGACCTGACCAGGCACCGGCAAAGGCTGTCAGTTTATTTAAAACAAGCGTCCTGTTCATACGTCATTCTTTAAGGGTCGCAGGGCTTTTATAATAAAGATACCTGTAGGAATTATCACCGGTAATCATGACCCTCGCCTTAATCGCATAAACTCCTTTTTCATTTTCTTTATAACCGGCGGCGTCAATGGTAAACAAGTTTGAGTCGTCGGTAGTAACATACTGCGCCATCTGACTGTAGTTAGCGCCGAGGATCCCCTGCATATCCCCTGCATTCATCTCTTTGTTCTGTCTAAAGTTTATTATCCCGTCTGCAATCTCGGGCGTCATGCCCGGGAGCGCCATTAAAACTTCCTTCGGCGCCGCGTTTATGTTAACCATCGCCTGTGACCCACCCGCCTCCGAACCGAGCGTAAGGAAATCAATGAGACCCTTCTTATCTTTGCTGCCATAGAGGATTTCAGGGGTCACTCCTTTGACAAGAAGAAGCTCTTCCAATGTATCAAGCGGCGCATTTTTTGCCTTGTATGGATTGGGTAAAGACTGATAATAGTCACTTTCAGCCCCGTGTAGTCTGACAAGGTCGTCGGTATCTATCCAGTCCAACACGGAATCCGCGATAATATCTGCATCCTCTGCGCTCATCCCTGAGTTTGTCAGGAAATTCTTTAATATTATAGCAGATGCATCGGTCATATTGTTTATATCTATTTTCCCCGAGTCATCGGTAATCCTGATTGTATAATGCCCGTTACCGAGCTTTCCGGTGTAAGAGGTCCCGTCTATTTTCCACACTTCCTTGCCCTCAAGTTCAACATTCTGGTTTTTGTAGACATTTCTGTAAAAAAGCTCTGTAATTCCCCTTTCTACCCCCGCCTCAGCGATGAACTTCCTTTCCATCGCACCTTTAAAAGATATAATGGAAAGCGTTTCGGTCCTTGCCATATAAGAGAAAGAAAAGACGATGACCAGGAGTATTGTCATAATCCATAACACCGTCATAAGGGCGATGCCGTTTTGCGGATTCCGGCGCCTTGTCTTTTTTTCATCCTTCATAATTTATCCTTAATACTTTATGTCCTATTCTCCCGCCAAAGATTGTCCGGGAGCACCCGGACCCGAGGGCGACCCTTTTACCCTCAAAGGAATTATTAGCGAGAGGTCGCGCGCCCCTTCAATAAAATGAAGCCTTACCTTTTCGGGAATCATGGTGTCGTCCTTCCACTGGTCCACCCACGCGCCTGTTTCATCGGTAGGGCCTTTATAAAAATACTCGAAATACATTCTTTCAAATGTGTCGAAGAGTTTTGTCTCTCTCATGCCTTCCATCCCTATAACATTTTCCGAGGCGTATAAAATCTCTTTGCCGCTTTCTCCCGCTTTAACTGTATATGTAGTTACGACATAACCTTTCTCCCCGCCCCAGATAGAATAGTTTGTGGCAAACTGCATAAATTCCCTTTCACCTTTAAAATAGTATTTGTATCCCGCATTATCTTCATACGTGAGAGGTAAAGAAGACTGGAGCTGAGAATCTACAATATTGAACGACGACCTGATCCTTTCGAGTACCTCTATCCTTTTTTCTCCTGACTCTATAGAGCGGACCCCAAGTCTCATAGCGCCGCCGATAATCAATATAATGATTCCCATGAGGGCGATGGATATAATCAATTCAAGAAGAGTGAAACCTTTCCGCGAATCCAATAATTCATCGATAGAGCTAACAAGGGGTTCATGAGTATAAATACATTTGTCATTCCGGCTTGTCCGGAATCTTTCTTGCCTTTCAGAGAGATTCCCGACTCCCGAATGCTTTCGGGATTGCGGGAATGACAGCTTGCTAATAAACTTATTAATAAATAAATTTGTGAACAATATTTGCACCTTTCACTTAAATCTCTTTTTTCATCATCTTCATCGTGCTCAGGGCCAGCGACTTTTCTTTCGATCCTTTTACCCAGCGGAGTGTAAGATCTATTTGCAGGAGTTTTACCTGAAGGTTTTCGGTCCTGTCTTTCAAGGTATCTGTTATTGAGACATCGATCCGGTAGCCGTCATCTGTTGTCTCGCTGAACGATTTCTCCGAGAGTTTGTCGTCGTCCAGTATCTCTCTCATCCTCGACTCTGCCTTTGTGGCCGCAGAAACATAATCTCCGGAAAGAGAAATGGCCCTCAGGTTTGCCGAAAAAAGTTGCAGGATGACAGCCACTGCAATGGCTAAAATTGCCGTGGCAACAAGAACTTCAAGAAGGGTGAAGCCATTTGACTCGCCTTTTATCCGAAGAATTTTTCGATTCCTCACATTGAGATCAGATACGTCATACCTTATATTGTTGTTGTCATTCCCGCAAGCAAAGCGCGTCGGGAATCTTTCCGATTCCCCCTTAGAAAAGGGGGAGAAAGGGGGTTGTTTAATCCCGAAAGCTTTCGGGACGGACAAGCCGGAATGACAGTCATACCACGATTTCTTAAGTTTATAAACAGACATCACTTTATCACTACTGTTCCGACCACGGGGTCCATCTGTATGCTCGCCGACCTTTTGGAAGTCCATAATACGATTGTCCCTCCCTCGATATTGCCCGCAGGGTATAAGACGAAATTATATTTACCATTATAAATTTCTCCCTCCATGGGGTCTATTACTTTGACGAATATACCCTGAGGGATGTCTTTAGAGGCATGGCCTTCCAGGGTATAAGTTTTCGAATCAAGATCTATAGTGACGGTCTGTATTTCATTATGAATCCCTGCGAGTGAGCGGGCCTGCCTGATGGCCGTGGATACGTTTCTCACGGTTGCATTAAATTTATAGGAAGGAAGGGTGTTGGCAAAAAAAACTGTTGCCAGGCCGACAATTACCGAAATTAGAACAAGAACGATAATCAGTTCAAGAAGAACAAAACCCTTGATACATGATTCACGACGCACGATATATGATTCACGATTCACGATAAAAGACCGCGTATCATGTATTGCGTATTTTGCATCGTGCATCTTGTATCCTGTATCCTGCATCGAGTTTAGAACGGAAGATCTACTACGCTGAATATCGCCATGAGTATTGAAATAATGATGGCCGCGATTATCAACCCCATGGTCAGGATCATGATCGGTTCGAGAAGACCTACAAATCTCTTTATGGCTATATTAAGGCTTTTTTCGTAGGAGTTTGCAACCTTCAGAAGCATTGTATCAAGCTGACCCGTCTCCTCCCCAACCTTTATCATCGAAAGGGCAAGAGGAGGGAAGACCTTGGTATCGGACAATGGGACGGCTATGCCTTTGCCTTCTTTTGCCCCGGCAGAGACCGAATCGATGGCAGAGGCTATCACCTGGTTGTTTATGATGTCTTTTGCATTGTTCAATGCCTGAAGGAGCGGTACCCCGCTCTTGAGCAATGTACCCAGGGTCCTGCAGAACCTTGCCGTTTCGAGTTTTCTTACCACATCTCCCATCAACTTCAGTTTAAAAGTGTCCCAATTGTATCTCCCGGCATCGGACCTGGTGTAGTTTTTAAAGATGACATACCCTGCTATAGCAGCGGCCAGGACAATCCACCAGTATGATTTCAGGGTGTTGCTGAAGGCAAGGAGTATCTGTGTGGGCAGCGGCAGTGCGCCGCCGAGCTCGGCGAATATTACAGTGAATTTCGGAAGTACGAACGTGAGAAGCACAATTATTGATATGCCGCTTGTAATCATGAGAATGGCGGGGTATATCATTACCGACACTATATGATCTTTCAGCGCCTTCGAGGACTCGAGGAACTCATTCAATTTGTCCAGCACCACATTCAGGACCCCGCCAGCTTCACCCGCACGGACCATATTTATATAAAGCCGTGGGAACGTCTTCGGCTGTTTTTGGAGCGCATCGGAAAAAGAGCTGCCTTCCCTGATCGACCTGAGAATGGATTGGACCACATCCTTCATCTCCCCGCTTTCGGATATATCCGATAATATGTTGAGGCTTCTGTCGAGGGGCAACCCTGCGTTCAGAAGGGCGGATAATTCTGTGGTAAAAGTCAGGAGGTCACCCTTTGATGACCTGAAGGAAATTCTCTTTTTCAGGCCTTCCCTCGGGGCGGCGACCTTTAAAGGGATATAGCCCGTATTTTTCAGTCTTTCTATAGCCGAGGTTTCATCAATTGCTTCGATGAAACCCTCAGCTATTGTACCTTCGATTGTGGTCGCCCTGTAAGAAAAGACCGGCATGTTACGCCTCCTGTGTTACTCTGAGGACCTCATTCAGGGTTGTGACGCCTGCCCTTATCTTTTCGGCGCCGTCTTCGAGGAGTGTTCTCATGCCGTTTCGTTTGGCCACATTCCGTATCTGGTTCGCATCCGCACTCTTCAGTATGAGTTTCTGGATGTCGTCATCTATTACAAGCAGTTCGAATATCCCCGACCTGCCATAATAGCCCGTGAAAGCACAATTCTCGCATCCCTTCCCCCGATAAAGGGACATGGCGCTGTCGATGCCGAAAAGCTTCAGCGTTTCACTGTCAGATATGGAGGGGTCTTTCTCCTTGCAAGAAGGGCAGATGATCCTCACGAGCCTCTGGGCGAGGATCCCCCTTATTGTGGAGGAGAGCAGGAAATTCTCGACGCCCATATCGAGGAGCCTTGTTATTGCGCTGGGCGCGTCATTAGTATGCAGCGTCGAAAAGACAAGGTGTCCCGTAAGCGCCGACTGGATCGCTATCTCAGCTGTCTCAAGGTCTCTGACCTCTCCGATCATGATAATGTCAGGGTCCTGCCTGACAATGGACCTCAAGGTAGTGGCAAAGTTCAGCCCTATCTGCGGTTTCACCTGGATCTGGTTTACCCCCTTCAACTGATATTCCACAGGGTCTTCAACGGTTATTATCTTTTTATCGGGAGAATTTATCTTGTCCAGAGCGCCGTAAAGGGTAGTGCTCTTTCCACTTCCAGTGGGTCCCGTCACAAGGAAAATGCCGTTCGGCTTATTAATTATTTGGTTAAATATTGCGAGGGTATGCGGGGGAAAACCCATAACGCTAAGGTCTATGACAATGCCTTCTTTACGGAGGATCCTCATCACGACACTTTCGCCATGCAAAACGGGAATGGTGGATACCCTCAGGTCTATTTCCTTATCGTCGACCTTTAGCCTGATACGTCCGTCCTGGGGCAATCTTCTCTCGGCGATATTGAGCTTGGCCATAATTTTTATCCTCGATACAATCGCAGCCTGAAGTCTCTTGGGAGTTGTTTCTATTTCATGCAATACCCCGTCTATGCGGTACCTCACCTTCAATTCGTCCTCAAAAGGCTCTATATGGATATCACTTGCCCGGCCTTCTACAGCCCTTGTTATGAGCATGTTGACGAGTCTTATGATCGGGGCTTCCGAGGCGAGGTCTTTCAGATGTCCGACGTCTTCTTCCTCTTCCTTTAGGAACGCAACCCCCTTTTCACCCATGTCTTCAATTATCCTGTTTATATTCTGGTTTTCCTGCTCGTAGAATTTGGATATATACTCTTCAAGCGCTTTACCTTCACAAGCATATGCCGTTATTTCTGCCGATGTTGCAACTTTGAGGGCATCAATTGTTGCAGCATCCCCGGGATCTGCCATAACGACCTTCAGGATATTGTTCTTAAGATCCAACGGAATAATCCTGTGTTCACGGATAAAACGGGACGAAATGCCGTTCAGAACAAAGGGCACCTTTGGTAAATCCTCTGCGGCCAAAAAAGGAATGTCTTTAATCATAATTTTCAATAATGCGATAAATTATTTTAATTATACCATAAAGATAATTCAGTATGCTCAGTATGCTCCCTCTGCTCTGAGAACGACCTTGATTGTCCTGAAGAGTATTGCTATGTCGAGCCATAAAGACCAGTTCATGACATACCACGTGTCAAGTTTTACCCTGTACTTGCAATTCATATTACTTCTTCCGGAAACCTGCCATAGACCTGTAATACCCGGTTTTGCACTGCTGATAACCCGGAAATGCTCCTCGATCTCAACCCTTTCTCTCGGCAGATAAGGTCTCGGTCCCACCAGGCTCATTTCTCCTTTGATAACATTGAATATCTGGGGGAGCTCGTCGAGGGAACTTCTCCGTAAAAAACGGCCGATCCTCGTGACTCTCGGATCGTCTTTGAGTTTCCAGGTGTTCTCCCATTCATTGCGAAGGGTTTCACTGCTTCCCAGCATCTCTTTCAGTTTCTCCTCGGCGTCCCTCCTCATCGTTCTGAATTTATAACACCTGAAAATCTTACCGTTCCTGCCGATCCTGTCATGGGCATAAATGGCTGATCCGGGCGTCTCCAGTCGTATTATGATTCCGAAAAACGCGATAAGGGGGAGGACAACAAGCGCAAAGACAATGCTCGCGGCAATATCAAAAAGTCTTTTTATGAACCTGTTTGTTATGGATTTCAGATTATTTCTTAAATGCAACAAAAATATCTCTTCTACGAAAAGATGGAAGAGGGCCGTATTCAGGAGTGCGATCCCTTTCAGGTCTGGAATGACCATGGTATTTACAGTATCGTTCTGTACACTGGCCGTCAGAGCAGACAGCTTTTCAGGAGGAAGGGAAGGCATGGCGATGATAGCGGTCTTTATGCCGAGCTCTTTTACGAACCTTGAAAAATCTCCCACATTGCCGAATATCTTCTTCTCATGAACGGTCCGCCCTATTTTCTGTTTGTCGTCGTCCAGAAAACCTACGACATCATAACCCATGTGTTTTTCTCTCTGAAGGCCCTCCAGAACCAGTTTTCCTGCATTACCCGCACCAATTATAAGCACCCTTTCTCTCTGTATACAGGCCGCATACAAGAATCTCTTGCCCCAGAAGCGGAAGACGGGAAACACAAAAAGAGAGAAAAACCACAAGCCCAGCAAGACAAGACGCGACACTATATCACCCATCTTACCCAACGTCACGATAGCCATTAAAGTGATGCTTGACAGAGAAATGGATTTGACCATGACCTTGGTCTCATCCCAGAACGGGAGATTGCTGTCATAAAGGGCTTCATAGAAAATAAAAAAAATGAAGACGGATGGTATCCACCACAATGACACGAAATGGAAGTATGAAAAATTCAAAACAGGCAGATCAGGAATGATAACCGGCAAAACCTCCGCCCGCAGCGTCCATGTTAGGAGGAGAGCGGTGTAAAAGGCAAGGAGATCAATGATAATAAGGCATAATATGCGGAAAATACTTTTTATTAACTTTGCTACTTCCGTCATCCCGCGATCAACCCAATCCTGTAGCCGGCGTATTTTGCCGCCGACTCTAAGAAGATATAAGGCAACCAGAAGTATCTGCGCTGTTTAAGAACAAAATATATTTGTCCTTTCATGAACTTCGCTCCCTCTCCCTCCGCTTTTGTGTATTTCCTGATCCACCTATTGTTTTTGATGGACGAGCCGATATTATAATAGCGCCTGAATTGCTCCAAAAGCGAGTAGTTATGGGAATGGATGACCATCGCTTCAGGAACATATGCAACTTTATATCCTTCAAAGATAAATTTCCCGGTGATCAACATATCTTCATTTGCCCTGATGCCCTCAGGGAACATCCCGACCTTTAGAAAAGGTTCTTTTTTGATGGCTGAGCACACATTGCTCGAAAAAAATGTTTTAATGCCGTATTTCTTTATATCGTCAAATCCCTTTACTGAACCCTTATCCGGGTAATTAAAATGTCTCAAAAAAACCTCCAGAGGAGACGCATCAGCCCCCGGAACGTGTCTCCCGAATGTCGCAGCGATGCCGGATTTCTTTAACGGCGCAGTCAATTTGCTGAGAAGAGTGGTGTCTACAGGCAGCGCGTCCTGGGTCATGAAAACCAGTATATCACCCTTCGCCTCCATAGCCGCAATATTCCGTGTCTTGCCGTGATTGAACACGCTTTTGGGGATAACTATTGTCTTTGCCCCAAAACTTTTTGCAATATCAACCGTATCATCATCCGACGATGAGTCTATTATGGTTATTTCCGCGGGGTCGATGTCCTGCGATCCGAGTGACGAAAGGAGGTTCCCAATAGATGCGCCGGCATTCAATGTGGGTATGATAACAGAGATCTTCATAAAATCTTATTGTATCATAGGATCAACAGCTATTAGCCACATTCAAACGTTGCAAAATGATAACAATTTTGCTACTGATAGGCCTTCCAGCCATAAGAAGGGAGTCACTTAAATCAGAAAATTTTCAAGCAGCGTCCTCATTATATAGGTTAAAATAATAAAATCCGATGCAAAGAGAGACGGAGAGACCCTTTGTGGAGATCTTTACTGACGGTGCGTGCAGCGGCAATCCTGGAGTAGGTGGTTATGGCGCCATACTAAGGTTCGGAGAGCGGGAAAAGGAACTCTCCGGCTGCGACCCTGCGACTACGAACAACCGCATGGAACTCACGGCCGTTATTGAAGCGCTTGAAGCCCTGAAAAAGCCGTGCAGGGTCAGGCTTATTACAGATTCAAATTATGTTGTCAAGGGCATTACATCATGGATCTTTCAATGGATCAGGAACAACTGGAAGAACAGCCAGAAGCAACATGTCCTGAATAAGGACCTGTGGGAAATACTTTTTGATCTTTCTAAACTCCATAATATACAATGGATATGGATCAAAGGACATAACGGACATGCTGAGAATGAAAGATGCGATAAACTGGCGCGGTTAGCGATCAAGAAATGCAGGGAAAAATTATTGACGGATCCGGCATGAAAAATATTGATATCAGCAACCTGACCGGCATGGTTCTCATCGCTGTCCCGGGGTTAAAAGATCCCAATTTCGAGCGTACTGTTGTATTAATCTGTGACCATACGAAAGACGGCGCGTTTGGACTTGTTATAAATCGTATCCTGTTGAGCAGCTTCATACCCTTGAGCAGCGGACTGAACATAAAGGAGTGTGCAGCAGACCTTCCGGTTTATTACGGGGGCCCTGTCAAGCCTGAACAGGGATATATACTGTATTCTTCATCGGATAACTATTATCCGTCCATAAAGATAAAGGACGACCTTATCCTGACTACCTCAAAAGAAATTCTTGTTGATATCACAGCAGGCAAGGGACCGAAAAAGTTCCTGTTCACACTCGGGTTCTCAGGGTGGTCTCCGGGACAACTTGAGTATGAGTTGATGATGGACGGTTGGCTGATTGCGCCCGCGCATAATAAAATCATCTTTGAGACGCCGGCCAATGAACGCTGGAAGGCGTCCGCAGAGCTTATAGGAGTGGACCTTAAGAGGTTTGTTTGCAGGCAGGGCAGAGTATAGTTGACAATTTTACCTTTTTTTTATTATCTTAATAAGCTTGAAATATTTTTGGAAGGTGATGAAATGAAGACTCTTTTTGCCAAAAAGGGAGAAGTGCAGAAAAAATGGTATCTTGTCGACGCTAAGGATGCGGTTTTGGGAAGGATGGCGGTAAAGATTGCCAATTACCTGAGAGGCAAAAATAAGCCGATATTTACTCCCAATGTCGATACAGGTGATTTTATCGTTGTTATTAATGCGGATAAAGTGAAACTTACAGGCAGGAAGCTCGATAACAAGATGTACTACCGTCATTCAGGTTATCCCGGCGGCCTTAAGTCCGAGACAGCAAGGGAGCGTCTTGCTAGGCATCCGGAGAAAATCGTAACGGCTGCCGTATGGGGAATGCTTCCAAAAGGAAGGCTCGGCAGGGCTATGATAAAGAAACTAAAGGTTTACGGCGGGTCTGAGCATCCACACGAGGCGCAAAAACCGGAGATATTGTCCGTATAGATGAACGGGCAAGTCTGACAATTATCTTAAAAGGAGCTATACATGGCAGATATTCAATACTATGCAACCGGAAGGAGAAAGACATCGGTTGCGAGGGTCACGATGACGCCGGGCAGTGGGCAGATAACCGTTAATAAAAAACCCGCCGACGTCTATTTTCCGAGGGAAACATTGACTATGGTAATACGTCAGCCGATCGAGCTTGCCGGGATTACCGGCAAATATAATATCGATGCGACTGTTACCGGCGGTGGTTTGTCCGGCCAAGCCGGAGCGCTGAGACACGGAATTGCAAGGGCGATTGTCGATATGAACAGTGACCTCCGTTTGAGACTCAAGAAAGAAGGGTTTCTCATGAGAGACCCGAGGGAAAAAGAACGGAAGAAATACGGCCAGAAGGGCGCCCGTAAGAGATTCCAGTTCTCGAAGAGATAAAAAATTAGTCATCGGTTACCGATATACATTTTGGCTCACGACTATTTTTGCTTGTTAAGAATAAGCAGATATTGCTCAAAAATTTATTTAACTCGATAGAGTTATTGAACATCTTTATTTGTTATGTTCGTTAAAATATTCGTAAAGCCATCGGTTTAAGATACACTTAGGTATCGAAAAATAAATTCTTTCTCAACACCTGCTTATTCTTAATTGTATATTTAAGTTATGTTAAAAGTTCTCATATGCGGCGGCAGCGGATTTACCGGGGGTGAACTGCTGCGTATTCTTTCAGGTCATCCCCGGGTTGTTGTTACAGGGGTCACCTCAGAGAGATCCGCCGGAAAGTCTGTAACTGAACTTTTCCCTCACCTTTATAAATATTCGGATCTGGTCTATGAGCCCATGCGCAAAGAAGAGATTCTCAAAAAAGCGGACCTGTTTTTTATGGCCCTTCCGCACGGAGAATCACAGGAGGCGGTGGACTTTTTTGTCAGGCAGGGTAAGATGGTCATAGATCTGTCCGCTGACTACAGGTTAAAAGACGCGAAGACATATGAAATATGGTACAAAGTGCCGCACAGGTTTCATGGTACGCTGAAAAAAGCGGTTTATGGTCTGCCGGAGATTTACCGCAACCGGATCAAGAGAGCAAAAGTGATTGCCAACCCGGGTTGCTATCCGACAAGCGCCATACTCGGACTTCTGCCCGCTGTAAAGAACAAATTAATCGATGTCTCGTCTATCGTCATAGATTCGAAATCCGGGACGAGCGGGGCCGGGAGAAAGGCTGATATATCGGTCTCCTATTGCGAAGTGAATGAAGGGTTCAAGGCTTATGCGATCGGCACGCACCGCCATACACCAGAGATCGAGCAGGAACTTTCTCTCATATGCGGCAAGGATATTACACTCAATTTTACGCCGCATCTGCTGCCTGTTGACAGAGGCATATTGACCTCGATATACGCCCGTCTTTCGGAAAAGACCACGGTAGCCGGGATAATGAAGGCTTATCATGACGCTTACAAGAAAGAACCCTTTGTCAGGGTCCTCGAATACGGCAGGTATCCGAACATAAAAAACGTGAGGGGTACCAACTTCTGCGAGATCGGTCTGAAACTGAATGAGAGGACAAACTCCCTGATTGTGATAACGGTGATCGATAACCTTGTGAAAGGGGCTTCGGGACAGGCTGTGCATAATATGAATATCATGACGGGCCTTGACGAAAAGACGGCCCTGGACACACTGGCATTGTTTCCATAACGTACGAATTGTTCTGAAAATCTATTTATAAAATCTCCCACTGTCCCTCTTTGCCAAAGAGGGGTCCCTCCCTTTGGCAAAGGGAGGTTAGGAGGGATTTTTAGAAAGAAAGAGACACATTTATGATACCCAGGGGATTTCTTTTTTCTACCGCAGAAGCTGCAATAAAAAAACCCGGACGAAAAGACCTTGCCCTTATTTATTCTGAGGTAGAAGCCAATATGGCCGGTACATTCACCACGAATAAAGTCAAGGCCGCGCCTGTGAAACTTGATATAAAGAAAATAAGGTCCGGGAGAGGGCAGGCGATAATAGCAAACAGCGGAAATGCGAATGCGTGCTCAGGTAAACAAGGCATGCAGGATGCCGGCGAAATGGCAAGGCTTACAGCTCAGGGCCTGGGAATAAAGCCCCCTCTTGTCTATACCTGCTCAACCGGTGTTATAGGCACGCCGATGCCCATGGAGAGAATAAAGCCCAGGATTCCTGAACTGCTGAATAGTCTCGGGCGGGCTACTATTAAAGATGCCGCTGCCGCAATAATGACGACCGATACGTTTCCTAAAGTTGTCCTGGAAAAGGTGAGGGTCGGCGGTAAAACGGGTGCTGTTGCCGGTTTTTGTAAAGGCGCTGGCATGATATGCCCTGATATGGCTACAATGCTCTGTTTTATCGTCACGGACATTGCGGTGCATCAAAAGACGCTGGACAGGGCATTGAGGGATTCAGTCAAAAAGACTTTCAACAGAATTACGGTTGATGGGGATATGTCAACCAATGATACGGTACTGATGATGGCCAACGGTATGCTCGGAAATCCCGAGATTACAGAGAAATCAGAATCGTACGTCTCATTCAAAAAATCCCTTGATAGAGTCACATATGAACTTTCAAAATTAGTCGCTCAGGACGGCGAAGGCGCGACCAAGCTTATTGAGATAGAAGTAAATGGAGCAAGAAATGAGACCGACGCTGAGAAAGCGGCATTTTCCGTGGCGAACTCGAATCTCGTAAAGACGGCTATTTATGGAAATGATGCGAACTGGGGCAGGATCATGGGGGCCCTCGGCTACTCCGGCGCTGATTTAAAAGAGGAGAAAATAGATATTTATTTTGGCGCGGTAAAAGTGGCAGGCAAGGGATTATCTACGGGGAGAGATGAAAAGGCCGGAAGGGTTTTGAGGGGGAAGAATATTAAGATAGTCATTGACCTTAACATGGGCAGGTCTTCTGCAAAGGTCCTGACCTGCGACATGACCGAAGAATATATAAGGATAAACGCCGCTTACAGGACCTGATAATTATAATCCTTCAGTAACTCGTGGAATCAAAAGAAAGATTCCGGACAAGCCGGAATGACAATTTACTCCGGTTGTTGTCATTCCCGCAAGTGTAGCGCGTCGGGAATCTTTCTCACTACGCCGTGTCACTCGCTCCAACGAAGACTTACCTGATAATTTGAATTTTATCTTGACAAGAATACCGGTGCAATGGTATTAAAAAATATGAAATGCCTTGTTATCTCCCCTAATACTGCTGCCCAACTCCCACGGGCAGCAGTATTCAATTTTCAGCGTTCAATGATTTCGTATTCCCTGGTACCTAATCCGAGTTTTTCCGAAGCCTCGACCTGAATCTGATAGGGTTTTCCGCTCAATTTAAACAGGATGTCATCTCCTTCTGTCATATTCTTTTCCGCAGACGCCGCCTGCGGGAGCGGTGGAGCTTTAAGGAGCATGTCTATACTTGCCTGTTCGATAGAAACGATATCATCCGATATAAGTATCCCCTGGTCCTGCATAACAGGCACATCGGCCATCGGCATACAGTCACATTCCGGCTGTATTTCAGTAAGGAAATTAATATAAATGACTTTCTTGGATTTGAATGTGCTGAGGACTGTCTTAGCGGATTCCGCCAGAGACCGCATAAACCTTTCCGCATCGCCCGGCAGTGAAAGCGCTTCTGACTGGCACACCCGCTCACACCTGCCGCACCGCCAGCACTCGTCGCTGTTCCAGTTCAATTCCTCGTTGATGAATTTGATGGCGCTCAGGGGGCATATCTCCATGCACTGATAGCAGTGTTCACATTTTTCCTCATCCCAGGCCAACATCCCCTCTCCTAACGTATGCATGGCGCCCCTGCCGCATTTCCAGCCGCACTCCCTGTGCCTCGAACTTATACCACCCATTGCAATGTTCTTAATCGCTCCTGCATAACCTGCCTGTATGTGCCCTTTCACGTGGGAGCATACAACCATCGCAGGTACATCGTGTATGACACTCGCTACGGCAATCTCACCGAGTATTTCACCTGCCTTTACCATAATACTGTCGTTCCCATAGAGTCCGTCTCCAAGAACAACCGGCGCCCCGACAGAAAGATGGTTTATGCCGTTCTGGTTTGCCACTTCGAGGTAATCAAGGCCCTTAATCCGTACCGTATCCGTAACAAAGGGTTTTGCTCCGAGGTTTTTTAATGTATCGACAACCTTCCTTAAAAAGACGGGCCGCACTATTCTGTGGGCGCCTTCGGACCCAAAATGCGTTTTTACGGCGACCCACTCCTTAGGCTCAAAATAATTCGCCAGGTTAAATTCTTTAAGAAGCCTTTCCAGCTTTCCCGGCATGCTGTCATCGTATTTCCATTTAATCGCCCTTGCGGATGCAAAATATACCTTAGACATAAAGCCTCCTTTGGAATCTTTTCGATCAGACTTATTATATCAATTTGGCAGTTTTAATTTAGGCGGGTATACCTGTAGAATGTCAATAAACAAAGATCGAGAGGTGAACATGTATATCTTAGAAAACATAACCATGAGTGAGTTTAAAAAATACCTCAAAAAGACTAAAACCATTGTATTTCCCTTCGGTACGATAGAAGAGCACGGAAGTCATTTGCCTCTGAACACAGATTCTTTCATCATTCAGGAAGCTCTTAAGCTGGCGGCAAAGAAAAGGAAATTTTTTCTTGCGCCCTTAGTCTATTACGGCGTGTGCACCACGACAAAAGATCATCCGGGAACTATAAGCATCAGCCCTGAGACACTTAGAAGGCTTTCGTTTGATCTTGCGAGCGAGGCGTATAAAAAAGGACTGAGAAACTTACTGCTTATATCAGGACATGGCGGAAGCCTGCATATGTCGGCACTGAAAGAAACCGCAGAAGTGCTTATTGAGAACTTGAAAGGCATAAAGATAGCTGTTTTGACTCCTTACGACATTTTATGGAAAGAACTGTCGGGAATTGCTGAAACGACGAATGATTCTCACGCCGGCGAACTTGAAACATCGATAATGCTCTATTTGTGTCCGGGGTTGGTAAAAGGCAGGGCACCCGAGGAATATCCTCAAATTCCCAAGCCATTTACCGTAAAGGATAAAGAAAAATACTGGCCCGGCGGTGTCTGGGGAAATCCGAAAAAGGCATCGGTCGAAAAAGGAGTCAAGGCTATACAGGTCATAGTTGATAAGATCATTGAGATACTTGATAAAATCGAAAGGATGAAATGAATATACTTTCCCGAAATGCAGAAGGTATCGGATTTGTCATCCTGAATTTATTCCAGAATCTTTTTAAGTTACTGTAATATGCTTCTATCCAACTAAATTCATCGTTTTGAGATATTCAAGGCTTTTGACAATAAAATCCTCTAACTCCAACTGTGGGATATCTGGATTTTGGCGATGCAGTTTGCCAAAAGGAGTTTTGCAATTACATAGTCCGAACCGATCCGTTCCGCCTGTTCCGCTCTATTCCTGCCACTGATTCCTGAGCAAACCTGCCATCCAAAAAGGCTATGGATGGGATACCTTCTAACGGAAACGCGAACCGTCATGTTCTTCCTGTAACAAACGGAAATCAAAATTGATATAATTTAGACATGTTTTAAATGCAAATCGTCGGGCGGAAGACAGCAACGTAAGAAAACATAGGAGCAAAAATGGATGAAGGGAAAACAAAAGAGCAACTGATAAATGAATTAAAAGAAATGAGGGAAGAGCTAGCCTTTTTCAAAGCACTGAGCGCGGAAAATGTACCAATTGCACGCGTGTTGAGGGATTTTAAAGAAATATACGAAAAGTTCTATAAATCCAATCCACATCCTATGTGGATCTATGACCTTGAAACTCTCGCTTTTCTTGATGTGAATGATGCGGCTGTTCAACGGTATGGCTATTCCGAGGACGAATTTCTCTCGATGACTATAAGGGATATTCGCCCACCCGAGGATATCCCGGCACTTCTTGGAAATGTCGCAAAAGTTACGGAGGGGCTTGATGAGGCTGGCACATGGAGACACATTAAGAAGGACGGAATTTTAATCCATGTGGAAATCATTTCGCATACGTTGACTTTTAAGGGAAGACGGGTTGAGATGGTTTTGGCCGTTGACATAACCCAGAGAAAGCGAATAGAAGAAGAATTGATTCTGTTAGCAAAAGCATCAGGGACCATACCTTCATCTTGATTATGCCGATTTTATTGTTTTGGCTTGCAGATTGGTCCTAACATTTTCTCCCCTATTATCTGATCCTTCCTGAAGCAAACTGTCCAGAGTTTTCCGTCAAAAAGTGAATAGTTCAACTGAAATCAATAACAAACATACTTAATGTTAGTGATTGAAATCACTTTCTGTGTTTGAAATCTTCTTCATAATGAACACATATGGAATGGTTATTAATTATATTAATAAATATCCTATCAAATTGTTTTATCTGGGCATTAGTTACGGGCACTGCTTTACTTCTTTCAGTAATATATTTTATTGGGGAAAATGGGTCATTAGGTTTTCCATGCGTCGGCTTGATTGTATCAGCAATTTGTTTCGTTTTTTTTCTATACGTGGCCTCGAAATGGATTGGTAACCCCTCTCAATAACTTCCTGAATCACGCAACATTTAAACCTGATATAATTGCGTGTAGTACAACCAGTAAGAGGGTTGAGGTGACAGAATGCCAACTTGTCATATTTATATGTTCGCATAATATGATTTGAGGAAGGAATAGACATGATTTTAGATGTACTTGAGAACGCACACCGCTATCTGGACCTGAATAAGGGGTTTGCAAAGGCAATTGAGTTTCTCTTGCGCCCAGATTTGAAGGAGCTGCCGGCGGGAAAATATGAGATCGACGGTGAGCGCGTCTATGCGACGGTGTCCAAGAAACCTGGGCGCAAGAGAGAGGGTGCTCTGCTCGAAGCCCATGAGAAACATATTGATATCCAATTGGTTTTGGCAGGAACCGATGATATGGGGTGGAAGCCCAAGTCATCGTGCAAGCACCCATCCGGTGAATACGATCAAAAACCTGATGTGCAATTCTTTGCTGACGAACCAGATGCCTGGCTCTCAACTAAAAGTGGAGCGTTTGCGATCTTCTTCCCGGAAGATGCGCACATGCCACTGATCTCGTCAGGGCAGCTTCACAAAGTTGTTGTAAAGGTCGCAGTGGCCCCAGCGTAAGAAGTGCGAACGAGACCAAGGTCATGCCGTGTAACCTCTATCTTAACTCCGAATTCTGTACTAACAACTTCCTGCATTTTTGGATTTTTGCTAAACAATGCACTATTGCAAATAGAATTTATCAAAACCTAACTGATCCAAAACACCTCGCCCAAAGGACAAAATGCCTGAGTGATATATGGCTTTCAATTTATAAATGTAGATAAATCAAGGAGTTTTTCGTGGCATCTCTTTTGCTTTTCTTAGCATTAGAAAAAGTTCATAGAGGAGGAACGAGTATGAAATACCTAGTAGTTGGATCAGGAGGACCTGGATTCGGTTCTCCAGAAGAAGCAATCGAGGTGCTATCGGAAATAGTACTCCCAAGTTTCGATCAGCTCATAAAGTTGGAGAAGAAGAAGAAAATTCTTGCTGGAGGGCTCCCTGTAGGAGATAGGGCATTTGTGTTCATAGCGGAAGCATCTTCCAATGAAGAATTAGACCAGATGCTCCGAGAGCTTCCTATGTGGGGTTCTCTGGATTGGGAAGTCTCTGCCCTTCAGACATTTTCAGGAAGAGCAGCACAAGAACGGAGCATAGTCAAGAAATTCAAGAAATGAAGTCTATCATATAATTCTAAAATGTCGACCGCCTCTTCTCCACGCCCCACGGGTTGGCGCATCCTCGTGTTCGGCAAGCATCCGGAGATCGCGGCTGCCGTCCAAGAAAAACTGCGTTCGCTCGGGTTCCAGGCGACCAACTTCGTTCTCACAAACGATGAAGATGGGGACGCACGGTTGGTCGCGGAGCTGAAGCGAGCTGAATAGGATGGTGTGGCCATCGGCGGCTACATCAACGGACAGGACACCGTGAATTTCCCCGCAACGGAAGAGACCACTGTCTGGTTCAATCGCGTTCTCAACATCATCCACACGAACGCACCGAAATCAAAGATCATCCTCGTGCGCGGTCCGGAGGACGTTGTACCGGCAGTCGAACGAGTGCTCGGAAAAACGCCTCCATCTTGAGTAGATTCTGACGCCTCCCAACAACGATTTCTAGCGGATGCGCCAAAGGCCGCATGATGCCGAAGGCGAACGTTCCACACTTTGTGCAGTACTCTCAAAAATCTTCACTGTTGCAATAAATTGAACCACGAGGAGTAGTAGGTGACACTGACAAAGAGAGCATCTTTCTTTCGGGGCGAAAGATTCACGACATTCCCATGGAGATCAGAAAGCAAACCTCCTTCCTGTAATCCTCAGAAGCTAATTTTGTAAGAATATTGTATATTTCTATTAATAATAAACGGCTTATAAGTGCATAAAATGGAAGACAAAGATAGATTTAAAAAGAACCCAGCAACCAACTCAAAGGAACTTCATCACATAGTTGCCGAATCGAAACAATTTGAAGCTAAATATTATCAAATGGAAAAAATACTTAAGGAAACTCAATCAAGATATAAAGCACTTTTTGAGAGCACTTTTTCTTGTGTTTATATTCATGACTTTGAAGGTAAGTTTATAGATGCAAATAAAACCGCTTTGAAACTACTGGGATATACAAAAAAGGAGATACCTTTTCTCAATATTTCATCCTTCCTTGACAAAGATCAGTTGGTGACTGCTTTTGAAACCATAGATGAGATTAAACAGACTGGTTATCTAAAGAACCCCATGATATACAAAATAAGGAAAAAGAATGAAGATTATATCTGGATAGAGGTAATAGGTACCCTTATTTACCATGAAGGAAAACCTCATGCAATACAAGGGATAGCGCAGGATATCACTGATCGGAAGCGAACGGAGGAAGCTTTACTAAGAAGCGAAGAGCAACACCGCACAATGATAGAGACAATGAACGAGGGCTTGTCGGTGGTAGACGAAGACGGCATTATGACCTATGTTAACCATCAATTTTGCAAAATGACAGGATACCTCCAAAATGAACTCATCGGTCACCAAGAAACAGTATTATTAGACGAAGAAAACCAGAATAAATTAAAAGCACTACGGCGTATACGAAGACGAGGCGGAGCTGAGCCTTATGAAATTGCTTTAACCCGAAAAGACGGTAAAAAAGTTTATGTATTGGTTTCACCGAGACCAATTTTTGACGAAAATAATGAATTTAAGGGTAGCTTTGGAATCTTTACTGACATCACAGAGCTCAAGCAAACAGAGGAGAAGCTTCGTTCTTATCAAGAGCAACTTCGTTCATTAACATTAGAACTGACGCTGGTGGAGGAGCGTCAAAGGCGTCACATCGCAATTGAGTTACACGACAACATCGGTCAAACTCTTGCGTATTGTAACACCAAATTAAGAGAAGTCCGTGCGTCACCTACTTTAATTAATCTCAATAAATCTCTGGATGAAATAAATTCCCTCTTAGAACAAACTATTCAATATACAAAGTCACTGTCAGTTGAGCTTGGTACGCCAATTCTTTATGAAGTCGGACTTGAGGCTGCAGTGAAGTGGCTTGGAAACCAATTTCAGCAACGGCATGGCTTAGTATTTTACTTTGAGGACGATGGAAAGCCGAAGCCACTGGTTGACGAAACTCGGTTCCTTCTCTATCAGGCGGTACACGAGTTGCTGATTAATGCTATCAAGCATGGACAGGCACGGAGCATAAAAGTGTCTATAAAGAGGGATTATAAAAATATCATATTAAATGTTGAAGACGACGGGATTGGCTTTGATATATCAAAAATCGAACCGTATCCAGATAAGATTGGTGGCTTCGGGCTGTTCAGCATCCGTGAACGATTGAAATATTTGGGGGGATACTTAAAGGTTGAATCTAAAGCGGATCATGGAACTCGGGTCATGTTGGTTTTACCGCTGAGGTACGGTAAAAAAGGAATAGAGAGTGAATGAAAAGGAGATTCTGTATTGGTGCTTTATATTCTTAAATTGACAATCAAATCTGTTTGTGCATTAATTTAGACGGGTAGAACATGCTTGAAGAAAAAAGAGCAGAGCATAGGCTTCAAATGGATGTCCCCATATTATACAAAGATTCTAAGCATCAAAAAGCCACAATTAAAAAAGCAATAACCTGTAATATCAGTAACTCGGGTATTTGTTTCTATACAGGCACTCTTCATAAAGAAGGAACAAATCTTGAGGTCATTCTCCCGCATGTCTTTGATTCGCCAAAAACTTGTACTGTCATTTGGCGTTCAAAAAAATATCACGATCTTTATAAAATAGGAGCCCGTTTTCTGCAAGATATTTTTATAACATTAAAATAACTTACCCACTGAATTAGCTCATTCGAATGACGTTTCGGATAAGAAATAAAGGAAGAAAGATATCAATAGCGAAATGAAAGACGAAAATAAGACAAAGGAGCAACTCATAAAGGAATTGGCAGACTTACGTCGAAGAATTGGAACAGAGGATATCACTGAGCTCAAGAAAATAGAAGAAGAATTGACTATGAAAGCGCAACTTTTGGATTCGGCGACAGATTCAATCTTTTTGCTTGATTCTAATGACCAGTTTATCTACGTCAATGAGGCAGCATACAAATCAAGAGGGTATGAAAAGGATGAATTGCTGAGTATGAAACTGCACGAACTTAATAGTCCGGAGTATGCCAAGCTTATTGAGGCGAGAAGCAAAGAATTAGTGGAAAAGAGGCAAAGCACATTTGAGTCGGCGCACATATGTAAAGATGGATCGATAATGCCTGTTGAAGTACATGTTCGCATTATCGACTCTGCGGGCAAAAAATTCGCTTTGAGTATTGCCAGAGACATTACAGAACGCAAGCAGGCAGAAGAAGCGTTGCGCAAATCTGAAATCAAGTACCGCATTGTTGCTGATAACACGTCTGACTGGGAATTTTGGCTGAGTCCCGAAGGGGAATTTATCTATGTATCGCCCTCTTGCGAAAGGATTACCAGCTATAGTAAAGAGGAGTTTCTATCCGACCCTGATTTAATGAACCGTATCATTTGTTCCGAGGACTTGCCAATCTATGAGGGCCATCTTCATGAAGCAGTAGAAGAAATGAAGCCGGAGTTAGTGCAGTTCCGAATTGTCCGTCGTGACGGAGAGCAACGCTGGATCGAGCACAACTGTCAACCGGTTTTTGATGCCGATGGGAAATTCCTTGGAATACGGGGCAGTAACCGTGACGTCACCCAACGCAGGCAGGCGGAGGAGGCCATAAAACACTTCGCCCATCTTACCGCTTCAATAATCAACAGTCTACCAGGCATATTCTATCTCATTGATGAGTATGGGCACTTCATCCGATGGAATGAGAATTTCGAAAGAGTTACAGGATATTCCGCAGAAGATATATCTAAGATGACAAATTTAGATTTTATTGGCAAAGATGAAAAGCAGTTAGTTGCGGAAAAACTTCAGGAAGTATTGACCAAAGGGGAAACGAGTGTAGAAGTGTATTTGGTATCAAGGGCGGGCAAGAAAACTCTTTTTTTCTTTACAGGAGCGCGCATGCTGGTAGACGGCAAGAAATACGTTGTAGGAATGGGAATCGACATCACAGAGCGAAAACGGGCGGAAGATGCGCTGAGGCAGATGTCTGAAGAGTTGATACGTTCCAATGCAGACCTCAGACAATTCAGCTATGTTGCGTCACATGATTTGCAGGAGCCTTTACGAGTGATTTCGACTTGTGTGCAGTTGTTGGTAAAACGTCATAAGGGAAAATCGTCCGAAAGTTTAGATGAGTTAGTTAAATATATTGTGGACAACGCAAAAAGAATGCAAGAACTTATTCGAGATATATTAGATTATTCCCGAATGGAGACAGGAAAAAAAACATTTAAGCCGGTTGATTTTTCCCAAGCTGTTGAAGAAGTCTTGGTTTCTTTGAAAGTGGCTATGGTGGAGAGCGGCGCAATAGTGACATATGATCGCCTACCGACGATAGTGGCCGATAAGGTTCAAATGAACAGTTTATTTCAGAATTTAATCGACAATGCGATAAAGTTCCATAATAATGAGACACCAAAGGTGCATATTTCTGCGGAGAGGAAAGGAGATGAATGGATTTTTTCAGTTCAAGATAATGGTATCGGAATTGAGCCAGAATTTACAGACAAAATATTTGACGTCTTTAAGCGACTTCACACAAGGGAAGAGTATCCCGGTACGGGCATAGGGCTTGCAATCTGCAAGAAGATTGTCGAGCACCATGGCGGGAGAATTTGGTTTGAATCAGAACCGGGAAAAGGTTCAACATTTTATTTTACAATCCCTGATAGAGGACAAACTTCTTGACATTCATCTTAATTTCTTGTTCTTCATTTCAATCGATAATCTTCACTCTTTAAATGACGTCCGAAAGCAATACTTGTAGGTGGCAGTGAGAAAAAGTATGTGTTTCTTCCGGGGCGAAAGATTTACGGCATTCCAAAGCGATGCGAAAAGAAAACATCCTTTCTGGAGCCAACGCACCGAGGAGCCGACTTGGAGCGCCACATTTCACATAGTACTGTTCACTTTTGATTTTCTTGAGATTTAATGATTTCCGAATGAAAGCCACATTTCAAGGCGAGGCGAGCGGTGAGTAGTGCAAACGATAATTCTCATTCTGGAATATTATATGTGACGAATAACAACCCCGGATGGGTTTAATGTTCGGATGAATCTGTTTTCTTCGGTTGAGGTTTGTAGAGAGTAAGCAGGCGGGAAATAAAGACACCGATATAAAGTACTCCCACAATCCCCTCCAGTATTGCAAGAGAACGCGCAATCCCTGAAATCGGTCTGACGTCACCGTAACCAACGGTAAGGAGCGTGATGAAACTGAAGTAGACAAAGTCAGGCTGCGACCGGCCGGTGCTGGCCAGGAAAGTATCGCTCACTGAAAAAGCTTCCGGTTGAAAGGAAAAAACCATGCGGTAGAAGCTTGCCCATGTGAAACCTATCAGGAAGTATATGCTGACTGCACCGATTATTTTGTCCCTTGTTACTTCTGTACCTTTTATTACATATACAAGCACAATAACAAACACATAAATATAGAATATTGCGAAAAGAGCAGTCGCAATAACATCTGATAATATTAATCCCGTCTTGAGATATATCGCTGCAGCTAACACCTGAAGGATACTGATGACAGCGGCTATTACGACATGTCTCCTTATTGTGCTGACTGCATAGATGCCGGCTATGAGCGTTAATCCGTTAAGACCGAGGATAAGCAAAGGGCGCACTTTTCCATAGGGATACGCGAATAGTAACAACAAAAGGGACAGCAGAAGAAAGAGACAACTGCCCTTGATCATACCGAGAAGACTTCTGAGCGCACCCTTTTGTATACTCATGATTTCCCTATCAAGGCACTCTCATCACACCCAAATTACATTGGACTACATGTTGGCCTACGATCTGTTGCTGCCAGATTGCAATAATTATTTCCTATTCGCCTTCTCTCTTTTTCTTCTCTTTATATTCATCAAGCCGCTTCCGTATTCTTTCGGTCCAGAATTTGAAAGCCTCTTCTGCCGAGCCCCACTTCTTCAGTCCGGAAAGCTTTCCTCCGGAATGCTCGTCAATGGCGGCAGCAAACCTCTCATTTGTTAGAGAATCGACGACCTCCATCTCCATGCTCGTCTCCCCGACACCCGTGTGCTTACCGGTTACAGCTTTCTTGACTATGCTGAGTCCAAGACCTATTGGCAGTACAGTTGACACAGCACTCACACCGGGCTTGCCTGGAACGAGATCTGTTATGGCAACGCGAATCCTGACAACGTCGGGACCGGGTTGATCAGCCAATTCATAGTACTTCCCGATATTCTCCCTCACTGCATTGTCAAACGCCTCTGTCAGTTCCTTGATGTCCTCCGGCTGAATCCCCTTGTATTTCGCATCGTCCTTGAGAAAGAAGGTGACCTGGTCCACCATCAACTTTTTATATTTTGCGAAATCAATCCCCTCTTTAATATAGACCCATTCAACGCCGCCTTTCGGCCCTTTTTTCATTCCGGAATAATCACTGAGAAAACCGCTTTTCTTCATTTCTGCTGCATAAGCGCCGAAAGATACGAGCAGCACAGCGACAAACACGAAAACTATAAGTCTGTTTTTCATCTTCTCCTCCTTTCTCACATTATGCTTATATAATTGAAAGCTTAAGTAAGAATTTTATACTCCCTTTGATACAAAAAAGCAAGTTGGCTAAGATCTAGCAGTTGTGGCTGTTTTGGTCACATTTCGTTCCCGGTTGACACATAATAATATGTAATAGTTGTGTTTTGAAATATCTTCTGCTATAGTTTGAATGTAACCTGCCACAATTAAATGTACGGATAAACAAATTTACTGTTCCAGCACACTCTGTACTTGGTAGTCGGGGTTGGCCCAAGTTTTTTGAAGGATCAGGAGCTTATTGATCAATGTATCTATTCCGATTAATCAAAGATTGCCCCGAATCAGGCGCCGCAGGAACAATTCTCTCCCATTTCAGCAACATGCCTATAAGTATCCTGATTCTGTCAGCCGGATTATTTGAAAAAGGAGGATAGAAAATGCACGTAAGGAAAGAAGCAAATCGAGGAGGCTCAACTGCTTACATGGCTGAGATGAAACGACCACCGGTTATTGCAATGATCATATTCATTATAGGAATTTTGTTCAACGCACAGGCATCCGCAGAAGAAGCGTCCCCTGCAAAACCGTACTCGGGCGATTTCTGGACTCGCCCGACACTCACAGGCGACTGGGGTGGTGCGCGCAACGACCTGGCTGCGAAGGGGGTTACTTTCGATATCAATCTGACCCAAGTTGGCATGAGTGTAGTTAGCGGAGGAAAGAATCAGGGCTGGGAGTATAGCGGACGCGGCAACATCACCATGAATATCGACACCCAGAAACTCGGGCTGTGGCCCGGCGGATTTTTCACCGTGGAAGTCGAGGGTAATTACAATCACTCCATCAACCTGGATACCGGCGCACTCATGCCGGCGAACAGCAACCAACTGTATCCAATGGCCGGCAGTGACCAACTGAATATATCCGCAGTGACGTTTACCCAGTTCCTGTCACAGTACTTCGGCGCAATTATTGGAAAACTCGACACCACTTCAGGTGATATGAACGATTTTGCCCATGGAAAGGGAGATAAACAGTTTTGCAATCTTGCATTCAACTTTAACCCGGTTGCTCTTTTGGTGGCGCACAACTCGGCGCTGGGCGCAGGTGTGATCATATTGCCGACCAAAGACCTTGAGGAGGCTACTATAACAGCGACAGTTATTGACGCTGACGGGGTGGCAAACAGAAGCGGCTTTGATACGATATTCAAGGGCAACAGCACATATATTGTCGAGGGCAGGGTAAAAACAAATTTCTTCGGGCTCACCGGGCATCAGCTTGTGGGCGCAACATATTCGAGCAAGAATTTCAATTCACTAAATCAGACCCTGCGCTTTCAGATCCAGAAACTTACTATTCATGAGGAAGACAGCTCCTGGGCTCTATATTACAACTTCGACCAATACCTCTACGAGCCGAAGAAAGGCCAGGGAATAGGCATCTTCGGACGATTCGGAGTCTCAGATGGTAATCCTAATCCCACACACCATTTCTACAGCATTGGAGTCAGCGGCAAGGGAGTCATCCCCGGCCGAACCATGGATCAGTTCGGAATAGGATACTACTATATGGATATCAGCAACCCTAAGATCATCGGTCCGCTTGCGACAAGAGAATTCTTAAGGAACGAGTACGGTGCAGAGGCCTATTACAACATTGCGATAACACCGTGGATGAAGTTGACGCCGGATATACAGGTCGTAAGACCTGCTCAAAAAAACCAGTTCAACATCGAGGGAGGGATCTTAAACATTAGCAAGAAGAGCGTGGACACAGCCACAGTTGTTGGTCTCAGGCTCCAGATGGTTTTCTGATGCTGGTGAAAGAAGCCGAACGCTGTTGTCTGTTCGATCCCCACCTCAGGGTGGCTGGGTTCTCGCGCATCACTGCCTGTTTTTCGGCGGTGCGCCAGGCATTTAACAAAGGAAAAAGACAGAAAATAAGCGTAGAAGGAGGAAAGTCATGAGACGAAAGACCGGACATGCAATTTTCAGCCTTGCGCTGGGCAAGGAGACATGCAATGTAAAGACAAGACTAACCAAACTCAGCAAGGCCAGTACGTGGGCCGCAGCCGGCTCGGTGCTGGCGGCCGGGGCGCTCTTTAGCGGTGGAACGTCCGCACAGGAAGTGCTGCCCGCTCCACCCGCACCGTTCAAGGGGGAGATCGGGTTGAGTGTGAAAGATTCGAAGTCCGATTTTCCACGGCCGGTGCAGGCGCCCAAGGGTGCGCCAAACATCGTGCTTGTACTTCTGGATGACGTCGGCTTTGGAGCGTCGAGCACGTTCGGCGGGCCCATTGATACGCCGACTCTCGATCGCCTAGCAAAGAACGGGCTGCGTTACACACAGTTTCACACGTGTGCGCTTTCGTCACCAACGCGGGCGGCGCTGCTCACCGGTCGCAATCACCACTCAGTGCATACCGGGGTGATCATGGAACAGGGAACGGGTTTCCCAGGCTATGACAGTTTAATGGGAAAAGACACAGCCACCATCGCCGAAGTACTTAAACAGAAAGGCTGGAACACCTCCTGGTTCGGAAAGAACCACAATGTGCCTGACTGGCAGAGCAGCCAGGCCGGCCCATTCGATCTGTGGCCGACCGGTTTGGGTTTCGAGTACTTCTATGGGTTCGTTGGCGCCGAGACCAGCCAGTGGCGGCCGGCAGCCTTTGAAGGTACGAAGCCTATTGAACCATACGTGGGCAAGCCGGATTACAATTTCGATTATGATATGGCTGATAAAGCTATCCAGTGGGTGCGTAACCAGAAGGTCGTAGCACCCGATAGGCCGTTCTTCCTTTATTATGCACCTGGTGCTACTCACTCTCCGCACCACCCGAAGAAGGAATGGATCGCCAAGTACAAGGGCAGATTCGACCAGGGCTGGGATAAAGTTCGCGAGGAGACGCTCGCGCGTCAGAAGAAACTAGGTTTGGTACCGGCTAATACCCAGTTGACGGAGCGCAGCCGGGGGATACCTGCCTGGGACTCTTTTAACGCCGAGCAGCAACAGCTCTTTGCGTACATGATGGAGATCTACGCTGGGTATCTTTCGCAGACAGACTATAACGTTGGCAGGGTTCTGAATGCGATCGAGGAATTGGGACAGCTGGACAACACGCTGGTTATCTACATTGTCGGCGACAACGGCGCCAGCGCCGAGGGCCTGATGCAGGGCTCGCTCAACGAGATTGCCACGCTCAACGGAATCCCTGAAGATTACAAAGATGTTCTTAAACACAAGGATGACCTGGGAACGTGGAAAACACATAACCACTATCCGGTTGGTTGGGCGCACGCAATGGACACGCCTTTTCAGTGGACCAAGCAAATTGCCTCGCACTACGGCGGCACCCGTAATGGGATGGTCATCTCCTGGCCTGCCCGGATAAAGGACCGGGGCGGTATCCGGTCCCAGTGGCATCACACGATTGATATCACTCCGACCATTCTTGATGTGTGCGGGTTGCAGCAGCCATCCTCAGTCAATGGTGTGGCGCAAAAACCCATTGAGGGTGTAAGCATGGCCTACAGCTTTAGCGATCCGAAAGCGCCGTCGGCGCGCCGGACACAGTACTTCGAGATGTTCGGCAACCGCGGGATCTATCATGATGGCTGGGTGGCTTGCACGAACCCGCACTTTGCACCTTGGGAGGACAGGTCCAATGCTCCTTCGGTCGATATAATCAGCGGCTACAAGTGGGAGCTTTACCATGTCGAGGAAGACTTCAGCGAGGCAGTTAACCTTGCTGATCAAAACCCCGGCAAACTGCAAGAACTCCAGTTGTTGTTCTACGCCGAAGCCGCCAGATACAACGTCTTGCCTTTGGACGACACCAAGATTGAGCGGTTGGACGTGTCCATCCGTCCAAGTCTTACGCGTGGACGTTCTGAGTTTACGTACTACGAAGGCCTGACGCGCATCCCTGAGGGTGCGGCTCCGGACATTAAGAACAAGTCTTTCCGCATTACCGCTAACGTCGTACTTCCGGAAGGCGGCGCGCAAGGCATAATCGTGACACAGGGCGGTCTGTCTGCCGGCTATGCCCTGATGTTCCGGGACAGTAAGCCGGTTTTTCATTACAACTTGGCAAACGTAGCGCACTATGACATTGCCGCTAAAGACGCCATGGGGCCTGGCAAGCACACCGTGGTTTTCGATTTCAAGTACGATGGCGGTATTGGCAAAGGCGGTACTGGCACGCTCAGTGTTGACGGTCGAAAGGTCGCCGAAGGTCGGTTCGATTACACCATACCGGGGCGTTTCTCGTTCGACGAAACCTTCGACATCGGCGAAGACACCGGCACGCCCGTGAGCTTGGACTACGACGTGCCGTTCACATTCACCGGCAAGATCGAGAAGGTGGTCGTCAACCTTGGAGAAACCAAACTGAGCGCCGCCGAGCAACAGACCATCCGAAGCATGGAGCAGAAGGCAAGACTGGCGGTGGAATAGGAACCTCGGAAGGCGGGTCTCTCAAGACCTGCCTTCCGATCTATGGATATGGATAATGAGCAAAGAAGTAACAATACTGCACAAGGCATCCACGTAGTGGCAAAGCCCATAGGGCCTGTGTGCAACCTCAACTGCGAGTACTGTTTTTATCTTGAGAAGCAGGCTTTGTTTGCGGCTGGTGAAGACTACCGGATGACCGATGAAGTGCTGTCTGCTTTTATCACAAACTATATCCTTTCCCAGCCGACACCATTAGTGGAGTTCGTCTGGCAGGGAGGAGAGCCGACACTTCTAGGAATAGATTTTTTTCGTAAAGTGATCGAATTGCAGAGACCGTTCTCGCATAAAAAGAGGATAACAAATTCTCTCCAGACCAACGGAACGTTGCTCACTAACGAATGGTGCGACTTCCTGAAGAAACACAACTTCATGGTAGGGATCAGCCTTGATGGGCCGAAAGAGATCCATGACCGCTATCGCCGCGACCGGCAGGGAAACGGGACATTCGACCGGGTGGTGCGGGGACTGAGGCTTCTGCAAATACATAAAATTGAATATAACGTGCTGGCCTGTGTTGCCCGTGATACGGCTGCACGCCTGCTTGATGTATATCATTTTTTGAGGGACGAAGGTGTTGAGTTTATCCAATTTACGCCAATAGTGGAGCGCATGCCGGATTCATGCAGCATAAAACAAGGTCTGCGCCTTGCCTGTCCTGCATCGCTAGAGAAGGAAGAACTGCAAACAGAGGTTACTCCCTGGACAGTCGTTCCCGAGGAATACGGTGACTTTCTGATCGCCACTTACGAGGAATGGGTTCGCCACGATGTAGGTAAGGTATTTGTCATGAATTTTGAGTGGGCGCTTAATTCCTGGATCGGTAACCCTTCACCGGTCTGCATTCATGCAAGGCAGTGCGGCCGGTCGGTCGTGCTTGAACACAACGGAAATGTCTATGCCTGTGACCACTGCGTTTATCCGCAATACAAGATCGGGAATATTATCACTGACGAACTCTCACAGATGGTCGAGAAATCAGTGCAGTCAGGCTTCGGCATATCAAAGGAAACCGCTTTGCCGCGCTGGTGCAGGGAATGCGAAGTCCTGGCAGCCTGCCGGGGTGGCTGCCCCAAACATCGCTTTGCACAAACCTATTACAAAGAACCGGGGCTTCATTATCTCTGCGCAGGATATAAGAAGTTTTTTCTCCATATTCGGAAGTATTTGAGAGCAATGACTACATTGTTGGAAAACGGCCTGCCCGCGTCATATGTTATGGATGCAGTAAAAGGGCCGATGGTGATAAAGCTTGATGAAAATTGAGTTCACGAGAACGACCGGCAAAATTTGGAACACCCTCTTGCGTCTCAATTGTCCTATGGAACCGTGGTTCGACAAGACCTAGCGGCCGGGAGATATCCAGATAATGAAGTGAACTTGAAAAGAGCAATCACTATCAAACAGAACAGCGCAAAAGCTTTCACCAATGTCGCACTAATTGCGTGATGACAACGTCCGCCTTGGCCGCGGGCGAACCGCAGCATAGTTTGAGGAGGAATTGCCTTAGAAATGATATATAATTTAAGCCGAATGTTGTATGCAGTTCTTTTGATGATCGCATTGGCTGCAACCGGGTGTGCTCATTATCCTGTTAATAAACGCCTACAGCAGGTTGATCCCAAGAGTGGTTACCGGGGAAACTTGATGGGTGTGGCCGGGAATTCCGATGAACTGCTTCTCTATCTGACCTTTTCGGGAGGCGGCACCCGTGCAGCCGCTTTTTCCTATGGTGTCCTTGAGGAATTGAGGAAGACAGAGGTAACTATAAACGGAAAGAAGCGGCGTCTTCTCGATGAGGTGGACGGCATATCAGCCGTCTCGGGCGGCAGTTTCACTGCAGGTTACTACGGATTATTCGGCGAACGTATCTTTGAAGATTTTGAAAAGCGTTTTTTGAAGAAGAACATACAGGGAGCACTCACCGCAAGGATTTTTCTCAATCCTGTAAACTGGGTTCGTCTCTTGTCGCCTTTCTTTGACAGGAGTGACCTTGCGGCAGAATACTACGACACGCACATATTCGACGGCGGGAATTTTGGAGACATCGCCGCACGGAAGGGTCCCATGATTCTTATCAATGCTACAGACATGATTACCGGGATACGAATGGCATTCAATCAGGACCTTTTTGATGTAATATGCTCTGACGTATCGAGCTTTCCGGTTGCCCGTGCAGTGGCCGCATCGTCTGCGGTGCCTGTTCTCTTTACCCCGATCACGCTTCGCAATTACGCCGGAAGCTGTGGATTTTTAGTACCGGAAATAATAGAAAAGACCTTGAAAGAGCAGGATACATCTACAAGGCAGTTTCACCAGTTAAACAACATAAAACCTTACCTCAATGCTGAAAAGATGAAATATATCCATCTGGTGGATGGTGGTGTAGCAGACAATCTTGGTCTGAGGGCGGCAATGGACAGAGTCCTGGCTTTCGGAGGTTTCTGGAATACGCTCAAATA
The DNA here is from genome assembly GCA_963716185.1 of Thermodesulfovibrionales bacterium. Classification (GTDB taxonomy): domain Bacteria; phylum Nitrospirota; class Thermodesulfovibrionia; order Thermodesulfovibrionales; family SM23-35; genus CAVZMO01. The sequence continues at coordinate 2,347,502 of OY970295.1, forward strand.
TTTCGGGCGTGAAAACGTACATAAAGTTGTTTTTATAGTAGTCAACGCGGAGACGGAAGTGAGTGAATCCTGGTCTCTCTTCGGTAAACCTCCGGCATTTGCAGCGATGCTCTCTTCATATTCTTCAATTGCCATCGCAAGGTATAATTTTGAGACGGTTATGCTTCTGAGAGAGAGCTTTGAACGATTGACAAAGGAGGTCCAGCAGAACAGGTGTGCCGGTAGAAATATCTCCACAGAACCCGGAGCATGTGGTGATATCCGGTTCTATCTCATCGAGGTCAAGTTCGATGCCCTCCAGGACGAAGAAGAGCGCGAGTATTTCAGGAGCCTTCCCACATCATTTAGGTTGAAATCCGAAGTGGTGGATAAACTGCGCGATGCAGCGCACAGGATACTCAGCAAATCAAAGGAATTCAAGAGATTCTTGAATGATCTCAGATGACACATCATATAAAATGGCCATTAAATTAAGATAAATAGGTTTCAGTATTCTTCAAAGTTTCAATACGTTGAAAGCTGTCTGTTTGTAAGCGAAATGCACAACCTTAGCCGACACATATGCCGAGAATTTTCAAACGTACTTCATGTTTTGTGATCAGGAGTCCGTCTACGACTTAGATGAAGAAAGTTTGAATTTTCAAGCCATTCCGTTTTTAACACATTGTAGGTGGCTATGAGAAAAAAGACATGCGCCTTTCGGGAGGAAAGAAAGGAAGCATTCAAGATAGTCCCCGAACGACAACACTGCTTCCTGAACACGACACTGTCGCATTTTTGCCACAGGTGTAAGGTTTCTTTTGGAAAGAAACACTCTGCTGGCCATGTAGCCCTCGAACTCTGCAAACTGATCTCCTCCGGCGTTTGCCGCCCAGTTGCAATACGCTGCATAAGAAGTTTATTACCCTGAAGAATGCCGGAAGAAACAGACATCAGTGGGAAGGTAGCGCTCTCCGTAGCTTCCACACTAAGGTGGAATGCGCAGTGCAGTACGGTCCCTCATCATTCCAAAAGCACGCTTAAATAGTGTATATTTTAAATAGAAAGATTTGCAAAACTGGTGGTGAGGTTTTTTATTAGGAAATCAGGGTGCTGAAGGCCCGCAAACAAGGCATTTGGCAGACGATTCAAAATGACTGAAACAAAAACATCAATTAACAAGACCGAAGCTGCGGCTTACATCGCCGTCATCAAGAAGAGCAAGGGAGATTTGAGGGAAAAATATGGCGTTCGGCGTATAGGCATTTTCGGCTCTTATGCAAAAGATAAGCAACACAGGAAAAGCGACATAGACATACTTGTCGAGTTTGAGAAAGATATAGACCTCTTCGACTTTCTGGATGTAAAAGGCTTCCTTGAAAATATTCTCAAAAAAAGGGTAGACCTTGTAATGAAGACCGCGCTTAAGCCCAATATAGGCAAGCGAATTTTGAAAGAGGTCAGATATGTCTGAGGCTGAGAGAGACATCTTGGATTATATTCAAGACATATTAACCTCCATAATGGATGTGGAAGAATTTATCGAAGGGATGACCTTCGAGGATTTTTCAAAGGACAAAAAGACTGTCAATGCTGCAATAAGGAGCCTTGAGGTTTTGGGAGAAGCCACCAGACATATTCCGAGAAACATCAGAGCGAAATATAAAGAAGTCCCCTGGGCCAAAATGGCTGGGTTGCGCAATGTATTGATCCATGAATACATGGGGGTTGACTTGAAGACCGTCTGGAATATCATGACGAAAAGGATTCATGAGTTAAAACCGTCCATTGAAGGTATAAAAACCGATTTAAACAAAGCCAAAAGGAAATCAAATAAATAGTTTTATAGGAGAGATCCGCATTCTGCTCATTCCTTCCACCAAATTCTCTGCAATCTTGCTACCTCTTCCGATTATCTTTCACCTCATCCCATGCGAAGCTGCAATTATGTGACAGGTTATATACAAAGCAGTTGATAGACCCCGATGAAAATCACGGCGCATCTTTTTGAAGCTTATATCAAATGTTCCACTAAGTGCTGGCTTCTATCGCAAGGGGAGGCGGGATTGGGTAATACCTATGCTGATTGGTTTCATGTTCAAAACGATTCTTACCGTAGCGAGGGGGTCAGGCGCTTACTGGAAGAGTTCCATCAAAATGAATGTGTTATTGCTCCCCCCGAACCAGTGAACCTCGAAACTGCCAGATGGAGAATGGCCGTGGATATGCTTGCGCAGACACACTCCCTGGAATCCCGTATTCATGCGGTAGAAAGGGTGCAGTTCGAAGACGTAGGTAAGACGGATCAATTCATACCCATTTGCTTCGTATTCACAAACAAAATTACTCAGAACGACAAACTGCGTCTGGCCTTCGACGCTTTAATTCTTTCAGAAACCCTTGGACGTGAGATCGGTCTTGGTAAAATCATCCACGGAGAGAACCACATTGCCACAAAGATAAACATCTCAGCCTTGAGGGACAAGGCGAAGAGGCAATTTCAAGATATTGATACCCTGTTATCCAACAATTCACCCCCTGACCTTATTCTGAAGCGATACTGTGGTGAGTGTGAGTTCCAACAGAACTGCCGGAATAGAGCATTGGAAAAAGACGATCTCAGTTTATTGGCTATCATGACGACAAACGAGCGCAAGCAGCACCGAAGCAAAGGAATATTCACGGTTAACCAACTCTCCTACACATTTCGACTTCGCCGGACCCCCAAGCGAGCGAAGAATCCGACGAATAAGCACTATCCCGCCCTTCAAGCTCTTGCCATAAGGGAAAATATCGTTTTCATCCATGGGAGTCCTAATTTCCCTGAGTCAAAAACCCAAATTTATTTGGACATTGAGGGGCTACCCGATCATGATTCATATTACTTAATCGGAGCGTTTATAGTGTCTAAGGAGTATGAGAAAATGTACTCCCTTTGGGCCAACAATGAATCCGAGGAAGCAGCTATTTTCGCCGAATTCATAGAAATCATTTCTACGATGACAGAATATACTATCTTCCATTATGGTGACTACGAAAAGCTTGCTTTAAGGAAGATGAAACTGCGGCTTCCAGCAAACCTCCACCAAAGAATCGATAATATTTTAGATCATTCAGTCAACATATTGTCTCTTGTTTACTTACACTTCTACTTTCCATCATATTCAAACGGTCTGAAGGACATCGGTAGTTTTCTGGGCTACAAGTGGATTAATCCTGGGGTATCGGGGCTAAGTACAATTATCTGGCGAACATGCTGGAATCAATCGAAGGATCAAGAGGCAAAGAACAATCTCACACTCTACAATGAAGACGATTGCAAGGCTCTCAAACTTATGTGTGACTTCATTTCACGGTCAAAAGATCCCGATAAACTAACCGATGACGGCCAACCCAAAACTAGTTTCACACAGCTAATGCTGAAAACAAGGTCACACTGGCAGCTATTTGCTCCAAGATCCTTTGCCCTTGAAGACATGAAACATGTTAACAAGTGTGCTTACTTCGACTATCAACGTGAAAAGGTTTTCGTTAGGACTGACCCTCACATTAAAGCATTGAAGAAACAAAATCATCGAAAGACATCAACACGGAAAACATCAACTCGACCAAACAAGGTCGTTAATATCGAAATCACAAAATGTCCCTTTTGCCGAACCCGTAAAATTGAAAAGGTCAAGGAAATGGGCCACGACGTAATTGACCTCAAATTTCAGCCGAGGTGGGATAAGGAAATGTGTCACACGATTTGTTTCATACAGGTATGAGTGCTTAAAATGCCACGAGACGACTGTCAGATTGAGGCGGCAACAAAAAGGTTATGTTTGGGTGTTGACCAGCATGAACAAGGTTTATTACTTCTACAGGCCAACGAGAGAGACGTCGTTTCTTAAGGATATGCTTGCACCGTTCAGTGGTACGTTGATTTCTGATTTTTACACCGGTTACGATTCTCTCCCCTTTTCACAACAAAAGTGCCTTGTTCATCTGATCAGGGACATAGATGACGATGTATTGCGCAACCCCTTTGATAATGAATTGAAGGTAATGGCTCAGGAGTTCGGCATTCTATTGAGAAGTATCGTCAGTACAATCGACAAATTTGGCCTTAAGCGAAGACACCTCCAAAAGCACAAGATAGAGGTTCATAGGTTTTTGACACGATTATCAACAACGAATTATTCCTCAGAAATCGTAACAAAATATAAGAAGCGGTTCGAGAAAGGTGGCCAGAAGATGTTCGCCTTCCGCGATTATGACGGAGTACCTTGGAACAACAACAACGCAGAGCATGCAATTCGTCGCTTTGCAAAACACCGAAGAAATGCAGACGGACTGTTTAGCGAGGAAACGCTGGCAGAGTACTTGGTAATGGCAACCGTCTTCGAAACCTGCGAATTCAACAACGTAAATGTTCTCCAGTTCCTGTTGTCGAAGGTTAATACCCTTAGCGGACTATTACAGATGGCGAGCCGAAGAATTAGACAGGCAGTCCGTGCCAATTCTTGCTGAATCACAGGTGGTTAGCCCGCCTTCTCTTTATGGTAGCTTTATGAGTCAGTACGTTGATTGACAGACGAAACAAACACAGGCTGCCAGTTCACTGAGTCGAAAAAGTCCTTGCTTACCGCCAATCTATCCAGTGTTTTATACTGGACGTACATCACGGCTATCCCCTTGCCGCAGATAAGCATGTTTCTTTTGGAAAGAGTGATCTCTTTATCAAGCTGATTTTGCAGAGTTGTAGGTGACATCCGCAAAGAGCGGCTATTTATTACGGGACAAATTCAGCGCATTACCTCTCAGTTTTTGTGACATTTTATTATTTCATCTGCCGACGAGCTTATAGGTTTTAAGGTTACTGATTTTTGCTATGCGCTGAAAATCCTTATCTTTATGCATAAGGATTAGATTATTTTCTATGGCTACCTGGGCTATCAACAGGTCAGTGGTGCTTCTTATTGTAAGGCCCTTTTTCCTGCATTTTCTATAAATTTCAGCAGCAGCGATATAAGAGTCTATGCCTTTGAGCGAATAGACAGGAAAGACCGCCAGGGAATTTTTGATCTCCCGAAACTCTTTATCGTCCTTTATCCCCTGAAGTGTTTCAGTTATTGTTATGTCGGCGAATGCCATGTCTTCGTCATTGCTTATAAGATATTCGATCTGCTTGTCAAAAGGAGAGCCGGTATGATTGAGAAATTCGATCAGGGCGCTGGTATCAATAAGTATCAAATCTTTTCCTTCTCATCTCTTCGAGATTTCCTTCCCACAACCCCTTTCTTCTTAGCTTAAGAAGCTTTTTCCTCTTCAGATTTTTCACAAGCGCCCTTAATGCCAAATCAACAACATCTCTTTTCGTTTTCAAAGATGTCAGTCCTTGAGCCTCTCTGATTATATCGTCATCAAGGACAATGTTAGTTCTCACGAGCATACTTCACCTCCGTAAAATAAAAATACCATATGATGTGTATATTTTCAAGAAACCAATGTGTATATCAGCGGGTGCTTGATTTCCTTATTGTTATCCTTTATCCTTCATGGTACATGAAAAAGGAGATTGTCGACTTTCTTATTATAGGCAGCGGCGTTGCGGGACTTAGGGCGGCGATCGAACTCGCACCCCACGGGAACGTTGCGGTCGTGACAAAAGACAGACCGGCTGAGGGCAGCACCGAATATGCACAAGGCGGAATTGCCGTCGCCCTGAGTGATGAAGACGAAGTGGGCATTCATTTCGAGGACACGCTGAGGGCGGGTGACGGGCTCTGCAGGGAGAATGCGGTCAAAATTCTCGTCGAGGAAGGGCCTGCAAGGATACTCGAACTCATCTCCTGGGGCGCGGAGTTCGACAAGGAAGGGACAAAGCTGGACTTTACCATGGAGGCGGCCCATTCAAGGAAAAGAGTGCTCCACGCGCACGGTGATTCGACGGGAAAAGAACTCGAAAGAGTTTTGCTCAATAAGGTACGGTCGTTTCCAACGGTCAGGAAGTATCCCTTTGCCTTTACTGAAGATCTCATCATAAAAGACGGCGAATGCCTTGGCGCGTTTGTACTGGTTGAGAGAAAAATTACGGCGTTGTTTGCCAGGACGACTGTGCTCGCTACCGGGGGCGCCGGGCAGATATTCCTGAGGACGACAAACCCGGCAGTCGCAACCGGAGACGGCATGGCTATCGCCCTCAGGGCGGGTGCCGTACTTGAAGATATGGAATTTATCCAATTCCATCCAACTGTCTTATTTGCGCCCTCAGCCCCTCAGTTTTTGTTAAGCGAGGCAATGAGGGGAGAGGGTGCGATATTGCGGAACATTCATAAAGAAGCGTTCATGAAAAGTTATCATCCCGATGCAGAGCTGGCGCCGAGAGATGTGGTCACACGGGCCATCCTGTCGCAGACGGTGAGGACAAAATCCAACCATGTGTACCTGGACCTTACCCATCTCGACCAGAATTTCACTAAGAACAGGTTTCCGAGAATCTACGCGACATGTCTTCAATACGATATTGACATTACAAAAGAACTCATTCCTGTTTCTCCGGCAGCCCATTATATCATGGGAGGCATAAAGACCGGCATCGACGGCGGTACCAGTATAAAAGGACTTTATGCGGCCGGAGAGGTTGCGTGTACGGGGGTCCACGGAGCAAACAGACTCGCATCGAACAGCCTCCTCGAGGGGCTCGTGTTCGGGGCCAGGGCGGGAAGGGCTGCTGCGGATCATGGTCGGCAGCTGTCTATGAATGCGATAGGGGCCAAAGCTTCGATCATAGAAAGAGGGACAACCACTGAGTCTTCCTTCTATAAAATGTCAAACTTCGAATTGGAGGAGATCCGGCATTCTTTGAGGAGGCTGATGTGGGAAAAGGCAGGGATAATCAGATGCGAAGAATCTTTGGAAAAGGCGGGAAAGAACCTTGAAGGATGGTCGTTCATTTTGGAAAAGACTTTCAGGACAAGGCGGGAACTCGAACTGAAGAATATGCTGGAGGTCTCGAAAGTAATTGCGGAATCAGCTGTGCTGAGAAAGGGAAGCGTCGGCGGTCATTACAGGTCGGATTATCCCGGCAAAAGTGAAGGGTGGGAACGTCATATTACTTTTAAGAAAGATAAAAACGGCTTAGCGTATGAATTTGTTCCATAAGAAGCAGAGAAAGGCAAAGATAGTGTGTACTATTGGTCCTTCATCGGCCAATAAGGAAATCATATCATCGCTCATCAAAAGAGGGATGAATGTTGCGAGGATAAATTTCTCCCATGGTGAATACAATGACCACCTGAAGAACATAAATCTTATCCGGGATATCTCAGAGAGATTTGCAATGCCGGTCGCTATTCTCCAGGACCTCCAGGGAGTGAAAATAAGGGTCGGGCGTATAGAGGATGGAGCGGTCGAATTAAAAAAAGGGAGGGATCTTCTCCTGATGCCGGGCGAGGGCGTTGGAAATCAGGCGAGGGTATTCGTCTCTTATCCCGCTCTTCTGAAAGATGTCCGGGAAGGAGACAGAGTCCTTCTTGATGACGGCCTGATCCAGTTGCGCGTTCTCGGTAAAGAGAAGAACGCCTTAAAGACCAGGGTTGTCGAGGGTGGCACATTAAAAGACAGAAAGGGTGTTAACTTCCCGGGTATTAAGCTGTCTGTCAAGTCATTCACGGAAAAAGATGAGAAGGACTTGCTGTTTGGCATGCAAATGGCCGTAGATTACGTAGCCATATCCTTCGTCCGGAAGGCAGGTGATGTGAGAAAGGTCAAGGAGCGGCTGAAGAAAGGGGATCAGGATATACCGGTCATCGCAAAGATAGAAAAACCGGAAGCATTGTGCAACATCGATGAGATATTGTCCGAGGCTGAGGGGATAATGATAGCGAGAGGGGACCTTGGCGTTGAGATACCGCCCGAGGAGGTCCCCTTGATCCAGAAGGGATTAATCGATAAGGCGAATAAAATGGGCAAGATCGTTATCACTGCCACTCAGATGCTCGAGTCTATGACCGGGCGCCTGAGACCGACAAGGGCCGAAACAACAGATGTTGCCAACGCGGTTCTTGACGGGACAGACGCCCTGATGCTCTCAGCCGAAACGGCGAGCGGGAAATATCCCGTAGAAACGCTGAGAATGATGGACAGGATTATCAGACACACAGAGTATATGGCGGCGGGCGAATCTTCATATATCCGCGGAAAAACCTTTGCAGAGGCCACTGCCGATGCGGCGTCCAGGGCTGCAGCGGATATGAACGCGAAGGCACTCGTTGCCTTCACCCAATCCGGGTTTACGGCAGGGCTCCTGTCGAAATTCAGGCCAAGGGTACCGATCATTGCTTTTACCCCCGATGAGAAGATACGAAACAGGGCGTGCCTTTATTGGGGGGTTACTCCAAAGATTATGAAGCTGCCGGCAACGACCGATGAAATGGTCTCTGAAGTGGAGAGGCTGCTTGTGCGGGAACGCATCGTAAGAAAAGGCGACAGTATTGTGATAACCTCAAGCTCTCCCCTTTCTGCTCAGGGGAAGACAAACTTCATGAAACTGCACAGGGTAGGGGAGTAAATCCTTATGGCGTTTTTATATCATATCCCTTGATTTTCCGGTGGAGGTTGCTCCGCTCGATATCAAGGATCTCCGCCGTCTTTGATATATTCCAGTTATTTTCTTCCAGTTTTTTTGTGATAAAATCTTTTTCGAACAACTCCCTCGCTTCCTTCAGAGTGTTGAAGGCAAAATAGTCCGAACGGGCCGCCTCGCCCATAATAATATTTTTGGCCGTTACGGTATCCGAGGGAGTCATTATAACGATCCTTTCTATTACGTTCCTGAGTTCGCGTATATTGCCGGGCCAATCATATGCCTCGATCATTTTCAGCCCGTCAGGGGCGATATCTTTCGGTTTCTGACCGTATTCCAGAGCAAAATACTCAAGGAAATATTCGACCAGTTCCGGAATGTCCTCTCTTCTCTCCCTCAGAGGAGGGACCATGATAGGAATTACGTTAAGCCTGTAAAGCAGGTCTTCCCTGAAGTTGCCTTTTTTTGCTTCCTCTATAAGGTCTTTATTGGTGGCCGAAATGATCCTGACATCTACTTTGATATTTTGGCTCCCTCCCACGCGCTGGAACTCCTGCGTCTCGATCACACGGAGCACCTTCGACTGTGTGGATAGAGACATATCACCGATCTCGTCAAGGAATAATGTCCCCTCATCTGCAAGCTCGAATTTGCCTTTCTTTCGTTCAAAAGCGCCGGTGAAAGAACCCTTCTCGTGGCCGAACAGTTCGCTCTCTATCAGCTCCTGCGGTATTGCCGCGCAGTTCATCTCGATAAAAGGTTTGCCGGCGCGGCCGCTGTTTTCATGGAGCACGTGCGCAACAAGCTCTTTGCCCGAGCCGCTTTCACCGAGTATCAATACCCTGCTGTTGCTCTTTGCAGCCATATCGATCTGCTCTCTGAGCTGTTTCATCTTTTGAGAGTTGCCGATCGGCTTCCATTTTCTTACAAGGTCCTGCCTGAGGGTCTTATTTTCTATTTCGAGAGTCCGTTTCTCGAGCGCCCTTTTCGCGGCCAACAGGACCCTTTCGAGTGAGAGCGGTTTTTCGAGAAAATCATATGCGCCCACTCTCGTTGCCTTCACCGCAAGCTCAATATTCCCATGGCCCGAGACCATAATGACGGGAAGGTCCGGTTTCAGGTCTTTTATCTCCTTAAGGGTCTGAATGCCGTCAATGCCCGGAAGCCACACATCGAGCAATATTAAATCCGGACTCTGCTCTTTAAGGAGCTTCAGGGCCTCTTCACCGGAGCTTGATGTAAGGACAGTGTACCCTTCGTCTTCAAATATTCCGGACAGGCTTTCACGTATCCCCTCCTCATCATCTATTATCAGTACCGTAAACTTTGCCATCTAACTCTCCTTTATCGGAATTACGATTGTGAAAACAGTGCCTTTTGGTTTGTTGTCCTTTACTCTTATATAACCGCTGTGTTCTTTTATAATCCGGCTTGCTATAGCGAGGCCGAGACCGGTGCCGTCCTTTTTTGTCGAAAAATAGGGCAGAAATAATTTTTCCTTGTCCTTTATGCCCGGGCCGCTGTCGGAGACTTCTATATATGTTCTGTTGGAGAGCATATCAAAATTGACTTTCACCTCAATCCGTCCGCTGTTCTCCATGGCCTGTATCGCGTTGTCGAACATATTAATCAAGACCCTTTTGAACTGTTCGCCGTCGAGTTCAACCATGGGAGGATTGTCCGGCGCCGATACCCCTATGTCCATCCCCTTGAAATCTTTATATAGATCTACCACTTCATTTATCACAAGCGGAATTGATGTCGGCGTTTTATGTATTGCGGGCATTCTGCCGAATTTCGAGAACTCATCAACCAATCTCTTTAAGCCGTCCACTTCTTTTACTATTGCTCCTGTACATCTCAGGAATATCTCGTCAAAATCGCTGTCTTTCTGTTCCCATTTTTTTATCATCCGCTCCGTTGAAAGTTTTATTGGGGTCAGGGGGTTCTTTATTTCGTGGGCTATCTTCCGGGCAATGTCCTGCCAAGTCAGGGCCCTCTGTGCTTCGATGATGTCGGTGAGATCATCAAAGACAACGAGCAGGCCGATATATTTTTGAGCGTCCTTAAGACTCGTAATGAAGACGAGGAGAATGACCTTTCTGTCTCCTATGAATGCCTTGACCTCTTTTCTTACCGGTCTGAATTCGCGTCCTTCTATACCGCCTACGAGGTTCTGAAGTTCTTCGGAGTTGATTATGGACATGAGTTCCCGGTAATTTTTATCTCTCACCTGTTCAGGATTTATATCAATTATCGAACAGGCCCGTTTGTTTATCATGAGTATATGACCGGCCGTGTCGAGCATTATGACCCCCGAATTAATATTATCGAGGATGTTCTCCATAAATAGCCTTCGCCTGTCGGATTCGAGGTAGGCCGACTGAAGTGATTCTTCCTTTTCTTTCAATTCCTGTACCATGTGGTTGAATGATTCGACAAGAAGCCCTATCTCGTCCCCCCTGGTTACTTGAGGGACTCTTATATTGAGGTCTCCTGCAGCAACAAGCTCTGTCGCCTGTGCAAGGCTCTGTATGGGATCTGTTATCCCCTTTGAGATCCTGAGGCCGACCCACAGGGCCATGAAGATTACAATTAAAGTGAGAAAAGCGAGAATCAAAAGGTAATTTGTTTTTATGGGCACTTTCCATGATTCGAGAGCGAGATAGTTTTCATAGGATTCCTTTATATCTTCCACATTTTTCGAGATTTTTCCGGGAATGGTGGATTCGACCAATATCACCCCTGTCTGCCTGCCGGCCCTGAATTCCGGCACCGCAGCTCTTACAATGTCTCCCTTTTTACGTGATATGACCTCGGTGCCGTCTTTTCCGTCAAAGGCGGCCCTTATTGTTTCTGTAGTATCATGCGGTATCGTTGAAAGACGTTTAACACGATAATTCCCCGCAGTCGTTTTACCCGCGCGGAATGCCTTTGCGTACTCGATGGTCTTCTGTCTTTCGATCTCGTAAACCGTTTTTGCAATTTCTATCGAATTTTCGAGAGGCCGCATTATTTGTGGAGCAAACCATCTGTCGGTGTAATTTGTAATGAGTCCGCTGGACACAACAAACAGGGAGACGGCGGGAATTAATGTCATGACGACAAGAATAATAACCAGTCTTGTTTTGAATTTGTAACCGGGCACCTTATTCCTCCTCTCGAAATAAAGTCTCAGGAGGCTCTTGGCCACAAAGAACATCAGTGTAAGTAATGCGATGGTGGTCAGGTTTAAGAGCAAGAGGAGTAAGAGCCTGGTGGAAAGGGGGACGGCGCCGCGTTTAGCATAATGAAATTCGACTCCAAAGGCCGCGACGATCAAAAGGGACACAATTATCAAAAAGATATTGAAGCGGAGGGTTTTCATTTATTTCTCACGTAGATAGGAGATGACCTCTTAGAAATCTTGAATTCAGTTTCGGGCAGAAAGATCATAAAGTAGCCGATTACCGGGGGTAATTTCCTGATTCTGGATTCAATGGTTACCCTGACATAATATACGCCAGGTTCAAGCTCACGCATGTTTGCAAGTTTCAGGTCATTGATGTCCAGCGCCCATTGAAGCATGGATTCAAAGGACTTAAACCTTTTTTGTACAAGAGTGGTCCCGTCATTCGATTTTGCAATATACTCCAGTTTCACCGGATCACACTTCAGGGTCCTGATAAAGAATTTGCCGAGTACGAATTCATCGGGCCACATCTTCCATACCCTGTAGAGGTCGACATAGAACCTGAACTCCTTTGTTATGCCGTTGCGTAATTCCTGTAATATAGTTTCATCGAGAGAAAGGGCCGTGGTGACATGAATTTCATTTTCCCGCAGGTTTACAACCGGGCCTGTTATTTCAGCCCCGACAGATGGTGAAGATGAACACAGCAGAAGAGAGAAGAGTAAACAGTTAAAAGTTAAAAGTCTTAAAAATGTTTTCCCCATCGAAACTCTTAATTTGTAGCTTTTTACCTGCAGTTTTTGGGTTATCTTGTGGTATTTAAGGCTTGACATCTTCTTCGGAAAAATTTATTTTCATTATAGCATAGCAAGGAAAGTTGATACGCGGAGGGAGGACGATATGGAGTTAAGAGCGGTAAAGATGGATATCCCGGAGGGGTGCAACATCATCCTTGGGCAGACACATTTTATAAAGACAATAGAGGACCTCTACGAAATTGTGGTTACCGCTGTCCCGCAGGCGAAATTCGGTATTGCCTTCACAGAGGCTTCGGGCCCCTGCCTGATAAGGACAGAAGGCAACGAGGCGGACCTCGTGGGCTCCTGTGTTAAGAACCTTCAGGAAATAGGCGCCGGCCATGTTTTTTGTGTCCTCCTTAAAGATGCCTTCCCTATCAATATACTTAACCAGGTAAAGAATTGTCCGGAGGTGTGCAGAATTTTCTGTGCAACGGCAAATCCGCTCGAAGTGGTTGTGACAAAAACGCCGCTTGGCGGCGGTGTGCTCGGCGTGATAGACGGTTTTTCTCCGAAGGGAGTCGAGGGGCCTGAAGACAGAGCGCACAGAAAAGAATTTCTGAGGAAAATAGGCTATAAATTATAGTTATCCCTAACGTTGCAAAACTGTGAGGCATATGCCCTGAAAAATCTCTGCAAAGCGACGTCATTTAATTATGATACACATGACTGCACATTTACCTCCGGTGCTTTTTAGACAAAGGCCAGCAGGCCAAGTTTGAGGGCTATAAGGTATCTCTGGCAGAGCTTTTTCATCACATCTGCCTCACAAGACAAGAGCAAATTCTGCAACTGATGGGTTAATATAAAAAGGTTAATAAAGAACGGAGAAGACGATGATACCTGAATTGAAGTATGACGAGAAGGGGTTGATACCCGCCATTATACAGGACGCCGAAAACGGCGATGTCCTGATGCTGGCATATATGAACCAAAGGTCCATCGAGATGACACTCGAGACGGGTTTTACGCATTTCTGGTCGCGCTCAAGACAGAAATACTGGAAGAAAGGTGAAACGTCCGGACATGTCCAGGAGGTCAGGGAAATCGGTTATGATTGTGATGCTGACACACTGCTTGTGAAGGTCATTCAGCATGGTCCGGCAGCCTGCCATACGGGAAACAGGTCGTGCTTTTACAGGAATATTATAAAAGGCGGAAAAAATGAATAAATACCGGTGCACTGTTTGTGGCTATATTTACGACCCGGAGACGGGAGATCCGGATTCCGGCGTCGAACCGGGAACACCCTTTGAGAAACTTCCCGACGGCTGGGTATGTCCGGTGTGCGGCGCACCGAAGGATGCCTTTGAGCAGATAGGGGACGTTTAAAACAAGAAATGTTGGATGCTAAATGTTGTATGTTGAATGAAAAAATATTTTCACTTGGAATTCAACACTCAGCATTCAACATTATTCTTGCAGATTTATAATGACTGCGTTTTCGTCACATTCGGGGAAACGGGGACAGCGTACACAGTCTCCCCATATCTTTTGAGGGAGGCATGATTTGTCGGTGTCATTAAACCCCATCTTTTTAAAGAAATCCGGACTGTATGTCAGGGCGAAGATCCTCTTTACGCCCAGCGCTCTTGCTTCTTTCAGGCACTGTCTAATGAGATTCTTCCCGATGCCTCTCTTTTGGTGCCCTTTATCAACTGCAAGGGATCGTATCTCCGCGAGGTCTTCCCACATTATGTGCAGTGCGCATACACCGCATACATTGCCGTCGATATCGCATACGACAAAATCCCTCAGGGTTTCATAGAGTTCGTTCAGAGACCTGGGTATCATCTGCTCGCGCTTCGCAAAATCGTTGATAAGCCTGTGGACCTGTTTGAGGTCCGATATCTTAGCCTTTCTTATCTTCAATGCACTTCATTCCTTCGATAATCGCTTCTTTATTACCGGTTATAATATTTTTCTTCCTGCCGGGCACAGAACTCTCCAATGCCTTGAACACGGATGTCTCCGATACTATACCGGCCTTGGTGATACAGGCGCCGAGCATAACCATGTTCGCAGATTTCGTATTGCCGATTCTGCTTGATATTTCTGTTGCAGGTACCCCCACGTTCTCAACGTCCGTCCTCAGATGAGGATCTTTTATGAGAGAAGAATCAAATAAAAACAGGCCTTCCTGTTTGAGCCTCGGCAAAAATTTATTCAGTGAAGCTTCATTCATGACTATCAGTATATCGGGATTCGTAACAACGGGAGAGCCTATCAACTCATCCGAGATGATCACGGTGCAATTTGCCGTTCCTCCCCTCACCTCTGCGCCATAAGAGGGGAACCATGTGACCTCTTTGCCTTCGAGCATGCCCGCATGGGCGAGGATTTTTCCCAAAAACAATATGCCCTGGCCGCCAAACCCTCCGATTATGATTCCGTTTCCCAGCTTATGCGGTCTCCTTGAATGTATCTTTGAAAGTCCCGACGGGATAGACCGGCATCATCTCTTCCCGGATCCACTTCAACGAGTCTCTCGGTGAAAGTTTCCAGTCTACAGGGCACGGAGAGAGTATCTCCACCAGACTGAATCCTTTGCCTTCCACCTGGTATCTGAACGACTTTTCTATGGCCCTCTTTGTGGCCATCAAATTCTTATACGAATCCAAAGAGGTCCTGACGATATACGAGGAGCCTTCGATTGTGGCAAGGAGCTCGGAAATGCGCAGGGGATAACCCTCATTCTTAATATTTCTCCCGGAAGGCGTTGTTGTTGTTTTCTGACCGGGAAGAGTGGTCGGCGCCATCTGGCCTCCCGTCATGCCGTAAGTGGCATTATTTACAAAGAATACAGAGATATTCTCTCCCCTGTTGGCAGCGTGGATTATCTCGGCGGTGCCGATTGCCGCGAGGTCTCCATCGCCCTGGTAAGAAAAGATTATCCTGTCGGGAAGAGCACGCTTCAGTCCGGTCGCCGCCGCGGGAGGCCTGCCATGGGCAACCTCAAGCATATCAAAATTGAAATAGTCGTAGGCAAATACCGCGCACCCGACCGGGGCTATGCCTATTACCTTTTCTCTGATGCCCAGATTGTCTATACACTCCGCGATCAACCTGTGCACAAGGCTATGCCCGCAACCCGGGCAATGCCTGAAAGGCTCTTGTTTAAGACTCGCGGGTCTCTGAAATATTTTTTTCATTCATCTCCTTTGACTCTAAAAGCGCTCCCTCAAGAAGTCCGTAATCGCTTATCACCAACTCGCTAAACTTGAAAAATTCCATAACCTTAATTGTAAATTGTATGCCCGGTATAATCAAGTCGGCCCTTTCCGGTTCAAGTCCTCTCAGTTTCTTTCTTTCATCCAGGGGAAGGCCCCGAAGCTTTTTGAACATATCGTTCAATCTTTCGAGGGGCAGCCTGTGAAGATGTATCTTTTCGCGTGAGTAATTATCGAGTCCCAGATCGATAGATGCGATACTTGTGAACGTGCCCGCGGTACCTATAAATCGTGTGTGTTTGTTTACGAGATGGCCGGTTTTTTTCTCGAGATGTTCCATGACCGGGATTATCTCGCGATTTAATTTAATCATATCAGCTTCTGAAACCGGGTCTGCCTTCAGAAAATTCCGTGTGAGTCTTATAACTCCTATGGGGACACTGCCCATTTTGATATGATCATTGTCCCTGTAAAAAATCCACTCTGTGCTGCCTCCGCCGATATCAATGATAAGAGCTGAATTGGAAGTAATGAATTCAGGCTCCGGGAAAGACGAAAGGACACCTTTCAGTGTCAGTTCGGCCTCTTTCTCGCCCGGAATGACTTCTGCCGATATGCCTGTGGCATCAAAAACTCTCTTAATAAAGATATTCGAGTTGGATGCCTCACGCAGGGCGCTTGTGGCAACCGCTTTGACATGTTGGACCCCGTACCGCGCAATGACAGATGAGAATTCCTTCAGGGCCGATATCGAGGCCTCGATATTCTCATCCTGCAACCTTCCCGTCTGATCAACCCTGTTGCCCAGCCGGGTTATCTTCCTGTCCGAGAATACGTCTATGATCCTGTTGTCCTCGATCCTGCCTATCAGTAGCCTTAATGTGTTGGACCCGACGTCAATGGACGCAAACAATGACATTTCAGGTATTATAAAACAGTGTTCAGGTGAAGACATAATCTTTTCTCAATGGCGGGCGGGTTGATTTTATCCTGTTTGCTATGGTATAAAATTTAGATTCTTTTGAATGGGCTCAAATCTTAGGCAAGGAGATATTTTTAATGAATATATATGAAAATATGGTTATCCTCAACGCGGCCGTATCGGATGAAGAAGCTGATGCGGCTATAAACAAGATAAAGGAATTGATTACGGGACAGGGCGGGGAAGTGCTTAAGGTGGAAGTCTGGGGGAGGAGAAAACTCTCTTATGAGATCAAGAAACAGAAAAAAGGGTTATACGTACTCTTTTTCTATAAAACACCGCCTGCAGCGATCAGGAAACTCGAGGAGTTCTATAAGGTCTTTGATGCCGTCCTGAAATATATGGTCATAAAACTCGGCGCTAAACAGGTGCGGAACCTTGAAAAGACCGAGGCTGTGAGCGAACCCCCTGCGGAACAAAAAGGCGAAGCTTAGTGTACAACAAAATAATCCTGATCGGAAACCTTACAAAAGACCCTGAGTTGAGATATACCCCGCAGGGAACGCCGGTGACATCTTTCAGGATTGCTGTCAACTCCAGGTATAAGCAGTCTGATGACGTGAAGCAGGAAACGTTGTTTATAGACAACGTCGTCTTTGGCAAGCAGGCAGAGTCGTGCAGCAAATATCTCAATAAGGGGAGTTCTGTTCTTGTCGAAGGCAGGCTCCAGGAAAGAAGATGGGAGTCTAACGGTCAACAGAAGAGCAAGTTTGAAGTTATAGCACAGTCTGTGAGGTTTCTTTCAAGGAGAGGCGGCGGCCAGGAACCCGCTGCAGGCAGCGAAGGGGACATGGTCCCTCCTGAAGAGACCACCGATTTAGAACCATTTTAATTTATAGGCATAGAATAAACTCGTAGAGAAAGGAGCTAATTTGCAACCGAGGAAATTCCAGAGAAGAAAATTTTGCAGGTTCTGTTCTGAAAAAGTCGAGTATATAGACTACAAGAATATCAAAATCCTCAGAAGCTATCTTACTGAAAGAGGAAAAGTCTTACCCAGGAGGATGACCGGGACCTGTGCGAAACATCAAAGGGAGTTGTCTGAATCGATAAAGCGGGCAAGAAGTATTGCGCTGCTTGCCTTCGCGGAAAAGTAGGATGAGGGTCCCAAAAACCTGGGTTCCTCTCTTAGCAAAAAAAATAGTAGACAATATCCTGTCAAAAAACCTCGCTAAACCGGCAATGCCTCCGGAAAAACTCCTGTCCGAAACAGCGGAATTGATACTTGATGAGCTTTCCGTCGAAGACAGGCTGAATGACGAAGTCAGAGAAATACTGAAGGGCCACGCTTCTGAAATAGAGAAAAGCCGTCTGGACTATAGGAGGCTTTTTGACCTCACGAAACAGAAACTGGTGAAAGAGAGAAACATCGTTTTATGATGCTCTCTGACGACAAGATCTCGCATCTGAGCCATGTGCTTCTTAAAGGGCTTTTGGATAGAAAGGCTATTGCGCTGGTCGAAGAAGAAAGCAAGGTGAGGACGGAGATCAAAAGGACAGTTGTATCGGAATTGAAGGTGGGTGAGGAGATAGATTCCGCCGTCAGGAAAAAACTTCAATCCTTTTCGAAAAAGATAACCGAAGGAAGTCCTGAGTGGGAAATACTTTACAGAAAATTTTTCAGGGAAGAGGAGATAAAAAGAGGCAGGGCCTCTGGCTGAAAACCGTCCTCCGCTTCCTTTTCCTTTTTTTCACTTACCTCGGCCTGCTCTTCGAATTTCCCGTAAAAAGACAGTTTCTATGGTTCATTCTGAGCTTTGCCGCGGTCTTATTCTATTCATTCTTCCACGTTATTAAAAAAGAAAAGAATTATTCCTTAGAATTTCTTTTGTCTCTTGCATTGCTCATCGAAGGTACGGCACAGGCATTTGCCGCACCATGGCTGCGAATGGCCTACTTCCCTTTTTTGCTGTCCATAAGCGCCTTTTACGGACAAAAAACTGTTCTTTCCATTCTCCTGTTTATCCCGTTACTCGACTTGGGCAATCTTTTGAAAGGTGCGTCAATCGTAGAAGAGTCGGCTTTAATCTCTTCTCTCGCCGTCACAGCCGGCTTATCCTTATTTCTGAAAAAGAGGGCGGAGAAAAAACTTTCAAACCACGAATTGCCCGCAAAAGAGGCGGATGCAGCCGTGTATTCCGATCCCGCGCAGAATTCCCTCAATGACGGGAAGATTATATCTCATTACCTCGATATAATCTTCAGGCCGGACGACGAAATTAAAGATCTCCTCGTTGTTGCAAAAAAAGCGGTGTTGGCCGATTCCGTGAACTTCTTTATGAGTTCGGGCGGTATTCTGAGGTTGAGGTGTTCGACGGAAGAAGCGGCGGGTATCATACCCTCGCAAGGCGGGCTGCTGCAGCGTTGCTTCGAGGAGAAAAAATATTTTGTCTCATCGGACATGAGCGAAGGGAGGCAGGAAGCCGGGTATTTAAAAAAAGAAAGGATATCTTCATTTGTTGCGGCACCTGTAATGGACGACAATTTCCCTTTGGGGGGTTATGACCGCCGACAGCATGAGGGTCCACGCCTTCAGCGGCGCAGAGAGCGATACACTGCAAATGTTCGCGAAACAGCTCACAAAAATACTTCAAAGAGAACGTCTCTACCCTCAGATAAAGCGCTCTTACGACACCCTGAAAATTTTGAATGAGGAGAGCTCAAAACTTCTCTCGTCATTAGACGAGAACATCATTGTACAGAACCTTATAGAAGGAGCTTACAAGATCGCACCAACAGAGATAATATTCTTTACCGTGAAAGGGAGAGCGGTCGAGATATTATACGGGAAAGACCTTTCTATCAGAGGAGGCAAAATATTCAACACGAAAGGCACAGTACTCGATATGGCCGCAAAAAATAAAGGGGCGGTATATATTTCGGATGTGAGAGACTACCGCTCTCCCATCATGCCGTTCAAAATGGATAGAGTCAACTCGGTATTTTTACTGCCGATGTTTTATGAGAAGAATCTCCTTGGAATCCTATCGCTCCTTTTAGAGAAGATAAATGCATTAAGCTCCTACCAGTGCCGGCTCATAGAGGTGCTGGGGAACCAGGCATCGATATCTATAGCCAACGCCCGGTTTCATGCCGAGATAGAGAGGCTGGCGGTGACGGACGGACTCACCGGCCTTTTCAACCACAGGCATTTTCAGGAGAGACTTGCGCATGAATTTAACCGTCTCGGAAGATTTTCGGCGCCTGTCTCATTGCTCCTGATAGATATAGACTATTTCAAAAAGATCAATGACACTTACGGACATCCTGTCGGAGACGTTGTGCTGAAGAGGGTCGCCAATATTATCAGAAAGACCGTGAGAAACATAGATATACCCGCAAGGTACGGGGGCGAGGAGTTTGCCGTAGTCCTGGTCGGAACCGATGAGAAGGGCGCGGTGAATATGGGGGAGAGACTGAGAAAAACCGTGATGGATACAAAGTTTGAGTCCGACAAGAATACATTCAGCGTAACAGTAAGTATCGGCATTTCCTCTTATGAAGGCGAGGCAATGAAAAAAGAAGAGCTTGTCGATAAAGCGGACAAGGCGCTGTATCAGGCAAAGGGGAACGGAAGGAACCGGAGTGTTTCATGGAGCGATGCTGCCGGATAATGACGCTTATCTGTAAAAGACGGGATTTCACGGGTCAGACGTTGATAGTTGCACTGTTTTTCTTTATATAACTCGATAATGTTTGCGGTCAAGTCAATACTTTCTTTGTGGAAGTCGGCGGGCGTCATGCTCGCAGGTATATTTCCTGCAACGCAGGGGGCGCCTGTCATGGATACTGCAGAAAAAGGTCGCGCGGTCAAGATACGGGCACAACCCATCCGCATCCCTTGCCATGTAGTAAGGCCGATCGGGATTGTATTTGTAAAAACCTTTTTTTACTTCCTCCTGCGTCAGGGCAAATACATAAGAGCAGCAGCCGGCCCTGCACGATGAGATTTTTGACGCGCAGTCTACAAAGGCATCCGGCTCAGAGTCGTCCTCCAGCCCGTACACCTTTCCGTCAATCATTACCATATTCCTGAGAGCGACAGAAAGGATTTTTTCATTTTCTTCATCATAATCGTGCGCGTCATGTTTGCCGCCCGGCACACTTTTTCTGTTATTGTCCCCGCTCACCCGTTGCGCCTCGTCACCCTCAAAAGTACTGCAAAAAAAGCCGGAGCTGTTGCCGGCTACTATACTAACCTGTTTTAAAACAAATCTCCTTCCTGTGATACATCAAAAGTCAGAGATCGGCAATCTTCCCGCTATTCACCATTCAATGTGCGTATCATTCTTTCGCACACAGGACATTCGCTTGTTTCCTCAGTGTCATCTTCCCATTTTATAAACATTATGCTTGAGTTCCAACACACAGGGCAATTCATATAGTAGGCTTCGCCAAAGCCTTTCTCATCACTATATCTCAATGTTGATTCAATGAAAAAACATCCGATACATTATTTTATCATTCAACCTCTATTTTTGTTGATTTGATTACAGCTATTGGCCAACAAATTCTTCATTAGTTCTGTGTCATAGACTAAGAATCCTGGGTTTTATATTTCTGATGAAGTCAGAAAGATTAGATTGTGGAAAACTCACAAGCGAGTACACCAAAGTTGTAAAGGAAAGCGACAATATATAAACAATAAACAATACGCGGAAATATTTATTAGAAAAAATAAACTTCTTCTGAAAGATATCAAGGTAGATAGGCAATATGAAAGGCACACAAAATGCGAGATATCGTGATATTGTCGAATACGCAAAACGTGCGTCAGAAGATATCAGGAAAATGATCAATAAACCAGAAAAGGATATTGCGAAATAATCTCTAATTTTCACGAGTCGATATCCATAAGTGATAATCAACGATAAGAACGGAAATTGGTAAAGCAGAGACATCAGCCCAAGAGGCGACTGTTGCAATAATTGAACAATGAAGTAAAAAGGGAACCTCACAATACTGGAAGGGTGACTATCAACAGTCATATAATAACGATCTACGTTAAGATAATAGAACAGATCTCCAGTCTGCATATATCGATGAAGAACAAAAGCTGTCGGTGGAATATAGGCCATTAATGACAGTAAGAAAAGCTGATATCTGCGTTCGTACAAAAACAAAAGTGATAAGCCAACAGCGGACAACACGAAGGCATCGCGTGTTGTAACTAAAATCATGGTGAGAATAATGGCGATCACTTCTTTCCTTGTCTTATAGCAATAAAAAATGGCTAAGGAAAGAGACAATTTGAAAGAGTCAGAGAGAGGAAGCAGAGTGAGAAATAAATTTTGAAACGGAAAGATGACAATAAGCATTGCTATGAAGAGTGCTTTAGTATCATTGATGTCGTAAAGCCGAGCAATGCGATAAGCAAGAATACCGCCTATTATCTGAAGTAGGATGTTAATCCCGACAGAAAGATATACTGGTTCGAAAAATCTTAAAGTCATCATGTTTACCAAAAATAAAAACCAGCCGTACCCAGGGAAGTGTGGGCCAATAGATCTGAAGTTATCAGCGAGGCGCAAAAATTCGGGAGAATCACCGTATTTTGAAAAGTCTAAGAGGGTATGTCCCATAATTACATGACTTCCCAGAACCATAGCATCTGTCAGTAATATAGTGATCACAAGAAATGTTGTCGATGTATTTTCTCGAAGTTTCATTTTAGCCTCGCATTTTAGAAGCGCGTGGTAGTATACATAAATATTGAATCGTGAAACAATATCAACTTCTACTGCTTTTTAAGCAAAACTCCGAGGGCAATGAGCAATGACAATAAATCACTATCACCGGCCTATATCAGGCAAGTGACTTTCGTCGTCTTGATAATTCTCTTTTCACATGCTATTCTTTGCCCATGCTGAAAAAGCAAATTCCTGACAGTTATCAGTCATTCATGAAAAGGATCAGCGTTTTTTTCTTGATCGTGATTGCGGCGACATCGCTTACCGGCTGCATCACCTTTCTGACCGAGATCAAGGTCCGGGGTGACGGAAGTGGGACGATGGTACAGACGATGACCATAAACCCGGAGCAGGTGAAGGAATCGATGGAAGGTGTCGCGAAACAGATGGGCGCCACAATGACCGAATCGAAAGCGGATTCGAAAAAGAACCCCCCGAAGGCACCGGAGGAGAAGCCGTTCAAGGAGGGTGATCTCAAGGGCAAGGCCGCAGACCTGGGCCCGGGGGTGACGTTTGTGTCCGTGGAAAAGATCGACACGAAGACGGCCGCCGGTGTCCGCGTGACGTACGCCTTCAAGGACATCAATCAGCTGGCTGTCAACCCCAAGCCCGCCGCTGCGATGGGGACGGCCGGCGCCGGCGCTTCCTCGCAGGACGCCCTGAAGTTCCGGTTCAACCGCATGCCGAACGGCGACGTCGTTCTCACGGTCGTCTTGGCCCACCCCAAGCCGGAGGCGGCGAAGGAACAAGCCGCCAAACCGCCACCCCCAGCTTCTCCGGAGGAGTCGGCCCAGCAGATGGCCATGATGAAGCAGATGTTCAAAGGGCTCCACCTGGGCATAGCCGTCGATGTGGTCGGCAAGGTCGTCAAGACGAACAGCCCGTATGTCGAAGGATCGAAGATCACGCTGATGGACATAGACTTCGACCCGCTTCTGTCCGACAATGAGGACTTCAAGGCCTTGAGCGCGAAGATGGAGACAGCCATGGGAGATGACCGGAAGATAATGGAGGCTTTGAAGGGAATCAAGGGCCTCAAGATCACGACGGATCCGGAAATCTCGATCGAGTTTGCTCCCGAATAAAGGCTCCTCGCGTGTAATTGTTCGGCTAATAATGTTGGCTTCCTTGGTAATTTTAGCTTCAATAAATTATGTTAGAAGCCGGGCGATGGCCGATCGGGAGGAGCCTCTTTACCTTATTAGATAGTCCCTCTTGACACACCCGGCGGTTACTTGTTAAATTATTAGCACTTGACTGTTGAGAGTGCTAACTATGGAGAATTTAAGCGAAAGAAGCAAAAAAGTCCTATGCGCAGTAGTCCAGAGCTATATTAATCACCCCGACCCTGTTGGATCAAGGGTAGTTACGAAGAGATATTCCTTCGGCCTCTCCCCTGCGACAATAAGGAACATCATGGCAGACCTTGAAGAGATGGGATTTCTCACGCAGCCCCATACATCTGCCGGCAGGGTGCCGACGGACCTGGGATACCGCTTCTTCGTGGATTCACTTGTAGAGGAAGGGGACTACTTCTCGAACATAGAGATACTCCAGGACCTTTACGGGAAGCTTGAATCATTGAGGGATGACATAGAATCTTTGCTGAGCGAGACCACGCGGAACCTGTCGGTGCTGTCCCATTATCTCGGAATCGCGATGTCTCCGATGCCCGACGCTACGACGCTGGAAAGGATAAACCTCCTTAAATATAAAGCCGATAAGATCGCTGTGGTTCTCTTTACCGATGAAGGACTTATTAAGAACAAGGTCATCTCCCTTGAAGCCGAGATCTCCCAGAAAGATCTTAACAGGATTGCAGCCTATCTCAATTCGGAGTTCGCCGGATATACTTTTGATGAGATCAGGCTCAAGATCGTACGGGAGATGTCAAAGGAAAAAATAAGATGCGACAGTCTTATCTCGAGGGCGATGAGGATTTGCCGGGAGGCGCTTTATTTCCCCTTGAGCGGCCTTTTTGTATCGGGACTTTCTGAAGTGCTTGAACTGCCCGATTTCGCGGACCTCAAAAAAATAAGGGAGCTTTCAAAAGCCATAGAGGACAAACACATGATAATCAAGCTCCTCGATAGACTCTCGGAGTTCGACGGTGTACAGGTGATAATCGGCTCGGAGAATTCCATGGATGAGATGAAGAAGTTAAGCATTGTGGTCTCTCCCTGCAGGGAAGGGGCCAGGCCGATAGGTGTTGTAGGCATAATCGGACCGACAAGGATGAATTATGGGAAGGCAATTTATTTCGTCGAAAACACTGCAAGATTCATTACAAAAATGCTGGCGGGAAAGTAGGCTGAAAAGTGCAGGAGCCTGAGATGAGTGAGGAAAAACAGGTCAGGAACGAAGAGGCCGAAGCGGTAGGCGGAGAAGCCGAAGGTCAGGCGGCAGCGCCGGTTGACGAAGAACAATTGTCCGCCCAGCTGAAAGAGATTAATGACAGATATGTGAGGCTGTATGCCGAATTTGAAAATTATAAAAAGAGGGTAAATAAAGATAAAGAGGAAATCATAAGATACGGAAATGAAAGTCTGCTCTATGAAATCCTGCCTTTTCTCGACCACCTTGAGATGGCGATGAAACACGCTTCGAATGAGGTTTCTTCTGGGCTTATGCAGGGAGTGGAGATCACGCTGAAAGAACTCAAGAAGACACTCGAAAAATTCGGTCTCACCGAGATAGAGGCTGAGGGCAAACCCTTTGATCCGATGATACATCACGCGATGTCTCAGGTCGAGCGTGACGATATCGACGATCAACGGGTCGTGGAGGAATTCAGAAAGGGATATATGTTAAAAGACAAAGTCTTACGGCCTTCATTGGTTGCGGTATCAAAAAAACCGTCTGCCGGTCGGAAAGAAGAGGGGGAAGTGCAAATCAATAAAACTTTGGAAAACACAAACAATGCAGAGGAGGAATGTTAACATGGGTAAAGCAGTTGGTATAGATCTTGGTACCACAAATTCGGTTGTGGCCGTTGTTCAGGCGGGAGAGCCCATCGTGATTCCGAACCAGGAGGGAGCCAGGACAACGCCATCTGTTGTGGCAATTACTGATAAGGGGGAAAGGCTCGTCGGACAGATCGCGAAAAGACAGTCGATAACGAATCCGGAAAATACAATATTTTCGATAAAGAGACTGATGGGAAGGAAATACAACACCCCGGAAGTCGAACACGCAAGGAAAAGACTACCCTATAGGATTGTCCAGGCTCCGAACGGAGACGCCCATGTGGATATAAGGGGCAAAAACTATTCTCCCCCGGAGATTTCCGCGATGATCCTTCAAAAACTCAAACAGGCTGCAGAGGATTATCTCGGCGAACCGGTAACAGAAGCCGTTATTACGGTGCCTGCATATTTTGATGACAGCCAGAGACAGGCTACGAAGGATGCAGGGAAGATTGCGGGACTTAATGTTTTGAGGATAATCAACGAGCCGACTGCTGCGGCGCTTGCATACGGCATGGACAAAAAGAAAGAGGAAAAGATAGGCGTCTATGACCTCGGCGGAGGAACGTTTGACATATCCATACTCGAAATCGGGGAAGGAGTAATAGAAGTAAAATCTACAAACGGCAATACGTATCTGGGCGGCGATGACTTCGATTTAAGGATCATGGACTGGCTTGTAGAGGAATTCAAGAAAGACCAGGGTATTGACCTCAAGAATGACAGGATGGCACTACAGAGGCTGAAGGAGGCTTCGGAGAAGGCAAAAATAGAACTCTCGACTGCGATGGAGACTGAAATAAACCTTCCGTTCGTAACGGCCGATGCCACCGGTCCCAAACATCTCCTCATGAAGTTGACGAGATCAAAACTTGAACAGCTTGTCGGCGACCTTATAGATGGCACCACGGGACCTTGCAAAAATGCCCTGACCGATGCCAACCTTTCCGCCTCCGACATAGATGAAGTGCTTCTCGTGGGCGGACAGACAAGGACGCCGAAGGTGCAGCAAACAGTCCAGAGTTTTTTTGTGAAGGAACCAAACAGGAGCGTAAACCCCGATGAGGTTGTTGCCGTGGGAGCGGCTATTCAGGCAGCCGTACTCAAAGGAGATGTGAAAGAGGTGCTGCTGCTCGATGTTACGCCTCTGTCGCTGGGCATCGAGACACTCGGCGGGATCTTTACAAAAATAATAGAGAGGAACACTACAATACCGACGAAGAAGAGCCAGATATTCTCGACGGCTACGGACAACCAGCCTGCCGTTTCTATCAAGGTATGCCAAGGCGAAAGGGAAATGGCGGCGGACAACAAGCTGCTCGGCAACTTCGAACTTATCGGCATCCCGCCTGCTCCGAGGGGAATGCCGCAGATAGAAGTTACATTCGATATCGACGCAAACGGCATATTGCATGTTTCGGCGAAGGACCTCGGCACCGGCAAGGAACAGTCTATAAGAATAACCGCATCGAGCGGCCTTAACGAAGAAGAGATCAAGAAAATGATGCGTGACGCGGAATCGCACTCTGACGATGACAAGAGGAAAAAGCAGCTTGCAGAGGCGAGGAATGAGGCCGATACTCTTGTCTATACCGTAGAGAAGTCCCTGAAAGATTTCGGCGATAAACTGACCGAAGCCGAGAAGAAGGAGATCGAGGAAGCCCTCGACAGATGCAGGAAGGCAAAAGACACGAGTAATGAGCCATCCGAAATAAAGTCTGCAGTTGAGGATCTCACGACCAAATCGCACAAGCTGGCTGAGCACCTTTATAAAGGCGCCGGCGCTCAAGCGGATGGTGGCCCTTCAGGAGCGGCTTCAGGGGCGGGTGCGCAGACAGGCGCAAAAGGCCCTGAAGAAGAAGTCGTAGAAGCAGAGTTCGAGGATGTTGGTAAAGACAAGGACAAGAAAGAAAGCTAAAAAGCAGTTTTCGCCCCGGCGGACCGCCGGGGCGAAAGGTATCAATAAATATATTTGTCCACAACATCTGCATTATTTTAATTGCATTTTTTGTTGAAGAGTCACCCTATCAGCTTTTTAAATTTGAGTAATATTAAATAAAACTTGTATTATTATTGAACAGAGATGAAAGATTATTATGAACTTTTAGGCATATCACGTGATGCGACTGAAGTTGAAATCAAGAAGGCCTTCAGGCAGTTGGCCCTTAAATATCACCCTGATAGAAATCCCGATAACAAAGAGTCCGAAGATAAATTCAAGGAGATCAACGAGGCTTATTCATGCCTGATAGACCAGCAGAAGAGGGCTAATTACGACAGGTTCGGGACCGCCGAGGGCGCAGCTCAGGGTTACAGTCCGTTTGGCGCGGGCTTCGGCGATATCTTTGAAGACATCTTCGGTGACTTCTTCGGTACGTTCTCCGGCCGCCAAAGGGGCCGTCCGTCAAAGGGGAGTGACCTGAGATATGACCTCAATATCACGCTTATGGAAGCGGCCTTCGGTGTCGAAAAAAACCTGGACATTCCGAGGTGGGAGGCGTGCGCTGAGTGCGGAGGGTCCGGTTCAGCCCCGGGGAAAACAGCGGCCACCTGCCCTAATTGCAGAGGCGCCGGACAGATACGGATCCAGCAGGGGTTCTTCAGTATCTCCAGAACGTGTGAAAGATGCGGCGGCGCCGGGAAGGTCATAACCCACCCCTGCGAGGAATGCAAGGGACAGGGCAGGATCAAGAAATCCAGAACCATTAATATAAAGATACCCGCGGGTGTTGACACGGGTTCAAGGCTCAGGGTCTCTAATGAAGGAGAAATGGGCATTCACGGCGGTCCCCGGGGAGATCTGTATATTTATATCAATGTCGAAGAGCACCCGTTCTTCAAACGGGAAGGGCATGATCTCTATTGTGAAGTTCCGGTTTCTTTCCCGCAGGCCGCCCTCGGTGCTGAGATCGAGGTCCCGACAATCGACGGGACTGCGAGGATCAAGATTTCTTCGGGCACGCCCTCGGGCAGGGTATTCCATCTGAAAGGGAAAGGGGTCCAGAGGCTCGGCAGTCACGGCAAGGGAGACCAGGTCGTGCGAGTGTATGTGGATGTGCCCAAGAGTCTGACCCCGAGGCAGCGGGAGTTGCTTGAAGAGTTTGCAAACGCAACCGGCGATGAAGTCAACAAGACTTTTAAGGAAAAGATAAAGGACCTTTTTACAGGCGCCGAAAAGTGAAAGAAGAAAGGGTCCGAGGATTCTAGGGTTCAAGTGCTTTCTAAAAAATATAATGATTTCGACGGGCCCCCTGAATCCTTGACCGCTTGACCCCTTCCTGGTATTAAAGTGCCGAGAATATACCTGCCGACCGTTAACATCAAAGAAGACCAAATTTCGATCACCGATGAGAAAGCGCATTATCTCACTTCAGTTCTCAGGTGCCGGAAAGGCGATGGACTGATAATCTTTGACGGAGAGGGCAACTGTTTTAGGTCGATTATCGCAAAATCCGGCAAGAGAGAAGTGGTCGCGGAGGTCCTTGAAAGATTCTCCTGCAATCTTGAATCTCCTTTGGAGATTGTTCTTGCCCAGGGGATACTCAAAGGTGAAAAGATGGATTTGGTCGTCCAGAAAACAACGGAGCTGGGAGTGAAAGGGATAATCCCTGTTGTCACTGAGAGAAGTCAGATAAGAGAGACGAGGAAGATCGACCGTTGGAGAAAGATAGCCGAAGAAGCGTCAAGACAATCGGGGCGAAGTGCGGCTCCGGTCATTCATGAACCAAGAGCTCTCGGCGACTTTTTTTCAGGTTGTGATACGCAGGCCGTGCCCGGCGGGTTTATCTTTTACGAAGAAGGCGGGGTGAGGTTGTCTGAAGCAGTTTCATCCTTTATCCCTCATCCTTCATCCTTTTTTGTAATTATCGGTCCGGAAGGTGGTTTTACCGGGGAAGAAGTTGATATTGCAAAAGAGAGAGGGTTCTTTGTAGCATCTCTCGGGAAAAGGATCCTCAGGGCCGAAACCGCTGCGATCTCTGCAGTTGCACTGGTCCAGTTTCTATTTGGAGATATGGCTTAATCATCCTTCTCCCTGATAGATGTAATCCTGTCTACGGGTACAACAATCCAGCCGCTTTCAGATTCGAGGTAAACCTCCTCTTCCCCGATCTCCACAAGTCTGCCCACATAAAGCGTCTCCTGTGTTTCTACGATAACCGTTTTTCCTATTAAATCGTTCATGATTTCCTTCAGAACCTGTTCCTTTAAAAATATTAGATTTCGTCGTTAAAGGCAAGTTTTTTTCTTTTGAACGAAGATCGCACATGAGCCTGGAAATCCATCAAAGTATTCAACTCTCAGATTGTCCGGCGGATAGTTCATCCCGTGTGATAAAATAAAAAAGTGGCAGAAGCAAATCTGTTCAATGCGGTAATACGGAAAATAAAGAAGTATCTGAAGTGGTACACCTATCCCTTTCTCTACTTTTTAGTGACTTCTCTTGTTTGTTTTTTTGCATGGTATGGCAGCGCAGTCAATCACAGAGAAGGAATTAAGGTCATCTTTAAGACCATTTCAGTTGTGCCTGCCATTATCTGGTCCGGCGTCATTACATTGTGGATTATAGCGGTAATTCTCTTTGCTATTTTTTGGTCCGGTCTGAAAAAGGCATTCCCTTCTTTTGCGGCCAATGAAGTCTCTGCCGAAGGGCAGGGTCCTGTTGAAAAAAGCTTAACAGTAAGAGAAGGCAGAAGCGGGAAAAACGGATGGAAAAGGGTCGCTGACCGGTCTTTCTATGTCCTGGGCCTTATCCTTATTTTTTTAGGTTTGACACTTGGTCTTTGGGTTGCACGCCCATATATAACTCTTCTCCTTTCTTCGTCTCAGATCGATGCCCTTGAGAAAAAAGCCGAACTGCAGCAGGTCAATGATAACCGGATAATCATTCCCTCGGTTCTTGTTGATGCGCCGATCCTGGAGGGCGTCAGCAAGGGGCAACTTTCAAGAGGTGTTTGCCATGTCCCGAATTCGTCGTTACCGGGACAAGGCGGGAATAGTATTATTGAGGGGCACAATCTGGCGGAATTCGGCATCTGGAAACCCAAAAGCTTTTTCAGCCTCCTCGATATAGTTCCTGAAGGTACGCCGATATACGTTTTTTATAATGGAAGGAAATATACTTATAGAGTGAAAGAGAAGACCTATCGGGATGTGAATGATCCGAAGCTTTTTGATGTAACCGCCGGAGAGCGTTTGACCCTCTTGACCTGTGTCTCGACCTGGTCACCTACTATTTACACCAACAAGCGGACCGTCGTGATCGCTGATCCCCAATTCTGAAACCTAAGGCCTGAAAACACCCCCTTGGTCCCCCCCTGGCAAGGGGGGATTTAAAGGGGTCATTTTCATCTTATATGAGTTACTATCAATTCTTTAAATATCGTAATACAGGAAGAACTCGTAGGGATGAGGTCTGAGCCTGAGCGCATCCACTTCCTTGGCCCTCTTGTAACTTATCCAGGTCTCGATTACGTCCTCTGTGAATACGTCTCCCTTCATCATGAAGTCATGGTCCTTTTCGAGACAGTCAAGGGCGTCTTCGAGCGATCCGGGAAGGCTCGGGACCTTGGCAAGCTCCTCGGGACCGAGTTCGTAGATATCCTTATCCAGGGGCTCTCCGGGGTCGATCTTGTTCTCTATGCCGTCAAGCCCTGCCATGAGCATTGCCGAGAATGCCAGATAGGGGTTGCATGAAGGGTCCGGGAACCTGACTTCTATCCTCTTTGCCTTGGGGCTCGGTGAATACATCGGTATCCTGATTGCTGCTGACCTGTTCCTGCTTGAATATGCCAGGTTGATCGGCGCCTCGTATCCCGGAACGAGTCTCTTGTATGAGTTTGTTGTCGGAGCTACCAGTGCCGCCAGTGCCGCCGCATGTTTTAGTATCCCGCCTATATAATACAGGGCCATTTCGGATACCCCCGCATATGCGTTGCCCGCAAACAGCGGCTTGCCGCCCTTCCACAGGCTCTGGTGTGTGTGCATGCCCGAGCCGTTATCCCCGAACAGCGGCTTGGGCATCATGGTCACTGTCTTTCCGTTCCTTACCGCTACATTCTTGATGATGTATTTGTACATCAGCAGTTTGTCGGCCATATTCACCAGGGGTGAGAACCTCATGTCTATCTCTGCCTGGCCCCCTGTGGCAACTTCATGGTGCTGGGCCTCAATCTCTATGCCCGCCTTCTGCAGTTCGAGCACCATCTCCGTGCGGATGTCCTGCTGTTTGTCCATGGGAGGAACAGGGAAGTACCCCTCCTTGTGTCTCGGTTTATAGCCAAGGTTCGGGTTCTCTTCTCTGCCCGAATTCCATATGCCTTCAACCGAGTCTACAAAGTGATAACCGGTGTTTGCGGTATAGTCAAACTGGACGTCATCGAAGATGAAGAATTCCGCCTCGGGGCCGAAGTATGCGGTATCTGCGACCTTTGTCGACTTCATGTAGGCCTCCGCCTTCTGGGCCACATACCGGGGGTCTCTTGAGTACTGCTCCTTTGTGATCGGGTCCACTATTGTGCAGATCATGCTGACTGTGGGGTGCTGGGTGACAGGGTCCATTATTGCCGTCGTCGGATCCGGGATTACAAGCATGTCGCTCATATGTATCGCCTGCCAGCCCCTTATGGATGAGCCGTCGAACCCTAATCCGTTTTCAAATATGTCCTCTGTCAGCTCCTTGATCGGGACCGAGAAATGCTGCCAGAGTCCCGGAAAATCCATGAACTTCAGGTCCACCATCACTGCCTTGTTCTTCTTCGCCAATTCGATTACTTCTTTTGGTGTCATGTTTCTACCTCCGTTGGTTTTATTTAGGTTTGACTGAATTTCGCTGAATCTCTTTCCCCTACATATATCACCCCCCTAAAAAGAATACCCGCTTTCACCGTGCTGGGATATATCGAGGCCGTTCACTTCCGACTCTTCATCAACCCTCAATCCGATGATTTTGTCGATGACCTTCAGGAGAACCACCGTGATGACAAATGAATAAACTGCTGTTACCGATATTGCGATCATCTGTGCGATAAACATTTTATTATTGCCGAAGAACAGGCCGTTGCTTCCCGCGGGGTTGATTAATGACTGTGCAAAAAGACCCGTAGCAATTGTCCCCACGATCCCTCCGATCCCGTGGACACCGAACGCATCGAGTGAATCATCATATCCTATCCGGCCCTTCATATTCAAGGCTCCGTAGCATATGCTCCCTGCCAGCAACCCTATGACGAAGGCCGACGTCGGGCTTACGAAGCCGGATGCGGGGGTTATTGTAGCAAGACCCGCAATTGAACCTGTTGCAGCACCGAATATGGTCGGTTTTCCCCTGTGCAGCCATTCGATGACCACCCATACCGATGTTGCTGCGACCGCGGATATATGAGTGGCGACAAAGGCCATTGTGCTCAATGTCCCTGCCGACAACGCGCTGCCTGCATTGAAACCGAACCATCCGAACCACAAGAGTCCCGTGCCGAGGACGGTCATTGTAAGGTTATGCGGGTACATAGGCTCCTGCATATAACCTTTCCTTTTCCCGATAATGAGCGCCGCGGCAAGTGCGGATATCCCCGATATGAGATGTACAACAATACCGCCCGCAAAATCCAGAGTGCCCATATTTTTGAGCCATCCGCCTGCGCCCCATACCCAGTGGGCCACCGGGTCATAGACAACTGTTGACCATATTATGGTAAATACGAGAAATGCCGAGAATTTCATTCTCTCTGCAAATGCTCCTGTAATCAGCGCCGGGGTTATAATCGCAAACATCGCCTGATAAATCATAAACAGCGCATGAGGGATTGTCGGCGCGTAATCAGCATTGGGCGCAATCCCGACTCCTCTCAAGCCGATCCAGTCGAATCCTCCGATGACGCCGTGGATGTCCGGGCCAAAGGAAAGACTGTATCCGATTAATATCCACTGTATGCTTATCACCGCAATGGCAATAAAACTCTGCATAATCGTTCCGAGCACATTTTTCCCTCTTACCATCCCGCCGTAAAAAAGGGCAAGACCCGGGGTCATCAACATGACAAGTGCTGTAGAAACCAGCATCCAGGCCGTGTCTCCCGTATCGATCTTTGAGGCCGCTACAGAAGGAGCAGCCTGATCGGGACTCAAAGACGTATCCTGGCCATATACGATTCCGGCAATACATATCAACCCCATTACTAAGAGTATACCGAGCAATTTTTTTCCCATACTACCTCCTCCTTTAGTTCTTTGCATGCCGTATATCCAAAAGCATGCCAGATAGAACATATTGATTCTAAAGGAATTATTTCTATGGGAAAATATATCCCGCTAATTTTCCTACAATTTTGTAGGAAATAGTTTTTTTAGAATGGGACCACAGTCTCTCCTGTCGAGGTCTATCAACATTCCTCAAAATTTGCGCCCCCGCAGAATAAATCCTACAATTTTGTATATCCTACAATTTTGTAGGAAAAATTTAACTAGAATCTGTTTATAAAGTCCGGCCGTCGTGTTATTTTGTAATTCTGTCCGCCTCAGGCGGAGAATCTTTCTGTAACAACCCCCTTTTCTAAGGGGGAATAATAAGGATTACCCGACGCTCCGCCTTCAGGCGGATTGCAGGAGTGACAATTTATTAACAGGTTTTAAATTGCCGCTTCCCCCCTGTCACCCGTTCTTATCCTGATCACATCTTCGAGGGAATAAATAAAGATCTTCCCATCGCCGATGTTGCCGGTTTTTGCCTTATCGATTATTGTGGAAATTACCTTATCTATTATTGAATCAGGGATAACCACCTCTATCTTTATCTTGGGTATAAAGGTCACCTCATACTCTGTGCCTCTATACACTTCCACATGACCTTTTTGCCTGCCAAACCCTTTTACTTCCGTCACCGTCATCCCGAGGATGCCGATTGAATTCAGTGCGTCTTTCACCTCATCGAGTTTGAAGGGCTTGATTATCGCTTCTACCTTTTTCATCTCGCCTCCTTGTTTTAATTTCTTCCCCGCATGCCTCCACCTTGATGGAGGAGGTTGGGTGGGTGATCAGCATTCTCCCACCTTTCCCTTGAGTCCCTCCCGTAAAAGGAGGGGTTAAATTTATATTCAGTTAATTTTACAGACTATAAGCTTTTTCTCCGTGCTGGCTCTCATCAAGCCCGGTAATTTCATCTTCAGCTTCGACCCTTATCCCGATAGTCGCCTTAATAACCATGAAGATTATAAAGGTCACGACGCCGCTATACACTAAAGTCACACCTACAGCTTTGAGCTGTATCAAAAGCTGGCCGGGGTTGCCGTATAAAAGGCCTTTCCCCGCCTCGTTGATTGCCGGATCTGCAAATATGCCGGTAAGGATCGCGCCTAAAGTCCCGCCGACACCGTGTATACCGAACGCATCAAGGGAGTCGTCATAACCGAGTTTCGGTTTAATGGCTGCTACAGCGAAATAGGGGACTATCCCGGCCAGGATCCCGATAATAAAAGCACCGCTGATATTTACGAATCCTGCTGCCGGAGTAATCGCCACAAGACCCGCTACCGCGCCTGAGGCAAGGCCGAGGACAGTAGGCTTCTTTGTATGCATCCATTCGGTCAACATCCATGCTACAGCTGCCATTGCGGTTGCCGTATTGGTATTGATAAAAGCCGCACCAGCAAGACCGTTTGCCGCAACCGCCGAACCTGCATTGAAACCGAACCAACCGAACCAGAGCAGTCCCGCGCCGGTAATGACGAGCGTTAAATTACTCGGCTTAAGGGATGCTTCTTTCCTTTTACCGAGAACCAGTGCCCCTACGAGAGCTGCAATACCCGCATTAATGTGAACTACTGTTCCTCCTGCAAAATCCAGCGCCCCCAGCTTTGCCAGGAACCCGCCGCCCCATACCCAGTGCGCGATGGGGATATATACCAGGCTGAACCATAATATTGAAAAGAGCACCCATGCCGAAAATTTCATCCTCTCAATATATCCGCCGCTTGCAAGCGCGACGGTTATGGCCGCAAATGTGAGCTGATAAACTACGTAGATATACTCCGGAATTGTCTTTGCAAGGTCATTTATACTATTGACCCCGACACCTGAAAGGAACAGCTTTTCAGTGCTCCCTATAATGCCGCCGACATCGGTTCCGAATGCGAATGTGAACCCGTAAATGACCCAGAGAAGACTCACTATGCAATATGTCACAAATGACATAGCCATTGTATTCAGGGTGTCTTTCCGCTTCGCCAATCCTCCATAAAACAGCGCAAGACCCGGCAGCGTCATGAGCATAACAAGGGCAGTCGCAACAATCATCCACGCCGTGTCACCTGTATCGATCTTGGGAGCAGGGGCCGCAGGCGCAGGGGTTGCCGGGGCAGCGGCCTGAGGCACAGGCTGGGCAGACATCGCCTGCCCAGCCGCTGGAGGGGTCGGAGGGTTATTTAGAACCTCCTCCGCGAACAAAAAACCTGATAGGCCCAATATCACTAAGATTATTAATATACTCAATAAGCGTTTCATACAAACCTCCTTCTATAGCCTAAATTCTATTACCAGGTATACATCACTGCAAGGGCGATGGTGTCCTGGTTCTTTTTGTTGCCAGAATCGAACGACTTTACATTGGACCAGTCGTGACGGTACTCGGGCCTCACAATCAGGTTGTCTATTACGCGCAGCTCAGGCGTAACTGTACAGTCATCCCGGCCGGCCTCTTCTCTTACTCCGCCCGGACTGCTGCGCTAAATGTGAACAATATGACAAACAGCAAACAAATTGCTAAAACCCCTTTCTTCATTTGACCCTCCTTTTTAATCGACTATGGACACAAATAGCTGTATCTTCCAAAAGCTGATCTCATATATTATTTTTATGATCAGCCGCCATTTCTTTCACCTCCCTTTTTATCTGGTATTTCTTAATCTTGTATCCGATCATCCTTTCGGTTATACCGAGTTTTCTTGCCGCCTTTGACATGACCCAGTTACACTCTCTCAGTGCATTGAGTATCTCTTCCTTCTCTATCCCTTTGACTTTATCTATAAGAGATTCCATCGTATACACCCCGTGTCCATATAACGAAAATCATGCCAGAGCACAACTCATTGATTTTTATATAATTTCATTAAAAATATGTACTACAATTTTGTAATATATGACAATTTTGTAGACAATTTTGTCGCTTTTACCGATTAGTTTTTTCAATGCGGTCAGGGCGGCGGATACAGTGTTTGAGCGGCTTTAAATTCTGGGAAGATTTATCGTAACAGAATTTACCTCGGAGGGCGATAGCCCGAGAATGAGCTCAAACAGTGTATCCGCCGTGCTCACCACTAATGTATGAATGACCCGAAAAATGCGGTTGATCTCAGATTCGGGGGGGCATACTGACATAAAAATCCCGAAAGCCTTCGGGACAGAATTTGGGTCTTCTGCGCCATATATTTCCTCTGGATAAAAATATCCGTGCGGCCTTGATATCTGACCGCCCACAAAGGTGCTGCTGTCAAGCTTTTTCTGCCACTATGCCTTCCCGGATATTTAGTGAATTGCAGTTTCTGGGTTAAACACGAAAATGCGGCTGAATAATGCAGATTGAACAATGTCTGCATTATTCGGGTTAATTCAATGGAATGTCGGGCCGATGGAAAAGTGCCCCCTCTCCCGTGGCGGGAGAGGGGAAAAGTTGGGAGGGGTTTAAACTCAGTTGTACACTCTTTGGCAGCAGGGGTACATCAGTCGAAACAGATCAGTCCCGTGCCTTTGCCACGAGCACCGCGCTCTCAGAATGCCCGATAACTCTTTCTGTCACGCTTCCCATCAGCAGCCTTTTGATGCCCGCCCTTCCGTGGCTGCCGACAACAATAAGGTCCGCCTTTTTCTGATCGGCGGTATTGACTATAACCTCATAGGGAGTGCCTTTCAAAGCAAGACTTTCCGCTTTCACACCTTCCTTGTCCGCGATCTGTCTTATCTTATCGACGCTTTCCTTTGCCGCCGGCAGATTTGTATCTTTTGTGGCAACAGAAAGTACTACTAATTCACTGCCGCAGCGTTTTGCTATGCCCACTGCCTCTAACGCAGCTCTCTCACTATATTTTGAGCCGTCTGTAGCTACAAGGATTTTTTTATAGCTGACTTTGGCGGCCTCGGGTATGACCATGACATTGCAGGGGGAATGACCTATGGTCTTTGCCGTTACACTTCCCATCAGGAGTCTCTTGAGTCCCGTCCTGCCATACCTTCCCATGAAGATCATATCCACCTTTTTTTGGGTTGCTTCATCGACTATGTACTGAAAGGGCTCCTCACCTTCATTCACAAGTATTTCGCATTCAACATTTTCCTTCGAAGCCCTGGACTGTACCGATTCAAGGTGCTGTCTTATCTGCTTTTCATATTTTTCAAAAAACTCAGGGGCGCGGGCCATATACTCCGGATTCACTTCAATCACCGATACTGCGTAAATCTTGCTCGAACATATCTTTGCAAGGTTTATTGTCTCTCTTATGGCGCCCTCACTGAATTCCGAGCCGTCCGTAGCCAAAAGTAGTTTTTCGAGTCTTGCCGTTGGACAACACACCTGCTGTTCGCTCATATTAGTGCCCTCCTGACTTTAGGATCCCGCTTGCAGCGAGAGCCAAAACAAGTACTTCAACGATAGCGATTACTACATAAGGCGTATCTTTCTTCCTTATCAGAATCGGCAATATAACGAGATAGCACAGAATAGTAAGTCCTGCAAGGAGCGCTATACCGACAAAATTCAGATAATCCGCTTTATTTATCATCGCTAACCAGGCCCACCCGGTCGGCGCATGGAACATGTGGATGAAATCCTTTGACTTCATGCCCCAGTACTTTGGTATATCCTGCGGGGGAATAAAGGACGACAATACTCCGGACAGATATATAATAAGAGTTATTACCATGACTGCAAGCCCCAGGAGCATCATAATATTCAGGACTCTTGCATACGCCAACTGCTCTTCTGTTGCCAGTGTTCTTTTTTCCTCTGCCATTTTAACCTCCTATTTCCAAATTTCAAGCCCTTTAAGCAGAGCCCTCGAGCCTGCAAAGAGCAGAAGCAGGATAACGAGCCACTTGATCGCCTTCGGCTTTGTCCTTACGAGTATCTTGACGCCTACGATAGAGCCGAGCATTATTCCTATGACCGACGGAATAACGATCATCGGAAGCACCGCCCCTGAATTAATGTAAATCCATGCCGCCGATGTGTCGGTTATTGAAAGCAAAAACTTGCTCGTAGCAACTGATATTTTGAGAGGCGCTCCCATAAGAAGATTCAGGACCGGGACATTCGCCCATCCCGCGCCAAGACCGAACATGCCCGCCATTACGCCGATAACTATAAACAGAATTAATCCCGGAAGCGTCCGGTGGACGTTCCATTCAACATCTTTTCCCAAAGATTCTTCCCTGTAAATCCCCATTATTCCCAGCGCCTGGGACAAACCGTCCGGCTTTGGTACAACCGGGAAATCAGATTTTTTTGCCGTGGCCATGATTATCACTATGCCTATGATGGTTGTGCCGAGAAGTATATTAACCAGCTTTGCGGAAAGGGCGAGTCCTATCATGGCCCCCACTATTGCCGCCGCTGATGCAATCAGCGCTACCGGAAGGGCAAGACGGAGATTTGCGAGGTTTCTCTTAAGAAGACCCGGGCCCGCCGCTAGTGCACCCGAAAGGGCCACTATAAGACCGGCGCCCCTGACGAAATCGATATGGAAAGGGAAAAACCCAGCTACGAGCGGCACAAATAAGACACCGCCTCCGACACCGCCGAGAACGGCCAGAATACCGAGTATAAAAGTAAAGACGAGCAGAATAATGGACCAAGCCCACCAAGGAATCTGTGACCCCGATGACGTTGCAGCCGGTACTGAAGATGGTTCAGTCGATGCGAAAATACTACTCACCAACAGAGCCAATATCAAAGGTACGACAGCCATGACCGAAAATTTTAACAACCGCTTCGAAATAGTCACTCCTTTTTCCCTCCTTTTTATAATTCTTCGCCGCCGGATTTTTTATTGTCCTGACTTTCAGGATTTATAAAAATGATGTGTTTTGATTTGCAATACCATAGATGTATTTCGCAACAACAATTTAATAATTTAATTTTAATTTTAGAATACCGGGATGTCAAGTGAAAAAACTTCGATAAGGTTTATGAATTGAGGGACGGGCGGCTTTCCATTATTAAAAAAGCAGGGCGCCCGTAATCCCCGCGCCGATAATAACGAAAGTGGGGTCCGTTTTTGTAAAGGCTATAACCACAAAACTGATTATAGCTATTACAAAGGTTATGGGATCAACAAGAGATGCTTTCCCGAGAGAAATGGATACGGCTGCCAAGAGCCCGATGACCGCAGGTTTAATACCTCTAAAGCTCGAACTGACGATTACGGACTCTTTGTAATCATAATAGTATTTGGCCACAATCGTGACAATAATAATGCATGGCAAATAAGAGCTGATCATTGCACTGATCGCCCCTGTCAGGCCGAAAATCTTGTACCCGATAAATGCATTCATTACTGTCAGAGGCCCCGGCGTGACCTGCCCGATAGCAATTGCATCCATGAACTCCTTGTTTGTCAGCCAGTGATATTGTTCAACAAACTCCTTTTGAAGCATGGGGAGCATCACAAACCCGCCTCCGATAGTCAGGGCGTTAATGACAATCAGAATCCAGCAGAATTTGAGCAGAATCATCTGGCCCTCCTTCCGTACACTATCAGGCCGAGTACACCCGAAGTCAGGACAAGTCCTATAGGATTAAGCTTAAACACGGCAAGCGCAAAAAAAGCGGACAGTGCAAATAAAGCGGTTTTGTAATCTTTGATTGTCTTTTTTGCCATCCTGTATACAACTGAAAGAAGTAAACCGACTACAGCGGCCCCGACCCCTTTCATGGTTGAGATCAGGAGAGCGTTATTTCTGGCCTTCAAATAAAAAGCCGCCAGAAAAACGGCCAGCACTGTGCCGGTGAAGGCCTGGCCCGTCGTTGTGGCAAGCGCTCCCTTTATTTTCTTCAGTTTATATCCGATGCAGATTCCGGTATTCACAATAGGAGGGCCGGGCGTCATCTGCCCGATGGCAACGCTCTCAATATACTCATCATGTGTAAGCCATTTACGTTTTTCAACCAGTTCCCGCTCAAAAAAAGTCAGCATCGAATATACCCCGCCGAAGGAAAAGGTGCCTATTTTAAGAAAAACCAGAAAAATGTCTTTTACGGAAATATTCTTCATGACGTTCCTCTTTCAGCGGTCATGTTGTTTAGTGCCTGGGACCCTTTCCCCTTCCGGCTTCTGTTCAGGCTGCCCCACTTAAAAGTTAGCAGCACGAAAAATATATTTATCGTGTCAAACAAATAATATCATGTTCCGTGAGGGTTGTCAATGATGGCCCGGTAAAAAAATATGATATGCTAAAAGTATGGATCCACAGGAGCATATTGCACCCGTATGTCAGGGCACTGTTGTAAGAAAAAGAACGTGATGTTTCGGCCGGGACAGCGTATAAAACGGTCATCTATAAGTGAGCGGTCGAGCCACGCGCGTATTGTCTCAATGCGCAACGAATCCCGCTGTCTTGATACGGTTCAGCTCGATCGGTTGGAGCAGTCATTTCGAAGCTGGGCGGATGGAGCGCCGAGAGAAGATGTTCGTCTGTCCCGGAAGCGTATCTTGCTGATATTCCTTTTGATACGCTATACAGGCGCCAGGCTGAACGAAGTTTTGGACCTGAATCCCTTTAAAAATATCGATTTCAGGCGGCAATTAGTGTCTCTGGGAAAGACAAGCGCTGCGGATGGCCGTCGATCGCGTAAAGTCCAGATACCTGAGTCAATTTCTGAAGAGTTGAGGACCTCTTTGCATGATCCCTCCTTCAAAAAATATCTGAGCGGCTTGTTTAAGGTTGACCCTGGTCATGTTCGCCGCAAGTTTTACGAGAGGGCATCGGACTGCGGATTCCCTCCCGCCCTGGGCGCTCCTGACATTATCCGGAAGTCCCGTGCCGTGGAGCTGATGCAGGGCAATATGCCGTTGCCGGTCGTGCAGAAAATATTGGGGCATTCAACACTTAACGTAACAGCCTCGTATGTTGATTTTTCTGACGATGATATTCAGCAGGTGGCAAAATACTTTGTTGAAAAAGAATCCCACCGGAAAACAAGCGCCCGGAACAGTTTTTTTGGCAAAATCCGGTCGATCCGGAAGGGAGATATACAGGCAAAAGTGGAAATGATGACCCTTGGCGGGGATATGGTGACGACAGTGATCACCAATGACAGTCTGTCGAGACTCGGTCTCAAAAGTGGATCTTTAATAACAGCGGAGGTGAAGGCCCCCTGGGTGATTTTGCAGAAGGGCGAGAGGGAACCCGAATCTACGGCGGAAAACCGGTTTTTGGGGACCATCTCCCGCATCAATAAAGGCGAGATTACCACAGAGTATGTAGTGCGTATTTCCGACGGCACGGAACTCTGTTCTATCGTCACCACTGAAAACGCCCGTCAGATGGGCTTTCAAGAGGATGATCGTGTTTGGGCCGTCTTCAACAGCTTCTGTGTAGTACTGCACACGGACTGACCGGCTTGTTTCAGGAATTACGAGGCGCCGCCGCCCGACGCCCCCTATCACACCTTAATCTTCCACTCCCCTGTTTTCCTTGATCATTTCCTCCTTTACCGTTGTTGTAACAGGCTCTTTTCGCCCCAGCTTTTCCGAGGGCGCAAAGGTCAATTGCACCTCTGCCTCAGCGGTATCGGTCGACGGCTGTTTTATAGAGATAATTTTGTACGATTGCAACACGGACGCCTCTTTCCTGTGTTTGATATATTCTTCCTTCGTTACCTTTGCCTTATAGGCTGCATAATAACAGCTATAAGTAGTCGCGTAATCTTGGTTTATTGCTGCAGATTAACGCAGGCGCTCCGGATGGATAACTTTTTCTCTTTTCCGGTATATCTCGAGTGCTGTTATGCAGACGGTCAGCCAGAAGAGACCTCCCGTATAACCCGCAAGGATATCGCTCATATAATGTACCTGTAAATAAATCCTGCTTAGTCCTAACAAAAAAATTATAAACGCCGTTGTCATCACCATGAAGACGCGAAGCCTCCAGGAACTCACATTGCGGAGCGCAAAATATAAAATCATTCCATAAAATACAACCGACATCATAGCATGACCGCTTGGGAAACTCCATCCGCCCGCGCTTATAAGCGAGGCCCCGGAAACGGGCCTTATCCTGTGAACGGCCACCTTCAGCACAAGCAGCAGAATACCCCCGCCGAGGATTGCCGAGATGTAAGCTATGAGATAGTCAAATCTTTTTTTGACCAAAGAATAAGCTACCGCGCCGAGACTGCCTGCCGCTATGGCCGCCTCGCCTGCAAGATGAGTGAATATCACCATAAATTTGGTTATTGCCGGCGTTCTGAAATAAAGGACGTTGTTCAAAACCCACAGATCGACCGTTATGATAGGGTCACCCGTGAGAATATCCTCTGTTATCCCTCCGAATATCCATACAAATATGGCGCTGAAGGCAAGTCCCATTGTTAGATGAAGTCCCAGATAGCTCCCCGGAGACAACCTTTCTTTAATGAATGCGACAAACCCTGGATGACGCCCAATAAAATTTTTGATATACGGCAGGGAAATGATTGCCGTATACTTGTCCCTGAACCACGCATAAAACTCTATCTGCCTTTTGACTATTTTTCTATAGAGGTAACTAAAACCTGCGATTACGAGAACAATAAAAAAGATGAATAACCCGGCCCTCCCCGACCACTTTTCGATTAATTGCCAGCTCTGCCCGAAGAAATATCCCAAAAGAGTAAATGCCGCCGCCCAAATTATGCCGCCCGCAACATTGAAGACAACAAATCGTCCATAGGGCATTTTTGAGATGCCGGCTGCAAAAGGCGCTATTGCGCGGAGAAATCCTATAAACCTGCCAAAGAAAACCGTCTTGCCGCCGTGTCTCAGGAAGTATTCATCTGTTTTCTCGATGTGCTTTTCTTTAAGAAAGAGAAGCCTCTTATGCTTTTCAAAATAGTCTCTGCCGACCGCTTTCCCGGCGATATAGCCCACGGTGTCGCCAAGTATTGCGCCAAGTGCAATTATTGAGACGCAGTTTCCGAGTTTCAGATA
Source organism: Thermodesulfovibrionales bacterium (assembly GCA_963716185.1). Lineage (GTDB taxonomy): Bacteria > Nitrospirota > Thermodesulfovibrionia > Thermodesulfovibrionales > SM23-35 > CAVZMO01. Next base: position 2,390,997 of record OY970295.1, read on the forward strand.
CCCCTGGAAGGCAAGAAATCCCGACAATATTACGATTGTTTCTCCTGGAACGAGGAACCCCATGAATGCAGCGCTTTCAAGAAAGGAGGCCAGAAATATTATCAGATAGCTCCAGTGTCCGAGAAGATCTATTATATCCAGTAGTTTCTCAATCATAATGATATGTAACAAATTATAGGGTATTAAAGGGCATTATCATAGACAGGGGATGATCCGATGAACTTCAAAATATGCGGTGATCAGAAAATACCTGACCATACTTTGATGGCTGTCGCCGAAATGATTATTGCAAGCAGCCATCTGAGAGACTGAACTTTTGTTTTCCGGCTGACAATACTGCCCAATCTCGCCGCGGGAACCGCGCCCAAAAGCAAGGCAACGGTCATGAGAAAGGGCACCTGACCGGTCGCTATCTTTCCTACAGATCCGGCTGTCGAGGAAAAGAGCCCTATTGCAAGAGTGCTCCCGAGAGCCACCCTAAACGGTATTTTTAGAAGGTATAACAAGATCGGAATAATTATAAAAGCGCCCCCCTGTCCAATAAGGCCAAGTAAAAAGCCGACGATGATGCCTATCAGGACCGCTTTTAATTTGTTGAAACCCACTTGGTCCTCGGTCAAATCATCTTCCGAATAACTGCGCGGGATAAGCATTGTCACGGAGGCGACGACAGCAAGTGCCCCAAAAATGAATAGTAAAATCTGATCGGAGACCACCTTTGAAAAAATGGCGGCGCTGAGTGATGATAAAAATAGAGAGGGGCCGAGTGTGAAAACGAGGGATTTATGTACAAGTCTCTGTTTTTTGAAGAACAGCATTGCGGACAGAGACGCAAAAAACCCCTGTATCATAGTTAGACCCGTAATGCTTTTTATGCCTATCATATCGAGTCCTATAATCGGGGGAAGATAGAGCAGGAGCGGGAACATAACTATCCCGCCTCCGATTCCGAGTATCCCGGAAAGAAAGCCGCCCAATGAACCTGCAAGGAAAAGAAATGCAAAAAGAGTGAGGGACATTTATGTGACTTTGAAAGTTTAGTTTGTTATTACAAAGTACCGTTAAATGTTCTGAATAAATATAGATTAAATCTATGCATTTTTAATATTCGATAGTTATTGTCTATAATAAGCCTAGGTATGACCCTTGTCAATCCTTGGATAAATTGAGAAATAAACTAGTGTAGTGTCCCTATAACGGCTTTACAATGAGCGACCTTTTCCAATATAGCATCGACCTTTTTCGTCCAGACGAACGGCTTTGGATTCTCATTGTTGATATGGATGAAATCTTCGATTGCCGCGACGAGTTCCGGGACGTTTCGGAAAACTCCGCGCCGAATGCGTTTCCGCGTTATTTCTCCGAACCATCTCTCCACCAAGTTCAACCACGATGAACTGGTCGGCGTGAAATGAAGGTGAAAACGCGGATGTTTTTCCAGCCACGCTTTGACCTTGGGGTGGTTGTGGGTGCCATAGTTGTCCAAAATCATGTGGATGGCCAACTCTGCGGGCACAGCTGCGTCGATCTGTCGCAGGAACTTCCGAAATTCAATATTGCGATGTCTCTGATAGCAGGAGCCAATGACCTTACCCTCCAGCACGTTCAATGCCGCGAATAGGCATGTGGTGCCGTTGCGTTTGTAGTCATGGGTCATGGTTCGGCATCGCCCCTTTTTCATCGGCAAGCCGGGCTGCGTCCGGTCCAATGCCTGAACGTGGCTTTTCTCGTCGACGCACAGCACCACCGCCTTGTCCGGAGGATTCAGGTATACTCCAACCACATCCGTCAGTTTCTCGACAAACCGCTTGTCCTTGGACAACTTGAATGTCTCGATTCGATGGGGTTGAAGACCGTGCGCGTCCCATATCCGTTGCACCGTGGACTTCCCGACCCCCTGGGCCTTGGCCATCGAACGCACGGACCAATGCGTGGCATCGCGAGGGGTCGTGTGGAGAGTAGCCTCGATAATGGCCTTCACTCGGTCCAGTGGAAGAGCCTGAGGACTCGGGCCGTGGGGTGCGTCCTCAGCCAATCCAATCGGTCCGTGCTCCTCAAAACGTTTGCGCCATTGAATTACTGTCGGGCGGGAGGTGGACAGTTGGGCGGCGATAGCGTTATTCGACAGGCCGTCCGCCGCCAACAGGCAAATGCGCGCCCGTAGAACCGTTCGCTGAGGGCTGGTCTTCGCCCGATTCCAAGCTTCCAATGTCGCACGCTGGTCGTTTGTCATCTTCAACGCGTTTGCCTTTTCCCACATAAAAAAAGTTTACCACAATAAACCATTATTGTCAAGATATTAGTGGGACATTACACTAGATCAGGATAATCGTTTTCCTGTGATTGACCTTTTAGGAGAATTCAAATATACTGCCTTTAGAAAGATTATGGTGGATTTATGAAAGCCGCGATCTGTGCAACAGTTCTAATAGCAGCCCTGCTATTAATTCCTCAAGTTTTTGCATCGGATATATGTTCTTTAGGTAAGGAGGCGCTTCCTCTGACTGATGCAAAACTGGAGGAATTTTATAAAAAAAATATCGAAGGCAAGGTCTTGGAAGGAAAAGGTTTTGTGGTGAATGTCTGGCAACGCGGAGCTAATAAGAATTATGCGGTTTCAATTGATTGCGGTGACGATGTCATCATTAATGTGGCGACTTCATCTGACGTTAAAAATCTGAAAGCAGGTCAACAGGTTGCTTTCAAAGGAACCTGTGTTTCTTACGGGAGCAGGCGCTATATCTATTCTAAGAAAACATATATGGTTTTTGAATTGGAAAGAGGATCCGTGGAAATAAACCTAGGCAATAAGACAGCTCCAGAGAAGGCTATTAACCCAAAAACTGCGATTCACTAAATATGAAACAAGTACATCATATTCGCTGAAACCAAGGCACTCTTTCCTCATAAACGATAACAGGGAGATAACCTTTTAAATGTTTCCTGAAATATACATCCAAGCTGTCACCGTTATATCCGTAAAGTTCGTTTGGAAATCAACAATGACAAATATCTTATGTTATGCCATTCCTGTTTTCCCTGATAATCCTGATAATAAGGAGAAAAAGCCAAGTTCGGCATTATACAGGCCCTGTTTACCCTTGATTATTGCTTGAACGAGTCCTCAGCTATGTTATAAACTTAACCTATTGTGAGGTATGCCAGGTTGGTATAATCTTTGTTTGAAAGGAAGGTGCAGGTGACCTATGTTTATCGTTATTATCTCTTTCCCACCCATTAAGGAAGGCAGGGATGCTGACTTTCAAAAATGGTTTGCCTCTTCAAACCAAGCGTTTTGCAAATTTAGTGGCTTTATAAACAGAAGACTTCTGAAACCCGTAAAGGGAGGAAATTATGCGGCTGTAGTTGAATTTGAAGATCAAGCCTCGTTCCAGGCAATGCATAGCAGTCCTACCCATGATGAAGCGGGCGATCAAGTGAGACCACTCTTTGATGGTAAACCCACGCCGACATTCTACCAAGTCATTGTTGGATAGTCTCGGACGCGATATGGGAGGCTGTCGCACAATTCGAAAGAGGCGCCATCTGATCAAAAAGGTTGTAGAAGGTGGCACAAGCTTTTCGAATAAGTGCATACACGGGATCGGTGGAAAACTGCTCCGCCTCCTCGTGAGGTCAAACGCTATACTACTTTTCTCCGGTAATCCTCAATTTTTTCTTGCCATCAAAACTACTTGTTCGTGTAAGAAATAATATTCTATAAATAGAATTTTAGAAGCTTTTGCAGCTTATGAGGCCACAAAGACTTTTGACTTTGTGGCTTTTTTTATTGAGACTTTCTGAGATTTGAGTCTGTAGATAAGGAGGGAAAAGGAAATGGAACAAGGAACTGTGAAATGGTTTAAGGTGATTCTCCTTCTGCCAACCACTCGACTATTGTCTACGAAGTTGCCATACAATATACTTGAGATTTGCCCAACACAGCACGGCCGATCATCTGTGATTTCTTGTTCTCTTCTCAATCTGTGCGCACATTCCATGGGTTTTACAAGTTCAAGCCTCTCAAACCCCATACTCTCCATCGCGTGTGCGGAAGCGCCGATGTTTCCCGGCTTCATTGGCTCAATGAGTATGAAAGAAATATTGTCCTTCCATGATTCCATCCGGCATCCCTCTTGCTGACTATGTAGCATCTTTTTCATTGTCATTATATTGTTATCTCCAAAATACTTTTTATTTTATCACTCTGCTCATACAGAATCTAATCATCGAATTGCAGCACGAAAATTAGGCATTGCAAATTTTTTCCAGTAAAATATAATAAATACCGGTTGAGGATACATGCGGACCGGGCATTCGTAATAAATAATAAGGTCAAGGAGGGAAGGGATGAGCAAAATATTGGTTGCTATCGATGATTCAGAAGGCGCGATGAAAGCGGTTGATTTTGTCGGCCGGCTGTTTGCAGGGATGGGCGATGCAAGAATTACTGTCCTGCACGTTATCTCTAACTTACCGGCCCCGCTCTGGGATGACGGCCATATTCTGACTGAGAAAGAAAGGGAAGCAAGAGAACAGGTTATCGACAAATGGCTGAGCAATCAGAAACTCAAACTCCGGCCGATGTTCGACAAGGCTGTCGAAACTCTGACCCAAAAAGGCATAAGCCGGGACCGGATAGAAACCAAAACGATCACCGACACTCTCGATGTGGCCGAAAAAATACTGCATGAGGGAAAAGAGGGTGGGTATCAGATGGTCGCGATAGGGCGCTACGGCTATTCAAAGGCAAAACGGCTTATAATGGGCAGTGTCGCAACCGCCGTCATAAACCGTGGAGCAGGGCTGGCTATCTGCATAGTTGAATAATAACTCACTGAAGAGCAAACATGGAAAAGTTTTTCCTCGATAGAGATGATACAGCTTTACTGATTATTGACATACAGGAGAAGCTCGCGCCGGTCATGACCATGAAGGACGCCGTCATAAACAATTGCCTCCACCTCATTGAACTCTCAAAAATGCTTAATATTCCCATTATCGTAACGGAGCAGTATTCAAAAGGGCTCGGGCAGACGGTTGAAGAGATAAAAAATGCATTACCGGTCTATCATCCCATCGAAAAATTGACTTTCAACTGCTGTTATGAGCCGTCATTTCTTAACGGGGTGAAGAAACTTGACAGGAAAACAATTATCCTCACAGGCATGGAGACCCACATCTGTGTCCTTCAGACGTGTATCGGCCTCTTGCAAAATGATTTCGCAGTTCATGTTGTAAGTGACGCGGTATGCTCAAGGGTGAAGGGAAACTGGAGGACGTCTCTTGAATTCATGCGAGACGCAGGCGCTGCCATAACATGTACGGAAACTGTCCTGTTCCAACTGCTGAAAGTGGCCGGGACAAAAGAATTTAAGGCTATCTCTCAAAGGATCAAGTAATCTGAATGAGTGAAGAATGGACTGAAGTTCTTGTCACCTATGATCCCATAGAGGCAGAGATTATAAAGGACCTCCTGGAGAGCGGCGGTATCCCTGTGGTCTTAAGGTCTTCAAAAGTGACGCCATATCCTGTAAACATCGGCAAAATCGGCGAGATCAGGATATTGGTCCGAAAAGAGGATAAAGAGACGGCTGAAAAGGTAATAGAAGAAGGCGGCTCTTCGGGGACTTTACCCGACGATGACGTAAGCGGTATTCCCTGAGACAGCCTGGGAGGTATGTCCCAAGGCTCCGGCTGTTGAAATCATTTCGAGGCATCGTTGATAATAGTGGCTCGGCTATATGGTGATGGAATACTTTTCAAAGATTCGGCGCAAGAGCTAAATAGAGGAAAACTGGTTTAAGAATGACATCTGCCGGAAATATCCCTGAGCATATCAAGAATGAAATAGAGAAGCTTGTTAACGACTTAAATTATCACAGCTATCGTTACTACGTTCTCGATTCCCCTGAAATATCTGACGACGAATATGATCATCGCTATTTTCATTTGAAAGAACTCGAGGAAAAATATCATTATGTCCTGCCGGACTCACCCACGCAGAGAGTCGGAGCTCCGCCGCTCGAAAAGTTTAAAAAAATAAAACATAGCGTGCCTATGCTTTCACTGGATAACGCATTCACTTATGAAGAAGTAGAAGAGTTTGATGTCAGAATAAAGAGGCTGCTTAACACCGATGAGGAAATAGAATATACAATTGAACCGAAATACGACGGGCTCGCTATGGAGCTGACTTACAGGAACGGTCTTCTCTATAAGGCATCCACGAGAGGTGACGGGTACGAAGGTGAAGATGTGACGCAGAATATCAGGACCATTAAGGCAATCCCGCTCAAAATCGAAGTCCGCGGAAAGGTCCCGGATGAAATTGATATACGAGGCGAGGTATACATGAACCTCGATGAATTCGAAAAATTGAACAAGCAAAGAGAGCATTCGGGAGAGACATTATTCGCCAATCCCCGAAATGCTGCGGCGGGTTCTATCAGGCAACTTGATCCCTCTATTACGGCTTCACGAAAACTCTATCTTGCCTGCTATGGGGTTGGAACTGTAAAGGGAATGACTTTCAAGAGTCAGCAAGAATTTATCGATTGGCTGAAAGAAGCAAGATTCCCGACCCCGGTGATCAAACGCAAAAAGGGAATCGACAAGATCATCGCTGAGATAAAAGACCTGGAAGCAAAAAGAGGTTCTTTCAAATTCGAGACTGACGGGGCCGTCATAAAAGTTAATGACTTCGATCTCCAGCTGAAATTGGGTGTTAAGACGAGAGAGCCGCGTTGGGCGATAGCATATAAGTTCCCGGCTCATCAAGCCACTACAAAGATAAAGGATATTCGCGGAAGTGTCGGCAGGACGGGAGTGATCACTCCTTATGCTGTTTTTGAGCCTGTGCGGATAGGCGGGGTTACGGTGACAAAATCTACTTTGCATAATTGGGACGAATTGAAAAGAAAAGACATTAAAATAGGGGATACTGTTGTGGTAGAGCGGGCCGGCGATGTTATTCCCCATGTAGTAACGGTCATAAAAGAAAAAAGGACCGGCGAAGAAAGGGACTTCCCGATACCAAAAGAATGCCCCGCATGCGGTTCGAAGGTCGTCAGGGAAGAGGGAGAGGTGGCGGTCAGGTGTGTTTCGCTCCATTGTCCCGCCCAGGTGCAGGAGAAGATTATTCACTTTGCTTCCAGGGGAGGTATGGATATAGAGGGGCTGGGCGAGAAGAATGTGGAGCTTCTTTACTCAAAGGGGCTCATAACGCATTTCGAGGACATTTATAAATTGAAAAAAGAAGACCTCCTGGATTTGCCGCGATTCGCCGAAAAATCCGCCCGGAATCTTATAGCGGCCATTGAAAAGTCGAAACACGCTACCCTTGCCAGGTTCCTCTTTGCGATCGGGATCCTCCACGTGGGCGAATACGGAGCAAAGCTTCTTGCAAAAAACTTCGAGAAGCTCGAAGACCTTTATCGGGTGAAAACGGAAAGACTCATGGAGATAAAACAGATGGGAGAAAAGATCGCCTCCTCTATTTCCACATTCTTTAGCGACGAAAAAAATATAAGAACCCTCGAAACCCTGAAAGCGCATGGACTGATCATAATCAATCCCGATTATGTTTCCGGGAAGAAAGGGAAAAAGACCTTTGAAGGTCTGACTTTCGTGATCACCGGCATACTGCCGAAACCGAGAAAGGAAGTTGAAGATCTCATTGAGCTCCACGGCGGCCGTGCGTCCTCCGCCGTTTCCGCGAGCACCGATTATCTCTTGGTCGGGGAGGAACCGGGGTCTAAATTAGAGAAGGCAAAGTCTTTGCGAGTGAAGACGATCACATATGATGAGTTCATGAAAATGATTGAGAAGTGAAATTATTCCCCGAGGCTTTTCTGATTAAAAGCAGAGTCCGAAAAATTTAAAACAGAGAATTGCCTTATTAGACGCTCTCCCACGTGCATTTAATTTCGCTCAGAAGCAAGCAAACCATCGTTTCTCGATATCTTTTCAGTTCCCATTCCTGCTAAAAGCAGCGCATGAATAATGACGTGACTTTCCATTTGAATGTACAGGGTATTGAATCTGAAGAGAAATAGGTTTTTCCGGATGGGTATTATGGCATGGGCATTCGCGGCGTCGGGATACTGATAACACCTACTAAGTCGCGAAATGAAAAAAAGATGAAAATTGAAGACTTACACTTGAAATACTCGTAACTCCGGGCATCAGCGGCAGCCATGTTTCAAAATTGCGTCCAGCCTTATTCCGCGCCCGCTTGCTGTGGTTGTTGTGTTCATAAATTATTTCGCAATATAGTCTATTACAAACTGCACTTTTGTATGAGGCTTTACCTTGTTCTCTTCAATGATTTTTATTGCCCCTTTCACATCAATCAAAATATGCGGTCCGGATGCGTCTTCTTTGTACTTGAAATCATTCAAATAAGATGTTCTTGTGTAGCCTTTAACATTAGGATGTGGATATTTTAGTCCTGTTTTAATTTTTGATGTATAAAGAGCCTTCTTTTTCAGATGGAAACCATAATTTCCAGAAAGTTTCAATAAGTCCCCGGCTAAAATATCCTTAACCTCTTCCTTCCAGTCATATTTCTTTATTGGATGGAGACAATAGTCTGGCAGTTCAACCTCTGGACTCAAATAATAAATTAAATGCGGTGTTTCTTCCGCAATGCTCCGTATATAAGCATTGTAATCTTTAAATCTTCCTCTCAAATCTTCAGGGACAACGTCAATCAAGTAATTGCCATCAATGACAATTCCTTTCGGTCTAGCCAAATCCATCAGACGGGATGCTAAGTTTAGCAATCGGCCTGAATAATCTATAATTTGTTTTCCAGAAAACAAGCAACATACAGGGCCTCTTGAAATGCCAAACCCAATGTTTTTGGGGGTTTCAAAGTTAATCATTGGATCTTCTTTAAAAAGTTTCTGAAAGTCATTTATGCAATTTAGACATGCGCCAAGAATATCTTTTGAAATGTCATTTAGATTATCTTCCGTATATCTATATATGATTAATAGCCCGTCCCCAGTTGGTTTTACGAATTGTGCGGTCGGGAAATAGTCATCTATAAGTTTTAAGTAAAATCTCTTAATAAACATGGCTGTGTCAGGAGATTCATGCACCGTACTAAACTCGGAGAAGCCTCGAATATCACAAACAACAACAATAGCAAATTCTGAGCGACCATCGGCCTTTTCTAATAATTTGCGAAAGGCATGTAACATAGTTTTGCACCTCACGATTTTATTGAAATTGCTTAATTTTTACACACAACAATGATTATCCTGATACCGTATTTTTTTGTTTTATGGTAAATCATAGCACAATAAATCCGCTATAACACAGGATTTTTGTCGGCATCAAATATTACAACTTGAACTCTGGAGAATTATATGATCCCCTGAAGGACTCGATTACAGGAAGTAATCTAACCGTTTAGTTAACATTTCAACGTAACTGTATGAGCTGTAGTCATTCCGGAAGCGTCATAGTCAAGGAATAGCTGTAATTCTCAACATTAGCGCGGATTGCCGAGTCATAAATATCCTTTTTTTGCTATAATGAACGGAATGCATGAAGTAATTACTCCTGTCAATATTACTGGTGCAGCCTTTATCACCCAACTTTCACTCGTAGTGATTATGTTTATCTGTGCGGGCGCACTGGCATGGGGAAATGTATACACGTCGGGTGAACATTTTAATGCGACCCTCATAATGATCATCATAATTACTCTCACATTGATAACTTTTGGATGTCTGGCTTTTTCTGATGAGTTTTCACGTATTTGGCAGCCGCTCTTCGGAGGAACAACAATGCCTCTATTGAGGTGGTCAGCAGCTTTGTTTATTATGTTCACTCTGGACATCATCGGCGTTACTTTGATGGTTGCAGGAAGTGGTGGTAGTCAAATCAGTGGGTTTAGTCCAATCTATTTTATCCTTCCGGCGCTTGCAATATTCTTAAGAGAACCGCTAGGGCGAATCATCTTCTATCTAATATTAATATCAATAGTATTCTCTATTAACTTGAGCAAGTCTCTTCGGGCGGAGAATATAGGAGGACGAATGGGACGTATCGCTTACTGGTTTGTTTCTATTGCCTGCTTTGTTCTGGCTACCTTTATTGGATATATAACTCGACCTCGGTAAAGCCTCAGCCTTCTTACCAAGACTGTGATTTCTTTATCTATTAACAAGCGAAATGTTGAAGGTAATACAATACGAAAAAGTTATCGAGTACAGGAAGGATGTTTGCCTCTCCAGGCTCTCTGGAATACAGCGTTTCTTTCGTCCCGGAAGGCGCATATCTTTTTTCTCAAAGTCACCTACAATGTCGCAAAGCTAACAAGAGACGTAACGTGATGATTTTCGGCTGAAGAAAGACTCATAACAGTTTGCCTTAAGCAGCGCAGGGACTGTCAAGGCAAAAAAAATAGGTTTAATCAGAGACGGCTTGAAGGCGTCTTATATCTATTCGGAATGGAGTTAATGCCTTTACCTCATCCGGGCTTTTAAAGGGACCCTTACTATTGACTACTTCTTTTGTGCTTGATAATCCAACTTCTTCTGTCTGAGTCATTTTATGCCGACTAATCTAATACCGAGCAAAGCTTTGATCGGCCAACTGTGTGAGATTTGTTTTCTTAGAGCGTACGGCAACATATACAATAACTTCTCGCACAAGATTGGTAGGACGAGAGAAAAACTCGTGTATTTTCCCTTCGTGCCAGCGTAAGCTCTAATCTTTGAGAATCCTGCATCTCTAAATAGCGAACTTAATTCTGAATTTGTATATTCTTTCAAGTGAAGGCCCGTTGCTATTTCATCAAAGTGCTTTGAAATATCGTGAGGTCCGTTCAATCTATTTGGTGTTATGCAGATGTAAAGTCCACCAGGAATTAAAGTCCTGTAAATGTTTCGCAGTTGATCCAAAGCATCGTCAGGGTGTAGATGTTCCATAAGTTGATTGCTATATGCCACATTTACGCTATTATCAGGTATTGGAATGCTACCTCCATTGGATAGAATGAGGGAAAAATTCTCAGGTGTTATCGCCGATCTGCTAATTGTATCACATATGTCAATTGCATAAACTTGTTTCACATATTTGCTCACTTCAAATGATAACGTACAGTCTCCAGGCCCAACTTCCAGAAATGTGGCGTCTTTATTCAAGAAGACCTTGAGAAACTTCATCTGCGCAACAACGGCTCGATTTGTTTCTATAGGCGATGATTTTCGCGTCAGTTGTGGAAGATGCGGAACACGCCGATGCAGTTCATCATACAGAAAAGAATAAAGATAGTGCCTTTCTTCTTTAGAGGCGCTTCGTAATCTATTTGCCAATTCTCTTTCTATTTCGTAGTGCTCCCTTATTTGGCCCGGCGTTCTATGTCCAATCTTCCTTAAATTTTTCTTCACAGTTATTCTCCAAAGTATATGATTTGAGACGCCTTGAAAGCGGGCTAACACTTATACTTGCCAAGACTACGTAGGCGATACCGAAGGACAATTAAAGCAAGGTCAATTTTCTACCATTTTTCTCATCATATCGATTTCCGGTTGTACTGACCAAAATTATATCACACTGCTCAGATGTTTGTTCCAGGAAGTTGTTGAGAGTGTTTCTGCCACCTACGAGACCACATCCAAACTCTGATACAAAGCTATTGATTATCAACAAAACTCTTCTCCACAAATTTCCCTCGATATGATTATTTCGTAAATCATATTCATGAGCAATAATACAATCGGTAATGAAAATTATAATAAATATTTTAAAATCAAAACTTTTTTATTCAGTACTTGGACTAATAATTCTAATAGCTGGCTTCCTATGGGGACACGGAATTCTCATTAAACCCAACATACTAATTTCATGCGGTGCCATAGACTACAAAATTCCTGCAGAATATCAGATGCAAGTTTTTACCTGGAAGATGATGATGAGTCCAGAAGAAATCGCAAAAAAGGCCTTAGAGAATATTACAACTTCTCTCAGAGAGTATGGATTTTCCGAAGATAAAATAAAATTGGTTCTGTCAACACTTGAAACAAAGAAAGACCAATCACAAGATGTTAAGGTGAAATGGAAACCGTATGAGCAGAAGATAATCATAGCGGCAATCGCTAAAGCCAATGCCAAACTTCTCCCAGAGATGGTGAAAAAGTATCTCGATATTCCAGATGCAGCTCTATTTTTTGAGGTTAACAACGATGGTTGGGCAAGCGCCAATAATGCTCACATCACTATTAGATTAGACGGCTCTGTTTACGGGAAACCATCTGTTGAAAGTGATAATAAGTTAATCCATTCAGTCGAACAAGGTTCTGAACTATCATATGATTATGAGCGTATCGCACGGCACTCAAAAACGAGAGGGATTATTTGGTATTCACATGTCAAGCCTGTCGACACCTTAAGCAATAACGAGATTATAATATCATTTGACGGAGACACTGTTCGCAAAAAAGTTGTTGAAAATGATTTTTTCGTATCGGAAGCCAATAGAAAATAACTAAAAATCCCCTAACAAGAAGAATTTGCCGTATTCAATAAACCCGCTGCATATTTGAGTCGCTATAGATTATCGGTTCTACTGTGCACAATAATATCGAGCTTTCAAGTTGCGTCCTTCAGGAAGAAGGTTTTGCGGCACCAAAACGTCGTCGGGCGATAACTCCTATTTGATCTTCAGGCTTCTACAGCAAACTTTTTTTGAAACATTTCAGGAAATAAGCCGCCGTGTGTGTTTCAGACTTAAAGATATTTCCACCCCGCTCAACCTTTTCCGGGTTTCTTTTGACTATCATATATAGCCTGAAAAAAAGAGATAGGTCTATTTGGGGATATAGGCGTTCAAGCCGATAGTCAATGCTTTTCCTTTTACGGTCAACGATGTTTTCATGTTGCCTCTCGTGCTGGCTACTACAAGGGTTTTTCCTGAGGCACTCGGTGTAGGCTCCTCCAAGTCGCATGTGATAATGAGCTTATTTCCTTCTATTTTTGTTTCAATTGCCATCGGCTTCACCTCAGCGTAAAGGCGCCCCTTATTTACTTATGCCTCTTCGAACTGGTCGGAGACTTATAGGAATTTGCTTTTCCCGCGTGAATCTAAATTTACACGCTGTTAATGGATAATTCTATCCTCTGAGAATTTTCTTAAATGCTCTTACAGTTTACAACTATTTTTTCTTGTGAGATGCACAGAATTTCGATTTCCCGGCTGCGGAATTCTTACATTGCTTTCCTTCTTTGGTTTTTGCAGCACATTTTGCTTTCATTGCTGTTGCCATGTTGCCTCCTTATTTTAGTTTAGATAGATTGTATCACATTAAAAAATAGATTGGAAATATTTATAATTTATTTTAGAGGGAGAGATAAAATATCTAACCATTTTTTATTATAGATTTCTATATGCACTGCTCATCTTTATCTGCGCTTCGGGAAGCGTTGTGTTCAGGAAGAACATCGTGCGTAGCCTCCTCACTTTTCCGGCGGTCTTCTTTCAGACACTCTTACGTGCGTGATCTTGCCATCGTTCCAGTCCCCTGACACATAGAGTCCGCAATAGCAACTCCCGAAGTCTCTGATGTCAGGATCTCTGTAGACACAAGGGCATATGATATCCTTATCTTTCTCCTTAACCCCGGATGCAAGACGACACGGGCAGGAACGATATCCATACCGGCCTTCATTGCTAAGCAATCCTGATAGGATCTCCAAGACATACTCCTTGTCTCTATTCAGATGGATCCCCTGTGATTCCGCATATTTGGTTAGGATTTCATATAATCTTTCTGTAGTCATTCTATTTCCAAAGCCTTCTTAATGCCTTCCTCGTCAAATCCCAATATGATCTCTTCCACAACAAGAGTAGGATACGTAGCAGCAGGATTATACTTCTTTATTTCCTTTGAGGCAATCCATTGCTCGCCGCTGTCAAGTAGGTCCACTTCAGTAAATTCATATTGTATACCGTGCTCATCCAGAAATTTTTTCACTCTCTTGCATGTCGGACAGGTGCTAAGAGAATAAAGCCTGACCTTCTTCTTTTGCTCTCCCACACAGTTTCCTTTCCTATAGTTATTAAAGATTACGCATTTCCGATGTTTAACTTCTTTGCTGTTGACTTTATAATCGTACTTCAAACTGATAACCAATGGAAGACAAAAACTGGATACGCATCAAGACAAGCGGTATCGGTCATATTCGTCTATAATGTAACAAGTACCAAAGGCGAGGTTCATGTAGCGTTGCAAAGTTGTGCAGTGTTGATTTCGAGAGATACTTGACGGTCTTCACCCCGACTCCTCCGCGTTGACTACAAGGAAGGACATCACGCAATGACAGATACATAATAAGGAAGGGCGAAACATTCAGACTCGCCCCCTATAATATTTCTTATAAACTATTATTTGCTCTTTCTCTGTCGCCGCAAGAAATGAGAGAGAACTAAGAGGGGTTAGAAACCAAGGCCAAATGACACCCCATAAACATGCACTGTCTCGCCATGTACAAAGTCTACGTTATACTCCGGAGATATTGACCATTTGTTGCCGATTTCGAATTGATAAGCGAGCCCGGTACGGAAAAGAAAATTACTTTTGCTTTCTTTGGTTTCAACCCCTGGGGCAAGAATAAGTCGAAAGCCTTTATATGGATGAATGAACAATGATGCTGCAACAACCCATGAGTCAAAATCACCCGCAGTATATTCCACTAATCCACCAGCACCAAAGATTGCATTTAGACGATGTTCGTAATCTAACCCAACCGAGAAACCATTCTCATCTTTGTGGTGAGAACCTCCCAAGAAGAGACCCACATCATTACTGTCTTCGTGACCTTCTTCGTGGTGACCATCCGCAGATTCTTCCGATAGAGCTGGACCCGCAACAAATGTTATGAGCAACAAGCATAACGCCATACACGCTGTTGCCCTCAAAGGAATTTTGATTCTTCTAACTGTTTTCAATTTGCCTACCTCCTATGAAATATTTCATATGCTGTGACAAGAGTCTCCAATTCCTTCAGATTTGAGCGTACCAATTTTACTACACATGGCCTTCTCAAGACAATCTTGCAGACGATACGCATGGGATACCGTCAGAGGCTTAAAGAAGTCAGCATTGTCATCAATTAACATTTGAAAGTTTCAATATCTGGATGAGTTCTGCGGATGCCTGTTACAGGAAGAAACAGAAAATAAAAAATGGCGAGCAATCTAAACTTTATTTCTTAGACAGTTTTTTTGAATAACGTATAAATGTAAGGTCTTAGTTCCCCCGAAGGCATTTTGTAGGTATAATCAAAATACTCAGTCAGATTAAATTCGTTTCCTAAGAAATTTGCTAACATATTCTGGTCATAATTTTTTATATCCAACCCGCTACATTTCCTTGCTCCTTTTAATGAAAAAGCGGCGATTATAAGATTGCCTCCTTTTTTAACTGTCCTCTTTAAAATATTTAAATACATTTGTTGCTGGTCCTTTTCCAATAAAAAATGCAATACAGCTCGGTCATGCCACAAAGCAATATCCTCCCATTTTTCGATATAAGTAGGCTGTGTAATATCATCGACAATCCACTTTACTAAAGAAGCCTTTTTTTCTCCAAGATGCTCTTTTAATCTATTTAATGCAACTTCACTGATATCGACTGCGACAATATTATTGTATCCCTGCTCAATAAGGTTATCAATTAATGTTGTTGCACCCTCTATATGGGTGCCCTCTATATGGATGCAACAACATCTAATATAGTCTCCTCGATATTTGTCTTGGAAATCATCGTTAATGAAGGTGTAGGAGATTCTTCGTACCAACCCAATTTACAAACCTCTCTTGAGGTGTAAATACTGTTCCAGTGCTTTTTCATCGAGTTTACCATTTTCGAAATCATACCTGTCTTTATTATCAGGAAGATTACCGTGTACTACGCACAATTATATCAGGTTTAAAAGGAGAGTGTTACAGAAAGAAGCGGAAAGTTGCAAAGGATGCCGAAACAGCGTTAACGAGAGAAAGACAGATAAAAAAAATGGAATAGGGTGTGGAAACTCAGGCTTATTGAGAAGCATAACCCCGAATGGGCGAACCCCCGATCGGAGTCGAGGACAGGTTGCCCACATGACCGGCGCGGTAAGAAAAGAAAAATAGACGGAATTTATATGCCCTCAATTATTTCGATGAGGAACCGCAGCGCCGACAAAGAGGCTGCTTCCTTATTTTCTTCTCTATTGCCTCTCAGCCTCAATTCTCTCGGAATGGTCAAGCCTTCCCTGCTCACCGCCATATAGACAAGGCCTTTCTCTTTACCTTCGAGCACATCAGGTCCAAGGTTGCCCGTAGTCGATAGGGAAAAATCTGTCCCCGTCAACAACCGCACCTTCTCGGCCATCTCTCTTGCGGTCTCCTCGCTCACCACGCCGTATTCCGAGATGATGTCAAAGGAAACGCCTAAGATTTTCTTTTTTGCGTCTATAGAGTATGAAACAATTCCCGCCCTAAAAAAAATGCTTGCGCCGGCAAGGGAAGTGATGTAGTGGCTGATCAGGCCGCCGGTGCAGGATTCGGCGACAGACAGGGTGAACCCTTTCTCCTTGAAAAGCCTGTGCACCTGATGTATGACGATCAGAATGTCTTCTTCCATCTTCACCCTTCAGTAATCACTCCTCACGCATTAGTTTGGGCATCATATAAGCCCTGACCAGCCGCGCCTCTTCATAACTTACGGTACCGTTGAAATGCTCTATGACAGGGTTCAGGTTCCACTGCTGTCTCTTTAGAAAAAGTTTCTCGATTTGCTTCCTCTTTAGAGCATCGACGAACCTGTCTATATCGATATCGTAGCCGCTCCAGATCAGCTTTTCAAGATGTGCAACAATGGTGGATGGCGAAAGATTTCGCAGCTTTGCAATGTCTTCTATTGAGGTCGCATTTTTATACAGCTCATAGGTTTTTTCGACTGTCTCACCCTTTTTCCTTTTACAGGGCGGGCTGATATCGGAATCTGCAGATTGTAATCCCGTAGCCAATATGCCGGGATTGTCCCTTAGGTATTTTGCTATTTCCTCTATAAAAAATCCTCCGTACCGTTCGAGCTTTGCATCGCCGACACCGCTTATTTTTCTCATATCAGGCAGTGATGCGGGATAGTGTCTGCACATCTCGTGAAGGGTCTTGTCCGAAAAAATAATATAGGGAGGGACCTGCTGCTCCTCCGCCAATTTCTTCCGCATAATACGGAGCCTGTCAAAGAGGTCCGCATCATAGCTGTCAAACTCCCCGCCTTTTACCGGCTGTTTCTTTTTTGTGTCTTCTCTTTTTAGTGCGGAAACCCGATCTTTGCCGTAGAGCACGTCAGAGCCCTTTTGTGTCAGCTTCAGCACAGGATAACGATCACCGTCCTGCCGGATAAGAGCTTGTGCGAGTAATTCATCGACGATAAACCGCCAGTACTTTTTGTCCTTATCTTTCCCCGCGCCGTAAGTCTTTATCCCGTCGTGCTTAAGCTCACGGACCCGTTTCGTGTCGGCGCCTGTTACAATATCGATAACATGCCCCGCCCCGAACCGCTGCTGCGTCCGCGACATGGCCGACATTATTATTTGCGCATCTACGGTAATATCGATCTGCTCGACACTGCCGGAACAGATATCGCAGCCACTGCAATTGTCTGAAGGATACTCCTCTCCAAAAAAGTTCAGAAGCTGTTTGCGCCTACATACATTGTGCACGGCAAGTCCTACCATCTGGTTCAATTTCTCCATCGCAATAGAGCGTTCCTTCTCGTCTGTCATCTGATCAATGAAATAACGGATTTTCGGAATGTCTCCCATGCTGAAAAACAGGACGCAATGGGCCGGCTCTCCGTCACGCCCCGCGCGCCCGGTCTCCTGATAATAACTTTCGATGTTCCTCGGAAGGTCGGCATGAACAACAAAACGTACATTGGACTTGTCGATGCCCATACCAAAGGCAATGGTCGCCACAATCACCGATGCCTCATCTTTATTGAATGCTTCCTGATTTTTGGTTCTCTCGTCCGTTGTCAGTCCCGCGTGGTAGGGCAGGGCACTGATTCCTTTGGATACCAGGAAATCAGCAGTATCGGAAACCGAATCCCGGGTTGTGCGATAGATGATGCCCGGCTCTCCGGGATGCTCCCTGAGAAATTCGAGAATCTGCATATCCGCTTTGTCTTTTCTCTTCACCTGATAAAAAAGATTGGGGCGGTCAAAGGATGCACGGATTATTTCGGGCGACCTGAGTCCGATCTTGTCTATAATATCTTCCTGGACCCTGCGGGTGGCTGTTGCGGTAAAGGCCGCGACAGGTACAACGGGAAACATCTTCGGAATTACGGACAAGCTCAGATAATCGGGCCGGAAATCATGACCCCATTCCGAAACGCAGTGGACTTCATCTATGGCAAAGAGCGATATGGGAACGGCTTTCAGGGTTTCAAGAAAGTGCGGCATCGCAAACCGCTCCGGAGCAATATAGAGCAGCTTTATTTTATTGTATTTCAACATGCGGTATATATCGGCAATTTCCTGTGCGTCCAGGGAGCTGTTCATAAAGGCGGCGGATATGCCGTTCTCCAGGGCCGCATCAACCTGGTCCTTCATCAGGGAAATGAGCGGACTGATAACAATAGCGGTGCCCTCCATCATCTTTGCCGGCAATTGGTAGCATAGAGACTTTCCTCCACCTGTCGGCATCACCGCAAAGACATCCTTTTTGTTCAGGATGCTCTTAATGATAAATTCCTGGTTCGGACGGAAACTCTGAAACCCGAAGACGGTCTTCAGGGTTTCGAGCACTGCCGATTCATTGTTCAGGTTTCCGGAAATCATCGCCAAATATTTTAGCACATGTTAAGAACCTTTAATCATGCCCCCATGTCACTGAACTTGTGGCTGAAGAAATCGGTCGATAAGCATTGCGACTATATTCCTCCGGAAGTTCATTATCGCTGCGCATGGCCACAAAGCTGAATTCCGGTCCGGCCGGTACCGGGTGTCAGAAATTTGCTATAATTTGGTGGGCAATTCATCTTTGTATAGTTTAAGGAGACTTAAATGATAATAGGTGTTCCTAAGGAGATCAAGAAAGGGGAGTTCAGGGTCGGGATGACGCCCGACGGCGTTGAGGAACTCAGGTCCGGCGCTCACACCATACTCGTTGAAGCAGGCGCGGGAGAAGGCAGCGGTTTTGCGGATGCCGAATACGGTAATGCAGGCGCTGAAATAACCGGCAGAGAGGATTTGTTTCTGAGGGCGGATCTGATCGTCAAGGTCAAGGAACCTGTCCCTTCCGAATATGATCTCCTCAAGAAAGAGCAGGCGGTCTTCACATTTCTACATCTCGCGGCAAACCGCGAGCTTATCGATGTTCTCCTTAAGAGAAAGATGACGGGCCTCGGGTATGAAACACTTGAGAAGAACAGCGGTCTTCCGCTGCTTTCGCCGATGAGCGAGATTGCGGGAAGGATGGCGCCTATTATGGGAGCATACTTTCTCCAGAAGGTCCACGGGGGCGCGGGGATTCTGCCGACGGGGGTGATGGGCGTTGAGCCTGCAAAGGCGCTGATATTAGGTGCGGGTATCGTAGGAACGAATGCCGCCCGCGATTGCGTCGGCCTCGGAATGGATACTGTTGTTATGGATATCAGGATGGAGAGGTTGCAGAAGATAGACGAAATGTTCATGGGGAGGGTAAAGACCTTGCCGGTGACTATGCACAATATCAGGGAAGAGATAAAGGACTCGGACATTGTTATAGGCGCAGTCCTTATTCCCGGAGGAAGAACTCCTGTACTGATAAAGAGAGATATGCTCAGGAACATGAAGAAAGGTTCCGTCATAATAGACGTGTCAGTCGATCAGGGCGGATGTTTCGAGACATCAAGGCCGTCGACGCATTATGATCCCATATACGAGGTGGACGGAATTGTTCATTACACGGTAGCGAATATGCCCGGCGCGTATCCAAAGACATCGACAATCGCCCTGACGAATGTCACCCTTCCCTATATCATGATTCTGGCGGATAAAGGTATTGAACGGGCGCTCAGAGAGGACGCCTCCATAAAGAGTTCTCTTAATACCTATAAAGGGCACGTTGTACATAAAACGCTCGCCGGAGCAATGGGATATGTTTACAGAAGTTTCGATGAGATGAGATGAACAGGATTCAAAATAATCAAGAGACTGCTCTTCATTGTTTTATCTTAGACTTAAAAGGAATCGGCGCTTCGGGGGTCACATTTATATCGAAGAAGTCAACCAGTACTTTCTTGCCTCTCCGGTTGCGTACTTCTTCTTGACATAATTTCTTAATGTTTACCCTTGCGCGGGTGAGCATCCCTTCAAAGACTCTCACGTTGACAGTACTTACCGAAGTCTCTTTTTTGACAAGGTAAGTATAGTCGCCCGGTTTGTCTGTAATAAATACCTTAGTTCTTCTGTCATATTGTCCGAGCAATCCGAGCAGCCTTTTATTTCCCCCCGGTGATTTTTCAATAAGCTTATATACCTCGGCAATCATCAAATCAGAGGAATCACCTACATAAAATTCTACATAACCTTTCCTGTCTTCATTATCGGTAAAATCATTAAAATAGGTATTGTCTCTAAATGAAACCAAACGTATGTTCGCACAGCCTGAAAGCGAGGCAACGACCACAAAGACGAAGGCTATTAGCGTCGAAACTGTCCTGTTCATTTCAAAATCTTCTCGCAAACTCTATATATGTTTAAAATACCTGCCGCTCACAAATAAATTCAATAGACTTGAACGCTAAAGATTTTTTAAAAAAAATTGACCTGAAAACTGCGATTCACTAAATATCCGGGGAGGCATAGCGGCAGAAAAAGCTTGACAGCAGTTCCTTTGTTGGCGGTGAGATATCAAGGCCGCCTGGATATTTTTATTCATAAGAAATATATAGTGTAGAAACCCAGATTCTGCATCGTCAAGGTTTTTATGGCACTATGCCGGTGATAATTTAAAACAACCTGTGGGTCTTCAATCTCATTTTTCGGGCAGTATATCCTGATAGTATGCGGCCCGGGCATCTTTCAAAGCCTTTAATTCTTTCTCAAATCCCCAATTTCTTAATGTCTCATCGGCTGATTCATCTTCACTTCCCTTCTGTCTGGAGAGAACACGCGCAAGCCCATAAGCAATCTCGCCTTTAAGCGCCTTTTGGGTCATATCAAGAGAATTATTGGGGAAATTTACTATTCTTATTTGGCCTTCTTTTATACCGGCACTCAGATCAAAAATTTTGACTTCAGCCCAGGGAAACGGGGTGAAAATATACAAAACATTTTTCATCTCAGAAAGTTTTCTGAACACATCTTCAGGAAGGTCGGCTAAAACAGAACCGAATATCGCGGTAAAAACAGAACTTTCTCCTGCGGGTGCGTTCCCAAAGTCGCACTGTATCAGATTGGTCAACTCCTCATAAACCAATTCAGAGTTTTCAAGCTCTTTATTTTTCTGTTTTATTTTTTTTTCTTTTCCTTCCTCTGATTTTCCGGGACCGACAAGTGAATCAATAAATTCCTGAATCAAGAACGGCCTTACCCAATCCTTCATAAAATGTTTCCTTTCTGTCAATTTTGTATGGAGAGACGACTACCGAAATGAACACACAATCATAATAATAGTATATCAATTTGGCTTTGGTATTCAATGCCGGTCAAAAAATTTCTTGCGGCCGACAAGGAGTCATGCAATTTAATTTTCAAGGAGGGGTCGGCAGCCAGTTGGTGGGGGGATGACTGGCTGCCGAAAAAGGTGTATTGCACTCTTAAGCATAATCGATGCCAGAGAATAAGTAATTGATTTTCCTGATTTTGATTGTTTAACGAGGAAATTGCATGAGGCAAATTGTCCTGAGGTGTGTCATATTTCCCTGGATTCGCCGAAAGATTTCTTTGCGGGAGGAAAATGACACAAGGGATTTCTGTTTGAAACGGAAGAGCGGGTAAATATCCCTTCAATCGAGACAATTTGCCGCAAAGAAATTGTTCCATTTGTTTCAAAAATTCAAACAAATCCTTAAGTTATTTTATGGCATTTTTTTTGCTATTAGACAAATAGCTACAATCGTGTATCTGACAAAATCCAATCTCTGATTGGGAAGATGGAAGAGCATCAGGCGGTCGCTAAAAAAGAAAACTTTGTTGGATAAAAGAAAGGAGAAAGTGAAATATGAAAGGGTCACTTTATATGAAAATCATGACTGTGGTTATTGGCCTGCTTTTGATACCTGTGATGGCGCAATCACAGCAGGCGGCAGCGAAAGCGCCTCCGGTACAACAGCCGCTCATCCGTGAAGGCGACTTTGCAGTTAAATTGGTTGGGGCGCTTGATTTAGGCACGACTTCAGACGAGGCCGAAGCGGAAAGCATATTGGGTTCAGTGGGTATCTCACCGCGAAATGGATGGATTGCGGATTACCCTGTTACTCCCGATATTCTCGGTGAGATAAGAGGTTCAATAGATGATGCGGCGGATTCAGGCAAAATAAAAATGGGAAAAGACGAGGCCGTGAAGGCGTTTGAGAACGCCAAGGCCGATCTTGATTTAGGCGTCAGGTCATATACAGAGGGTGAGCCCCACGAAGTCAATCCGAGCGCCGGGTATCCGGACAATACCGTGATAAACAACTATTATTATGATCAGGGACCCCCCATAGTTACCTACTACGCTCCACCACCGGATTATTATTATCTTTATGAATGGGTTCCATATCCCTTCTGGTGGTCTGATTTCTGGTTCCCCGGATTTTTCATCCTGAATGATTTCCACAGAGTCATTCACTTTCATCATAGGGCTGAATTCGTCTCGAATCATTTTAATGATTTCGGGCGCCACAGGGTTTTCAGGATCGATCCCGCAGACAGGTTCCATGGAAGGACATTTGGGGGTATAGGCGCTCCAAGGGGAGGACATTTTCTTTCTCCTGGAGTCAGAAACGGAGCTCGATCTATTTTCAACCGTAACAGAATGGGCCCGCCCTCGGGTGGCAGGACGTTCAGAGCGCCCTCGGGTGGCAGGACGTTCAGAGCGCCCTCGGGTGGCAGGACGTTCAGAGCGCCCTCGGGTGGCAGGACGTTCAGAGCGCCCTCGGGTGGCAGGACGTTCAGAGCGCCCTCGGGTGGCAGGACGTTCAGAGCGCCCTCGGGTGGCAGGACATTCAATGCACCCTCTGGCGGCGGTAGGACATTTAGTCCACCTTCGGGCGGAAGGCCATCGGGTACGCCTTCAGGGGGCAGGATGGGTTCTATGGGCGGAGGCCAGAGAAGATAAAAGTCTTTGTTTTATGGGCATCATTGGTTTGGGGAGAGAGGATTATGGAGGAGGTTCTTGTTATGAAAATTCAGAAAATCAGACAAATAGCAAAGAAGAGGGGCGTCAATTTCGGAAACATGAATAAAACCGATTTGATCAGAACCATCCAAAGGGCAGAGGGTAATGCTGATTGTTTTGCTACAAAGCCTGTCGGCGAGTGCAGTGAAATAAATTGCCTGTGGCGTGAAGATTGTATGGAAGCAGTTGCACATTCCAACGTAATGTGAAAAATCATGTCATCTCCTTTTCACAAGCAAGGATATTGCAAAGGCTCCTTGTAAATGCCCATAAAAGGGGAGTCCCATACAGAATTCTTGATAAAAGTAATAGACTCAGAAGTATTCTGCTGCGGATTTTGCCTTCAATATGGGTATCCCTACCTTTATTGATGCTGAACATCAAATCGCCCACAACAAAATAATGATTATTGATAGGGAAACGGTAATTACCGGAAGTTTTAATTTCACCAAAGCTGCTGAGGAGAAGAATGCTGAGAACTTATTAATTTTGAAAAATAAGGAACTCGCAAAAATTTATATTGATAATTGGAATAAACATAGGAAGCATTCTGAGGAATACATGGGGAGACAATAGGGTTTAAATCCTTTAAATAATAGCTGTTATATTTTTAAAATATTAAAAATGTGATGCCGATACTCACCATGCCGCTCTAAACAACCTTATCTACGAAAGTACCCTTTTCGATTTCCCACCCCAGAATGCCGCTAACGGTCCTTGCCCAAGAGGAAAAGCGACGTTGCAGTTCATATACATTACGATAAGCGTCGTCACGCACTACTTCAAGGACTGGCTCCGTGTCATCAGTGACTTGAATATCTCTGTGTGAAAGAATGACGAGATAAGATGCGGCAATGATACGGTGCCGTTTGTACAACTCTGGAAACACCTTCTCTTTGAGGACAACGGTTGTGTTATTGGTTGCCTTTCTCTCTGGTGAACATGCAGAAAAGGCACCGGGTTTGAGACAGTTAATATTGTTCTCGGCAACTACTTCTTGAACTGCCATGTTACCTTCTTTTTCACATTCCCCCAAAATTGAAACTAAAAAGCCGAGCTACCAAAGATTCATCCTTTGGCAGCTCGGCCATCTTTGAAAGATCCGCCGCTTTCCGTCCCTTCCTCATAGAAGGTATGGCTTTGTCAGGTGAATAATTATATGAATTATGCTGTAATGTACCCTGTAAAAAACAATCCCCTACTTCTTTTTTACCATAAACAGCTGATTTGTCAATTTTATAATTTTAATGCAGATAATCAACTTTCCTAATATCTCTTCCTCTCGGATAGAACTCACCACTTTGAATAAGGGTCTTTTCTGTCCATGAACAAGTGCCAACGTGGATCATGGATTAATTTCATCATTAAAGATGACGGGTGATAACAAGAGGATTGTTAGTAGGTTATGGGAATCTCTTATAAAAACCTTCTCTGACAGTCCCCGTAGTGAAGGGGACGCTCACTTTAGGGACATTGCAACAAATTGTCTTTATTGATTTCGATAATAGGGGAAGAAACAGGAATATTGTTGTTCAGGGTGTGGGGGAGCAGTAATTTTTTGAAAGTTGTTAACTTTCTAATTTTGAGGTTGCTTCTTGAACTACTGCAGCCTACTGTAGGTGGTGACATTAGTAAAACATTTGTGATTTCTTAGGCTTCTGAGGATTGGTATTCGATGACCTAAATATGAGTTAAGTTTTTCACCTGGATTTAAAGGTTTCCCCGTCTGTAATCTTTTAAACATACTACGAATTTCCTCATCTGAATAATTCTCAAGATAAGCAATATGTAATGGATAGCTGTCAAAATTGTCTTTGTATTCATGAGATAAGTCTTTATAAGTTGTTCCATTACCGTTAGCCTTAATAATGTCTTTAGAAAATCTCATTTGTAATTCAATTTTATTTTTATAAAATTTGTTTATCGTAGTAATTCGTTGTTGTCCATTAACAATATATTGCTTTGCCTCTTTCTTATGAATATAAATTAAAGGGATGCTATATCCTCTAAGAATAGTATCTATAAGATACGATTCCATCCATTTTTCCCACACATCCTCGTCACGTTGGTATGCACTATCAATTTTATATCGGTCTTGATGCATAAGAAATGAACTTATCGGAATAGAATGAACAGTTGGTGCTTCTTTATAGACTGTTTTCATGAGGCTCCCTTATTCTTCAGATGGAACCCATCTGGTAGTGCGGCAACAGAAATTGTCGCACATATGACACCGATTATTATCCAGAAATTACCTGATACATTCATGATGCATAACTATTAAAAATCATAGTCAGTATAATTATAGCAAGTTTTTAAAATGTGAAGTTCAGGAATAGCATAATAAGTTGAATCAACTTCAACTGTGTCAAATTTCTCGGCATAATATCTTAGACGAGCTTCTGCCGTCTTTGCTTCTTTGGGATAGAACTCACCACTTTGAATAAGCTGCGAAGAAGGATATGGTTTCAGAACTGCCAAAGGTGTAAGTCAAAAGAAATTTCATATTTTAACAATCGCATTTACGTATTTTTGGGAGAAGGGATCATATCCATGTACAGTATCAAAGGGTTCATCCAGAATTTTTAATTCTGTAATTTTTGCTACATCAAAAGGTCTCCAATGGGGAGACTTCTTGGAATGACTCGAATAGCCTGAAACCTGGTAGGAATCCACACGGATATTTCCACCGGTGCTAATGTAGATAGCATGAGGGCATACTATCCTATATCCCTCTCCCTTGTAGTTCAACTCCACTTTACACTTTGACCGAATTGCTTCGATGATTTGATCTTGAATATTCGATGTGTCCACTGCTTTCTCAGCACTCTCTGATAATACTTCCTTGGATTCTGAGGTTTCATCTTTTAGTTCTGAACGTTGTTTGTGAAGATGGAGGAAGTTTAGGCACTGCAGCATCTTTGATAATGGGGACTTGCTTAAAAGTCCGTCCGACATATTAATGTCTCCCCTAAATTTGAGGGTTAACCGTAAACATTAATTCCTGTCTTTGCATAATGATAGTTTGATATATGGTCGAAAGTCAATGATTCAGAAGTAAGGTGATTCAGAAGTAAGGCAGAGGAAATGAGGAAGTTGGTATTTCGGGTAAGTCAGGGGATCATGATTCTTCGATGGCAATTACTATGCATATCCCTGTTGTTCTATATGCCGTATACCTAATCTACTTCATTATTATCTTGAATGAATGGATATTGAGAGAACTCTATCCCCAAAATATCTGTCAATATATCCGATGAATGCTGAAAGCAATTTCCATTCTTCACCTTCCTTCTTGGTCTGAATTTTGGCAACAAGCATATCTGGTGAAGCCTTACTTAGATTTATCCAGCCAGGGTATTTCGTATGTTTCCATTTGTCCCGCTGCTCTTGATAAAACGTGGTTCCCTTCCCTCTTAGTTCAAGTTCTTTACTGACCAAGGCACTTTTGAGATTGGTGCCAACTTTCGGTACGACCACAACAATTTTCATTGAAATCCCTCCTTTTTCTTACCCCTAATGGGGAAGCTTACGGAATCTTTGAAGTCCATCTTACTTTTCTTTCACGCAGAAATTCTCACAAGGAGAGGGAGACAGCCAGTCTTCTTGGGGGGACTGGCTGTCGATGAGAAGAATTTTCTCACCTGATTATAGTATAAAAAGAAATTATGAAGAAAATATATAAAAAGCCTGAAGGATGAAGGACTATTTGACAACGGAGCAGAAATCAAATATAACCTGATTATGAAGGCTATATCTACCTTTGGATTTTTCAGCATTCCACTTTTTATATTTGCTTTTTGGACTTTTAACATCTCTGATATTTTCGCTGAGGGAAAGCCATGTCTGAGTTGCCATGTGGAATTTACAAAACCGTCAAAAAGTATCCATACTCCTCTAACTTCAAGTTGTCATGCATGCCATACTCTTAGGGAAGGCATGAATCATCCAGAGCAGAAAGATAGCGTTAGACTTGTTCAAAATGTCCCAGGACTCTGCTTCAGTTGCCACGAAAAATCACAATTTATAGGCAAGTCACTTCATCCCCCCATAGTAGGTGACACATGTACAACATGTCATAATCCTCATCAGTCAAATTTCGAGAAGATTCTTTTAAAGGATGTGCCAGGACTCTGCTATGACTGCCACAATGAATCCAAGTTCAGAGGCAAGGTAGTTCATGTCCCCGTAGCAAAAGGTTTGTGTATAAGTTGTCATAGGCCACACTCTTCAAATTTTAATAACATTCTTGTAAGTGATCCTCCTCAACTCTGTTACGGATGTCATGAGGAAGCACCATTCATGAAGAAGCATATTCATGTGGTCGCAGCAATCCCAAACGGGTGTAGCTTATGCCATAATGCACACGTTAGTAACAGTCCCTATCTTCTCTCAAAACCAGTTGTTCAACTGTGCACGGGTTGCCATATAGCACAGAAAGAAGGAATGCATTTTTTGGCACCTATTCAAGGAGAGGTGACACATCCAGTTTCAGGGGTTCCAGACCCAAGCAATCCGAAAAAGGAGCTGAGTTGTGTCAGTTGCCATAATCCTCATAGCTCGAATTATCCCATGCTGTTTCCCGTTGCAAGGATATGTACGAAATGTCATCAGTATTATTAAAAAAGTTTGTCTCAAGAAATATTCATTCCGTGAACCGTCTATTTGGGAAGTTCTTTCTTAGAACTGTGCATGCTAAACTCTGCCCTAACACTGTGTAAATCTTCGTCCAATTCTCTATCCATTTTACAAAGATATTCTCTGGAACCCGCAATCCTGACAATGCTTTCCTTCCCTGTCGCTGAAACAGTATCCTGCATAAGGGACTTTCCTATTATGTTTCACCTTCCTTGTTTAATTAGAGGTCATCCTAATACTAAAAAAGCCTCACGGGAGGGAAGTCAGTCAGTGGGTAGGGGAATTGACTGCCTCATCATGAAAAAAAACTGCTAATTTAAATATTCTCTTATACGGCATTTAATCATCTTGTAAGGAACAAGTTTGTTTGGGAGGGAGGAAGCCAGTCGGGGGGACTGGCTTCCAACATGAAAAATGTTTATCACTCAATCTTAGTCTACGGTAATAATGTGAAGAAACAATGAAGAAAATATGGAAAGGATGTGAAGATTAGAAGAAATGATGATCTTCAAAATTAACCTAAGATGAACTCCTTATTTCAAAGCACAATGCCCCTTCCTCAACTGAATTAGCCTCTTAATGATACGCCTGAGTATGCCTTTTTCTTTATTCTCATGTGAGGACGGATAGACCTTAATAAAACCTTCTTTTGATATGAGATAAGTTTTCTTACGCTTGGAGCCCGCCATTGAAGATTATATCAATTTCGGAATTCATCTTGCGATGTTAAAATCAGTACTAATACACATCAGAAAAGGGCATTGAGGAAGACAGGAGAAATAACCTCTAACATCAAAACAAGGGAGATAATAACGATGAAAGTTATGGCATTTAATGGAAGTCCAAGGAAAAAATGGAACACGGCAACATTGCTTGAGAAGGCTCTTGAAGGAGCTGCCTCACAGGGGGCAAAAACAGAACTTATTCATCTGTATGATCTAAACTTTAGAGGATGTATAAGCTGTTTTGCCTGTAAGACCAAAGGCGGCAAAAGTTATGGTAGGTGTGCAGTCAAGGATGACCTGACACCAGTCTTTAGGAAAATTGAAAAAGCTGATGCCATCTTCTTGGGCTCCCCGATATATTTTGGCACTGTTTCTGGAGAGATGAAATCATTTATGGAGCGTTTACTGTTTCCGTATCTGACATATACCGATCCTCCACAGTCGCTTTTCCCCGGAAAGATTAAGACGGGGTTCATCTATACGATGAATACGACAGAGGAACAGATGACAGAACGTGGCTACGTTCAACACTTCAAATCTCATGAAATGACACTACGGAGGATATTCGGGGCTTCGGAGTATGTGTGCAGCTTTGATACTTATCAGTTTGATGATTATTCAAAGGTAGTTTCCGACCGTTTTGATCCTAAGAAGAAAGCACAGAGACGCAAGGAAATATTTCCAAAGGATTGCGAAAAAGCCTTCGAAATGGGTGATAGATTCGCCAATATTGGGAAGTGACATTAATGGTAAGGTGAAGGGTCGTATGAATAAGAACAAAGCCGTATTGAACAGTGCTATAGTTCTTTATTTCATCATATGCCTTGAAATCCTGATAATGATTAGCCCTTTGTACCAACTCGGAATGACAGCATACTCCTGATGCGTTCGATTTATTCTGACACAGTTTCAGGGGGGATTTAGGGTAGGGGATAGATTACCATTTGTCTGGGTCCCAAAAGGCACAAGGGTGGGATTTGGTCAACGTTATGAGACTTATTGGAATATCGTCTGCATATCGGTTCTGTTTTTTGAGGTATGAGTCTCAAAAAGTTATTTTGTGCCCTAATTTTTGACCTTTTGGGTAGGTCTAAGTGTTGATTTTTAAAGAAAAGTGTTGGTCGGGGCGAGAGGATTCGAACCTCCGACCCCCTGCTCCCAAGGCAGGTGCGCTAAACCAGGCTGCGCTACGCCCCGAATCTGAGGTCAGTATCAGTATTGGATAATATCCAGGTAATCGGAGATGTCTTTCTCCTCATCACCTCTTGCCCGCAGTTTTTTATCTTTAAGATCTTCTATAGCCTTCTTTCTGTCACCCTTATAAAGAGTGTCGAGTTCGATCGCGCGAGTTATCGCAGTTGCGGCGTCTCCATATTGCCCTTTGGCGTTATAGCAAAGGGCCAGCCCATAATACGGCTGGGGAAAATTGGAATATCGTTTTAGCGCCTCTTTATAAGCAGATATGGCATCGTCCAATTTTGAGAGTCTATAGTATACCATGCCCATATCATTTAAAGCCTTGGCCGCATTTTTATACTGGGGGTTTGCTATCGCCATTTTATATGATTCAATGGCTTTATCGTATTGTCCCGTCTGTGTGTAGGCAATTCCAAGGTTCGTTGCCGCTTCCGGAAAATTTTTGTCTATCTCCAGGGCTTCCTGAAAATGCTTTATCGCCTTGGGATAGTCTTCGAGCTTCATGAGGTATATGAGGCCCAGCGCGTTATGGCTGTATTTTTCAAGAGGATCCAGCTCCAATGCCTTTTGGAATTCCACGAAAGCCGGCTGAATATTGTTATCGTTGAGATATGACTCCCCAATCTGATAATGATAATTCGCGTCCTTTACGTCCTTCTCTGATACGGACGCACAGGAACAAAGAAAAAGGACAAGAAAGGAAATCAGTAATCCCGTCTTCATTTATTATTCTCCTCAAAAAATTTGATAATTAAAATTAGCAGAAATGTTCAGACAAGTAAAGAGGGGCTTTTTTTCAGTTCGTCCATGACGCCTGAAATCTTTTTGCAAACTTCTTCCCGGGGCAAACCCTTCAGATCAATGTCAAACCCTTCGGGAAGGAACCTGACCCGCCCGTCTCTTCCCTTCCCGATTTCAAATATGTCCTGCGGTTCCACCTTTGTCTCAGGAGAAAAAGTAACACTCACCCGTCCGTTCATGTCCTGGATCTTTGTGATCAGTAGTTCCCTGGCGGTTATTTTCAGTCCCATTATATCAAGGAGATTCTTGACCTCTACGGGCATTTTGCTGAACCTGTCTTCAATCTCCGACTCAATAGCTTTTAATGCCTCATGGGTCTTCGAAGAAGCGATCCTCCTGTACATGCCCAGCCTCAAAGAAACGTCATCTATATATTCTTCGGGTATGAACGCATCAACCTTCAGACTAACTGTAGGTTCGAACTCTTCTTCGATCTTCAGTCCCTTTAACTCCGCCACTGTTTTTTCGAGCATCTCCATATAAAGATCAAATCCCACTGCATGAATATGCCCGGACTGCTCCGCACCGAGGAGGTTTCCGGCGCCCCGGATCTCCAGGTCTTTTATGGCAAGCCTGAAACCGGCCCCAAGATAACTCATTTCCTGGACCGCCTGCAACCTCCGCTTTGCAATTTCGGTAATAATGTCCTCGCCCGGAATAAGAAAATATGCATACGCCCTTACGTTGCCCCTCCCGACCCGGCCTTTCAGTTGGTAGAGGTCTGCCAGTCCCATCATATCCGCCCTGTTGATAATGATGGTATTTGCCGTGGGTATATCGATACCGGAACCGATAATTGCAGTCGAAACCAGGACATCAACATCCCCCCTGTAAAAATTGAGCATGACCCTTTCGAGGTCTTTCTCCTGCATCTGCCCGTGTGCAACCGTGATTCTCAACGAAGGCAGGAGCTCCCTGAGATGGTCTGCAATTCCCTGGATATCCTTTATCCTGTTGTGTACAAAAAAGACCTGGCCGTTTCTCACAAGTTCCCGCTCTATAGCCTCTTTTACCAATCCTTTATCGAACCGGGACACAGTGCTTTTGACGGCGAGCCTTTCCTCCGGGGGCGTCTCTATTACGCTCATGTCTCTTATATCGGAGAGCGCCATAGAAAGCGTTCTCGGAATGGGCGTCGCAGTGAGTGTGACGACATCAACACCTTTTTTCAACTCCTTTATTTTTTCCTTTTGTCCTACACCGAACCGGTGTTCTTCATCGATTATAAGCAGTCCGAGTTTGTGGAATCCGACATTCTTGCCGAGAAGGCCATGAGTCCCTATGATGATATCAATGTCGCCGTTCGCCAATGCTTTAATCGTCTCCCTCTGTTCTTCCCTTGATTTAAACCTGCTCAGATAATCGATAGTGACGGGGAAGGCGGAAAACCTCGTACTGAAGGTCCTGTAATGCTGTTCGCAGAGTATCGTGGTCGGTACCAGAACGGCCACTTGCAGGCCGTCGTACACAGCCTTGAAAGCCGCCCTCATGGCGACCTCTGTCTTTCCGTATCCGACGTCACCGCAGACTAGCCTGTCCATCGGCCTGTCCGATTCCATGTCTCCCTTAATCTCTTCTACGGCCTTCAACTGGTCGGTCGTCGCCTCATAAGGGAAAAAGCTGTCGAATTCCCTGTGAAGTTCGGTGTCGGGGCTGAATGAGAAGCCCTTATAAACCTCTCTCTCCGCATAAAGCGCTACGAGTTTTTCGGCCATGTCCCTGATCTTCCTTTTGGCTTTCTCTTTTGTCTTCTGCCATTTCTTTCCGCCGAGCCTGTCGATCTTCGGGACGAGGCCTTCTTCGGCGTGATATTTGCTGATCCTGTTGATGGCCTGAAGAGGCAGGTACAACCTTCCTCCGTCGTAGTCGATCAACATGAGGTCTTCTTTGATGCCTTCAATGTCCTGCCGCACCAGCCCGGAAAATCTTCCGATGCCGTGGTCTTTATGGACCACAAAGTCTCCGGCCCTGAGATCATCCAGTGATGCAAGGAGCCCTGATACCCTTGATTTCTTCATATGCCTGTAGCCGGGCCTGCCGCCGAATATCTCCTTTTCAGTCAGGACCAGGAGGCCAGGCAGATGGACGCCCGACGAGAGTTCTCCGATTGCTATTGAAACAGCCCCTTCATATTCAAAGATGTCCTTCTTTTCTATGATCGGCGCGATAACGCCCCCGTCTCTCATTATATTTTTTAGTCTTTCCGCCTGGCCTTCCGACGAGCAGATGAGCGCCATCCTGTTTTCCCTTAGCAGAGGTCTTATATTTTTCGGCAGGTTTTCAATCTTCTTTCTTTCCTCTGGAAGAATCCCGAGACCTTTTATGGGAAGTATCTCAGCATCATAGCCCGCTCCTTTTATCGAATATGCTGAAAGGAAGATCGCATCCGGAGGAAGTCCTTCTCTCTCCCTGATAGAATCTGAGAAAAAGCAGCTCGCTCCGTCCATTAATCCCGAGAGCGCGGGGCCGGACACAGGGTCTTCTGCCGGGAGCAACAGGAACCCCGGTACATCTTCTGTAGATTTCTGGGTCTCAATATCAAAAATCTTTACGTTGTCTATTTCGTCCCCGAAGAACTCGAGCCTAAGAGGTGTTTCCGAGGTGGAAGGAAAGATATCGAGAAGCCATCCGCGTCTGCTGTATTCGCCCTTTTCCGAAACGAGAGGCACATTTCTGTAACCCATTTCCTGCAGTCTTTTCTCAATCTCTTCCCTGCTTATCTCCATATTTTTTCTAAGGTGCGCGGCAATTCTCTTTATTTCCCCTCGCGACCATACCGGCAGGGCGAGGTTTTTCAAAGAACTGACCAGCGAATCCCTATCCCCGAGGGAATAAACCACCCTGGCCCTCTCACCTGAAAGGGAAGGTCCATCCGGATCCGGAAGGAAAAACACGGGGTCTTTCTTAAGAACATCCCTGAAAAAATTGATGTCCTTCGATAACTCCTGCGCGCGCTCTTCGGTCAATTCAACAGCAAGAAACGGTTCCTTATAAAAGGCAAGGAGCAGAGCGGCGGACGAACCCATGAGGTTGTAAATGAGGGATTCTGTTCCGCCCCCGTGGATCTTCGATAGACCGTCTGTAATTATATTGAGTACCGGTGTGAAATACATTTTGAAGTTATGAAGGATATTATGATAAATTATATATCTTTATTATAACAGAGTAAAAACTTCCGATATGAAAGGTGAGGTTATGAATAAGACATTAAAACTCGGACTTCCAAAGGGAAGCCTGCAGGAATCCACATTAAAACTCTTCAGAAAGGCCGGCTACCATATTAACATATCGAGCCGTTCTTATTATCCGGCCTTTGATGATGCTGAGATAGAGGCCATGTTGATCCGGGCGCAGGAGATGGCGGGGTATGTTGAAGCAGGGATACTCGATTGCGGCCTCACGGGCAGGGACTGGATTCTCGAGCAGAATGCGTCGGTCCATGAAGTCGCCGAACTCATTTACGCAAAAGAGGGTCTGAGGCCGGTGAAATGGGTGATAGCGGTGCCTAATGACTCCAGTATTAAAACCGTGAAGGACCTTCGCGGGAAACGCGTCGCAACAGAGCTCGTCGGCTTCACAAAGAGGTACCTTAAGTCAAAAGGCGTAACTGCGGAGGTCGATTTCTCCTGGGGTGCGACAGAGGTTAAGCCGCCCCATCTCGCCGATGCGATTGTGGAATTGACTGAAACGGGCGCGTCGCTTCGGGCCAACAACCTGAGGATCGTCGAGACGATCCTCGAATCGAGCACGCGTTTCGTCGCGAACAAAAAAGCCTGGCAGGACAAATGGAAAAGGCAGAAGATGGAGAATATCGTAATGCTGCTTAAGGGCGCTCTTTCCGCCGAGGAAAAAGTAGGCCTTAAAATGAACGTGCCCGCGAAATCCCTGAAACGAGTGATGAGTCTCCTCTCAGCCATGCACTCTCCCACAATATCTGCTTTGTCGGATGAAGGATGGTACGCCATTGAGGTCATAATAAACGAGAAGACCGTGCGCGATATCATCCCGAAACTCAAGATGGCGGGAGCGTCGGCTCTTGTAGAATACCAGCTGAATAAAGTAATACCGTAGCGGTTCATGGCAATTTGTGACCTCTAATCAATAAACGCGTCCTTCAAGAGTTTGCTCTGTCTCTCGAAAGCCTGTCGTGGATTCGGACTTCCACGGGAACGGCGAAAATAGCGGTTTCCTTGACAAATAGCGGTTTTTTTGTTATAAAAAAATCGTATGCTGAGGCGGATAATTACTTTTTTTTCGGTAACTGTTTTATTAATGGCCCCCCTGGCACAGGGCTCGGTTTTTGCGGGAGAGGACCTGAGGGACCTCCTATCCAGAAAATATAAGGAAGAAAAGGATATCTGTAAGGTTGTTAAGAAAGCCATTAAAGATGGTCTAAATACAAAAGAGGTTACCAGGGACTGCATTGAGATGGGCCATGACGCCTGTCTCGTCATAAGATGCGCAATTGAAGCAAAGGGAAATCTGGATCAGATAATAAGCGGCGCACTCGATGCCGGTACCACTTCCGATGTCTGTTCAAGGTGTGCTGTCGATGCAGGGGCCGACCCCAAAGATGTGCATCCTTACACGCAGGATTTCCCGGCTCCAAGTCCCATTCCAACGCCCGACGCGCCCGCCAAAGTTATGAGCCCTTCGTCGTTTTAACCCGTTAGTGGCAGATCCTGCTTCAGAGTTACTGTAAGGTGTCGGTCAATGAATTCCTTGATGCGGTGTCGTTGACAGCTTTCTCAATCCTTAAGATGGGCTTCCACATACTCTGCAAGAACCTCGTGTATCCGGGACGGGGTGGATATGCCGTAGTATGAATCTATTATTGCATGCGCAATCTCATGAGCTAAAATGCCGAGGTCTATATCTTTAACAGAGACAAATATTATTTTATCTTTCGATGAATAAAAGGAAATGTAGTCTGCACTTTTTCCATATCTGCTTTTATAAACTCCGTGCACTGCGTCCTCTGAAGGAAGAAGCGCAATGGTAAACTTCACTTCTTTCGGGTACATTTCGAGGACCGACTCGACTCTTTCAACGATTGCATCCAGTTTGTTCTTTATATCGTCTTCAGCCGTAATGCTTTTCCTGTTCCACAAAAGATAAGAAAGACTCCCGAGGTAAATCTCTTTATTGAACCTCCTCAGATTGTCTTCATTGTTATAGGTTATCGTTACATAACGGGTTTTCAGTTCATATCCCGAAGAGGGGGAGGAAAAAATGAAGAAGAATAAGACGGTAATAAAAACTCTTGATATTTTTAAATTCATACCTATTCATTATTCTTTGTCTTAAAATAGCCAAGGATTTCCCGCAGCTTGCCGTTTAAGGTATTTGCTTCGTTAATTTTCAGATCGGCCTCCCGGTTTCCTTTTGTCTCATTAATTGACTTACGGGCGTCTGTCAGGGCAGTCTCGATTTTATCGGACAGCCGCCTCATCTCGCTGACATTGGAGGAGACCATATCGCCCAATCCATTCATCATTTCGGCGAGTTCTTTGCCCTCGTCTTTCTTCCTTAACCGTATCTGAAAATTAAAGTTGCCTCTCATCATCTCTTCAACTGACTTTTCGAACCTGAACATGGGCCCCGCGAAACGGTGGGTGAGAAACATTGAGAGGACGACTACGG
Source organism: Thermodesulfovibrionales bacterium (assembly GCA_963716185.1). Classification (GTDB taxonomy): domain Bacteria; phylum Nitrospirota; class Thermodesulfovibrionia; order Thermodesulfovibrionales; family SM23-35; genus CAVZMO01. The sequence goes on from OY970295.1 coordinate 2,427,381, forward strand.
AGAGTCCGGCCGCAACGATAAATATCCAGTTGGCGCTGAGTATCTCTTTAAGGAGGATTATAGGAGTCTTTCCTATCCGGAGGTTATAATTTTCATATACTATTGAAAGAGTATTGGCTGACAGCATACTGAAAATCAGCGTAAAAATAATGCCTCCGGCTATCACAAAGAGGAAAAAGCTGAAGATGTACTTCCCCTGGAGGTCTTTCTTTATAAAATAGTTTCGCCTCCTCCATTTTTTTTTCATAAGTTTTCCCTTACTTCTCTCCGTTGAGAAGTGTTTTTATCGATGCTTTTTCCCTTAAATCCGCGATCCATTCGCTTATTATTTTCTCCTTCTGCTCTTCGATCAGCATCTTTTTAATCTTGTCTTTTTCCAGATCACGGGGCATCGGCGACGGGATATTTTCTATCTTATCGAGCTTTATAACGATGTATCTGTCTCCCGATCTGACAGGCCCGGTCATCTGCCCTTCTTTCAAAGAAATTATGCTGTTCCTAATATCTCTGGAAAGGTCTTCAAAGGGAACACTCTTATTTTCACCGTCTTTGTATGTACCCTTACTCGCTTCTTCCATATTATCGAAACCGAATATCGTCAAATATACTTTTTTGTGAAGCAGCGCAATGTATCTATTAAGCTCATCATCGCCGACCGTAACATTCAAATAGGCGAACTTTCTGTCGAGGAGCAATTTTATCAATGACTGCTCATAAAAATCCTGTATGGATTTCCTGAACGGTTCCTCCCTGTCAATGCCTTCTTTCTCGGCTTCCTGTATTAGGAGTTCTTTCGTTATCAGGGAGTTGATGAAATCGGCCTTTCCGCTCGAACGGGGGGATTGCGAAGAATAAAGCCCGTTGAATTCATCGGCAGTGATAACCATCCCATTTATGATCAAAGCAGCGTCTTTCGGTGAAGAACTTTTGGTCCTTAATTCATAACCGATGATTGCAGACAAACCCAGAAGAATGATAACTATGTAATAAATATATTTCATGAGATGATATTCCCTAACAGTATATCAGGGAGCAAGAAAAAATTCATCGAGCGGCGAATAAGGCCGGATGCTGACACGCGGAACATTTCACTTGACTTTAAAACCGGCTTTTTCTAATATGAAACAATTTAATTTATATGGGTGGTTATAGGATAAGTCTAAATAATTACTTGAGCCATAAATTCTTAATAACTTCAATTATATTTGTATTTCTGTTTTTGCCGTGTCTCGCCATGGCGGATGAACCGTCTCCTCTTCGGACCGATACAGCTTCTGCGGAGGTCAATGATATTACGGAAAAGCCACCGACAGAAGAGACACCTGTCGGTGTCGAAAGGGAAAGACTGTCAGGGGATGTCTTTGGAAGGGGCGGGTTTCTGCATCCCTTTCTGGGGATCACTGAATATTATACTGACAATGTCTTTTTTACCAGAGATGATAGAAAAAGCGATTTTGCAACTATAATATCGCCCGGGATATGGCTGACCGTACCGCATGTTTATGAAAAATTATTGCAGATTGACACTTCAAATTTATCGCCGGGAGGTTTCAGCCTCAGCAGGTACAAGTCCGAAACCTTCAAACGGTATCAGGCATATCTGTTTTACAACGCCGATATAGAGCAGTATTCTAAATTTTCTTCCCAAAATGCGGTCAATCACAGGGCTGAGGGTTTCTTTCAGTATAATTTGAGAGGCGGCCTTTCCCTGGACTTGCTTGACCAGTTCATAGCATCCCATGACGTGAGGGGGACGAACATAACCACCAGCCTGGACAAATTCAGGAGCAATCTCGTGGGCGCTACATTAAACTATGATGCAAGTGACAGATTCAAATTCAGGATGGATTATTCGAATTTTTTTCTGGATTATAATGCTTCGATAAACAATTTCAGGGACCGCGATGACAATGCAATCTCGGGATATTTTTTCTATAAGTTCCGACCTAAAACATCCCTTTTCGTCGAATACGAATTCCTTGATATCCAATACAGGAAAGGCATTTTATCCGACAGTAAAGAACACCATTACTTCGGCGGCATCCAATGGGACATAACGGCAAAATCGAAGGGAAGCATAAAGGCCGGGTACGGCATTAAGGATTTTACAAACTCTGCTTTGGGAAGCAGCAATGACTTTATCCTGGAGGTGCAGATTGACCATAAATTGACGCCCAAGACCTCCCTGATACTTAAGGCGTCAAGAAGGACCAATGAAACGAATGTATTAACAACTGATTTTGTGGTTTCCAATTCTGCAGGAATTGAATATCTGCAGAGGATCACCGGGAAAGTTACCGCCGATGCGAAACTTAGTTACACAAACGATAATTATAAGGGTGATTTTACCTCCGGCGGGGTTACAAAAAAGCTCAGGAACAATTATTATGCCGCGGCCTTTGCACTTCAATATAAATTTAAGGAATGGCTGCAGATGGATTTGGGATATATCTTCGACCTCAGAAATTCAAGTTTCTCGGAGTTTGATTATACAAATAACAGCGTGTTCATAAGGGTCACCGGCACACTATAAATGATCCTGCTTTAAAAAGTCTCTGCGCCTCATTTATTTAACTTTCTTGTTCAGGATATAATATAGCTGTTATGAAAACAAGGTATTATTTCTTCTTGCCATGCCTGTCGGTTCTTATATTCTGTGCGGTTTCAGTCTCTCTTGCCCAGGATTATATTATAGGCGAAGGAGATGTACTCAAAATCACTGTTTATGATCATGATGATCTTACGACTATCGCAAGAGTGAGCGGCGACGGGGTTATTATTTTTCCATTAATAGGTGAGGTCGGGGTGAAAGGGTTGACATTGCCCCAGATAACCCAGAAGATTTCGTCGCTTCTCTCGGACGGTTATATTGTGGCGCCCCAGGTCAGTATATTCATACAGGAATTCAGGAGCAAGAAGGCTTTTATTATGGGTGAAGTACATAAACCCGGTCTCTATGTGCTTCCCGGCCAGACCACGTTTCTTGCACTTCTTTCCGAGGCGGGAGGGCTTACAAAGGACGCCGGAGATAAGGCTATAATCAAAAGAAAGGTAAATCCCATCGGCGAAAAGGAAAAAATTTTATCGATCGATCTGAAAAGGCTTATCGAAAAAGGTGATACATCTCTGGACGTCCCCATAATGGACAGCGACAGTGTGTATATTACAAAGGCAGGGGTTTTTTATGTAACAGGTGAGGTAAAAAAACCCGACGCATATAAATATGAAGAAGGCACAACAGTTATCAAGGCCATAACTATGGCAGGAGGATTTACCGACAAGGCATCAACCGGCAGGATAAAGATCACGAGGAAGGTCGATGGAAAAGAAGACGTGATCGCAAAAGTAAAAATGGACGAACCCGTTTTACCGGATGATGTGATAATTGTGCCGGAGAGTTTCTTTTAACCCATGGAAGAGCGGGAGATACATTTAAGAGATTACCTCAGGACTATTTACAAGAGAAGATACACAGTTTATACGTTCTTCGCCGTAGTCTTTATTATTGTTCTGATAGGAACTCTCTCAGCCACGCCGGTCTATTTAGCATCAACAAAGGTGCTCATAGAAAAAGTCGAGCCTTATAACCTCACGATGATGGCCCCTTATTATTCTGCCTATGACCCCGATTTTTACGAGACACAGTATCAACTCATAAAGAGCACGTCTGTAGCAAAAAAAGTCGTTACGATGCTTGCTCTTGAAAACACGTACGGGTCTTATTTCAGCGGAAAAATTTCTTCTGCCGGTGAGAAATCGAAAGCGGACATTCTTGCGGATATCATCAGCAGCGGTATCACGGTCAGCCCTGTCAAGAACAGCAAAATCGTGAATATCAGCTTCATGTCCCCGAACCCTCAGTTTGCGACTATTGTTGCCAATTCAGTTGCGGAGGCGTACATAGAAGAGATACTCGAAATGAGGATGAGTTCCTCCAGATATTCCATTGAGTGGATGACCAAGAAAGCCGAAGAGGAAAAGGCAAAACTTGAGCAGTCGGAAAAGGCATTGCAGGAATACATGAAGGACAATAATATTGTCACACTCCAGGATAAGGTCGCCTTGACTCCGGAAAAGCTTTCTGAAATAAATACCCAGTTGACCAAGTCCGAAACAAAAAGGAAGGAACTCGAATCACTTTACCGGACGGTTATGAAGGTATCAGTTAACCTGAAGGACGCGGATACGATCCCGGCTGTCTCGTCGGACCCGACTATTCAGTCTTTGCGAGGCCAAATCCTCAAGTCGGAACAGAACATAGAAGAGCTTTCAAAGAAGTTCGGCAGAAAACATCCTGCGATGATAAAGGCTGAAGAAGAACTGAAAGTGCTCCGGCAGAAGAGAGATCAGGAGATAAAAAGGGTCATCGGATCAATAAAGAACGAATACGAACTTGCAAAGTCCAATGAGGTGGGTCTCAGCGGCATGCTGTCGAGCGCTAAAGCTGAGGCGCTCAATGCCAACGAAAAATTCATACAGTACGGCGTGCTGACGAGAGAGGTCGACACCAACAGGCAGTTATACGACGCCCTTATTAAGAGGATGAAAGAGCAGAGCGTTACCGAAGAGATACGGACCGTTAATGTGTGGGTAGTCGAAAAGGCCGAAAAGCCGGTTTCCCCTGTAAAACCGAAAAAATCAGTCAACATACTCCTCGGTCTGATCGTGGGGATGTTCGGCGGTGTCGGGCTGGCATTTTTTATTGATTACCTTGATAATACGGTCAAGTCTCCCGACGAGGTTGAAGCGAGACTGCGGTTGCCTGTTCTCGGAATAGTACCGCTTCTCCAGACAAAGGGAGAGAATATTGAAGAAATAATAGTGAAGGAGCCGCAGTCTGTTTATGCCGAAAGCTATAAGACAATAAGAACGGCTATTTTACTGTCGTCCGCAACTAAACCCCCCCAGAATATACATGTTACCAGCATGGGACCGGACGAAGGCAAGACTGTCACTTCCGTCAACCTTGCGTTTACAATCGCCCGTTCCGGATATTCTGTCCTGCTTATCGACGGCGATTTGAGGAAGCCGCGCATTCATTCAATTTTCAGGCTCAATAACCTGAGCGGGTTAAGTACTTACCTTGCCGGCGCCACTTCCGACATAGAGACGGTTTTCAAGAGGCCTTTGAGCAACCTGAGTGTGATACCTTCAGGCCCCATTCCGCCGAACCCATCCGAACTTCTCGGTTCTCAAAAGATGCAGGAACTTATAAGAATTCTGAATGAAAAATTTGACGTCATTGTATGGGACTCACCGCCCCTGATGACTGTTACAGACAGTCTCATTTTGAGTAAGATCCTTGACGGATCAATTATAGTCATAAAGGCGGGAAAAACAACATACGAGACTATAGACAGGGGGCTGAAGGTTTTAAAGGGCAGACGTGAAGCCGATGTCGGGTCGCACGTTCTCGGTTTTGTAGTCAACGGACTTGATATAAAAAAGGGTGATCAATACTATTATCAATATTTACATTACTACCCTCAGAAAGAGGAAAAGGACAAAAAGTAGGCTCAATATTTGTCGGAATAGAAATTTCCCCTTTCTTGCCTGTAAGTGACATTATAGATATTGCAGAAAATGACTAAAGTCGTTTTTAGACTATTCATCTTCACACTGATATTCTCCCCCCTTGCCTTCGGAACAGTCGAACCATGGTCGTTGACCGTTATGGAGACCCTGTGTTTCCTGTCTTTTTTTTTCCTGCTGCTTAACAAATTACGCTCCAGAGAAATGTTTTTTTATGAGACGCCGGGGATTGTTCCGTTGCTTTGCCTGTTGATGCTGATCGCTATTCAACTCGTGCCGTTGCCGGGCGGCGTTGTCAGGATCGTCTCCCTGGAGGCGTATAACATATATAGAGGAACAATCTCTACGTTTGAACCCATGACCTGGCTTTCTCTCGCGATAAATAAAAAAGCTGCTTTATCGGAGTTCTTCCGGATCGCGTCCTACGTGGTCTTCTATATCCTTACGGTACAGCTGCTTTCAAGGAGTGATGTTTTAAAAAAAACGGTAACTGTGATTATTATTTTCGGTTCCCTGTTTTCCCTCTTTGCAGTACTGCAGCATGTCCTTCCGAATAATAAGATTTACTGGATCAGGGAATTGACGCAGGGAGGAACCCCCTTCGGGTCTTATGTGAACCGCAACCATTATGCCGGCCTGATGGAGATGTTTTTCCCTTTGGTTTTAAGTCTCTTTCTCTTTTATAAACCTCGCGTAACATATAAATCCCTGCGCGATAAGATAACGGAAGTCTTTAATATGCAAGCGACAAACATCTATATTCTTCTCGGCTTCTCTGCCGTTCTGATAGCCACCTCGATTTTGCTGACCCTTTCAAGGAGCGCAGTTGTCAGCCTGTGTATATCAATGATATTTTTTGGCACGCTCTTTCTTACAAAAGGCGTAAAAAAAAGAGCGGCGTGATAATCATCTTCATTTTTATTGTTCTTTCCGCGGGCTGGTTTGGGTGGGCCCCAATCATAGAAAGATTTGAAGGCGCCGGGAATACGGTGAGTGAGATATCGGGATTGAGACTTGATATCTGGAAAGACAGCAGCAATATCATTAAGGATTTCCCGCTCACAGGCTCAGGATTTGGAAGCTTTGTCGACGTCTATCCGAAATATCGCACGATATCGACGGATACTGTTGTCGATCATGCTCACAATGACTACATAGAACTTCTTTCAGAGGGTGGTGTTCCCGCTTTTCTATTGTGTATGTGGTTCCTGATAGCCCTTTTCCATAAGTCATACGGAATGTTCAAAAGAAGACGTGAACTGTACTCAATATACCTCTTTATTGCCTGCATAACAGGGCTGATCTCGATTCTCATCCATAGCCTTACCGACTTCAATCTGCACATCGGGGCGAACGGTCTTTATTTTTTCTTCGTGGCGGGACTGGCCGTTTCGGCTGCAAATACGAGACTGCGTTACGGACCTGATGATACTTATTTGAAAAAGGCAAGACTTCCCCTAAAAGGAATGATTGCTCTTACGGCTGTCGTCTTACTCGGGAGCCTCGGTTTTAATATGGGCGCAACCGTGGGAAAAATTTATTTTTCCTCTATGAGAGACATAAAACCGGAAGAGAAGATTTCTCGCCGGGACCTTGTCATAATGAAAAATGATGTTTACAGCGCTTCTCTTTTTGATCCCCTGGAAGCGAGATATCATTCTGCAGCGGCTGATATCGAGAGGCTTCTCCTGAACAACAATGCTGCATTGAGCCATTATAAAAGGGCGGTCCAACTCGATCCGGTGAATAGCGAGTATCTCGGTAAACTCGGACTTGTTATGTCGGAATTCAGGAGCTATGAGCTTGCGGATAAGCTGCTCCAGGCCGGGATTGCCTATGACGCCGGTAATCCGGCTGCGTTCAGGAGATATGCATTGTGGCTATTTTCGAAGGGCAGAACTGAGGAGGGAATTAAAATGACGAAGGCGGCGATATCATTGGAGCCGCAGAAAACAAGGGGGTATGTAACCCTCATGGTGCTTAATGGACTCAGGGATGAGGAGATCCTTAATTCGCTGCCGGAAAGGGTTGAGCCGCATCTCTACTTCGCTGATTACCTTTCAAAAACCGGTAAAGACCGGATGGCTGAAGAAGAATATTCCCGGTCCCTTCAATACATCAAGAGGGAGCCTGCAATAAAACCCGAATATTTTTATGCTGTTTCCCGATATTTTCTTAAAAAAAACCGGCTTGAGGATGCGTTGGACGTCATGCTGAAAGCGATTAAGGCGCTGCCGAATGATGCCGGTATAAGGGTAGATACGGCCGATTTATATGAGAAAACAGGGGTGTCTTATAAAGCAATGGAGGAGTGCAGGAAGGCGTTGGATATTGATCCTGCAAATCAGGAGGCGAAAAAAAGACTGGATAATCTTTTGTTGAAGCTAAAAGGATCGGAAGGAAAGGAGTGATTTACCATGGCAGAATTAGGTCAAATTACCAAGCCGAATGTGGAGGATTTCGCCGGCAGGAGAAAGCTCTATTGTGTTGCGAATATCTATCCCATCGAAGATGCACCTGAAGACTATAAGGAACTTGTCAGTAAATACTGGGATGAAGTTGTTCAGCAAATAGACAAAATCGAGGCTGCCGGGAAGACAAGGAAAATATTTTGTGAAATCATTTCTGAACAGAGTGAAGAAGCCTTCGGCGTCCTGAACAGGATTAATGAGAAGCTCCTTCAGATCGTCAGAAAGAAGCTGGATGAAGGGGGTACGCTTATCCCTCTGGAAAATCCGGAGATCTTAGGGCCGTATACGGATTGGGGCAATTGTCTGAGAGTCGTGTTCACGAAAGAGGTGTTTGACAAAATCCTTGAATTCTATAAGGAGTTTTCAGAAAAGAGATTTCAGCATATAATGGAGGTAATAGACGGCAACCTCTTGGAAGCGGAGGCCGGCCTGCTTATCATGAAAGACGAGGACAGGGCAAAATTGCAGTTCCCGGGAGACGTGGAGGTGTTTTTAATAACTCCTCCCGCATATGATGATGTTGTCCGGTGGTTCAGAGACAGGCTTGTTAAAAAAACTGCGTAAAGCACAGATTCCGGGGAGCTAAAAATCGGTGGTTACGATATCTGGCGGAGGAAAATGAGCAAGACGGCGGGCATTATCATTATAGGGGATGAGATACTCTCCGGAAAAATCCGGGACGATAATTCTTTTTTTATGGCCAGGATACTGTGGTCTCACGGGATTCAGGTTTGCCGCATATCGGTCATCCCTGACTCGATTGATGAGATAGCAGAAGAGATCAGAAATTTTTCCCTCGGGTTTGATTACGTTTTTACCTCCGGCGGAATCGGTCCGACCCACGACGACGTGACGATAGAAGGCATATCAGAGGCATTCGATGTCGGAACCGTCATCCATGCCGCTTTGAAAGAACTCCTCGAAAAGAAGCTGGGGACTCTGTCCCCGGAGCAGCTCAAGATGGCCGAAGTACCCGATGGCGCCGAGCTGATCAGCGGCGAGACCCTTTCTTTCCCTTTAATAAAATTCAGGAATGTCTTTGTCTTTCCGGGTATTCCGCAGCTGCTCAGGAAAAAATTTCTTGCCATAGAAAAATTGTTCAATGAGCCTGCCGTGCGTCTGAAAAAAGTTTATCTTAGCGAATCTGAATCCTTGATCGCGCCTGTTTTGAACGGGATAGTGAGGACCTACAGGAATGTCAAAATTGGTTCGTATCCTGTAATAGATAATGCGGATTATTCCGTAATGGTGACGCTGGAATCCCTGGACGACGCAAGCCTGGAGCTTGCAGTAAAAAAACTCCTTGACGGCATTCCCGGAGAAAAACTCATCAGGGTTGAAGAGTAGGGGAGCAAAGAAAGATGATTTATTTGGGAGCATTTCGAAAAACCGGGGGAGACTTAACTGTCGCCCTTCTCTTTTAGATAGTTAACCCGAATAATGAAGACATTGTTCAAAAATTTATTTAACTCGATGAATTTATTTAAAAATATCTTATGGTGTCACATAGAAATATTCCTTGGATTATTTGTTAAAGGTACATTAAGGTATCGAAAAATAAATTTTTTCACAACATCTTCATTATTTCAGTTGCATTTTTTAGGTTAAGATAGAGCAGAAGGAGGAGTACACAGTGACCGTAGCCAAAGACGCTGCATCGCTCATTCACATGCCTGCTTGGCAGGAACTCGACGCACACTACCGGAAGATCAAAGATGCGCACCTGAGGCAGCTCTTTGCGGACGACCCGAAGCGCGGCGAGCGGTTTGCGTTTGAAGGGGCAGGGATCTATTTCGATTGCTCAAAGAACCGCATCAATGGGGAATCGATCCGGCTCCTTGTTAAACTCGCCGAAGAGTGCGGCCTCCGCGAACGCATCGATGCGATGTTCCTGGGCGAGAAAATAAATGTCACCGAGAAGCGCGCGGCGCTTCATGCGGCGCTTCGAATGCCGCGTGATCACGCTATATTCGTTGACGGTGAAAATGTGGTCCCCGATATCCACGAAGTAATCGACCGGATGGCGTACTTTGCAGATCGTGTTCGGAACGGCCAATGGAGGGGCTACACCGGCAAACGCATTCGTAACATCGTGAATATAGGTATCGGCGGTTCAGACCTCGGACCGGCCATGGCTTACGAGGCCCTGCGGCATTACAGCCGGCGGGACATGACTTTCCGGTTCATCTCGAATGTGGACGGTACGGACTTTGTCGAAGCCACTCAGGACCTTAACGCGGAAGAGACGCTGTTTATTGTTTCATCAAAAACTTTCACGACTTTGGAGACGATGACCAACGCTCGGACAGCCCGGCAGTGGACACTGCGGGCGCTCGGTGAAGAGAGCGCCGTCGCCAGGCACTTTGTCGCGGTCTCGACCAATGCTGAAGAGGTGGTAAAGTTCGGCATCGATATCAAGCACATGTTCGGGTTCTGGGATTGGGTCGGCGGGCGGTATTCAATGGATTCCGCAATCGGTCTTTCGACGATGATCGCAGCCGGACCCGGGAACTTTCGCGCTATGCTGGCCGGTTTTCACGCGATGGACGAGCACTTCCGTACTGCGCCGTTTGAAAGGAACCTGCCTGTGCTGATGGGGCTGCTGTCGGTCTGGTACAATAACTTTTTCGGCGCCCAGACAGCGGCGGTGCTGCCTTACGACCAGTATCTGAAACGCTTTCCCGCCTATCTCCAGCAGCTGACCATGGAGAGCAATGGAAAGCATGTCACATTTGACGGCGCGTCTGTTGATTACGAAACCGGCCCGATTTTCTGGGGGGAGCCGGGCACAAACGGGCAGCACTCGTTCTACCAGTTGATTCATCAGGGCACCAAGCTAGTCCCGTGCGATTTTATCGGTTTTTGCAGCGCGTTGAATCCTGTCGGCAATCATCATGACGTCCTGATCGCGAATTTGTTCGCGCAGACAGAGGCCCTGGCATTCGGCAAGACGGAGCAGGAAGTCAGGGCCGAGGGAACACCCGATTGGCTGGCGCCGCACCGCATCTGCGAAGGCAATCGTCCGTCGAACACGATTCTCGGGGAGCGGCTCACGCCGGAAATGCTCGGCAAACTTGTCGCTCTTTACGAACACAGCGTCTTCACACAGGGAACGATCTGGCGCATCGACTCTTTTGACCAGTGGGGCGTAGAACTGGGCAAGATGTTGGCCAATAGGATCATCCCTGAACTTGAGAGTTCCGAAGAACCGCAGTTGGGCCATGACAGTTCGACCAACGCTCTTATCAGGCGCTACCGCAGTTTCAAACATCCAGGTTCCCGAAGGAGTGATTAAAATTATTCCGATAAGTGCTTTTCTGCCGCAGGAGGTCGAAGGATCCGATTCCCTTGATTTCTTATCCTGAAATAAATCCTGATATCATCAGAATAGGGCCGTTAGCTGTCAGATGGTACGGCGTCATGTATCTGATAGGTTTTACAGCGGCGTATTTCCTCGTCAGATCTCAACTGAAGACAAGGAAAATATCCATCAACGCACAGGACATTGACTCCCTGTTTTTATTTCTTCTGTCCGGACTTGTAATAGGGGCGAGGCTCGGGTATGTGATCTTTTATAACCTTGGCGATTATCTGAAGAGCCCACTTGAAATATTTGCCGTCTGGCACGGCGGGATGTCATTTCATGGAGGCCTCATAGGCTCTGTTGCCGCAGGCCTGATCTTCTGCAGAAAATACGGGGTAGATTTCTGGCAACTCTCGGATCTCATCGCAGTTACTGCGCCAATAGGCCTCGGCCTGGGCAGGCTCGGCAATTTTATAAATGGAGAACTTTACGGCAGGGTAACAAATGTGCCCTGGGGGATGGTGTTCCCGACAGGCGGGCCCATGCCGAGACATCCGTCGGAGCTTTACGAGTTTCTTCTCGAGGGAGTGGTTCTCTTTTCCGTACTCTGGTTCCTCAAGAACAGGAATTTGAAACCCGGCACGCTTACGGCCGTGTTACTCATGTTATATGGTCTATTCAGATTTGTTGTTGAATTTTACAGACAACCGGACCCGCAGATCGGGTTTATATTCGGATACTTTACAATGGGTCAGATATTGAGCTCAGTTATGATTTTGTCAGGTATAGGTATTTTCCTGCATAAAAAAAGGAATCGACAGGATCTAAGTTAGAGCCCGCGTCGAAATTATTATTCTCATTCTGTAAATAATCATGTATACTTTAGAAAAATTATTAATAGGAGGGTTTTATGACAAAAGCTGATCTGATCGAAAAAATGGCAAAGGATGCGGCTGTTTCAAAGGCCGCCGCGGGAAAGGCACTTGATTCGTTTATCGACGGCGTCAAGAAAACGCTGAAAAAAGGCAACAAGGTTGCTCTTGTCGGGTTTGGGTCGTTTTCTATCTCAAAGAGAAAGGCCAGGAAGGGCAGAAATCCGAGGACGGGTGCAACAATAACGATTAAGGCCGCAAAAGTGCCGAAGTTTACCGCGGGCAAAGCATTCAAAGATGCTGTGAAATAACTGTCTCATAATAATAAATTATCGAAATTCTAAAGGTAGTGATATGTTTCACTACCTTTAGAATTTACACGTTGTCTCCGGAGAATCTTAAGGGAAGGGCAGGCCTCTATTTAAACTGCAGTCCTACCCTGTAACAGTCACCGTCCGTTTTTTCAGTCCATACTACAATTGCTGTCTCGTAATAATTGGGGAGTATATCCTTGAATATTACCTCCTGTCCTTCTCTCAACTCTGCCGACGTATTAAAGCAAAGACCAAATGCGCTGATGTTGACAATATCTCCCTCCAGCAAAACTTCATCCGTACGGTCCAGGGCATATTTTATTTTGCTCTCCAAACAGAAACGGTCCCGTCTTCTGCGCTCAAATGATGTCATGTAAATTACTCTCTGAATATAACCGGTAACCGGAATTTACTGCTGAGTCTATATTCATGATATATATCCCCTGTATTCCTCTGCAATTATTTTGAGACCGTGAGAATAGACAGTCAATCCTACCTGAGTAGGAGAACGAAAATTTCTTTTTTGTTTGTTACCTGCTGTATTGTGCGCTGAGGGAAAAGAAAAAGGAAGAAAGTTACTGGATGAAAATATTACTATCCGGCAAAAGGGATGGGAATATTATTCGAAAAGAAGGGGAGGGCGAGACATCGGCCTCCCCCATTTTTCGGATCAGTCTCCTTTGTCTTCACTCATTTTTTCTTGCCTAATGACTTGATATAGGCGACCAGATCCTTCATTTCCCCTGATTTTGGGTCAATAGCTTTGCCTTTGTTGGCCAAAATGATACACACGTTGGAAGCATCTTCGAGGGAGAGCCACGTTCCTCCCGGATTTTTCCATTCCTTTTTACCTTTCTCGCCGGACTTTTCCAGGCCCTTACCGTTGGGATGGCATGAACTGCAGGATTTCTCATCCGGTGCGCCAAAAGCCTTCGGATCATCGAAAAGAGCTTTTCCCTTTGCGACATTACCTGCTGCAAAAGCAAATGAAAAGATTAACGCTACGGCTATTGCGGACAGTAACATTATTTTAAGAAACTTCATCTCATTCACCTCCTTTCTCTTTTTTAAAAAGTCTATCAAATGTAAAGAGGTTGTCAATTTTCTTGAAGACCGGTTCGAGAGAGGAAGTATCTCCTCCCCATTTCAGGGGCATCTATCTTTAACTTTCTTTGATTTATAGAGACCGAGCAATTTTTTTGCCGCAATAGGAAATAGGCCGAGAAGCACGAACGAGGAAATTAGCCCGGGGGAAAGTATTCCGGAAAGGGAATCTATCTTCCCGATCTCCTTACCGGCATTTACATAAACAATAGTTCCGGGCAGCATGCCTATCTGGGATACCCAGTAAAAAGTCCTCAGCGGCATCCTCGTAAGCCCCATAACCAAGTTTATGAGCCAGAAGGGGAAAACAGGGATCAGCCGCAGAGTGAACAAATAGAAAGCTCCTTCTCTTTCAATTCCGTCATTAACCGCTTTGAGTTTGTCGCTGAATTCGCCCTGCACCCAGTCGCGCAAGATAAACCTTGATACAAGGCAAGCCAGTGTCGCTCCCATGGTACTGGCAAAGGAAACAACAATCGTCCCCGTTAAGAGTCCGAAAAGCGCGCCTCCCGCAAGGGTCATTATCACAGCTCCGGGCAGGGACAAGGACGTCACAAGGACATATGCAAGCATGTAGCCGGCAATCAGAAAAAGCCTGTGTTCACGATAAAGAATTTCGAGTCTTAGCCGGGACGCTTTTATGTAAGAAAGAGTAAGGTATTGTTCGAGATGGAAAATTTTAAAGACGGCGGCAAAGCCGATTATAACCAGAAGAATGATTATTTTTTTAACTGACTTCTTATTCATAGACAGCAGTGTGTTATGGCAAGGCCTGTTGAAAATGAGACAGTGCTATACAGACTTGCCTGCGGCGGTTTGTCTGAGTTTATAATCTCCGGCCAATTGAGATTGTATTTTAATCCCGCTTTTAAACACCTTATGAATCGGGCATTGCAGTGATATTTTGAAGAGCTTTTCATGATCCTGGGTGGTGAGATTGCCTTTGAAACTTATGTCCATCTTGATCTGCTCATCGTATTGAGAGATCTCCTCGCAATGTTCGCAATCTTCTTTGAAGGTCCGCTGATACTCTGTTGTCAGCTCCACTTCACTCAACTGAACTCCGTGATACCGGGCATACGTATTTACAACTACCGCAGTGCACGAACCCAGGCCCGCCAATAACATGCCGTACGGCGTCAGGTCCTGTATGTGCCTCACATGATTAAGCTTACCCGGTTCGGGCGCTTCAGGATCAACCGCCCAGAATTCCGTCTCGTAATTAATTTTTTGGCGGATAACGACTTTCTCAGACATTAGCACCTCCTGAATACCGGGGATGACCCGTAAATCTTATAAGATATTTATACCCCAAAGAATAACACCTCCGGGAGAAATGTCAATAATGATCGGGAATGTGATTCGGGAATGGGGCTCACGGGCTTTAAATCCTTAGTCTGTATATTTTCGCTGTCATTCCCGCGAAGGCGGGAATCCAATTTAACCGAAAATGGATGCCCGACTGAGGATCTCGGGCATGACGGATAAAGGAAGAGAATCTGTAAATACTACTATCAAATATTTACCTGTTGGTTGAAAAAATATGTTCAATTCAGCGGCGGATGCTTGAAAAGGTGAATGGCTGCGTATAGAATTATTCTATTATGCATACCGGAATAAAAGGCACAGGGGGTATAAACCGGTGGACACCGACAGAGTAGTTCGCGAACAATTATTGGCCCTTTTGAACGGTGTGCAGAATATCTTAGCTAGTGCCCATGGGCATGATGGACGTTGGGATGTTTATAGTGTTCTTTTTTGTAATAACTGATGAGTCTTTCAACAAGATTTCCGGGATCGTTTTCGTACATGACCTTGGCGCCTGTTTTCTTTCTGATAATTCTCAGGATATTTTTCATTCCTGAAGTGATGCCGCCAGTGCCGGAAAGAATTCCGATTAACTTGCCTTCATCATAAGCGATTGAGAACTCACCAAGGGTTCCGGACCGGCCGCCGATAATAACCACCATGTCGGAGCTTCGTATGTTGACAACCTCTCTGCCCATAAGTCCGCTCCCCGTAAATATCAATACATCATGGTGCTCTGTCGGCGATTGATATTTATTTATATGCTCCCACTCGCTCAGACCCGGTGAAATGCCTACAACCAGGCCTCCCGCGTCTTTAGCCCCCTTCGCGGCTTCAAAAGGCAGGCCCGGACAGGCTCCTGTTATAGTTATGCAGTCCATCGATGCTATGGCACGGCCGAGCATAAACGCAGTTTCTTTTTGATATTTCGAAAGTCTGCCGGTTGCAGACCCCATGACGCCGATCTTCAATTTCATCCTGTCCCTCCCGTATTACAAATATAATCTATCCATAGTTGCATAAAACCGGGGCAGATGCTGGAAAACCCCTGTAATGCAACAAGATTTTACTATTATACACATGAATGCAAGTCTTACAGGTTTATATTATGGCAGAAGGCCAGCAAGGCAAGGCGGTCTATCCGGGCATAAGGAGTTGCTATGGCCTTTTTCAGCACATCTGCCCTCGCTATAAATGGCTGATTCCATCCTTCTTTTCTCCTCCTTTTATCTTCTTCTCAATGTATTCTTTTGCAATATCCTTGCCGCCGAGTCCGAAGGCCAGCGAAAGGGCAAGGACAATCCCTCCGAATATTACTGCGAAGGCAATTACTATGGTCTCCTTTCCAATCCCAAGCTGCTCAAGTGCCATGGTCAAAGCGAGCAGTATAACGGCAAGTTTCACCATCCTTCCGATTGGTCCGGAAATCCTGCTCCCCGCGTTTACGGCGGCGATCAAGGCAGCACGGCCCAAAAAGTTGCCGAGCAGGTAACCGAGGAAGAGAATAGAAGCCGCGACGAAGACATTCGGCAGATAAAGCATAAATCTTTCCAGTATCCGGTCGATCGCGGGCACATTCAGAGCCCCCAGGGATAAGACCAGGAAGCTGAGTATAGTCAGCCAGCCGATGAATTTTGCGACAATGAGAGATAAGGGCTCTTTTAACCCTCCCTTGAGAAGCATCTCCCCCATGCCGGATCTCTCCGACAGTTTATCGAGTTTTACGGCCCGGAAGAGGCTCAAAAAGATTGCCTTGAGGATGAGTGCTAAGATAATGCCTGTAATTAATATCAATGCGGAAGTGAGTATATCCGGCAGGAACTGCAGCAACCTCTCCGACAATCTGTCAAAAGGCTCAATAATGATTTTCTGTAAAAAGTTGTTCATGGATCCCTCCTTTCTCTAATCCCATGCATCCAAAAGGGAATTTTTTCTGTTTTCGAAACTGATGCTCAACCGCTCTATTTTTTCTTCCACCTCCGGCGCGCCGCTCTCCCGCGTTTCCAAAACGAAGGAGGCCACCCTGCCGAGATAAAGTGGAGTAAGAGACTTAAGAAGATGTTCTTTGTTCAGAGTTTTTTTGTGTGACGCAAGAGCAAAATTATAAATAATTTCCGCCCAGTGATCATCGGGAATACGGAATTTTTCCGCCTCCTCCGCCTCCAGCTTCCGGAGGAAACCTGTGATCTCTTCCGGCATGAATACCTTCCAAATATCGATCAGTTCCCTGACGCCGAGCTTGAATGTGCCGATCATCCTGTCAAGATTGACGATGACCGGCTCCACTCCTACGGCGTATTGAAAGCCGAAAGTCGGCACGGGTTCGGACCCGTTCATTGCTTTCCATATGCCTTCATAGGTCTCCATCAGATCAAAGGCCGATCCGACAACCTGATATAGCATTGCGCTGAGATCAGCGCCGGGATCTTTGGGATCGTGAATTTTAGCGCCCAGGAACGATTGACATACTCTGAAATTATTTGCGACTGCCGTAGTTGTCATCCATATGTCTATTCCGTAGCGGGCGACATCCGTCTCCCAGACATCCTTTATGAGATAAAATTGAGCAAGACTGCCGGAAAATCCGAAATCCCCACCTATGGGTTGTCTTACCCGTTTCCCGTATAATGCCCGTGTCAGCGGATACATTATGCTGTTTGTTATGGTCCCGTCATATTTGTGCCGCTGGTAAAGCGGGGCGACATAATCAAACCCGCCCTCCATTACCGGTTTGATCAGCAATTCGATCCATTCGGGAGTTATGCTTCTTAGGTCTGAGTCCACGACAGCACAGGCTTTCACATTAAGGAGTTTCGCTATCTCGAAAATTGTTTTGAATGCGCTTCCCTTGCCCGGTACTCCATGGTAAGGTATTGCCACCTTGAACAGAGACCCCACTTCATGATGAAGCAGAATGGATTGGAAATCATCAACCGTTGTATTGCGGACAACGTCCGCAGTGCCGTCAGTCGAACCGCCGTCGGAATTTACAAGAACGGATTTGTTCTGCGGGAAATACTTTGCCAGCCCCGCCTGTACTGCTCTGACGACATGTCCAATAGTGCGTGCATTGTTATAGCTCGGTATCCCAACAAGGATGTCCGCTTCCCCGATCTTTTCGACGGTCTCGTGAATTTCATCTATCATGTCTTTTATGCGTTCGATCCCTTATACTTTTCTCCTGTTGCCCTGGGCCAGCGGGACATTGCCTGAATTCGGGAGGCGTCATTTCCGCCCTTCTCCTTCCTCCCTGAGATAAACGGTCCTTTGCGGGAAAGGTATTTCGATGCCTTCTTCCCTGAACCTCTTGAGAATCCTCTTCCTCAATTCATGCTGGGCAAGGTACTGGTCAGTAAATTCCCGGACCTGGCATATAAGGGTGAAATCAAGGGAGCTTGCGCCAAAGCCGGGAATGAACCTGACAAAGGGCTCCGGTTCAGCAAGCAGGCCCGGGATTTTACCGGCAGCCTGCCGGGCTTCTTCAACGAGTATTTTCTCCACTTTTTCCGGGTCCGAGGAATAGCTGACGCTGACCGGGATCAACAGGGACATGCTCTTTTCCGGAAGGTAATAATTGGTTATGACGCTCTGTGCAAGCTTGTTGTTCGGGACCACTACCATGTTGTTCGGTAGCATCCGCACCCTCGTCGTCCTCCATGTAATGTCCACAACATAACCCTCCTGGCCTGTCTCAAGTTTTACGAAATCACCGACCCGTATGGATTTTTCCATGAGAATATGGACGCCTGCAAAAAGGTTCGAAAGGGTATCCTGAAGCGCAAGGGCAACGGCAAGGCCCCCGACCCCCAGCGCGGTGATTAGAGGAGTTATCGAGATTCCGAGGACGCCCAGGATTATAAGGAATCCGATAATCATAACCGTCCACCTCAGGATTCCATAAGCAAGCCCTGTTGTCGGAATGGGAAGGTTTGCTTTCTGAACATAATTCCTGAATATCTTTCCGGCGAGGTTTGCTATTGCAAGAGTAATAGACAGTATCACAATTATATGGATGGTCTTGCTGAAGTAGAAGACATATTTTTGGGGAAGCTCCGATATCTCGGCGCCTATAAATAATCCTATGGCAAGACACCAGTAAATAGACGGCGTCTTGAGAGATTTGACCACTATCTCGTCAAAGCTCGTCCCCGTTCTCTGTGCCCATCTGCTGAGAACCCTGAAGGCGATCCCCCTTACTATCAGTAGTAAGGACGCCGACACCAGGGCGGCAGACACCGGGACAATTATTTTTTCCACATGGATAGTCATTTGTCCTCCGAAGATTTCTATAATCTCCTGTAAGTCAATTTTTGTTGTCCTTCTTTTCCAAATCAATTATGATTATGTAAATGTTCGCGCCCATTCTACTTATTGTCCTCTTCAACCGCTATTTTTATCCTGTCAAGGATATCGGGTATCGCTGATGTAACCCTGTCCCAGCCCGCGATCAACGGCACTCCGAGCGGGTCTTCCGTTATTGCCTCCGCTGCTTTCTTAATCCCGTTAGTGAAAGTATCCACTGCGAGGCTTTCTTCGTGTCTGTCAAAATAAAGGCCGTTTATTGCGGCATCGTCCTGATATCTCTTAAGCATGTCCTGCGCAGTTCTTACATAGGTCGCCACTAATGTTTTAAAAAAGCCTTCAGAAAATACAATTCCCTCTGAAGCAAGCGTCCCGAAAACGGACCTGCATATATCTACGCACATCTTGTGCAGTCCTTTTGTTGCGTCTCCGGGGGAAAGTTCCTGGTGTTTATGCTCATAATTTTCCGCAATATCTACCTGACAGACCCTTCTTGCAGCCGTATTCCTGTAAACCTCGGCAAGAACACCTACTTCCAGTCCCCAGTCCCCGGGGATCCTGTTTATCCTTGCAAGGTCTATATCCATTGAAAATTCTCCAGCCAGCGGATATCTGAAGCTGTCCAGGAAAACAAGTATGGGCAGGTAACCCAGAATTTTTTGCAGTGATCTTATCAATGGACTTACCAGCAGCCTTGTCGCTCTTCCATGGAGCCTGTCCGTAACTCTGCTGTAAAACCCTTTACAGAAGTCATAGTCCAGATTCGGGTTCACAACAGGATAGCATAATCTTGCAAGCAAGTCCCGGCTGTAAGTCAGAATGTCGCAATCGTGGAGGGCAATCCCGTGGAAATACTGTTTGGAGAGAACATATCCGTATGCCATCCACGTTGATCTCCCTTTCCCCGGCTCTCCGATCGGAAGGTCGGCTGATTCGATCGCCTTGTAAATTTCATCTATCTTCGGTCCCGTATTCCATACGATTCTCGTCTGCTGCGGGAGGACGGAAAAAAAACCTTTTGCGCGCCTGAATTCTTTCTCCGAAGCAGGTCCGAGTGTAACCACAATTTCTTTGAGATATTTGACCTTTTTTAATTCTCTCAGGATGCCTTTTAGTGCATCACCTTCAAGTTCACTATAAAGAGAGGGCAGCACGAGGACAATAGGCCTTTCCTGAGCATACCATGTCAACTCCGCTTCGATCTTCTCGAAATCGATCATTCCGAGCCTGTGAAAAGTCGCCACTACGCCTGTTTGAGAAAAATCAGCCATATATTGCCTCCCGCAGCCGCTCAATTTTTACGGCCATTAGTAAGGCGACATCCTTGGCACTCACCGTCATTGCGGCTTGTCCGCAATCCTTCCGGCTTTTTCAGAAAGATTCCCGACAAGCGGGAATGACATCAGGGGATCCTTACTTATAGCCGTCTTAGTAATTTCTGTTTTGCTTTGCAATGCCAAAATGATTATTTTTGTCGCTTTATTTCTTATTGTCCCTGATAATATTATCGTAAATTATGAAACAGACTGCAATTGAGGCGGTTTCGGGGATATTTGCTGCTGCTTTAAAAGCTGTTTCACCGTATGATGCGGCAGCCGGCTGTTGCAGGGACATTGAAACACTATATCGGACCGGAAACTTCAACAGGCTTATTGTTACCGGCTTTGGCAAAGCGGCGTGTCCTATGGCAAAAGCGGTTGAAGATTGTCTAACGGATATTATCAGAGGTGGGATTATTATTACAAAGTACAATCACTGCAGCGAATATGCCCCCATACAAATGCGCATAATCGAAGCCGGCCACCCGTTACCGGATAAAAACGGCCTTAATGGTACAGAAGAGATAATAAATCTCTTAAAAACGGCGGATGACAAAACCCTTGTCATATGTCTTATATCCGGCGGAGGCTCTGCCCTGCTTGTGGCCCCGTATCCGGGTGTGACGCTTGATGAAAAGCAAAGGACTACCGATTTATTCCTCAAAGCAGGCGCAGATATCTCCGAACTGAATACCGTGAGAAAACATATATCAAAAATAAAAGGAGGCAGGCTGGCGGAAATGGCCTATCCTGCAAGAATAAAATCCCTTGTCCTTTCAGATGTTATCGGAGACAGACTGGATGTTATTGCATCCGGGCCTACTTCTCCTGATAAAACGACCTATGAGGACGCTTTGAAGGTCATAGAAAAATATTCCGTATCAGGCGGAATTCCCCCCAATGTCCTTGATATCCTGCATAGAGGTTTGCGGGGAGTAATTCCTGAGACACCGAAAGAAAACAATATCATTTTTAGAAGTGTTGAAAACATCATAATAGGGAGTAACAGAAAAGCGCTTGAGGCTGCTGAAACAAAGGCTGATGAGCTCAACTTCCAGGCGAAGATTATGTCGCCGGAGATCATGGGAGAAGCAAGAGATGCCGGAAGACGGCTTGCAAAGACAGCACTGGAGATACGCAATACATCGGAAACAAACGACGGTAAAAAGATGTGTATAATCTCCGGGGGCGAAACAACTGTTACCGTGAGAGGCGCCGGTACTGGTGGAAGAAATATGGAACTGGCGCTTGCCTTTGCAATAGAGGTGGAAGGATGCGACGGCATTACCCTTATCTCGGCGGGTAGTGACGGCACTGACGGTCCGACAGACGCGGCAGGAGCGATTGTTGATGGAGCGACTACTAAAAAAGCGAAGTCAATAGGACTTGATCCCTGTGAATATCTGGAGAATAACGATTCCTATAATTTCTTCAGGCAAATCGACGCACTTTTCATAACAGGGCCGACGGGGACAAATGTTATGGATATACAGATAATGGTGATCGGATGAAACCTGTAGTATTTACCGACCTTGACGGGACTCTTTTGGATTATTCGTCTTATTCTTTCAAGAAAGCTATGCCTGCTATACAAATACTGAAGGGGAAAAAGATCCCGGTCATAATATGCTCCAGCAAGACCAGGAAAGAGATCGAATATTATAGAAAGAACCTTGGAAATGACCATCCTTTTATTTCCGAAAACGGCGGAGGCATATTTATTCCGAAAGGTTACTTCAAATTTGACATAAGCGGCTCCGGGGTTCCGGTCATTGAAGAAAATAATTACCGGGTTGTAAGACTTGGGGCACGATATGCCTGTTTGAGAAAGGCGATATTGGAATTACGGGAAGAGGGCTTTAGGGTGAAAGGCTTTGGAGACATGAGCATTGAAGAGGTTGCAGCGGCTGCCGGTTTGTCCATTGAAGAAGCGAAGATGGCAAAAGAGAGGGATTTTGACGAACCGTTTATTTTTTACGGCGATGAAACAGAGGCCCGGGGACTTGTTGCAACTATCAAATCGAGAGGCTTTAATGTTACTCAGGGACGGTTCTTTCATATCTTCGGCGACAGCGATAAAGGAAAGGCCGTATCAGTCCTGATCGGACTCTATAAGAAGAAATTCAGCGAAATCGTGACCATCGCTGTCGGTGACAGCCCCAATGACATCTCAATGCTTGAAAAAGTTGACTACCCCGTCATCGTCCGGAAGCCTGACGGGTCTTATGATCCCCGGATATCTCTTCCAAACCTCATAAAGGCCTGCGGTATCGGTCCCGATGGATGGAACCGCGCGGTCCTCCGCATAGTTCTCAGAGCGCACCCTCGCACCGGCTTGAGGAGCACGAGGGGACTGTCCCAGATTTACGGACGGAGCGAAGCAGAGTCGTAGAACCGGGACTGTCCCCGGCTAAGAGGAACGCTGCATCGTTCGCGGCTGAATTCTGCTGCGGTGAGATGGGAGGCTGGCGGGGCTGTGGAATGATTTTGGGAAGTATTCGTCTTTTAGAGCGAAACCCTTAGTGTAGTGCGTCTTAAATCTCTTTCCTTATGATTGTCATTCCAGCTTGTCTGGAATCTTTCAGAAAGATTGCGGACAAGCCGCAATGACAGCCATTTATGCCCTTTCGCGGGGACTTTAATCGTTCCTGCATTTATGTAAAGAAGCGTTGGACGCACTACACTATAACATATAGGGTTTGGTACGGTGAAACCGGTTGACAAGATCCACGATATGTGACATAGTAGCTACAAATGTAGCTACATGGAGGCATGCAATGAAATTCGCTAATGTTAGGGAACTCAAGAACAAGACATCCGAGATATTGAGAAATGCCGAGAAAGAGCCCGTGATTATCACCTCAAACGGCAAGCCGCGAGCAATTGTCACTGCGATCTCGGAGGAGGACTTTGAAGACTATCTCCTCGAAAAGAGCGCCGGTCTTCAGGACATGCTCGCGGAAGCGCAAGCAGAGTACCGGAGCAAGGGCGGCGTGACCTTGGAAGGTTACCTGTCTAAAAGGGAAAAAAAGCGTGGGTAAGTTTCAGATCGTCCTTTCACCCCCTGCGATTAAAGACCTTGACGGCTTTAGCGACAGGATTTGCGGAAAGATTGTTCGAGCCTTACAGGCACTCAGGGACAACCCTTTTCCCAGAGGAAAAACAATCAAAAAAATCAAAGGGACGAATTCAGATTATTACAGGCTCAGAGTGGACAAGCACCGGGTGTTCTATATGATTGAAGACAATCGCGCTATAGTTTTGCGAGTTCTCAACAAAAAAGATGTTGAACGATTTATCAGGAATCTGAACTAATAAATACAAGTGCAAAGATTTTATGCTCACAGCTTAGAGGGCAGGCCTCTTGGCGGATGGCACCGGCTTGAGACGCGCGAGGGGACTGTCCCAGATTTACGGACGGAGCGAAGCAGAGTCGTAGAATCGGGACTGTCCCCAGCCAAGAGGGACGCTGCAATATCACATTTATGAGAAGGGAGGCATATTAATGGAACCATATGAAGTAAATTTCGAAATCGCGGGGCAGGCTGCTATGTTTACCCGTCCGGATTCCGGGGCAGCGCAGGTGTCGTACCCCGCACCGACTTTTTCAGCAGCTAAAGGAATGTTTGATTCCATTGCAATATTAAGAGGTGATAACAAGAATGATTTTAAGGGCAAAGCCGCTATTAGGCCGACAAAAGTAGAAATATGTGCTCCGATAAAATACCACAAATACACTACCAATTATGGCGGGCCGTTACGCAAAAGCAATCAGATGTCAAAAGGGAGTTCTTATCAGATTCCGGCTACTATACTCATAGATGTCTGCTATCGCATATACGGGGTAGTTGAAGAGATTAATGAGTCACGCGATGGGACAAATCATCGGCATTATTTGCAGGACTTGTTTTTTCGGCGTTTAAAACAAGGAAGGTTTTATTATACGCCATGCCTCGGATGGAAAGAGTTTGTGCCGTCTTATGTGGGAGAGTTTCGGGACAACACGAAAAAACAGGAAGATATTAACATCAGTATTCCTTCAATGCTTCACAGTGTCTTCAACAAGATATCGGATGGTCAAGTTGCGCCGTGTTTTACTGTTGATGCGGTGATCAAGGAAGGAGAATTGATCTATGCTAAATGAACTGTACCAACTATCCCGTAATCTGCAAAAATGCGGCATTCAATTAGTCGATCTGCATCAGAATATTAAGACGCCTGGTAAGGCGGCAGGCTTTATTGTAGGGATTGACCAAAACGGTATACCGCAAGCTGTAGAACATATCAGCGCTGAAAATATGCATAAGCTTTGGACGTTGCGAAAAGGACAACATAACAGTTTCCCTTACATTAAACTTAAAAAGCCAATTCTTGATGTTATGTTTGATGCTCCCGTGTATGAAAAGCTCAAGAGTAAGAAGACAAGGCAGGAAGAAAAAACGGCCTTATTAATTCAAGCGACACAAAACTATGATTGCAATAAGCAGGATTTGAGTCTTGCAAAGTGGACACAAAGTCAGATGGCTGAAGTGAAAGGAAAGGACCAGAAATTAGCTGCTTTAGTTGATCTCGTGAAAAGGATGCCCAAAAACGAGGAGAGCTCAAAAAACTTTTTAAAGAATTTAACGGCGTTACTTATGAAGAACTTAAATGAGCTAACAGTTGATTTAATAACGACGCTTATGGTCGGTGATAGAAACCAAAAAGAAAGAAAGATTGTATGCGATGCATCGCTTTTTTTTGATGTGAGCGACTGGGAGAAGTATTTATGCCGGGTTGCTCATCCAGAAATGGGCTTGCTGGTCAGCAAGTATTTGCCTAATGCAGCGGGCGACAGTAAAAAGGAGGGTAAATCGGCATTTGGCGGTAGCGAACTGCATATGGAGTCCTATCCTGACCCTAATTTGCCATTAATTGGACGGATATATTTATTTTCGATGAATGAGGACGCTCCTTGCCATAATCGCTATGGGAAAATAGGTTCGGCTATTTTTCCTGCAAGTCTTGAGGAAGTGCAGGCAATTCATGGAGCTATCAAATGGAGTGTTACTGATGAGCGAAAAGGTAAGACGTGGCAAGGAGTGCCTAATGTAAAGCGTAAGCAAGATTTGCTTATTTCTTATTTGGAAGAAAAACCGGAAAATGCAATTGAGCTTGCAAGTATTTTTGCAGCGCCAGACGTGAAGGAGAGTGAAGTAGCCGAGGCTGTTTATGAAAACAAAACGAGGATTGCTTGTGATGCGCTGCGCGGAGAGACAGGCTTAAATGATAATTCTCAGGTCAATGTGATTGTTGTCAGTAAAGTTGACGAGGGGCGTGCTCAGGTAGTATTAAGCACTGCTTACAGTGTCAAGAATATCATTCAAAGTGTGGAGGAATGGAGAACTGCTGCTAAAAATCGACCTGCATTTTCTTTGTGGCTTCCTCCGGCAAAGAAAGGTGAGAAGGCGTTGCAAGTTGCACCTTCATGCCCTTCGCCGACGGATGTCATGAAATGTTTTCAGAACCAATGGATCAAAAATGGTCTTGACAAGCGTGATGTGCCGGGAGTTGCGTTGCGGCATGTGTATGATTTGTTTGTAGGAGAGGGTCGTATATCCAAGGAAACGGCGAGGATGTTTTTAAATATTGCATTGCAACGACTCGGCCCGCTTTTTGTTGGTATTGCAGGGGCTAATCATTGGGGCGAGATAAGAGAATATTCAACTGAAACGAGAAAGGCGGCTCTAACAGGCATATCAGTATTATCAATTGTGCTATATAAACTCGGGATAAAGAAGGAGGTCTACATGAAAAATGCGGCATTTGGTATCGGCAGGATGCTTGCCCTTGCTGACAAATTGCATGAGCAGTATTGCAAACACGTACGAAAAAGTGAAATCCCGCCACAGCTAATCGGTAACGCCCTGATGCATACAGCTTTAGATAATCCTACAAGAGGGCTGGCGCTGCTTAGTGAGAGATTGCTGATATATCAGGCATGGGCTACTAAGGCGCAAGGCGATAATATTGGATTGGCAAAGTGGACACTTGGTCAGATGGGCCAGGTTTCAGCAGACTTGGAGAATGCCACCATCCCAACGCAGGCTGATGACACAATAAAGGCGCAAATATTATTGGGTTATTTGGCACATTTTAAAAACGAAGACTAATAGAAATCAAAAAAGGAGGTTCGTTATGTCAGGCAAAAATGAGAATTTAGTAGACAAAAGAGCTACTGGCTTGTTGATTATTGAAGTGCGCAATTCTAATCCCAACGGTGATCCTGATCGGGAAAGCGATCCACGGCAAAGACAGGATGGACGTGGTGAGATTTCGCCGGTTTCATTTAAACGAAAAGTGCGTGATCTCGTGGAAAGGAAAACAGGGACTGTCTGGGAATCAATTTCTAAGCAATTCTCTCCGGCGCTTGATCCGAATAAGTTTATGATTTCAGAAAGCCGTGAAACAAAACTTGCGGATATTCGTAATTTAAATGAAGAGCAGTTTACCGAGAAGTTTTGGGATGGTCGTATCTTCGGTAACACGGAACTGGAGAAGGGGAGAAATATACCTGTTAAAACCGGTGTGGTTCAGTTCGGGCTTGGGGTATCAGTGTCCCCCATCGAAATTAGGCGCATGACAACAACGAATCCGCCGGTGGAGGGAGATAAAAAAGGGGGAATGGCACCTTTGGCTTACCGTATTGCGCAGCATGGAGTCTATTGTATGCCGTTTTTTGTTAATTCAACTGCTGCAAGAAAAACCAAATGCACCCAAGATGATATTGAAGTTTTATTAAAGATTATTCCATTTGCTTATCCTCATACAGCATCCTATATTCGATCATGTGTTGAAGTTCGTCACGCATGGTATATGGAACATAAATCGGCGTTAGGATCATGCTCAGATTTTGCTTTGATTGATGCTTTGACACCAAAACGTAAAGGAGACACTGAGGAACAGCGTAAAGAAAACACTGAGAAACCTTCAACGTCATGGGATGACTATAACGTTCCATCGAAATTACCGGACGAATTGAGAGATAAATTAGGCGACTTCAAGGATTTAATGAATGGATAATGGAGAGCCATTGGCGCATAGCGCGAAGCCGGATAAGGGCATCCCAGCGCAAACATATGCAATGCATATAGCTGGAGTTATGGAACGAGTAACTGGAAATGTTTCAGCTATGACGCGGTATCTCTCAGGGAATGCCCGAGTTATGCATGAAGCGGTAAAACGAGCGGCTTTACTTCATGATTTGGGTAAGCTCGATAAGGCTAATCAGGCCGTCTTGAAAAAAGGTGGTAAGAAGCATTTGCCTTTGAATCATGTTGACGCTGGCACGACTTATTTATCCAGAGGTAAAGAATATGAGGCTGCCTTTTTCGTATATGGGCATCATATTGGTTTGTGCTCTGTGCCACGGGAAACTGGAAGAGGAAATCTGTTTTTACGTGATGAGAAAATTTGCAACGAGGTTGATCAAAAGCTTAAGGATTATTTCGCCGATCATGAAGCATGGTATGGGAAACTCGATAAATCGTCAGGCGAAACTGTTAAGTTGGGATGGACCGGGCTGACAAGGAGATTGGTTTTTTCATGTCTTGTTGATGGTGATTATGGCGACACTGCCGTACATTATGGCGGAGAAACGAAAAAACAAGCGATAACTCAGCGATGGGAAAAGCGTCTTGAGAAATTAAATGAGCATGTACAAGGCTTGCAAAATAAATCTGACGCTTCAAAAGCGCGCAAAAAACAAAGGCAAAAAACTTATGAAACCTGCCGTGATGCGGATACACAGCCCATCTTATATTCATGCGATAGTCCGGTAGGAACCGGCAAGACTACAGCAGTAATGGCTCATCTTCTGCGTGCAGCGATTGATAAAGAGTTGAGGCATGTTTTTGTGGTATTGCCTTACACGAATATCATCAAACAATCAGTGGATGTTTATCGTATGGCGCTTGTTCTTCCCGGCGAGAATCCTGAAGAAGTTGTCGCCGAACACCACCATCAAGCTGATTTTTCAAGTTATGACTTGCGCCAGCACGCTTCTTTGTGGACAGCGCCTATTATAGTGACAACAGCGGTTCAGTTTTTTGAGACATTAGGCGCGAATCATCCGGCGCAATTGCGTAAACTCCATGAATTGGCCGGATCAGCGATATTCTTAGATGAAGCACATGCGGCTATACCAACCTGGTTATGGCCGCAGGCATGGCGCTGGTTGAAAGATTTGACCGCTGATTGGCGTTGTCATGTCGTTTTTGCATCGGGATCGCTTCCTCAGTTTTGGCAAAACGAAAAGATCACAAGTCCAGCTGAAAATGTGCCGAATCTTTTAGGCGTTAAACAAAGGACACAGGTAAGTAGGCAAGAGCGGAAACGCATATCGTATTTTACATGCGAAAAAGAGTTTGATATTGCTGGGCTGATAGAATTTATACAGTCAAAAAGCGGGCCGAGGCTCGTTGTTTTAAATACTGTACAGTCTGCGGCAGTTTTAGCATGGAAAATGCGGAAATCGACGATGAACGTAATGCATTTATCGACTGCATTAACCCCTACTGACAGAGACACCATTGTTGAAGACATTAAAACGAAACTGCATAAGAAAGATGACACAGATTGGACGCTTTTGGCGACAAGCTGTGTAGAGGCAGGGATGGATTTTTCTTTCGCAACTGCATTCCGGGAAAGTTGCAGCGCAGCGAGTTTGATTCAGATTGGAGGCCGTGTTAACCGGCATGGCAATTCCGCACAAGCAGAAGTGTTCGACTTTTCTGTTAATGACCCTCTTATGAAAAACAACCCACAGTTAATAACGTCGAGGAATGTTTTAAAAACACTTTTTGAGGAAAAGTATTTTGAGAAAAAAACCCCGACAGAAATAGTTACGGAAGCGATGAGACGTGAACTGATGAGCGATTTCGGTGATTTCGAAAAGAAGTCTCTCGAAATTATAAAGCATGAAAAAACCAATGATTATCCAGAAGTGGCAAAATTATGTAAGGTCATTGATGCGGATACAAGGTTGGTAGTTATATCAACTGAAATAGCTGAAGCTTTAAAAAGATATGAGAAGGTTGACCATGTAGAGTTAATTCTCAATAGCGTACAGATTCGTTATTTCAAAATAAACTCAAAGCAATTTAACAGCTTCTGCGTATCCATTGATGGTCATGAAGAAATTTATGAGTGGCGCGGCGATTATGGTGGCAATTTTTTAGGTTATATGCAAGCGATAGTTCCATTGCTTGAAATGGATGCTGACGGGTTTGCAATGGTTTAGAGAAGATGATCACAAGTAAGATTAATAAAAAGCGAGGTCCTGAATAATGACCGACCCAAAAGACTTCCCGCAACTCATCCCGCCGCACGGCGGGTATCGGGAGCTTCAGTCTTACCATATGTTTGATGACATGCTTGCATGGCAGGAGGCTTGTGAATTGGTAAAGGAGGTTGAATGACGGAAACACATTTGGCTGTTTTCAAAGGTAAAAAAAACAGGAGAACGTTGCACAATAATGAATGGTGGTTTTCTGTTGTTGATGTATGTTGGGCGCTCACAGAAAGTGCCGATGCGGGAGCATACTGGAGAAAGTTAAAACAAAGACTCAAAGAAGAAGGAAGCGAGGTCGTGACATTTTGTCACGGACTGAAATTGCCGGCATCTGATGGAAAAAACTACGAAACTGATTGCGCCAACACCGAGGGCATCTTTCGCATCATTCAATCCATCCCTTCACCTAAAGCTGAGCCTTTCAAACGCTGGCTGGCTAAAGTGGGCTATGAACGCGTTCAGGAGATTGAAAATCCGGAGCTTGCCACAAAAAGGACACGGATGCTTTATAAGCTCAAGGGGTATTCCGATGATTGGATTGAAAAGCGTATGCGCGGCATCGCCATTCGGGAAGAATTGACTGATGAATGGCGGAAGCGGGGCGCGGCAGAAGAAAAAAACTATGAAATTTTAACCGCGGAAATATCAAAGGCAACTTTTGGTATTACTCCCGGAGAATACAAAAAGCTCAAAGGACTTAAGCGGCAGAATCTGCGCGACCATATGGATGATTTCGAGCTGATTTTTACGATGCTTGGAGAGCGCGCTACCACGGAAATTCATCGCACAGAAGACTCTGAGGGTATGAAAAAGCTTAAATCGGACGCGCAGGAAGGCGGAAGTATTGCCGGTAATGCCAGAAAGGCATTGGAAAAACGGCTGAAAAAACCGATTGTCTCAGCTCATAACTATTTAAAAGAAAAAGAATCACAAAAAAAGATTAAGTAATAATGTATACCGAAGACGAACTCATCCAGCTTTCAGCCTTGCAGCATTTTATGTATTGCGAGAGGCAGTGCGCCTTAATCCACATCGAGCAATTGTGGAATGAGAATCTTTTCACTGCCGAGGGCAGGATCATGCATGATAAAGTTGACACGGCGAATCGGGAATCGAGGGGGAATATCCGCATTGAATACGGCGTGCCTATGCGTTCGTTCAGGCTCGGTCTTATCGGCAAAGCCGATGTCGTGGAGTTTCACAAACAGGGTAACAAATGGATTCCTTTTCCCGTTGAATATAAACGTGGAAAGCCCAAGATGGATGATTGCGATAAGGTCCAGCTCTGTGCCCAGGCGATCTGCCTCGAAGAGATGCTCAATGTGGAGATACCGGAGGGCGCTCTTTTTTATGGGCGGACGCACCGCAGGGAAGATGTTTGTTTCGACGAAAGATTACGGCAGGAGACTGTGGATGCGGCGAACAAGGTGCATGCGCTGCTCGAGTCGGGAACGACACCGAAAGCTGAATACTCAAAGAAGTGCAAGAAGTGTTCTTTATATGAACAGTGTATGCCTAAGATAAGCAGCAAGGTGGGCAATTATCTGATGAAAGTGGCCGAGGAAGTATAGCTTTATTTATTGTCATTCCCGCTTGACGGGAATCTTTCTTCGTAGCCGTCAAGAAGGACTCCGGACAAGCCGGAGTGACAGTGGAGGATATAATTGAAAAAACTTCTTAACACTCTTTTTGTCACAACTCAGGGAGCATATCTCTCAAAAGAAGGAGAAACGGTTGTTGTTAAAGTTGACGGTGAGGTTGCTCTACGTCTTCCTGTTCACACTCTTGGAGGGATTGTCTGCTTCGGTCAGGTTTCATGCAGCCCATATCTCATGGGGTTCTGTGCCGAGAATCATGTCGCGATCAGCTTTCTTACGGAAAACGGCAGTTTCCTTGCAAAGGTCCAGGGGCCTGTGTCCGGCAACGTTCTTCTTCGGCGCGAGCAGTACCGGCGAGCCGATGACCTGAAAGAATCCTCATCGATTGCGCGTGCTGTAGTAACAGGAAAGATTGCAAATTGTCGCACAGTGATTCAGCGCGCGCTGAGAGATCATTCGGACAAAATAGACACTGAGGAAATTACTCGTGCTTCACAGAGACTTACAAATTCAGCGAGAAGATTGCAGGCTGAATCTCCTCTCGATATCGTCCGGGGCATAGAGGGAGAATCTGCAAATGCCTATTTTGATGTCTTTGACCACTTGATTACTTCACAGAAAGATGAATTCACATTCAATGAACGAAACCGCAGACCGCCGTTGGATAATGTAAACTGCCTGCTGTCGTTTATTTATACTTTATTGATGCATGATGTGCGTTCAGGCCTTGAAACAGTGGGACTCGATCCTTCAGTCGGTTTCCTGCACCGGGACCGTCCGGGACGTTACGGTCTCGCCCTTGATATTATGGAAGAGTTCAGGCCGTTTATTGCCGACAGGCTCACTCTTTCGTTAATCAATCTGGGGCAGGTGCAGGCAAATGGATTCACGAAGAAGGAAACCGGTGCGGTATGGATGGATGATGACACGAGAAAAACGGTACTTGTTGCTTATCAGAAACGCAAGCAGGAGGAAATAGAGCACCCTTTCATTAAAGAGAAGGTAGCAATTGGTCTTCTTCCTTATGTGCAGGCGCTTCTAATGGCGCGTTATCTCAGGGGAGATATCGATAATTATCCGCCGTTTATATGGAAGTGATGGTTCGACAAGCTCACCATGACATTCGTCATCCTGAGCTTGTCGAAGGATGTCAGGAAGGTTAAAGGTGAGACATGTTTGTGATTGTAAGCTACGATGTTGCTACTGATGAGGGAAAAGGCCAGCGTCGGTTGCGCAGGGTTGCGAAAGCCTGCCAGGATTATGGGCAGAGAGTCCAATATTCTGTCTTTGAATGTATTGTCGATCCGGCGCAATGGGCTGTGCTGAAGGAGCGATTGATTTGCGAGATCGACCCTGAGAAAGACAGCCTTAGATTTTACTATCTCGGTTCCAATTGGCAGCATCGCGTCGAACATATCGGAGCCAAGGCGTCGATAGATCAGGAAGGGCCGCTGATTGTTTGAAATGCTGTTGCGAATCGGAAGCTCACATTTGTTTCCTGATGGGTTCGCAGAGCAAATTTTTTTTTAAGATGCATAGGGTTAAGCAAAATGTTCTTTGACAACAGAAGGATTCATGGCAGTAAATCTGTCGGCTTCGCAAAATGCAGCGGATATTTATTTTAGATTTAATAAGTTAGATGTAAGGAGTCGCTCCCCACGCGGGAGCGTGGATTGAAACAACTCTAAAGCTGAGGATTGGATAAAAACTCTGGGTCGCTCCCCACGCGGGAGCGTGGATTGAAACCTTTCTGCCGGATCACCGCTTTCGCGGGTAGCACGTCGCTCCCCACGCGGGAGCGTGGATTGAAACCCGACAACCCCCCGGTCTTGTGAGGTCTGCCCCAGTCGCTCCCCACGCGGGAGCGTGGATTGAAACGCTACTATTGTGCTTCTCCATGTACTGTTTCAGGCCGTGGTCGCTCCCCACGCGGGAGCGTGGATTGAAACGCTACATCGGGTACCAAGGTTTCGTACCCGCTCTTGTCGCTCCCCACGCGGGAGCGTGGATTGAAACCACAAACAAATAATCAGCTTTCGGGAATGACGCCGTCGCTCCCCACGCGGGAGCGTGGATTGAAACAACTTTTGGATGCATCATATACATTAATCATCCATGTCGCTCCCCACGCGGGAGCGTGGATTGAAACTGGTGTCACCTCCGGCAACCCTCTTTTGGATATCGGTCGCTCCCCGCGCGGGAGCGTGGATTGAAACATTTTAAAGTCGAGTTTACCTCCTGAATTGAGGTCGCTCCCCACGCGGGAGCGTGGATTGAAACTATTCAGGCCGGAATCAATCGATGAATGGCTGACCGTCGCTCCCCACGCGGGAGCGTGGATTGAAACTTCATCGGTCAACCTGAGCACCATGCCGCCCACGTCGCTCCCCACGCGGGAGCGTGGATTGAAACCGGTCAGGATTGATGAAGTCCAGCGTGGATTGCCGTCGCTCCCCACGCGGGAGCGTGGATTGAAACAAAAGAACATCATCCAGCTGGAACCCGAATGAGGAAGTCGCTCCCCACGCGGGAGCGTGGATTGAAACTGGTACGACCCGGTGAATCGGATGGACCTCTTTATGTCGCTCCCCGCGCGGGAGCGTGGATTGAAACTTGGCTATTCAGCCGTGGTCATATTTGATGCAGGCGTCGCTCCCCGCGCGGGAGCGTGGATTGAAACAACAAACTGCCGGTGACTGAGTTTCTTCTCTACCGTCGCTCCCCACGCGGGAGCGTGGATTGAAACGCTTGGAAAGACTGGGTATGTGCTCATGCCTCAAAGTCGCTCCCCACGCGGGAGCGTGGATTGAAACGGATTTGACAAGCAGAATCCAAGGTGCGAAATAACAGTCGCTCCCCACGCGGGAGCGT
Organism: Thermodesulfovibrionales bacterium; assembly: GCA_963716185.1. Taxonomy (GTDB): domain Bacteria; phylum Nitrospirota; class Thermodesulfovibrionia; order Thermodesulfovibrionales; family SM23-35; genus CAVZMO01. The sequence continues at coordinate 2,461,707 of OY970295.1, forward strand.
GGATTGAAACTCCCAAGATTTGAGGGAGGGAACGAGGGGCCCGGGTCGCTCCCCACGCGGGAGCGTGGATTGAAACTTCGGCGAGCTAATTAATATTCTTTTTACTTTGGGTCGCTCCCCACGCGGGAGCGTGGATTGAAACGTTCCTGCCTCGTTTTGGATAGGCAATAGAGCCAGTCGCTCCCCACGCGGGAGCGTGGATTGAAACCATACCATCAATGACGGTGAATCTACCCACGATGTAGGTCGCTCCCCACGCGGGAGCGTGGATTGAAACGCGCTATGGGAGATGATAAAAGTACAGCAGAAGGTCGCTCCCCACGCGGGAGCGTGGATTGAAACCGGAATGCCGTTACGATCCTCGATATCGTGTCTGTGTCGCTCCCCACGCGGGAGCGTGGATTGAAACAACATAAGGGTCATCAGCCGGGTCGTTATAATCAGGTCGCTCCCCACGCGGGAGCGTGGATTGAAACGCATAAGCCAGGTCAAGGAGTTTGACATCATCCAGTCGCTCCCCACGCGGGAGCGTGGATTGAAACGTTCCTGCCTCGTTTTGGATAGGCAATAGAGCCAGTCGCTCCCCACGCGGGAGCGTGGATTGAAACCATACCATCAATGACGGTGAATCTACCCACGATGTAGGTCGCTCCCCACGCGGGAGCGTGGATTGAAACAGATTCGTGATGAGGATAGACGGTCAGCCGGTAGTCGCTCCCCACGCGGGAGCGTGGATTGAAACCGGTAAGGACCATATCGCTCGGCTTGATAAAATGGCGTCGCTCCCCACGCGGGAGCGTGGATTGAAACGTGAGCATCCGATTAGCCCTTTCGTAACTATCAAGTCGCTCCCCACGCGGGAGCGTGGATTGAAACATGAGGACCGTAAACATTGTTCCGCTGGGACAGGTCGCTCCGCCTGCGTGAGTGTGGATTGAAACGATGAAGGACATGTCACATGATAGGATAATCTACAATGCCAGATCGTAGCTATTACAATTTTTTTTCGGGTATAGGCAATTTATTCCTGGTTGCATACGTAGTCATACAAATCACCTTCGGGGGTGCCTTGCTTAACGTAATGCCATAAGGCATATTTATAAGTTTCCGTTTCCTTCGTGCCGTCAGCATAACAAAAAGTCACCTGCAGGTCATTATATTTTTCTCCGGCGCAATCCCATTCTCTGTAAGCGACAAACGCACTGACAGGTTTTCTGGGATTATTAAGGAATATCGGTTTTACGTATGAGAATTTCTGGCAGGATTTGACGATGTCTCCGGAAGTTTGAGTTATGCTTTCCTTTTCTATATATGCAGACATATTTCCGTCCTGGCTCTTCCCAACAAATATCCAATCGGACCCGTTTGAAAAGTCTGACAGGAAGAGCAAGCTGAGAATGAACAAAGTTGTTATAAATAACCTTTTTTCCATTGCTAAGGGCGGCGTCACCGACAGTCTTTATTCAAAAAAAGTCGTTTCCTGTTTTCTGCCGATATATTGCGCTTTCCGGGCTATATTTGTCCTTCGAAAATAATTTGCTCCCGGGCTGACCGGCAACTTCAGTCCGATCAAGTTCTTTAAAATTGCAAAATATTATGCCTCGTCAACACGCATATTTGCAAATAGATATTTGGCAGGGCGAAAACTCTTCCGAAGCTTACCTAATCTTCTTTATGAATATCTGTCTTGCCGATCATCTCTTGCTTAAGATATGAGCCTGAAGACGCTGTGTTTAAAATGAAGTGTAAGATTGCCGCCAGAACAAGTGCAAGAACGAGGACACTCAGGAAGAATTTGGGTTTTCGGCAGAGCAAATATATAAGAATAGAACAGCAGGCAACGGCGATAAACGGGTTAGCCTGACAAAAGTCAGCCACTACGGTTATGTAGCTGGAGAAGTCCATAAAACACCTTTAGAACTAAAAAAGTGGGACAGTTGTTCCATCCTCAGCCTTTTACTTTTTGGCGCCACGATGCCTGCCGACTGTCAGGAGTCCCCCCTTCAATTATCCCATCATCATAACTCTATCAATTCTCAGGATGATAAAATGTGATGGAGATTACAATTTTCCCCGGCGAGGTCGGCGCCGCCTCAGGCCATATTAATCTGTCTTGCTGAGATAAGACGGTTGTGAAGATAAAACTTGACAATACATTTTTGCCACGATATTTTTAAATATCCGATCTTGGGGAGGATAAATGTGGTTGGTTGTCTTGCATCGATCAAAATTTCAAGGGTATTAAATTTCTTGACCGTGGTTTTTATTTTTTATGCAATATCTTTCGCGGTTATGCCTGCGGAGAGTGCAGCGTCAAGGGATTGTTTCCGGACCCTCCATAAACAGGCCATATCCGATGCTGTCGACGCGTCTCCCACTGATTTAAAAAATACCCTTGTCATGCTTGAAGATGTCATGCTTGAACAAGTTGATGTCATTCAGAATACCGCTAAACCTGACAGAAGAAGTTTTCAATCCTATTACAAAAATATAGTCGAGGCGGCAAAGGACCGTGACCCGAGGCGCGATGAATACATGGCAAGAAACATGACGGATATTACGATCTATATTTTTGATGCATATTGCCCGCTTAAAATAAGTTTCTGCGATGAAAATGAAATATTGAAACGGGTCTCCGTGGTATACGACGGATACAGTCCAAATCCTGATTATTCGGGTATTCCATCGCCTGCCTTTGACATGCAGCATCAACTTTCAGGAATGGTCACAAAAATGCTGCCGTTTTATAACACATTGGTTAATCAAATCCTTGATTTATGGGTTACGATTTGGAAAGACGCCGGAAGAGATATCTCCGGATTGCCTGAAGAAAATACTTTGGTAAGAGGCATGAATGCCCAAAAAGGAGATAAAAAGGAAACTGCTAAGAATTCGAAACGCCGGGACAAATCAAATGCTGATTTACAGAAATATAAGACAGACCAAAGGACTGTCAACGATACGGGTGAAGTCAGAAAAAGGGTGGACGAAATAAGAATAAAAATTCAAGAAGTTGAGAATGAAAAAAAGAAAGCTGAACTTGCGGGCAGCCATAACGATGACAAACGACTGAACGATGAATTACGCAAATTGCGTATTGAAATGGACCAAAAGGAACTGAAACTGATCCAAAGAGAAACGGATTGAAGCTGAGGCATTATGTCTCAATTCAAAGATAAAGAGGGATACAAGAACGAAGGGTGATGAAATTAAGACAAAAAAGCTTAACATGACCAATTGACCTGTACAGTCAGTAATCGCTTGAGCTATTTGATTTATATGGTAGGCGCGAAGGGGATTGAACCCTTGGCCTCTTCCGTGTCAAGGAAGCGCTCTCCCACTGAGCTACGCGCCTGCAGGAATTTATAAAATAACATTTTCCCCGTCATTCCTGTCAACCTCCAATTTCCGCCTGCGCTTGCGGCATTTTCTTCCCGTGAAATTTCAGTTGCTCTATTTCTTAGTCCGGAAACAGTTATGAGTCTGGTTCTTGCCCGCCGGGCGAAGTTGTTCCCAGGTAAATTGCAGTTTTTATGCACTCGTGAACTACGTCTTCAAGGGTGCATCGTTCCTGACCAAATCTTTTTTTGCTGTTTATCAGATTCTGCAAGTCCTGCAAAAAAAGCAATTCTTCGTCGGTTAAGGTAATTGTCATTCGCATGGTCACTCCTTGCAATCCATTGACATTTTTTGTAATTCCTATTTAACTGTAAATTTATGTTTTCTTAAAAAACAGCATGTTACAGTTTACGAACATCTGGTACAAAAAGTGCTATTAAATATTATAGCTAAAACCTTCTTCACCCCATTCCACCCTCCTTACGGGCCCCTAAGACGGGCCCTTTGTTTTTGCCCGGGGTTCCGCTAAAATGGCCGTCCCGCCCGCGGACTTGCTTGAATCCTGCTTCTTCTAAGGAAATCGGCAGGACTTCTTAGGTAATTGTTTTCATATTTTATTCATATTTTCTTCGTCATTTCTTCATATTTTTCTTTTATCCTTAATTATAGAAGATAAGTTTTCTCATTTTTTCGGCAGCCGGTAACCCTCCTGCCGGCTGCCTCACCTCCAAACAAAAATCTTTTTTTGGAATAACTGCGAGAGCCCGTCAGTCAAAATTCATTTCTTTGAAAAGAATTGACAATATTTTGTGGGATGCCTAATATATTTCATCCTGCCGGTTAAAATAATTTTGGGCACTAAAAGGAGATTGCGATGAAGCAAGTTGTCCGCTGGTTTCTTGATCTCTATCACAACGGTCAGTTGGATCTGAACCCGCAGTATCAACGAAGAAGCGTATGGACATTGAAAGACAGAAAATTTTTTCTTGATACAATATTCAGGAATTATCCTTCCCCGGCCATTTTCTTACACAAGGGTATAGATGAAGCATTGGGAAAGATGATCTACCATGTTGTCGATGGTAAGCAGCGGCTTGAGACCATTATTCTTTTTACCCAAAATGCCGTTGCGATTGACAAGGAATACGGAGATATACGCTTAAACGGTAAAAAATGGAAAAATATAGAAAATGAGCCGGACCTGAAGATGCTTTTTCACAGCTATGTTTTACCGATTGAGTTTATCAACACGGACGACAACTTTGTTATCAACGAAGTCTTTGACCGTCTCAACAGGACTTCAAGGAAACTTGAACGGCAGGAATTGAGGCATGCCAAGTTTGACGGCTGGTTTATCAAGACCGCTGAAGCAGAGGCGGAAAAGGAGGAATGGGAGAGATTAGGGATTGTTACCAAGGCAAGGATGAGAAGGATGAAAGACGCTCAATGTATATCCGAACTTTTAATTATATTACTGAAAAATCGTATTGTAGGGTATGATCAGGACACTCTCGATAATATATTCGCTGAGTATGATTCCCCGCACGAAATGTTATCGAATTTTGAAGAGGAAGATTTTAAGAGAAGATTAGAGTTTACAAAAGATTACATCCTGGGGATGGAGACCCGCAGTCTTGCCGTTACAAAATATGCGAGAGGACTTGTCAATTTTTATAGTCTATGGGCTTTTGTCGCTCTAAATCAAACCCGTCTGGAATCTCCGGAAATAACAGCCGCGAGATATGCCGAATTTATGGAAAAAGTGGCGGCCTTGTCAAAAGAACAGGATATAAATAAATTTCGGGGCGGATATGAGGACAGCCTTTGTTCTTCCGCCTATAAGTATTTAAAGAATTCCGTAAAAGCAAATACGGACCAAAAACAAAGAGAAGCAAGGAACGAGGTCCTTGAAAGTGTTTTATTGGTGCGGACTGCTCAAGAAGAACCATTAATGATGGAAACTCACGGGAGCACTCCATCGTTGCCGGATGCCCCGGCTTTGGCGAGGAATGACGGGGGCGAATATATTCTCAAACTTATTATGCGAAAAACTAATGAAATCAAAGAAAAAGATGCGCCGGCACATGGAGAAGACGGGAAAGCCTCCCCGGACTAAACTTCTTCACAATCTTTTCATATTTCCTTCGTAATTCCTTCATATTATTTATGTAGTTTAATGTACATGAGAACCGGGAGAAAAGAATTCCCTGAAAGGTGGTGATAGATAATATGAAGGTCAACAAATGCGTAACTTGCGGGAATAAAACATTTCAAGAAGATAAAATCTGTGTCGTGTGCAGAATCGGCATAACAGGGATATACACGGAACTGGTAGATCTATTAAAGAAGGGCAGTAAAGGAGACCTTCCCACGCTGAAGGCCTCTGGTACAAGATAACGTCACAGTGACCATTTTAAATATGTAATGTTGAATGTTGGGTGTTGGGAGTTGAATCACAAAAGAACATTCTTGCCCTCTCATCCAACATCCAACATTTAGCATTCAACATTCATCAATGTATTTCTAATAAAGAAAAAAAGTATGGTATCTCATATGCTGCGGATTCTTTTGAATCGGACCCGTGAACGATATTATGTTCGATATCCGATGCAAAATCGGCCCTGATCGTACCCGGTGCGGCGTCTTTCGGATTCGTAGCGCCCATAATCTCTCTCACTTTAAGAATAGCGTTTTCTCCTTCGATAGCCATGACAACAATCGGGCCTTCCGACATGAAATTTGTGAGGCTTTCATAAAAAGGTCTTTCTTTGTGTACTGCATAGAATCCTTTTGCATCGTCTCCGGACATCTTAAGCATCTTGATCCCTGCTATTCTGAGTCCCTTCCGTTCAAACCTCTTTATTACTTCACCTACCAGGTTCTTTTTTACTCCATCAGGTTTAACGATAGATAAAGTTCTTTCCATCTTCCCTCCCATTTCGTCATTTATGTCAATCTCTCTACTAATTTCCGGACAGATTCACAGGATTTCCCGAATTGTGCCTTCTCTTCTCTCGCGAGTTTTACTTCGACAATTTTTTCAATGCCTTCTCTCCCCAATATGGCAGGCACGCCCATGTAAATATCTTTAACTCCATATTCTCCGTTGAGAAACGCGGCACACGGGAGCATTCGCCTTTCGTCAAGGAGGATAGATTTGACCATCTGAAACGTTGATGCCCCGGGCGCATAGTAGGCGCTTCCTGATTTCAGCAGGGAGACTATTTCGGCGCCGCCGTTTCTTGTCCTCTCTATCAATGAGGCGATTTTCTTTTTAGGAAGGAGTTCCGTTAACGGAATTCCTTTTACTGTTGTAAATCTCGGGAGGGGAACCATATCGTCTCCATGGCCTCCGAGGACGAGGGCCTCTACGTCTTCAGGCGACACTTGCAATTCCCATGAAAGGAATGACGATAATCTTGATGCGTCGAGGATTCCTCCCATTCCCATGACCCGCTTACAGGAAAACCCTGTGGTCTTCCACGCCAGCTGGGCCATCACATCCATCGGATTAGTCACGACTATTAAAATCGCATCCGGAGAAGTTTTTGCTATCTCAGTACACGCTGCCCGGACTATGTCGGCATTGGCATGAAGGAGATCGCTCCTTGACATCCCGGGTTTCCTTGCAAGTCCGGCTGTGATGACCACTATATCGGACCCTGCTGTATCAGCATAGACGTTAGCACCTTTAATTGAGGATGAAGAGTTCCATAAAGGGCACGCCTCTGCCATGTCGAGAGCCTTTCCCTGAGGCATCCCTTCCACGATATCAAACAGGACAACGTCGGCAATCCCTGACTGAACAATGAGTTGGGCGGTTGTAGCCCCGACATTGCCTGCGCCTATGATCGAAACTTTATTTTTCATCACAGTTTGAAATTATAGATGATATTGAAAGACAATGGCAACACTGCCGGCTTGAAATCGCTATCCTTCTGAAGCTTCCCGGAACAATTTCTCCAATTTTACCTTGGAAATCCTCCGGCCAACCATCTCTGAAATGGTCAGTCTCTTACCCTCAACCTCGACGATATCGCCCACTCTCGGAATTTTTTGGAGGGAGGTCAATAAAAAACCGCCAAGGGTTTCATACTCGGTGGATTCGGGGATTTCTATCTGATGATCTTCTTTCAAGTCCCTTATGCTGATTGAAGCATCGACGAGAAATATCCCGTCACTGAGCTGCACTACGGGACTTTCGATATCATATTCATCCCTTATCTCGCCCACGATCTCCTCAAGGAGGTCCTCCATTGTTACAAGACCTGATATGCCCCCATATTCGTCTATGACCAAAGCCATATGAACTCTTTTCCTCTGCATTTCCCTGAGGAGGTTGCTTATCTTCAAGGTCTCGGGGATGAAAAAGGGCGGTTTGATAAGTTTTCTTATATCCACCGCGCCTCTCGCCAGAGCGTTCAGAAAATCCTTTGCATAAAGGATCCCCCTGATATCATTAAGGTCTTTACCGATGACCGGATACCGGGAAAACTGCTCTCCGGTGATTGTGTTTTTTATATCTTCCGCGGACATACTAAGACTGATGGTAACCATCCGGGTGGAAGGCACCATCACCTCTTTGACGGACGTATCGGTGAATTCAAAAACACTATGGATGAGGGCCTGTTCAGTGGGTTCGAATACCCCCTGCTCGCCTCCTTCGCGTATAAGCATCCGCACCTCCTCTTCGGTGATGGCCCTTCCCGCATGAGTTTTTTTGCCGAATGGCTTGAGCAGCATATTTGTGCTCAAGGTCAGGATCTGTACAAAGATGAACGCCGCTTTTGAGAAGACCTCTACGATTCTCGCGGTTTTCAGGCCGATGCGCTCGGGGCTGGCAAATGCGATGGATTTCGGAATCAGCTCGCCGAAGATAAGGAGAAAATAGGTGATGACAAGAGTTGCGATTCCGATTGAGATTGCTTCAGCCGAAGCAGAGATAGCTTTTACCGGTATCTCCTGGATCGCCGGTTTTATAATCTTAACTGCCGTTGCACCGCCAATGGCTGCGGCAATTACCCCGGCGAGGGTGATGCCAATCTGGGTCGTTGCGAGGAACCTCTCCGGATTTTCCTTGAATTTCTGGAGGACGAGAGCGTTCTTGTTGCCTTCTTCGACAAGCTGTCGAAGCCTGATCCTTCGCGTCGCCACTACGGCTATTTCAGCTGCAGCGAAGAAGCCGTTTACGATGATGAAAATGATGATCAGAAAGATGTCAGACCACATAGTCAATAATGAAAACTCTAAACCCCAGCCACGAAATTCCAAACAAATCCGAAATTACAAATCCCAAATGTTCAAACAAGTTTCGAATTTTGAATTTAAGATTTACTGAGATCGCCATAATTAAACGCCTTAGCAGCAACGGACTTTTGCGAAGTTTTAAAATTTTTTGAAGGTAGGTCGGATCTATTGCAGCTCTATTCGGCGGGTCTATATTCTGCGAACTGTCCGTTTCCATTCTGAGAATTAATTCAATTTCTCAATTATGGCGTCGGCAAACCGGGAGGTTGTCGCAGCTGTCGGGTCGTCAGGGGCAGGCTTTAAATCATATGTCACCCATTTCCCTTCTTCAATCACAGCCGCAATCGCCGATTCCAATCTTTTGGCCGGTTCGAACTCCCCTAAATGCTTCAGCATCATAATACCTGAAAGTATCATAGCAAGAGGATTTACTTTGTTCAACCCTTTGTATTTCGGGGCGCTTCCATGGACCGGCTCAAAGACCGCATATTCTCCCCCAAGGTTTGCCCCGGGTGCGACGCCGAGGCCGCCTATCAGGCCCGCGGCCAGGTCGGAAATGATATCGCCATAAAGATTGGGAAGGACTATCACGTCATAGAGTTCGGGCTTTTGGACAAGCTGCATACACATATTGTCCACTATCCTGTCCTCAAATTCGATGTCAGGATAATTTTTCGAAACATTCCGCGCGGTTTCAAGAAAAAGCCCGTCCGAGTATTTCATGATATTTGCTTTGTGAACCGCCGTAACCTTCTTGCGTCTATTTTTTCTCGCATAATCGAAGGCGAACCTCACAATTCTTTCCGTACCATAAACGGATATCGGTTTTATGCTTATGCCGGAATCGGGTCTGATGCTCTTCCCTGATAATGTATGGACTAAGTCTATGATTTTTTTTGCACCTTCCGAGTCTTTTTCGAATTCGATGCCCGCATATAAATCCTCTGTATTTTCTCTGACGATAATCAAGTCGATATTCTGGAATCTCGTCCTGACGCCCTTAAAGGTCTTTGAAGGCCGTAAGCAGCAATAGAGATCGAGGACCTGCCTGAGTGTGACGTTGACGCTCCTGAAGCCCGTTCCCACGGGAGTGGTAATAGGGCCTTTGAGAGCGGTCTTGTTCTTTTTTATTGAATCAATTACCCTCTGAGGTAGGGGGGTTCCTTCTTTCTCAAAAACATCTATGCCTGCTTCCTGGACTTCCCACTGAATAGGCACGCCTGTGGCCTCGATGACTCTCTTCGCGGCCTCGGCAATTTCAGGACCTGTGCCGTCCCCCGGGATCAGTGTAATAGTATACATTATGGGTTTACCGTCAATATTTTTTGTACGACTTCAGGATATTTGGCGACTAATCTCAACTCGTCATCCGTCAAAGGCTTCTGGGTATGCAGGTTTGCATATTGGACGAGTTCGAGCACTTTTCTCGCCTCATTGTCATCATGGAAATGAATGCCGAGCTTGTCATACACGTGCCTGAAGCCTTTAATCCCTCCGTATTCACCGGTTGTTATCATCCTTCCTGTTTCGGCTAGTTCAGGCTCACCCCTTCCAACATCTTCAGGGTCATAGAGTTCATAATTGCGTCTGTCTTTCAATGCCCCGTCCGCGTGTATCCCCGATTCATGGGCAAACGCATTTGACCCGATACCCGGCTGGTTTATCGGTATGGGTATATTGAATGCATAGGATGCATATCTGCCGATCTTCCAAGCTTTTTTGAGGTCTACATGCTCATCGAGGTGAAGTTTATCTTTCAGCCCCTGCGAAAACTTCAGCGCAAGGATCGTTGAGACAAGGTCGCAGTTGCCGCAGCGCTCTCCATAGCCGTTGATGGTAGTATTTATATAAGAATCAAAACCGGTTTCGACTGTCCCCTCTGCGCCGGCAACGGAAACAGCTTCCGCCATGCCAAGGTCATTATGGCAGTGCATTTCCAGAGGAAACTTTGTTGCGAGCGCCAATGCCTTTGTCCTTTCATAGATAGTTATAGGGTCGTCTGTACCGAGGGTGTCGCAATATCTGAAACGGTCGGCGCCGGCCTCTTTTCCTGCAAGGACGAACTCTATGAGCCTGTCAAGTTCAGTCCTCGATGCATCCTCTGCATTGACCCCTACGGTCTCCGCTCCGAGTTCCCTTGCAGTCTTTACAGATTCAACCAGGGACTTGATGATATCCTTGAAAGTCTTTCGCCCCTGAAATTTTCCCTTTATCATGATCTCGGAGGTCGACATTGAGATATTTATATGTTTGAGCTCCGGACAGTTTTTGAAGCTGATCCTGACATCCTCGGGAATCGCCCTGCACCAGCCTTCGAGGTGGATCCTTTTAATCGCACCGAGCCTGAAAAGTTCCAGGTTCGAGTTTATGTAGTTGATCTCATGTTTCAAGGTCGGGAAACCGATTTCGCTCTGGAAAATACCCATCTCGTCAAGATAGATATTCAGCATGGTCTTAGACAGCTTGGGAAGAAGTATCCTGGAAGTCTGTACACCGTCCCTGTTTGTTACGTCAATCAGATATACTTTGCCTTTCATATCAGCTGGTTATCTCTCCTCCAAAAAAATTATTTCACCGAATTATTTTATATCCCTGAATTATTTATTCAGGGGGCATGGATTTCAGCGGAAAAATTACAATAGGCTACGGTTCTTGAAAGTTTCCTAACATAAACTTCTGCTATTATTAATAACATAAATGAACGAATATTACAATAATTTCCGATAATTCCCCGTCCCGATATGGACCTATAAAACAAATAAGGACTGGAAAAGAGAAGAACTCTTTGTTAAAATTAAAGCCGGTTTAAGGAAAGGATATAGAAGAGAAAGATGGATTTCAAAGGTCAGGTGGGAATTGTTACGGGCGGAACAAGGGGTATAGGAAAGGCTGTCGCCGAAGGTCTTGCGAAGAGGGGGACAAATGTAATCGTCGCCGGCAGAAACCTTGACGCTGCCTGTGCAGTTGCATCGTCTCTTTCGTCTCTGGGTGTCAGAGCGTCGGGCAAAAAGCTTGATGTGTCGAAGTCGGAAGAGGTCGAAAAGATATTCGAAGAAGTTTGCAGCGAATACGGCCGGATAGACATTCTTGTGAACAATGCCGGCATAACTAAAGACGGACTCCTGATGAGGATGAAGGAGGAAGCATGGGACGCGGTATTGGATACGAACCTAAAGGGTGTTTTCCTTTGTTCCCGGGAGGCCATAAAGGAGATGGCAAGGCAGAGGTATGGCCGGATCGTGAACATCACTTCCGTAGCAGCCTTCATGGGAAATCCCGGGCAGGCAAATTACAGCGCTTCAAAGGCGGGGATAATGGGTTTTACCAAGACCGTCGCACGTGAATATGCCGGCAGGGGAATAACAGTTAATGCCGTGGCCCCGGGTTTTATAGAAACGGCTATGACGGATGTCCTCCCGGATAATATAAAGGCGGAAATGAAAAGGCTGATCCCGTTGGGGAGGTTCGGCAGTGTTGAAGATATTGCAAACGCGGTAATCTTTCTCGCCTCTCCGGATTCAGGGTACATAACGGGACAGGTAATACATGTAAACGGCGGAATGTATATGTGACAGGGTATTGTGAATCAAAAAATTAAGAAATTATGGAGGTGTATTAAATGGTGGAAGAAAAGGTAAAGGAAATCATATCCAAGCAGCTCGGGGTGAACGCGTCAGAGGTCGTTCCCGATGCGTCTTTTGTTGAAGACCTCGGCGCGGATTCGCTGGATACGGTCGAGCTCGTCATGGCGTTTGAAGAGGCCTTCGGAATAGAGATACCGGACGAAGATGCGGAAAAGATCGCGAGGGTCAAAGACGCCATTGACTATATCCAAAAAAAATCGGCCTAAAGTCATAGAAGTCATAGAGAGATTTCATGGATAGAAAAAGAGTTGTTGTTACCGGGGTGGGTATGATTACCCCGGTTGGTATCGGCGTTGATTCCAGTTGGAATAATCTTATCGAAGGAAGACCCGGCATCGGAAAAATAACTCAGTTCGATGCATCCGCATTTCCCACGCAGATAGCAGGCGAAGTGCAGGGGTTCAACCCCGAGGATTATATAGAACTCAAAGAAATAAAAAAAATGGAGCGTTTTATCCATTTTTCGGTCGCTGCTGCATCGATGGCGGTCAATGATGCAGGTCTGAAGATAACGGACAAGACTGCCGACAGGACAGGTGTAATTGTAGGCTCCGGAATCGGCGGGCTGCACGCCATCGAGCATTATCATTCCGCATTTCTCGAAAAGGGGCCGAGAAGAATCTCGCCCTTTTTTATACCGATGCTGATAGTTAATCTGGCGTCGGGACAGATATCCATCAAATTCGGGGCCAAGGGACCAAACTCTGCGGTTGCCACCGCGTGCGCGACCGGCAGTCACTCGATCGGAGATGCGTTCAGGATTATTCAACGGGGTGATGCGGATGCCATGATTGCCGGAGGCACGGAGGCGGTTATAACTCCCTTGGGTATCGGCGGATTCAATGCGATGAAGGCTTTGTCGACAAGAAATAACGAACCGGAGAAGGCAAGCAGACCGTTTGATGCCGAAAGAGACGGATTTGTGATGGGGGAGGGCGCCGGTATTGTAATCCTCGAGGACCTGGAGACCGCTGAAAATAGGGGGGCCAGGATATATGCAGAAATAGTCGGCTACGGCATGACGGCGGATGCATATCATATCACTGCCCCTTCCCCGGGCGGTGAGGGAGCTGCCAGATGTATGGAGATGGCGTTGAAAGATGGAGGCGCAAATCCCTCCGAGATAAATTACATAAATGCCCATGGCACATCAACAAAGTACGGAGACGAGATTGAAACAACTGCCATTAAAACGGTATTTGGAGAATATGCCCGTAAGGTCTCTGTCAGTTCAACAAAATCCATGACAGGACATCTGCTTGGCGCAGCCGGAGGCGTTGAAGCGGTAGTAACGGTCCTCAGTATATGTAACGATATCGTGCCGCCGACAATAAACCTTGATAATCCCGACCCTGAATGCGATCTTGATTACGTGCCGCTTAAGGCGCGAAAGATGACGGTAAATTACGGCTTAACAAATTCATTCGGTTTCGGCGGTACGAATGCCTGCCTGTTATTTAAAAAATTCATATATTAACCCGGATGTTGTGAGGCGGACATGCTGAAAAACCTCTACAAAGCGAGAAGATTTATTGTGGTCCACATGACTGTATAATCAGGCTTCGGCGCCTTTTGGAACAGGGCCGGCAGGCCGGGTTTGAGGACTATGATGAATCGCTGGCAGAGCTTTTTTATCATATCTGCCTTACGAATGAATAAGAATCCAGCAACTGACGAGGTAAAGTAGCAGCGATGGCCGGATATGATATTTCAAAATTAGAAAAAAGTCTTGGTTACAACTTCAAGGACAAAAAAGTTCTGCTGGAAGCCCTAACCCACAGGTCCTTTTATCACGAGAATCATGATAAAGCAGAGGGATATAACGAAAGGCTTGAATTCCTCGGCGATTCAGTACTCGGGTTTGTGATAGTGGAAGCTCTTTTTTCATCAGACAGACGGCTTACGGAATCTGTTATGGCAAAGACCAAGTCCTATCTCGTTAAGGAAGCGGTACTTTCAGAAATTGCACATTCCATATCACTGGGAAGGTATCTGAGACTCGGCAAGGGGGAGGAAGTTACGGGGGGCAGGACCAAAAAATCCCTGCTTGCTGATGCTGTCGAGGCTGTTCTGGGCGCAATTTACGTAGACGGAGGTTATGAAAAGGCCCGGGAACTGATATTACGGCTGTTTAAAGAGAAGATTGACTCTATCCTGAGTTCGGGCGAATTTCACGATTTTAAAACAGACCTCCAGGAGAAAACCCAGATGCATTTCGGGACTATACCTGAATATAAACTGATAAAACAGGAAGGGGAAGAGCACAACAAGATATTCACCGTAGAGGTGTATGTAGCAGGAGAAAGGTTCGGCAGGGGCTCAGGCAGGAGCAAGAAAGAGGCGGAGACCCTTGCCGCCGAAGAGGCTCTCGGCAGGCTCGAAAAATAAAGATAACCTTTAACATTCCAATTCAGACCGATAAAATACTACTAAAGAACTTTTTCTGACGAAATTCGAAAAATAACTCGGCTACTGATTATGATAATCGACACCCATGTTGAAATAACTCACGAGCATCCGACTTTTTTATTCATAATGCTGAGTTTGCCGAAAGGTTCTTTTTGGGAGAAGAAATTCGTATCCTTACACCTGAAGAGAGCATCCCTGATGCAAAACTTAGGGAGTTGGACCTCCACAGAGCCGGGATGACAATTGCCGCACAATGTGCAGTCACAGAAAAGGCACTTCTTGAAGGTATAGGAACTTTCTCCACCGACCTGATCCTTACTTGTTATTCTCTCCCAGCCTTTGATGACCCTTCCGCGCTGAAACGCATAAAGGGAAAATCTCCCCTTATCCCTTTGAAATTACTTCTTAGCCCAAAACACCACAGATTGTTCCCGAAGTGGCCAATGTGCGGTGATAATGTGCTTTCCCCTGATAAGATTGATATAGTAATGATGAGTGTTGTGAATGAAAGAAGTACAAAGGGAGCAGGCTGTGCAAGAAGCAAATGAAGTAGTAAGTATACTTATAGTTGAAGATAGCTCGACACAGGCCGAGCAGCTGAAATATCTGCTTGAGACGAATGGTCACGCAGTCACGGTGGCCGCTAATGGCAAAGAGGCCCTTTCGGCTCGAGGGCGGGCCATGGGTTGCCCATCTTGTGTGACCGAGACCGATCCTTGCATCAGGAAGGGGGAAGGGGAGAATTTGCTGGAGGTCCTTTATTTTTCCCTTCGTCTTATATATTTCTATTCCGCTCCCGTTTTGAAAGGCGATGCCTGCAGAGTCATATCCTCTGTATTCGAGCCTCCTCAAACTCTCTATAAGTAGTGGTAAGGCATCTCTTTTGCCGATATAGCCGACTATTCCACACATACGCCAATATGGGAAAGCAAAATTTGTACCGAAATAACCTTTCAAACAATTTGCCCTATTGACAGGGCGTATAGACTTATAGAATTCGTTTAATCTAAATTGAATCAATAAGTTATCGTAACAAGGGACATGACGAACCTCACGAAAAATTAATACTTGAACTATCATAAAGGTAATTCTCATTGTGGGCATAATGCCTTGTGGCCAGGGTAAAATGTCTTTCAGATAATCTATCTATCCTCTTGATTCCCAATAAAATCAATTAGTTTTATTTGGCATCGTATTTGATTATGAAAGTCGAATATTTCAAAAGATGCATTTACAGTATTCGGATTGGATTGGACCTTCTAATGATAAATGAAAATTATATATATGACGATGTTCTTATGACTCTCAATACGTCAACAGCTACAATCATTGTTACACATAAAATTACCGAAAATTGCGGCATTAATAATAGCGAAGGTTATCATCTTTTTTGAAGTTTAAACCAAAATTAGGAGGTAGAAAAATGGGCAGGAGAATGTATATTTTTGCTGAGGATTCTAAATTCGTTCTTTATTTTGTTTGTGCACTGGGCACGAGTATTGGTTTAGCTCTTTCAGCAATGTATCTTTTTGGGGAAGATGAGTCATTGGGTCTTTTGTTCACCGGCTTGATTATATCAGCAATTTGTTTCGCTGTTTTTCTATATGCAGCCTGGAAGATGGGTAAGTAAACTCTCTCTCAATCACTTCCTGGAGTCGACGCCTCTTTGAGCCCTTACAGAGAGCATCAATTTACATAGAAGTTAAATATAATACTTCTTGAAAATTCTTGATTTTGTTGATTATGAAATGAGAGTCTCACTCCGAGAGGCTATTTAAAAGGCTATATTCTGGCAGGGAATCATAGAAGGACCTGCCGTCCATTTGCACATTTCTTTTTTTTTGTGAAATAATTCCAATGATGACTTTGATCTCGAATAGAACATTTACTAAGAACAAACGATACGTATTTTATCTATTTTTGGCATGGACTGCGTTTGTCGTTCTTTCTCTATTACTAACTATTCGTTATCAACGAAAGGCTGTTTTAGAGGAGGCTGCGATTGAGGCGAGGACTCACTTGGAATTGAATCTTGAATACAGAGCCCTTATTTCAAAGCTTGGAGGGGTATACGCATCTGTCGAGACCATTTCTCCCAATCCTTATCTGAACGTACCGAAGAGAGATATCGAGACGAAAAACGGTGATAAACTTACACTGTTAAATCCTGCATATATGACTCGACTCATATTTGAAGCAATCAAAAAGAAGTCATCCCTGCCAGTTATCAATAAAATAACCAGTTTGAAATTCGTCAACCCTATGAATGCTCCCGACGAATGGGAGAGGAATGCATTACATGCGTTTGAAAAAGAACGGAAAGAAGCCACCGAAATAGCTTCTATAAATGGAGAACCATATTTACGGCTGATGAGGCCATTTATTACAGAAAATAGTTGTCTGAAATGCCATGGGCGTCAGGGGTATGAGGAGGGGGACATCCGGGGTGCGATAAGCATAGCAGTACCTCTCAAACCATACTATGATCTGGCGACGCAAACGCGGAATGCCTCTGTCATTACCTATGCACTATTCTGGCTCGTAGGATGTATTGGGCTTGTTGTTTTTTCAAGGTTCAGGCAGAAACAGGAACAAAGGCTTGTTGAAAGCGAATGGAAATTCAGGACTGTCTCGGAATCAGCCAATGACTGGGTATATTGGCTTTCCGAAAGCGGAGAAATCGTATACATGTCTCCGGTGAGTGAGACAATCACTGGCTATAGTCCGGAGGAATTTCGAAATAACCCCGACCTTTTGATGAAAGTTATTCACCCCGAAGACAAAAACCTGTATGCAAATCATGTTCAGAATTTAGAAGATGAACATCATGAGGAAATTGAATTCAGGATCATTTCCAGGAATGGCCAAACAAAATGGCTGGCACACATATGCGCGCCTTTATATATGCAAAATAAATTTTTGGGAAGGCGCATAAATAACAGAGATATCACTGACCGCAAGATGGTAGAAGAAGCCCTCCGTGAATCATATGAAAGGATTGAGGACCTTTATAATAATGCGCCGTGCGGCTACCATTCTCTTGATAGAGACGGCATTTTCGTCAGGATAAACGATACCGAACTTCGTTGGTTAGGATACTCACGGGATGAGGTAATCAAAAAAATGAAGTTCTCCGATTTAATTACGCCTGATAGTTTGAGAACTTTTGAAGAGACTTTCCCGATTTTCAAGTCGCAAGGATGGATAAAAGATCTTGAATTCGAAATGGTCCGTAAAGACGGAGCACCTCTGCCTGTGCTTCTGAGCGCCTCGGCAATAAGAGACGAAGTCGGTAACTTCGTAATGAGCCGGTCGACCATGTTTGATATCACAGAGCGCAAAAAGATGGAGGAATTGCATGCAAGACTGGCGGCCATTGTCAGACGTTCCGATGATGCAATTATTGGAATAGATTTGAGGGGTATCATCACCGACTGGAATAGGGGCGCCGAAAGTATATATGGATTCGGTGTACAAGAAATCGTCGGTCATCCTCTCTCAAGACTTGTTCCTTCAGATCACACTCATGAGATTCTACAAATTCTCCGGAATATCAGTCGTGGCGAAAGTTTAGAACGTTATGAGACGATACATTTGAGAAAAGATGGAAAGCAGATAAATGTGTCCCTTACAATATCCCCTATTGAAGACGTTACGGGTAATATAATCGGCGCATCAGCGATAGCCCGCGACATTACGGTGCTTAAGCGGACAGAGGAAGAATTGAGAAAATATCGCGAACACCTTGAAGAGTTGGTAAAACAACGCACATCTGAGCTGGAAAAAAAGACTCATGAGTTAGCACGATCCAATACCGACTTGCAGCAGTTTGCTTACGCCGCTTCACATGATTTGCAGGAGCCTTTGCGAACGGTTGCAGGTTTTGTGAAGCTATTAGAAAAGCGGTACAAAGGGAGGCTTGATGAACAGGCCGACGAATTCATTAAGTATACGTGTGACGGTGTTGAGAGAATGCAGTTACTAATCAAAGATCTGCTGATATATTCACAAGTCGATACGAGGGAGAGAATCTTTGGCCCCACAAATTGCGCAGTCGCACTGGAGTCGGCAATTCGTAGCCTTCGTTCGGCTATTGAGGAAAACGGGACTTATGTGACATATGATTCTCTGCCTACAGTGATGGCTGATGCTTCACAAATGAGCAGATTATTTCAAAACCTTATCGGCAATGCGATCAAATTTCATAATGGTAAGCCTGTGAGAGTTCATGTTTCGGCTGAAAGGAAGGGAGACGAGTGGATTTTTTCCATTCGTGATAATGGTATTGGAATAGATCCTAATCAGGCCGAAAGAATATTTGTTATCTTCAAGCGTCTTCATTCCAGAGAGGAGTATCCGGGGACAGGAATAGGACTTGCAATCTGCAAAAGAATTGTTGAACGGCATGGAGGAAGAATATGGGTTGAGTCAGATCTTGGAAAGGGCTCGACGTTTTACTTCACAATCCCTGACAGACAGGAACCCAACTGAGACTTTTCAGTGGCAGATCAGATTCATGCTCGCTCTCGCTATATTTTATTTTGCACTCCCGCAGATTAAAGGCTTTAAGGTTGTCAGCCGGAGAATCAGTTTCAGTGCATTCTGGATAATGAACTTCTTTTTTATCCTGATGGTCCTTAGTTTTACTATTGCAGGTGTTGTGCAGGCATATTTTCAGAGGATCATGGGCATGGACTATCTCACAACTCAAGGGTTTATGAGGCTCTGGTTTACTGTCCTCTGGATATCTGCATGGGGCTTTTTGATGGGAGTCTTATTATATATTCTAGATTTTTTCACTCTTCATGAGAGTGAGAGTTCTTAGTAATTAATGGGAAGTTGTCACCGCCGAGAAATATTGAAATGAATCGTAAAATTGTCTTGTCTGAGAGATGGTTATGGCAGCGCTGATTAACGCCTGTAACTGGAGTTCACAAAAATTTGACGATCCGTCAAGTTTTTGATAGCCTTTCTTTAGAAACCAACGGATTCTGCAACAAAAGCGAGGTGATCTAAATGGCCAGAGATCCTGTTTGCAGCAGGAATGTGGATGAAAAAAAGGTGGCAGGCACGAGTGTCTACAAAGGCACGATATATTATTTTTGTGCAAAAGGCTGCAAAGAGAAGTTCGACAAGGACCCCGAGAAGTTTGTAACAAAAGAAAAGAAATAATCATAGAAAATTTATGAACGTCTTGGATGTTTGGTATTAAGAGAATAGGGGTTGCCGGGTAACTGTATTATCCCAGTTGTCGGGACAAGTATGAACACTTCAAAATCAGAAGGGAGGAAGTTATGCGTAATGTAAAGGTCATGTTGTTTACTTTTTTAGTTATCGTTCTTTTCGTATCTTTAGGAATGGCCGCAGGCGATCGCAGTTTTAAGGCGGAACTCTCAGGGAGCGATGTTGTTCCGCCGGTCAAGACCATGGCCAAAGGAGAAGCTGCATTCATGCTCAGCAAAGATGGGGAAAGTATGACTTATAAGCTGACTGTAAAGGACATCGAGAATGTCACCGCGGTGCATATTCATGAAGGGAAGCCTGGTAAGGAGGGGCCTCCGGTGGCGGGCCTTTTTGCAGGGCCTAAGAAAGCCGGAAAGTTCAGCGGTATGCTCGCGGAAGGCACTATTACAGAAAGAAAGCTGATGAGTTCATTGAAAGGAAAATCTTTCGACTCCCTGGTTAAAATGATCGAGGATGGGAAGGCCTATGTAAACGTTCACACTGACAGGTATCCCGATGGAGAGATCCGGGGGCAGATCAAGTAATAAAAGCCATAGGTATATCTTGTTGTTCCCGATTATTTAATGGGAGTTGGTTTTAACGCCAACTCCCAAAACAAAATTTTTCGGAAAGGGTATGGCCGGCAAGCATTCCTCGAAATTCCCGATAGGCTCTATTTATCTCGGATATGCAATATCACCTTTTGGAAGTTACCTATAATTCTTTTGCGCGCTTGCTGACCTCTCGGTCAAAGAACCCTTGTAGCTCTGGATTTAGAATTGCACCAAAGGAGGTTATATGCATTGGGATTATGGATGGGGAATGGGATTCGGATTTGGATGGATTTTAATGGTTCTCTTCTGGGTACTACTTGTTTTAGGAATTGTTTATCTTGTCAAAATGATTGCAGGAGGCGCCAAGAAAGGGGAGCCAACTGAGAATGCCCTTGACATTCTCAAAAAGAGATATGCAAAAGGAGAGATAAATAAGGAAGAATTTGAGAAGATTAAGGATGATTTGATGAAAACCTGATTCTGTAATTGCACGCTTGTCAGAGAGGTAGATTAAGGATGACCCTTTGAAAAAATAAGTCCTCCATTTCAGCGTCAGTATTCCAGCCGCGAAAGGTCAATACAGAGTAACGATAGTTGACAATATCGAATGTTCCGCGCTATGTACCTTGGATTTGCTGTCAACTATTTTTCCGGTGGCTGCATCCATAATATAATATCCATTGTGTTGGGTGTAAACTCCTTACTGGGCTGCCCATGAAGTGATTTGATATCTACCTATGTCTTCATTTCCCCTGACGGCGCCGGCCGGCCTGGTCTCAAAAATACCATACAAGAAGTTTACGAGCAGCATAATTGTCACGATACACAAGAGAATTTTCGTGAATCGGTCCGTATCCATTTTTTCTTCACCTCCTTAATAGAAGAAATTGCAAAAGTGGTGCCCGGAATTCAACTTATTGATTTTGTTGATATTTATGGTTTGAAGCTATTAATTCCATAAGGCAATTTTCCTTATTCAAAAGGCATATTTCCCGGAAGCAGGAATCGTATCTTTGTTGACGCACCGCTCTGTTCGTGATATAAACGAGTTAAAAGATAAATTTTAAAAATCCTGCAAATATTCTCTCACCTTGCAAAACGGAGGAAAAATGGAAGTTGTAGACCCTGTCTGTAAGATGACGATAGAAGATAAAGACGCTGTCGCCGCGTCTGTTTACAAAGGCAGTACCTATTATTTTTGCTCTATGCCATGCAAAGAGGATTTTGATAAGAATCCTGAACAATATGCCGGCAAAAAGGCGGTTCCTCTTCTAAAAATTGGTGCAAAAGAGGGGGGGGCCATTGATCCTGTATGTGGCATGACAGTCGATCCCGCGACCGCTGAATTTCGATATGAATATAACGGTGCAACCTATTACTTCTGCAGCGGACATTGTCTCGAAAAGTTCAAGAAGGAACCGGATAAATTTCTCTCAAAAGGAGGCGCTTCGGAGACCGTATCCACGCCTACTCCCGGTGAAGGGCCTTCCGGAATTACATATACCTGTCCCATGCACCCCGAAGTCAAGGAAGTGAAGCCTATTTCGTGCCCGAAATGCGGCATGGCCCTTGAGCCTGCCAGCCTCCCGGCGATGACAAAGACTGAATGGATCTGTCCCATGCACCCCCAAATTGTCAGTGACACACCTGGGAGTTGTCCCATATGCGGGATGGCGCTCGAACCCAAGACCATTTTGCTTGAAGAAGAAGAAAATCCCGAGCTAATTGACATGACGCGGCGATTTTGGGTCAGTGTGGTTCTGTCGGTTCCTGTGTTTCTTATCGCAATGCGAGATTTTATCCCGTGTATCTCCTTTCTCGATAATCTTGCCTCTGCCGGGATCTTCAAATGGGCTGAGCTTGTCCTTGCGACACCCGTTATCCTTTGGGGAGGCTGGCCTTTTTTTGTACGGGGCTGGCAGTCGATTATCAATCGCAGCCCGAATATGTTCACCTTAATCGGCCTCGGCGTCAGCGTCGCATATGTTTATAGCGTCATCGCCTCTCTTTTTCCGGGAATATTCCCGGCATCATTCAGAACGAAAGGAGGGGATGTGGATGTATATTTTGAAGCAGCGGCTGTGATCGTAACACTCGTTCTTCTCGGGCAGGTTCTGGAGCTCAGGGCAAGAGGCCGGACAGGAGCGGCCATTAGGGCGCTTCTTGGTTTGAGCCCAAAGACGGCACGGCGCATAAACGATGGAAATGAGGAGGATGTACCCCTCGACCAGGTGCGCCCCGGCGATTTACTGCGGGTGCGCCCTGGTGAGAAGGTACCTGTTGACGGCACCGTTGTCGAAGGCGTAAGTTCCGTTGACGAATCGATGATTACCGGAGAGCCGATACCTGTGCAGAAACAGCCGGGTGACAGGATCATTGGCGCCACGGTGAACGGTACAGGCGCGATGGTGATGAAGGCTGAAAGGGTTGGCGCCGACACCCTCCTGTCCCGGATTGTGCAGATGGTTGCCGAGGCTCAAAGGAGCCGCGCGCCTATTCAGAAGCTTGCCGACGTTGTAGCCGCATACTTTGTCCAGATTGTCGTACTTGTTGCGGTTATTACCTTTGTTGTCTGGGCGTGGATCGGCCCGGAACCGCGTTTTGCCCATGCGATTATCAATGCAGTCGCCGTGCTCATCATAGCGTGCCCTTGTGCACTCGGTCTTGCGACACCAGTGTCGATAATGGTAGCCACCGGGAAAGGAGCCACCCTCGGCGTGCTTTTTAAGAACGCGGAAGCAATCGAAGTTATGAAGAAGGTTGAAACCCTTGTTGTGGATAAGACGGGAACCCTTACTGTAGGTAAACCCAAACTTGTCGAGATATATGCCCTTCCGGGCTGGAATGAAAAAGACATCCTTTTTCAAGCGGCAAGTCTGGAGATGGTCAGCGAACACCCTCTGGCGAATGCAATAGTCACCGGCGCCAAGGAGAAGGGTATTCAACCGGCAAAGGTGGAATCCTTTGAATCGAAGACAGGGAAAGGCGTTATCGGGATAGTGGACGGTCGCGAAGTCGCCTTTGGCAACCCCATGCTCCTCAGAGATATCGGCATAGAACCGGGGAAACTGCTGGAGGAGGCGGAGCGAATGCGCACCGAGGGCGAGACAGTTGTGTTTTTGGCAATAGACCGAAAGATTGCGGGATTATTGGGAGTGGCAGATCCTGTCAAAGAGACGACCCCTGAGGCTATCAGGCTGCTTCATGATGAGGGCATAAAGATTGTGATGTTGACGGGTGACAGCGGGACTACGGCGAATGCAGTGGCGAAGAGATTGGGGATTGACAAAATCGTTGCCGAGGTGCTGCCGGACCAGAAGGTTGAAGAGGTCAGGCGCCTCCAGCAAGAGGGGCATGTTGTGGCTATGGCCGGAGACGGCATTAACGATGCGCCGGCGCTTGCACAGGCCCATGTAGGAATAGCCATGGGCACGGGCACGGATGTGGCGATAGAGAGTGCAGGTGTGACATTGGTGAAAGGAGATCTCAGGGGGATTGTGAGGGCAAGGATGTTGAGCAGGTTAACGATGAGAAATATAAAACAGAATCTGTTCTTCGCCTTTGTTTACAACTCCATTGGGATTCCGATTGCCGCCGGGATACTCTATCCGTTTTTCGGCATTCTTTTAAGTCCCATCATCGCTGCAGCTGCCATGAGCTTCAGTTCGGTATCGGTTATAACTAACGCATTGCGTTTGAGAAAGGCAAGACTGTGAAGGAGGATATCATGGCTTACTATTTCAGCAAAACCTTAAATCTTTCCTTTGACGAGGCGGTTTCCAAGGCTACGGAAGAATTAAAAAAGGAGGGGTTCGGAATCCTGACTGATATTGATGTGCAGGCAACGCTGAAGAAAAAGCTGAACGTGGATTTCAGGAAATACAGGATCCTCGGATCATGCAATCCGCCGTTCGCCTATCAGGCATTGCTCAAAGAAGATAAAATCGGCACCATGCTGCCCTGTAATGTCATTGTGCAGGAGATTTCGGGCGGTAAAGTGGAGGTGGCTGCAATCGACCCTGTCGCATCCATGCAGGCGGTCAAAAATCCCGAACTGCAGGGCATAGCCGAACAGGTCCAGGCAAAACTGAGGAAGGTGGTGGAGAGTCTGTAAAGCGCCGATCGAGGCAGAAGATCAGGATTATTTGTGCTCGAAGAGGGTCTTCACTTCGTTCATCAGTTCATTGATATCCTTGAACTGCCTGTAGACCGAGGCAAACCTTACGTATGCGACTTTGTCGAGTTCTTTTAAGGAGGACATCACCTCCTCCCCGACCCATGTGCTCTGGATCTCTTTAATGCCGAGGCCGATCAGCTTTTTTTCTATGGAGTCTGTAACGCCCTCAAGGGTTTCCATGCCGATAGGTCTTTTTTCGCAGGCTTTTTTCAGACCCGTCAGTATCTTTGACCTCTCGAAGGGCTCCCTTCTTCCGTCTTTCTTTACTACCATAGGGATGATATCTTCGACGCGTTCATAGGACGTGAATCTTTTGGCGCATTTGAGGCATTCGCGCCTGCGGCGGATCGCATTACCTTCCCGGCTGGTCCTTGAGTCGATCACCTTGTCTTCTATGTTCCCGCAGAAAGGACACTTCACAGCAAAAACCTCAAAGGATAAAATTCAGGTTACCGCCCTTCTATACAACTGCTTTTTGCTCTTCGCTGTATAAAGGGAACTTCTCGCAGAGGACGTCTACTCTCTTCAAAAGAGATGCGATTGCGCCGGCGTGTTTGTTGTTTTCTATGACCGTCGATATGATGTCCGCTATTTCCATCATCTCCTCTTCGCCCATGCCCCTTGTTGTAACACAAGGTGTGCCGAGCCTTATACCGCTCGTTATAGAAGCCGGCCTTTCTTCGTATGGGATGACGTTCTTGTTTACTGTGATCCTGGCCTTGTCGAGTGCTTCTTCAGTCTCTTTGCCTGTGATCTCTTTACCCCTCAAATCAACAAGCATCATATGGTTGTCAGTGCCGCCCGAGATGATTTTGAATCCACGCCTCACAAGCTCTTCCGAAAGTCTCCTGGCATTTTTAATCACTTTCATCTGATATTCTCTGAATTCATGGCCGAGCGCCTCTTTAAGCGCTATGGCCTTTGCCGCTATAACATGGACGAGCGGGCCGCCCTGTATCCCCGGGAATACCGTTTTGTCAATCGCCTTTGCACGTTCAGCTTTGCACATTATCATTCCGCCTCTCGGTCCCCTGAGTGTCTTATGGGTCGTCGTGGTGACAAAATCCGCATAAGGCACGGGTGACGGATGAAGGCCGGTAGCGACAAGTCCCGCTATATGAGCGATATCAGCCATCAAATATGCCCCGACTTCTTTTGCTATATCGGAAAAAACCTTGAAGTCGATGACCCTTGAATATGCACTTGCGCCGACAAGGATCATTTTAGGGTTATGTTCCAGAGCAAGGCTTCTCACATTATCATAGTCAATATACCCCGTGTCCTTACTGACACCATACGATATGGATTTATAGAGATTACCGGAGAAGTTTACCGAGGCGCCGTGAGAAAGGTGTCCGCCGTGGCTCAGGCTCATGCTAAGGATCGTATCACCAGGTTTCAGCACGGAAAAAAAGACTGCCATATTAGCCTGCGAGCCTGAATGGGGCTGGACATTCACATGTTCGGCGCCGAAGAGTTTTTTTGCCCTCTCTACTGCAAGGGTTTCGATTATATCGGCGTACTCACAGCCGCCGTAATATCTCTTGCCGGGATATCCTTCTGCATATTTATTCGTAAAAACAGAGCCCTGGGCCTCAAGTACGGAGGGGCTCGCATAGTTCTCGGAAGCGATGAGGACTATGTTCCTTCTCTCCCGCTCCATCTCTTTCTTTATTGCATCAAAGACTTCCGGATCAGTATATCTTAGATTCTCAAATAGCATGTTTTATCAAGCGGCTCTCTATCCGCGATATCTTTTCGAGCCTTCTCGAGTGTCTTCCTCCCTCAAAAGAAGTGCTCACCCACGTTTTTACGATCTCTTTTGCCAGATCTTTTCCGACTACCCGGCCCCCGATGACAAGGATATTAGCGTCGTTATGCAGCCTGCTCATCCTCGCGGTGAAAAGCTCATTGCACAAGGACGCCCTTACACCTGTGAATTTATTGGCGACGATAGACATCCCTATCCCCGTGCCGCAGATAAGTATTCCCTTCTCTACATCCCCGGAAGAGACAGCTTCAGATACCTTTTCGCCGAAATCCGGATAATCTACAGATTCAGAGCTGTTTGTCCCGTAATCGATATACCCGATATGAAGCTTGTCTAAGAGGGATATTAACTCTCTTTTTAGTTCGACCCCTGCATGGTCACAGCCGATTGCGATTGTCATTTCGATATCAGATTAATTGGATTCCTTAATATTATCCGAGAGCTCGCCGTGAAGTCAAGAACGATAGCCCCGACAGAATTATTTTGTTCCCTTTTCCATCCTTGGGAACAGGGCAGGGCCTTTATTAATTTTTATCCCGGGTTTTGATCTACCCCATTTCAGCTCTGTATCAAGATCCACCCCGGATATGTCTCCTTCGAGATTGAGCTGTTTCCATATTTTCTCTGCTGTAGACGGCATAAAGGGATATAGCAAAATAGCGATAAGGCGCAATGCCTCGCACAGGATATACAGTATGTTCGAAAGGGTATCATAATTGGTCTCTTTCCAGGGGATAGAATGCTGAATATATTCATTTGCCTCATTGATAAATGACCACAAAAGCGTAAGAGCACCATGGAATTCAAGATTTTCCAGGGAAAAATCGAATCTGTGCGGAAGACTCGATTGCCCGTCAACGAACCAGGCCTTTATCTTCTTCTCAAGGCTGTCCCTGTCTTTATCCGGAACGGGATGCGGAACAGTTCCGTCCCTGTATTTTTCTATCATGGTCAATGAACGGCTCAATAGATTTCCGATGTCGTTGGCGAGATCCGTATTATAACGTTGTATCATAGACCGCTCGGAGAAATCCCCGTCAAGGCCAAAAGGCACTTCTCTGAAGAGAAAGTATCTGAAGGGATCGGTCCCGAACCGGTCTGCAACCCCGTGAGGGTCAACAACATTGCCGAGGGACTTGGACATCTTCTTCCCCTCGATGGTCCACCACCCGTGCGCAAAGATGTTCTTCGGCAGGGGCAATTCAAGCGCCATCAATATCGTCGACCAGTAGATAGCGTGCGTGGTAAGAATGTCTTTACCGATCAGATGATGCTCAGGCGGCCACCAACCAGAATCGTGAGTCGTGAGTCGTGAATCGTGAGTCGTGGGTGGTGCGAGATATTTTGTTGCAGAATAATAGTTCAGGAGCGCGTCAAACCAGACGTAAGTTACAAAATTATCATCGAAGGGCAGAGGTATGCCCCAGGAAAGTCTCTGCTTCGGTCTTGAAATACAGAGGTCGCCCAGGGAGTTGTTTTTGAGGAACCCGAGAACTTCATTTTTTCTCGTCTCGGGAAGGATATAAGAAGGGTTCTTTTCGATATACTGTATCAGTCTTTCCTTATATTTTGACATCAGGAAAAAGTAATTTTCCTCTGAAATTCGTTCCACGGGCCTTTTACAATCGGGACATTTGCCGTCTTCGACCTCTTTCTCTGTCCAGAAACGTTCATCCGGTATGCAATACCATCCAGAATAAGGCCTCTTTTCTATTTCTCCTTTTTCGAAGAGCTGGTTTAGTACCGACTGAACAGTATTCAAATGCTCCGCATCCGTCGTTCGTATGAAGGCATCGTTCCTGATATCAAGTTTTTTCCAGAGCAGCTTATAATTTTGGACCATTGCATCAGCATGTTCCTTAGGGGTCACACCCTTTTCGTGTGCGGCTTTTTCGACCTTCTGACCGTGCTCGTCGGTCCCCGTAAGGAAAAAGACTTCATTGCCCTTTAACCTGTTATATCTCGAAAGGATATCTGCCGCGACGGTAGTGTATGCGTGACCGATATGGGGGACGTCGTTCACATAATATATAGGAGTCGTGATGTAGAACTTGTCCGTCACTTGTTCTGAGGCTTTCTTCTGCGTCTTCTCGGATGCCATTTCCTGCGTTTTTCTTTCTGTCCCCCGGCTTGTTGTTCAGCCGGCTGAGATACCTGAGACTCCTCTGCACGGACCGGTACAGGTTGATCTGCAGGCCCGGGCGTTTCTGGAAACGGCTCGCCCGAGACGACGATCGTTTCGTTTTCTTCGTCTTCGGATACTGCTACGGTATCGGTGTCCGGCAACGAAGCATCGCACGAAGAAATCTCGGAATACTCAAAACCCAAACAACACATGAGCCTCCCGCAGGCCCCGGAAAGTTTGTTGGTATTGAGGACAAGTTCCTGCTTTTTGGCCATCTTGATAGAGATAGGCTCGAAGGAAGTCAGAAATCTTGCACAGCAGAGCTCCCTCCCGCAGATGCCGAGGCTGCCGATGACCCTTGCGCTGTCTCTCACGCCTATCTGCCTCATCTCTATCCTCGTCTTGAACCGCGATGCCAGGTCTTTTACGAGTTCCCTGAAGTCTATCCTTTTGTCCGCGGTGAAATAGAAAATAATACGTTTTCTGTCCAGGGTAGCCTCTGTGCCGATTAACTTCATAGGCAGCCCGCGGGCCATTATCCTCTCAAGACAATTGTCCCTCGCCTCAGTTTCTAACCTTTCATTCTCCTTTTTCTGGAGGAGGTCTTCCTCTGTTGCCCTGCGAATGATTTTCTTGAATTTCTTCTCGCGGTCTTCCACGGCGCGTAGTTCCGTGACAACACTGCCCAGGTTAAGACCAAGTTCAGACTCCACAACCACACGGTCACCCTTCCTCACCTCAACCCCGTCGGCCTCGAAGTCG
This sequence comes from Thermodesulfovibrionales bacterium, assembly GCA_963716185.1. GTDB lineage: Bacteria > Nitrospirota > Thermodesulfovibrionia > Thermodesulfovibrionales > SM23-35 > CAVZMO01. Next base: position 2,490,958 of record OY970295.1, read on the forward strand.
TAAATCTTTCCACAGGGCTTGAAACGCACCCCTATAATATCAGGCATAAGTGATATCCATATCCTTCCTCAGTAAAGAACCCGTAAAATTCCATGTAAGCGACTTATTTAAATTAAAATTGAGATACCCTCTGAGGGTACTCAGCTTTTGGTAATGTTCTATTATAACTTTTAAATCCATTGAGTTGCTCAACCCCGCTATAAACTCCTTAAGGTCAATGCATATAAGGTTCTTTTCATCCCGGCTTATTTTCATAACAGCCATATCCCGCAGAAGGATCAGGGCAAAGTCAAACCATTTTTCCATATCCTCCCTCGATGTCCAGCCGTCTTTTTCCATGCCGAGCATTGCCCTCAGGAGCTTTATAAACCATGCCCTGTCTTCAATAAGGTCCCCTGATATCGCTTTGCCGGGCCTCCCCATCGAAAGCCGTACTATGAGCGAGAGAGTGACAGGGTCGGAGAGGTCCTTTGCCTGCGGCGCCGCTTCGCTTCCTCTCTTCTTCGCCCTGCCTCTTCCGCACTTCTTCTGCATATCGGCCGGCGCCTTATCAGCGATGACTTTTCTTATGACTTCCCCGCATGCTTCAATAGAAAGCGGCACGAAGTTTATCCGCGAACAGCGCGATCTTATAGTATCAGACAGGCGGTCAGGGTTTGATGATATGAGGATTATCAGGCTGCTCTCCGGCGGTTCCTCAAGGGTCTTGAGAAAAGCATTGGCCGCATATTGATTCATGGTATCCGCATCATCGACGATCACGACCTTGTATCTGCCTTCGAACGCCTTGAAGGAAAGAGCATCATCGACTGCCCTTATCTCTTCGACCCTGATCTGGCCGCCCTCAGGCGAGATAAGCAGAAAATCGGGATGAATACCCGCCTCGATTTTCCTGCATGAAGAACATTCATCGCACGCGTCCAATGCGAAACGTTCCGAGTTCTGAGTCCTGAATTCCGGGTTATTTTCTGTTTCTTCGGGCCATGCTCTTTGCTCTCTGTTTAAACAGTTAAGAGTCTTCGCGAGATTAACAGCCGTGAACTTCTTTCCGATTCCCGATTCCCCGGCAAACAGGTAAGATGACGATATCCTGCTTCTTTGGACGGTTTTCAGAATTATGTCGACAGCTTTGTCCTGTCCTATAACATTCCTTAAGGCCATTTAACTCAAAAAATGTAATTGAAGTAACGCAAATGTTGCGAAAAAATTTATTTTTCGATACCCTAGTGTACCTTTAACAAATGATCCAGGGAATATTTTTATGAGTACTGCCATGAAGATATTCTGAATAAATTTATCGATTTAAATAAATTTTTGAACAATGTCTGCATTATCCGGGTTCATGAACAACATCTTTAATTATTTCCACTATCCTTTTATGTATCTCTCCGATATCTCCCGACGCATGTATTAATTTTATTCTTTCGGGTTCCCTGACTGCAAGGTTATGATAACCTCTTCTGACCCTCATGTGGAACTCTATGTCCTCCAGTTCAAGTCTGTCTGTTTTATTGATGCTCCTGTTCCTTTTCAATCCGGTTTCGACATCGAGGTCGAGAAGAACAGTGATGTCCGGACGCAGATCAGCGGTCACAATACTGTCGAGGGAATCCAAAAGGTTCAAATCGATCCCCCTTCCATAACCCTGATAAGCTATGGTCGAATCGGAAAACCTGTCTGTTATGACTATAGCGCCCCTGTTTATCGCGGGAAGCATTACCTCTTCTATATGTTGTGCCCGCGAGGCGTTATAAAGCAGAAGTTCGGTGAGCGGCGTCATTCCCTTATGTTCGACTGAAAGGAGGAGCTTTCTTATTTCGAGCCCGATTTGAGTGCCGCCGGGTTCCTCGGTGAGGACAACATCGAGCCCTTTGTCTCTGAACCATTCATATAAGAGCTTCGCCTGGGTCGATTTACCCGTACCCTCTATCCCTTCAAAGGATATGAATGTGCCCTTCACTGAATTCTCTTTCCCGTCATTTTTCGGTAAGCAATTTTCCATTATTCTCTGCGCCTACACGTCGAGCACAATCGTTTCATAAATAGGTTTTTCCCAGCATGTTCTTTAATTCAACCAGGATTTTGAAAACCTTCTCCGTCTCTTCTACACTCCTTGCCCCGGTCCCGCACGACGGTGTTAACAGTATCTGCGACAGCAAGAGGTCTTTAGGAATTGATTTCGACAATCTTTCCATGCCGGCATGGAAGCGCCTGTTTATCGAGCCGGCATTTTCTTCTCTGATGGACTCGGTCGTGGGTACGATGCCCCAGGCAAGGTATCCGCCGTTTTCCAGGAATGCAGTGAAGTCGGCGGGATAGAGAGAAATTGTTTCGATATAGTCATAGGCATCAAAACTGATAATGTTGATGCCGCTGTTTATTACCAGCGGCCAGTCAGCCTTACTGCAGCAATGGATCCCGGAAATTCCCCCCGCCTCTTTAACGGCATCCGCCGTTTCCCTGAGCAGTCTTAATGCTTCCTCTGGGGCCACTCCTATATAACTTGATGTGCCGAGTGCAGAGAGGATAGGTTCATCTATAAATATGATTATCTGTTCGGCAAAATTCTTTAATATCTCTATCTGCCATTTGATCTTTGCCTTAAGGACAATGAGGACGATCTCACGCAGCTCTTCATCGAAATAGACCAGCCTTCCATCCGAATCTTTCAGTCCTAAAGTGAACGTCAGAGGACCTGTGACATGTCCTTTCAGAAACTTAAAACGCTTATCTTTTATATTCTTTAAAAATGTGTAAAGCCCTTTTGCATAATCCTCTGAGACGGAAAGCTTCCAGCCCTCCGAATAGTTCTCATAGAATTTTGTCAGGTCGCCGCCGTCTCTTTCAACCCATATGTTTTCTTTTTTTTCATCAACCCTTAAAGAAGGCATGCCTTCGGAAAACTGGGGTATCATCGACTCGCGGAACGACAATTTCGGCAGCTGGGGCCAGAAGGGTATGTCGAATGTTGCGAGTACAAGCCCGCATGCCTCTTCAGGGTCTGTATGAGGCAGACTGCCGATCCCTGTTGTCAAAAAAGGAGAAAACATTTTAAATGATACTCTTCCCCGGCTTAACCCGTTTACTTGCTCTTTCTCCTCTGGAACTTGGTCTTCTTTCTGAGCTTATCGTGTTTATGCTTACTCATCTTCTTTTTGCGCCACTTCTTTACGTTCCCCACTCCTTCACCTCCTCATCAATAGTATATAGTAGACAGTAGGCAGTAGACAGGTAAGAAACAATCTTGCTTTATTGCTGTCTACTGCCTGCTGCCTACTGTATTTTTTTATATTCTCTGGCCTGGTCCATGAATGCTTCAAGCTGTATGTCTATCGTTGGCGACTCAGTCCCGTCATAAGGGATGCTGATGCACGGAAAGCCATAGTCTTTGCTCACACCTCTTAGGATAGCAGTGACAATCGTTCCGGGCATGCACCCAAAAGGCATCGCATTAATAACACCGGAGGCCCCTCTTTCCAGGAGGTCAATACTTTTCCCGATGCTTAAAATAGCTTCACCTTCAAAAGAGCTGTGCAGATAGGGTGACGCCTTCTCAAGTATCTCCTTTGTATCGGGTTCTTTCAATGTCTTTAAAAAGCCCTCGAAATATTTTGCAAACCTGTGCTCTATTCTCTTCTGAAAAAACTCCTTCAGGAAAATATTAATAATAGCAGACTTTTCCTTTTTTAACAATGCCCGCCTTAATCCGGTGAGGTTTACATAATAAATCCATTCTTCAACCGGCGCAAGCCATGCCTCGCCGCCCAATCTCTCAACTTTTCCGACAAGGTCTTCATTGGAAAACTTGTGGGACCTCACAAATATCTCACCGATTATCCCGATCAAAGGTCTTCTGCCGCTGCACCTGGGCAGATTTTCAAATTCTTTCCTTATCTCCATCAATATCTTGTCCAGGGATCCATTCTTGTTTCTCAGGGACCGGTACAACTTTTTATGATAACTCTCATACAGTTCATTTGAAGACCCTTTAATTTTTTCATACGGCCTGACCTCATGGAGACATTTGTTAAGGAGTTCGTAAGCAATAATGCCCTTCCAGGCATGCATGGTAAAATCCTTACCGACGATCCCGAGGTCTTCGTAAAAAGTGGTATCCTGATTGGGTGAAAATACCGGCACGTCCTTATATCCGATGCTGTCAAGGACCATCCTGTGAAAGACATTGTATTGACCAAATCTGCACGGCCCCGTCCCTGAAGGCATGAAGAAGGCGCTTCTCCCGGGGATGAAGCCGGGTTCCGTCGCCTTTTTTATCATATCGCCGGTTGTGACCGTACAGGGATAACATTCTTTGCCTGATACATATTTCCTTCCCAAATCGGAAGTTTTCTTATCGGACTCGGGAAGGACCTCTGCTTCGATTCCGCAATGCTCAAATGCTGCAGCAATTGCAAAGGCATGGTCCGACATCCGCTGGATATAAATAATACGGGATGAAAGATGAGACATGAAGTATGAGGGTTGAGGGTTGAAGGTTGAAGAAATATTTGTTCCTCTTTCCTCTTCCCTCTTCCCTCCTTCCTCCTTCTCATTCCCCATGCTGTCTATAAAAGCTTCGCACCTTGTCATTGCTCCGGCGTCGGCACTATGCTCATCTATCTCTATATGCAGAAAAGGTTTCTCTCCCATCTCTTTTTTGAAGTATTTGAGAATGAACGAGTCGGGACCGCATAAGAAATTGCCTATAAATATGGCGTTAAGTTTTCCATTATCTCTGATGAATCTCGCGGTCTTCAATATCCTCTGTCCGGACCTCCAGTACATATTGGGCCATTCATTATCTATCCTGTACTTTTCTATCGGGAGGAAATCGAAGGGGATCGACAATTCATTGAGGTCCGCAAGCTTTTTCGGCAGCTCAAGGTTTACTCCGCTGTCGAGGGCGTTATAAGATCTGCCGATGATTATCAATGCCTTATCTTTCATTGTCGATAAAACTTCAATGCCTTTTGCCTTTATGGCTTCATGAAATCTTTCCTGCGCCTTATTTGCTCTATCGACCGCATCAGATATAAGGGATTTCTTAATCCCGAATGGTTTAAAGGCATTCTTAATCTCATCTATAAGAAACCTTCTGCCAAGTTTCAGATTAATAATCGGTGTGATTATTTTTGCACCGTCAAAGGCCACCTTCGCTACGTAAGGGATTGTCTGTGTATGAGGGCACGCCAGCCCCTGCTCGAATTTTTCATCCTGTGTACTCAGGTTGATGAAACTCGGCAGGAAAACGGCGTCCACATTTTTCTCGATCAGATATTTAATATGTCCGTATGCGACCTTTATCGGGAAACAAGCCTCTGAGAGGACACGCTCAAGGCCGAGATTTACGATCTGCCTGTTCGTCTTGGGAGATACCTCGACATCAAAGCCCAGCTCCCAGAGGAGCGTCGTCCAGAAAGGCAGGTAATCATGGAAGAAAAAGATATAGGGGACGCCGATTTTGAATTTTGAATTTTGAGTTTTGAATTTTGAGTTTTCTTTGTAGTTCTCGTGCTCTTTCCACAGCATTTCGTCCCTGAACGCGAAGAGGTCCGGAAGGCGGTTTGTCTTTTTCTTCCTTACGTCGTATTTTTCACATCTTCCGCCAAAAAAGAGGTAGCCTTCTTCTCCCGTGATTTTCACCCTGTTTATCTCGCACACGTTCGGGCATCCCCTGCACTCAAAGGATGATATCTCATAGGGCCGCTTCGAAAGCTCAAATCCCTTGAAGGTCGTCCTCCTGCCGTTTTCATCCTTTATCCTTCTGTCTTCATCCTTTGCTTTCATATGTCTCATCGCAATCAACGCCATTCCTATTGCACCGGTAACGTCATGGTGGGGCGGGACGGTTATTTTCCTGTTCAGGTATTTTTCGAACGCTGCGACAACGGATTTATTGAAAGCCACGCCGCCCTGGAAGAATATATTCTCGCCTATCTTTTTTCCCGCTACGACTCTGTTTATGTAATTCTGGACAATAGAATAGGCAAGACCCGCAAGAAGGTCGTCCTTGCCGGCCCCTTTCTGGAGGTTTGCCATCAAAGAATTCTCCATAAAAACGGTGCACCTTTCTCCGAGCCGGCAGGGATTTCCGGCAGAGAGTGCGCATTGTTCAAATTCTTCCTTTATCGAGATGTTCAGTTTTTCAGCCTGTTCCTCAAGGAAGGAGCCTGTTCCGGCAGCACATGCCTTGTTCATTTCAAAGTCGACAATCAGGCCGTTTTCGAGGGATATGAATTTCGAATCCTGGCCACCGATTTCGAATATTGTGTCCACATCTTTGTCGATGACCACAGCGGCAGTGGCCTGGGCGGTGATCTCGTTTTTTACAACGTCGGCGCCGACATAGTCGGCAATCATGTACCTGCCCGATCCCGTTGTGCCGACACCCATTATAACGACTTTATCGCCTATCTCTTCACCAATTTCCGACAGTCCTTGTTTAACTGCATCTATGGGTCTTCCTGCGGTCATAAGGTATCTTTTTGACAAAAGTCTTCCCTCTTCATCTATTACCGCAAGATTTGTGCTTATCGAACCGACATCGATACCGAGGTAAGCCCTTGTTTTACCGGGGGACGAAGGATGGACGGCAAAGGATGAAAAAATACTTGCCACAGGTTCATCCTTCATAATTCCTCCATTGTCACTCAAAGGCGGGTATCCTTCCTCGACGAGCCTGTAAGATTTTATGAACTTGTCGAGAGAAGACAGATCAAAATGCTGATGAGTGCCTTTCTGCATATTCTTTAATGCCGCGCCGATAGCTCCCATGAGCGCATAATCTTCGGGGACAAACAGTTCTTCAATCCGCAATACTTCCCTGAAGCCTCTTACCATCCCTTTGTTCGCTGCAACCCCGCCCTGAAATGACACGGGAGGAACGATATTCCTGCCTTTCGAAATGGAGCCTTTGAAATTCCTGGCGACGGCAAAGCAGAGACCTGCTACGATATCTTCAAGAGGGGTTGCTATCTGCTGCAGGTGGATCATGTCCGATTTAGCGAATACACTGCATCTGCCGGCAATCCTGGGAGGTTTTTCCGCTTTCAGTGCGAGATCGCTGAATTCTTCTATGGTAAGCCGAAGTCTTTCCGCCTGTTGATCAAGAAACGACCCAGTCCCTGCCGCACAGACGGAGTTCATCGAAAAATCTTTTATAGGACGGCCTTCTTCGCCCAGAAGTATGAGTTTGGAATCTTCTCCTCCCATCTCGATTATCGTCTTTATATGAGGACATAAGATTTGCGTGGAATACGCCTGGGCCACGATCTCGTTGACAGGCTCTATATTCAGAACTGAGGCAATCAGCCGGCCCGCGGAACCGGTTATGGAAAGTGAGAATTGATCAGTTGATTGAAGATCAGGGGAACCGGACTCATCCGAAACGATACCTTTTGATCCGACGATTTCTTTAAGCAGCCTGAGCGCGGCTATAAGAGGATGCCCTCTGTGCCTTTCATAATGAGAGTACAGCTTGTTCCGGTTTTCATCAAGGACAACAAGCTTTACACTCACAGAACCTGCGTCAAGACCAATGAACTTCATTTCTGTTCCGATGCTTAGAATTATAACACAGACCGATTTTTGAAAAGATTTTACTCGGACGTTGTATTAGTACTACAGCGAAGTTTGCTATAGACAAACAAAATGGAAATCTGTAATATAGATTGCATAAAGGCGCGTGAAGGAGAGGCTGCCTATTTTGCCGGGATAAAACACACTTTTCGGCAGCGTAGGATTCTTACGCCTGTAGCGAGTAATGCGATCATGATACGAAGAAATATTGAATCAGAAAAAGATTTGCGCACTGTGCAAAAGCCTGGTGAAATCGATTCATCGCCAATCCGCGGTGCAGTACATGAGTTGCCGGCGGTTACCTTGCAGATAGCGAATCAAACGAATCTGGAGATTGTGTGGGATCAGCTGGTACGCCAGCATCATTATCTGGGTTATCAAAGGCTTTTAGGACATCGCCTGAAATATCTCGCGTTCATACAGGGCCAGCCCGTAGCAGCCTTATCCTTTAGCGCACCGGCATTGAAACTGCGAGTGCGGGACCACTATATCGGCTGGTCGGCTGAGCAGCGAAAAACAAATCTCTGCAGGATCGCCAATAACAGTCGGTTTCTGATACCTGCCTGGGTGGAAGTGAAGAATCTCGCCTCCCATGTGCTTGCCCTGACTCTTGCCCGACTCACTCGTGATTGGGAAGAGCGGTTTGGGACACGCTTATGGCTGGTGGAAACCTTTGTTGATCCGGCCCGATTCAAAGGGACGAGTTACCGGGCGGCGAATTGGAAATTTATCGGCCAGACCTTCGGCAGCGGCAAACAGGGGAAAGGCTATGTATATCACGGATGCATCAAGGAGGTATATGTTTATGAGTTAGAGCCCCACTTCCGGGAAGAAATCGGATGCGAAAAGAAAACTTACAGCCTCTTTCACCGACCTTCACCAACCCTACATAAAGTGGAGGCGCTGCATATGATATTACGACATGCCGGATGGAATCCCGATATTGTTCCTTGTATGAAGCTTACCGAAGCGGATGTAAAGTTGACAGCAGAGGAACTCGTGCAGTTTCACGATCAATTTCACGGTTGTTTTGGCCGGAAAGAACAAAGACGCCTGAGTTTGGCATACATATCAGGACTTTTGAGCAACAAAGAAACCAAATCCATAGAGCCCATAGCCCTTGAGTTTCTGGATCAAACCTCCGTTCGGCCTCTGCAGCAGTTTATGAAAGGCCAGCGGTGGGATCATGAGGCGATGGAGATGCGCCATCAGACGTTGCTATCGCAATCTATCTGTTCACCTGAGGGCATGGTCACCGTCGATAGCAGCGAGTTTGCCAAAAAGGGGAAAGAGTCAGTCGGAGTTGCCCGCCAGTATTGCGGCGCTCTTGGCAAGGTGGATAACTGCCAATCTGGTGTCTTTGTGGGCTACTCCAGCGAGAAGGGCTACGGTCTGTTGACCGGCAGGCTGTATATGCCGGAGAGCTGGTTTAGCAAAGAGCAGGAAGATCGATGCAAGTTTAACCTGGTACCTGAAGATATTGCCTTTCAGACAAAACCGCAAATCGCCAGTGATCTCATTGATAAAATCGATAAGACGAATTTATTCCCCGCCAAGTGGATCGGCTGTGACGCCACCTTCGGGTCCGACTGGGAATTTCTTGAATCATTGCCGCAGGGGAAATATTATTTTGCCGGTATTAGATCGAACGCCCAGGTCTTTCTTCATAAACCTACCGTGGGTCTGCCGCCCTATCAAGGACACGGCCCCCGGCCCAGCAAACCAATCCTCATAAAGGGAAAGACGCATACGGTCGGTGAAATCGCCAAGTCCAAAAGGCGTATCTGGTCCAAGGTGGTTCTTGCTGAAGGGGCGAAAGGACCCATCCTGGCCGATGTCGCCTGCCTCAGAGTCTATCCGTCCCGCGACGGACTGCCTCAGAAGGACTCTGTCTGGCTTATTTTAAGACGCACCACAGACGGACAGATCAAATATGCCTTCTCAAATGCTCCTAAAGACACTCCTCTTTCGGAGTTGTACAAAGCGGCCACAATGCGCTGGCCAATAGAGCAATGCTTTCAGGATGGAAAGAGCCAAGTCGGCATGGATCAATATGAGCACCGTTCCTGGCCAGCATGGCATCGCCATATGATATATGTCTTCCTTGCGCTGCACTTCCTGTTCCGGTTGCGGATTCAGTTTAAAAAAAACTCCGGCCCTGACACTGCCGCAAGCGCAGATACTCCTTGCGGCAGTGTTGCCGCGCAGAACTCTCACAATCAAACATGCACTTGAAATTGTTAGATATCATACGAGGAGAAACGATGTCGCCTATCGCTCACATAGAAAAAGAATCCTGGCTGCGATTGCCGATGGTTAGAAAAAACTTCGCTGTAGTATTAGAGAGGAGGCGGAAAGACTGAAAAACGACAAATTTTATTTTGATACATGTAACCGCAGATTCCAACTATTGAGTTTATTTCTTATGGATCCATGGAAAAAATTTCGAAGGGACCTTCTTTTTGTACGAATCATAATCTTCGCCGAAGCGCTTTGACAACTCTCTCTCCTCAAGTGGAATAATGATGGTATTGACAACTACAAAGTCCAGTATTGCGATTATGCCGACGGTAACGGTTCCTGTTATGAGAAAAACCCCGGAAAATATGAGGGTGTGGGCCAAATAGGTCGGATGCCTGACGATCGAAAACGGGCCTTCTGCCGCAAGCTTCTCATCAACCCTGTCGGATATCTCAGGTACTCCTATTATTCCCCGAATGCCGAGTAGCCTGGCAGTCCAAATATGGAGGAATGTGCCGGAAATTAATAAAAGGATACCCGCTATGTTTAACACCGCGGGCACACCTATTTTATTATGGAGCAGGAAGCTTTTGTTTCTGTAAATAAAATACGCGAGAGGGAGCCAGGTTATTAGCGGTATTGCGTAAGAAACAAGCCCGAATTTCCTGAAAAGATTCGTGGCGAAATGAACGGGAATCCAGAACAGCGGAATTACCGGCCACGCCATAATAGTCACAAGGGCAAGAAGATCGATCATGAATTTTGTAAACAAACTCTGAGTAAAGGCTATCACATACAGATATGAAGTCAATGACCCTGTTTGTGGATGTGGAATTTCTATTTGGAAACGGATTTGATAACATTAATCAAAGTAAAATTTTTGTTTTATTGAGGCAGGAATATCTGAATGATAAAAGCTGTAGTTTTTGATTTCGGCGGAGTGCTGGCAGAAGAAGGTTTCAAGGAGGGACTGAAGGCAATCGGCAAGAAGAACGGTCTGGACCCCGACGATTTTTATGCCGTCGCCGGCGAACTTGTCTATCAAACAGGTTATGTCACCGGCATGGCGGATGAATCCGAGTTCTGGAACGCCGTCAGGGAAAAGATAGGGATCTCCGGAAATGACGAAGAGCTGCGGTCGGAAATTTTGAGGAGATTTGTTCTTAGACCCGTGATGCTTAAGTATGCGGAAAAGCTGAGGTTCTCCGGGTTTATCACCGCCATCCTTAGCGACCAAACAAACTGGCTTGATGAGATCAACCGGGAAGCCCCTTTCTTCCATTATTTCGACTATATATTCAATTCTTTTAAGCTGAAAAAGGGGAAAAGAGATCCTTCAATTTTCGGAGATGTCTGTTCAACTATGGGTTTGCAGCCCACTGAAGTGCTCTTCGCAGACGATAATATCGAGAACATCAAAAGAGCTTTAGGCGCCGGGCTCAATGCTCTGCATTTCAGAGATATCGGAAGTTTTCAAAGAGAGATCAGCACTTTTATAAAGACGTAAGAACAAATCCTGACAGTTGTGACCGGAACAGCGCGCTTCTCAGCAGGACTGATGTTCTCACAGTTATACGCAAAAGTATCAATTCCTGATATCTATTTAATTCCCATTCAAGCAAACAATGCAGGAGAAGGTCAGGGTGTTTCTTTCCAGTTCAATGACACGGTTATCAAAATTGGCAGGGAGTTAAATGCGAGAAGAAATACTCGCTTCCAGGATAAAGGTCGCGACACGGAGCATTAATCAGACGAACTCAAGTATTGCTCAATTCAATTCGGAGGATAGCGGATCTTGAAATTAGTCCCACGAGGCGGAGACCATCTGTAACGGGTATTCTCAGTATCCCGTTCTCAAGCATAATATCCAATACATCAATAAGTGGCGCGTTGACATGTACTGTAATAGGATTTTTTTGCATAACATCTTCTACTACGAGTTTTCCGAGATCTTTCCCTTCGCGGACGCGGACTAATAAGTCATGTTCGGTGATGACTCCGATAACTCTTTCCTCTTCATCTATAACGGGCATTCCGCTAAAACGACCTGACACCAATTGCGAAGCAATTTCTCTTGCGGAGGCCCTCTTCTTTGTAGAAATAACTGACCTTTTCATAACATCTTTTGCTTCTAACTTTGCTATCTCCACATTTTATCCCTCTTTATTTTTATTGATTATCTCATGAAATATTCATCTTTTCAATAGAATTTCGCTTTGAATATTAAAGGAAGGAGCAAAAGGTATTTTATTTGAGTCCGATTTTTTTCCAAAATATAAGCCCAGAGCAAATTCCTGTTATTCCCGCAAAAGTCAATGCAACAACAGGAACATAAAGAAACCAATGAGCCTTATCGAAACCTGTTAACCATATCCCAATGAATACTATTAAAGCGACTGTGCATATCTGAGTCGCCGGGTAGCCCTGGCTAATCCTTCCGTGAAGGTTTCAAGGAATCGGCATAATTCCTCTGCCTTGATGGACTCAACCTCACGGTCACCAAATTCACTTTGAAAGTTTTCCAGAAGCTTCTTGTATCCTTCCTGAGTCCTCTTCTTTAAGGATGTCCTTTGATGTTGCTTAAAATGTTCTATTGCCTTTTGAATAGTCATGTCATACCTCCTGCAGTTGTTCAATTGTTCACAATGAGCCTGGGGTCTGCTTCTACCAACATTTTCCGCTTTAATCGCATACCGATCAACTGCACCGAGGAGTAGTCCGTCTTATGTAGGAAAGAATCGCCGACTGGTATCTCTTTCTTTCAGAAGTATATTGTCTGACATGCTTCCTGTCACAAACGCCTCGCCAAGTCACGAGAGAGTGCAAGCATTCACATAGACATAGGTACTTTGAGTAGTTTCAATGCGTAATCAATTCGACGAAATAGACAAACCCTATGTGTAGAGATATAATGAATTTAATTATTAACAAAATTCATAAAACACATTCAAAAATAGAAGTAACCATGCCGTTTAGAGAAATCGAATATTTTACGGGTAGAGGTGATAAAGATGGCGGAGATAAAAGTTGACTGCACGGGGGAAAACTGTCCTATTCCTTTAGTTGAAACGAGAAAAGCTCTAAGAAAAGCAAAAGAAGGTGATATTGTAGAAGTCATTGGCACCCATCCAGCATCCAAGAAAGAAATACCGATGGCTATTAAGGCATTGGGATTGGAATTGCTTGATATTAAAGAAGAAGGTGGCGTATGGAAAATCAGAATACGTCGATAGGAGGGATAAACATGTCAAAAAAAGCAACAATAATAGCACATAGTGGTGATATGGACAAAATATACAGCGCTTTAATTATTGGAAACGGGGCGCTTGCCATGGGAATGGAGGCATCGATCTTTTTTACATTCTGGGGGCTTCAGCGCCTCAAGAAAGGCGGGCTGGAAAAAGGACCTCTATCGAAAATGAACATGCTGGGTCTTGGTAAGTTGATGGTTAAACTCAAGATGAAGAAAGCGGGGGTTGCTTCTTTGGAGAGGCTTCTGCAGGACTTTAAGGAACTTGGTGGCAAAATACTTGCCTGCGACATGACGATGGAGATTATGGGCATAAAGAAAGAGGAACTGCGTGATGATCTTATTTCTGATTACTGTGCTGTCGGCACTTATGTAAATGAGGCAAGAGATTCATCAATTACTCTCTTCATATAGTGGGAGGGGAGGAAGTGTTCGGAAAACGTGTATATTTCGATAATTCTGCTGTAACTCGTATGGATGAGAGAGTGTTAGAGGCGATGAAACCATACTTTTTTGAGAATTATGCAGTTGCCACTTCAGAGTTTGCTTATTCTGAGGGCATCGATGCCAGAGAGGCTTTGGATAACGTACGTAATGTCCTTGCCACATCCCTTGGTGCCAATTCTGATGAACTTATTTTCACTTCAGGAAACACCGAGTCTTCTAACATTGCGCTTAAAGGAGTAGCTCTTGCTCTTAGTAAAAAGAAAGGTATACATATCATTACATCGAAAATTGAAGATTTCCCAGTACTCCATAGTGCACGCGCATTGGAAAAGCAAGGCTTCCAAGTAACTTATCTAAAAGTTGATAGCGATGGGTTTATTGCCCTCGATCAGCTTAGAGACTCTATTACCGACAAAACTATCTTGGTTTCGATTCAGCATGCAAACCAAGAAATCGGTACGATCCAAGATATTGAAAGTATTGGGCATATATGTAAAGAGAAAAACGTACTATTTCATACAGATGCCACACACACATTTACCAGAATCCCTCTTGATGTAAGACAGTTTCCTGTTGATTTGATTACAGTATCTCCCCATACCATCCACGGTCCGAAGGGCGTAGGAGGCCTTTACATAAGAAAAGGAACTCCAATAACCAAGTGGATGGATGGTGGCTTTCAGGAATTTGATATCCGTCCTGGCTTGGAAAATATACCAGGCGCAGCAGGATTTGCTAAAGCGGTGGAACTGGTAACCTCAGAAGAAACCCAAAGACTGCAAGCAATGCGAGATAGGATTATTGACCGAATACTCGCCGAAATACCCAATACTACACTTAACGGTCATCGCTGGAAACGACTTCCACAGAACGCCAATATCACCTTTCACTTTGTTGAAGGAGAATCCATTACCTTACATCTTGATATGCATGGGTATGCTGTAAACACAGGTTCTGCTTGTTTTAGCCGTTCCCTTGAAAGTAGCCATGTCATTATGGGTATCGGCGGCGACCACGAAAGAGCGCATGGCTCAATACGCTTTACCTTTGGACGCTATAACACCATGAGTGAGGTTGATGATATAGTTGGAACACTGGCTGAGATAGTAAAAGAGCTTAGAATAATCAGCCCACTCGGAAAAGGAAAAATGGAGGACACAACATGAAATTTCCTTATACTGATAAAGTGTTAGAACACTTTCGCCACCCACGAAATGTGGGACAAATTGAGGATGCCGATGGAAAAGCCACTGAAGGTAGTCCTGCTTGTGGAGATATGGTTTCCGTATATATAAAAGTTGATCCTGAGAAAAAAACAATTAGTGATGTCAAATTTGAATCTTATGGCTGTGCTTCAAACATTGCAACAGGTTCTATCATCACTGAACTTGCAAAGGGCAAGACGCTTGATGAAGCCAAGAAAATTAATTGGAAAACAGCTTCAGAAGCTCTTGGAGGTCTACCTAAAATAAAAGCTCACTGTTCTGTGCTGGCGGTAGAAGGTTTGCGTTCAGCGATACAGAACTACGAAGAGCGCCACGGTCTGGTAAAAGAAAAAAAACCGACTACCGAAGATGAGATACACAGACGACTCAGGAAAATAATGAATCCATTAGCAGGACTGGATATAGAGCGAACCAACTTAGTAAAAGATGTGCAATTAACGGATGGTATCGTGCGTGTTGTAATAGACCTGCCTCCCGATCATCAGTTTTCTAATTCAATAAAGGAGGAAATAAAAGAAAAGATTGAACCACTTTGGGACATTAAGGAAGTTGTTGTTGAATTCATAGCATAATATTTTATTTTATACACATTTCTATACAATCTTGAACGTCCAGCGCGCTATCAAATTAAATAATATCAAGTGAAACACAAATTTTGAGACGAGTGGTTAATGTGTTTTTAGATGAAAATTTCGATAAATTTATTTAACCCATCTTCCGCAGTTTGAGATTTGAAAACTAATAAAGTCAGGCAGTTACATCTCAAATCAAGCGATTTTCTTCACTACATTTTCAATTATTTTGGACCTGTTGGGCAGAGATATTTTCATTCTCTGGAGCAGAACCTTTAGTTCTTTTGAAGGAGATGAGACCACTCTCAGCCTGATGGTTTTGTCTTTTGCCGGAAGCAAAACATCTAGGGATCTCACTTCCCGCATCTCCTCAATTAGTTTTCTTGGGGCAGTGCCAAGCCCTGATGCCTTCATCCAATGTTGCAGGGTCCTCCACATTGCCAGCGATAAGAAACAGACCAGGATGTGTGCCTGCGTTCTGTCTTGTTTCCGATGATAGATAGGCCGCATACCAAGATCATGCTTTTCCGTTCTGAAGACATCTTCCACTTCGGTCAACTGAATGTATCGTTTCCATATCGTCTTGGGATCGGCCTCCTTCCAGTTGGTGCGCAGGATATAGCTCCCACCGCTCTGAAGTGCCCACTGATAACGGTCTTCATTTCTCCTGATGTCGATCTCCAGATGCTTGTTTTTGCCCGTTCTTGTTTCTGTGACAATCACATCAAAAAGAGAGGCGGCACGGCTATTTCTCTCAAGAAGCCGTCCGATTCGGCGTTCTGCCCTCTTCTGGTCTCTGAGTCTTCCCTGCTCTGCCTGTTCTTTGAGGTTGTTAAGCCCTGCCTCCAGACGTACAATAAATCGATTGAGAATTGCTGTCTCTTTGTCCTTCCGGCCTTCAGAGCGGCACAGCACAAATGTTTCGTCTCTGCCTTCTGGGCTTGCGCATTTTTTCACTTCGACGCCGGGATGAACTTCTTCCCAGTCTTTCGCAAGAAGTTCCTGTTCAAACTTCCTGAGCATGGACTTCGGCGTGCCGACAAGGTATCGTGCTCCTCGCTGCTGCATGAACTTTATGTTTTCTTCGCTTACCATCCCACGGTCCATTACCCAGATACGGTTTGCCTTGCCGTATTTGCTCTCCATGATCAGAATCATTTCTTCCATAGTGGTGACATCAGTACGGTTGCCGTCAAAGACTTCAAAGGCAAGGGGTAATCCTTCCCTGCTCGTCACCAAGCCGATACAAACTTGTAGACAGTCCGGTCGGCTGTCCCGGCTGTAACCCCTCTTGGCCTGAGGATTGCCGAGGGCCACGCCTTCAAAGTATGTTGAGGTGATATCGTAAAATAGAAAGTCGAAGGTCTCTCCAAAGAGTTCGCCGTAACGGTTCTGTAAATGCATGCACAGGGCGTCTTTGTGAGGAAGAAGTGCATCCAGAGATCGGTAGGGGCGATCGTCGTTTGTTCTGTCCGCTGGAACTCCCAGCAGATCTTCAAGCTCTGTCTTGTCATACCAGGATTCTGCTATCTGCAGTTCCGAAGACGGTGCACAAAAACGAGCAACGCTGAGGATGCAGGCCATTACTGACCACGGGATTGCTTCTCTTCCTTCAGGCATGTGCTCCTCGCAGAAGTCGGCTAAACCGAGACGGTGCCAAAGTAGAAGGGCAAGATAGATGTCACCAAAGTTTCGCAGTCTCTCAACGCTGACTCGATTGATATCCACGGTTGCCCACGATGGCGGCTCTTCCGTTTTTTCAAATAGGCTGTCGTGATGATGGGGTTTGCCGCTGAGTATGCGGCCGATCTCTTCCCATCCGATCCGTTCTTCTTTGTCTATTCCCGGAAGCTTGCCAATATTTGCTACCACCCTCTGACAGGGCCCACGTGCGGTGCGGACACATTCTACCAAAGACCAGTATCCGTACTCTTCTCCATCAACTTTCTTGCCATAACGCCGAAGGTACATGACAGAAATTATGAGCTTTTTACTCCCCATCCGCAAGAGGCTTTTCTTTACTACATGTGCTCTTCAGAATATTGTGTTTCCAGATCACGGATTAACGCGGTTTCGCTAATCGATCAATTGCCTTTTTGATGAAAATGAAGCCGTTATTGCGGAGGATGGGTTAAACTTGAGATTGAAACAAATGCTATCGCTGGATTTGTGTCTCAGTCCATTTATTCCCGGAAGAAACAAATGCCGGTCTTCAAGGGACAGCTATTTATTTCGATTTGAAAGACTCTCTATACACAAATCCCGGCGTATTTAGTCCCGGATGTACTCTTCAACGATTTTGATTTTTGCTTGGTGCGTATAAGCAGGTGAACTTTGGAAGCAACACACTCCGTCATTAGGACCTACATGAAGCCCCGCCTTTTTCCCAGCGAAATACCTCTGGCTTTGATCTCCTTGTCCACCCAGTCATCGGTCACTTTCCACAACATCTCACTATCCTCTCCCTATCCTCACTCGCCTTATCTCCCTTATAATAAATCTCAATGAACTGGATCCGGTCCTCTTCTTCGTGATAAGCATAAATGACCCTTATCCCCGACTGCACGCCTTTTCCTTTCAGCGCCTTGCAGGCGAACTTTTTGCCCTTATATATTTTCGGTGAATGGATGGCGAGTTCGGGTATTTGAAGGATCGCCCGGCTGTCGACGTTCTGTTTGTGAAATGCGGTCATCGCGACCTTGATGAAAATCTGCAAATCTTCTTCAAGTGAGGCAAACCGTCTGACGAGTTTCTTGAGGTCCTTCTCGAATTCTGGAACATGGGAAATATTCTTGAACAGCTTCCCGACATATGGACCGTAGAACGGACCGCTCATCCGTTCTCTTCCGCATACGCCCGCACGGAATAGGGTGGCGTGCGGTAAAAGACTGCTTCGTACTCGATAACCTCGCCATCGATAGTCGTAATCCATGGGATGTCTCCATGCGAATACTCGCTGATCTGGCTGGCATTCATGTCCGAGAGCTTGTTCAGTACGTCATCAATCACCTCTATCTCGCTCGCCTTGAACTTCGTGAGGTCAGGTTTGTTTCGCGGCAGGTATTTCGTCTGTGGGTAGTTGAAATAGTCGCTTTTTACCTTTTCTATTTCCGCTTTCTTGATCATCTGTTCAACGATCTTGGCAAACTCGATAGGCGTCGGGCCATATTGATTCTTCATGTACGTCGCGCCGATAAGCTGCTCTTCATACTTCTCATAGAAGTCGAAATCCATGAAATAGAGCAGCTTATAGATGACCGTTTCGCCGATGTTCGGCTTCGAACCAACCTTATTCAGGATGTACAGCAGCACTTCCTTGAACTTCTGAAGATTCTTTTGCGGTACGCTGATCCGCATCCGCTGCTTAGGTTCTTTTTCTTCTTTCCCTTCATGCAAGCGGACTTCCGGCTCCTGTCCAGGATTGAGCAGGTCATCTACCGGCATATGGAATATCTGCGAAAACCTGAGAAGCTCATCGGCAGCGATCTTCCGTGCGCCGCTCTCTATCTGAGATATGGCCGGACGGGGCAGTCTCATTTTACGCGCCAGCGCATCCTGGCTCATTCCTGTCTTTTCCCTCAATCCCCTGATTCGAAGTCCTATTTTTTCATAAATGTTCATGCAGCCTCCCTCTTTGAAAGAAGATTAACATAAGTATGATTATCTGTCAATATATTGTTAGATATTATTACAATATGCTTTTTGATGGCATTGTCTATCGCATACGAAAAGAAAGAGAGGGTCTGACATTCAACAGAACTTCCTCCCCCTTGAAGAGGATATGACATGAAATCAATGTGCTTGATAGTTGTGTTATTGACCGGTATGATTCTTGTAAATTCAGAATCTTTAAGAGATGTGTTTGATCCCGGAAAGCATTCGGGGCGCAACATGACGTTGGCGATACCCGGACGTTTAGCAGCATTGAATGAGGAGGCATGAAATGAGAAAGAAACACTGGTATGTTTTGATGGTAATGTTGTTAACAATTAATTTCGGCCTGCTTGCGGCGGCGGAAAGGGGTGATGCAAAAACAGAGGTTGTTTCGTCCGGCATAGAAGATCAGACCGGGGTTGCCGTTACTATCTACAATGTCAACCTGGGCCTTGTGAAAGACCAGCGGGAGATCAGACTTCCGAAGGGCGTCGGCGAAGTGAGGTTCATGGATGTTGCATCCGGGATAATACCGGCGAGTGTATATATAAAATCTCTCATAGAGCCTGAAAGCCTTCATGTTTTCGAACAGAACTATGAATATGATCTGCTCAATCCGCAGAAACTCCTCGATAAGTATGTGGGAAAAGAGGTCAAACTGTATTACAAAAATCCGTTTACCGAGCGGGAAGAAATCATAAAGGCGACGCTCCTGTCCAACAATGGAGGTCCCATATTCAAAATCGGAAACGAAATAACCTTCGGCCACCCGGGGAGGATTATTTTTCCCGGCGTACCGGAAAACCTTATCTCAAAACCGACCCTCGTGTGGCTTGTTGAAAACAGTCTTTCATCGGCGCAGAAGGTCGAGGCATCCTATCTTACAAACGGTATAAAGTGGCGGGCTGATTATGTGGTGACGCTTAACAATAAAGATGATAAAGCCGATCTGTCGGGCTGGGTGACCATTGACAATAAAAGCGGCGCAGCTTACAAGGATGCGAAACTCAAGCTTGTTGCCGGAGATATTCATAGGGTGAAAGACGAATTTGAATACCGGGAGAAGATGATGCGGATGGCAGAAGCTGCTGCGAAGCCAGCGCCGCAATTCAAAGAAGAAGAGTTCTTTGAGTACCATATCTACACACTGCAAAGGCCGTCGACTGTCAAAGACAATCAGACCAAACAGATAAGTCTCATAACCGCTGGTGATATCCCGGTTAAAAAAGAACTGATCCTTTACGGTGCAAAATATTATTACTATAGCCAGTACGGCGAAGTCATGTCGGACCAGAAAGTCGCTGTTTTTGTGGAGATCGGGAATAAAAAAGAGAATAATCTCGGGATACCGCTGCCCAAGGGGACTGTGAGGGTTTATAAAAAGGACAGCGAGGGTAGCCTGCAATTCATCGGGGAGGATTTGATAGACCATACACCAAAGGATGAAAAGATCAGGATAAAAGTCGGGGACGCCTTTGATGTCGTGGGAAGCAGGAAACAGACAGACTGGAAAAAGATCGCTTATGATACTTACGAGGCAGCGTATGAAATCTCTCTAAGGAATCACAAGAAAGAGGACGTTACTGTCAAAGTAGTTGAACCGATACCGGGAGACTGGACAATGCTCAGTTCGTCCCATGAATATACGAAGACCTCGGCATTCGCTGCCGAATTCAACATCCTTGTTCCGAAAGACAAAGAGGTGAAACTGACATACCGGGTGAGGATGAGATTTTAGGTGCTGCCGGCCAGGAGAGGAAATTCCATCTCTTCTCTCTGTTTATAAAAAGCTCTTGCACAGAGCCTCGCAAGATTTCTTACGCGGCCTATATATCCTGTCCTTTCCGTAACGGATATAGCTCCCCGCGCATCGAGGAGATTGAAGGTATGAGAGCATTTCAGACAGAATTCATATGAGGGAAGTACGAGGCCGAGTTTACTGAGCCTGACAGACTCTTTCTCATAGGCGTCAAACTGCTTCATTAAGATATCCGTATCAGCGAAGTCAAAATTGTATTTTGAAAATTCCACTTCGTCGATATGATGAATTTCTCCGTATCTTATGCCTTTGCACCATAGGAGGTTAAATACATTATCAACCTCCTGCAGATACATTGCTATCCTTTCAAGACCGTAGGTCAATTCGAGAGAAACAGGCTTGAGATCGATACCGCCGACCTGCTGGAAATATGTGAACTGCGTGATTTCCATCCCGTCGAGCCAAATCTCCCACCCGAGACCCCATGCGCCGAGGGTAGGCGATTCCCAGTCGTCCTCGACAAACCTGATATCATGTCTGAGAGGGTCTATGCCGAGATAAGAAAGGCTTTCCAGATAAATTTCCTGGCTGTCCGACGGGGATGGTTTCAGAATGACCTGATACTGATAATAGTGTTGAAGCCGGTTCGGATTCTCACCGTACCTGCCGTCAGTCGGCCTTCTCGACGGCTCAACATACGCAACTTTCCACGGCTCCGGTCCCAGGACCCTGAAGAATGTGGCCGGGTGGAATGTTCCGGCGCCCACCTCCATATCATAAGGCTGAAGAAGGATGCAACCCTTCTCTGCCCAGAACTGCTGAAGCTTTAAAATCAAATCCTGAAAATACATTTGTCCTCCGAAGTAAAAAATCATAAATGAAAGGAAAAAGGTTTGTCAAATAAACTCACTTCAGTCCGTGTGTTCATTCACAAACTGAATGAGGTATTATGGTATAATTTCCGGAATGAACAGGAAGATCCTTATGAAAGGCAACGAAGCAATTGCCGAGGCTGCAATCCAGGCAGGCTGCCGCTTTTATGCAGGCTATCCCATTACACCGCAGAACGAAATACCCGAGTATATGTCCCGGAGGATGCAGGAGGTTGGCGGGGTTTTTATTCAGGCGGAAAGTGAACTCGCCGCTATAAATATGGTTTACGGCGCGTCGGCAGCGGGCGTGAGGGCTATGACTTCGTCAAGCAGTCCCGGAATAAGTCTGAAGCAGGAGACCATATCATATCTCGCGGGATCGGAGCTTCCCGCTGTCATCGTTAATATGCAGAGGGGCGGTCCGGGCCTCGGCAACATTTCAGGCAGCCAGGCGGACTATTTCCAGGCCGTGAAAGGCGGCGGGCACGGTGATTATAAACTGCTTGTGTATGCTCCTTACAGCCTTCAGGAGTTGTGGGATCTTACAATGCTCGCATTTGATAAGGCCGACGAGTACAGAAATCCGGTAATGATACTCGGAGACGGTATTATCGGACAGATGATGGAGCCCTTTCATCCAAATGCATATATACGGCCTGATCTGCCTGAGAAGACCTGGGCGCTCGACGGATGCAAAGACAGAACGCCGAGGGTGATAAAATCTCTTTACATGGGAGACGGCGAGCTCGAAATGAGAAACAACATGCTCCAGAAAAAATATAAGGGAATGAAAAGCAAAGAGGTCAGATTTGAAAGTTACTATATGGAAGATTCTGAAGTCGCGGTGGTGGCGTTCGGAATTATGGCAAGGATTGCCCTTTCGGCGGTCATTAGACTCAGGAAAGAAGGACTCAAAGTAGGCCTTTTCAGGCCGATCTCACTCTTTCCTTTCCCTGAAAATGAACTTTTCCTTCTTTCCGGAGGAAACAGGCGGTTTCTTACCGTAGAGATGAATGCGGGCCAGATGGTGGAAGATGTAAAATTGTCAACCGGGGGCAGATCGGAAGTCTTATTTTACGGCAGGCCGGGAGGCGCGATCATTACGCCTGAAGAGGTGCGGGAAAATGTACTGAAGTTATTCAATTGCCAGCCTCATTTTGTAAAAACGCGTCTCAGCATGAAGAATATATAAGATTTTTAGGGCACAGTGAAGAACCAGTTCCATGCTTCATTCCCATTCCAAGAAATTGTCGGCGATTCAGTCCTGATTTTCTTCGTCCTTTTTTTCTTGGTCTATTATTTCATTGCTCTGTTCGGGGTTCTCTTTTTTACCAATGCGCCGCTGCCTTTTCTCTTCCCGTTTTTTTTGGCGTGTCAATTCTTTTCTCCTCTTTTCACTTTTAAATGCTCCGGCACGTTTTGCCATCGTGACCTCCTTGATTTTCTTAACAGGCATTATATCATGGGGGAAGATGTTTTTATCCGCTGTTTTTTTTGAGGAAGAATTCGGAGGAATATTTTCCCCTGTTAAAAATCTTGACAAAAGAAATCATCTCTGGTAATATTTTCTCTTGCTGTAGAGATCCAGCTTGTATGATCAAACAATTGACGGAGGTAAGGTGCCAACTATAGCGCAGTTAGTAAAGAACGGGCGTAAAAAGGTAAAATTTAAGACCAAGAGTCCCGCGCTGAAAGAATGTCCTCAGAAGAGGGGAGTGTGCGTAAGGGTTTATACTACTACGCCCAAAAAACCTAACTCAGCGTTGAGGAAAGTTGCAAGAGTCAGACTTATGACCGGGATGGAAGTTACGGCGTATATCCCCGGAGTGGGTCATAACCTCCAGGAACATTCTATTGTGATGATTAGAGGCGGTCGAGTAAAAGACCTGCCGGGCGTGAGATATCACATTATAAGAGGAACCCTTGATTCTATGGGAGTTGCGGATAGAAGAAGGGGAAGATCAAAATACGGGGCCAAGAAGCCTAAATAAGAGAGAGTTATAAATGCCGAGAAGAAGAGTCGTAGAAAAAAGAGAGATTTTACCCGATCCGAAATACAACAGCAAAATCGTAAGTAAATTCATGAGTGCGATTATGGAAAGCGGCAAGAAGTCCACGGCGGAAAGAATTTGTTACGGTGCGTTTGATATTTTAAAACAGAAGACGGGGAGTGATCCCCTCAAAGTATTTAAAACGGCCCTTGAAAATGCAAAGCCTGTTTTGGAGGTCAAGCCGAGAAGGGTCGGCGGTGCGACCTATCAGGTGCCGGTAGAAATAAGGCCCCACAGGCGTACGGCACTGGCTTTCAGGTGGATCATCAATTATTCGAGGGCCAGAGCCGAAAAGACGATGCAGGAAAGGCTTGCGGGGGAGTTAATGGATGCGTTTAACAATACGGGGTCTTCTATAAAGAAGAAGGAAGATACCCATAAGATGGCCGAGGCTAATAAGGCTTTTGCCCATTATAGATGGTAGGAAGAATAGAGGAGAAAGGTGTCAAGATTTCCGCTACAGAAAACACGCAATATCGGTATCATGGCGCACATAGATGCGGGGAAGACTACGACTACGGAACGGGTCCTCTATTATACGGGTGTTACCTACAAGATCGGAGAGGTTCATGAGGGCACTGCAGTCATGGACTGGATGGTTCAGGAACAGGAGAGGGGCATCACTATCACCTCTGCCGCTACCACGTGTTACTGGAAAGATTATAGAATCAATATCATAGACACTCCGGGGCATGTCGATTTCACTATCGAAGTAGAAAGGTCTTTAAGGGTACTTGACGGGGCAGTGGCTGTTTTTGACTCTGTTGCCGGGGTTGAGCCTCAATCAGAAACGGTCTGGAGGCAGGCAAATAAATACGGTGTTCCCCGGATCGCGTTCATGAACAAAATGGATAGGTTAGGTGCTGATTTTTTTATGAGTGTAAACAGTATGATAGAACGTCTTGATGCAAACCCTGTTCCTATTCAAATACCTATAGGAGCAGAGGATAAATTCAGGGGGCCGGTCGACCTCGTAAGTATGAAGGCGATATATTTTGATGACGAGACCCTGGGTGCTAACTATACTGAAGGAGAAATACCGCAGGAACTCTTACCCAAAGCACAGGAATATCGTGAGAAGATGCTTGAGGCTTTAGCTGATGTCGACGATTCTATTATGGAAAAATATCTTAACAGGGAAGATATCGGCGTTGATGAGATCCAGAGCGCATTAAGGAAGGGCACCCTGGAGCTGAAACTTACCCCTGTTATATGTGGTTCGGCTTTCAGGAACAAGGGGGTTCAGCTCTTGCTTGACACAATAGTTGATTATCTTCCGTCACCTCTTGATATCCCGCCCGTCGTTGGAAAAGTACCCGGCAGTGAATCCGTGATTGTGAGGCATCCTGATGATAAAGAACCGTTTTCCGCTCTTGCTTTTAAGGTGATGACAGACCCGTTTGTGGGGCAGCTGACCTTTATAAGGGTTTATTCAGGCGTTCTGAACGCTGGTTCTTATGTTTATAACTCGACAAAAGATATGAAGGAAAGGGTCGGGAGAATTCTGAAGATGCATGCAAACAAGCGCGAGGAAGTTAAAGAAGTCTCAGCCGGCGATATTGCAGCCGTAGTCGGTCTTAAACATACACTTACCGGGGATACACTCTGCGACGAAAAAAATACGATCATCCTTGAATCGATTGAGTTCCCCGAGCCTGTTATGTCCGTTGCGATCGAACCGAAGACAAAAGCCGACCAGGAAAGGCTCTCCCAATCGCTGGCAAAACTCGCCCAGGAAGATCCTTCGTTTAAGGTCTCCTTTAATGAAGAAACGGGCCAGACTATAATATCCGGCATGGGAGAACTTCATCTTGAGATCATAGTCGACAGACTCCTCAGGGAATTTAAAGTCGGCGCCAATGTCGGAAAGCCGCAGGTTGCTTATAAAGAGACGATCAGGGGGGCGGCGAAGGCGGAAGGCAAATTCATCAGGCAGACGGGCGGAAGAGGACAGTACGGTCACGTATATATAAGCATCGAACCGTTAGAGCCGGGTAAGGGATTTGAATTTGAAAATAAAATTGTCGGCGGCGCTGTTCCAAGGGAATACATACCCGCCATTGAAAAGGGAATAAAGGAAGCTGTGGACAGGGGAATTCTCGCGGGTTATCCCGTTGTTGACATAAAGGCATTGCTCTATGACGGTTCATACCATGAGGTTGACTCCTCTGAAATGGCATTCAAGATCGCGGGATCAATGGCATTTAAGGAAGCTGCAAAAAAGGCTAAGCCCATACTCCTTGAACCGATTATGAGCATCGAAGTCGTGACGCCTGAAGAATACCTGGGTGATGTAATCGGGGATCTTAATTCCCGTCGCGGAAGGATAGTGAATATTGAAAGAAGGGGTAATGTCCAGGTGATCAAGGCGCAGGCACCGCTTGCAGAAATGTTCGGCTATGCTACTGATTTAAGATCGAAAACTCAGGGCCGGGCTACATATACTATGCAGTTTTCACATTACGACGAAGTTCCTAAGGGAGTTTCTGAAGGAATTATAGCAGTGGTAAAGGGCGAATAATGCCTTTGAAAAAGAGGAGGAGAAATGGCAAAGGCTAAATTTGAGAGAGTAAAGCCTCATGCTAACATAGGGACAATAGGGCATGTGGACCATGGGAAGACGACATTGACCGCGGCGATCACGAAGGCATTGGCATTGAAGGGGCAGGCGAGTTTCAGGTCCTTCGACAGCATCGACAACGCGCCTGAGGAGAAAGCGAGAGGGATAACGATAGCGACGGCGCATGTTGAGTACGAGACGGACAAGAGGCATTATGCGCACGTAGACTGTCCGGGGCATGCGGACTATATAAAGAACATGATAACTGGAGCGGCGCAGATGGACGGAGCGGTGCTGGTAGTATCGGCGGCGGACGGACCGATGCCGCAGACGAGGGAGCACATACTTTTGGCGAGACAGGTAGGAGTGCCATACATCGTGGTATTCATGAATAAAGTGGACATGGTGGATGACCCCGAGCTTTTGGACCTGGTGGAGCTGGAAGTGAGGGAGCTTTTGACAAAGTATCAGTTTCCCGGGGACAAGATACCGGTGATAAGGGGCAGTGCATTAAAGGCGATGAACAGCACGAGCACGGATGTTGCGACAGAGGAGTACAAGTGTATATGGGAGCTGATGGATGCGGTAGACAGCTACATACCGACGCCGGAGCGGCCTATAGACAAGCCTTTTTTGATGCCGATAGAGGATGTATTTTCTATATCGGGAAGGGGCACGGTCGTAACGGGGAGAGTGGAGAGAGGTATCGTAAAGGTAGGAGAAGAGGTAGAGATCGTGGGATTGGGAGATACGCGGAAGACGGTGGCCACGGGAGTGGAGATGTTCAGGAAGCTGCTTGATGAAGGCCGCGCAGGAGACAACATAGGGGTATTATTGAGGGGCATAGGCAAGGACGAGGTAGAGAGGGGGCAGGTATTAGCGAAGCCCGGTAGCATAACGCCTCACACGAAGTTCAAGACAGAGGTATACATACTGACGAAGGAAGAAGGCGGGAGGCACACACCGTTTTTCAAGGGATACAGGCCGCAGTTTTATTTCAGGACGACGGACGTGACGGGAGTGGCACAGCTTCCCGAGGGTGCGGAGATGGTGATGCCCGGCGACAATGTAACCTTATCGGTTGAGCTGATAACCCCTATAGCAATGGAAGAGGGTTTGCGGTTTGCCATAAGAGAAGGCGGAAGGACTGTTGGCGCCGGCGTTGTCACCGCAATATTGGAGTAGGTTAAAAGCTGAAAGTCTAAATTTAAGAGTGAGAAGAAAGTGAATCAAAAGATAAGAATAAAATTAAGAGCCTATGATCACAGAATCCTTGACAGGTCAGTTAAGGAAATAGTAGATACCGTCCAGAGGACGGGAGCAAGGATAGCCGGGCCGGTACCGCTGCCGACAAGAATAAGCAGGGTGACTGTTCTCAGGTCTCCTCACGTGGACAAGAAATCAAGGGAGCAGTTTGAGATAAGGACCCACAAAAGGCTGATAGATATTGTGGACCCGACACCACAGACTGTGGACGCACTGATGAAGTTGGAACTGGCAGCGGGGGTTGATGTGGAGATAAAGCTATGAGGGAAATGAGCTTAATCATTGTCCATTTAATAATCGGTAGTATTTGGAGATAGATTCATGTTAGGCATTTTAGGGAAAAAAATCGGGATGACGCAGGTTTTTGCAGACGACGGCAAGGCATGCCCGGTCACCGTGATTGAGGCCGGACCGTGCTGCGTTGTTCAGGTAAAAACTCGTGATAATGATGGGTATGAAGCTGTTAAAATTGGCTTTCCAGAAGTCAAAGAAAAAAAATTGAACAAACCCGAATCGGGTATATTCAAAAAAGCGGGTGTCAAGCCTTACAGGATGTTGAGAGAATTTGCTGCCAGCGGTTTAAAAGTGGGGGAGTTTGTGACTGTGGATGGATTTACCAAGGGAGACAAGGTCTCTGTTTCCGGTATATCCAAAGGGAAGGGATTCCAGGGTGTTATGAAAAGACATAATTTTTCCGGTGGTCCCGGTTCGCATGGCTCCATGTTCAATCGGGCGCCTGGGTCTATAGGCGCCAGTTCATACCCGTCAAGGGTATGGAAAAATCAAAAGATGGCCGGTCATATGGGTTCGGAAAGAGTCACAGTCAAAAATCTTGAGATAGTAGATGTAAGGAACGACCAGAATCTTCTCCTGATAAAAGGAGCGGTCCCCGGCGCTGTAGGGTCGGTTGTGGAGATTAAAAAGGAAGATTGATTATGCCAGAGATTGATATAAAGGACAGGAACAATAATATTGTCGAGAAGATCACTTTAAGTGATGATGTCTTCGGCATTCATGCCAAAGAAGGAGTTGTCCACGAGGCTGTCGTTAATTTTCTTGCCAACCAGAGACAGGGTACTCACGCAACCAAGACAAAGGGACTCGTGAGCGGAGGCGGCAAGAAACCATGGAAGCAGAAACACACGGGAAGGGCAAGGGCCGGGAGTATTCGGTCACCTCTATGGAGGGGTGGTGGGATTGTCTTCGGCCCGCAGCCGAGAGATTATTCTTACAATATACCGAAAAAGGTGAAAAAGCTTGCCCTGATGGCTGCTTTTCAAAAGAAACTTTCTGTTGGTGAAGTCGTTGTTGTCAATAATTTTGCTATCGATAAACCGAGGACGAAAGAAATGATCTCGATCCTGAAGAATCTCGGTATCAATGATAAAAGTGTGCTTATAGTTCTGCCCGAAAAGGATGATGCGGTGGAACTTTCAGCGAGAAATATACCTGGAGTGGGTATGGTGAAGGTATCGGACCTTACAACTTATGATGTAGTAGCCTTTAATACGCTTCTCATGACGAAAGAGGCTGTTAGCCGGTTAGAGGAAATAAAGGGATCATGAAAAACATTTATTCAATAATTAAGAAACCGCTTTTTACGGAAAAAGGCGGCAATTTGAGAGAAGTGCATAACAAGATACTCGTCGAAGTTTCAAAGGATGCCAACAAGATAGATATTAAGAAAGCGATAGAGGATATTTTTAAGGTGAAAGTCGAAAAGATTGCGACAATAAATACCGAGGGGAAATGGAAGAGGTACGGTAAGTTTCTGGGCAAAAGACCTGACAGGAAAAAGGCGATTATTACTCTTAAAAAGGGTGAAAAATTAGATTTCATTGAAGGTGCGTAATGGCAATAAAAAAATTTAATCCAACATCTCCGGGCAGAAGATTTCAGACAGTCTCCGACTTCGCTGACATAACGACTGATACGCCATACAAGCCTCTGCTGAAATCGCTGAAAAAAACAGGCGGCAGAAACAACAGCGGGCGCGTTACAGTCTGGCATAGGGGCGGGGGCAACAGGAGGACTTTCAGGGTTGTTGATTTTAAGAGAGATAAAATAGGAGTGTCTGCGAAAGTCGGTACGATAGAATATGATCCCAATCGGTCTGCAAGGATAGCCCTCCTTCATTACAGAGATGGTGAGAAAAGATATATTGTAGCTCCTGCCGGTCTTGGCGTAGGAGACGAGGTTGTATCAGGTAAGGGCGCAGAAATAAAAACCGGGAATGCTTTGCCTTTAAGCGATATGCCGTTAGGAACGTTTATCCACAATATCGAGATCAGGCCGGGAGAGGGTGCAAAACTTGTCAGGAGCGCCGGCGCCTCTGCACAGCTTATTGCAAAAGAAGACAGGTACGCCCAGGTTAAGCTCTCGTCGGGTGAAGTGCGGCTGATCCCCTCGGATTGTATGGCGACCGTCGGACAAATCAGCAATATCGAACACGAGAATATCTCTTACGGTAAAGCAGGAAGGATCAGGTGGCTTGGCAAGCGGCCGCATGTGAGAGGCGTTGCTATGAACCCGATAGACCATCCTTTGGGAGGTGGAGAAGGCAAGGCCTCCGGCGGAAGGCCGGCTTGCACACCATGGGGAAAGCCTGAAGGGGTTAAAACCAGGCAGAATAAAAGGACGGACAGATTAATAGTTAAGAGGAGGAAGTAGGGTTGGCGAGGTCTTTAAAAAAAGGTCCCTTTGTGGATGAAAAACTCATGAAAAAAGTCAAGGTGATGATCGAGAGCGGGGAAAAAAAGCTTATTAAAACGTGGTCGAGGCGTTCCACAATAACCCCAGAGTTTATAGGTTATACTTTCGCAGTTCATAACGGCAAAAAATTTATTCCGGTGTATGTTACAGAGAATATGGTCGGCCACAAACTCGGCGAGTTTTCACCGACCCGAACATTTAAAAGCCACGCAGGCTCTGAAAAGGCTGCGGCTGCAAAAGGATAGAGAAGAGTTTACTATGGAGTCAAAGGCTATATTAAAATTCGCAAGGATCACGCCAAGGAAGGCCCGCAGGGTAGTCGACCTTATCCGGTACAAGAATGCCGGAGATGCCCTTATTTTTCTTAAATTTACTCCGTACAGGGGGGCGAAGTTTGTAGAAAAACTTCTCAAATCTGCGATGGCCAATGCGGAACAGAAAAAGGCGGTCAACCCGGATGAGATGAAGATCGTTAAGGCCTTTGTCGATCAGGGACCGGTGATGAAAAGGGTTGAGCCTAGGGCAATGGGAAGGGCAAATGTCATAAGGAAAAGAACGTCCCATATAACATTGGTCCTTTCTGAAGAATAAAGGGCATGAAACTTAAGAGTGAAAAGTTAAAAGTCAAGGAAGTGAGGAGGTAGGTTTTGGGTCAAAAGACGCATCCAATAGGAGTTCGGCTCGGGATTGTAAAGACTTGGGATTCAAGGTGGTATGCCGGCAAGGGGTATAGTGACTTGCTGATAGAAGACATTACGATCAGAAGGGCTCTTAAGGAAAGACTCTATCATGCCGGGGTCCCCAAGATAGAAATCGAACGCGCCGGGCAGAGTATGAGGGTGATTATTCATACCGCGAGGCCTGGAATTATTATCGGAAAAAAGGGGTCCGAGGTGGAAAAGCTTAGGAAGGACCTTAAAGAAATGACGGGCAAAGAGGTTTCTATAGATATCAAGGAGATCAGAAAACCGGAAGTGGATGCACAGCTGGTTGCTGAAAATATAGCTCTTCAGCTCGAAAAAAGGGTGGCTTTCAGAAGAGCGATGAAAAAGTCTGTTGCTTCAGCCCTGAGATTCGGCACGTTAGGGGTAAAAGTATCCTGCGCCGGCAGACTCGCAGGAGCTGAGATAGCGCGCTCGGAGTGGTACAGGGAAGGGAGAGTCCCTCTCCATACATTCAGGGCGGATATCGACTACGGGTTTGCCAAGGCGAGGACGACCTATGGGATTATTGGAGTCAAGGTCTGGATGTACCATGGCGATATTCTGCCGGAAAGTAGAACAAAGGAGATTTAGGTGATATTATGCTGATGCCGAAGAAAGTCAAATTCAGAAAGATGCAGAAAGACAGAATGAACGGGAAGGCTTACAGCGGCGCTTCCGTGGCATTCGGCGAATTCGGATTAAAGGCGCTCGAACCGGGATGGATTTCAAGCCAGCAGATTGAATCGGCAAGAATAGCGATCACCCGCCATGCAAAAAGGGGATGTAAGGTATGGATAAGGATCTTCCCGGATAAACCTATTACAAAGAAACCTGCCGAGACCAGGATGGGCAAGGGAAAAGGTGCGCCTGAATACTGGGTTGCCGTAGTGAAGCCGGGACGGATTCTCTACGAGATGTCCGGGGTGACTGAGGAACTCGCAAAAGAGGCGATGCGCCTTGCCTCGCATAAATTGCCGGTGGCTACAAAGTTCGTAAAGCGCGATGAGGAGGTCCTGTGAAACCGTCTGAACTTAGGGGAATGACAGTAGATGAATTGACGCAAAAAGAACAGGATCTGAGGAAAGAGCTTTTCAATCTCAGGTTCCAGCAAGCTACGGGCGAAATTGAAAATCCCATGCGCATCAGGACTGTGAGAAAAGATATTGCAAAAGTGTTGACAATAAGAAGTGAAAAGTTGAAAGTAAAAAGTTGAAAGTCATGAATACCCAACTTAATAATTTTCAACTTTTGACTTAAAGAGAGGTAGAAGTGGCCAAAAAGATTTATACGGGAAAAGTTATCAGTAATAAGATGGATAAGACGGTTGTTGTTGCAGTGACAAGGCTTTTTCAACACCCTGTGTATAAGAAAACTGTAAAACGGGTGACGAAGTTCAAAGCACATGATGAAAACAATAAATGCCAGATCGGCGATATCGTGAAGATTATTGAAACAAGACCTCTCAGCAAGGAGAAAAGTTGGGCAGTAATAGAATAGATATCGAATGGAGTGACTTGAGATGATCCAGTTGAGGAGTATGCTTGAGGTAGCAGATAATTCAGGCGCCAAGAAGGTGCAGTGCATAAAGGTACTCGGAGGATTCCACAGGAGATACGCACGGCTTGGTGATGTGGTTGTTGTCAGTGTTAAAGAGGCTTTGCCGGATAGTAATATAAAAAAAGGAACGGTTGCAAAAGCTGTCGTGGTGCGGACAAAGAAGGAGCTTCGGAGACCAGACGGGTCCTATATACGCTTTGACCAGAATGCGGTCGTACTTATCAACCCGCAAGGTGAACCCGTAGGTACAAGAATATTCGGTCCCGTGGCGAGGGAACTCAGATGGAAGGAGTTTACCAAGATCATCTCCCTCGCACCGGAGGTTCTATAGGAGAATTATGGGATTAAGCATAAAGAAAAACGATACGGTTATAGTGACGGCCGGCAGAGAAAAAGGGAAGCAGGGCAGGGTACTCTCTGTTTATCCATCGAAGGATAGCCTCCTCATAGAAAAGATCAACATGATCAAGCGGCACATGAAACCGACCAGAAAGTATACCCAGGGAGGCATCATCGAAAGAGAAGCGCCGATTCATGTCTCGAACGTCATGCTGATATGTCCTAAGTGCAACAAACCGACAAGGATCAGCAATACGGCATTACAGGGCGGGGAAAAAGTACGTGTATGTAAAAAATGCAGGGAGGTTATGGACCAGTAATGATACCAAGGCTTAAAGAGAAGTACCTCAAAGAAGTAATTCCTGATATGACGAAGGAATTCTCATATAAAAATATTATGGAAATCCCGAAGTTGCAGAAAATTGTCCTTAATGTGGGGTTGGGAGAGGCGATACAGAACATAAAACTTCTTGATGCCGCGCAAAAAGAACTTTCTATGATAACGGGGCAGAAAGCGGTCGTGACAAAGGCCAAAAAGTCGATAGCGACATTTAAATTGAGGAAGGGTGTCCCGATAGGATGCAAGGTAACCCTCAGGGGGAACATGATGTATGAATTCCTTGACAGGTTCATAAGCGCGGCGCTGCCGAGGATCAGAGATTTCAAAGGGATACCGGGGAAATCATTTGACGGAAGAGGCAATTATTCTCTCGGTCTCAAGGAACAGTTCATATTCCCTGAGATTGATTACGATAAAGTCGAGATGGTTCACGGCCTTGATGTTGTCTTCTGTACTACTGCTAAGACAGATAAAGAGAGCAAGGCCCTTTTGCGCTATCTGGGTATGCCCTTTAAGAATTAACTAATAAGAAAACGGAGTAATGAATGGCAAAGACGTGTTTGATAGAAAAGTCGAAAAGGCCGCCAAAATTCAAGGTCAGGGCCTATCACAGGTGCAAATTATGCGGGCGGTCCAGGGCTTATATCCGAAAGTTCGGGATGTGCCGGATTTGTTTCAGAACACTTGCACTCGAGGGCCAGATCCCCGGAGTAATAAAGGCGAGCTGGTAAGCTATGATCCTTACGGAGGTAATGAATGCTAACTGATCCAATTGCAGATATGTTAACAAGGGTACGAAACTCGCTTCAGATCAGGGCGGAGAAAGTAGATATCCCTATCTCGAAGATAAAGTTGGAGATAGCAAAGATATTGAAAGAAGAGGGATTTATAAGGGCATACAAAATATTGAAGGATAGAAGGCAGGGGATATTGAGAATAATCCCGAAGTATCTGGACAATAAAAGTGTTATCACAGGCTTGAAGAGGGTAAGCAAACCCGGCCGGAGGGTGTATGTCAACAAAAGCGAAATTCCGAAAGTAATGGGCGGATTAGGAGTTGCTATCCTCACAACGTCAAGAGGCGTCTTGGGTGATAAGACTTGCAAGCATGAAGGCGTTGGTGGGGAAGTCATCTGTTACGTATGGTAAAGGAGAATATTAATAATGTCGCGAATCGGTAAAAAACCAATAACGATACCGGATAAAGTCTCGGTCGAGGTAGATGCGGGGACTGTAAAAGTAACGGGTCCCAAGGGCGAGTTGAACTGGGACTATCCGGACCGGATTAAGGTTTCAAAAATAGATAAGGGTGGTATCTCAGTGGAAAGATCCGGTGATTCCAAGCCTGAAAGAGCACTTCACGGGCTTACGAGGAGTATTATTGCCAACATGGTTACCGGGGTTTCGCAGGGATACCAGAAGGTTCTTGATATAATGGGAGTAGGGTACAAGGCACAGGTGAAGGGCGATAAAATCATGTTTTCTCTCGGTTATTCCCATCCTGTGGAATTTCAATTGCCCCAAGGTATCAAGGCATCTGTTGACCCCAAACAGACCCAAATCACTCTTTCTGGAATTGATAAGCAGCAAATCGGGCAGTTAGCTGCGAGTATAAAGGGGCTGAGATTGCCGGATGCGTATAAGGGTAAGGGAATTAGATACTCGGGGGAAAGACTCAAGTTAAAGGTTGGTAAGGCCGGTAAAAAATAATTGTCAGTTCCGGGTTTCAGTTCTCAGTAACTGACTTATCGATATTTAGGAGGTTGTTTTGGCAGAGAGTAAAAAAGAAGGCAGAGAAAGACGACACACAAGGATAAAGAAAAAAGTCTCCGGGACTCCCGGGAGGTTGAGATTGTCTGTCTATAGAAGCCTCAACCATATATACGCCCAGATTATAGATGATACCAATGGGCATACCGTTGTTGCAGCGTCAAGCCTTGATGAAGAATTGAAGGATATAAAATCCCATAAGGGGAATATAAAGACGGCAAAGGTGGTTGGAGAACTTGTTGCAAAGAGGGCCTTAGAAAAAGGGATAAAGAAGATCGTTTTCGACAGAAGCGGATATCTTTATCATGGCAGTATCAAGGCATTAGCGGAATCTAGCAGGGAAGCAGGACTGGAATTCTAATAGTTGCCTGTTTTCGGTTGTCAGTTTTAGGTAACCAACGAACCAACAACTGATGACTATCAACTGTTAAATGGAGGTTATGTGGAGAAGATCGATCCGGAAGGGCTGAATTTAAAAGACAAGGTTGTATATATAAACAGGGTTGCCAAGGTGGTTAAAGGCGGAAGACGTTTTTCTTTTACCGCTCTTGTTGTTGTGGGTGACGGAGAAGGGACTGTCGGTGTGGGAAAAGGAAAGGCAGCGGAAGTTCCTGAGGCTATAAGGAAAGCGGTAGAACATGCAAAAAAATCTCTGGTCAGGTTCCCCATAAAAGACGGCACCGTTCCACACAGGATTATCGGCAGATTCGGCTCCGGTACCGTTGTAATAAATCCCGCGGTAAAAGGAACCGGCCTTATCGCAGGAGGCGCGGTCAGGGCTCTTCTTGAAGTCGGCGGGATTCAGGATATCGTATCAAAATCTCTGCGCAGTCATAATCCTTTTAATTCAGTGAAAGCGACATTGAACGGACTTCTAAGCCTAAAGGACCCCGACTCAGTTATGAAGCTTAGAGGAAAGGCTGAAGAGGAGGCTCAGGAGGTACAATGAAAATAGGGGATTTGAAACCCGCAGCGGGAAGCAGAAAAAGAGATAAGAGAGTCGGGCGGGGCATAGGATCGGGTCACGGAAAGACTTCATGCAAAGGACACAAGGGGCAGAAGGCCCGTTCAGGCGGGACAAAAGGTCCTGGTTTTGAAGGCGGTCAGATGCCTCTCCAGCGGAGGCTCCCTAAAAGAGGCTTTAAGAATATCTTTAAGGTGGAGTATGCCATTATAAATCTTAAGGATATCGATAGGATAGAGGGCCTCGATATTATAACTTCCGATGTTCTTATGGAAAGAGGCATAATAAAAAATTTGAAGGACGGCATCAAGGTCCTCGGTAATGGGGAGATTCGGAAGCCGTTAATTATAAAAGCAGATGCATTCAGCGCTTCTGCGTTAACAAAAATAGCTGCTGCAGGCGGTAAGGCAGAGGTAGCATAAAAAGTTGGGCGTTTTCTCGAGCTTCCAGAACATATTCAAGATCGCAGAACTCAAAAACAGGGTTTTATTTACTCTGGCGCTACTTGCGGTATATAGGATTGGCGCTCACATCCCGACCCCCGGAATAAACGGAGAGGCATTAAGCAAGTTTCTCGCAGAAAAAGGCGGGGCGCTTATGGGCTTTTTTGACATGTTTTCGGGAGGTGCTTTGTCGAAGCTGACCATCTTTGCTCTGGGCATAATGCCTTATATAAGTGCGTCCATTATTTTCCAGTTGCTGACTGTTGTTGTCCCTGCCATAGGAAAGCTCGCAAAAGAAGGAGAGGCGGGAAGAAAAAAGATCGTACGATATACGAGATACGGCACTGTTGTTATCAGTGCAGTACAGTCTTTCGGCATCGCGGCGGGTCTTGAGGGCATGGCGGGAGGGTCTTTTATCCAGAACCCGGGCTGGTCATTCAGAATTCTGACGATGATCACCCTGACATCGGGTACTGCCTTTATTATGTGGCTCGGAGAACAGATTACCGAGAGAGGCATAGGCAACGGAATATCTCTTATTATATTTGCAGGAATTGTTGCAAGGTTCCCCAATGCGATAATAAGCACTGCCAGGCTGCTGCAGGCGGGAGAACTTTCCATATTTTTTGTTGTCTTCCTCGTAGCTATGATGATAGCCGTTATCGGTGCGATTATATATATGGAGCGGGGGCAGAGGAAGATACCCGTGCAGTATGCAAAGAGGGTCGTAGGCCGAAAAGTCTACGGCGGCCAGTCCACGCACCTGCCGTTAAAGATCAATACTTCGGGTGTGATACCCCCGATATTTGCGTCTTCTATCATTATGTTTCCTGCGACCGTGGCAGGCTTTATCGCAGTGCCGTGGGTTCAGGCTATAGCGAGGCAGCTTTCTCCGGGCACTATTATGTATACGGCACTTTATGTGAGCATGATCTTTTTCTTCGCTTATTTCTATACTGCCATCATTTTTAACCCTGTTGATATTGCAGACAACCTCAAAAAATACGGCGGCTATATACCGGGCATAAGGCCCGGCCAGAAAACGTCCGAGTATATATATAGGGTGCTCTCAAGGTTGACATTTGTCGGCGCGCTTTATCTTGCGGTAGTGTGTATCATCCCTGAGATTCTTATACGCAGATTTCATGTGCCTTTCTATTTCGGAGGGACATCGCTCCTCATAGCTGTCGGCGTTGCCCTGGACACAGTCTCCCAGGTGGAATCTCATTTAGTGACCCGTTCGTACGAAGGCTTCCTTAAGAAGGGCAGACTGAAGGGAAGAAGATAAACAGAGATTGAAACATACAAAATTCACAACGTTGCGCTTAAGAAAAATATGATCATATTGAAATCTCCGGAAGAGATAGAAAAGATGGCTCAGTCATGCCTTATCGTTGCGAAGACGCTTGATTATTTAAAGGATATGGTGAAACCGGGCATTACAACGAAGGAAATTGAGCGTCTCGCGGATGACTATATAAGCTCTAATAATGCGACGTCCGCCTTTAAAGGGTATAAAGGTTATCCGGCGAGCATCTGCGCGTCTGTGAATGATGAAGTGATTCATGGAATACCGTCCGACAGGACGCTTGAGGAAGGAGATATTCTTGGTGTCGACCTCGGCGTTTACAAAGATGGATTTTATGGAGATGCCGCTTGTACATTTCCTGTGGGGAAAGTACATAAGGACGCGGAAAGGTTGCTCAGAGTGGCGGAAGAATCCCTTTACATGGGTATACAGAATGCAAGGGAAAACAAGAGGATTTCAGATATTTCACATTCGATTCAAAGGCATGTTGAAGGGAACGGATATTCTGTTGTTAGAGCGTTTGTCGGCCATGGCATTGGCAGAGATTTACATGAAG
Organism: Thermodesulfovibrionales bacterium; assembly: GCA_963716185.1. Classification (GTDB taxonomy): domain Bacteria; phylum Nitrospirota; class Thermodesulfovibrionia; order Thermodesulfovibrionales; family SM23-35; genus CAVZMO01. Next base: position 2,529,128 of record OY970295.1, read on the forward strand.
ACCCGCAGATACCGAATTTTGGACCGCCGGGACGGGGCCCGAGACTCAGGTCGGGAATGACCCTGGCAATAGAACCTATGGTCAACGAAGGAGGATATGAGGTTGTAGTACTCGATGACGGGTGGACAACTGTTACAATGGACGGCAAATTATCCGCTCATTTCGAGCATACGATCCTTGTCACTCCCAACGGACCAAAAATCTTGACTAAAACAGACTAAAAAGATTATATTATTCAGCTGATGCCAAAAGAAGATAGTATAGAGGTAGAAGGTAAAATCATAGAAACCCTGCCAAACGCGATGTTTAAGGTTGAACTTGAAAATGGCCAGGTCGTGCTTGCCTATGTTTCGGGGAAAATGCGGATGCATTTTATAAAGATTTTACCGGGCGATAGAGTTACAGTGGAACTTTCGCCCTATGATCTGACCAAAGGAAGAATAACGTATAGATTCAAATAGCAAATTTAAGAGTGGAAAGTTTAAGTTGAAAGTGAAGAGAGGTTAGAATGAAAGTACGTTCTTCGGTAAAACCTATATGTGCCAAGTGCAAGGTTGTTAAAAGGAAGGGTGTTATAAGGGTTATTTGTGATAACCCAAGGCACAAACAAAGACAAGGGTAAAGACTGCGTGTTAAAAGTCTCCAATCAGATCGAGGGGGTATAAATTGGCAAGGATTGCTGGAGTTGATTTACCAAAAAATGAACGGATTGAGATAGGGTTGACAAGAATATTTGGTATCGGGCGTTCTCTTTCGCTGAAGATATTGTCCGAGACGGGTGTCGACCTTAATAAGAGGGTCAAAGACCTTACAAATGAAGAGATTGTTAAAATAAGAAGCGTATTAGAAAGGGATTACCGGGTGGAAGGCGATCTCAGGCGCGACGTGTCCATGGGCATAAAGAGACTTATAGACATCGGCAGTTATCGGGGTACGAGACACCGCCTAGGGCTCCCGGTAAGAGGACAAAGAACGAAAACCAATGCTCGAACCCGCAAGGGCCCGAGAAAAGCAGTTATGGGGAAAAAGAAAGAGGCTTAATAGGATGGCTCAAAGAAAAAAAGGTATTAAAAAAGACAGGAAAAATATTGCTTATGGCGCGGCTCATATTCAGGCCACGTTTAATAATACGATTATCACAATAACCGATCCTAACGGTGACGTGATAACGTGGGCAAGTGCGGGTAATTTGGGCTTCAAGGGGTCGAGAAAAGGTACTCCCTATGCCGCCCAAATGGCGGCTGCCAATGCGGCAAAGAAGGCTTTGGATTTCGGGATGAAACAGATTGATATATTTGTAAAAGGACCGGGGGCGGGTAGAGAGTCTGCAATCAGGGCGCTGCAGGCAGCCGGACTTGACATCAACCTCATAAAGGATGTGACCCCTGTTCCGCACAACGGGTGCAGACCTCCTAAAAGGAGGAGGGTATAAGATGGCGAGATACATAGGAGCATTATGCAGGACTTGCCGGAGAGAAGGGGAAAAATTGTTTCTGAAAGGCGACAGGTGTTATACGGAAAAGTGCGCTGTTGAAAGGAGAAAATATCCCCCCGGACAACACGGACAAGGTTTCAGAAAATTGTCTGATTATGGTATTCAGCTCAGAGAAAAACAAAAAGTCAGAAAGATTTACGGACTTCTTGAGCGGCAGTTCAGAAGGTATTTTCATGAGGCGGAGAGAAAGAAAGGTATTACGGGAGAGGTGCTTCTCAAGCTGATTGAAAGCCGTCTCGATACGGTTGTTTTCCGCATGGGTTTTGCTCCCAACAGGCGCAGGGCAAGACAACTTGTCAGGCACGGCCATATATTTGTAAACGGTAAAGAAGTTAATCTCCCCTCGTGCGAAATTAAAGGTGGAGACTCTGTTGAAGTAAAAGAAGCAAGCAGGGATATGCCCGAGATAGTCGACAGTCTTTCAAAAAGCGAACATAGGGGCATACCCGGCTGGGTCGAAGTTGATAGTTCAAATTTTAGGGGTAAGGTTTTGCATATTCCTTCTCGTGACGAGATGCAGCTTCCTGTTCAGGAACAGCTCATAGTAGAACTCTATTCCAAATAGTAATAATAAACACTGAGAAACAAGAAGTGAAGCAGGTTATGACCGTCATTTTCTTGTTTCTCGATACTAATTTTTAGAAGTATAGGAGGCCTTATGGACCTGAAGAAAATAGGCTTTCAGCTCCCTGATGCGGTTAGGTTCGATGAAGAGACCTTGACCGATACATATGGCAAACTTATAGCTGAGCCTTTGGAACGCAGTTTTGGAACGACACTAGGTAATGCACTTAGAAGGGTATTGCTTTCCTCTATTGAGGGTGCAGCGGTGACTGCTGTGAAGATACCGGGCGCCCTCCATGAGTTCTCGACGATAAAGGGTGTCAAGGAAGATGTTGTAGATGTAGTCCTCAATATTAAGAAGCTGAGATTTAAACTTTATTCGAACGGGAAGAAGGTTGCCTCAATAAAGGTGAAAGGTCCCGGGACTGTTACTGGGGGCGATATACAGGGGGATGCGTCTTTTGATGTTCTAAACCCTGAACAAGTTATCGCTACCCTTGATAAGGATTCTACCTTTGAAGCCGAATTGGATATAAAGAAGGGGAAGGGATATATCTCGGCAGAGTTCAATAAAGAGGAAGACCTTCCTATCAACATGATTGCGGTGGACTCTGTTTTTACGCCGATTAAAAGGGTCAATTTTACAGTTGAAAAGGCAAGGGTTGGAAGATCAACAGATTATGATAGGCTGATCATGGAAATATGGACGGACGGCAGCATCTCTCCAGAAAAAGCTATTACGCAGGCTGCCTCAATAATTATTGAGCATATGAACCTCTTTGTCCTGGAAGAAGAAGAGGAGGAAGAGAATATTTCTCCGGAGCAGAGCAATCTGGCGCATTCGATGAATGAAGAACCTGTCTTCAACAATAACCTTCTTAAGAGCGTTGAAGAGCTTGAGCTCTCCGTGAGGTCGTATAATTGCCTGAAGAATGCAAACATAAAGACCATTGCCGACCTTGTTCAGAAAACGGAACAGGAGATGCTAAGGACAAAGAACTTCGGGCGCAAGTCTCTGAATGAGATAAAGGAGATATTGCACGGCATGGGGCTTCGTCTTGGTATGAGAGTTGATCTTGATGCTTTGAACAGAGAAGCGGTTTTACAGAGTGGAGGTGTTGAACAAGATGCGACACAGAGTTGATGGAAGATTATTCGGGAGGACTGCAAATCAGAGGAAGGCGCTCTTGAAAGTCCTGGTCACCTCTCTCCTCGAGCACGAAAGGATAGAGACTACGGTCGCAAAGGCAAAGGAAGTCAGAAAAATAGCCGAGAAAATAGTCACTCTTGGAATTAGGGGAGATTTGCATGCAAAACGTCTTGCCTTTTCATATGTTTCTAATAGGGCGGCGGTATCAAAGCTTTTCAGTGAGATAGCGCCGAGATTTTCCGGCAGAAACGGCGGGTACTTGAGGATTGTGCAGACGAGAAACAGAGTCAATGACTCTGCTCCAATGGCTGTCCTCGAATTTGTCGATTTTGAGAATATAAGGAAATCCAGAGAGACGAAAGAAACAAAAACCGAAAAGAAAGAACCCGAGAAGAAAGCTTAAGTATCGTAAAATTAAGGATGAGGAGTGAGAAGGTAAAACTTATTACTTCTCATTTTTTGCTTTTGGATGGTTATATGATAGGGAATATTACTGATAATGTCATTCCAGCTTGTCGGGAATCCTTCATCTTCCCCCTTAACAAGGGGAGATTGTTTCAGAAAGATGCTTGCCCCGGAGTTGCTTTCGCCCCGGCGAATCAGCAAAGGCTGGTAGGCGACCCGACACGTCCGAATGACAGAAAAATTACTGGTTCGCTTTTAAGATGAAGATACTCGTTACAGGCGGGGCAGGCTATATCGGCAGTCATATCGTCAAGACCCTCGGTGAAAAGGGGTATGACATTGTTGTCTTTGACAATCTCTCCTATGGTCATGAGTGGGCGCTGCTCAGCGGCAAATTAATAAAAGGTGATCTTGCCGATAAGGAACTTCTCGACAACGTTTTCAAGGACAAGAAATTCGATGCAGTTGTTCATATGGCCGCCTTTGTTGTCGTGGATGAATCAATAAGAGAGCCCCTGATATACTACAGAAATAATTTTGTGAATGCACTGAATCTGATAGAAATGTGCCTGAAACACGACGTAAATAAATTTATCTTTTCTTCTACTGCTGCCGTATACGGGGTTCCCGATAAAGTACCTGTAACAGAGGATATGCCCCTCCTTCCGATTAATCCTTATGGGACATCGAAGATTATGGTAGAACAGGTTATTCGCGATGTAAGCGAAGTGAACGACTTCAGATATGTGGCGCTAAGGTACTTCAATGTTGCAGGGGCGGACCCTCTTGCGCGGATCGGACAGGCAAGAGGAGACGCCACCCATCTTATCACTGTTGCTTTAAGAACGGCGCTCGGAAAGAAGGAGCGTCTTAACATATACGGAACTGATTACAATACAGACGACGGCACATGCATAAGAGATTATATCCATGTCGATGATCTTGCCGACGCACATGTCCTGTCGCTCGAATATCTTGCGGAAGGCGGAAGCAGTAAGATTTACAATTGCGGATACGGACACGGCTACTCCGTCAAGGAGGTAGTTGACAGGGTAAAGCGAGTAACAGGGGTAAACTTGCCGGTTCAATCTGTTGACAGAAGACCGGGAGACCCGCCGGTTCTTGTTGCAGATACATCCAAAATCAAAAGGGAATTATGCTGGACTCCGAGATACGATGATCTGGACTATATTATAAAAACCGCGTGGGAATGGGAGAAAAAATTCAGTCTTAAACCTCAAAAGCATCTTTAATATGTTCTATGGTTTTTTCGCCGTTCTGCGTATGCGAAATGCTTATTACATCGAATCTTCCTCTGCATTCTTTCGGGTGCGTTTTCAAGAAGAGCAGCGCTAAATTCTTCAGTTTTAGTCTTTTATTTATATTTACGGCTTCGAAGGGATATCCGAAGGAGTCATTTGTCCTTGTCTTGACTTCTATAAAGACCATTGTATCACCGTCTTTTGCAATAATATCGATCTCTCCGATACGGGTCTTATAGTTTCTCGCAACAATACGATAGCCTTTTTTTTTCAGGAATTTTGCTGCAAGTTCTTCTCCATCACAGCCAAGGGTTTTCATTTCCTTCCAGTCTCCTGAGGAGTGTGGGTATGCCCTCTATATCCCTTATCTCCTTCTGGCAGAGTATCTTGAGGATGTCCCTGACAGAAGAGAACTCTTCCCACTGCCCCTTAAGATGGTGGCACAGGACCCTGTTGAGGTCCTCACCTTTCTTATCCCAGTCGAGTAAAAGGACTACCCTGTGAAATCTTCGTGCAATGTCGTCGCAGAAATCATAGAGATTCTTGCCATTATGAAGTGTAATTATATCACCGATAAGGCCGAGACTCCTGAGAGCGGATGCATCTTTCTTCCCTTCCACTATAACAGGGGTTCTTTCGTTTATATCGCCAAGATATTCGATGATTTCTCTCAGCCTCTCGGCTCTATCAATATCACCGCCAGATGGTAAATTTTTTTGCGTATTTATCATAATATAGACCTATGATACAAGATACGGAACGTGATTTACAAATTGCATTAAGAATTAATAAAATTTGCCGATATGATAATATATTTTATTGTTGTAAAGACAAACAAAAAATATGAAGTATAAGTTAAAGTTAGTAGAGCCATATGGTTGACATTATTTAAAAATTTGTATATGGTAAAAAAATGGCGGCGAAATTAGGCCAACTCCTGATAACATCACAGATAATAACAGAAGAGCAGTTAGAGGAAGCCATCGGTCTTCAGAGGAGGGAAGGCGGGAGACTTGGGACGAGTCTTGTCAAGTTGGGGCATATAACCGAGGAAAAGCTTGTTGCATTTTTGAGCAAGCAGTGGGGAGTGCCTGCGATAAACCTTTCCGATTATAAGATAGACCCGCTGATATTAAAGCTAATACCTATCGAGATAGCGAGGAAGTATTTGATCATACCTGTTGCGAGGGTAGGAGCCACCTTGACGATCGCGATGGCGGACCCGTCGAATGTATTTGTCATAGATGATGTAAAGTTTATGACGGGGTATAACGTGGACGTTGTAGTATCGAGCGAATCTTCGATCCTGCACGCCATATCGGCCTATTACCGCAGTGACGGAGACGCATTGATTCCGGCAAAGAAGGAGGCGGCAACGTCCATCAATGTCAAGGATTATACCTTCTCCGAGGATGAGTCCAAGGATGAAGAAGCGGCTGTATCTATTGACGAAGGGATGACGGTTGATGTCGGTGAATTCGACAGAGTGATTGGCGAGGCATTAAGTGATATCGAAGTGGTTGAAGACCGGGAAGACGAAGTTTTGCATGAAGTTGAAAGGCCTATCGTAAAACTTGTCAATGGAATTCTTATGAATGCGATAAAAGAGAAGGCAAGTGACGTCCATATCGAGCCGTATGAAGATTCATTGAGAGTCAGATACAGAGTGGACGGCTCAATGTATACCGTTATGAACCTGCCGGTCAAAATCAAAAATGCCGTGACGTCACGAATAAAGATAATGTCGAGCCTTGATATCGCCGAAAGAAGACTCCCGCAGGACGGCAGGATTAAACTGAAGTACGGAAAGAAAGGAGAAATTGATTTTCGTGTTTCGACGGTTCCATGTCTTTTTGGTGAAAGGACCGTTTTAAGACTCCTGGATAAATCAAACCTTCAGGTCGATATGACGAAACTTGGATTCGAGGAAGACATTCTCGGGGAGTTCATGGCTGCGCTTGATAAGCCCTATGGGATGATCCTTGTTACGGGGCCTACGGGGAGTGGAAAGACGACTACGCTGTATTCTGCTCTGAATCATCTGAATAAGATAGGGGTGAATATATCAACCGCAGAAGACCCTGTTGAATATAATTTTTTGGGGATAAATCAGGTGCAGGTGAGAGAGGATATAGGCCTTACTTTTGCGGCGGCCCTCAGGTCCTTTCTAAGGCAGGACCCCGATATTATTCTGGTAGGCGAGATCCGGGACTTTGAGACGGCCGAGATTTCGGTTAAGGCGGCCCTGACGGGCCATCTTGTGCTGAGCACCCTTCACACAAATGATGCCCCCAGCACCGTGAGCAGGCTGCTTAACATGGGTATCGAACCATTCCTCGTATCAGCGTCTGTCATTCTTATCGCGGCCCAGAGGCTTGCAAGAAAGATATGCACTTCCTGCCAGGATGAAGAAAAAATCCCGGTTCCAGCACTTGTACAACTGGGTTTTTCGGAAGAAGAGGCTAAATGCATGAAGTGTTATAAGGGGAGAGGCTGCTCTGTATGCAATAATTCAGGATATAAGGGGCTGGTGGCCCTTTATGAGGTTATGCCGCTGAAAGATGAACTGAAGGAGTTGATTCTCGAAGGCGCATCGGCAGATGAACTAAAGAAGACCGCCGTCAGACTGGGAATGAAGACATTGAGGATGAGCGGACTCGCTAAATTGAAGAAAGGTATTACTACTGTCGAAGAAGTGGTCAGGGTAACTTTTGGAGACTGAGAATGAGAATAACCGATAACCAAATTTTGAATTCTTAACAATTGATAATTGGACTTTAGAAAATGGCGGCGAAATTAGGACAACTCCTGATAACATCACAGATAATAACGGAGGAGCAGTTAAAGGAAGCCATCGGTCTTCAGCGGAGGGAAGGCGGGAGACTTGGGACGAGCCTTGTCAAGTTGGGGCATATAACCGAGGAAAAGCTTGTTGCATTTTTGAGCAAGCAGTGGGGAGTGCCAGCGATAAACCTTTCCGATTATAAGATAGACCCGCTGATATTAAAACTAATACCTATCGAGATAGCGAGGAAGTATTTGATCGTACCTGTTGCGAGAGTAGGAGCCACCTTGACGATTGCGATGGCGGACCCATCGAATGTATTTGTCATAGATGATGTAAAGTTTATGACGGGGTATAACGTGGACGTTGTAGTATCGAGCGAATCTTCGATCCTGCACGCCATATCGGCCTATTACCGCAGTGACGGAGACGCATTGATTCCGGCAAAGAAGGAGGCGGCAACGTCCATCAATGTCAAGGATTATACCTTTCAAGAAGTTGACCTGAAGGAAGAAGAAAATTCCACATTCGATGAAGTCGCCACTGTAGATGTCGACGAATTTGACAGGGTTGTCGGAGACGCACTCGACAGCATTGAGAGTTACAGTGAAAAAGATGAATCAGCGGGTGCAGAAATTGAAGAACCGATCGTGAAGCTTGTCAACGGAATCCTCATCAACGCGATTAAGGACGGAGCCAGCGATATCCATATCGAGCCTTATGAAAAATCATTAAGAGTGAGGTACAGAGTTGACGGTGTTCTTTTTAACGCGATGAACCTGCCTTTAAAAATAAAGAACCCGATAACTTCGAGGCTTAAGATAATGTCGAAACTGGACATTGCTGAAAGGAGACTGCCCCAGGACGGAAGGATCAAACTGAGACTCAGCAAAAAGAAAGAGATCGACTTCCGTGTCTCGGTGCTGCCCTGCCTTTTTGGAGAAAAAACGGTACTAAGAATCCTCGATAAATCAAACCTTCAGGTGGATCTCACTAAGCTCGGGTTCGAAGAAGAAGTCCTGAAAAAATTTATGGATTCACTTACCAAGCCTTATGGCATGATACTCGTTACAGGACCAACCGGCAGCGGCAAGACTACGACTCTTTACTCTGCGCTGAATTATCTTAACAAGCCGGGTACCAATATCATGACCGCCGAGGATCCCGTGGAGTATAATTTTTTGGGGATGAACCAGGTGCATGTCAGGGAAGAGATAGGCCTCACCTTTGCATCGGCACTCAGAGCTTTTTTAAGGCAGGCCCCTAATATCATCCTGGTCGGCGAGATTCGCGACTTCGAGACGGCCGAAATCGCGGTCAAGGCGTCACTGACAGGGCACCTTGTCCTGAGCACCCTGCATACAAATGATGCTCCCAGCACAGTGAGCCGGTTGCTGAATATGGGCATTGAACCGTTTCTTGTGTCCGCGTCCGTCATTATTATTGCGGCCCAGAGGCTTGTCAGGAAGTTGTGCTCCGCCTGCAAGGAAGAGGAAAAGATCCCTGCTTCTGCGCTTGTGCAACTGGGTTTTTCGGAAGAAGAGGCTAAATCCATGAAATGTTATAAGGCCAAGGGTTGCCCTTCCTGCAATGGTTCCGGATATAAGGGCAGGATAGCCCTTTACGAAGTCATGCCCATAGGCGGCGAGGTCAGAGAAATGATTCTTGAAGGCGCATCGACCGATGAATTAAAGAAGATGGCTGTCAAGCTGGGCATGAAGTCATTGAGGATGAGCGGTCTCACTAAAGCAAAAGAAGGGGTCACCTCGATAGAAGAGGTGATGAGAGTCACATTTGGAGATTAAGTTTTATTTTATAATATTACCTGAACGGGGGGAATATGGCTATTCTTTATGACTTGCTGAAGATGATGATAGAAAAAGGCGCGTCGGACCTGCATATTACAACAGGCAGTGCTCCGCGGCTGAGAATCGATGGAAAGCTTATGAGTATCGATCATCCGCCGCTGGCGCCTCCCGATACAAAGGCGCTCTGCTACAGTATACTTACCGATGCGCAAAAACACAAATATGAAGAAAATAATGAACTCGACCTTTCTTTTGGTGTGAAGGGGTTGAGCAGGTTCAGGGCGAACATCTTCATGCAGAGGGGGGCCGTGGCCGGGGCTTTCAGAACAATTCCTTTTGAAATCAGAGGTTTCAAGGACCTCGGATTGCCCGAAATTATCGGAGAACTCGTAAAAAAGCCCCGCGGGTTGATCCTTGTCACAGGCCCAACGGGTAGCGGAAAATCTACTACGCTCGCCGCTATGATCGACAAAATAAACTCGGAGCGGTATGATCACATTATAACGATCGAAGACCCGATAGAATATCTTCATCCCCATAAGAAATGTCTCGTCAATCAGAGGGAAGTGAATGCGGATACGTCGTCTTTTAAGGCCGCCCTGCGGTATGTCCTCAGACAGGATCCGGATGTGGTTCTTATCGGTGAAATGCGGGACCTTGAAACAATAGAGGCTGCCCTTACAGTTTCTGAAACTGGGCATTTAACGCTGGCCACACTGCATACGAATTCCGCGGTCCAGACGATAAACCGTGTCATCGACGTATTTCCGCCGCATCAGCAGGCTCAGATAAGGGTCCAGCTGTCTTTTGTCCTTGAAGGCATATTCGCCCAGCAGCTTATTCCTAAAAAGTCGGGGCAGGGACGGGCTCTTGCGGTCGAGCTGCTTGTGCCGAACCCGGCTATAAGGAACCTGATAAGAGAGGATAAGATACACCAGATCTATTCAATGATGCAGACCGGCCAGTCAAAATTCGGCATGCAGACGATGAACCAGTCTTTATTCGATCTTTATTCAAGGGGGTACCTGTCATTTGAAGACGCTGTCGGTAGGTCGCCGGTGCCGGATGAATTAATCGCAACGATTCAAAAAGGTACGCCGGTCGCCTCTAAGAAAGGGAGGGTATAAAGTGGCTGTCATATTTCAATGGTCAGGCAGGACAGTGAAAGGTACTATCGAGTCGGGCGAAACAACTGCCTCAACAAAAGAGGAGGTAATAGCGCTCCTGAGGAGGAAAAATATTACCGCTACTATCGTTACTGAAAAGCCGGGGAAGAGTATCAGCAGATTCAAAATCATGGGCAGCGGAGTGAAGGATAAAGACATTGTGGTGTTTACAAGGCAATTTGCCACGATGATAGATGCGGGACTTCCCCTCGTGCAGGCGCTTGATATCCTATCGACACAGGTCGAGAACAAGACATTAAGCAATACACTTATTGAAGTAAAAGCGGATGTTGAGTCAGGTGCGACTTATGCAGATGCGCTCAAGAAGCATCCACGGGTATTCACTGAATTATATGTCAATATGGTTGCCGCTGGAGAGGCCGGAGGTATCCTTGATACGATTCTCAACAGGCTGGCAGCTTATATTGAGAAGGCGATGAAGCTGAAGAAGAAGGTCAAAGGCGCACTTGTTTACCCTACGGTCGTTACATCAGTCGCGGTCCTCGTAATTGCGATCATCATGATATTTGTCGTCCCCACATTCTCAAAGATGTTTGCCAATCTGGGGGGGACCCTTCCGCTACCAACGAGGATAGTCCTTGATATGAGTCACTTTATTGCCGGTATGGGCGGGCTTTTTATCTTGGGGGCGATAATTGCTGTGATTGTCTTTGTCGTTCATACGCGAAGAACAGAGAAGGGCAAGCTTATAACCGACAAAATAATGCTAAAACTTCCTATCTTCGGGGCGCTCCTCAATAAAGTTGCGGTCGCAAAATTCACCAGGACGCTGGGGACCCTTGTCAGCAGCGGTGTCCCTATATTGGACGGCCTTGAGATAACCGCTAAGACATCCGGCAATAAGGTTGTTGAATATGCAATTATGGATGTGAGAAAGGCTGTCGTTGGCGGTAAAACCCTTGCTGAACCGATAACAAAGGCAAAAGTTTTTCCCCCGATGGTTACGCACATGATCGCGGTCGGAGAATCGACCGGCGCCCTTGATGCAATGCTTGCAAAGATTGCCGATTTCTATGATGATGAAGTTGATGCGGCGGTATCAAACCTTACCGCGATGATGGAACCTATTCTTATGGTCTTTCTCGGAGGCGCTGTCGGGTTTATAGTGGTCGCGATGTATCTGCCTATATTCAAACTGATTACTCTCATAAAGTAAAATATAAATGTCCGAAGATGCCGGGAGTTTAAAAAAAAAGATTAAGGCCCTGATAATTTTCAGGGTCATATTTGTTACTCTTTTCTTCGGCGCATCTTTTTTCTTCAGGGGATTTGAAAGATTCCCCCTTGCCCATTCGATCTATTATCTCATCGCATCTTTCTATGTCGTTACGGTCATTTATTCCCTGTTGATCGGGAGAATCCGCAATTTCTTCGCCTTTGCCTATATTCAGTTACTGATCGATGTGATCTTCGAGATAACACTCATTTATTTGACCGGAGGGGCTGGAAGCTTATTTTCTTTCACTCTTGTGATTACTATTATAGCGTCAAGCATTGTCCTTAACAAAAAGGCGGGGTTTATCGTAGCAACAGTGAGCAGCATACTCAACGGAATGCTCATAAACCTTCAGTTATACAATTTCCTGCCCGTCACAAGTGAAAACTCTCTGTCTGTCAAAGATTATCTTTATAAGATATTTGTCCATACCATATTTTTCTACCTCACCGCATATTTAAGCGGTTATCTTTCATCCCGTCTCGAAAAGACGGTCCAAAAGCTTGAAGAGCAGGATCTCAACCTGAGGGATCTTGAATTTTTCAACAGGGAGGTGATAGAGAATATGCCCGGCGGAATTTTTACTACCAATATGTCAGGTGAGGTTCTGCTCTTTAACCGGGCTGCCGAAAGGATAACCGGCATAAAAAGGGACGAAATAATCGGACGGAAGATAGATTCGGTCTTGTCGTCCTTTGCATTTCCTTTTTCTGAGGGCCGCACGGAGAAGACGATAACTATTGACGGTTCCCAGAAGATAATCGGTCTTACCATCTCTCAGATGAAGGGCGCAGCCGAAAACGCCAAGGGGTTTATTGTAGTTTTCCAGGACTTAACAAGGTTTAAAAGGCTCGAGAGGGAGATAAAACAGAAAGAGAAGTGGGCGGCCATCGGAGAACTTTCATCTAATATCGCCCATGAGATCAGAAACCCTCTCGCCTCTCTGAAGGGGTCTATCGAGATGCTCAAAGAAGATTCCGTGCCCAGGAATTATAAAGAAAAACTTATGGGGATCGCCCTGAATGAAATGGACCGCCTGAACCGCATTATAACAGATTTCCTCACTTATTCCCGGCCGTCTCCGCCGGAATTTAAGAAGTTCGACCTCAATAATCTTCTTGATGAGACTGTTGAACTTCTCAAAAATGCATATCAAAATAAAACCCATGTGACTGTTAAGAAAGATCACGGTGTCGCTGAGGTCGATGCGGACCCTCAAAAGATACGGCAGGTCTTCTGGAACCTCGGCATAAACGCGATCGAAGCGATGCCTGACGGGGGGGAAATTATAATTTCTACAAAGGAAAGGGACGGGTTTGTTGAGATAGCTTTTCAGGATTTTGGGACGGGCATAGCCGAGAAGGATATTGATAAAATATTTTATCCTTTTTTTACAACAAAAGAACAGGGTACAGGTCTAGGTCTTGCAATAGCATACAGGATAATGGAAGAACATAACGGCACGATAAACGTGAAAAGTATTTCTGGAATTGGCACAACCTTTGAGATTATACTACCAAGGACAAATGAAAAAGCATAGAGGGAAAATACTCATAGTAGAAGATGAAAAAAGCATGCGGGAAGTGCTGAGGATTCTTCTCGAAGGAGAGGGGCACGAGGTGGCGACCGCATCCGACGGGCTTGAAGGGATATCGTGTATAGAAAAAGACATATTTGACCTTGTTATAACGGACATGAAGATGCCGAAGGCTGACGGCTTTGAAGTCCTGAAAAGGATAAAAGAAATATCGCCGGATACGATTGTAGTGATGATAACAGCCTTTGGGAATATAGAGACTGCAATAGAGGCAATGAAGCTGGGGGCCTACGATTATATCAATAAGCCCTTCAATATAGAAGATATTCGATTAAGGGTGAGAAAAGCAATTGAGAAGAAAAGAGAGCGGGAAGAGCTTGAAGTCCTTAGGGAAAAAGTAGAAATAACATATTCCGTAGAGAATATTATCGGCCAAAGCCCCAAGATGCAGGACCTGTTTAAACTTATCCCGAAAATAGCACAGAGCAATTCAAACGTCCTTATAACAGGTGAGAGCGGCTCCGGTAAAGAATTGGTTGCCGCTGCGCTGCATAACCTCAGCCACAGAAAAGAAAAAAATTTTGTGACAATAAATTGCGCGGCATTTCCCGAAGGCCTCCTCGAATCAGAGCTTTTCGGCCATATGAAAGGCGCGTTTACTGGGGCCATGTACAACAAACAGGGACTCTTTGAGATCGCTGACGACGGAAGCGTCCTGCTTGATGAAATCGGGGAGATGCCTCATAATCTTCAGGCAAAGCTGCTCAGGGTTCTTGAGAACGGAGTGTTCAGGCGTATAGGCGGGACGACGGATATCAAAGTCGATGTGAGAGTGATATCAGCGACTAATAAGGATTTGAAGGACGAGATTGCCGCCGGCAGATTTCGGGAGGACCTGTACTACAGATTAAATGTAGTCCCGATTATTATGCCGCCTCTGAGGGAGAGAAAAGAGGATATCCCTTTATTGATAGATCATTTCCTGAGAAAAACATCGGATGATCCGAAAAAAATTACACCCGAGGCCGTGAAGCTTCTGATAGATTATCCGTGGAAGGGAAATGTGAGAGAACTGGAAAATGTTATTGAACGCACGGCCCTCCTTACCGACAAAAAAGAAATTACTCCGGCAGACCTTCCGTCCGAAGTCAGCGGATTCAGAGCCGATATGAAATCCATTCCCGATTTGACGGATGAGGGTATTGATATTGACGGGATCATCGGGGACATAGAAAAAAAATATCTCCTTACGGCTCTCGAAAAGGCAAGCGGTGTAAAAACAGAAGCGGCAAAGCTTCTCAGCCTGTCTTTCCGGTCGTTCAGGCACAGGCTGCATAAATACGGAATAAGTTAATCCCCTGATGCGGGCTTAATCGGATCTTCATATAAGAATCCTATGTTTATGCGTGTAAATGTTCATCCGTTCCCCTCTCACAAAACCTACAAGGGCCACCCCCGATTCCTCTGCTATCTTTATTGCAAGGTCTGTGGGTGCAGTTCTGCTGGCTAATACCGGAATCCCCCATCGCGAGCATTTTGCCGCGATCTCCGATGAGAGCCGGCCGCTCACCAACATTAATTTCTGAGTGAAGGGAATCTCCTCAAGAATGGAATAACCAATCACTTTATCGACAGCGTTGTGCCTGCCTATATCCTCCGCAAAAGCGAGTATTTTCGTTCCGTCCGAGAGGGCCGCACTGTGGACACATCCGGTCGATCTGTAGAGCTCTCCCCTCTTCTGGAACTCATTAAAGACTGTTCCGACAGCGGTTGCCTTAATAGAAAATGTGTCGGACATTTTTTCAAAGTCCCTTTTCTTATTGAACGTAATCCCGCCGAGGCACCCTGAAGTAACCGTTAAACCCTCCGTCCCGACCTCGCCCTCAGCCCGTATATCAACCACGATATCTTCGCCGATGTCCTTTATTAAGATCTCATCCAGACAAAATTTTCCATCCAGTATTCCTTCCGTAAGAAAAAAACCTGCTACCAGCTCCCTTATCATCGAAGGGGTGCAATAGAGATTTATAACATCTTTGCCGTTGACAGAGACCCTGAGTTTTTTCTCAATAGCGATAAGGTCTTCTATCTCTCCAAAGGAGTTGTCCTGTTTCTTCAGTATTTTTCTTTTTATGTAGGAGGTCATTTCATCTTTCTGAAAAGGTCAGTCGGCGATGTCTGACGGGGCATGATATTTCATAGAGTAATTATACAGTCTGACATGATAATTCACAAACGATTGTATATAATACAGGCATGAACATAAAAAAAACGAAATTGAAAAAAATTAATCTCATCTCTTCAGCGGTCTTTATCCTGGTTGCGATTTTTTATCTGCTGCACGAGAGGGTCACTCTTTCGAAACCGAGTACCGAAGACCACTTAGTATATGTCATGAAAGTCTATGACGGTGACACTGTCGGTGTAATCCAGGATGGTGAGAAGGAGAAAGTCAGGCTTATCGGCATAGATGCGCCCGAGATAGGACAGAAACCCTGGGGGGAGGAATCAAAGAAATACCTTGACTCTCTGCTGAGTTCTTCTGGGTGGAAAGTCAAAATGGAATATGACGTGGAAAAGAAAGATCAGTACGGCCGCGTTCTTGCATATTTATGGGCAGCCGACGGAAAACTTGTCAATCTTCAGATGGTCAAAGGCGGATATGCTTTGCTTTACATCGTTCCTCCGAATGTAAAACATGCTGCCGAGTTTCGAGCAGCGCAGCATGAGGCCAGAGCTGAAAGAATAGGTATCTGGAGTTCGGGCGGCTTAAAGGAAAGGCCCGGAGATTACAGGAGAGGACATCCGAGGTAAACAGTAGGTAGCCTTTTCCCCCCTGTATGCTGTCTACTGTTTGCTGCCTACCGTTTTTTCTCTGCAAGTCTTGCAGTTGAGTAATCCTCCAGTATAATTGATTTAATGACGAGATTATTGAACAAAAAAGAGGAGGATTTATGCAGATTTCCATTATTCGCACTATTATCATTGCCGGAGTGATTATCCTTTTTGCTTCCTTTGTTTCAGCGCAGGAATGCGTGGAGTGCCACAAAAAGATAACCCCGCATATTGTCTCTGACTGGGGATTAAGTAAACACAACACGAGAAATGTGGGATGCACGGCGTGCCATGGGGATCAGCATAAATCGGCTCAGGATGTGGAAAAGGTAAAAATTCCTCTGCCTGATACCTGTGCGTCTTGTCATGAAAAACAGGTCCGGCAGTTTATGATAAGGGACGCGGACAGACTCATGGCCGGAGCAATACGTATTGTAAGTGATTTGTACAAAGACGGCATACTGGCAAAGCCTGAGAAGTATGCCCAAGCATTCCCGGACCTGCTTACGTTCCATGACGCCCCGACCGTGATCGAACAGAAACTATTCATTATGTTTCTCGAACACCGGATGAGAACGTTCCAGGGGGCGTTTCACGCCAATCCTGATTATGCGCTATGGTATGGCTGGAGCATGTGAGTGATAAAGACCTGATGCCCTATTGAGTTGTGAGACCCCGACCTTTTGTCAGAAATATTATGCCCTGAATAACTCAACGCGGCAGGAACACCTTCAAAAAATCTGATATAATAAGTATCTGTGGAAAATAGGCTTTCTGTAATTCCTCTTGGCGGGGTTGAGGAGATCGGCCTCAACATGACGGTGTTTGAATATAATGATGACATTGTCGTTGTCGACGCCGGGCTTATGTTCCCGGATGAAGATACCCTCGGCGTGGATTTTATCATCCCTGATTTTTCCTATCTGATCAACAACAGAGAAAAAGTGAAAGCTGTGGTGCTTACCCATGGCCATGAAGACCATACGGGCGCACTTCCCTTTTTATTGAAGGAGATAGATGTACCGGTCTACGGTACTCCCCTTACCCTTGGTTTGGTCAGGGAAAAATTACGGGAGCACAGCCTGGAAAATGCCGAACTTATTCCTGTAATGCCGAGGGATGTTGTAAACATCGGCGCCTTCACGATAGAATTTGTGAGAGTGACTCACAGCATAGTGGACGGGGTCGGCCTCGGTATTACCACACCTGTAGGGCTGGTTGTACACACGGGGGATTTCAAGCTCGACCCCACACCTGTAGACGGCCAGCTTATGGATTTCCGCCGGTTCTCCGAGTATGGAGAAAGGGGGACACTCCTCCTTTTGTCGGACAGTACAAATGCCGAGAAAGGCGGTTTCACATATTCCGAAAAAGAGGTCAGGCGGGCTTTTGAAGATATTTTTTCAGGCACCAAAGGAAGGATCATTATCGCTACATTCGCATCAAATATCCACAGGATTCAGCAGGCGATAGACGTGGCCATTAAATACGAAAGGAAGGTAATCCTCAGCGGGAAAAGCATTGTATCAAATGCCCAGATAGCTCTTAGTTTAGGTTATCTGAAAATACCCCATGAAACCTGGCTCAGGCTTGAGGACCTCAAGAACCTAGAGGACCATGAGGTCGTGATCATTACGACGGGAAGCCAGGGCGAGCCGATGAGTGTTCTTTCAAGGATCGCAACGGATGAGCATAAATTAATTAAGATAAAAGACGGTGATACAGTTATATTATCCGCAAAGATGATCCCCGGGAATGAACGCTCTATCGGGAAAATCATCAATCACCTTTTCAGGCGTGGAGCTAATGTTATCTATGAGAAGGTTTCCGAGGTGCATGTCTCCGGGCATGCTTCGAAAGAAGAGTTGAAACTCATGCTGAACCTCATCAAGCCGAGATATTTTATGCCCGTGCACGGCGAATACAGGCATCTCGTGTATCATTCGATGCTCGCAAAGAAAATGGATATCCCCAAGGAAAATATATTCATACTGAAAAACGGTGATATTATTGAGATATCAGACAAGGAAGCAAGAAAGAACGGCAGCATCAATTCGGGCAGAATATTCATCGACGGCAAAGGCATGGGGGATGTTGGAGAAATGGTACTGCGTGACCGGCTGAGGCTCGCTCATGACGGGATAGTCCTGATACTCCTGTCAATAGAAAAACTTACGGGGAATATCATCTCGGGACCGGAAATTATATCGAGGGGGTTTGTCTTTGAGGACGCCTCCCAGGAGATAATCAATAACGTCAGGGACCTGCTTTCTAATACCATTAAGGGCCTCGAACAAGAAGTAGTGTCTGACTCTTCGCTGCTCAAGGCAAAGTTAAGAAGCACTCTGAAGAAATACCTGAGGGATAAGATGGACAGAAGGCCGATGATCATGCCGATAATAATAGAGGTTTAACGTCTAAGTCAGGCTATCTATAATAATAGGGATATGGTTGAAAGGATAAAACGGGTAAAAGAAGAGGTAATGGGTGTGCTTTCTGTAATGAGCAGCCTCTATCTTTATCTAAGCCTCTTTACCCATTACATAAGAGATCCCGTACTTTTTTTTAGAACCACGGAGCCTCCTGAACCTCTCCGTAATCTCGGCGGAATAACCGGGGCGTATATCTCCGGCTGGCTGATCATCTCCCTGGGGCTGGCTGCATATATCATCCCTATTTTTTTTATTGCCTTCGGCATAAAGCGCCTGTTGGGAAAAGAGGGGCATAAGATCTATCTCTTAGGAGGCATTTTATTTATTCTATCCGCTTCAGCACTTTTTTCGCTCCTGTCAAATACCTTTCACGTTGCATTGGAAAAATTTCCGGATGGGATAGGAGGCCTTGCGGGCAGGGGAATAGCATATTTTGCCGACGGGCTTTTGTCCATGCCTGGGGCATACATATTTTCACTTTCCCTGTTCCTTTCATCGGTTATATTGATCAGCCCTGTGTCTGTTACTTCTATCGCTTTGGGAAGGAAAGAAAAGAGGAAGAGGGACAGGGATATTACAGAAGAAACAATCCCGGAAGAACAGGAAATCCTGATCACGGAACCTGAACCTCTGCCGGCTTCCGACCACCTGCCAAAACCCGAGGTCATTATGCCGAGGAAAAAAGGGGACTATGAATTCCCTTCGATAGAACTATTGCTTTCGTCTGATTCTTTATCCGTCAGATCTTCAAACGAAGAACTCCTTTCGGATTCGTCACTGATCGAGAAGAAACTGGACGATTTCGGCGTTGAAGGCAAGATTACAAAGGTGAACCCGGGACCCATAGTAACGATGTACGAATTCGAGCCTGCGCCGGGCGTAAAGATAAACAGGATTGTGTCTCTTTCAGACGACCTTGCACTCGCGCTCAAGGCCCAGAGTGTGAGGGCTGCGCCTATTCCCGGAAGGGCGGTGATAGGGATTGAGGTCCCAAACAAACAGAGGGAGACCGTGTCATTAAGAGAAATCCTCTCTTCGGACGGCTTCAAAAAGAGCAGGTCAAAACTTACTCTCGGCCTCGGGAAAGACATATCCGGTGCGCCGGTCATAGCGGACCTGTCGAAGATGCCGCACCTTCTTGTTGCGGGTGCAACTGGGGCCGGTAAGAGTGTTTCGATAAACTCGATGGTGATGAGCGTATTATACAAGGCTACGCCTGCAGAGGTGAAGATGTTGATGGTGGACCCAAAATTGCTTGAACTGTCTGCCTACGAGGATATACCCCATCTCATCTCGCCGGTCATTACGAACCCGAAAGAAGCGGCTGAGGCTTTAAAGAAAATGGTTTTCGAGATGGAAAGACGCTACAGGGTTCTCGCGGAAAAGGCTACCCGGAACATCGAAAGCTTTAACCTCCAGGTAAAGGACGAGGAACAACTCGCTTATATTGTTATTATAATAGACGAACTCGCTGACCTTATGTTTACGGCGCCGAACGATGTCGAAGATTCCATAACCAGGCTCGCACAGATGGGAAGGGCGTCGGGCATACATCTTATTCTGGCCACGCAGAGACCTTCCGTCGATGTTATTACAGGAATAATAAAGGCGAACTTTCCAGCAAGGATGTCATTTCAGGTCACTTCAAAGGTGGATTCAAGGACAATCCTTGACGGGCAGGGTGCGGAGCAGCTTCTCGGCAAGGGAGATATGCTGCTAATGCTGCCCGGCGCCAGGATTATCCGTGTCCACGGCGCTCTTATCACCGAGGAGGAAATAAAGGCTGTAACCGATTTTGTGAGGACTCAGGGAATACCCGATTACACGCAGTTTGAAAGTATACATACCGCAGATGAAAAAGATAATGATGAAAGGTCTGACGATAGAGACGAGTTTTATCTGAAGGCGATCGAACTTGGAGAGTCAACCGGTGAAGTGTCCATTTCCTCCATACAGAGGCGTCTGAAGATCGGCTATAACAGGGCGGCAAGGATAATGGAAATT
Source organism: Thermodesulfovibrionales bacterium (assembly GCA_963716185.1). GTDB lineage: Bacteria > Nitrospirota > Thermodesulfovibrionia > Thermodesulfovibrionales > SM23-35 > CAVZMO01. The sequence continues at coordinate 2,549,808 of OY970295.1, forward strand.
ATGGAAGAGGACGGACTTGTCGGCCCTCAGAGAGGCGCGGGTAAACCGAGGGATTTTTTAAGGAGAAGGCGGTAAGCAGTCCCCTAATCCATATTGTTCGCGAATCTTGCGTGTGAGCCGGGGATAGAGTATTCGAGCTCATTCTCGGCCCGAAAGCTTTCGGGACCTCCGAGGCTTTTACCTCTTATTTTCAGAATGTATTGACTACCGGCAAAAGAATCCGCTCAAATACTCTATCCCCGGCTATGATGCCCTCATTTTGTGAACCCAAAAAATGCAATTGAGGTAATGCAGATGTTGTGAAAGAATTTATTTTTCGATACCTTAATGTACCAGCAGCAAATAGTTCAAGAAATATTTCTATGAATAACTGCCATAAAGATATTTCAAATAATTTCATCGAGTTAAATAAATTTTTGAACAATGTCTGCATTATTCGGGTGAATAATCCGGGTCAGGACTAAAGTTCCAGCAGGACTTTCGCCGAGTCCCCGTCGGAGGAGACGCGCCTGAAACCCATCTTTTCCGCAGTGCGCAACATTTTTGAATTCGCCTGCAGGATCTCCATCCACATCTTCTTTATCCCTGATTCTTTTGCCGTTTTTATACAATGCAGACACAGCGCTTTACCTATGCCTTGTCCCTGCCACTGGTCACCTACCACAATCGCCATCTCGGCATTTTCGAGATCGGGTAATTTACTCATCCTCACTTCGCCTATTACCCTTTCACGTCCGCCATTCCTCATTACGGCTACAAATGACATCTCCCTGTCGTAATCCACATGGCAATATCTTGTCAGCTGGTCATGGGACATATCCGAGATTTTTCTGAAGAATCTCATCGTGAGGGTTTGTTCAGAAGAGGTCTTCAATAGTTCTTCCACGAGAGGTTCGTCTTCCGGGCGAATGGGTCTTATAATTACCGCGGGTCCCTCCCTTAGTTTCAAAATGTCGATATACTGATCCGGATAGGGGCAGATGGACAAATGCGGTGGGCAGAAGTCACCTTTAATCGGAACAAAACCATCGAGGACGTCTGCTTCAAGCAGTATATTGGCATCAAGTACGAAGCTGTCATCGCTCGAAACAAAGAAAGGATTTATATCTATTTCTTTAATATGGGGGAAATGGATGATCAGGTGAGAAAACCGCACAAGGACTTCTTCAAGATATCTCAGATTGCTCTCGAAATTTTTCTGTTTCAGGAGGTGCTTATATATTTTTGTCTTGTTCATCATGCGTCTTACCAGGATCTGGTTAAGGGGCGGAAGTCCTATGGAATAATCCTCTACTGCCTCGAGGAGCACGCCGCCGGTCCCAAAGACTATTACCGATCCGAAGGTGGGGTCCTTTTTAGCGCCGATCACCAGTTCGTAGCCGCGTTTTAATACCATGGGCTGGATAATTACCTGGGCCCTCGGGTCTTTTAATGAGTCGGCCAGATCTTTCAACTGCTTAAAGGCGTCCTTAACCGAATCCCGGTCTCTCAGATTCAGAAATACCCCGCCCGATTCCGTCTTGTGAAAGATTTTCTGGGAATCGATCTTTAAAACAACGGGATACCCGATAAAATCCGCGATACCTATCGCCTCTTCGTAACTCTGAACGACTTTGGTGGGTATTACGGGAATTCCGTATGACAGGAGTATGTCCTTCACTTCGTTCAGGTTCAGAAGAAGCCTCTTCTCCTCCGAAGCCTTTCTTATGATCTCCTCCGCCCTGTATTCATCGGGCTCAAAATCCTTGAGGATAACCTCGGGGGTCTCAAGGAGAAGCCTCAGGTTGTAATCATACCGGTACATGTACATAAAGCTCTTCACCGCCTGCTCGGTAGATACGGAAGTAGGTATCCCCTGATCGCTCAGGAACTCTCTCGAAGGGATTACACGCTCTCCGCCCATCCATGTGGTGAATACAGGTTTATAGGGATACGCCTTTGCAGCCGAGGCAACCCTCTCCGCAATCTCTTTTGAATTGGATAGATAAGATGGGGTATGAATCACGAGGACACCATCAACTTCTTTATCCTTTAAACAGCTTCTCGCTGCTATTTCATAGTCATCGGGAGACGCCTCAAAAAAGAGGTCGACCGGGTTTTGAACGTGCTTTAAGTGCCGAAAGTGCGATTGAATAGCATGTTGTGTTTCAGGGCTTAAATTCGCCAATTCACCGTCCAGTTGCAGGAGCGTGTCAACCGCTATTATTGCGGGGCCGCCTGAATTTGTGACAATTGCGAGACGGTTTCCCTTTGGACGGCGCTGCTTGGAAAGGGACTCGGCCAAATAGAAAAGGTCAAGGGTTTCGTGCACTCTGATGGCGCCGGCCCTCTCGAAGGCGGCATCGTAAACCTTATCTTCACCGGCCATATACCCTGAGTGTGTCAGCGCCACGTGGGCGGAGACGTCGAATTTCCCGGATTTGATCACCATGATAGGTTTGCTGGAAGCAAAACTTCTCACAGCGGTCATAAATCTGCGACCGTTCTTTATGGACTCGATATAAAGGATAATAGCTCTTGTTTCAGGATCTACGCCCAAAAAATCGATGAGATCGGCGAGTTTGATATCGATTTTGGTGCCTATGGAAATAAAATAACTGAAGCCGATGTTTTTACTGACCGCCCAATCCAGCAGGGCAGTGGAAAGTGTAGCGCTCTGAGCAATAAGAGCTATATTGCCCTTTGGCGGCAGCTGGGGGAAAAGACTGGCGTTCAGGTTTATGCCCGGCTTCACATATCCCAGTGAATCAGGACCTAATACCCTAAAGCCATATTTCTGGGAAGCCTGACTTATTCTTGTTTGGAATAATTGCGAATTTTCAACTCTGGTCTTAAAATCAAAACATAATATGATTACACCTTTCACTCCTTTGATGCCGCAGTCATCGAGGACCTGGGGTATGTCTTCCGGAGGGACAGCTAATATAGCCAAATCTATTTCACGCTGGATATCGGTAATCCTTGGATACGCCTCAACTCCCTGGACGGCTTCCACATGCGGATTGACGGGATATACCGACCCTTTGAAACCTTTCCCCAATAGATTCTTAAATATACAATAACCAATGGAAGTTTTATCTTCATTTGCACCTATAACCGCAATTCTTCGGGGGTTGAAGAAATATTCAAGGTTTTTTACGGACACAGATAGTCTCCTTTATCAAAAAACTTATATATTGTAACTTTAATAATGCAAAAAGGGTAGGCATAAAAGGCATATTAATTGACACAAAGCCGAAGTTTATCGGTGCCTCTGTCAAAGCGGATAATAGGGGGGGAATAGGGGTTCAAATTCGAACCCCTATTCCCTTAGTTTATTAGTTTATTGTTTTCCTTTCAGGATTTCATTCACAACCGAAGGATCCGCAAGGGTCGAGATATCTCCAAGATCCTCCGTATCGCCCCTCGCTATCTTTCTGAGGATTCTCCTCATAATCTTTCCACTTCTGGTTTTGGGCAGGCCGGGTGCAAATTGTATCTTATCCGGTTGAGCTATCGGTCCGATAACCTGTCTGACATGACCGACGAGTATTTTTTTCAGCTCCGGAGTAGGGTCGAACCCTTCCTTCAGGGTCACATACACGTAAATTCCTTCGCCTTTTATATCATGAGGATAGCCGACTGTTGCGGCTTCAGCAACTGCTTCATGACTGACAAGCGCAGACTCGATTTCGGCGGTGCCGATCCTGTGGCCTGAGATATTGATGACGTCATCTATCCTTCCCATGAGCCAGTAGTCGCCGTCTTCATCGACTCTTGCACCATCACCTGTCAAATATTTGCCGGGGAACCTTGTAAAGTAGACCTCTTTGATCCTCTTGTTTTGAGGGTCTCCGTAAGTGCCACGCAGCATGCCGGGCCACGGCTTATCAATGACAAGATATCCGCCCTCGTTGATCCCTGCCTGCGAACCGTCTTCTTTCAGTATCTGGGGGACAACACCCGGGAACGGTCTGCTTGCCGACCCCGGCTTTGTGGACATTGCTCCGGGCAACGGGGTAATTAAGATTCCGCCTGTTTCTGTCTGCCACCATGTATCTACAATGGGGAGTTTTGTTTTCCCTACATGGGTGTGGTACCACATCCATGCCTCTGGATTGATCGGTTCACCCACTGTTCCGAGCACCCTGAGTGAAGAAAGATTCTGTCTATTCACCCAATCCGGACCCTCTCTCATCAATGCCCTGATAGCAGTGGGCGCAGTGTAAAAAATATTTACGCCGAATTTATCTACGATCTTCCAGAATCTGCTTGCGTCGGGGTAGGTGGGTATGCCTTCAAACATAAGGCTTGTAGCGCCGGCGCTCAAAGGTCCGTAAAGAATGTAACTATGTCCCGTAACCCATCCAATATCAGCGGTGCAGAAATGGATGTCTTCATCGTGATAATCGAATATCCATTTGAAGGTCAGGTTTGTGTATAACATGTATCCGCCGGTGGTATGGAGGACGCCTTTTGGTTTGCCTGTCGAACCGGATGTGTAAAGTATAAATAATGGATCCTCTGCGTCCATTTGCTCGGGTTCGCAGTAATCTTTGATATCCGGGTCTTCAATCTCATCATGCCACCAGAAATCCCTCCTCGGCTCCATATCTACGGGGCCTGTCCTCTTTACCACTATGACCTTCTCGACGGTAGGACATTCCTCCAGTGCGACATCGGCATTCGCCTTGAGAGGCACGGTCCTGCCGCCCCTTACACCCTTGTCAGCAGTAATAAGCATGTTCGATTTACAGTCCTGAATCCTGTCTTTCAGCGCTGTGGCGCTAAAGCCGCCAAAGACAACACTGTGGATCGCGCCGATGCGGGCGCAGGCAAGCATAGAGATAGGCAACTCGGGGATCATGGGCAAATAAATAGTTACCCTGTCGCCTTTTTTAACACCGTGCTTCTTCAGGACATTGGCAAACCTGTTCACTTCGCGGTAGAGCTGCTGATAAGTATATGTCTTGTAAGAGCAGTCATCCGCTTCCCAGATGATGGCTGCCTTGTTTCTCACCGATGTATTTACAAACCTGTCAAGACAGTTATAACATGCATTAAGTTTGCCGCCTACAAACCATTTTATGTATGGCTTGTTAAAATCCCAGTCCGATACCTTGTCCCACTTTTTATACCACGTAAGATTTTTCTCGGCCATCTCTGCCCAGAATCCGTCAGAGTCTTCAACAGAGCGCTTGTAAAGCTGCTCATATTCTGCAAAGCTCCTGATGTGTGCCTTTTCGCTGAACTCTTTCGATGGCGGAAATGTCCTCTTTTCCGTTGACAATACTTCGATACTCTTTTTAGTGTCTTCTGACATCTTCTCACTCCTCCTTATATTTTGAAAAAATATTAGACTATATCCCTCAAATCAAGCGGGTCTCTTTGTAAATCTAACAAGAATAACCGCGATAACCAGGATCGCTCCGGAAAGGTACAACGCGTAATCAAGACTGCCGGTCATATCTTTAATAGTCCCTGCCAATCGGGCCATGAAAAATCCAAATCCCCACCCGAGGAATACGAGGCCATAATTAAAACCGAGGTTCTTGCCGCCATAGAAGTCGGCAGTAAAAGCGGGTAACAGCGCCAGACCACCGCCATATTGCCAGTACGCAATACCTACCACAACAAATAGAAGTATGACACTCCTTGAAGCTATGATTGCCGGCATTGCGAACAGACACAAAGCGGAAATCAGGCAATTCAGGGTGTACGCATTGGCCCTCCCAATTTTATCAGAATAAAGACCGGTGCCTACCCTTCCAAAAGCATTTACCAATCCCCCAAATGAGACAAGAATCCATGCGTTAGCTGCCAGGAAGGGCACATCTTTTGCTGTATCTGACAGTATCTTGGCGGCATTGGCAATTATCATAAGACCTGACTGTGTAGATCCGATGAATAAAACAACCAGGGCATAAAACTGCCAGGTTCTTAGCATTTCGGGTGCCGTCCAATCACGCGAAGACAGCGCCGGCTTTTTTGATGCTTTATCAGCGGGGCTATTTGAACTACCTGGCGGCACATAACCGGCTGGCGGCCAGGCAAGGAGTTGCCCTGCTATAATGACTACTACTGCAAACAAGATTCCTAAACCGATGAAACTTCCTGATATTCCGTAAGTATTGATTAGTTCTTGAGCTAAGGGGGAAATATAAAGCGCCGCTCCTCCGTAACCGCCTACTACCAGACCGGCAATCAGCCCGCGTTTATGAGGTCCAAACCATTTTAGTGCGGCGGGAGTCGGAGCAGCATACCCTATTCCCATGCCGATACCGCCGAGAACGCCAAACCCGAGAATCAAGCCGTAATAGCTTTTCATCAGGCCGGCTATAATACATCCAGCTGCAAGGAAAAGCCCGCCAACTGTTGCACCTACCTTTGGGCCATATTTATCTTGAATACGGCCTCCCGGTATCATAAACAAAGCAAAAATTATTACACAAAGCGAGAACGGCGTAGCAGCCTCCGCATTATTGAGATATACCCATCCCGCATTCATTCCGGTCATCGTCTGCCCGGCCATCTTTACATTCACAAGTGCCTTGGCCCAGACGCTCCAGGCATATAAAATCCCTAAACAGAGATTAATTGCAGTACCTGCAAACGTAACAACCCATGCTTTCGCTGGAACCTTATTCAAGTTCGCTGACATTTTATTCTCCTTTCTTCTTTAAAGTATAGTGCACCCGATAAATTGGAAGCTTGACGGTTTTGAGGTTTCACCGGAGATAATCTGGAAGCTTTTATAACATCCTTTTATTCTCCTTTCTTTCTTAAAGTTATAGTGCACCCGATAAATTGGAAGCCTGACGGTTTTGAGGTCCAGTGGAGATAATCTGGAAGCTTTTATAACATCCTCATTTTGGTTCCTAATAAAAACCTTCACTTTATCCTTCTCGATGACTGGAGATGTTCCGGAGAAGGCAAGCCCCGGCGCTGGACGGTACCCTTTGGATAAAATTCCATGGTGACATTATCGGTTATATCTTTCAATGTCGGAACATCGAGGCACTGAAAGGGGGGGACTTTTTTCAGAAACTTGGTTACTTCTTCAACGAGCATTTGTTATTCCGCCTTCATACTGCTTTTTTGAAAACCTCTTGTGCCATATATTTGCAGTAAATTCGTTAATTGCATAGAATAACAATAAATCAGTATCAAATGGCCTCTGTACGGGCGGCAAAAATAGCTGATCACTTATACACCCGATACACGAGGCTAAAGTATAACAGGAAAAATTTTTCAAAAGCAACTTTTTTGTAACTTCCCGACGGATATATTAAGAAAGAAGTCAGACAGAAATAAAAAAGATTACAAAAACGGCAATTTAGGAGGTGTAACATGCCTGACATCAAGAGAATCGGCGTAATAACCAGCGGCGGAGATTGTGGAGGTCTCAATGCGGTGATCAAGGGGATCGCCCGGGAGGCTTTTGATCTGGGGATCGAATCGGTCGTTATTCCCCACGGGTACGCCGGTCTATACAATCTCGTAAAACTCGATAAGGTGGTACTGCTCAACGCAGAGCGGGTGAGCAAGATTGAGGCTTCGCTCGCGGGTTCAGAAGCAGGGCATTCGCGCGTAAAAATCAGCAAGATTGATGACCCCAAAAAATATGAAAGGATAAGGGAAGGCCTGCAGAAATTCAAGATAGACGCCCTCGTTATCAGCGGGGGTGACGATACGGGCAGCGTGGTGGTCGATCTTACAAGCCAGGGCATACCCTGTATCCACGTGCCGAAGACTATGGACCTCGACCTGCAGTCTTACAGCGTCGGAGGTGATTCCGCTGTCAACAGGATAGCGGTCTTCACACGAGACCTGAAAACGACAGGGATGAGTCACAACCGCATCCTCGTCATCGAAGTCTTTGGAAGGTACGTGGGACACACGGCTTTGCACGGTGGTGTCGGTGGAGAAGCTGACGCCATTTTGATCCCGGAGATACCTGTCGACTTCGACGAGGTATATGAACACATGAAGAAGACGTTTTTTGCGAGGATCGAAAGGAGCGACGTGAAGGCGGGAACTTATATAATAGTCGTTGCGGAAGGGATCAAGACTGCCTCGGGTGAACTTCTCTATGACGAAACCGCCGGGGTTGACGCGTTCGGACACAAAAAACTCGCGGGCGCGGGTAAATACGTCCGGCAGCAGCTCGAGAAAAGGCTGAAGAGCGATCCCGAAGTGACTGACTTCATGAAGAAAACCGGTATGTTCGCGCCTGGCGTGTATGAGATCCCGGAGGTGCGAGAGGTTACGCCCGGACATCTCGTACGGTCGGGCCATTCCTCCGCCTATGATGTCAACTTCGGGTACAAAGCAGGAGCCGCGGCGGTCTTTCTCCTGAAAGAGGGAAAATACGGCAACACAGTCGTGGATGTCGACGGGAACAAGATTCATTACCAGTCGACCGCCGATGTGATAAAAAGAAGAGAAGTGAATAAGGAGGAGATTGCTGTCTTTGAAAGCCTCGGTATCTGTTTCGGGAGAAAACCGGAGAAGTATGAATACGACCTTGTCGAAGTGAAGGGAAAGATAACGAGGCATCTGTAAAATATATTCAAGGGGACGGATCTATTTTCTCGGAAAATTAAGAAATTGTTCACGGATTGGAAACAAAACCGTCCCCTTTTAGAGCCCTTAAAGATTCACGGGGAAGATCTATCATCCGGGTAAACATGATTACTGGAAAAACTTTAAGTTCGGCGTACACAGACATGAGCAAGGACACCTCGTGGGATCAAAACAATGAAAACCGGACATTTCTATTTTGCCTTGACACTCCATTGACATGTTCTTTTCTTCCTGATATATTTTAGGTGGATTTCGGATCATAAGGATAATATGAGCAGAATATCTGCCAGTTTTTTTTCGTAACTTTGAGAAGCCTCAGCATGATGATGCTTCCGGGAAAACAAGGAGGAGTGTATGTTCAAGAATATCTGCGTTGCCTTTGATGGGTCGGATAATGCTTACCGAGCTTTTGATTTCGCCCTTGAGCTGACTAAGCTTTGCGCGCCTATGCAGTTATCTGTCGTATCAGTTGCAGTGCCGCCGGAACTTCCTGATGTGGAAGCTTCTGTTCACTTGGATGCGGTAATGAATGCAATTACGCAGGATTATGAAGAACATTTAAAAAAACTCACCGAAAAAGCGAAGGCACAGAATCTTACCATAAAGACAGAAATCCGCATAGGGCATGCAGTTGAGCGGATACTGGAGTATCTCAAGGAAAATAATTGCGACATGGTGATCTTGGGCAAGAGAGGAAAGTCGGGAATCGAAGAACTTCTGTCCGGCTCGGTGTCGAGGAGCATAACACGATACGCGCCCTGTACGGTAACCACTGTGAAGTGATAAAGCGCATACTCTTATCGGTTGATTGAATCATCGCACGGTGATGTGACGAGGGAAAAAATTCGGAAATGACCGCCTCTCCGGCCCCCGGACGACCTTCAGGGAGAAAGTCGGCGACGAAGTGCGGCGTATCCGAGACATTAGGGGGAACCTTGCCAAGTTAACAATATAACACCATGCCGAGACAAGCAAGACTTGATGCCTCCGGAGTACTGCATCATAAGAACGGTCTATTCCATCTCTCCCCAGAGAGATGGGCCTTCTGACTTAATATCCGATACATATGCCCTTACTTCTTGTTTGTATGCCTTGCGGAGGAGTTTTGCTATTTTGCCCTCTGCATAGCTACGATCGTCAACCTTCGAGACAGGCATGGCCTCCATGGTCGTATTGGTGAGGAAGACTTCTTCGGCGGAATAAAGGTCCCCCGAAGTAAACTTGCCTTCCTCTACCCTCAGGTCTTCTCTCCCCGCGAGATCGATAATCATTCCCCTCGTTATGCCGTCGAGTATTCCGCAGTCGAGGGACGGAGTGCATAGGACGCCGTCTTTATAAAAGAAGAGATTACTGATCGTGCCTTCGGTCAGCTTTCCGTCTACGTTCAGCATGATCGCTTCGTAAGCGCCTCTTTTTTTCGCTTCAATCTTTGCGAGGATGTTATTGAGGAAGTTCAGGGACTTTATGCGCGGGTCTATCGCTTCCTTTAGGTTTCTCTTCGTATCTGCAACAATGATGCTTATCCCGTCCTTATAGAACGCCTGAGGGTATTCTTTGAATTCCTGCACGATGATAACGATTGTCGGATCTGCGCAAAGGTCCGGGTCAAGTCCGATTGCACCCCGTCCCCTTGAGACAGTCACTCTTATATAGGCGTTCCTGAATCCATTGGCAATAAGTGTCTCGTAAATAGAGATTTTCAAAGGGTCAAATTCAAGTGGAATGGTGAGGCCGATCATGGAGGCGGAGCGAAAGAGCCTTTGAAGGTGCTCATGGAGTTTGAAAATTACACGGTCATAAACCCTCATCGTTTCATATATCCCGTCCCCGTAAAGGAACCCGTGGTCAAATACGGAAATCACCGCCTCTTTTGAAGGTACAATCTTGCCGTTCAGATAAACGTACATAATGATGATTATACCAAAGCCGCGGCAAAGTGTTTATCTTCTGAATGTCCATTCACGGGACAGATATTTATCGGCTTCGAGCTCCTGTGCAAAAGAAATCTCCTCTTCCAAAGGAGGCGAGAGAATGAATCTTTTATCAAAAGTCTCTTCAAAAGAAATCCTGATGACGTCTTTAAACTTCTCATGATTTACTTCCGGGGACACCTGTTTTAAACCGATTATCGGTTCTCCCGTCTCTTGAAGAGAGTTAAGTCTGAATATCTTGACGATCTCGTTTCTATCTATAAGAAAGGGGATTGAGCCTTGCTGAAGAAGGCACCCGGCCCAGCGCTTCTGAGCAGAGCCCACAATCTTTTTGCCGTTTACCGTTATCTCTCCGAAAGACACGGACCTGAAACATAAAGGATTTCTATGGTAATCTGTGCCGGGCGAAGAACGTCTCATTTCCCTGAGTAATTTTAATTCCGGCGAAGTCCCTATTTTTGTAAATGCAAGAAAGAGCGCTGTCCCGATCTTTTTGTAGCTGTCGAGCAGTCCCTTTGAAAATATTCCGGAAGTTGTTTTTGCGGAGAAACTATATGTAATATCATGACAGTGAAATATTGCGCGGCCGCCGGTCGGCCTCCTCACTATAGGGATATTGTTCTTAGAACAATATCCGATATCAACATCTCTTATCCGCTGGAAACACCCTATGCTGACAGAGGGCCCGGTCCAGCCATATATCCTAAGTGTCGGGGGGGCCATGTCCCGTTTCACCGAAACAGCCATCGCCTCGTCAAGGGCCATATTGAATGGTGCGGAACAGAGTCCGGTATCAATGAAACGCCATGCAGTCATAAGAAACTATATACTGTGTCGGATATTGTAATCAATGACCGTCCTAAGAAGGATTCCCGACGCGGCTTCGCTTGCGGAATCACACATCGGTACTGACTTTGACGTGACCGTGTACTATATCAATTTGTTGCCAATGAAATTTTACCTGTGTTATGCTTTTATAAGGTTGCGAGTAAATGAAAAGGATTTCAAAACAGTGAAGATGAGAAAGAAGTTCACAGGTAATACAATATATTTTTTTGTTTGTTCCATTTTACTGTCTACCGTCTGTTGTCTGCTGTTAACCGGTTCCATTGCTTTTCCATCTGCCGATGAAGAAATCGCAAAGATCCAGAAAGCATACGGGGACATTAAGGACATTAGCGGTAGTTTTGTTCAAAATAGTTATATCAGGGACCTGAAGAAGACTGAAACATTTAAGGGCCAGTTCTTCATAAAGCGGCCTATGATGATGAAATGGACTTATAAAGGAGAACAGGCGCAGGATGTTATTATCAAAAACGACGAGATAACAATATATCAGAGAAAAGAAAAGCAGGCATTCAGGTCCAAATTTGACAGGGACATATACGGACAGGCGCCTATAGCTCTCTTGAGCGGATTTGGAAAGATCCGGGAGGAGTTCTCCGCTTCAGAAAAAAGCGGCAGGCTGCTCCTCAAGCCCAAAAAGCCGATGGGAGGCATACTCTCCATAGAGATAGAACCCTCTGAAGGCGAATTCCCCATCAAAGCTTTTACTATATTCGATTCTTATTCAAACAGGATAGAGATGACCCTGAAGGACGTAAAGATTAATACGGGACTGGATGATAAATTGTTTAAACTTTCTCTCCCGAAGGGTGTGACTATCTTGGAGCATAATCCGTAAGACATACGTGCTTATTCTCGGCATAGACACATCTTGTGATGATACATCGGCCTCCGTAGCGGAAGACGGCATAAAGATTATTTCTAATATCATTTCGAACCAGACTGAGATCCACAAAAAATACGGGGGCATAGTCCCTGAGCTTGCATCCCGCCGTCATATCGAGATGATATGGCCTGTTGTCGATGAGGCATTGAAAACCGCCGGCATTAAGTTGGAGGATTTATCGTGCGTCGCGGTCTGTCACGGCCCCGGCCTGATAGGCTCCCTGCTCGTAGGTTGTTCTTTTGCAAAGGCCGTAAGCTATTCAAAGCAGATCCCCCTTGTTGCTGTGAACCACCTCGAGGGTCATATATTCTCCCCGTTTCTTGAGGAGCCTGGGCTGACTTTCCCGTTTATTTCATTGATAGTCTCGGGTGGCCACACATGCCTGTACAGGGTTGATGACTTTGGTAACTATAAGGAACTGGGCAGGACGAGGGACGATGCCGCGGGTGAGGCATTCGATAAGGTGTCTAAACTCCTCGGCCTCGGATATCCGGGCGGACCTGTGATTGATACGCTTGCGCAAGGCGGGAACCCAAGATCCATAGATTTTCCAAGGGCCTATCTGCCTGGATCCCTTGATTTCAGTTTCAGCGGGCTCAAGACATCTGTGCTTAACTATTTCAAGGAGCAGATAGCAGGGGTCACAGCGCAAAGATTACATGATATCGGAGCTTCATTTCAGGCGGCAGTGGTTGATGTGCTTGTCAGAAAGACGGAATGGGCAATAAAGAAAGAGCATATTAATCGGGTTGCCATATCGGGCGGAGTCGCTGCCAACAGTGAATTAAGAAAAAGGATGAAAGAGATGATAGACGGGAGACAAGTTGAACTCTTCATGCCTTCGATATCACTATGCACGGACAATGCGGCCATGATCGCAGCGGCGGGATTTCGTCACTTCAAGGAAGGAAATTTAGCAGGACTCGATTTGAACCCGGTAGCCTATTTGCCGCTTTGATCCTCCGTTCTTCTTCTTCTCAGAGCGATAAACCCTGCAACTCCAGCCAAAAACATCAGTATGCTGATCCCCTGCGATACCGAGAGATAAGGGGCAATGAATCCCCTGGCCACATCGCCCCTGAAGAATTCCACGATAAACCTGAGGACTGAATACAGCAGTATGTAAGTAATGAAAAGCTGACCGTTGAATGATTTGTATCTACTCAGGGTCAGAAGGATGAGGAAATTGACAAACTCCCCGGCGGATTCATAGAGTTGCGTAGGGTGCAGCAGCACATTTGTCGGGGCGAGGCAACCGGGGTCCGAGAATATTATACCCCAGGGAAGTGATGAGGCAGTCTTTCCATAGCAGCAGCCGGCAGCAAGGCAGCCGAGTCTCCCGAAGACATGACCGATCGCGATGGAAGGAGCAAATATATCAGCCGTTGTCCAAACACTCAGGCTGTTTTTCTTCACATACCAGATTGCAGCCGGCACGGCGAGCATTACTCCTCCGTAAAAGACGAGACCTCCTTCCCATATCTTGAAGATTTCCAGGGGATTGTCCATGTAATGGCTGAAATTGATGAGTATGAAAAGCAGGCGTGAACCGATGATGGCCGCCAGGAGTATGTAAAAACTGAGGTCCATTATCTTATCGGAAGGAATGCCTTCCTTCTTTGCCCGACGGATGGCGAGCCCGAGTCCGATGATAAAACCCATGGCGATAAGAAACCCATAGGTATGTACAGTTAACGGCCCGATTCTGATCAATATAGGATGCATAACTGTTTATAATAACACATAAGTCTGCCGCCTTTTCGCCGGTTCTCTATCAAGATATTGTCAAAAGAAGTTAAAAAGGTCTTGACAAAGCGGTGTCCAGTTAATGATAATAAAAATCATGATTGATAAGAAAACAATAATTACAACTAAAGCGAGGGATATCTTCAGAAGCCATATAAAAGAAAAGGGGTTGCGTAATACCAGGCAGAGAGAGGCAATTCTGGATGCATTCCTTTCCGCAGACAAACATATTACAGTCGAAGAATTGTTCAACCTGGTGAAGAGAAAAAATCCCGAAATAGGGTATGCAACGGTCGACCGGAATTTGAAGTTAATGTGCGGGTGCGGCCTGGCGGATGAGATAAAGATCGGCAGGCAGAAAACAAGATATGAACAAAAAATCGGGCAGGAGCATCATGACCATCTCATCTGTATAAAGTGCGGGCAATTCACTGAGGTCCGTGATGATAAGATCGAAAAACTTCAGGAGAAGCTTGCCGAAGCGAATGATTTTACTCCGATGAGACATAAGCTGGAGATATACGGAATCTGCAAAAAATGTAAATAGAATTTTTTTTGGCCCTATAATGATAATGATTATCATCATAATAAAGAAGGAAATTTTAATCAAAAGAATTCCTCGATGCTCTGCATCGGGGTATCCCAATTATTCCCTCCCCCTTGAGGGGGGAGGGTTAGGGAGAGGGTGTTTGATGAACATGTTTTAACACCCTCCCCTTTATCCCCTCCCCTCAAGGGAGGGGAGATATTAGATACCTCGTCCCGAAAGCCTTCGGGACTGCGGGGTAGTTCATTAATGGACTTGAGAAAGTCTTGAAAGGAGGGAACAGGATTGATCCGGAGGTTGTTGCTGTCGGTATTCATGGTGATATTTACGGAGGCGGCGGCCTTAGCCGCCCATCCGCTTGTCACTGATGACACGGGAACGCAGGGTAAAGGCAAGTTCCAACTTGAGGTTAACGGAGGTTATGGCCATAACACGGACGATGAAGGGATCATAACCAAAACTGCCCAGGTGGCGGCAACGCTTACTTATGGGATATCTGATCCTATAGACATCATACTCAGCCTTCCTTATGAGCACACACGGATAGAGGCTTCGCAAGGTTTGACAAAAGGAAACGGAATCTCGGATATGTCGCTTGAAATGAAATGGCGGTTTTATGAAAAGGATGGGTTGAGTTTTGCCTTGAAACCCGGCGTAACCTTTCCGACCGGAGATGAGGAAAAGGGATTAGGATCGGGAAGGGTAGCATCCCACCTCTTTTTTATCGCAACAAAAGAAATTAAACCGTGGGCATTCCATCTTAATCTCGGATATATGAGGAATGAAAATAATGTTGATGAAAAAAAGAATTTATGGCATGCATCTTTAGCTTCAACAGTTGATGTGATAAAAAACCTCAAATTAGTCGGGAATATTGGCGTAGAGGAAGATGTAGAGAGAAATCTGCACATCCCTGATGCATTTATGCTCGGAGGAGTAATTTATTCCCTTTCAGAAAATTTTGACATCGATTTCGGTATCAAAGGCGGACTGACCAGGCCCGTGTCAGACTATACCGTCCTTGCAGGCATTACATGGAGATTTTAATAACGCGGGTGCATAGATGAAAATAAACAGGAAAGGCAGGGACAGTCGTATGTTACCTCTTGGACTTTTAAGTGCGGGCGAAAAAGCCGAAGTAATGGAGATCAGGGAAATAAGCCGTTGTGACACAGGCAGACCATCTTTCAACAAATCGGACAGGAGCGACCATATCTGCCGGATGGAAGATATAGGCCTCCGTGCCGGCAAGGAAGTTGAAATGCTGAATAATAAGGGCAAAGGAGCCATGTTGATAAAAATCGACGAGTCGAGGATAGCAATAGGCCGCGGCATGGCCATGAGAGTTATGGTAAGGAGGAAAGAATGAATTTGGCAATGTTGAAACCGGGCGAGAATGGGAAAATAACCAGTATAGGTGCGATAGGTCCATTGAAAAGAAGACTTATGGATATGGGGGTGTTGGTCGGAGAAAAAGTGAAGGTCGAAAAGATAGCCCCTCTGGGCGACCCTATTGAAGTGAGAATTAAAAGCTACAACCTTTCTCTCAGAAAAAAAGAGGCAGAGGGAATTGAGGTGGAGGTGGTGAAGTGAGCACAACAGCAGAATACCAACAGAGCACAGAAGGCAGACTGTCCATGGTAAAAAAGACGATCCTTGTTGCCGTTGCAGGAAATCCGAATTCAGGGAAATCGACCCTCATCAATGCCATAGCGGGAACGAGACTTCATGTGGGCAATTGGCCCGGGGTTACGGTCGAAAAGAAAGAGGCGCTTTTCGAGTTTGAAGGGAAAAAGATCAAGCTCGTCGACCTGCCGGGGACCTATAGTCTAAGCCCGTATACCCAAGAGGAGATCATCGCGAGGGACTACCTCGTTCATGAAAGACCTGATGTAATCATCAACGTCGTCGACGCTACAAACCTCGAAAGGAACCTCTATCTGTCGGTCCAGCTGCTGGAGCTTGGGATACCCGTTGTCATGGCCCTGAACATCTATGACGAGGCGGAGAAAAAAGGATATGAGGTCGACACGAAGGCCATGGGAAAGATGCTCGGCATCACGGTGGTTCCTACGGTTGCCGTGAGGAAGATCGGGTTGAAAGAGCTGATTACGGCGACGACCTCATCCGCCGAAAACCCCTCGCAGCACGCGCCGAAACATCTTAATTACGGCGCTGACCTCGAATCTGCAGTGCGGGTCATCGTGGACCACCTGATCAAGGACCATTCCTCGGTTGCGGTCGCCTATCCGTTGAGATGGCTCGCCTTTAAGTTAATGGAGGGCGACCAATATGTTCTGGAGGAGACCGGCCTCGATGAAAGCGGGCTCCTGGGCGAAACGCTCAGGCATTTGCGGGCCGCCCACGCAGAGGACATCGAATCGATCATGGCCGATGCGCGGTATGCACAGGCATCGGGTATGACCCGCGAGGTCTTGAGAAAGCCTGGTGTCAGAAAAAGGGAGCTTACCGAAAAGATCGACGGCATTGTGCTGAACAGGTTTCTCGGCATCCCCATATTTCTTGCGGCGATGTGGATAATGTTCAAGCTCACATTTGATACGTCGAAGCCATTTTCCGATTGGATCGGAGAAATGATATCGGGACCCTTTAAGAGGCTGGCGGAGGCCGCTATCGGACTTGTCCATGCACCCGGCTGGACGGTGTCTCTCGTCACCGACGGTATTTTCGCGGGGGTCGGCAATGTGCTTGTATTTGTACCTGTGATATTCGCAATGATGTTCTTCATCACTTTTCTGGAAGGCAGTGGATATATGGCTCGGGCCGCCTTTGTCATGGACAGGGCCATGCATGCGATCGGCCTGCACGGCAAATCATTCATTCCGATGCTGCTCGGATTCGGCTGCAACGTCCCCGCCATTTATGCGACGCGGACCCTCGAAAATCCGAGAGACAAGGCGCTTACAGCTCTTCTCGTCCCCTTAATGTCGTGCGGCGCCCGGCTTCCGGTCTATGTCGTTTTTATCGGAGCTTTCTTCCCCGCTCATGCCGGGACAGTGCTTTGGTCTCTCTATGTAATGGGGATAGTACTGGCGATCGTGATGGGCATTGTCTTTAAGAAGACCCTTTTCAGGGGAGAGGCGCCGATGTTCATCATGGAACTGCCTCCTTACAGGATGCCCTCTTTCAAGAGCCTGATGATCCACACCTGGGAAAAGGGAAAACACTTCCTTATTAAAGCGGGGACTTATATTCTTGCGGTCTCGATACTCGTCTGGTTTCTTCTGAACCTGCCATGGGGAGTTGAGAGTAAAAAAGATTCTTACCTCGGCAACGTAGGTCAGGTCGTAGCGCCTGCGCTTGATCCCCTCGGCTTCGGCAAATGGGAAGCGAGTTCATCATTGATCGCCGGCTTGATCGCAAAGGAGATCGTAGTCGGTACAATGGGAGAGATATACGTGCACAAGGAGGAGGACAAAAAGAAAGAAGCGCCTGCATTTAGGGAAGACCTGAAAGAGGTTGGCGTATCATTTGCACGTGCAGTAAAGGACTCACTTTCCAATGTCTTCTCAAGCGTCGGAATAAGAAGCATCTCCACCGAAGAATCCGCTGAAAAGGCAGCGGACCGGAATCCCCTTCGGGATGTTCTAAAGAGCCAGTTTACCCCTTTGTCAGCCTATGCCTTTATCACTTTCGTTCTCCTATACATGCCATGCGTGATAGCCGCAGTGGCGATGGTGCAGGAGTTCGGCACGTGGAAATGGTACGGCATCGCTTTTGCCTACCAGATGTTCCTGGCATGGGGAATGTCTTTGGTTATCTATCAAGGAGGGAAACTGCTGGGCTTAGGGTAGAAAGACTTCAATCCGCAGGAACGGAAATTCCTTGCGGCTGATTTTAAACAGGAGGATAAAAATGGGATTGTTCGACATAGTATTGATGGTTTTGATAATCAGCGGAGCGGTATATATCCTGTACCGCTCTATTTGGAAGAAAAAAGGGCATTGTCCCGGCTGCAGTTCGGAATCATGCAAAGGTGGATCCCTTCGGACCAACGTAGCACCTAGCTGGAAGACACCGAAATTCCCCCTTAAAAAAGGGGGTGCAGGGGGTTGTAATAGAGTAGTGGAGGAACAACCCCCTTTATCCCCCTTTGCTAAGGGGGAATAAAGGCAGAGTCGTGCTGCGGTGTTAATGCGAATGTTATTATAAAAAATGGAAACAATTCTGATTGATGCGCATAATGGCAGATCAAAGTTTTACAAATGGGCGTCGGCCCTTGCTTTGATCACTATTTTCTATAATCTTCTTGAGGGTATAGTTTCCGTATTCTTTGGCTTTCAAGACGGCGCCGTTACCCTATTCGGGTTTGGAGTGGACTCTTTTGTTGAAGTGATATCAGGCATCGGAATATGGCACATGATCCGGAGAATGAGGCAGAACGGCACTCAAAATCACGATGGCTTTGAAAGAACCGCTCTTAGAGTTACCGGCACAGCTTTCTATATCCTTGCCGCCGGCCTGCTTATTATTGCACTTATAAATATTTACAAAGGATACAAGCCCGAAACCACTTTTTGGGGGATTGTCGTTTCGATTATTTCAATTCTCTCCATGTGGGCGCTTATTCATTATAAAGTAAAAATCGGAACACATTACAAATCCCAAGCATTGCTTGCAGACGCAGCCTGCTCAAAGGTTTGTATGTGGCTTTCTGTTATTCTTCTCATTTCGAGCGCTGGGTATGAATTGACGGGATTAGGACTTCTGGACTCTCTCGGCGCCGCTGGCATTGCGGTTCTTTCTTTTAGGGAAGGTCGCGAGGCATTCCAAAAAGCAAAGGGGAATTTGATGTGCAGTTGCCAGGGCAAATGTCACTGAACCGGATTAGCTATTTACGGCTTGTCCTGCCTTTCGAACCTACCCGCATACCTCGCTCTGCCGATACATTTCTCAAAAATAAACTGACAGATACTTGTTCCAGGATACAAAGCTAAACGAGTATGCCCCAGGTTCACAATTTCCAAAACCTGATGGTTCGAGATGCCGGGATGCATGAATCCAGCCGTTACATGGACAGCAAGGCCAAAACGGGCAAACCTGCTCCTGCCTTCAAGCCAGCCACAATAATTTTCTGCTAATGTAATCTTTTCCCTCGTGATCCCTAAAATCATTTCATCGGGTTTGATAATGATTGCCTCACCGTCTCGTATTGAGATAACTTTGGTGATATCCTCGAAGTTCGAGTCATCCTTGATATGATAGACGTCTTTATGTCTTTTGAATATCCTGAACTCGTTCCCTAACGTGAGATCAATAGAGCCGGCGCCTATCTGTGACTCATCCAGAGGCTCTATCTTGATGAGTCCCTGGTAAATTGCTTTTTTAATCTCGTCTCGAGTGAGGATAGCCATAAATAATGTTGAAATACCCCAGCAAAATTATAAGATAAGCGCCCACCTCTTCACAACTGCGATCGACCTCTGACACAAGGTTCTAAATTCAGTTATGTTATGAAAATCTACCAGGTTTCTGCCATGATGTCATTGCCGGTTTAACATAGAAGAGGGAGAAGGTTTGCGCTCAGTGATCCGCACCAACACGCGATTTACACTCCGAAACAAACGGGGTATTTCTGTGATGTGCACCTACGAACAGAGAATTACGAGGGGACTAAATTCTTATTACTTCCTTCATCTACTACACAAATCAGAGTTTTTTAAAAAGTACATATTATATATGATAATTCTTGCAGTCAGAAGTGGAGAAATTGAGAATATCCACTTGAAATCTTCTTGGCGCAGCAAGGCAGTTCACGCCTTTGTATCTTTTCATCTTCAAGCTCATGCCAGGGCGAGCATATACCTTCGCTTTTCCACTGCAAGGATATTTTAATCTCTATTTTATTTCATCGAAGGATTTCCATCTGAGTTCATCTAAAGCTGCTTTCAATTTGTCTTTCTTATCTTCACTTACTTTCTTATACTCCCGCCAGATTCTCATTCCTGTCTCCTCCAAATCCCCTAAGATTATTAAAGAGGCGATACCCTTCCCACGCGTGTATAGGCCTTCAGAATATTGGATGAAAGCATGGCTTTTCAGCGCAGCGTCATTGAGCAGACTATTATAAGATTCCGATTTATTAATGTCCCCGCCAAGGATCAACTCAGTTTTAAGCGACGCAATCCATGCATCGATCGCAGATTTTGCATCAATATAAAGAGTAAATGCCTTTTTGTATTGAGGAGAGGTTTTTGAATATTTATTCTTAATTTTAGAAGCATATGTTTCGGCCTGTGATTTCCATTTAGTCATCTGCGCGACATCGTTGGGTAACCATTTTTTCATTTCATTGCTTGTAACATAATTTGGTAACAATAGAATGAAAAGTGCAAGTAAAAGCAAGTTCAACAGAAAGTATTTCCGTAAAATACCGAGCAACATCTTCACCTCCTTTGACAACAATTTATCACACTTGAACTCATAAAATATAAATTTTCTTATAAAAATTACAGCCAGTCTCCGCTCAAAACAAAAGGAGCCCAATAATAAGGCCTCATCCAATCTTGATTTGATTGCATCAAATATCTTTGTGCCGATTGTAACGCAGAGGCCTTATCACTGCCAATTCTATATTGTTCGAAAAATTTGGCTACCAATGAAGCAGTTGATTCGCTATCTACTTTCCAAAGTGTCGATAATATAGAAGCGGAACCCGATTTGATAAATGCCCTTTGAAGACCAAATAAATCGTCTCCAAGAGGGAAATCCGATTTTGTTAAATCCTCGGCCATTCCTTTATAAGAGGCAACCAAACCTGACTCACACGCACTCAACACAATTAATGACGCATTGAAATTCATTTTCTCTATCTCACCTACGGTTAGGAGGCCATCATTTTCGCTGTCCTTTTTGAATACCAGACAGGACCGAAGAGGATTCAGGTTATTGAACTCGCCGTGTACGGGAAAGAGCAAGACATCATAATCAGCAGCGTATTTCTTAACTGCGGTCTCTGTTGCTTCACTATCAACAAAGACTTGTTTGCTCTGGAAAAACGTGCCTGCTTTTGAAATTTCTTCTTCGGCAGAAGATAATTTTTCATAAAGTCGTATCTGAGAACTTGAATCTTTGAATTTTATTTCAGGTGGACTGCCGATAGCCAACAACTTCCCTCGCCTCATAGTGTTATGATTATGCGCTATGCTGAGAATTGTCGCACTCGGGCTATAAAAAATAGAATAATGATCAACTAAGAAAGTCGGCCTATTAAGTTGGGCATTATTGTAAGTTGATTTAGTCATTGGTCTTCGAGGTTTCTTTACGGCAGAGGATTCTATTATCTCGCCCTCTTTATTTGTTACCAGAGCCTGAAAAGGCAAATAATGTAAAACGCCGTGAGGGACAATGCCAAGTCGCTGATACTCAGATAGATAATTTTCGAACGGTTTCACTAATTCAGCGTAAAGTTGCACCCCTTCTTCGATATAATATTCGTCACTGCGAGGGGAATCAACGGTCTCTCTGAATCTCTTAACTTTTTCTTTTAATTGCTGAGAAGTTATTGGCAATATCTTTGCGTAGATCTTTTTATTACTCGAAATCACTGCTCCCATCACGGATTTGTCACCCACGTAATATTCCAACAGAACTGTATCAGCGGGTAGCAATTTCTTGATTTCCGAGGCCGTTAGTGTTTTGTTGGAAGTCACTGTATTATCAGGACTCGCAGAATATCCCCTATTCGATAGGGAACTCTCGGTATGATAGTAAGGGGATGTCTCGTAAGCTGTCCTCGATTTGGACTTCTCCATGAATGAGACTGCCTCTTCCGTTTTCCCTTGGTTGATCAATAACCGGATCAACGGTTCGTATACAGATAATCTATCCTCTAAAAAAGACAACTGTTTATTGACATCTTTGAATCGCCCTTCCCAGAGCTTTTCAACGTCGGCGGCTGCTCGTCGATAAAATGACACGGCATTGCTGACATCGTCTGACATTTCATAAACCTGCCCCATACCGAAAAACAATTTCCAATTTTCCGTACTCTCTACTTGACCTATCTGTGCCAGCGCATTTTGGAAGGCATTTTGTGCCCCTATGATTTCGTTTTGGGTTAAGTGGATCTGACCTATGAGAGTATAAGCGCTTGCAGTTTTAATTTTATTGTGGTAGCGTTCTGAGTATTCAATAGCCTCAGTCGCTCGCCGCAAAGCCATTCCTAAGTTTCCAAGTTTATAGTGCAATTCTGCGGAATATATATAAGCGCTTTCGATATCAATCTCTGTTTCTATGGCTTCGATATAATATGGCCGCAGATGATTTAAGCCACGATCCACATAATCGACCGCCTCCTTATACTTATTCTGAAGACCGAGATAGTAGGTTCCATAAAGCACAAAGTAAGTGCCGAGAGCATTCTGATCCCACATATGATCGGAATGTTCATCAATGTTTTTTACGACATTCCATGCCCTGTCAAAATATTCTTTAGACTTATCAAAATCGCGCGAGAGTGCAAATAGAGCCCCCGCGCTTGCATCCATCATCGAAAGATACCCACGAAAATATTGTGACGAACCCAACATACTTTTCCCGAACTTGAAGATGAGCTTCCCTGTTGAATTTTCATATGCATCAAGGATCTTCTTTCCTCGCTCAAGCCGGCCCAAGGTAGTGTAGATTTGCATCATACGTCTGTACGCCTGAAGAGAATAGGCATACTTTGAGTCCGTGTCAAATAATCCTAAGTTTTCGGTCAGCCTGATGACCTCTTCAAGTTGGGCTAACGACTTTGCATAATCTCCTATAATCTTGTCATAAAAAAACCCTTGATCCAACAGAACATATATCTTATCTTTAGGAGAAAGATTGTCCAGTTTTATAGCCGAAAAATATTTGACTGCTTTATTATAATCGCCGGTCCGGAACCATGTAATATATCCTTTGTATAGTTGCAACTTAGTAAAGTTTTCCTCATTCAATTCAACAGAACTTCGAAGACCATAGTGATATTGCTGGAATAAGTTGGACAAAGAATTGTTCTCCTTTATTGCTCGATCACAAAGTCGCTCAGCTTCTTCCAATTTTCCTGTTTCGATCAACGAATGAATTAAATAACGGGTGTAAAAGTGATAGCGGATTAAATCGAAATTTGTTGGCTGATTTCGTACAATTCTCGCTCTGTTCTCGGCTAAAATTCTGTATCTTTCTTCGCCAGGAAATGACAGTTCGAGTTGATCGACGAGTTCTGCATATTTGCCGGAATGATATAACTGGTCTTCTTTAGACTGAATGAACGATGTCGCAACGGCACAACCTGATATTATATTCAGCGATATTAATAGCAGTATTGGTCTAAGCAGTCGCAATAAATAATCCATTTGTCAAAATTCATAAGTCTCTTGTCGGCAAAGCTGAACGGCACGATTAAAGATCTTCGATTAGATCATTGAGCCCTTCATTCATCAGTTTGCAACAACAATTATTTGTATAGCTTTGGCGCTAAATCCAGTTTGAACATTGTAAACTATGATATCTGTTAAAAGCTTAACTACTTTTGTAGCAAAGCTTAATGTTCCCAAAATAAGCTTTGGTATGCCCACTTCTATACCAAATTTTGTAAATTCCAGTTGAAGCTTAATCAATTGATTTTTATCACTGGCGAGTTTTCTTATATCTCCTCCTGCAAGAATAATCTCCTTGAGAGCTTTTCCCGTCTTTCTCTCTGAAGCTAAGTCCATAGCATTCTTAATGTGAACCATTGCCGAATTTATTGAAGGGAAATCAGCAGGATTAGAGATATCATTGACAAAGGTATCTATCTCTGTAACGGGAACACCAAAGGCTGTTAGATAAATATCAGCCATAGTATAGGCAACGGCTCTTTGATTAGCAACTCCAAGTTCAAAGGTTATTGTGCTCGGTTTACAGAAACTTGCCTGAAAAGCCGCATGTGTTCCGGGTGCAATAATTCGTTTTTCGGCATAGGTATACCCAACGAAATCATCTTCTTTAGGCACAGATCCAAAAGAAATTACGCAGGATGAATCGAAACTGATATCATCAATTGTAGCCCACAAATCGATAGACCCTCCTTTTATTGCGAATATATCTGTGCCTTGGATATTTATATCAACTGTTGTTGTATCGCCTTTTTCTTTAATTTCAGCGTTACCTTCAAAGAGTCCAGATGCTTTACTATTATCAGTATATACATTATTTGGCGGATCACATAACTTCTTCGCTGAACCGGTAAGTTGCACATTTAAAGTCGAAGTGTCAAGGTCATTAGATTTAACAGTGAGATTTTCATTAAAACTTCCACTGGTTGATGGACAGAAAGAAATAACCACATTACAAAAATCTCCTGGTTTAATAGTTTGGCCATTAGTTGAGCACGCGTAAATAATTGTCGAATCCAAATGAAAATTTGTTGGGTCAGTTAAAGAAATTCCTGAAACATTTAGATCTGCATTGCCCGTGTTCTTAAGAGTAAAGAGTTGAAGAGTTGAACATATTCCCACCGTTGTCTCACCAAAGTCATAAGAGGAAGGAGAGACTTCCAGCTTAGGCCGAGTTGGAGGTGTGCATGATTGAGATAACATTGGAGTTCCAGTACAACCGTCGGGCATTGCTGATAGCACAGTCCTTGTCTGAGTATTGTCAGGCTGACAAGTACCCCAATCGGAATAGGTGTACATACAAGTTGGAGGAGGTGGCGGTGTTGAACCTCCGCCCCGTACAGGCCAGACTTGATAATCAACACCTACTGATTTGTAAGTACCACCGATACCGCCCTCATCGACAACATCCACGAGCCATGCAACTGTATTTTCATAGGCACCAGCACTTGTAGAAGCCCAATATCTATTATTAGACATTATATTGATGTTGGTAAACGGATGTCCATTTGGTAATGCAGGATAAGATTGGGAATAATCAATGAGACTGAAAAGTTCCTTTCTGTTGGGAAGTCTCCAGTCTTTATATCCCAGATAACTATTGGCGTTCAGGCAGGCGATCAGATCAAGCGCCTCTTGCCATGGCATGGTTCCAACAGGACATGCATCGAGAAGAGGAGTGGAGCTATTCTTAGTCCATACTAAGCCCGTGAGGTTATCTGCAACTGTTCCGTCGCCAATATCCGTAAATCTGTCTGATGGCCACGAAACCCCGGCCTGAATCGAACCATCATCGCCAGAGTAATAGCTCGTTTTCTGACCCGTCTTCCATAGATTTGCAGGATAACTACTATTAGCTGCACCAAATTGACCAGCACGAACGGGCCATAAATAAATACCTTCCCCCGGCTCCTTAGCTAGGCTGTTAACCCAGCCAGCCATCATTGAAACTGTCCATGCACTGTCAGCTGATGGAATCGAAACTGTATATGCACGAGATGTAGATGACCAGTACCAGTTATATTGTACGTTTAAAAATCCCTTACTGTTGAGCCAAGTATATGGACTTGGTGCCTCGGGATTTATGAGGCTTTCTATTTCGATGATATTTGGTAAACGCCAATCGGCATAACTGGCAGTGTAATTCAAGCAACTGTAATTACCAGGGTGCGCATTAAAATCGGCGATCTTGTCGAGGGAGCCAGTCCACGATTGCTGTCCGAAACAGTTCGCATCCTTCAGCCATATAAGGCCCGTGAGTCTGTCAGTGAGCGTTCCATCACCATTATCACTGAATCTGGGATTCGGCCATGCCACCCCTGCCCGAATTTCGCCATCTTGTCCCGTACCCGCACAGGCAATCTCAGTGCCTGATGTGTCATAGCACTTTGTCTGCCCTGTTTGTGGAAGTTGAATTGTACCTGCAAAAGAAGAAGATGCAATAAGAAAAAATAACAAAGCAAGAAAAATAAACTTTTTCATCATATCCCCCTGTATTGATGAAATGATAGCAGAAAGCTCTCAGACTCTTCGGCAGCCCTTCTGTCCCAAAGGACAAGAGGCTTTGCGCCCTATTTTGAAGGTAGGTAGCCTTTATCGGTAGTCTTACGGAATATAGTCAAAAGGTTTTTTAAATGTCAAGGAAATTTTTCGCAATTTCAAAACAGTTGCTAATTTTTACATTTACGACTTATCTATTTTCATTTGTAATGTACCATTAAGAGAGACAATTCAAAATCAAACTTTCTTCAAGTAATTCACGTCACTTACGAGGCCGTGCTTCGTTTGTTTCTATGTGAACGCTTGCCCTCCATCAGGATCTTGCGAGGTGTTTGTAACAGGAAGAATTAATTCCGGTTTGCTTTTTCCTGAACTCCAGCTTTTGCACAATAAAATGATTGTGTTTGGTAGAACCTCAACTTGATCTCGTCGTCATTTTTTGCCCTTCCTCATTCATGTGCTATCATTTCTATAGGTCTATAAGTCGTTAATAGAGATCGTTTTCGGTATCTTGCAAACGGTACTTTGCTGACCTTGCGAGTATGGAAGGCACCAGAGGAGGAATGACATGAATATGGGAATTCAAAATGTTATCGGAAAAGTGAGTACGATCCCTGGCCAGGGCAGCATATTAGAGCAAATCAACAAACTTCTGCGTAAACAGCAAAGGACTAATTTGTTCGAGATGCTCGAACAGATAGACAAAAGGACGGTCGAGAAATTTCCGGTGGTGCTTTTCCGGCCTGGATCAATACATCACACCAAAGAGAGTTGATAGTTCCGTCCTCGCCTGAGCAGCGAATGATATCCGGAATTCTCTACCTTTTGAGTACCTCGATTTGCCCCTTCATGCCGAATAATGTATGAAATGGCTTATTGCAATAAAATTTGTATATGCCGATTTCGGAAAGGGGGACTCTGATATCTATGGTCTTTTTGGGGGGAAGGGCCACACTTTGGATGCTCTGCCCCTGGGGGTCTTTTATTGTAAAATTGTGCCCGGAACCCGAAATATTTTCAACTCTAAACACAATTACATCTTCCTGGAATGCCTTTATGTTGTTCGGCTCGAATTTGAAACTGCCGGCCTTCATTGTGAGCACTTTTTCGCCTTTTTCCGGACTTACTGTTACCTGTTGCTGTAAGCCGGCACATCCCGCGATTAACAAAAATACGCATAGGCAGGCCATTAAAAACCGATTATAATTTCTTGTCATGGATTTCCTCCGGTTTAGGGCAAAAGATTTTTGTCATGTCTGCTATATTTCTCAGCGGATATCTTATCACGGTCTTCTCTTTTGTGTACGAATTACTTTTTCAACAGGGACATCAGGAAGATAATTATGATTCCGACCGTAAGAGCCGAGTCAGCCACGTTAAACGCAGGCCAGTGGAAGCTGCCGATAGAGAAATCTATGAAATCCACAACCTTTCCGTAGAATATCCTGTCGATGAGGTTTCCTAATGCACCGCCGAGAACGAGAGAGAGGCCAAAGTAATTGTAGGTTCTCCTGATCAGAAGATTTATCACAAAGATTGTCGCCGCAACGGATATAGCTATAAAAAAAATGCTGCCGAGGTCCTTGAATATCCCGAATGCAGCGCCTGTATTCCTGATATTCACTATATGGAGGAAAGGAAAGATTTCGATGGAATCAGAGAAAGACAGGTAATTAATAATGAAATGTTTCGTTATCTGATCAAGCGCTATGACGGTTAAGACGATGAAGAGAATATATATGGCTTTTTTCATTATCGACCAAAAATAACCTTATGACACCTCTCGCAGATATCAGGCGCATCAGCAAATGTACCGACTGCCTCGCTCCAGTTCCAACACCTCTGGCATTTTGCACCGGCTGCCTTCTCAACCCTGATCTCAAGCCCTTCAATCTCTGCGCTTCCAAAGGACCCCTCGATCGCCCCATCCGTTAGTTCTACCGCCGAAACGATAAAAAAAGCCGGCAGGAAGTCCCTGTTTTCAGAAATCAGGTCTTTGTACATACCGGGCAGGCGGAGTATTAATCTCGCTTCAAGGGAGTTCCCCAGAGATCTTTCCGCCCTCTTGATCTCAAGGGCCTTATTCACTTCGCTCCGCAGGAGAAACAGGGCGTCCCACTTTTTCTCAAGGTCCCCGTCATAATATCTTTCGTCCACCTCGGGGAAAGAGGAAAGAAATACGGAATCTTCGAGATCTTGTGTTCTGTTCCGCAAGTTCTGCCAGACCTCTTCCGCAGTGAACGAAAGTATCGGGGCCATGAGCCGCGTTATGGCCGAGAGTATCTGAATAAGGACCCATTGGGCAGCCCGCCTCTCGACGGAGTCAGACCTGAAAGTATAGAGTCTGTCTTTGAGCACGTCGAGATAAAAGGAACTCATGTCTACAATACAGAAATTGTAGATGCTGTGAAAGGCCTCATGGAAGTCGAAGTTCTCATAAGCTGCAGTCACTTTCTTCGTGAAGGTCTGCAGTCTGCTCATAGCCCATCTGTCTATCTCCAGCAGATCTTTCCCGTAGTTGCCGTTGTCCAGATCGTAGATATTGCCGAGAAGAAATCTGCAGGTATTCCGTATCTTTCTGTATGCCTCCGTCAGTCTATCGAGTATCTCTTTCGATATCCTTATATCGTCCCTGTAATCTTCTGCAGAGACCCATAATCTCAGTATCTCCGCGCCATTGGCCTTAATGACCTCCTGGGGCGCGACCACGTTTCCGATGGACTTCGACATCTTCTTGCCCTGACCGTCGACAACGAACCCGTGGGTGAGCACCGTCCTGTAAGGAGCCTTTTCTCTTGTCCCCACGGATGCGAGCAGCGAGCTCTGGAACCATCCCCTGTGCTGGTCGCTTCCCTCAAGATACATATCGGCAGGCCAGGAGAGTCTTTCGTCCGCCTCCATGACGGCGGCATGGCTTACCCCGGAGTCAAACCAGACATCGAGGATGTCCATCTCTTTCGAAAACGACGCTCTTCCGCATTTCCTGCATTTATAGCCCGGCGGCAAAAACTCTTCTGCCTTCTTGGTAAACCAGACATCGGCGCTATGCGCCCCGACTAATTTGACAATTCCTGATAATATATCAGTGTCGGTCACAAACTCTTCGCAGCCTTCGCATCTGAGCATCGTTATCGGCACACCCCATGCCCTCTGTCTCGAAATACACCAGTCAGGCCTGTTTGAAAGCATGCCGTGAATCCTGTCCCTGCCCCATTTCGGGACCCAGACAACCTTTTCTATTTCCGATAGCGCCCTGTCTCTCAGCCTTTTCTTTTCCATGGATATGAACCACTGCGCTGTTGCCCGGAATATAACAGGTTTCTTGCACCGCCAGCAGTGAGGATAGGAATGCGTGATCTTTTCTTCCTTTATCAGTGCATTTTTATTTTTCAGGATCTCAATGATCTCGGCGTTCGCTTTAAATACAAATTTGCCCTGGAGCGGCGATGACTGCTCGGCCCCCGTGAATTTAAACTTCCCATGATCATCCACAGGGGCGTAGATGTCAAGCCCGTATTTCAGGCCGATCTCGTAATCGTCTTCGCCGTGGCCGGGCGCGATGTGCACTATCCCCGTACCTTCTTCGAGGGAGACAAACTCGCCCAGGACCGCAATGGATTTTCTCTGGATGAAGGGATGGAGCGCCTGCATACCCTCGATGTTCTTGCCGGGAATTTTTGTAATAATGTTTCCCCTAAGCCCGATTTTTCCCCTGAGCGCTTCCAGCCTTCCTTCAGCGACGATATAAGCTTCATCGTCCTGCTCCAGCACTGCATACTCAAAATCCGGATGGAATGCGAGCGCAAGGTTTGCGGGAAGCGTCCACGGCGTAGTTGTCCATATAATAGCAAATACGCTCTTCCCCTTAAGGCCGGGGAGAAATCTATTTATGCTTTCGTCGTCAATTTTGAATTTTACGAAAACAGATGGTGACTCCTTATCGGCGTATTCGACCTCTGCTTCTGCAAGGGCAGTCACGCAGGAAGGGCACCAGTGCACCGGCTTTTTCCCCTTATACACATATCCCGACCCGACGAATTTGGAGAATTCCCTCACGATTGTGGCCTCATACGAATTCGACATAGTCAGGTACGGGTTCTGCCAGTCACCGAAGACCCCGAGCCTCCTGAACTCCTCTCTCTGGATATCGACGAACTTCGCCGCATATTCTCTGCAGAGTTTTCTCTTTTCGAGCACGTCGAACCTGTCTTTCTTGTCGCCGAGATTTTTATCGACCTGGAGCTCTATTGGCAGGCCGTGGCAGTCCCAGCCTGGAACATAGGGAGAATAGAAACCCTTCATCGATTTGTACTTGATGATTATGTCTTTGAGTATCTTGTTTAACGCATGACCGATATGGATATGGCCGTTTGCATAAGGCGGGCCGTCATGGAGGATGTAGCGGCTGCCCTTTTTCCCCTTTTCCTGAAGTTTTCTATAAACCCCCGTCTCTTCCCAGTATCTGAATATTTCAGGCTCCCTCTGCGTGAGATTTGCCTTCATGGGAAAGCCTGTTTGGGGGAGGTTCAGTGTATCTTTATAGTCCTTTGTCATTCCGGACTATTTCTCTTCAGCCTTTTCTTTTTTCTGGGCCTCCCGCTCAGCGATTATCTTCTGGGTCAGATGGCTGGGCAGTTCTTCATAATGGGAAAATTCCATCGAATAAAGCCCCCTGCCCGAGGTAAGACTGGTCAGCTGGTTCGCGTAAGTCAGCATTTCAGACATGGGTACCTGTGCGTTGATTTTCTGGTTGCCGCCCGCCTGGGGTTCGACTCCCTGCACCCTGCCTCTCTTGGAATTCAGGTCTCCTATGACCGCGCCGAGCGTGTCGTCAGGAGTTATGACTTCGACCTTCATGATCGGCTCGAGCAATATGGGTTTTGCATCTTGTACTGCTTTTCTTAAGGCCATTGACCCTGCGATCTTGAAGGCCATTTCCGAGGAATCCACAGTATGGTAGGACCCGTCGAATAAAGTCACTTTAACGTCCACAAGGGGATAACCGGCGATAATCCCCTCTTTCATAGTATCTATCACACCCTTTTCAACAGCGGGCCTGTATTGCTGGGGGATTACTCCGCCAACAATCTTATCGGCGAATTCATATCCTCCGCCCCTGGGAAGTGGGGCCACCTCCAGCGAGCAATCGCCATATTGACCTCGTCCTCCCGACTGCTTTTTGTATTTCCCCTGCGCCCTGGCCGTTACCTTGATCGTCTCCCTGTAAGGGACTTTGGGCGTTTTCATCAGGACCTCGACCCCGAATTTTCTCTTCAGACGTTCGAGTGTGACTTCGAGATGCACCTGTCCCATACCCGAGAGCAGCATCTCTTTTGTCTCCTCGTCCCTCTGGAACCTCAGGGTCGGGTCTTCTTCAAGTATCCTGTGAAGTCCCGTGCCGACTTTGTCTTCATCGCCCTTTCCCTTGGACGCGATAGCATAAGCGATGATAGGATCGGCAAATTTGACCTTATCGAAGACAACGGGATGTGCATCTTCCGAAAGTGTATCTCCTGTAAACGTTTCCTTGAGCTTTGCGACAACACCTATCTCACCGGGGCCTATGACCTGCGCCGCCACCTGCTTTTTCCCCATGAGATAAAAGACCTGGCCGATCCTTTCCTTCGTCCCGGTTGCAGTATTCAGAACATTAGAGTCAGCTTTTAAAGAGCCGGAATAAACCCTGAATATCGAGAGTCTTCCTGCAAAGGGATCGGCTATTGTCTTAAACACATAGGCCGCCATCGGCTCCGTCTGCAGAGGCTTCCTCTCGATCTCTTTCCCGTCTTTCGGGTTCTTGCCCTTAACCGGTTTTATCCTTGCCATCTCGGCAGGAGAGGGGAGGCAGAGCAAGACCGTATCGAGGAACTGGGGGATTGCTATGTTCCTGAGAGCAGAACCGCATGTGACCGGGATAAACCTTTTTGTTAAAGCGCCTTCCTTGACCCCTTTGATAACCTCTTCGTCCGATAATGCCCCTCCTTCGAGATACCTCTCGAGCAGGGAGTCATCAGACTCAGCAATCTTTTCGATGAGCTTCTTCCTGTATTCTTCGGCTTCAGGAAGCACATCAGAGGGGATATCGGACTCTTCCGCCTTCCCGCTCTGGAATGTGAATGCCTTCATCCTGAGCAGGTCTACAATGCCGTTAAAATTTTCTCCGGACCCTATCGGCAGTTGAAGGGGCAATGCCTCTTTCCCAAAAGCCTTTTCTGCCTCACTCACTGCACGCGGGAAATTTGCCGTGTCCTTGTCCATCTTGTTTACGAAGATGAGCCTCGGAAGCTCGAATTCGGAGGCATATTTCCAGATCTTTTGCGTTTCAGCCTTCACTCCCGAGATCGCACTCACGATGACGATCGCTCCATCAACGGCGCGTAAGCATCCACGTGTATCCTCAAGGAAATTAATGAATCCCGGCGTGTCCACGATGTTGATCCTGAAATTATTCCAGCTGCAAAATGCAAGGGACGATATGATCGTCATCTTTCTCTCAATCTCTTCGGGTTCGCAATCAGTTGTAGTGGTGCCGTCGTCAACCCTGCCGAGTCTGTCTATGGAACCGGAGTCATAGAGCATTGCCTCGACGAGCGAGGTCTTTCCGGCGCCTCCATGCGCGATCACAGCAACATTGCGTATTTTGTCAACCTCAAAGTTTGCCATAAATTCCCCCTCTTTGAAAGTATGAATTATGAATTACGAAGTATGAAGTGAGGAAAAAACGATTTTTACATTTTCCATCCCTCATTCTTCCTAATTCATACTTCATCCTTCCCTTCCAGTATCTCTTCGATAACCGGTTTTAATTCAGTCTTCTTATTCATCCTGCTGCTCCAGAGCTTAATCGCTAAGAAAGAAACGGCAGATGCGCCAAATCCGAAGACAGCGGAAAGGATATCCGGATCAAGGTTCCTGTAATAATAACCGACGACCTCTTTTCCGATGACGGCCCCTGCGATTAAGGCAAGGGCGGGTATTCCGTATACTATTATTGAACCTTTAAGATAAGTATACGGTTTCATAACTACCCTTACTTTTTGTCCGACGCGGGCTTCAACCGGATTTAATGCCTCTATCAGCATAGATCCTTCCCCGGGCTTGCATGTATTCAATGTACAACCTTCACAGGCGCTTTTTTTCTGCACGGAAACCGTTGCGACCAGACCCTCGACACTCCTGATCACGCCAATCTCTTCCACAATTTCGAATTTTACCATATCGGGTCTTTAAAAGTCCCGATTACACCGTCATTGGACCCCTCCTTTACTCCTTTTTGCCTTTGCCGTATAATTTGCTATGTTTCTGATAATCCATAAAATCTGTTTCAGTTATTATAAGTGCCTTCCCGGATGTTCAGAAACGGTTTTGATGTATAGAGGAATTCAGAGTTGATTCCGTACAAGGATGACAACCCGGCATATCTTTTCCCCTTTGTGACGATAGGGATAATAGTGCTGAACGTAATAGTGTTCCTGGGGGAGATCACTTCCCGGTCCGGGATGGAAGAGATAACATATGCATATGGTGCCATACCTCGTTACCTGATGACCTTCAGGACAGAACAGCCGGTGCCTCCCGCAATCACAGTCTTTTCCTCGATGTTTATGCACGGCGGGCTATTTCATCTCGGAGGTAATATGCTTTATTTGTGGATATTCGGCAACAATATCGAAGATAAGCTGGGTCATCTGCGGTTTATCTTTTTTTATCTCTTCTGCGGTGTCTTTGCAGCTTATGCGTATGCTGTCGCAAGCCCGGATTCGATAACTCCGATGATAGGGGCCAGCGGCGCAATTTCAGGAGTTTTGGGCGCATATTTGCTGCTTTTCCCGAAAGCAAACGTACATTCCCTGGTATTTTTAGGTTTTTTTGTGACCACCATGAAAATTCCTGCCTTGATAGTTATAGGGTTTTGGGCTATTATACAACTCGTAAATGGACTGATAAGTACTGGAATACATCAGGGAGGGGGAGTCGCATGGTTTGCCCATGTTGGAGGCTTTCTTATAGGTCTTGTAACGATAAAGCTCTGGCTGCCGAGGAGGATTAAACATTGGTCGTAATATGCCCGAAATGCAAGACGAAGCTCAAGGTCGATGAGGGAAAACTGAGCATTGGAGGTTCCCGGTTCAAATGCCCGAAGTGCAGCGCGGTGCTGCTTGTGAAAAAGGCGCCGGCGCCCCCTGAAAAACAAATCGATAATATCAAAATCCTCGTTGCCCATTCAAACCCCAAGATCTCGGATGAGATTACCTCTCTTTTACAAAGGAACGGCTACCAGACGATCACGGCCTCTGACGGAATTGAGGCTATGGTCAAGGCTATCAAGGAGTTTCCTTACCTTGCGATAATTGAGGTCGGTATTCCGAAGATTTACGGGTTTGAAGTTTGCAAAAGGTTGAAGCTGAGACCGGAAACAAAGGGGATGAAGTTTATTCTCGTAAGTTCGACGTATGACAAAAACAAATATAAAAGAGAACCCGAGTCTTTTTATGGCGCGGATGATTATATAGAGGAGCATCTCATAGACGGACTACTTATAGATTCAGTCAATGCGCTGAGAGGAAAAGAATCCGGTAAAAAGGAGGAGAAGGCCGAACGGCCGGGTGAAGAGCAGACCAAGCCGAAGATCGAACCGAGGGCGGAGCCGCAGCCGCAGCGTGAGGAGAAAAAAGTTGAACCGTCAGTTGACGAGAAAATAGAACGGGCCAAAAGGCTCGCAAGAACGATCATTTCAGATATCTATCTCTACAATACTGTAAAGGCTGAAGAATCCATCAGGAACAATACCTTTTCTGCCGTCTTTGCACCTGAAATAAAAGAAGGGCTGAAGTTGTATGAAAGCAGGATTGAACAAGGCGTTCGGAATCGCGGTGATTTCTTTCATGAAGCCATCAGACATTTTATAGAAAACAAAAAGAAGGTTTCATAATTCAATAAAATTAGATAATAGGCAAATTTCCTCAAAAATAATAGTTATCCCCCATATTTTATGTATTTTTTACCGATAAAAAACCTTGCCTTCTATGCTTCATTTTTTTTATATTAGCACTCACTGACGCTGAGTGCTAACAAAAATAAAAAATCTTTATGAAAGAAAGGAGAGGAGATCTATGAAATTTAAACCGCTAAGAGACAGAGTGTTCGTCAAATTTTCCTCAGAGGAGGAAAAGACAGCAGGAGGGCTTTATATACCGGATACCGCAAAGGAGAAGCCCCAGAGAGGCACGGTGGTTGCAGTAGGTCCGGGAAAGGTGACCGACGACGGTAAACGTCAGCCGATGGATGTCAAGGTAGGCGATACGATTCTGTTCGACAAGTATTCAGGGTCGAAGATCAGGATCGACGATGAGGAATACCTTATCATAAGGGAAGAAGATATTTTAGGCATCGTTGAATAACAAATTTTATATTGATAAAAGGAGGAGCAATTAATGGCTAAACAGCTTTTGTTCGATGATGCGGCGAGAAGCGCTATACTCAGAGGAGTAAGCATGCTTACCGACGCGGTTAAGGCCACCTTGGGGCCTAAAGGGAGAAACGCAATACTTGATAAGAAATACGGGGCGCCGACTATCACGAAGGACGGTGTCACCGTTGCTAAAGAGATTGAGCTGAAAGACCCGTGGGAAAATATGGGCGCCCAGCTTGTCAAAGAAGTCGCATCCAAAACATCCGATACTGCAGGTGACGGGACGACCACAGCCACGGTACTCGCCCATGCCATTTACAGGGAAGGGATCAAGAACGTTGTTGCAGGCGGAAACCCGATGGAGATCAAGAGGGGAATCGAGAAGGCAGTGGAAGTCGTGGTCGAAGAACTCAAGAAACTCAGCAAGCCCGTGCAGGACAAGAAAGAGATAGCGCAGGTCGGCACGATCTCTGCAAACAATGACGCTTCCATCGGAGAGTTAATCGCAGAGGCCATGGACAAGGTCGGCAAAGACGGTGTCATTACCGTTGAAGAGGCAAAGAGTATGGCGACTACCCTCGACGTTGTCGAAGGTATGCAGTTTGACAGGGGGTACATATCACCGTATTTTATAACAGACCCTGAAAGGATGGAGTGCATACTGGATGATCCTTATATCCTTATCCATGAGAAGAAGGTATCAAGCATGAAGGACCTGCTGCCCATTCTCGAACAGACTGCAAAGATGGGAAGACCTTTGCTCATCATAGCGGAAGAGGTTGAAGGCGAGGCCCTTGCCACACTTGTTGTGAATAAGCTGCGCGGAACAATCCAGGTGTCCGCCGTGAAAGCGCCGGGTTTTGGCGACAGACGGAAGGCAATGCTTGAGGATGTCGCTGTCCTCACAGGAGGCACGATGATATCCGAGGACCTCGGCATCAAACTCGAAAATATAAAGATATCGGACCTGGGAAGGGCAAAGAAGATTACTATCGATAAAGAAAATACGACTATCGTTGAAGGCGCCGGGGATACTCAGAAGATCCAGGGAAGAGTCAAACAGATAAAGACTCAGATAGACGAGACAACATCCGACTATGACAGGGAAAAACTTCAGGAGAGGCTTGCAAAACTCGTCGGCGGCGTTGCGGTAATCAATGTCGGAGCTGCGACAGAGACCGAGATGAAAGAGAAAAAGGCGCGCGTCGAAGACGCCCTGAATGCTACAAGGGCCGCTGTTGAAGAAGGGATCATCCCTGGTGGAGGAATTGCGCTGCTCAGATCGATCGCCGCGCTCAAGACCCTTAAACTCGAAACCGACCAGCAGGTGGGCGTTGAAATAGTAAGAAGGTCACTCGAGGAGCCTATCAGACAGATCGTTAACAATGCGGGCATCGAAGGGTCAGTGGTAGTGGAGAAGGTAAAACACGCCAAAGAGACAAATTACGGTTTTGACGCTGATAAAGAAGAGTATGTTGACATGATGAAGGCGGGCATAATCGATCCTACCAAGGTGACACGCTATGCTCTGCAGAATGCTGCTTCAGTGGCTGCGCTCATGTTGACCACTGCGGTAATGATAACGGATATTCCCGAGGAAAAGCCTGAAATGCCGGCAATGCCTCCCGGCGGCGGAATGGGCGGAATGTATTAAAAAACAGTATTAAGCTTATAGCTTAAAGCGGATAGAAAGAGATGGGGTGATTCTCTGCAAGATGGAGAGTTACCCCGTTCTTTTTTAAGAAAAGGAATATTGGTTCTTTTACAAATTTAACCCTTATTATTCATAAATCAGTGGTGAACACGGCGGATGCAGTATTTGAGCTCATTCTCGGGCTATCGCCCTCCGAGGTAAATCCTGTTCCGATAAATCTTCACAGGATTTAAAGCCGCTCAAATACCGCATCCGCCGTTAGGATCATGGGATTCATGAATTAAGCAGGTTAAGTGAGTATTGCGGAGATGACAAATACACTGGATTTCCGGACAGTGAAGCAATATTGCATCTCTACGGGTGTTTGACTATAAACCATTAATTCTGGCATCCTAAGACTATGAAAAAAAATATAATTCTTGTTTTTGGAGGAGTTGTCTTATCCTGTTTTCTCTATGTTTTGGTCCAGCTTCTGATGCCGCTTCCAATCGGCAATAAAAATATCGAGATCGAAATACCGAAGGGCAGCACTTTTAGGCAGGCGGTTGAAATCTTTTCAAAACAGAACCTGATACCCGATAGAAACGTCTTCCTCTTTATCGGCAGAATCAGCGGAATTGATAGGAAGATCAGGGCCGGTTATTATTCCATTTATAAAACAATGAATTCCCTTGATCTCTTAAGAGTTTTGAGAAAGGGACAGATCATCGAATATGAAATAACGGTTATTGAGGGCGACTCGCTCAGAGAGGTCGCAGAAAAATTAGAAGAAAAGGGCATAGTCGGCAAAGAGGATTTCGATAAGCTCTCCTCGGACAGGAACTTCTTATCATCATACAATATTGACGCGCCTTCGTTTGAAGGATATCTTTTCCCCGACACCTATAAAATACCGAAGGGTATGGACCCCAGGGAAGCGATAGGAATGATGATAAACAGGATGAGAGAAAAATACTCGGCCAGACTGGCAGCAAGGGCAAAGGAGATCGGTCTCTCCGAAAGAGAAGTCTTGACGCTTGCATCGATTATAGAGAAAGAGGCGGTCACGGGTGAGGAGAGGCCTATGATTTCCGCCGTGTATCATAACAGGCTGAAGAAAAAAATTCCGCTCCAGGCAGACCCGACGGCTATTTATGGAATAAAAAGCTCCAGAGAAAAAATAACTGCGGAAGATATCAGGAGAAAAACCCCGTATAACACTTATACCATAAAGGGCCTTCCACCTGGGCCTATCGCATCGCCCGGCATAAAATCGATTACTGCCGCGCTTTATCCGGCAGACGTGCCTTATATATATTTTGTATCTAATAACGACGGTACCCACCATTTTTCTGTTTCAGCGGACGAGCACGAGGCCGCTGTCAGGGCATACAGAGAAAAGAAACAGGCGGAGGCAGAGATGAAGACGGAGTCGGGAAAAGCGGGTAAGACGAGGGAGGTTAAAGGCAAAGATGGAAGTTCGTAAAGAGACGAAGACAATTCATGTGGGAAAGGTAGCCATCGGCGGTGGTAATCCGGTTGCTGTACAGTCTATGACGAAGACGGATACGGCTGATGTTAAATCTACAGTCAGACAGATTAAATCCCTCGAATCCTCGGGATGCGAAATTATAAGGCTTGCCGTCCCTGATATGGATGCGGCAAAGGTTTTGGGGAGGATAAAAAAGTCCATAAGTATCCCTCTGATAGCAGATATCCATTTTAACTGGAGGCTGGCCCTCGAGGCTGTAAAACAGGGGATCGACGGACTCAGGATAAATCCGGGCAACATAGGCGCCCAGTGGAAGATAAAGGAGGTCGTTTCTGTGGCACTGGATAAAGGTATTCCCATAAGGATAGGCGTCAATGCCGGTTCACTCGAAAAGGAACTGCTTCAGAAATATGGGCATCCAACTCTGGATGCGCTGGTTGAGAGTGCGGGAAGACATATCCATATACTCGAAGAACTTAATTTTACTGATATCAAGGTATCTCTGAAGGCATCGGACGTGCCCAGAACAGTCGATGCCTACAGATCATTCTCTGAGCGCTATGATTACCCTCTTCACATTGGAATATCAGAAGCCGGACCTCCCTCCGTAGGGATAATAAAAAGTTCGGTCGGGCTGGGCATATTACTTTCCGAAGGTATAGGCGATACTATAAGGGTATCCCTGACGGCAGACCCGCGCGAAGAAGTAAGGGTAGCCTATGCCATACTCGGTTCACTCGGACTTAGAAAAAGGGGTGTGAATATTATTTCCTGCCCCACTTGCGGCAGGTGCAGAATCGATTTGAGGAACCTTGTAAAGAAAGTTGAGAAGAGAGTCAAATATATAGATAAGCCGGTGACCATTGCGGTCATGGGATGCATAGTGAACGGGCCGGGGGAGGCAAGAGAGGCGGACTTCGGCATAGCAGGAGGAAAGGGAAGGGGGATACTCTTCAAGAAAGGTGAGATAGTAAAAAGGGTCAAAGAGGAAGAACTTCTTGATTCCCTCTTTAAAGAGATCGGGAATTGATTAAAACCGGCCCGGATCGGGGTTAATCGTCAAGAGATCAGATGGGAGGCCATAAAAGACGCTCACTTGTTATTCTGATTTCTCCGGCTCTTTTTCAGTAAAAAAATGCATTAGAAATTCCGCGTCTTTTGGGGGCAGATCAAACTTCAAACAGGCCTGGCCTATTAACTTGGACAGGCTGGCCCCGGGATTATCGAGACGCTCATCCGATATCCATTTGACCGCCCTTCTCAATTGTTCGCCTTCAGGGAGAATACTCATTATATTTTCGTCCTAAAATTTAATTTGGCTATCCACTTCCACAGGAAGAG
Source organism: Thermodesulfovibrionales bacterium (assembly GCA_963716185.1). Taxonomy (GTDB): domain Bacteria; phylum Nitrospirota; class Thermodesulfovibrionia; order Thermodesulfovibrionales; family SM23-35; genus CAVZMO01. Next base: position 2,590,074 of record OY970295.1, read on the forward strand.
GCTGCTCCGTCAAGCTTAAACATAAACTACGATTTCTTGCTCGTTTTTGTGAAGAACCCGGTTACTTTTTTTTGAACATTGTCGCTTTCACAGTGGGGGCACTTTATTCCGGGCTTGGCTTCAAATTCTTTGATCGAGAGAAAAAGGATAAACTCTTTGCCGCAGTCTTTGCAAACATACTCATAAGCAGGCATAAAGCCCTCCTTATTGTTTTAGAGGTTGAGATGCAATATATACACAATTATATCAATTTTGATCCTGTTTTGTTATACAAGTACTTTTTTTATTTGCGTGAACAACCATTACAGTTTATTATCGGTCTCAAAATAGAATGTACATTCAGTCCCGGACTGGTTCCGGGATTCCGTCATGCCCGAGCGTCGGTTAATAATTCCCCCCGGTAAATAAAATTCTTCTACCGCTATCTCCGACAGCCGGGGCGCCACAAAATACTCACGCCCTGTGCAAGGATGCCTCCCAGCATGTCGATACCTACATCGATTAGCGATGCAGTCCTTGCGGATACAAAGGATTGATGAAACTCGTCACCGGCGGCATAAAGCATAACAACTAAAAAGGAGAAAAAAGCCCACCGCAGTCTCCGCAGTTCTTTTGAGCCGCTCCGAAAAGCGCGAAACAACAAAATGCCTAAAATGAAATACTCGGCCACGTGTCCCGATTTCCGAATTACCCCGTGAATTATATCCACGTTCTCCTGCGATATGGAAGGCATAAAAAAGCGGAGTATAGGTTCAATAATCAAAGAAGTATTTTGTGCAGAGAATGTACCGGTCGACATCCAGAAGATAAAACTCATCCAAAGAAGAACCGGGATCCAATATTTGAAGTTTCGAATAGAACTCATTTCTTGCCGGGGGGACAACAAATGCGGAAACTCAACTTTTTACTCTGTCCGAAACTTCTTCAATCTTGACCTTTATTGTATTTTTTGTCTTCCTGTCTTTTATCTCCACCAGACCTTCCTTGAGGTTCCTTTCGCCCAAGATAACCTGGGTCGGTATCCCTATCAGGTCGGCATCTTTAAATTTTACGCCCGCCCTTTCATCGCGGTCATCGATCAAAACATCGAGGCCGAGTTTGTTAAGGTCCCGGTAGAGTCTTTCAGCAACCTCCGTTGTCCCGGCGTCTTTCATATTAAGAGGTAAAATTTCGACATCGAACGGAGCTATGCTCTTTGGCCAGATGATGCCGTCCTTGTCGTGATTCTGCTCTATGGCGGCTGCAGCAATTCTCGCAGGTCCTATTCCATAACTACCCATAACCACCGGTTTCTCATCTCCTTTTTCATCGAGGTAAAAAGCTTTTAAGGGGACAGAGTATTTTGTGCCGAGTTTGAATATATTTCCTATCTCGATCACTTTTTCGATTCTTATAGGAGCACCGCATTTTGTACATGAATCACCTTCTTTCGCAAGAGTTATGTCATGCCAGTCGGCGGTGAAATCCTTCCCCGCTCTTATACCTTTTGCGTGGTAATGCGGTTTGTTTGCTCCGCTCACATAGACGCCCTCCTGTAAAGAGGTATCAGCGATGATCTTAATCTTCTGGTTCATGGGTCCTATGAAGCCCGCCTCAACTCCGAGAATATCTTTAACTTCTTGTTTGTCGGCCGGCCTGTGGTTGCCGATGACCCTACTGAGCTTCTTTTCGTGTGCTTCGTGATCTCCTCTCACGAGAGCAAGCACGGGACCGTTGTCGCTGATGAGTAACAGGCTCTTGATGAAATATTCGGGCTTGATTTTCAAGAAATTCGACACCTCCTGAACCGTGCGTTTCTCCGGCGTATGGACCTCTTCGAACTCCCAATCCATGACATCCACTTTCTTAGGATTCGAAAGGGCGAGTTCCACATTGGCGGCGTACCCGCAGGAATCGCAGAGAACGACCTCGTCTTCTCCCGACGGGCTCGGCGCCATGAATTCGTGTGAAGTGCGGCCTCCCATTATGCCGGGGTCGGATTGAACCATATAGAAACGGAGTCCACACCTCGAAAAAATTTTGTGATATGCACCGGCATGGAGCTGATAGTTCTTTTCGAGTCCTTCTTCATCGGCGTCAAAACTGTAACTGTCCTTCATCAGGAATTCCCTTGTCCTCAGAACCCCGCTCTTCGGCCTGGCTTCATCTCTCAACTTTGTCTGGAGCTGATACCAAACCTGCGGAAGGTCTCTGTACGATCGGATCTCCCTCGCGGCGAGCCATGTCATTATCTCCTCATGGGTCATGCCGAGACACATATCCCTGCCCGTCCTGTCCTTAAGCCTGAACATCTCATCCCCAATTTCAGACCATCTTCCGGTCTCCTGCCATATCTCGGCAGGGTGCAGCGCGGGCAGGGCGATCTCCTGTGCGCCTATGGCGTTCATCTCCTCGCGGAGGATTCTGTGTATTCTCCTTGTGACCATGAGCCCGAGGGGGAGATAAATATACAGGCCGGCGGCAAGCCGCCGGATATATCCCGCTCTCAACATCAGGATATGGCTTATCGCCTCTGCATCGGCAGGTGCTTCCCTCAGTGTCGGTATAAGCATTTTTGAAAAACGCATTTTTACTCCTTCTTTCTTGTGTAACGATTTTCTTATCGGTTAGGACTGACTTCTAATATAGAAAAATTTACCGGAAAAGTGTTAAATTATTTAATCTGAAAGGAGGCAATCACTTGCTTAAAAGAGTACCCATGACGCCGAATGGCTATCAGAAACTTCAGGAAGAGCTTGATAAACTTCTGAAAGTTGAAAGGCCGAGAAACATAAAAGACATCTCGGAGGCAAGGGCTCACGGCGACCTTTCAGAGAATGCGGAATACCATGCTGCAAAAGAAAGGCAGTCTTTTATAGAAGGAAAGATACAGGACCTTAAAACCAAACTCGCCCTTGCAGATGTAATAGACCCTGCAAAGATTTCCCAGAACAGGACGGCATTCGGTGCAAGGGTGAAGGTGATGGACCTTTCTACAGCTGAAGAGAAGACCTACATGCTCGTAGGGCCTGACGAGGCGGATGCCAAGATCGGAAAGATCTCTATAATCTCGCCTGTAGGAAAAGCGCTTCTGAACAGGGAGGTCGGCGATGTCGTCAACATAAAAGTGCCTGCGAGAACACTGGAGTACGAGATATTAGAGATAAGCTTTGAGTAGATACTTCAAGGCAAGAATAACCGGCAATTCCCCCTTAAACGATAAGAACAATCTCCTCACTTTGGATCCCCTGGAACCCATCATAACCCCGGAGCCGGGCCAGTTCTTCATGATAGAGGTCGGCAATTCCTATGACCCGCTGTTGAAGAGACCATTCAGTTATTTCAGGAAGACTTCAAGGTCCATCCAGTTTCTGTATGCGATTAGGGGTAAAGGCACCTCCTTAATGAAGGATTTGGAGCAGGGACGGGTAATAAATGTAATCGGCCCTCTCGGAACAGGCTACCCAAAACCTGAAAGTGATAAGACCCCTTTGCTTATTGCCGGAGGAATCGGAATTGCGTCCCTGTTCCCGTTTTCAGAAGCGCTTGAAAAAAAATCATTTGTGATATATGGCGCAAGAAGCCGGAATGAGCTGCTTATGCTGGATGAGTTGGAGAAATCGGGGAATGAAATTATCCTCTGCACCGATGACTGCTCTTTCGGAAAAGAGGGACTGGTCACAGATATTTTAAATGATTTTCTGGGGTTGCACGCTGTTCTTATTCCCTCCTTTTTTATCTATGCCTGCGGCCCGAAACCGATGCTCGAGTCGGTATCAATGATTGCCGCTGATAAAGGAATCAGGGGGTATATTTCTCTGGAAGAAAATATGGCTTGCGGATTCGGCGCATGTCTGGGATGCGCCGTCAAAACGGTCCGCGGATATCAAAGGGTGTGCAGGGAGGGCCCGGTTTTTCCGATAGAGGACATTGTATGGATCTAACCGTTGAGATAGGCAAATTAAAACTCAAAAACCCAGTGATGACAGCATCGGGCACTTTTGGCTATGGTGAAGAATATTCCGATTTTGTCGATCTGAACCTTCTGGGCGCTGTTGTGGTGAAAGGTCTTTCTCTTCTCCCCAGAGAAGGTAACCCGCCGCCTCGTATTGTAGAAACCCCCGCAGGGATGCTCAATGCAGTCGGGCTTCAGAATATCGGAATAGACAGTTTTATAAAGGAGAAACTCCCTTTTCTGAGACAATTTGATATCCCGGTAATAGTCAACTTTTTCGGTGATTCCGTGGAAGAATTTGCAAGGGCCGCGGAGAGATTAAGCTCTGAGGAGGGTATCCATGCCCTTGAAATGAATATATCGTGTCCGAACAAGCAAGCAGGCTGGTGTATCTTCGGCACGGACCCCAAAGTTGCATCTGAAGTTATCAGCGCGGTCAGAAGAGCAACGGGTCTTACACTTATTGTAAAGCTGTCACCCAATGTTACTGATATAGCGCTTATGGCAAGGGCGGCAGCAGAAGCCGGGGCTGACGCTATCTCTCTGATAAATACACTCACGGGGATGGCTATCGATATAGAGACATGGAAACCCAAACTCGGCAATATTACGGGTGGACTGTCGGGACCTGCGATAAAGCCCATCGCATTGAGAATGGTATGGGAGGCGTCGAGGGCCGTCACTGTCCCAATCATAGGAATAGGTGGTATTATTAATTATAAAGACGCCATAGAGTTCATGCTCGCAGGCGCCACTGCCGTTGCGGTAGGTACGGGTAATTTTGTAAATCCCGGAGCTACCGTGGAAATTGTCGAAGGGATAGAGAAGTATTTAAGGGAAAAAGATATCCATAATGTTAGAGACATAATAGGAGCCATTGATGGAATCACATCCCCTGATAACCCTGACCACTGATTTCGGTTACAAAGACCCTTTTGCAGGGATTATGAAAGGAATAATCCTCAGCATAAATCCCGGTGCGCGGATAGTGGACATAACTCATGATATAACCCCTCAGAAAGTTCTGGAAGCGGCCTTCACCCTTGAGATGAGTTTCAGATCATTCCCCCATAACACGATACATGTCGTTGTCGTAGATCCCGGTGTGGGCTCCGGGCGAAGACCTCTCGTTGCTGCAACGGACAATCATTATTTTGTCGGACCGGATAACGGAGTTTTTTCACGTATTTATGAACTGAGCGAAAGCCTTCAGGTCGTCAACGTTACGGCGGAACATTACTTTTTGCCCCGGAAGAGCTCAACTTTTCACGGCAGAGACGTATTTGCTCCCGTAGCTGCCTGGTTATCGAGAGGCATAAACATATCAAAATTCGGGGACGTTATATCCGATTATGTGACATTGCATATGCCCGCCCTCATGAGTCCAAAGGAGAATAGCATTGAGGGAGAGGTTATTTATATTGACCGTTTCGGAAATTTAATGACAAACATAGACGCAGATAAAATAGACGACCTTAAAGGCAATAATGCCGGAGGAAATCTGAAGATTGTGATTAAGAGTATGGAGGCGCCCTTCAAAAGGTATTATTCCGAGGCCGAGAATAAAAAGCTTTGCTCTTTAATAAACAGCTTCGGGCATCTCGAGCTTTTTGTAAACGGCGGCAGCGCATCTTCAGATTTTGACATTAGAGTAGGCGAAAAGGTCGGCATTGAATTGTATTAGTGATTTGCATCCCTGTAAGAGCATAATCATTTGCTGTATCGGTATTTTGAGAAAAACAATCCCGAAAAAGACCATCTTTTATTTTTTCTTGTTCTTTTTCCTGCTCGCATTCATATTTGCTGCCGGCTGTAAAAACAAGGAAAGTTACAGAAGAGAAATAGAACGTAAAGGGCTGACGTATGCGATAGAGTCCTTCCTCAACAGTGCTGCAACCGGCGATAAAGAGACCGCAGAGTTATTTGTGAAAGCAGGGATGGACATTAATGCGAAAAACGATAAAGGGGAAACGGCACTGATGCTGTCCGCGGCTAATAATAATATTGAACTGCTCAAGTTCCTCATCGGAAATGGCTCAGACATCAATGCCAGGAATAATGACGGTTATACGGCATTGATGTTTGTTTCGTCTCAGGGAAACGTGGAGACAGTAAAGTTCCTTATAGGAAAGGGCGCTGATATTAACGCAAAAAATAATTATGGAGAAACTGCCTTAATGCTCACCGCATTGAATGATAAGGTCGAAATGCTGAGGACTCTCATCAACAGCGGGGCCGATGTCAATGTCCGTGATGACAAAGGGAATAGAGCTATAGAATATGCTTTCCTGAATAAGCAAATCGAAGAACTATTACGCAAAGCCATGGCAGAGAAATAGCGCTTGTCCCAAACTGCTTCCCCGTAATGAAGTCCTCTGTCCCTACGCAGATTCTGCAACTAATGGAGCATGCCTCATTAGTAACTTGTATTGTTGTATAATATCTTTTGTGCTTCTTGTAGGGATTACAGGTAATTACGGAATGGGGAAGAGCACGGTTCTTCTGCTGTTCAAAAAGCTCGGCGGAATCATAATCGATACAGATGAGATAGTCGGTGAGCTTCTTAAAGAAGCGGATGTCCTTGAGAAGATCAGGAGGATTTTCGGTGAGAGCGTATTTTTAAACGATGGCAGCCTGAGCAAAAAAAAGGTCGCCCGTATAATCTTTAATAACGACGGCCTGAGGCGTTCTCTCGAAGATATACTTCATCCTCTTGTATTTGGGAAGATAAATCTTTTATTGAATAAAAAGGAATTCAGGGACAAGGTTGTATTTGTCGAAGTACCTTTGCTCTTTGAAAGAGAGTATGAAAGAAGGTTCGACCGGACGATTACCGTGTATGCCGGCGAGGAAGCTGCTTTATATCGCCTTGAGAAGGGAGGAATTTCCCGGAGAGCGGCCCGGCTGAGATTAAAAGCCCAGTTGCCTATCGAGGAGAAGATAAAAAGGCCTGATTTTGTTATAGATAACAACGGCACTATCGAAGAAACATCGTCACAAGCAGAAAGAATATATAAAGAACTTTTGAAAGAGGCGAAAGAGGATGGAAATAATACGCGGTCTCGCGAACTTAAACACGAGTTATCCTAACACGGTCCTTACAATAGGGAATTTTGACGGCATCCACCTGGGTCATCAGAAGGTGATCTCAATGGTGCTCAGGAAGGCGGAAGAGATAAGAGGAACGTCCATGGTTATGACCTTCGATCCCCACCCTGTTAAGGTCATTGCTCCTGAAAGAGACGTAAAAATGCTTACCACATTTGATGAAAAGGCGAGATTGATAGGGGCCACCGGAATAAATGTCCTGTTGTGCATAGAGTTTAATAAAGAGTTTTCCCATATGCTCCCCGACGATTTCATTGACAATGTGCTTGTGAAAAAAATAAATGTCAGAGAGGTCATCGTGGGCAGCAATTATACCTTCGGGAAAAACAAAAAGGGAACGATTGATCTCCTGAGAAAACGGGGAGGGAAATACGGGTTTGGAGTCACAGCGGTCAGGAATGCCGAAGTCCATGGCCGTATCGTCAGCAGCAGTACTATTCGCAGCCTTCTCTTGAAAGGTGCCGTATCCGAGGTGTCAAACTTCCTCGGAAGGGCCTATTCCATGGAAGGGACTGTTATAAAAGGTAAAGGAAGAGGTCAGAATCTTTTGCACGTCCCCACGGCCAATATAACGACGCCGGTCGAGATAGCGCCGAAAGAAGGTGTGTACGGGGTCAAGGTAGGCTTAAAGGGAACAATCTACGACGGTGTCGCAAATATCGGCAGAAATCCGACATTCGGCAATTCGGACGTAAGCTATGAGGTGCATCTGTTCAATTTTGACGGCAACCTTTTAGATGAAAATATAAGGATCTATTTTATTGACAGGATAAGAAGTGAGCGCGTATTCCCTGACGCGGCGAGCCTTGAAAAACAGATACGGGATGACATCGAATGTGCAAGAGAAATCTTGAGCACAAAAAATACGAAATTGTAAGAAAATTCACTATTCTATTTTGAAATTTCGTAAAACAGCGACTACACTTCCGACCGGGACCTTTGTTTCAACCCTGACCGGAATTTTTCTTTCGTCATTTGTAAGCCAGATCAGTATATCTCCCTTCTTCTGGAATAGCCCTTCAGACTTAAGTTCCGGCTTAACTAATATTGTATCCACTTCACCGATATCGGGGATCTTGATCCTTTCTTTTCTGAGGACATTGACCTCGGTCTTGTAAAACTTGTCGCTGTCAAAGATATCAATGTAAACGGCCTTCCCTATCTCAAGCGGCTGAGTCCTCAAATAATAGAATCCGGAGATAACATCCCAGGCAACCCGGTCCTTGACAGTATGTTCATCTTTAGTGTTTTTTATATAATTGAAAAAAGTAATATTTCCCTTGTCCGCATCAAATACAGTCTCCTTATTGCTCATGTATTTGCCCTCATGTTGTTTAATTCTAAAATTAACGGGCATTCCATTCATGATCAGACTTTCCGCATAGTCGTCCACTTTGTAAAAAGCGGATACAAAAGAGGAAGAGCGAACTCTTGATGTTATCTTGAAGAGGCCATTCTTATCGACTGCTTCCAAGATCGCATTCCCGGCATGTATGCCCAGCCAGGATATATCATAATCAAAAATTTCATTTGAAGCCCGCGGTGTCAGGAGGGAAGTTTTCTTAACGACACGTTCGACAGGTTCAGTTTTATTGCTGTCATCAAACCTCGCCTCCTCCGCAGATTTCTCAATATTTGCAGATGGCTTGTCCCCCAGATCGCCCCCTGAAGTCTGAGTTTTCTTTCCCTGATCTTGATCCGCCCGAATTTTATCCTGATCATGTTCCGGCCCGGCGTCCCTGTTTCCGAGCGTCGGTTTGTCTTCGGGATGATTCTTTGGAAAAGTGAATCGTTTATTTCCCGTCAGCTTGTTCGGCGTTGTTTCCTCCTGCAAACTTATTGCCATTATTCTGTACGAAGAAAAGCCGGGGAATTGAAAACTTTTAAAACCGGAAAATGCGATGATTGAAGCGGCATGGACCGCTAAAGACAGGATGAGAGAAATAGTAAGTGGAACTATGTTGTATCGACGCGATATCATATCAAATTACTCGCAATCCTTTTTTATATAGTAAGGCATATGTATCGAATAAGGGAAGAGAAGAAAAGCCTCAGATCAGATTTTCCAATTCATCCAACTTGCAAGCGATTCGAAAAATAAAGTAGAATCATAAGCGAGAACCTTTTTAGCTAACCTCTTAACCAGTAAGATATATTGATATCACCGCCGGTGTAGCTCAGAGGCAGAGCAGCTGATTCGTAATCAGCTGGTCGGGAGTTCGACTCTCCCCACCGGCTTCAGATTCTACCTTAGAAAACAATGAGTTAAGCAACCCTTTCCTAACCCTTGTTTCCAGTTTAACTATTTTCCAACTATTTTTAAACTTCAGGGGGATATTATGCCCCTAAGTTTTAGGTGTTTGAGAAACAAAGAAACTGGTCAACCTTGTTATGTGCCTGCTGGCAGGTATGGCAATTTTCTCAATTCAGTTAAGAAGCTGGCTAATTATGTGAGATATAACATCCCCAAATGTTACATCGCGCACGTAACCCTCACTTTAAGAGAAGCTGCTGCGGAGATTGACTTTAAGCATTTCCACAGGGTAATGCAATTCATCGATATTCGGTTAAAACGTGCTGGAAGCGACTTCAAATATATTGCGGTCAAGGAAATCCAGAAGGAACGATTAGAAAAGTATGGAGAAGAAGCTGTTCATTATCATGTCTTATGTATTTATTCAAAACCTTATATTTTCCTATATGCTGAAGAAGTAGCAAGATCCTGGACGCTCGGAAACGTAAAAATAACAGCCCCTAAGATTGAGATGAAACTAAATAGGATGATCAGGTACGTCGGAAAATATATCGGCAAGGGTTACGAGTACGAAACTCTCAACTTCAAGAAGTCTTTTACGGCGAGCCGGATTAAGCAGATATATAAATTGACTCCCCGGAGGCTCGCAGTTGTTATATCCAAATACGGTAAGGAAAAGGCGGAGTCTCTCAAATGTACTTATCGTAAAGTCTATGAGATGTTCGATAATGGATTTGAAGTTGTTAAGCGACTTGTAGAAGAATTTCCGTCTGAATGGTTGCATGAAGGAGTATGTCATGAACCATTCTGAGCATAAATGTTCATATGACCCTTTGACCTGTGACAAGTCAGAATTCCGGGAACTGTTTGATGTCGGTGAAGGAAAAATTAAAAGGTGGGTTGTGTGTACCGATTATCGTAAGAATGAATACAGAAGACTGGTTGAATGCGATGAACATTACAGGACTGAGGATGGGATCAGAATTGTTGTGAAGAAAGGGAGTCTATGTGTTAAAGCCCCTCCTGATTGGTGGGAAGAATATCTGAAAAGGGGGGTACTGTGATAAGGGTTGATCTGAGATACGGCCAGAAATCGAATTATACGAAGCCTGTTAGAGTTAAAAAACCTGTTTGCTTGCGCCTAAGGCCGGGATTCTTTCCCCTTATAAGCATAGGGCATGGTGTGGTGATAACGTTTGTTGCCAGAGAGAAGCGGAGCAGATCCTATCTCTCCGGCGTATTCAAGTTCTATATTGCCAAGGGGTGCTGTCTTGGAACCGGAAGCGGGCAAGCGGCGGAGCCGCTCCCGCTCCGGTTCCCTGATATCTTGATATATAATAGTCATACCCATCTTCAACACTTCGCCAAAAATAATTTAGGAATAACAATAAGTTACGAGGGGGGGAAATAGGCGTGGCACTATGAAATGATCTATTCTTATGTTTTATGAGCATCATCTTAATCAAACCGTACTCTTATCGTCCGTGCTCATAATTCTCACAGTTGGTGGAACAGCTACCCCCGCTGCCTGAAATGCCTTGCCGGCATCTCCCTTCAGTTCGCTCCTGAGAAGAACTTCCTTGCCGCCGGTCTGTATCCTGATTTCTTTCACTTCCTCAAGATCATTCATAAGGTCTGCCCATTCTACCTGCCATCCTCTTTGATCCATTCGTCTCTGCAATTCCTTGATAAGAAGGAGTGACAGGAAGCTGCAAAATACATGGCCCCGTATTGTCTCATCACATTTGTGGTATATCGGTCGGGTACTCAATATGCTCTTCATAGTACGGAATATCTGCTCCACCATCCACAGTTGTTTGTATTGAAGCGCTACCTCACGGGATGGCAGATCCGAATTAGTCGTTAATACCCATTTGCCGTCATACCGGGATTCTTCCTTTATCTTCTCTTCGTCTATTTGAAACCTCGTCCCCGTAAGCTTGAGATATTTCCTGTATCCTTTATTGCCGACCAGTGCCTTCTCGCTCCGTTTGATTTTATCCTTTAAGGTGGCAATGATCGTCTCCCTGTCCAAGGCGTCTTTCTTGGCTTGGTCTTCATTGAGACAAATAATATATCGCCTGTCTTTGGCTATGACCTCTTTGACTTTCAGCGGCGACGGGGACTTGCTGTGCGTTCCTTTCGGATACACCTCCTCATAACGGCCACCTCGCCCCATGACTTCTTCTTTCACCTCTTTCTGCCGTCTCATCCTGACCCCTAAAATATATTGTATCCCTTTCGTCCTCTCTATCTCTTTGATCGTCTCTTTGCTGATCATTCCCCTATCGGCCACTATACAAACCCTCTGTATCGCAAACCGGCTCCTTAATCGATCCATCACCGGCAGCAACGTCTTCACATCTGTCGTATTGCCGGGCCAAAGCTCACAGCATATCGGCCTGCCTTCATTGTCTATGATAATCCCTACGACCATCTGCTTCAGATCAGGCCGATGATCCTTTGAATGCCCATAGGCCCCGATCTCCTCCCCTCCGTTTCCCTCAAAATAGATGCTCGTCGTATCAAAAAACACCAGGGTGAGGTCTCTGAATAAACTCCTCTCCCTTTGAAATATCCCCTCTTCGATCAGGTCCTTTATGCATCTCGGTGCAAACGGCGTCGCCCCTTTTTGTTCTTCCTCCGGCAGCTCTTCCCCAAGCCATGCCATCGCCCTGTACAAATGATGAAGGTCTATCTTCTCCGTCCCGGCAATCTTGTACTGCTCCTTCCACTTCTCCGCCGCCCGGTCAGAGCCCGATACGCTTAATCTGTGCAGCACAGTTAAGAAGATCGCTCGCTCTACCGGAAACTGATACTTCCTCTCCCCCAACAACTCTTCGATCACACACTGTATCCCAGTATCTTTCCATAACCGTCCAAATACCATAGGTATACCGACTTTTGCATCTTCCACTGAGGGAACAACGCCTTTTTCATAGGAGTCAATGATTGCCAGTTTTTCGGAAAAGCGCACCCCAGACCGCAGGAGACTGTCGAGTTCCCCTGTTTCTTCCAACCTGTCAAGGCGTCCCAAGGTGCCGATAACCTTTTGCCGGACATGTCCCTTATCCCATATGCTCTTTACGATTTGAATATATTTTCTTGGACCGGATGGCTTTATCCTGATAAACATAGCATTAGTATTATAGGTATTTAAGCACGACATTTCAACCTAATAATGCTATCAACGTGGCACTATGTTTGACCCTTATTCTCATTTGCTTTTCTCGTAAGTAGGCTTAAATACTGGGTTTCCGTCTTTGAGGTGTCGCTTTTTTAGGGGGCAACTGTTGAAAATGAGTCATAACTGCAACACGTGTAAGAAGGTATATAGAAAAAGGTTAACAAAGACGTACAGCACGTGTTGTAAAGTAATCAAAGATTAATAGTGAGGTGATAGTTATGAAGAAGAAACTTACTTTGACAATCGATGAAGATGTTTATGAATTGATGGGGGAACTACCGAGAAAAGTATCTGTTTCTGAGATTGTTACTTGGGTATTGAAAGGTATTATTACAGATATTCAAGGTATGTCTGATGAGGAATTTAGAAAATTAATGGATAGTGATCCAAGAGGCAGGGAGGTCCATGCATTCTTAAAAGACAAAATTGGCCCCTTTGTAGATAAAGTGGAGTCCGGTATAGAGTCCGTTAAAAGGCCTTTAAAAAAGAGGAAATAAATTGAGTGTGTAGCATGAGTGAAGCCGTTTTAGATGACATATTAGTTCCGGAGCAGGCAGCAGAGAAATTACAGATGAGTGTTAAGAAACTTCTGAGGCTTGCTAAGCGTGGTGAGATTCCTGCCAAGAAAGTTGGCCGGGGTGAATGGAGATTTAAGAGAATACTGTCAATGAAAGAATTAAAAGGGCGGTATCCGGCTCCACAATTAATCGTGAGAAATCTTTTTTAAGTGAGATTTTTAAGAAGGCTATTAGATGGGGCTATGTTAATGATAATCCAGTTGTAGGAATCGAGGAGTTTTCTGAAAATAAGAGAGAGCGGTATATCACAGATAGCGAGTTTGAAAATATCCTAAGTAAAATGGGAGATGCTCATAGGGGTATGTTTTTAGCTGTTTATTATACATCACAAAGACTGGGAAGAATTTATGATCTTGAATGGAAGCAGATCAATCCTGATGAAAGGTCTATTTCATTTGAAAACACCAGCAGGAATAAACGGGTTCCGAATGTTTTATGGATTAATGATAATCTGCTAAAAATTCTCACTCGCTTAAAGAATGATAGGCGCACACTAAGCCCGTATGTTTTTTATAAGCCGAGCTTAAAGCCTTATAGTGAGTTTGATGTTCTTAAGATATGGAAAAATGCTTGTGAAAAAGCTCATGTTGAAGGTACTATTCCAAGGGATTTAAGGCATAAGGCTATAACAGATATGAAAAGAGCGGGTTTTAATGACGCGTTCGTGGGAAACGTTGCCGGTCACAGTGATCCAAGGACAACAAAAAGATATACTCATTTCTCTGTAGAAGAGACAAGGATACCGCTTCAGGCCCTGTCAGCTAAAGACTTTTTATCTTCTAAAGAAGCTGTAGGTGTTTGAGGGCTATGGATAAAAAAATAGAAATTAAAGAATCTGATCTTCATCCGCATATAAGGGCAAGGATGTTGCAGCGGGGAATTTCGATAGCGGAAATAGAAGAAACTTTAGACAAAGGCTGGGATGCTGCTGATGCGGTTGAAGGTACTGCCGGTAAAGTAACCGTGTTCACTTATAACGCGGGGTGGGAAGGCAATTTCTTTGAAGAAAAAGAGGTTACGGTATATTATAAGTACAAGAGTGAGCAGTTTATTTTATTAACTGCTAAGGCAAGGTACGGAAAGAATTTTAAAAGAGGAGAAGAAAGATGAAGATTGAATATTACCCTGACAGGGACTTACTTTATATATATTTTGCAGAGCTTGAAACGAAGGCAGCTCAAACAGTCACCATTAGTCCCGGCGTACATGCAGATTTTGATAAGGACGGTAAACTTATGGGTATTGAGGTGATAGAGGCATCCAAGGTTATGGGTAAGAAGATCGAGATTAAATTACCTGAGCTTTCAGCGGCATAATATGCATCGCTTTCTGATTCTAATTGAAAAAGCAGATGGCAACTATTCAGCGTATTCACCGGATTTGCCGGGCTGTATAGCAACCGGCGCTACCGTTGAAGAAGTAAAAAAGAATATACAAGAAGCTGTTGAAATGCACGTAAAAGGGCTAAAAGAGGATAACCTACCGATTCCAGAGTCCCATTCTCTTGCGGAATATGTTGCGGTTTAAATGGTGATAACAGGATGAAATATTTTGTTGAGCTTTTAGGTGATGCTTCTGACCTTGAAGATTTGTCAAAGGTATATAGTTTGCCAGAATTAACCATCTGTAAAGAAGATGATATGGGGTTTGTTTTGAAATCAACAGATTTTGATGGACTTGAGAACGCTATTGAGATTGATAAAAAGGCTTCTGAGATTGTTGAGTTGATTAATGGAGCGTCCAAAATAGCTCTTGGATCAAATAAAGTATTGGCTGTAGGGGTGACTATTGGGGTAGATGATCAGGGAGTAAAACAGCGTCACAACATTGGCCGAGGTCATATGATCTTGCCAAAGCTAAAAATTAATATGACCATTAAGAAGCAAGACGGTACTGTTTATGAAATTAATCAAGCTGCGCTAATGGTCGGGTGGTATAGGATAGCTAAGAAAGATAAGACTGCTGAAAAAGTTCTTAGGCAACTTGCTAAAAATGATTTGGATTGGAACAAGCTGAATATAGTTCTTGAAGATATTCAGGGGAATGTAGGTTCAGGAATTTATGAGTGGGTAGAGGATAAGGAGGTTGTACGTTTTACCCAGACGGTACAGGATAAGAGACATGGAGAATCTGGATTAAAAAAGCATAAGTGGCAACCACATAAGAATCCGATGAATTTTGATGAGGCAAGGTCTTTTATTTTGCATATTGTCGAGAATTGGCTTAATTCAAGAATTGTCGGGCAGGTTCCTGTTCATAAGGCATCAGACAATTAAACATAATATGGAAGAGAATAAAATAACGACGGCATTATCTCTTTCAGAAGAAATAATTAAGAATATTGAATCGAACGAGATTCCACTAGAGGATATATGTTTAAAAGCTGAGCGTTTGGCAGGGATTCTTGATGACGATAAAAATGTAGAAAACTTTAGGGATTTTTCTTTGAAAGTTAAACAGCTTAAGAATACGTATGACACTTTGAGAGTTAGCGCAGTGATTGTGCCTGAAGAAAGTATTCGTACGATGGAGAAAATGAATAACCTTCAAGAAGCGATTCAGGGAATAAAAATGGCTGTTCATGCTTATGTGTCTAATAATTGGCATGAAATGAAGTTTAGTTCTATCCCTGAAAATATTTTTGAGAAAACTCGAATAAGAGTCGATAGAATGCTATCTGAAATAGTTCCAGATGCGGCAAAAAAATATTTGTCAATATATGAGAATTTAAAGTCCAGTAATGCTGAAGACTGGTCGAATGCCGTTCATTTATGTAGGCGCTCAAGCATCTTGCCGTCGATACAGAGCGCTCTGTCAGTTCCCTTATGACCGAAGCAGTTCAGGACCTTCTGAAGAAGTATTCAATAAAAGGCAAATAACATGGGCTTCCATACTATTACCCGTAATATGCAGGATCTCTTTATCTCGTTCACCCACAAGTGCTCGGAATCAAGAGTGGCAAATTTTTGTTTATTTCTTCAGCAAATCTGCAACTTAAGCATCCATGGTCGGTTGGCGCATACACCTACAATCAGAAAATCTGAAGAGTCCTGAAATCCTATTTAATACTTCATCAAATCTGCAAATATGTTTCTCTCCCTTCAGTGAGGAGTTCATATGGGAATAAGCAAGCCTTGTAAAATATAGAGGGGGTTGATAAAGTCACACCACTCAAACGGGTTCCGCTTGGCCATAGAATCCACCTTGGCCTTTTCAACGTTGACACTCAGTAGATAGTTTCTCAGAAATGGGACATTCTTGCGACAGAACCCGGGGAAAATAAGAAAAGGGCAGTGGGTTTCGATCACTGCCCTTTTGGACTATTATTCAGCCTCTACCGTTCCAAAAAGTCCGTCATTTTCGTTATTGGGTCCGGCCGCAAAGAACAGCGCGTTTATCGGCTGATTGTTAACACCGTTGCCGAAAGCTATTCCCCAGAGTCCGTCTATCACAAGAGGTTTCCCTTTGTCTGTCCTCAGCGCACCACGGAAATTGCCCGATCCAATGTCGAAAGCATTGATTCTGCCGTCCCCGAAGTTACCGATCAGCAAGGTATTGCTGAATTTGCCAAAATTTGCAGGAGCCACCGCAATCCCCCACGGTGCATTGAGTTGCCCGCGCGTGACAACGCGTCGGATTAGGCAGCCGTTTGCATCATAAACATCAACAAACCCCAGCCCTTTGCCCTCAACGTCATCATGTTTCGCTGCATTCTGTTTAGCATAAGTCACATAGAGATTGCCTCTGACATTGTGGATGCCGAAAGGCGCAAAGCCACCCGGCATTTTCGGGTCGCTGAATCTGCATGACAGCGAAGTTATTTGGTTGAAGTCCTTATCAAAGACATCAATCTTATTATTGTGGAAATCGGTAGCATAGAGAAAGCGGCCCGTTCCGTTAGCAGCAATTGCAATCCCCTTATAGACCGCCCCTGACGAAGAATTGTCCACTTTCAGTATAGCCTTATCAGGATCAACGTTTGGATTCCATCCTGATATCGTTCCGTCCTCCGTTGCAAAAATGAAGGTGCTCGGGTTATCCTTGGTTACCTCGAAGTCTGAAGGGAGGTTGAAGACTATGCCGGTGGGCGCTGCAATTGTTCCTTGAGGGCTCCTTGCTGGCGGAGGGATAGTTATTACGTCCATATTGTTTCCTAAGCCGTCATAGGCTGTTGCCGTGCCGGTACCATTGTCGGCGACCCACGCAAATCCGTTAGGATGGAAGGCAATTCCCCAGGCGTTGACGAGCCTTGGATCGTGAGCCTTTGCCAGCCCGGATATGTCAGATACCAGATTGTTTTGCTGGTAGTTGCTGCTCGCGGCATAAAGCGATAGGCTCGAAAACAAGACCATTGTTAGAGCTAATGTTAAAACACATAAGCTCCTTCTGCACGAATTTCTCTGAAATGTATTCATTATTAATACCTCCTGTTCCATATTGGGTTTCCTTCTATTTTTCCTATCATTTCTCTTCACGGATTAAAGTCTTTGCCTTTGCCAAAAGATCCTTAGGGATCACCTTCATACCGTGCACAGCCGCAGCATGTTCGGCCGCCATTTTAAACAGCGCTTCTTCCGTTTCGGCACGACCTATCCAGTTACATTGGACGCCCATGTCACTACACCGTAATACCTTTGCCATAATATACACTTCCCTTCTCCGTCTGACATAAAGCAAAATGGATACCATTTTCGCAACTGGTTAATTCTTTGAGGTTTTTAAAGAGAGTAGGTAAGATCCCTCGGACAATTTGCCGCACCCGCAAGGAATATTGCCTGAAGGGGATAATGAATCAACGGAAGGTGAATGCATTAAAGCTCCGGAAGTAGGCAGGTAATCAAGAAAATCAACCGTTCTCCATTAACTCCGCACCATGGGTAATTGTTATTCAGTGCTGTTTATATGCGGTAATAGACGGGGTCAAAAATTGTTAAAATGAACATTCCTGCGTGTACTGTGGGTTATTATCGAAGCTCCAAGCTGTGTGACCTACAGGAAGGATGTTTTCTTTTCGTGTAGCTCTGGAATGCTGTAAATCTTTCGCCCCGGAATAAACAGGGTATTTTTGCGATGTGCACCTACACACAGAGAATTTCAAGAAGTTTGAAATTTTATCGAATCCTTCATCAAATATGCACGTTGGATGGTTTCCATTCAGTGCTTACTATACCTCGAAATGAGCAGAACTTTAAGCAACTAAAATCAGCCCGTTATTCATCACCATCAAATAGCCCGAAAGTCCTCTTGCCTGTTGCATGTCATGGGTTGTTATAATTACAGTTGCCTTATGATAGTTCTTCATTCTCAGGACGAGGATGATATCTTCTATGATTTCGGTATCTTTCTGGTGCAGGGTTCTAAATAAGCACATTTTCCTAATCATCATACTGTTTTGCATATACTCCATCATTATATAGCCCTTCTCCGTAAAGTTCTTTTCCATATTCTCTTATAATCTTTTGTCCTTTTTCAGAGGCTACAAAGTCTATGAATTTTGCTGCCATTTTCGCACCTGACGTTGCACCTTCAGGCTGGCAAAGAGCGTGATAGGTATTGATAAGAAATTTATCCCCCTTAAAAAGAATCTTAAGATTCTGTAGATTCTGTTTTTCTGCAACCCATGTGCTACTGTCTGTCATAAAATACCCTTTCTCTGTATCAGCCCGCTTCAAGGTTGCTTTCATGAAATCTTTGGTAACAATATACCAGTCCCCGGAAGGTGATATGCCGGTTTTCTTCCAGACATCCATTTCTTTCTTGTGTGTGCCTGAATTATCTCCCCGTGAGAAGAATGTCGCCTTTGCATTTGCAATTCGCGTATAGGCATATGCAGCACTTTTAGAGTCGGAAACTTTTGCAGGGTCGTCCGGTGGACCTAAAATATAAAACTCATTAGAGCCAATAAGAATCCGCTTCGTTGCCCATCCTTCAATTACTGCCTTCTTTTCAGCATCAGGAGCATGAACCATGATCATATCAACAGACTTTTCTTTTAAGAACTTTAGAGCATCTCCTGTGCCTGCTTTTATCCAGCAAAGGGTTGCGTTCATATCTTTACTGAAACTATCTCCAAGAACTTTAAGAAGACCGAGTTCACCAGGGCTTCCTGTGGCAAGGGAAAATTCATTTGTACCGCTTCCATAAACTTCTGCACATTTTTCCCGACCAAAAGAAATTGAAGCACCTACAGCTAAAACAACAAAAAACAAGGTGAATAGAAAAACAGTCCTTATTTTCAATTTTCCCTCCGAACAGATTGTTCTATTTTTTATTCATCACAGATGGGATTGCATCCGGATAGAAAAGATTGACACCGTGCTTCTTATAATTTGCAATTAGACGCTGCCCATCAGGTGATGTAACAAAGGCAATAAAATCCATGGCTTCTCTGTATTTGGCTTTGGGGAATTTATTAGGATTAACTGCAATAACGCTGTAATTGTTCCTCAATATAGGATCACCGCTCAACAGGATCTTCAGATCAAGCTTGGCTTCATATTTGAGGAATGTCCCCATATCAGTCAACGTATATGCTCCCTTTTGCTTGGCCATCAGTAGTGTGTCGGCCATATTAGCACCTGCCTCAAAGTACCACCCCTTTCCTTTCGGACTAATGCCCGCATCATCCCAGATATCTAATTCTCTGATATTTGTGCCGGAATCATCACCCCGTGATACGAAGGGATATCCTTTCTCTGCAATTTCTTCAAAGGCCTCTATGACGGATTTCAATTTCTTTATCTCCGAAGGGTCTTTAGCAGGGCCGATGATAACAAAATCATTGTGCATTACCAACCTTCTGTTTACACCGTATCCTTCAGCAATAAACTTTTCCTCACGGAAAGGGTCATGCACAAACAACATGTCGGCTTCACCCTTCTTGGCTATCCGTATAGCCTTGCCTGTACCTACAGCAATTATTTCTACTTTTGCCCCATAAAGAGTTGTTTTCTCATAGACTGGGATAAGAATATCAAACAGTCCCGAATTCTGTGTGCTCGTGGTTGAGGCAATTACTAATTTTGTCTTTTCTTTTGCCATAATATCACCCCCCAAGTATTTGTATAAATGAATGATAGTTGTAAATTCCATAATGGTCAAATTAAATTATAACCATTAAGATAGATGAAAAAAGTCATGGATTCTTATGCGTTGACAACTTTTTTTGAACCACCTTACAATGAATGAAACAAATAAAAACATCTAATCTTATTTGATAGTAACAATATGGAAGATAACAGGCTCAAAGCATTCTGTCTTATCGTTGAAATGAAAAGCTTCTCAAAAGCGGCAGACGCAACCTTTGTAACGCAATCTGCAATGAGCCATCTCGTAAGAAACCTTGAAAAAGAAATGGGCGTAAAGCTTCTCAACAGATCAGGCAAAGAAGTGATACCAACTCCTGCCGGATCGCAGTTCTATAACCAGGCCAAGAAGATACTCGCAGCTTATAAAACATTGGGAGATGATATCAATAAACTTATTAAGGAGATAAAGGGGCCTCTTAACCTGGGAGCCAGTACAATTGTTGCTAAATATTTATTGCCTCAAGTCGTATACGACTTTTCGAAAAGATACCCTGAAGTACAAATAAATCTTACTGTGTCAAATACAGAGGTGATTATTAATGAACTTCAACAGGGAAATAGTGATATGGGCATCGTTGATGGAAATATAGAAAATAAAAAGATTGTTTCAGAAAAAATTGCTGATGACGAGATAGTTCTAATTGCCTCTGATGAGAACCCTCTGGCAAAGAAAGAGTATATTACTCAGCAGGATTTTCTGTCTCACCCATTCATAATGCCTCAGACAGGATCAGGACTGCGGGAATTCATAGATACTTTTTTTCAGACTTTAAAGATAGAGCCTAAAGACGTGAAGGTATCAATGATCCTCGGCGATCCTGAACTGATTGTTCAAATGGTGCAGTCAGGCCTCGGCATCTCGTTCGTTTCAAAGTGGACTGTTTTCAAACCAATAAAAGAAGGAACAATCAGAATCTTGAAGCTGCCCGGAATAAGCCTTTATAGAAAATTTTATCTTGTCAGTCTGTACAAAGAGCCTTCAACAATGGTTGCAAAAACTTTCCGTAAATTTATCAAAGAGTACCGATTTTTTATCCCCTTTTAGAATGGTGACAACGGATAGTTTGAGACTGCTGATTATACGCATTCGGCCAAATTTGCCATTGGCAAATAAATCCTGTGGTGTGAGTATTTGAGAAACTCCTCGATCTTCGAGTCTGACATTCTATAAAGTCAGCGAGATGCCGTCAATCAGGCGGCTCCACCTCCACTGCCGTATACTTGTAGCTGTAAGTGTCGGTGTGTTTGTCCCTCGGACCGCCGGTGAGGATGTTGATAAGGTACTCGGGATCATGAAATGAAGCGAAAACAGTCCCCTCCAGGATCGATAAGTCCGATCTAATGGGAATAACGATAGACCCCCTTCGGGACGACAACCGCACCTTTTGACCGTTTTTGAATCGAAACCGATCGATGTCACCGGGGTTCATGTCAAGACACTCCACAGTGCCTGATGCTGTTTCAGTTCGTCTTGTCTGCGCAGCGTTATTGAAGTGGTAGAGTCTTCTGCCGGTTACAAGCACCAAGGGATATTCTTCCGTCAGTTTTTCAGACGGTTCACGATATGGAATGGGATGAAAGAATGCCTTGCCGGGAGGAAAAATGTTATTGATATACAATCTTTCTGTTCCGGGGTGGAATTCATTTGTGCAGGGCCATTGCAAGCCCTTTGTCCCCAGTCTCTTATGGGATATCCCCCTGAAATAGTATGTAAGCGAGGCCATTTCATCGTATAT
Source organism: Thermodesulfovibrionales bacterium (assembly GCA_963716185.1). Classification (GTDB taxonomy): domain Bacteria; phylum Nitrospirota; class Thermodesulfovibrionia; order Thermodesulfovibrionales; family SM23-35; genus CAVZMO01. The sequence goes on from OY970295.1 coordinate 2,611,959, forward strand.
TTCCGACGGAGTTTTAAAATCTGTTCTTAGACCAAAGGCGTTTGACAGCCCAAGAAATATCTCCCAGTCCGCTTTCGAAGAGCCGACCGGTTCAACTACCTTCCTCAGGAGTCTCACGCGCCTCTCTGTGTTTGTGAACGTGCCTTCTTTTTCTGCGAAAGAGGCTGCATGAAGGCCTCTATATAGTTATCCATTGCATTCAATCAGATGCCAAAGGGATACATATTTTAATTGAAGATCCATAGAGAGTCCAATGCAAAGAATTAATTATTTATATGAGGGATATTAATTTCGAGAATCTATAAATTCTGCATGTTTATTGAACAGTCATTCTGTCAGTCCAGGCGGTCTGAAAAATGAAATTAATTCACCACAGCGATGAAAATAATGAATTTGATTTACCATTTGACATACTCTATCATTTAGATGTAATTTTTTGCACATTCTTAAAAGAGACCATTTCCGTAAGAGGTATGATACGTGAGCATCACCGATGCGATGAAAGAGAATCCTTTCGATATAGACGAGTATATGCATCGTGTTCGATCTTTTCACGGTCATGCTGCCCCTGGGGTCATCATTGGAGGATTCATGGTGCATCTGGCTCGATCCCGCATACCGGAAAGTGTACTTTTTGATGCTGTATGTGAAACCCCGGCCTGTCTGCCCGACTCCATTCAATTGCTCACACCATGCACAGTCGGAAACGGCTGGCTAAAGATTATTAACCTCGGCCGTTTTGCTCTAAGCCTCTATGATAAGCACCACGGAAACGGATTTCGTGTCTTTCTTGACCCCGGCAAATTAGAACAATGGCCGGAAATAAAAGCCTGGTTCTTTAAACTCAAGTCCAGAAAGGAACAAAACTGCGAACATCTTCTCTCTCAGATCAAGAAAGCCGGTGTGGAATTATGCGGCATAGGCCCCATTCAGATTAAGCCTGAGTTTCTCAAAAAACGCGATAAAGGCAAAATCGTGATTTGTCCGTTGTGCAGGGAAGCGTATCCGTTGCAGGATGGGAGTACATGTCGCGCGTGCCAGGGAAATTCACCCTACATTATCCCCGAATGCGTGGGAGGAAATACACATTGAGAACAAACCCGTCAGATTTCATGAAGACTATTGCAGACATATAATGAAAGGGAATTGTTTTTCTGTTGGGATATTTCTATTAATTATTATGTAACCTTTTCGTGAAAGGAGGACAAAATGGCATTTACACGTCGAGAATTTTTAGTTGGAGCCGGTACCCTTGCCGGTGGATTAGCTATCTCAACTCTCGGGATAGACCTGAGTCCGGTGCTGGCCTATGCCGAAGAAATGAAGAAAATCGACAAGGTGAAAAGCGCCAAACAGACCACCTCCATCTGCTGCTACTGCTCGGTGGGGTGCGGGCTTATCTGCAGCACGGACACCAAAACAGGGAAGATCATCAACATCGAGGGTGATCCTGAACATCCCATCAGTGAAGGGACACTGTGCGCCAAAGGCGCCGCTATTTTTCAGACCACTGCTTCCAATGAACACCGACTGACGAAAGTGCTTTATCGTGCGCCGAAAAGCGACAAGTGGCAGGTGAAGAAATTAGATTGGGCTATCACAGAGATCGCGAAAAGAATCAAAAGAGACCGCGATGCCGGCTTCATTACCAAGAACGGCAAAGGACAGGTGGTCAATCGACTCGAAAACATTGCCCATATGGGAAGCTCCAACCTAGACAATGAGGAGTGCTGGCTCATCACGGCCATGGTCCGCTCCATGGGACTTGTATTTATCGATCATCAGGCCAGGGTCTGACACGCGCCCACTGTAGCGGCTCTGGGAGAGTCGTTCGGACGCGGCGCAATGACCAACCACTGGATAGATCTTCGGAACAGCGACTGCTTATTGATTCAGGGCAGTAACTGTGCAGAAAATCATCCCATCGCTTTCAAATGGGTTATGAAAGCCAGGGAGAAGGGAGCCAAAATTATTCATGTTGACCCCCGCTTTACGAGAACATCCGCAAAGGCTGATTTCTACGCACCTATACGTTCGGGCACCGACATTGCCTTCCTTGGCGGGATGATCAAGTATATCATCGAAAACGAGAAATATTTTAAAGACTACGTCGTCAACTATACCAATGCTCCGTTTCTGGTCAATGATAAGTTCGATTTCGATGATGGTCTCTTCTCAGGGTACGATCCCGGCGCCAGAAAATATGATAAAGCGACCTGGACGACCAACAAAGACGCTAAGGGTATTCCTGAAAAAGATCCTACGCTTCAGAATCCCCGCTGCGTTTTCCAGCTTTTAAAGAAGCATTATTCCCGCTACGACACGGATATGGTCTCGAAGATTACGGGGACCCCGGTTAAAGACTTGCTAACGGTCTATGAAATGTTCTCATCCACAGGCGTACCTGATAAGGCCGGAACTATTATGTACGCTCTGGGCCAAACCCAGCATACTTCAGGAAGTCAAAATATCAGAACCATGTGCATGGTTCAACTTCTGCTCGGAAATATGGGTATCTGCGGCGGAGGCATCAATGCCCTGCGCGGGGAACCGAACGTACAAGGCTCCACAGACCATGCCATATTATCTAATATCCTGCCCGGCTATCTTAAAGCGCCAGTGGCATCGCAACCGACCTTGGATGATTACATGAAGAAAAATACCCCAAAGACCAGCGACCCCCGGTCAGCAAACTGGTGGCAGAACTACCCCAAATATACCGTAAGTCTTCTCAAAGCCTGGTACGGAGACAAAGCGACTAAAGAGAATGACTTCGGCTATCCATGGGTGCCCAAGCTCGATGACGGACAGGACTGCACTATACTGAATATGATTGACAACATGTACGAAAAGAAGATCAAGGGGCTTATCGTCCTCGCCCAGAATCCTGCCGGCAGCCTGCCCAACGCCAACAAAGTACGTCAGGCATTTGCCAACCTTGACTGGATGGTGCATGTCAATATTTTTAACAACGAAACAGCCTCTTTCTGGAAAGGGCCGGGTATGGACCCCAGGAAGATCAAGACAGAGGTCTTCCTCCTCCCTGCGGCGGTTTCCGTAGAAAAGCAGGGAAGCCAGACTACCAGTGGACGCTGGGTCCAGTGGAGATATCAAGCGGCAGAGGGTCCGGGAGATGCCATCTATGCTGGTGATATCGTAATCCGGATCGTTGCGAAGCTCAAAGAGCTTTATAGAAAAGACAAGAAAGGCGCCTTCCCCGATCCGATTCTGAACCTTAAGTGGGATTATACTGACAAAAAAGGCCGGTTTGATGTGGTAAAGGTAGCCCAGGTCACCAACGGCTATTTTCTTGAAGATGTGACCATTGCCGACAAGACGTACAAAAAGGGTGATTGCGTGCCGTCCTTTGGAATGCTTCAGGCAGACGGCAAGACATCATCGGGTAATTGGCTCATGTGCGGGTCCTTTGCCCAGGATGGTACAAACCTCATGGCACGCAGAAAAAAGGACGACCCAACGGGCCTCGGCCTTTATCCGCAATGGTCCTGGGCATGGCCTGTCAACAGGCGCATTATATACAATCGCTGTTCAGTAGACCTGAATGGAAAACCTTACAATCCGAATCGGCCTTTATTGGCCTGGGTGGACGGGAAATGGGTGGGTGATGTTCCCGACGGACCATGGCCTCCCATGAGCGATCTGGAAAAAGGTAAATATCCCTTTATCATGAAGCCGGACGGCGTTTCCTCTCTCTTTGGCCCGGGACTGAGCGACGGACCCTTCCCCGAGCATTACGAACCTCTTGAAGGTCCACTGTCGAGAAACCCGCTGTCATCTCAACTGAGAAACCCGGTCATTAAGATTTTTTCAGGCCCGTGCGATCTATATTCTGGCTGCGACCCCAAGTATCCATTTGTGATGACCACCTACACCTCCACGGAACATTGGTGCACTGGAGCCATGACCAGATGGCAGTCCTGGCTTACAGAAGCACAGCCCCAGGTGTATGTGGAAATCAGCGAAGAGCTTGCGCAGCTTAGAGGCATCAAGAACGGGGAAAAGGTGAAGGTTGAGTCTGCCCGCGGATCGTTACCCTGTGTGGCAATGGTAACAACCCGACTACGTCCTTTAAACTGTGCGGGACAGACAATCCACCTTGTTGGAATGCCCTACAACTATGGCTGGCTGTTCCCGAAGGACTGTGGTGACAGTGCCAATCTGCTTACCCCAACTGCAGGGGACGCTAATACCGGGACACCTGAATACAAGGCGTTCATGGTAAATGTGACAAAGGTATAGGAGGTGAAAACTATGTCAAACGGAAAATCAATATTAGTAGATACCTCATTATGCACCGCCTGCAGGGGGTGTCAGGTTGCATGCAAGCAATGGAACAACCTGCCCGGAACCAAGACCAAGCAGCTCGGCACATACCAAAACCCCCAGGACTTTTCGTCCGACACCTGGAAAGTTGTCCGTTTTGCCGACGGCAAGAAAGAGGACGGCAAACCCTACTGGTATTTCTTTACAGATATGTGCCGCCACTGTATGGAGCCTCCGTGCATGTATTCCATACAGAATTTCGTCAAAGACGCAGTAATTCACGATGAAGCTACGGGAGCAGTAGTATATAATGAGAAGACAAAAAAGGTTCCCTTTAAAGACGTTCTGTGTCCTTATGATATTCCCCGGCAGAATCCAAAGACCAAGGTCCTTGCCAAATGCACGATGTGTTTTGACAGGATCACAAACGACATGATCCCCGGATGCGTTAAATCGTGTCCCACAGGCGCTATGGTATTTGGAGACAGACCAGAAATTCTGGAAATGGCCAAGAAAAGGGTGGCGGATCTGAAGAAAACCTATCCAAAAGCGATGGCTATTAATCCGGATGATGTGAGGGTGATCTTTATCGTCACAGACGACCCCAAGAAATACTGGAAATTTGCAGCTGGTGGATAGCCACACTGCTGTTTCCTTCAAATGCCTTCCCTGCTTTATGCAAGCGGGGAAGGCATTTGCTTTTAGTTTTCATTCCAAATCCCTAATTTACCGGAGGACTTGTCATGGGTGAAGAATCTTCAACGGAAGAACGTGTTAAAAGGATTAAAAAGACCATTACGAAAATAAAGAAAGACATGCCCTCTCTGGCAATTATCCTGAAAGCTTACGGGAAAGTCTTTGCAGAAAGAGCCAGTCTCAGGGAAGAAGTTCCTCTCCCGAAGGATGTCCGGATATCTTCACCAGACCCTCTTCGCTTTTCCCAGGGAATGACTTTGCTGAATGAAGGAATATTTCCTCTCTCAACTGATTCCATGGAAAATGTCAGAGACCACATGATTCCTGTATTAGCCAGGGCATTTCCAAAAATGAGACCGATACTGAAGAATATGAAAGCGGCTTTAAAGAAAAATAGACTGGATCTGAAAAACTGCATGGAAAGCATGCTGCATAGCCGGGACGAAATCATGAACCAGACTGCTCTTCATCTTAAAACAGACGCCGTTACCCTGAAATTTGTCTTAGGCCAACTCTTGAAGCCTCTCATTGAGAAACAGGCAGAGAGCCTCAGATCCGTCATACAAAATCTTAACTGGAAGAAGGGATACTGTCCTATCTGCGGATCCTTTCCGGTGTTGAGCTACTTGAAAGGAGTTGAAGGACAGCGATGGTTGATCTGCGGGCTCTGCAGTCATGAATGGCGCTTTATGCGAACGCAATGTCCTTTTTGTGAAAATGAAGATACCGAGGAATCGGAATTCTGTTTTGTAGAAGACCGTACCTATGAACGGGCGGAAATGTGTCATCAGTGCAAAAGATACCTTCTGAGCATTGACCTGAGGAAATACCCTTACGAATTAGTTCCCGAAGTTGCGGTTGCCGCAGCGATGTATCTTGATGTCCTGGCCCAGCAAAAAGGTTTTCTCCCGATGGCTGATGCCGCCTGGACTTTAGTGCCGCATCTTGATATTTCTTCAAAAAGTCCCAGGGCAAAGGCCCTAAATTCCTGAGCGAGGAACAGGCATGTTGCGAAGAAACGAGATTGCCCGACGGCTTCATGAGTATATGTCGCAGCGAATGACGGGAATGAAGGTCAGGGAGGTTCGTATAGGTGTCGGTTATGCTGCTGTTGCACTGAACAAGAAATGCACGGGTCTGGCAGCTGTTATTCGTGAGAATTTAGAACCTCACTGCGGTGTTGTTGCAAAGGCTGGCAAGCTTTCCGGCATGCCGGCTTTTGAACTCTTAGCTTATCTGACAAAGGGGAGCAATGCTGTCGAAAGGGCGCTGGGTCTTGCTACGGCAAATGCTGTCCTTAGCATGAAAGCTCCTCAGGAGGAAAGTGATGCCCTTGCTTTGATGAACCTTTCTTCAAAGGATCATGTGGCTATGGTAGGTCTTTTCAGGCCACTTGTGCCACGAATTGAACAAACCGGAGCGCAATTGATTATCCTGGAAAAAGACAAGGCTCTTCCAAATATTTTAAGCTTTAAGAGCCGGGGGAACATACTAAGAACATGCACTGTCGTTATCATCACTGCAACATCTATCCTGAATAATACTTTAGAAACAATATTGAACGATTTGGGGAATCCGAGATGGGTGGGTATTCTCGGGCCTTCCACACCTGTCTGCCGCGATATATTTGCAGGGACTCCTGTTACCCATCTGGGCGGCTCTGTTGTCCTGGATCAGCAAAAGGTAATGCAAATCGTTTCCGAAGGTGGAGGAACGCCTTCTATGCGTCCCTGCCTGAGATTTGTCAATGTGGTGTTATAAGTGTAGGTGAAGGCGGATGATACCGATTATTTCCATCCTTGGCCGGTCAAACACCGGCAAGACCACGCTTATTGAGAGACTTATTCCGGAGTTTTGCCGCAGAGGATACCGCGTCGCCACAATAAAACATGCTCCCAGCGGATTTGAGATTGATCGCGAAGGGAAAGACAGCTGGCGTCACAAGAAAGCGGGCGCGTACAAAACCATTCTTATTTCCCCTAATGAACTGGCGCTAATGGAAGTTTTTGAACGGGAATACAGCGTTGAGGAATTAGTCGAACTCTATATGAAGGATGCTGATATCGTTCTCATGGAAGGACATAAAAACAATCCCTATCCCAAGATAGAGATGCTCAGGAAGGATGTTGACCCTGTGCCCCGGGATGGGAAGGAACATCTGTGGATTGCGGTCATCGGCGATAAAGGAAGTGATGCCGGGGTTCCTCACTTTCAGATGGATGAAATTCAAAAACTGACGGATTTGCTGGAGGAGCGGTATTTGAGAAAATGACAGATAGCGACAGAGTATTTATAAACTATCTTTTAGAATCATGAAAATCATTCAATGTTTCGATGAAAATAATGAATTTGCTTTATGGCTTGCGTTATGTAAGATTAACATAACGAGGAAGAATGAGCTTAAAAATTAAATCAAAGTTCTGGATCGAGATTGACGGCAAGCCTGTGTTTGGAAGTGGCAAGAAAAACCTGCTCGAAGCTATAGAAAAACACGGTTCGATAAATCAGGCTGCAAAAGAGATCAAAATATCCTACAGGACAGCTTGGAGTCATCTAAATGCCATGGAGGACAGACTCGGTATTAAACTGATTGATCGGCAGACAGGAGGAAAAAACGGAGGCGGTGCAGTGCTTACGGAAAACGCGAGAACAATCCTGAAACAATATAAGCATCTGGAAAGTGGCTTACAGAAAATTGTAGACGGAAGATTCAGGAGAATATTCCAGAAAAACAAACTATAGAGGAGGTTTTATGTGTGATCCTTCTTATGATACTTCTAATCCTGGGACAACAAAAATACCTGTTCAAGACAGCATAGGCACTATTCTTGCCCACGATATTACCGAGATTCGCCCCGGCGAGTTCAAAGGACGGGCATTTAAAAGAGGCCACATTATCAGAGAAGAAGATGTTTGCCGGCTCCGGAGACTTGGCAAGGAAAACCTTTTTGTTCTGAATATTGCGGAAGACGAGATACACGAGGATGATGCTGCGCATGCCCTTGCGAATGCGCTTTTAGGTGAGGGAGTAAAGATAGAGGGAGAACCGAAAGAAGGAAAGATAAACATCATTGCTGCCAAAGACGGACTTCTAAAGATAAATAAGGATGCGCTATTTGAATTCAACATGTTAGGAGATGTCATGTGCGCGACGCTCCATAACAATACACTCGTGCATGAAGGACAATCGGTTGGAGCTACAAGGGCTATACCATTGATCGTGAAGAAAGACATTGTTCAGGCAGCAGTCAGTATTGGTGAAAAAGCCGGAAAGATAATTCACGTCAGAGAAATCAGGAAGCCAAAGGCAGGTATTGTGATCACAGGGAATGAGGTATATTACGGGAGGGTTAAGGACGCCTTTGCTCCGGTCATAACAAGCAAGATAGATGCGGTCGGCGGTGAAATTGTCGGCATTTATTATGCGCCTGATGATGAATCGTTTATTAAGGCGAGGCTTAAGGAGTTGATTACCTCGGGCGCCGACCTGCTTATTATCACAGGGGGGATGTCCGTTGACCCTGATGATGTGACAAGGTTCACCGTAAGAAACCTTGGGGCAACAAACATAGTATATGGTTCTGCCGTTCTTCCTGGCGCCATGTTTCTTGTTGCCTATCTGGATACGGATGGTCAACCTTCAATACCAATCCTGGGAATCCCTGCCTGCGGTATGTATGCGAAGACAACGATCTTTGACCTCATACTTCCCAGGGTTCTTGCAGGTGAGAAGATCGGCAGAAGAGATATCGCAGAACTCGGACATGGGGGTTTATGTATGAATTGCGAAGTCTGCAAGTATCCGGTCTGCCCTTTTGGGAAGGGTGAGTGAACAATGTTGCGTATGAAAATAATACTTATGACGCTGTTCATTACCATTGGCTTGCCTTTTCCCGCGACAGAGCTTGCCGTTGCAGCAGATCAGCAGGAAATAATCGTCTCCGCAGCGATAAGCCTTAAAAACGCTTTTGAAGAAATAGGAAAGCTTTTTGAGTCAAAGTATAAAGGGGTTAAAGTAAGCTTCAATTTCGGCGCATCCGGGGATTTAGTTCGCCAGATCGAGGGAGGGGCGCCTGTTGATGTCTTTGCCTCCGCTGCACAGAAAGACATGGATGAGGCAGACGAAAAGGGACTTATTGTGCTCAATTCGAGGGTCAACTTTGCGGGGAACAGCATTGTCCTCATAGTCCCGGCAGATTCGAAGATCAGGATAAAAACCTTTCAGGACCTCGGGCTGAATCAGGTGGGAAAGATAGCGGCAGGCAATCCTAAAACTGTTCCGGCAGGACGATATGCGGAGGAGGTGTTCGTTCATTTCAGACTGCTCACCTCAATAAAAGAGAAACTTATTTATGCCGAACATGTGAGGCAAGTTCTTGATTATGTGGCCCGCGGAGAAGTGGACGCCGGCGTTGTATATTCGACAGATGCGATGGTAAGAGCAACCGATATCAAAATTGTCGCCACTGCTCCCGATGAGAGCCACCGCCCGGTCATTTATCCGGCAGCAGTTGTGAAGAGTACCAATAAAGAACCTTTGGCAAAAGCGTTCGTTTCTCTTCTGATATCAGAGCAAGGCAGGAAAGTTCTTGAAAGGCATGGATTCAAAATGACAAAAAAGAGTACCAATTTTTAACTTTTTTTGATGAAGGTATGTTCGAGAGTTCTGCGCTCTTTTCACTCAGACTTTCCTTTCAGGTAGCGGCGGTTGCAACATTTTTCATAATCGTTGTCGGCGTTACCGTAGCCTATTTCCTTGCGCAAAAAAACTTCAGAGGCAAAGAACTGCTGGATATGCTTTTCACCCTCCCTCTCGTACTTCCCCCTACAGTAACGGGATATTATCTGATAATCCTTTTTGGCAGAAACGGACTCATCGGAAAACCTATATATGCCTGGACAGGGTGGAGCATCATGTTCACCTGGCATGCGGCAGTATTGGCCTCATTTGTCGTAGCTCTTCCGTTGATGATCAAAACAACACGCGCAGCGATCGAAACCGTTGATAAAAACCTCATAAATGCGTCTTATACATTGGGGCATTCAGAGTTTGAAACGACTGTAAGGGTGATATTGCCTCTTGCGAAGAGGGGTATAATGGCAGGCACGGTACTCTCTTTCGCAAGGGCCCTCGGTGAGTTCGGAGCAACATTGATGCTTGCAGGCAATATACCCGGGAAGACTGATACCATGCCTCTTGCCATCTACTCACTTGCCGGCAGCGGCGAATGGTCTCAAGCAAACGGTATGGTTATCCTGTTGACCCTCATGTCGGGACTTTTCCTCTATTTCGCCAACAGATATAGTAAGAGGATCATTTAATGGGTTTATCGGTTCATCTTGAGAAAAAGGTCAAAGGATTCAATCTCGACGTTGCATGGGAAATCAACAATGAACTCACGGTGCTCTTCGGATACTCGGGAGCAGGGAAGTCTATGACACTCCAGATGATAGCAGGTCTGTTGATACCCGACGACGGATTCGTTCGAATAGGCGGCACAACAATGTTTGACGGCGTCGAAAGAATAAATGTGCCCTCTCAGCAACGGCATCTGGGATATGTATTTCAGGATCTCGCTCTATTCCCCCACATGTCCGCTCTTGATAATATTATGTACGGTTCCAACAACACGTGTAAATCAGAGAAAAGGGAAAGAGCCGGGGAAATGATCACGGCGTTTCATCTTGAAGGACTTGAGGAGAAATACCCCGCTGAACTGTCAGGAGGCCAAAAGCAGCGAGTTGCCTTTGCAAGGGCGCTCATGCGCAAACCTTATGCTCTCTTGCTGGATGAACCCTTTTCAGCCCTGGATAATCCTCTCCGCATAGAGATGAGACAGTTTCTAAGAGACATTAAAAAAAGGATTGATGTGCCTATTGTCTTTGTAACCCATGACGCCGCTGAAGCCTATGCAGTTGCCGACACCATGATTGTTTATTCCAACGGGAAAGTTTTGCAAACAGGGACGCCAAAAGATGTATTTGAAAAACCATGGAGCACTGAGGTTGAGATACTTGTCAATGCGAGGAGTTCCGAGCCACAGGTTGTTAAAGGAATATAATCATATTTGTTGCCCTGAGAAACCATAGCCGTTGCTATTCGTGAAAAGTCCTTAGGAGAAAGATAATCTACGGTTGCGGGACACAAGATGGAAGACGCCGTGTATCACGTCCGTCACTAGAGCATCGGGGCTGTGAGTTACATTCGGTAATCAATAGGGGTCGGTAAATTTTGAAACGTTTGGTACTATGTGTGGAGTCTGTGACCCTGTCAAGGTTCAGAGAGATGAGATTCCCAGAAGGTATCTGATACCCGGAGAGGCTGGCTACTAATTTCGGATATCCCACCGATTGCGCAAGAATAACTCTCTGATCCGGGCGCAGCTTCATCACCTTTGCCAACGCCTGCCTGTCAATTGATGCGCGTACAACAGTCGCCAATCCCTCGGAAGCACAATACAGATAAACATTCTCGCTTATAAAGCCAGTCCTCCTATTGTTTTATGAGAATAATCCCGGTTCAAGATAATTTCTAAAAGCCGTACATCTGTCTTTCTTCTTACAGTTTTTCTCACAAGCCTCTATGTACTGAAACCCCTCCCTGTCGGGACACCATATCTTGTTGATATCAGTTCTTGATTTATCCAATTTTCCTTTAGGTTTTTTTGACATCGCCTGTTGTCTTCTCAGCCAGAAGCTCCTTCAATCTGAGCGCGTTCTTCATCGCAAAACCCCCGTAGCAGTTGTTATGCATACAATAAGTAATCTTCGCCTTTTTATCCACACCCTGAATAGAGGGCACAAACTCTTTTAATTCTTGATCAGAATAGAGATGGGCAAACCGCAGGGATGTCTCAATGCCTTTCTTCAGCCAGTTCTCCCTGTTTCTACCGTGGAAGCGGAAATAGCCTATCTCTGTTGTGACATCCGGAAGAAAAGGTACTGTAGCGAGGTTGCCGTATTGGGGCTCATCGGCTGAAATGTAAGTCAACTGATTCTTCCTAAAAAGCTGAAGCACCTGATCCAGATGGTCTGATGTCAGCCAACTGCCATGTCTGAATTCCACAGCTACCGGCAAGCCACTCATAAGCTCTTTGCAGTTGAGTATATAGTCCAGGTTTGATGTCTTGTACTGAAACCATGGCGGGAACTGAAAGACAAGTACACCGAGTTTGTTGAACTTCTGAAGCGGTGAAAGCGCTTCCTTAAATCTGTCGGCAATGGCTCCAAGTAGGTGCGGCTCGCTGACATAAATATGTCTCTCTGTCTTGTCCTTTTCTGAAAGAAGATTGAAGATATCTTTTGGCAGGGTCCTGGGATCGATGCCATGACCTGTCAAAGCGCCATAAGCTTTGATATGAAAAATGAAGTTCTCCGGTGTTCTGTCCACCCACAGGTACGTGTTTCCCTTGTCGGGAATAGCGTAATAAGTCGAGTCCACCTCGACCGTGTCAAAAGAGCCTGAGTAATATCTAAGCCTTTCTTCTGCGGTTTTGACTGTCTTGGGATAGAACTCACCGCTCTGGATCAATGTCTTTTCAGTCCATGAACAAGTGCCGACACGAATCATGTGTCTCTAATTGTCCCGCTTATAAAAATTCATCAGCTTTTCGAGCAGGTGTTTCTTATCATAGAGCGGAGGAACTTCCTGCATCTCTTTTTCAGGCAATTCTCTTATTTGCCGTCCGGCCACATCCTTGAACTCTAATTTGGACAGTACATTCGGCACGTCCACAAACCTGGACATCTTATTGAACTGCGTGATGCCGCCTCTTACGCCTTCATGATGCAAGGTGAGAAAACATCTCTTTTTCGCCCTGGTAAGAGCAACATAAAACAACCTCTGCTCCTCTTCGATCTCATCTTCGCTGTCCAACGCAAATGTCACGGGCAGTACTCCATCCATAAGCCCCATGATTACCACCGCATCCCACTCCAGGCCCTTTGCCGAATGTATTGTAGAAAGCACGAGGGGCTTTTCATCTTCTTTGGTCTCCGGCTCTATTCCCCAAACCCCTCTTTCGGGAGGCTCAATGGCCAGATCTTCCAGGAGGTCTTCCAGCGAATCGTATCTCATAGCTATCTGCCTCAGGGCCTCCAGGTCGTTTTGTCTCAGGTGCCAGTCGTCATATTTTTCTTTCATGAGAGGGATGTAGTATTCAAGGATCACTTCGTATGTTTCACCCACGTTTATTTTTTCTCCATAGACTGTTTTAACTGTCTTCTCCAGATTGCCCAGGCCCTCTGAGTAAGGATGTCCCTTTGTATACTTGGGGAACACTCTCTCCAGGATCTCTTTAAAAGAGGAACAGCCGGTTGCTTCATCGGTAATGATGCCGGCCGTCTTCGGTCCGATCCTTTCTATCAGCATCAAAACCCTGTTCCACGCAAGTTCATCTTTAGGGTTTACAATCAATTTCAGATGGGAGAGAACATCTTTTACATGGGCTGTTTCATAGAATTTAAGTCCACCATAGGTCTCATAAGGTATGTTCCTTTTGCTCAATTCGGACTGAAGAGGAATCGATAAATACGAGGACCTGAATAAAACACACTGGTGTCCCAAAGATATGCCCTGGTCCAGTTGCTGTTTTATTAAATCCGCCACCCACTCGGCTTCTTCATAGGCGTCCTTGAAGAAAAGCAGCCGGGACTTCTGTCCGGTATGCTTTTTCGCCGCGACGAGGCATTTGGAATATTTGTTTTTCATGTTTTCCATCACCGCATTGGCAACATCCAGGATGGATTGAGTGCTGCGATAGTTTTCTTCAAGCGTGACAACCCTGCACTCGGGGAAGCGTTTGGGGAATTCCATGATGTTTTCGTGCGACGCTCCCCTGAACCCGTAAATACTCTGGGCGTCATCCCCCACGACCATGATGTTCCTGTGTTTGTCCGCCAAAAGGTAGGCAATATCTCCCTGAATGATATTGGTGTCCTGATATTCGTCGACCATGATATATCTATACCTTTGAGAGAGCCTCCCCCTTACCTCTTCGTTTTCGAGCAGGATCCTTAAATAGACGAGCAGATCGTCATAATCGAAGTAGTTCTTATCCACCTTGTACGAAGCGTATTCTTTCCTCAGGTTGTCTATTTCGGAAAGATATTCTGTAAAGTGAGGGTACTCTCTCTTTATGACCTCTCCGATGGACTTATTTTTATTTATGGACATGCTGATGATGGACCGCAGGGTATCTTTCTTGGGGAATCTCTTTTTCCTTTCATAAAACCCCAGTTTTGAAGCGCACCTGTGGATTGCCTCCTCCGCATCGCTTTCATCCAGGACAACGAACCCCCCCGGGAAACCCAGGGATTTTGAATATATCTTCAACATTTTGTAGGCGAAGGAATGGAAGGTGCCGCCTTCAACATTCTTGCATTGCGGATCGTGCTTGGAGGCCCGGGAAAGCATTTCATGGGCGGCTTTCCGGGTGAAGGTCAGAAGCAGGATGGAATTGGGGCTGACCTTATTCTGGATGAGATTCAATACCCGGTATTCGATAACCCTTGTCTTGCCTGAGCCCGCGCCCGCGATGACCAGGACAGGCCCGTCCACCGCTGTTACAGCGGCCAACTGGGCAGGGTTTAATGTATTTCTTAAATCACTCATACTTCTAATCTTAGAATAATCCCTGATAAATTTTCTTCATAGCCGGGGATTCATACTTTTATGTTCAGCATGGGCAACCCGAGCCTCTGTCTTTTGTTTTCACCCCTGAATAAGTAAGTCATCCTATTAGGCACGTCGCCTCGCTCTCCTTCGTGCTGGGTCTGCAGTTTCGTGGGCAGGCTTGCTGCGTGGAGGACCGTGTGTTTCCCGAACTTTTGGGACAATTCATCGACGGCGCTGTATACCCTGGCCATCTTCTCTATTTTTGCAGGATCGTCAAAGAGGGTGTACTGGATCTCCGCCTCCGAAAGGAGGCCGGCAAGGACTATCCCTGTCTGGCGGTAGAAGCCGTCTCTTTGATAAATATGGTTGAACCCTTGTCTCAGTGCTCCAAAGAGGTCGATGGGATAGGCGGTTGGACGGCTCAATTTGATCTCTACACCTGCGCCTCTGTAATCTCTTTTCCTTAAACAAAGAATGAGTCTGGTGGCTGCAAGCTTGTACCGTCTCGCCTTGATGCAGGCGTTCTCCAGATTTTTGGAAAGCTGGGCAAAGACGAATGTCTCATCGTTTGACGCCGGGGTGAAAGTCTTTGTTTTGCTGATGGACTGATAGCTGCTCTTAGATTCTGTGACAACAGGGTACATACTTCTTCCGTTTAATTCATGCCAAACCTCCTTGTAAGGCTTGGAGAGATGCTTTTGTATGAACCCTTCATCTTTCCTTGCAAATTCAAGGGCAGTTGTTATTCCGAACTTCCCGAGAAAAGCCGATGTATTGGGTCCTATACCCCATATCTTTTCTATTGGGAGTGTTTGAAGATAGATATGGATATCCGACCCCGGTATTATTGTAAGCCCATGGGGTTTATTGTACTTGGAGCCGATCTTTGCAAGGACCTTTGAGAGGCTGACTCCGGCTGAGACGCTAATCCCCAACTCTTTTTCGATTGTATCCTGCATCTTTTTGGCGATCATCCCATAAGGGCCGTGATAGCTCCTCCTCAAGCCGGTGAGGTCTACAAAAGCCTCATCTATGGAGTATTCTTCAACATCAGGTGAGAAACGTCTGAGTATCTCGAACATCCGTAATGAGTAAAGGCTGTAGGTCTCGTAATCCGATGGGACGATGATAGCTTCAGGACAGACCTTCTTTACGTCCATCAGACTCATACCTGTCTTCACTCCCCTTGCCTTTGCCTCATAGCTTGCTGCGGCCACTATCCCCCGTTCTTTGCCGGCGATAACAGGCTTGCCCTTCAGTTCTGGATGGACAGCCTGTTCGCAGGATGCAAAAAAGGCGTCGGCATCCAAATGAAGGATCGCCCTCGGCCATGAATGAATTGTTAGAGGCTGGTTATCCATACGATCTTATAAAACTTTCTTTCTTACAGCGCTTTCTTATGAAGGTAAAATTACCGGTACTTTCTGACTACAGCAGTTACTACGCCTGCGATCTTTAGTTCTTTCTTTGGCTTGATCGGCTTATATTTGGGGTTTGCAGGAATAAGGGCCACATTGTCTCCCCTTTTCTTTAGATATTTCATTGTCCACTCGCCGTCAACCTCTGCAATGACGATATCCCCGCTTTTGGGAGACTGTCCTTTGTCCACGAGAATCATGTCTCCGGGAAGTATTCCTGCTTCTATCATTGAATCCCCGGATACCTTAAGAAGAAAGGTGGCCTCGGGGTTTTGTATAAGAAGTTCGTCAAGTGAAAGGGTGTCTGCCAGTGCTTCTTCAGCCGCACTCGGAAAACCTGCTTCAACAGTGCCGAGTATTCTCACCGGGGAAGCTATAGACCGTGGTATAAGCCTACCTTTTTCGTCCCTCTCGATGAATTCAAGTTGCTCAAGTTTATTGACCAGTTTGAAGACCGCGTTTTTTGAATGGAAACCGACAACCTCACCGATCTCGGAAAAGCTCGGCATCCTGCCTTTTTCCCGATAGAAATGGGATATGTCCTTGACTCTGGAGCGCAGTTTGTCTTCTTTCAGATCTCTTGTCATAGTTGTCATAGTCAAATTATAAGGTGAACGATAGTTTACTGTCAAGACGAAATCAAGATCCTTGAAAATATTTACAGGCTCTTCCTCTTCTGAACAGGTCGAAACACATAACGAAAATTCTTGTAGCTATCACATTGATTCAGTCCGATTTATGGTTTGCCCTCTTAAGACTCGATAACATGATGGGTGTCCTATTACTACAGCGAAGTTTGCTATAGACAAACAAAATGGAAATCTGTAATATAGATTGCATAAAGGCGCGTGAAGGAGAGGCTGCCTATTTTGCCGGGATAAAACACACTTTTCGGCAGCGTAGGATTCTTACGCCTGTAGCGAGTAATGCGATCATGATACGAAGAAATATTGAATCAGAAAAAGATTTGCGCACTGTGCAAAAGCCTGGTGAAATCGATTCATCGCCAATCCGCGGTGCAGTACATGAGTTGCCGGCGGTTACCTTGCAGATAGCGAATCAAACGAATCTGGAGATTGTGTGGGATCAGCTGGTACGCCAGCATCATTATCTGGGTTATCAAAGGCTTTTAGGACATCGCCTGAAATATCTCGCGTTCATACAGGGCCAGCCCGTAGCAGCCTTATCCTTTAGCGCACCGGCATTGAAACTGCGAGTGCGGGACCACTATATCGGCTGGTCGGCTGAGCAGCGAAAAACAAATCTCTGCAGGATCGCCAATAACAGTCGGTTTCTGATACCTGCCTGGGTGGAAGTGAAGAATCTCGCCTCCCATGTGCTTGCCCTGACTCTTGCCCGACTCACTCGTGATTGGGAAGAGCGGTTTGGGACACGCTTATGGCTGGTGGAAACCTTTGTTGATCCGGCCCGATTCAAAGGGACGAGTTACCGGGCGGCGAATTGGAAATTTATCGGCCAGACCTTCGGCAGCGGCAAACAGGGGAAAGGCTATGTATATCACGGATGCATCAAGGAGGTATATGTTTATGAGTTAGAGCCCCACTTCCGGGAAGAAATCGGATGCGAAAAGAAAACTTACAGCCTCTTTCACCGACCTTCACCAACCCTACATAAAGTGGAGGCGCTGCATATGATATTACGACATGCCGGATGGAATCCCGATATTGTTCCTTGTATGAAGCTTACCGAAGCGGATGTAAAGTTGACAGCAGAGGAACTCGTGCAGTTTCACGATCAATTTCACGGTTGTTTTGGCCGGAAAGAACAAAGACGCCTGAGTTTGGCATACATATCAGGACTTTTGAGCAACAAAGAAACCAAATCCATAGAGCCCATAGCCCTTGAGTTTCTGGATCAAACCTCCGTTCGGCCTCTGCAGCAGTTTATGAAAGGCCAGCGGTGGGATCATGAGGCGATGGAGATGCGCCATCAGACGTTGCTATCGCAATCTATCTGTTCACCTGAGGGCATGGTCACCGTCGATAGCAGCGAGTTTGCCAAAAAGGGGAAAGAGTCAGTCGGAGTTGCCCGCCAGTATTGCGGCGCTCTTGGCAAGGTGGATAACTGCCAATCTGGTGTCTTTGTGGGCTACTCCAGCGAGAAGGGCTACGGTCTGTTGACCGGCAGGCTGTATATGCCGGAGAGCTGGTTTAGCAAAGAGCAGGAAGATCGATGCAAGTTTAACCTGGTACCTGAAGATATTGCCTTTCAGACAAAACCGCAAATCGCCAGTGATCTCATTGATAAAATCGATAAGACGAATTTATTCCCCGCCAAGTGGATCGGCTGTGACGCCACCTTCGGGTCCGACTGGGAATTTCTTGAATCATTGCCGCAGGGGAAATATTATTTTGCCGGTATTAGATCGAACGCCCAGGTCTTTCTTCATAAACCTACCGTGGGTCTGCCGCCCTATCAAGGACACGGCCCCCGGCCCAGCAAACCAATCCTCATAAAGGGAAAGACGCATACGGTCGGTGAAATCGCCAAGTCCAAAAGGCGTATCTGGTCCAAGGTGGTTCTTGCTGAAGGGGCGAAAGGACCCATCCTGGCCGATGTCGCCTGCCTCAGAGTCTATCCGTCCCGCGACGGACTGCCTCAGAAGGACTCTGTCTGGCTTATTTTAAGACGCACCACAGACGGACAGATCAAATATGCCTTCTCAAATGCTCCTAAAGACACTCCTCTTTCGGAGTTGTACAAAGCGGCCACAATGCGCTGGCCAATAGAGCAATGCTTTCAGGATGGAAAGAGCCAAGTCGGCATGGATCAATATGAGCACCGTTCCTGGCCAGCATGGCATCGCCATATGATATATGTCTTCCTTGCGCTGCACTTCCTGTTCCGGTTGCGGATTCAGTTTAAAAAAAACTCCGGCCCTGACACTGCCGCAAGCGCAGATACTCCTTGCGGCAGTGTTGCCGCGCAGAACTCTCACAATCAAACATGCACTTGAAATTGTTAGATATCATACGAGGAGAAACGATGTCGCCTATCGCTCACATAGAAAAAGAATCCTGGCTGCGATTGCCGATGGTTAGAAAAAACTTCGCTGTAGTACTATGTGAAGGACATAATCCAAGATCACTCCTTATCAATCCCCACGCGGATTCGCCATTGCTCATACGTCTCCCGCTTCTCGGTGACATCAACCTTCTGTCTAAACATACCCAACTGGAGCCCCAGAAGCTTAAGAGCCGCGATCTTATCCCTCATCTTCACTTTCACGTTGATGCCAGACAGGTTTTCGCTGAACTCGACGGATTCCAAGGCGGCTCTCGCATCTTCCGAGATCTCGTCAGAGTCCTTGATAAAAGTCAGTCCTTCCCGGGTGAAACTGATTACGTCTGTAATATCTGTAAATCCTACCTTTTCGAGCTCTCTCTGTATGTCGTCGACCGTCTTTATGGCTTTTTTCCTTCTCTCGCTAAAAAAGGCAGTGAATGCAATTTGAATGTCACGTTTTGTCACGAGATCATATCCCGTTCGCCGCGCCCTATGGCGGCTGTAACCGGCCATGGTGGCCGCTCTGGCCGCATTGAAGTCCTTAACATATTCGAGCAGAAACATCTGTTCTTTGGGCTTTAGGCGCCTGCATGCCTCTTCGAAGGTCAAAACCCCCGTTTCTACGACCGGATTCTCGGGCGAACCGGCCTCTGTGGCTGTTCTACCTACGAACCGGCTTCGCTTAAACTTAAGCCCCTTAAGGAGCAGTGCTTCAAAAATCGGCCTTGAGATATCTTTCTTGCACTCTGAACAGCTTACTTTGGCGGGAAACACTTGCCAGGAGCCTTTTACTTCGTAGGGAATCTGGATGGCTTTACTGCAGTTCGGACAGATGAATGATTCACTTAGAGCAGTTAAAGCACAGCCGTCTTGTGGTGATTCCTTGTCTGAGATCATAAGCTGTCCGTTCTTTCTTATTTCCATAATCCCTCCTTTGGTATCAGCACACGTGAGTGGATGCCTCTTTTTTTAGGTGCGTATAGGGTGCGTAAGTGTGTAAAATTTGCATAGGAACGCACTTATTTGCAAACCTCGATTCATTAGAATCATTGACTGTCGCCATCCTTGGGGCTTTTCGTAATCAGCTGGTCGGGAGTTCGACTCTCCCCACCGGCTCCAGATCCCTTCATAAAATATCTTAAGCACAGAAAGTGTACAGCTGATCGAAAATAAATATTTACTATAAAACAATAACTTATGAACAGCGGAACGCCAAATTCTCAATGAACTGGTCGGAAGTTCAATGCCCTACCACATTCAGGATTAAAATATTTGGCTCATTGTGCCGATAAATAATCAAAGGCAATGAAAGGTTCGATACGAGAATCCTGAATGAAAAGGACTATCAAAGAATGGTAACACAGTCCAGTGCACTTTATGACCAGCTGTTCTCAGCGCTGTGTCAAAGTAGTTCCAATGTGGAGTATCTGACAGGCGCGTCATTATCGAGGGGCGTGGATTTGTATCAGAAGGGTAATTATAGCTCCTGCATCGAAGATTTTAAGAGGGTGATCGGGTTAGGTCCCACTTCTGATAATGCGGCGAAGGCATATTCTTTTTTGGGAACGGCATACCTTCAACTGAACAGGACGGATGATGCTATTGCCGCTTACAAGGAATATAGCCGGTCATTCCCGTCGAGCGATGACCCGCACAACAAACTGGGCAATATCTATTTTGATCAGAAGCGGTATGCTGAAGCGGAAAAAGAATATAAGGCTGCGGTAAACCTCAACTCTCAGTCGGCAACGAACTGGTATTCTTTGGGACAGGCCTATCTTGCGGAAGGACAGTATGATGAAGCTCAGAACGCATTTACAAAAGTAAAACAAATATCCCCCATGAATTATTCCGGTTGCTACGGTTTGGGGCAGGTGTACTATAAACGGGGGGAATACAAAGAGGCCATAAATCAGTTCCAGCAGGTACTTGAAATGAAAAGAGATTTCACCGCTGTTCACGTTGATCTCGGTTATGCGTACGCCGACATGGGGGACATGGATAATGCAAACCAGCAAGTGAAACTCTTGAACAACGTTGACCAGGCCTCTGCAAATCTTTTGAGCGCCTATGTCAATAAGATTTCACCTCCAACATTGTTGGCCGCCTATTCTGTCAATGGATTCAGTGTTGCGTTTGCTCCGGGAACCGCTCTCTCTTCCCTTGATCCTTCCTTGTCAAATGCCGGTGCTTCAAAAGATTTCACCATGAATTTTATCTTCAGCAAAGAGATGGACGCGGCATCTGTCCAGGACCCGTATAACTGGGAAGTCATGAGGGCTGCCCCCGGAACCCCGGGTGGCGCATATAACTGGGGACTGCCTGTTCCTCCTACTGAGACACAGATTACGCTGTTCCCGAAGAGCGTGGTATATGACCCGGATTCTTTAAGCGCAAAAGTGACCTTTGAAATCGATCAGAACGCATCGGCAAATGGGACTGTTGACCCGTCGCATATCATGTTCAAATTCTCCGGCAGCGACTCGTACGGCAATTCCATGGATCCGCAGGCTGATGAATACGGCGGCTTATCCTTGATAGTTTGATCCTCTAATCCAAACTGCAATTCACTAAAAATCCGGGAAGGCATAGTGGCAGAAAAAGCTTGACAGCAGCACCTTTGTGGGCGGTGAGATATCAAGGCCGCCTGGATATTTTTATCCAGAAGAAATATGTGTGCAGAAAACCCAAATTCTGTCCCGAAGGCTTTCGGGATTTTTATGTCGCTATGCCTGCCTCATCTGAGATCAGCAGTAATTTTCGGGCTAACGATCTATCATCCAGAATTCCATGGCGAGGTCGAATTCATCCTGTACGGCGGCGACAAGAGGTTTGACTTCGGCTTCCGTGATGCCGAGTTGTCCCCATGCAGAGGGATCAATGAATGTCACATGAGGTTCCGTGCTTTTACCGAGTGCCAGTGCTTTAGCGATGGCATTTCCTAAGTGCACCGCTGCGGAAAGATCCGGTACCATCTTCGCGGCAGCCGGAGAATGATGATACCTTATGGTATCGACTATATAATTGGGGAAATGCCATTTTTTGGCCAGAGCATGACCAATCTCTGTATGGTCGATTTCCAAAACCTCTTTTTCCGCTTCAAGAAGTGTTTTACCAGGCTTATTTAAGAGTGAAAGGACCTTTTTCTGTTCTTCCGGCAGCGAATTGGCTATCGCCACCTTTCCGATATCATGCATGATACCGCAAATGAACGCCTTATCCGCCTCCATATAATTTTTCTTCTGAATTACGACCTTTGATGCTACAGCGCAACCGAGGGTGTGTATCCACAGCCCTGCAAGGTCAACCTCTCCTTTGCGGTTCGTAAACATGTCTGAAACCGCGACTGTCGTAACCGCATTGCACAAAGTATTGAACCCGAGGACAATAATTGCCCGCGAAACTGAACCGACTTTTGACGACAGTCCGTAGTAACTCGAGTTTGCAAGACGAAGCACCTTCGAGGACAAAGCGGAATCTTTTTCGACAAGACTTGCCACCTCGTCTATGCTGCTAGACGAATTTTTCAGAAGAGAGTTCAACTGGATCACGATATCAGGCAATGTCGGGAGGGCGTTTATCTTATTTGTAATATAATCTGCGTTCATGGCTTGTCCGGTTCAACTCTTCTTGCAGAATGTTCAAGGACCGCCCGAAAGAGATACTGCGTCATCGGGTCGGCATCGGGATTTGAAAATCTTTGTTCGACCACTTCACGGTATATCTCTTCAGCCTTTTCAATTTCGTCCTCACTCTTTTCGGCAACATCGTTATCTCTCTCTTCTTCAACGGTCAGCTGCGATACTCCGCGTTTTCTCAGAACCGCAAGGATTTCGGGTGTTAAAACCGCTCCGCTGTGAATTAGTACCTGGCCGGAACTGTTTCTTACGTCTTTTGCCAGTACCGCACCTTCTGCCGCGTCATCAATTTTAACGATTTTCATTTTTTATCCTGACCGCAATATGCATGATTTGCCCCTCTTGCCCGTTTACTATTTTTCGTCACTTATGCGACATCTCTTTAGTCCTGATTACAAATATACCCGTTCTCGGAGCGTCTATTTCATAATATCTCCGGATAGCCGCGATAATTTTAAAGTCAAGAACGATCCCCTGCGCCAGTATCAGCAGACCGGTCCCGCTCCGTATGTCACGCGACAGCACCATACCCGGGACAAGCCTGTCCGGATGGATTTCCACTTCCTTTGAATAGTCCTGATCTTCCGAATTACGGATTTTTTCGAGAATGACCTGTTGCAGGAAAGTGAATATGTCCCTGTCATACTTTTTATCGAGACTGCGCTCAATTTCATCAAGCGCTGTTTTATAGGTATTCGCCACCAGAAGGAATTTATTGTTCACAACCCTGTCAACGGCATCGGCCAGGGCAATAATACGGCTGCCCACCGGTATAGCATCCTTTTTAAGACCGTCGACATATCCGCTGCCGTCGACATTCTCGTGATGGTGCCGGATGAGTATCCCGATTTCCTGAAACCCTTCTATAGTGTCAACCGTCACCTGCCCTCTTACAGGGTGCAGCCTGTATTCCCTGATTTCATAATCCGTCAGATCGTCTTCTTTCTTCAGGAGTATCGAATCGGGGATGCTTATTTTGCCGATATCATGCAGAAGGGCCGCTACCGTAATATTATCGACTTCGTGCTCCGGCAGCGACATTGCAACAGCAGTCCGTCTCGAAAGGGCCGCAACATTCTTTGAGTGGTTTGATACCGATTTATCACGCATATCTATTAAATTCGAAAATGCTTCTATCGAATTCTTGAAATTCCTTTTGAGCTGATCGTTTAATTCCTGAAGCGTCCTGTTCCTTTTCTGTATGTCGATTGTCTGCTCCTGGACCATGATCTCAAGCTCGGTGTTCCACTTTTTGAGTTCATCGTTCTGTTTCCGGGTAAGCTCTGTGAGATATTTATTCTCCTTGATTAACCTGTATTTTTCAGCAGCGTCTTTTACGGTCAGGATGAGATCTGTATCGTTCCACGGTTTTGTGATATACCTGTATGCGCCTCCCCTGTTTATGGCGTTTATTGTCGCGCCGATGTCGGCATAGCCTGTCAGGACGATCCTCATCGAATCAGGCGACACTTCCCTTGTCTTTTCAAGAAATTCCGATCCGCTCATCTCAGGCATTTTCTGGTCGGACACTATGACCGCGAACTCTGTATCTTTTATTATCTCAAGTCCGGATTGGCCGGAACAGGCGGTAACTACTTCTATGTCCTCGTCCATAAAAATCCGCTTCAGGGCACGGAGCACGTTCTCTTCGTCATCTACAAAGAGGATTTTTGCTGTCTCTTGTTCTTTATTTTCTGTCACGGCAGATCTTCCTCATGGATGAAAATAAGGATCAGACCCTTCTGGCCGTCACCGTGCTCTACTACGGCGCCGAGGATTTTCCCGCGAATACCGCATAATTCGGCTCTTTTTGAAGTCTTGCATTTGATTCTCACTTCATCAATGAATTGGAGTAACTGCCCGGGCAGGACGTTCACGATATCCTGGCCTAGGGGGAATTGATTATTTTTGGTGATCGCTGTAAAGCCCGAATTGCACATGACCACCGTGTTGTTGAAGTCGACGCCCAAAACGCCTATCGGCAGGGTCTCGAGGATATTCTGATGGGTGGTTAAAACTCTGTTCTGAAATTCGAGATCGGCAGCTTCTCTTTCCAATAGCTTCTTTAGTTTGATATTCAAATGGGTAAGAGCTTCATTTTTTCTCTGAAGTTCCAGGGCCAGCTCTGCATTCTTTTTGTAAAGAAAGTACCTTTCGACTGTATTCGCCACAGTAATCTTCAGGTCTTCGTCATCCCATGGTTTGGGAATAAACTTATAGATTTGACCTTCGTTTATGGCGGATATGATCGACGCTGTGTCGGCGTATCCCGAGAGTACGATCCTGACTGTTTCCGGCCTGCGGTTGTAAACCTCCCTGAGGAAATCCACCCCCGACATCGAGGGCATGCGGTAGTCGGAGATGACTATCTGCGGCTGCTCCTGTTCGAGAAGTTTCAGGCCTTCCTCTCCTGACGCTGCTGTGATTATTTCATAGTCCTCATCGAAGAAAAGCCTTTTCAGCGATCTCAGGACGTTTTCCTCGTCGTCAACCAATAATATTTTTATCTGTTCTCCTGCAGCTGTCCGGGTTACGGCTTCATCGGGGATACGCATTTTCATTCTTCCACAACAGGTATTTTTATCGTGAACGTCGTACCCTTGCCCAATTCGCTATCCACTCCTATGTAGCCGTTATGCTTCTGTATTATGTCGTATGCTATGCTCAGGCCGAGTCCGGTGCCCTTGCCGACTTCCTTCGTGGTAAAAAAAGGCTCAAATATCCTGGTGACCTTATCTCCGGGAATCCCGGACCCCGTATCTGATATGGATACGGTTATATAGCCGTCGTTTCTCCATGTTTTAATGGAAATCTCGCCCTTTTTCTCTATCGCCTGGGCTGCGTTGACCAGTATGTTCATAAAGACCTGATTGAGATGCCCGGGGTTGCATTTGGTTGCCGGAATGTCTCCGTACTCTTTGCGAAGGGCCGCCTTATACTTAAGCTCATTCCATACTATGTTTATCGTGCTTTCTATCCCGGCATTGATGTCTGCCATTTTGAATTCTGCCTCATCAACGCGGGAGAAACTCTTCAGGTCCTGTACTATTTTTTTGACCCTTTCCGCGCCGTCGAAGGATTCTTTTATAAGATTGCGCGCATCTTCGATAATGTAATCAATCTTGAAGGATTTGCGGCATTCCCGCACCCTGTCCGACGAATGTAGGTTGACCATCGAGTCTGAAGTCCCGGTGCGGACATCCGTCAGCACTTCTATAAACTCCGTCATCCTGTTTATGTACTTCTGAAGAGAGTTGAGATTGCTCATGACAAAACCGACCGGGTTGTTGATCTCATGGGCTATCCCCGCTGCAAGCTGTCCAATGGACGCCATTTTCTCCTGATGCAGTATCTGCGCCTGAGTTAACTTGAGCTTTTTATAAGCCTCTTCGACTTCTTTGTTTTTTTGCTCCAGCATGTTCATCATATTGTTGAAGTGCTCACCAATCCTGAAAATAGGATTAGAGGTCGCCTCTTTGAATACCGGACACATTTCGCATTGACCGAACTTTTGAACAAAATTTCCCACACATGCTTTCTTGCAATGTGTTCCTGCTATCTGCCAGCAGCGGACATTTTTGACTCCAAAACAGGGGCATCCGGTGTCCCGGCAGTTTAACGTTTCGCTGCATGTTACGAGGTTCGGATTTTCAAACCTGATATTAAAGCTTTGGGTCTTTTCAACCTGTGCGATGAGATTTGAAAGCTGGTCAAGGGCCTCTTCGAGTGTCTTCTGGTTGCCCTGCAGCTCGATATTCTGCGCCTTGATTTTTTCCCTCTGATATCTTATCTCCTCTGCGGCCCGTTTTAATTCGGTAATCTCGTGGAAAGTAATGACCTGTCTTGGAAGACTTTCTGTTTCTCTGTCTATCTCATAAGACGGGAATATCTGAACCAGCATCCATTGCCTGCTCGCGTCATTATAAAACTCAACGCCGCCGGACAGGTGATAATCACCCGGCACGGGTATGAAACCGGTTTCCCTTAGAATGTCATCCCACTTTCTCCCCAAGAGGTCCTGATAAGTTTTACCTGTCAGGCCGCAGAGCGCATTATTGCACCTGCATATGTTTCTATCCGGGGCTACAAGCATTACGACCCTTCCGAGAAAATCGACAGCGGACTCCCATTCCTGCTTAGCTATAATAATTTCATTTATAAAGCCGCCCGGATCTTGAGGATACCTCTTAATAAATTTTTTGTCCGGCATGGTCAGAGCAAACCTGTCCGGTGTAAGGGCGTTCCTTACGGCAGTAGAAATAACATCGGTATCGACAAAAGGTTTCTTAAGATAGGCATAAATCCCTGCTGCCACCAATTCATAAATATCATCTTGAGCAGCATGGCCGGTGACGGCTATGACAGGCAGAATTGTTGAAATTTGGCGGATTTTCTTTACGAAATCTATGCCCGGGATATCCGGCAACATGATGTCGGTAATGACCAAGTCTATGCGATGCTTTGAAAGTAAATCAATGCCTTCAAAAGCATTTGCCGCCTCATATATTTCATAGCCGTCCGGCTGGATGATCTCCCTGATAAGTGCTCTTATAGGTGCTTCATCATCAACAACAAGAACCCTTTTCCTTTTTTCCGTCATTATCACCTCTGAATAGACCTGTAGTTATTCATATTTTATATATCGGAAATTCTGGACAAATAATTTAGCGTCTGTTGATAAACTCGACAGGTCTTATTAAGGTTCCGTCTCTTTAAGCCTGATTTCCACCCGCCTGTTTTGAGCCCTTTGTGCTGCGGTACCGTTCAG
This sequence comes from Thermodesulfovibrionales bacterium, assembly GCA_963716185.1. GTDB lineage: Bacteria > Nitrospirota > Thermodesulfovibrionia > Thermodesulfovibrionales > SM23-35 > CAVZMO01. The sequence continues at coordinate 2,639,406 of OY970295.1, forward strand.
TACAAGCGGCCTCTGGTCCGCGTCTCCCTTAATAGAGAACCTGGACGGCCCGATGCCGTGCCTGTTAATAAAGTATTTTAATACGCTTGAGGAACGGGCAACAGAGAGTTCCCAGTTTGATGGATAACGGCGTGTATTTATCGGGACATTGTCCGTGTGGCCGTCGATCTCGACCACTAAAGAAGGATGGTTCTTTATGACACCGGCTATTTTATCGAGTATAGGTTCGGAACTCTTGAGTATCTCCGCGTCTGCCGACCTGAAGGTGATGTTGTCCTTTATTGAAACGACCACCTCTCTTCTGTCCGTCTGAACAACTACGCCTTCTTCAAGATCCAGGTCCTTTATTGCCGAATCCATCTCACTCTTAATCTTTTCGACAGTATCAGCCGTATTGCTATGCGATGGGGTGTCCAGCGCCGCGACAACGCTGTTATCTTTCGGCCGGGACTTTTCCCCCGCAAAATTCCTGCTCATAAAATGGAACATGATAAAAAATACGAGCAGAAGAGACATGAGGTCGCTCAGCGTTATCAGCCAGTTGCTGTCTGTGTCTGTTGTTATATTGGAATCCCTCATGAGTTTTTTATAAGAGGAAATGTCAGGCTGCATTTTCGAATGATCAGATGCCCTTTTCATTTTGATGTCCCCAACTATTCAGACTCTCCGAATATATGTGCTATCCGTTGCGGCAAACGGCCGCATCGACTGCCGGCGGCAGTTTGTCTTTCATTGCCGATAGCCTCACCTCATCGGCTCCCCTGTGTCCAGTGAGACGGTCTTCGATTTTTAACGGATGTTCCATATCGTTTACGGCAAGGATGCCTTCAATAGTCATGTGCATGAGCATTTCAGAGACTATGGTTCTTTCCCTCATCTTGGCGCACAGCGGCAAGGCAAAGAGGTTGGAGATTACGACCCCGTAAAATGTGGACATGAGCGCTACGGACATCGCAGGGCCCATAGTGTCTGCGGACTGCAGGTTTCTGAACATCTGAACGAGGCTAATAATTGTGCCTGCGAGGCCCAATGACGGCGCAAGCCTTGCAATTGTCTTGAGGATGTTCTGGCTGAGATTATAATTTACGACCATTAACGCCATCTCCCTTTCCATAATATTCTTAATATCGTCACTACCGCTGTGGTTTATCAGAAGGTTGATCCCGAGACGCAGGAAAGCATCATCTATTTTTTCCCGGCTCTTTTCCAGATTTCTTATGTCCCCTTTTCTATAAGTTCTCGCTATATCAAGGATGTCTTTTATGATCGACTGCCTGTCCCTTTTGTCCCTGAAAGCATCGATGACGTTGTATAGGGTATCCAGTATACGCCCGGCGGGAAACCCGACAAACAACGCCACGATCGTACCGCCGAAAATAATCAGGAGAGCATTGGCATTGATAAGCATGTCCAGCCCGATTCCCCTGAAGACTGACAGAACGAACAATGATACTCCCGACAAAAAGACAGCTCCTAATATTAGGTTCATTGATCCCTCCAAGCATTTATTAGCGCATGTTTGAACTCGCTGTTTGATTTCAGTTGCAATCGATATGCCAGATGCTGAAATGAATTCAGCATGACAAATATGAGTTCATCTCTTGAGGATTCCCGCATGTGCTGAAAAAGAATTGAAGTTTATGTGGGAAAAATTTTCCGCCTGAGGAAATTTTTATCCCTTTTTTTAAAGAAACCCATAGAGTCAAACTATTGACATATGGCGCCGATTAGTTTTAAAGTCTTTCCATGAGTCACATCCTCATTATTGATGATGATGAGTCGGTCAGGGACGCGCTCGGGGCTTTTTTAGAAGAAAACGATTTCAAAGTCACTACGGCCTCTAATGGCAATGCCGGTCTTGAATTACTTAAGGGAAATAAGTTCGACGTGTTTTTACTTGACCTCATCATGCCGGAGAAAGGCGGGCTGGATGTATTGAAAGAGGCGGAAGACCTGCACATAACCGCTCCCGCCATTGTTATTACCGCTTATGGAACGGTACAGACCGCTGTAGAAGCCATGAAAATGGGGGCCTTCGACTATGTCACGAAACCTTTTGTCCTTGAGGAATTGCTGATAATAATAAACAGGGCCATAAACCTGTTAAAGCTGCAGAGAGAGAATATAATGCTCAAAAAGCAGCTCAAGAGAAAATACGACTTCGAAGGATTAATCGGCGATTCAACCCAGATGCAGAGAGTTTATGAAATGATCGAGAAGGTGGCTGATACCGATAGTACGATCCTGATTACGGGTAAAAGCGGAACCGGGAAGGAACTCATTGCCAAGACCATCCACTTCAACAGTTCCCGTTCTCAGAAACCCTTTGTCCCTCTGAATTGTGCGGCGATTCCCAGAGACCTCCTGGAGTCCGAGCTGTTCGGACATGAAAAAGGCGCCTTTACCGGTGCCCTGGTTTTGAGGGCCGGCAGGTTTGAACTCGCCAATGAAGGCACCCTTTTCCTCGATGAGATCGGTGAATTGGACCCCTCTCTGCAGGTCAAGTTATTGAGGGTATTACAGGAAAGGGAGTTTGAAAGAGTCGGCGGGGTCAAGACGATAAAGGTGGATGTGAGGATCCTTGCCGCTACGAACAAAGACCTTGAAAAAGCGACTAAAGAGGGAAAATTCAGAGAGGACCTATTTTACAGACTGAACGTTATCCCTATCCACATCCCTTCGCTTAGAGAGAGGAGCGATGATATACCGCTGCTGGTAGACCACTTTGTTCACAAATTTGCAAAAAAGAGAAAAAAAGAACCGCTCAAATTCTCTCCCGGCGTGATGGAGTGCTTCATGAAATACAAATGGCCCGGCAATGTGAGAGAGCTGGAGAATCTTATAGAAAGGCTTACGATCCTCGTTGGCGACAATACCGTCAAACTTTCGGACCTTCCGGAAAAATTCCACGAAATAATAGACATTGAGACCTTTAAAGGCCCTGAAGCCTCAAAAGTATCCGACTATTCACAGAAAGATATCGAAATACCCGATTCGGGGATTAACCTCAATTCCGTGATCGATACGATGGAAAGGAAATTGATCATCCAGGCGCTCGAGAAGACAAGAGGCATAAAAAACAGGGCCGCAGAGCTCCTGGGTCTGAACAGGACCACCCTCATCGAAAAGTTGAAGAAAAAAAATATAGACTTTCAAAAGTAATATCCACGATATTAACCCCGAAAATGTAATAGAAATAATGTCCCGATGCATATCGGGATTGTGAAAGAATTTATTTTTCGATACCTTAATGTACTTTAATGACCAATCCAAGGAATATTTTTATAAGTACTGCCATAATGATGTTTCAAATAAAGTGAAGAATCCTGCGAGACCGCAGGATATCTTAACGTAAGGAGTTCTTCTTTATCATATTCGCTCGCTAACCCCGTAACGGGGAATGCGCTCGCTATCCGTTTCATCGAGTTAAATAAATTTTTGAGCAATGTCTGCATTTTTCGCGTTAAAAAGTCATTATTTTGACGTGGCCGTAATCGTAAAATTCCTTAATTTTCAATAGATTGTAATGGGCATAATTATTGCAAAAAGTATCCGTCATGAGCACACAATTCGTCATGAGGATACTGATAATCGCCATCTTATTGCTTCTGCCGGTAAAAGCGGAACCCCTTACTAATATCCCAAAATCTCCGGCGATCGAAAAAGCTCTCGAATTGGTAAACTCCAAAAAACCTGCCGATGCGCTTAAGATACTTTCAGCCTGCACGCCTTCCGCTGCCGATCTTTCCCTTTACCACTACGCTTATGCCAGGGCATATGATCTCTCGGGAAAACATCTCGATTCCCTGGCGCACTTCAGGCTGGCCTATATTTATTCCAGGGGCAATGATATGAAAGAGCTTACCCTGTTTGAGAGGTCGGAAGCCTATTTCAGGATGCAATATTATCCCGAAGCCGCCATGAGTTTTAAGCAGTTTCTCCGGGATTTTCCGAACTCCCCTCATGCAGAAAATGCCCATATGGAACTTGCGGATTCCCTGTATCATCAGGGTCTTTTCAATGAAGCCCTGCTGAATTATGAAATCTCGGGCAGCTCAACAAAGGCGGTCTATGGAAGGGCAAACGCCTATCAGGCCATGGGGCGACTAAATGAAGCTTACGGTCTCTATGTGTCCGTTCTCGGCAAAGACAGAGAATACGCCGGCTTATCTCCCGAGACAACATATAGGATCGCTGAAACCTTCAGGCTTATGGGAAAATCATCCGACGCGAAGATTTACTACAATTCCATAAGAGATCCCTTTTTCAAATCAAAGGCGGATATAGGTCTCGGGCTGATAGCGGTTGAAGAGTCACAGTTTGATTCCGCCCGTAAATACTTCAATAGCGCATTGCAGACTTCAGACAGGGGTCTCCGGCGCGAGGCGCTTCTTCATCTCGCGGAAGTCTGTTCAAGAGCGGGCGGACAGGAGGAGGCAAAATCCAGGCTTATCGAGATAAGGAATAAATATCCCTACGGTAAAGAATATGATGCAGCTCTCCTCATGCTCTCACGGATTTATAAAAAAGAGGGCAAGCTCAATGAGGCCGTCTCGCTCATGAAGGAACTGGCTTCGAGGCGTTATCTCGACAGGGATACCGTCGATGAACTCGAAAAGATGATGCTTGACGCAAAAAAGGAAGATGCCGGGGAATTCCTGAAACTCTGGGACTCCTTCGGTCACTTTTTTATGGATCCCCAAAGATCAAAGTTCCTGCTGGAGGCGGCGGAGGGCTTAAAGTCATCGGGGCGGCCCTTTGTAGATCTCTGCACATGGCTGATAAGAAATGGTTCTTTTGATGTGAAGTCCCAGTGCAGTCTGATGCTTGCGAATTTTTATGCAGATATGGGCGACGCAGATAAGGCATTCGGTCTTATAAAAGGTATAAAAGGAAAAGGCAATAAGGACGATGTCCTGCGTGTGAAAGCCAGGATATACAGGGAGAACCGGGAATATCAAAAAGCCATGAACGCGGTATTTTCCATCAAGGAAATGAAGCCGGAGGATGTCCTCTTTTTCGCGGACCTGCTGGAACCGGCGAAGAACGTGAAAAAGGCGGTCAAGTTTTGCGAAAAGTCATTGAAGACTACGGGTGCGCCTTTAAAGGTGTACATAAAATTGGCGGACGCGTTATACAAGATGGGCAAAGAATCGGACGCCCTTAAGTTCTATAAGATTGTCGCCTCCTTAAAACCAGAGAACAGAAAAGACCTGACTCAGGATGATATCGGCTGGACATATTACATGGTATTAAAGCTTTCTCATGGAGAAAATCCCACCGGACTTCCGGGGAGCGTACAGAAAGGTAATAGCGTATTCAGCCGGTCGGCAGAGGCTTCATTAAAAGAAGCTGATATTCTGGAAAGGATCAAGAGGGTATTCTAATGGATGTAGAGCGCCTCAGCGAAGCATTCCATGATTTTACGGCGGCATCGAAGAGCCTTGAGACCTATTACGATCTGCTCCGGGAAAAGGTCAGATATCTGACTGCGGAACTGGAGAGGAAAAACAGGCAGCTCAACGAAGCGCTTGCTGACGCGGAGAAAAACAGGGAATATTTAAAGGCGATCCTGTACAATCTCGAGGAAGCAATTATTGTTGTCGATCCTGACAATAAGATAACCCTCGTAAACAAATCTGCCGAAAAACTCCTCGCCCTGAATGTCTCTAATGTCAAAGATAAGACCTTCAATGATCTGGATATGTCAATAACCGGGGCCGGCTCGGAAACCTTTTTAAGGGTGGACGGGAAAAAACATAATATTATCCTTTCCAGATCGAACATAGTCAATCCTGACGGGCACTCAATAGGAACCGTCATCCTGATAAAAGATATTACAAGATTGAGGGAACTGGAGATCCAGCAGGAAAGGAACCAGAGGCTGATAGCGATGGGAGAGATGTCGGCAAAGATAGTCCATGAAATAAGAAACCCCCTTTGCAGTATAGAACTCTTTTCGAGCATGCTCGAAAAAGACCTTAAAAACCATGCCCACAGGGACCTCGCAAGGGGCATTTCGACAGGCATACACAATCTTAACAACATCCTGAAAAACATGCTTTTTTTCGCGAGACCGAATAAACCTCTCATGAAATCCATAAATCTCGGGAGAGTGTTAGAGGATTCTATTTCGATGTTCAGACTGCTGATCGAATCGAGGAAGATAAAGGTGAAGGAATCGCTTTTTGATTATGAGATTCCGGGTGACGCGGAGCTTCTAAAACAGGTCTTCATAAATATGATCATAAATGCAGTCCAGTCCATGCCCGATGGAGGAAGATTAGACGTTATTATGAAAAGGGAAGAAGGTACGATCACGGTGGACATACGGGACACGGGTGAGGGCATAAAGCAGGCTGATATGGAGAAGATATTCAATCCCTTCTTCAGCACAAAAGATACAGGCACGGGCCTCGGCCTTGCCATCGCATCGATGATCATGCAGGGGCATGACGGCTATATCAAGGTAAAAAGCGAAGAAGGAAATGGGAGCGTATTCAGTCTCTATTTTAACGCAGCGCGGCGAGTGTGAGGCAGACAAAGGGAGGATGAATGAAACCTATACTAATTGTCGATGACGACCCGCAGATCAGGTTGGCTTTGAATGAGGCGATGCAGAGACTCGGTTATGACACGGTCTTGTGTGACAGCGGAAGCAGCGCCGTCGAGAAGCTTAAGCAATCGGACTATTCGCTGGTTGTGACGGACATGAAGATGCCGAGAATGGACGGGCTTTCTCTTCTGAGGGAGATCCGGAGCCGTCTCGGAAATATGCCCGTACTTGTTATTACAGGCTTCGGAACGATCGAGAACGCTGTAAAGACAATGAAAGAGGGCGCGGCAGATTATCTCTTAAAGCCGTTTTCCTTTGACGCCCTTAAGGGGATGATCGAGTCTATTATGCAGAGGGTCAGGAGTGAGAAGGACATACTGACCGGTGACCCCGAGATGAAGAAAATAGTGGCCCTTGCCGGGAACCTCTCAGCTAGCGATATAACAGTATTGATCTATGGAGAAAGCGGGACCGGCAAGGAGCTTCTGGCAAAATATATACACAGGCTGAGTAAGAGGGCGGAAAGACCTTTTATTGCCGTTAATTGCGCCGCAATACCGGACAACCTCCTCGAATCAGAGCTCTTCGGCCATGAAAAAGGGGCCTTCACAGGTGCGATAGACAGGAAAAAGGGCAAATTCGAACTTGCCGACGGCGGCACCCTCCTGCTTGATGAGATTGGTGAAATGTCCATGGTGCTCCAATCAAAACTCCTGAGGGTCTTACAGGAAAAGGAAGTGGACAGGGTCGGAGGCAGGGATCCCGTATCGGTGGATGTCAGGGTGATAGCAACCACGAACAGAGACCTGAGGAAAGAATGCGCGGAAGGGCGTTTCAGAGAAGACCTTTACTACAGGCTCAATGTCTTCCCCTTGAAAGTGCCGCCGCTGAGGGAAAGGCCGGGCGATATAAAAGTGCTCGCGGACCATTTCCTCGAAAAATTCTCGGTCCTTGCAGGGAAGAAGATCAGCGGGTTTTCAGAAGGAGGCATGGATCTTATCAGGAGCAGGCCGTGGCGCGGAAATGTAAGAGAGCTGGAGAATGCAGTTCAGCGGGCGGTATTTCTCTGCAGCGGGGAGACGGTGGACATGGACGACCTGATGCTTGAAAACTCGGTTGCGAAAGGATATTCCGCCGGGAAGATAAAAGATGTGGAGAAGGATTTGATCCTGCAGACCTTAAAGACTGTCAACGGCAATAAGACAAAAGCCGCGAGGATTCTCGGCGTAAGTGTAAGAACGATAAGGAACAAACTGAATGAATACAGCCAGGTATGCCCCGCATAACTCAGGACGCATCAAAGTCCTCGTGAATACTTTGGGCAGTTTGCCTGGCATGAAACTTGTTATTGGAGGTTATCATGGGTGATTTTAAGATATTGGAGCAATTTATAAATTTCACAAATATGAGGCACAGTGTTCTTACCTCGAATATGGCAAATGCCGATACCCCCGGTTACAAGGCAAAGGACATAGAGTTTAAACAGGCCCTGGACAATGAAATAGGACTCAGTGCAACAGACCCCAGGCATATAAAAACGGGAGGCAGCGGTCTTTCCGGTGAAATAGAGACGAGTACGGCAAATTCGTGGGAAGACGGGAACAGTGTCGAACTCGACATGGAGACCGCGAAGATGACGGAGAATGCAATGTCTTTCCAGGCGGGTATTACGATGCTAAACACAAAGATAAGAATGTTCAAGAATGCAATGAGGAGATAAGGATGGATACTTTTGCTGTCTTTAAAGTGAGTGCGTCGGCGCTTGAGGCCCAGCGGAAGAGGATGAATGTCATCGCCTCCAATATGGCGAATGTCCATTCCACAAGGACGGAGGAAGGCGGACCTTACAGGAGAAAAGATGTGGTCTTCTCTTCATACCTGCTTGAGCCCCGGAATCTATCCGGGGTCCAACTGGAAGGAGTGAGGGTCGTCGATGTCGCAACGGACAATTCTCCCTTCAAAACCGTATACGACCCTTCACACCCCGATGCCGATAAAAACGGCAACGTGGCGATGCCGAATGTGAACATCATCGAAGAGATGGTGAACATGATGATGGCCCTGAGGGCCTATGAGGCATCTGTTTCGGCCTTTAACATATCAAAAACAATGTTTATGAAAACCCTCGAATTAGGGAAATAGCAGTTGGAAATGATCACGAGTTAAGGAGGCAATAATGTCCGGTATGGAGATAAAAGGACTGCGGTCAGGCCCGGAATTCCTGCAGGCGACCGGCAGTAAGTCATCTTCCAAAGGCTTTGAGAGCGTTATGCAGGAGGCTATCGGCAAGATTTCGCAGGTGCAGGACGACACTGAAAGCGCTGTCAAGGAATTGACATCAGGCGGTGATGTGACCCACGCCCTGATCGCCATGGAGAAGGCGGATATGTCTTTCAATCTGATGGTAGAGGTCAGGAATAAGCTTTTGAGCGCCTATGAAGAGCTTATGAGGATGCAGGTATAAGCATGAGCATCGCGGATGTAACAGAAAACATAAGATCCATGCCCGGTAAAAAGAAGGTTATGCTCGCCGCCGTCCTTTTCGCGGCGATCGCCTCCGTCATTCTCCTGGTGTCATGGACTCAGAAAGCCGATTATCAAATCCTTTATTCAAACCTGAGCGAAGAGGACGCGGGCTCGATCCTTCAGAAGCTGAAGGAACAAAAGGTACCCTACAAGGTATCGGCGGGAGGGATAATGGTGCCTGCCGAAAGTGTATACGAACTGAGGCTTCAGATGGCAAGTCAGGGACTTCCCCAGGGAGGCAGCGTCGGCTTTGAACTTTTTGATAAATCCAATTTTACCATGACGGATTTTGTTCAGAAATTGAATTACAGGCGGGCCTTGCAGGGCGAACTGGCGAGGACGATAAGGTCTCTCTCGGAGGTGGACCAATGCAGGGTCCTTCTCGCGGTGCCGGAAAAGACATTGTTCGCAAAAGAAGAAGAGAGACCAAAGGCGTCAGTGCTGATAAAGTTGAAACAGGGCAGAAACCTGTCACAAGGTCAGGTACAGGGCATTGTGCATCTCGTGGCGAGCAGCGTTGAGGGGCTGAATTCAAAGGATGTTTCAGTGGTTGACCAGCAGGGAGAAATGCTTACCATGACTTCCGGTGAGACCCTGGATATGACCAACGACCAGCTGGAGTATCAGCGCAAGTTTGAGAAAGATTTGGAGAACAGAATAACAGGCATCCTCGAACCTGCTGTGGGCAAGGGTAAGGTAAAAGCCAAGGTTACTGCCGCGCTTGACTTTACAAAGGTAGAAAAAACTGAGGAAAAATACGATCCCGACAGTCAGGTAGTAAGGAGTGAACAGAAGAATGTGGAGAAATCGACGACCGGAACAAGCGGAGGGGTTCCCGGTGTATCATCAAACCTTCCCGGGAAAGCCGTGCAAAAGACGGCTTCAAACCATGGACAGTCGGAGAAGAAAACCGAGGTTGTAAATTATGAGATCAGCAAAACGACGAGTCACGTCATAAATACGCCCGGAGAAGTAAAAAGGATATCGGCTGCAATTCTTGTGGACGGCATATATTCAACCCCGCAGGGTTCAAAGGAAAAGAAATATACGCCGCGCAGCGAGGAAGATATCAAACAGTTCGAGGATATGGTGAAAAATGCGATAGGGTTTACACAAGACAGGGGAGATGAAGTGAGGGTAGTAAACATGCCCTTTGAGACGACTCCGCAGGAGGATATGACTGAGCCTAAAAAAGAGATTATGCCGGTCGTCCTTACGGCGGCAAAATATATTGTTCCGCTCATAGCTGTAGCGCTGCTGTTCCTGTTTATCGTAAAGCCCATGATGAAGACCATAATGTCTGCCCCGGCCGGGCAGCGTCCCGCCACCAACCTGCAATTGCCGCAGACCGTGGCTGATATTGAAAAGGCTTTGGAGTTGTCGGGGAGGGCCCCGAATGAAAATGTCATCGACTGGGCGCGAAGAAACCCGAGAGAGGCAGCCAACCTGATAAAGAACTGGATAGAGGAGAAATAAATGGGCATGGACGGATATGAAAAAGCTGCCATATTTTTGATGACCATAGGAGAAGACAGTGCGTCGGAAATAGTAAAAAGCCTCAATGTCAGGGATATAGGAAAGCTCTCCGCGCACATGACAAGGCTGAAGAGCGTCAGTAAGGCGGCTGTTGACGATGTCCTGAGAGAGGCAAAAGGGATGGCGTCCACGGGCGATATGTATTTTGGAGGCGATGAATTTGTAAAGAAAGTCCTTTCAAAGGGGCTCGGAGAAGAAGGCGCGTCAAAGATAATGGAGATCGCCTCAAAAGAAGGCCCCCTCGATTCACTCAAGTGGGTTGACTCGAGGACTCTTTCCAATTTTCTTCTATCGGAACATCCGCAGACAGCCGCGCTTATCATCTCTTTGCTCGAACCTGTACATGCGGCGGAGGTGGTGTCTTTGCTGCCGAATGACCTTAAGTCCGATGTGTCAATGAGGATCGCAACGACCGAAATGATACCGGAAAGCGCGATAGAGGAGCTGAAGGACGTTCTCAAGGGGCAGCTTGACATGAGCAGGGGGAAGAATAAAAAACTGGGCGGCACCAAGAAGATAGCCGAAATACTCAACTTCTGTGAACGGTCAACGGAGCAGCTGGTGCTCGAGAAGATCGAAGAACAAAAGCCTGAGGTAGCGGATTCGATCAGAAAGTTTATGTTTGTATTCGACGATCTCGTAAGGGTGGATGACAAGGGGATACAGATGATATTAAAAGAGACAACCACTGAAGAACTCTGCCTTGCTTTAAAGACAGCCTCGGAATCGCTGAAGGAAAAGATATTCAGGAACATGTCCCAGAGGGCTGTCCAGATACTCAAGGAAGAGATTCAGGCGAAGGGCCCCGTCAGGATATCCGATGTTGAGAAGTCCCAGCAGAACATTGTCAAGGTGGCGAGAAGGCTGGAGGCGGAGGGCAGGATTGTGATGGCAGGCAGGGGCGGTGAGGAAATTGTTGTATAGAAACCGTCTCACAAAGGCTAATAATATTATGCCCTTCGATATGCCCCTGTTAAAGATGCAGGCGGAAGCCGGTGACTTATTAGTGGAGCCCCGGAACATCGAGGAAGTTGAGAGGGAAGCCTATGAGAAAGGGTTCGAAACGGGCGAAAAGGCCGGATTCGACATGGGGCAGCAAAAAGCGATGGTTTTGATGGAAAGGTTCGAAAATATCATCAAGGAGTTGACGGACCTCAAAAGGCAAACGATAAAAGAGATCGAGCCCCAGTTCATAGAGCTCGCCGTCAGCATCGCAAGGAAGATCATTCTCAGAGAGCTGGAAACAAACCCGGATGAAATCGTGGAGATAACTAAAGAGGCATTGAAGAGGCTGGAAAGGACAGGACAGATCGTCATAAAAATAAATTCTTACCTTTACGACCTCTTCATGAAACATAAACCGGACATCCTGAACATACATCCCGATATAGTATTCGACATAGATCCTTCCGCCTCGCCCTACGGCTCCGTGGTGATGAGCCCTGTAGAAGATGTGGTAACAGATGTGGATGTCCAGTTAAAAAATCTGATTAAAGAGATGGGGGACAGGCTGGGTGGGGATTGATTTATCATCCTATATAAATGCCGTCTCCGGGATAGATCCCGTGAAGATTTACGGGAGGGTCGCAGAGATTACAGGTATTATTGTTAAAGCGACGGGTGTCAAGGCGACTATAGGTGAATCTTGCAAGATATTCCGGGACAACGACCAATCGATGGATGCGGACATTGTCGGATTCAGGGAAGGGAAGGTGATGCTCATGGGTGTCGGCGACCTCGCGGGCATAAGACTGGGCAGCAGGGTCTTACCCCTGGGCAGGAAGGTCTCAATAAGAGTTTCTCCCTCTCTGAAAGGAAGGGTAATAAACGGCAACGGTGAACCCCTTGATGGAAAGGGCATTGTTAAAGGAGTCGACTATCCCCTCACTTCACAAACGCCGCATCCTCTGAAAAGACGCAGGATTTCGGAACCGCTGGATCTCGGTATAAGGACCATAAACGGACTCCTCACCTGTGGAAAAGGGCAGAGAATCGGTATCCTGTCCGGCCCCGGTGTGGGGAAGAGCGTCCTCCTGGGTATGACGGCAAAGTATACGGAGGCATCGGTCAACGTAATCGCGATGATAGGTGAACGGGGAAGGGAGGTCAGGGAATTCATAGAAAAAGACCTGGGGAAGGAAGGGATAGAAAAATCCGTGGTGGTTGTTTCCACGTCGGACCAGTCGCCGCTTGCAAAGGTGAGGGCCGCTTTAGCAGCCACGGCAATAGCGGAATATTTCAGGGACAGGGGAGAGGACGTACTGCTCCTCATGGATTCGCTCACCCGTGTTGCGCAGGCCCAGCGCGAGATAGGTCTCGCCATAGGGGAGCCACCGACGGCAAAAGGTTACACGCCGTCGGTTTTTGCGCTTCTGCCCAAGCTCCTTGAAAGGGTCGGCACATCCGAGGGGACCGGCAGCATCACGGGCATTTATACGGTTCTCGTTGAAGGGGACGATCTGACCGATCCTATTGCCGACTCGGCAAAGGCGGTGCTCGACGGCCATATCATATTGTCCAAAGAACTCGCCATGGAAAGTCATTATCCCTCGATAGACGTGTTGAGGAGCATAAGCAGGCTGATGCCGGATATAACAGATCCCGATCACAGAGAATATGCGTCCAGGTTTATCGAGACATTGGCCGTATATAAGAAATTTGAAGACATGATCAATCTCGGGGCGTATAAAGAAGGGTCAAACCCTAAAGTGGATTATGCGGTAAAGATGATCGATAGACTAAAAGGCTATATGAAACAAGGCATGAACGAAAGAAGAGATATCGGAGATGCTCTCCAGGGACTTTATATATTGTTTGACGGAAGTGAGGCGAAGAAATGAGCGGCAAGAGAACTATATCAAAGGTATTGGAGCTGAAGGAGTTTGCACAGGAGCAGCTCGAGGCCGAGGTGAAAAAGACCGGCGACAGGCTTAATACCGAAAAAGAGAGGCTGGAAAACCTCGAAGACACATTTCTTAGGACGGAAGACAAATTTAAAAGCGGCCAGGGGAAGGGTAGATTGGAAATTTCTGAAGTAAGTCTTTTTTATGATTATCTTTCCTATCTGGACAGGCAGATTAAAGAGCAGAAAAGCGCAGTCTTCAGACTCAACACAGAGTTTGAGATGAGAAAGAGCGATATGCTCGAGGTATACAAGGAAAAAAGGATACTCGAGAAGTTCAGGGACAGAATTATCTGTGAGGACGACAGAAAAGCCTTAATAGTCGAGCAGGATGAGGCCGACTATAACTACATCTCGAAGAAGTTCAGGAAATGAAAAGACGGACCACAGATATCCGGTGTCCGGCGCCGGTAAAGAAAGCTTTTATTATGTCCGCCGTCTGTGTCATCTGTGTCCTGTCGTCTGTTTTCTATCTTTTGCCCCCCATTTCAGCCAATGCACAGGATGACGTCATTCAATTTATCGAGAAAAAACAGAAAGAATTAAAACAAAAAGAAGCTTATCTCGATACGGAAGAGAAAAAGCTGAACACCCTGAAGAAGGACGTGGAAGAAAAAACGGCGCGATATACAAAGCTCTTGAATGATCTCGAGAATAAACTCAAAGAAATAGAGAAGATAAGAGGTGAAAGACTCGATTACATCGTCAAGGTTTACGAGGGGATGCCGCCTGAGGATGCTGCCGCAAAGCTCAACGCCCTGGACGATCAGACGGCAACGGAGATCATCACAAGGATGAAGAGCAAAAAGGCCGGCGCCGTGATGTCATACATGGATGAAAGGAAAGCGGCGTCAATCACTTATAGCATTACAAGATTTGAGAAAAAAATTCCCCATCAATGAAATATTTTCCTATATAGCCCGGACCGGATCTCTCAGTACCCCTGCAGAATCAGTAATTTCCAGCCCCTGCCTCCTGGCACATTTATTGTTAATGGTTCGGTATGAACCTAATAATGTCAGCCGTGACGGAATCATCAGTGAGGACGGATTCCCCGGCTTCAAAAACGCAGTCTGCTGACAAGACCCGGTCCGAAGGATCTTTCATGGATTATATGACCGGCGGCATGCCGATCATGTTACAGGCCCTTCAAACTTTTCTTCAGGAGATTGTCCCTGACGCCGGTCCTTCCGCTGCAAGCGCTGATGCTGGGAGCGAGACGGCACCCCCGGAAAGCCCGGTCTCGCGGGTGTCTCCCGAAGGTTTCAAAATGTCAAAGGAAACAGATACTCAACAAAACATTGTGGAGAACAATATCGATAATAAAGCAGGACAGGATAACAAGGCAGGACAGACCCTGGGGGCGCTCTTGAAAAAGGAGGTGAGCGGGAACGGTTTAAACGGTTCAAAAGGTTTAAACTGTTCGGATGAGGTCTCGGGCGGCGGCAGGGCGGATGTCCCAAGCGACTTCTTTAATCATAAAGACCCGGACGCAGAGGCGGTTTTCAAAGTTTCTCCGCAGACGGACGGCAATGGCGGGATTGAAAAGAGAACAGAACGCCGTGCTCTTGAGACACCCCCTGAAATGGCAGCGACACCCGAGGGCGATGTCGCATCGCCGGGACATGAATTTATCAAACCGGTCCCCTACGCTGAAGCGCCTTCATCGCCGGAGACCGTCGCAGAGGAGAGGATAAACGATCAAAAGAAAGACCGTTCCGGGCAGTCATCAGAAACCCGCGGCAAATCTGAAAACATATTTTCTCCAGTCGATAAGGCGGCCGGTCCGGAAAATGGAAAAGTTGTATTCCGGAAGACTGAAACGCCGGAGGTGGGCCGCGTCTCCAGAGATACTTTTGAGGTCACAAAGAAAAATGACACTTCGATAGAAGTATCCATTGAGCCTGACGGGATAGGGAAACTCGACATTCGCCTGAATTCGGACAGGGGTGTGATCCATGCGAGGATAGATGCATCGGAGTCTGTCGGAAGAGAATTGATCGACAGGAACCTTGACAGTATCATAAATACCCTTGCCGGTGACGGCATCAACATAGGAAGTTTTTCCATAAACCTGAGAGGCGGGCAAAAAGAATCAGAGGATATGGGAAACGGCCCGAGGTATTTCCGTGAGACAGCGGAAGAGGCCGGTTTGCCGGATTTTCACACAGGCGACAGCCTGATAAATATTTTTGTATGAATTGGAGGTAATGTATGGATGTTTCTGCAACACAAAAAACACTTGGCCAGGACGATTTCCTGAAGCTCTTTGTCACCCAGATGAAATACCAGAACCCTTTGAATCCTATGGACAGTACCGAGTTCACCGCGCAGCTTGCGCAGTTTTCTTCCCTCGAACAGTTGACCAATATCAGCAGTCAGTTGAAAGATTTGACTGTTTATCAGAATTCCCTCAACAACACACTCACAACCAGTTTTATCGGAAGGAAAGTCAAATTCACCGGCGACGGTCAAACCGCAGCGGAGGGGACCGTTACGGGGATCTCATTTGAGAATAACGATACCAACCTTATCATCGATGGAAACACAAAGATCAAACTGAGCGACATTACGGAGATAAATTAAGGTGAAAATATTACAGAAATTCGCAAGCCCGTCGTCAAAGGACTATAAATCAAGCCGGGCGTATCATCCTTATGCCGTATTATGCCGGGACTACATTGCAGCAATCGCAGGACATAGTGATAAAAAATAAAAGGAGGTAAATAGTAATGCTGACATCGCTTTACACAGCAATAAGCGGTTTGAGTGCAAACGGAGTGTCACTTTCCGTGATAGGTGACAACATCGCAAACTTGAATACCACGGGGTTTAAATCGAGCAGGGCGTCTTTCGATGATGTATTAAGCCAGACCCTTAACGGTGTCGCCGGGTCGTCACAGGTGGGACGGGGGGTGCTTGTGAGCAATATCTCCCCGCTTTTTACACAGGGATCCTTTGAGACGACGCAGAACGCCCTTGATCTCGCAATTGACGGAAACGGCTTCTTTATCGTCGGAGACAATGGTACAAACTATTACACGAGGGCGGGACAGTTCTCAATGGACAAGAACGGAAATATTGTCAACCCCGACGGACTGATTCTGCAGGGGTATCTCGCCGATGCGTCCGGCGCTATAACAAGCAACACAGGAGACCTTAAGGTGGAAAACACTCAGAGTCCGGCGCATGCCACGTCCAGTGCGTCCATCGTCCTGAACCTGGATGCGACATCAGCGACCCAGGCCACAGCCTTCACGCTGGACGGAAACGGGGACGGGACCAATGATGACCCGGCCAATTATAACTTCTCGTCTACGACGACTGTATATGATTCCCAGGGAGGCGCCCATGACGTGACGCTCTATTTCGAGAAGACTGCGGACAACGCGTGGACAGTACATTATGTGCATAATGACCCTTCAAATCCGGACCTGCTGGTCGAGGACGGGACGCAATCGCTTACCTTCGACCAGAACGGCGCTCTCGACAACGACAACAGCGGGACAGCAATAAACTTCAACTTCGGGACCTCTGTATCGCCGCAGACTGTATCTTTTAATTATGGAGCGGGCACGGGAGAGACGCCTGCGGGAAACGGACTGGATGGAACAACACAGTTCGCGTCGGCTTTTGCAGTAACGAACCAGACCCAGGACGGCTATGCCGCAGGAAGTCTGAATAACATGACAATATCGCAGGACGGCGTTATCACGGGCGCCTTCACTAACGGCCAGACAAGGGCAATAGGCCAGATCGCACTCGCAAAGTTCTCCGCGCCTGACCGGCTTACAAAGCACGGAGAGAATCTTTACGCGGCGTCTTTTGATTCAGGCCAGCCCATAATCGCCATGGCGAATACATCCGGAGTGGGCAGGGTCCTTTCCGATACACTTGAGCTCAGCAATGTCGACCTTGCAGCAGAATTTGTGAATATGATCTCGGCCCAGAGGGGATTCGAGGCGAATTCAAAGGTCATAACAACGACGGACCAGCTCATGCAGGACCTCTTGAACATGAAACAATAGCCGCTTAATATCCTCCCATCAAATAAGGGGCGGGAAGATTTTTTAATTCCCGCCTCGCTTCTTTACGATCCGGAAAACGGGAGACCCAGGGTGAGTCTCAGACTGCTTGCGGGAATTCTTTCCTTTTAGTGTTCATATGGGTTAAGTTAACGCATGAGAATTTGATCCCGAAATAAGGAGATATCCTTCTATTTTTTAATTCCAAAATCCATGAAAGGGGAATAAATGGTCACTGAACTGAAACGTATTTTATTAGCTGAGGATGATCCGAGAGACGTAGAGCTTATATTAGAATCACTTGCCGATTACAATCTTGCAAACGAAGTAGTCGTAGCTTATGACGGTGAAGAGGCCCTGGATTACCTTTATCGCCGGGGGAATTTCAACACCCGTCCGTCAGGCAATCCTGCGGTGATGCTTCTGGACCTGAAGATGCCGAAAGTGAACGGTATGGAGGTGCTGAGGCAGATCAGGTCGGACGAGAAGCTGAAGATGGTCCCTGTGGTGATACTTACATCTTCACGGGAGGAAAAGGACTGGGTTGAGAGTTACAAACTCGGTGTGAACGCTTATGTCGTAAAGCCTGTTGATTTCCATGAGTTTGTGAAAGCGGTCAAAGACGTTGGAGCATTCTGGGCGGTGATAAACGAACCTCCTCCGGGAAGCGTTGGGAATGTGAGAAAACGATAAATGAGAAATATCGAAAAATAAGATATGAAATCATCATTACGCATTCTTTATCTCGAAGACGACAGGAGCGACTTGGAACTTGTTCGGGCTAAACTGGAAGATGAGGGTCTGACTTGTGACATAACTCACGTAGAAACTCGGGCCGGTTTCACTGCAGCCCTTGACCGGGGTATTTTCGACATCATTCTTTCGGACTACAAGCTTCCTTCCTTTGACGGGATTTCAGCACTCGCTTTAGCCCGGGAAAAAACTCCTGACGTGCCCTTTATATTCGTCTCAGGAGCAATGGGCGAAGAGCTTGCAATCGAAACACTCAAGAAAGGAGCAACCGACTATGTTCTCAAACAACGCTTATCGCGCCTTGTACCTGCAATACGGAGGGCCCTGGAGGAAGTGGAGGAACATCTTGAGCGCAAGAAGGCGGAAAAGGCGCTTGAAAGACTGAGCCGTCAAAATGAATTAATCCTGAACTCCGCCAGTGAGGGGATTTTCGGGTTAGATTTGAATGGCAGGCATACCTTTGTTAACTCCGCTGCCGCGCAGATGCTTGGTTACAGGGTCAGAGAACTCATCGGAAAACATAGTCACGAAATCTGGCATCATTCAAAGGCAGACGGCGGTCCATATCCGGAAGAAGAGTGTCCGATCTATTCTGTCTGCAAATATGGAATCATTCGGCGTGTGAAGGATGAAGTCTTCTGGAGAAAGGATGGTACAAGTTTCCCCGTCGCGTATACAAGTACTCCTGTCTTGGAGGGTGACAAACGCATTGGAGCTGTCGTGACCTTCAGGGATATTACCAAACGCAGGCGGGTAGAGGAAGAGTTAAGGAAGCACCGTCAACACCTTAAAGAACTTGTAGAAGAGCGCACAGCGGAACTCAGTGCCGCGAATGGAAAACTCCAAAACGAAATCAATGAACATAAACGTGCGGAGATCGAGTTGCAACAGGAAAGAGATAAAGCACAAAAGTATCTTGATGTCGCGGGAGTCATTTTTGTGGTGGTTGGTATTGATCAAAGAGTGAAGCTCATAAACAAAAAAGGCTGTGAGAGTCTCGTATATGAAGAAAGCGAAATTATCGGGAAAAATTGGTTCGATAATTTTGTCCCGAAACAGGCCAGGGAATGGGTGAGAACTGGTTTTGTCAAATTGCTTTCCGGGGATCTGGAGCCGATTGAATATTTTGAAAATCCAATTTTAACCAAATCAGGGGAAGAGAGACTGATCGCATGGCGCAATACAGTGCTGAAGGATGAAGAAGGTAATATAATCGGAACGCTCAGTTCCGGTGAGGACATTACAGATCGTAAGAGGGCGGAGAAAGAATCGAAGCATTTGGCGGATGAACTGGCACGTTCCAATTCGGATTTGAAGCAGTTCGCTTACGTGGCGTCTCATGACCTTCAGGAACCTTTGCGTGTAATCTCAGGTTTTGTAAAGCTGCTGGCAAAGCGTTACAAGGGCAAGTTAGACGATAGAGCTGAGGAGTTCATCGACCACACGATAGACGGAGTTCAAAGGATGGAGATGCTCATTGGAGATCTGCTGGAGTACTCGAAGGTTCAATTAGAGGGCATGGTCCTCAAACCTGCAGACTGCAATTTGCTGGTAGAAAAGTCTCTTAAGAACCTGGGTTCAGCTGTTGAAGAGAGCGGTGCAATGGTAACACACGGTTCTCTGCCGACGGTAATGGCTGATGCCTCACAACTGAGCAGGGTTTTCCAAAACCTGATCGGTAATGCTATCAAGTTTCATGGCGAAGACGCGCCAAAAGTACATATCTCGGCCGAGAAAAAAGAGGATGAATGGTTTTTTTCAGTCCGGGACAACGGTGTGGGGATAAATCCTGACCAGGCAGAAAGAATATTTGTCATTTTCCAGCGCCTTCATACCAAAGAAGAATATCCCGGAACCGGATTGGGTCTGTCAATCTGCAAGAGAATTATTGAACGTCATGGTGGAAGAATTTGGGTAGAGTCGGAATCCGGAAAGGGCTCCACATTCTTCTTTACACTTCCCGCCCTATAAATAGTAATCACAAACCTGGAAAATATTTATCAACCGTCTGTCTGACTTCCTGCAACCACGCTTTTCTTTGTTCCTCTGAGCTCATAACTATGATGTTGAACATCCTGCGATAAAAGCTCTTAACGCCGCACAGATCGAAAATACAGTTTTTCCATATGGTTTCAAGGGGGTCACCGAATATTTCTC
Source organism: Thermodesulfovibrionales bacterium (assembly GCA_963716185.1). Lineage (GTDB taxonomy): Bacteria > Nitrospirota > Thermodesulfovibrionia > Thermodesulfovibrionales > SM23-35 > CAVZMO01. The sequence continues at coordinate 2,659,861 of OY970295.1, forward strand.
TTTCAGTTTCAGTATTGGAAGTATTGAACACAACAACTGATTTTGCCTTCAATAGACCACAGGGAACTCCTTCTCCTTTGTCGTCTTCAAGAAATTCATAAGCTACGCCAGGGCGAATAACTCTGTCGACCCATCCTTTTAAAACGGCAGGCGGCTGTCCCCACCAGTTTGGATGGATAATCACAACTCCGTCTGCCACTGAAATCTCCTTGCAGTGTTTTTCGACTTCAGAAGGCAAAGCAACATCTCTATAAATTTCTTCTGCCGGCAATATCGGATCAAATTTCTCTTCGTATAAATCATGAAAAAAGACCTCATGCCCATTTTCCTTCAGCGTTTCTATGACAGTTGCAGCTATGGCATGGTTAAAACTTTTCTTATTAGGGTGAGCAAGTATTACCGATATTTTCATTATGACATTAGCTCCTTATCATTTAGAAATAGGGACAGCAACTATTTATTGCGCTCTTCGCGGTCTTCCCCATGGCAACGCGCCCAACCGCCTGCAGAGCAACTCCTCCAACCTGAGCACGAAGCCATCGTCGCCGCATGGACGGCCCGTCTTTGTATTCTGCCGTATCTCATCAATTAGAGATGACTTGTCCTTCTCTCTGAGATATGCAGACCAATCTTTTATCTTTCCAATAATATAACAATCCTCCGACAATGCCGGGTCCGTCTTCTTCTCTACATGACAGCAAGCGCTTGACCATTTGTATTCCTCTGCCTTCCTCACTATTCGTGACCTCACGGGATTGTTTTCTACATATCGTATCCCTGCATAAAGATGTCTCTCGTCAAGTACGCAAGAGTAAAAGCGCCCCTGCCATAGATGCCCTGTAGCTTTATTCTTCCTGTTGAAATGCTGAGAGTACCTCATATGAAGCGTATTAAAAGTCTTGGCCAGAGAAGTCGGCTCCATCGGTACTGCAATGAAGTGAACATGATTTCCCATGAGACAATAGGCCCATATCTTTAGCGAATATTTCCTGCTGTAAACTGTAAGCCAGTCCAAATATTGAACATAATCTTCATCGCTTTCAAAGACTGTCTGACGATAGTTGCCCCGCTGAGTGATATGATGGGGATAACCGACAGCCACTGCACGCGCTATCCTCGGCATGGCTGCAATATAAATCAGAAAGAGTTATCGTGTCAAGTAAAATAGTCGCTGTCCCTATTTTCTCCCGGTCTCTTCTGTGACCTAAGCGCCCATGATAGGAATGGCACTACCAGCATGACCACCGCCGCCACCAGAAAAACTGTGGACCAAGCTGGTGGATGCTTTCTTAATCGAAGCGAGAAGCTCCAGCCGCTAAACCACAGTGCGGGCGGGATGAGGAGCCAATACCTACGAACGAGACTGAGAACAGCCGAGACAAAAGCAGGCGCGAGGATCAGGCCGAGAGTTAACCCAATGTCCCAACCACCGGGATCCAAACCAGTCCACTCGTGGGGGAAAAGCAGAACTACTACAACGATTGTCATTCCCGCAAGGAAGCCAAGCCAGCGGATTGACTCAATGGCAACACGCCGAATTTTGTTTTGGTTGTTCATTTTCTATTTACCACAGAACATTTATTCTTTAAGCGTGTTCTATATTTGCTTAACAGGTTATAACTTTACAGGGTTGACTGTCAATGAATGTTGCCGGAAAACTGCTGATAGGTGCTTGATAACTCTGCATAATTCTTATGGGAAATTTTCGCGGATTCCGAGTTGAAATATACTGCTTTCAGGTTCAGCTTTCAAATGCGTGCTTCAGGAAGGATGCTTGTCCGTTTTGTTTCTCCTGTACTCTTCATTCTTACAGTTTGATATAATTAATGGAATTGTAATTGTTAGTCAAACATGCGAGCGAAGTGCATGGTTATGAAACGTCACATTAGGAATCCACTTCAAAAGAAAGCCAAAAAAGGATTTCGCGGTTACCCTGTGGCGACAGTTGCCTATTATGGCCCAAATGATGAGACAGCTTCGAAAGTAGCAGTAGGCATTATATTTCAAGAAGGTGCTGAGCCTACGTACCTGGAGAGGTGGGTTTTAGAACAGGGGGATGTCCGTGCTGAACCTACGATTAATGAACAAATACTGCAATTTATTGAAAAATATCCTGTGCGAAGCGTTCTAATTGCAAACAGGATTATTGGTTGTCCTCACGAAGAAGGCATTGATTATCCGGAAGGCGATGTCTGTCCAAAGTGCCCTTATTGGGCTCACCGCGATCGCTGGACTGGCACGACTATTCATTAATACTCGATCGTTTCTTCCTGAAATCTTCATTGACAGATATTTTAAAAGAATGTAGATTTTATTGAATAATTTATGCTACCGAACGGACATGCAAATATATGAATATTAACGAATTAGGTATTACAATTATAGTTGCCATAGCATCAATAATTCTGGGAGCTCTCATAACAAGACATTATTCCGCCAGGCGCGTTTTAGATATGGTGATCCCTTCTTATTTTGATGCTCTCGATTTAAGACACATTGCTAAGGAAAAAATACGAGTTCTTTACCAAGGCAAACCTGTCGAATCACTTTCGGTTATTAGGGTCGTTTTACACAATCAAGGCAATTCAGACATTGTAAAAAATATGGTGAAGAACCATCCCATGTTATTTTTTGGAGACCTTGTCAAACTAATTGATGTGCAACCTGTCTATTCGGATAAGGAGACAAATGTAGAGGCATCTATTAATGAAGAAAAATATGTCATATTCAAAATTGACTTTCTCCAGAGAAGAAAAATGGTTGCATTCCAGATTTTAGCTTATTTGGATAAAAGGAGTAATTTTAATCCGGGTGATATAACTCTTGAACCAGGAATAATAGAAAACACAGATACCAGAATGAAAAATCTGCTTAGCACTGAAGTTTACGGAGTGGTGGACAGATTCTTGTTTACTATCGATAAAATTAGAAAACCGTTAACTTATTTTTTAATGACATTGGGAGGTTTGTTTATTATTACGAGTTTACTCGTAGTGTTGTCTCTTCTATTTCCTAATATCGGACATTTCTTGGGTTTCTTCAGAATAGGCGAGCAAAAACCTTATGAAATGATAATATCAGCGTTGTTATTATTTCTCCCAGGTATCTCTCTGATGTTACTAATGAACTATATTTTTAAAAGGGATAAATATACGAATATATTCTTTAGGGGGAAATAAAATTTCATTAATGTAGCAACGCGGAAACAGTTCGATCTCACAAAGCAACATTTCTTCCTGAAGTCAACGTCTCTCGGAGACCCTGCAGATAGCATCAATTCAAATAGTACTCAATAAAATTCAAGATCTGGTAGATTGCTGATTTCTTGCTGAACTCAATACTCAAGAAAGTTAAGTGATGAATTTTCATTGGACGTTGGCTTCTTGTAGATAGGCGGAAGACAACTTCAGGGCTTTATGGATAGACGTTTTCCCAAAGACTCCGATCGCTGCGTAGTGGAAGTCCAATCTTGCCAGATGCCTGAAAATATACCGCCATGAATAAAAGCGAGCCATTGCCCTGAAGGTCTCAATCTGCAGGGTGGCCGTTGACATGAGCATGGGTCTGAAAACTACATGCTGGACATCGTATTTGCTCCAGTCTGTATGGAGCAGTCTGCCGCTCTCCATCATATCGTGAAAGAGCGGTGTTCCCGGCAGTGGCGTAAGAATCAGGAACTGCACAGTATCTATCCCATGGCCTGTTGCAAAATCAGCAGTCCCGCGTATAGTCTCCACATCGTCGGTGTCCGCCCCCAAGACGAACATTCCGTGGATATGAATACCATGATCTCTGACTGTCCTGATGCAGGAAATAATATCCTCCAATCCCTGCTTTTTATTATATGCTTCAAGCGTCCCGGGATTGACGGATTCAAAGCCGATGTACAAAGTATGGCAGCCCGAGTCAGCCATCAGGCGGAGAAGCTCCGGGTCCCTGGCAACATCTGTCCTCACCTAGGCAGACCATCGCGTCTTAATTCCCTCCGCAATCATTCCCCTGAGGATTTCCTTGGTTCTCCTTTTGTTGGCTGCAAAGTTATCGTCAACAATGAACTTGGTCGCCTTCGATACTGATGCCACATATTTTAACTCCTTCAGCGTTGCCTCAACGGATTTAAAACGGTAGCTCCTTCCGAACATCCTGATGACGGAACAGAACTTGCAGTGAAAGGGACAGCCCCTCGATGTAGAAACAGGATAGGTATTTGACAGGTCCCATTTATGAACAAGGGAGAAGTCAGGCTCCGGGAGGCTGTCAAGGTCTTCGATAAATTCTCTGGAGGGATTGTGAACATTCCTCCCGTCCCTGTCCCTGTACGAAAGCCCTTTGATACCTGTTAAGGTCGGGGTCCCTTTCTCCAGGTGCTCAAGCAGTTCGACAAGGGAATGCTCTCCTTCCCCCCGTATGACAAAGTCGGCATATTCCAGGGACTCATCGGGCAGAAACGTTGGATGTGCCCCACCCATAACTACTGGTATCCCCAGGGGCTTTAATCGTTCCCCCAATCCGTAAGCCTTTATCGCTGTGGACGTTATGGTCGAGATGCAGACGAGGTCAGAGCTCTCAATGAATGACCAGTCAGATTCGGCAATGTCCTCAATAAATGCCTTTATTTCGTATCCCCTTTCCCTGAGGATGGTAGAAAGCAACACGGCGCCAAGTCGCGGTATAGGAAACTTGCTGAAGATATGCAGGCCGGGTGAGCCCGCTTCGATAAATGAAACTCTTCTGATAATCATATTTCTATAAAATTATATTTCAGAAAACCCTTCCATGCAACCTCACGAATTGGGTTTTCAGTTTTTATTTATGATCTTCGATGCTGAAGACAACAGCACCATATTTGGTTTTCATCAAACGTCTATCCTCTTAAATAATATACGATAAATGCCTATTGACAACTTTATTTGTGATGCTATAATGAGCTTACTAACCCTCCTTCTTTTGCAGGGATGGAGCCGAAAGGTCTATCCCTGTGAAGAAGGATTCAGAATTTGAGCACTTACAGTGGAGAGCGTAACGCTTAGGAGGCTTTGTCTCTATGCGGGCTTATACCTATGATTTTTGTGGCTCCGAAATTAACAATGGAGGAGGTGAAAAGGGCAATTCCGAAGAAGCAAATTCTTGGTACCCGGTCGAGGACAGACCGCACTGGGCATGGAAGAAGAACAAAGGTGCAAACTGATGCGATTAAAATGAAAATCAACAGTTAAGGAGATTGATTATGGCGAATAGCAAAGTATCTCTCATTACCAAAGTGTGTATCGTCGCTGTCGCATTATTTTTATTACCTGCATTCGTATTCGCTCAAGAGCCGAGCTATGGCTTCCATAAAGGAGACTACGAATTCACTCTTTCGGGATCCGGCTCAAGCGATCATAGTCTCAGGCGTACTGATTTTACAACGTCATTGAGTCTTGGGTATTTCTTCACGGATAATTTTGAGGGAGCCCTCCGACAGGATATTGGTATCAACCAAGGGGGCAGCTCCTGGAACGGCGCAACAACTCTTGCGATCGACTACCATTTCAATTTAGGCCGCGTACAGCCGTTGATCGGGGCGAATTTCGGGTATAGCTATGGCGGCAGGATTAAGGACCAGTGGGAAGCCGGGCCTGAAGCCGGAGTAAAAGTCTTTCTCAATCAAACCACCTTCATTCGTGCGCTGATCCAGTATGATTTCCCCGTTCAGGAATCCTTTCTAAGCGACGGTCGGTTTATTTACGGGCTCGGCCTCGGCGTGAGATTCTAGTAAAGAAATTCTCGCATAAAGAGCAAGAAAATAGGCGGGGTTCCCTATGGTCGGGACCCCGCTTGTTAATTTTAATAACGGCTTTGATCGAGAGGTGGTCTGATGCCCCCCGGCGCTTAGGGGGTGTCGAACAGACTTCCGTTTTTTTATGAGAGCGCCTGAAGACTATTATCGAAATTTTTAACGAGTCAGAAAACAGATTCTTCTTCCCTCGTCATATCTTCTTTCGAAACAAACTTATCATTTTTCTTGATCAGCAGCCAGGAATTATCAAAAGTGCGTGCTTGATTAAGAAATTGATAAATGTTTAGAACCTCCGAAATTGTCTGTGTGTAGGTGTCATCAAGAAAAATGGCGTGTTTCTTATGGGACGAAAGACACACAGCATTCGATAGGCTCCCGAAAAACAAAGCTGCTTCCTGAACTAAACAATTTATCTCATTTTAAAAAAAGAGTATGCTTTAACCAGTAATCGATAGATGTAGTGTAGTACACGTCAAGCAACTGTCAAGCCATCAGAAGATTACATTTGAGGTGTAATTTCTTACGGTTCATAGTTTTGGTAGATTCAAGTCCTTTTAAAAATGGTCAGATAAGAAAGGCCTGATCTTGACATCACCTGAAGATAAGGTACTATTTCATTAAGCAACGGTATAGCACAAATACGCACTTTTGTTGCCGGAAAGGGGGAATAAATGATCTGGACGATTTTTGTGATACTCGTGATACTCTGGCTGCTGGGGTTCTTGAGCGGTTATGCGATGGGCGGGCTCATCCATATTTTGCTCGTCGTAGCAGTCATTGTGCTGGTGGTAGGTCTCTTTCAGAGGCGATGACCGCGGCAAATGCTTTGCAGGTATTAATTTCCATGGTTTCATGTATTAACCTTGCAATCTAATAAATTGCACATCTAAAGACAGGAGGAGAGAAATGAAGAAGGTTATTTTTATGACAGTGTTAGTGGTTTTCGGATTGGCCTTGTTTTCGGGCTGTGCCACAATGACGGGCGAAACAGCAGGTGAAAATATCGACGACTCAACGATTCATTCGAAAGTTTCTGCGATAGTACTTAAAGACCCGGATGCTCATTATTTCAAGCTCGATTACACGGTTACAAAAGGGGATGTTGTGCTTACGGGTTTTGTGAATAGCAGGGAGACCGAGGAACGGCTTATGGCAAAGATCAGGGAAATCAGAGGTGTGAAATCCGTTAAGAGCCTCTTGAACGTGGAAGAGAAAAAGTAGATGGATAAGGAAGGGGCATTCCGTGAAAGCACTCCTCATTTATCCTGAATTCCCGGGGTGCCCCTTCAAGTGCGAGTTTTATGACGGCACACTGCTCTATGGAGAGGGAAAAGTATCCCTTCTCCTTCAATGCCAAGCATGAAAGGAGAAATACTATGCCGCTGGTTCAATTGATAATTGTTCTTGTTGTCGTCGGGGTAGTCCTATGGTTGATTAATAAATACATACCGATGCAATCTACCATAAAGACAATATTGAATGTGGTTGTGATTATAGCAGTTATTCTCTGGCTATTAAGTGCCTTCGGGGTTATAGGATCCCTCTCAAAGATTCGTCTTGGGAAATGAAGAGTTTGAACATACTCTCAATAAACTGCAAAGAGGCTCGTATCAAAGGGGCTCGCGTCGCCCCTAAATAAGTAGATGAGGTCTATGCTGTAAGGGAAGGATGCAAACAACCGAAAGGAGGGAATATGAGAAGAATTGTTAGCTTAATTATAGTGACCGTCTTGCTTATCACATGTTCTGGTTGTTGGTGGCACGAACGTGGTGGGGGGGGCGAACGCGGAGACGGAGGGTTCGAACATGATGAACGCCAGGGGGGCCAATACGAACGGCGCTAACAGGCGCAGTCAATATCAGGCAATAAGCATCCTTTTACTCTTTGAGTAATTCAATTAACTTGTTATATGACCAGACGTATTATGCACCATTATGGCACGTTATGGAAGGAGGTGATTTCATGAAGAAGGCATTAGCTATTATCGTATCACTTGTCTTTGTTCTCTCCGTTGTGGGACTCTCTTTTGCAAAAGAGAAGAGACATGCAACGAAGGCGATGCATGTCACCGGCGAGGTGACAGCAGTTGATGCAGCGGCAAATACCCTTACCATAAAAGGTAAGAAGGGCGAAGTTGTGCTCACTACTACTGACAAGACCAAGTTTGCCGAAGGGAAGACCCTCGCTGACGTGAAGGTTGGCGACAAGTTGACCGCCAAGTACTCAGAGAAGGACGGCAAGATGATGGCATGGAAAGTCATGACGAAGAAAGAGAAGAAGCAGATAAATGAAGGGAAGAAGCAGATGAAGCAGGAGAAGGAGCAGGAGAAGGAGATGGAGAAGGAGTTGAAGTAATCTCTCTTCTCATTTTTTCCGAGGGGCGTCGTTATTGCGGCGCCCTTTTGTTTTCTCATATGCATCGGTCAATCAGATCTTCTATTGTCATCTCTCCCAAGGTTAAAAATTCAGGTTTGTCTGTGGCAATTTCAACTGCTGTAGCATCAGTTAGAGTCAGCGACAAAGAACCTTGTGGTGGAGCTTTGGGGTCAGACTTGTTTGTTGCAAATAGTTGAGTGCTATAGGTTCAGCTCATAAAATTTAGTTACTTCTTCTTTTTTCTGGCAGGCCACGAATGAACAGTTCGCATATATAACGATGCTACGTAATGCTCACAGATACACAATAGTCTAAATGAAAATCATCATATCTCGTCATGCACAGGCATTGCGTCTTTGTAGGTGTAGCGGTTAACCGGCTTCGTTATATTGCTCATTTGTACTGCATCCACTCCTTGAAAGTTTATTTCTCCTCGGATTCAATACCACGTCACCTTCTTGCTATGCGTCATTGAAATGGAAAGTCACGCCACTAATTTTCTTAGTTCTGTTTAGTACTACAGCGAAGTTTGCTATAGACAAACAAAATGGAAATCTGTAATATAGATTGCATAAAGGCGCGTGAAGGAGAGGCTGCCTATTTTGCCGGGATAAAACACACTTTTCGGCAGCGTAGGATTCTTACGCCTGTAGCGAGTAATGCGATCATGATACGAAGAAATATTGAATCAGAAAAAGATTTGCGCACTGTGCAAAAGCCTGGTGAAATCGATTCATCGCCAATCCGCGGTGCAGTACATGAGTTGCCGGCGGTTACCTTGCAGATAGCGAATCAAACGAATCTGGAGATTGTGTGGGATCAGCTGGTACGCCAGCATCATTATCTGGGTTATCAAAGGCTTTTAGGACATCGCCTGAAATATCTCGCGTTCATACAGGGCCAGCCCGTAGCAGCCTTATCCTTTAGCGCACCGGCATTGAAACTGCGAGTGCGGGACCACTATATCGGCTGGTCGGCTGAGCAGCGAAAAACAAATCTCTGCAGGATCGCCAATAACAGTCGGTTTCTGATACCTGCCTGGGTGGAAGTGAAGAATCTCGCCTCCCATGTGCTTGCCCTGACTCTTGCCCGACTCACTCGTGATTGGGAAGAGCGGTTTGGGACACGCTTATGGCTGGTGGAAACCTTTGTTGATCCGGCCCGATTCAAAGGGACGAGTTACCGGGCGGCGAATTGGAAATTTATCGGCCAGACCTTCGGCAGCGGCAAACAGGGGAAAGGCTATGTATATCACGGATGCATCAAGGAGGTATATGTTTATGAGTTAGAGCCCCACTTCCGGGAAGAAATCGGATGCGAAAAGAAAACTTACAGCCTCTTTCACCGACCTTCACCAACCCTACATAAAGTGGAGGCGCTGCATATGATATTACGACATGCCGGATGGAATCCCGATATTGTTCCTTGTATGAAGCTTACCGAAGCGGATGTAAAGTTGACAGCAGAGGAACTCGTGCAGTTTCACGATCAATTTCACGGTTGTTTTGGCCGGAAAGAACAAAGACGCCTGAGTTTGGCATACATATCAGGACTTTTGAGCAACAAAGAAACCAAATCCATAGAGCCCATAGCCCTTGAGTTTCTGGATCAAACCTCCGTTCGGCCTCTGCAGCAGTTTATGAAAGGCCAGCGGTGGGATCATGAGGCGATGGAGATGCGCCATCAGACGTTGCTATCGCAATCTATCTGTTCACCTGAGGGCATGGTCACCGTCGATAGCAGCGAGTTTGCCAAAAAGGGGAAAGAGTCAGTCGGAGTTGCCCGCCAGTATTGCGGCGCTCTTGGCAAGGTGGATAACTGCCAATCTGGTGTCTTTGTGGGCTACTCCAGCGAGAAGGGCTACGGTCTGTTGACCGGCAGGCTGTATATGCCGGAGAGCTGGTTTAGCAAAGAGCAGGAAGATCGATGCAAGTTTAACCTGGTACCTGAAGATATTGCCTTTCAGACAAAACCGCAAATCGCCAGTGATCTCATTGATAAAATCGATAAGACGAATTTATTCCCCGCCAAGTGGATCGGCTGTGACGCCACCTTCGGGTCCGACTGGGAATTTCTTGAATCATTGCCGCAGGGGAAATATTATTTTGCCGGTATTAGATCGAACGCCCAGGTCTTTCTTCATAAACCTACCGTGGGTCTGCCGCCCTATCAAGGACACGGCCCCCGGCCCAGCAAACCAATCCTCATAAAGGGAAAGACGCATACGGTCGGTGAAATCGCCAAGTCCAAAAGGCGTATCTGGTCCAAGGTGGTTCTTGCTGAAGGGGCGAAAGGACCCATCCTGGCCGATGTCGCCTGCCTCAGAGTCTATCCGTCCCGCGACGGACTGCCTCAGAAGGACTCTGTCTGGCTTATTTTAAGACGCACCACAGACGGACAGATCAAATATGCCTTCTCAAATGCTCCTAAAGACACTCCTCTTTCGGAGTTGTACAAAGCGGCCACAATGCGCTGGCCAATAGAGCAATGCTTTCAGGATGGAAAGAGCCAAGTCGGCATGGATCAATATGAGCACCGTTCCTGGCCAGCATGGCATCGCCATATGATATATGTCTTCCTTGCGCTGCACTTCCTGTTCCGGTTGCGGATTCAGTTTAAAAAAAACTCCGGCCCTGACACTGCCGCAAGCGCAGATACTCCTTGCGGCAGTGTTGCCGCGCAGAACTCTCACAATCAAACATGCACTTGAAATTGTTAGATATCATACGAGGAGAAACGATGTCGCCTATCGCTCACATAGAAAAAGAATCCTGGCTGCGATTGCCGATGGTTAGAAAAAACTTCGCTGTAGTATTAGTAGAATGGGAATTAAACAGATATCGGATATTGATGGTTTTGCACACTCCTGTGAGAAAGTAGAACATATCTGAAATCGCTCAAAATCATGTGCATGCGTTGACAAGAAAACATGATCTGACGTGGCAATATTAAATCCCGACTTTAGATTTTTTTCTCTTCATTCATAATCAGTTGTACCCGATTCCCTCCATGTCAAAATACACTCCTTTCGAAATCTGAAACCCGACCATCTTGCCGGCGCCGAGTCATTTCTTTGACATATCGCGGGCGCCAGGATGCTGCAAGAAATAAAATCCTTTGTTTTCAATAGGTTTAAAAATGGCATGTTCCTTGAATATACAGGCATATTCATAACCAGGAGGGAAGAACATATGCCAGAGAATGAGATTGAGAATGAGCCGACTGAGGCGATTGAACCCCCGCAAAAGAAATCGGGGAAGAAGAAACTGATGATAATCATCGCCGGCGCAATAATTATATGTCTGGGGAGCGCTTATTTCGCCTATACGATGATCAATTCCAAACAGGGGAAAGGGGATCAATCGACCTCCGGGAAAGCCTCGGAAACGGCGAAGGTCGAACTTCTGGCCCTTGATCCGTTTGTAATGAACCTTGCGGAACAGGGCAGATTTCTGAAAATGTCTGTTCAGTTTGAGCTCGCCGACAAATCTTACCAGCCGCTGGTCACGGACAAAATCCCGCAGTTGAGGGACGCAATTATTATTCTTGTGAGCAGTAAGTCCTTTGAGTCGATAACGCAACCTGAAGGCAAATTCCAGCTAAAAGACGAAATACTTCTCAGGGCGAACCAGGCCATAGGAAAAGATGTTTTTAAAAACCTCTACTTTACGGAATTTGTGATGCAATGAACGACATACTTTCACAGGATGAAGTGGATGCGCTCTTAAAGGGCGTGCAGTCGGGAGATATAGATACCGATGTGGCGAGAGAGAAATTGCTCTCGGGCATCAGAGTCTATGATTTTACGAGCCAGGAACGCATAATCCGCGGAAGGATGCCGGGCCTGGAAATCGCCAATGAGAAATTTGCCAGGCTTCTCAGGAATTCGGTCTCGAACCTGTTCATGAAGTTTGTTGACATAAGCATCCAGGGCATGGAGATCACGAAATTCGGTGAGTTCATGAAGGTCGTCCCTTTCCCGTCCAGTATCAATATTTTCAAAATGGACCCCCTGAAGGGCTACTCGCTTTTTGTTCTTGAAGCGCCCCTTGTCTTTGCTTTTGTAGAATTCTTTTTTGGAAGCCCAAGTGCAAAATGGGTCAAGTCCGAGGGGAGGTCCTTCACCCATATAGAACAGAGCGTTATAAGAAAGATAGTTACCACGGCCCTGGATAACATGTCCGAGGCATGGAGCGGGATAGCGTCTATCCAGCCGGAGCTCGTCGGCTCCGAGATGAGCCCTCAGCTGGTGACTATTGTCACACCCAGTGAACTCGTCATAAAGATTGAAATACATCTCGAAGTTGAAGATTTTACAGGGAAGCTTTTCCTGTGCATACCATACTCCCTGATAGAGCCTGTGAAAGAGAAACTCTATTCCGGCATCCAGACCGACAGGTTTGACATTGACCACAGGTGGGTCTCCGGTCTGAAAGAAATGCTCATGGATTCATATGTCCAGGTTGCGGCCGAGCTCGGGAAAGTGGAATTGACATGCAGAGAATTAATCAATCTTGATGTGGGTAGCGTGATCTATCTCGGGAAGCCCGTATCAGACGGTCTACCGGTGAAAGTAGAGGGTGTCAAAAAATTCACTGGGGCGCCAGGCTACAGCAGGGGAAACCAGGCCGTTAAATTAGTCAATGTTTTAAAAGGAGATTCCAATGTTAGAAAAGATGGAACAAAGAACTGAAGAGGCCAATTTTGAGGAGTTGAAGGGCGAAAAGAGGGAGCATTCCGGCGCCAAGGACATGGAATTCCTCCTCGATATCCCTCTTGAGGTCACCGTGCAGCTGGGCATGACGAAGATGCTGATAAGAGACCTCCTGCAGCTCGGCCAGGGCTCTGTAGTCGAATTGGACAAGCTCGCGGGTGAACCGATGGAGATACTCGTCAATAACAAACTCGTGGCAAGAGGCGAGGTCGTTGTGGTCAACGAAAAATTCGGTGTCAGACTGACCGATATCATAAGCGCGACGGAAAGGATAAACCAGCTGAGATGACAGGGGCATATGTGCAGATGGTCATGGCCCTTGCCGCTGTCATAGGCATGATCCTGTTCATGAGGTTTTTCCTCAAAAAAAAGCAGGGCGGGTCGGGGATGATGAACGTGCTCGCTTATCAGTCCTTCGGACCGAGGAAAGGGCTCGCAGCCCTGAAGATGGGTAAGGGGGTGCTCCTCTTAGGTATCACTTCAACAGACATAAAGCTGCTGAAGACGTTCGATGAGAATGAATTTGAGGCCCAGGCGACTGCGGAGATCAACAATAAGCTCAGGATGCTAAAGGACATGAAGGAGCGGTTGCATGAACGTCAATGATCCGGTTGTAGAGGTCTTTCTCCTGATAAGTTTTCTGTCCCTTCTGCCGGCAGTGCTTATAATGTTTACATCCTTTACAAGGATCGTGGTCGTTCTCTCCCTCCTGCGCCAGGCCCTCGGCGGCCAGCAGCTGCCTCCGAACCCCGTGATAATAGGCCTTTCAATGTTCCTGACTTTTTTTGTAATGTCGCCGACGATTGATGTGATCGCAAGGGATTCGATAAACCCCTATATGGAAAAACAGATAACGATGAAGGAGGCGTTCAAAAGGGCCGAACCCCCGATCAAGACCTTTATGCTGAAGCAGACGAGAGAGAAAGACATCTCCCTGTTTCTGGACATAGCGAAGGAGAAACCGCCGAAAGATCCTGCGGGGCTTCCCCTGAAGGTAGTGGCGCCCGCATTTGCAATAAGCGAACTCAAAACAGCCTTCGAAATGGGTGTGCTGATATTTCTTCCTTTCCTCATAATAGATATGGTTATATCCAGCGTACTCCTCTCGATGGGCATGATGATGCTTCCGCCTGTAATGATCTCCCTGCCGTTCAAGCTGCTCTTGTTTGTGCTTGTAGACGGGTGGAACCTCGTGGTCGGTTCTATCGTAAGGAGCTTTCAATGACAGTAGATATGGTCAAAGATCTGTCCGGCGAGGTTTTTAAGACGATACTCCTTGCTTCCGGGCCTCCGCTTCTGGTGAGCCTTCTCGTAGGTCTTTTAGTGAGCCTTTTCCAGGCTGTCACACAGATACAGGAATTCACCCTGACCTTTGTGCCCAAAGTCATAGCGGTCTTTGCGTGCCTTTTCATATGCTTCCCCTGGATATCGAAAGTGCTGATCTCATTTACGACCACGCTCATAGAAAAGATACCGATGTACATAAAATGACCATGGACGACCTGTCAAAATATATACCGGTCTTTCTGCTTATCCTGCTTAGGGCTGGGATAACAGTCGCACTGCTTCCTTTCTTCAGCAGCAGGAATTTCCCGGCGCAGGTCAAGATAGGTCTTGCGGTTGCCATAGCGCTCATACTCACTCCCGTCGTCGACCTCAAGATAACGCAAAACAGCCTTCCTGTATTAGTTTTTAACGAAATTATACTGGGAGTGGCCTTCGGATTCGCAGCAAGGTTTGTTTTTTTTGCGATAGAGATGGCGGGACAGGTGATCAGCAGCGCCATGGGGTTGACAATAGCAAATGTGTTCAATCCGGATATCGGCCAGTCCACGGAATTGGCGCAGTTTTTCGGGTTCATCGCGATGCTTCTGCTCCTGAGCATGGACACCCATCATGACCTGATATATATTTTCGTAAAGAGCTACGAATGGATCCCGGCGGGGGAGGGCGTGACGTTAAAAATAGTCCCCGCTGTCGTTTCCCTCGGCAGCACGATGTTTGTTATAGCCTTAAAAATAAGCGCACCCGTCGTTATGACTATGGTCATAACGCATCTCGTACTCGGTTTTATCTATAAGGCGGCCCCGCAAATAAATATTTTCTTTGTCGCATACCCCATTTATATTTTTGTAGGACTTCTGGTGCTGCTTGTTGGAACACCTGTTTTTATAAATGTGCTGGGCAATTATATCGGTAATATCAAAAACGAGATGACAAAGATTCTTGCCGCGGCAGGGAGTTAAACATGGCTGAATACGAAGAAAAAACCGAACAAGCAACGCCGCGAAAACATCAGAAAGCCAGGGATAAAGGCCAGATTGCAAGAAGCCGCGAACTACTGTCCATGGCTGCTACGGGCGGCATAATCCTTATGTTCTATTTATCAGGAAATTCTTTCATCAATAATCTTTCGGAACTCATGAGAAAATTTCTGGATCTTCAGTATGGCACAAACCCGGTTTTCGCCGTCAGGTTTGCCGCATCGGAAATGTTACGGATACTGCTGCCCTTCCTGGGGATCAGCTTCACCTTTGCATTATTATCAGGCGCTGCGCAGGGCGGTCTCGTCCTCAAACCGCTTGGGTTTGAGTTCGAAAAGCTCAGTCCGGTCAACGGACTCAAGAGGCTGTTTTCGAAAAACAGTATTATTGAGGCCGTCAAAAGCCTTTTCAAATTTATCGTGGGCGGATTCATACTCTATTCAATCGTCAAGAACCTTATTAAAGTCCTTCCGGCTACAGCAGCGATGGATATTAGTGAAATCCTGAAGATCTCCGGCGGTCTTTTGTCCAGGGCGGTAATCATTACCTTCATTGTCTTCTTCGTTTTTGCCATGGTGGATTACATATACGAGAGATGGAGGTTCGCGCGCTCCCTGAGGATGACCAGGGAAGAGGTGAAGCAGGAATTCAGGGAGACAGAGGGTGACCCGCTGATAAAGTCCAGGATAAAAAGCATTCAGAAAGAGATGGCGAGGAGGCGCATGATGCAGGATGTGCCCCGGGCCACGGTCGTTGTAACAAATCCGACCCATATCGCAGTTGCCCTGAAATACCGGAGAGAGGAAATGTCCGCCCCGACGATCGTTGCAAAGGGTTCAGGCTTCATTGCTGAAAAGATCAAGGAAATAGCCCGCAGGCACCGCGTCCCCGTTGTGGAGGACAGGCCGTTGGCCAGGGCACTATACAAGCTTCAGATCAATGCATTCATTCCTGCAGAGCTTTACAGGGCCGTAGCAAAGATTCTCGCATACATCTATAACCTCAGAGGAGTGGCATGAAATTACTTGCACTTTTTCAGCAGAGGCAGGATGTTCTCATAGCAGTAAGCGTGGTCGCCATTTTAGGGGTTATGATCCTGCCTTTGCCCCCCTTTATTCTCGATGTGTTCCTTTCATTCTCGATATCCCTTTCGATCGTCATTCTGATAACCGGCGTTTACATAAAAAAACCTCTGGACTTTTCGGTCTTTCCTTCAATACTTCTCCTCACAACACTCTTCAGGCTTTCGCTGAACATAGCGTCCACCAGACTGATATTGCTGAGGGGGAATGAGGGCATAGAAGCAGCGGGACAGGTGATAAAATCCTTCGGAAGTTTTGTCGTTGGCGGCAATTACGCCGTCGGTTTTATTGTGTTCCTGATACTGGTGGTCGTTAATTTTGTCGTTATCACAAAAGGCTCCGGGAGGATAGCCGAAGTGGCTGCGCGTTTCACCCTCGACGGCATGCCGGGCAAGCAGATGGCGATAGACGCAGACCTTAATTCAGGGCTCCTGGATGAAACCGAGGCGAGGAGGAGAAGGACCGCCATCTCCCAGGAGGCCGACTTCTATGGGGCCATGGACGGCGCCAGCAAGTTCGTCAGGGGTGATGCCATTGCGGGGTTGATCATTACCGGCATCAATATTATCGGCGGATTGGTAATAGGCATGGTCCAAAAAGGCATGCCCATCGTTGATGCGGCCAAAACCTATACCATCCTTACCATCGGTGACGGCCTGGTTTCGCAGATACCGGCCCTGCTTATCTCCACGGCCGCGGGTATCGTTGTGAGCCGTGCAGGCACAGAGTCCGATCTCGGCAGAGACATAACACAGCAGGTATTAATGAATCCGAAGGCCCTCGGGACTGCATCGGGCATTATGGTGGTCCTCGGAATTGTTCCCGGTCTTCCACATGTCCCTTTCCTTCTCCTTTCGGTTGCGTCGGGCACGCTTGCGTATGTCCTTTCTACATTCAAGGCTGAAGAGGTGAAGGAAGAGAAGGCCGAACAGGTGGCCCAGGAGCCCGCGATAGAAACTTTCATAGAGATAGAACCCCTGACACTCGAGATAGGATATGGCCTGATTTCTCTCGTGGAGGGAGAGAAGGCCGCCCTTCTGAACAAGATAAAGGCCATGAGGAGGCAGCTTGCCTCTGATCTCGGCTTTATTGTGCCTTCAATACATATAAAGGACAACCTCCAGCTGAGGCCGCATGAATACCGCTTCCTTATCAGGGGCATAGAGATCGCCAGGAGCGAGATCATGGCGGACCATTATCTCGCCGTCGCGTCGGGAGAAGCGGGTACGATCGAAGGCATCCCGACAAAAGAACAGGCGTTCGGATTGCCCGCGTACTGGATCAGTGAAAAGGATGTTGAAAAGGCACAGACAAAAGGCTACACAGTGGTGGACTCTTCAACCGTTATTGCGACGCACATTACAGAGCTTGTTAAAAATCATGCCTGGGAATTACTCAGCAGAACAGAAGTGCAGGGACTGCTGGATAATATCTCAAAGAACTATCCCAAGATCGTCGATGAACTTATCCCATCCCATCTGACACTGGGCAGTGTCCAAAGGGTGCTTCAGAATCTATTAAAGGAAAAGGTGCCCGTCAATGACCTGATTACCATACTCGAAACGCTTCTTGATTATTCACCTTCCGTGAAGGACGTCGAAATGCTTACGGAGTATGTCAGGCAGTCGCTTTCGAGGTACATAACCAAACAGTATGTCACATCCGACAACAGCATCCATGTGATGGTCCTCGATCCCCGGTTTGAGAGAGATCTTTCCCAGTCTCTGGAAGCCGGAGGGATAATAAATCCTGAGATCATCAATAAACTCAGCAGGGCCATTGAAGCCGCCCTTAAAGAAGACAGGTTTAAGGGGCTTCAGCCGGTCATCCTTTGTTCTTCACACGTAAGAAGGTTTCTCAGAAAGATTACGGAGAGGTTCCTTCCGTTAATTGTGATCTTATCGAATGCGGAGATATCTCCATCGGTAAAACTTTATACATTAGGGGTTTTGAAATATGAAGATTAAGAAATTCAAGGCAAGGAATTTTTCAGAGGCGCTCGACCTGGTTAAAAAGGAGCTCAGTGAAGAGGCTGTAATATTATCCACCGAAGAAAAAAAAGGGATCAGGCCCTTTGTCGAGGTGACGGCCGCGGTCGACTATGACAACGTCTCGGACGGAGACAATGGCGCGGGAAGAAAGCATGCCGATCTATCTCAGGAGGTGGGCCATGAAGACCGCAAGTCCGGGCCCGCCGCCACGGCCTGGGATGACAGCCTGTGTGAGATCAAAAACGAGATAGGAAATCTCAGGGAGATCATAGAGGACATCAAGAGCAACGGCTATCGTTTATCGCTGCCCCCTGAAAAAAAGGCCGTATTCCATTTCCTCACGGAAAGATCAATACGCGAGGAATTCGCTCTGCGTATTTGTGAAAAGGCCGGAGATTTGAGCGGCGTCCCTTCGATGATATCGGCTGATATAAGGGTGAAGGCGCATGATACGAACAAAAAAGCGGTAATGCTCATCGGCCCCACAGGTGTGGGTAAGACAACGACTATAGCAAAACTCTCCGCCCGCGCAATAAAGGAGGGCAAAAAAGCGGCCATTGTCAACCTCGATACTTACAGGATAGGGGCTGTCGAACAGGTGAGGATTTATTCGAGGATAATGGGGATACCGCTGTCGGTCGCCACGAACGCAAAAGAGCTGGAGGATAGTCTTTTAAAATTCACGGAGAGCAGGGACATTATCTTCATCGACACCACGGGAAGGAACCCGCGCGACGAATCCCATGTCAACGAGATTTTGTCGATGTGCCAAATAAAGGTCCCCATGGAAGTCCATCTCCTGATGAGTGCGAGTTGTGATGACGACTTCATGATAGACGCTTATCGCTTTTACAGGAGGCTGCCCGTAGATTGCATCGCGTTCACAAAGATTGATGAGGCCGCAAGGTTCGGCAGCCTCTATAATCTCCTGCTTACCTATCAGAAACCGGTCGCCTTTATAACGACGGGACAGAAAGTGCCCGATGACCTTAAATTTGTTACACCCGAGAAGCTTTCAAACCTCATTCTGAGAAAAAGGAGTTACACATGTTGACGGATGTCCGTGAGAAGAGAAATTTTGTGAAGACCATTGCTGTTGCGAGCGGAAAGGGCGGTGTCGGCAAGACAAATATCGCGGCCAACCTGGCGATAGAGATGAAGAAAAAAGGCAGGAGAGTGATGATCCTGGATGCCGACCTCGGGCTCAGCAATATAGATATATTATTCCAATTAACGCCCCGCTATAACATACAGCATGTGTTGAGCGGCGAGATGAACCTGAAGGACATAATTGTCGAAGGCCCCTTCGGAATCAAGATACTTCCGGCCAGTTCGGGCATACAGGAATTAACTGCGCTCGATGAGTTCCAGAGACTGAAACTTCTGGAGGGCTTTGATTCCGCCGAACTTGACATAGATTGTCTCATTATTGATACTGCGGCGGGGATATCCGAAAATGTGGCCTTCTTCTGTATAGCCGCCCAGGAGACGGTAGTTGTAACTTCTCCGGAACCCACGGCAATCACGGACGCCTATGCGCTTATCAAAGTCCTTTTCACCAGGTATCAGGAAAAGGAATTCCGGATACTGGTGAACATGGCAAAAACCCCTGAAGAAGCGTTTGAAGTTTTCAGAAGACTCTCCCTGGTCGCTGAAAGGTTTCTGAATATATCCCTCGATTACATAGGATATATTCCTTTTGACATCTCTGTACAGAAGGCGGTAAAGGCGCAGAGGGCGCTTATTGACATTTACCCTAACAGTATTGCGTCAAAGCAGTTTGCGGAGATCGCAACAAAATTTTCGGATTCAAGGTCCGGCGTTAAGGGGTCCCTGCAGTTCTTCATCGGGAACCTGTTGTCCGCCGGGCCGGTATGTTAACGGAGAGGGTATGAACGCAGAGACCGCGGAAAAGCCGGCAAGAGAGGAAGCGAAGATGACGATGACCTGCTATAAGACTGAATTAAGCGAAGAAGAAAAGGAGCAGATCATAAAGGAGTTCCTGCCCTTCATCAAATATACGGCCCACAGGCTGGCATGGGGATTGCCTCCGCAGCTTACCGTCGAAGATCTGATAAGCGTGGGCGTCATGGGCCTTTTAGACTCGCTCACGAGATACACGGAGGGCAGGGTAAAACTCAACACGTTCGTGCAGTTCAGGATAAAGGGCGCCATGCTCGATGAACTCAGGGCACACAACTGGATACCCAAATCCATGAACAAGAAGATCAGCACGATAAAAAACGCGCATCTTAATCTTGAAAGGAAATTCGGCAGACCTCCGGATGAGAAGGAAGTGACTGAACACCTCGGTATGACCCTTGACGAGTATTACAGGATATTACAGGTTGCCAGTACCCAGGTGACTTTAAGGTTCGAGGACCTCGGCGAGAAAAAGCACGGAGAGAATTATATGGATGTAACTGAGTGCATATCCGACCCGGAGGCAAAAAGTCCTCTTGACCTGCTGGAGGAAAATAATGAAAAAGAAATGCTCGCGGGCGTCATAGATGAACTGCCCGAGAAGGAGAGACTTGTCCTGTCCCTTTACTACTGGGAGGAGATGACGATGAAGGAGATCGCAAAGGTGATGAACCTCACGGAGGGGAGGGTCTGTCAGATCCACAGTCAGACCCTGATAAGGCTCAGGTCAAAGCTGAATTCGGGTTTGGCAGGTACCGGGTGTCCGGCAAAAGTATTGCACGGGTGACGCTTGATCGATGGTTGGTTCACCAAAATCTGTGAGGCTGACGCGCTGAAAAACCCCTGTAATGCAACAAGATCTTTTTTAGAGACACATGAATGCAAATCCCATAGTTTGTTCTTTATGGCAGAAGGCTGGCAGGCCGGTCTTCTCGGCTGTAAGGTGTAGCTACAGGCTTTTTCCATCACATCTGCCTCACAAAATGATCGCAATTCTGCTGCTAAATGGGTTCGATGAAATTAAAGAACTTTCGGCGTGTAATCAGTAGTACCTGCTCCGCCGTGAACTCGCTAAATGGGTTCGATGAAATTAAAGAACTTTCGGCAGAGTTCCGATAATTAAAAAGGGAATATCTACGGCAATGGGAATAAGGAGTTTATCAAAAGCGGGGGGGAGATATCTCATCCCGATCCTTCAAAAAGGAGATCTGCCGCCGAGACCCTGTCCGCCGGAGATGAAAGGGCCATATACCCGTTGATCAAGGCGTTGAGAGACGACAACCCCGGGGTCCAGGATGCCGCAATGCGTTCTCTCATCAATATAGGCGGGGAGATAACCGCATATATGGTGCTGCCCCTCCTCAGAGATGAAGCGTATCTCAGGAATACGGCGATGATAATCCTGAAGGAGATAGGGCCGGCTTCGGTCCAATTACTCAAGCCGCTTCTCAGAGACAAGGATGACGATGTCCGTAAATTTGCCGTCGACCTTATCTGTGAGATCAAAGAGTGCGACTATCCGAAGGAATTGACCGGTATTCTCCAGAATGACCCCAACCCGAATGTGAGGGCGTCCGCCGCAAAGGCCATCGGCATCCTTCATTACGAAGAGGCATTGCCGGAGATAATGCGCGCCCTTGAGGATGAGGAGTGGGTGGTCTTCTCCGCTCTCGAGGCGGTTGCCATGATAAAGCCCGACTCATCCATAGATCAAGTAGTATCACTTCTAAACAACCCCTCTGAGGCCGTCAGATATGCGGCCATAGAGACTCTCGGCGAGATAGGATCATACAAGGCGGGCAAGGCCCTGATCAGCCATCTGCAGAGAACGGACGGCATCGAAAGAACAGCAGTTGTAAAAAGTCTCGTCCGGACCGGCGATACACCGTCAATGAGAGAAGTCGCCGACGTACTTATGGATATGCTGAAGAACAGTGACTGGGATGACAAACTCATCGCTCTTGAAGGTCTTGTCGGTCTGAAAGAAGAACGTGCTGTTCACACAATTGTGGATATGGCCGGGTCTCTTGATCAATCAAAACCGGCAGATGAGGAAAAGCTGATTTTTATCAAGGACGTATTAAGGAAATTCGGATGCTGCGATGCCCTTATCGGGACATTGAACAGCCCCGCAATAAGATACAGGGGAAAGACGATTGCAATCGAAGTGCTTGGAGACCTGGGGTGTAAAAAGGCTGTTCCCTATATCACCGGACTGCTAAGAAGCGACATCGAGGGCATAAAGAGTGCTGCGGCGGAGGCGCTTGACAGGATTCATGATGAGAATGAGGGCCGGGAACTTGCATATGTCATTGATGGCTAATGTGGCCGGTATGCAGTGTTATGCCATCTTTGAACCGGATGTGAGAAGATGAAATATTGCACCGCGGCAGCGGATATCGCGCTTCAGGATTCAACATTCAGACAATTGAGGGATTTCATATACGAAAACAGCGGCATTTTTATCTCCGACGCCAAGAAATATTTCATCGAGAATAAGCTCGCGAGGCGGCTTCAGGAGAAGAACCTCAACAGCTTTGAAGATTATCTCTATCTGTTGAAATACGGTACGAATGGAAGTGAGCTCACCAAACTCTTTGATGTCATAACAACGAATGAGACTTCTTTTTTCAGGGAATCACAGCAGTTGGATGTATTTTTCGATTTTGTCATACCCGAGGCTGTCGATGCCGGGAGAACAAAAAATCTGAGGGTGTGGTCGGCTGCATGCTCCACGGGAGAAGAGCCGTACACCATTTCGATGATGCGCCTGGAGAAGCAACCGGGTTTATGCATGGACCTGTTTGCATCCGATATCAGCGAGGCGGTGTTGGCGTCTGCGTCAAAAGGGGTCTATGGTTCCTATTCCGTCAGGAACATACCGGAAAATTATCTCAAAAAATATTTCAAGATAAACGGTCAGGCTTATGAACTCGGGACTTCTGTGAAAAGCACCGTCAAATTTACGAATATAAATCTGACGAATGAAAAAAAAATGAAACTAATGTCCGACATGGATATCATATTTTGCCGGAATGTCCTGATTTATTTCGATGACAGGGCCAAACAGAAGGCAGTATCGCTGTTGTATAACAGTCTCAGGCCTGGAGGGTTTCTTTTCACAGGAACAACAGAGAGTCTTCATAACGTAACAAGGGCTTTCAAGCCCGTTATCGTTAACAGAGTTATTGTTTACAGGAGGGCATAGCGCCATGAAGATTATGGTGGTTGATGACTGCAGGACAACGAGAAAATTAATCGGTCTTTATCTGAAGTCCAGGGGGCTCGAAGTCGTCTGTGCCGAGAACGGACTGGACGCGCTTGAGAAGCTTGCAACCGAGGATATTAATATTATCCTGTCTGATATCAACATGCCGTATATGGACGGCATAGAGTTTCTGAAGGTTCTCAGGTCGGACCCGAACTGGTCGGATATCCCCGTTTTTATGGTTACGACCGAAGCCGACCAGGAGGAGAAAGATAGGGCATACAAGGCCGGCGCGAATGAATACCTGGTAAAACCGGTAACCGCCGACGAGGTCATTAATGTTATCAGGAAACTTCTGAAAGAGACATTTTCAAAGGCAGGTTCCCATGCAAGATTATAAGATGAAAATCCTTATTGTAGACGACTTCCCCACTATGAGGCGCATTGTAAAAAACCTGTTCAAACAACTTGGTTTTGACAACATCGAAGAAGCGGAAGACGGAGCACAGGCATACATAAAACTAAAAAACGGAGACTTCAAGTTCGTCGTCTCCGACTGGAACATGCCGAACATGGACGGCTGTGAACTGCTGAAGAAAATCAGAGGCG
Source organism: Thermodesulfovibrionales bacterium (assembly GCA_963716185.1). Lineage (GTDB taxonomy): Bacteria > Nitrospirota > Thermodesulfovibrionia > Thermodesulfovibrionales > SM23-35 > CAVZMO01. The sequence goes on from OY970295.1 coordinate 2,683,807, forward strand.
ACGCCGAATTAAATGAAATGCCTTTTCTTATGGTCACCGCTGAAGCTGAGAAGCAGAAGGTCATAGAGGCCATAAAGGCAGGTGTTAATAATTATGTCGTAAAGCCTTTTACAGCGGAAATCCTCAAGGAGAAAATGGACAGGATCTTTGAGAAGATAGGCAAGTGAGAAAGGTTTAGTGAAGATTTATGTCCGATGAACTTGAAGAGATAATAGCAGAGTTTATCACAGAGGCGGAGGAATCGCTGGACAGGATAGACCCGCTATTTGTAGAAATCGAGACAAAGGGCCAGGACAAAGATATTCTCAATGAAATATTCAGGAGCATGCATACGATTAAAGGCGCCGCCGGGTTTCTCGGGTTCCAGACCATAGTGAACGTTGCCCACGGTGCGGAGAATATCCTGAAGAAGCTGAGAGAAGGTGAGATATCGATCACCAGGCAGTTGATTGATGTAATTCTAAAGAGTGTTGATACCCTGAGACTTCTCCTTCATCATCTGAAGGTGAAAGACGGGAATGAAGAGGACATAGCATTGTTACTGGAGGAATTTGATGCGGTGCTCAAACAAACGGACCCTTCGGCAGAGCAAGCTGTTGTTCAGCCTCCGGAGGAGAAGTGCCCGGACAAAGAGAACGCCGTGGCCGGGAGGAAAGAAAGCGTCCAGACCCTGAGAGTGGACGTAAGCAAAATCGACAAGATGATGGACCTTACGGGCGAAGTGGTTCTGGTGAGGAACAGGCTTTTGAGCATTATGAATTATATTAATAATAAATGCTCCGGCGACCCCTATCTTGAAAGCCTTGCAGAAACTGTTTCCTTTCTTGACCTTGTCACCTCTGATATGCAGGTTGCCGTGATGAAGATAAGGATGCAGCCTATCCAAAAGGTCTTCAACAAATTCCCGAGACTTGTAAGGGACATATCAAACAGCCTGGGGAAGGACGTCGACCTGAAAATATCCGGTGAAGGGACGGAAGTCGACAAGTCGGTTATTGAACACATCGGGGACCCGTTAGTGCATATCATAAGAAATGCCATAGACCACGGCATAGAACCGATTGAAGAGCGGCTGTCGAAAGGGAAACTTCGGAACGGCACTATCGGGATAAGCGCATATCAGAAGGGCAGCCAGATTGTTGTTGAGGTATCCGACGACGGCAAAGGAATAGATGTTGAGAAGGTAAAGAAGACGGCGGCGGAAAAGTCGTTGATAACAGAGGATGAGCGTATCAGGATGCCGGACAATGAAGCAATAAATCTCATATTCCTGCCGGGATTCTCCACAACAGACGTCGCAACCGAACTAAGCGGCCGCGGGGTAGGCATGGATGTTGTAAGAACGAACATTTCAAAGCTCAACGGTTATACCGAGGTGATAACCAAAAAAGGCGACGGGACTACCTTCAGGATAAGCATACCATTGACACTGGCCATAATCCAGGTCCTTATGGTGCGTTCAGGCGCTTCTCATTATGCAATACCCCTCACTCCGATAGAAGAGACCCTTAAGGTATCGAACACTGATGTTGCCGATGTGGTAGGACAAAAGGTGATCAATATCAGGGGACGGGTCCTCCCGATCTTTGAATTATCGGACGTGCTCGGAAATGGGCCCGGAAACGGATCTGGAAACGGGAACCACGGCAGCCTTGATCAGAGATATGTTGTCGTTATAGCAATAGGAGACACAAAATTCTGTATCGCCCTTGACGAGCTCTTAGGTCAGGAAGAAATCGTCATTAAAACGATAGAAGGAATGTACGCCGATTCGGCCTATGTGCTCGGAGCTACTATCAGGGGCGACGGTAAGGTAGTTCTCATACTCGATCCGGCGGGCATATCGAGGAACAAACTCGGGTTGACAAAAACATTGTGATTCTTTAGACGTTAAAGAGAGAGACATGCAGCATATCGGATTTAATCTGAATAAAAGTGAATATTCGGTCCCGATAGTGAAGGTCCGTGAAATAATGAAAACGCCCTGCATCACCAGGATGCCGCAATCGCCGCCGTATATAGAGGGGATCACAAATATCAGGGGGAGCATCGTCCCCCTTGTTAATTTGAAGAGACTTATCAGACTTGGGGACGCCGAAAAAACCTGCAGGAATGTAATTGTAGTATCGTCCGGAAGGGTCACGTTCGGCATTCTTGTTGATGGGATCACGGGGGTCCTTAATATAGAAGAATCATCCATAGAACCTTCCGAGAAGCTCCTTAACGGACGCATAGACCAGGTGGAAGGCATTGCCAAACTCCCCGGCAGGATAGTTATCCTCCTTGACCCCAGGAAACTTCTCCCGGTTGAAGATATGGGTCTCTTCGAGGACCTTGCCGATGACATTCATCAGAAGGACGGCGATACAATTGAAGTTGTCAGGACAGTCCAGACAATGGCAGGAGAGGTCAAGCTGAAAGAAATACATGTCGCCAAGGATTTTTTTGAAAAAAAAGGAATAACTTCCGCTGACGCAAGATACATGATCTTTGATGACATAATCAACTTCATCGACGCCCTGTCAAGTCAGGACTATGAAAAGGCGGACATTGCCGTACAGAATATCCTGAAAAAAGGGCAGAATAACTTATTTGTGGAGGTCGGAAAGATTACCAAAAAACTCCATGAATCACTGAGAAATTTCAGGGATTCCATTGACCCCAGATTCAAAGAGATGGCTACAAAAGATGTGCCTGACGCCATCGACAGGCTGCAATCCGTTATAGATAAAACCGAAGATGCTGCCAACAAGACGCTGGGGATCGTTGAAAAGTATATATTGAATATGGATGAACTCGCCGCGCATATAAGGAACCTGAAAGAACCCGAGGAATCCGTGCATTACATAAAGAATTTCAAAAATAACCTCGAAGACGATTTGACGGAGATACTTACAACACAATCCTTTCAGGATCTGACCGGTCAGACTTTGAAAAAGGTGATCAAGCTCATAGGTGATATCGAGGGGGAGCTTATGAAGTTGATTGCCGATTTCGGTTTGAAGATAGACCAGGGGGCCAAGGCAGACGCGGCTGTTTCTGAGAAAGTCTTGCAGGCCGACGTGGAAGACCTCCTCGAAGAATTCGGATTTTGATCCATGATAAATGTTCTTATTGTCGATGATTCGGCCTTCATGAGGAACGTGCTTTCAAGCATGCTTTCCGCTGATCCCGCGATTAAGATAATCGGCACTGCAAGAGACGGCCTTGAAGCGATCGAAAAAGTCGAAAGCCTGAAACCGGACATTGTGACAATGGACGTGGAGATGCCGCGGATGGACGGCATTACCGCCCTGAAAAATATAATGGAGAAAACCCCCCTTCCCGTTATCATGGTCAGCTCATTGACCACAGAAGGCGCTAAGGTCACGCTCGACGCCCTGGACCTGGGGGCCGTTGATTTCATCCCTAAAAATCTTTCCGAACTTTCCGTCAATATCGTCAGGATAAAGGAAATACTGATCGAAAAAGTAAAACATATCGCCCACAAAGGCCTTCCGCAAAGACGGTCCGGAAATGTCATTGCCCGGAAGCTTGTTGAAGCGGACCCAAGTTCAAATATTGCGGGCGAGCGGAGGATAGGGATTGTTTCTATCGGCACTTCTACAGGGGGGCCAAAGGCCCTTCAGGAAGTGATATCCATAATCCCCAGGGGTTTGCCGGTACCCGTAGTCATAGCGCAGCATATGCCCCCGAGTTTTACGAAACCCTTTGCCGAGAGGCTGGACCAGCTTAGTCATCTTTCCGTAAAAGAGGCTGAAGAAGGAGAGCCTTTGAAACCGGGAGTAGTATTTATAGCGCCCGGCAGAGGCAATATGAGGGTTGAAAGGAAAAGAGGAATAGAGACAATAGTGAGCATCTCCGAAAAAAATGAGGCTGAATTCATGTACAGACCTTCCGTGGATGCGCTGATGCTGTCTGTGGCTGAATATTATCCGGGGAGGGCTCTCGGAGTCATCCTTACCGGCATGGGCAATGATGGGTTTAAAGGTCTCAGCACCCTTAAAAAGACCGGGGGCAGAGTTTTTGCGCAAAATGAGGAGACCTGTGTCGTTTACGGCATGCCGAAGGCGGTTATAGAGGCCGGCATAGCGGATAAGGTCCTGCCGATAGAAGAAATTGCCGGAGAGATAGTGAATGCCGTGTGATTAAAGATGAGAGATGAACAGAGCAATTACTCCTTCTGAACTTAGAGATCTTATGAGAGCCAAGAAAGATGTATAAACTTATACAGTTCTCTCGCTGTATTCAGGAATAATGTACGGCGACAGCCCCTGACAAGCGCTGCAGATGTTGCCATCCTTCAAGGGATAGGTTTCTCCACATGAGGGACAAACCACGATCCTGCCTTTCCTCCGTCGTTCAAGAAGTTGAGGGTTAATCTGAACGGGATGAACTCCGTATAGCTTTTCCCCGGATTCCTTGATCTGGGTCACAATACAATCTTGGCTTTGTTCGATCTTCGGCTTCAGTTTAAAAAACCATGTCTTGATCTTCGGGCAGTGGTCTAAATTCTTCGGGTCAAGAAACACCCGGAATCCATCCCCCCGGTGCTTATCATAAAGGCTTAGAGCAAAACGGCCAAGGTTAATGATCCTGAGCCAACCGTTTCCCACTGTGCAGGGTGTGAGTAGTTGAATAGCATCAGGAAGGCAGGCTGGTGTTTCGCACACGGCATCAAAAAGCACCCCTTCCGGCATACGGCTTTGAGCAATATGCACCATGAAGCCTCCCATGATGACGCCTGGAGCCACATGGCCGTGAAAGGACTGAACACGATGCATGTACTCTTCGATGTCAAAAGACTTCTTTTCCATCATTTCCATAAATTAGAAAGTTTTTTTTCAGAAGCAGTTTTTATCAAGATGCCATCAATGGCATTTTTTGTTTCTATAATTTTAGTTTGTCTTGATGAGAGAAACTTTTGCCTGACTTTCGCAAGGCATTCATCACGAACTGATATGGCATCAGGGTCGTTTTCCCGGAATTGACTTTTCCCGTAACAAGCACTATCTCCATGTTAGCCCTGCATGGAAATGAAAATGCCAGACGCTGCAAGACAGATAACTATTGCAAGAGCAGATTTCAGATAATAAAAATGGGCATTCTCTTTCATTAAAATAGATAACGCATGTTATTATAATGCAAATGAAGCATCGTTGCAAAAATATTTTTGCTACAAAGAGTCTCCCTTACAGAATAGGGAATTAAGAGGCTAATGCTCCGACTTCATACAAGAGATGCTCGAAATGAACCATATTCATCGGTGGTAGAAATTGTTTTCACTGGATTCTTTATGCATTGTCCGATTATTATATTTCTCCTTCAGCATCTGAGCATATGGGTAGCTATTGGGAGTCCTCCAAAGTGATGGAGCCGACAATTCGACCTCAATAAGGAGATTCTGTGTCCTTTCAGAGCAAATCAATAACCATTAACGGAAAAAGCGTCGGATTCATTCCCGGAGAATCGGTTTTCAATGTTGCCAACAGGAACCGCATCTATATTCCCACCTTATGTTATGACCCGAGATTAAGCATCTCGGGGCACTGCAAGGTCTGCTTTGTTGAAATCAACGGCAGACTTAAACCTGCATGCACCACTAAGGTCGAGTATGGAATGGTCATCGAAACCGATTCCGAAAAAGCAAGAGAGGCAAGGAAAAAGAGAGTTACCGCTATCCTTAGAAGTCATAAGGGAAATTGCGCGACTTGTCCGCAATACGAATTTTGCGGTCTTCTTGAACTTGCCCGGTCAGTCGGAATAGAAAACCCTATTTTTACGTCTGAAGAGAAACCGCATGAAGAGGTGATAGACCAGAAGCTCAAGATCAATCTCGATAGATGCATCCGCTGTGGAAAATGTGTAAAGGTTTGCGCGGAAATCAGGAAGGTCGGCGCCCTCCGGCACCCCGTTCTATCGCCTGAGGTCGATAAAATAGTTTTTGACAGGACGTGCGAAATGTGCGGACAATGTGCTGTGGTTTGCCCCACCGGGGCCATTATAGAAATTTACAGGGAGAAGCCCGACAGAAGGGTCAGGAGCGTCTGCACCTATTGCGGCACAGGGTGCGGCATCTTTCTTGATGTGAAGGACGAGAAGATAATTGGCGTGACAGCCGATGATCTTGATCCGGTCGGAAGGGGTAATTTATGTGTAAAAGGAAGATTCGGGTTTCCTTTCATTCATCACCCCGACAGGCTGAAGACCCCGCTCATCAGGGAAAAGGGAATATTCAGGGAAGCCTCGTGGGAAGATGCATTTTCCACCATAAAGGAGAGATTTCTTGAAATAAAGAAACAGTACGGACCTGAAGCAATCGGCGGGATGGGCTCTGCAAGGTCTACGAATGAAGACAATTATCTTTTCCAGCGAATGATGCGGGCCGCCCTTGGAACCAACAACATCGATAACTGCGCGCGGCTTTGACACGCGCCGGCAGCGGTCGCCCTGGGCAGGGCGTTTGGCATAGGCGCTTCAACGTCTTCTTTTGTCGATTTCGCATATTCCGATGCTATCCTGGTGGTCGGATCGAATACTACGGAATCTCATCCCATCGCCTCCCTTCATATCAAATGGGCAAAATCCGCAGGGGCGCGGCTCATTGTGATAGACCCCAGAAGAATTCCGCTTGTAGAGGAGGCCGATCTGCACCTCCAGTTGAGGCCGGGCAGTATTGTTGCGCTTTTAAACGCCATACTCAGGGTAATAATAGAGGATAATCTTTTCTACAGCGAGTTCATCGAAAAACACACAAGAGAGTGGGAAAAGACTGTGGATGCGGCGTTTTCATTGACTATGGCCGATGCAGAAATGATCACAGGGGTATCGAAGGAGTTTATTATCAAGGCTGCACGAATGTACGGCAGCAGCAGAAGGGCCATTATCGTCAGCGGGCTTGGCGTGGATGAAAATGAGTATGGGACGGAAGGCATGCTTGCCCTCATAAACCTCGCCCTTGCTACCGGCAATATCGGTAATCCCGGGACGGGAGTGTTATGTCTCAGGGGACAAAACAATGTGCAGGGCGCATGTGATATGGGGTGTTATCCCAACGTGCTTCCCGGATATCAGCACGTTACCGATGCAGAAGTGAGGCGGAAATTCTCCGAGCGGTGGGGCGCGCGCGTGCCGAAGCAAGTCGGCCTGAACTCAGCACGCATGATGGAGGCATCGCGGGCAGGCAAAATAAAGGCCCTTTACATCTGGGGCGAGGACCCGGCGCATACCCATGCCGATACCCTGAATATCAGAAAGGCTCTGGAATCTCTGGAATTCATGGTATACCAGGACCTATTTTTAACAGAAACCGCGCGGTATGCACATGTTGTTCTTCCGGCAGCTTCGTTCGCAGAAAAAGAAGGCACGTTCACCAACACAGAGAGGCGCGTGAGACTCCTGAGGAAGGCAGTTCAAGCGGTCGGCTCTTCGAAAGCGGACTGGGAGATATTTCGTGAGCTGTCAAACGCCTTTGGTCTGAGAACAGATTTTAAAACTCCGGCGGAAATATACGATGAAATGGCCTCGCTTACATACTATTTCAGGGGGATATCCCATAAAAGACTGGGGACAAAGGGCCTGCAATGGCCCTGCACAAATGAGTCCCACCCCGGAACAGAAAGATTGTATATCAATAACATTTTCCCTCCCGGCAAGGCGTTCTTTCACCCCATTCTATATCGTGAACCATCGGAAAAACTGACGGAAGAGTATCCCTTGGTGCTTGTAACCGGCAGAAGACTCTACCACTTCAATAACGCTGCACAGACAAGACGAACGGAAACAGCATCAGGCACTGCGGAATGTCTTGACATGAACCCCGTGGACATCGATCGCTTTCGGTTCAAAAACTGTCAAAAGGTGCGGTTGTCGTCCCGAAGGGGGTCTATCGTTATTCCCATTAGATCGGACATATCGATCCTGGAGGGGACTGTTTTCGCTTCATTTCATGATCCCGAGTACCTTATCAACATCCTCACCGGTGGTCCGAGGGACAAACACACCGACACTTACAGCTACAAGTATACGGCAGTGAAGGTGGAGCCATCTGATTGACGGCATCTCGACAGAACAAATATTCATCGTTTTCTTGAAATGTAGCGCTTTTCAGTATTTATGTAAATCATTTTATAGGCAGTTGCTGAAAGCATCACACCACAGAATTATCTGGCTTTTCATTTTTTCTGCAATTTCCTCAGGTGGTAAATAGTGTGGAGTTATCTTATACCCCGTCAGCGTACTTCTGAAAAAAAATATCCATTGCAGAGGTGCCGCCTATAGGGAGATGTCCGTACAAAAAGGATAATTGTTTCTCCGCCTCTGATCTTGATTCTCTGTCAACTTTTATTTTCCATATTGCCGCAGCCAGGCCTGATCTGTCAGCTCCGCCAAGACAATGTATCAATACAGGACGGGGAGCAGTTTTGAAAATCTCCATGAGTTCACTGATATCTTCTTCAGTAGGTTCACGCAATGCCGACAAGGATATATCGAAATGTTTTATACCATGTTTTGCACTAACTCCTATTTCTTCTTCATACCAGGGTGCCTCTGGATTTTTACCTCGCAGATTCACTATGCTCTTAATGTTATACTTCTTGATGTAATATTCGAACTCGTCTGTGTCGAGTTGAGCAGACCTGTAAGCTTCACCATATGTGATCGTGTGGAAGTTTCCCTGCTCTTTCATGTACAAGAAATAACTCGTAGATGAAAGAAACAATAATACAAAGACTGAAACAAGAATCTTATATTTTCGGGTCATTAATTTCTTTTTTCATACTGCCCACTGTTTATTGTGCGGGTGTTCCCATCTAATATGAATTAGAAGGAGTTGCCCATTGAAACCTTATATTTGATATTCTTCTTAGTGTACTCTTATAAACTTACTTTGTCATTAGCATGAAAACCCTGTAATCAAAACGTTCCCATCATAACAATTACGTAAATGCTGAGAGCTATGAGCAACAGACGTCCGCCGGGTATGTATGTAGTCAGGTATAAAAAAACTAATGAAATCATCGCAAAAACCGTAAAATATAATTATGTCCGGCATCACAAAAAGTGTCATCGATATCCTGCTAAATTTCTTCGGTCGTGAAGCCGTCCGCTCCCTTTCTCGAAACAAGTTGCGGAGCGCGCTATCGGCAATCGGGATTACCATCGGTATTGCCGCAGTAGTTTGCGTGGTGGCCATAGGCACGGCAGGTTCGCAGCGGGCCGAACAGCAGCTTCAAAATTTGGGAGATAACCTCGTATGGATCGAAGCAGGTTCCCGGAACGTAAACGGAGTGCGGTCCGGCAGCCACGGAATGACTTCCCTTACCATGGGAGATGCAGAAGCAATCAGTAGCGGAGTGCCATTCATTAAAAGTGTTTCCCCGAATGTGGACGGGACTGTGCTCGTTGCCTCAGGAAACCGCAATTGGACGACACATTACCGTGGTGTAACACCCGAATTTCTCGACATAAGGCGTTGGGAACTGGCGGAAGGGGCTCCATTCACGAGCGGAGACGTGGTGCATGCTGCCAACATGTGCATGCTCGGACAAACAGCGCGTCAGCAGCTCTTCGGAGCGGAGGAGGCAGTTGGCCGGGACATTCGGATCAACAAACAGATATTCCGTGTAATCGGCGTGCTGGCGCCGAAAGGCCAGTCAGCCACTGGACAGGATCAAGACGACACCATCATTTTGCCCTATACTACGGTGCAGAAGAAACTGAGGGGTACGGGTTTCACATGGCTGGACGACATTATGTGTTCGGCTGACTCGCTTGATGACGCCAAACCGGCGATCGACCGGATCAGCGCACTGCTGCGCGAGCGACATCATATCCTGCCGGCTGAGCAGGATGATTTCAACATCCGGCATCCGGAAGAGGTTATCAAGGCCCAGATTACAGCGAACCACACGCTCGCTTTTTTTCTTATCAGCGTTGCCTCTCTCGCCCTCCTTGTTGGCGGGATCGGGATCATGAACGTAATGCTGGTATCGGTAACCCAACGAACGAGGGAAATTGGTTTGCGCCTCGCGGTCGGGGCAAAGACATGGGCCATACAGATTCAGTTTCTCGGCGAGGCCGTCATGTTGAGCCTGTTTGGCGGTCTTCTGGGAGTCTTTGTCGGCGTGGTGGGCTCTTTCATTATCGGGTATGCCTTGGGATGGTCTATGTCCATTCCTCTGGAAGCCCTGATTGTTGCTCCGCTATTCGCGATCGTGGTGGGCATCTTCTTCGGCTTCTATCCGGCATGGAGGGCCACTCAGCTGGATCCAATCACCGCCCTGCGTCGTGAGTGAAGGTCTTCAGCCATTTGATCCGTCTTTGCTCAGCAACCTATGATGAACACTCTTTGAAATACGATGGACTACCGGTGGAATTACTGGTGAGGTAGACGACCATTACAGTCAATTAATAAAGCGATATCACTTCTTATTTGTTACCCGGTAGATAAAAGCAAGGATCTCCGCCACCGCCTTATAGAGCTCGGGAGGGATTTCCTGATAGAGGTCAAGGGTTGAAAGTGCCTCGGTCAGGCAAGAGTCCTCCTTAATTGGAATGCCATATTCCTTCGCGATTCGCATAATATTGTCCGCGACTACACCCGTGCCTTTGGCTATGAGCTTCGGTGCGCCGTCCTTCCCGGAGTCATAACTGAGTGCGGCTGCCTGCCTGCGTTTGTCCTTCATACCTTAATGTCTATTATCCCTTCGGAGGAATGGAGTCTCTCCAGTTCCTCTACTGAAATGTCCTTGTCGAGAAAAGTTACCCTCAGGCCCGATCCCATTCCGGTAAATCTGTCCTTCAATTCATCTATGCATGAACTCAGGATTTCCTTGAATTTATCCGTATCGGCCTTGAAATATGCGAAGAATTCATTGTTGAGCATAAGGAGTGTGACCGAAAGCCTTCCATATTTTGCAAGATCGAGGCTCAGCCTGCAGGAATATGATTCCATTTTATTTCTGCGAAACTTTTTGAACTTGATCTCTGCATCTTTCACCCCACGCCAGCCGAAAGACAAAAAAGCCTGGAAAAAACCTGTTGATTCAAGACTCTCCCGCAAGAGGTTTTGGACCTGAATTCCGAACTCTTTTGGGGTGGAACGAACATCTATCGGCAGCGCTCTAAAAATCTTCTCAAGGAATTCCGGAAAAGACTTCGATCCCGTTCCTTCTCTCAGAAGAGCAACGGACAAATCCTGAAGAATTTTGTCCATAAGAGTGATTTGCTGATTATTCCTGACTTGCTCATTGAGAGGTCTGCCGGAATATCCGATGAACTGAAGTCTCAATTCCCTGCCCGACTCGCCGGTCAGCACCTTGAAAAATGCGGTCGAATCCCTTTCAACGGGAATTTCGGCTTTTGCGGTGAGAAAGCCTCCCTTTATCTTCAGGGTTATCCCGCCTGTATCAAGGATATCTATGATCTCAGCCTCAACAATCTCCCCTGCGATGAGCGTTATGGGTTTCCCTAAAGGTTTTATGATCGTGAGGAGGGCAGTATCAACAACAGGCAACGACGAATTCAGCATGTAATATTATACATCCTGCCGGAGAAACGCGCCGTGGTTATGCTTCTGTGGCTGTTCTCTAAAGTTTTCGGTTAGTATGTCGATAAATAGTTAAAGAGGTGCAAATTTATCGGAGGTTTATATGGGAGTTACAGTAGCCAATAACGAAATTTTACAGCTCGTCTCCTTTAACCTTGGTAACGAGGAGTATGCCGTAGATATTCTCAGGGTACAGGAGATAAACAGGATGGTAGAGATAACTTCTATCCCGAATGCCCCTTCGTATGTCGAGGGAGTCATCAATCTGCGGGGAAAGGTTATCCCCGTTGTAAATCTGAGGAAGAAATTCGGGCTCGGTTCAAAAGAAATAGATTCGCATTCAAGAATAATGGTGGTCGATATTGGTACCACCATCGGCCTGATTGTCGATTCGGTCTCACAGGTTCTGAGGATATCCCCGGACACTGTTGAACCCCCGCCGCAGATGGCAGACAACGGAAGCTCAAAATACATTTTGGGTGTCGGAAAGCTTGAAGACAGATTGTTGATACTCCTCGATATTAAGAGTCTCCTCAGGAACGGAGACGACCAGGGGCTTTATAGCGGCACATTCAAAAATGATAAAGACGGGGAACAGATTACAGACAGTTAGAGGTTTCAAATAAATTCCGAATCTATGCCTTTTTTCTCTAAAGATTTCCCTGGATATGCCGATAATTAAAGAAATAGAGATGACCGGAGGTCGGAATGAAAATCAATGATTTATCATTAAAATGGAAGACAACGATACCTATCATTTTTGCCATTGCCTTCGGAGTATTGGCGACAGTCGGGGTTACGGGAATTAAGACAAGGCAAATCGTACTTGAAGAGATTAAAAACTCAACACTGCCAGGTTACCGCGATACAGTCCTGAATTCTCTTACAACCATGATGACAGCCGGGAAATACAGGGAATCCCGAAGCCAGTATCTCGACCAGATGAAACAGATAGTCGGCCTGAAGGTACTGCGGTCTGACATGTTCAATAAGAAGGCAGGATTGGGGGGCGGTGAAGACTATGTACCGGATGATATAGAAAAAGAGGTGATGGGTAAGGGTACGGAAAAAGTGGTTGTGGAAGGTGACGAAATCCGCGGGGTCTATCCTTATATTGCAAAGTCGAATTTCATGGGGAAGAATTGCCTGACCTGCCATCTGGTAAAGGATGGAGATGTGCTGGGGGCGGTAAGCATAAAGGTGCCTTTAAAGGGATCATTCAGCAGGATAAACTCACTTCAGCTTCTCTACGCGGTGCTCGGGATTATGGGCATACTCGGATCGGCGGTAATGGTGCTCCTCGTCTTTAAGGTCACTCATAAGCCTCTCATGGTGATGACCCAGACAATAGACGATATCGCAGCAGGCGACCTCAGGGCAAATGTAAATTATGGCAATAAGGACGAGTTGGGCGCGCTCGCACAAAACATGAACAAGATGGTCCAGGCATACAGCAGCATGATAAATAAAATACTCGCAGCTGCCAACAATGTAGTTTCAACAGTGGACGTATTGAGGTCAAGGGCCGAGAAATCAGCTGACGGCGCAAAGAACCAGTCCGGCCAGATAGATCAGATTGCCACGGCAGCGGAAGAGATGAGCCAGACCATCACAGACATAGCGAGGAATGCGTCGGTCGTATCTGAGACATCGTCCGATACGATGGACATTGCAGAAAGAGGCAAACAGGTGGCGGAAGGAGCGGTCGATACGGTAAACAGGGTACACACGTCCACAGTGGAGCTTGCCGCGATGATAGGAAAGCTCAACAACAGGGTATCGGAGATAGGAGATATAGTCACTGTTATCAAGGATATCGCGGACCAGACGAACCTTCTTGCACTTAACGCCGCAATAGAAGCGGCGAGGGCGGGCGAGCAGGGCAGGGGTTTTGCAGTGGTGGCGGACGAGGTAAGAAAACTTGCGGAAAGGACGATAAAAGCGACCGCGGAAATATCTGAAAAGATAAGCGCGGTACAGAAGGAATCGGACCAAACGACAAAATCAATGGCAGAGGCGTCCGGAGAAGTGACAAAAGCGACGGAGTACATAAAACAGGTGGGAGACTCCCTGAATCATATCGTTGGAGCTGTACAGAAGGTCCGCGACCAGATTACCCAGATAGCTGTCGCAGTGGATGAGCAATCTGCCGCATCTGAAGAGGTGGCGAAGAATATAGAACAGACATCGGCCATAACGAAAGAAATAGAAAAAATGTCGGGCGATGTAATGAACGAGGTCTACGGAATGATACGGATTGCAGAGGAATTAAGAAACTCGACCATCGGCTTCAGGACGAAGGGGAAAGAGTCAATGGCTTTCGAGCTGGCCAAGACAGAGCACAAAGTGCTTGTCGGAAAGGTGGCTTCTGCGCTGAAAGGCGGGGTAAGGATCGAACCTTCACAGGTGCCGGACCATCATACCTGCAGGTTCGGTCACTGGTACGAAAATGAGGGCGGGCAGAAATACGGCCATTTGACGAGCCTTAAGGCGATAATTGCACCCCATGAAAAATTTCATTCTCTCGCAAAGAAAGCGATTGAAGCATATAACACAAGTTCTAACGGCAAGTCGGAGAAAATCTATGGAGAGATGGAAGATTTGATGGGCCGCCTCGACGGTCTTTTCGACGGGATCAAGAGTGAAATACAGACGTAATAAAAAGATGGGGCCAACGGGTATGCAGGAATGAAATGGATTCAACCGATGTCAAAAGATTTATAAAGGGTCTTAATGACCTGTCTACAATTCCGGCCCTGATGGGCCAAATACTCTCGGCAGTCAAGGACCCTGAAACATCATCACGAGAACTATACAAATTGATTTCCCATGATCATGCGCTTGCTGAAAAAGTTGTGCGTGTCGCAAACTCCGCACTCTTCGGTCATTCGGGAGAAGTAAAAGACATCGGCCAGGCCATAATGCTCCTCGGCTATGACAGGATAAAGTCGATCGCCTTAGGAATGTCCGTCATGGCGCTTTTCCCTGCCCAAAAATCGTTTAATCCGGTCAACCTGTGGAGGCACAGTTATGAGGTCGCTGTTTTTGCAGAGGCCTTTTCAGAAGTAATCTGTATGACCTGTCCGAAAGAATGTTTCCTTTCAGGCCTGCTGCACGACATCGGGAGGATAATCCTTTATAAAGTCGATGCAAAGGGGTTCCTTGAGATCGGACCCGAAGGCGAAATACCCGAAAAAGAGGAAAAGCTTTTCGGCTGCACGCATGCTGACGCCGGGGCATGGTTTGCGATGGAGAACACAATGCCGCCAGAAATTATTTCCGCCGTTCAGTTCCATCATAAACCGTCTCTTGCGAAGGATTATAAAGATACTGTTTCGATCACATCTCTTGCAGAGGCCATGTCTCAAAGGTTCAGTCAGTATCCGGAAAATGACGGCAGATGGACGGAAGAACATGACATACTTTTCATGGAATATTCACTGACGGATGACGATCTGCTGTTTGTAAGCGAAAGGTTCTGTGCGGCACAACCCGAAATAGAAAAATTGTTTTCCGGGCAAGCTTAATCATCTCTGCCTGTCCAGGACCTCTCTCACCTTTCTCAGGAATTCGCGGGATGAAAAAGGCTTCAGGATAAAATTCATGTCTCTCTCCAGTATCCCCTTTTTATGTATGATGTCCGCGGGATAGCCGCTTGCAAAAAGAACTTTGATATCAGGTTCTATTTCTTTAATGGCCTCATAAACCTCTTTCCCGTTTTTTTTCGGCATTATTACATCAAGGATGAGAAGTTTTATTTTCTGCCCGTCTCTCTTCCGCATGAATTCATGTATTGCGTCCTCTCCGTCGACGGCCTCTATCACCTCATAACCTGATTCACTGAGTATCTCCTTTGCAGCGCTTCTTACCTCGGCATTGTCCTCGGCCAGCAGGATAGTCTCGCTGCCAGTTCTCAAAGAGGGAATTTCGGCCGACTTTGTCTCCTTAAACTCTTTTGTCTTAATTAACGGCAAATATATCCTGAAAGTCGTGCCCTTTTCCGATTCGCTGTAACAGTTTATAAATCCATTATGCTGCTTGATGATTCCATAGACTATGGACAGGCCGAGTCCCGTTCCTTTCCCCACTCCTTTGGTAGTGAAGAAGGGCTCAAATATCCTCTCCCTTGTATCTTCATCCATGCCCCCTCCGGTGTCTGAAACAGTGACAAGGGCATACGTTCCCGGGTTACCGTAACCGTGGGTGTCTATAAATTCATCATCCAATCTTACAAGCTCCGTAATAATAGAAAATATTCCTACGTCGGGCATCGCATCCCGTGCATTGGTAGCGAGGTTCATGAGCACCTGTTCCATCTGGCCCGCATCCGCCATTACAACTAAACCTTTATCGGCAAGTTTTATCCTCAGTTCGATGTCCTCGCCGATCAGCCTCATGAGGAGGTTTCTAATCTTCCGGATAATGTTGTTAACGTCGATGGGTTTGGGGTCTATGATCTGCTTCCTGCTGAACGCAAGGAGACTGTGGACGAGATTGGAAGCCCTTTCCGATGAATTCAGAATCCTCTCCAGGTAAGTCTTCAGGGGATCCTTCTTGTCCATCTTCATGAGCATCAGGTTTGCATAACTGATGATAGCGGTCAGGATATTGTTGAAGTCGTGGGCAACGCCGCCCGCAAGGGTACCCACGGCCTCCATCTTCTGGGCCTGGACGAGCTGGACCTCGAGCTTTTTGCGTTCGGAGATGTCCTCGTACATCACAACTATTTGTCGCTCTTCCAGTCGGTCACCTATTACGGTGGCGTTTACCCTGCATAGAATATCGCTTCCGTCTTTGCGCCTGCAGGGAAACTCTTCGCTATAACATCTCTTCTTCTCAAGAACAGGATAAAAATGACTTCCTATTTCCTCAAATTCATCATCGTTCCTATAAAGGACTCTTGTCCCATTGTCGATTAACTCCTCCGGCTTCCATCCAAACACATGTTCGACTGCATCGTTGGCAAAGATGATTTTTCTATTCTTTAATCCGATCACCGCGTGGGGAATCGTACTCAAGATGGAGGACTCTAATGCTTCCATCTGTCGTAGCGCATCTTCCGCCTGCCTTCGCTTTGTCACATCCCTGAAACTCCACACCCTGCCGGCTATTGTATCGCCGATTTTCTGGGACTGTGAAAAGCGCTCAAAAACTCTTCCATCTTTAAATTCGAGAATATCAAAACTTTCCGACTCGGGCCGGCTATACAATTCCCTTACTTTTACCAGAAAGCCCTCGGTGTCTTTCAACTGGTCCAATATATACGATAGCGCCATATTATTAGCTCGTGATGAAAGGACGGCTTCAGGGATGCGCCACATCTGAGCAAACTTCTGATTAAAGCTCACAATTTTGCCGTTCTTATCTACAACAAGGATACCGTCGGCTGTCGATTCGAGTGTGGCATTGAGAAGTGAAAGCGCTTGCTTGATATCGTCTTCAGCCTTCTTCCGTTCGCTGATCTCTCTGGATATGCTCGCAACCGTCTCATTCGTTACATTTTTAAGAGATTCCAGCAGGTCTATCTCCGACTCTCCGGTTACCCTTGCATCCATATCGCCTTTTGAAACCCTGTGGAGCACGTCAAAATGCTCTGCGAGACACATAGCAATTTCATGAGACTGGTCGACGATTTCCCCGATATCTTCCGCAGTTGCATTGACCACCTGTTTTAATTTGGAAATAAGCTCAACTTCAGATATGTCCGGAATCCTTACGGTCGGATCTCCTGAAGAAATCTTTTTTAATGCCTCGAAGACCTCGGACAGACCCAGGGCCATCTCAATGCTCATGTTTTCGAGTTCGGTGTCTCTGTCCGTAACAATCTGCCTGAATTCGGCGAATTGTTTATTGACCACCTTGAGGGTTTCTTTCATCGAAGGGGCATCCATATTTGATGTGAAAACGATACAGTCGAGGCACATTTCCATCTTCTCCAGGAACTTCCCCTGTATCTCGTGCCGGCAGTGCGTCCCTGAATACAGCCAGCACCTGAGATCTTTTTCCTGAAAAACAGGACAGTCTATCTCATTGCACTGAAAAAAGTCCCAGCACTTCTTTTTTTTCATCTTTCCCCTTTGGATTTCGATCCATTTTTTCGAATCATAAGAGACGGTTGCGCGAAAAGAGAGTCTTTCTTCATCAATTAATGTCTCTCACTGTCCCAATGATAATATAATATTATTAGAATAAATATATTAATCTCTTTTAGCAAGTCAAATGCCAGTCTTCAAATAAAATTCATATTACGAATGACTTATTTGATATCTTATTGGCAATTTTTAGTAAAAAGCCGGAACACCGATGCAAAAAAAGCGGGCACAATCTTTGCTTTTATAACCTGAGAAGGAACCGAAAAATGTCATCGAAAGAAATATATATCAAGAGAATCATTCAAGTTGCCGCAACCCCCGGCTTATCACGATATGAATTAGTCAAAATGTTGACGCTGTCACAGACAGTCAACGGCAAGATCCTGAAATGCGTCAAAATAATAACCTTTGCTTTTGCGAAAGAAAATGTCTGTAGAACCGACAAATAAGATATATGGGACCCCGATAATAAGGACAGGGGAAAACAATTATCCGTCTTCAAAGAAAAAACAGAAAAAACAAAAAAGGGGATTTGAAAAAGGAGGGGGCAAGGTTGATATCAAAATATAATATCTTCAAAAACTTCAGGAAAAAAGAGAAAAACCTCCTTGCATTCGAACTATCAGAAGTTAAAGATATCGCGGACATCATATTTGAACGTCTCAACAGGAAGATTGAAGTACTGGAATCTATAGAGTCTTCTGTTAATGAAAAGATAAATATGCTTGAGGGCCTCATCCAGAGGGCGGAGGCATTGAAGGCCGTTCCTTTGAATAACGACAGACACAGCGAAATAGCAAGCCTCGGACGGAAAGGTCTGAAGAGCCGCGAGATAGCAAGCGTGCTTGATATCCCGATAGGCGAAGTTGAACTCCTGTTGGGTCTCGAAGGAATAGCGGCTCCTGTTAAGAATTAGCATATCCATCCGGAAAAAATTTCCCTGCCGGTAATATTTGCCTGTTCCTAAGACGGTCATTAGTAAGGCGACATTCTTATCGCTCTCTGTCATTGCGGCTTGTCCGCAATCCTTCTGGGTTTTTCAGAAAGATTCCCGACAAGCAGGAATGACATCAATGTAGCTTTACTTATAGCCGTCTTAGTAATTCATTGACTTTGTAATCTGCAGCTTGTAAGCTCCCTCCTATTTTTTGAGAGATTAAAGTGTAGTGGCCAGCCTGGCATTAAGTTTGCTAAATATCTGACCGATGAACAAAGGAATCTACATAGCACTTTCAGGGGCCGTTCTGAAACAGTCCCAGATGGAAGTAATATCCCAGAACCTCGCCAATGCTTCTTCTGTCGGCTACAAGAAGGACAACATCTCATTTACAGACTACCTTATGCCGTCGAATGGCTCCGACGACCAGCCTGACGGAAGGGCAATGAGCTATATCTCGTCGGTAAAAACTGATTTTTCCTCGGGAGACCTGATCAAGACAGGAAATCCCCTGGATGTAGCCATTGACGGCGAAGGTTTTATCGCCCTCGAAGGCAACCGTTATACCCGGAGAGGAGACCTGAAGAAAGACAAAAATGGATATCTTACATCATTCAATGGAATAAAGGTCCTCGGTAATAAGGGACCCATAAACTTGCCAGACGGGAAAACAGAAATAAATGACGCAGGAGATATTTATGTAAACGGGGCGCAGGTCGATTCGATAAAGATCACGGAATTCCCCGCGCCCGAAGATCTCTCAAAGGTCGGGGACGGAATTTTCTTTAGTGAGAAAGCCGGCATTAAGGCGAACGCCGTGGTCAAACAATCCTACGTAGAAGCATCCAATGTGGACTCTATCAAAGAGATGGTCGGAATGATAGAGACATTAAGGGAGTTTGAATCTTTTCAGAAGGCGATACAGGTATTTGATGAAGCTTCATCGACGGTCAATAACGAATTAGGGAGGTTTTAAATGTTAAGGTCATTGTTTATAGCGGCAACGGGCATGGAGGCCCAGAAGCTCAATATGGATGTAATAGCCAACAACCTCGCCAATGTGAATACCGTGGGGTTTAAAAAGAGCAGGGCTGATTTTCAGGAGCTCCTTTATCAGGATTTGCGGACCCCCGGTTCCGCATCCGCCGAGGGCGCCCAGGTGCCATCGGGCATTCAGATAGGTCTCGGTGTAAAACCCGTTGCGGTCCAGAAGTTGTTCCTGCAGGGGGATTTTGTAAATACAGGCAATAGCTTCGACCTGGTGATCGAAGGAGACGGGTTTTTCCAGGTGACGATGCCTGACGGCACAATTGCATACACCCGGTCGGGTGCATTTAAACTCGACAGCGACGGTCGTATTGTGAATTCGGACGGCTATCCTCTGGAGCCGGGCATCACCGTACCGGCCAATACGCTGAGCACGTCGGTGAGTTCGGACGGCAAAGTTTCTGTGGTCCAACCCGGAAACGCTACGCCTACAGAAATCGGCCAGATAGAACTCGCCAGATTCATAAATCCGGGAGGATTACAGTCTCTCGGAAAAAACCTGTTTGTTCCTACTCCTTCATCCGGAGACCCGACAACTGGCAATCCCTCGGCAGAAGGTCTCGGCACGATTGCACAGGGATATATAGAGATGAGTAACGTCAATGTCGTGGAAGAGATGGTGAATATGATACTGAGCCAGAGGGCCTATGAGATCAATTCCAAGGCTGTACAGGCGTCCGATGAAATGCTCCAGACAACGAATAACCTGAAGAGATAAGGGGATGAAAAAATTTTTTCCTGTTTCTCTTTTGCTCCTTAATTTATGCTCTCTGGTGCTTCTTCCGTCGTTCGTCACGGCGACATCGTGGAATCCCGAAGATGTTATTAAAAAATATATCAAGGACAATTACCCCTGGGCCGAGATCGAGATAAAGGGGCTTGTGTCGGACGGCGCTACGCCTGCAAAGCCGCCGAGGAAGATCATTGTTGAAAAGGGGCTGCCGGGCAAAACTGTTTTTACCCTGGAGTTCGATGATGACCATAAAATAACGGCAGCCGCCACCGTTAAGGCTTTTGACAGGATAGTTATAAGCAGAGGGGCTTTCAGGAAAGGCTATTATCTCCAGAGGGACGATGTATACTCATCTCTAATGGACGTCCAGCGGATGCCCAGTGGCGCGATAAAAGATATTGACCAGGTCGTGGGTAAACCTCTGACCCGTTCGATCATTGCAAACATGCCCCTAACTTCGGGCGTGGTGAGTGAAACTCCCATTGTAAAAAGAGGACAGAAGGTGACCCTTTTGGTCGAATCCGAAGGTTTCAGGATCACCGCTCCCGGTGTGATGAAAGAAAACGGCAGTGTCGGCAGATATGTAAAAGCCCTAAACCCGGGCTGCAAAAAGACAGTGACCGGGCTTCTCATAAATGAAAATACGGTAAAAGTGGAATAACATAATGCGGAACAAAGAACGCAGAACAATTAAACCGAACATGCCCTTTGTTTCTTTTTCGCGGGCCTGTGCCATGTGTTCTATAGTCTTTGCCCTGTTCCTGATCTCTGCCTGCGCTACCGCAATATCACAATTGCCGCCAAAGCCTCCAAAATATGTGTACAGGGAGGAAAAGACAGAGCTGCGCTCGGTCAACTCGCTCTGGACCGACACAGCTTCTCTCTACGAGGACGTTAAGGCAAGAAGGTTGAATGACCTTGTTACGATCAATGTCGTGGAGAATATTACGGGTTCGGGTAAGGCTGATACCAGCACCAATAGAAAATCTACCCTTGATGCAAGTGTCCAAAGCTTTTTTGGCGTGCCTACCAACCTCGGCTTAAAAAATCTTTTCGGCCACGGCAATACCTTTTCGCCTGAGGTCCAAGGCTCTGCGGAAAACGATTTCAAGGGAAGCGGTGCGACTACAAGGGAAGGGACACTGGTCGGTACTATAACGGCAAAGGTCGTTGAAGTTTTGCCCAACAATAATCTTGTCCTTGAAGCGAGCAAGGAGATAACCATCAATAATGAAAAACAGATACTCGTGCTCAGGGGAATAATAAGGCCTGACGATATCCTGGTTGACAACACGGTGTTGAGCAGCAGGGTGGCTGACGCCCAGGTCTATTTCGTCGGAGACGGAGTAATTCAGGATAAACAGCGCCAGGGATGGCTTGTAAGAGTACTGGATAATGTATGGCCGTTCTGATGAAAACAGTAGACAGTAGACAGCAGACAGTATGTAGGAAAGGGGAACAAAAAGGTAAAAAATGTATTGTCTTTTTTTTCTTGCTGTTTACAGTCTATTGTTTACTGTCTACTGCCGCATATGCTGAGCGGGTTAAGGACATTGCGGACTTCGAGGGCGTCAGGGAAACCCAGCTCATCGGATACGGTCTCGTCGTCGGGATCGCCGGCGTAGGGGATCAGGGTCTTGCGACCATGCAGGTGATAGCGAACATGCTCAAAAGAATGGGGATAACGGTAAACCCGAACGATATAAAGGCAAAGAATACGGCTTCGGTTATGGTCACGGCAAATCTTCCTCCTTTCCCTAAACCGGGCACAACAGTTGACGCCCTGGTGTCTACTATTGGAGATGCCAAGAATCTCCAGGGCGGAACCCTCCTCCTGGCCCCCTTAAAGGGTCCTGACGGCAAGGTGTATGCCCTTGCCCAGGGGCCTGTTTCTATTGGCGGTTTTGTTGGTGGCGGCGGCGGCACATCTATCCAGAAGAACCACCCCACAACCGGCAAGGTACCCGGAGGAGTAATTGTGGAAAAGGACGTTCCCTTTGTGCTCGGTGATAAGGACGGTATAAAGATATTCTTAAAAAGGCCGGATTTTACGACCGCAACAGGAATAATGAAGAAGATAAATGAAGAGCTGAAATCCGGCTATGCGTCTACTATCGATCCGTCTGCGGTAAGGGTGAATATACCGCAGGAATACAAAAACAGGGTCGTTGAACTAATTACGCGTTTGGAAAGACTTGAAGTGTCTGTTGATGTTCCCGCAATAGTTGTTATCAATGAAAGGACCGGAACTGTTGTTATCGGAGACAAGGTCAGGATTGCGCCGGTGGCGATAGCACACGGCAGTCTTACGATCGAGATCAAGACGGAGTACAAGGTTTCCCAGCCTTCTTCGTTTGCGCCCGACAAGGCTGAAACCGTGGTAGTTCCCAAAACGGACGTTACCGCAAAAGAGCAGAAGGCATCGCTCATCCAGGTATCGGGTGTTACCCTCGGAGACATAGTAAAAGGACTAAATGCCCTCGGGGTAACGCCCAGGGACATGATTTCGATACTGCAGGCATTGAAGGCGGCAGGGGCTCTCAGCGCTGAACTGGAGATCATATAGTGAACGTTACGCAGGATTTATCACAATATTATCATGGGAATATAGAGGCGTTGAAGGGAAGAAAAGACCCTGAAGCTTTAAAGGCTGTTGCAAAAGAAATGGAGTCCCTTTTCGCGTATGAAATGATCAAGGCGATGAGAGAGACCACTGATATGGGTTCGGAAGAGGGACTCGGCATGGACACTTATATGAGTATGTTTGATATGGAACTTGCAAGGCTTTTTGCCGAAAGAGGGCTTGGACTGCAGGACATATTGCTTAAGGGGATGAACAGAATCGAGAAGTCGGGAGGCACAAAAGGCGGGGGAAGCGATAATAGCTCAGCCCCTGTAGCACCGAAAAAGGAGCTGAAAGACGCCTCGCGGGCTGAGATCTTGTATTCCCTGAAGCCTTTGATGCCTGTTCACGGCAGGGTCAGTTCCCTTTTCGGTATGAGAAGGCACCCGATATATGGTGATAACAGGTTCCATTATGGTGTGGATATAGCTGCGCCCATAGGCACAAATGTATATCCGATAAAGACCGGGAAGGTCATATTCAGCGGTGAGACACCGGGCTATGGAAGGATGGTCGTAATCAGGCACGAAGACGGGCTTGTTAGTAAATATGCTCATAATAAGGTCAACCTTGTAAAAGAAGGGGACCTGGTAGATGCTGATACCGCTATCGCACAGGTCGGAAGCACCGGGGTATCTACAGGGCCTCATCTGCATTTTGAACTCGTCCATAACGGTGAGCATATTGATCCCTTAAAGTTCCTGGCAAAAAAATGAAATTAAAGAAAAATCAGAAAATTCCGATAAGAAAAGAAATATATTTTGGAGGAGGACCCGATGAAGATTCAAGGGAATAAACCGCCGGAAGGTCAGGAGATAAATCTCAGCGCCCAGAAGATATCTAAACAGGATAAAGATAAGTCATCCGTTTCTGCCGGAAGGGCAAGACCTTTAAATGACAGGGTGGAGATCTCCGGTCAGGGGAAGGAAGTCGCAGACCTGATGGCAGCTATTAACCAGTTGCCTGATGTAAGGGACGACAAGATCAAGGCCATGAAAGAGGCCATAGAAACAGGGAAATATCATGTGGATTCCATAAAGATAGCAGGGAAGCTTCTTAAGGGGTCATGAAGACTGCCGACACTATTAAAAGTCTCCTTGTCGAACAGATAGACGGTTATCGTTCTCTCCTTGATCTTTTGCAGAGAGAAAGGGAATGTCTGCTCAATCTGGATGCAAACGGCGTCGAGAGTATTTCGAAGGAAAAAGATACAACAATCATGAGGCTCAGGCTTATCGAAGAAGAGAGGGGCCGCCTCGTCAATAAATTCTCCCGGGAAAAGATGATTAGCGGCGAAGCAAATCTTCAAATACTTTCTGAGATGACAGGAGACGACACTTTTCAGACACTCAGGCTGCAGCTGATCTCATTGTTACAGAGCATTGAAGAATTGAACGCCTTTAACAAGGTGTTAATAGGCCGGTCCCTGAATTTTATCAAAAATTCCATGGCTTTTCTTGAATCGTTCGGGGTAGGCATAGGCCGGTCAAATTCGGGCTCTATTTTTTCAAAGGAGATTTGAATGTATTTATTTGGTTTGTTTGATATTGCTAAATCGGCAATGTCCGCCAGTCAGACGGCGCTGAGCGTGACCGGCAACAATATAGCAAATGTAAATACCCCCGGGTTCAGCAGGCAGGAAGCCGTCCTTGAAGTCTCCCCGGCCGTTCAGGTGCAGGGGGGTGAATTGGGAACGGGCGTGACTGTTTCGGATATAAAAAGATATTATGACAACTTCATACAGTCACAATTGCTGGGGCAGTGTCAGAACTACGGAAGGTCTAACGCACTGAACGATTCGCTTGGCCAGGTCGAGCAGATATTTAACGAGTCACAAGATGCGGGTCTGTCCGTCCCGCTGACGGATTATTTTAACGCGTGGCAGGACCTCAGTTCCGACCCGGAAGGCCAGACGCAGAGAACGGTCCTGCTCCAGAAAGCAAACACTCTTGTTATTGCTGCCGGGCGGATGGAAGGCGGCATTACGGATAATCTGAAGGCCATCAATGACCAGATCGGCGCCGATTGTTCCAGTATCAGCTCAATAGCAACACAGATAGCGGCGTTGAATGACAAAATAGTACAGGCGGAAGCAGGGCCGGCTTCAGGTGGATCGAACGATCTCAGAGATCAGCGCGACAATCTTATGAACGAGCTTGCGAAACTTACTGATTTCAGCGCCTACGAGGCGGGGGACGGTTCCGTCAATATATCTATAGGGATGAGAAACCTTGTCTACGGGGACAAGACGAACGCCCTTTCGGCGACCAAAGATAAGACCGGAGACAATAACCTCTATCTCGATGGGATAAACATCACATCGAAAATTGAGGGGGGCGGGTTGGGAGGGCTCATTGCAGCGAGAGGTTCCATCGAGTCGACCCAACTGAAAGATCTCAGGAAGCTCGTCGCGTCTGTGGTCAAGGAAACGAACGCGCTGCACGAGGGCGGCTACGGTCTTGACGGGACGACGGGCAACGATTTCTTTAACCCGCTCCAGCTTTCGATAAAGGACTTCTCATCGGGCGCAGATATGACGGCTGCGATAACGGACCAGTCCCAGCTGACCCTTGACGAATATGACATAACATTCGATACATCCGGGAACTATCATGTGACGGACAAAGACAAAGGGTCCGAGGTTGCCGCCGGCTCCTATGTTTCCGGAAGCCCGATAACCTTCGACGGTATCCAGATAAATGTCACGGGTACAGTCACTTCGACGGACAAATTTTCTATAAGTCCCCTGACCGATGCTATTAAGAATTTTGGTGTCGCTGTCAGTGACACCGGGAAGATAGCTGCTGCGGGGTCCGCGTCGTCTCTGCCGGGTGATAATACAAATGCCCTTGCAATCGGACAGCTGTTCGGAAAATCCATTTCGGATCTCGGCGAGACGTTCGCTGATTTCTATGCGGAACTCGTTTCGAATATAGGCTCCCAGAGCAGCGCCGCATCGGACAGTTTCAATTTCGACAACAACCTGCTGTCGCAGCTGCAGGACAAGCGGGATTCCGTATCCGGGGTTTCACTCGATGAAGAGGCCACAAATCTCATAAAGTTCCAGCGCTCATACGAGGCGGGGGCAAAGATGGTCCAGGTAACGGACGAACTGCTCCAGACTATATTGAACCTATGAGAATCACGTCGTTTATGATATTCAATCAGCTCACGAGCTCTTTACAGAGCAACCTGGAAGAGTATGCAAAACTGAACAACCAGCTGGCCACGGGGAAGAAGATCAACAAGCCTTCAGACGATGTCATCGGCATGATGAAGGCGATCGGCTATAAGGTGAGCATCAGCGGGAACGATCAATATAAGAGGAACATCGCTGCCGCTGGCGACCAGCTTAATTTTACCAACACAGTAATGGGTTCGGTATCTGATACCCTTCAGAAATTGAGTGAACTGACCTCGATAGGTAACAATGCCGACGAAAATCGGGGGGCATACGCTCAACAGGCTGCCGACCTGAGAGATAATCTCCTGGATCTGTCGAACAGCAAACTCGGCGGCGGGTATGTTTTTTCAGGGTATAAAACCGACTCGGAAGCTTTCGTTTACAACACGGCAACCAACCATTACGATTATAAGGGGGACGAGGGTCAAATTAATGTCTCGATAGACAAGGAAGCGGCAATACCTATGAATATACAGGGCGGCAAAGGCTTCAGTTTTTCCCTGACGGAACCGACGCCTACGGCTCTCGCCGACGGCACGCCGGTCAGCTATGCGCAATCGACTGATCCGGCTAAGGGCGTTAATACAGTGACTGTGGAAATCGGCAACGCAGGCGATCCCGATCACGATAGCTTTTCATTCTCGAATTCTATTGACCTGGCGAATATCTTGAGTTCCGCCTGGCAGTACAAGGACATCAACGGCAGCGACCTGAACGCAGATCCCGCACTGAGCGAAAAGATGTCCATGAACAGGATAGCGGCGCTTGCGAAACCGCTCGACGATGCAAAGACACAGGCACTGAACGTCCAGACCGAGATAGGGACAAGGCAGGTCCAGATCAACGACCAGAGCAACAGGCTTGACAACGACAGCCTCAACCTTCAGAACGCCCTCAGCAAGACCGAAGACGCTGACATGGACGAAACAGGCGTCGAACTCATTAAGATGCAGACGGCCCTTCAAGCTATGAGAAGTTCGGCGGCCCAAATCCTGTCGCAGTCTCTGCTTGATTTTTTGAAGTAAGCTGCTCTATGAACGCTTTCCCCCCTTAATTACGTGTCAAATTTATATCTTTATGCATATTTTTTGACGGAGAACTTCCTCATTTCAATCTATAAACCGCCCCGTCAAATAAAGTAAAATGTTCTCCACATGAAAAAATCTCCGGTGGGCGTCAAGTTTAAACACATTGTTATTCATTGTCCAAAATATTCTATCTATGGATATGGCTCAATAAACTACCTCAGTTCATATTCAAGCCTTTATCTTACGCGTTGTTATTGTTCAATTCATAGTTGAGACCTCTGCGAGCTCATCGAGGTGCCCCGTGATTTTCTTCGAAACCAGGCCATATTCATTTTCTGATAGCCTTAAATATATTCTGGATAGATTTGATTCTTATTCAGTATATAGGCTGATGAAGTATTGTTGAGATATTGAATACCTTTGGCAAGATGTTTGCTAGAAGCACTAAGAAGTAGATGTGCGACATCGCACTCTCAGTTTTATATGAATGCTGCATATGAACGAAGAATCGCCATATAACGAATCATATTATCAATATTACGGCGGCGTCGGCCCTTACAGCCGGGAAAATGCAGGCTGGCTGACACTCTTCGGGTCTATAGCCGAACAGATTATAAGGCGCTTGAAACCCCGTAATACAATCGAATTCGGATGTGCTATGGGGTTCCTCGTAGAAAGTCTCCGCGATAGAGGAGTTGATGCCCGGGGTGCTGATATTTCGGAGTTCGCGATTGATCAGGTTCGAGAGGATATCAAGCCGTACTGCACGATCCGTAATATCCTTAATGCAAACGGCGGGGACCGCTATGACCTTGTAATTTGTATGGAGGTTTTGGAGCATTTGTCTCCGGAGGACGGCGAACGTGCAATCGCGAACCTTTGCGCCCTCGGAGACGAAGTCCTCTTCTCATCGAGCCCCGATTCGAATCATCCCGATCCTACGCATCAGAATGTTGAGCCGGAATCATACTGGATCGAGGCATTCAGTCGCCATGGTTTTGATCCGGATCAGAATGCCGATATGACCTTTGTCGCCCCGCATGCGCTGCTATTCCGTCGGCGCGGTGCGTTCCGGATCACCTTCGTATCGCCTACCTCGGAAGTAAACGGCGGCGTGCGGGTCATCTATCAGCACGCCGCGCTGCTTGCCGGACGCGGACACATCGTTACAGTGGCTTCTTTAGACAAGGATCCTCCGACCTGGATCGTACTTCCGCCGGGTATCCGCTTCCTGGCGGTACCGAACGATAAGGCCGATTTCATCGAAGCATTGCCTGTAGGAGATGTTCTGATCGCTACTCTGTGGACTACCGCGCCGATGGTGGCAAGCGCGCATGCCTCAAAGGGCCGGAAATTCTACCTTGTCCAGCATTATGAATCGCTCTGGGCCGGACAACCTGATGACGTAGACCTTACTTACAGCGAACTGCCTCTCAGGAAACTCGCTGTGTCCTCGTGGCTGAGGGAAATCCTTAAGACTAGGTTCAATGAGGATTCAGCTTTAATCTTAAACGGTTGCGATTTTTCCGGCAAGACTCACGAGGCAAAAAAAACACAGACTACTGGTGCACTCCGGATCGGAATGCTGCATCATACGTTAACATGGAAAGGTACCTCAGACGGCCTCAAAGCGTTTGAAGCCGTACAAAAGAACTACCCTGAAGCACGATTGATCCTTTTCGGAGTCAAACGACCGTCGAAACTCCCGCCTGGATGTACTGAGTTTCACGAGAGACCTTCTCGTGATGAACTAAGATCTCTGTTTGCAACCCTTGATATCTTCATCTCCCCCTCCCATAGCGAAGGGTTTGGCCTTCCGGCGCTGGAGGCCATGGCGTGCGGGGTGCCGGTAGTGATTACCGATTCCGGCGGTTGCCGGGATTACGCAAATACGGCGACATCTCTTATTTCCCCGCCCGGCGACCCTGATTCTCTCGCAGCTAACCTTCAGAAGGCCTGTGGAGATCCCGATTTACGTGACCGTCTTGCTGTTGCCGGTTTGGCTAAAGCTAACGAATTTACTTGGGTGAGGGCTGCGAACATGATGGAAGCGGAACTCAGGGAAGGTGTATGCGCCCCTGATAAACTGCAGCACATCCTTTACGTCTCTGCCGGATTTCGCTGGGCTGATGCTTATCTTGATCCCTTCCTGATCAGGGGTTTCGAATCCCTCGGTCATCAGGTGACTGTATTTGAGCCTCGGCCTCAGGACTGGCAGTGGGAAAAACAGTTTGTAAACCTTGATTTCCTCGATAGCTCCTACGCCCGCCGTTATGCGGCAGGGTGTGGGAAACCGCCTTCGGACCTTCTTTCAGTCGTTCACAGCACAAAACCGGACCTGGTGTTCTTTAATCATGCCCTCATGATACCAGCCGAGGTGCTGAATGAACTACGACTTCATGGTGTGCCGACGGCGGTCTGGATGCTTGATGAACCGCAGGAAATGCATTTCAGCGCCGAACGCGGGCGTTTGTTCGATTACGTCTTTGTACAGGATCGGGCGAGCCTGCCGTTCCACTGGAAGACCTCGAATCCGAATACATTCTTCATGCCGCACGGCCTTGATCCGGAGGTCCACCGAAGCATGAATCCGGGAGAGAAACTGTCTTCTGACGAGAACAGTGATGTACTTATTATAGGAACAGGCTTTCCGAGGCGGCGCGAAATCGTGAAGGCCCTCACCGCAGTGAACTGCAAAGTGTTGGTGATAGGCCGCAGATGGGAGATGGTAAAGGCCTCCAATGTACGTATTTTGAACCATCCAGTATCTTTTGAAAAAGCCGCACGACTTTACAGGGGAGCAAAGATTACTATCAACATCCACCGGGACAGCGATGATTTTGCAACATCTAAAAAAATTCCACCCCCGTTAAGTCCCAACGGCAGTTTTTTCTACATAGCAGGCTGCGGCTCGTTGCAGTTCCTCGACAAGAACTTTGCAGGTGCGGACGAATTCCTGATGCCTGGCCAGCATTTCGTTCAGTTTACATCAATTAACGATATGCTGGAGAAGGTCGAATTCTATCTCCGGCATCCCGATCACCTTAAAAGGATAGGCCGGAATGCTGCTGCAACAGCGCATCGATTTCATACGTATTCACACCGCCTGAGGGATGCATTAGAGGTGATCGGCCGGCCCCGATCTCACCGCCGCATCTTCGGTTTGCACAAAAGCCAGCAGAATGCTACATGTCCTTTGCACAGCATTATTGTGGTCTCTCGCAGAAATCTGCGGCAGTTGCGGAACACCCTCACTATGGTTAACAGGACTCTTTCTGGTCCATGCGAATTTGCGGTTCTGCATGGATCAGATCAATCGATTGTCCAGTGGCTTGATAAGGAACAGATACGGCACGTTCAGATAGACCCCGCACGGGGTTTAGCCGGCGCGTTCAACATGGGTGCCCGCATTACTAATAGTGAATATGTCGTCTATGTGACCGATGACATTGCTCCTTTTCCTAATTTTGCACGGCGCCTGGTGTCAAAGCTTGAGGCAGAACGTGACCTTGCGGTTGTGGGTCCCGCAATGAATTTCCCCGGCATTCCCCAAGACATCAACTGTAACTTTACCAAGTTAGAAGATATGCTTGAATTTTCCCGATCGCTCTATATCAGGGAGCATTCCCATCTCGAAGATATCCCTTCTGTTAATCCCTCCTGTTTTGCTCTTCGTCGCGCGGCGCTTGGAGCAATCGGCGGATTCGATGAGAGGTTCCCTGCGGACACACTCGAGATGGAGGACTTCTGTCAGCGTGCACGTATCAATGATTGGCGTGTGGGATGGTCCCGCTCTGCGTTGGTGTTTTATCAATATACGCTGAACCTTTCTTCCCAGAGTTCTGCCGCGTGCATGCAGAAAGCACGTGAACTATATCATAAAAAAGGGTTAGCTTTTATCCAATCGGCGTCTGCGCCGTGCAAAGATGCGGAAGACGAAAGAATTTCTTTTTCGTTTCAGAGACCCGCTGAGTCCGTCGAATCTTCGCATGATATTAAATCATGCTCCGAGCGCACTCTCCAAGGACGCGACATAATGCCGGGCAAGACCTCAATTATAATTCTGACTTTTAACCAGATTGAATACACGAAGGAATGTATTGAAAGCATCAGTAGACATACGCCGGAGTTGCACGAAATTATTTTCGTAGATAACGGATCTACCGATGGAACGGTAAAGTGGCTGGAAAAGCTTATACAGGAACACCCAAACTATAAGCTGATCGAAAACAGGAAGAATCTCGGCTTTGCAAAAGGGTGTAATCAGGGTATGCAGGCTTCGTCGGGAGAATACATTCTTCTCCTTAATAACGATGTTGTCGTTACCGAGGGATGGCTTTCAGGCATGCTCGAATGTCTTGAAAGCAGCAGTGAAACCGGGATCGTCGGGCCGATGACAAACAACATCAGCGGTGTCCAGAAGGACCTATTTGCTGATTATCAATCCGTCGATCGTCTTGATGAGTATGCGAAAAATTACAGGGGGCGAAACAGATACCGCCGCATTCCTGTAAGAAGGGTCGTGGGGTATTGCATGCTCTTCAGACGCACGCTTGTTAAAAAAATCGGAGCGCTCGATGAAAGCTTCGGCTCCGGCAATTACGAAGATGACGATTTCTGTCTCAGGGCAGCTCTGGGAGGACATAAGAATCTTATTGCAGGAGATGTGTTTATTCATCATTACGGAAGCAGGAGCTTTGTCGGAAACGGGATTGATTACAGTTCAGCTATGATCGGGAATAAAAAGATTTTCTCAAAGAAATGGAGCGGCGTCGGCGCAAGCAGCCCGCTCCGGAAAAAACTGATGACTGTAAAAGCGTTGGAGAAGGCTGACAACTTCCATCAAAAAGGAATGATCCAAGAGGCGGTGGATGAATTTTTGAAAGGGATTAAGTATTCACACCAGGACGAGTATATATATTTTACCCTTGCCGAAATGTTGATAAATGAGAAACGTTTTAAGGATGCTTTTGATGTCCTTAAGGAAATGCCTTCATCAGACAATGATTTAAGACGAACGGCATTGACCGGATATTGCAAAGAGGGGCTGGAACTCTATGACGAGGCGGGACAATGCGCCTATGAGGTGCTTTCTCTGGAGAAGAACAATTCATTGGCCCTCAATCTGAAGGGTATACTCGCTTATAAGAACGGACAGAGAGACCAGGCGGGAAGATTGTTTGTCGAAGCGCTATCATGCGATCCGGCCTTTGGTGAACCTTGTACCAATCTCGGTGTGCTTAAATGGTCTGCGGGCCTTAAAGACGAAGCTTTACATTTTGCGGAAAAAGGGTTTGTCCTTTCCCCGTATATAAATGACATAGCCACTATTTATCATTCGATTATATCTGCACTGGGGGAATATGAAAGTGCGGAAAGAAGGTTTCGGGAGGCTAAATCCCTCTATCCTCTGAACAGAAGAATCGCCTTTTTCTTGATAGACATCCTTATACAGCAGGGTAAGAACGAGCGGGCGATTGGGGAGATCGAAGATGCGATGATTCTGTTCGGCATAGATGACGGCATTATTTCCGCCGCCCTCAAAGTGAGAGAGAAGGTTGGGCCGAAGGAGATTCGTGGGGAAAAAGCTGAGACTTATAGAGACTCGATGGAGAGTCATAGAGATTTAATGGCACAGTCTCAATCAGACTCAATCAGTCTCCCGATATCCAGTCTCAACGAATCTCAACGAGTCTCCATCAGTCTCTGCATGATTGTGAAAAACGAGGAAAAATGTCTGGCAAGGTGCCTGAGAAGCGTTGACCGCCTCGTCGACGAAATGATCGTCGTTGACACCGGGTCCGATGACCGCACAAAAGACATTGCAACAATATTCGGCGCGAGGGTCTATGATTTCGAATGGACAAATGATTTTTCCGAAGCGAGAAATTTCTCTTTATCGAAGGCATCGGGAGACTGGACTATGGTCCTTGATGCGGATGAAATGATATCTCCGCAGGACCACGACGCCCTGACCAGGGTAGTGAGGAAAAAAGCCGGCAAGGCGACAGCTTATTCATTCGTAACAAGAAACTATGTCAGGGAGATGACGGTGACCGGATGGAAAGCAAATGAAGGAAGATATGCGGAAGAGGCAGGAAGCGGGTGGTTCCCGAGCGAAAAGGTAAGATTGTTTAGAAATGACGGGCGAATCAAGTTCGATAATCCGGTTCATGAGCTTGTTGAGGCTTCCCTGAGCAGAGCGCACACAAAGGTCAAAAAATGCGAGGTACCGGTGCATCATTACGGCAAACTCGGTACGGAGAAGGTCCTTTCAAAAGGGGAGGATTACTATCTTTTGGGTAAAAAGAAACTGGAGGGAAAAGGAGACGACCTTCAGGCGCTCTTCGAGCTCGCAGTCCAGGCCACGGAACTGAAAAGATATGATGACGCGGTGGGATTGTGGCGAAGAGTGATCGATTTTAACGGAGGCGTCCCCGACGAATATTTGTCAAGGGCGTACTTAAATATCGGCGGCGCCTGTCTGGAACTCGGGAGATACGAAGAGGCCCTTTTGTTATCGAAGAAGGCCCTGGAGCTTAACCCCGATATGAAGGGTGCTGTTATAAATTATGCGCTTTCCGAACTTTGCATAGGCGACGTTCAGAATGTAATAAACGTGATCGGGAGACTTTTGCAGTCGGATCCTGAATACATCCCTGCGCTGACAATGCTTTTCGCGGCATACTGTGTTGACGGCAGAAGTGAACAGAAACGTGACTGCATGGAAAAGATCAAGAGAACGGGAACGGATTGTGCGGTTTATTTCCATCATTATGCCAAAAATCTCACATCTTCCGGCAGGACCGGGAAGGCTGTGTTGCTGCTTAATGCAGCCGTAGAAAGCAACAATATCAACAAGGACATTCTCACTCTCCTTTCGGAATGCTGCGCAATACCTGACGGCGGAGAGGGTACTATCGGGTCGAAGTCTGATGCCGCAGAAGCGCATTTCAACCTTGCAAACGCCTGCAGGAAAAAAGGAGAATTCGATAAGGCCGCCGCCGGTTTTCTGAAGGCGATCGCTATCAGAGAAGATTACGCCGAAGCATATAATTATCTCGGCAACACTGTTACCCTGCAGGACAAACTCGAGGCCGCGGAGGCATGCTACAGGAAAGCCCTGCAAATAAACCCCGGCTACGTTGAAGCCTCCTATAATCTTGGGAATGTGTTCTGCCATCTGAAAAGGTACGAAGAGGCCGTCCCGTATTATCGGAAGGCTGTAATGCTTAAGCCTGATTTTGCGGAGGCATACTACAATCTCGGGAAATCGCTGTCTGCGCTGGGGAAATATGACGAAGCCGTTATGAATTACGAAAACGCACTCGAACTCAGACCGGAATTTCCGGAAGCTCATAATGCTGTCGGCAATGCGTTCAGGGAGAAGGGGAAGGCGGAAGAAGCAATTGCAAGTTATAAAAAAGCACTGAAGCTCAAGCCTGATTTTGCCGAGGTTTATTGCAATATAAGCAATGTTTTTCTGGATATGGGAGATGTGGAAGAAGCGCTGGAAAATTGCCGGCAGTCTCTCGCGATAAACCCCAACCTCCCTGATGCGCATTGGAACATGGCATTGGCGTTATTGACAAAGGGCGATCTGAAGCAGGGCTGGGAAAAATATGAATGGCGTTTTCTTAAAAAGGATGCCTGCCCGGCCCCGTTTGGATATCCTTCATGGGACGGCTCATCTCCGAAAGGCAAAACCCTCCTCGTTTATGCCGAGCAGGGAGTTGGCGACGAGATTATGTTTGCGTCCTGTTTGCCGGAGGCGCTCGCGCAGGCTGACGCGTGCATAGTTGAATGTGACGCCAGACTTGTTCCGCTTTTTGCCCGTTCTTTTGCCGGAATTCAGGCTATCGAACGCATCAAAACGAATGGAGATGCTTTAGGAGACCTCCCGCCAATAGATTTTCAGGTAGCGATAGGGAGTATGCCGAAATTCTTTCGCTCTTCGTTTAGCAGTTTTCCAGGGCAAAAGGCCTATTTAATCCCCGATTACGAGAAGAGCCGTCTTTGGTATAAGCGCTTTAATGCTCTCGGGCCGGGTCTGAAAGTCGGTATTTCCTGGCGCGGCGGGAAAGAACTCTATGTACAAAACATGCGTTCAACAGTTCTTGATCAATGGCACAGACTGTTTTCCGTGCACGGGATACATTTCATAAATCTTCAATATGGGGATTGCACCGCCGAATTAAGAGAGGCTCAGGAAAAAATGGAAGTGACGATACATGATTGGGACGACGCCGACCCGCTTAAGGACCTGGACAATTTTGCCGCACAGATAGCGGCGCTCGATCTCGTCATTTCCGTGGATAATTCGACAGTGCATATGGCCGGGGCTCTCGGTATCCCTGTATGGACATTGCTGCCTTTCAGCAGCGACTGGAGGTGGATGATGAAATACGAAGATACCCCATGGTATCCAACCATGAGACTCTTCCGGCAGAAACATCCCGGAGACTGGGGAAGCGTATTTGGAAGTGTTTTGAAAAACGTTCGGGAATTTGTATCCAGAGGAGTTGTCTTTCCAACAGAACCTGCGTATTCATACAAGACCTCTCAAGATCAAGCCGACGGTGAAAAAGTACTCTTATCCCGATAGTCCCTTGAGCCCTGATGCGACATTGAGGTTGATGTTGACGAGGACCGTAAGTTTATCGGATTCGGGGCCGGCCATTGTTTCAAAAATTCTCTTGTCGATATAGACGCTGAGACTGAGGAGATCTTCCCTTAATTTCTTTGGCAAAGGGTTGTCCGGATTCGCCAGTTCGGTCTGAAAGATACTCCAGATAAGCTGATTGAACCTGAGAGCCTCTTCCAGTCTTTTGGCGTGACCGTCAGTGCCCCATTTATCCTGGCAATTCAGGAGTTTTACTGCTGCCTGAGTGAGGACCGACGCCTCTATCTCGCGTCCGGACATGTCGGCTTTATGGGTTCTTCTATATGCTTCTACCTGAGTTGCGAACATTATTAATTACCTCCTGTTCATAATCTATCAGTTTGCGCGACAATTTTAATGCCTGGTAGAACCTGTTCCCCAGGATATATTCACTTATCCGGTCGATCAGCCCGAGCATACTGGGGGCCGCTTTCACAGCGTCGTCAACCAGTTTCCAGTAAACATTGTGATGATCTACAATACGGTTATTGTCTATATACATGAGTTGTACGGCAAAATAGATCCGGCGGCACGGCGTGTTTGCTTCACGCTCTCTCATTATGTTTTTTTCACGCAGGACCGGGATGTTATTCTCGATGACCAGGTTGCTTCTTGTGTCGCAGTTTGTAATAACACCGCCGCCGATGATGATCCGTTCATGCGGTTTTAACGTGATTTTTAGCGCCATTGTTTATATCACCCGTTTCAATTGATTATATAAGGGGAGGATCGCTCCTCCCCTTCCGCTGCTTTCCTTATGGGAACAACTTCAGGACCATTTGTGCTGACTGCGAAGCTAATGACAATGCCGATGTACCGAGAGACTGTTTGGTCTGGAGGGCCAGCATATTGGCCCCTTCCTCGTTCATATCGGCGAGTGTCAGGTTATCCGAGCCTTGCTGGAGTGTATTGACCATGCTTGTGGTGAAGTCCTGGCGGATGGTTATAACACTTAAGTTTGAAGACAGGCTTTCAGAATGGGACCTCAATGAGTCCTCAGCTGTTTTGATAGCGGTTTCTGATGTGTCGATGTCTGTATTGCTTGCCCAGCTGTTTCCTGCGGCGCTTACTCCGAGGGCGCTGCTTGAAGCATCAAATCCGGTGATACTGAGTGAACTGGTGGCATTCTCATTGAAATCAACCTTCAGAGTATCGCTGTGAAGCAGATTTACTCCCTTGTAGCCGGAGTCAGTCGCCAGCTGATCGATCTGGGTCAGCAATGAGCCAAATTGTGTCGCGAGAGAGGAACGGCCGGCTGTATTGGCAGAACGCGCAGACTCTGCAAGGCCTTTAGCAGCCTCGAGCAGCTTTGTGATGCCGTCGATGCCTGAACTTGCGCCCTGAATAGTCTGAATGGCCTCGCTCATGCCGTCTTTGCGGGCTGCAAGGTCGGAGGCGCGGTTCATATGGTCCTGGGCGGTGAAATATTTCGTAGGATCATCGAGCGGGCTGTTCACTGACTTGCCCGTGCTTAACCTTGTCTGTGTCCTGTTGATAAGGTTGACGGTTGACTGCAAATTTACCAGATTTGACCTCATTCCTGCTGTTAATGATATGTCATTGATAGCCATTTTAAGTTCTCCTTTTTCTAAGGTTTTGTTTTGGCAATCCTTGCCAAGTTTTTTTATTTTGCCGATGATCTTGCAGCCTCTTGTCCGATCCCTCTGTTTCTATCACCTCCCTCCGGGATTTTCGCTGCAATTAAATTTCTTATCGGAAGTTTTCAGGAAAACTTTAATGAAAAATTCGAAAAATATCGGTTCCTTCAAAAAAAGTTAAAAAGGGCGCTTGTAATAATTAAGGTGTCATTCCGGTTGAATATGAAAGGTGGGAATTTTTTTTGGAAGCGATTAAAGTTTTTCAAAGATGTTACCGATAATATTATCAGTACTAAAGGGTTCCGTTTAAAAAGATGCAGGAGGCAAATAAATGAGTATATTCCCATTCCAGTTTAGCGAGGTGGTAAGCCTCTATAACAGGGTGTCGAAGCTCAATCCCTCTTCCCTGATCGAGAAGGAACAGGCAGAACCGCAGGATGTTGTGAACATTTCATCAGATGCCAGGAAAAAACAGATCATCGAACAGGCAAGGGGTGAGGTAATCAAAAGGATAAAGAGGACAAGATAGAGGGACACAATTTTGAACCTGA
Source organism: Thermodesulfovibrionales bacterium (assembly GCA_963716185.1). GTDB lineage: Bacteria > Nitrospirota > Thermodesulfovibrionia > Thermodesulfovibrionales > SM23-35 > CAVZMO01. The sequence goes on from OY970295.1 coordinate 2,721,813, forward strand.
CAGCTGCTGGAAAACATATTAAAAATTCGGAGTGATATTGCGTGGAGAAAAGGGATTTCAGGATACTTGTTGCAGATGATGATGAGATAGTGCGGGATGCCGTCAGTTCCCTTCTTTCGGGGGAAGGATATTCTGTCTTGTCCGCGGTAGACGGACTCGATGCGATGGGGGTCCTGAGGGTTGAGGACATAAACCTGGTGATATCCGATCTCAGGATGCCCGGCGCCGACGGCAGTGAGGTGCTCAGGTACGCGGTAAGGAACAACCCCGACATAGTAGTGATCATACTTACAGCTTACGGGACGCTTGATACAGCCCTTGAAGCAATAAAGGAAGGAGCATATGATTATCTGACAAAGCCTTTCAAGATTAAAGAGATAATCCTGCTCGTAGAGAAAGTATTCAGAAGGGCCGGGTTAATAAATGAGAACAGGGAACTGAAAAAAAATCTTAGAGACGCCTATCGGGATATCAGGCTCATGAGGACCGTTGTCGACAGCAATAATCCGGAGATTATAACGGCGTGGATAGAGAAGATAGAAGCCCTGAAATCAACAAACGTCATAACACAACAGGACGCTGAAATCTTAAAGGAAAGGCTGATAAAAGGAAATGCCTAACGGGAAGATATTAATAGTTGATGACGACCCTCTGATAAGGGACGCCCTTACAGACATTCTTTCGAGTATCGGCGGTTATGATACCGAGGTCGCCCATAACGGTTCTGACGGGATCCGGAAAATCAAGGACAGTAGATACGATATTATTTTTACCGACCTCACCATGCCCCATGTGAACGGTATCGACCTCCTGAAAGAAGCAAAAAAGATCGACCCATCTGTGCCTGTAGTTGTTGTTACCGGATTTTCCACCATAGAGAATGCCGTAACAGCAATGAAAGAAGGCGCACACGACTTCATAACAAAGCCCTTTAAGATCAGCAAGGTTATAGAATTGGCAAGAAGGATTATCGGGGAGCGGAGACTCCTGAGTGATATAGCAATAAAAGATGACCATAAAGCGTCAATGGAAAGACTGAATGCAGAGCTCTTCAGCAAACTGCAGGAGATAAGCATGTTCCAGTCTTTAAGCGATGAGCTTGACGGGTTGGACAATAACAGCGAGATATATAAAAGGATCGTTGAGATGGCCACCAGGCTTCTCATGGTGCAGGAATCGTCCTTCGGGATAATTGAAAACGGCCGCCTGAAAATTAAGAGCGCAGTGGGAGCAAAGAAAAGAGCAGTCCCCGTTGCCGATACTATATTAGAGAAGGTAATAAAGAACAGGAACCATTGCATAGCGTCGTTCGGCGAAGTTAATCCACACAGCGGAGCCCCTCTTGAGTTCTCTTTCCTTTCGATACCCCTTACTATAAATGATGAAGTCTTCGGGATACTGAACCTCGCAAACAAGGCGGACGGGACCACATTCACAGAAGATGAGATATACCTTGCGCTCAATTTTGCAAAGAAAGCAGCGCTTAGAATAGAGAACAATGCGCTCTATGACGTCCTGTTCAATAATCTCGTAAACGCACTGAAGTCACTGGTCCTTATCATTGAGGCTCGTGACCCTTATACAAAGCACCATTCGGATAGGGTCACTACCTATTCACTTCAGATTGCCGAGATAATGAATTTAAGTGAAGAGGACAGGGATGTCATAAGGTTCGGAGGGTATCTACACGATATAGGAAAGATCGGGGTGAGGGACACTGTTCTGCTTAAACCCGACAAACTCTCCCCGGAAGAGATAGAGGAAATCAGGCTGCATCCCGTCATAGGGGACAATATCATGACGCCCCTGAATTTTTTCCAGAAGGAAAAACCGCTTATCCGCAGCCACCATGAGAGATTTGACGGAAAGGGCTATCCTGACGGTATAGCAGGTTTTCAGATTCCTCTTATTGTAAGGATACTTACGCTTGCAGACGCCTATGACGCGATGACATCTTCAAGGCCATACAGAAAGGCAAAGTCTCACGAATACGCGATAGAAGAGATGATAAGGTGCTCCGGTTCCCAGTTTGACGGTGATATCGTACGCGCCTTTTTCAATACGCCCGCGTTGAAGAGCAAGGGGATATGGGTCTTAAATTAGGGGACGATATTTGCTGCAGAAGGGCATCCGAGGCGGCGGTATATAATGCAAAAGTTATGTCCATCCGGGATAACGAGTTTGTTCTGGAAATGGACGGCGAGTCTCTTGTGGAGATTTCAGAGGGGCAATACATGGTCGTCGCCGGTGGAGACACCGAGCATTACGCCGAGGTCATCGGTGTGGACGGCGGTCTCTTGAGGCTAAAAAAAATGTGGTCGGAAAAACGCGGTTATTTCCGTGTTGATGACGTCTTCGGAGTCATGGCAAAAAAAGTACGTCAGGACTTTGCCTGCGGAGAATCCCGACTGTTTTCGGGATACAGCATAGAACTGTCCGATGCGGATTATTCCGATGAAACGATAAGCCCGGGATTATGGAAGATTCTCGCCAGTCTTAACAGCAAGCTTGAATTGATACTGCAAAGGCTCAGATTTGGTTGTTATGAGCCGGGCGCTGAAAACAGGGTGGTAAATCTCAGTGAATCGGGCATTCGATTCACCATGGATGAAAGAGTCGAAATCGGAGATATAATCGAAATAAGGATGCTGCTGCCAACTTATCCGCCTGCGGGAATTCTCACTTACGGAAGAGTTGTGAGGGTGAATGCCGCGGCGGACGGCAAACATGAGGTTGCCTTGCATTTTCTTGATATGGAAGACGACGTGAGGAAAGAACTGAGCAAATATACTATAAAACGTCAGAGAAATATTATCAGGAAACAGAGGCGCCGCACGAAGAGTGCTCACCGGCATTAGCCCGGGGTTGATGCCGGATTATTATAGCCTGTACGGGATTATTCTAAATCATTTAAAATATTTTAATATAAAGAAAATATAGTTAAAGGAGCATGAAAGAATTGACTGAACCTGCAATACTCTTCATCGGAGACAACATTAGTGACTGCAAGCTCATAAAAAAGGCGTTCAAAGGGCATGGGAATCCGCCGCTGCTTTTCGTGAGGACTGCGAAAGCCGGACTGGCCGCAGTAAAAAAGGGGCCGGTGAAAGCTTTGTTTGTCAATGAGGCACTGCCCGACATGGATGGATTTGAATTTCTTGAAAGGTTAAAGAAAATGATGGTCTGTGCGCCTCTGGTTATGGTGATGAGTGAAGACGATAAGGCGGCCGCATTGAAAGCGATCAGAAAAGGCGCAAAGGACTGTGTAATAAAGAAAGTCGGTTATTTTAATACATTTCCCTTTGTTCTTGAGCGAGCTATTGCCAGGTACGAACTCGATGCGGAACGAGCGGAGCTGGAAAAGTTGATAAAAGCGAGCCGGCAGATGTGGATGGCGATTATTGACGGTATCAAAGATTTTATTTTTATTGTTGACGGCGAAGCAAAAATATTCGGCGCAAACCGGTCATTGGCGCAGTTATTCGGAAAGCACCCTAAAGATTTGATAGGTAAAAACATAAAGGAATTATTCGGTGAAGATTTATCTTCCGCCCTCAGTGAATCGGTCAGGAGTGGACTCCCCCAGACCGAAGAAAAAACCATACAGGACGGCACATATCTGATAAGCTCATTCCCTTTGCAATATAACAACGCGTCTTTGACCATCTGCGTTATGAAAAACATTTCCGAGATGAGGAGATTGAAAGAACAGCTGTATCATTCTTACAAACTCGCCTCACTGGGTCTCCTTATTTCCGGGATAGCCCATGAGCTCAACAATCCGATAACAGGGATCATTACGTTTGCCGAGGTTCTCAGAATGAAGAACAAGGATGAAAAGATTGACGCCGGATTGGGCAGAATTCTCGACGGCGCCGAGAGATGCAAGAAGGTCATCGAAAACCTTCTCACATTCTCAAGACAGAAAGTGCCGTCAAAGAGTCTGGAATCAATAAATGATGTTATCGATAGGGCGATAGAACTCAGAAGTTACTGGCTCAGAAAACACAATATCAAGATTGTAAGGGAATATGGTGACATTCCAACAGCTCTTTTGGATTCCCAGCAATTGCAGCAGGTTATACTCAATATCCTCTTGAACGCCGAACAGGCGATTGCTGAGGCAAACATGAACAACGGCAGGGTCACACTCGCCACAAAGTATGACGGAGTGGATCAAAAGATCATAATAAAAATTTCCGACAATGGCCCGGGTATCCCAAAAGATATAATTTCGAACGTATTCGATCCTTTCTTTACCACGAAACCCGTGGGTAAAGGAACGGGCCTCGGACTTTCGATAGTACACGGCATAATCGCGGAGCACGGCGGCAATATACGGGTTGAAAGCTCCGAAAAAGAAGGATCCACTTTTTTCATAGATATCCCCCTGACGATAGAAAATAAAGACAAATCAGCCGCCGCTGCATCGTTAATAAAAAAAGGCTTGAAGGCCGATAATATTAAAGACAGGTGATCGGAATATGTTGGTTCTTTTAGGCGTATTCGTAGTTACAGCATCTGTATTCGGAGGTTTTTTGCTTGAGAAAGGAAACCTCTCCGTCCTTATTCAGCCGGCAGAACTGATCATCATATTCGGCGCGGTAATCGGCTCGCTGTTCATATCTTCCCCTCCGAAAGTCGTCTCCGTCATCTTCAAAAATATGGCGCTCATTGTGAAATCGAAGAGTAATAATAAAGAAAAATATCTCGAACTTCTGACTTTGCTCTACCAGCTCTTCTCAAAGATACGGAAGGAGGGTCTGATATCGATAGAATCCGATATTGAAAATCCGGATAAGAGCGCTATTTTCAGCAAATATAGCAGCGTCCTTGCAAATAATATCCACCTTAATTTTATCTGCGACAACCTGAAGGTCATCATAACAACAAACGTCCCGCCGCATGAACTGGATAATCTGATGGACCTTGAGATAGAAACCCGCTACCACGAGGCCATGATTCCTTCCCGCAGCATAGCCAAGATAGCAGATGCGCTGCCCGGGCTCGGTATCGTTGCCGCCGTACTGGGTGTTGTACTCACCATGGGCAAGATCGACCAGCCGCCTGCCATATTAGGGCACAGCGTAGGCGCCGCCCTTGTAGGCACATTTTTAGGAGTGTTGATGTCATACGGCTTTGTGGGACCAATGGCAACAAATCTCGAATTCAGGGTAGGGGAAGACGATACCTGTTTTAAAGTTATCAAAATAGCGACCGTGGCTTTTGTCGGGGGTTCACCGCCCCAGATGGCAGTGGAGTTCGGCAGGAGAGCGATCCCCGGCGGCGAGAGGCCGAGTTTCGATGAACTGGAAAACGAGGTAAGAGGAAAAGGCAAGTGAAGGAGAATAAGATTATCATCAAGAAGATAACGAAGGGACGGCATGACGAAGCGCACGGCGGACAGTGGAAGGTTGCATATGCGGATTTCATCACAGCCCTGATGGCATTCTTTTTACTCATGTGGCTTTTGACCATGGTGTCTCCTGAAAAAAGGGCGAGGGTTGCATCCTACTTCAAATACTTCACAATCTTCCATGAAAGCGGTCAATCCTTTATAGATAAGTCCAGCGAGGTCTTTAATGAGGCTGGAGAAAATGCTAAAAAGGTACCCGATGAACTTATCGGTACCTTCAATGTGAAACCCGAGGAATTCAAGTCTCATCTGAGAAGGGCCATAGAAGAAAAACTCGGCGACATTAAAGACCAGGTACTTGTGGACGTTTTTGAAGGGGGCGTGCGTATTCAGCTTGTGGACAGCGACGGCAAGCCGATGTTCGATATCGGCTCATCAAAGCCGACGCCCCTTGCGCTGAGGATATTGAAGGTGATCGGCGACAATATAAAACAACTGCCAAATCCCGTGGCTGTTGAGGGACATACCGATTCTTTGACATATAAGTCCGCGAATTACAGCAACTGGGACCTTTCGACGGAACGAGCCCTCGTAGCGAAAAGGGAACTTGAGAAAGACGGACTCAACCCTGTCCATCTGACAAAGGTTGCGGGATACGCAGCCACGGAACCTCTCATCAAAGAAGATACAAAAGATCCTCGCAATAGAAGAATAAGCGTAATACTGCTCTTCCCAAAGCGTTAATGACGTCCGACGGCGCTTTGAGTCTACAACCGCAAAAACGTTAACCCAAAAACTACAATTATTTTCTATCGGAAATTATCCATAAAATCAACACGTTGAATTCTGTGGCTTATTTTGATTGGACGGCAAGATAGGTATATTATTTTATCTTAAAAATTGGTATATTTAAAAAGGGCGGGGGATCAGCGTGCAATATAATTTAAATAGAGTCCATTATGTCTTTACCACGGACAAACAATTGAGAATCACCTCCTGGAGTGAGGAGGCGGCAAGGATTTTCAAAAAATCTTCTTCTGAAGTTAACCGTATTCCTTACTATGAGATAATTCCGAAGATATACAAAGACGGAAAAGATGCAGTTGCACAGGCGTTGAAGAGCGGCAAATCCGTCGCAGTCAAAGGCCAACGAATTTTCTGTTTTTATGGAAGTTCAGAAGCAGATGTCCGTGTTACTCCACTGAAAGACAAAACAGGCAAAGTATGTGGTACAACTGTCTCGATCGAGGCATACCCGGGCTGTATAATTTGGGAAAGGCTAAGACAATCGGAAAGATTTATAGATATGGGCAAGATTTCGGCGACCTTTGCCCACGGTATAAGAAGTCCATTGAATGCAATAAAAGGGGCCGTGGTATATTTGAGAGAAAAATATGCCAGTGAAAAAAAACTCATCGAATTTACGAGGATAATAGAGGAAGAAATATCGCGCCTCGATAACTTTATCGCAAAGTTCCTCAGTACAGCGGTTTCTGATCAGGGACTGTCCGAAGCCGACCTGAAACCGGTATTGAAAAAAATCGAGGTTTTGACCTCCCTGCAGGCGCAGTCCCGTAATATCCGGACTTTTTTTGAAAATGATTATATGCCCCCTGTTCTGATAAATTCTTTCCATCTTGAACATGCAATTTTGAATGTCATTAACAACGCAATAGATGCCATGCCGTCAGGCGGGACGCTTGCTGTCAAGACCCTGCATGAAAGCAGTCTATCCAATGAATTCGCCGTGATTGAGATTTCGGACACCGGCTGCGGGATGACCGGCAGCGGCGACGAAGACATGGCATTATCTTCAAGAACTAAGGGGAAAGGGTTGGGGTTATTTATTACCCGTGAAATTCTCCGCTCTTTCGGGGGACATCTCGAAATAAAAAGTAAGAAGGAACGGGGGACTACCGTTAAGTTGTATATCCCTGCGAGACGGGTGGATGACTAAGAGTCGTAAAGGACAGGTTTTGATTGTAGATGATGAGACGAATGCGATTAAGGTCCTGTCCGCTATACTGGCGGAAGCCGGGTATAATGTCTTTGAGGCGCAGGATATTGAAAAGGCTATAAGAGTTATCACCAAGAAAGATATAGACGTAGTTGTGACAGATTTAAAGATGCCGGGCAAGGGCGGCATGCACCTGTTCGAGTATATTACAGGAAATCATTCCGATATCCCTGTTATCTTTCTGACAGCTTACGGTACCGTGGAATCTGCTGTTAACGCAATGACTGTGGGCGCTTTTTATTATTTTATCAAGCCTCCTGATTATGTGAAGCTTAAGTCCATGGTTGCGAAGGCGGTCGAACACCGGTCTTTAAAAAAAGAGCTTGAAACTCTGAAAAAAAGACTCTCGGAAAAAGAGACTCTTGTTCGAATCGTCGGAAGTACACCCGAAATGTGCAGGATACTCGATATCGTTGAGGCGGTAAAGGATTCGGCGAGCAGCATCCTCATTTGCGGCGAGACCGGTACGGGGAAGGAACTCATAGCAAGAAAATTGCATTACAGCAGCATAAGGAAAGATAAACCCTTCATCACGGTCAATTGCGCCGCTATCCCAAGAGAGCTTATTGAGTCGGAACTCTTCGGCTATGAAAAAGGGGCCTTTACGGGCGCACATTCAAGGAGGATTGGCAGGTTCGAAGAGGCCTCAGACGGCACAATCTTCCTCGATGAGATCGGCGAACTCGATTTGTCGCTTCAGGCGAAACTCTTAAGGGTCCTCCAGGAAAAAGAGGTCGAGCGCCTCGGCAGCAACAAGAAAATACGGGTGGAATTCAGGCTTATTTCCTCCACAAACCGTGATTTAAAAGAAGAGATACCTGCCGGTAATTTCAGGGAAGATCTTTTTTACAGGATAAATGTGGTCCAGATAAATACACCCTCTCTCAGAGACATAAAGGACGACATACCTCTGCTCGCGTCTGAATTTATTAAAGAATTCTGTATCAGGGAGAAGAAGGTGCTCACAGCGTCAGAGGAAGTAATAAGCATTTTTCAGGCTTATTCGTGGCCGGGGAATATCAGACAATTGAGAAATATCGTCGAGAGGGCAGTTGTCCTGTCAAAGGGAAATGTGATTACGGAAGAGGTATTGACTGAAGAATTGAGGACTTTGAATGGACATAACGAAAATCTTTCCAAAAAGACCTTGAAGGACGTAAAAGTCAAAGCCTTACAGGATGCCCTCATCGAGTGCGGAGGCAATAAATCCAAAGCTGCAAATATGCTTGGTATATCAAGAAAAGCGTTCTATAAAATTATGAGAGAATCTGCGTTGTGATTGTATCCGGTCGCTACAATAATTTTATCCAATCGTTTCCATAGGAAACGTTTTTCTTACCCATAAAACTTGCGGGCTGAAGAGCCGCAAACAGTAATACCTTCCATAAAGAGCGATTTCCCCTTGGATATTATTAACTCGAAATAGTAAGTTTAATTGAATACTTAAAGTTTAACTTTTGTTCGTGAAGGCGAGTTTCGCGCAAAAAATTCATCTCTGGCATAATCATTGCTTCTTATAGTGTCAATCTTTGCCAAATGGGGGAAATACCGGTGGAATGGTTCGCCTTGTACGTTAAATCGAGACATGAATATGTTACCGGCCATGAACTTCAAAAGAAAGAAATGGAGACCTTTCTTCCTTCAATAAAAAGGTGGAGACAGTGGAAAGACAGGAGAATGCTTGTTGATTTTCCGCTCTTTCCGGGTTATCTTTTTGTGCGTGTCCGTCCGGATCCGGAACATTTTATCAATGTGCTCAAGACGAGAGGAGCGGTAACACTCGTCTCTTCGGAGCCGGGTATCCCGACTCCGGTGCCGCCTGAAGAAATAAGCTCTTTGAGAGTTCTTGTAGAAAGCGGTGAGGAGCTCGATATTTATCCTCACCTGAGAGAAGGAACTCAAGTCAGGGTAAGGAGAGGACCTCTGAAAGGTGCCGAGGGAATTCTACAGGAAAAAGGTGGTCAATATATGTTTCTGATTAATATTAATCTTCTCGGCAGAAGTGTCGGCTTAAAGATTTATGCTGATGATATTGAGTGTTGATGAGAAGTTCCCGGGGAAAAGGAAATTTTCAGATAAATCATCTGGGAACCCTTCGTTCCTATGGTGTCGTCATTCTAAATAAGTTGTCATTCCGAACTTGTTTCGGAATCTCGGTCACTTAGAAAACAAGAACCTGAATCAAGTTCAGGATGATGCTAAGTGCAAAGGCTTGTTGCAGACATTAGTTTTATGCTGCCTTCTCGGTTGCGATGTGACTGAGAAGGCGGAGCATTGTCTTCCCTTATTTAGGTTTCATACGTCTGGTTACTAACTAGAGTCTGTCCATAAATTGTCAAGAAACACAGAAGACTGTCATTCCCGCAAGCGAAGCGCGTCGGGAATCCTTCTTACAAGCCATCGGAAAGATTCCGGACAAGCCGGAATGACAAACTAACGATAACAAGATCGCATTTATGGACAGACACTAACTAATATAGAGTGTGTTTATAAACCTAACAATTGAGCCGTCATTCCCGCAGTGTGTTGAGCGGGAATCCAGAAAATACAAAGATAGATTCCGGCTTAAGGACCGCCGGGTGACAGACAAAGAGAGTTTATAAACAGACTCTAAATATTCATACGGAAGTTTCAATGAAAAAGATATTAATAATTGACGACAGTGTTTTTTCTCTAATATGTTCATCTATCCTTGAACTCGAGGGTCTCAAATCACAAATATATAAAAATGCCGAATCTCTGCTGCCCCCAAACGGCAATAAATTTTTAATGATTATTACGAGCTATCCTTTTGGTTATTCTTTCTTCGAGGAGTTGAAAGAAGTAAACCTTCCGACGATTATTCTGACGGACCAGATCAACAAAGAGGTTATGGATGTATTGAAGAATCTTCCCAACTCTTACTGTATGATAAAACCGATCGATTATGACAGATTCAGGACCCTGGTAAAAGATATAGCAAACTGCGGCGTGACTAAAGTTGATGAATACAATATTTTGTAGCACGCTTGATTGGCACAAGAATAATGAGATAAAGATGGAGAAGGAGTTCAAGAGGAAGTGAATAAATTAATTATATTGCCGATAGGTGATTTTATCCTCTCGATCATTGCCTTATATTCTGCTTTCTTTTTGAGGTTCGGCCAGGCACCGGGGGAAGAAGAAATATTCGGGATGACCGGTATCAAAATCTTGATTTTCAGCTTTGTAATGGTATTTTTATCTTTTATGCTCGAGATGTACAGCAAGGGAAAAAATGGAGGCAAAAAAGAACTCGCTGTAAAAATATTGGGGGGGATCTCAATGGCTCTACTTTTGCTTTCGGCACTCTATTATCTGGACCCTGTCATTGTGTTGGGCAGAGGAGTCTTTATATCCTCGCTCATAACCTTTGGCCTGTTCCAATTCTTATGGCATCTGAGTTACAGGGTCTCCAGCCTATCCGGCCTTAGTCGTAAAGTTCTTATTCTGGGTTCAGGGTCACTCGCGCAAAAGATTGGAGAAATTGTAAGAGAGAAGAACCATCCTTATGTATTTGCAGGTCATATCAATATGCCCTCTGAACAGTTATGTCTGCCTATGTGCCCTACCCCGGGGAACGGTAATGGAAATGGTTATGGAAATGGTTATACTTGCGGCTTAGAGGATGCCGTCAAACAAGAAAAAGCTCACAGGATCGTGGTCTCACTATCGGAGCGCAGGGGTGTCTTTCCCGTTAAGGATGTCCTCAACTGCAAACTTAAAGGTATCGATGTCGTTGATGCCCCGACTTTCTATGAAGAAATGACGGGCAAACTGCTCATTGAAGAAATAACCCCAAGCTGGTTTATTTTTTCTGACGGCTTCAGGATAACACCGCTTAAACGTTCTGTTAAGAGGGTACAGGATATTGTTATTGCATGCGTAGGGTTAATCATCCTTTTGCCCGTTCTCCCGGTAATTGCGTTGGCCATTAAAATTAGTTCTCCAGGATCTGTTTTCTTTAAACAGTCACGCATCGGGGAAGGGGAAAAAACTTTCACTCTCTATAAGTTCAGAACTATGCGGAGCGATGCCGAAAGGGGAACCGGGGCAATCTGGGCACAGGAAAGAGATCCCAGGATTACGGTCGTCGGAAGGCTGCTCAGAAAAACACGCCTCGATGAGTTTCCTCAATTTTATAACGTGCTTAAAGGGGACATGAGCATAGTCGGTCCGAGGCCCGAACGGCCGGAGTTTGTTGAAAAACTCAGAAGACAAATCCCTTATTATTCGGAAAGGCATACCATTATGCCGGGGATAACAGGATGGGCTCAGATATGCTATCCCTACGGTTCTTCTGTAAACGATGCTCTCGAAAAATTACGTTACGACCTCTATTATGTTAAGCACATGTCGATCTTTCTCGATATAATGGTAATTATTGAGACCATTAAGGTTATGCTCTTCGGAAGGGGAGCGAGATAGGAGGGAAAATGACCAAGACCATATATCCGATTTTCATAGCTGCCTTGATTGTTGTGCTGCCCTACGTAGCTAAAGCGGATGATCAAAGTTATGTGATCGGCGATGAGGATGTGCTCCAGGTATCGGTATGGGGAAGTCCTGAACTGACTATTCAGGTACCGGTAAGGCCCGACGGCATGATTACGGTCCCGCCTGTAGGGGATGTCAGGGCAGCGGGACTTACGCCCCCGGAGTTGAAAGCAGTCCTCGAAAAAGAACTGACAAAGTATATGAAGATACCCACTGTAAGCGTAGTAGTAACAGCCGTAAACAGCTTCAAAGTCTTTGTGCTCGCAGAAGGAATAGGGGGAGCGGCTGCGGGCGGAACGACCGGAGGCACATCAGCATCAGGTGCAGTTACACTGAAAAGAGCAACCACCCTCTTACAACTGCTGGCACAGCTTGGTTCTTTACAAAATGGTGATCTCGAAAATTCCTACGTGCTCAGAAACGGTCGGAAAATCGATGTTGATATACACAAACTTGTGGTCAAAGGCGATATATCACAGGATATACAGCTCAGACCGAACGATATAATTTTTATCGCTGATAATTTCGAAAAGCGCATCATGGTTTTAGGAGAGGTAAAGACACCGCGAGTTATCAACTATCGAGAGGGGATGACAGTACTTGATGCGATATTAAGCGCCGGGTGGTTCACACAGTTTGCCAACCCGAATAATGTCGTTGTTGCAAGAAAAGAGGGACATGAGGTCAGGAAGATAGAGGTGAAATTGAAAGATGTAATTAATAAAGGGAAAATAAGCAGCGACCTGCCTCTAAAGCCCGGAGACCGTATACTCGTTGATTAATGTAAATTTTAGGAGGTGCATATGCCTAAAGACGATGCGCAGTCCTTTGATATAAAACTCTACCTGTCAATCATACAGAGGAAAAAATATATAGCCCTTGCGGTTGGACTCGCGGTCCTTTCTTTATTTACGTGGGGCAGTTTTCTTATGCCCAATACATATGAGGCGAGTTCATCTGTGTCCGTCGAGAACGATACAGTGCTGAAGCCTCTAATGCAGGGTGTCGGGGTTTCAGGCACTGACGAGGACAGGCTTTCCAATCTCAAGAGTGTGATTCTGAGTAACAGTATTATTGAGAAAGTCGTCAAGAAGCTCGGTTTTGCGTCAAATATCACAGATTCAGGGCAATACGCCTCGCTCATTGAAAATATAAAACGAAACCTGATAATAACGGTAAAGGATGACGGCAAAGGCACAAACTTGTTTAATATCAAATACGGAGGAAGAGATCCCAAGAAGGTAGCTGATATGGTGAACACCCTTGTGAGTGTATATGTAGATGAGAACATGCATTCCAGAAGGGCAGACACTTCGGAGGCATATGACTTTATCCAGAGTCAGCTCCTGGAATATAAGAACAAGCTCGAAGAATCCGACAGGCAAATAAGAGAATTCAGAGAAAAAAACCCAAGCCTGATCCCACAGAGTGAAACTACTCTGCTTTCGAGATTGGAGAGCCAGCAGGGCAGCAAGATAGAAGCGGATATCAGGTTGAAAGAGCTCTTAAGGAAAAAAGAGAACCTTCAGAAACAACTCGCGGGTGAAAAAGAACTTACTGTTGCGTTTGTAACAAGAGAAGGTTCGCCTCAGGCGAGGTTAAGTTATTTGAACAATCAACTTGTGCTTTTGATGGCCAAATATACTGACAATTATCCCGAGGTAATAAAGACAAAGGGCGAGATAGAAGAATTGAAGAAGCAAATTTCCCGTGCAAAAGAGTCCCGTTTGGATGTATCCGGTTCCGAGACTGCCGCTATGAACCCTATTTATCAACAGTTAAAAGAGGATTTGGCGAAAACTGACGCCGAATTGGAATCACTGAAAGCACGGACAGCAGAACTTTCAAGACAGCAGCAGGAGATCCAGAGTATATTCGGCCGCATGCCCAAAGAGCAGGAAGAATGGACCAAGCTCCAAAGAGACAGAAATGTATACCAGCAGATATATGACCAACTTTTGCAGAAGCTCGAAAATGCCAAAGTTTCGAAGGACATCGAATTTTCTGATAAAGGTGAGCGTTACAGGATAGTGGATGCGGCGACACTTCCCCTGTTTCCAGCCAGCCCTAACAGAGTCAAGATGATACTTCTTGGGATCTTGTTCGGCATAGTGTCAGGGATAGGAGCGGTTTTCGGACTCGAATATTTTGATCACTCCTTCAAGGATGAGGACTCTATTGAGGACAACCTGAAGCTGCCTGTGCTTGCTGCAATTCCAAGTATAGTTACGGAGGCCGATGAGATTGCCGCAAGAAAGCTTGACATCAAGGTTTTTGCCGCATCGGGCGCTTATCTTTTTATCATATGTCTGGTGCTTATAACGGAGTTGATCTCGAGATACATGGGATTGAAAATCTTTAACTTTTAGGCGGGGGTCGGAATGAGCAGAATAGAAAAAGTGTTAGAGAAAGCTGCAGAGATGAAGGAATCAGGCCGCGCGCCTGTCGCCGAAGAAACGTTCCCTCATAAGCATAAAGTTGCCTTTACGGGCTTTGAAGTGGGAGAGCCTGCGGTAAATCCCAATACTGTTGACAGACATTTAGTATGCATAACAGAGCCCAATTCCGTGGCTGCGGAACAGTATAAAAAATTACGTGCCAGAGTTCTCAAGGCCACTGCGGAAAATTTTCTCAATACCCTTATGGTAACCAGCCCTGATATGGATGAAGGAAAGACCGTCACTGCTGCAAACCTTGCTGTTGCTATAGCAAATGAGATCGACCATACAGTACTTCTCGTAGATACGGATCTAAGGCACCCTTCAGTGCACAAATATCTCGGCATCGAAACAAAACAAGGGCTCAGCGACTGTCTGCTGGGTAAGGCAGAGCTTTCCCGTGTGCTGATCAAGACAGGCGTCGGAAAACTTGTATTCCTCCCGGCGGGCAGCGCCGTTGAAAACACTGCGGAACTTCTATCTTCGGAAAAGATGAGAGCGCTTGTGTATGAGCTGAAGCACAGGTATAAGGACAGATATATAATTTTTGATTCGGCGCCCATTCTCGTAACCTCCGACTCTATTCCGCTGAGCAGTCATATGGACGGGATTCTCCTCGTAATCCAGGCGGCCCGCACTACTCCAAAAGCTGCCGCTCAAGCTATCTCCCAGATAAAGGGTAGTAATGTTCTCGGCGTTGTATTCAACAACGTTTCGAAGTACTTAGCAAAAAACCTTTATCCGTATTATTATCTTTATAACAAAGAAGGATATTACAAAAGCTCTACAAATGGCGGAGGAGATAAAAACAATATTCCATAAAATTTCTTCAATTAACAGGACACAAAAACTTTGACACATGTGCTTGCTTCTCCCGGCGGTTTCAGAACACGAAGGTTTTAAGCCGAAATAAAAAAGATGCTTGAGCTCCTCAATATTGATACTCTGTCTTCTCTGCTGGACCACCTGTCAAGCCTGACCGGTTTTTCCCTCTCCATATATGATGAAAAAGGAAATGTGATCCTCCCCCCCGTCAAAGAGGATAAATTCCTGTCTTCTATCAGATCATCTCTGAAGGGCAGGGATGAATATAACGATTTTTTAAAGGCGCACATAGATCTGGCAATGCAGAGACGAAACGTATCCTTAATTAAAGGGCCGGCAAGTCAATATCATTTTTTCATACCTGTGCATACCGAGAATTTATTCCTTATTGTTGCGGGAAGCGGAGTATATTCCTCTATTGGGGATTTTGAAGAGTTTTATAAAAGAGAAGGGCAGTCTTATGGTCTTCTGCCGCAGCAGCTTAGACCCTGGTGTCAGGAGATTGTTGTCAAGGATTATGCGGATATTCAGGATACGGCGATGCATATCCAGTCAATATTCAACCTTGTCCTCGCAGTAGGCTATGAAGACAGACTGAATGAGAAGAGATACAGATTAATGAAAACTATCCTCGGCCTTATAACCGACATAAAGCTGGACAAACAGGAAGAGGACCTCTATGACATGTTGGCCGACATCATACTTTTTCTTTTCAACGCCGACACCGTTTCAGTAATGATGCGGGATGATGGTATATTGAGGCCGAAAAGGGCGGCAGGCAGGTTAAAAGAGCAGTTGGAGTCGCTGCCGTTAAAGATCACGGGCATTGTATCCGAGGTGGTTGGAAGACAAAGGGCCTTATACTCTGAAGCTACGATTGAGTTGTTGCGGTTGGGGTTGGGCGATGAGGTCAGGTCTCTTTATGCATTCCCTATCGTCGTTGAGGACAAGGTGGCCGGGGTTGTCGCGGTCTTTAACTCTGCCATCTCTCAGGAGGATGCGGATATCCTTTCGGAACTGTGCAAAATTACGGGTTTCATCCTGAGACTGATCGGACTGCAGGAAATATATAATAAAGGCATAAAAGAAATCGATACGTTGAACTCGGTGGCTGTACGCCTCAATCCCGTGAAAGAGCCCGATATGCTTTATGAGGCAATATTAGATGTGTCGGTGCGTCTTGCGGGTGCAGAAAAAGGATCTTTAATGCTGGTCGGGGAAGACGCGTCCTGTCTCACCATAAAAGCTGCAAAGGGAATAAATAAAAGGTTCCTGAGCGAGATAAAGATCAAAGCGGGAGAAGGAATTGCGGGTAAGGTATTCAGGGAAGGCGTGCCGCTCAAGATAGACGACATCGAAAGGAATGACAAGGTTTTTTTCAGGAGGCGGTCGAAATACAGGACAGGCGCTTTTATAAGCGTCCCTCTTAAGATCGGGGAAGAGACTATCGGGGTGCTGAATATATGCGATAAGACAACCGGTGAAGTCTTTTCAGAAGGGGACATGGCGATGCTAAGTTCCTTTGCAACATATGCATCTATCGCTCTTGAAAGGTCAATGTATTATGCCCTGGCAGGCCATTTGAGAGAACTGTCAATTACGGACGCGCTCACGGGTCTTTTTAACAGGCGTTATTTTGAGGAAAGATTTTATGAAGAACTCCAGCGTTCCGAGCGTCACAATCTGTCCTTTTCTTTGCTGATGCTGGACATAGATGATTTCAAGCTTTTTAATGACACCGAGGGTCATCTTTCAGGTGATGACGTGTTAAGGAGGATTGCCAATATCGCGAAGGACAGTCTGCGTGTTATTGATGTAATATCAAGGTTCGGAGGAGAGGAATTTGCGGTCATCATGCCGCAGACAGAGCGAGAGGAGGCGTTTTTGGTCGCCGAAAGGATAAGGAAATCAATAAAGGAACAACTGACGAATTCCTGGGACGCCTTTCCGAAGGACACAATAACAGTAAGCATCGGTATTGCAACTTTTCCGTCTGACGGGATGAACAGGAAAGAATTGATCCAGAATACCGACAGGGCGCTTTATAAAGCAAAAATGGAAGGCAAGGACAGGACAGTTGTATATAAAAAATAGCGGAATGGATCGATAAATAAGAACCGACTCCTATGTATACTTCTTTTTTCAACCTCAAATATAAACCTTTCCAGCTGACACCTGATCCTGAGTTCCTCTTTATGAGCAAGATACACAAAAAGGCTTTGACCTATCTCAATTATGGGATTACCTCTGATACCGGCGGCTTTATCCTCGTTACGGGTGAGGTCGGGACCGGCAAGACGACTATCATAAGAAGTATTATGAAAGAACTGAAAAAAGATATAGTTTTCTCACGTGTCAATAATACCCGTTTGACATCGGATCAATTGATCGCGATGATAAATGACGATTTTAACCTCGATATACAGGGTAAGAACAAGACCCAGATGTTAAGAGATCTTACGGATTTTCTTATCGAGCAATACCGCAGAGGCAGAAAATCCATTCTGATAATAGATGAGGCGCAGAACCTTCCCCCCGACCTCCTTGAAGAGATAAGACTGCTTTCAAACCTTGAAACGGCAAAATCAAAACTTCTGCAGATAATACTTGTCGGACAGCCTGAACTTAGGAAAGTTATCGGTACGTCTGAACTCAGATCGCTCAGACAGAGAATAAATGTAAATTGCCATATCTACCCTCTTACAATGGTGGAAACAGAGGAATACATATTTCACAGGCTTGAGGTGGCGGGCAACAGAGAGGCCGCAATCTTTGATCAGGGATGCGTTGATTTGATCCATAACTTCGCCAGAGGCATCCCGAGACTTATAAACATCGCCTGCGATTTTCTTCTTCTGTCCGCATTTGTGGACCGGACCAGGGTGATATCCTTGGATATGGCTAAAGAAGTAATTCATGATCTTGAGAAAGAGAACAGATACTGGCAGGATGAAGCTTCGGGAGAATATTCCGACAGCGTGAATGTAAACAAGGAAACGGAAAAAACGACACAGAGTTTTGTAGAAGAGCCTGCAGATAGAAATATTGACCGTTTCGATAAGGCAGAGATCTTTGAGAAAATCTCTGAAACCGAAAAGATGCTCAGTTCTGCCATTGACGAATTAAAGATAAAGTTGACAAACAAGGATCCGGTGGAGACAGAGGGAAGGTTTAACAATATCGTGAGAGAGATAAAAGAGCTGAAAGAGATAACTTCAGAATTCAGAAAGGAGGGACCTGAACAAACAGAAAAGGGGAAAAAGAAAAATTTGTGGACAAAAATTTTCAACTGAAAGGGGGTCACTATGAAAACAAAACTTATTTTAGTCATGACGTTTGCGCTATTTACAGCTTTATTGGCGTTGAACAGTCTGCCACAAGGCGTGGTGCATTACGGGGCAACTTTGAGCTATGCTATGGGTCCGAATCCCGGTAAAACCGATCCCAATCGGTTTAGGAATAATAGGCCCGGGCCCGACCAGCCGGCCAAACCAGTGCCCGAGCCTTCAACACTTGCACTGATGGGCAGCGGAGCAGCAGGCGCCGGCATTTACTTCTTTCTCAGATACAAAAACAGGAAGAAATAAGATATAAGATATCGGAAATTGAAAAAGTTTTTAAATCACAGACCGCACAAACAGAATGTTTTTGCCCGCCTGTAAGAAATAACATTTTTTATTATCCCCGGTTAACTCCGTGATTTAAATTCGGCGATAATAAATTGCCGAATTTAAATCACCTCTCAGACTGTCCCGCCACTATGAATGATGGATTACGAAATAAGCAGTTTTGATTTTTTGGGATCAGTTTTCTAAATATGGAAAAAGAAATATAAGATGAAAGAAGATATTGTGACAAATCATTCTTGCTGTCGCTTTTGCGGATCGGCATTGCGGCACACTTTTGTTGATTTGGGGATGTCGCCGCTATGCGAAAGCTACGTGAGCGTTGTTCAGCTAAACTACATGGAACCGTTCTACCCGCTCCATGTTTATGTCTGTGATAATTGTTTTTTGGTGCAACTGGAAGAATATGTAAGTCCTGACAGGATATTCAGTGAATACGCCTACTTTTCTTCTTACTCCGACACCTGGCTGGAACATGCAAGTGCTTACACTGAAATGATCGTGAACCGTTTTGATTTGAATGAACAAAGTCGCGTTGCGGAAATTGCCAGCAATGACGGATATCTGCTCCAATACTTTGTCAAAAAAGGGATTCCGGTTCTGGGAGTGGAACCTGCGGCAAATGTGGCTCAGGTTGCCATCAACAGAGGCGTTCCGACGGTCATAAAATTTTTCGGAGAAAAGACGGCCCATGAACTCTCAGCCGAATGGGGTAAGGCTGATTTATTGATAGGGAATAATGTGCTGGCGCAGGTACCCGACCTCAATGATTTTGTGACCGGTATGAAGCTTCTGCTCAAAGACCGGGGTATTATTACAATGGAATTCCCTCATCTTTTGCGGCTTATTGAGGAAAACCAGTTCGATACGATCTACCATGAACATTTTTCATACTTTTCTTTCACTACTGTCGAAAAAATTTTTGCGGCCCACGGATTGACCCTCTTTGATGTAGAAGAGCTGCCGACCCACGGCGGATCCTTGAGGATCTATGCCTGCAATACTGAAGACGCGTCCAGGCGCATTAATCCACGAGTTAATGCGCTCAGAGGCAGGGAAGAAGCTGCTGGCTTTACGCGTCTCGAATACTATTTTACATTCTCGGAAAAGGTTAAAGAGACGAAGCGCAAGCTGCTGAGTTTCCTGATTGAGGTCAAACAACAGGGCCGGTCCGTCTCCGGTTACGGCGCCCCGGGAAAGGGTAATACTCTCTTAAACTATTGTGGTATCCGTACAGACTTTATCGACTATACCGTCGATCGAAACCCTTATAAACAGGGCAAATTTTTGCCAGGCACTCATATACCGATCCTCCACCCGGATAAAATCAAGGAGACCCGACCGGATTACGTATTGATTTTGCCGTGGAATTTCAGGGGCGAAATTATGTCACAATTGTCATACATACGGGATTGGGACGGCCGGTTTGTGGTGCCGATCCCGGAAGTGAAGATTTATTCCTGATGTAATACATGTGTAAAAAGGTGAGCAATCAATCAGACTGTGATATAACAATTATCGGCGCAGGGATAATCGGGTTGGCGGTCGCCTCCGAGTTGGCAGATAATAAAAGGGATATATATATTTTGGAAAGGAACGAATCTCACGGCATGGGAATCAGCTCCCGAAACAGTGAAGTAATACATGCCGGAATATACTATCCCCCTGGTTCATTGAAAGCGAAGCTATGTGTTGAAGGCAGGGAGATACTCTATAAGACATGTGTCAAGAATAATATTCCCCACTCAAAAATCGGTAAACTGATAACTGCGGCCACTGAAAAAGAAATGCCGAAGATTGAGCAATTAATGAGCACTGCGGCACAAAACGGAGTTTCATCCGTTTCCTTAATAGACCGGGTCCGCATAAAACACATAGAACCATATGTCGAAGCTTTTGGAGCGCTCTATTCTGCAGAAACAGGGATTATAAGCGCTCATTCTCTTATGCACTATTATCTTCACGTTGCAAAAAAAAAGGGGCGGAAATAGTATACGGTACGCGGGTGGAAGGTATTGAAAAGCTTGCAAACGGTTATAAAATCATTACCATAAATAATAGGGGTGAATATTTTGAATTTGTCACAGAAAGGGTCGTAAACGCGGCGGGTTTGCACTCTGATGATGTTGCGGGAATGATAGGAAAAGATTACTCGCTGCATTACTGCAAGGGTGATTATTTCAGCATCAACAACGTTAAGAGAGGAATAGTTAAAAGGCTCATTTATCCCGTCCCCGAAAATAATCATATCGGGTTAGGCATTCATCTCACATTGGATTTAAATGGACGCATGAAATTGGGACCGGATGCTACTTATATAGACAGGGTGGAAGACTATAAAGTTGATTCAACAAAGAGCAAACAGTTTTATGAGGCCGCTGTCAAGTTTCTTCCTTTTCTTAATAGAGAAGACGTCATCCCCGACATGTCCGGTATCAGACCGAAACTTCAGGGTGCAGATGAAGGGTTCCGCGATTTTGTCATTAGTGAAGACGCGCCCGGTTTTATCAATCTCATCGGAATAGAGTCTCCGGGACTTACAGCTGCGCCCGCCATAGCAAAGTATGTTAAAAGACTATTCAATGAAAGGAGAAACTGATGAAAATTCTCATTACCGGTAATATGGGTTATATAGGTCCCTGTGTCGTGCAAAGGCTGCGCTCCTCTTATCCTGACGCATTATTGATCGGTCTTGACATGGGATATTTCGCAAATTGTTTGACAAATTCAGAAATCCTTCCCGAGTGCCGGGTAGACCAACAGTATTTTTCGGACATCAGAAAAGTTCACGTGGATTTACTCTCCGATGTTGATGCGATTGTTCACCTTGCCGCGATTTCCAATGACCCGATGGGTAATAAATTTGAAGATTCAACAATCGATATAAATTACCGGGCAAGCATTGAACTTGCCAAAAAAGGCAAAGAAAAAGGTGTGAAGACGTTCGTTTTCGCGTCAAGCTGCAGTATGTATGGATTTGCCGACGACAGTCCCAGGGACGAAAAGTCTCCTCTTAATCCTCTTACGGCATACGCAAGATCAAAAGTATTTGCCGAGAAAGATTTGGAAAAAATCGCCGACAACGGATTCAAAGTAACGAGCCTCAGATTTTCCACGGCGTGTGGAATGAGTGAGAGATTGCGGCTGGACCTGGTCCTGAATGACTTTGTGGCCGGCGCGGTTGCATCTAAGAAAATCACCATTTTAAGTGATGGAACCCCCTGGCGGCCGTTAATAAATATAAAGGATATGGCGCGGGCAATAGACTGGGCGATAAGTAGAGACCCGGCTGATGTCGGAGAATTTCTTGCAGTTAATGTCGGAAGCAGTGAATGGAATTACCAGGTCAGGGATTTGGCTGAGGCAGTTGCAAAGGTAATTCCCGATATAGATATCTCGATAAACAAGGACGCTCAGCCGGATAAACGGTCTTATAGAGTAAGTTTTGATCTTTTTAAAAAATTGGCCCCGGATTATTATCCTGAAGTCGATTTAATAACTACCATAGAGGAACTGAGGGAAGGGTTGGAAGCCATGGAATTCAAAGATGGTGACTTCCGGAACTCCAAATTCATGAGGTTGAAGGTACTAACGCATTTAATAAACAAGAAATTGTTAACAGAAAAACTCCAGTGGTCCAAATACGGTACTTCATAGGGTTGGTTCGTGATCTTTGTTGAGACAGGACTGAAAGGTGCGGTTATCATTGAACTCGAACGTAGGGAAGATAAACGTGGATTTTTTGCGCGTTCCTGGTGTCGGAAGGAATTCGAAAAAAGCGGGCTCAATAGCCGATTGGTTCAATGCAATATATCATTTAACCGCAATAGGGGCACCCTTCGCGGAATGCATTATCAGATCGCACCCCATGAAGAGGCCAAACTCGTGAGGTGTACTATGGGCGCGATATATGATGTAATTATCGACCTTCGACCGGAATCTCCAACCTTTAAGAAACACATAGGAATGGAACTGAATGCTCAGAACAGGAAGATGCTGTATGCACCGGAAGGATTTGCCCATGGGTTCTTGACGCTGGAGGACAATACCGAGGTTTTTTACCAGATGTCTACATTTTACGCTCCCGAATATTCGACAGGTGTCAGGTGGAATGATAAGGCTTTCGGCATCCGGTGGCCATGCGATGTGTCTGTTATCTCTGACCGTGACCAGACATATCCTGATTTTATATGAAAAGAATTTAGCGTGAATGTAACTCATCTTAAAAAGACTCTCAACCCGGATAATATCGGCCAGGAGATGTATAAGCTCATATGTGAATTGTATCCAATTTGCCGGAGTATTACAGGAAATGGTATTCGAGAAACGCTAAATGTCTTAAAAAGATATATTCCATTAGAAATCCATGAAGTTCCGACCGGAACAGGGGTCTTTGACTGGACTGTACCTAAGGAGTGGAACATTAGAGATGCTTATATAAAGAATTCTCAGGGCGAGAGAATTATAGATTTTCAGAAATCTAACCTGCATGTCTTAAATTACAGTGTGCCTGTGAAAAGGAAGATATCTTTAGCAGAACTGAAGAAACATCTTTTTACATTACCTGATCATCCCGACTGGATACCTTATCGGACTTCATACTATAAGGAAAACTGGGGGTTTTGTCTCAGCCACAATCAGTTAGTGAAACTGATGGACGAAGAGTATGAGGTGTATATCGATTCTTCTTTAGAAAAAGGGCATTTATCTTACGGGGAGTATTTCATCAAAGGCGAAAAACCGGACGAAGTTCTGTTATCATGCCATGCCTGTCATCCATCGCTTTGTAATGACAACCTTTCCGGTGTGGCTCTTATGACATTCCTTGCCAAATATTTGAGTACGCTTTCACCGAGATATTCTTACAGATTTCTCTTCATCCCCGGAACCATTGGTTCCATTACCTGGCTTTGTTTAAACGAAGAGCGGGTTTCAAGGATAAAACATGGCTTGGTTGTTGCCTGTGTCGGTGATTCAGGAAAATCAACGTACAAAAGAAGTCGTCAGGGCGAGGCGGAGATAGACAGGGCAGTCATCCATGTCCTGAAACATTCAGAAAAGGATTATGAGATCACGGATTTCTTTCCCTATGGGTATGATGAAAGACAATATTGTTCGCCCGGATTCAATCTTCCTGTCGGTTCTCTGACAAGGACGCCGCATGGCCGCTTTGCACAATATCACACATCGGCGGATAATCTGAATTTTGTTCAGGCCGAATACCTTGCGGATTCATTTACAAAATATTTATCGGTGATGCATCTTCTCGAAAACAATAGAAAATACTTAAATCAGAATCCGAAATGTGAGCCACAGTTAGGAAAAAGAGGGCTCTATAGGGCAATAGGCGGCAGCATTGACGGGTCAATCAATGAGATTTCAATGTTGTGGGTACTGAATCTTTCTGACGGTGAACATACTCTGCTTGATATAGCGGACAGGACCGGTTTGAAGTTCGATTTAATAAATGCCGCAGCCGATTTGCTATATAGAGAAGGATTGTTAAGCGAATGTCAAGAAATGAATGACACGAGCGAGCCTTACCTGCATTTAACAGACTGATTAGAAAGGGTGGGATATATATGAAAGTTGTATTATTTTGTGGCGGTTTAGGTACAAGATTGAGAGGTTTATCTGAAGATGTCCCCAAACCGATGGTCAAAATAGGATACAGGCCGATATTATGGCATGTGATGAAATATTATGCCCATTACGGCCATAAGGATTTTATTTTATGTCTTGGATATAAGGCAGATAAAATAAAAGACTACTTTCTAAATTATAATGAATATATTTCTAATGATTTTACAATGACAAACGGTGACAAAAAATTGCTACTAAAAAACAGCGACATAGCCGACTGGAAGATTACTTTTGTAGATACAGGATTAAAATCCAATATCGGACAGAGATTAAGGTCTGTAAAAAAATATATAGAAGGGGAAGATATATTTCTTGCTAACTATACAGATGGTCTGACAAACTATCCCCTTTCGAAATTAATAAGAAAATTTAAGAAAAGTGGAAAAACTGCTTGCTTTTTATGCGTGAAACCATCACAAACATTCCACGTGGTGTCATTGCATAATGATAATTTGATTGGCAACATTTGTTACGTCAGAGATACAGATATTATTATTAATGGTGGATTCTTTGTATTCAGGAAGGAGATATTTAATTATATCAATGATGGGGAGGAATTGGTTGAAGAACCCTTTCAGAGACTAATTAAGGCGAAGCAACTTATTGGATACAAGTATGACCAGTATTGGTGTATGGACACTTTTAAGGATCACCAGGAATTGACAGACATGGTCGAGCGTGAAGATGCACCCTGGGAAGTGTGGAAACATTCCGTAGATGACTGATCATAGGAAAGAATTTTAGAGGCGTTATGTTAAAGTTGAATTTCCTTAAAGCCGATAAATTTCCATACAAGCTTTTATGTTTGGGTGCGCATAGTGATGATATCGAAATCGGCTGCGGGGGCACCATATTAAAGCTATTGGAAGGGTTCAATAATTCTGAAATCTGCTGGGTTGTATTCGGAGCGGGTGAGGGAAGAGCGATTGAAGCATCTAAAAGTGCAAATCTTTTTTTAGAGAAGGCACGGCAAAAGAACATTATCATCAAGAGTTTTAGGGATGGTTTCTTCCCATATGTGGGTTCTGAAATAAAGGAATATTTTGAAGATTTAAAACGGGAATTCACACCTGATCTCATCTTCACTCATTATCGAAATGATTTACATCAAGATCATAGACTAATAAATGAGTTAACATGGAATACCTTTAGAAATCACTTAATTCTTGAGTATGAAATAATAAAATATGATGGAGATATCGGGAATCCGAACGTTTTCGCCCACTTAGATGAAGCGACTTGTAAGAGAAAGATTAAATATATTCTTGCATCTTTCAAAAGTCAGGGGCACAGAGGATGGTTTACAGAAGATGTTTTCTTTTCAATAATGAGGCTTCGAGGACTTGAGTCGAATTCGCCTCACAAATATGCGGAAGGATTTTTCTGTCGAAAGGCGGTCTTCTAACGCTCTGTGATATCTTATGGCTGATCACATTTATTATGTTCTTCAGAAAGGGATAGGTTAGAACAACTATGGTGCAGCTTCAAAAGCCTAAGTGGATTTACTTTAATGGAAAGATCCGCCCTTGGGAAGAAGGCGTCTTACATATATCATGCGAGGCGGTGTATCGCGGCCTTAACGTTTTTGAGGGTCTGAAGGGTTACTGGCAGGAAGACGGTTCCAACTTCGGCATAGTGGCAGTGCCCCGGCACTTTGCCCGATTGAAGCGCTCGGCAAGATTACTACATATTCCATGTCCGGTTACATATGATGACTTCGAGCAGGCCTGCCACGAAATCATTCGCTCTCTGTATCAGCCAGACAAGGATATGTGGATTCGTGCTACGCTCTATGTCGTAGAAGGTCACTGGGGTGAGGGAACTGTGGCAGACCTTGTTCTGACGGCTTACCACCAGGATAAAAAGCCGCCTTCGCCAATCGACATTGGTGTAAGCACTTGGCAACGAGCCAGCGACGTTACCCTACCTCCGTGCATAAAGACCAGCACCAACTATCAAGTTGCCCGTCTTGCACGTATTGAGGGACGCGGACGCGGGTATTCTGAAATGATCCTGCTGAATCAGTGGGGCCGGGTAGCCGAAGCAACCGGTGCCTGTGTTCTGATAGTGAGAAATGAAAAAGTTGTGACTACGCCGCCTCCCGAAGGCAGACTGGAGAGTATTACGGTCGAGATTGTTGCGGATATCTGCAGGTCGCTTGGGATCGAATTCGTCGAGAGGCCAATCAATCGCACCGAACTGTATGTTGCCGATGAGGTCTGCCTTGCGGGGACGCTTGCCGAGATTGTCCCTGTGCGTCGTATCGACGACTTCCCCCTGCCGAAAGAGTCATCGATACTCAGTGCCGTAGCTGCTCGTTTTTGGCAGGCAGTACGAGGAGCAGACCACCACCCGGCGGTTGATCTGTCGATGGTTACTCCAGGTGCCGATATAACTAACATGCCGCGGCATCAATAGGCGATGCGGGATAACCAAAAAATGATGATCGCGGATTTCAAGATATTACTTTCTATTGTTGTTCCCGCGTATGATGAGGAAGAGGTTTTGCCCGAATTTCACAGGCGTATATGCAAAGTCCTTGCATCTCTTCCTATCAGAACTGAAATTGTCTATGTCAATGACGGCAGTGATGACAAGACTCTGGAAGTTATGCAAGTCCTGAGAAGCGGCGATCAGAATGTTGCAATCATTGACTTAAGTCGTAATTATGGTAAAGAAATTGCTATGACTGCCGGCATCGACTACGCAAAGGGCGATGCTATAGTCCTCATTGATGCTGATCTGCAGGATCCCCCAGAGTTGATTCCTGAGTTTATCAGATATTGGGAAAGGGGCTACGACGTAGTATTTGCAAAGCGTATTTCCCGCGACGGAGAGACGGAGATAAAAAAGGCGACTGCTCATGCTTTTTACCGCATAGTGAATAGGATCAGCCGTACCAAGATTCCGGAAGATACAGGAGATTATCGTTTATTGAGCCGTCGCGCCGCCGACTCTCTTAAAAAATTACGCGAGCGGCGTCGTTTTATGAAGGGTTTGTTTGCGTGGATAGGATATCCTCAAAAGGAAGTACTATATAAGCGTGATCCGCGTCATTCCGGAAAGACGAAGTGGAATTACTGGAGACTGTGGAATTTTGCCCTGGAAGGCATTACATCCTTCAGCACTGCTCCCCTCAAAGTCGCCACCTATCTGGGTCTGATGACGGCTTTAACGGCATTTGTCTATGCGCTCTTCGTTATTTACAAGACCCTTGCATACGGTGAGCCCGTGAGGGGATATCCCTCCCTCGTCGTAATAATTCTGTTCCTCAGCGGCGTCCAACTGATGGCATTAGGGATAATTGGGGAGTATGTGGGCCGAATTTTTGATGAAACAAAAAACAGGCCCCTTTATTACATAAAGGGATATGCTCCTTCCGGGGAAAGTGAGGGAAATAATGAAATAACGGCAACGACTGAAATAAGGACTGATAATGCCACAGGGAGCGGTGTCTGAGGTGACAATCAAACAGAACTTCTGGCCGATTTTTGCAGTGCTCGTTATAGGTCTCATTGTTGCCGCAAGTGTTTCGTGGATCCTCGACCATCCTTTTGGCATTAGCTGGGATGAGGCGCAGTACTTCAATCGGGTGCAGGAGGACGTTAGAATTTTCGATGTTGGCGGCTTCCGGGCGCTCGCAAAATCTTTCTTGTTAGAAGACAGGGTTCGTCCGCCTGCATATCGAGTATTGATGTTCCCTTTCTCTTATTTATTAGGATTCAGTCCGGCCAAGGCCCGTTTTGTATCCCTCTCATTCTTTGTTATCAGTCTGTTATTCGTCTATTTGGCCACCCGGCGTATTGCAGGTCGGGCAGCAGGCGCGTTCGCTGTTATTTTTCTGTGCCTATGTCCGGAGATAATTTTCCCGACTATAGTTTTCGGCACGGAGTACGCACTCTATTTGTCGATAGCCGCAATGCTGTACTTTCTTTACGCACAGTGTGAAGGGCAGGAGGAGTCGCCGCAGAATTGGATCGGTCTCGGACTAGCTTTCGCGCTGGGAACTCTTGCAAAGGCCTCCTTTTGGATGATAGGCGGGCCCATTCTGCTTTTGTCCTTTATTATAGGGCGAAAGATCGGGGTCGGTCCGGGATCCAGATTTTTTTTTAAGTCTATTGTTCTTGGCGCTATCTTTGCGTTGCCCTGGTGGATATTGAATGCCCGCGATGCATTTTGGCTGGCAAGCTACGCAAGGAATTACATCCGCCACTCACTGGGACCTCCCTCTTTTGAAACGTGGTTGCGCTTGCTAAGTTCGGTCGCTCAAAGTGTGATTGGTGTGCCACTGGTTATCCTGGCAATCTTGATCATTGTTTCTTCAACCCTGGGGCATTTCAAAAGTGTTGATAAGAGAAAGAATAATATCCAGAAGATGGCACTATGGGTTTCTTTCCTGTCCGGTGTTCCACTGTTGTTTGCCATACTCACCGGGACCAATCACAACCTCCGCTATATAACTCCGGCGCTTATCCCCTTCGCGATTGGATTAGGGCTTCTTTTCGACAGGACTCAAAAGATACACGCGCGCTTTTCCGTCGTGATCTCAGGTATGCTTTTTTTTATTCAATTGGTCATGATCATGGTTCCGGCGGTCCACCCTGTAGTATTCCCTCTTCACGCGAAAGCCTCTATCGAGAGACCTCCGTGGCTGGTAATGGCACGTTTGGAGCAATGGGACTGGAACCAGCTGAGAGAAGCCGCTCGTGGATACGGACTCGAAGAGCCTTCAGTTTCTTTCCTGGGAAACGGACGGGCTTTCAATTTGGCACAAATTATGTACCCATGGTATGTGCACATGGAGAGGGTACCGAAAGTCAAGTGGCTGTGGCGCTACGAAGACGGGCCGATAAACCTTGATAAGATTATGGATTCCATAAATGATAGCGATATTGTGTTAACCGCTCCCCATTATGTCGGGGAAGAAGCTGACAAACAGGATCTGGATAATCAGTACAACGATGAATTCGCCAGACGGCTTGGCACTGATTCCGAGTTTGAAGGGCCGATCCGGATCCGTATGGGGAGATTTGAACCCATCGATATTGCAGTATTTGTGAACAAGCACAGTCTTCATGCGGATCTTAAGGGATGATCAAGTCAATCCGCGAACTCATTAAGTACCGTGAGCTCTTATATATGATCGCCTGGCGGGATGTCCGCATAAAATATAAGCAGTCCGTAATGGGGGTGATGTGGGCTTTGTTTATGCCGCTGATTGTTGTTTCAGCCGGGATGCTGGTCAGATATGGTCTTTCGCTATATTCAAACAAGCCTATCGTATTTTCTGACATCGCAGCGGTTTCGGTTAAGGCAGTTCCGTGGGCATTTTTCGTTTCTTCGCTTCGATTCTCGACCAGTAGCCTGGTTGGGAACTCTAATCTGGTTGCAAAAATATACTTCCCTAAGGCGGTCTTCCCGATTGCTTCGATTTTGTCCCAGTTGTTTGACTTTACCATTGCCTCGTGCTTACTAATAATAATCCTGAGCGTCATGAAAATCGGCGTCAGCGTCTATCTGTTGTGGGTCCCCTTCCTTCTTTTTTTGCTGGTTCTGTTAGCCGCAGGTGTTGGAATATTGCTGTCCGCAGCCAACCTTTTCTACAGGGATGTAAAGTATTTGGTAGAGGTGATTCTCACATTTGCTATTTTCTTTACGCCGGTATTTTATGACGTCTCAATGTTTGGGAAATCGGCGGACTTTCTATTGCTTAATCCTGTCGCCCCAATTCTCGAAGGATTAAGTTCTTGCGTGGTTCATCACCAGATACCGCAGATCAAGTGGGTTTTGTACAGTATGTTCGTATCTGTGTCACTATTTATTTCGGCTTTTCCTTTTTTCAGGAAATTAGAGCCGCTCTTTGCCGAGAGAATTTAGGATCAGTCATGTCCAACATAGCTCTTGAAATGGATCACGTATATAAGAAGTTCAATAGAGGGGAAATCCATGATTCTCTGAGAGACCTTATACCTGCTCTGTGCGGTAAATTCCTGAAAAGCGGCAAAAAGACCCTGCTGAACGTCAATGAATTCTGGGCCGTGAACGACTTATCTTTTCACGTAAAAAAAGGAAAGGCTTTCGGTATCATCGGGCCCAATGGCGCCGGGAAGAGTACAATACTTAAGTTGTTATCCGGTATCATGAAGCCAACCGAAGGGACAATGACGGTGAACGGAACTTTGTCGGCGCTTATTGAAGTTGGCGCCGGTTTTCATCCTGATCTGACCGGACGTGAGAATATTTTTCTCAATGGAACCATACTTGGGATGAAAAAAGAACAGATCAAGAAGAAGTTTGATGAGATTGTGGATTTTTCCGGTCTATCGGATTTCATAGACACCCCTGTAAAACGTTACTCATCCGGGATGTATGCGCGGCTTGGTTTTTCGGTTGCAGCGCACGTGAATCCCGATATTCTTGTTGTGGACGAAGTGCTCAGCGTGGGTGATTACTCGTTTCAAAATAAATGTGCTGAGAAAATGAAATCCGTTTTGAGGAGCGGTGCGACGTTGATCTTCGTGTCCCATAATTTGCGGGCGGTCACAGATCTTTGCCACCGGTGCATTCTTTTGGATCATGGCAAAATTATAAAAGATGGACCCGCAAGCGAGGTCGTCAACTATTATTTGAATCCTGGGCAAGAAGCCTGCGAAGCAGATGAGATGAAAGAGGCTTATATTTCTAATGTGATTCTCAAAGGGGAAAAGGGTGGAAGCCTACTGTTTGACACTGGCGATAAAGTCTTTTTTGAGGTCGAAGTTACGGGAAAGGTTCATTGTAAAAACTTGTCGGTAACGGTGCTAATGGCAGACAATAACTTTTACCATATTTTTGACACATCAACCCAGCGTCTTAATGATACTACATTTTCTCTGGAGCCTGGCGAAAAAAAGAAAGTATTGTTTGAGTTGAATTTCCATCTTGTACCCGGGACTTATCATTTAGGCGCACACATTTACCGATATGATATACAAAAAATATACGATTACCGGCTACCAGTAGCAACGATATATGTAAGAGCGGATACGGATGTCCGGGGCGTTGTGAATTTGTATCCAAAAGCTTCGGTTGAATGAGTTACGAATATTATTGAGGTTAGCCTGTGGTGCCTGAGACAGTTGACGTTGGAAGGCTGTGGCTGAGGTGTTAAAGATTGGTTGAGGAAACATGACTGTTGAAGCAGCGATATTGCGGACAAGCTTTGTCGTTGAGCAGATAATGCGCATACTGAGTATGCAATTGGTTCTTGCGCCGGCTGCGTATGCGCTACCGAAAAAGTTGGCCTTGACGATTGCCGATGCCCTCGCGTTATTACTGGTGATTTTACCAACACCGGGCTTTAATATATACTGGCAAATGCGCAGTGCCTTCGGAAAGAGCCGCCTTGAATCGTTCTATCTCGCATGGGGCTGGTTGGCCCGGCCATTTCGCGATTTCGTTGTCCTTAAACGGTTACTGTATGGACGGGAAAGTCCATTGAACTGGAGAATCGTCGAGAGGAATGCTGAAAATGTAAAGAGTCTGAGAGAATCTGGTGAATCATATATCATAGCTGTTGGGCATTTTTCGAAACAACCTTGTTTGGGTATGTTTTCGCCTGACATTACATATGGATGCGCTGTCCAGGTGACTAATCCCCCGCTGAAACGAGTCCAATCCTTTTATGATCTGCGAATTCGTATTCAATATGGGGCATTTCTGAAAGCTTATTCTTGTTGGCGAAGAAGTTGCGAGTTTGTCTATATTAAAGACCTGCGTGCTGCGAGGACGCTCTATCATAGACTAAGCGAACGAGAGAATGTAGTTTTCATTCCCGTGGATGCACCATGGAGTAAAACTTCAAGCGGATCTTACGAGAGACCCTTTGCTGGACATAAAAGCCGTGTGTTTTCAACCGGGGCTGCACAGGTGGCTCATTTGGCGCAGTGCCCAATCATCAGCTGCGTTCATAAGATGGAGGTTGATGGAACTATGGTGCTCGAATGGGGCAAACCGATTCGAACCGCCGGTAATGATGCGGCTGGGGCCATTGAGGTAATGGATGAACTGCTCGATACAATGGAAGTTGCAGTCGGAGAGCGACCGACAGAATATATATTCGAAATCGGGAGTGATCGGCGCTGGAACTCACGAAGCATGTGCTGGGAAGACTTGACCGAGTGATATAGACCGAGGAAGTGGTGGCCTTTTGGAGCAGTTGGGTCCTGAAAATGAAGGAATAAGGATAATACCAGAATAAATATTATCAGGAGGTTATTATGAGGGGTGAAAAATCAGGAAGATCTCCCGAAAATCTGATCGAGAGTCCTACTACTGCACTGACTGTCGAGCGCGTAGATCCCAGCGAGTTTGGTACTGTGGCACGAATCCTCGCTGCAGCATATACTAATGATCCGATACATATCTGGGCCATGCCAAAGGCTGCCACGCGGCTGAATGATGCCACAGCCTTCTTCACATTCTATTTGAGAAGGATGCGACCAAATAATCGGGATGTGTTCGCAACTTCTGACCGTTCAGGCGTCGTGGTCACATCACTGGTCCGAAAAGGTGCCGGCGCATATCCAGATGGTGTACGCCACCTGCCCACATTAGTCCGAAAAATATCGCCCGTGAACGACTATTTCCGGTGGATTGAGACCTTCCGTCCCGATGTCGACCACCGGCACTCTGAGTTCCTCGGCTGTTTGCCGAACGCTCCTCGGGGGACAGGATTCTTCCTTTTATCAAATGTATTGAGGATGTTCGACCGTGAGGGCCTTCCGGTATGGACTTGGTCGTCCAACCCGCTCAATTTGCCATTCTATCGCCGGCTCGGCTTTGAGATAGGTGACGAACTCCACCGGGATGCTGTCACGCCGCCGGTAACCATTATATGGCATCCGGCGATGCCGTTGAGGGATAAAGGGGAGAGTTTATGAACGGCGTTAAAGTGCATCATTACGGATTGGCAACCGATAATTTGGAGCGGAGTATAGAGACCCTGCGTTCGCTGGGGTATCGTGTCGGGGAGATTACTCTTGATCCTGTTCAGAGAGTTCGAGCGGCTTTCGCTTCTCGACCGCAAGAGGCAATGATTGAACTCATCTGTGACGCCGACACCAGCGGCCCGACCCATCGTATTATTTCCAAAACAGGGAACGGTTTATATCACATTTGTTATGAGGTGGATAATCTCGGGGAAATGACGACGAAGTTGCGTGATGAGGGGTTTCTTTTGATGCATGAGCCGGTTCCTGCTGTCGCGTGTGATGGCAGGAGAATTGCGTGGATGTATAACCGTTATATTGGATTAATTGAACTCTTGGAGAAATCGTAAGCAGGATATGATGTTTAACGCAACCTACGCTGAAATTCAGGATATTCTCAACAAGGCAAAGATTGACCATCTGCCTAAGCTTAATGTTTCAATCCTGCGGAACGTGATGGTTGAATCATTGGTCCCTTATTTGAAGTTCCTGGCCTATGAGATGGGGTTTGCGGCAGAAGTCCAAATGGGAGATTATGACAACATTGTCCAGGAATCTTTGGGAATGAAAGAGGGGATTTTGAAAAATGAAACAGACTGTGTTTTGATTTTTATGAAATTAGAAAATCTGTCCTGGAATTTGGCGACTAATTTTTCCGCTCTCGGGGCGGAAGAAGTGCAAAACGAGGTCATCCGCATTCAAGAGACCATTACAAATGTTCTCGCCGGGATCAGAAAACAGACTGTCGGAATGATTCTATGGCACGGGTTTGAGCTCCCGCTGTACCCGGGACTGGGAATATGGGATAGTCAGATTCCGGCGGGGCAGGCGGGGGTGATTCAGGAGTTGAACAATTTTTTGCGAGCGGCTTCACGAAGTATTCCCAATGCGTATTATGTCGATCTCAACCTCTGCCTGGCTCGCGTTGGTGGAAGAAAATTTTATGACGATCGATATTGGCATATCGGGCGCGCCCCTTACAGCCGGGAAGCCTTGTGTGAGATAGCTTCTGAGGATTTTAAGTTTATCCGTTCACTCAAGGGGAAAAACAAAAAATGCCTGGTTTTGGACTGTGACAATGTCCTCTGGGGAGGGATTATCGGCGAGGATGGTCTGTCGGGGATAAAATTGAGCAAGACATATCCCGGTTCCCCATATTATGAATTCCAACAGGAAGTGATGAATCTTTACAATCGCGGAATTTTGATTGCCCTTTGCAGTAAAAATAATGCCGAAGACGTGTGGGAGGTTTTTCGAGCACACCCGGATATGGTCATAAAGGAAAAGCACATCGCGGCTGCGGAAATTAATTGGGAGGATAAAGCCACCAATCTCAGAAAGATCGCTGCGAATCTGAATATCGGCCTGGAGAGTTTGGTTTTTGTTGATGACAATGAGTTTGAGGTCAACTTAGTGCGAGGAGCCATTCCGGATGTGACAGTTCTTCATTTCCCCAAGGATAAAACCGTCGAATATCGAAACATGTTAGCATCGTTCGGCCTTTTTGATACCCTCACAGTATCTGTGGAAGATCGGGCAAGGGGAGTTATGTACAGAGCCGAGGCACAGCGTAAGCAGTTGCAAGTACAAGCCCCGGATTTAGAGACCTATCTTAAATCCCTTGAAATGGTCATCGAGGTGAAATTCGCTGACGATTTCACTCTCCCACGAATAAGCCAGTTAACTCAGAAGACGAATCAGTTCAATCTCACCACAAGAAGATATTCAGATGCTGAGATTAAAAAATATATGGAAGCTGTGGATGTCGATGTCCTCTCCCTTCGGCTTATGGATAAATTCGGGGACTCCGGCATTGTGGGAGTGTGTATCTTAAAATATACCGAACAAAAAGCGGTATTTGACACTTTGCTTCTATCATGCCGAGTTCTGGGAAGAGGAGTAGAGGATGCTTTTGTCATTCAGGCTTTAAAATTGGCGAAGCAGCGGGGGTGTGAGGAGGCTATAGGCGAGTTTTATCCGACCGCAAAAAACGGGCAGGTGAAAGATTTCTTCCTCAAACACGGTTTTGAGCCGATTTCCCCATCCCCCGGGGAAGCGGTGGGGCGTTATTTTTTTCTCATGAACCAGCCGAGAAGAGAAGAGCCGGCGTATTTCAAAGAAATTCACTCGCTTATATATGATTAGGGATTATGGATAAGAAGGAGTCAATGATGCTTAAGGAAAGGGTATTTAGAATTATCAGCCAGCTGATGAATGTTCCTTTTCAGGAAATAAATGAACGTTCCTCTCCGGAGAATCTTGAAAAATGGGATTCTTTTCAGCATATGAATCTTATCCTGGCTTTGGAAGAGGAGTTTAAGATTAAATTTACTGATGAAGAGATCGTTCGAATGGGGAATGCCAGCATTATCCTGGAGGCTTTGGGGAACAAGGGTGTATGATGCGAAGCAAAGGTGCATGGTGGATGGGTGAGGTAGGTGGGGGGTGACATGTTAAAAAGGGAAATATTATATAAATTATTAAATTATATTAAAGAGAGGTGGTATTCCGATGAGGGTTTTGGAAAGTATTGAAAAATTTCTACTTACTGAAATTGCAGCTGATTCCGGCAAAAAATCACTGGACCCTGATGAAGATCTTCTCGAACAGGGGATTGTTGATTCGCTGGGCCTTATGAAGTTGATAGTCTTTATGGAGGGGACCTTTGGCATTAAGGTCAACGACGCGGAGATATTGCCTGAGAACTTTCAAGGTCTTAAGAGCATGGTTAATTTTGTCGAACAGAAAATGCGGAATAAATAGATTATATTTGTCGTTTGAGGCCATGTGTTCATTCAAGCAAGCTTTCCATGAAAGATATTCCGGCATGCGAGGATTCTATTGAGATTTTACCGGATATCTCTGCAATAAGTAATGTAGGAGGAGGTTATATTGTGGATTTCGACTTTAGTGAAGAACAATTAGAATTTAAGAAAAGCGCTATCCGTTTTGCTCAGAAAACGCTTAACGATGAGATCATTGAAAGGGATAAAGATGCCGTCTTCTCTCGAGAGCTTTGGAAAAAATGCGCTGAATTTGGCATACAGGGTTCAGCGTTTCCAGAGCAATACGGTGGAATAAACGCTGATATCTATAGCACCATGCTGCTTATGGAGGGACTTGGATATGGGTGTAAAGATAGCGGCCTGATTTTCGCAATCAATGGCCAGATGTGGACTGTACAAATGCCGATTCTGAGGTTTGGCTCCGATGCACAAAAAGGTAGATATTTGCCCAAGCTTTGTAGTGGTGAGTTGATCGGAGCTAACGGCGTGACAGAACCGGACTCTGGCTCCGATGCTTTCAGTCTTGCGACTTCAGCAAGGCTGGATGGTGACTCTTATATTTTGAATGGTACAAAGACATTTTGCACTATGGCGCCTGCTGCTGATGTGTTTATGGTATATGCTACTGTTGACCGGCGGAAGGGTTTTATGGGCGTCACCGCCTTTATTGTTGAAAGAGATTTTTCAGGCTTTAGGGTAGGTAAGGATATCCAGAAAATGGGTTTAAGGACCGCTCCTATGGCTGAGTTAATTCTTGAAGATTGCAGGGTGCCTGCAGAAAACCGTCTTGGCAAAGAGGGGAATGGTGCGGCAATCTTTGAGGATACCGCAGAATGGGAGAGGAGCTGCATTTTAGCCAGTTTATTGGGGGGGATGGAGAGGCAACTGGAGCAATGTATTAAATATTCCAGAGAACGGAAACAGTTTGGCAAAGCCATCGGCAAATACCAATCTATTGCCAATAAGATTGTAGATATGAAAGTCCGAATGGAGACGGCGAGGCTTATTCTGTATAAAGTTGCGTGGATGAAAAAGGCCCATGGGAGAGCTGCTATGGATGCTGCTATCGCAAAACTATACCTGAGCGAGTCATGGATAAAGTCTTGTCTTGATGCTATTCAGATTCATGGAGGATACGGTTATACGACGGAATATGGAGTGGAGCGCGATCTACGGGATTCCATTGGAAGCACGCTTTACTCCGGGACCTCGGAGATCCAAAGGAATATTATAGCCCGATACCTGGGGCTTTAATCCCTGCAACGATTGATTTGGCAATGTTATTTGGACCCCGGACAATATTGACATCGTTAACATGGTTCGAATCCCTTATTTTATCAGGTGAGCGCTAAGTCTATGCAGAAACTCATAAGGAACGATTGGCGTCGCGAATCCGGGGGGATCTTCGACCGGGCCAGGATCCTGAGGCATGATGTTCATCCCGAGGGGTTGGATGTAGACAGAATTCGGTTCCTCAGCGCCGGATCCTTCACACCGGAACCGGGAGCAGGACATATCCTAAGTGTTTTTCGAGGGAACGGAAGGCTTCGTTTTTCAGGTGACGACAGACAAACACTTCACCTGGAGACCGGCGTCCACCTCTATCTTCCGCCAGACTTAGAGACAGTCCTTGAAGCCGGACCGGGTACCGAGTTTGTGTGCGTATCCGGCGCATCGGCCTCTCAGGCTCGCGGCAAAAGGTTTCTGCTCCGTGACGAAACGTTTCTGTCGGCCTGTTCTTCCGGATCTCGTTCGCTCCGGTGGATCCTTACAGCTCAATATTTGAGCCGCCGGATCTTCCTGCATCATGATCCGGTTCTTCTATCGAAGTCGGGGCATCCCGTCTCATGGTTTCGCACCACGATGTTTGATGTGTCCGGTCTCCCCGAAAACGACGATGGGGAGCCGGTGTTCAAGATGTCCTACAACTCCCGAACCGAGTTCAACGTCTGCTACGAGGTGAAGGGCGCCGCCCGCGTGCGTATGGCGCAGCACCCTTACAGAGAGGCGAAGCAGCTCTGGAATCCGTGGTTGCCGCTCGACAGCGATTCGACGTATCACCTGAACGAGGCCGCCGGGGGCCCGGAAGAAGAGCGCCGTATCGACGTGTCAACCCATGCCTGGCAATCTTTTCGCAATAAACATGAGGTCCACATTGTCGGCGGACATGTGTCGCTTTTCTGTCTGTTCGATCCGGCCCCCACCGGCGTTGAACGCCATCGGCCGGGTGAATATAGCGACTACGACCCCCCGTCCAAAGTGCTCGGAACAGAGTCCTATGAAGCCTACAAGCAAGAGATCGCAAGATACGATGAGATGGTGGACCGGCTTTCTCTGGCCAAGGCGATGGGCAATCTGAATATGCTTTACGGATCTCCAATCTGGGCGTTGTACCTGGAGGGGCGTAAGGCGCAGGCCGCCGTCGAAGCCGAACTTGTAAATGCGCTTGCCAGCGAAGGCAACGGACGCGAGCGGGTTCTTGCCGGCTGGATGCAGTCTGTGCCTGCTCGAATGGAAGAAGACAGGTCTTAATCCTGATTATTTATAAAATTTCTTAGCATGTACACCGGAGATAGAGTGTCTTTGACTATCGGCAAAGAAATCCGCTCCAATACTCTACCTCCGGCTATCCCATCCAAATTTATGAATGATGTGAGTTAATAGTGTCTGTCCAAAAGTGGATGGACTATTCCTCTCATTTCGCAGTCTGTCCCATTAACCATGCATCGGTGGATATATTTTCCGAAAAGAAGATAAGGAGGTCGTAAAGGGAAGTGGCTTTCCTATTGCACCAACTGTTGTCGGACAGCGCGGCCAAATTTCCGGACAAAGAAGCAGTGGCTTTTAAAGACCAGTCGATAACCTATGCTGAATTGGAGAGTGAAAGCGACAAATTGGCCAATTGCCTCTCGGGGATGGGCATAGAAAGGGGAGATCGCGTCGGGATTTATATAAATAGGGGCATAACTGCAATAGCCGGGGTTTTTGGGATACTGAAAGCAGGAGCTGCTTATGTTCCCATAGATCCCATGTGTCCGACATGCCGTCTCAGCTACATTATGAATAAATGTGAGATAAAATTATTGCTTACTTCTCAGGAAAAGCTTGCAAATATAGCGAGGGCATCTGCTGAAAACTCTGCCCTGGAGAGTATTCTTGTGATGAATGGCCTGGCTTCAGACTGTGGATTTTTCGGATCTGCCAAATTGACAGACTGGACAGAGTTTCGGGAGGCAGCAAGAGGAGACGCTCCGTGCACGAATACGATAGATTCAGACTTGGCGTACATTCTGTTTACGTCCGGATCAACTGGCAATCCCAAAGGGGTCATGATATCGCATCTGAACTCTTTGACATTTGTGAACTCTGCACATAAATTTTTCGGGATAACTATGAGCGATAGGGTTTCCAACATCTGTCCCTTGCACTTTGACATGTCCGTATTTGACCTCTTCGTGGCATTTAAAGCAGGAGCTACTGTCGTCATAGTCCCGGAGAATACGGCCACTTTTCCTTCCCAGTTGGCCGTATACATTGAAAAAAAGAGAATCTCAGTTTGGAATTCGGTGCCGTCAGCTCTTTCTCTTTTAGTAAACTTTGCAAATTTGGACAGTTATGATTTTTCAGATCTGCGGCTGATACTTTTCGCGGGCGAGGTATTTCCAATAAAATATTTACGGCGACTTAGACAATCCGTCCCTAGAGCAAGATTTTACAACATGTATGGTC
The DNA here is from genome assembly GCA_963716185.1 of Thermodesulfovibrionales bacterium. GTDB lineage: Bacteria > Nitrospirota > Thermodesulfovibrionia > Thermodesulfovibrionales > SM23-35 > CAVZMO01. The sequence goes on from OY970295.1 coordinate 2,761,717, forward strand.
AAACGGAAGCAAATTCTTCAACTTGCTATCTGGTTGATCAAGTTCCACCGGATGACGCAGCATCGCTCCCGATTGGAAGGCCGCTCCCTAATTTCGAGGTCTTTGCCCTTGGCGATGACGGCAGGGAAATCAGTAAGCCTGGAGAAAAAGGAGAATTATATGTGAGGGCGTCTTCGGTTGCATTGGGATATTGGGGCGATGCTGAAAGGACCGAAGTATGCTTTGTGAAAAACCCGCTCGATCCCGGTTCAAATGAAAGACTTTACAGAACGGGTGACTTAGTCCGTTTGGATGCCGATTTGAACTATGTTTTACTGGGACGGAAGGACCATATGATCAAGAGCCGGGGTTACAGAATTGAGATCGGCGAGATTGAAACAGTTCTCTCAAACCATCCTGAGATTAAGGCTGCTGTCGTAGTGCCAATCCCGGACGAGCTAATCGGAAACAGGATTGCCGCCGGTATAGCCCTTTTGGATAGAAGCACAATCGGGAAAGAGGATGTTGTCAGGTATTGTGCTGAGCGATTACCCAAATATATGATACCTGAGATGATTGAGTTTCGGGATTCTTTGCCGATGACATCATCCGGAAAGGTCGACAGAAAACAACTCAGCGTGATTTTAAGCGAGATTGCTTTTCACACGAGGAAATGAGGACAAGCAACCTAATTTCTTATAAAGGACACTCTGTGGGAGCATCAAGAGGGCTGCGTATCGCTCTTATGAGTCCTTACACAGGGGGCAACCTCGGGGACGCGGCCATCCTCGAGTCGGCAAGGGCCAATCTCTCGCGGCTTTTTCCTGATGCCAGGTTCCTGTTCATTGTCATAGATTGCCGGGCGGTTTCAGAATTGCACGATGTTGAAACATTCCCTTTGACGGCAGTGCCCCGGACCTTTTATTTTACCCCCTCCTTGCAGGGCAAAGGGGTTGTTTGCGAAGAGGTTGCTTCCTCCAGTCCCGTCGTCCGACTCAAAGGCGGCAAAGCCCGTTCCATTTTGAAAGCAATTGCGCGGTGTGTGCCCTTCGGTCTGCCGGCAGCCCGGCGTCTCAGAAGCCTTTTACTTCCCTTCCTTGCAGAGACAGCTCACCTGCGTCAAACACGAGAGGTAGTCGCCGGCCTTGACGCTCTGATAATTGCCGGCGGGGGTCAATTCGATGATGAATATGGGGGTCCATGGGGTCATCCCTATGCCATGTACAAGTATGTCAGTCTGGCCCGGAAGAGCGGCGTCCCTGTCTATATGGTCAGTGTAGGCGTTTGTGAAATCCGCCATTCTCTTACGCGTTGGTTCCTGCGCCGTATTGTCCGGAAGGCGAACGGGGTCTCTTTACGTGACTTCGGGTCCGGTTCAATTTTACGGGCGTCAGGTGTTCGAGGAGAGCTTGCTCTCTGCCCTGATCTGGCCTTTGGCTTGCCGTTCCTGAAGAACCAAAAGGTTTCTAAGAAAGCTCAATCCGATTCAAGATGTACCATCGGCATTAGTCCTATCGTGTTCGGTCACCCCGGAAGCTGGCCAACGTGTGGAGAGGAGCTATTTAATCGGTATCGAGGGGAATTAGAGGAATTCGCAGCCTCGCTGCTGGAGGCCGGGCACTCGATCATTTTTTTCGTTACGGACATTGCAGATTCCTGGCTGGCGCAGGAGCTGTATGAGCATTTAGTAAGTATCCCGGGGAACAAGGAAAATCTTCGGCTTTTGCCCCTATTGAGACTTTCCGAACACTTGACGGCACTTCAAAGTATGGATGCTGTGGTCGCCAGCCGGCTGCATGGGGTCATCTTGAGCCATTTCAGCGGAGTGCCGGTATTGGGTATTTCCTACCATAGAAAGGTGAGAGTGCATATGGAAGACATGGGCCAGGAGCAGTTCTGCCTGGACTTTAAGACTTTTACTGCCTCGGAAGCCAAGCGTTCTTTGACTGAGTTGCTAACTCGGCGAGGCTTGATCGTATCGAAAATATGTCAACTGTCCGAGATCAAGCGCGGAGCTTTAGAAAAGGAATTTGGAGCCATCGGAAAGGTGTTGGCTTTGCGCACAGGACCACTGCAGAACCTCAAATAATGGTTAGAGCCGATAGGAAGATGGTTTTAAAAACTAATAATTTTCAGTCAGACGATCTGCATTCAGGCAGACCGCTTGTCTCCATTGTCACACCTTTCTATAACACTGCCGATTATCTGGAAGAATGCATCCACAGTGTGCTCAGCCAGTCATACAACAACTGGGAATATATTCTCGTCGACAACTGCAGTAACGACGGCTCGGAAAATATCGCAAAGCATTATGCGTCCTTAGATGATAGGATACATTTGATTAAAGAAACAGAGTTTGTCAGCCAAGTCGACAATTATAACCGTGCCTTGCGCTATATCTCAACAAATAGCAAATATTGCAAAATCGTGCAGGCAGACGACTGGATCTATTCTCGCTGTATCGAGGAAATGGTTGCAGTTGCCGAATCCGGTACTAATGTAGGCCTGGTGTCGTCGTTTTCACTTTATGATGATTATCCGGGTCATGGCGGACTTTCAATTGCCCGCGGGCCGGTTTATAACGGTCGCGAAGCTGCAAGTGCCCAGCTTCTGGGAAAGGCGCTCTTCGGATCTCCGACATGTGTAATGTATAGCAGCGATATCGTCCGGTCTCGAAAGAACTTTTTTGCAACAACATCAATGCATTACGAGGACGCCGAGGCTTGTTTCAAGATACTCAAAGATCACGATTTCGGCTTTGTCCCTCAGGTCCTAACCTTTAATAGACGCGATAATGATTCACTTTGGACCAGGATCGAAAAATACGGGCCGCGTATCCTGCACAAAGTGGTTTTCCTGCATCGTTTCGGACCGGATTTTCTCGAAAATAAGGAACTTGCCTTTAGACTTAAGGATGCAGAACGTCATTATTACCGATTCTTGGCTAAGGGAGCATTGCAAAGATTCAAGAGTGACTTCTGGGATTTTCACACTGAAGGATTGGCAACCGCCGATCAAAAACTCTCGTACACACGCGTTGTCATACATGTTATTTACTTATTGGCGGGCGCTCTCATCAACCCGAAACAGGTCATAAACGCTATCTGGCGGCTGGCCAAAAACAAAAAATCATGATTCGACTTACTGTAGCCATTTGTACATGGAATCGCGAAAAGCTTTTGAACCAGACGCTTGCAAGGATGAAACAACTGAATATTCCGGAGAACATCGAGTGGGAGTTGATAGTCGTCAATAACAACTGTACGGATGGTTCAGATCATGTGATAGCAAATTACTCCGATGAACTGCCTATTCGCCGTGTTTTTGAACCTACCCCCGGTCTTTCTAATGCGAGAAACGCAGCTGTGAGGGAGGCAGAGGGTGATTATATACTTTGGACGGACGACGACGTCTTAGTGGATGAATGTTGGCTGGAAGCTTATGGGCGCGCCTTTGAACGGTGTCCGGATGTAGTAATATTTGGCGGTCCTATATATCCTTTGTTCGAAAGGAAGCCGCCGAAGTGGTTAGAAAAGGTTTGGGAAAAAATCGCAATTGCATATGCGGTTCGCGATCTTGGGCCGGATTCAATTCCCATAGACGAAATGAGGGTTCCCTTTGGAGCAAATTACGCTCTGAGCTTGCCATTTCAAAAGCGGTACAGATACGATCCAGCGCTTGGCAGAAAAGGCAAAGGGCTTTTAGGGGGCGAGGAAGAAACTCTTATCATCGCCATGCTGCGCGACGGCTTGCAGGGGGTCTGGGTTCCGGAAGCAAAGGTGAGTCACTTTATCCCCGGTTCTCGGTTGAATACCCGATACTTGCGTCGATACTTTCGCGGGCACGGACTGTTTTCATCGCGTGGGGAAGAACCATCCAGCGCAGTCAAGTTATTTGGCCATCCGCGTTGGCTCCTCAGAAAGGCTTTGCAGGCCGAGATGAAATATCGTATTCGAAGGCTCTTATGCTCTCCTGTCTTATGGATTGAGGACCTGATTCAGGCAAGCATACTTTGGGGCAGGCTCCAAGTCCTCCCTTATGAATTGCCGCGAATTGATGGGAGATCTGACCTGGCCGATGCAAGGAAAGATTGGCAGTCATAAACCAAAGAACGCGGCGCCGACCTTGACGGCCTCCTTGCTAGACAAGGTTCTGGTTGTCTCGCCCTGGGTCCCTCGCAGGGACATGAATTCAGGGGACTTACGTCTTCACTCGATCCTTGAGATCCTCTCAAGAGAATATCAGATATCCCTTGTGGCGGGAAGCTATAGACCCGAAGACAATTTTTACATTTCTCTTTTGGAAAAGTTTGGCGTCACTGTTTATTCGAAAGAATTCCCTCTAAAAAAATTATTGGAAAAGGAAAGATTCCGGATTGCTATATTGGAATTCTATTCCACCGCTGAATATTATCTCGACCGAATAAAGATACTCCAACCGGATTGCCGGCTGATCGTGGATTCTGTTGACGTCCACTTTGCCAGACTTTATCAGAAATATGAATTGACGAAAGATGTGAATGATTTCGCCGCTTTTCAAAAAACTAAGAAAGAAGAGCTGTGCATTTATCGTAAAGCGGATGCAGTGATAACAGTATCCATGGAAGATGCTTCCGCAATACTAAATGAGTCCCCAGACATAAAATGCGAGATAGTTCCTAACATTCACGAGATAAACCTATGTGATGTCCGGCCGGAAAAGAATACGCTCATCTTTGTAGGAGGTTTTAATCATCATCCGAATGTTGATGCCGTACTCCATTTTTATAATGAAATTTTGCCATTGATAAAAAATGAAATTCCGGACATAAAATTCATGGTAGTTGGAAATATTCCGCCAAAAGAGATTCGTGAACTTGAAAACGAAAGCGTAAAAGTTACAGGCCATGTACCGGTAACGTCGCCCTATCTGCACAGGAGTTGTATTTCGGTGGCCCCCCTTCGCTATGGCGCCGGAATGAAAGGTAAAATCGGAGAGGCTATGGCACATGGGGTTCCCGTAGTCACTACTTCCGTAGGCGCACAAGGTATGGGATTGACAGATCGAAAAAACGTATTGATTGCAAATTCTCCAAGAACGTTTGCTGACGCGGTTGTTGAATTGTTGAATGACAAATCTTTGTATGAAACGATAAAGAAAAATGCAATTCAACTTATTAATGATAAGTATATTCCTGAAATTGTAGCTCAAACCATGAACCTCGTCTTGGAAAGCGTATGTGAGAGGCAGGGGAAGAGATTGAACACTTACGATAAACTCGTTTTTTTCAACAACTACATTATTCAAAAAGTAAAATCCAAGTTATCCCTGTGACAAGCTGAAATACAAGAATTATGACAAAAATATTCATTGTAATACTTAACTGGAACGGATTGAAAGACACCCTTGCATGTTTAGAATCGGTATACGAACAAGATTTCTCTGATTATGAAGTTGTTGTTGTGGATAATGGATCTTCGGACGATTCTGTCGAAGTAATTCGTCGTGAATTCCCGCAGGTGATAATGATTGAGAACAAAAAAAACCTTGGATATACTGGTGGAAACAACGTAGGGATGCGATACGCCATAGAAAACAATGCGGATTATGTATGGCTTTTGAATAATGATACGGTAGTAATGAAGGATACGCTTAAAAAATTGGTAATGATAGGCAATAAAGCCCATAAGATTGGTCTTGTTAGTCCGGTAATTTACTATTATGATTTTCCTGAAAAAATACAATTTGCCGGATGGATTATGGATTGGAAAAATCATGGCGTAGAGGAACCTGATTATAATCAAGTAGGAAAAGAAAACTATGTTATGGATGGAAGAGATATTTGTCTTTGGGGAACGGCTCTTTTGATAAAAACTGATGTAATTAGAAAAATCGGATATCTTGAAGATAAATATTTTGCTTACTGGGAAGATATAGACTATTCAATAAGATCAATAAAAGCCGGTTTTATAAACTCAGTAGAGTTTGATACAGGTATTTATCATAAGGTACAACCTTATAAGAAACCACATTATTATTATTTTATGGCCAGAAATGAATACATGTTGTGGATTAAGAATCTGAGATTATTAGAAAAAATATCTTTTTCGAGAAAGTACTTTGCAAAAAAAATATCGCAATATGGATACTTACAAAGTCATGGCGATGAAGAATGCGCCAATGCTGTTTTAGACGGGACATGGTCTGGGGTTCTTGATATTAAAGGCGGATGGGATAAAAATGTAAAGGCGCCATATATATTGAAAAATATTCTATCCCGGCATACCAGTTGTTGGGTAAGGTTACTTGGTGGAAATTACAGCAATATACATTCGGCTATCCTTAGAGAATTAAAAATAGGAATATTCAAGATTAAAAATAAAATCTCCATAATTCGATGAGATAAAATCTGTCATTTTCTCGATATTATTGTATAAAGATATGGAGCGTTCTATTGCAAATATATTCTCAGGGCGGACCGGGAAATTCTGAAAGTCGCATGGTCGGAAGTTAGCTTAAACTTAAAGAATCTCATAGCGAACCTGTTAGCACTATAGTATGGAGGGAAGAATGAAAGATATTCAAAATGTACGCGTCTTAGTAACGGGCGGCGCCGGGTTCCTCGGATCCCATTTGTGTGAACGTCTGCTGAAAGAGGGCTGTGACGTTCTTTGTGCAGATAATTTTTATACCGGGAGCAAGCGAAATATCATACATCTTCTCAAGGATCCATATTTTGAATTGATCCGACATGATATTACCTTTCCTATCTATGTAGAGGTGGACCAAATTTATAATTTGGCATGCCCCGCGTCTCCGGTCCACTACCAGAATGACCCTGTTCAGACGACTAAGGTAAACGTACACGGTTCCATCAATATTTTGGGACTTGCTAAGAGACTTAAGGCCACAATCCTTCAGGCCTCCACGTCTGAAGTTTACGGAAACCCTACAATGCATCCCCAGCCGGAAAATTACTGGGGCAATGTCAATCCCATCGGCCCGCGGTCCTGTTATGATGAGGGAAAACGCTGTGCTGAAACTCTCTTTTTTGATTATTACCGTCAACATCGATTGAAAATCAAGGTCGCCCGGATTTTCAATACTTACGGGCCTCGCATGCACCCTAATGACGGCAGAGTAGTCTCCAACTTTATCATGCAGTCCCTCAGGGGAGAGCCCCTCACTATCTACGGTGACGGTTCTCAGACGCGTTCGTTTTGTTATGTGGACGATATGGTCGACGGGTTGATTCGGCTGATGAACTCGGGCGATGAAGTAACGGGCCCCGTGAATCTCGGGAATCCTCATGAGATCACAATACTGGAGATCGCCAAATTGATACTGAAACTGACGGGGTCAAAATCGAAGATCGATTTTAAGCCCCTTCCTCAAGACGATCCGCAACAGCGAAAACCCGATATATCCTTTGCAAAGAAGAGCTTGGTTTGGGAGCCGAAAGTGGAACTCAAAGGGGGTCTTAAAAAGACCATAGAGTATTTTGATTCATTAACGAGGTCCGACCGTAAAAGGTTGTAAATCGTGTCTCATTCCGAAAGAAATTATTACGGGCAGAGAATGATTGCAGAAAAACTATGGCCACGAAAATAAGCGTCATTATATGTACTTATAACCGTTCAATGAGTCTTCTGGATACCTTGCAGAGTCTGGAGGCAATGGATGTGCCTGAAGAAATCGAGTGGGAAGTAATCATAGTGGACAATAACTCACCGGATGATACCGAAAAGAGGGTGAAAGAGTTTATTGACGGAAAACGTCCGCAGTTTAAATATATATTTGAGCCGGAGCGCGGCAAAGCTCATGCCTTGAATCACGGGATAAGGGAAGCAAAAGGAGAAATACTCGCTTTTACGGATGATGATGCTATTGTAGATAAAAACTGGCTTCGGTCCATAGTTGAGACTTTCAGAGACTATGATCCCATCTGTGTAGGCGGAAAAATTTGTGCGCTCTGGCTTGGCCCGCGGCCGGATTGGCTCACGGACCGTTTGCTGCATGTTCTGGCAGTGCAGGACCTGGGGGAGAGGATATTCGATGTGGATATAGATGGTAAACAATATATGTTTTATGGAGTCAATGTTGCTTATAAGAGTCGTTTTTTTAAAGAGAACGGTGAGTTCAAAACAAACCTGTGCGCAAGGGGCGGATGTGGCAACGAAGATCAGGAAATGTTCGATAGGGTAAGGAGAGCCAAAGGCAGGGCAGTTTATAACCCCGGGGTTCTTGTCAGTCATAAAGTCTTTCCGGAGAGGCTGTCAAAGCACTATTTTCGAAAATGGCATTATCTTAATGCTAAAGATTTGGCGAATCTGGATAGTGAGTCTAAGGCTATGATTGTCAACATCCCTCTGTATATGATTCGAAACTTTCTATTACAGATAGCTCATTTGTTGAAGGCGGCCTTGAAGAACGACAGGGAATGTTTTTTCCTTTATGAGTGCAAGACTATCTTGTATCTGTCCTATTTCCAGGCAAGACTTTATCGGCATTTTGAGCAAAAATTCTCGTAGGTCAATGTGATGGCAGGATATAGGGTCATAATAAGAAACGCCCTATCTAACTGGGTGAATATCGGGATATCCTCGATCATCGCATTTTTTATGTTGCCATTCTTGGTGAACACTCTGGGAGCTCAAGTCTACGGAATTTGGTTATTGATGATGGCTGTTGCAGGATATGGGATTTTTATGGATTTCGGCATAACCAATTCGATTATAAAATACGTTTCGGAATATGGGGCGCTCAGGGATGAGGAAAACCTGAACAAAGTGGTTAGCACCAGCCTTTTGATGCACGCTTGTATCGGTATGAGTATTTTCGCAGGCGCTTTTGCCCTGTCACGATACGCATCCACTGTCTTCAAAATACCGGCGGCTCAGATCCACAACGCTGAAGTCGCTTTCATAATCCTGGGATTGGACATGGCTCTGAAGCTGCCTTTCAGTGTTTTCTCGGCTTGCTTAAACGGTTTCCAAAGATATCATATAACAAACGGCATCGGCATACTGAACCTCATAGTGAGAACAGTTCTCATGATTGTTTTTTTAGTTGGCGGATACGGGTTAGTCGCAATGACCGTCATCCTGGTCTGTACTGATGTTCTGGGACACCTTTTGGTGACACTTGCGGCTTTCAGGGTGATTCCGGGTCTTAAGGTGCGGCTGAAGTACGTAAAAATGGACGCCTTGAAGAAGCTTTACAAGTTCGGTTTTTATGGGTTCGCTGTCGTGGGTTCCGAACGGATCATCTATGAATCGAGCTCTCTTCTCATCGGCATTTTTCTGCCTATGGCAGCGGTCACATTTTACGGGATTCCGAATAACCTTGTGAGGTACCTGAGACAAATAGCGCATGGGTTCGGCAATGTGTTCAATCCCGCTGCGAGTGAACTTGAAGCGACAATGAAACACGATCAACTGGCAGATCTTCTTATCCAGGGTACCAAACATACGCTCCTGTTTGTTCTGCCGCTGACGCTGATATTGACCCTTGTGGGAAAAGAGTTTATTTCACTCTGGATGGGGGCAAACTATGCCGAGGCAGGAGGAAATGTGCTGATCATATTAGCGGTCGTTTTGGGCGTCGCAATGGCCCAGGTTAGTTCGAGTGCGATACTCTTCGGGCTGAATAGGCACAATTATCTGGCAGCCTTCTACTCGGCAGAGGCAATCGTCAATATCGGCCTCTCCATCGTATTGATTCAAAAGTACGGTATTATAGGAGCTGCGCTCGGTATGGCTATACCAAGAGCAATCGTCTCGCTCTTCTTGGTGCCTATATATACTTGCAGAGTTTTAGGGATCTCCCTGATCGAGTACATAAAGGGCGCTCTTTTAGGTCCCATCAGGTGCAGTTTGGGGTTTGCAATAATCTTGTTGATGCTCGATGCCTTAGTGAAGGCGCCATTCCTTGGAGTTTTTTTTATAAAAGTCGGTGTGAGTTTGGGGATTTACCTTGTCGTGGCGTTTTATTGGGGATTGACGATAAATGAAAGACAAGCGCTCTTAGGGTATTTGGGAATATGAAGATCTCATCGGCCGCCGTGTGACTGCATGCTTAAGGTGGTTTGTTAAGAGGGCAAGAGCATTCATGGGTAACATAATGGATAGCCCGATTATTGCCGTTCATGACGACGGAAATGTTATTGTGGAGAAATTAAAGATAGATAGCTTGTTTGTAATATTTAGTTACTGATTTCTTATTTCTCCATGGAGAAGGCTATGTATGAAAGTATATTTTTTATTTCATTTTCACTGATTGCATATTCATATTTTATCTATCCGCTTTTACTGTTCATAGGGTGCAGTCTAAAGAAGAAAACGGGTGATTACCCGTACCAACATGTTTGTCCATCTCTTTCTGTAATTATTGCAGCATACAACGAAGAGAGCGTAATTCAAGAGAAAATTGTGAATTCTCTGGGACTGGATTACCCTTCTGACAAAGTCGAAATTTTTATAGGGTCTGATGGATCTACCGATAAAACCGATGAACTATGCAAACAGTACAGCACAGTAAAATTTGTAAGAATTGAACCGCGGCAAGGAAAGCCGAATATTTTGAATAAGTTGATTCCACTGGCAGATGGTGAAATAATAGTTTTGTCAGATGCGAATACAATGATAGAATCAGCGGCCTTAAAAAATTTGGTGCGACATTTTTCAGATCCTGCTGTTGGAGGCATATGCGGAAAATTGATATTAGTTCAGAACAATAGTAACGCACCTGAGGCTTGCGAAGGTATTTACTGGACCTATGAATCAAAAATTAAAGAGATGGAGAGTGCTTTATATTCAACTATTGCTTCAAATGGAGGAATCTATGCTATAAGAAAAAATCTATACACGGAGATTCCTAAAGACACAATTATCGATGATTTGTTTATTTCCCTGAATATCCTGGAACAGCATAAGAGAATCGTCTTTGAAAAAAATGCCAGAGCATACGAACAGGCATCGAAGAACTTTTATGACGAATTCTGGCGCAAAGTGAGAATAGGCGCGGGAAATTTTCAAACTTTCTTTAGAAAACATACTTTTCTCAAAAATGTCTCTTTTTTCGTCAGTTTTGCCTATCTGTCGCATAAGATTATCAGATGGTTTATTCCATTATTATTGATAGCTATATATGTTTCTTGTATTAAACTTAATAATACTCTTTTTTTTAATTATATATTTTGGATTTTAAATATATGTATTCTGTTTACATTTGTTGGAATTTTCTTCAGAACCAAAAATAGAATTATCAATTTTATCTCATACTTCTTTTCTTTAAATTTTGCTTTAATGCTGGGATACTTGAAGTATATTTGTGGCTTACAAAAGATAACATGGCGGAAGGCCACGAGATAGTACATAGTACATCTCTTTAAGGGAGCTTTCAATGAAAATTGTTCACGTAGTCGGAGCAAGACCAAATTTTATGAAGATCGCCCCTATCATTAAAGCTGTAGATAATTATAACCATCAGTATGGCGGCGTAAAACAGCCTATCGTCAACATTCTTGTTCATACCGGTCAGCACTATGATGAGAAAATGTCGAGACTCTTTTTTGAGGACCTGGGTATTCCGGAGCCCGATATAAATTTAGAGGTAGGCTCCGGTAGTCATGCAGAACAGACGGCAGAGATAATGAAACGGTTTGAGCCAGTTCTTCTGAAGGAGAAGCCGGATTGTATTTTAGTTGTGGGTGACGTGAATTCCACCATTGCTTGTGCCCTGACTGCCTCTAAACTGGGGACAAAGATCATTCACGTTGAAGCGGGACTGCGGAGCTTTGATAGAGGCATGCCCGAAGAAATCAACAGGGTTCTTACCGACGCGTTGTCGGATCTGCTCTTCACAACCGAAAGGAGCGCGGAAGAGAATCTCCTGCGCGAGGGAATTCCAAAAGGGAAGATCTTTTTTGTCGGCAATGTTATGATCGATACGCTCTTTAGACATCGAGAAAGGGCAAAGAATTCTGATATTCTCCGCCGGCTGAATTTAACAAATTCGTCAGCGCAGGAAAAGCACGGCACATTGCCTGTGTCGTATGCTGTGCTGACCCTTCACCGTCCGAGTAATGTAGATAGCCAAAAAAAATTGAGCGAAATTCTCGAAGCCTTGTTTGCTGTTTCAGAAGAATTGCCTGTCATATTTCCAATCCATCCGAGAACACAGCAAAAGATTGCAGATTACGGGCTTGATGGCTTTTTTAATATCGGTGGGAAAGAAAAAATTGAGGGTCGGGGGATTTTCCTGATCCAGCCTTTAGGATATCTGGATTTCTTGAATCTCATGGCCAATTCAAGACTTGTCTTGACCGATTCCGGCGGCATGCAGGAAGAGACTACCGTCCTTGGCATACCCTGCGTCACCATACGGGAAAATACGGAGCGTCCGGTAACCGTCACTGAAGGCACAAATAGGGTGGTCGGTACGGACAGGCAGAGGATCATCGAAGAGAGTCTCAGTGCTCTGAAAGATAGGTTCAGGCATGGTCGCCTTCCTGAGTTATGGGACGGGAAGGCCGCTGAAAGGATAGTAAAGATTATTGCTGAGAGATGTGAATAGGTTTCTAAATTCTATTTTTATGATATTTAAATTATCAAAATGTATATTTCTTCTTTTATCTTCGGCAGCTCTTTTATTAGTAAATCCAATTCATACAAATGCAGATGAGCATGAAAGTCTGCCGATCGTCATCATAACAGTGGATGTTGAATCCACAGAGGGAATTACTTTGCCTGAACAGAAAGAGGCGGTCTGTGTTGACAAAACACCTTGTGGACTGCAAGAGATGGTCCGCCTTTTAAAAGAAAAGGGATATGCTGCAACATTTTTTTTGAACGTATATGAATACAAGAAATATGGTGAGCCCGTCCTGGAGGATATCGCGAAATCGCTCCGTTCATCCGGCCAGGATATTCAACTCCACACGCATCCCCAGTGGGCGTATGATCAGAACCGTAATATGATGTATCAATATAGCCTTAAGGAGCAGATCAATATTATCAGAGAGGGAAAAGAATTGCTTCAGAAATGGACAGGCTTGCCGGTTATCGCACATCGGGCAGGCGCTTACAGCGCCGATGAGAATACGCTACGGGCCCTCATAGAAAACGGCATCTATTATGACAGTTCTCTTTTTTGGGGCTGGTCAAACTCCAGAATTAACTCTATCGATTTAAAAAAGAACGTCTTGTCTCTATACGGCCCTCTATATGAATTCCCCGTGACGGTTTATCAGAGAGATGAATATCCTGTACTTTTCAACGGTAAAGTGCAAGCAATTTCAGAAATAAGAAAGTTCGATATCAATTGGTTCATTAATGACGAGGAAGCCGAGAAAGCGTTTACACAGGCTATAAGTTCAAAAATGGATTTTGTTATTTTGTTTCTTCATAGTTTTTCTTTTATAAAGGGTCGTAATGAAGCCGGGGTGATGGTTGCCGACACAGCCGCTGTCCGGAGGTTTGAAAATGTATTGAATCTAATAAGTAAAAAAGGATTAAAAGTTTACACTTTCAGACAAATTGGAGACGACCGGGATGCATTAAGCCTGTATTTAAATAAGGCCGATGTCATACCCGAGATTTCTGTAGAAATAAAGACCGTTCCATATTTCCTTAAATTGATCGGAATAAACAGAAACAACTATAAAATGATCATCCTGTCCTTCGCGTCTTTCTTTTTTTTGTCGGCAGTTATTTGGTTACTGGTCAGAAAAAAGAGACGCGAACCGGCCTGACATTCTGCTGACCCGGGAATATAATGTTAAAGTTACTCATACCTTTCGAGATATTTTTTAAACCTGCCTTAATCCTTTTATTGCTATGGAGTGTATACAGAACCGTATTTAAAAAGGACAAGCCTGCCGGCCTTGCCCTGTACCTTGCCCTTGTTATTATTGTCGACGGTTTTTTAAACACCGGCATTTTTATACCTGGCTTTGAATCCGGGAGTATAAAATATTCTGAAGTTTGTGCTCTTTTCCTGGTTTTTAATAAATCTTCCATAAGACCCGACGGGAAAAATGATCGACTGATTTTATTGCTAGTTCTTTCTTATTTCCTTCTTCTCTTTTATGCGAGTATAAGAGGTTATACCTTAGCATTTGGCATGTTCACTTTCAGGCGTATTGTAATACCTCAGATCATTGCATTTTTGGTTGCGTATAGAGGTTTTAAGGATATAGAAGACTATAAGCATTTTCTATTGTATCTAATACCCATTCTGCTTATTATTGGTCTTTTCACATTCTGGGATGTCTTTTTCGATCGTGTTACCCTCCTAAAGAGTGATATGCTTGGCAAGCCTGAGTATTGGAATAACAAGAGAGCGGGCCGATACGGCAGTTTTTTTCTAAATCCGAACTTCATGGGTGCCTTTGCTGTTCTCGTCTTCCCCGGCATTTTTGTCAGAACATTTTTTGAAAAAAATAACCGTAAGAGGATTTTTTGCCTGTCAGGGTTATTGGCCCTAACTTTTGCCTTGATCGAAACACAGTCGAGAGGTCCTTTTCTCGCCTTTGTCGTATCAGGGTTTTTTTTCACCGTAATTCCTTTAAAGAGATTCCCGATAGTCAAAAAAATAGGATTTATTACGCTGTTTCTTTTTATGGTTGGTTTATTTATGCCTGGATTCTTTAAACATATGACAGAGAGATTTGATACATTGAAAGCAGAAGAATCAGAGAAGACTGTATCGAGGGAAAGTGTGTGGGAATATACAGAAAAAATCATCAGTGACTACCCCTTCTTTGGTATCGGGATAGGGGAAATTCAATTTAAAGACTATATGCTGAAGTACGGTTTTGAAGATGAATACAATCGCATGCCATTGGACAATCCTCATAATTCATATCTCCAGATTGCGGTACATGCCGGGATTCCCGCTCTCGTGATATTTATTACATTAAACTTTTTGCTCATAAAAAAGGGAATAGCTTTTATTCTCAAAAACAAACAAGAGGAGAACACGTTATATTTGGCCGGGTTTTTGTCGGGGATCGTGGGGTTCCTATCGTGTATTTATGTCGACATGCATATGTTTACCCAGAATGTAGCGCCGGTTTATTGGCTATTGTTCGGACTCGCATATTCACTAATAAATACGAGGGCGGTCAATAATACGCAGGGAACATGAAGACGGTTATATTGACATCGTATACCGCGCCGAATGTCTATCTCGTTAATTATCTGACGGACAGGAAAAATGTGGCGGCAAAAGTAATTGAACAGAAGCCTTTGCTTGCAACACGCAGTGCAAAGTGGGACAAGCGCAAACGGATGCTAAGAAAATACGGCTTTGTCAAGACGATGAACAAACTACTTTTCAATAAATACGGAAATTATTTACTGAACAAAAATAATGAGCGGACTATAAGCGACCTGTTGTTTGCAGGTAAGGATTTCGATTATAAGAAAGACATTCCGACGGTAAATGTAGAAAACATAAACGAAAAAAAGTGTAAAGACTTCATAATGGAACACAACCCCGATGTCATTGCAGTATGCGGTACAACTGTGATAAAGCCCGAAATTTTTCAATTGGCACCAAAGGGCGCTATAAACATTCATGTCGGAATTATCCCTGAATACAGGAGCGCAGACCCGATATTCTGGGCATTATATAATAACGAACCTGATAAGGTTGGTGTCACCATACACTATGTGGATGCAGGAATAGATACAGGCTCCATTATTTATCAGGAACCTGTCGGCGTCACAAAAAATGATAATCTCGCAACGCTCTACTGCAAGTGTATCAAAAAAGGCGCTGCCCTGATGTCGAGGGCACTTGACGATATCGAAAAAGGAGTTGTGAAACCGATAAGGAAGGAAAATGTGAAAGGCAAGGCGTATTTCCATATGGATCTCGGTATATGGCAATACTTTCAATTCCAGAGAAGGTTTCGAAAGTTGAGAAGGAGTTTGCAAGAAAATCCATACGATGACAAGACTGCTTAACAAAATAAGAAAACACTATTTCCATCTTAGAAGTTCATTGCTGTCTTCTAATAAAAAACCGAATAGATTAATAATAGAAAAAGCGAAGTGGTACAACAATGCAGACAGTCCGGTCATGTTTATGATTGACGACTTTGCTAATGCATGGCACTCCAAAAATGGAAACAACTCATGGGACCAAGGTGGAGACTGGGGCGGAGGATTGTCAAAAAGAGGGTCTGTCTTTTCTTTTTTAATGGAAAATCTCTTAGATGACTTCCCGGAAGTAAAGGTGACTTTTTTTGTTGTTGCCGGAAAGATCAGCCACTATACGAATGGTCACCCGTTCTCATTCGCAGAGCCGCTCGATTTCAGCGAGGAATCCAGGGCATTTTTCAGAAAAGTCAGTGATGATGACAGGTTCGAAATTGCCTATCACGGTTACAATCACGGCACACCTGGACAGAGAACAGAGGATTTTATACAGGAATGGAGAGGGTTTCACTCAGTCGAAGAGGCATGCTACCAAACAGAGAAGGGTATGGAAATATTCAAGGACGTCTTTGGCAGGTATCCGTCCGGCGGCAAATATGGCGGATGGGACTATAACCATTTTGCCGATGAGTCTGTCGACCGCAGCTTTTTCTTGTGGTGGTGCAGGGATTGGACACCGAGGGACAGAAAAGACCGGGTCCATGACGGCTACTACGAACCTCAATTCTTTGGGCGGAATTGGGTTGTAGCGCTGCCGTCAACAATCCACGGTTTTTTTTGGAGCAAGGGGCAGATCGATAAACTTATTGAAAAGAAGCAGATTATTTCTGTTGAAGAACACATCGCGCCAATCAGGCCTGATGGCCGCATTCAGACTCCAAATATCATTGACGACCACCACGAACTCAGATCACTTTTCAGCTATTTGCGGGGCAAAAATGTCTGGTATGCGATGGGAACAGAGATCGCGAAATATTTCATCGGATATTCGCAGAGTATCATTTATGACGCGAGAGGTGATAGCTTTAAAATAAAGTATCACGGGAAAGTGGATAACCCGATATTGACCCTGATCATCGATTGCACGGCCATCTGCAGCCCGGAGAAGCCGCTTATAGAGGTTGTGCCGCCTGACGGAATACCGCTTCCGGGCAACCAGATAATACCCGGAAAGAATTACAGGCATATGGTGAATCTGCCGGTAACCAACGGAAAATACTCTATCTCGCCGGTAGAGAAAGTGAAACCCTGAAATTACTGATTATGAAGAAACTCGGAAAAGCCGTTGATGTCCTGCTCGTGGGCTCTTACCCGCCGCCTCACGGAGGACAGTCCGTTCATATCAGTAATCTGTTCCTCCAATTAAAGCGGGATGGTTTTCAAACGGCTGTTGTGAATACCGGCTGTAACAAAATGGTTGCTGACAACGAGGTGACAAGTGTCAACAGTTCGCGCCGGCTCCTCCAGGCTGTACTGTTCAAGTATAAACCTAAAGTCGTTCATTTACACGCTGCGGGGATCGATGATTTTAGTAAACTGGTGCCGATTTTTATTGCTTCTCTTGCCAAAAGATTTCGTTGGGTGTTGACGATTCATTCCGGGAACATCGCCTCGAAGCTGAATAGTATAACTCTCTTAAAGAAAGCTTTTCTCAAGATAATATTATCGCGTATAGACAGGATAATTTGCGTCAATGAAGTCATGAGAAACGCAATTTCGGGGTGGATCCATAATAAATGGCTGACGGTTATTTCGGCATTCAGCATAACTTCCCCTGATGAGGAACTGCCGCAGGAAGTGGAGCAATTCTTCATCGGGCACTATCCAATAATTTGTTCCACCGGGTTTTTCGAGCCGGTGTACGGGTTCGAACTCGCGATCCAGGGTGTTAAGGAACTAAAGCACACCTATAAAGACATTGGCCTGATTATTATCGCAAATAAGAAAAACTCTGAGAAATACAAGGATATTATCGAAGAAAATGGATTGCATGATAGTGCCTTTCTCTGCGGGGACATCAGCCATGAAAAATGCCTGTATGTTATCAAGAGAGCCACAATATTCTTAAGACCGACCTTGTACGACGGCGATTCACTTGCTGTTAGAGAGGCCCTGGTTTTGAACACACCTGTAGTGGCGAGCGAAACAGAGTTCAGGCCTGAGGGCGTTGTAACATTCAGGAATGGTGATGTAAGTGATATGATCGAGAAGGTCGCCGCTGTGTTTCAGGGGAACAACGACAAGGAAAGAAGGGTTCACGACAATTATGACAATCTCGAACGGATTGAGAAAATCTATATCTCTCTCATGAACGGGTGCGTTTAAGCGGGCTGGGGTTAGAATGCCAAAAGTGAGCGTTATCATTCCCGTCTTTAATGCAGATAAATATATTCGGGAGGCCATAGAGTCAGTAATAAATCAAACGTTTATAGACTATGAAATTGTCGTCGTAAATGACGGATCGACAGACAGAACAGTGGAGATCATTCAGCCTTATGAAAAGAATATCGGACTGAAAATATTGCATCGCAACAATTCCGGTCCGTCAAAAGCGAGAAATGAAGGCGTCAGGGCTGCCCGTGGCGAATACTGTGCGTTTCTGGATGCAGACGATATAATGATGCCGGAGAGACTTGCCTTGCAAGTGTCTTCATTGGACAACAAGGCCGGGGTCGGTCTGGTCTACACGGACCTGATGACATTCAACGAACGCGGCATAGTCCACCGGTCCAAGAAACGGTTCATCCGACCCTATTCAGGGAATGTCGTAGAAAAATTGCTCATTGAGAATTTTATCACTACCTCGACTGTCATGGTAAGAAAGGAATGTTTTGAGCGGGTTGCTTATTTCGATGAAACGATGAAACACTCGGAAGACTACAAGATGTGGCTCAGCATTGCAAAGCGATATGAAATCGACTATCTGGATTTGCCTTTAGTAAAATATAGGTACCATGCCGATAGTCTGTCGAGCGACAGGATAGCGATCCATCTTTCTTCATATGCTGTAGCGCAGGAGTTCTGGGAAAGTAACGAGGAGTACAGAAGAGAGAAGAAGCTTTTGTACAGAATGTCGATGGCAAACCACATGGTAATGCTGAGTAATGCTTACCGGACAGCCGGAATGAACAAAGAATCATTGAGATGGCTGATCAAGGCATTGCAATTCTATCCTCTTTTGATCGAAGAAATTAAGATACCTTTACGAATGATCTCGGATTCAATAAGAGGCGTCTAAGGTCATGTGCGGAATCTGCGGGAAACTGACTTATAAAGGTGAAGCAGTAGCCGAAGATGAACTGCTTCGAATGAGGGACTCCA
Source organism: Thermodesulfovibrionales bacterium (assembly GCA_963716185.1). Lineage (GTDB taxonomy): Bacteria > Nitrospirota > Thermodesulfovibrionia > Thermodesulfovibrionales > SM23-35 > CAVZMO01. Next base: position 2,780,943 of record OY970295.1, read on the forward strand.
TGACACATCGGGGGCCGGATGATGCAGGTCTGTTCCTCGACAATCAGATAGGCCTCGGCCACAGAAGGCTTTCAATTATCGATCTGGCAGGAGGAAAACAGCCGATATTCAACGAGGACAACAGTTTGGTAATAATTTTTAACGGTGAAATTTATAATTTCCAGACGTTACGGGAAGCCCTTGTTGCAAAAGGACATATTTTCACAACCAGGACGGATACGGAAGTCATCCTGCACTCGTATGAAGATGAGGGTGTCGGCTGCTTGAAACACTTCAGGGGTATGTTCGCCTTTGCAATCTGGGACAAAAGAAAACGGCAGCTCTTTCTGGCCAGGGACCGACTGGGCGTTAAGCCGCTCTATTATTCCTCCAGCGGGAAGGCGTTCTTGTTTGCGTCGGAAATTAAGGCTCTTTTCCAAAGCAAGGATTTGAGGCCGCAGCTGAACGAAACGGGTTTGGCACGATGTCTGAAGTACCGGTTTGTCTACGGGAAACAAACACTGTTTAAAAATGTTTGTGAACTTCTCCCCGGACATTACATGATAGTGGGTAACGACGGTATCAGGATCAAGAAATACTGGGAGCTTCCCTTTTCTCAGCAGGGAGACAGCGGACTTCGGGAACTGAAAACCCGGCTGATAGAAGGATTGGATGAATCAGTGGAGATGAGGATGATCAGCGATGTGCCCATTGGCGTTTTTTTGAGCGGCGGCGTCGACTCCAGTGCCGTTGCCGGCCTCATGTCCCGGCATGCTCAGAAGATTAAGACCTTTTCAATAGGTTTTATACCGGAAGAACTCAACGAGCTCAGGTTTGCACGAAGTGTGGCAGATTCTTTTTACGCTGATCATCACGAGTATCTCCTCGAGTCGGAGGACTTCTTTTCTTTGCTCAGAAAACTTGTTTGGCACCATGATGAACCCTTAATGTTTCCTGCAAGCATTCCCCTTTATATCTTATCGCGGCTGTCGAAAAACAACGCTACCGTCATGCTCGCTGGTGAAGGTTCTGATGAGCTGTTTGCAGGTTATTCAAGCAATTTGAAGGCCTATTGGCTTCATCGGTTCGGTCGCGCCGTTCCATATGCAATAAAAAATTGTTGTCTGCGATTTCCTCTCAGTCCCCGGTACAGGTCCATTGTGAAGAAATCGATCTCAGAAGATGAGGCGTTCATAGGATCATTCTTTCAGCACTATGCCAATCATGATATTCCCTTGTTGTGCGAGTGGATTGATATGAAGCATGTGAATGATGATGACCTTTATGAAGAAATAGGGTTTAGTGAGATGAGAGGATCTTTTCTGGAGAAATTGCTCTTCTTCCAGATCAAGACATACCTTGTTGCGCTTTTAATGAAACAGGACAAAATGAGCATGGCCGCCTCCATAGAAACAAGAGTCCCTTTTTTAGACCACCATTTCGTGGAAATGGCGTGCCGGATTCCTGACAAATACAAAATCAGGATGCGTCAGGGGAAATATATTCTAAAAAGGGCATGTGAAGGGTTGCTGACAAAGGACATTATTTACAGAAAAAAAATGGGCTTCCCGGTGCCTCTTGCAAGGTGGTTCAGAGAAAAGGGGAACTCGTTTGTTGCATTGCTTTTAGATCCGTCTACAAGGAATGGCAGCTTCTTGAATTTCAGGTCCATCGAGAAGACCATCGAGCGTTTTAATCAGGGAGACAATAATGCCCTCCATAATCTGTGGACCTTTCTTAATATTGAACTCTGGCGGAGGGAATTCCTGCAATAATGATCTTCACTGAGCGGAACAGTGATTAACTCAGTCGTTCAAAGAGTAAAGAGGAAGTATCGTTACCTGTATCACAAGTCGCTCTCGATGCGGCGTCCAAATCTGAGAGCAAGAGTTGATGGAGTAAAGATTAAAGGCGATGGTCTATTTTTCGATGAAAATACAGGGCATGAGATTGCCGCTATCTACAGAAAGTATTTTCAGGATGATATTAATAAAGAAAGGGAAATAGCAGAGAGTATCTGCAGCCATGAGTTCACTTTCTTGGGTCATTCTTTTAAGCACGGGAAAGAGGTTGACTGGATGTTAGATCCTGTTTCAGGCAAGGTATGGGACAGCGGATTTTCCCAGGATATCATTTTCAAGGGACCTGATCGTCTGGGGGACATCAAATTGGTATGGGAGCTGAATAAGCACCAGTACCTGTTCGTGTTGGGCAAGTTATATTGGCTGACAGGAAAGGAAAGTTTAGCCGATGAGATAATTGCTCAAATAGGATCATGGATAGAAAGAAATCCACCATACAGGGGACCAAACTGGATCAGTGCCCTCGAAGTCGGGATGAGAGTCATTTCATGGATCATGGTCCACCCATTCATCAAAAAAAAGATGAATGAAACATTTTGCTTGCAATTTATTCATTCTCTTTACGAACAGCTTAGATTCATTGAGCAGAACCTTTCTTATTCCCGGTTCGCCAATACCCACCTGATTGGAGAAGCGGCGTCGCTTGTCGTGGGAGGGTTCTTCTTAGACTCGCCGAGGAGTAATAAGTGGCTCTCGACCGGCATCGGTATCCTATCTCAAGAAATTCAGAACCAGGTCTTTGACGATGGAGTTCATAAAGAACAGAGTTTGAACTACCAGAGGTTTTTCCTCGATTATTACTATCTTGTCATGATATTACTCAAAAAGCATAAAATGGGATATCCGTCACATGTAGATTCCGTCGTAGAAAAGATGACGGAATTTGTTGCCAATGCCCTAATGCCTGACGGGAGAGCTCCTTCTTTTGGTGATGCCGATGATGCTCGAGGTATTTATATCAAAGAAAGCTGCATTCACGATTACAAAGGAATATTGTCATTAGGGGCCGTTTTGTTTAACAGAAGAGACTTTAGATATATTGCAGGTGATATTACGGAAGAAATTTTATGGTTATTGGGAAAAGGCGGTGTCGAAATATATTTGCAACTTGAAGCTGTCCCTCCGGAGAAGACTTCAATAGCTTTCGAAAAAGGCGGATATTACATTATGAGAAGTAAATGGGACAGAAATGCCGATTACCTTATATTTGACTGTGGCCCATTGGGACATGGTCCGGCAGGTCACGGTCATGCCGATGCCCTGAGTTTTCAGTTACATTCAAAGGAATTTACGTACCTCGTCGACCCTGGTACTTACTCCTACAATATTGATTATGGGCGGAGAGATTTTTTCAGATCCACGAGAGCTCATAACACTGTAGCTGTGGATGATTTGAATCAGTCGGAAGTCGCGGATAGGATGTCCTGGAAAACATTTGCTAATGCAAGAGCCAATCTATTCTTAAGCACCGAGTGGTTTGATTTTGTGGACGGAGAACATGATGGATACAAAAGACTTAAAGATCCTGTTTCACATAGAAGGATAATATTCTTTGACAGAAAGAATTATTGGGTCATATTTGATTTCAATAAATGTGAAAAGATGCATGACTTCGACTATTATTTACAGTTGCATCCTGATTGTTCTTTGGAAATTAACCCTGTGCGCAACCGTCTTATGGTCATTTCCGATAAAGGGAAAAGGCTTTCGATAGAGTTCACCGATGGTTCAAGTGAAGCTTCAGATATTAAGGTTCTCAATGGTGACAAAGAAGATAATTTGGGATGGTACTCCGAAAACTATGGCAAGATCAAAGCTACAAATGTTATTAAAGTGAGAAAACGTTCAAAAGGGGATATTCCATTTGTCACATTTATTAATGCTTCACTGAAGGACTACAGGATAGACTTTAAAAATGATGATGCTCTGACATGTTCCGTTTACAATGAACAAAGTGGCAATGAAGATACGATCTTTTACGCGCTCAATCCTGAGAGGTCTATTGCGGCGGATAGTTTTTCTTTTAAGGGAAAATTATGCTATGCCCAAAGGAGATGTGACGAGACCACTCTTATTTATGTGAAAGATTTCACCAGTTTTAAGACTGGAGATGTTAGGATATTTTCAGAAAGAGACATTCAATGCCTTACAGTTGTAAAGAATGACTATGAAATGATCGTAGCGGATGAATTTGTGAATGGTCTTAAAATATATGGTGATGGAATTAATAAATTGGTAATAAACGGGAAAAATATTGAGAGAAATGAAGAATCTGTATGGAGATAGATCAGTCGTGAAGGTACTGCATGTGTTAGAAACATCTCTTCCTAATCTTGTAGGTTACTCGATACGGGCAAAATATATTGTCGAAAATCAGAAAAAATACGGTATGCAACCTATAGTAGTTACCTCGCCTTTTTTTAAAAATGAGGACTCAGGAATGAGAAAAGAAATAATCAATGGTATATCCTATTACAGAACAAATTTTATAAAAACACCAAACGAGATGCGGAACAAATTACAGGCTTATTTTACGCGCTATAAAATGTTGCAAAATTATAAAAAAGCTGTTCTTAAAATCGCTGAAGACGAAAAGCCGGATATTATTCATGCCCACTCGTCTTACACAAATGGTTACGCCGCCAATTTTGCAGCAAGAATTATGAAAATACCGTCTATTTATGAGTTGAGGAGCTTGTGGGGAGAATCTGCAGTTGTAGAAGATGGGTTAAGACAGAATTCTTTGAAGCATAGGTTGGTATGGCATTTCGAATTACAGGCGATGAAAAAGGCAAATAGAGTGATAGCAATATCACAGGGCATTAAGGATGAAATTGTTAAAAGAGGGATTTATTCTGATAAAATCGATATTTTGCCTAATGGAGTTGATAGCGGCATTTTTGTTCCAATGGACAAGGCCCCAGATGTTATTGAGAAATATAAACTTAATAATTCATCTGTTATTGGATATATCGGCTCAATACGAAAATTAGAGGGGCTATCGTATCTTATCGACGCATTCAGAATAATCAAGGAACAGAATAAAAAAGTTAAATTGATCGTCGTTGGTGACGGACCAGAGAAAGAGAATCTGAAAAGCCAGACCGAGCGTCTGAATCTTGAAGATATCATTTTTACCGGCAAGATATTTCATGAAAATATTTTGGGATTTTACTCAGTTATTGATCTTTTCATATTCCCCAGAATAGATGCAAAAATAAACCGGACGGTGACACCTCTCAAGCCGCTTGAGGCAATGGCGGCAGGCAAGGTCTGTTTATGCAGTAATGTTGCAGGATTAACCGAATTTATTAAAGATGATTACAATGGCGTAATCTTTGAGAGCGAGGACGCTGAAGATCTCGCAGATAAAGTGTTGAACATCCTTGCGGACCCGGAAAGATATGATAGAATAAAAGCAAATGGACTCGCTTGGGTTAGAAAAGAGCGGGATTGGAAAGTGTTAATTCCAAGATATAACGAAATTTACAAAAAAACATTGGACAGTAAGCAGGTCTAAGAGGAAAATAACGATAAATAAAATGCTTGATATATTATTGATTCATCCGGCAGAAAAAGGGTTAGATACCGGTAAAGAGGCCCATGGAGGAATGCCACCTTTAGGAATGCTGTGGGTAACTGCATTTTTGCGGGAAAAGGGGTTTTCCGTTGACATCATAGATTGCCAAATAGACAATAGGAATATTGAAAGTTACATCCGAGAAGTGAACCCGAAGATAGTAGGGATTGGGGGGACTACTCATACACGATTTGAGGCTTTTAGATTGGCAAAATTAGTTAAGAATATCGATTCCGCAATTAAGCTTATTTTCGGCGGGTCCCATGCGACTTTTACTTCCAACGATACCCTGAGACAGATACCGGAAATAGACTATGTAGTAAGGGGAGAAGGCGAAATCACAATCCTCGAAATTTGTAATGCAATCATTAAAAAAAGCGGTAGTATAAAAAACATATTGGGAGTGAGTTATCGAGATAAAGATGGTCTTATAATCGATAATTCCAGAAGGCCGCGTATTGAAGATCTTGACTCGCTTCCCTTTCCCGCGAGAGACAAAGTTGAGATGACACGTTATAACATGACGATGGACTACCTAAAAGTTCCAGGCACTTCAGTTATGACCTCAAGAGGTTGTCCAGTTAATTGTAGTTTTTGTTCGGCAAGTGCGATGTTTGGAAGGCAATTAACACTTAGGAGTGCAAAAAATGTCTTGGACGAAGTCGAATCCCTATTAGACATGGGCTATCAAGGAATAAAATTTTTCGACAGCACATTGACCCTTCGAAAAAGCCACATTCTTTCGATTTGTGATGAATTCATAAAAAGAGGATTGAATGAAATACCATGGGAGTGTGAGGTGCGAGTTAATACCGTCACCAAAGAGTTATTAGGGAAGATGCGGTGCGCGGGATGTTATCTGATTGACTTTGGGGTAGAGTCAGCTTCTCCCAGGGTTCTCAAAGAGATGCATAAAGGTATAACCATCGAACAGGTTGAACAAACTTTGGACTGGGCGAAAGAGGAAGGCCTGAAGACGAAGGTTTTTTTTACCTTTGGTCATATAAACGAGACATTGAGCGATGCTTATAAGACTTTTGATTTCATCGAAAAACATAGGAATAAGATAGATCAGACAGGCGGGGGCGTCGGAATTAAGATCTATCCGGGTACAAGAGTTGAAAAGTTTGCCCTCGAAAACAATTTGCTTCCCAGAGGATTTTCGTGGTCGTTTCCGTTTTGTGATGAGGAAACGGATTTCTTTTGGGGGCATACACATATACCGATGCTCATCCAGCCCGATATGGGGTATAAAGAACTTAGACAGCTCAGATATAAACTTATCATGCCTAAATTGCTCAATCCTGCTAAATTTATTTCGGCGTTGATAACAGTTTTTAAAACAGGAAACTGGATGAAGATATGGCAGACAATTAAAGGAATTTACAAAACAAAATTTCGATAAGATCAAAAAAAAGTGGAAGCTCCCTCTTGAGCTGCCTGAGGGTGGAAAATGTTAAAACCTAAAGTGATGATTATTACGTCTGTGCATCGATGGGACGATACCAGAATATTATATAGGCAGGCGACGTCACTGGCAAAAAGATATGATGTTGAGTTACATGCTCCTGCTAAATTTGAGGTTAAGGTGTGGAATGGAGTGAAAGTAATAGGCTTGCCGCTATGGAAAAAGGAGCGGGATAGAGTGAAACTATGGTTTCTTCTTCTAAAAAGAATTGTCAGATCCAAAGCCGATGTAGTTCACTTTCACGATCCTGAATTAATACCCCTTGCATATTTTGTAAGGCTTATTTCGAAGAAAAAAATAATCTACGATGTCCATGAACATATCGTTTACGACATCCAAGATAAAAAATGGATCCCAAATTATTTGAAACCTTTTGTCCTGAAAGCGTTCATATTCTTAGAAAAGATTTGTGTTCCAAAATTCGAAGCGGTTATTTACACTACCCCCGTCGTGGGCAAAAGATATTTGCAACTATCAAAAAATGCGGTTTCAGTGGAAAACTACTCAAAAAAGGAGACTTTTTCTGAAGTTGGGATTGCTAAAGGTAGCAATATCATCATATATTTGGGACGTGTCTTGGATGTCAGAGGAGTTGATAAAGTTATTGAAGCATTTAAATATGTCGTAGCACAAATTCCTGAGGCTAAATTTTTGATCGTCGGCGACATCGTGCCTAACACCTATGAAGAGTATTTAAAGTCTTTAGTAATAAACCTGAGTCTGGAAAAAAACGTGGAATTCGCCGGATTTGTACCGCATTTGGAGACCGTCAATTATCTTAGAAGAGCATGTTGCGGAATCGTCACATTTATGCCGACTAATATTAACAAGGCATGTTTGGCAAATAAATTGTTCGAATACATGGCGAGCGGATTACCCGTGATAGCATCGAATTTTGAATTGTACAATGAAGTGGTTGAAGGGTCTCAATGTGGTATAACAGTGGATCCGGAGAAAATAGAAAAAATCGCGAATGCTATTATCTATATGCTTAAAAACCCCGATGTTTGCGCAAGAATGGGTCTGAACGGGAAGAAGGCATTTGAAACGACATTTAACTGGGAACAAGAAGAAATTAAATTATTGGATATTTATCACGATATTCTATGTGGGTGCTATCCGAGCTAATAGCCGGATGTGCTGCTCACCGGCACGGTATGGATAGGTTTTTCCCAATTCCGGGATCTCTTGCCATATAGCTTACTTACTCATCCGTACCCCCATTCTTTATTCACCGTGCGCTGCTTGCAATACACGCACGCCTGCTCAATCTTGACCTATATTATTCACAAACCGAGACAAGGGAAGGTCAGGGGATTGGGCATGGACATAAGTAAGTTGTTCGATATGATAAGCCATCGGTAAATGCTATCCAACGATCACGCATCCTAAACTGTGGCTCGCAGTGAATCCGGGTTACCTGCTCTTGAAGAACCGGATGCAGTAACTACCGGTGGCATGCCGCAATGGCCTTCTTTGACGGATACTCTGTTTGTGCTGACGATTCCGTTCATGCCCAATTTGAAAATTCGGTTTTTCTGGAATTTGGTATAAGATTTATACTGTCTTTGCTACACATTGTGTATGATAATACCTTCATAAGAAACTATAATCACTTACCTTTTCTATTTAATATCAAATAGTTTCAGCTAATTCTTTATTCGGCACATTTTATGCTTAGACTTAAGAATTACGGTTTAAATCTCTGGATTAAAGCTTGTCTATTGCAAAGGTTGATAGAGGGATTTGGAGACAGAAAACATATGGACTTAAACTCGGATGTTAGTTTCGTTTTGTGAAATATCTCTAAATTTTGAGCTTAGTTTGGCAGGGTTGGAACCAATAATTGATATTAACCATGAAGTAGATTTCTGATTTTAGGAAATGTGTGATTTTAATTACAGCTTTTTTGCTTCGGTGAATCTACTATAATATAGAATCTAGGAGGAGAGAAAACTATGAAAATGAAATTATTGTCACTTTTTTGTTCAGTAACAGCATCTTTTATTGTAACTATTCCTGCTTATGCAACTACATATTATGTTGCGCCAACTGGATCAAACAGTGCTGCTTGTTCAACAAGCGCTCCATGTGCTACCTTGCAATATGTGCATGATAATAAAGCAACCGATGGCGACACGATCAAGATGATAGCCGGTACATATACTGGGGCAGCCGGAAGTATTACCACGACAAAGGCTCTGACCATTACCGCAAATGATACTGCAAACAGGCCATATATACAAGGGACAGATGCAAGTCCAGCCAGAATGACTATTAACGCTGATAACGTAACTATATCCTATCTTCGCATAAGAGGTCAGACAACTACCTGGAACGGATCAAACGGAGGCATTGTCAGCATCAATGCTCATCATGTTACTGTTGACAACTGCGAAATATGGATAGGTGGTGAAGCAATCCTTCTTAATGTCGCTAAACAGGTCACAATAACAAATTGCTTGTTGCATGATTGTGGGGTTATGGGCTCAGGTCAGGATGCTCACGGTATCGCTATTTGGAACTATAACCTCGATACGGCGGCAACAAGCTGGGCTGATAAGATTTATGTCTATAACACCGAGATTTATACCGTTGCCGGTGATTGCTTTCAGGATGTATCAATGCAGTCCGTTGGGATTCACGTTATGTATATAGAGTTCGATCATTGTACTCTACACGGTGCGGACGAACAGGGATTCGATGATAAAGGTTCCTGGCACGTCAAGATTCACGATTGCGATATCTACAATAACCATTATGGCGGCATAAATACGAATCAGGCATACGGACCGCATGATTATTGGGAAATCTATAACAACAAAATACATGACCATGTAGACTATGCCATCAATGCCCAGGGCAATGAACATTACTGGACAATTTACAATAATCTCATTTACAACAATGTCACTGCTCCCGAATATAATGATCCAGCCGTGCGAATGCCAAATGACGGAGGCCATTCTTATTTTTATGAGAATACAGTTTTTAACAATACTGAGGTTGGCGGTACTTCAAAACAGACTTGTGCCATAATTCCTTATGGTAATGGGGCCAATGTTAAAAATAACATATTTTATAATAACGGGGTAGACTCTAACGATAATGGAAGTATAAGGAACTACTATGGTGAGGACTCAGGAACGGCAAGTTACAATTATGTTTATCCAACTACCTGTGGCACAGGAAACTGTCAAACGGGAACTAATGCACAAACAACCTGCCAGACATCGGGGAATTGTCCTCATTTTGTAAGTGCTACTTCACCCTATAATTTTGTATTGCAATCCGATTCAGTGGCAAAAGACCACGGCACTGCTCTCAGCACAGCCAATGGTGTGACTTTTACTACAGACTACACAGGAGCAACCAGACCATATAATGCTGCATGGGACATAGGGGCTTATGAATACGGTACATCCGGAGGTACATCTGGAGGTACATCTGGATCTGTCCCATCACCCCCTCAATTAAATCCACCGCAATAGTATGCAAATACTTAAATTATTTTGAATTAAATCAAATAAAGGCCTTTTTTTTAAATAAGGCCTTATTTGATTCTTGACACCTAACTGCAGTTCTCACATGGGAGGCGCCGACTACAAACGACGACGGCACCCCCTTGACTGGTCAGGTAGGCTATAAAATATACTATGGAACCAAAGTGACCCGGTATCCAGTGAAAAATATTGAACCAGGCACTTATTTTTTCGTTCGTACCGGCATATAATAAAGCAGGCATCGAAAGCAGTTATTCGAATGAAGTTGGCAAAAAGATTGAATAATTTCATGGATTTGTTGCGCCAAGAAGGTTGCCTTATCTTCTATTGAGGATAAACCCGCGGATAGGTTGCTGAAATAAATAAAATTAGTAATAGTGTCTACAGATGCCTGCACAATACAGTTCTTATAGTATTTTAAGAAAGCATAAAATTTATTTCATTGCCACATCCCTTCTACTTTGCGGACTATACGCTTCTGTTGTACCTGCTATGGTCATGCAATGGTATCATGATCCAAATTATTCACATGGCTTTATTGTCCCGATTATAGCTGTTTATTTGCTTTATCGGAAACGTAATTTTCTGGAAAAGGTGCCGGTTCGTCCAAATAACTACGGACTCGCTATTATTGTCATCGGACTCCTATTGTTAACCGTGTCATCTGTCGGATTAGAGCTATTCACCATGAGGTTATCACTCATAATACTTATAGCAGGAATGGTACTTTATTTTTTTGGCAAAGAGTTTTTTAAAATTATTTCTATGCCTCTCGGTTATCTATTGTTTATGATTCCTCTACCTTATATTATTTATAATGTGTTTGCAGTCCCTCTTAAACTCTTTGTTACGAAATATTCAGTTTTGTTCTTGAACCTCATAGGTGTGGACGTTTGGAGGGAAGGAAATATCATGATCCTGCCGAACGCTGTCATAGAGGTTGTTGACGCATGTAGCGGGATACGGTCGCTTATGTCTCTCCTGGCATTGAGTGTTGCCTTTGCATACATTATGCAACAATCAACTCTGAAGAGGCTGATTGTTATTTTCTCAGTTATACCGATTGCCATTTTTTCAAATGGCGTAAGGATTGTGATAACCGGATGTCTCGCTTATTATGGGGGACCACAGGCTATCAGAGGTTTTTTTCATGAATTTGTTGGCCTTATTGTTTTTGTGGTTGGTGTAGCTATGCTCTTAATTGTTAGTGCAGCAATGAAATTTTTTGACAAGTGATAAAAAATACGAGATTTTTGATTGTCTGGTTTCTTATCATAGTCACCGGGCTCTATATTAAGCTCCATTCTGATGTCGAGGTACCGATTAACATACCTTTTAGTGAATTCCCTATCAGTAGCCTCGGCTGGCAAATGATGTCACAATTTGTTTTGGATGAAGAGGATTTACGGGTATTAAAAGCTACTGACTATCTGAATAGAGAGTACATCGATCATCAAGGACATCATGTATACCTTTATATTGGGTATCATAATGGTGGGAAAGATAGCGGCAGTATCCATTCTCCAAGGCACTGCCTTCCAAGCAGTGGATGGGTCAACATCAGGAGTGAAAAAATATCACTTGAAATCGAAAATAGAAAACTTAGTCTTGTAAGAGCGATATACCGGAAGGACGGAGAAAACATGCTCTTCCTCTATTGGTATCAGGTAAAAGAAAAATCTCTGACAGACGAGTATTCACTTAAATTAGCTGAAATTATGAACTCATTATTTAAAAGGCGCAGAGAATCAGCCCTTATTAGAATTTCTGTGCCCTTTGTGGCAAATGAGAAAGATGCATCCTCGGTAGGTATTAAATTTGTTAAGGATTTTTATCCAACAATCGAGAGCTTTTTGCCTAAATAGGGCATATCCACGAAGTTATTCGATCTTTTTGCTTACTTCATTCGAATAAGTGCTCTCATTACCTTCTGTGTCATAAGCTGTTACAACGAAATAGTAGGCGCCTGGTTCAAGACCTTTTACTTTATGCCGGGTGATATTGCCAACATCTATAACCTTTGTATATTTACCGTGTGACATTCCGTAGTATATTTTATACCCTGCAAGATCGGTTAAAGGAGTGCCGTCCTCATTTGTGGTCGGAGCATTCCAGGTAAGGACCGCAGAATTTCCGGTATCGGTGCTACTGACATTACCCCCTCCTCCGCCGCAGCCAAATATTGATAAAACAAGTAATGCGGAAAATAAAATTATCGATATAATATAAAATACGTTTTTCTTAAAAAAAAGATTTAACTTGCACATATTGGCATTTTAAGAAATTATCAGTAAAAAGTGCAATCGATGAATAAAATTCCATCCATGAAATATGGGCAAAACGGAAAAAATTTATATTATCAGATAGATGCCAGACAATAAAAATAAATTTAAAGATTATCGTGCTTTTGAAATCTTCGATTAAGGAGGAATGATGGATTTAATAAAGAAGATCAGAGCGAAAGAGGCTGACATTGGTGTCATCGGTCTTGGTTACGTTGGTCTTCCCCTGGTGATCCGGTTTTGCGAAGAGAATTTCCATGTCACAGGCTTTGACGTGGACTCCCGTAAAATAGAACAGCTGAACAGGGGGCAAAGCTATATAAAACATATCCAATCCGAAAAAATAAAGTTTTTAAGGGATCATGATATGTTCGAAGCCACACATGATTACTCACGATTGCAAGAAACGGATTGCATAATAATCTGCGTGCCTACTCCGTTAAACAAAAATAAGGAGCCCGATCTGAGCTATGTTAAAAATACTTCCGATGAAATAGCAAAATTCCTGAGAAAAGGACAGCTTGTATCGCTGGAGAGTACAACCTATCCGGGGACTACGAGAGAAATCCTTCTGCCGAAATTCGAAAGCAAAAACCTGAAGGCGGGCAGGGACTTTTCTCTTGTTTTCTCGCCTGAAAGGGAAGATCCGGGAAATCCCAGATATAATACAAAAAATATACCCAAAGTTGTCGGCGGCATTTCACCAGCATGCACAAAGGCCGGACAGGCATTATATGAACAGATCATTGACAGAGTTGTTGTTGTTTCATCACCGGAGGTGGCTGAATTTACGAAGCTCCTCGAAAACATATTCAGGGGTATTAATATCGCCCTTGTGAATGAGCTGAAGATCCTGTCCGATAAAATGGAAATCGATATCTGGGAGGTGATCGAGGCGTCCTCCACAAAACCCTTCGGTTTTATGCCCTTTTATCCCGGTCCCGGTCTTGGCGGCCATTGTATTCCCATCGATCCGTTCTATCTTTCATGGAAAGCGAAGGAGTATGATTTCAATACCCGCTTCATCGAACTGGCGGGTGAAATCAATACAGCCATGCCGGGGTATGTTGTAACAAAAATAACTGAGGGTCTTAATAAGAACGGAAAATGTCTTAAAAATTCAAAGATACTGATTTTGGGAGTTGCCTATAAGAAAGATACCGATGATACCCGTGAGTCGCCGGCTATCGAGATAATCGAAATCCTGAAAGACATGGGTGCGAAGGTTGATTATAGCGACCCCCATGTCTCTTCACTGTCGGGGCTGCGACACTATCCGGGTCTCGCAATGAAAAGGGTGGGTCTTTCTGAAAAACAATTAAAGAAGTACGATTGTGTCGTAATCATAACGGACCATTCTCAGTATGACTATCCGTGGATCGTGAAGAACAGCCGGCTGGTGGTTGATACCAGGAACGCTGCAAAAAAAATAAAAAGCACTAAAATAATAAAGGCATAAGAATGATGTCGTAAGGCTTGCCGCTGCTATGATTTCGCTTGGGTCGGCGAAGAGGGTTTACAATCCCTACACTCCTAACGTTTCAGGAGAAGATCCCACAATGAATGATATGAATGTTAAAAACAGAAAACTGCCTATCTGGATTGTATTAATTATTTTCTTGGTAATAGCCTTTTTTGCTATATACGGGTTTTTCATCGAACCAAACCAGATTCAGATACATCACGTATGGATCAGAGACCAGTTTCTGGGGAAAAACCTTCGGGATAAAACTGTCATTCAACTTAGCGATCTCCATATTGATAAAATTGGGTCGCGGGAGCGCAATATACTGAAAATACTTGATGAACTTAAGCCCGATATTATCTTTCTCACAGGCGATTACGTAAAGTGGAAAGGAGATTATGGGGACGCCTTAACTTTTCTTTCTCAACTAAAGGCTAAAACAGGTGTATGGGGCGTGTTGGGAGATTATGATTACAGTGATTCAAGGAAGAGCTGTCTTTTCTGTCATGAAGCCGGGTCCGGTAAATTTGTGAACAATCATAAGGTGCTTTTTTTGAGAGCATCGAACCCTGTTCGTTTGCCGGGCGAGTCAATCTGGGTCGGAGGCATCGATATGGAAGAAACAGAATCCCTCCCACCTGAGAAGAGATTACAATTCTTTAAAAACAAAGAGCCTGCTATCGTGCTCAGCCACAGTCCATTAGTATTCGACCTGCTTGATAGAGATCAAAACATTTTCATGTTGGCCGGGGATACGCACGGAGGGCAGGTTCCTCTTCCATCCTGGCTATGGAGGGTCTTGGGTTATAAAAAGGATGCCCTTTACAGCCAAGGGTTGTTTGAGAAGGGACATAAAAAGATGTTCGTGAGCCGGGGGATCGGCACAAGCCATATTCCGTTCAGGCTTTTCAGAAAGCCCGAGATAGTCGTTTTTCACTTTGTATCTTAAAAATAATATGAAGAGATAAAGGGAACAATGATATCAGCAAACAGACTTATCATAATAATACCGTGGTTGCTTTTTTTATTGAATTGCCGCGGTAACTCTGCCGGGGAACTAGTCCTGTTCGACTTCGAATCCGATTCGGCATTGGACCAATTGGTATGGAAGTGTCATACTTTGTACTCCTTATCAACCGAACACGTTACACACGGCAAAAAATCTCTAAAAATGGAACTTTATCCTTCTGATTATCCGGGATTGACCCCTATAATCAAGGAGAATGACTGGAGCGGATACAATAAGCTTTGCTTTGATATCTACAACCCTCAAGAAAAGATAAAAATAACTGTAAGGATTGATGATCAAAAGGTTTCTCCTGATTACGGCGACAGATATAATGAAAGCTTTACTCTCGAACAGGGGATGAATAAAATAAGCGTGCCTCTTGACACGCTAGTCACTTCTGGAACAAAGAGGAACTTGAATCTGAAGAAGATTAAAGGGCTGCTGATATTCGTGGCAAATCCCGGGAAAAGGGTGGACTTGTATGCAGATTATATAAGATTGGATAGGTAAGTTGAAGTGCCATAAAAATATCGGCACATAGGGCCGTCAGCCGGAAAAATTACCCGGCTGACGGCCTTGTTTTTATGCGTCCGGATCGAAAATTATTTGATATTTCCTCCGCGAACCGGCCAGGCACTATAGACATATCTCTTTGATAAGTTTGTAGTCTGGCCTTTTGTCATCTGTATTCCCCATGCCTGTGAAGTATTGTTTTGGTAAGTCGTGGAGGACCAGTAATAAGAAGATTTAACATTCATAAAGCCTTGCGAGCTAAGCCAGGATGTTGAGTTCGCGGTTCCAAAATTGATAAGGCTTTCGATCTCATTGATGTTGGGAAGCCTCCAATCAGAATAATTGGCTGCATAGCCCAGACAGTTGTACCCGCCAGGATTGGCATTAAGGCTGGCGACCGCGGTAAGGGCCGAACTCCAGTTCTTGCTTAGGCAGCCCGCATCCTTAAGCCACATGAGTCCTGTCAGACTATCAGTCATGGTACCGTCACCATTGTCCGTGAACCTTGTGCCGGGCCAGATAGCGCCTGCTTCCATATAACCGTCATCCCCTGAAGCGTAACTTACTGTCTGCCCTGTCTTTGGCATCTCATATGGATTTTCAGCCGGTGCAGTACGTACAGGCAGTATATAAAAACCGTAAGACTTCGATCCTGTAGTTTCTGCGCCGTTGTTTATGTTGACCGTCCATGCATTGGAAGTCCCGCCCTGATAAGTCGTAGATGACCAGTAATTAGAATATCTGATATTAATAAAACCCACAGAGTTGAGCCATGCCGCCGAATTCGACTGGCCGTAATTGATAAGACTTTCGAGCTCTTTGACATTGGGAAGGCGCCAATCAGAATAATTGCCGGTATACCCCCGGCAACCGCAACTGACAGACCCGCTGTTGCACGATGCGATAGTTTGAAGAGCGGTCGTCCAGTTATTTTTCAGGCAACTTCCATTTTTGAGCCACATAAGTCCTGTCAGATTATCTGTTACAGTGCCATCGCCATTGTTCTTAAACCTCGGATTAGGCCATTTAATACCCGCCTCAATGTAACCATCGTCTCCTGTAGCATAACTATATATCTGGCCCGTTACCGGCAAAGCAGAATCAGCGGTCATTGCCGGTCCTCCCTGGTCTGTGATTTGCCCGTTGACTGTGATATCGTCATCCCCTCTTAGTCCGTCGACAAAATGAAGAGTAATGATATTGCCTGAAATCTCCGCCCCTGTCTGACCGTCATATTTGAAATCGTACCAATGAGGTGTTGGATTGTCAGGCGTTGGTCCGTACTTATAATATTTGTCAACTTTAGTTCCATCGGGGAGTTTCATGGTTATAGTTGTGCTTGCTCCTTGCCCTAAGTTGTCGATCTTAAATTCAATAAATTCAATCGGGAAGACAACATTCGGAATTTGCTCCTGCGGCAACTGCGACGCTTTGACGCTGCTCAAAGGCTGTCCAGTCGGTGAGAACAAGGTCACATAGCCGTGGCCGTCATATGTATGCAACGACGCCACATTGTTTTGCAGGCGATCCGGTATCCCGTCCCCATTTCCGTCATAATTCGGATCATCTGAATTTGGCCCCATTTCTTCTACATCTGAGACACCGTCGCTGTCTGAGTCTGAAGCAGTGAAAGTGACCGAAATGACATGATTACTTGCTACGTTGGTGAATGTATAAGATGATGATAAGCCCATAGACGACCCGTCTACTCGAATATCAGAGATTTCATAATAATTATTTGCAGTTATGGTGAAGGACTGATTTGCTCCGTAATTTACTGATACCGAACCGGATGGGGAGATGCTGCCGCCTGTACCTGCCGATGCTGTTATTGTATTGGTCTTAATGCTAAAGGTAGCTGTAACGGACTTTGCAGCGCTCATGGTCACAGAGCATGTACCTGTGCCAGTGCATGCCCCGGACCAGCCGGCAAAGGTTGAACTCGCATCAGGTGCGGCAGTGAGTGTAACCGCAGTGCCTGAATTGTATGCATAAGAACATGAAGAACCGCAGCTTATCCCTGCCGGTGAGGATGTTATAGTACCTGCGCCTGTACCTGCCTTCGTCACACTGAGGTTATAGGTATTTGTAGTAAAGGATGCACTGATTGTGTGGCTTGCAATTACATTGCTGAAGGTGTATGTGGATACCACACCTACTGAAGCGCCATCTACCGTTACATCTGCTATGCTGTAACCTGTATTTGCAGTTATGGTGAAGGACTGATTTGCTCCGTAATTTACTGATACCGAACCGGATGGGGAGATGCTGCCGCCTGTACCTGCCGATGCTGTTATTGTATTGGTCTTAATGCTAAAGGTAGCTGTAACGGACTTTGCAGCGCTCATGGTCACAGAGCATGTACCTGTGCCAGTGCATGCCCCGGACCAGCCGGCAAAGGTTGAACTCGCATCAGGTGCGGCAGTGAGTGTAACCGCAGTGCCTGAATTGTATGCATAAGAACATGAAGAGCCGCAGCTTATCCCTGCCGGTGAGGATGTTATAGTACCTGCGCCTGTACCTGCCTTCGTCACACTGAGGTTATAGGTATTTGTAGTAAAGGATGCACTGATTGTGTGGCTTGCAATTACATTGCTGAAGGTGTATGTGGATACCACACCTACTGAAGCGCCATCTACCGTTACATCTGCTATGCTGTAACCTGTATTTGCAGTTATGGTGAAGGACTGATTTGCTCCGTAATTTACTGATACCGAACCGGATGGGGAGATGCTGCCGCCTGTACCTGCCGATGCTGTTATTGTATTGGTCTTAATGCTAAAGGTAGCTGTAACGGACTTTGCAGCGCTCATAGTCACAGAGCATGTACCTGTGCCAGTGCATGCCCCGGACCAGCCGGCAAAGGTTGAACTCGCATCAGGTGCGGCAGTGAGTGTAACCGCAGTGCCTGAATTGTATGCATAAGAACATGAAGAGCCGCAGCTTATCCCTGCCGGTGAGGATGTTATAGTACCTGCGCCTGTACCTGCCTTCGTCACACTGAGGTTATAGGTATTTGTAGTAAAGGATGCACTGATTGTGTGGCTTGCAATTACATTGCTGAAGGTGTATGTGGATACCACACCTACTGAAGCGCCATCTACCGTTACATCTGCTATGCTGTAACCTGTATTTGCAGTTATGGTGAAGGACTGATTTGCTCCGTAATTTACTGATACCGAACCGGATGGGGAGATGCTGCCGCCTGTACCTGCCGATGCTGTTATTGTATTGGTCTTAATGCTAAAGGTAGCTGTAACGGACTTTGCAGCGCTCATAGTCACAGAGCATGTACCTGTGCCAGTGCATGCCCCGGACCAGCCGGCAAAGGTTGAACTCGCATCAGGTGCGGCAGTAAGTGTAACTGCAGTGCCTGAATTGTATGCCGCAGCACAGTTAGTCCCACAGCTGATTCCGGCTGGTGAAGACGTCACATTTCCTGATCCCGTGCCGCCTCTGTAAACTGTTAAGGTATACTGCTGTGAGGAAGTCCCTATTGTTTTACTAACTTCATTGGAATATCCGCTTTCAATGGAAGCTGTATCATATGCGGTCACGGCAAAATAGTAGGCGCCGCCGTCGGTCAAATTAGGGACGGTATATGTGGTCACATTTCCGACATCGATATTCTGTGTATAGGCCCCCGATACTGTCCCATAATAAACTTTATAGCCGGCAAGGTCGGTGAGAGGTGAGCCGTCTGTATTGGTGGTCGGCACATTCCAGGAGAGTATGGCCTGCCCCGCATATGTATCTCCCGCAGAAAGAAAAAAGATTCCGTTTAATAAAACGAAAGATATGAGACAGAAAAATAAATAATGCGCCGAAAGAGTCTTGCGAAACTTTTTTGAAATGTAAGACTTCAACATGTAATACCTCCTAATTCATGGTCATTGCTTTATTTGTCATCTCCTGAACGCTTCATTCAAGAGCTGTGTTCTCAAAAAAAAAGCCTGTTTCCCAAAAAAGGGAAACAGGCTTTTCCTGTCAATATAAACAGATAAGCACTGTTTCTTCGGCAGCCCGGCTATCCCTAAGGATCGCTGAAACGAAAGCTTAAGGACCCGTGGCTTTGTGCCCTCCGATTACCCGGAGTTTACCTTTTCGGAAACTTAACTACCTATAATACTTTCAAAGAACCTTCGCGAGCAGACTATATCTGCTTAGTACAATTTAATACTAATTTAGCATCGAAATCTGTGATTTTGGTCACGTATGAATAAATGCTACGGAAGGTTATCAGTTTTTGTACTGCCGCCGCGAACCGGCAAGACACGATATTTGGATTTTTTGCTTGAATAAGACATGTCACCTTTTTTCATATTCACAACCCATGTGTAAGAACCTTTATTCAGATAAGTCGTGGATGTCCAGTACTTCGAAGACGCAGCATTGAGAAAGCCTTCGGTATTAAGCCATACGGAGGTGTCCGGTGTTCCATAACTAATAAGGCTTTCAAGCTCCTTGATATTTGGAAGACGCCAGTCGGAATAACCGGCTGAATACTCAATACAGTTGTATGCGCCCGGATTTGTATTCAAGTCTACAATAGCTTTAAGTGCATCATCCCATTTTTTATTAAGGCAGCCTCCATCCTTGAGCCAAATCAGTCCCGTGAGATTATCCTTTATCGTGCCGTCACCGTTATCAGTGAACCTCGGACTTGGCCATTCATTGCCGGCCTGCAGGTGTCCGTCATCCCCCGAAGCATAGCTGGCCGTTTGTCCGGTCTTTGGCAATTCATAAGGCATATCCGTACTGCCTGTTCGCACAGGCAACATGTAATAACTCATGGACTTTGAGCTAAGCTTATCAATTCCATTGGTCATGGTGATAATCCATGCTGTAGTGCTCTGATAAGATGTTGAAGACCAGTAGTTAGATTTAACATTTTGAAAGCCACTGGCATTAAGCCAATGTGCTGAATTTGATTCTCCATAATCAACAAGGCTTTCAAGCTCCTTGATATTTGGAAGACGCCAGTCGGAATAACCGGCCGAATAATCAAGACAGTTGTATGTGGCGGGATTTGCATTCAAGTTTGCAATAGCCTGGAGTGCATCCTTCCACTTTTTCTTAAGACAGCCTCCATCCTTGAGCCACATCAGGCCCGTGAGATTATCCCTTACCGTACCATCACCGTCATCGGTGAACCTCGGGCTTGGCCATTCAACGCCTGCCTGCACAGAACCATCATCTCCCGGGACATAACTTATTGTCTGGCCGGTCTTTGGAAGATCAAAGACACTTGAGATTTGTGGACTTTCATTATTCTTAAAAGTTGCACTGATTGTGTGATCCCTGGCTACGTTTGTGAACGTGTAGGAATCCGCGACGCCCACGGAACTGCCGTCTATAAGGACATTCGCTATAGTGGAGTTTGTATTTGCTGTTATGGTGAACGTTTGGTGCGACCCGTAATTTACCGAAACTTTACCGGGGGGAGAGACAGTGCCGCCTGCTCCTGCCGAGGCATTAATGGTATAGGTCTTAAGCGTGAATGTTGCTGTGACCGCTTTTGCGCCGTTCATTGTAACAGTACACGCCCCCGCCGTGCCAGTGCATGCCCCGGACCAGCCGGTAAATGTCGAACTTGCATCGGATGTGGCACTGAGTGTCACTGCGGAGCCCGTAGTGTATGCGTAAGAACAGGCAGCGCCACAGCTTATCCCTGACGGTGAGGAAGTTACTGTCCCCGCACCTGTTCCAGTCTTATTGACCGTAAGGGCATATGTGCTTGACGCGTTTGGCGTAAAGCTTGCACTAATTGTGTGGTTCGTGGTTACGTTCGAGAATGTATACGAGTCTACGGTTCCCACGGAACCTCCATCTACAAGGACATTCGCTATGCTATAACCTGTATTCGCTGTTACAGTGAAGGACCGATTCGATCCGTAATTGGCCGAAACAGTACCGGAGGGAGAGACAGTGCCGCCTGCTCCTGCCGAGGCATTAATGGTATAGGTCTTAAGCGTGAATGTTGCTGTGACCGCTTTTGCGCCGTTCATTGTAACAGTACACGCCCCCGCCGTGCCAGTGCATGCCCCGGACCAGCCGGTAAATGTCGAACTTGCATCGGATGTGGCACTGAGTGTCACTGCGGAGCCCGTAGTGTATGCGTAAGAACAGGCAGCGCCACAGCTTATCCCTGACGGTGAGGAAGTTACTGTCCCCGCACCTGTTCCAGTCTTATTGACCGTAAGGGCATATGTGCTTGACGCGTTTCGCGTAAAGCTTGCACTAATTGTGTGGTTCGTGGTTACGTTCGAGAATGTATATGAAGACACGGCCCCCACGGAACCGCCGTCTACAAGGACATTCGCTATGCTATAACCTGTATTCGCTGTTACAGTGAAGGACCGATTCGATCCGTAATTGGCCGAAACAGTACCGGAGGGAGAGACACTGCCGCCTGCTCCTGCCGAGGCATTAATGGTATAGGTCTTAAGCGTGAATGTTGCTGTGACCGCTTTTGCGCCGTTCATTGTAACAGTACACGCCCCCGCCGTGCCAGTGCATGCCCCGGACCAGCCGGTAAATGTCGAACTTGCACCGGGCGATGCTGTGAGAGCTACAGAGACACCAGCATTATACACCTCAGAACAGTCAGAACTGCAGCTTATTCCGGCCGGTGAGGAAGTCACAGACCCTGCGCCAGTTCCCGCCCTGTTGACGTTAAGAGTGTACTGCTGAGCCGACTGGGCTGATAATGTCTTCGATACTTCATTGGAATAGCCGCTTTCATTATTGGCTGTATCATATGCAGTAACTGCAAAATAATAGGTGATCCCGTCGGTCAGGTTTGTCACAGTATAAGTTGTTACATTTCCGGCATTAATATTCTGCGAATAGCTGTGTGAGGCTGTCCCGTAGTAGATCTTATATCCGGCCAGGTTATTTAGAGGAGTGCCGTCCGTGTTCGTAACCGGAGCGTTCCATGAAAGTGTTATATTGCCGGCGAAAGACGGCAGCGCGCCAAAAAGAATGATTGCTATTAAGCATAATACGGAGTGAAAGAAAAATTGTCGTTTAACCATTAGACCTCACATTAATGATATTTTTAATACTTCAATATCTGAAAGCAAGAATCATGACAAGAAGGTTTTATATAAATAAGTGTCTGATTTTAAAGGATAATTAAGTAAGGAAAGATGCAATAATGCTGATAAAAAGATGAAATATGTATGGTTAATCCTACATATTATTTGGAGGTCTCAGAGAAATGATTTGGCTATAACGCCAATAAGCAGCAATGAATATGTATGATATTTATTGCACTATAGCCTGCTTTTGTACAAATTGCAAAAACCTATCAAACTAATACATAAAAATAATCGGGCTAATTGTTAAAGTTTCTTGAAATTTTCCGCTTTTATACCATATTTCTTAAGGAGGTTGTAAAAATCCGCCCTGTATTTCCCGGCTAATTTGGAAGCCTGGCTAATATTACCCTTTGTGAATTCCAGGAGGCTTCTGAGATAGTTCTTCTCAAAATCAGCCCTCGATTCTTTGAGGGGTTTCAGCGTTTCCGCCGATCCCTGCAATAAAATCAAATCTTCCGTTATAAAATCATGTTTTGTCATGGCCATTGTATATTCGACCACATTCTCCAACTCTCTGACATTTCCGGGCCAGTGATAGAATACAAGCTTTTGCAGCGCACCCGGAGTTAGTCCTTTAACTTCTTTTTTCATTTGTTGGTTAAATTTGTCTAAAAAATGCTCAACCAGGAGGGGAATATCTTCTTTCCTTTCCCGCAGGGGCGGCAGCTGTATCGGAATCACATAAATCCTGTAGAAAAGGTCCTCGCGGAATTGTCCCTTCTGGATCATCTCTTCGAGGTTTTTATTAGTAGCGACAATCACTCTGACATTGACCTCTACAGGCGTTTGACTCCCGACAGGATAAAACTGCCGCTCCTGGAGGAAGCGTAAGAGTTTGACCTGCATTGACAATGGCATATCTCCAATCTCATCCAGTAAAATAGTTCCCTCATCTGCCTGGGAAAGCAGTCCTTTGGAACTTCTGATGGCGCCCGTAAACGCCCCTTTTTCATGGCCGAAGAGTTCCCTTTCGAGGAGGGTTTCCGGGATAGCAGCGCAGTTTATGGCAACAAAAGGCTTGTCTTTTCTATGACTTGCAAGATGAATAGTTTTGGCTATCAGTTCTTTGCCTGTTCCACTCTCCCCGGTGATAAAAATGGTGGAATCGGTTTCAGCAACGTGATATACCTGTTCCAGCACCCTCTGCATTTTTTCGCTGTTAGCAATAATTTGTTTGAAATTATATCGCTCTTCCAAAAGACTTTTCAGCCTTTTGATCTCGCCGGTGAGCCTTCGTGTTTCAAGGGCATTTTCGATCTGAAACAAAAGTTCCCGGGGATCAAAGGGCTTGGTCAAATAGGTATAAGCTCCCCTTCTCATCGCTTCCACTGCGCTCTCGATACTCCCATAAGCCGTAAGGATTATGGCAGGCATGTCAGGATTTATTCTATGAAATTCCTCCATAAGTGATATGCCGTCCTTATGAACGAGTTGAAGGTCGATAATGGACAGATCGAACGACTGCTGCTCAATCTCTTTCAAAGCGATTGTTTCATTTGACGCCGCCGTCACATTGTAATCTGCCGACTCAAGTCTTGTCTTTAACAATTCCAGAAGGTTGATATCGTCATCCACGATTAAAATTTTTTCTGAACGCATATGATTTTCTTCCCCTATAAGCGAAAAGTTTCTTCCTTTTTTATTTTGGGACTTTCTACTCTCTGTTCGTCAGAACGTTGCAGCCTGGCAAGGAGAAAAAGATCAAACAGGCAATACAAAGGTAAACGTACTTCCCCGGCCCGATGTGCTTTCTGCCCATACCCTGCCTCCGTGAGCTTTAATAACGTTCTTCACTATGGCCAACCCCAATCCGGTCCCCTTGCGATTGTGGTAACTCTTAAATTTATCGAACACTGTGACCAGATTCTCCTCCGGTATGCCGGGACCTTCATCAGCGACGGAGACCTCAAGATTCTTCTCGTTGAACCGGGCGGAAATCTTTACGCTGCCGCCGTGGGGGGTAAATTTCACCGCATTTCCGATCAAATTCCTTAACACCTGGAGCATCTTTTCAGCATCCATCTTTACAGGAGGTATTTCTCTGCTTATATTTAATTCTCCCCTGATATTTTTGGCCTTGGCCAGCGGCTCTATCTCGACAACAGCCTTACTGATCAGAGAAAAAATATTGGCCTGACCAAAATTATAAGTCATCATTCCGGCCTCCATCTTCGACAGGTCGAGGATAGAATTTATCAGTCCGAGTAAACGATCGCTTTCTTCTGAAATAATTTTCAGAAGTCTTTTTTGTTTCTCATTGGTCTCTCCTGCTATCCCCTCCGTGAGCAGGTTTGTACCTTCCTTAATAGAGGTAACGGGCGTTCTGAGTTCATGCGACATCAATGAGAAAAAATCTGATTTCATTGTGTCCATTTCTTTAAGCCTGTTGCACATGAAGTTGAAGTCATCCATCAGTTCACTTATTTCAGGAGGGGATGAGAGGTGCAAATCACTCTCATAATTGCCCCGGGCGATTTCTCCGGTCTTCTTTCTCATAATAGAAAGAGGTTTTGTAATGCTTCTTGTCGTAAATACAGAGAACACCAATCCGCAAATGATCGATAGCACTGTGACGGCAAAGATCACTTTCCGCGCATTGATGCCGGCTTGCTCCAGGTTTGCCAGTTTGGAATATGTGCTGTTTTCGATATACGTTCTTAATTCTCTCAGGCCCTCCATTATTGCGCCGGTTGCGCTTTCTTTTTCGAGCGCATACCACTCATGCGGATAGCGTTTCCCGGACCTCAGAGATTCAACCTCTTTATCAAATAGCCCCTGATAGCGCCTGTATGCCCGGTTTATGTCATTTAGTATCCTCCTGGCCTGTTCGGAGTCTGCAACTGTCATCATCTCCTTGAAAGATTGATCAAAATCTCTCTTTGTTTTGAGAAAATGTTCATATATAGTGGCGTCTTTTAAAAGAATAAATTTCTTCTCGTAGTTAACAAGCGTCAGCAGACTATCCATGAGTTTTTTATTATGATTTGACATGCGGTTATTGATGTTGATAATTGAACCAGTAACATCTTCCAATTTCTTAAATTGTACGGTAACAGAAAGACTCACGACAATTATCATCGCGAATATGGCTGCGTAACCGATTACTAATCTGGAAAATATGGTCAGTTTCATATTTGAAGCCTGAGGTTAAAATTGTTTTGAACGATCAATAATCTTTACCTATAGAATTATTATACTATCGGAACAGTTATAAAGTCAGTCTTCAAAACAATCCTTGCCTGAAACCGTAATAACAGTCTCAAAATAGAGCATACACACTGCCTTTCCTAATTCGTCATGCCCGAGGTTTTTAGTCGGGCATCCACAGCTTTGAAAAGTGGATTCCCGCCTGAGAACCGCGGGAATGACGGGCCAAAGAATGTTCTATGCTATTTTGAGACCCTTAATAATTCGGCGATTGCCAGCGTCAGGATTCCGGGCTTTCTCATATTTCAGAGTTTCTTGCTGTAGCTTAATCTCAGTGTGAGGAGAACTATATTATTATGAAAATCGTTACCATTGTCTATTTTATCATTGGAGTCAACATAACTATACGATAATATCAAATTTGCCGATGGGGTAAAGCTATACGTCAAAGCAGGATTGAAACCGATTTCATTTGTATCTATATTGTCTGCATTAACTTCGGTGGATTTAATAGACTTAAAATTACTGTACGATGCCGATAGAGATCCACCCAACTTTTTTGTTATGGGCGTTGATAAGCGCAACGCTATGGTTTGTGCCCTCAGGGGCGCACTGCTCTCGACGCTCGGAATTACATTTTGCTTAAAGGATAACTCAGCCTCCCCAATCTCAAGAGTTTTTGTGAAACTTAAACCACCCCCGAATTCAATCGCTGATTTCCCCGCGTTCTGAACTTTCGTGACTATTACGCCGGCTGACGCAGCCATTGTTACCGACTGGCTGAGTCTGTGCGTAACGGCGATAAGATAATTCTGTCCCGAAGCATCGCTGGCGGAGCTAATGTCGTACTTAGTGTATGCCGCATTTACAGATAACGTCGTCTTTTCACTCGTCTTGTAGTCGAACCCCATCGTTCCTGAATAAGTCCTCACTTTATTGAGGTTCGGCGCATTAGTATCGGCATTAAAATAGGACAAACCCAGCGTATAAAAGAGTTTGTCGCTCAGTCTGTACGACGCGCCGCCGCTTATTGTAAGGTATTTCCATTCAGCACGCACTGTTACCGGTCCTATGTCCGGAATGGCTCTGATATCGCTTGTTTCGCTGGACTTTACATAGCTGCCTGTCAGGTTGGAACTCAATCTTTCAGAGAGGGTAAAGGCGCCGTTAACGGCGAATCGATGCGCTGTATCATTCAGTTCGTTGTGGGAACCATAAAAACTGAATGTCGGAGAGTAACTGAGCCTGAGGTCCGTGTTGATTGACTTTGCCGACAAATCTATGGCGGGAGAGACGTAGCTTATGAAGTCACTGATTCTCTCCGACCGTGTCAGGAAAAGGTTGTCGTTATATTCTTCAGAAAGTGAAAGAGAGGGTTCAATCTTATACTCAGAAGCGGCATATGTTTTAACTGCGAACAGCAAGAGAATAAGAACAGCCACTACACACTTTTTCATTTTCCCTCCATGTTACTCTTATAATTTTGTGTCTGTCTTCTTATTAAGGTCTCAGAATTGAATTTTATTACAAAAAATCTCTCCTTGCCCCTCTTTGCTAAAGAGGAGAATGACACACCCTGACACCCCTCTTGATAGGGGGAATTCCTCCCTTTGGCAAAGGGAGGTTAGGAGGGATTTTACAAACAATGTCGTCAATAACTCCCCTCCTGTAAAACCTCTTCAAGGGCCTTCACGATCTGAGGGTCATATGTGGAACCTGACCCCGCTTTAATTTCGGACAAAGCTTCCTCTTTTGTTAAATGCTTCTTATAATGCCTTTCTGAAAGCATTGCACAATAGGAATCGACTACCGACAGGACCCTCGATATAAAAGGTATGTCAGGTCCTTTCAATCCTTCGGGATAACCTGTGCCGTCATATTTTTCGTGGTGATGCAGGATCCCCTTCTTGATGTCATCAGAAAACTCAAGGATATTTAACAGCGCGATTGTGGTATATGGATGGATTTTTAAATCCTGTAGTTCAGACGGCAAAAGCGCTTTCTTCTTCAGAATATTCTCATCGATAAGCATAAGACCGAGGTCGTATATCATCGAGACATACAGGGCGTTCCTCTTGTCTTCCTCAGTCGCCTCCAGTCTGTCCATGATCTTTGACACTAAATCGGGCGTGAACCTTTGTTTTTTGTCGTATCTTTTCACGGCATCTAAAAGATCGTCAAAAGAAGTAAGGATTTGATTCATGTCATTCTCTTTATATCCGCCCGAGTAAAGTCTTTCGAGAAAGTGTGAAATCCTTTCGCCGAAGACCGAGGCTATGTGAAAGTCCCTTTCATTAAATGTTGTAGCGGTTTTCTTATTGTTCAGGTTTAACACGCCCACAACTTTGTCCCGTATCTTTAAAGGCAGGGAAAGAAGGGACCTCGTATTATATTGTGGGATGCTCCTCTTCTTGAAATTCGGGTCCTTTTCGATGTCCTCTATCAAAAGCGGCTTGCCCTCCACTGCCACACAGCCCGAAATCTGGTCGCCGAAATTAATTCTTGTCCGTTTCACTATTTCGTCGCTCAAACCCCTTGACCCTTTTATTGTCAACTCGGATGTCAGGTCGTTGCAGAGCATTATGGAGCATATATTCAGATCCAGTAATTCCGAAATAAATTCCACAAACATGTCCATCGTTATATTGACAACGGTTTCCATTTTCTCTTTGGCGCCTACCGGAATAGTAAGAGAAATAAGGAAGGTATTATCGGTATTTCTTGCTTCGAAGATCCATCCATGCGCCTCGGCAACTTTCTTGGCAAGAGACAACCTTATCTTTTCCGTCGGCCAATCCGCATAAAATACATATTTGGATTTATACAAGAATAACAAGACTTCATCCGGCAGCCTCCGGGAAATCGTGATACTGACTTTGATAAAATCATTTCTATCTGCGGCGATATTTATTGCATCGCCGCTCTGGAGGTAGTAGGACAATCCTTCCAGGAGATTAATGAATAACTGGACAACTTTTATCTTGTCTACCACGGTCTCGTAATCACCCTGCTTAATATCCAGTGTAAATCGGAGGTTCTTTTTTGCTACCGCATTACTTATCCCCTTTGATCTTGACACTTCTTTCAGAATATCCGCCAGATTTGCCAATGATTTCTTGACGACCATGACTTCGTTCTCAAGTCTCAGAAAATCGAGCAGGTTCTCGACAATAGTAATTAGTCCTGCGGTCTCCGTCGAAATGATGTCATAAAACTCTTTTATTCTATTTTTGTTCAGGGTTTCCGACTGTTGCAGATAGTATGTGGCTCCTTTTATTGAATTGAGGGGAGAACGCAGTTCATGGGAAATGCGGGTAATAAATTCCGTCTTGTCCATGTCGGTTTCTATAAGTTTCTTGTTTATTTCTTCAAGTTCGGAAGCTTTTGTCTTCAGCTGGTTCATCAGAAAGGCATTTTCGATTGTTATGGCCGACTGATCGGCGATGATCTTCAAAAGATTAAACTCATCCTCTGTAAAAGGAGCGCCGTCTTTCTTGTCGTTGATATTGATAACACCGAGAACTTTATCTTTGCTTATAAGAGGACAGGAAATAAAAGATTTTGTTTTGTAATGGTCCCTTTTTGCACCTTTAAACCGTTGATCCCTGTCGATGTCCTCAATAAGAACGGGAGAACGGTCCCGGGCAACTACACCTGCGATCCCCTCTCCCATTTTGATCTTGTAATTCTCGATGAATTGTATATCGAAGCCTCTCGCGGCAATGATATACAATTCATTCTTTTCATTCAGCAGCATCACGGACCCCTTCTCTGCGTTTGCATAATTTATGGCACGGTCGATCATGATATTTGCGAGGGCATTGACATTATTGGTCGCTGTAAAGACATTGGATATTTCCTGGAGGATCAGAAATTTTTTCTCAAATGACCGGGGGTCTTTCATTCTAAAAATCCTTTACGGGCCGTCGCCCAGATTTTTACAGATGTTTTCACCCTGTCTCAAAGGGCAAAAGAAGAAATATTGCTAATTATAACTATTTTGCCCAAAAATATGAACAGGATATTGATATTTCTCGATTATTAGTCCACTTACTAAGACGGTCATCAGTAAGGCAGCGTTCTTATTGCTCTTTGTCATTGCGGCTTGTCCGCAATCCTTCTGGATTTTTTTCAGAAAGATTCCCGACAAGCGGGAATGACATCAATGTAGCTTTTATTTATGGCCGATTTATCGGAACAGAATTTACCTCGGAGGGCGATAGCCCGAGAATGAGCTCAAATACTGTATCTGCCGTGTTCGCCACTAATCTATGAATAATAAAGGTCAGACTTGAAGATACCAGGGGCCTCATGAATGGAGTAATGAAGAAGCTTATATCGGTATGTGACCGGGCCTCAATTTAATCACATGCAAAAAATGTGACGTAGGCCCCCACCTTGGAAATACCTGCAAATTTTATATTCTTATTGACGAGATTAGCGTAATGTCCCTTTGAATTTATCCATGCCTTCAACTGGTCTTCAGGCGTCGGATAGTTCCATCCGCAGTTTTCGACACAGTGCATATGCCCGCATTTTTCGAATCTATCGTTAAAATAGTCATGATTTAAAGAGTTTTCTCCATCCATATACTGACTGTGACTTATTGCCAGTCTCTGCAAAGTTTTGTCGGCCGACAAAGTATTTAATCCTTTTGAGGCCCTGTATTGATTTATGCAGTGCAGGAGTTCCTTTTCGTAGGGGGACAAACGGCAGTCATGATCTGTTCCATAAATTACGCCGGCACTCAAAAATATTGTCACCGTCAGATAAAACAGGACCTGAAGAAATAAATAATATTTTGAATATCTGATCATTGTATCGCCCGATACTGATTCAGCGTCTCCGACCCCAACTTCTTTTTAATATGTTCTTCGACGATGAAGAGAGTATCCATCTCCGCCCCGGCAATTTCCTGCAGCCGGATCAATATATTATGCGGGATATTTTTTCGAAGTCTCCGACAGACATAATTGACGCAAATAATATGGCGTGCCCTGAGAGAACATCCTTCCTCCGTGAGGAAATAACACAAATCATGATAATATGGCCGCGCAGGCAGGGACCTGCGGAGAAGGAGATTAATCAGCAGCAGAACACCGTCACATTTATGCCCGGTATGTTTTCCGCAACAGGTTCCCTCGCCGTTGACCGCGCAGTCGGCGCATTCTTTCACTACCCCGGTTGAAATCATTCCCTTTTGTGTTGCCTCGATATTCTGATCGAGACGGGACAACAACGCTTTAAGCTTTTCATCTTCCAGCAGGGATTTTCCGAAGATTTTCTGAAGCAGAAGGGCCGAGGCTATTCGGTCGGCTACGGCATTACCGCTGCGCCCGATGGTATCCATAAATAGTCTTCTATCCCGGTCTGCTGCCTCAGCCTATGATAGACAATATCCGCTATTTTAAAGAGGTTGACGGTATCTTCCTTATTATAGATTTTGAGCAATTCAAGCGCTTCGCTGCTTCCTCTCCGGCTGAATTCCCAGAGTTTAATTGCGTCATAGCCGTTCAGGTTTCTGACGGCAGAATCTCTTTTGATCCCGAGGTCGGTTTCAAGTTTCTTCAACCCCCCGTTAAATCCAATCCTTTTCGAACTGAAGCAGATGTCAAAATGGGGGATGTCGAACTTCAGCTCGGGCATTGACCTCATAAGGAACGGAACGTCAAAGCCGGCCCCAAAAAAAGTTATAAGGTATTTATATCTGGAGAATTCCTTTTTCAGGTGATCGCCGGTAAGGTTCTCATCCCTTAAAAAACATTTATAGTCAAAGCCGTCGTAAATTCCGACCACAGTCGCAAAGCCCCCGCGTCCGGGCATAAGGCCGTTTGTTTCTATGTCCAGGCAGGCCGCGTTGCCCTTGAATATATCGAAAAGCCTCCAGTGTTCTCTGCGTTTGATTGTGCTCGCAAAGTATTTTGCATCGGCACTGTCAAGCGCTCTCGATGCGGAAGCCAGACATTCGTCGAACTGTCCTTTCTTGGGAGGGCTTATAAAGCCCATGTCGGAGGAACCGATGAAATCGTCCCATGTAAGTATGCCTGTTCTCCATAGCCTTTTTTCGAGCTTCTCGCCGATACCGTTTAAAATGCAGAAGGTATTTCTGATCATGATATTCTAATTTACAAGTTCCATACAATTTTTTGCCATTTTTTAAGATACTCCTTACTTTTTTCAGACGCTTAGGGCTCGAACGCGGGACGCTGACCTATCTATATTCTAGCTTCAGGAAGATTTATTTTGACGACCTGACCCTTTTCTCCGAGCTTGCCGATCTCTTTCCCGCTGAAGACCAATCGAACCCCGCCGGCATTACCGATTTTCAGAGAAAAACCTTGTTTTGCATGCCACGTAATCGACTCACCAGGTTTCATCAGTATCTCTTTGGAGTCAGTCTTGTCAATTATAACAAGAAGCCAGGTAGTGTCGGTAGCAAAGACTTCGAGAGCAAGCTCGGAATTTGCGGGCTTTACAAGGCTCTCTTTTTTTGTCGCCACGGTCGATACGGGCAAGGAGGCCGATTTTTTCTGACGAGCCGGGAATTGAGCCGACACTATGATTATTGCAGACACAACAAGCAGTGACACAATGAGCACATATCTCAGCTTGAATCCTTTCCCCTGGACGACCTCCAGCTCGGAGATTGTATTTTTCTCCGGCTGAGGCGGTAATTTTTGCTGCACATAAGCATCTATCAGAATCTTAGGATCCATGTGCAGGATCTTGGCATATTCCTGGATATAACCCTTTATATAAACTTCAGCGGGGATCTTTCCGAGGTCCTCGTCCTCGATCGCTTTCAGATAGTCATACCTTATTTTTAGGCCATTGGCGATTTCCCTGAGGTCCTGACCTAATTCTTCCCGCCTCTTTTTGAGTATCTCCCCTACCATTGAACCCCCTCAAAAAAGGAGAAAATCTTTTTAATGATAACATATATGGCTTATGGAAGGGCAACAAATCAAAAGCAGGCAGAACAGCGCTATGCTATTATAGGCAAGATGAACCGGGTTGTTGTAACAGGGATCGGTGTTCTTAGTCCTATCGGAAATTCGCTGCGTGCCGCCTGGGCCTCTGCAAAAGCAGGGATATCGGGTATTATGCCGATAACAAGGTTTGATGCTTCCCGTATCAGGTGGCAATTCGCCGGACAGTTAAAGGGGTTCGATGCCGGGAAGTATCTGACCCGCAAGGAGATAACCCGGCTCGATCCATTCGTGCATTATGCCGTTGCAGCCGCTGTAATGGCTGCGGAAGACGCGGGGCTGATAAAGCAGAATGCGGTATGCGGCATGCAGAATGCAAATCCCCCTCTGCCTTATATTAGCAACCCGCTACTCGAAGAAGCCGGAGTCGTTATCGGGTCGAGCCGCGGCGGCGTTTGCACTTTAGAACAATCTTTGGTCGACGGGCATCGGTCTTACATAAAAGAGGACGGGGTATCTTGTGTTGGTCGCCGCATATCTGCATATCTTATGCCTTCGACTACGATAAGCATGGCTTCTTCTTATGTCGCGCAGAAACTCGGTATAAAGGGCTATTGCCTCGGGATATCCAATGCATGCGCTTCAGGCGCGAGTGCAATAGGGGAAGCATATAGATTGATCAAATCGGGTTATGAGAATCCTGTCCTCTGTGGAGGCGCCGAGGCCCCCATCTGCAGAATATGCATCGAAGGGTACGGCGCTTCCGGTGTCTTGTCCAGGATAGAAGATCCATCTGCAAGCAGGCCCTTTGACAGGACAAGGGACGGGTTTGTTCTTTCGGAAGGGGCGTGCATATTGGTTTTGGAAAATTACACGGGCGCTCTGAAAAGAGGAGCTGTGATCTACGGAGAGATCCTGGGTTACGGCAATACGACAGACGGGTTCCACCAGACTATGCCCTCCCCTGAAGGTGAGGCGAGGGCAATAAGGATTGCTATGGAGGAGGCGGGGCTGAAACCGGAGGAAATCCGTTTCATAAGCGCCCATGGCACCTCAACCCCCCTCGGAGATAAGACAGAGACCGAGGCGATAAAACTTTTTTTTGGAAGGAGCGCCTATCATATTCCTGTCGCTTCTCTTAAATCCTCGACAGGCCACATGCTCGCGGCATCGGGGGCGCTTGAAGCCGCGTTTACACTGATGAGCATGAACGAGGGGATAATACCTCCGACTATCAATCTGAAAGAGAGGGATCCCGAATGCGACCTCGATTATGTAACTGAGCTTAGAAAATCCGGCATTAAGTTCGCTCTGTCCCAGTCATTTGGTTTCGGCGGATTGAACGCGGTCTTAATTTTCAAGAAGATGAAACCCTAACCTTCTCAGTACTACATCATTTTCATCCCTCATCCTTCAGAAGGAACTCCTTCATTGCTTCATCCTCCGGGCTGTCGGCCCGGTCCAGGTATCTGGGAGAGAAATGCATAACAACAAGATTTTTCACCCCGGCCCGCCTTGCGATTGTTCCGCTCATCTTAGCTGTGAGGTGGAATCTCTTTAATGCCCTGTCCATATCTTTATCCATAAAATACGCCTCGCAATATAACGTATCGGAATCACGGACGAATTCAATGACCTTTTTGACATTATCGTTGCTGATTGCCATGTCGGTCACATAGGAGAGCTTCTGGCCTTTGGTAGTCATTGCGATATCACGAAGTTCTCCAAGCCTGTATCGCCTGTCCGAAATCACGAATTCTGTTTCTTCCGGCTTCTTTTCTCTGACAGCCTTTTTAAATTCCGAAAGCCATGGGCCTACCGGCAGACCTCTTTCTATCAGAGACGCCTTGTTGATATTAATATGAAATTCCTCCTCGGCTGTGAAAGCAAGACAGGGGGTTTGATGGTCAACCTGGAGGGCCCTTACAGTAAAGAAAGGTTCTTTTAACAGGATTCCCGTGAAGTCGGTCCTGTAATTCTCTGTCCTTGCAAAAGCGTTTTCGGCGTGGAAGTTCGACGAGATCAGCCGACCTTTATCTATGGAAAAAACTTCTATTTTCAAAGGGTATTCCTTTATAAAATTCCAGGTATAACCCCTGAGTTTGCCTTCCACGCAATCGGCTATATTAGAAGGGCCGTACACTCTTAAAGGAGTTTCTCTTCTTAAAAGGGACCTTAGAAGCATATCGAATCCTATAAAGTGATCGATATGTGTATGAGTTACAAAGACGTCTGTCGTTTTCTGCAGGTCACCCGGGCCGAGCCTGGAAATATTTCCTATATCGAAGAGAAAGGCCCTTTTTTCCCTTATAATCCTGACAAACAGTGAAGGATCTTCAAAAGGGCTGTTGACAAGGCTGTGAATGAATGTCGGTTTCATTGTGATATAATAATACCAAATCGGGCAAAGTTCAAAAGGGCGTGGAATATAAGGCAAAAATTCATTAGTACTCAGCCCGCTTTTAGTAAAAGGTGGAGGAAATATGTCTGAATTGAGAAAGGATCCGATATCAGGGAGATGGGTCATCATCTCGGTCGAAAGGGGGAAAAGACCGACTGACTTTGTTTCTCCTTCCCAGAGGAAAAAGGGGGGCTTCTGCCCGTTCTGTCCGGGCAACGAATATACTACACCATCGGAGATAATAGCCTTCAGGCCGTCCAACACAAAGCCGAATTCCCCGGGATGGACATTAAGAGTCATGCCGAATAAGTTTCCCGCCCTCCAGATATATGGAGATCTGAATAAATCGGGAGAGGGCATTTTTGACAAGATGAGCGGGATCGGCGCCCATGAGGTCATTGTGGAGACGCCCGACCATATGCTGACCCTTGCAACAATGTCTCTCAAGGCGGTTGAGGATGCTCTTTGGGCCTATTATTCGAGGTTGACAGACCTGAGGAGAGACCGCAGGTTTAAATACGTGCTGATCTTCAAGAATGAAGGAGAAGCTGCGGGAGCCTCGCTTGAGCATTCTCATACACAGTTAATTGCGCTGCCCATCGTACCTAAACTCGTTAAGGAGGAGATGGATTCCGCCAAGCGTTATTACGATTTAAAGGAGAGGTGCATATTTTGCGATGTCATTAGCCAGGAACTGGAGTCCCGGAAAAGGGTGATATACGAAAACTCACAATATGTCGCCATTGCGCCCTTCGCCCCGAGCGCGCCCTTCGAGACGTGGATACTGCCCAAGAGGCACGATTCGGGGTTTAATCCTCCCGACAACAATTTTTTGTCCCTGGCGGAGATGCTCCAGGTCATCTTAAAGCAGATAGACAAGATACTCGATATCCCGCCGTATAATTTTGTTCTTCATACTTCACCCTTTTCGGATGAAGTGAACGATTACTACCACTGGCATATCGAGCTTGTGCCGAAACTGACAAAGATAGCGGGCTTTGAATGGGGTTCCGGTTTCTATATCAATCCGACTCCTCCCGAAGAGTCCGCAAGATTTATGCGCGAAGCAAAGATATGAAAATACTGATAGCTTCACCGGAGGCGGTGCCATATGTAAAGACAGGCGGCCTTGCAGACGTGGCCGGCGCCCTGTGCAGGGAGTTCATAAAAATGAACGAGGAAGCGAGGGTCGTGCTGCCTTTATATAAAAGGATAAAGGACAGCGGTGCGCCGCTGCGGGACACGGGAATCATTATTGATGTCCCTGTTGGAGATAGAATTGTGGCAGGCAGGATTTTCAGCGACGGGCCGTCAAACTTTTTTATAGAATGTGATGAATTTTTTGATCGACCGGAACTCTACGGAACTCCGGAGGGGGATTACAGCGATAACGCATCGAGGTTCGTATTCTTCTCAAGAGGCATTTTTGAGGCGTGCAAGGCCCTCGGCTTTAAACCCGATGTCATTCACTGCAACGACTGGCAGACCGGTCTTGTCCCTCTCTATCTGAAGACAATATACAGGACCGACAAGTTTTTCAGGAATACTGCCGCCTTGCTGACCATTCATAATCTTGGGTATCAGGGTCTCTTTCCCGCATCAGATATGCCCGTAACGAATCTCGGATGGGAGCTTTTCACCCCGGAAGGCATCGAATTCTACGGAAAGGTGAATTTCCTGAAAGCAGGGCTGCTTTCTGCGGATGTCCTCAGCACTGTCAGTACCACCTATGCGAAGGAAATTCTCGATGAAGAACATGGATTTGGCCTGGATGGTCTATTGAGGAGCAGGGCCGGTT
This sequence comes from Thermodesulfovibrionales bacterium, assembly GCA_963716185.1. Taxonomy (GTDB): domain Bacteria; phylum Nitrospirota; class Thermodesulfovibrionia; order Thermodesulfovibrionales; family SM23-35; genus CAVZMO01. The sequence goes on from OY970295.1 coordinate 2,817,982, forward strand.
CTCTTTTCGGCGTTATAAACGGCATTGATTACGAAGAATGGGACCCGGCGGCGGACAAATTAATACCTGCCAATTACAGCCGTTCCGATATTTCGGGAAAAGCAGTCTGCAAAATGGAGCTTTTGAAATCGCAGTTCAAAACCCCAAAGAGTGTTGCCGCCCGGAGCATGCCGCTCATAGGCATGGTCACAAGGTTGTCAGAACAAAAGGGACTCGACCTTGTTGTTCAGTCAATCCCCGGTGTCTTGTCCTGCGGGGTGAAGCTTGTTGTTCTGGGAAAGGGTGACGAAAGGTACCATAAAAGCTTGTCCGACATATCGGCGCGTTATCGGGGCAAAGTCTCTGTTACGATCGGCTTTGATGAAAAGCTTGCGCACGAGATTTATGCGGGCTCGGATTTTTTTCTCATGCCCTCGAAATATGAACCGTGCGGGCTGGGCCAGTTGATATCTGAGAGGTATGGTTCCATCCCTGTGGCAAGAAGGGTGGGAGGACTTGCCGATACGATAAAGGACTTTGAACCGTTGACCTCAAAGGGTACGGGTTTCCTTTTTTCCGATTACACATCTCCCGCCATGCAGGATGCCCTGAAAAGGGCTTTTTGCGTCTACACGGACGACGGCAAAAGGAAAAGGTTGATGGAAGAGGGAATGAAGACGGATTTCTCCTGGAGTAAGTCGGCATTGAGATATATTGAACTTTACAAGGTTGCCCTTAAGAAGGAAAGGCTATAAAGTATAGCTCATGGACACAGCGAATAGAGAAAAGTTCACAGAGGTAATTTTTGAAAATGTCCGCGACGGCATTGTAATACTCGATAGAAACTTCAAAATTCTGGCTGTGAACAATTCTATAGGGAAGTGGATCGACAGGCCGGTTCCGGACCTTATAGATAAGGACTGCAGAGAAGTGTTCCATGGAATCAGCTGGGTATGTCCTCATTGTGCAGCGGAGGTAACTTTCGAAAAAGGCGAGGTCAGTATTCTGACCCAGAAGAGTGAGATCAATCATCACGTCTCCTATGCCGAGATATCAGCTTATCCTATAACCGACGGGACGGGCGCAGTTGGTGAGTGTATAGTGTTTATTCAGGATATAACCGACAGGATGCTCTGTCATGATGAAGTCCTCAGGCTTTATAACGAGGTTACACAGACAAAGGAATATCTCGAAGGCGTCATTGAGAATTCAGCAGACGCGATAGTCACATCCGACCTGAACGGCATCATCACCTCCTGGAATAAAGGAGCGGAAAGAATATATGGGTTTAAAAAGGAAGAAGCGATCGGCAGATTTTTGCCTTTTATCCCTGATTTCGTTATCGACCCGGAATGGGAAAACAACCAGAGGATAAGGAACGGGGAAGCATTCAAAAGGACCGAGACGTTCAGGAAGAGGAAGGACGGTGCAACCATAACGGTAAGCCTTACACTTTCACCAATTAAGAACATAGCGGGAGAGGTTATCGGTGTAAGCGGTATATCGAGGGACATTTCGGAAAAGAAAAACGTTGAAAAAGAGCTGGTCAGGAGAAACCAGGAACTTTCAAGATTATTTTTTATAAGTTCAGCGATGAGGGGGACCCTCGAGCTCGACAGGCTGTTGAGGATGATCCTTACCGCTGTTACGATGGGAGACGGCCTCGGATTCAACAGGGCGATCCTTTTCCTCGTTGATGAAAACAGGAATGTTTTAAAGGGGGCGATGGGTGTCGGTCCCGCAAGTTATGAGGAGGCTTTTCAGATTTGGAACAGGATCTCCGTGGAAAAGAAGACGCTGCCGGATATTATGGGCGATATAGAGATAGGTACCCGGAAGAAGGATTCTTTCTTTGACAAACTGACTCTTGACATAGAGATACCCCTGACGGAAGAAACTGTCCTCGCAAAGGCGGTGAAGGAGAAGAGGATATTTAATATTGAGAATGTAGCGCAGGAACCTCTTTCGGATCCGGTCATTATACAACAACTGGGGACCCGTGCTTACGCCGCTGTCCCTCTTGTATCGAGAAACAGGGTGATAGGAGTTCTCTGGGTTGACAACTTCTTCAATAACAGATCTATTACCGAGGAGGACATAAGGTTCTTGACCGCCTTTTCGAACAACGTCGCGTCGGCCATAGAGAATGCCCGGCTCTTTGAACAGGTGAAATTGACGGAGCAGGAACTTGAGAACATCTTCGAATCGATATCGGATTTGGTCTACTTTATCGGCGAGGATTATGTCGTCAAAAATATTAATAAGGCGGTGAGCAAGAGATTGGGTAAACCGCCGGAGGAAATAATAGGAAAGAAGTGTTATGAAGTATTTCACGGCACAAAGGAGCCATGGGCCGAATGTCCCCATCAAAAAACTGTTGAAATGAGAGAGGCCTTTGTAAAAGAAGTTCAGGACCCTTATATGGGCGGCACTTTCATTATCTCAAGCTCGCCGATATTCGATATGACCGGGCAGTTTATGGGCACCGTGAATGTGGTCAGTGATATAACCGAATTGAACACCCTGAGACAGCGTGTCGTAAAGACCGAGAGGATGGCCGCGTTGGGAGAGGTGGCGGCAAGAGTGGCCCATGAGATCAGAAATCCTCTTGTTTCCCTGGGCGGATTTGCAAAAAGGCTCGAAAAGAAATTAGAAGGTAACCTGAAGGAATATGCCGATATCATTTCAAAAGAAGTGGAGAGGCTTGAGGATATATTGAATGATATCCTCAGTTTTGTAAAGGAAACGAGGATCAGAAAAGAGGCGGTCTATTCCAACAGACTCATGGAAGATGTCATTTCTCTCATAGGCCCTGAGATCGCGGAGAAGAACATAACTCTTGTCAGAGAATTCGGGGAACCCTTGGAGTTATTCGTTGATCCTAACAGGATCAGAGATGCCCTGTTGAACATAATGAAGAACGCTGTTCAGGCCATAGGGACCAACGGCACAATAATGCTGAGGACGTACAGGAAGAACAAATTTTGCGTACTCGAAATAAAAGACACGGGCCCCGGCATCGGCCAGGAAGATTTGCCTTTTATATTCGACCCCTTTTACACGACAAAGAAAGGGGGTACCGGACTTGGTCTCACCGTAACACACAGGATTATAGAAGAACATGAAGGTAATATAGAAGTGGAAAGCAGACCGGGTGCGGGAAGCACATTTCGCGTTTTAATTCCATTGAAGATAATTTAATAATAAGAGGGAGGAGGTATATGAAAATACTTGTCGTTGATGATGACCAGCATATCCAAAGGCTTTATAAAGAAGAGTTCGAAGACGAAGGCTATGAAGTTGTCGTGGCATCCAACGGAAAGGAAGCGATGGATCTCTTTGACAGTGAATCGCCCGACATCGTTACACTTGACATACTTTTGCCTGATGTGGACGGCATCCGGATATTGAGGCAGATGAAAGAAAAGAACCCCAAGATACCTGTTATCATGTCTACGGCTTATGACTACAGGGACGATTTTGCCGTATGGGCTTCCGAGGCATATATAGTCAAATCTTCGGATCTTGAAGAGCTGAAGATCATGATAAAGAAGCTGCTCAGTAAAGAGTAATGTCCCGCGACATTTACCTTGAAAGCACACCTTTACATGAAGCGCTCACAAAGTGGCTTAAAAGACTCGACTCCGAAGGGGTCTTAGAGCCGCTTCCGGGAGAGCGTGTCAGGGTCATAGATTCCCTCTGCAGGGTTACCGCAGAGGCGGTGACCGCAAAAATATCCTCCCCTTTTTATCATTCCTCGGCAATGGACGGTTATGCCGTCAGGTTTGCAGAAACCTTCGGTTCATCGGAAAGGGCCCCCAAAAGGCTCAGGATAGGAGAACAGGCCGTATATGTTGATACGGGCGATCCTATGCCGGACGGATTCAATGCTGTGGTAATGATCGAGGACGTAAATATTGTAAAAGGTCAACAGTCATCCCCTCCGGATCCCCGCTGTGCAAAGGAGGGAAAAGAGAGGGGATGTGATTCAGAATATATCGAAATAATCTCCCCTGCGACGCCATGGCAGCACGTCAGGGTCATCGGTGAGGACATCGTGGCGACCGAATTGATACTGCCTGAAAACCAGCAAATAAGGCCGGTTGATATCGGGGCAATGCTCGCGGGCGGCCGTCTCGATGTTATGGTCAGGCAAAGGCCGAGAGCGGTCATTATGCCGACGGGCACCGAAATCGTCGAACCGGGGTCCATTCTAAAAAGAGGCGATATAATCGAATACAATTCGAGGGTGCTGGGCGGGCTTGTATCTGAATGGGGAGGCGATCCGGTCAGATTCAGGATTGTGCCCGATGACCTCGAACAGTTGAAAAAGGCTGTACTTGATGCGCATAGCCTGGGAGATCTGATTGTCATTAATGCGGGTGCGTCGGCGGGGTCAGAAGACTTCACGGCGAAGGCCATAGGCGATCTCGGAGAAATCATCCTCCACGGGGTGAGCATAAAACCCGGCAAACCCCTTGTCCTCGGCTGGGTGAAAGGGAAACCCGTGCTCGGTATCCCTGGCTATCCCGTGTCCGCTTTTATAACGTTCACCCTTTTTGCTAAACCGCTCTTTTATCGATGGCAGGGTCTCGAAATGAAAGTGCCCGAAATGATGCAGGCAAAGATCTCGAGGCAGGTTGCGTCAACACTCGGTCAGGAGGAATTCCTGAGGGTAAAGCTTGGAAAGGTCGGTGATAATTTTATTGCGACTCCTGTCACCCGGGGAGCGGGGGTACTGATGTCCCTCGTCAGAGCTGACGGTATCGTGCGAATACCTGCCATGTCCGAAGGCATAGGCGCCGGTTCGGAGATTGAAGCGGAATTGATGAGATCCAGGAGAGATATAGAAAATACGATCGTATGTATCGGAAGCCATGACAATGCCCTTGATCTGCTCGCCAACATACTGAAGAAGAGATATCCGGGATATTCACTCTCGTCGGCGCATGTCGGGTCAATGGGCGGTTTGATGGCCCTGAAAAGAGGTGAGGCCCATATGGCCGGGACTCACCTGCTCGACGAGGAAACAGCGGAATACAACATATCATTTATAAAAAGACTTCTCGCCGGCAGAAAAATTGTGCTCATCAATCTCGTTTACAGGGAGCAGGGGCTTCTGGTGCCCAAAGGCAATCCGAAAAATATCACGGGGTTTAAAGATTTAACGAGGGGTGACATCGTGTTTGTTAACAGACAGCCGGGAGCAGGCACCAGACTGCTTACGGACAAATGCTTAAGAGAACTCGGTATAAACAATCAGGATGTCAAAGGGTATGAAAGGGAAGAATATACTCATATGGGTGTGGCATCGGCGGTCCTGTCAGGGGTTGCGGATACGGGCCTCGCAATCCTTGCTTCCGCGAGGGCGCTCGGTCTCGATTTTATTCCCGTAGCAAAAGAGAGATATGACCTTGCAGTACCCCGGGAGTCTCTGGATTTAGAGATGGTGGGATGTCTTTTGAAGATCATAAGAGAGGATGCCGAATTCAGAGACACGGTCGCCGGGTTGGGAGGATATGATATTTCGGATATGGGCCGCATTATTTATGAGAGCTGATTATCCTTCCTTTTGGGGGTCTGCCTTTTCATCTTTTACGTCCAGAAGCCTTTTCGCCCCGATGAATCTTTTGAAATAGTATGGCGTATCAAGACTGTCTATAGTCACTTTTTTGGACCCTGATGAGGCGTGAATGAACAGATTATTACCGAGATAAATCCCCACATGTGAAGGAAAAGACGCATAGGTCCTGAAGAATACGAGGTCACCGATAGAGAGCTCTTCTCCATTGACAGGCGTTCCTTCCTGGAACTGCTCCCGTGCCGAACGGGGGAGGTCGATTCCGATCAGGCTGTAAACCTTTTTCACATATGCGGAACAGTCTATCCCGAAGAGACTGTTACCTCCGAACCTGTACGGGATGTCCAGCAGTTTCTTTGCGAAGAGTATGAGTTTGTCCTGCATCTTCAACTCGCCGCCCTCTTTGGATTCGGATATTTTTTCTATCTCTTTTTCAACACCCCCATGAGAAAGCACCGCATCATAGGTTTTTGGTTCATTAGGTTCGGGTTCTGCGGTCAGGAGGATTTTCTGCCCGGGTTTTAACGAGTCTGTTTCAAGTCCGTTAATGTTCATCAATTCATCGGGATCAATATTAAATCTTCTGGCGATATCCCAGATCGAATCACCTCTTCTTACAGTGTAATCTTTGAGAGCACTCTTCGAGACGATGAGTTTTTGGCCCACTTTCAGCTTTTTTGATCTTATATCGTTGATCTCCTTCAGTTCATTCACGGATATCGAATACTTCTTGGATATAGATAAGAGTGTATCACCCCTCTTTACTACGTGAAATGAAGAGTCCTCCTGATGTGTTACGGGCTTTTCCGCATCATGTACGATCTTTGTATCCTTTTCTCTCTTGGTTTTACCGTACTTTGTTCTCGCGGCCCGTTCACCGGCAGGAATTTCTTTTTTCTTTGACGGAATAGTAAGTTTCGTGCCCGGTTTGAGTTTGCCGGATCTTAGATTATTTGCTTTAATGACGGATTGCGGGCTGACCTTAAATTTCTTGGCTATCTTGCGGGGACTGTCCCCCCTTTTTGATATGTAAGTAGTGTCAGCATGGACATTTCCTGTAATAAAGATTGCGAGTACAAGATTAGCGATGAAAAGACAAAAACCCTTCATTGTCACCTCCTGTAATCATGCTGCCTCTTCACGGATAAGATCTTTTAGAGTAGGCAATTCCGTGAGGTCCTTCAGTCCGAAATATTGCAGAAATTCTCTCGTCGTACCGTAAAAGAAAGGCCGTCCCGGCGCTTCCTTACGGCCCATTATTTTTATAAGCCTTTTTTCATAAAGAGTTCTTATGGCGCTGTCGGAATTGACCCCCCTGATCTGTTCGATCTCGGCCCTTATTATCGGCTGTTTATAAGCTATTATTGCGAGGGTTTCGAGCGCCGGCATGGACAGCTTGTTTGAAACATGGGTACTCCTGAACTTCCTTACCCATTCGGCATATTCGGGATTTGTCACCATCTGATAGCCATGGGCTATCTCGACTATCATCACACCTGAATTGCGCTCTTTATATTCAGCCATGAGCTCTCCCATAAGCCTTTTTGCTTCAGACTCGGGAAGATCCAGAATATCCTTTATAGCAGCCACTGTCATGACCTCTCCCGAGAGGAAAAGAAGCGCTTCAAGTATCGATTTTTTTTCTCTGTCGTCGGACATAAACCGCTTTAACTTACCAAAAAAAAGCGGAAAGTTCAATGATTTTCTTCGAAAAACTCTTCTTCCAATGATTTTCTATTAAGTTCTTTTACACGTTTTCTCTCATACCCTCTCCTTCCTTTGCGTGTCGAAACCGGGTGGCTTCTAAGCTTCAGCGCCGCTTCGAGGGGAAGGCGAGGTTTGGGTTTTCTCCTTTTGAGTGGTTTTTTAGTCACGTTTTTCCTTATAAGAGATATTATGAGGAATTGCCCCTAATGATGACAATAGAATTGCCGAGGGTGTATAATTTTCACCAGCAACGAATGCGGTGAACAAATGCAGAAGGGTAGTTTTATATGAAACGGCTTGTTGTAAAAATCGGCAGTAATATCCTCGCAGACGGAATAGAGGGGCTCGATACAAAAAGGATCTCCTCCATTGCACGCGATATCTCTGAATTGCAAGACAAGGGCTATGATGTTGTGATTGTCTCATCGGGGGCTGTTGCGGCAGGCATGCGCAAACTCGGCCTGAGAGAAAAACCCAGGGACGTAAAACTCAAGCAGGCTGCGGCGGCAATAGGACAGAGCCATCTTATGTGGGCCTATGAGAGAAGTTTTGGAGGTTACGGGAAGAAAGTTGCACAGGTACTGCTCACGAGGGATGACTTTTCCGACAGGAAGAGATATATAAATTCCAAGAACACTCTTATGACGTTAATCTCATACAGGGTTATTCCGATAATAAACGAGAATGATACCGTTGCTACCGACGAAATAAAGTTTGGAGATAATGATTATCTTGCCTCTTTGGTTGCCGGTCTTGTCGAGTCCGATAGACTTGTAATCCTCTCGGATGTTGAAGGGCTATATACGGAGGACCCGGGGCGCAGCTCCCGCGCCAGGCTGATAGAATATGTGGAGGAAATAACGCCCGAGTTCGAAGAAATGGCGGGCGGGGCCGGCAGCACCGTCGGCACCGGGGGGATGTATTCAAAAATCCTGGCTGCAAAAAGGGCGGTAAACCACGGCATCGCGGTCCATATCATCAACGGAAGAAAGGACGGGCTCCTTGTATCTCTTCTGAAAGGCGAACCCTGTGGTACTCTATTCAAGCCGAAGGAAGAGAGGTTGTCTTCGCGGAAGGGATGGATTGCGTACGGCAGCCGCTCAAAAGGGAATCTTATCGTAGATGAAGGCGCTGCGAAGGCCCTTGTCAAAGGCGGCAAGAGCCTCCTTCCGTCGGGGATCGTCTCTGTCGAAGGACATTTCGATACGGGGGATGCGGTCTATTGTCTCGACGCCAAAGGTAACCGCATAGCAAAAGGTCTGACCAATTATTCTTCTTCAGAGGTCAAAAAAATAATGGGGGAGAGAACATCCGATATCGAAAGAATCCTTGGATACAAATACTCTGAAGAAGTAATACACAGGGACAACCTGGTGTTGGTGTGAACAGGTTTTCGGGCATTTTGTTTTGATTCATCAGTAACTTAATATCTTTTGAAACATTTGCCGCGCATTCATGAACACATCGATGCAGCTTTTCTCCTGATAGTCCATGTAGGTAAAAAGGTGCGGCTTGAAGGTGCCTTCTTTCTCTGTGTAAAGAAGAGTCACCTCGCCATAGATCCCTTTCCCTAAATAGATGCGGTGGGCGCGATTTTTCGTGGATGCGAGGACTATCCTTGACAGGGTGAGATAGCCCGGGTCCAGGTTTATCCGTCTTTTGTCGTCCACGGAAAAGGAGTCTTCGATCTCATTTGTCAGCAGCTTGATGCCGGTCAGGTTCCCGGGGTCAATAGGGTTTCTAAAAAAAATGAATTGACGCATGATGGGCCATCCGAGTTCGTCTTTGTAATACGACGAATAATCCCATGGCAGGGGAGGGCTTACGGATAAACTGTCTCCAAAGTTTCTTGTGAGGATTTCTTTTGATTGAACGAATATTTCATGGTCGGAATAGAGTGCGCCGACGAAAAGCAAAGCCTGTTCAGGAGATTTGATTTTCCCCATGGTCAAGCTCCGGGAATAACTTTAAGATTCTTTCATGAGGGCATGAAAAGACTCGATTGCCTGTGGAGAATCCCATTCGGCGGGGCCGAGCACTTTATCCCTCAAGATGCCCTTTTTATCGATAATATATGTTTCCGGCACCCCGGTAATGCCAAAGATTTTAGCGGCAGACTCATCGGGATTGATAAAAACGGGGAACGTGTAACCGTTTTGCTTCATATAACTGGATGCATTAGAAATACTGTCTTTATAAAGGACGGTCACCATCTTAAATGAAGGGTCTCCTGAGAGAGATCTGAATAATTTCTCGATGGAAGGCAGTTCCTCGACACAGGACCCGCACCACGTGGCCCAGAAATTGACGAAGACAACAGATCCCTTCATATCGGAAAGTTTGATCTTATTCCCGTTGAGGTCGACCAGTTCAAAATCCTCCGGAGAGCCGCCTGACTGCGTCATCCTCGGATTATGTGATGAAGGCCTTACGGTAAAAAAAGCGGCAGCGGCCACTATAACTATGATCAGAAACAGGATTAGAGCTTTAGGTTTCACTGTGAATCTGCATGGCTTTCATTAAAGTTGTGCCGGTCAGTTGGCGCCGGACAGGATAGATACGGCTTCCTCGGCTTCGACAAATGCGGGCTTGTCGCCTTCGAGAACAACTTTTATCTTATGGACGCTCTTAAATTTCCCTATCAGTATTTCCTCGGAAAGCGGATCTTCTATGACTTTCTGGACAGCCCTCCTCATCGGACGCGCGCCATATGTAGGCTGGTAGTACTTCTTTATCAGCCATTCTTTGACTTCCTGGGCGACCTCGATAACGAGCTCCTGCTGTTCGATCAACAATCTGTTTGTCTCTTCAACGAGCAGGTCGATAATCGAAAGGAGATGCTCCTTTTCCAGAGGATGGAATACCACTATCTCGTCCACGCGGTTCAGGAATTCAGGATTGAATGTCTTTTTCAGTTCATTCAAGACGTTTTCTTTTATCTTTTCATAGACCATCTCGGATATATTTCTCTGGAAGCCAAGGGGGGTCGCTTTCTCGATCAACCTCGCTCCAAGGTTTGAAGTCATGATTATCACGGTATTCCTGAAATCCACTTTTCTTCCAAAACTGTCCGTCAGCACCCCTTCATCAAGTACCTGAAGTAATATATTAAAGACATCGGGATGGGCCTTCTCAATCTCGTCAAAGAGGACAACGGAATAAGGTTTTTTTCTGATTCTCTCCGTCAGCTGTCCGCCTTCTTCATATCCAACATAACCCGGAGGGGCCCCGGTCAGCCTTGACACATTAAACCTTTCCATATATTCCGACATGTCTATCTTGACAAGTGAAGATTCATCGTTGAACAGAAACCATGCGAGGGCCTTGGCGAGTTCCGTCTTGCCGACGCCCGTCGGACCGAGGAAGAAGAAAGAGCCTATAGGCTTCTTGCTGGATTTGAGCCCGGCCCTTGATCTCCTTATTGCTCTGGAGACCGCCTTTATCGCCTCTTCCTGCCCGATGATCCTTTTGTGAAGATTATCCTCCATCCGGATAAGTTTCTCCGACTCCTTCTCTTCCAGTTTCACAAGAGGTATGCCGGTCATCTTGGAGACCGTATATTCGATATCCTCTTCCCTTACATAGGGTATTTCCTTGCTCAGATTATCGACCCACTGCTTGTGCAGTTGTTCGTGGAGCCTTTTGAGCTTTTCTTCTTCCAGACGCAGGGACGACGCTTTCTCGAGGTCATGAAGCTTTATATAAAGATTCTTCTCTTTCGAAAACCTGTGGATATCGGTCTCCAGGTCTTTGAGTTCCTGCGGGGGGGTATATCTCTTCAGTTTAATCCTTGAGCCCGTCTCATCGATAACATCAATGGCCTTGTCAGGCAAATATCTGTCCGCGATATACCTGTCCGACAACTTCGCCGCGATTTCAACAGCGGAATCATTTATTTTGACTTTATGGAAAGCCTCATATCTGGACTTCAGACCCTTGAGGATACTTATCGTATTTTCGACATTCGGCGGCTGCACGTATATCGGCTGGAACCTGCGTTCCAGTGCGCCGTCTTTTTCTATGTGTTTTCTGTATTCATCGGGTGTCGTCGCGCCTACACATTGTATCTCCCCGCGGGAAAGCGCGGGTTTAAGCATGCTCGATGCATCGACGGAACCCTCCGCCGCGCCCGCCCCGATCAGCGTATGCAGCTCATCTATAAAGAGTATGACATTGTCCGACTGGGTGATCTCTTTCATCACGATCTTGAGCCTTTCCTCGAACTGTCCCCTATACTTTGTTCCGGCTATCAGCGCCCCGAGGTCAAGCGATACGATGCGTTTTCCCAAAAGGCTGTCAGGCACATTGCCGGAAACGATCTTCTGGGCAAGCCCTTCAACTATCGCGGTCTTTCCGACTCCGGGCTCTCCGATAATAACAGGGTTGTTCTTGATCCTTCTGCCGAGTATCTGGATGAGACGTTCGATCTCGTCTTCCCTGCATATCACCGGATCGAGTTTCCCCTCTTTGGCAAGCTGAGTCAGGTCCCTACCGAATTCGTCAAGCGCAGGTGTCGAGCCCCTTTTGTCTTTTACCTGTGTGTGTGCCCTTATCGAAAAATTAATGGTGAGCTGCCTTGCGCCTAAAAGGTTGGCGCCAAAGCTTCTCAGGATTTTGCCGCCGATACCTTCTTCTTCTCTGATCAGGCCGAGAAAGATATGTTCGCTTCCGATGTAGTTGTGGCCGAGCAGCCTCGCTTCCTCTACAGCGAGTTCGAGGACCTTTTTGGCCCTGGGAGTAAACGGAATGTCCCCGAAAGTCATGATGTTGGTCCCCTGGGGGAGGTTCCTTTCGACTTCCAAACGGACTTCCTCAGGGGTAATTCCCATTCTCTTGAGGATCGCCAAGGGCAGGCCGTCTTCTTCTTTCAGGACCGCAAGTAAAAGATGCTCCGTGCCGAGATAATCATTTTGACGCCTCTCGGCTTCCTCTTTTGCATAAATGATTACTTTTCTGCCGCGTTCTGTGAACTTCTCAAACATTTATTTTTTTATCACCCCTGCTAAATTAAATATACTTCTTTTATCTGTTCAAAGTCAACAATGCGCGCGCCTTCCAACCCGCCATGATACTTTATATACAGCCTAAAATAATGATAAGATTTTGTATGACGAAATCTCCAAAGAAAAGGTATACTGTTGACAAGACGGAAAAGAATTTTAATAGAAGCCGGCTTAAGTCCGGGGATAGACATAAAGAAATCCAGGGAAGGAAAGAGTCCAATATATGTGCGAACTTCTCGTGCCGGATGAGGAAAGCGGGCTGCAAGGGGTTTGAGGGTTGTCCCGGTTATATGTCAAAATAAAAAATGAAATCTATATTGGGAGGATTGTATGAAAAAACCGTTTTATTCTGTTTTTTTCTTTATATTTCTATGTATTTCCGGTCTCGGTATTTCCGGCTGCGGCTATAATACTATGCAGGCGAACGAAGAGGCTGTCAAGGCGGCATGGGGTGATGTTGAGGCATCATATCAGAGAAGAAGCGATCTCGTGCCGAACCTGGTGGAAGTCGTGAAGGCATATGCGAAACATGAGAGGGAAACCCTTACCGCGGTCACAGAGGCGAGGGCGAAGGTCGGAACAATTCAGATGTCGAAGAACATCACCGACGATCCGAAGGCCTTTGCACAATTTCAGCAGGCACAGTCCGCCATGAGCAGCGCCCTTGCGAGACTCATGGTCGTCGTAGAAAGATATCCCGACCTCAAAGCAAACCAGAATTTCCAGGACCTCCAGCATCAGCTTGAAGGCACTGAAAACAGGATCAATGTTGCTCGTGTCCGCTATAACAAGGCAGTGGAGGCATTCAATACATCCATAAGGATATTCCCGAACAGCCTTACTAACAGTGTCTTGCTCCACCTGAAACTCAAGGAGCCGTTCAAGGCCGAGGCAGGAGCCGAAAAAGCGCCAAAGGTCCAGTTCTGACAGCATGATTCAGGATTCGCGATATACGATGCAAGATCCACAACGCACGATTCAGGATTCACGATGCATGATACGCGATGTAAGCCCCGTTTTTAATTCCGCCCCCGGCAAGGTCGCACAGAGAGGGGTTATCCCGTACTTGCTATCCTGTATCCTGTATCTCGTGTCATGTATCTTTCTCTTATCGCCTGCAGTCTACGCCCTTGACGTTCCTAAGCTTCAGGGCTATGTCAATGATTATGCGGATATGATATCCCCTCAGGTGAGGGATCAACTTACTAATGAATTACATGCCTTCGAACAGAGCGATTCGACCCAGATAGTCATCCTGACTATCCCTTCTCTTGAAGGGGAGGCATTGGAAGATTTCAGCATAAAAGTTGCGGAAGCATGGAAGATAGGGCAGAAGAACAAAGATAACGGCGCGATCCTTCTTGTTGCAAAACAGGAAAGGAAAATCCGCGTGGAAGTGGGAAGAGGTCTGGAAGGCAGATTGACCGACCTCATGTCCGGAAGGATCATAGATCTTGTGATCCAGCCGAGGTTTAAGAGCGGTGATTTCGACGGAGGCTTTGCCGCGGGCGTTTCCGCGCTCATAGATGCGACGAGGGGAGAATTCAAGGCCGACGGGGACCGCTATCCCCAGAAACGTAATGGGTTCTCGCGCATTTTTACTTTCCTCATTTTTGGCGGGATGATCCTGCTCGCCCTCGGTAGTTTCTCGCGTATTCTGGGAGGTATCGCTGGTGCGGTCGGTCTGCCTTTTCTTGTATTTGCCTCAGGGTTCTCTATCGGTTTGATTTTACTGATCGTTCTTATTGCTGCGGGATTGGGTATAGGGCTATTACTCCCTGTGCTTTTTTCGTCAGGAGGACGCTATGGAGGCGGAGGTTTCTGGTCCGGCGGCGGGTTCTCGGGAATGGGCGGCTCGGGCGGCGGTGATTTTGGAGGGGGCTTCAGCGGCGGCGGCGGTGACTTCGGCGGCGGCGGAGCATCAGGGGGCTGGTAATGAAACATAAGATAAATGCTGATAGATTTTTTAACAAAGAAGAACGGGAAAGGATAACAAAAACGATCCGTGAAGTGGAATCCCGCACAATCGGAGAGGTTGTTGTTATGGTCGCCGACAGCAGCGACCAATACCAGGAGACCGAGGTGATGGGCGGAATCCTTCTCGGCGGCCTTTTGTCGCTGATTATAACCATTTATTTTTTCCACTCGTCCATATGGTCATACATACCGCTAAATTTCTTGTTCTTCTTCCCTTCGAAATATCTGTTCCGGAAAGTGCCTGTTCTTAAAGCCCCGTTCATCGGGATCAGGAGAAAAGAACATGCCGTGATGCAGAAGGCCGTCAGGACATTTTATGAGAAAAGTCTTTACAAAACGAGGAAGAACACAGGAGTCTTGTTCTTCCTCTCACTGCTCGAAAGGAAGGTATGGGTCCTTGCGGACAAGGGAATTTATGCTAAGATCGGTCAGGACACCTTGAATAAATTTGCAGGGTCTGTTTCTAAGGGAATAAAGGAGCGCCACGCCTGCAATGCTTTGTGCGAGGCGATCGAGATGTCGGGAGAACTGCTCGCCAAACATTTTCCGATCACGCCGGACGATATTGATGAATTGTCCGATGAAGTCATGACGGAAGAGTAGACCTGAACGTTGCAAAAAAGGTAAAGCAGATATACTCAAAAACTTTGCAACTCGACAAGATGTCATTGTGAAACGTGTGGCCGCATTCTTAACCTTTTATGCCTTTTGCAGGAAGCCTCCGCCAACATTCAGGTCTCTGCGGTGTCTCAGTGCCCAGGCCTTTTCATCATATCCGCCTTCCAATTTCGAACAAATCTTATGCAGGTAATGGGTGGATCTTTCGGGTTTCAACGATTTGTTATATGATATAATACTTTTTAATTTTTTCGTTCTATCGCTTTGTTGGGGAGTCGTCCAGGGGCAGGACGGCAGACTCTGGATCTGCTTACAGGGGTTCGAATCCTCTCTCCCCAGCCAATTCGGTCCCATCGTCTAGAGGCCTAGGACGTGGCCCTCTCAAGGCTAAAACACGGGTTCGAATCCCGTTGGGACCGCCAATAAAATCAATGAGTTATGCCTCATTATAGGCCGCTACATTTAAGGACTGTGCCCCTTTTTGTGCCCCCGACTTCATATCTAATACAGAAATAGCCTCTCTCAGGTTTTCAACTGAAAGATGAGCATATCTCTGAGTCATGCGGATATCTTTGTGTCCAAGCAATTTTGAGATTGTGTGAAGGTCAACGCCTCTTTGTCTGAGATAACTCGCAAAAGTGTGTCTGAGGTCTGAGATCGTGGAAATGAAAGTTTTCTATTCCGGCAACTTCACACGCCTTTTTAAATACCCGTTGAAGTTTAACTGGATATATTCTCTTACCGTTGTTGTGGAAGACGAAGTCTTCAATATCCTTTACTTTTTGCATTTCCCTGAATGTCTCAATTGCTTCAATCGTGAGCGGTAGCCCGATGCTCTCTTTGTTTTTCATTAGAGCGCCCTCGATTACCAAACACCGGGAAAAGAGATTTAGCCATGACCACTTCATGTTGAGAAGATTTGATTCTCTTAGACCTGTGTTAAGTGCGATTATCACTATAGATTTCAGCCATGCGGGGGCTGTCTTGTCATCGAGAGCATTAAACAGCCTGCCATATTCATCTTCACTGAGATACCGGACACGCTCATTTTTAACTTGCGGCATTTCGATTGAGTTTACAGGATTGTCCTTGATCCATTTCCATTTTTTAATGGCGACATTGAACATTCGTTTGAGAAGTCCCATTTCTTTTACTATTGTTGCGGGCATAATCCCCTTGGAATATCTATAACTCTCGTACTCTCCGATAAGTCTTTCAATGTCCTGTAACTGAGTGTCCTCTCCGAAGTAGGCTTCCAAGTGTTTAAAGATGCTTCTATCCCTTGCCTGATATTGTCTCCTTGAAGTGTATTCGGCATCATATTTCTCAATCATCTCTTTTAGCGTTCTTCTTCGAGCCTCAATCCCAAACCATTCGCCTTCTGCAAGTTCATTTAAGACTTTTATCTCGATTTTTCTGGCAAGTTCCTTACTGCTTGTACCAGTTGACTTTCTTATTAATTTTCCTTGCCATTTAATCTTTATCCACCAGACTCGGCCCCTCTTTAAAAGCATTACATCACCTCCCTCTTGAGGTGGTCTGGTCTCCCTTTACGGGAGTATAAATTGACCTTGCCCCCCAAAACCTCCACGGGGGCAAAAAAAGGATGAATTTGTGAGGGCTATATATTATCTCAGAGAATACTTTGAGCAACTGACAAAAAAACCTCTAATGGGGTTAATTTCTAATATTCTTGATGATACCTTGGCTGACGCAAACTCAATATGGTATAGAAGAAAAAATAGTGTTGACCTAAATGTCATGGGTATGAATTCTCTTTGTGCAATTCAGAGACAGTATGAATATTACAATAACAAGGGTTACATAAAAAAATCATTTGATACAAAGACCCCTTTATGGGAAATAATCAAGGAAAAACACCAAGAGGCAACTGGAAAGCATGATTGAGGGAGGTTAGAATGGGCATAACTTATGAAAGACACAAACATGAATTGGTAAAACCATAGGACGGAACCCCCCCGCTTGTATGCCTTGCTCAGATTATCGAGATTCATGAGAACGATAAACTGTCGGTCAGGGATATTGCAAAACAAACCAAGATACCCCGTTCAACAGTCTTCAGAACAATTAAGCAGTTTAAAGAGGGGGATTATTGATAAAGAGGGACTCCCCATCAACGGAAATCGTGCTGTCCCAAAAGGCAATACTTTTTCCTGTGTATGAAACCCATGAAAATCGCCATTCCGTGGCTCCCTAAAAACCTGTCTAACAGGGATTACGTTTTGAGACGGTCAATGGAATTCTTTATACAAAGATTGGGCTGAAAGTTTTTGACTGACTGGCACGGGGCGGGGAAATGATGAAAAAAGGAAAGATAACGGTATCGAGTATTCCAAAAGACTTATTGCAAAAAATATCGAAAGAAACCCAAGGATGAGAAATTTAGGACAATAGAAGAAGAAGGTAGATTTGCCTCTGAGGTTTGGAAGAGATGTTTGCATTATGAGGGGGATCCTATTGATGTGAGTAAATTGCCTAAAGATTATGATGTAGATGAATTGAATTATGATCCTGAAACAGTGTACAAACCAAAATTGCGAAAGACTACTAAAAAAATAAGGTACCTACTAAGAAAAAGTGATAAAGCTGGCAAAGCAAAATAATCAGGTGCCGCAATCTATGCACCACTTCAAAATTTAAGTATCCTCCCCTTTGGTTTGCACAACGAATTCATAATGTTTTCATATTTTCTTCGCCATTTCTTCATTTTTCCATAGTAATCTAAAGGTAGAAAATAACCTTCAACGTTCTTTCAGTAGCAGCCAGTAATCCCTCCTACTGGCTGCTCACTCCTTTTAAACTAGAAATAGCAAATGTTTTTTGCACCCCCTTGAGTTCTCAAGTTTTGATAAAAAGGAAAGGGCATCACACCCAAAAACAAGACATTAGATCGGCTGGTGCTCTTTAAAGCTATTTTTGAATGTCTTGATAAATAGGACTTGTTATCTCAGACAGCAGCATTATGCCTGTCTCCGCTCTGGGCAGGAAAGTATCGAAGCCTACCCTACTGAGAAAATTAAGTTTTGTTGATGCCTGAGATAATCCCTTTGGATGCTGAGAGAAATATAGTCTGCTTCTTCTTGTCCATGCTTCTGAAAAGGCTTAATATTTCCGCTAACTCGGTTTCGATACCTTTGTCAGTTCTTCCCTGAGATATACTGATAAGATCCGAGAGCGGAATGTCCAGAGCTTTAGCCACCATATAGAAGCTGTACATAGAGGCATTGACTTTTCCCCGTTCTATGTCGGAAATGTAAGTCGGGTGTAACCCTGAGAGTTCGGCAAGCCTTTCCTGGGATATCTTCCTTGATTTTCTAACAGCCCTTATTTTGCTGCCAATGGTCTTGAGAAATGTAGTTGTATTCATGACTAAGAGGATAGGGGAAAAATAGGGGAAATATTAATAGTCTATAGTCTATATTCTGCTTGACTTTATAGACTATTTAGGATAATTCAGAAGTGAATGTACCGACAAAGTGGAAACAACTATTGTCTTGCAAATATTCAAATAAGTTTAAGGGGAGGATACAAATGAGTCTAAAGAGAATTATTTGCTGCGGACTTGTGCTATGCATTGTTGGATTTCACTATACCAACACTGTAATTGCTTCTGAGTCCTTTGTCTTTGGTAAGGCATGTTTAATTCAACCTGAAGAGCGGGACACTAAGAGATCGCCTGAATGTGGGATGGAAGAATCACGACCCGAACAACAATCCACCCATGAAGAAATATTTCTGAAATTATTAGGTCTTTACGATTACGCTGCCATCTATGGTTCGGAGGATTTTCAGGTATTTGGTAAGGATAGAGATAGAGTCCGAGCTTTCTTGATGGTGCAACCCATTTTTTATTATGAAATAAATTATACAAATAAAAGAGGGAAAGACATATCTTTATAGGTGTAAAAAACAAGCCTCAAACTTAGAAAGCTGACAACTTTCAAAAAAATTACTACTCCCCCCCAGCCTGAACAACAACCTTCCTATCCCTTTCCCGATTATCAAAATCCATGAAGACTATCTGTTGCCATGTTCCTAAAGTCAGTTTCCCTTTGATTATTGGGATTGTCAGGGAATGTGCGTGATGTCGAGGAAGATGAGGAATAGCATGTTTCTCAACCTGAAAAACACAACTCACCCTTCGGGTAGTGTTAGAGGAAGTTACTGCTTCCTTCCTGTAACAAATGGGATCAAGAATTGATATAATTGTGCGGAGTAGACATGGTAATAAATGTCGAGCATGAAATCGTCCCTTTTATATGTTCTCAGTGCGGTAAGAGCTTCAGTTATGACCGCGGGGGGAAATGTAAAGTATGCAACAAATTGTTTTGTATAAGTCACTTACATCGAACCATCCTCGAAGGCCAGCTAATTTTTCTTTGCAAATCTTACAAGAAAACCATGAAAGAAAAAGAATAACGGCAATAACTCAAAGATAGGTAAGCCACTGGTTTGACCAGTGAGACTATAAAAGGTTTGACCTTGCAGGATTAAGTAAGATAAACCTCCAGAGAGGCTTGACGGTAGTCAAAGTCTATCTGGAGGTTTATGGATAGTTACAAGAGATTAACACACTCGAAGTACGATTGTAAGTATCATGTGGTATTTGTTCCCAAAGGTCGGAAGAAAACGCTCTTTGGGAAAATCAGGAAGTATCTGAAGGGAGTATTTCACGAATTGGCGCGGCAGAAGGGATGCGAGATCATTTCTGGGCACATGGCGATGGATCATGTGCACATGTGTATTTCGATTCCGCCGAAATACTCTGTCTCAGAGGTGATAGGGTATCTGAAGGGCAAGAGTGCAATAGCCGTGGCACGGCAATTTGGAGACAAGCAGAGGAATTTCAATGGAGAAAACCTTTGGGCTCGCGGATATGCTGTGTCAACGGTTGGCTTTGAGCTGGACAAGATCAAGGAGTACATTGCCCATCAGGAAAAGCTGGACAATGAACAAGAAGAGGGCAGGTTTTAGTATAAACCCAAACGGCCGTCTTTGAGACGGCTCATAACCGTCAAGCCTCCCTCTTTGAGGGAGTGTTATGACTATCTTTGCTTTCGATGAAGGACAAGGGTTAAGTGAGCATACTGCACCCTTTGATGCAATGGTCAATGTCATTGACGGTGAAGTAAAAATTATTATTTCGGGGAAGGATGACCTACTGAAGGAGGGGGAGTTTATTATAATGCCAGCAAATGAACCTCATTCCTTAAAGGCTGTAAAAAGGTTTAAAATGATCTTAACTATGATCAGGTCTTAAATCGTACAAGCGACAAATAAAAGAAATATAGGTAGCCAAGATGAACGATGAAGAAAAAACGAAAGAACAACTCATAAATGAATTGAAAGAATTGCGTGACGAACTTGCTTTTTTTAGAGCATTAAGTTCCGAAAAGATGCAAATTACAAGGGTATTAGAGGATTTTAAGGAGATATACGAGAATTTCTATAAATCCAATCCGCATCCAATGTGGATTTATGACCTCGAAACTCTCGCCTTTCTTGATGTCAACGATGCAGCTATAAAACATTATGGTTATTCACGGAAAGATTTTCTTTCTATGACCATCGAGGATATTCGCCCACCTGAAGATATCCCAGCACTTCTTGAAAATATCACAAAGGTTACTAAAGGGCTTGATGTAGCTGGCACATGGAGGCATATTAAAAAGGACAGAACTTTAATCTATGTAGAAATCATCTCTCACACGCTGACTTTTGCAGGGAAGAAGGCTGAAATAGTTATGGCATTTAATGTCACCGAAAGAAAGCAGATGGAAAAAGAACTGAATGACTATAAGCAAAAATATGGTGAATTGCACCCTCCGTCTGATAACGATAATTTTATTGGTGGTTTAGCCTGAAGATTGGTACTGCTTAATCTCGACTTTATCGGACATTGTCATGGCGATATGGGAAAAGGAAGTATCAAGATTCGATTGGCATTATAATGTGACCGAAGAATGTTACCTACTAAAGGGAAAAGTTGTTGTGGAGAGAAAGGACGGGAAGGTCGAATTCGGAGCTGGGGATTTCGTGACATTCCCTGCTGGGCTGTCTTGTGTATGGGATATAAAGGAACCTATTAGGAAACATTATAATTTCCGTTAGTCTGATAGAATCAAAGGGGGATGGATGACCAATAAATGCGGGATAGAGATTTATAAATAAAATTGCCCTGAGTAAAGGGTTTAGAGAAAAATATGATGAGTAGAAGACAGACATGGAGTGACAATCAGTAATTTATTATGATGATAAGGAAATCACTACTTTTAAAAATATTTGATGCAGCATATATGCAGAGATGGAATGATAAAGTTCGACCTGTAGAATTAAGCGAATTAGATAAACAGGCTCATAAGATGCTTATTGCATATTTCTTAGGTAAATTTGATGAAGATTCAAAGGGGTTTAGCTGGATAGAGATTATTGAGGGTGGTATCTTTGAACTTTTACAACGACTTGTTATTACTGATTTAAAACCACCAATTTTTTATAAGATAAAAGCAGACCCCATTAAATATAGACAACTCAATGAATATGTTTATGGAGAACTGGAATCTATAATATCACCTCTTGGCAAAGATTTTTGTCGAAAGTTTAAAGACTATTTTACAAATTCAAAGGAGAACCTAAATCAAAGAATTCTTGCTGCTGCTCATTTTTATGCTACCAAATGGGAGTTCGATATTATAGAGCGTTCAAATCCTAATGGATACGAGATAGCCCAAATAAAGGAACGACTCCAGAAAAAACAGGAAGAATACTATGATTTAAAAGGCATGGATCAATTGACTAACAATATAAAGTATAGAGATTTCATTGATCTGTGTGGTCAACTTAGATTTCAGCAAAGATGGTCTAATTTCCACAGAATACCTAAAACCTCAGTCATAGCCCATTCATTATTTGTTGCAATATTGTCCTATTTATTCTCCCTTTCAATAAACGCTTGTAAAAAAAGGTCTGTAAATAATTATTTCACTGGCTTATTTCATGACCTGCCTGAAGTGTTAACAAGGGACATTATATCACCTGTAAAAAGATCTATTGAAGGATTAGTGGACTTAATAAAGGAGTATGAAAAAGAGCAGATGAGGATAGAGGTTTATGGTTTGATTCCGAAGGAATGGCATAAAGAAATAAGAATGTTTACTGAAAATGAGTTCGAAAATGTTGTAACTATAAATCAGAAACTAACTAAAACTACAAGCAAAGAAATGAACCATAAATATAATGTTGATAAATATAATCCGAGAGATGGAGACATTGTCAAGGCAGCCGATGACCTCGCTGCATTTATTGAAGCTTATTCAGCGATAAGGAATGGGAGTTCGCATGAGCAACTCCACGAAGCAAAAATGTCCATTAAAAGCAACTATGATAAGGCAAGTGTTTCAGGAATCAACTTTGGTGAAATATATGCCGATTTTGATTAAAGTAAAATCATTTAAGAATTAGATAGGCAAGCTTAATTGGAGGATTAAATGAATGCAGAACGAGATAAGATATAAATCAATGTGTGAATTAATATGGTTTGTAACCGGGATTGATAATCTTTTATACGATTAACTGTTATGTCTATAAAGGAATTTATAGCCTTAAGGGAAGATATTGACAAGCTTATTGAGGAGACAAGAGATTGGATTCATAAAAAATCAATTACAAAATCTTGTAACCGAATCGAAAAATGCACTGAATTGCTCAATAGTCTCAATAGCTTGGCATCAGGTGATGTTCAAAATAGAGTGGTTTCAAATAGAAGAAATGAAATTGAATATTTAGCTAAACAGCTTGATGGAATATTATCAAAAAAAGAGGCAGGCAAAAAGGAGGATGGAAATATTGCCAATAAGAGCAAAAGACTAACATAGTAAAACAAAAGTGCCTCCACCAAATTAGCAGAGGCACTCCCGATTCCAATAGATTATTTTACTGCATCCTTGAAAGCCTTACCCGCCCTAAATTTTGGAATCTTTCTGGCAAGAATTTTTATCGCTTCTCCCGTCCTCGGATTCCTTCCAATCCTGGCTTTCCTTTTGCCAACGTGGAATGTTCCGAAACCGATAAGGCTCACTTTACTTCCCTTCTTCAGTGCCTTCTTGATTCCATCAATCAGGGAATCGAGTGCTTTTTCTGCTTCTTTCTTGACAATCTTTGCCTCTTGTGCCATTTTGTCAATGAGGTCTGTTTTCGTCATATATGCCTCCTCTTGATTGTTATGTAAAATTATATCAACTTCTTATTGTAAATCAACTGCATTTGTAAATTGTTCGATATATCATCAATAATTAGTTATCATCAAAGATTAAGAGGCTATCCAATAATGAAAGTTGGCAGAAATGACCCATGCCCCTGTGGGAGTGGTAAGAAATATAAAAAGTGCTGTCTCAGTGAAACCTATACCGAGGTGGGCAAAGAAGATTCTATTAGGGCAAGGCTCGTTGAGGAACTTCTTGGGTTCTTTAATAAGAACTATCTATACACCTTGGAAGATGCCGAGTTGCTGTTCTGGGATGACTTCATTCCAGAGGAGCATCTTCAAGGTATCACCCTTGATATAGCATACCAGAACTTCTGGGAGTGGCTTGTTTTTGACCACATGATTGATGTGGATAATGAAAAAACCCTCGTAGACCTGTATATGGAGAGTAAGAAACTATCCATAGATGAGCATAAAGTCTTAAGCATGATGAAAAATTCAGTTATAAGCCTTTACGAGGTTCAAGAGGTATTCCCTGAGAAAGGGCTATTGTTGAAAGACCTTCTAATAGGTGGAGAATATGACGTAAGAGAAAAGTCTGCCACAAGAAGTGCCAGAAAATGGGACATCTTTGCTGCAAGACTGTTTCTTGTTGATAACACCCATATCATGAGTGGTTCTGTCTATCCCTATAATTTACGACAGAAAGAAAGGATACTTGAGGACATCCATGCAGAGTTTAAGGATTACAAACAAGAAAAGGGTCCCGATGCTTCTATGGATGATTTCTTAAAGTATAACAGCGAATACTTTAACTTCTATTGGTATGACTCAATCCAGAACCCTATCCCAATAAAATTGCATACGACAAGCGGGGAGCCATTATTGTTTTCAAAGGCAATATTTGAAATAGGAAACAAAGAGGCTGTTTTGGATGGATTAGCAAAGATTAAGGGCTTTGAACAGGAAAAGGATAATTTTGTGTGGTTTGATAAACGTGACAAGGAAGGGAGTGCCACGATTCTCGGTAGGGCTGAAATAAAGGGCAACAAACTAATACTGGAGAGCAATTCTAAGGAAAGGATAGAAGAGGGAAAGAGGCTTATCCTTGAGGCTTTATCAGATGCCGTTATCCACAAGGTAGACACTTTCCAAGACCCTATGGAAGCAATGAAATCGTACAAGGAGAGTCACACTGAGGGACCCGTAAATGAACTGCCGATGGAAATCCAACAGCAATTCTACACCGAATTTATGCAAAAACATTCTGAAAAGTGGTTAAGAGAGAAAATCCCTGCCCTGAATGGCAGAACCCCTATGCAAGCCGTAAAGACAGAAGAAGGCAAAAGAAAGGTCATTGAACTATTGAAATACATTGAAAACTCAGAGGAACATAACAAAAGGGAAGGCAGACCCTTTTATGACATCTCATGGATGTGGGAGAGGCTTAAGATTGAGAGAGAGTAGGCAGTGAAACCGAAGAAACCCAGAAAATCAGATCCATTCAAAGGCATGAAAAAAGTCATCCCCATCAGACCCCCTGAGAAGGAATTATCCTTTGAGGAGAAAGTTGAGAAGTTCGGAGAATACATGCATGATCCCGAACAGCACGGCAAGATATTCAGTGAGATGGGCTTTACCTATGTTGAAGATGGTTGTGGAGGTAATTGTGAAATCTGTGAACAAAAAGCCGACTGTACTGTTTACGAATCCGTTAAGGATTTTGAGATGTCCATAGAGAAAGAGAAGAAGACAAGAAAGGTAGTGCCTTTCAAGAAGAAATGAAAACCGCCATAGACCACAAGATAACCAAGCTGATAACAATGAGGGAGGACGTGGCGAAGGGAGAGGTCTTCCTGATTACTCGTTTGACCTCATTAAAAAGTATCTTTGAAACGAAAGCACAGGTGAATGATTTTGCATCCTACATAAGCAGAAAGACCCTATTGAGGATCGGTAAAACAAAACCCAAATATATTGATAACTGGGAACAGGATAAAAAACTTATAAAAATTGCTATTACTACGGTTAGAAAGTATCTTGCCAACCCAAAGCAAGCCAGTACCGCTGAGTTAAGGGATGTTCTATATCGGTTAGAAAAGATTCAGGGATGGGGCAAGAATCCCTGGTGGTCGGGTCAATTGAGGATCATCAACAACTGCTATGCCCTAATCCTTGAAGATGCTTTATGCTGTATATTAGAGAAAGATATAGACGGCAGAAAAATATATGACATTGCAGCTCATTATGTACTGGCTTTTTCCAATAGTTTCGAAGGAGACATCACAAAAAAATCTTTGCCCTATATAGATGATATCATCATATATCTGAGAAAGAACAACAAAACAATTAAAGCTATTACAACAAGAGGTTGAGATGGCCCATACAGGAAGAAACGATCCCTGCCCTTGTGGGAGTGGGAAGAAATACAAAAACTGCTGTCTGAATAGAAGTGGAAGAGACTATTTTGTCGAAAATATTAATATAAGCAAGACAAGAGGGGATGATGACATTATTCCTGTAGACACGGTAATTGATTACGGGCAACCATTTACTGATGAATCTTTTTTTAATACCAACAGTGTGCATGAATTGTCAGGACCTCGATTACTTTATTCGCTGATCCTCAACCCCCATGTTGAGGAGTTAGCACATAAAGCAGTTCGTGGGTTTCTTAATAGAGGCAAAGAAGAAATGGATCGAATTATAAATGCTGATGATGTAAAGTCCCTGATAGAAATAATGAGGAGGAATCCAGACCCGATAAACCATGTACCACTCATGAAAAAGCTTGTAAGGTATAAGGAAGAGGCTGTGCCAATGATTCTTCGGGAACTTAAAGAGCCTCAAAATGATTCATTTGTAGAGCTTTCAGCCAGAATACTACACAAGGCTGGAACAAATTACTCGAAGGATATTATTGATATTATTAAATCAGGCAACAACAGAAGAGCTTATGTAATTTCAGTGCTGTGTGTTCTGCTCGGTTTCTATGATAATGACGAATCTGAAAAACTGTTGTGGGATTACTATCATTGCATGAAGAATACATACCCGAATAATACCTATTCTGACGGTCCGTTGTTGGGCTTGAAAGAGATACGAGAAAGAAGAAGGGAAAAGGCATCCCTGAACTAATAAGAGAATATACTTAGGAGCGGGATTACCTTTGCCTTAAAATCCCAACAATTCGGCGGTAATAGTTTTTGCAATATTGTCTTTTGGCATTCCTTTGCCCACATCATCCTGTATTCTTCTGTGCACTACGGCACATAACATCTCGATATTTTCTTTGTTATTTCCCCTGATATCCTCAAGAAGTGCCTTGTTCCCTGTCAAAAAGTTCTGAAGAGCTTCACTGGGAAAATACTTCTTGGTAGAGGTTACAAAGTTATCAATGGACTTTCCGACAGCAATGGACGTACAGAGCATTATCGTCAGAAAGGAATAGAACTGAATTGTCTGTTCATCTCCGCTATCCTTGGCAATGTTCAATTGGATTTCTTCAAGAAGGTCTTTCTTGAACTCGGCAACAGTACAATCAGCCTTCCCGTTTCTGACATCTTCAGGCGTAAAATCCCATTTCATAGGTTTATTAAAAAGTATTAAGGTCAGAGATAGATAAAATGCCTACTTTACTGAATCCTTGAAAGGCTTCCCGGCTGAAAATTTGGGTACTTTCCGAGCTGCAATCTTTATAGTTGCCCCAGTCTGAGGATTCCTTCCTGTCCGTGCTTTTCTTTTTGACACTGAGAATGATCCAAAGCCAACAAGTACAACCTTATCCCCCTTCTTCAGAGCCTTAACAATGGAATCAATCGTTGCATTCAATGCCTTGCCTGCGTCAGCCTTTGAGAGTAAAGCTTCATTAGAGATTTTTTCAATCAATTCTTCTTTTGTCATAGAGTCCCTCCTTCAATATTGGTTGAGAGAAAGTATATCAAGAAGAAAGAATATAAACAAAAGGGGGAGAGCGGATCTTCCCGAAACTATTCAAGTTAAAAGAGGCTGGTGCGGTTATCGTGGGTTACCGATCGAGAGGGGAAAATTCCGCAGGGGCGTAAAATTACGTTTTCGTTAAAACTGGATCAGGGAAAAATTTTAAAATTTTGGCTACCTTCAAACTGGGGAAAAGCCGTTCTCCCGCTTTTTACTTTTTTGCTAAAGCAAAAAGTTCCCGAAATCTACCAAAACAAATTCGTTGACCTGCCAAAAGTATCTAAAAGACTGTGCCCCTTTTTGTGCCCCCTTAGCATGGAAAATAAGAGAAAATAATAGACACATTAGACACAATAGAAACTATAGAAATGGCTTAAAATAAGGCTTTGAAGGGAGACCAGCCACTATCAACGTTTTACAGAAAATCGCTTATTCGTCCTCTCAAGGCTAAAACACGGGTTCGAATCCCGTTGGGACCGCCAATAAAATCAATGACTTACAACGTTTCTGCCTGTATCTTCTCATCTAAACGTGAAGAAAACGTGAAGTTGAGCTTCGACATTGCACTT
This sequence comes from Thermodesulfovibrionales bacterium, assembly GCA_963716185.1. Taxonomy (GTDB): domain Bacteria; phylum Nitrospirota; class Thermodesulfovibrionia; order Thermodesulfovibrionales; family SM23-35; genus CAVZMO01. Next base: position 2,845,579 of record OY970295.1, read on the forward strand.
CTCAACGAGTCTACATTGAGGTGTGCTAAAACCGTCAGTATTGCTCTCCTCCGAACAGAGAATAGGTTCCTGCTGTCCGTCAAAGAGGGTTCTCATAGTATCTTTTATCGCTTCATAAGTTCGAAATAATGTGCCGAAACAAATAGAATAGGATAGTCACCACTGAAAGAAAAACCATACCCGAGACAGATAATATTCCTCTTAGAACATTTCTTAGATCTTCTACGGAGAGGCGTCCGGCCCACAGCAGTTGTATGAATGGCCACAGTATGTGCGGCGTTAGTTTCATCCTAATACGCATTTTGAACATGGGTCATTAGGTGAAGATTATTCTCGGAAATGTGCAGTCGAGGGGTTGCCGCGTTTGTGACTTCCGCCTATCGATACAGGTGATAAAATAAAATATATATCATATGGTCACAAGACTATCAAAGATTTCCTTGGGCACGGTAAAGATGGAATAGAATATAACGTTTTCAGTACCGGATCGCATATGAATAGGAAACAAGCACACATTCGGCATACTCCTAAATTAGGAGCTTTAGAAATCCTTAAATATATAGGGCCTGGATTTATTGTAACTGTCGGTTTTATAGATCCAGGAAATTGGGCTGCAAATGTAGCTGCCGGATCAATTTATGGATACAACCTTCTCTGGATGGTCACTCTCTCTACTATCATGCTTATATTTTTACAGCATAATGCCGCACATCTGGGGATTGTTACCGGACTCTGCCTTGCTGAGGCTTCTACAAAATTCTTGGGTAAATGGATGAGCAGGGTATTCTTAGTCAGTGCAGTATTCGCAGCTATATCTACAGCTTTGGCAGAGATTCTTGGGGCTGCTATAGGGTTAAATATGTTATTCGGGATACCCCTTATTATCGGCTCATTTCTTACATCTATATTGGTCATCTGGATGCTCATTTCCAACAGTTATAGAAAATTAGAAAAATGGATTATTGGTTTTGTTGCACTTATAGGCTTTCATTCATTATTGAATTAATTATCGTAAAATTCCAGTGGTATGAGGCTCTTAAGAACGGTTTTGTACCTTCTTTTCCTTTAGGCTCTATTCCAATTATCATGAGCGTTCTTGGAGCTATAGTAATGCCACATAACTTATTTTTGCATTCCGAAATCATCCAGAGTCGGCAATGGAATCTTCAAGATAAACAGATTATAAGAAGGCAATCTAAGTTTGAATTTACAGATACACTCACTGCAATGGTTGCGGGATGGGCGATAAATAGCGCGATGATAATTGTAGCTGCATCAGTTTTTCATTCCCACGGGATAACCGTTACGGAACTGTCACAGGCGGAAGCAACTCTTAAACCACTTGCAGGAAATGCTTCTGCAATTATTTTTGCTCTCGCGTTAATCTTTGCAGGTTTTTCTTCATCAATTACAGCAGCACTGGCCGGTGGAAGCATTTACTCAGGCATTTTCCAAGAGCCCTTTGATATCTCTGATAATCATTCACGCATAGGTATAATGTAACTACTTTGGGTGCTCTTCTTATTATTTTCTTCATCAGAGACCCTTTCCAGGGTCTTATCTGGAGCCAAATTGCTTTAAGCATTCAACTCCCGTGGACTATTTTCGCACTTATTTCCCTTACTTCGTCTTCCAAAGTCATGGACGACTTTTCCAATAGTAAAAGTAATAAATTATCTCTTTGGTTCATCGCTGCTATAGTTTCTTTTTTGAATGTAATGCTGCTTATTCAGATAATCTAATAAATGTAATTATTCGTGGAGATCCCCTAAATCCAGAGTCGGCAGTGTTTGTTGCTTTTGGTAATCAATGCACAACGTGACCACTACACGGAAAATGCAGCTTCGTCCTGAAGAATGCACAGCCTTGGAGCGGGCAAGGTAGTCTTGCGATCTAGACTCCACCTGCCCTCTATGGGTACAACTAAACGTGGTTCAATTAAACCTCGTCAGGAGAACGCAGCTCAGCAGCCTGCATTCTCTCTATCCTCTTTATGTCCCGCATGGAAGGTTTGGCCGGTGTTTCCGTATCCTGCGTGCCCACAGCCCAGCTGAGAGGGCGCTTTTCCTCAGCCACTGCCTTCTGCAGTAACAGTAATCCTTCCATGAAGGCATCGGGACGGGGAGGGCAGCCGGGTATGTAGACATCAACGGGAAGAAATTTGTCGACGCCTTGAACCACGCTGTAAATATCATACATCCCTCCCGAGTTGGCACATGATCCCATAGAGATTACCCATCGCGGCAGCATCATCTGCTGGTAGAGGCGTTCTATAACAGGGGCCATTTTAATGAAGACCGTGCCGGCGATAACCATCACATCAGCCTGACGGGGTGTGCCCCTGAGTACTTCTGCCCCGAAGCGCGCGATATCGTATTTGCTGGTTATGCTCGCAGCCATTTCTACAAAACAACAGGAGAGTCCGAAGTTAAAGGGCCAGAGGGAATTCTTGCGGCCCCAGGCCATAAGATCCTGCAGCCGGGCAAAAATGACGGAGCGGCGCATGGCATGATCAATAGAGGAGCTTTCAATGATGTCCATTGTCAATGGAGATAATGCCTTTTTCAGTCGCTGTTTCATGAAGTGGTCATTCTTCCTGTCTGGTTCTCCTTGATTTCGACCTATCAGGGCCCCAATTTAGCGCACCCAACTGCAACAAATAAAGAAGTATTTTAATAACGTGACAGAGCAAAGTTCTCATTGGAATTATACCCTATTTCTGTCTGCGCAGACGAGCAATATTTGAAGACAGTTCCACCCATTTCACATCCTGGGGTTCTATGCACAAATCACCCAAATGTTTTATAGCCTAACCATCGCTACAGATTAAAGACGAAGGTGCTTGATGAAGAGTTGAGGGAAAAGTTTAACCAGCGGTATCCTGGATTTGAAAAAAATCCGGAAGCTGCGAAAATGGCCACTTAGGTCCCGCGGTTTTTTGCACTCTCCAAGGTGTGCGTGTCATTCCTACGGCACAGGCGTTAGCTCGTTCTTGCCCCGGCTGTTTTCACGGGCATACCCCTAATTCCCATCATCAATCGCACCAAACCATAACTGAGCCAGCTCATGAACCGCAAACAAGCGGGTTGCTGTTTCCAATTGTCCTTCAATATCCGCCGGCCATCAGTCTCCATGGTCTGTTTCAGGCTTTGCGTCAGGCTCACGCCAAATTCTTCGTTTTCAACAACAACATTTGCTTCGCGTGAAAGCAGCAGGCTGAACGGATCGATATTCGAAGACCCCACCGTCGCCCAATGCCCGTCGATCACCGCTACTTTGGCGTGCAGGAAGCTCCTACGGTATTCGTAAATTTCAATTCCCGCATCGAGGAGATTGCCGTAAAGCGCCCGCGAGGCATAATGCTGGAGAAAATATTCCACCCTCCCCTGCAGCAGCAAACTCACCCTTACGCCTCGCCCGGCCGCATTGATAAGCGCATGACGAAAATCAAGTCCCGGCAAAAAGTAGGCATGGGCAAGAATGATCTCGGATTCCGCCTGCTCGATCGCCCGCATATACGCCGCTTCAATGTCCCGGCGATGGCGGAAATTGTCCCGTACCAGGAATGCCGCGCTCATGTGCCCCCCGGCAGAGGTTGAAGCAGGCAGTGCCCCGCCCCGGACCGTCCCTTTGCGAAAATAACTCCACGCCACCATTGACCACAGGCGCTGGGCGGAAAGGCGGATCATGTCCACCAACGGCCCTTCCACGGCTACTGCGTAGTCGTAGCGAGGGGGCATGTCGCTCGTCGTTTCACTGTCATCAATAATGTTGATCCCCCCGACAAAGGCGATCTCCCGGTCCACGACCGCGATTTTCCGGTGCATCCGGCGCAGGCGCTTGCGCCGAAACGTCCAGGGGGATATCTTGGGCCGATAGATGAGCGCCTTCACACCGTCCGCCCGCAGGTTGTCCAGCATGTTCCGCTGCAGGTCCTTGGACCCGTAGCCGTCGATCAGCACATAGACGTTTACGCCGTGCAGGGCAGCCCGCTTTAGCGCGTTCGCAATCCGCCGTCCGGTGGCGTCATTTTCGTAAATATACGTTTCAAGATAAATTTCATGCCTTGCCCGGTCGAACGCCGCTTCGATGGCGGGGAAATAGCCTTCTCCGTTCTGTAACAGGGTGACCTGATTGCCCGAAATAAAGCGGGACATGCTCTCGGGTAAGACAGCTTGATGCAAACTGTGGCGATGTCGTTTCCTGTGGGGGGATCTCTTCGCCCGGAGGAACTCGGCCTGACACTGAAAGAAGCCAAGGACCTCTTGAAAGGGATTCTACAGGTAATGGTTGAAACACAAACCGAAGAATATCTTGAACAACAATGTCTGTGTCCTTCATGCGGGGTAACAAAATATTAGTGAGGTAGATCATGACGAAAGTGGCTTTCTTTAATGTGGATGAAAAAGAACAGGCTGTACTATCAAAGGAATTTGCAGGAGAAAAAACATTTGAATTAAGGTTTAACCCAAAATCTCTCGATAAACATACTGCATGTATAGCAAAAGAGGCTGGAGGAATAGGGATATTCATCCAATCTAAGATTACTCAGGAGGTGCTTGACCACTTACCGATGGTGCGCTTCATCAAACACTCATTTTGGATCATGGTCATTCAGTACGGCCTGCACCAAAGAAGTAAAGTCGTCATCAAGGAGCACTATGGATGAAGCCTCGCGAAGTACTTCCCTGAAGTCCTCGAAACTGCTTTCTGATATAATTAAGTAGATCATGAGTGGTAATTAATAAATATGACATAGAGCATCAGAATACATAATTACACTCTTCCCATAATATATGAGAAAAGTTAAACAAATTAATTTTAAAGTTTCCCGTCTTATTTATTCTACGGTTCTTGAAAACATATTTCTTACTGTAGCTTTAACAGCAATTATTTCTGCCACGATCACCCTGAATTACAAAGATATAATTCGTATAATTTCCAAAATATATTTTTCACTATTCATCTTAATCTTTTTAATTCTTTATTATTGTTTCGCTTATGAAAATTTTATAAAGAAAGTTAACGGGTGCTGGCTGGCGGTCAACCATAAAGAAAGGGTTGAGGGATCTAATTGATGAAGAAACGGAGGTCATCATGGTTAAATCAGTAGTTTCTCTACCTATGATGTCAGAAGGACCTCTTGACGCAGAGGAACTTCGGAAGATTGACGCCTATTGGCGCGCAACCCTTTATTTGTGCGTGGGCATGATTTTTTTGAAGAACAATCCGTTGCTGAAAGAGCCCCTACAGATTGCTCACATCAAGAAGCGCCTGCTGGGGCATTGGGGATCTGATCCTGGTCAGGCGTTGACCTGGGTGCACCTGAACCGGCTGATCAAGAAATACAACGTGAATATGATCTACATCTCAGGTCCTGGTCACGGCTCCCCAGCCACCCTCTCCAACGCATACCTGGAAGGGACCTACTCCGAGGTTTACCCGGATAAGAGCGAAGACGAGGAAGGCATGCGAAAGTTCTTTAAGGAATTTTCATTCCCCGGCGGCATCGGCAGCCACTGTACCCCCGAAACTCCAGGCTCGATTCATGAGGGGGGCGAGCTCGGCTACAGCATCTCCCATGCCTTCGGGGCAGCCTTCGATAATCCTGATCTGATAGTTGCGGTCATGGTGGGCGACGGTGAGGCTGAAACCGGTCCTCTGGCCACGGCGTGGCATTCCAACAAGTTTCTCAATCCCATCCGTGACGGGGCGGTGCTTCCCATCCTGCACCTGAACGGTTACAAAATCGCCAATCCAACAGTGTTGGCAAGAATAAGCCACAAGCAACTCGATAGCATGTTTATCGGCTACGGGTATAAGCCCTATTTTATCGAAGGTTCTGATCCAGAAGCTATGCACCAGGTGATGGCTCAGACACTGGAAACTGTGATAGCTGAAATCAAAAAGATCCAGCTTGAAGCGCGGACTAAGGGGTTTGATCAATTGCCGCAGTGGCCGATCATCGTGCTTCGCACCCCAAAAGGTTGGACCGGCCCCAAAGAAGTAGACGGACACAAAGTGGAGGGCTCCTGGCGGGCCCATCAGGTACCTTTCCAGATTCACGAAAATCCCGCTCACCTGAAACTGCTTGAAGAGTGGATGCGGAACTACAGGCCAGAAGAATTGTTTGACGAGAATGGCAAGCTGATTCAGGAGCTGAAGGAATTGGCTCCCACGGGCTCCCGCCGCCTGAGTGCCAATCCTATTGCCAATGGCGGCCTGGTGCGCAAGGCATTGCGTCTGCCCGATTTCCGCGGCTATGCCGTTGAGGTGGCTAAGCCCGGCGTCACCCTGGTTGAAAACACCTATGTTCTAGGGGTCTTCCTGCGCGATGTGATGCGCAACAACATGACTAGTTTTCGTGTCTTCTGTCCGGATGAAACTGCCTCCAACCGCCTCACTGCTATCTACGAAGCAACCAAGAAGACCTGGATGGAGGAAATCAAACCCGAGGATGCTGATGGCGGCGAACTGTCCCCTGACGGTCGTGTGATGGAAATGCTCAGCGAGCACACCCTGGAGGGCTGGCTGGAAGGTTACTTGCTGACCGGACGCCATGGCCTTTTCGCTTCGTATGAAGCCTTCATCCACGTGATTGACTCGATGTTCAACCAGCACGCCAAGTGGCTGGAGAAGTGCCGGGATGTTACTTGGCGAGTTCCCGTTTCCTCCCTAAACATATTGATTTCTTCCGTTGTGTGGCGCCAGGATCACAACGGCTTCAGTCACCAGGATCCCGGCTTCCTGGATATAGTCACCAACAAGAGCCCTAAAGTCACCCGTATCTACCTGCCCCCCGATGCCAACTGCCTGTTGTCGGTTGCGAACCATTGCCTGCGCAGTACGGACAATATCAACGTCATCGTTTCGGATAAGCAGCTTCACCTCCAATACCTGAACATTGATGAAGCCATCCTGCACTGCACAAAGGGGATCGGAATCTGGGATTGGGCCAGCACCGATCAGGGAGGCGAACCCGACGTGGTGATTGCTTGCGCAGGCGATGTCCCCACCGCGGAAGCCCTGGCGGCGGACGCCTTGCTGCAGGAGCACTTTCCGGATCTCAAAATACGTTTCATCAATGTCGTCGACCTATTCAAATTGCAGCCGCAGACTGAACACCCCCACGGCCTGTCAGACAGGGACTTTGACAGCCTGTTCACCACAGACAAACCGATCATTTTCAACTTTCACGGCTATCCCTGGCTGATTCACAAGCTCGCTTATCGCCGCACCAATCACGATAACCTTCACGTGCGTGGCTACAAGGAAAAAGGGAATATCAACACGCCGCTGGATCTGGCTATGCTCAATCAGATTGATCGGTTCAACTTGACGATTGATGTCATCGACCGGGTTCCCAAGCTGCGAGTCGTAGGGGCTCATGTCAAGGAGTGGTTAAAGAACCAGATTATCGAGAATACCAACTATGCCTACGAGAACGGCATTGATAAGCCTGAAATCACCGAATGGAAATGGCCGGATCAGACCGATGGACAGTGACCGGTAAGCATTCAATTATATATATAGGTGCTTTATTCACCTATCCCATGAACTTTATTCTATCTTGGGGGGTTGCTATACAGGTCTCACAGAATAGTTTTCTGGGGATTCCTTGGCAGTATCCCTGAAGTAAGATGATAACATCGAAAAGAGAATTTGTATTTTTGTTTGATGTTGACAATACTCTGCTCGACAATGACAGAGTGGAAAGCGACCTCAGGAGCATGTCGAAAGCGCGTTTGGGCTGAAAGCAGGGATCGGTATTTTGCTATCTTGGAAGAGTTGCGAACTGAGCTAGGGTACACAGACTACTTGGGGGCGCTGCAACGCTACCGGCTCGAGGAAATGTGCGATCCTCGACTGCGACAGGTTGTACTACAGTTCACTTGCTGCCCTTCGGCATGTTAGCGTGTGGGGGGCAACGGTTAGCCTGTCCGATGGCGATGCAGTCTTTCAACCTCGCAAAGTGCACCGATCGGGGCTGTGGGATGCGGTTGAAGGACGGGTCCTGATTTATATACACAAAGAGCAGATGCTGGCTGACGTCGAGCGGCGATACCCTGCCCGGCATTACGTCATGATTGACGACAAGTTGCGCATTCTCACAGCGATGAAAGAGGCATGGAGGGACCGGCTGACTACAGTTTTTCCACGTCAGGGACACTATGCGCTTGACACTGGAAATGTCACTGCCTATCCGCCGGCCGACATCACTATTGAGCACATCAGCGATCTGGTCAATTACGATCTGTCTGCATTTATAGGCACCGGCGCCGGAGAATGAAACTGTCGTTGTGGCGTAGACGCTGTTTTCGATGACATACTTGAAGGACACAATAGATGAGTAATCCAAGAAGAATCAGCAGCCCGATATACGCTTTTCTATCCACTGACGTGAGGGATTCGATTTCCTTACAGAGCTTGCTCCATGTACCTGACCATTCAGCTATAAGCCGAATCTTCTGAATAGATAGTATTTAGGAAAATCAATGCCGAGCATAAAGATCGCAGAGATTCCCAGAACAATAAGCACCTGATATGCAGCAAGGGCAGGGACAAATATACCGTATACCCCCATGAGTGTAAATACGGTAAGGGTCGCCACTGTAGAGAGAAGCAATGCATTGCCTGGCCGTGATGACCAGAAGTATCTTCTCTCCCTTACTACGAGCACCCGAAACTGACTTGTAAATACAAGGAGCAACATTACAAAGGTCTGTAGTTTCTGTCCTTCTAAACGGAAATAATTTGAACCGACCAGAATTACAATAATGCCTTCCGCAATTAACAGTATCCCTATAATAAGTGATGCTAAAGTAATATTCTTTACATTCCACTTATTAGGGTTGCTTGTATACTTTACATTATCAGTTGCCAGAGACATTGTCACAAAATCGTTTGCAAATACAATGAGTGCCATATCTAAGAGAGAAAGCACCATCACGCGTAACAAGAAAAAACCTGCAGTCAATAAGCCGATAACCTGTATAACCTTGGTAACCTTATTTATAACCCATGTAAGCATTCGCTGGTATGTCTTTCTGCTTACTTCTATTGCATCAATTATAACCCTTAACCCCGGTTCTGTTAATACGATGCTTGCGGACGCCTTTGCCACATCTGTTGAATTACTCACTGCTATTCCCATTTCTGCTTGTTTTAGCGCCGGAGCATCGTTTGCGCCATCTCCGGTCATTCCTACCATGTGGCCCCTGGATTGCAGGAGTTTCACGATCTTATACTTATCCTCGGGATATATCTCGGCAAACCCGTCGCTTTCTCCAACAATCTTCATCTGTTCATCTTCGTTTAAACCTTCAATGTCCGCCATCCTGATAATGTTACCGCCAATCCCTACCTTGCCGGCTATTTCTTTACCTATGGCAATGTTATCACCTGTAAGCATCATAGGTTTTATTCCCATCTTTTTTGCTTCTTCTATCATGGTTATTGAATCTCCTCTGGGCGGGTCTGACAGCGGCACAAATCCCGCAAGTCTGAAGTTATCCATGTCTTCGCCTTCTGATCTTGCAACTGCAATCGTTCTGTACCCTTTCCGTGATAACTCTTCTAATGTTTTGTTTGTCTTCTCCATGGTATCTTTATCGATCCCGCGACACATAGATATAACTATCTGGGCCGCACCCTTAATGCCCTTAAACCGTTTTCCATCGGCTTCAACGATTGCCTCTGTTCTCTTGGTTGAAGGATTAAAAGGCGCATACGATATCTGCTTGTATGCATTGATATCGGTTCCAATGGTTTTGGCATATTCAATAATGGCAAGATCTATTAGGTCCATGCCTTCCTCTTTAGACGCCAAAGCAGCTATGGCGATAACATCCTCTTTTTTATATCCGGAAAACGGTATGCTGTCAGTGACTGACAATTTATTCTGTGTTATCGTACCTGTCTTATCGAGGCAAAGAACGTCTATAGAAGCGGCATCCTCGATCGAATCGAGCTTGGTTACCAGCACCCCCTTTTTGACAAGCTCCATTGCACCAGCAGCCTGAACTATGGTGAGCACGGCGGGAAGGGCTACAGGGACCGCTCCCATAAGGAAGATCACAGCGAAAGTCAGTACTGTTACAATATGTTCTTTCTGATGCACCAACAAACCGAATGCCAAAACGGAAAGTAATGCGGCTATCCCTAAATACATCATATTTTTGATTATAGCCATCATTATTTCCTCTTGATGAGACTTCGGCTTTGCTATTTTGACCAATTCGGCTGTTTTGCCGAAGTATGTATTTGCTCCAGTGTTGACTACCACACACCTGGCTTCTCCTCGCCTCACCGTGGAGCTGGAGTAGATGATGTCCGATTGATGCGTATCTACGGGAAGCGATTCACCGGTCAGGGCCGATTGATCAATTGAGAGTTCGCCGCTCACAATTCGAGCATCTGCCGGTACTATATCCCCAAGTCCGACAGAGATGATGTCTCCCGGCACAATCTCTTTAGCCCCTGCCGTCACCCATTTCCCATCTCGCAATACCTTTGCTTCGATTGCCAGCTTTTTCTTGAGAAGCTCGACTGCCTTTTGTGAGCCGCGGGAGTGTATGTGGCCTATGATGGCATTTATCGTGAGCAGCACAAAGATAATTATCCCTTCAAGGTAATGTTTCAATGCGAACGAGAGCCCCATAGCCAGCTCCAGCAACCACGGCATGGGACCCCAGTAGCGCAGCAAAAATTCGAGAAAGGGATTCTTCTTTTTCTCTACTATTTCGTTATACCCGAATATCTTGAGACGATTTGTCACTTCAGATTCAGAAAGGCCGTCTGTAGTTGTCTCTAAGAACTTAAGGGTCTCCTCCAAAGAGATTTTTTTGTATTCGGATGTGTTTCTGAGTTTTAGATCCATCAAAGCCTTTCTTTTTTTCCGAATTGTAATTGCAGCCGGTTCCCTTTGTGCTTCCTTGGGAACTGCGCCATTGACTAAACGCCGAATTCCTGCAAGGTCCGCAGATAGCCGATAATATCCTCCCGGCTGAGCATGCCCTGAATCTGTCCGTCTACCATTACGGGAAGTTGATTGACCCCGTCGCGGTCCATCTCTTCAAGCGCTGTCCACAACTCCTCATCCGGCCGCACCCGTTTCGTTTGCTCTATCGGGATCATGGCTTGACCTATGGTCATCGCTGGCCATTCAGACCGCGGGACCTCCTTTATGTGATGCAAGGTCAACAGGCCAATAACATCATCACCCCGCTTGACCACGAAACTCCGGCGACCGCCGCCCAAAATGTGATCGTCTACCAGTTTCTGCAAGGTAGTGCTGGCAGGGAGGGCTGCGTATTGCCGATTCATTGCCTGCGACACTTTATGACCTGCCAGCATATCCTGGAGCGCCAGTTGCTGAACCTGCCCCCGGGCGGCGCTCTCCAGGAACCAGCCGATGAATGCTATCCAGAGGCCATTGACGAAGTTACCGGCAAACATTTGCCACACACCGAAGAAGATGAAGATGTAGGCGACGAAACGCCCCACATTTGCAGCGATGAATGTCGCCCGGCGCATGTTGTGGGTGATGCGCCAGACAATGGCACGGAAGACACCGCCACCGTCCAATGGAAAGCCCGGGATAAGATTGAACAGACCCAAAGCGATGTTGATATAGACCAGATACTTGAACAGGGCGAGAAGCGGGGCTATACCTGAGAAGAAAGAATGCATCAGACTGAAAAGGGCTGCCAAAATGAAACTGACAACAGGGCCTGCAATAGAGATCCAAAAACCGGCTGCGGCGCTTGGCGGTTCGGCGCCGATGAGGGATACGCCGCCAAATATAAAGAGCGTGATGCTTCGCACCGAAATTTTGTAATGCATCGCCACCACCGAATGTCCCAACTCGTGCAGCAGTACGCTCACAAACAACATAACGGCTGTTACCGCGCCCATGACCCAATATTGGGCCGTGGGCCAGCTCTTAAACTCAGCCGGGTAGTAGCCAACGGCCATCGTCCAGGTGAGCAGTACAAAAATCAAAAACCAGGAATAATCCAGTCCAATAGGGATACCTAAAATACGTCCTAATGAAATTGTATGTCGGTTCATTTCCTCTACCTCCTCCCTCTTCATTTGATTGTCTTTCTCATTTTTCTTCCTCCTTGTGCAAACAAAACATCATACTTCCACTCTTCCTCAAGAGAAGAGGATGAAGGTCACTTCATCCTGAGCAGAGGAACGAGGACGATGCCGATAAAATCCTGGAGGAAGTGCATCACGATGGGCGCAACGAGGCTTTGTCGCCACAGGTATACGAGCGCGAACACCGCCCCCATCACTCCAACGGTGACCACCCCAGCCGAACCCTCATAGCCGTGGCCGAGGGAAAAGATTGCAGCCGAAAGTAATACCGATACCGCAGGACTTTGTGTGATCGCTTTGAAACGCAGGATGAGGTATCCGCGAAAAATAGTTTCCTCTGCCACGGCAACGACAATAACCAGAATGAAGGCGAGCAGAAATTCTGTTACTCTTTTTTCGTCGACTAATGCAGGCAATGGAGTCGATGGGACTGAGAGACCAGCCTTCTGTAAAGCACTTTCCAGAACAGATGCACCAAAGAATAGGGGAATAAAGAGTCCTATGCCCAAGCCGACTTCTTTCCAACCGTTCTTCAAAGTCCAGCCTATATCTATGACATGCTCCTTATTGTGCCAGAGAAAGAAAAGGACGAGGCTAACAAGAGCAAGGTCACGCAGAATGGTCGCAGATGACACGAGCACGAAACTCAAGGTTCCCGGCTTAATCACGAAGAAGGAGAGCACCATGGACGGTACGATAAGAAAAAGAAAAACGAAGACCTCGATGAGCTTCTCCTTCCGACCGAGATGGATGCTGCTTCTCGAGTTCGTATCGCTCTGATTCAAGCCTGCTCTCATGGATACCATCTCCCGTTTTCTCGCTCCCTTTGTTCTCTGCCTTTCACCATTCTTGCCCTTTTCTTATCAAACTTGCCGTAACGGAAGGACAGGGTGGGCAGTGCCAGAAGATTTAGAACTGTCGCGGTCATGAGACCTCTAGGGAAAGACCATCACCAGTAGTTCAATACCTCCTTTTTAAGAGCTATGAATCGTCGTCTCAGTTGCGTGAGTCGTCTCTAAGATCTTTTTTGCCTTTTCCACTTCTTCACCCGTACCATGCGCAACCAGCAGGAACTTATTTGACTTAAGAGAAGTTTCGTATTTAACGACACTGTCCTTTGGAATACCGATACTGTATAACGCTGCTCCAACAGCGCTCAGGCCACCCAGAACAGCGGCACCTTCAAGTGCGCCAATAATCCACGACACCAGTGGACCGGCTACGACTATCGGACCAATGCCGGGAATGAAAAAGAAGGCAGAACCGAAAAGAAATCCCCATATGCCGCCCCAGAATGCCCCCAACTTTCCCCAGTATTTAACACGGTCACCCGTATTGTAATAGCCCACCACATGCTCATCAGAATGATAGTCCTTGCCTACGATAGATAGCTTCTTCATTTCAAATCCTGCTTTCTGCAGTTCCTTGATAGCATCCTCTGCCTCTGTGTGGGTGTTGTAAATAGATACAACCGAATTTTTCTCTGACATGATTTTAATCCTTTCCTTAGTAAGGTATTTTTTTAAAGCCACCGACAAGATCGTTGGTAGTTTACTTACTCTTTCCTTTTGTTTTCGCCGCTGGAGTTTTCTTTTCCAAAGACTTGATATAGGCAACTATATCTTTCATTTCTTGCGATTTTGTATCAAGGGCTTACCCTTTTAATTCATTTACAATACAAGTGTTTATAGACTCTTTCACCTCATCTCCTTTCATCATAGGATTAGTGCTATAACCCTGTCAGAAAATTAGGAAAGCCGAACTTATAAAGTTTATCCTTCAGTTGCAATATACATGCCCGAACAAAACTTGTTGCTTTTATTGAGAATTAAAAAGAAAGAGTTGTATTTCTGCCAGGGAAAATACCCGACTAATAGGGCATTTTACCCCAAATAATGTAATAAACAATATTGTTGTCTATTTGTCTATGGTTGAAATCTTTACAGATTAGGGAGAATCTATAAATCATACTTTAGTAAGGAACTCATACAAAAGTTTTTTTGAGAAGATAACCCACTAGTGTAATGTCCCACTAATATCTTGACAATAATGGTTTATTGTGGTAAACTTTTTTTATGTGGGAAAAGGCAAACGCGTTGAAGATGACAAACGACCAGCGTGCGACATTGGAAGCTTGGAATCGGGCGAAGACCAGCCCTCAGCGAACGGTTCTACGGGCGCGCATTTGCCTGTTGGCGGCGGACGGCCTGTCGAATAACGCTATCGCCGCCCAACTGTCCACCTCCCGCCCGACAGTAATTCAATGGCGCAAACGTTTTGAGGAGCACGGACCGATTGGATTGGCTGAGGACGCACCCCACGGCCCGAGTCCTCAGGCTCTTCCACTGGACCGAGTGAAGGCCATTATCGAGGCTACTCTCCACACGACCCCTCGCGATGCCACGCATTGGTCCGTGCGTTCGATGGCCAAGGCCCAGGGGGTCGGGAAGTCCACGGTGCAACGGATATGGGACGCGCACGGTCTTCAACCCCATCGAATCGAGACATTCAAGTTGTCCAAGGACAAGCGGTTTGTCGAGAAACTGACGGATGTGGTTGGAGTATACCTGAATCCTCCGGACAAGGCGGTGGTGCTGTGCGTCGACGAGAAAAGCCACGTTCAGGCATTGGACCGGACGCAGCCCGGCTTGCCGATGAAAAAGGGGCGATGCCGAACCATGACCCATGACTACAAACGCAACGGCACCACATGCCTATTCGCGGCATTGAACGTGCTGGAGGGTAAGGTCATTGGCTCCTGCTATCCGAGACATCGCAATATTGAATTTCGGAAGTTCCTGCGACAGATCGACGCAGCTGTGCCCGCAGAGTTGGCCATCCACATGATTTTGGACAACTATGGCACCCACAACCACCCCAAGGTCAAAGCGTGGCTGGAAAAACATCCGCGTTTTCACCTTCATTTCACGCCGACCAGTTCATCGTGGTTGAACTTGGTGGAGAGATGGTTCGGAGAAATAACGCGGAAACGCATTCGGCGCGGAGTTTTCCGAAACGTCCCGGAACTCGTCGCGGCAATCGAAGATTTCATCCATATCAACAATGAGAATCCAAAGCCGTTCGTCTGGACGAAAAAGGTCGATGCTATATTGGAAAAGGTCGCTCATTGTAAAGCCGTTATAGGGACACTACACTAGTTGCATAAAATAATGCGAAAAAAAACGACTAAATCATTGTAGTGGCCTCCTGTGTTGGATAAAATGGCGTTGCATGACATCTAAAATATCCAACACAGGAGGCCACTACAAGTGAATTTTAGCATAACATGCGGACGACACCTTCTTGGGTCTCGCACGGCCTGGCATCTTCTCTCCAGAGCAGACAAGGGCACGCCCCAATAAAGTGCCTTCCTTAGGCCCTCGCCTCACGCCGCGCGAGGATCAGCCCGGGCGCCATGGGCAGCCAGAAGGTGAAGAAGCGGAAGAGTAGTGTCGCCGCGAGAGCGGCGGCGACCGGCACTCCGATGAGCTTGAGCGTGGCCACGGAGACGGCCTCGAAAACCCCAAGCCCCCCAGGAACTACTCCAAGCGTCCGCGCCAACGTCGAGAGCATGAAGCTCGCAAAGACTGGCGCTGGATTGACCGTAAGACCGAGGGCCCACAGCATGACCCAGAGTGTCCCCGCATCGAGAACGAGGATCGCGAGCTGGAGGCCCGTGCACCGCGTGATGAGCGAGACATCGTGAGCAATGGCTGGCGTCGCCTCACCAAGCACTCGAAGTGCTGGCCTGATGAAGGGTAGCCGCTCGATCCAACCGGGCAGCGTCCGGCCGCGGCTCACCCACAGGAGGGCCATGGGAACGGCTGTTGCCAGGGGCGCGAAGATGCCCGCTGGCACGGCCATCAACGGTGTGAGGTCGCCGTGTACCCAGACGATACTGAGAGCGATGCCCAGAGCCAGAGTGTAGGCGGCGTAGTAGCTCACGAGATCGATGACGACCGCGGCCATACTTGCGCCACGCGGCACGTCGTGGCGGTCCAGTGCCCGGATGACGAGCAACGTGCCGCTCAGGCCAACGCTGGGAATGGCCTGGTCCATGAAGAGCTTCGACAGCCCCAAACCGACATAGGACCGGAACGGCCTCGATATATTCGCGCGGCAAAGGACTCGCTGCCAGATCAGGGCGTCCGTCATGTAGGTTCCAATCTGGAGCAAGAGGGCGACGAGCAGCCAAGCAGGCCGAGCGTGGAGCATGAGCTGAGCGAAGGCCATCTCCTGGCTGTAGTGTGTGGCGAACATCACCACGGCGACCAGGAGGCCCAGCCCAAAGAACCACGAGACCCAACGGGCGATAGCCTTTGGTCGACCCACTGTCATCGTAAGCCCACAAGTCCAAGCAAGCGCCCAATAACCGTCGTAACGGCCATATCGAAGCCGGCACCGACAACAGTTCGAATTGTTGCATGGCGGGTGTCCACCTCGGCGTGCGTGAGCCCTGTTTCTGGGTTCACGCGGTGCTCCGCGAGCGCGTCGGAGACCGGCACGAAAGCGATATCGGGCTCCCTATCCGTTGCCGGCTTCGAGGTCGGGCTTTCCACTACGGATTTCTTTGTGACTGTTTGCATAGTGACTATCCTCCGATTCTTGTTACACCGACCACCACGGGGAAGCCGTGGTCGGCCATGTTCAGCAGGAGATACGCCCTATGACGCCCAAGCCGATTATGCCGATTTCATGTCCTGGTTGTGGACGCTTATTCGTCATTGTTTTGCCTTCCGTAAGATCAGCGCTGCCACAGGATCCGAGAAGCTTCCAGGGGAACCGTAACGCCGTCGTAGGACGGTATCACTCGCGCCGTATAGTCCTTAGATAGACGTGCCGTAGGCACCTGCGCGCTATAAACATAGTCGCTAGCCGTGCCTGCCAAGTGCAGGACACGCGTCATCTAATGCCGCACCGGATCGCCGCCGTTGACATTGCAGGAGAAGATATCTGGATAGAAGAAGAATTTCTCAAACGGGATGATCTGCCAGCCATTGCTTTAAGAGAGGCAATGGAGAGTTTTTCGGATCATGCGTTCCGAACGTGCAATCCTCACTTCGTCAGCATAAAGGTCGACTCGCACTGCATTCGAGTCGAGGTAAGAGAAGGTTTCAGCGGAGTTGGTTTCTTTTTGGCTATCATTAGTTCCTTTTATAAAAAGCAATTTTATCACAAAGCATATTCATTTTCAAATTTTTTCTCCCTGTCCGGTTAGACATCAGCTACACCTAAAAATGAAGAAATATGTTTGGTGATTTACGTTTGAATTGCCGTATCGCAACCTGAAGTTCAAATATATATTTATGTACGTACATCACTCTCGCACCGGGGCATCGCATTGTGAGTTATTTTCAGTAATCAGCAGGGGACGGAAATCTAAAAAACATTTAGTACTATGAGTTATGAGCAATAATTTCAAACAATTACTTGCGCGTAGTTGAAGGGGGACCTATGAACAATAGGTAAAAAGGAAAGCGATATTAGCCTTTAAGATAATCATGAGTGCCGATCGATAAGTCTGCCTGATAAAAATTTATGTATAATGCTTGATACCAGTGTCTGATAGGGTATTCCTTCCTCTATAGCCTTTACCTTTAAGGCGTCAAGGTCTTTTTTAGCTATACGGATATTCATACGCTGGTCTTTTGTTATGGTCGCTCTTGCATACGCTTTTGACCTTTTTATTTCTTCCTTCAGGTTGGGAATGGTCTTCCACTCATCTTTCTCAAGCGATTCCATCAATTCCTTTTCTTCTTTTGTCAGTTTCATTTTTGCTCTCCTTCCCTCCGCAGATATTTCTGGGTATATTTGCGGCTTGGGAATATTGTCTTTAAAAAACGCACCCCTCTTCTATCTTCGAAGGGTACTACATATGCATAGTCGTCAACATCAATGACGTAGAGCTTTTGATCACTGTATTTCATCCTGGTTGGATGTTCCAGGATATCAAGTATACGGTCATTTAAAATAAGAAACACAATTTGCTCAAATGAAATGCCTCGCTCCCTCTTGAGGTGCTCATTCTTGTCGTTGTCCCAATCAAAAACCACGATAATATGATAATCCTTTATGTGTGCCTTTTGTCAATACAATAATTCAGCATAAGAGCTCCGAGTCCCCTCTGTTTGTGAATCAGGTAGACCTACTGAATCTCATAAACGCACCGTGAAGAAAACGTGAAGTAAACATATCTAAAACGATATAAACATATCGAAACATATAGAAGAGGGGAGGGCGGTGAAAAGCTTAATCTGCAAGGGTTTTTCCGGTATTTTCAAGCACTTGTCAGATCCTGCCTTTAACTCTCTCAAGGCTAAGACACTGGTTCGAATCCCGTTGGGACCGTCAAGCAAAATTCTTAATAATTACGGTATCTTTCCTTATTTAAAACCATTCTACGGAATGCTAAGAAATTCGTCGAATGAGTATTCATTTTGGTGTTTTTGTTGGTGTTTTAGAAATAGCGGCTCCAGTCGAGTCTGGTGATGACTTCTTAGCTTTTGGGGACGACGTGGGGATGACGTAGCGTCGTCTTCAGAGATGAGTGCACGGCTACGGACAGTGAACGATTAAGTCCTGTCTGCTCGTCTCTTTACGAAAGGAACACCTCTTCCTCACATTGACCGATGTAATTAACACCTCCTACAAGCAGAGAATTTTATAAATCGGGGGACTTATTTATTTCCAAAAGAATATTTGGTATAAAGCTGAGTTTCAGAATACTTAAGTGCTACCCTCTCTATCACGAATTGTGAAGTAAAAAGTCGAACCTTTTCCAGGTTTAGACTCTACCCAGATTCTTCCTCCATGATGTTCTACGATTTTCTTACAGACTGCAAGTCCTATGCCGGTGCCTTGATATTCGTTTCTTGTATGTAATCGCTGGAAGAGTGAGAATATTCGTTCAAAAAATCTCGGCTCTATTCCAATGCCGTTATCCTTAATAGGGAAAACCCATTCATCTCCTTTCTGTTCGGCTGAGATATGGATTTTTAGGGGTTCATTGCCACGAAACTTAATAGCATTGCCTATTAAGTTCTGGAATAATCGGCTTAATTGAGAAGCATCTGCCGTTACAGTTGGCAGGAGATCATATGTCAGTTCTACATTGCTTTCTTTTATAACTGTGCGAAGATTGTAAATAGCCTCCTCTAAGGCTACTGAGCAATTTATAGGTCTAAAGTTTTGTCTCTTTGTCTCTACCTGTGAATACGTCAGCAGATCTTTAATGAGTAGTTCCATTATTTTGACACCTGAAACTATATAATCAATGAACTCATCAGCTTTTTCATCGAGTTTGTCTTTGTATCGTTTCTCCAGTAATTGCACAAAGCTCGCTATAGTACGTAAGGGTTCCTGTAGGTCATGTGAGGCTACATAGGCAAATTGTTGGAGATCGGCATTCGACCGAGCCAGTTCCTTCATTAATATCTTCGACTGCTCCTCCGCCTGCTTGCGTTTTGTGATATCTCGAATGTTGCATTGGATAACTCTGTTGCCATTCACAAGATAAACGTTACTGACAAACTCCACGTTGATGTTACGACCGTCTTTTGTTTCAAGCGGCAAATCTTCATAACGGATATAACCTTTCTTTTGCAATTCTGAAAAAGCATTCTGTGATGACACAATATCTTTAAAAAGACCGATTTCCCAGAGTTTCTTTCCCAAAAACTCCTCATGAGGTAATACACTATCGATTTCCATTTACATGCTGCATCTTATTAAGTATATAGCTGAGTTGACAAGGAAGAAGATGAGACTTGGTCTTTCTATGTCTGATAGGGCGAGTCCTATCTTCTATATTTTCTATAAAAAAGGAGCTTATTGGCCGGGCTCGCTCAATACAAATCAATTTAGATGTGAACTAAATATTTCATCAAAACGGAAAGCTATTTGGGTGAATGCATTCAAAACAGCAGGGTTAAAGTGCTGTGGCATTGTCCTTCCGTCTCCCTCCGTAATGGTTCTGAAAGCTTCTTCATGACTCAAAGGAGGCTTGTACGGTCGTTTACTTCTGAGAGCGTCATACTGGTCTACAAGCATAACTATCCTGCCTTCAAGCGGTATCTCGTCCTCCATCAACCCTCTCGGATACCCTCCGCCACACCATCTTTCATGATGATTTAATGCAATGGATGCTGCCAACTGTATTATCGGATTCGATGAATCTGCCAATATCTTGCTTCCGAGGGTAGTATGTGTTTTCATTGTCTCAAACTCTTCCACTGTCAGACTGCCTGGTTTTAAGAGTATATTGTCAGGTATCCCGAGTTTCCCTATATCGTGCAGCGGGGCCGCGAGGATTATTGTCTCGACCAAATCATTATCTGAGTCCAGAGCTCTGGCAATTTCCCTTGAATAGTATCCTATCCGAGCAATATGGGCACCCGTATCAGTATCCCTGAATTCAGCAGTTGTGGATAACCGCTGTATAATCTCTAAGCTCATGTTTTTGACAGTAGATACGGCATCAGCCAATTCATTCGTTCTAAGCATAACAGTATCTTCCAGGGTATTTTGATAATTATTTTGAGTCTCTGTTTTTTTGTAATAGTGAATAGCTTTCTCTATGACACGGATAAGATTGGCTGACTTATACGGCTTTGTAACGAAATCAAAGGCACCTCGTTTTATCGCATCGACAGCAATATCAAGTTCCGCATATGCAGTCATTAAAATTACCGGGATTTCAGGTTTAACATTATGGATCTTCTCAAGAAGCTCGATACCTGACACCACAGGCATCCTGATATCTGTCAGTACAGTAACAATTCTATTGTCTTGTAATTTATTGATGGCATCTTCTGCGTTTTCACAAGTGATAACTGACAAGCTATGGGATCTGATCAATGAGGAAACAGCTTCAAGAACATCGATATCATTATCTACAACAAGGATCTTTCCTTCTGTGTTGGTACTTATTAATTCCGGCATTTTCTTCACTTCTCTCAAAAGCTTTTATCAGCAATTCGATTATCTTTCCTTCTCTCAAGTTACTCTTAGTTTCAGCGCATACGGGAAAAATGTCAATCCTACCGGGGTAGGGATGGTCGAGGCCCTTCTTAACTTAAGACTTGGTAAATTCGTTATCTATTTTTATTTGTACTCGTGAGAATTGTCGCAGGCGCAAGGGGTGTTTGTAACAGAAAGGAAGGAGGTATTATTGAAAAAAAGATCTTGATTGGTGTCATTTTCGAGCCGAACTAATTTAGGTCGTACTCGATCCCACCGCATCGCCTCAGTTAAAAAGGATGCTGCGACGCAACTGGCCCTTTTGGTGTTTTTTGGGTGTCACTACTTATAACTAATTGATAAATAAAGAATGGCGAAGCTCTCTCAAGGCTAAAACGCGGGTTCGAATCCCGTTGGGACCGCCAATAAAATCAAGCACTTAGAGCTATTTTGCACTTTCTGTCACTTCAGAATGTAGCAGATTTGTAGCAAGCGCATTGAACTTCAGGAATTGTTTTATATTTTGTTATAATTAGTGTATGAAGACTGTAACTTTAAAAGAAAAAGCCATAAATATGCTGGAGAGCTTGCCAGAAGATAAACTTGAATCTGCAATAGATTATCTAAAGTTCCTGCAGGGCGATTACGACTTGTATGATGTTAATAAGAACCTTAAAGAAGCCCTCAGCGAGGTTAAGTTAATAAGAGAGGGAAAGATAAAGACTAAAACGCTCAAACAATTTCTGAATGAGCTATAAAATAATCCCTGCCCCTCGTTTCCAAAGAGATGTTAAATTCCTCAAAAAGAAATATCGAAATATCATCTCTGATCTTGATGAATTCAACATCATCCTTACCCATCTTCAACACTTCGCCAAAAATAATTTAGGAATAACAATAAGTTACGAGGGGGGGAAATAGGCGTGGCACTATGAAATGATCTATTCTTATGTTTTATGAGCATCATCTTAATCAAACCGTACTCTTATCGTCCGTGCTCATAATTCTCACAGTTGGTGGAACAGCTACCCCCGCTGCCTGAAATGCCTTGCCGGCATCTCCCTTCAGTTCGCTCCTGAGAAGAACTTCCTTGCCGCCGGTCTGTATCCTGATTTCTTTCACTTCCTCAAGATCATTCATAAGGTCTGCCCATTCTACCTGCCATCCTCTTTGATCCATTCGTCTCTGCAATTCCTTGATAAGAAGGAGTGACAGGAAGCTGCAAAATACATGGCCCCGTATTGTCTCATCACATTTGTGGTATATCGGTCGGGTACTCAATATGCTCTTCATAGTACGGAATATCTGCTCCACCATCCACAGTTGTTTGTATTGAAGCGCTACCTCACGGGATGGCAGATCCGAATTAGTCGTTAATACCCATTTGCCGTCATACCGGGATTCTTCCTTTATCTTCTCTTCGTCTATTTGAAACCTCGTCCCCGTAAGCTTGAGATATTTCCTGTATCCTTTATTGCCGACCAGTGCCTTCTCGCTCCGTTTGATTTTATCCTTTAAGGTGGCAATGATCGTCTCCCTGTCCAAGGCGTCTTTCTTGGCTTGGTCTTCATTGAGACAAATAATATATCGCCTGTCTTTGGCTATGACCTCTTTGACTTTCAGCGGCGACGGGGACTTGCTGTGCGTTCCTTTCGGATACACCTCCTCATAACGGCCACCTCGCCCCATGACTTCTTCTTTCACCTCTTTCTGCCGTCTCATCCTGACCCCTAAAATATATTGTATCCCTTTCGTCCTCTCTATCTCTTTGATCGTCTCTTTGCTGATCATTCCCCTATCGGCCACTATACAAACCCTCTGTATCGCAAACCGGCTCCTTAATCGATCCATCACCGGCAGCAACGTCTTCACATCTGTCGTATTGCCGGGCCAAAGCTCACAGCATATCGGCCTGCCTTCATTGTCTATGATAATCCCTACGACCATCTGCTTCAGATCAGGCCGATGATCCTTTGAATGCCCATAGGCCCCGATCTCCTCCCCTCCGTTTCCCTCAAAATAGATGCTCGTCGTATCAAAAAACACCAGGGTGAGGTCTCTGAATAAACTCCTCTCCCTTTGAAATATCCCCTCTTCGATCAGGTCCTTTATGCATCTCGGTGCAAACGGCGTCGCCCCTTTTTGTTCTTCCTCCGGCAGCTCTTCCCCAAGCCATGCCATCGCCCTGTACAAATGATGAAGGTCTATCTTCTCCGTCCCGGCAATCTTGTACTGCTCCTTCCACTTCTCCGCCGCCCGGTCAGAGCCCGATACGCTTAATCTGTGCAGCACAGTTAAGAAGATCGCTCGCTCTACCGGAAACTGATACTTCCTCTCCCCCAACAACTCTTCGATCACACACTGTATCCCAGTATCTTTCCATAACCGTCCAAATACCATAGGTATACCGACTTTTGCATCTTCCACTGAGGGAACAACGCCTTTTTCATAGGAGTCAATGATTGCCAGTTTTTCGGAAAAGCGCACCCCAGACCGCAGGAGACTGTCGAGTTCCCCTGTTTCTTCCAACCTGTCAAGGCGTCCCAAGGTGCCGATAACCTTTTGCCGGACATGTCCCTTATCCCATATGCTCTTTACGATTTGAATATATTTTCTTGGACCGGATGGCTTTATCCTGATAAACATAGCATTAGTATTATAGGTATTTAAGCACGACATTTCAACCTAATAATGCTATCAACGTGGCACTATGTTTGACCCTTATTCTCATTTGCTTTTCTCGTAAGTAGGCTTAAATACTGGGTTTCCGTCTTTGAGGTGTCGCTTTTTTAGGGGGCAACTGTTGAAAATGAGCCTTAGTGATAATCCTTTTTATGGTGAAGCCATCCCGGGGTTAGAAGGAAAGGTATTTAAGGCGCGTCTTGCAAGTTCGGATATGAAAAGCGGGAAAAGTAAAGGCTATCGCATAATCTGTTACGCTCTGATAAAGGAAAACACCATCTACTTGCTTACTATCTATGATAAGGCATATAAAGAAAACATCTCGGCGGGAGAAATTAAAGAAATAATTTTAAAATATGGACTTTAAACCAAGGGGCAAAATAGAACCGTCCCCTTTATTTCTGTTCGATGATAATGAGCGTATCGCTGAGTCATTCTGCCGTCCCTGTATCTCAAGAGTTTACCCTTCCGATTTCATTCTTGGTGCCTGCTGTTTCAGTCGTTCTGGCAGCCATACCTTTATGAGCGACTGGTAAGGCACATCTCGTTTATTTGCCTCAATGCGTATCGCTTCAAGGAGCGAGAGAGGTAGCCGCAAGGAAATGGATTGAGTAGAAGGCTTCAGATCCGGGAAACGGGCGCGAACCATCTTAGAGGAATCAAAATACTCGGTCGTATCATGTGTCTCCCAAAAACGGCGCTCTTCCGCCTCTGACTTAAACTTCGGGATTGCTTTTAATTTTTTGCTAATATAACTTCCTTTCTTTGGCGTTCATATTACGGGCGGATATAACCCGCACCAGGGTGCCAGCATGTCTCACTGTGAAAATGACCATCAAGCGTCGACCGTTTGCCGTTTCTCCGAGAGCCCGATATCTCCGTTCGGATTCAAGGTCTTAAGCAGACTTTACGGCGTTAGGATATCAAGTGACTCTTCAGCTGCAATTTGCAAAGGCGACGGTCGGAAGAAACAAAAGTCACATTATCGCGCTTCAGGTTCAGGGCTATTGCAAGCTGAACACTGTCAACCGGTTTCATGTATCTTTTCAGAATAAGATCCTCGGCTTTGATAATGTCTTCTGCAGATACGTCGAGGATAGTAATATTAAGAGCACCGATATCCTGGTAGAAGAAAGTGCGTTGCTTCAAGAACTGTTCCTCTGTTGTGATCTTGTCGATTTCACAAAGCCTCTTCAGGTTGGAAATGATTTCAATAATAGTTATCGAAGATATGAAGATAGGATCATCGGATTCTTCGAGTATCCGGGAGACCAATGCGGTCCCTTTCTCGGCCTGGTATCTTTTGAATAAAGCGCTTGTGTCTATGAAAAAGGGCATCAGCTATCGCTTTTCTCTTTCTTCAATAACTCTCCTGGAAAGAGAAATGCCGATGCCTGACAGACTCCGCTGTATGTCCTTCAAAGTAACATCTGTGTGGCCCTGTCTCTTCAGATGCCGGTGAAGCTTTGTGCTCATGCGAGGCTGACTCGGAGTTTTCGCAAGGGCTTTTGACATGATTCTAACACCTCCTTATTGCCTCAGTTTATCAAGGGACGAATACTTCGGTCAAGATGCCAATTATTTATCATTTCTTCTCATGCTATATAAGATATCTTGTTGCCTACTCCGAAGGTGACTGCACAATAGAAATGATGATTATCATTCGAGACGGGGCACCCTTCTATGAGCCGGTGCACAATACGGGAAGTGTCTCTTATTTTTTTCTTTCTGATTTGTGAACATAGAAAACTTGACCCGTGCGCCGTTTTGCTGGGCATGCTATATTTCAAGACCCTACATTACTACGCTACGCATTGCAATATGCTTGCCGGTGTTTTGGAATTCAGGATTTCTTCAAACTCTCCTTTTGTCAATTTCAAAGAATTGACCCCATATTACATCTCACAATCTTTTAAAACTATGGCGTAGCGGTAAGATGGTTTTAAATGAAAACTGATAACCAGGATAGAAGGGCAATATCGATCAATGAGCAACGAAGGATCAGGGCGCGATTTATGATTCTGCACCCGAGGACATTACCATCACTTTCTTAAAGGTGCTTGTTTGAATAATATTCGTGCAACGGACTCTTAAGTCATCTCTTATTTTTTCAAGCCATTGAATTCAGAGGTGGCCCCAGCTGTTAATAACTTGATTACTTCACTCATAATCACTACTATAGATATTTAAGAATTAAGTGTCAACAACTGCAATTTGTTCATATGGGAATCAGTGCATTTAGATTGCACTTTTCAGTGAGGGTCTTTGTGTCCATTTCTTTGATGAAGAATAAACGATGAAAGAGCTACTTGAGCTTTTAACAGAATTCGCAAAGAAATATCCCAAATTACAGTGGCCGACTCTTTTCCTGATCTGTGCGGTAATAATATTAATTTGGAAGTTGATAGAAAAACTCCTTCCCAAGGCGGTCGCTCAATTAATGAAAACATTAGAAAAGCGATTTTCAGCGAGGAGGGTGCGCTAATGCACAAGAAACCGCGATACGTGAATTTACAGTTAATATGCAGACACCCAACTGGTTATCTTGTATACGTTCTGTGGCGAAATACCATACTGATGCTCCCTTGGATGCTGTTTATAATCCCTTGCGTTTCAAATTCTCCCATCGTGCTCTGCAATATACATCTACTACTATTGAACGAATACTCTCCGAAGCTAATCCGGTCGCTATCACGGGCCACCTGGCAGTGGAAAATCCACAGTGATGAGCATTTTGGCAATTGCGTATGCTAAAGATGCGGTGGTTGGCTTATTTACGTTATTACCCTTATTCGTGCCTATTTGTATATTAATAAAGCTTGACTCGTCTGGTCCCGTGATGATTCGTCTTCAAAGAGTTGGGAAGGACGGTCGCATCTTCGCACTTCTGAAGTTCCGGACTATGCACTCTGACATAGAAGGTAGAGCGGGCGCGATTTGGTCACAGGCAAGCGATCCGCGGATTACAAGAATTGGAAGATTCTTGAGGAAAATCGGTATCGACGAGTTTCCCCAGTTCTACAATATCCTCAAAGGCGATATGAGCGTTGTCGGACCGAGGGCGGAGCGCCCGGAGTTCGTAAAGAAATTGAAGGAATTGATCCCCTATTATTCGGAAAGACATTTTGTGCGACCAGGCATTACAGGGTTAAGCCAACTTAGTTATCAGCAGCATGCTGTACCATTTGAATATGTGGCAAATAAGTTTATGTTCGATCTCTATTATATATCTCATTGTAGTTTCAAGCTTGATATTGAAATTATGTTTCGTACAATCACAACCACACTCTTTGGCCATTGAGCAAGTGTACCACACAATTGTATCAGGTCTCAGATACGGTGATACAGGAAGGAGGCTTTTTGGCTCAAGAGATATTATGAATCAAGTTTATTTACAGCGGAGCATAGGTGCTCTGCAAAGCTGTGGAGATATCGCGCAGTCGTTTTGAGAGCCTTGTGACCCATCAGCTGCCGCACAGTTTCAACATCTACCCCGGATTTCAGGGGGCGCGTCGCAAAGGAATGTCTCAACATATAGGGAGTTATCTTCGGGAGTCCTGCGTTCTCCGGAACTAAGAGCCAGATATTTAGTTCACAAATCACAGTTAAGGTGTTTTCTTGGTGCTCAAATTTAAAAGTCACTGATAAAAAAGAAAAATCTCGGCCCTCTCAAGGCTAAAACACGGGTTCGAATCCCGTTGGGACCGCCAATAAACGTCGTAAGCGTCCCTAAAAAGTAGACACCCCATAAGTAGAGTTTTCTGGCAATATAACAATCAGCGGTTTCAGTGTGCGTGAATGAGAGGTTCTTTAATTTTCTCTATTGCTTGATCCTGATTCGATGGACTTCCACAAGGAACAATTTTCCGTTGTAATAATCCGTGTCAGGGTTAACAGATAAATAATTCAGCAATCTCTGTATAAGTTGAGGAATTATCTCGGGATGGTTTCTCACCTGTAATGCAAAAATCCCTTTATTGTGAGGTGGAGGAAGTTCGAGAGACTTAAAGTACCAGAGTGCGGAAGTATATTATCTTACAGCAGAAAGTTTTTCTTTAAGCCATAGATTGACCAAGGTTTCCATAGAAACATGTTTTTCCTTTGCTACAGCAAGTGCCTTTTTGGCAATGCTTTCCTCAAGGGCAATATATTTGGGCTCTTTTTTTAAGCTTGCCCTGCATTTTACTTCTTTTGTGTTATCCCAGTAATCGGTGATGTCATGCTTGTCCCAGAAATCTGATGCTTCCATGATAGTTTTAAATTCATCAGGGATGGGCTCTATTTTCTTCTTACTTTTTTGCATATCTCTTCCTTTCTTTCTCAGTCATATCCCTTGCAGTTACAATGAATGCTTCTTTTTTTTTCTTATATAAAAAGTATACGGTTAAATATCGCCCTGAATCTGTACTTCCAAGAGCGAGATATAGATGTTCACCCCTATACCTGCCCTTTTCAATAAACCTGTATCTTGGTCCATTAAGGAAAACCTGTCTGACTTCCGTTTCGGTTACATTGTGTTTCCATATAAGCTTATCAAGTATTTCCGGAATTATTATTAAATCTATTATTTCCAAATACTCCCACCTACGGTCTTAAACAGCCTCAATTTGAGAATATAATTTACTCTGTTTTTTGATTATAACAAATCCAGAAAAAAGCCTGATATGCAGACAAATCCTTTGAGGTATCAATGATAAAATTTGAGATGCACTGGTCTGCGAAAAACCGCAAACTCATACAGCTATAGCTTCAAATTCGGATAAATCACGGGCAAAATCGAGGCATGCAGAAAATCTGTTCCCTGTTCAGATCAGGGAATTCCTGAATAATCTTTTCGACAGTATTGCCGGCAGCAAGATATCCGAGGATCAAACTAACCGGTATCCTTGTGCCCTTAATCCGTGGCTTCCCTCGAAGCACATCAGGAGTGCTTTCAATATATTCTCTCCAATTCATATGCCGTGCCTCCTCTAACTGTCTTAATGGCATTATAGCAGATATGAAAACAGCTTTTCATAGAAATGCAGATGATATTGCCTAAAGGGGGCTGATTGCATCTTTCGCAAAAGTTTGATAAGTAAATAGATATGATCAGTCCGTAAGGAGGTGGTTGATCCCGTGTTCCTGCCGGTTGGAAAGCTGCCGCCGGACATACTGGCCAGGATGCTTAAGGCCTACACATCTTTAGATAACAGGGTCAAGGTAGGGCCCTCTATCGGAGAGGATGCGGCGGCTGTTGATATGGGTGACAGGTATCTCCTTCTAAAGACAGATCCGATTACATTTGTAGCTGAAGATATAGGAACTTACACCGTCAGGATCAACGCGAATGACATAGCCACCATGGGCGGAAAACCCCTGTGGCTCCTGGCCTCAATTCTTCTGCCTGAGAAGCGCATAACAAGTGAAATCGTTGAGGAAATATTCCGACAACTTTCATCCGCCTGCAGGGATACCGGCGTCTCCTTGTGCGGAGGACACACGGAAATTACTACGGGCATTGACAGGATAATTGTTGTAGGCGCGATGGTCGGAGAGGTCAAAAAAGACGGACTTATAACCACGAGCGGAGCTAAGATAGGAGATGATATTATTCTTACCAAAGGTATAGCGATTGAGGGCATTTCCGTCATTGCGCGCCGGAATGGAAAAGATTTGGAGGCAGTCTTTGGCCCGGATTTTGTTCAAAAGTGCAGAGGCTTTATAGAGCATCCCGGGATCAGCATTCTCAAAGAAGCGGAAATTGCAGCACGGCTTGGAGATGTTCACTCCATGCATGATCCGACCGAAGGGGGACTGGCGACCGGTCTCTCTGAGGTCGCAGCCGCCGCAGACGTGGGATTGATTGTGGAAGAAGAACGTATCCCCGTTTTCCCTGAGTGCCGGATACTGTGCCGGCACTATGGACTGGACCCCCTTGGCCTGATAGCGTCGGGTTCACTGCTTATTTCAATCGATCCTCGTGACACCGAAAAGGTTTTGGAAGCGTTAAAGGATAACGGCATCCCCGCTGCAAAGATAGGAAAAATCTTGCCGAAAGAAGACGGCCTGAAGATAAAAAGGCATAATGAGGTTTTGGAACTGCCTGTTTTCGATAGGGATGAGATAACAAAGATAGATAAATGATTACAGGGCTGACATTCTCTTCTGCATAATCTGATTTTATCTTTCTTTTCTTGCCACGCCGGTCATGTGGGCAGCATCCGAAACAGCCGAGGCAACTGTTGCAACAACTTTTCTATCAAATATGCTCGGTACTATATAATCTTCACTAAGGTCTTTTTCATCAACCATCGAGGAGATTGCCCTGGCAGCGGCGAGCTTGATTTCTTCATTAACGGTCCTTACCCGTGAGTCGAGAAGACCCCGGAATAATCCCGGAAAACAGAGCATATTATTGATCTGATTCGGATAGTCAGACCTGCCGGTCGCGATAATTCTGACATATGGGTATGCTTCCTCAGGAGCGATCTCGGGCTCCGGGTTGGCAAGGGCAAAAACAATCGGATCATCAGCCATACGTTTGATGTCCTCTACGGAGATAAGACCAGGGACTGAGACCCCGATAAAAATATCCGCAGAGTTCAGTGCAGATGAGATGCTTCCCGTGATCATGTGTTGGTTCGTATTTTCCGCAATCCATTGCTTTGCAGGGTTCATATTCTCTTTTCTGCCTTTATAGATGATTCCTGCTCTGTCGCAGACAAGCATATCCGTTACGCCGACTTCTCTAAGAATTTTGCAGCACGCTGTCCCTGCAGCGCCTGCGCCTGAAATAGCAATCTTCAGGCTTTCGATTCTTTTCCCCACAACTTTCACTGCATTCAGAAGAGCTGATAGAACTACAATTGCCGTCCCATGCTGGTCGTCATGAAAAACCGGAATGTCGAGTTCCTCCTTCAGCCTCTCTTCAATCTCAAAACATCTCGGAGATGAAATGTCCTCGATGTTGATGCCGCCAAAAACAGGCGAGATATTTATTACTGTTTTGATGATTTCTTCAGGGTCCTTTGTTGAAAGACAGACAGGAAAGGCATCGATGTTTGCAAACTCTTTGAAAAGCATTGCTTTTCCTTCCATGACGGGCAGTGCCGCCTCCGGACCGATATCTCCGAGTCCGAGAACGGCGCTTCCGTCTGTCACTATAGCTACGGAATTCGCTTTAATAGTAAACCGGTATGCTTTTTCTTTATCCTTCTGAATCGCTTTACATACACGTGCAACTCCGGGAGTATACACTCTCGATAAATCATTGCGGTTTTTTACGGGCACTTTATTATGGATCTCTATCTTTCCGCCAAGGTGTTGTAAGAATGTCCTATCAGTGACGTGAATGACCCTGACTCCGTCGATCCCTCTAACAGCTTCAACGATATCTTTTTCGTGGGCCTCATCCCTTGCATTCACGGTGAAATCTCTAACGATCATGCCTTTGCCGACCCTGACGATATCCACAGCGCCAATATCGCCACCCCTTTCACCTATGGTTGTAGCAATCTTACCAAACATACCGACCTGATTTGCTATCTCGAGTCTGAGCGTTATGCTGTAGCTCGGGCTTGGCATGGTTCTCATACGATAATTATACAGGTAAAAATGCTGTCAGTGAAAACTCAATTCACGTCAGGACGGCAGATAGTATTTAAAGAGAGGAAGGTCAGGCTTTATTATTCATAGATTAGTGGTGAACACGGCGGATACAGTATTTGAGCTCATTCTCGGGCTATCGGCCTCCGAGGTAAATTCTGTTCCGATAAATCTTCACAGAATTTAAAGCCGCTCAAACACTGTATCCGCCTTTACGATCATAGGATTTATGAATTAACCCACATTATTCACAAATTTGGAGGCAATAGCCGGAGATAGAGTATCGGAGCGGATTCTTTTGCCGATAGTCAAAGACATTTCGATGATAAAGAGGCAAAAGCCCTCGAGGTCCCGAAAGCTTTCCCGAAAGCATTCGGGAGAATGAGCGGAAATACTCTATCTCCGGCGCACCAATAGAGAAATTTTATGAATAATTGGGTTGCGCGGGTTAGGGCAATGGCATATCATGTAATTCTGAGCAAGTTAACTGGTGAAGGCAGGAAGACCCTAAAACAAAAGCCTTCAGAGGGTTTCGAACGATCTTTTATTATGTTTTGTTGTACTTTATAGTAATCTGATAAGCAATACTCGCATGGTCAGTGGCAAGGGCATCGATAGTTCCACTGCAGAGAAGTTTTCCCTTTTCAGATTTTTTGTGGATTTTAATCATGTGAGAAACAACTGAAGTCAGATCAAATCCCCCGTCACTGCAGCCTTTTATCATACAATCCATTTTAAAATAGGCGTGCCGTGAGGGCCAGAAATTCACATTGCGAACCATCAGAATCGGAATTACCGCATTCTGATAGTACGTCATATGAATTACTATGTCTGAGACCTCTGGAAAGTGTTCGGAAACTAAACCGCTTGCGAGCCTGCATTGTTTCTTCAGTTCCACTCTTTCCAGATAATTTTGCCTATATGACATTTTGCCTTTATGTAGAGAAGTCCCCCAGCTTAATCAGGGGGACTTCTCTTATATTTAGTGTTTTACTACATTAATTGCCTTGAGACCTTTTGGGCCATTCTCATTTTCAAAGGTGACTGAATCACCTTCAGCGAGGGACTTAAATCCGCTGCCCTGAATTGAAGAATGGTGGACAAAAATGTCAGTGCCATCGTCTCTCGTGATAAAACCGAAACCTTTTGAGTCATTAAACCATTTTACTGTTCCTTGAGCCATTTCTTTTTACCTCCTTCTCTATAAACTAAAATCTCAGAAGGACCCAATAAAAAAGGCCACAAAGCTAAAAGTCTTTGTGGCCTTTTTTGAACGCAAAAACCTCTAAAATCTCATCTTTATGATATCATGCCCTTGAGCAGTTAGTCAAGGTAATTCAAGAATGATAGTATATCCGGAGAAGCTGCTAATGCTTCCTTCGAAGACTTTCTTATATAATTCGCAAGCGTTTCAATTCCTGATAATTTTAATTCCTGGTAGCAGGGGAATAGTCGGTAACCTTCAGTCTGTCGGTGAGATACAAATTTTCAGTTGAAAGTTTATATCTCAGGATCGAATTCCTGGAACGGTCAATCTCTGTTAACTGCGCGCGGGTGTATTCTCACCTCGACCGAGTGTTCCTGAAGGTCGTCAACAAGGGGGATAGACTGATCGCCGCGCTCAACGCCGTCGACTATCACACGTGTCCCTCCCTTTCCTGTGCGCGTTTGCAGGACAGTGATATGGTAGATAGTTTCCCGGTATCGGTAGTGTACCTTGAACGTCTCCCAATCCGCAGGGAGGCACGGTGCGAAACTCAGTTTGCCTGTTTCAAGCCGCAGTCCCAGAAGTGATTCCACGATAAGCCGGTACATCCAACCGGCAGATCCCGTGTACCATGTCCATCCACCGCGGCCGGTATAAGGAGGGAGCGCATAAACATCAGCCGCAACGACATAAGGTTCTACTTTGTAGGTTTCAATACCCTCGGGAGATCTCGCATGGTTTATCGGGTTTATCATTGTCAGCAGTTCCCAGGCACGCCGGCTGTCGCCTGATTGGGCGAACGCCATTGCTGCCCATATCGCTGCATGAGTGTACTGTCCGCCATTCTCTCTCACCCCGGGAGCGTATCCTTTTATATAGCCCGGGTTCAAATTCGACTTGTCGAACGGTGGGTCCAGAAGTTGGATCAGCGAATGGTCACGTCTGACGAGGCGCTTATCAAACGCTTCCATTGCCATGCGCGAGCGTTCGGCATCCCCGGCGCCGGATAGAACGGACCAGCTTTGCGCAATTGAATCTATCTGACATTCGGGATTACCCGCCGAACCGAGAGGCGAGCCATCATCAAAATATGCGCGGCGGTACCACTCACCATCCCAGCCGTTCTGCTCGATATTCCGCTGCAGTTGAGCCGCCTCCGTCTTGCAGCGTTCGACGAAGGGGAGGTCGCCATGCAATCGTGCGATCTCAGTGAACTGCATGAGCACTTCATAAAGGAAAAACCCCAACCAAACACTTTCGCCCTTGCCTTTTTCCCCCACAACGTTCATGCCGTCGTTCCAATCACCCGAGCCGATGAGCGGCAGGCCGTGTGCGCCAAAACTGATGCCTCTCAGGATGGCCCGCACACAGTGATCGTACAAACTGGGCGCTTGTTCAGACCGGCTGGGAAGATCGTAATAAGAGTCCTCGTCCGTATTTACCGGGCGGCCCTCGATAAAGTGGACGGATTCATCTAATACCCCGGTGTCTCCAGTGTTCAGAACATAACGGCACGTGGCCAGCGGCAACCAGAGGAAATCATCCGAACAGTGTGTACGCACGCCGCGCCCCGACAGAGGATGCCACCAATGCTGGACATCGCCCTCCTTGAACTGATGGGCCGCGCACAGGAGAAGATGCTCACGCACAAGCCGCGGCTCTGTGTGGACGAGCGCCATCACATCCTGCAACTGATCGCGGAAACCGAAGGCGCCCCCCGGCTGATAGTATCCGTTCCGGGCCCAAAGTCGGCACGCTATAGTTTGATACAGGAGCCAGCCATTGGTCAGAATATTGACGGACTGGTCGGGTGTTTCCACTTGTACTGCGCCAAGCGTGTGATTCCAGTACTGCCACACCGCTTCGAGCGCGCCGCGCGCGGCAGCAGATCCCCGGAAACGACGCACCAGTTTGCCGGCGTCATCGTCATCTCGCCCTGCGCCGAGCCTGAAGATGATCTCGCGCTCTTGCCCGTCGGCCAGATCGAATGGAACCTGGATAGCGGCGCAGGGATCCAAAGCGGTCCCCACCTTGCCGGAGAGGCGCAACCGGGTCATCACGGCCGGATTCCGAAGCGTGCCGTTGCGTCCGAGGAACTCAGTCCTGTCGCCGCTTAAGGTCCGGGGCGCATCGTCCACATCAAAGAAGGCAACCCTCTCGGCGAACTCCGTGTTGTAAGAGTTCCGCGCGAAGAGCGCGCCGCTATTCGGGTCAATTTCGGTGATCACGTGCATGGTCGATTTCGGCCGCAGGTCGCCAAGGACCCATTCTGCGTATCCGGTGGCGGAAAGTCGGCGCGCTCGCCCCGACTCGTTTCGCACTTTCAGCACCGTGAACTTGATCGGTGCGTCCAGGGCCACGTAAACCCACACCTCTGAGCGGATGCCGCGCTCCGTGTGCTCGAAGACGCTGTAGCCAAATCCATGCCGGGTAACGTAAGGCGTCGCCCCGCGGCTGGGCAGCGGCATGGGGGACCAGAAGTGGCCGCGCTCTTCATCGCGGATGTAGAAAGCTTCTCCGCTCGAATCGCTCACGGGATCGTTCCCCCAGGGAGTGAGGCGGAACTCATGAGCATTCTCACTCCAGGTGTAGGCAAGCCCGCTCTCTGAAATGACGGTCCCGAAGTGCGGGTTTGCCAGCATATTCACCCATGGCGCCGGCGTCACCTGCCCGTGCGCGGTCGTAATGACATACTCGCGCCCATCCGGGGTGAATCCGCCCAGCCCGTTGAAGAACGCCAGATCGTGGCGAGGCAGCGCGGCGACCGCCAGGGGTTCGGAGCGGTGGGTTCGGGTCGGTGTAAGGAGCGGCACTGTTACTTCCACAAGACTGCGACGGTTGATCTGGTCCGCCAGCGCCCCCCGGCTGTCGGTGATGATGGCGCGAGCGACCGTTTGGATCAAGATGCGGTCCTCGTTCGATATCTGGTCCGCAGGTCTTAGGAAAATGCCGCCGGGTCGATCGGTCACGTTGGCTTCGGTGCCCGCGGCAATGAGCCCCATGATCTGGTCTTGCAGAAGTTGTCGGTAACCGGCGTGATCTTCGTTCCAGATCACCAGGTCCACCGCCAGTCCTTTTAGACGCCAGTATGCATGGGCCTGCACGAGTTGGCGCACCAGATCGATATTTGCCGGATCTTCAATCTGCAGCAGCACGATCGGCAAATCGCCGGAGATGGCGTAGCCCCAGAGACCGGATTGCCCCCGGTGGTTTTTGATGAGGACGCCCGGTTCGGCGCGTAGCGAAGAATTAGCATAGATTATCGAGCTGGCAAGGCGCCCATAGAGTTGCGCGTCGGCCTCTGACGCATTGAACTGCCGCAGGAACACCTGGCCATGTGTCCATGCCAGATCAAAGACGCGATCCGCGAGATGTCGATCCTGGTATTTCTCCACAAGGCCCAGGCACACGTCGCGGGTTTCGCCGATGCCCGAGACAATATTTATCGTTACCGATTCTTCCGGATCCAGCGTTATCCGATACCGGATGGCGACAATCGGATCGAGCACAGAGCCCTCGCTGTCCGAGAGCGCACCCGTAAAAAAACCAGCTACCCCTCTCATTGCCTGTGGATCGGCGACCGTGTTTCCGCGGCCGATGAACTGCATGCGATCCGTCTCATAGGAGACTTCTCCGATCTCCGCCCCATGCACAGCCATCAGGTGAAACATCCAGGGCGGCTGCTCCCCCTGGGAGCGGGGCCGGCGGGTGCAGAGGATCGCCCGCTGCTGGCGAATGATTTCGGTCTGAACAAAGAGATTGCTGAACGCCGGATGCAGTGCTTCTGCGGCAGGCGGTGCAAGAACCACTTCCGCGTAACTCGTAACATCAATCGCTCTGCGCGTCCGGGCCCGGTTGGTGATACGGACTCGGCGCAGTTCAATGTCGTCCTCGGGTGAAACAGCGATCTCCGTATGTGTGTCAAAGTCGTGGTCCCGGCAGCGAAACTCCACTTTCGCCTCCGAGAAAATCGCTTCGTAATTCTTCGATTGATTGGCTGGTCGTTTGAGCGTCGGCTGATATGCGGTTGACCAGAACTCTCCGCTAGCCACGTCGCGGAGGTAACAGAATGTGCCCCAGTTGTCGCGGGTACTGTCTTCGCGCCAGCGTGTCACTGCGATGTCCTTCCAACGGCTGTAACCGCCCCCCGCATTCGTAATCATCACGTGATATCTGCCGTTGGACAACAACTGCACTTCAGGGACCGGCGTATCCGGGCTGCTGAAAACGCGCACCGGCATCTCCGTAAAACTGGAAGCCCCATGTATGTAGGAGAGCTCGGCGGTGTGCGAATAAAACGCCGTGGCCTTTGGCACCCGCTCCTGGAGCAACAGCATGGTTGCCTGGAATACCGGGTCCGACTCGAATCGCTTCTGCATCGGACGGTCCAGGAGCAGATAGGCCAAAGAAAGCAAGCTCATTCCAACGTGATGTGCCATGAAGGAGCGGACCACGGCGCTCGACTGTCCGCGCGGCAGACGTGAAGGCGTGTAGTCGATAGCTTCATAGAAGCCGTATTTTCCTTCAAACCCTTCAGCAGCGAGTCGCTGCAGATTCAGGCACGCTTCCTCGGGCGCCACCATCAGCGCAAGCGCCGAGGCATAGGGCGCAATTACCAGATCCCCGAAGAGCCCGCGTTGGAGCCCCAGGCCGGGCACGCCAAAAGCGCGGTACTGGTAGTTAAGATGGCCGTCGATCATGTTATAGCCGGATTCCGAAATGCCCCACGGCACTCCGCGCTTCTTTCCATATTTGATCTGCCCGGCCACAGCCGCCTTATAAGTCTGGTCGAGCAGCGTGTTTTCATACGTCGGCATCACCAGAAGCGGCATCAGGTACTCGAACATCGATCCGCCCCACGAAAGGAGAATCGGCTCTCCACTCGTAGTGGTGAGCAGGCGCCCCAGGGTGAACCAGCTCTCCTGCGGCAGTTGTTCCTGCGCAATCGCCACGAAACTGCACAGTCTCGCTTCCGAAGCAAGCAAATCGTAAAAACTCGCGTCCCGCCGGCGTTCACCGACGTTGTACCCGATGGTCAATAGATGGCGCTCCTCGTCAAACAGGAAATCATATTCCATGCGGGTTAGTTCGCCGGATTGCAATGCAAGCTGTTCGATAGCCGCGATTCTCTCAATTGCGCGTTGGTTGCCAAGTCCTGCCAGTTCGCGCAGCGTCGGTATCTCATCGATGCCGCTGACTGTCGGCGGGTTAAGAAGGGTCAGCTCATCGAGGGCGTCACGGCATTGCCGGGCAAAGGCACGTGCCCACCACCCGGCCGGGTTCTCACGGTCGGCATCAATGCCGGCGACCACTTCTGCAGCGGATAGTGCCAGATGATCAAGACACTGCCGAGCCGCCATAAGCTTAGTTGGCGGGGACTTGAGTGCTGACTCCAGGCCTTGCCGAAGATGGGCGAGCCCCGCTGGTGCGACTACTATAGGAGTGTCCGCGAAAATCCCCACGAGAATCATTAGTGTATCGTTGAGGCCGTCAAACAATCTCGCTCCTATGATCTTTTGATCGGGAAGCGCGAGCAGACCCTGCCGCAATGTCAACAGGTGGCCTGCCAGGTTCCCGCTGTCCACCGTAGAAATGTAGTGGGGCGACAGTGGTTTCAGAGATTGCGTGTCGTACCAGTTGTAGAAGTGGCCCCGGTATCGTTCCAATGTTTTCATTGTATGGAATGCATTCGCCGTGCGCTTGATGAGCTGTCCCGTTGAAATATAGCCGAAGTCGTG
Source organism: Thermodesulfovibrionales bacterium (assembly GCA_963716185.1). Lineage (GTDB taxonomy): Bacteria > Nitrospirota > Thermodesulfovibrionia > Thermodesulfovibrionales > SM23-35 > CAVZMO01. The sequence continues at coordinate 2,883,856 of OY970295.1, forward strand.
CGCGGATAAATTCGCGAGCAGCGCAAGGCCCATGTTGGTCGGCGAGGTGCGATGTACGGCCACGGCAACCGGATACTCCTGATAGTTATCCGGCGGCAGCCAATTATCTTCCGGGTCGACGAATGTCTCGAAGAACGTCCAGCTCTTTCGTGAAAGCTTCCGGAGAAAGAGGGTCTGTTCGTCCGTCAGCCTTGCTCCACGGCGAGCGAGCGGTCGGCTGATCCACCACGCGATAGCGGGAGAGAAAAACCAGAGGCCCAGTATGGGCCCGGCCTCAGCTAAAGCCGCCGGCCCCGAAAGCACCAGGTAGATCACTGTGGTGGCGGCAATGACCGGGGCGATCCACATGGTCCGGCATGAGCTGACGAGGCCCTCTTGGTGATTACGGCTCGTGCGATCCGAGTCGTCGGACCGACTCCATTCGAGAAGTCGCTTATGCGTGACCAGCATCCGCCACGTGGTGCGCATAATCGCATCCAGACTGTAAAACGCCTCGTAAGGCAGGCAGACGAGCGAAAATGCAGCTTGAGCAAAGCGCCTGCGCGTAGAACGCACTGAGGCAGCAAGGTGCTGCCTCAAAAGCACATCACCCGGCTTCTGAAGCACATCCAGGACAGAGGCAATCAAGGAAGGAATCAGGATGATGCCGATCACCGACAGAGTCCAAAACCATGCCGATGGCAAGACCGTCCAGCCCAGCAGCAACAGCAGTGTCAACGCCGAAGGCACAAGGCTACGCCGAAGGTTGTCGAGGATCTTCCATTGGGACAGTCCAGAGAGCGGATTCTTCTGAAGGCGCGCATCGGGATCGGAACCAGGCACACCCGACAGCAGCCACCGCGCAATCTGCCAATCCCCGCGAATCCAGCGGTGCCGGCGGCTCACGTCCGCGCTGTAGCGAGATGGATATTCCTCGTACACCATTACATCGCTCAACAGCCCCGCCCGTGCGTAGCACCCTTCCAGAAGATCGTGGCTGAGGATCCGGTTCTCGGGGAAGCGTCCGTTAAGCGTCCGCTCGAATGCATCGACGTCATAGATGCCCTTGCCGATGAACGAGCCTTCATGGAAGAGGTCCTGGTAAACATCTGAGACGGCGCGCGTATACGGATCGATACCCGGCTCACTCCCGCACATTCGCGCATACCGCGACCGGTTTGTGCCCGGCAAGCTCGCGGCCACGCGTGGCTGCAAAATGCCGTACCCGGCAACAACACGCTGCTTGTCTTCGTCGTAGTACGCGCGATTCAGCGGGTGCGCCATGGCTCCCACAAACTGCTGCGCCGAGTCGCGTGGTAATTGCGTATCCGTGTCAAGAGTGATCACGTACTTCACGTTAGATAAAATTGCAGTATTACCGACGACGAGCGAGAAGCGGTCCCCAGGGATACCATGCGTCCCGCTTCGCAGAAGGGAATTCAGATCCTCGAGCTTCCCTCGTTTACGCTCGTAACCCATCCAAATCTGCTCCCGGGGGTTCCATCGGCGAGGGCGATGGAAAAGGAAGAAGGTATTGCCTTGTGTACTCCCGTACTTTTTATTCAGCTCTTCTATTTTTTGCCGGGCCAGCCGCAACAGTGGCTTGTCCTCTGGAGCCGTTTCCGCGTCCGCGTCCCGAAAATCAGTCAGCAGGCCGAAGTGCAGGTTCTCGTCCCGATTTGCCAGGAACCGGACTTCCAGCGCCTCGATCAGGTCCTCGATGTTTTGAGCGCTTATGAGCATGGTAGGAACCACGGCCAGGGTAATCGATTCCGGCGGGATCCCTTTAGAGAAGTCCATTCGCGGCAGCGGATGCGGGGTCGCGAGCAACGTAGTCAGCCAGTTAACCAGCGCCACCGCCAGTTGACTTGCGCCCAGCATCGAGAGTATGCCAATCAGCGCGAGTAGCCGGTCAGGGTATGCACCGGCGGATGCCTTCGCCAATAAGCTCCCGGTGAAAATCGCCGTAATCAGCGTGATCGTGCCGACATAGAAGAGCAAAGGAAACGCGTAGCCGATTCCCTGAAGAGACTCGGAGGTGGAATGCCGCACCTCCGCCAGCTGCTCAAGCTGCGCCAGCCCCTTGTCTATCAGGTAGAAGCCGACATGTGCGGTTCGATCGTCAACGCCTTTTCCGGCCGCGGCATCGTGCGAAAGATCAATCGCTTTGCGTGCCACCTCGCCCTCGGATAGCCGGCTGCTCTTCGCTATCTTCTCCACCACGTGACGGTATCGATCACGGGTTGCAAAATCCATCTTACCGTAAACTCCGCCCGTGTCCTCACGCAGGGTCCGCTCGACGTCACTCATCGCCTCTACGAACGCACGCCAGTCCATCGCGTCCAGGAAACGGAGGCTGCCAATGCTGTTGCTCATCGAGACCTGATCAGCGGCCTGTTTCTGGTTTTCCGACTGCACCAACTGCTTGATCGTCAGGCCACACTCGGAGAGTCGCTGCTCAATCCAGGTGAGCGGCATTGCCAAAGCGGGACCACCCTGCCCCTGCAATCGGCGCGTAAGTTCCGCAACAAACGAACTCACCATGGGTGGGTTTGAACGCGCCATGTCCGCGATCACCAAAATAAGGCTCTTCGGGTCCTTCTCGGCGGTCTCCTTCATCTGGTCCGCCCAATAATCGGCGAGGTTTTGGTCGATCCTGTCAGTGGCGATCCGGGCTGCAACGCGTCGGAGATTCTCGATCAGTGACAGGCGCAACATGATGGGGATTGCCCATAATTCGCCTAACTTCAGGGCGGTGACTGTCTGGTAGGCTGCCACGAAATTGCTGAGGCTCTCCGGATCTACCCGCCCATCGCCATGTGAGATCGTCTCCTGCGCAATATCGTACACGCGCGGAAGACCAGCCGATGAACCATTCACCAGTCGAGGCAGTTCACGGCTGTACCCCTTTGGCAAGTGTCTCCTGGCCGCGCGAATCTGCTCTTCAATAAGATAGAAGTTATCGAGCAGCCATTCCCCGGCCGGCGTAATACGGCGGTTTGCCTTAATAGCCTCCGTCAGCAGGTTGCGGACTCCAAGCAGCACGCCTTCATTCTCAGCCAGCCGCGTCAGAAGCCGGTCCCGTGCACGTCCCAGACCCAACTTGTGCAAGCCCGCCAGGGTTTTACCATGCTGTTCCATCTGATCGCTGCTGAACAGTTCTGATCTCAGCGGCGGCGCATCGCAGATGTTCTTTTGTGCCAGGCTTTTTCTGCGGAGGCCCACCCGCAAACGGGACAGGTTCCTGAGAATGGTCTTACTGCTCACCTTCATTTATGAGGTCTCCTCTTCGGTTGTCGGTGTTAGTGTTTTCTTGAGAGATCAATTAGACGAGAAGATGCTGATTGAACAATGACACCATCGTTGTGTGCTCGAATTTTCTGGCTATACTTAAGGCTGTATTGCCATGATTGTTTTTTAAGTGGACATCAGCTTTGTTTTTTAATAATATTTTTACAATTGAACTGTCCTCTGTTTCGGAAGCTATAATCAGAGCGGTGTTGCCATGCATATCCTTCATATTGACATCTGCTTTATTATCCAAAAGCAACTTTACAACATCATACCGACCCAAATAACAGGCTTTATGCAAAGCGGTCTCACCGCAATCATCTTTCGCGTTTACGTTGGCGCCTTTTTCCAATAATATTTTCACGATGCCGCCATGCCTCGCAAACAAGGCCCGGCTTAAAGCACTTTGTCCGATGACATCTCTTGAGTCCACATCAATACCCATCTTCAGGAGGACTTTTACCTTTGAGCGGTTACCTTTTTCAGCGGCTTCAAACAGTTCCTCATTATTCATCGCAATTCGTTTAATTTCTTCCATAGATACCTTTTTCTTAGTATATTTCAGATCCCACTAAGTCTTATGTGTTGATTCTACATGTGCATCAGCCTGTGCGAAAGGGTAGAAGAGTGCTTCCACCTAAAACATGAAAGGTTAATCTTGTCAATTGGGGAGACTGTTAAAAGGTGAGGATATCAAAATGAAATCAAATTGCCAGTTTCCCGGTTCAACTATTTCTTTTTTTATTGTCCTTAGTATAACAGATTATCTTGCCTTTATGTCCTTAAATGGAAATTTCTCTCTCCTTTTTTCTTTCACTCACCTTTTCTCAAGAACGCACTGAGGGGAATGATCCTTATATGCCGGTACTTCTTCAGCATAAGCATGGCCTTGTCGCCGGTGACAATCGCCTCGGCATTGCCCGCAACCGGATCTATTGCAATCAAGTGTCTTCTGCAGTTCATAGATGAATCCCTATTTATTATTGAGAAGTAATCTCTGGCGTTGCTCAATATATAATACGCATTGATTTCAGGAATACAACGAGAGCGCGAAGTTTATCCTGTAAGATTGTGTCTTCTAAGTGCGGGTTGCAGACCACATAGATTACTTGATAGCGAATTAATGAGATATAAATATTATTAGAAGGTGTGCAGGGCGAACTTAATCGAAGGTATAATAATCTTTATTGATTTCATCTTGGAAACTATGAGAAAAGACAGCAGTAATTAAAAATGAATGATGACGTTCTAAAAAGACGCAAGAGATTCCAACGGAAACAACTTGTATTTTAAAGCAGCTATTATTGGATGTCTTACAGGGTTTATATCTGCCTTCTTTGGTATCGGAGGCAGTAGCATTGACACACCGTTATTGAGGCTATTTCTCAATCTCCCACCTTATATTGCTCTTGGGACACCTCTGCCATTGACTTTATTAACAACTATCATAGCCTCATTTGCATATAGAAGAGAACATCTTGTAAATTTCAGAATTGCCTTATACAGTCTCGTCGGAGGAGTCCCAGGAATAGTTGCAGGCTCCTATTTAACAACGTATCTTTCGGGAAAGTTTTTAATGCTCTTTACAGCAGTTATACTCTTTTTTATGGGGATCGATTTTTTTTATAACAATGTGATAGAAAAGATTTTTCACAAAAGGAATGTTTTTTCTTCTCCTCCTGTGTACTCTATAATCGGTGTTGCTGCTGTCATAGGGCTTTTATCAGGGATTCTCGCCAACGGAGGTGGTATATTCTTTGTTCCCGCCTATATTGTGTTATTTCGAATGAAGATGAAAGAAGCTATCGCTACATCACTTCTGACGGTGGCTGTAATGTCTGTTCCTGGAATGTTGATCCATTATCATCTCGGACACATTGATCTGGAAATAAGTGCTGCTCTTGGCATAGGTGTTGCCCCGCTGGCATACATTGGAGCAAAGATGGATATCAAAACTCCATCAAAGACTATAAAGCTGCTCTTCGGGACCCTGCTTATCACTTTCTCTATTTATTTTCTCATAAGCCAGTTGTGGGTTTAATTATTTAGAGGGATTTGAACGGTAGAATTGTCATTATGAGACCAGGCAAAAGTTGAAACATCGGAAAGAGTATAAAACACAGGAGCACCGGAATGACAAGGGAGGCCTAAGTGACGGTAGATGAACTGATAAAAGAACTTCAGAAGTTACGGAAGATACACGGTGGCCAGATACAGGTCTATATACTGGAGGCAGGGCATGCTCCCACGGTTGTTGACACTGTCTATTACGAGCATGATCGTCCTGATTTCCCCGTGATAATTATTTAGCATTTTTGAGAGGAAACAAGCAGTTATTAAGAATTGCAATAGGTCCGAAGGCATTGATGTCGGCGACCGGATTCGCTTATAGCTGATATTTGTAGATGTCGAACGAGGATATATCGATTCAGGAAAGTCCGTCCATCAAAACATTAATGAAAAGAAAATAGCTGGAGGGTGTGCCTCCAAAAGGATGAAAACAGGTATGAATCATGGCTGAAGATAAGAAAGGCGGGTTAGGCGGTATTCCCGGTACATATTGGAGGTACATCGCGGTATTTTTTATAGTTTTCGCATTTTTATATGCATGGAGTAGCTTTTTCAGCACAGGTGCTCCTGCGCAATATACGATAAATTACAGTCAGTTCATGGAGCAACTGAACGCAGGCAATATAAAATCCGTTTCAATAAAGAAGCTGCTTGTAAACGGTGAATTCGTTAAAGAGGTGAACATAGAGTTTCAGGGTGAAAAGAAACCCGTAAATGTGAAATACTTTCAGACCGTCCTGCCTTCTTTCCAGGGTGAGGGACTCCTGTCCCAACTGAGGGAGAAGAATGTGATTATCACCATCGAGTCCGCTGAACAGGGATATTTCCGGCAGATTCTGATCGGGATCCTGCCGTGGGCGCTGATCATCGGTTTCTGGGTCCTGATGATGAGGAGGAATCAGAAGATTCAGGGTGGTCCTGGAGGGCTCTTTACGTTCGGAGCAAGCAAGGCCAAACTGTATGATACAAAAAAACCGAGTATAACGTTTAAAGACGTTGCAGGCATGGACAATGTAAAGATGGAACTGAGAGAGACGATAGAGTTTCTGAAAGACCCCTCCCGATTCGAGAAACTCGGAGCAAAAGTTCCCAAGGGAGTGCTTCTGATCGGGCCTCCGGGAACTGGCAAGACCCTTTTTGCGCGCGCAACAGCAGGGGAGGCAGGGGTGCCTTTTTACAGTATCAGCGCTTCTGAATTCATTGAGATGTTTGTAGGAGTCGGCGCCTCACGCGTCAGGGATATGTTCAAAAAGGCGAAGGCTTCCCAGCCAAGCATTATTTTTATCGATGAGATCGATGCTGTAGGCCGTACACGCGGTACCGGCCTTGGAGGCGGACATGATGAAAGGGAACAGACACTGAACCAGCTCTTGAGTGAAATGGACGGATTCGATCCTCATGAGGAAGTGATTGTTATGGCAGCCACCAACAGGCCGGACGTGCTGGATCCCGCACTTTTGAGGCCCGGAAGGTTCGACCGGCATGTCGTTATTGACAAGCCGGGATGGAAAGAAAGGAAGGCGATCCTTGAAATTCATGTCAGGGGCAAGATGCTGGCAGATAATATCGATTTCGAGACGCTGGCGAGGGGCACCCCGGGTATGACAGGCGCCGACCTTGAGAATCTTACAAACGAAGCCGCACTCGTTGCTTTGAGAAAGAATAAAGAGAAAATAGATATGCACGACTTTGAAGAGGCCAAGGACATTATCCTTATGGGAGCATTGAAAGAGGAGACCATAAGCGATACTGAAAAGCGGATCACTGCGTATCATGAGGCAGGGCATACCCTTGTGGCGTGGGAACTTCCCGGCGCTGATCCGATATACAAGGTGAGCATTATCCCGCGCGGAATGGCAATGGGTATCACGCAGCTCCTACCCGGGGAAGACAGACATTATTATCCCCGCACGTATCTTATGAACAGATTGAGTATAGCCCTTGCCGGAAGAGTTGCAGAAAAGATCGTCTTTAACGACATCAGCAGCGGCGCAGAGAACGACCTGAAAGAAGCGACTTCGCTGGCAGAGAAGATGGTAGCGCAGTGGGGAATGAGCGACAGGGTCGGCCCGATAAATCTCGGACGCGGAGAGGAACATCCTTTCCTGGGCAGGGAGATGTCTCTCCCAAAGCGCTACAGTGAGGAAATGGCCTGGGTCATGGACCAGGAGATCCAGAAAATGATCATCGATGCGGAATCAAAGGCGACTGAAATATTGACAGTGAAAAGGCATACGCTTGATGCACTTGCAGAAGCCCTGATGAAGGAAGAGACGCTTGAAAGGGCGGATGTGGAACGCATAATACAGGGTTCGAAAGAGTAGACAAATCATCGCATATCGCACCTGGTGACAATGTGACCAAATTATAAAAAATCGCCCACGCAAAGGAAGCTAAACGGGCAAGCGGCGGTTTCCAAGAGCTCTCATACGTAGTATACTGAAATGATGGAGTGGACCTGATATCTAAAGGAGAAATTTATGAAAACAGCAGTGGGTTTGTGGATTGACCATAGGAAGGCAATTATCGTGGCTGTTACGGACAAAGGGGAAGAAACGGGGCTGATAATATCGAAGGCTGAAAAACAGCTCCGCCGTTCTGGTGATTCCCCTCTTAGGGGTTCCTATGACCCACTACAAGTGCCGGCAGCAGATAGCCGCCAGAGAAGGCTTACGGGACATCTCAACATTTACTACGATGCGGTAATTGCCTGTATTCGTGACGCAGAAGCTATTCTGATATTTGGTCCTGGTGACGCAAAAGACGAACTGAAAAAACGTCTTAAAAGAAACAACCTCGGTGAACGAATCGCGGGTCTTGAAACAGTTGACAAGATGACTGATCGTCAGATTGCGGCAAAAGTTTATAAGTACTTTCAGAAGTAGGGGCTGGCGCAGTAATCCCTGACAGCCGTTGATGTGAGAAAGTAAAATGATAAGGGACATTCCGTGAAAGCACTCCTCATTTATTCTGAATTCCCGGATACCTTCTGGAGTTCCAGGTATGCCCTGAATTCATTCGTAGTAGGTTTATAGCGTTGCTGTCTGTGATAAGTAAGAAAGTATGGATACAATAAAGGACCGATTTCCGCATCTGCCTGACAGTATAGCAGGTCTTGGGGAATTGGCATACAACCTGTGGTGGAGCTGGCATCCCGCTGCGAGAATGCTTTTTAAAATGCTGGACCGTCCGGCATGGAAGGAGAGCCGGCATAACCCTGTAAAGATGCTGAGAGAGCTTCCGGAAAAAAGTTTCGAGGTTGCTACAGGCGATCCGGAATATCTTCATCACTACGAGACCGTGCTCGCCAGATTTTATAAGGAAATGGAGACAAAGGGGGGCTGGTTTTCGGAAAATATTACTGATCCTGAATGCTTACCCATTGCTTACCTTTCCGCTGAATACGGGCTGCAACGTTCACTCCCTTTTTATGCCGGCGGATTAGGTTTTCTGGCAGGTGACTATCTCAAGGAATGCAGTGACCTGGGGGTGCCTCTTGTGGCTGTCGGCTTTATGTACCCTGAAGGATATTTGTACCAGAAGATTCGCGGAGACGGGTGGCAGGAAAACATATACAAAGTTCTTGACAGGGACGCTGCTCCGATCACAAGGGTCCTTAACGAAAAAGGAGAGCAGCTTGTGGTTGCGGTACCTTTTATTGATCCTCCAATCCATGTGGCTGTATGGAAGGTGATGGTGGGTCGTACCCCCCCTTTACTTGATGGATACGGACATAGAAAAAAATGATCCCTGGAACCGCGCAATCTCCGCCAATCTTTACATAGGTGATAACGAACAAAGGTTGCGTCAGGAAATAGTCCTCGGCATCGGAGGGGCGGAGGTTCTTAATACACTGGGGATCAGGCACTCAGTTCTCCATTTAAATGAGGGACATCCGGCATTTGCAATTTTGGAAAAGATCAGGGAACGGATACAGCAGAATATAACCTATGAGGAGGCGATCCAACAGGTACGGGCTACTACTGTTTTTACAACTCATACGCCTGTACCTGCGGGGCATGATGTTTTCCCCTTTCCTCTGATGGACAAATACTTCAGCCGCTATTATCCTCTCCTGGGGCTGAATCGTGACGCCTTTCTGCAACTTGGAATCTCGCCAAAAGAACCGACAGCAGGATTTAACATGACCGCCTTTGCCTTGAGGATGTCTGCCTATCGTAACGGGGTCAGCAAAAGACACGCCGAGGTTGCACGCCGTATGTGGCAGTCTCTCTGGCCTGACATACCTGACCTAAAAGAAGAGAATGTGCCGATTGATTATATTACCAACGGAGTCCATGTACCCGGCTGGATTGAGCCGAAGATAGAACTCCTTTTCAACAAATACCTTGGCCCCAACTGGTTGCAAAGCCATGAAAATCCCGCGATCTGGGGATTGATAGATGACATCTCTGATGAAGAATTGTGGCAGGTCCATTACAGGTTGAAGAGAAAACTCATTGATTTCATTCGTGAGCGGATACGACATCGTTGGGTAGAAGACAGGGTGGATATTACCAATATTGCCGCCGGAGGCACCCTGCTTGATCCATCGGCACTGACCATCGGCTTTGCACGCCGTTTTGCCACGTACAAAAGAGCGGACTTGATATTTGACAACCTGGAACGCCTGAAGGTCCTCTTAAATAATCGCTGGAGACCCGTGCAGATCATATTTGCCGGTAAGGCCCATCCTGCAGATGATGCCGGAAAGCGAATTCTTCAGAAGATATTCAATTTTGCCCATGACCCCGCCATGGGAGGGAGGATCGCTTTTGTTGAGGACTATGATGAACAACTGGCGCAATACATGACCCATGGAGTGGATATCTGGCTTAACAATCCTCTTCCTCCCATGGAGGCATGTGGAACCAGCGGGATGAAGGCGTCACTTAATGGTGTGCCTCACCTGAGCATACTCGATGGCTGGTGGATAGAGGGTTTCAATGGCAGGAATGGCTGGGCCTTTGCCGGGCAAGAAGGAGAAAACAGAGATGCCGGAGATGCGGACGCCATTTACAATATTCTGGAGAAGGAAGTAATCCCGCTCTATTATAAAGTTGATGATGACGGTATCCCTCGCGATTGGGTTAATGTTATGAAAGAAGCAATGAAAAGCACAGGTCCAGTGTTCAGTGCGAGGAGAATGGTGGAAGAATATGCAAGAAAGTTTTATCAGAATGCCTTGAAATCTGCTTAGAAATCTCCATAAGCGCAGGCGGGGTGAAAAATAACTTTGGTCAACTGTATTTGCTGGATTTTCCCAACTCACTTGATATTCTTAAATATAATATAACCGGGAGGGAAAGAACTTAATGGTTACAGTGTGCGAGGCGGTCTATGAGGAGGAACAATGGACGCAGTCGAAATGGCAATAAAAATGGAGCAGGAGGCGATCGATTTCTTCACGAAGTGCGCCGGGAAAACGAATAACCCTGTCGGGGGAAAAATGTTCCTTAGTATAGTGGAGGATGAAAAATACCATATGGCTTGTGCGACCAAGATTAGACAGGGACAGGAATTTAAACCCGCTGAAACGACCCCCTTACAGGACATGAAGATGATCTTTGAGCAGAACAAGGATGCCATGCTGCAGCGAGTGTCTTCAACGACCGACGAACTGGAGGCCCTCGAAATGGCCATGAAGATGGAGGAAGAAACGATCAAGTTTTATAAAAAAGCTGCTGCTGAGGCTACCGATCCGGCGGAGAAAGTCTTTTTTGAATGTCTTATCAAGGATGAGGAAGAGCACCTTGCCATTTTCCAGAACACTTACTCGTTCATTTCGGACACCGGTAATTGGTTTATGTGGGATGAGCACAGCATCGTAGAAGGATAATTTGGGTGTAGCTCGTTCTTCTGCTGAGCACATCACTTGGATCTTCCGTTTTCTGCGGCTTCAAACGTATGCCGGCTATAAGCTCCTACAGTAGGGAATTGGCGACAGGGTCGGCCCGATAAATCTCGGACGCGGAGAAGAACATCCTTTCCTGGGCAGGGAGATGTCTCTCCCAAAGCGCTACAGCGAGGAAATGGCCTGGGTCATGGACCGAGAGATCCAGAAAATGATCATCGATGCGGAATCATGGGCGCATGGCTTGAACAGAAAGCCCTTATAAAATTTTGCAATACAATTTAAAAAAAATAAAAAGAGGTAAATGATGAATATAAGCTTTCCGGAAACACCGTCACCAGAGGAATGTGCGAGTACTATCTTTGAAATTAGCGGCACAAAATTTGATCCTGAAATTGCCACTGATATTTGGGCAAAAATATTGCAGCATAAATGGCTAATGTCTGAAAAACTCGGCCGCGATGTAGGATTGCGGACTGCATGTATCGATTTTCTCGAAAATATGGATCAAGCCCTTAAGGAATACATGGACTACGAAAGACAGGATCTCCTGTCTGAGATGGGGGCTCAGATCATCAGCAGAGAAATTTGGGACACCATATCTGATTCTCAGCCTCCAAAACAGATGGTTCAACGAAGGATTATCCTTCCACTAACAGAAGAGAGCCTTTCAAAAAAGCATGGAGTAATTCCGCCGAAGACAATCATTTTTTTTGGGCCTCCAGGCACTGGCAAGACCCATTTTGTTAAAGCAATAGCAGGTGTCTTGTCATGGTGGTATATCGAAATTTTGCCCAGCATGCTCATGGTAGATGGTGTGGATAGAATTGGAGTTAATTTACACAATATAATGGAAAAGGCGAGAAACCTCGAAAAAGCAGTGATCTTTATTGACGAGTTTGAAGAGATCGCAGCAAGTCGAGATATCGCGTCAAGGGTTGACAAGTCCATTACCAATGAATTTCTTAAACAGGTTCCACTGCTCAAAAATCAAGGGAACAAGGTATTGCTCGTGTGTGCAACCAACTATATCCGTCAGCTGGACGCTGCACTGCTTCGGCCGGGACGGTTCGATTGCATCATACCGGTTGGTGGTTTGGACGAAGATGGAAGGAGAACGATTCTGGAACATTATTTGTCCAAGCTCCATACGGAAAACATTGATATGAATCTAATTGTCAAGATGACATCCCGCTTCACGCCTGCGGATATTGAGTACCTCTTTCAACAAGTTGCTCAATTCGCTTTTGAACAGGAATATGCCAACAGGCAAGATTATCGGGTAACCACAGATACTTTTATGCAAATATTGCCAAAACTTCGTCCATCTCTGACCGATGAAATTATTGAAGAATTTCACAAGGACAGTATCACCTATTCCCGGACATAGAGACATGCCGGAGAATATATGGCCTTCTTCTTCCCATGATTTTATGATATATTTATTTCCGCGCGGTTGAAGTGAAGTCACACCTATAAAATAAAAAAGAGATCCAACCGATTATTGGTAATATTCAGAAAGCACTTGGTCTGCAACTCCATTCCAGGTGAAGGTTGTTTCTACTGCTGTTCTTTCATTACGACCCATCCACCTGGCCCATTCAAAGTTAGTAAAGAGTGTTCCCAATCCCCATGCGACGGATTCAGGATTCGGATATATTTTTAATCCGTTCACCTCATGCCATACAAACTCATTGGGCCCGCCATTTCTTGAAACCACTACAGGTTTTCCGGCACTCCACGCTTCAAGGATAACAATGCCAAAGGGTTCATTGCGGCTCGGAACACAAACAACATCACATGCCTTATATAGGTTACTTAATTCACAGCCGGTCTTATGACCTAAAAACCGCGTTGCGTGCGCCACCCCAATATGGTGAGCGCGCTGTTCCACCTGAGGACGCAATTCACCGTCGCCCACGAAGACAAACTTGGCATTAGGGTAAAATCTTAATACATATGGAATTGCTTCAACAAGAATGTCCGGCCCCTTTTGAGTCACCATGCGTCCACAAAAAAGAACTGTCGGGTCCATAGGACCTATGGAGTAGAGTTTTTTGATTTCGAAAGGGTCCAACCAGCCATCGAAATTGTGGAGATTGACCCCGTTATAACCAACAGAAATCTTCCACCAGGGGACTTCATACATCCACATAACTTCATTTCGAAGACCGTTAGATACTGTTATCACTCTGTCCGCCCAATAAGTCCCTGCTCTCTCTATCTCACGGATATGGGCCGAAGGACCGTTATAAAAATTATTACCGCAGCGGCCATATTCCGTCGAGTGCATGGTGAGGATTCCTTTTCCCCAGCGCCCCTGCTTGATCCAGATCATGGCGTTGGCAGCGAGCCAATCGTGGGCATGGACAACGTCAAAGTGATGTCCCATATAGTCTTCAGTCTGAAAGACGTGGTATACAAATGACCGGCACATGTCGCTTATTTCTTCCACGAAATTGGTATTCAACCGGAACGGACACCGGTGATAATGTACCCCGTCGATCCTTTCATAGTGCTCTTGACCATTGGCCATCCTCGTAAAGACATGCACTTCATGTCCTTTCCGTTCAAGGGCAGCCGCGAGTTCCCCGACGTGAACTCCCACTCCGCCGACGGATATTGCATGCAATGACTCCCAACACAATAGTGCTACACGCATAATCAATCCCTCAGACTAAAGCATCTTTCTCATGAAGTTCATTTACTACTTTGGTTATTTCCTTGTTCAAATTAAGAATATTCATCTCATTCCCTCCCTTAATAAAATTTAGTCCGACTTCTGTTCTTTGATTTCCGGTTTTGGTGGGGCATTAGAAAACCAGACCCTGATTTACGAGGGCCTGGTTTTGAAGTTTAGAGCCTTACGATGTTTGAAGCCTTTGGGCCTTTGTCGCCTTCGACAACATCAAAGCTTACCGAATTGCCTTCTGCCAGGGTCTTGAAGCCTTGTTGGGCCTCAATCGCTGAGTAGTGCGCAAAAACATCTGGACCGTCTTCCGGGGTGATGAAACCGTAACCCTTGGACTCATTGAACCACTTTACAGTTCCTTTTGCCATGGTGATATACCTCCTTTTTTTTGATTATTTGAGTATTTGAAGTCTAAGGAAGTAATGCCATAAAATGAACCGGAAAGCTGGAAATGGTAAGGTTAAGAGTACAACACATGCTCCTTTAAGCTTCAGCTAAACATTAGCATTTCCGTTGGGTATTGTCAATCGTTCGCTGAAATGAGAAAACCAGTGTGAGAGTCATCTGTTATTTCTTAGCTCAGCCTGGGGGCTGATTTCGTTTCTTTGCAGATCTCTTAATCTCGAGCTTCCTTCTTGTGTGGCTCACACTTTCGCACTCCGGTTTCGGCTTAGAGCCCTTGCAGTTGTCTTCGGACGGACGGTCCCCCCAGCCCTTGCCTTCGGTTGATATTTTTGGTAGCATTCATCATAAGGAATTATATCTATAGCGTTTCCTCACTCGTTCCTCGCGGTGAGAATATGGTTGGCAAAACCAAGGGAGGCACACAATGGGAGACAAGGGCGGCAAAAAGGACAAAGACAAGAACCAGAAACAGAAGACAATCAAACAGGCAAAACATCTAAAAGAGATGAAGGACAAACAAGTAATACGCGCACTGAAATAGGAGCAGGATTCAACCGGGATAACCGTTACGATCGGAAACAGACATTCTTGGCGCAATGTCTGCGGTGTTAGTTATCAGGTGAAGAGCGCAATCTAATATACCTTCAGCTTGCGACAGCGCGGTACGGACGCCTTTGTGGTGACATCAGTCGGCTATGAAGTGCCAAAGTAAGAAAGCGTTCGAACCCATTACAGTATTAATAATGCTGTTTTTCAAAATTTCACCTTTTTGTAAAATACCTTTTTCAGCACTTCGGCCGAGATAATGTATAGAGCCACGATTACTCCCATTAATACAAGAAAGGAAATTGGCAGGGCTGTAAATCCGAAGAGCTTTCTTCCAACTGAAATGAAAGGCAAAACAAGTGTAAAGGTGATGACCAGTAGTGTTGCCGTTAACAGATATTTCCCCGGGATGCTCTTAAAAAAAGGCATTCTTGTACGCACAACAAGTACAACCAATGACGCCGAGATGACAGACTCCATGAACCAACCGGCCCTGAATTCCTCCGGTGAGGCATGCAGGATGAAAAACAGTACTCCAAAGGTAAGATAGTCAAACACAGAACTCAAAAGCCCGAAGGTCATCATAAAGTTGCGTATGAAAGATATGTTCCATCGGCGGGGTTTTTCAACTAATTCCTTGTCCACGTTATCTGTAGCAATCGTCATCTCCGGGAAATCTGTAAGTAGATTGGTAAGCAGAATCTGCTTTGGAAGGAGAGGGAGAAAGGGGAGAAAAAGAGATGCTCCCGCCATACTGAACATATTGCCGAAATTAGCGCTTGTCGCCATAAACACATACTTGAGAGTATTGGCAAAAGTCGTTCTTCCTTCCCGTACGCCCTGTACTAAAACAGCAAGATTCTTCTCCAGGAGTACGATATCGGCTGCGTCTTTTGCCACATCAACGGCGCTCTCCACAGATATGCCCACGTCGGCTGCATGAAGCGCTGAAGCATCGTTTATGCCGTCTCCCATGTAACCCACGACATTTTTTGCTTTTTTCAGCGCAAGGATAATGCGCTCCTTCTGATTAGGTTCGATTTCCGCGAAAACATCTGCTTCCTTCACCCGCTTGAGTAGTGCTTCATCGCTTATCCGTCGAAGATCCGGTCCTGTAAGCATTCTTGTATCCGATAAGCCGACCTGCCGACTGAGGTGGGCAGCAACCAGACGGTTGTCTCCGGTGATAACCTTGAGTGAAATTCCGAGGCTGCGGAGTTCTGTGATGGTTTCAACGATTCCGGGTTTGACCGGATCGAAAAGAACAAGGAATCCTAAAAACGTCATGTCAGCTTCATGATCTTTTGTGATTTGCGAAGCAGATCCTATATCCCGGTAGGCAATGCCTATCGTGCGCAGGCCTTGACTGCTGAGTTCCTCAAAGCGGTGTTGTATTACTTCGCGAACTCCCGCTATATTCACAACTGCGCCACTCGAATCTTCCGCTGTTGAGCATGCATCAAGCACATTTCGTAACGCTCCTTTCGTAATCATAAGGTGGGCGTTACCCTTAGAGACCAAGATGCTCAATCGCTTACGAACAAAGTCATACGGCTCCTCATCAAGCTTCTGATAATCTGATACGTCAAACTTGCGATAGGAGCATATCGCTTCATCAATCGGATTTGTGAATCCCTTCTCGTAAAAAGAATTGAGATAGGCGAAGAGCAGGACTTTTTCGCTCTCATTCCCATTTACATCAAGAGCAGAGCGTAAATGTACTACCCCCTCTGTTAAAGTGCCGGTCTTATCAGAGCAGAGGACATTCATGCTGCCGAAGTTTTCAATAGAGGCAAGTCGTTTCACAATTACTTTTTTGAGTGCCATATGCTTTGCACCGTGGGCAAGGTTGACACTGATAATAGCAGGCAGCAGTTGCGGGGTTAATCCAACAGCAAGCGCCAAAGAAAAGAGAAATGAATCCAAAACCGGTCGCGCCAGGTACACATTGACTGCAAAAATGATAATTACCAGCAGCAATGTAACCTCCATGAGGAAGTAGCCGAATCTCCTGACACCACGCTCAAATTCCGTCTCAGGTGGCCTGAGCGCCAACCGTTCGGAAACCTTGCCGAATTCGGTTTCCTTACCTGTATGGACAACCAGTGCTTTCGCGCTGCCACTGACTACATGTGTCCCCATAAAAAGAGTGTTTGTTCGCTGAGCGAGAGGAGTTTCTTCCGGAAATGTCCCCGGCATTTTATCTTCAGGGTATGTTTCACCTGTAAGTGCAGCTTCATCCACAAAGAGGTCTTTGGATTCGATAATCAGGCAGTCTCCCGGAATAACGTCTCCGGCATTGAGTATGACGATATCTCCGGACACTATCTCCTCAACAGGAATTTCCCTCATAGCGCCATCCCGCAGCACCTCAGCCTTTATTTGTACGACGGATAGCAATTTTTCGATTGCATTTGCTGCTCCCCGTTCTTGCCAGAAACCGAGAAGACCGCTTACTAAGACAATTGTTAGGATGATGCTGGCATTGACATGATCGTGCAAGAAAAATGACAATCCAACTGCAAAGATGAGTATAAGGATGAGCGGGCTTTTAAATTGAGAAAGCAGAAGCGTGAGTGTGTTTGATCTCTTTCCGGGCTTCAGAAGATTGGCGCCATAGCGGATAAAGCGCTGCCGTGCTTCATCATTTGTCAGTCCCTGTGGATTTGTTTGCAGCTGCTGAAGAAGTTCAGCAGCGGGGATGCTCCAAAATGCCGGTTGAGGGTCCAAGTTCAATTGCCTTCCTTGTTGAAAAAGTTATCTTTAATAATAGTACTATTCCGTATTTGCGTTATCAATTACCAGTTAAAAGTTCGATATTTTACGTATCGTATATAATTAATATTAATATGTCACTATTTCAAAATATTCTTTAAACGAGGAGACTGAATCAAATGATAGGAACAGATGAAGGAAAAAGAAAAGAATTGCTGAAATTTCTTGATCAAAAAGTATTCGACCCCATTCTGCGGGCTTTACCCGGAGATTATAAAAGTGAAGATCTCAAAGGAAAGCTTGGTAATCTGAAAAGACGTACCGAAAGCGAGAAACACCTATTTCATGAATTTCAAACCGCAGACGAGATTAAAAAAAATTATCTGAGTGACCTGGACTTTAGAACAGCTAAAAAGATGGACCACGAATTAGATGAACTCAAATTGCCGTCTTTGGCGAAAGTAAAAGAAGAATTTCTTGGATTATGCGCAGAGTTGAGTGTATAGTGAGGATCCCTCTGCGTCAGATAGCCCTTATGTTTTGACAATTACGAGGTTTTATGGATAAATCGTCTGACTATATCTGGATGGTGAGAGTATAGAAGAGATACAAGAGCAGTGGCAACCCTGAGTTTGGAGACTTTTATGTCTCGGTGTCGTTAGGCTTGACTTCTTCATGCTTGAAAAATACAAGAGGAAATGGAATGACGGAGAATGGGTTTAATAGAATTTCCCAATCGTCATCATGTCTCAAAACCTGATAGGCTCTCCTCGGTCAATTCGTCGGTCTTGCGCTCGAGATCCGCAATAACCTGAGCGCCTAATAAAAGGATTAATGATACAGCCTCTATGCTGAGAAGGGCCACCACTACTGTGGCGAAGGAACCGTAAATTAAATTTACCATGGATATAGCCGCGTAATACCAGACCAGCACACGGCGCGTGATCTCCCATAAAATCGTTGCGGTCAACCCTCCGATCAGTGCGTGACGAAAAGTGATACGTACCACAGGCATAACCAGATATAAGGAAGTGAGCATAAGCACCTCACCAATAATACCCATTATATACAGTGCAACACCGGAAGTGCCTTCAAGGCTCAAACTCCATCCGAAAATGATCAATTGCCTGTTTTCAAGTGTCTCCATTGCTCCCGCAATAAACGACACCAGCAATATACCCAAACCCATTAAAAAGATATACACGTAAGGAATAATAACGGAAATGAAAAAGTTGCGGTGTTTTATTCTGACGCGATGGAAAAAGATCACTGACATGGCGTTTTCAAGCACTTTAAAGGCTATGGAACTAAAAAACAACATGACCAGGAATCCAATAATACCGATCACCTTACGGTGCTCAAGAAATACCCGCACCTGTTCAGTCAGAGTTGCTGCATAGCCGGGTATAACCATTTCCAGATACGTTGATAAAGTGTGAAACAACTGTTCCTCTTCTATAAAATTCGACAGCACAATCAGGGCGAGAATTGACATGGGCACAATTGACAACAAGGTATAATAGGCAAGAGCTCCGGATAAAAGTAGACCCTGATTGCGTTTGAAGCCACGCAATACCCTCAGCAGGAAGCCGAATAGCCGACCTATCTTTTTTACATTTTGATGTTTGTTCATGATGGGATAAAAATTATACAAATACAAAAATTATTTCTACTTGCGCACACATTTCTCCATGAAATATTGCATACCAAAACAATATCATAAAATCATGGGAGGATGAAGGCCATGTATTCTCCGGCAGGAACGGATGTTCTTCTCCGCGTCCGGGATTAATCGGGTCGACCCTGTCGCTCATTCCCCACTGTACGAGCTTATAACCGGCATACGCTTGAAGTGAAGCTGCAGGAAACGAAAGATCCAGTGATGTGCTCAGCAGAAGAATGAAATACACCCAAATTATCCTTCTACGATGCTGTGCTCATCCCACATAAACCAATTACCGGCGTCCGAAATGAATGAGTAAGTGTTCTGGAAAATAGCAAAGTGCTCTTCCTCATCCTTGATAAGACATTCAAAAAAGGCTTTCTCCGCAGGACCGGTAGCCTCAGCAGCAGCTTTTTTATAAAACTTGATCGTTTCTTCCTCCATCTTCATGGCCATTTCGAGGGCCTCCAGTTCGTCGGTCGTTGAAGACACTCGCTGTAGCATGGCATCCTTGTTCTGCTCAAAGATCATCTTCATGTCCTGTAAGGGTGACGTTTCAGCGGGTTTAAATTCCTGTCCCTGTCTAACCTTGGTCGCACAGGCCATATGGTATTTTTCATCCTCCACAATACTAAGGAACATCTTTTTTCCGACAGGATTATTCGTTTTCCCGGCGCACTTCGTGAAGAAATCGATCGCTTCCTGCTCCATTTTTATTGCCATTTCGACTGCGTCCATTGTTCCTCCTCATAGACCGCCTCGCACACTGCAATCATTAAGCTTCTTAGCTTATCTTTAAGGATATCAAGTGAGGTGGGATTACTGCAAGATTTCGGCAAGAGGAATAGGTATTCGTAGAAAAAATATACGGTTGGAAACTGTCGCAGGTTGGTTACTTTCATCTATCGCTGGCAGGCCCTTGTCGCCGGCGACCAGCGTCCTCGCGGCGTCTATAAGGTCTTGCGCATTCATCCGGGGTTGCTCCACTTCCAGTTCCGGATTTCCGGCAGGTCCTCACCGTATTTGTCGATGTATTGCTTGTGCTCGATCAGCTTGTCCTTGAGCTGCTGCTTCAGGTAGATGCCCTTGTCGCCGGTCTGCGGCAGGCGATCGATGGTGTCCATCACGAGGTGGAAGCGGTCCAGATCGTTCAGCACCGTCATGTCGAAGGGCGTGGTGATGGTGCCCTCTTCCTTGTAGCCGCGGACGTGAATGTTGTCGTGGTTGGTGCGGCGGTAGGTCAGCCGGTGGATCAACCACGGGTAGGCATGGAAGGCGAAGATGACCGGCTTGTCCTTGGTGAAGAGCTCGTCGAAATCTATGTCGCTCAACCCGTGCGGGTGCTCGGTTTGCGGCTGCAGCTTCATGAGGTCGACGACGTTGACCACCCGGATTTTCAGGTCGGGCAGATGCTCGCGCATAATGGAGACGGCGGCGAGCGTCTCCAGCGTGGGCACGTCGCCACAGCAGGCCATGACCACGTCGGGCGCAACGCCCTGGTCGTTGCTGGCCCACTGCCAGATGCCGATGCCCTCGGTGCAGTGCTTGACGGCGGCGTCCATCGTCAGCCACTGCGGCGCCGGGTGTTTGCCCGCGATCACTACGTTGACGTAATGGCGGCTGCGCAGGCAGTGGTCCATCACCGACAGCAGGCAGTTTGCATCCGGCGGAAGGTAAACACGCACGACCTCGGCCTTCTTGTTCACGACGTGGTCGATGAAACCGGGATCCTGGTGCGTGAAGCCGTTGTGATCCTGGCGCCAGACATGCGAGGCCAGCAGGTAGTTTAACGAGGCGATCTTCCGCCGCCACGGCAGGTGCGACGTGACCTTCAGCCACTTGGCGTGCTGGTTGAACATCGAATCGACGATGTGGATGAACGCCTCGTAGCAGTTGAAGAGTCCATGCCGCCCGGTGAGCAGGTAGCCCTCGAGCCAGCCCTCGCACTGGTGCTCGCTGAGCATTTCCATCACGCGCCCAGTGGGCGCGAGAAATTCGTCGTTCGGCACGGTCGCAGCGTCCCATTGGCGTTTGGTCACTTCAAAGAGGGCTTCCAGGCCATTGGAGAGCGTCTCGTCAGGGCCAAAGACCCGGAAATTCCGCTGCTCACTGTTCAGCTTCGCCACATCGCGCAGGAAACGACCGAGCACATGCGTGTCACCGATGCCGCGCACCCCCGGCGAGGGTACGTCGACCGCGTAGTCGCGGAAATCCGGCATCCGCAGGTCGCGGAGCAGAATGCCGCCGTTGGCGTGGGGATTCGCGCCCATGCGTCGTTCGCCCTTGGGCGCAAGTTCGGCCAGTTCCGGTTTCAGGCGGCCCTGCTCATCGAAGAGTTCCTCCGGCCGGTAGCTCCTCAGCCAGTCTTCCAACAGCTTGAGGTGTTCGGGATGGGTGGCCGGGTCGGAGAGCGGCACCTGGTGCGAACGGAAGGTACCTTCAACCTGCAGGCCATCGACCATCTTCGGCCCCGTCCAGCCCTTGGGTGAATTGAGGACAATCATCGGCCAGCGCGGACGCGCGAAGTTACCGTGGACGCGGGCGTCCTGCTGGATTCTTTTGATCTGCTCCACCGCCGTGTCGAGCGTCGCGGCCATCGCCTCATGCATCAGCCCGGGCTCGTGACCCTCGACGAAGTAGGGCGTCCACCCGTAGCCGCGAAGCAACTGTTCCAATTCCTCGCGAGTGATTCGGGCGAGGAGAGTCGGGTTGGAAATCTTGTAGCCGTTCAAGTGCAGGATCGGCAGCACCGCGCCGTCGGTTACTGGATCGAGGAACTTGTTCGAATGCCATGCGGTGGCCAGCGGACCCGTCTCCGCCTCGCCGTCGCCGACGACGCAGGCGACGACGAGATTTGGATTGTCGAACACCGCTCCGAACGAATGGCTGAGCGAATAGCCCAGCTCGCCGCCCTCGTGGATTGAGCCCGGGCACTCCGGCGATGCGTGGCTGGGAATTCCTCCGGGAAACGAAAACTGAATAAAGAGTTTCCGCAGCCCGGCCTCATCCTGGCTGATGTTGGGATAGATCTCGCTGTAAGTGCCCTCGAGGTAAGTGTTGCCCACGACTGCCGGGCCGCCATGCCCGGGGCCGGAGACGTAAATCATGTCGAGGTCATATTTTTTGATGACCCGGTTCAAATGCACATAGATGAAGTTCTGCCCCGGGGTCGTGCCCCAGTGTCCCAGCAGCATGTGCTTCACATCCGCGAGCGTCAGCGGCCGTTTCAGCAGCGGATTGTCGTAAAGATAAATCTGGCCGACCGACAGATAGTTGGCGGCGCGCCAGTAGGCGTCCATTTTGCGCAGCAGTTCCGGGGAAAGAGTTTTTGTCTTCATGGTTCAATTCTCCTTTTTTCAGCCAAGTCCGAGTGCGCGGCACACCAAGCGCGCGATCATCTGTTCTTCGTCCGTGCGAATGACGCGGACCGCAACCCGGGCCGGCCGCCGCAGAAATCACGCCCTCCAGAATCCGTCGGAGCGAGTCACCGGCCTCGGACAGCGCGAACTTGATGCTCGACGAGCAGCCATTGATCGTCAGGATGTATTGCATTCTGTACCGAAAAGACCGTCACCACCGCAATGATGAGCAATACGATTATTAGCGTGATCATTTGCTCCCTCCTTGTTCTTTTTCACTTCCACCCTTTCCGATCCCCTTGCTTGTCAGAAGCGCATTGAGCGCCGATACCTGCTCCCGTAAGCGCGTCTGGTAGGTTGGCAAGGCAGCGGAAAAGCCGTTGATGGACGTGCCTATGACAATCCCGATCATCAGCAGGATCGTGATCATCCCTGCCACCACGATCAGCACCGCCACAAGAGAAGGAACGCGTTTCCGCTCAAGCCAGAGCACCGGCGGTGTTCCGATGACAGATAGGAAAACAGCGACGAGGAATGAAGCCAGGACCGGCTCTGCCTGATTGATGCCCACGATGATGATCACGAGCGCTGCCGCGATGACGAGTAAGCGCGTTCCGCTGTGAGAATTACTCTTTTCGGTCATGGATAAACACCCCTTAGACAGGTCTTTACTCCGTTAGAAATAATGCCCCTCTGCTCGCGGGAATCATCGTTATCGATAGACGCCCATAGCAGGCCGCGTGGTGAGCGCATGAATGCCCTTTTCAAATTTTATTTCAGACTCTTCACTTCCCAATACGAATCCCTGAGAGGGAACCTAAGATCCCGAAGGCACGCAGTAACCAGAGAACCACTGCTATAATCACTACCACATTCAATATTTTCTTTATGGTAGCTTGCATCGGTATGTATCTATTAATCAACCATAGGACTACCCCGACGACAACAAGAACAATTATTAATTGAACCAACGGCATAGTATTTCTCCTTTCATGCTTGGCATTGAAGGAGAAGGGATACTTTCCCCTCTCCATAGACCAGTGTGATGTCACAAAACTCGCAGTTGAAGGGCGCCCCGGGAATTCAGTATAAATGAGGAGTGCTTTCACGGAATGCCCCTTATCCATCTACTTTCTTTCTTCCAGCTTCAAGAGGCTCTTCACGGATTTAACACCCCTGATTTCCCTGATCTTTGCCATAAGCCGTTCCTCGGTCTCTCTGCTATTCACAAAACCTGTAAGCACAACATCTCCTTGTGTAACCGTCACATCGATCTTGAAATAATGAGCATCCGGGTCTTTAACTACTATCGCAGTAGCTTGCGTATGAATCGTTGAGTCGTCGATATTTTCGCCTGCTGTTTCGCCTGTCATAGAGGCACAGCCCGAAAACAAGGTCAATCCAAAAACCACTAACACTGCCATAAAAATAACCTTCTTCATTTCGCTCCTCCTGTCTTTAGATATGCAATCATTAGATTGCAAGCTTAATACATGAAACCACGGAAATTAATACCTGCAAAAATTTGTCTTTCGTGATAAGGAAATATTCCCACCAGAAAATCCTACTTTCTATCCTGTTTTTCTTCCTCCCCTCTTTCAGGTTTCCCTTGAGTCTTAGAGTGTTGTGGTTGCTGAGCCTGAGGTCTTTGCCCTTGTCTTTTCGGCTGCTGAACTTTCTCCTGAGGTTGTTGTTTTGGTTTCTGAACCTGGGGTTGTCTTTGTTTCTGAACCTCAGGCCTCTGTTTATATTGCTGTTGCCTTTGTTGTCTTAGTTCCTGTCTCTGTTTTTGTGGTCGGGGCTGATAGCTCTGCACGCCCCAGGTTCCTTGCCTTTCCCAATGTCGATCATTTTTCCAGCCCTTCCAGTTCCGTTCAAGTCGTTGGTCAGGAATCCGTTCATAGTTCCACCGGTGTCCGTACCAATTATGGTCTCTGTAGTATCCTCTCCATCCCGGGTCTACATCAAAATAAAAACTTGGAACATTGTTATAATAACCCCAGCCCCGGTTATAATAGTGTGAGCGATACCAACGACCTTCCCATAGGCGCCACCACCAACCATTCCAGAAAAAGAGGTCTACATCAATGTCGGGATCAACGTAAACATCGCTCGTATCAGGTATCACTATCACATCTGGAGGCGCCTCAAATACGATGGGTGGCGGCAGAGCAATACTCACATTTATATCTACCCTTGCCATCGTTGGAATAGGCACTACAATTACCAACGCCAAAAGGAATGTTCCCAAAAATAACTTTTTCATTTTGTTGCCTCCCATACACATCACTGTTTTGTCTCCCATTAGCTTTTCCTGCTTCCCACAACCAGCAGCACGATGCCGCCCACGAGTGCAACAGCTCCCACGAGCGGCGGCAGGGGAAGCGTTTTCGTCTTCTCAGCAGTCACAGGCATGCAGAATAACTAAATCACAGAGAATGAACAGACGGGGAGACATGCACGTCAAACATGTCTCCCCATCCACAAAAAGAGTCTTAATGCTCACCTTCTGAAATAACCTCTACGACCGCTTGTAAGCATAATAATCATGAGGAAGAGCACGACAATCAACAGGACTACGATCGCAATCCCAGCACCTCCATCCCCTCCGACTCTAAGGTCATCAAGCTGAAGGGCAAACTTATGAAGCTGCTGGTCACTGATGCTGTTCAACCTCGTTTGTATTTCAGCCCGTGTAAAACCCAGCTGCTCGAGCCTTTCACCGACCATCTTCATCTCGAGAACTTGCCGGATCTTTTCCAAGTCGGCGTTCCTGTCCGTCTGCGACATCGCAATCAATTCCGATGGGGCAAGTCCTGCGTCAACCTTCGGTGCGATCCCGATTAAAAACATTGCAAATATTAAGTACCATGATACGTATCGCGTCAGGGGCATTCTCATACCATTCACCTCCTTCCCGCCGTTTTCTTCACTCCCATTAGGACGCCTTCACCTATGACCGCTTATTTGCCTAAAAGAGTGATAAATACGGAAGAGCCGTTCCTGTATGGAGGGCCCTCACCACTGCTCCAGAAAGTCAACCCTCGAGCCGGTTTTATGAAAAATTCTATCGGAACCGATTTAGATCCTTTTCCAATGAGTCAAGCCGACGGGAGATGTCTTCTCTCTCCTCGTGCGTGCTGTATCTGCCTCCTTCTGTCATCCGCAAATAATCACGCCGAATGGAGTCCAGTCTGTCTTGAAATTCTCTCCCCTCTGTCAGAGGCAAACGCCCGTAGCTTCTTCCATCATCAATTCTCCTTTGGAGCGAGACAATCCTGTCCCCATTCCTTGGTTCTTCAATTCTTACAGGCCGGGCAAGCGCCCTGTTGATCTCATCTCCAAGCGCATCAAGTCTTCCCATAAGTTTCTCCCATTCTTCCCGGTAGACCCTTTTGTCTCTCAGCTCCGTATAGTCTGCTCGAATACCCTTCAGTGTCGTCAGAAACATCTGGGACTGATCAGGAGTAAGCGCGCCGGTTTTCAGCCCATCCCCAATCTTCTCCTGGATTACAACCATCTTGCTCTCTGCATTCCTTTCATAATCCGGCCATGTTTGCATAGTGGCGCAGCCCGAAAATAAAGCTAATCCAAAAACCACTAACACTGTCATAAAAATAAACTTCTTCATCTCTCTCCTCCTATTTTAGAATGCATAGTTAATAGAACAGGTATCATGGCACCCTGTGTTCCCAAGATTTAAACATCAGATCCCAATCCATCATCCACTTAATGCCGTTCTTCGTGCTCACCAGACCCTCCACGGTCATGCTCATCGTACCCTCCGCGGCCGTGGTCACCAGACCCTCCCCGGTCGTGTTCATCGTACCCTCCGCGGCCGTGGTCCCAAAAACAGCCAGAACATGTGATAAGCAGGATAATGGCTAAAATTAAGCTAATAGGTCTTCCCATATTTCCTCCTTCTTTACCTTTATTTACCGGACTATTTTTCATACCGTTGATTAATAAAATAATACCGTATTTTCAGGTGACGTCAAGATCAGCAATTTCTTGTCTGACCATTTTCAAAAGCACATGAAGCGACGCAAACGGCGCAAACCATGAACCGTAAGAAATATACTCAAATGTAATCTTCTGATAGCTTGCCAGTCATTTGACGTGTAAACCCTTGTGTGATACCTTGAAATCAGGATTCACAAATTGAATGGAGGCTGAGATGCGCAGAAAGGGCCAAGCTTTTTTGTGGGCAGTCAGCATAGTATTCTTCTGATGAATGCGAAGAAGAAAGTAGTTCTTTTTATCCTCGGGGGCGGTGCCGTAGCCCTTGTTCTTGCAGTAGTCATTTTTGCCCTCACCTTCGACATAAATTCCTACAGGCCCCGCATCGAGGCCGCTGCCTCCGGGGCGACCGGCCTGGAGGTCAGGATCAATGGGAAGATGGGGCTCTCTTTCTTTCCCTTTGGCGTATCTGCTAAGGATATCCACGTCGCCAACAAGGGAGTCGAAATCATTTCCCTCGAAAACCTCAAGCTGGGGGCGGAGTTGATGCCCCTGCTGAAGAAGCAACTCAAAGTCACCAGTTGCGAGCTTGTCAAACCTGCCGTCACCATCGTGAAAGATGCTGAGGGGAAATATAACTTTGAAAACACTGAAGCGAAATCGACTAAAGCGCAGGCGGGTATAGCCTTCAGTTTGAATGATCTCAAGGTGTCCAAAGGGGTACTTGTCTACCTCGACAAGAAGACGGGGGAAAAGACGGAGTTTAAGGATTTCAATCTGGCGATCAAGGATCTTTTGGTAGTAGATACCTCAGGGAACATTATAAAGAACACCGCATTCACAGGAAACATGGACTGTAAGGAGATGCGGAAAAAAAACCTCAAGATCGACAACGTCAAGAGTCACGTAAAAGTTGAGAAGGGAGTGATCTCCCTCACGTCCCTTACCATGGAAATCTTCGGCGCGAAGGCTGAGGGAGACGCCACGGCAGACAAGTCGGAAGTCGATGCTGTGTATAAAATCAATTTGA
Source organism: Thermodesulfovibrionales bacterium (assembly GCA_963716185.1). Taxonomy (GTDB): domain Bacteria; phylum Nitrospirota; class Thermodesulfovibrionia; order Thermodesulfovibrionales; family SM23-35; genus CAVZMO01. Next base: position 2,911,420 of record OY970295.1, read on the forward strand.
AGGTATCGAAGCTCGACTTCGCAAAACTTCAGGAGTCCTTCGGCACAAAAAAGGTTATCGGCGGGAAGGGCGATCTTTACGCCTCCCTGACGATGAAAGGAAAAGGAAATCGCAGTCTGATGAGCGGCATGGACGGTACTTTTTCTCTCCGGGGTGATAATCTCGTAATTTATACGATGGACCTCGACAAGGTCCTCTCCTCGTATGAGACGAGCCAGAAGTTCAACCTCGTCGACCTCGGCGCTTTCTTCATCGCCGGCCCCCTCAGTACCGTTGCGCTCAAGGGTTACCGTTATGGGGACGTTTACAACCAGATCCGCGGAGGGCAGGGCGCCATCACGCAGTTCATCTCCCACTGGAAGATCAAGGACGGGGTGGCGGACGCCACGGACTGTGCCCTTGCGACGCGCCATAATCGGGTTGCACTTAAGGGCAAGCTTAATCTTGTCCGCAAAAGATATGATAATGTAACCGTGGCGCTTCTTGATGACAAGGGATGCGCAAAATTCAAACAAAGCATCAGCGGTTCCTTCGGCAGTCCCCAGGTCGGCGCGGTGAGCGCGGTCGAGTCCCTTGGCGGCCCAATCTTCAATCTCTACAGAAAGGCAAAACGCTTTATTCAAGGCGGCAAATGCGAGGTCTTTTATAACGGCTCTGTGCAGCAACCTCCCAAATGATTCCCTTCTTGTGATACAACAGACAGGACTCGACCTACCGGACATTGAAAGGCGAAGGCCCATCTCCTTCCCGACAGATATGCACCCGCTCGGGTGCGGCAGGTCACTTTATCGGATACCTGGGAGGCTTGGGTTCTCTATATGCTGGACGTAATAGAAAAAACAGCTGCGGATACGCGCATGAAGATCATCGCAATACGCGACCTGCTTGAAAAGACTCTTGACGATGCCAGAAAGAAACTGCCCAGCCGCGTATATTCCAAGGAATTAATTGAACTGCTCTTCCATCAGCCTTATACCAAAGGCCAGTTCCTTGTGAATGCCGGCATTGCGGAGAGGAAGACTTCTGCAGAGTATCTGAAGGAACTGGAGCGTGTCGGCATTTTGAAATCAAAGAAACTGGGCAAGGAAAATCTGTATCTGAATGTTAAGCTCTATGATTTGCTGTCAAAATAACATGTCCATGACTTGGACACGTTTTATTGTCATGTCCATAAAATAGGCTTTTTGGGACACGTTGTTGAGATATGTCCATGACTTGGACATGAGAGACAACATTTTCGGTAAAGTTGTGGAGAAGCAGAAGTACTGAGGCTTAGTGATTTGAACGATATAACAATGTAATCGCGCTTCTCGCTGGCAAGGGATGCGCAAAATTCACACAAGGCATCAGCGGTCCCTTCGGCAGTCCTCAGGTCGGCAAGGTGAGCGCGGTCGAGTCTCCTGGAGGCCCAATCTTCAATCTCTACAAGAAGGCAAAAGCTTTATTCGAGGCGGCAAATGCGAGGTCTTTTATCACGGCTCTGTGCAGCAACCTCCAAAATGATTCCCTTTGTGTTGCAACAGACAGGACCCCGACCTCGCATACATTGAAAGGACAAGTCCTATCTCCTTTCTCTTCTAACAAACACTGCCTCGGTTCTTCTGAATTTTCGATATACACCTGATACTAAACACCGGGGACATCTCGCCGACTGTGTTGGTTACCTGTACAAACATAGATTCGCCCCGTTTCCCAGTCCCCTTCTCTTTCTTCATCAAATCCGCACGCTGAATAATTTGCATTTCATGCGCAGTACGTTTGAAAATGTTGACTTTGAACGAGCTTGGGATAGCAAAAGAGGTTAGGTGAAAAGGTAAAAGGTTGAAGTAACACCACAACCATTTCAGCTTTAACAGAGCAATGAGAGAAATAGCTTGACTTCTTCCTTAGAAGAGAGAAGTAAGTAGAATCCGTCCCAGAATCCTGCTAAACTGAGTTAAGGATGGTCATCTTCATTGTGATATTTCCGTGTGATTTGAACCAAGTGAGGCTTCCCTACATAATTCCAACTACTTGTGTAGGAAGTATGAAGCAGATGGCCATATGTGGCTTGTTGAAACCACTAGGAGGAAAGGAGATAAGATATGGCTCAACAGAACAGCATTGATGTCATGTTAAAAGAAACGCGAAGATTTCCTCCGCAGCCGAAATTTCAATCGACAGCTTACATTAAGAGTCTTGAGGAATATAAGAGGCTTTATGAGTGGTCAGTGACAGATTCCGAGGGATTCTGGTCTAAGATTGCAGAGGAGAATATTGCTTGGCAGAAGAGATGGGAGAGAATTCTCGATTACGATTTCTCCGTTCCCTTCGTAAGGTGGTTCATGGGGGGGAAACTGAATGCGTCGTATAACTGCCTCGACAGATTCGTCAACACCCCGTTAAAGAATAGGGCTGCGATCATATGGGAATCGGATGACGGACGATGCAGGACATTCACCTATCAGCAACTTTATCATGCGGTGAACCGTTTTTCAAACGTCCTGAGAAAGAAGGGCGTAAAGAAGGGCGACCGGATTACGATCTACCTGCCTATGGTGCCTGAACTACCGATCTCGATGCTTGCGTGCGCTAGGATAGGTGCAGTTCATAGTGTGGTCTTTGGCGGTTTCAGCTCGAAGGCCCTCAGGGACAGGATCAACGACTCACAAGCTCGACTCCTTATTACCGCTGATGAGGGGGTGCGGGGAGGGAAAACGGTGCCCACCAAGACGAATGCTGATGAAGCATTGAGGGAATGTCCTTCGATCGAGAGTGTGATCGTCGTTCAGAGGACCGGAGCAAAGGTCTATATGGATGACGGACGTGATACGGTATGGCAGGATGAAATGCGTGCCGCTGACATAGAATACTACTGTGAGCCTGAGATCATGGATGCGGAGGACCCACTCTTCATCCTTTATACATCTGGCTCGACCGGAAAGCCAAAGGGTGTGATCCATTCAACAGGCGGTTACATGGTCTATACTAACGTAACATTCAAGTGGATATTCGATTACCACGATTCCGATACCTTCTTTTGCACGGCTGATATAGGCTGGATCACCGGTCACAGTTATATTGTTTATGGCCCTCTCTCTAATGGTGCAACGAGCCTTATGTTCGAGGGCATACCAACCTCTCCCCACCCTGACCGGTTCTGGGATATCGTTGACAAGCACATGGTAAGTATATTCTATACGGCGCCGACGGCGATCAGGGCATTGATGAGGGAGGGAGAAGAGTGGGTGAAAAAACATGACCTTTCATCGTTGAGACTCCTCGGCACTGTTGGCGAACCAATAAATCCCGCGGCATGGATGTGGTATCACACTCACGTCGGAAAGGGGAAAACACCGATCGTTGATACCTGGTGGCAGACAGAGACGGGCGGAATCTTGATAACACCCCTTCCAGGGGTCATGACCCTGAAACCGGGCTCAGCAAACAGGCCTTTCTTCGGCATTGTCCCAAAGATATTAAGGGAAAACGGGGAAGAAGCACTCAACGATGAGGGCGGTTATCTCGTCATAGAAAAGCCCTGGCCCGGCATGCTCACGGGGATGTATGGAGATGAAAAGGGAACAAGGTTTAAAGAAGTTTACTTTAGCCGCTTCGAAGGCAAGTATCTGACGGGTGATGGCGCCAACATCGACCGGGACGGTGACTACTGGCTCATGGGAAGGATTGATGATGTACTGAAGATTTCAGGACACAGGCTCGGTACGGCAGAGATTGAATCAGCACTTGTATCCCACGAGGCGGTTGCAGAGGCTGCTGTTGTGGGTTTCCCGCATGAGATCAAGGGTGAGGGGATCTACGCCTACGTCGTATTAAAGGATGTGTTTACTCCTTCGGAGGATCTCAAGAAAGCACTTATCAGTCATGTAAGAGAGGCCATCAGTCCAATTGCCACCCCTGAGAAAATCCAGTTTACTCCGGGACTACCAAAAACGAGGAGCGGGAAAATAATGAGGCGGATATTAAGAAAGATAGCAAAAGGATCTATTGAAGATCTTGGCGACACTTCCACTCTCTCAGATGCATCTATTGTAGAACATCTTGTGAGGGAAAGGTTGTAAAACGGCATTGCCTTTGCCTTCATACAAGCTCATCCAGATAATCCTGCCGGATTGGACGGTTTGTGCACACGCGACCATTGGGATACCGGTAATCATCAGAACCCAGGCAACGATAGTAATAGAGTTTTCTCCGAGATGTCCGCGCGGAAGACCTGTACAAAGCATGGCCACATGTAAGACTCTTTCATTCTCAACTCCATGCCGGGTTTATCCCGGCGCACAATTGCCTCAGCAAAAATCTATATGAAATGGATTCGTTAGTTAGTTTAGCAAAAGTGTTTGCTTCTGCAAGTATTTCACCGAAGTCCGACGACGGGTGCTCGTTTCTTTCTATGTGAACCAAGAGCCTAAAATCGGAAACCCCTCTTACCTGTGACTTCCTAAAGCAAACAGTTTACAGTCTTATTCCAACGGTGTATATTTCTTCTGAAATGCTTGAGAAGACATTATGCGTCATTTGACGAAACACATGAACAGTCCGACGAGATTTCTGTACCGGTATTACGGCAAGGATGACTACATCCTCGACGTGCTCACTAACAAGCGGCTGTATCACTGTAAGCCATCAGAATTCAACGATCCCTTTGACTGTAGGCCTCTGATCTCAATTAAACACAGCAGGTGTGAAGACGACGCTATATGGCGCAAGTTTTTATACTACCTTGCCAAGATGCAATACCCTGCTGTATCTGCAGCCGAACTGGCGAAACATGTCGAGGAAGCTTTTGTCAAGGGGCTTCACAGAAATCCATCTTGGCTCAGTGAAGTTGATGAGGCATTGAAGGACGTGGGGGCAAGAGTCAGAGTCTGTTGCTTCGCAAAATCACCCAGGAATATGATGATGTGGGCTCACTATGCAAAGAATCACAGCGGCTTAGTATTTCAGTTCCGCACGTCCGGTCTACGCGATGCGGCTTCAGGCGCGTACCGAGGGCAAGATGTGCAGTACGTCCCCGGAGCCTTGGGAGTCCAGGATTACGTGGATGCTTTGGAGCAAGGCATCGATCAAGGCAATGTTTTAGAGATGTCGCGCATTATTTACTCGACCAAAACCATTCACTGGGAACGTGAGGAAGAAGTCAGGTTCTTTACCAATAGGGATCGTCCGTACGCATCGTTCAAGGAGCCAGCACTTTCGGGCATAATCTTCGGAGACAAGTCCTCGGAATGGCTCATTCGTAGAGTGCTTGACGCCCTCGCCCTATGGAAACACAGGCCACACCTGTTCAAAGCCTCAATAGAGAAATCCTCTCACAAACTCTGGATCAGAAAATATGGAGCTACCTAATCCGCGAACTTTACTGTATCACGTCTTTCCTGAACTCCTTAGTATCAAAAATTCTAAATCTGTTGTAGATTAATACACAATAATCTACAGGCGAAAATATCCGAAATACCTCGGAAATAACGCTGAAAATGAAGGGATAGACGAGATGGTTCGTCTATGAACGTTAGCGACAATATTTAAGGAGTACAATGTTCAATAAGGTTTTTATTAGTTACGCAAGCGAGGACATTGCTAGTGCTGAAAAGCTTTATGACTACCTGAAGAGCGCAGGTTACGATCCATGGTTGGATAAGAAACGGTTGCTACCCGGACAAGATTGGAATACGGAAATTAGATTGGCTTTAAGAAAAGCTGACTTTATAGTTATGCTTTTGTCTCACATTTCGATTGCAAAGCGTGGATATGTGCAGAGAGAATTTAAATTAGCGTTGGAGTATTGTGAAGAAAAGCTTGATGGCGATATTTACAGCGCTCGAGCTTGTTGCAAGCCTTTGTAAAGAAAAGTTACTGAGAAAAGCAAAAGAGGAGCATGGCATCGAAAGGGAAGAAGACTTCTTTCTGGGTGAGAATCCACTTGCGCCTCAATGGGATACGTTTGACAATTATTATTTAACAAGAAAATCATTCGTTATTATTTTCCAGGTCTATCAGCTGACTGCATATGCGTATGGGCAACATGAAGTAGAAATTGAGTTTGCAGATCTTTTGAGAATGATACCAGATTTGAAAATATTGAGCCGTGTCGCTCAAGAACTTAAAGAATGAAATGAATACTACCACTAACACAGTGCAAAGCTGACGCCTAAACCGCAAGGCTTGTTTGCACTTGAACGTTATACCCTCTTTCTCCTCATCCGCAAATCATCAATTGTGGTACAATCAAAAAGTGTGTAAATAGAGGAACCAGTGCGCCTGCAACTACACATATAGAGTGTGCGATCTCGAATGACGAATTTCGCGAGCAGTTATTGCCGGATCTCGGATCGCAGAAACGTTTAGTTTAGTTGTGGCCGAGGGGATGTCCTGAATTTCAGACTTGGCGGCGCTTCCTTCCAATAATGGCCTCGTCGCGCCGTCCACCTGATACTCCTCGCGTAGGCGAAAGTTCAACTCACGAAGACTTCGTCCAAAAACATGCGCCCTGCAATCGAAACGGAAAGTTCTGCTACTCCTCAGTCTGAGCCCTCCGCGGGATAGCCGGCAGTGTTTAATTCTTTTGGCAATCAATGGACAACGTCATGACTACGCGGAAAATACAGTTTCGTTCCGAAGCACGCACAACCTGGAGCGCACGCAAGATAGCCTTGCGATCTAGACTTCACCTACAAGTCATTGCGCAGAGCTGTGGTAAAGAGTTGCGAATTACGGATTGAAGAACTAAACCGCTGCGCGGTGGTAACGAGTCGTCGATCTTTTTCCGGATAAGATAAAGCCTTTTCTGCGTTGTAGAAGTTAGTCCGCTAATCCCCCCTTGTTGATAAATTGGAGTCTTTTTACAATTTCCTTTGTTTGACCGTCGACATTCGTCGGCGCATATTGATTCATTCGCCTCAGCGAACCCGCTGAGGTGGGAAGGAGATTGTGATATGAGCACGTTGAAAGAACAGATGTTGGCAGAGCTTCAGTTGAGAGGACTTACCCCGAAAACCCAAAAGATATATCTGAGGGAAGTGAGCAAATTCGCCAAGTACTTCAACAAGTCGCCGGAGCAGCTTGGAGAGAAGGAACTCAGGGAGTATTTGCTGTATCTATTGAATGATCGGAAGTTGGCCAAAGGGACATACCGGTTTTATTACCAGGGTCTGAAGTTCCTGTACAAGAACACGTTGAAACGGGAAGAGGTCGTGGAGAAGATCCGTTGTCCCAGAGGGGAAAAGAAGCTTCCGGTGGTTCTGGACCTGGCTGAAGTAAAGATGTTGCTTTCCGTCATGGAGAACCTCAAACACCGGGCGATCCTGACGATCACCTATTCTGCGGGCCTCCGGATAAGCGAAACAGCACACCTTAAGGTGAGCGATATCGACAGCAAGCGAATGATGGTAAGAGTGCAGCAGGGTAAAGGAGGCAAGGACCGCTATACCATTCTGTCCCAGACCGCCCTTGAGTGCTTAAGGCAATACTGGAGACAGTATCGCCCTAAAGACTGGTTGTTTGAGGGACAGAACAAGGATACCCATATATGCATAAGTTCGATTCGACAAATATTTCTTGAAGCTAAAGAGCGTGCCGGCATAACAAAACCGATAAGCCCTCATACTCTCAGGCATTCCTTTGCCACTCACTTGATTGAAGCGGGGACCAGCCTGCACCATGTCCAGTTGCTCCTGGGCCATAGGTCTCCCACAACCACAACCGTTTATCTTCATGTCAGCAGGATGAACCTCGCGCAGGTAACCAGTCCCCTCGATAGTATACCCGAAGAGCTCTAAAGCTTTAACGGTATCTTCGATGCGGACGTCTCAGGGCGTTGAGGTGGCCGATATCTTCCGTCAGTACGGGGAAGACTATAGAAGAGCCCACCGGATGCCTATTAATCATCTGCGCGCAATGCACGCCATTGAGGTATGCAGGACTGCTAGTCTTGGCGGACACAGGTATAAGTACAGCTGCGGCCATGTGGACATCTCCTACAACTCCTGCCGAAATAGGCACTGTCCTAAGTGCCAGACCCTGCAGAAGGAGAAGTGGATCGAGGCCAGATGCGAAGACCTATTGCCTATTCGATACTTCCACGTAGTGTTTACCATACCCTCGGAGTTAAATCCTCTGGTGATCATGAATCAAAGGGTAATGTACAACATACTGTTCCGCTCAGTCTCCGAGACGCTTATGGAGCTCTCCAATAATCCGAAGCATCTCGGCGCATATATAGGGTTTATCGGCATCCTACACACCTGGGGACAGAACCTCATGGATCATCCCCACATTCACTGTGTAGTGCCCGGCGGAGGATTGTCACCTGACGGACGCCGCTGGGTGTCATGCAAGAAAAGGTTCTTCATCCATGTAAAGGTTCTGTCAAAGTTGTTCAGAGGTAAGTTCCTGGACTATCTTAAGAGCAGTTTTGAATCAGGTGATCTTATCTTCCCCGGTGGCATTCGGCATCTGAAAGACCCCCAAACTTTTCAGACGTTCAGAGGACTGTTTTACCATAAGAAATGGGTTGTCTATTGCAAGCCGCCTTTTGACTGCGCTCAGGGTGTCTTTAAATATCTGGGCAGATATACCCACAGGATCGCTATCAGCAATAACCGTATCCTCAACATCCAGGACGGCAATGTCTCCTTCCGCTGGAGGGACTATGCCGATGGGGATAAACAAAAGACTATGACTCTTAAGGCCGATGAGTTCATAAGAAGGTTCCTCCTTCATATACTTCCCCGTCGATATGTGCGAATCAGACACTTCGGACTTCTGGCAAACAGAAGCCGTAAAGACAACATCGCGCTATGCCGTGAACTCCTCGGCAGTTGTAAAACCCTTACAAAAGAAAAAGAGAAACCAGAGACCTGGCAGGATCAATTGCTCAGAATCTGCGGTATCGATATCAATACTTGTCCTATTTGCAAGAAGGGCACGATGGTCATGATTGAGTATTTGCTTCCTTCCAGATGCAATGGCCCTCCGGATCAATACTCATGAACACCGTCGATAGCGCAAAAATCATATATCCATCATCTTGCGAAAAAAACAGCTTTCTGTTTTTCTATACTCCCCTGTTGTCTGAAAGCAACCATCGGGATGCTATCCTGCTGCAATGGTCGCAATCCCAACCTCCATTTTCGTCTCACGATAATCTCATGCAGGTCAAAATAACACAGATCCGCCGTAGATCATATCCACTTCGATAGAAAAAGTTCCGAGAGAATTAATCGAATCGCCATATCCGGCGCAGCGGCTCAGTCCTTCACACGTGATTCCGCAACTGCCGCAGCGGAATCACGCTTATTCGTAAGCGATACCCCAGAGGAGTCCGCCTCTGGGGTGATCCGGGTTAGCGCATTGTTAGATAGCCCCTCGTATAAGATCGTTTTGGGCAAGATCTCCCCTCTCCAATGGAAAGACAAAAACATTCGTCCAATGCTTTAAGTGCCTTAAGTCTAACCTGTAACCTTTAGTTTGTTCTCGACTTCAGACACGCCGGGAGCTGACCAAGCAGCATATTCAGCTTCCTCGTACTCTGCCAAGGAGCCTACGCTGCCACGGAGAATCACCTTGCTACCTGAACTTTCCACCTGAATCTTTTGGGCAGCTAATAATAATCTGGCATTGCGCTTAAGTGCGTCTTCGATTTTGTTCTTTACGTCGAACGCTTTCACCGGCACCGGTTTGATAGTGATCGAGTTGATGACTGCCAATACCCCTTCTAAGTGACGTACGGCATCCTCCGCGCGCTCTTTTTGATAATACCAATCCACATCGCCACTCAGAGTGATCCGACCGTCCTGCACCATCACCTTGACGCGGTTACTCGGTATCCAATAATTCCAGTCGAGAACTTTTGTCGCCGACTGGGCAATATCCTTGTCGGCGCGCTTGTAAGAGATAGCCAGCATGACCTTGATCTCTTCAGTTACTGCCTTGACGCCAAGAACCCGCTTGGCAGCAAGATGGGCAGCCCACTTCTTAGCGTAGCTGTCAACGCTGCCGCTAAGAGTCACCACTCCATCCTTGACAGCAACACCAATCTCCGCCGCGTGAATGGTCGGCTCCCACTTGAGCTCATCCATAACATCTTGTTGCAATTTTGCATCGGTCTTCATAGCAATTTCCTCCTTTTGGATCATTGGACTTTCACTTCCTGCACCTTCAAATGTTAGGCCATCTTATCCCTAAACCCTAAATTTTCCGTCCCCCATGAATGGCTAAATGGTTATTAAATTAGTTATTTACCTCCTTTCCTTTAGTAACCTTTGCCGATTTATCAAAAAAAGGCCGAACTTACCGGAGGTTCATCCTTCGGCAGCTCGGCCATCTTATCGAAAGACCCGCCGCTTTCTGTCCCCTTCTCACGGAGGGTTTGGCTTTATCGGGGAGAAACTAAAATCTAATTACCTTTTATCAAGAAATAATCCCAATGTCAAGTCAAGTAAAATTTTGGGAGTGTCCTAATTTGATTTATATTTTTAAGTTGTCCTCAAATATCTCTTCAAGGATAGAAATATGATAAGTGTTCACTTTGCCCCATCTTTCGTCAGGTATTTTTATAATGCTCTTTCCCTTTTCGCGCTATAAAGAGGCAGCATGAGCACCTTTTAGCTTTGGTTCTTCGCCTTGTAGTTTTATATATGAAGGTGGGCATGGGAGTCCAACCTCAAAAGCGTTTCCACCGTTTTTGTGTCAGTTAGCTCCCATGCCCCTATAATATTTGCTATAATCAGTCTGAAATGAATAATTCGGAAATTGAGGACATAAAACAGGCTGTCGAACGCTTACACAATTGCAAGGCATCTCATATTGAAGATGATGCTGCAGTTATAGAGAAATTCGGCACTGAGACGGTCTGGAAGGGCGTTGTTCACGTCTTTAAGATTGAAGGTCATCCAAAGGCCAATAAGTGTTATGCTTGGTCTTCCCCTATCGAGAGGAGCACTAAGAGACGCTATTATGCCGTTCTTCATGTCCCACCCATAAATTCACCCGAAAAGGCTGTAAGAGCTTCAATAGTCCAGGATCGTAAAGAAGCCGAGTTAAGATAAACTTGCAAGGAGAGATATATATGCCAAGAAAAGAATGCTATAAGAAATCTCTTAAATGCCCTAAATGTGGCAAAGAAGGCACAGTAGAATTTGAAGAAAACGAAAGTCCTCCACATAATAAGGGGAAGTTATGCCGTGAGTTCAAATCTATCTCTAAAGGATTTACCACTACACAAAATATGTACGGCGATTATGAATTTCGATGTGACTGCAATACTCTGATTCCCTAAAGCCAAATTAGGACACTACCAAAATTTTTAGGTAGGCTTGGTAGTCTCAATGTTAAATTAACAAGAAGCGATTTGCCCTATCGATTTACATTTGAAATATTCATTTATGGGAACCGTGTCGGAGGTGTGAAGTCCAGGAAGTTATTGAGAGTGTGCCTGACACCCTTACTACAAACACTTTTGATAGGGCTTCAATATTGCGGATTAATAGTTCAAATCAATATATTCTGAACCAAATTGTACCGCCATACTTGCCGGATAAAATTCGCCAAATAAAAGCATTCTGAGTTTCAGATATGAAATTCGACGATGTCTTTGTCTTTCAATATATGGTTTTTCTCCACCCGTTGGCCCTCGAATCTACCAGAACCCCATATCCTGGCGTATTTGAATTGAAATATAAAATCCTTATGGATGAAGCTTGCGAGATCAAGGACGGTCGAGCCTGATGGTATGGCAAAGGGTGTGGACAGGTCGGGCTCTTTTCCCGGCGGCTTCGAATAAACCCTGATGATTCCCGATATGTCGAAAATTGCTCTCTTGAGTTCTTCAAGGTTCTCTTTCTTCAGGGCTGAAACAGAAATGCACTGATACATCTTTTCATATTTTTCTCTGAGCGTCTTAAAGCTATCCTCCGCATGAGGTATATCTCTCTTATTCGCAACAATAATGCCACTTCTGAACACCCGGGTTTGCGATTTGGTTTCCCCTGGCCGGAATTCGAGAGCCGAAATCAGATGGATGTTCCAATCATCGAGTTGTTGGATCAGCTCTTCTGCCTGGATGTCGGAATCTTCTGTGAGATCTACAATTAACAAAAGCGCATCGGCGTATCGCACTATCCCCGACACCCATCCGTCTGTCGCCTCATTTCCGACTGGAGGAAGGTCGACAAGCTGAATCTGTATATCCTCAAAAGGCATCATGCCAGGCAATGGAGAAAGAGTTGAAAGTGGATATTTCGCAATTAGAGGAGACGCATTTGTCAGGCTCGCCAACAGCGAAGACTTACCGGAGTTCGGCAGGCCGACAAGAACTAACTGAGCGGCCCCTTCTTTTTGAACTGTATAAAGATCGGCCCTTCCTCCTTTCTTCCTGCTTGCCGCTTCTTTTCTCAGTTGAGAAAGCCTTCTCCTCAAATCAGCTCTGAGTTTGTCGGTCCCCTTGTGCTTTGGTACGGCAGCTATCAGTTCTTCGAGGGCAACAATCTTTTCGGCTGGTGCAGAAGCCTGTTTAAATCTCTTTTCAGCGTCAAAATATTCTGGCGGAAGATTGGCCGGCATATTTCTTTTTCAAGCGTGAGTTAATTGAAGTGCCATTCATCTCATAGATATCAAATAAATACGCGTTTGTCAATTTGAGATGAAATTTGTCTTATTGATTTCCATTTGTATACTGCACAAACATGATAGACTCGAAGGGTGCGACTTACTTACAGGAAGAAGAGGATATTGGCTAAAACCTTCAAAAATGAGGACTTCTATGATGAAAATATCAATGGGGAATTAATCTGTTGGAAGGATATTTTGTAGGTGTTTGAATAATGAAGGCTGATTTTGAGCATCTATTTCTTCATCAAATTCGATACCCAAAAAACGACTATACCCTATCTTCCTATTACTTACAACCCGTCCTTCAATAGAATCAGTTTTTAATCCGCCATCCAAAAATATGCAATTGGTGGTAATTGAAACACTTGTTTCAACTTTTATTGAACTATAGGAATACAATCCGATTCCTCGTAAAGAGATATTAGCTATCAAGGTGCGAATTGATTTAATCTCTCCTTTTTTCTTAAGTTTTAGTGTGGCACTTCCAGATATTATAATTCGCTTATACCGACGTCTGTTCATCATATTTTACCTTACCAAGAACATATCTTGAGTTGTATTTCAATTTTCATTTATATAAATGCAATGCCAGTGACATTTAATAAATGCTGTCAGCCCTTAGTTAGTCGTACTTCTTTTCGACTTACGCACCCGATGCTCTTGCATTGCACCCGATACGGTCAGAAGTAGTTCACTAAAGTCAAAAGGTTTCAATATATAATCAAACGCACCCGCCTTTTTTGCTTCCATACGGGTCGCAACACTATCGTATGAAGTCATTATAATTCCGACAAGCGAGGGATTTGTTTCTAATGCTGCCTTCAGCAATGCAATACCATTCATTTCAGGCATCGAAATGTCAGTCAAAAGCACTTCAAACTCTCGTTCTTCTAAGGCTTCCAGTGCCTCCTTGGCCAACGAATATCCAACAGTCTCGTAACCATTTGCTGAAAAAAAATCGCGTAAAACTGCAACTATATCAGTTTCATCATCAACAATGAGGATACTCCCCTTATTCGATATTTCTCTTGGCATAAACACTTCACCCATATAATCCCCAGGAGTACCATCACTTCTTTCATGTTATTTCTTAAGATTGCACCTTTCTTACCTGATATTATTTTTGATCTTTTCAAGTGACTATTCAATCCTACCTAAGTAGTGGAAAAGAACATTTATTTATTTCTGATTGTAACGTTGTGTTGTGTGAAAAATTTCAAGCCGCCGAGATTGTCCAACAAATGGTCGCAGCCCACTTTAATATTTCAATCCTGGCAATCGACAATCTTGGGAATGTCTCCTTCCAATCGTACTATGCACAATTATATCAGGGGTAAGAATTGTTTGTTTCAGGAAGGAGCTAACAATTCTTATTTTGCTTAGAAAGCATTGCCATCAAATGTTTCCTATGTGGCATCAGCGGAATCAGTGATAGGAATGATATGCATAAAAGAAATGGAGAATCGCTAACCATTATCTCCAAAAAGATGGAATGTGATTTTTTGCGATTTGAACAATGTTCACTTCTCAGTTCCAACTATAAATCAGTTTCCTCTCTTATCTCCAGTGCGATCTGCCTTGAATTGTAAACGTGGACTACGTTGTTCGGTGGTGTTCGATTTGGTATAGCAACTTCCCGTATTTGAAATGCCGAAGACTCCTTTAAATGTTATGGTGCGCAATGGACAGAGCTTTATTGTCAGAAGATTTTATCCGACTTTTTATAAAATAGATGTACCTATAAAATAGTAAATGGAGCAGCCATGCTACGATTCCAAATAAATCCAGACAGAGTTTTTATGGAGATTCTTACGGCAAGCATCGAGACAATGATTGATGAAATCGAAGACCTGCTTCAATTTACGGAGAATAAAGAAGAAGAAAAGGAAGAATTGCAATGGCTATTACCAAACGCCAGCAAGGTGTTTAACGCAAGAACAGCACTGGATACCTTGAAAAGAATGCTGGTATGTCATAAAAATCCAAACCTTTATTATCTTAATGATTATCACTATCTTCTGCTTTACGACATGCTTAAGGACTTCTGCGATTTACAAAACGATTCTGTCCGAGAAGCCAAAACGAAGAAAGAGAAGGGGGAAAGATCTCAGATAGGACGGTTCCATATTGACGAACTTGATTTTGACGGGATAATAGACACATATTTTTTTGATATTGACTTCTTGGTTAGCCCTGACACAATGTTTACATTGGGCCTTGAGGGCAGAAAACAATTTGGATTCAATAAAGAGGTATTTGCTATAAGTCAGGGATTGGCTCCACATCCGGAAGAACTGGCTCTTAAAATACACAAAGAGGATAAAGCAGTTACAGAAGAATCGCCATCGTTATTTAGTCCAAAATCAAAAGTATACCCAGATTTCAATATATAGACGAACCCCATTTCCTTTTCATTAAGTGCTGAGTGTGCTTGAAAATATGCAATCTCAAGCCAAGACAAGGGTTGTTTGTGAGACCTACTAAATCCGCAGGGTTCAAATTGTTGCAACAGTGAAGATTTTCGAGAGAAGTCCTTGTTAAGTTTTCACCCTTGAGTCGCTGAATGAGTGCCCCCTGATGCCTGCCAGGGCTTTTTCTCCGAACCAGATATCTTTTATCTTTTTTGCCTGTTTAGCAGCTTGCTTATGTAGGAACTCTATAAATTCTTCTGTATCGATCACCGCTATTTTTGCTTTTGCTTCAGATACGAAAGACGATATCTTATCATAGTTACCAAATAAAGGTGGCTCATTGTCACGATGATGAACAATTGTTCTCGTGTACTTATCGGGTTTGCAATGGCTAAGAAAATCTCGAAGTTCCTTCAATTCTTTTATCGTTTGGTAGGGCCTTTGCCCCTTTTTTATACCGGTCAGAGGGCATCTTTCTTGGAGCAATTTCAGCTTTCCTTCAATGCCCTTGTATTTGTTATTTTTTTTACTAAAGAATTCCCGCTCGTTTTTCCATATATCCCGAGCGAAGCGATCACCTAAGAAATTTATGTACGCTTCATAGGTCAGATAGGCCATGAGCATGGCCGTTATATGAAAATACTGCTGTCCCTTCTTCCTTCTTTTTGCCGCATCCATTTGCCGCAGGCAACACTCCCACAATGTTTTGTGAGTAAAGGTTTCACCATAAATATTCGTTTCAACGAGTGTCTTCACTTCATCAATCTTAGGAGTCTTTTCTTTCATTTTCCTCTATGCCGGCCTTCTTCAATAGTCGCCGCATTGCTGTAGATAAGAATACTCATTGAAAGGCCGTATGACGTATTTCTTTTGTGAAGCAAGCCGCTGTCGAATAATTTACGAGATATATAAAAGCCGACTGCGAGTTTCTTAATACTTACCAAATCAAAGATACCCTGGCATTTATTTTATTCTTTTGCACGGTTTTGACGACTCCTGTATTCTGCTATTCGAGTAAAATGCTTCCAATTAAAAAATAAATAAAAAGAAAGAAGCAAACAAACTAAACTTACGATAGAAAAACTTTCCCTTACTCCGGTCCCCGACTGAATAGAAAAAGCGAGAGGGACAATTACATACATGAGAAGAATAAAGGAAAGAACTGCCAAGCCAATTTTGTTGCCATAAATCATTGCGCCTGCAGATAGCGCTATAAGAACAGGTAGCCCAAAGTCAAAGGCAATTTGCACTATTTTTGCTGGCATATCGAGCCGAAGTTTAGCTATCCACCAGTAATGAGTATATGCATCATAGTTACGCAAAATAAGACCAAAGGACAAGACAATGCAAACCAATCCAATCACTTTACAGCTAACAGGTACCTTCGGTCTTTCTCTTTCTTTCTTTTCCCGTTCGATTTGTAGCTGGTTTTCCTTTTCCTTTTCTTTTTCTATCTTTTTTATAACTGCTTCTTTACCACCCCTGGCTGATAATTCTTGCGATGCCGCCTCTAAGGCAAATGTCGTATAATTAGACGAATCCTGTTGAAGCATTTTTAAAAGGTCTTCATTTGAAAGATCTTTTATTCTATCAACTATTTGTTTCTCTTTCTCCATAATATATGTTCTCCCCTTACTCCTATCTTTGAGACAATTTCGAAATTGGCAGTTCTATTAAGAAAGTGCCCCAATGACCTATAACATTTAATCTCCTTTCTGAAGTTATATACTCGTAAGAGTTAGAAGTATAACGGAGACACGCGATTTTCGAAAGAACGGAGTTGAACGAGACTGCAAACGGCCTAAGGTTGGATTTGAAATACGCAAATATTACCCACGTAAAAGATTTTGGCAAATGACAAATATAATCGCCCCTTATCCCATTTCTCCCTCCACAGGAAAATATCTCCTATTAATGGTATCACAATAATTCTTTATTTTAGTTAAAAAATCAAGGGCGTTGGTTTGATTGTGTTCAATCGGGACCTTACGAGGTGTTTGTAACAAGGAAGCAGTGTTGTCTTTCAGGATTCTGGAAAAACAGACTGTTTTCAGATTCAATAAATGACTTTAACCAGAAACAAGGCATGAGGAGGAGCTGTAAAGCCAGCCGCTGAGCGTTTTTCCTTTTCAAACATTTCTTCAATTTCTGAAACAGAAAGCTCTTCTAACCCAACTTGAATAATCGTCCCGGTAATCACTCTGACCATTCTATGAAGAAAACCATCTCCAGAAAAATTGATAGTGATTTCACTTTCCTTTTTAAGAATTTCAATCTTTGAGAGTGTCCTAACGGTCGATTTGTTCTTGGACTTCAAAGCCGTAAAACTCCGAAAGTCTTTGGTTCCAACAAACAAATCCGCAGCCTGTTTCATTTTTTCAATATTCAAAGGTTTTTTTATGTGAAAATAGTAGACCCTGTTGAAAATATTTTTTTTAAAAGGATGGTTCCAAATCTGGTATAAGTATTCTTTTCCTTTTGAATTTAGCCTTGAATGGAAACGTTCAGGCATTTCCTGGATGTCCAGTAGATTAATATCATCTGGAAAGTATTTATGAAGATAGTCCTCTATTTCGGAAAGTCCCTTTTGACTTTGAGTATGAAAATTTGCAACTTGACCAAGGGCATGAACTCCAGTGTCTGTACGGCCTGATCCATGAAGCTCAATTTTTTCTCCTATCATCAGTTGCAACACATGCTCAATTCTTCCCTGAACCGTGCTTTTAATAGTCGTCTGGCGCTGCCATCCTTTATAACGGCTACCATCGTATTCCAAAACAAGTTTAATGTTACGCATAAAATTCTTCCAACCAGTAATTAGACCGTTAATGGAACTAACAACGGAATCCGATGTTAGTCAACCAGTTATTGGACGAAAACCGCCCCAATAATATCGGAATTTGTATATTAGTCAGACAATACTGGA
Organism: Thermodesulfovibrionales bacterium; assembly: GCA_963716185.1. Taxonomy (GTDB): domain Bacteria; phylum Nitrospirota; class Thermodesulfovibrionia; order Thermodesulfovibrionales; family SM23-35; genus CAVZMO01. The sequence continues at coordinate 2,929,366 of OY970295.1, forward strand.
CATTCCCCATGATTGATTACCGGAAATAACTTACATTATTTTGAAGTTTTTGAAAAGTGCGGTGTTCAGGAAGTAGTGTTGCACGGATAAAGGCTAATTTGCTGATAAATAGTACGCCCCGGAGTAAACAGGGGTATTTTTGTGATGTGCACCTGCTGAGTCGCACAATCAGGAAGGGATGACAATTGAAGATTTCTGGATGCAAGATTTATAAAGAGTGGCCAATAAAAATGTATATCGTAATTAAGAAGCCTGTTTTCGTTACTTTCGATCCTCCTTTTAAGGAAGGATGGATCATCTCAGTTCTCGCATTATGCTGATCGCTGTATTCATCCCTTTTGTAATGTAATCTACCGTCACCCTGTCGCCCACTTTAATGTCGGCAAGCATCTTCTCATCAGCTTCGGTGGTAATCCCCTCTACTATAATAGACTTTTTTCCCATATCAATTGCTGTAACCTCACCTGAAACTTGCTTTATCTTCTTCTGACCAGTAGTCTTTGTGACCGCGGCCACTTCACTTGTTCCTACGTCGAAAGATATCACGGTGGCAGCAAATACAAATAGTACGGAAAAGATAATCGCTATTGCCTTCTTCATAAGAATCACCTCCTTTCTGCTATTACATTAATAAAAAGCCGAACTTACTAAAGGTTCATTCTTAGGGAACTGCTCGACAATCTTCTTTAGAAGACCCGCTGCTATCTGTCACCTCATAGGAATGGATTAGCATAACTACATACACTTATTGCGAATGTTCCAGAAAAAAGTTTATATAAAATTTCTTTACTCTCTTCTATCAGAAAAAACTTCTTTTGTCAATTTGTGGGCAATAAGAAAGGTGACCGCCGTTTATTGATTTCCAGTTGTAATATTCTATTGTTGAGGAGAATGTTGAAATCAACATTTCAAGGAAGGAGTGTTGCTTTACGGGCCTCGCTGCGATGGAGTGCGTCTTTCGCCCCTGAAGGTAGCACGCCAATTTTCTCAATGCCTGCCTGCAGCTATTTCCTTTTACTCAGATGATAACGCTTAGAACAAACAATAGAAATCATTTCATTGAAAGCCGCCTCGACAAATCCATTTTTAATTCTTTTCTTTTCTCCGTTTCCTTAAATAGTATACAATCCCAAATCCCGTGAGCACTGTCAATATTATGCTCAATTCCTTCATAGTGAAATCAGGAACCAGTCCTTTAGACAATACATAAACCGAACCCTGGCTTGTATTCCTGCCAATGTTTTTGTCGTGCGCACTGCTCACCACCACATTCCCAGAGCCATTGACTGAAACAGACTGGCCGAAATGGTCATCTACAGAACCATCAAAAACACTCAGTTTTTGTTGTTCAATCCATAGTTCCTTGCTTCGTACAAATAGATATGAAGATCCTTGATCGTTTTTGTTGTCGATGTCAGCTAAAGGTGCACCAATTACAATGATGTTCCCGTCACCGCTTATTGACACGGACGATCCAAATCGGTCACCCGCAGAACCATCTGAGGCAGTTAGTTTCTGCTGTTGTATCCATTTCCCGCCGTACCGCACAAATACATATGCTGAGCCTTGCTCACTCTTCCCCGACATCTTGTTGTAAGGAGCGCCGACTACCATCGTATTTCCATCACTACTCATTGATAAGGACCATGCAAATCGATCGAAAGCTGCGCCGTCTGTGGAGGTTACCCTCTGCTGTTGAATCCATTTGCTTCCACTTCGCCGAAATATATACGCCGCCCCTTGATCAGCGTTGGTCCCTTGGTCAGCGAAAGGTGCTCCCACAGCTATAGTATTTCCGTCATCGCTTACTGATACAGACCATCCAAAATGATCAAACATCTTAGGCTCGGAAGCCAAGAGTTTCTGTTGTTTAATTGCTGCAACAGCAACGCTATCTATAAGCATCAAACAAATTGCTAAACATATGATTTTCTTAGTCACTTACCTATTTCCTGTTGTACTATGCAGCATTATATCAATTTTTGAAAGTGTTCAGTTCAGGAAGGACTTCTCCATGCACATTTGAGGCCGAAGTCGAGAGTTCCGCCCGCCGGGGTGGCAGGTTCGCTCCGGGACAGGTGGCAGGAATAAATCGGATGTGACAGCAGAAACAAATCGGAACAAGTGGCAGGATTGAGTCGAAATCTGCATCAACATTATATCATGGAGGAAAGTGCGTTGGAGGAAGAAAACTCTCAATGGGCTATCCTGATCAGAATTGTGTATACTTTATCGACATATTCTTCTCAGGAGGTAAGACATCATGGCAATTGAAGTAAGAATCGAAGGGAGCAAGCTCATAATTACCTGCGATCTTGAAGAGCCTGTTCCGAGTTCATCAGGGAAGACACTGGTGGTTGCTAGCACCAGAGGCAATATGAGAACAGCCCTGACAGTACATGGAAAGCCTTTGACGATTGGATAAAATGCCTATATCCCGAAATAGAAAAAGTTATAGGTGCCTCTTTCTTAGTTGTTATGGAAAAACAAAAGCGACAGCTCACTGCGGCCGAGAAAGCTGAGAAACGACGGAGGCGGAAAGAATATATGAGCATCTTCGTCAATGGAAAGCAGAAACTCGTCGAGCGACCGCCAACCATTGACGGTGAGGATGTGGATAAGTTCATCCGGAGGAATGCGGACCCTATCTGGTTGCTTCAGAACGAGATGTGGGAGTACATGGACAACTTCCAAGAAGAAGCCGGTGATTGACGAACCATCCTTGCACGCCCCTCCCGGCTAAGTAGGAGGGGCGTTTCTTTTATCGTCAGAGATCGAACTTAAACAAATGGTAAGGATGAACGGTCAATGCTGTCCGTAACTGCTCAGGGCAAAGGAATCTATTTAGCGGCTTTTATTTGTTCCTTGATCTCGGCCAACTGGGCCCTCTCTTCCTTTAACTGGGCCGATAACTTTTCGATCTTCGCCTTCTTTTGCTCCGCTCTCATCTTCAATTGGGCTACTGTTGCCATGTCAATCCTCCTATAGAAAAACTTTTTTTTACGAAATTATAGCATAACCTCTTCTTCCCATACGGGGCAAAGGATCCGATACTGTCCGATATCGGAACCCAGTCATCGTGTTATGCCCCGTACTCTTCCGGCAATAAGACGTGATGCCTTGCGCCGACAGGTTCCGATCAGTTCTTTTGTTCCTTCCTGAAATGTTGTATGGTCAGCTATTTCGTGAACGGCAACAATTCATATAGAAATAGATGGGTCAAAATTCTTGGAGATTTTGCAGATTTTCATGATTCAGTCAGCGACGTCCGTGCTCCTCTGACTGGAAGTATGCCGGAGGCTGCCCGGTTGAAAAGCCTCTAACTAATTTAATAGTTAGAGGCTTTCTTCTGTGCAGTAGTAGAACTTCACAGAAATCTCCATCCTGTCCACTACCGGGTATGCTATTCCGACGGAGGCGGCGGTGCCGGGTATTTCGGAGAATATACCGGCGGCTCAGATTTCAGGTCTGGAGGCGGAGGTGGCGGGACTCTCCGATAACGACGTTGTCGCGTCACCATCCCTGGGACATCGTTCCCCTTGGCATACATGCACTGCGTATATGCGATATCGTACATTTGCTGGGCTCGCCATCCATAATATTGAGCGGCGTTGGCGCCCTCGGCCGTTCCTACAAGAAGTCCACTTCCCGCGCCGATGGCCGCGCCGATGCCCGGACTGCCTGAGGCAGCACCGATGGCTGCGCCCAGACCTGCACCAATGACCGTGCCGACCACCGCCCCTGTGGCGGTATTCCGACTGGCTGTTTCCTGAGGACTAAGCCCGATCCGCTGCGCCGCCCATTGCCTGCACACTGCATCATCAGCCTGGAACTGCTCGAAGGTCTTTCCCTGGCCCGGCAGGGCCAGGACACTCGGCCCCCTGGGCACAGTTGCACATCCACCAAGCGCCAGAAGGACGACAAATGGAAAGGTGATCAGTTTGTGTATCGTCATATCTTCACTCCTCCTCGTCCCGTGGAGCTGAAGGAATAACTTTCAACCAGCCACCTGGGCACTTTTTCACGTATGGATAATAACTCTTGGTATTCGGACAGAAATACCAATAATATTGTTCCTTCGGCTCTGGAGTAGGCTGTACATATGCCGGAGGCTGCTGTTGCATGTAGTAGGGTGTTTCCGGATAGTATGGATAATATGGATAGTACGGATAGTAAGGATAATCCCACCACCACGGACCCCATCCACCCCATCCTGGCCCGATCCAGATACCTCCACGCCAGCCACCACGCCAGCCACCACCATGCCAGCCACCTCCACCGTGCCAGCCACCTCCACCGTGCCAGCCACCTCCACCAGCATGGCCACCTCCACCATGCGAGCCACCGCCGCCATGCGAGGCACTGCCTTCAACTGCATACGCGGTTATTGTGCCTGCAAAGAGGAGTAATGAAATAGCAAGGACAAGACAAACGACCTTTTTCATTTCCATCTCCTTTTGTGCAGAGGTTTTTTGTTCATTCCTCCACAACTAAAAAATTCTCTCCTTATTTATTATTATAAACGACGTTGAAAACAATCAAAAGGTTACAAAAAGCAATCCGGACAATAGGCGGTTTTTCGAGGGGTATCTTAGATAAGGTATTTCAGCAGATGAATGCCATAATTCGAACAGAAATCATTAATTTTTCATTGAACGGCAAAAGTGTCTGCTTGTAGATGTACTTGCCGCCGGGCGCTGACAATACTGGCTCAATTCTCTTTAGAGCATTTTCGATGAAGGTTACTTTTGGAATTCCGCACGAGTGGTGCTGGGGTGTCTAACTTCTCGCAATGCAAGTTTTTCACCTTCAACGTGTCGCAACCTTGCAAAGTACGGGACGAACTCCTTGGTAACGAAAATATGAGGCTGCTGTTTAGTACTCCGAGAAAGTGAAAGCAGATCGGAAACATTTTTTTTGCGGAGTAGTCGGCGAAAGCCGCGTGCTGAAGCAGATCCGCCTCTAACACCGTCTGTCCTATCAAATTGCAACAACTACAGATGGCTCTGTTTTTGTTGTTCGTTCCGGATCTCCATCAATGTGCCTTCTTTGAGTCAGCGTCTTCCTCAGTAAGGCCGGCGACTGTGGATCTGCAAGGCTGGTCCGCACTCCGAATTTAGATACGGGAAACACACATTCGTAGCACTATTCATCAATGATTTTTGGTGGTAGACTTTTTTAAGATGGACCGATTTATTTGTATTCATGGGCATTTTTATCAACCCCCCAGGGAAAGTCCCTGGCTGGAGGCCATTGAGATCCAGGATTCGGCATTCCCATACCACGACTGGAACGAGCGGGTCACCGCCGAGTGCTACGCGGCAAACGCCGTGTCGAGAATCTGGGATACGGAAGGACGAATCGCCCAACTGGTGAACAATTATGCCAGCATAAGCTTCGACTTCGGACCGACTGTCTTGCTATGGATGCAGAAGTATGCCACCGACGCCTATGAGGCAATTCTAGAGGCTGACCGGCAGAGCCAGGAGAAATTCTCCGGTCATGGAAATGCTTTGGCACAAGCCTACAATCACATGATCCTGCCGCTGGCCAACAGCCGCGACAAGAAGACCCAGATTATCTGGGGGATAAAAGATTTTGAATACCGCTTTGGACGCAAGCCGGAAGGGTTGTGGCTCCCGGAGACGGCGGTAGATCTGGAAACCCTGGACCTCATGGCACAACACGGCATCGGTTTTTCCATACTTGCCCCCAGGCAGGCAAGCCGGGTTCGGCCCATTGACGGTAATAAATGGCAGGACGTGAGTGGTGGAAAAATCTATCCTGCCATAGCCTACCGGGTGTCGCTGCCGTCTGGCCGCTTTATGAGCCTGTTCTTTTACGACGGTCCTATTGCACAGGCGCTTGCATTTGAAGGATTGCTCGACAACGGCGAGAGGTTCGCCAACCGGCTGTTGTCCGCCTTCGCCGACGACTCTCCTCGCCTCGTCCATATCGCCACAGATGGCGAAAGCTATGGGCATCATCATCGCAACGGCGACATGGCTCTGGCGCACGCGCTCCATCATATTGAGACCAACAAACTGGCACAGGTGACGAATTATGGCCGGTACCTGGAGGATCATCCGCCGGCGTACGAAGTGGAGATCTTTGAAAACAGCTCGTGGAGCTGCGAACACGGCATAGAGCGTTGGCGGTCGGATTGCGGGTGCAACACCGGCGGCCACCCAGGCTGGAACCAGGGTTGGCGGGCCCCTCTGCGTGCGGCACTGGACTGGCTCCGCGACGCCGTGACCCCGGCTTATGAACAAATGGCCGGACGGTTCCTGACCGATCCCTGGGCGGCTCGTGACGACTACATCGACATCATCGTGGATCGATCACCCGAGCGCGTCAGGGCGTTTATGCTCCGCTACGGGACCCGTCCCTTAACCTCCGAGGACGAGATCACGGTCCTGAATCTGATGGAGCTCCAACGCCACTTAATGCTCATGTACACAAGTTGTGGATGGTTTTTTGACGAGCTTTCCGGGATTGAGACGGTTCAGGACATAAAATATGCCGGCAGAGCCCTGCAGTTGGCCGACCAGCTTTTTAGCCAACCCTTCGAACCCGCTTTTCTCGAACATCTTGAATTGGCCAAGAGCAACATACCTGAACACCGTGACGGTCGCACTATATATGAAACATTGGTCAGGCCTGTCATGCTCGATATGAAAGACGTGGGTGCCCACTATGCCTTAAGCTCTCTGTTCCAGGACATCGGCGAACGCAGCTCGATCTATGCGTATTCCGCCACCAGGGAGGACTACCGCAGTTTTCAGGTCGGAGGTTCAAGGCTGGTAATCGGGCGGGCCACGGTCACCTCAGAGGTTACGCGCATATCCTCCAGCTTGTGCTTTGGCGTTCTACATCTTGGTGATCACAGTATCGCCTGCGGCACCGGCGAATATCAGGGCGCGCAAAAATATGAAGCGCTGGTCAAAGAGATTTCCGCGGCTTTCGCCGGAGCCGACTTCCCGAAGACCATACTTCTGCTGGGTAAATACTTTGGGACGTCCACGTACTCTCTGACCTCGTTGTTTGCCGATGAGCGGCGAAAAGTCCTTAACATCATCATGGAGCCGACTCTGAGAGAGGCTGAAGCGGCATATGGCTCGATTTATGAGCACCATGCACCCTTGATTCGCTTTCTGACCGGGTCCGGCACACCACGGCCGCAAGTCCTGTCGGTCGCTGCGGACTTGTGCTTGAATGCCAAGCTTCGCAGGGTGCTTCAAGGGGATGGGCTTGACCCCGAAGTCGTAAGACCTCTTCTGGAAGAAGCTCGTTTAGCCGGCGCAACTCTGGATTCAACTGCTCTGGGCTTGTTACTGGCCGCCAACATTGAGAGTCTGGCCGAACAACTTTTCGAGCAACCTGATGACCTTTCTCGCATAGAGAGGTTGAATAAGGCTGCACAACTGGTCCGGACCTTGCCGTTCGAGGTTAATCTCTGGAAAACCCAAAACATCTGCTATAAGATCCTTCGCGCCCATTGTCCCAACGTCAAGGAGAAGGCCGGCCTTGGCGACCAAAACGCGCAGGCATGGTTACACCATTACACCGTCTTGGCTGAGAATTTTTTGCTACAGGTGCCCACATGCCCCGTAAACAGCAGTCCTGCGATTTGATGAGCGTCCACTGCTTAGAGCGCATAGATAAATAGTGTCTGTCCACAAACTAAATATATTTGTCATTCCCGCAACCAAAGCGCGCCGGGAATCCTTCTGAGAAAAGGCACAGAAAGATTCCGGACAAGCCGGAATGACAAAAAAACGAGTTGCTGATCGAATTTATGGACAGGTGACTGAGTTTGTTAATGCAGACCTAATCGCTCAAGGTCTATCCGGATTTCAGCCGGAGGGTGCAGTTTTTCATGCGGGACGGGTAATGCCTGCATGAAAAAAAGAGTGTGTGTGCGAACAGTCTGACTACCTGAGCAGTTATGTTCCTTCGATCATTGCCACCGGGAAACAGGAGAAGACATCGGCCAGGGCCAATACCCTTTTTCCAGCGCGACAAATCAGTTTCACTTTTTCTCCGGTCAGAACATTTTTAAAGATGTTGCTTGAGATTTCATCCGGGAGCAGAATCTCGGTGTTTCCCCACACCTTTTCTCCAAATGGAACTTCAACGGCAAAATGCAAGACTTGAGTCATAAGTCTCGGAACAATAACAAGGACAACTTTATTGTCTCTTTGTCGCGCAAAGCCGCAGACCTGATCTTTTAATCCTCCCTCTGCCGTCAGCGGCATATAGGCTCCTTCCATGAAGAGCACATGGTTATCTCCCCGATAAGTCAGTGCTTTAGATGTGACATAAAGTTTTACGGACCCGTCTTCCCACTTTTCGAGGAGTTCTTTCAATACTACCTTTGAATCCGGTCCGCATTTTTCCATATCTTCTTTCAGAGAGGTAAGCATTGTCCTCCTCCGGTCGAAATCCACAGGCCTCCGATTATCCGGATCAACGAGACTGAAATCCCATATCTCGGTCCCCTGATAGAAATCTGGAACACCCGGACAAGTTATTTTCAGCAATGTCTGTGATAAGGAATTCAGCATGCCGAAATAGGAAATCGTCTTTTGGAAAGGTTCGAACTCCTCAAGAAACTTGTTATCGGCGTCAATCGCCAAAATAGCATCTATAAAAGACGTCACGGAGTCTTCATAATCTGCGTTAGGATTTATCCAGCTCGTATTGACTTTAGCCTCCCTCAGCGCCTTTAAGATATAGTCCTTGATCCTCCTTTTGAAGACGTCGTATTCGGTCTCCTCGGGACGATCAAGCGGCCAGGCGCCCACTAGTGTCTGGTAGATAAGACACTCTTCATTACGGTCCGGTACAGCCTGCCCTTCAACAGCAGTTTTTTTCATCTTGTTAAGGTGCCCCCATCTTGTGAGACATTCTCTCCATTTGTCGGGAATCTCTGAGAGGACATTTATCCTCGCCCTTACGTCTTCGCTGCGTTTGGAGTCGTGGGTGGAGGTGGTGATGAGCGAGTGGGGCCAGAACTTGAGCCTGTCCAGATTCTGTCCATGAAAAGCCTCCAGGGACAGACCGAACCTGTCAGGACTTCCGCCGACCTCATTGAGCGACACGAGACGGTTATACACGTAAAAGGCCGTGTCTTCAACCCCCTTTGCCATGACAGGCGCTGTGATCTGCTGGAATCTCATCACGAAATCGAGCCACTCCTTTTTGGCTCCTTCGCTAAAGTCGACAGGGAACTTGAGCAAAAGGACAGCGCCGACAAAATCGAATATTAATGCGCTGATAGCGGGATTTTTTCTTTTTGCCTTTGATACCGCAGTCTCTATGTGCTGACGGTCTCTGTCTGTAACGGTCCATGAATTTATATAAGTCCTGTAGACCGGGAAAAAGGCGATGACTTCGGTTAGCGCCCTGGTAAGGCTGTTCAAAGTAAAATCCCGCGTATGCCTGTTCTTTTCAGAGATGTCGTTCAGGTAATGCCCGAGGGTGTTTATCTCGCCTGACATGGCTACTTGTGTCACCAGCTTCTTCTTTTCATATACCACGTCGGAAAAATGATTTTTGGTCCTTGCGAACTTTGCATAGAGGTCATCGAAGAGCTTTGCATTTTTCGTGTCAACGAAAATTCCGTTCAGAGAATTCAAAAAACCGTAACCCGTAGTCCCGAAAATAGGCCAGCCCTCAGGCATTTTTTCGCCCTTTGTGAGGATTTTTTCTCCGACTATATAGAAGGGTTTGTACTGCGGGTCTGATGACAATAGCCTTTCATATCGCCTCAACACTTCCGCGTTCGCATCAGACTGGTCATGAGCATCATCTCCCGGGGCTTTCGTGGAGACGAGTCGGCTGAAACATGCACGCTGGAGTTCTTCAAAATAGAGTGAAGGGTTGTACAGGCCGTCCGGGTGATCGACCCTCACCCCGGTGATCTTCTTTTCCGCAATAAGCCTGAATATCAATTTGTGGGTTTCCCTGAAGACGGCCGGCTCTTCAACCCGGATCGCGGCGAGGGTATTGACATCAAAAAACCTGCGGTAATTAATCTCTTCATTTGCGACTCGCCAGTGTGAGAGTCTCCATATCTGTTCAGCGAGGAGCCCGTCCAGAAGGTTGAAACTCATAGGGTCGCCCATCTTGCCGTTAAATATATCCACATTGTCGTCAATGAACTTCCTTATTTCGGCGCTCTCAAGATACAGGGTCAAAAGACGTTTTTTGATGCTCTCTTTTTCGCGGTATCGTTCGCCGATTTTCTCCACATCTTTCTCTGCAGCCGTAGGCAGATGCTTGAGCGCGGTGACTATGCTTAAGAGTTCGGCGAGATGAGGGTTATCATTAGTGACAAGGTTCCGAAGGTCCTCCGTGCGGTGATGGAGCAAGAGGACATAAGTTTCCGGCAATATCGGAAACTTTATCTCCTGATAGTAGATGAAGAAAGCACCCGCCTCAAAGCGTAACTTCAGTTCCTGACTTTCGAGTACCTTGCCGTATTGGTCTCCAAGAACAGGGATGTGCAGTTTGCCGGAGAGCTTTTTAATGGCCGGATTCCAGTCGATGTCGAAGAAGTCGGCATAGGGAGAACTCCTGCCGTTTTCGAGGACATCCATCCACCAGGGGTTTTCACTTTCGCAGCTCATGTGGTTCGGAACGATATCGAGGATCTGTCCCATTCCGTATTTCCCCAGCTCTTGTATAAAGGCATCATATTCTTCCTCTGTTCCCACTTCAGGGTTCAGTGCAGAGGGGTCAACGATATCATATCCGTGAAGGCTTCCCTTTCGTGCCTTAAAGTAGGGAGATGCATAGACATCGCTAATGCCGAAATCGTGGAGATAGGAGACTATCCCCCGGGCATCAATGAAGCCGAAGGTGTGATTGAACTGAAGCCTGTAAGTGGAAACAGGTATCCCGGGAAAGGGCGTATCTTTACCTTCCATGTTGCCCTTCCGATATGGGCGATAGATTGTGGATGTTTACACAGTGCTCAACTTCGAAAGGGGCGATTGTTTCTTCCATTCCTCTATCAGTCTCTTTTTCCCAAATCTTATCATGTCTTGATTGTCATAACAATCTCAGCGATATCGCACCAGTTTGCCGGGACCTTGAGCACGTTGACAACGCTGCTGAAGGGATAATCGAAGATCCCGTAGACATCCACATACACTCTGTCGTCTCGCTCAAAAGACTCCAGGAAGAGAGGAAGGCCGAAGCTGTTTGTCTCCAGTTTGGCCACGTTCCTGTGATAGGTGTCGAGCAGGATGTCTTCGCCCTGCCGACGCTTTTCGACAGCTGAAGCGGAACCGGCAGAAAAAAGAACCGCAGCTCCGACCATGAACAGGAAGAATTTCGGAAGGTTTCTGATCTTATGCATCTGATCCACATGATTCATTTTTACTGTAATAAACCGATCTTACGCGATCTTTTACATCCAATGGGCAAATAAATGAGCAAACCACTCCCTGAGCCTTGGGAACAATGGTCGCTCTTTCCACTCTTCCCATTTAATCTGATCGGACTCCGCGAGATCTTTAGCAAACATCTTCTCCATTTCGATGGCGAACTCGCGGCTCAGGATAACCGCATTCACCTCGTCATCGCTTAAAAAGCTCCAGAAGTCCATGTTGGTAGAGCCTACCGTGGACCAGACGCCGTCAATCACCGCGGTTTTCGCATGCAGCAGGGCGTTGCGGCGTTCGTATAACTTCACCCCCGCTTTCAAAAGCTCGGAATAATTATACCGCGCAGCATGTAAGGCCAGCGAAGAATCGCTGGTTGAGGGAAGAATAATCTTTACGTCAACACCGCGCCTGGCCGCATCAGTGAAGGCATCCAGTATCTGGTCGTCGGGGATAAAATAGGCATTAGTCAGATGGACCGAATGCTCTGCAAAAGTGATGGCGGACACATAGACGATAAAAGTGATCCTGTTGCTCTGTCCCGGCGTACTGCCGACCACCCGCACCAGGGCATTACCCTCTTCTTTCAGATCAGGGAAATAGTTCCGTTCAGAGAGTTTCGGGCCCTTCTGCTTTTGCCAGGTGTCAAGAAACAGTTTTTGGAATTCAGCCACCGCAGGGCCTTGAATTTGAACGTCGGTGTCACGCCAAGGCAGTGGCGTCTTTTCGTCGCGGTCCCTTCGGAAAGGCCTGCTCGAATAAACCTGACTGATGTTGATGCCCCCTGTAATGGCTACTTTGCCGTCGACGATCAAGATCTTGCGGTGGTCCGGATGTGTCAGTATCCATTTTTTATGGACCTTTAGCGGGTTTATCGGATTGAATTCGACCACCTGAATCCCCGCGTCGCGCAGGCTCTGAAAAAAGGAAGCAGGGGTGCTGAAACTGCCCACGCTGTCATAAATGAGATTTACCTGGACACCTTCCGCCTGTTTTTGCAGCAACAGATCAGTAAACCTGCGGCCCACTTCATCATCCTCAATGATAAAGGTTTCAAGGTTGATATGGTCTCCGGCATTCTGTATGGCTTTGAACATTGCGGCATAGGCAGCCTGACCATTAACGAGCAGAGTGACTTTGTTCCCCTTCGTCAGCGGGCTCTCGGTCACCGATTCAACCACTGCAGTGTAGCGTTCCAGTATGTCCGTCGGGTCGACTGATCGCTTCAGCCGTTCCATAATGGCCTTGCTTTTTTCGGCAGATAACAGTCCTTTGGCCGATACTATTTGACGAGGTTCCTGGGCAGCCGGCGCCTCATCAATCATTTCAGAAACGTTTGGTAAGGTCGCACATCCACCGCTGAGGCTTAAGATGGAAACCGACAGAAAGAACAAAAAGAAAGATCTGATGAATGTCATATTTTTATTTTATCAAGAAATAATCTCCCGCGTCATGTCTCAAGCATCTCAATAGTTCACATCGCTGCAGATCAATCATCTCAATCTGCACCTTCCCCCGGTTCTTCTTTAATGAGGAGAATTGAACACGGCGTCTTTCGAATGATCTCTTCCTTGATGCGACCGAAGAGGAAATGCTCCAGTCGCCATTCTGCATGGGCAAGCATAATAATGAGGTCGATATTCTCTTCCTTGAGAACTTTCAGAATCTCCTTTATCGGCTCTCCCTCTCTGATCATTTCTTTTATCGGCATACCTTTCTTTTTCTCCTGATTTATCACTGCATCCAGTTCCTCTTTTGCTTCTTTAATAATCCTTTTGTATTCTTCTTCCAGGGATGGTATAGGCAGATTCCATCCCTGGAGATCGAAACCGAAGGGGTGATAAATTACATGAAGAACATAAAGCTCGGTACCATATTTTTTAGATAGTGAAACTCCGTAATGAATTGCCTTTCTGCTGGATTTCGTCATACTGCTCACCACAAGTATTCGTTTAACATCTTCCATACTTTGCCTCCTCAGTATAAGAGATTTATTCAAATATGGCTCAAGTATCCCAACGGGTACTATGACCTTCGCCTCTGAATGAGGCCTACCACCAGCACAATGATTGCGACGACGAGCAAGATATGGATGAGCCCGCCCATCGCATAACCGCTCAAGAAACCCAACAACCAAAGTACCACGAGTACTACAAAAATCGTCCAGAGCATTCATGCCTCCTTTCCGGCAACAAGAGTGTCTACTTTGTATCATGCCATTCAAGCAAAATGTATACCGAAATATAATCTATTGAATTTAATGAAATCTTAGGAATAAAGAGGCTAATCAAATCAGGCAAGTTGTCTTTATAGAAAAGGAGTTTTGACCGAAGCGGATTATAAGAATAATGCCATCATCCTAATTTATCGTTTGTCAATTTTACAGTTCCTAAAAGACAATTATATTTCAATGATTTCTCATTGAAAGAGAGCAAGGCTGAGCCGGCTGCCAGGCTCTCAATAAATCTCAAGACAGCCGGACTTCTAAGAGGGACATGCAAGTCAAAAAAATCATTGAGTGAGAAATGATAACTTTCTTTCGGCTGACAAGACATTGTCAGAGCAGTCAAGAATTGATAAAATGCATAGAGATGGAAACGACGATAAAAGATAGTTCCTTCTGGTGCTTCTTTCATTTCCTCGGCAAAAAGATGATGAATGTCATAAACAATCTTGGCGCCGTAGCCATCTTCTTTGCGCTTACCTTTCTGAAGATCTTTCGGCCCAAACAGATCCGGGAGATTATTCAGCAGGTCTTTTACATCGGCGCCAAGTCATCGAATATCGTAATGCTGGTGGGCCTCTTCACCGGCATGGTCTTGGGTCTACAGCTTTACTATACTCTGATAAAATTCGGCTCGGAGGGGGTTCTCGGCTCGGTCGTCGCACTCACGCTCATCCGGGAACTGGGGCCTGTTTTGACTGCGATCATGATAACAGCACGGGCGGGCTCTGCAATGACAGCTGAAATCGGTATCCTCCGCATCTCCGAGCAGATCGATGCCTTGTATACCATGCGGATCGACCCTGTTCGGTATCTCATCAGCCCGCGGATCGCCGCCTCAATCATCAGCTTCCCCTTGCTGACAGCTTTCTTTGATCTCATCGGGATCCTCGGCGGTTATCTCACCGGCGTTGTCCTTCTCGGTGTAGATAAAGGCGCCTATTTTTATCGAATCCATATGTATGTGGACATGGTCGACATCAGGGGCGGGTTCATCAAGTCACTCGTCTTTGCCGTGCTCGTATCGACAACCTGCTGCTACCATGGATACTTCACTCACCTCCGCACCGACAGCTACGGAGCAAAGAGCGTCAGCATCTCAACCACCTCGGCTGTCGTGCTCTCCTGTGTAATGATCCTGATCTCTGACTACGTCATCACATCCTTTCTCATGTAGATTTGACTATGGAAACGCCATTGATAGAATTTAAGGATGTCACCAAGCGCTTTAACGTAACGACCGTCCTCGATAGGGCGAATCTCACGATTTACGAAAACCAGATTACGACGATCATCGGAAAGAGCGGGACCGGAAAGAGTGTTCTCCTCAAGCACATCATAGGCCTCCTCACTCCTGATGAAGGGAGTATACTCTTCAGGGGAAGGCCCGTTCATGAGATGAAGAAGGGCGAATGGGACAGATACAGGAGTCAGATCAGCTACATGTTCCAGAATAATGCCCTCTTCGATTCCATGTCGGTCTTTGAAAATATATCCCTTCCGCTCACGCAGAAAACGAACTTCAGAAAGAAGGATATCGAACGGAGGGTTATGTCACGAATCGAACAGATGGAACTCACGGACGTTGTTGACAAGTACCCGTCGGAGCTTTCGGGCGGGATGCAGAAGCGGGTGGCCCTGGCCCGGGCCCTCGTAACAGACCCGGCCATCGTGCTCTTTGACGAGCCGACGACCGGTCAGGACCCTATCAGGAAAAACGTTATCCTGAGCATGATTGCCCATTACCGGAAGCAGTTTGGTTTTACCGCGGTACTCATCAGTCATGACATACCCGACGTCTTCTTCATCTCTGACCGGATACTCCTCCTCTGGGAAGGAAAGATCGCCTTTCACGGGACCTATGATGAGTTGACGAGGCTTAGGCATCCCATGATCGATGAATTTCTCAAGAGCCTCGAAGGCCTGCAGGACGAGCTCACGGGCCTTCTATCAAAGAAGATGTTCGGGGCCCGGTATGCCCTGACACTGGGCCGCGGACGTGTCGACACCACAATCACGGCCGTGCTCTTAAGCGTCCACTTTGACTTCCTTACTGATATGCTCGGGCCTCAGGCTGCCATAGAGGTCCTCAGGGCGCTCGGGGAATATGTGAATGAATATTTCGATCCACTGGGCGGATTCTCAGCTCGCCACAGGAGGGGCGAGATCCTTACGATACTGCCCCACATGGGTCTTGAAGAAGCCGGGCAATTAGTGCATGATTTTTCTCAGGGGCTCCAGCAAAAAGCTCTCCCCAATATCCAGGCACTTACCAGGGTCGAAGCAGGAGTCGAGGCGTGCTTCGAAATATCGGTGACTACAGGCGTAACTGAAGGCAGCTCCGCTGGTGATATAGAACAAATTATCGAAAAGGCTGATGCGAAACGGAAGATAATCGCAAGATACCAGTGCAGCCGAGAGGGTGGTTCAAAATGAAAAAGTACTCTATGGAAACGGTTGTCGGCATTTTCGTGGTCATCGGTCTCCTCTGCGTGGGATACATGACCGTGAAGCTCGGCAAGGTCTCCCTTTTCGGAGACGATTACTATTCACTCTATGCACGCTTTACTTCAGTATCGGGACTGCGGGCCGACAGCCCCGTCGAAATTGATGGCATCGAGGTCGGACGAGTGGGACAAATGAGCATAGACCAGGAGAGACAGATGGCAATGGTCGAATTGAAGATCAAAAAAGGCATCAAGGTGTGCGACGATGCCGGCGCGTCAATCAAAACTGCCGGTCTCATCGGCGACAAGTTCGTCAAGATCGATCCCGGCGGAGCCGGCGATATCCTGAAGCCGGGAGGGACGATCACCGAGACTACCTCGCCCGTTGATATAGAGGACCTGATCAGTAAATATGCATTCGGAGATATTAAGAAGGACGATAAAAAGGAGACCAAATGAGTTTTCAGAAGAAAGCTATGAAGCAACACCTCGTCAGAGTGACACTCATTCTGTGCTTGATCTTTCCGTTGTCTGCCTTTGCGGGCGCGCCGCTCGAAGCTGTGAAGGTCAATGTCGACAAGGTGCTCGATGTACTGCGCGACCCATCCCTCAAGGCCGAATCGGCCAAGAAAGCTAAGAAGGACAGGATCCGGGCCATTTCGGAGAAGATGTTTGACTTCACCGAACTATCAAAGAGAACGTTGGCCCAGAACTGGAGTAAGTTCAATCTCGAGCAACAGAAGGAGTTTGTCGAGCTCTATACGTCTCTCCTCGAGGATGCCTATGCCAATAAAATCATGACGTACAGCGATGAAAAGATAGTCTTTAACAGGGAGGTTGCACTCACAGAAAAGACGGTCGAGGTCCAGAGCAGGGTTCTGAGAAAGAATGGAGATATCCCGCTTTACTATAAGAGTGATACTGAAGGATGGTGTGTGGAGGGTCTACGATATCGTCATCGAAGGGGTAAGCCTCATCAATAACTACCGCTCACAGTTCAGAGAGATCCTATCGAACAAACCACCCGAATCATTACTCGAAACCCTCAGGAAAAAGGTAGGCAAAGCCTGAGCCATCGGAAGAAAAAGGTGAAGAATAGAAATAATAGCTTTTTAAATGTGAGAAAGGATTATGAGCGTAAGCGACGGAGATACCACATGCGTGCGACTCGTGTTTTGTGTCTTTTCTTAACAATTTCATTTTTTTTATCTTCCCAATGGTGTGAAATTGCATACGGTAATGAAGCGTTACCTACCGGACGTGAATCTCTTATCAATAAATATCATAAGATTGAAAAAGAACCGGAGAAAAAGTCCGGTCCTGTTCCTTTCTATGTAGAATCGTCCGTGAGTAAAAATGCCTCCAATGTCGATATCTACGGCACTATTAAATATCCTTTCGGTCTTTTAAAAAATGAGCTCCTGGTTCCGACCAACTGGTGCGAGATTGTTTTGCCTCATCCCGATATAAGGGCATGCACGTATAAGAAAATGCATGACACATGGCTGCTCAACATTTATCGCGTCAATAAATTCTCCAAACCTCTTGAGGATGCATATCAAATGAAATTCGTATACCGCGTAAGTGAACTGCAACCCTTCTATTTTGATATCGCACTCACTGCACATGAAGGGCCCTTTCATACAAAGGATCACCAGTTCGGATTTGAGGCAACACCACTTGAAAAAAACATAACGTTTGTTCATTTGCGTTATTCTTTTGGTTACAGTTCCTGGGGATATTTACTTATGAAAATATTCGGCGGCGGTAAGGTCGGTTTCAGTGTAATCGGTACGGACAGCGACGGTAATCCTGTTTATGTAGGCGGTCTAAGGGGGGCAGTCGAGCGTGATGTTGTATGCTATTATCTTGCAATTATGGCGTACCTGGACACACTTAAGATTCCTGCTGAGCAACGATTTGAGAAACGGGTCAGTCAATGGTATGATTTGGCCGCTTTATACAAAAAACAACTTCTTGGAAAAATGTATAAGGAAGAATATCTTACTTACAAGAGACAGGACCGAAGAAGTCAACAACAACTTCAAAGTGCTTTGAACAGATAAGAACTATAAAAGCTTGTAACATTCACTTTTGCAAATTTAACCCATCCTCCGCAATAACGGCTTCATTTTCATCAAAAAGGCAATTGATCGATTAGCGAAACCGCGTTAATCCGTGATCTGGAAACACAGTATTCTGAAGAGCACATGTAGTGAAGAAAAGCCTCTTGCGGATGGGGAGTAAAAAGCTCATAATTTCTGTCATGTACCTTCGGCGTTATGGCAAGAAAGTTGATGGAGAAGAGTACGGATACTGGTCTTTGGTAGAATGTGTCCGCACCGCACGTGGGCCCCGTCAGAGGGTGGTAGCAAATATTGGCAAGCTTCCGGGACTAGACAAAGAAGAACGGATCGGATGGGAAGAGATCGGCCGCATACTCAGCGGCAAACCCCATCATCACGACAGCCTATTTGAAAAAACGGAAGAGCCGCCATCGTGGGCAACCGTGGATATCAATCGAGTCAGCGTTGAGAGACTGCGAAACTTTGGTGACATCTATCTTGCCCTTCTACTTTGGCACCGTCTCGGTTTAGCCGACTTCTGCGAGGAGCACATGCCTGAAGGAAGAGAAGCAATCCCGTGGTCAGTAATGGCCTGCATCCTCAGCGTTGCTCGTTTTTGTGCACCGTCTTCGGAACTGCAGATAGCAGAATCCTGGTATGACAAGACAGAGCTTGAAGATCTGCTGGGAGTTCCAGCGGACAGAATAAACGACGATCGCCTCTACCGATCTCTGGATGCACTTCTTCCTCACAAAGACGCCCTGTGCATGCATTTACAGAACCGTTATGGCGAACTCTTTGGAGAGACCTTCGACTTTCTATTTTACGATATCACCTCAACATACTTTGAAGGCGTGGCCCTCGGCAATCCTCAGGCCAAGAGGGGTTACAGCCGGGACAGCCGACCGGACTGTCTACAAGTTTGTATCGGCTTGGTGACGAGCAGGGAAGGATTACCCCTTGCCTTTGAAGTCTTTGACGGCAACCGTACTGATGTCACCACTATGGAAGAAATGATTCTGATCATGGAGAGCAAATACGGCAAGGCAAACCGTATCTGGGTAATGGACCGTGGGATGGTAAGCGAAGAAAACATAAAGTTCATGCAGCAGCGAGGAGCACGATACCTTGTCGGCACGCCGAAGTCCATGCTCAGGAAGTTTGAACAGGAACTTCTTGCGAAAGACTGGGAAGAAGTTCATCCCGGCGTCGAAGTGAAAAAATGCGCAAGCCCAGAAGGCAGAGACGAAACATTTGTGCTGTGCCGCTCTGAAGGCCGGAAGGACAAAGAGACAGCAATTCTCAATCGATTTATTGTACGTCTGGAGGCAGGGCTTAACAACCTCAAAGAACAGGCAGAGCAGGGAAGACTCAGAGACCAGAAGAGGGCAGAACGCCGAATCGGACGGCTTCTTGAGAGAAATAGCCGTGCCGCCTCTCTTTTTGATGTGATTGTCACAGAAACAAGAACGGGCAAAAACAAGCATCTGGAGATCGACATCAGGAGAAATGAAGACCGTTATCAGTGGGCACTTCAGAGCGGTGGGAGCTATATCCTGCGCACCAACTGGAAGGAGGCCGATCCCAAGACGATATGGAAACGATACATTCAGTTGACCGAAGTGGAAGATGCCTTCAGAACGGAAAAGCATGATCTTGGTATGCGGCCTATCTATCATCGGAAACAAGACAGAACGCAGGCACACATCCTGGTCTGTTTCTTATCGCTGGCAATGTGGAGGACCCTGCAACATTGGATGAAGGCATCAGGGCTTGGCACTGCCCCAAGAAAACTAATTGAGGAGATGCGGGAAGTGAGATCCCTAGATGTTTTGCTTCCGGCAAAAGACAAAACCATCAGGCTGAGAGTGGTCTCATCTCCTTCAAAAGAACTAAAGGTTCTGCTCCAGAGAATGAAAATATCTCTGCCCAACAGGTCCAAAATAATTGAAAATGTAGTGAAGAAAATCGCTTGATTTGAGATGTAACTGCCTGACTTTATTAGTTTTCAAATCTCAAACTGCGGAAGATGGGTTAACAGTGCTGATTGAAACAAGAGTTCTTGCTTTTTTTCTCGTTGCCCTTCTCTAAATGATGAAGGTGCCTGTTAATCCTCAGTGCATATAGCCAATGGATAACCGTACGGGATGAGGTTGCATTGAAGGGTTTTCTGAAATATAATTTTGTATAAATATGGTTATCAGAAGAGTCTCATTTATCGAAGCGGGCTCACCCGGCCTGCATATCTTCAGCAAGTTTCCTATACCGCGACTTGGCGCCGTGTTGCTTTCTACCATCCTCAGGGAAAGAGGATACGAAGTAAAGGCATTTATTGAGGACGTCGCCGAACCTGACTGGTCATTCATTGAAAACTCAGACCTCGTCTGCATCTCGACCATAACGTCCACAGCTATTAAGGCATACCGAATGGGGAAGCGGCTTAAAGCCCTGAATATCCCGGTGGTTATGGGTGGCGCACATCCAACGTTTCTGCCCGATGAGTCCCTGGAATATGCCGACTTTGTCATACGGGGGGAAGGAGAGCATTCCCTTGTCGAACTGTTTGAGCACCTGGAGAAAGGGACCCCGGCATTAACCGGTATCAAAGGGCTTTCGTACAGGGACAGAGACGGGAGGAATGTTCACAACCCGTCCGGAGAATTTATCGAAGACCTTGACAGCCTCCCCGAGCCTGATTTCTCCCTTGTCCATAATTGGAACCCAACAAATACCTACCCTGTTTCGACATCGAGGGGCTGTCCCTTTGACTGTAAATTCTGCTCTGTCATCCAGATGTTCGGAAGGAGCTACCGTTTTAAATCCGTTGAGGCGACGCTGAAGGAGTTGACATATGTGGCATCAGTATCAAAGGCGACCAAGTTCATTGTTGATGATAACTTTGCGGCCAACAAAAGGAGGACCAAGGAAATCCTCAGGGGAATGATTGCGGAGGGAATTAAGACGCGATGGTCTGCCCAGGTGAGGACAGATGTTGCCAGGGACCCGGAACTCCTGCGCCTGATGGCTGACTCGGGCTGCCATACTTTGTACATCGGCTTTGAATCTATCAATCCCGGGACGCTTGAAGCATATAATAAAAAGCAGGGACTGGAGGACATTATTTCCTGCATCAGGACAGTCAGAGACCATGGTATTCATATCCATGGAATGTTCGTCCTGGGGGCGGACACCGACGATGTGGAGACTATCCGCGGGACTGCCGATTTTGCAACAAGCCATGGGATAGACACTGTGCAGTTCCTGATCCTTACACCGCTACCGGGAACACCGTTCTTTCACGATATGATGAAGAGCGGAAGACTTCTCCATACGGACTGGAGCAAATATGATGTCCAGCATGCAGTTTTCAGACCTTTGCTCATGTCAACGGCCACCCTGCAGATTGAGACCTTCATGGCAATGGGTCGTTTTTATTCATGGAGGTATATTTTCAGGCATCTGGCAAGATTGGACTTCCACTACGCAGCGATCGGAGTCTTTGGGAAAACGTCTATCCATAAAGCCCTGAAGTCGTCTTCCGCCTATTTACAGAGGCTAACGTCCGTGAAAAGTGATCACTCAACTTTCTTGAAGTCGATGAATCCCTGAGCGGTTATTTCCGAATTAGGATTATAATAGTTACAGGACATGACAAAGCCATCCCCTAATCAAACATGTGTTTCACCGTATATTACCCCTGACGGGCATAAGCATTTGAGTGAGGAGCTGTCATACCTGTGGAAGATTAAACGCCCCCAGGTCACTCAGGCTGTTGCTGAAGCCGCCGCTATGGGCGATCGTTCTGAGAACGCAGAGTATATTTATGGCAAAAAGGAATTGAGGAGGATCGATGCCCGTATGCGTTTTCTTGCAAAGAGGCTGGGGGAGCTCGTTGTCGTGGACAGAATACCTGGCGATACTTCAAAGGTATTTTTTGGCGCATGGGTCGAAATTGAGGATGCTGATGGGAACATGAGCCGGTATCGCATTGTCGGTCCCGATGAATTTGATCCTGACAAGAATTTTATCAGTATTGATTCGCCAATGGCGAAAGCATTATTGGGCAAGATAGAGGGTGATGAAGTCGTCGTGGGCAGACCTAACGGTACCGCTGCTTTTGTTGTTGCATCCATCCATTATTAATTCAAGCGGCGCGGAAGCACGAAGGCGCAAGATAGTCCCCCCACTCTAAGGTTAAGCTTAGCCTTTATTATTTATAGATTAGTGGTGAACGCGGCGGATGCAGTAGGTCAGGATTTAGGCTCACATTGGTAAAAAGAGCAGCATATATGAATTGGCCTTTAGAGGCACTCAGCGACTGGTCGCGTGGTTATGCGGTCGGTACTTGCGTGTCGTTGAAGCGGCGGAACCCCGGGGAGGGGAAACCCGCTGTGATGTATTGCGGACCTCTGCACTTCCGAACTTCTGACCTTCCGCTCTTCTGACCTGGCGCCTTTTTTGAGAAGCAGCGCTGACACTACGGGCCTCAGATGTTCCCGGTTTGTTCTGCTTACGGAGGCGCTGCGAACGGGGGAATTCGGTATCGTGCGCAGGCGCCATCTTTTTATAATCGAATTCCTTCATCGTGCGACGCTCCACCTTCTCTCCGAGGACGCGCTCGATGCTGCGCACAACGTCCTCGTCTTCACGGGTAATGAACGAGAAGGCATCGCCGGTCTTTTCAGCCCGGCCGGTGCGGCCTATGCGGTGCGTGTAAGCGTCGGTGGTATCCGGCATGTCGTAGTTGATAACGTGGGATATGCGTAAGACATCGATGCCGCGGGCCGCAATGTCAGTCGCAACGAGGATCCGATAGGAGCCGTCACGGAATCCGTCGAGCGCAGCCTGGCGCCTGTTCTGCGACAGGTTACCCTGCAGCGATGCCGCCCGGTAGCCGGCCTTCTCCAACTGCTGCCCCACGCGCTTTGCGCGGTGCTTTGTGCGAGTAAAGATCAGGACCGACTCCGTATTCGTATGGCGCAGCAGTTCAAGGAGGAGCGCGGTTTTGAGGTGCTGATCGACAGGGTATAGCGCGTGTGCGACCGTGCTTGCCGGTGCGGCAGGATCGACCTGCACGGTGACCGGTGTGCACAGGACTTCGCGGGCAAGCCGCCGGATATCATCCGGCATGGTTGCAGAGAACAGCAGTGTCTGGCGCTCAGCCGGCACGTGCTTGATGATCTTCCTGATATCGGGCAGGAACCCCATGTCGAACATCCGGTCCGCCTCGTCCAAAACGAGTACTTCCAGATGCGACAGGCTTATCATACCGTGATTTATGTGATCGAGCAGGCGGCCGGGGCAGGCAACGACGATCTCGACGCCGCTGCGCAGTTTCTGTATCTGCGGGTTCATGCTCACGCCGCCATATATGCTTACGCTCCGAAGACGGGTCTGCCGTCCCAGAATGCCTATTGCTTCGTGGATCTGCTCGGCAAGCTCGCGGGTGGGGGCGATGACGAGGGCCCGAACATGCCGGTGTCCCCCTTGCATCAGGCGATGCAGAATCGGCAGCACGAAGGCGGCGGTCTTGCCGGTGCCGGTCTGTGCCAGGCCCACGACGTCGCGCCCCTCAAGGACCGGCGGGATCGCCTGTACCTGGATCGGCGTCGGTGAGACATAGCCCGCTGCCGTTATCCCGGCTGCAACCTGGGGGTGAAAATTAAAAGCGTGAAATTCCATAAATTCTTTAAACTCCTTTTTTAGGTATTATCCTGTTTAATCCAATATTTCAAGAACACAGCGCTTTTCAAGCTTGGCGCCCGCGGCACTCAGTATTGTTCTCATTGCCCGCGCCGTATTTCCCTGCTTTCCGACAACCTTCCCAATATCACTTGTCGCAACACGCAATTCAAAAATAGCGGTTCTTTCTCCGTCTACCTCGGCTACTGCAACCTCCTCCGGCTTATCTACCAGAGACCTCGCCATTAGTTCAACCAGTGCCTTCATATCCACCTCCATAAGCGTTCGGGCTGTTTTCTTACAGACCCAATTTTTTTAAGAGTTTCTTCACAACAGTCATTGGGTTTTATCGTAATGCTACGCAAGTTTTCTATATCTCAATGCCTTCATCCTTTTCTTCCTTGCTTCTCTTCGTTTGCGTTTTTCTTTTTCGGAAGGCTTCTCATAAGATTTCCTTCGCTTTATCTCTTTAAAAAGACCTTCTTTTTGTAATTTACGCTTAAGGACTTTCAGCGCTCCTTCGACATTGTTCTCATTGACTTTAATCTCCAAAACGGCTATCTCCTGCCTCTCCCTGTACCCATACCACCACCGTAGCCGCCCCTTCTATCATCAAAGCCACGCCGCTTTTGTTGCGGTCTTGCCTCAGCTACAGCGAGTGTTTTCCCCATAAAATCTTTGCCATTAAGAGCTGCAATAGCTTTTTTTGCATCGTCTTCATCTGCCATCTCAATAAAACCGAAGCCTTTGGATCGTTCCGTGAAGTTATCTTTCATTATTTTTAATGATTCGATCTCACCATACTCTGAGAAGAGCTCCCTTAAATCTTGTTCTGTTGCATTATATGCAATGTTTCCGACATACATTTTTTTCATTTTCAATCTCCTTTTTTGTTTGAATAAAAAGTTAACCGATTAAGACCTTCAATGCCTTGCTCCTACCGGGATGTTTAAGTTTTCGCAGTGCCTTTGCCTCTATTTGTCTTACCCTTTCCCGTGTAATCGAAAAGTGCCTCCCAACTTGTTCGAGGGTGTGGTCTTTGTCAAATCCTATACCAAATCTCCTTCTTATAATCTCAGCTTCCCTGGGAGTCAGAGTATTAAGAACCCTCAGTATCTGCTCGGTGATCTTATTTCTTTCCGTATCGGAGTATGGGGAAGGACTATCTTTATCACTAATAAGGTCCTCTATTGTTGAACCTTCATCCCCTAACGGAGTTTGAAGAGCTATTGTGTCGTGTACTGCTGCGAATACTTCTTCGAGTTTTCCGGTTGACACTGCCAATCTTTTGGCAATCTCTTCTTTGTCCGGATCTCTTCCAAGCTGTTGTCTTAATTCTCTGGATGCTTTAATAGCCTTGTTATAAAAGTCAGCTGCATGCACAGGAACTCTGATAGTTTTTGCCTGATCAATTATTCCCCTGGTTATTCCCTGCCTTACCCACCATGTTGCGTACGTGCTGAACTTGAACCCCCTTTTATAGTCGAACTTATCTATGGCCCTCATAAGACCGATATTCCCTTCCTGAATGATATCAAGAAAGGAAAGACCTCTTCCGATATAATTTTTAGCTATATTAATCACTAATCTTAGGTTGTGATTTATTAATTCATCCTTTGCTTCGCTGACAAGGGTCCTTGCCTTGTTTATTCTATTCCACTCAGTTTTCAATTCGTCAATCTTTATCCCGACCTCTGATTCAACCCGCTTATATTCATCCCGAACTTCGTTCGCAATGGCGTTAAGCTGCATAGAATTGATATTTTGTTTCTTTTTTTCAGTTATTATTTTTTTTAAACCTTTTAAAGTCCCGAATCTTGCAAGCTTCCTGTCTGCGCTCTCTATCTTTAACATAAGGCCGTCAAGCACTTTCAAGCTCATTTCAAGGGCTTCATCTGTTTTTTCTTCTTCTGAATTGTTCAAGTCTCCTTCGTTACCGTCCAAATTCATTTCGAGTTTCTTGTACAAAGGCAGTGTCGCAATGATTCTTTTAATTATTTCTTTCCCTTCTTCCAGTTTTTTTGCGAGCTCCACTTCTTCATTCCTTGTAAGTATTGAAATGTTCCCCATCGAATGGAAATATGCCTGTACAAGGTCCTCTGTATCTTCCTCTTCTTCCTCCGAAGCCAGGATTTCTTCTTCGGCAGTGTCAGGCTCGTGATTATCTACAACTTCAACTCCCATATCATGCAGAAGGTCCATAAGTTCTTCCAACTCGTCCATGGAGAAATATTCTGATGGAAGAGCATCATTTATCTCATCGTATGTAAGCTCTCCGCGCCTTTTGCCTATATCTATAATCTCTTCAAAAATGTCTTCTTTTTCCATGGGACTCCTTAAAATAAGTTTGTTAACATTGCCTGTATAATACAAAGGTCCTTACAGCTCGATACTAAACAAAAGATCTGGAACGTCTTACAGTTATGAAGCTGAACTCTTGAACTCAGCGGAGCACTTAACGGTTCCTTTTGCCGGAGTTACATAGCTTCTTTTAAATATTTGAAGTCTAAGGAAGTGATATTCAGAAAAAACTGCAAAGCTGGAAATTTTTAGGTTAAAAGTACAACACATACTCCTTTAAGCTTCTGTTAAACAGTAGCATTTTCATTAGATATTGTCAATCATGTGTTGTTTCCAATTGGTTGAATAATTCGTATCGAATGATGTTAATCTGATGTGGAAATTCTCTCAATACTTGCTGTGTTTTTTGCCGTCTCTGAGGTCAAATTTTCCGCCGGCTTTTCGCGCACCACTTCGCGGGCGGCTTTATCTTCGCGCAGTCGTAAGAAAACGGGCTGCCTCATGATGCCGTCTTCAGTCCAGCCTGAGAAAGTCACTTCGCAGACGAGCTCCGGTTTTAGCCAGGTGACCGACGCATTGGTCTTCGGCTCCACTTTAAAGGGGCATTCTTTCTGGATCAGATGCCCCATTTTTCCGCGGATTTCCTTCAGATTTGTTGCCCCGAATCCGCCTCCCGAATGACCGATGTAAATCAACTCCTCCCCTTCGAATACGCCTAAGACAAGGGCGCCGAAATATTTTCTTGCCCCTCTCGGTTCTGTGAATCCTGCGATCACACCCTCCTGCGTAAGCTGCGTCTTCACCTTCAGCCACTGGCGGCTCCTTCTGCCCATTACGTACGCGCTTTGAGAATGTTTGGCAATGATACCCTCCAGTCCCTTTTCTTTGATGACATTGAAAAACAAGACGCCCTCTTTCCATATGTGATCGCTGAATTTTATCTTGGGGGTGGACGGGAGAATTTTTTTCAGAAGCTCTTTTCTCCTAACCAGGGGCAGACTAGTCAGATCATGTCCCCGGAAATACAGAAGATCAAACACATAGTAGAGCAAATGACCTTTGCCGGATTTACTGTAATTCTGGAGCGTCTGGAAATCGGGATGTCCCTGATCATCAACAACAACAATTTCTCCGTCCAGAACAGCATCAAATCCAAACTTCCGCAGCGCGTCCGTAATAGGAACAAACTTTTGATTTAACGAGATCAGGTTTCGGGAATAAAGCGAAACGTCGCTGTCCCGGATTTCGGCAACGGCACGGTACCCGTCCCATTTTACTTCAAAAATCCAATCAGGATGATCAAACGGTTCTTTGACCAGGGTAGCGAGCATAGGGTTTATACCGTGACCGTGCGGCATAGGTTTGACCGGCGCATCCTTCAGATCTCCCATTTCCAACGCTTCCCGAAGGCGGATTTGTTTTATTTTTTTTTGTCTGAAGGATTTCTCCAGCCTGGCTTCGGAGACATCCTCCAGGGTCTTATCGGACACTACAGAACGGTTCTCTTCGAGGACGTCACTATTGATCGCATATCGATCTTTTTTCTTCAAAAGCAGCCACGACTTCTCGTCCCTTCTCATTTTCACCAGCGCGAATTCACCCCGAAGCTTTTTCCCCTCGAGGACAAACTTCATGTCCCCTTTTCTTAGTCCGTCCAGAAGAAGTTTCTCATTTTCTTTTCTATCTTTTGCTGAAGGGTGATGATAAAAGCCCTTGTCCCAGATGATAACGCTCCCTGCGCCATAATTGCCCTCAGGGATAACCCCCTCAAAATCTTTGTAATCAAACGGGTGGTCTTCAACCTTAACGGCCAGCCGTTTCACGGAAGGGTCGAGCGAGGGTCCCTTCGGAATAGCCCAGCTCTTAAGCACCCCTTCCAGTTCCAGCCTGAGATCGTAATGGAGCGCCCGTGCCGCGTGCTTATGAACAACAAAAATGAGCTGCTCCCCTTTAGGTCGAAGCCCCGCTTTCGGTTCGGGAGTTTTCTCGAATTTCCGTTTAGATTTATATTCTCTTAATAAGGGTCTCATAATAATATATACACTAATGATATCGTCGCATGGGTCATAACCCCTCCTAACCTCCCCTTACCTTAAGGGTAGGGACATGCCCCCTCTTGGGTTAAGAGGGGGAAGGGGGAGTTACTTCGGTCGATTACATCCTCAAGTATATTGCATACATGTCCATACTATTATGAAACAGTTATATCATCTCATTTTGCCGTCATAAGTGAGGAAGCCTCTGTTTTTTCACGATCATATCTCGAAAGAGGTCGCCGTTTTCTTCGGCCCTGCTCACCGCTTCCGAATACATGACCTGCAGCTTTTCGGGGTCGTGCCGCCCGGCTAAGTTCTCCAGTTCTTTCCATACGAGGGGAAACGAAACGATCGGTTTTTCCCTGGCCCGCAAGGAATAAACGCAGATCATCGTCTTTGAAGGGTCATTTTGAGACCAGTTGATAAAAACCTTTGCTTTCCGGTATTCCTTCGCCATTTTTGCTGTCACCAGATCCGGATAATTTTTCTGTAAGATTTCCGCAACGGCTTTTGAAAATGTCTTCGTGGCCTTGAAGGTCGTCTCTCCGTGGTTCAACGGGACATATACATGGAGTCCCTTTTTGCCGGAGGTTTTTACATAGCTTGTAAGCTGCATGTGGGAGAGCAGGTCGCGAAGTATCAGCGCCACCCGGGCACAATCCAGAATGTTCGCCTGATCGCCGGGGTCCAGATCGAATACCATGGAATCAGGCGTTTCAGGAGAACCGGCCCTGGCCAGAGGTACATGGAGTTCCAAAGACGCAAGGTTCTCCACCCATATGAGCGTTTCCAGATCATTGACCAGGCAGACTGTCATGCTCTCTCCGTCGTCTCGATTGACCTCCGCTGTTTTCGCCCAGGCCGGACGGCGAGAAGGACAACGCTTCTCGAAAAAGAAATCCTTTTCAACTCCCTCGGGATAGCGCTTTAAGGTCAGCGCCCTGTCTTTCAAGTGGGGCAGAATGAATTTTGCAATACGGCGGTAATATTCCAGAACATGGGCCTTCGTGAAACCAAAGGATGGATAGAGGTCCTTTTCCAGGTTCGACAAAGAGAGACTTCGCCCGGCGATCTCAACGACTTTTTTGCTCACCGGTTCTTTTTCATTTTGCGCATGCTCTCCTGCAGCGCGGCAACCAGATCGGCCGGACCTTCCCCTTCTTCCTCGACTTCAGGCGCCTCCACCGGAGCTTTTTCTTTCGCTTTCTTCTTTAGAAGATCCATGATCTTCTTTCGGCGCTGGTCCGCATATTTTTCGGGGTTAAAGTCCGTGACCATTTTATTGATGACTTTTTTCATGAGGCTTTTCTCTTCGGGTTCGAGCGCTTCTTCCTTCGGCGCGATGTCTTCATCGGGAAGTATTTCTTCGCTGTAATGAAGTGTGATCAGGGCCAGCGCTCCCTCCACGCTTTTGACAGCCACGAGATACTCACGGTCCCGCAGCACGAATTTTGCGAGTCCTGCCTTATTCGTCCGATACAGAGCCTCGACCAACAGCCGATAAGCTTTCTCGCCTCCTTTCAAAGGCACGAGATAATACGGGTGATCGTAATAGATCAAATCTACTTCCTTCATATCGATGAACTCGATGATCTCGATCGTGCGGCTCCGTTCGGGTGCGAGGGATTCCAACTCCTTGTCCGTCACCACCACATATTTGTCGGGTCCGATTTCATATCCCCTGATAATCTCATCCGGGGGGACGACCTTTTCTTCTTTCGGACAGGACATCGCTCTTGCGAGGGGAGAATAATCCTTGCTGTGGAGCATGCGAAAGGAGACGTGGCCGGCGCGGACAGCACTAACCAGCTGTACCGGTATCGCCACCAGGCTGAAACTGATCGTGCCGCTCCATATCCCCTGAAAAGCACTTTCATCCTTTCGGCTTAAAGACGGACCGGAGCGCGGGGTTTTCATTTAGGCGACCTTCTTCAGGCTCGCTTCAAGGGCCTGAAGAAGCCTGTCTGATGCTGTGGGCTTCAACAGCCTGGGGCGCAGGACCGCAATTTTTTCTCCCCGGGCTTTTTTCTCGATCAAATTCTGCAGTTTTTTCTGATGTTCGTCTTCGAATTTATGCGGCTGAAAAGGACCGGTCAGCTGGTCTATCAAATAACTCCCGATTTTCAGCTCTTTTTCGGACAAAGGAGTCTTCTGCAGTTCAAGAGATTTTACTGAAATCACTTCGTCGGCATGCCGCAGAGTATTAAGGCGGAGAATCTTTCCCTTTATCTGCAAGGCCCCGAGATAGGACCGTTTTCTCATGGTCCAGGTGCAGATGCCTTCCACATCCATTTCCTTCAAGGCTGCGACAAGCGCGTTATATCCTTTCAGGTTGGCATCCGGCTCCAGATAGTAGACGCGCTCGCGGAAGACGGGATCGATCTGTTCGGTCTTGACGAATTCGTGGACTTCTATTGTCCTGCTGCTTTCAGGGGCGGTTTGTTCGAGTTCCGAAGGATCGACAATGATATATTTGCCGTCCTCCACTTCAAACCCTTTCGCCTGCTCTTCCATCGGCACCGGTTTTTTCTCATACGCGCAGATCATCTGCTGGCGCAGTTTCACATGATCGCGCTTGTGAAGAAGGTGAAACTGAATCCGCTCTTCCTTGATTGCGGTATGCAGATTCACAGGCACATTGACATCCCCAAAATGGATATTCCCTTTCCAGATCGTTCTGTCTGCCATTGAATTCCTCCCGCAGTTCTATTAAGACCGGGCCATTTGCTTCACCCTTTTATTTGGCTTGCCTATAAGAGAAGTATTGCACAAAATGTACCGCTGTCAAGGTTGTTTTATAAGTTCTTCCCCCGGCGTCGTATTCATGTTATTTCTCCTTTCGTTGCATTT
The DNA here is from genome assembly GCA_963716185.1 of Thermodesulfovibrionales bacterium. Classification (GTDB taxonomy): domain Bacteria; phylum Nitrospirota; class Thermodesulfovibrionia; order Thermodesulfovibrionales; family SM23-35; genus CAVZMO01. Next base: position 2,960,365 of record OY970295.1, read on the forward strand.
GGAAGATATCCCATGCTAATCAGCGTTCTTTTATAGTCCTGCTCCAAACCGGAGATAGATTCCGGACAAGCCGGAATGACAGCACCGGAATCTTTCATATATTTAAAGGTGTCTATTTTCCTCCGGCAACGAGCCTCAACTTCTCCTCGATCGCCGATGGCGCGCCTGAGATTTTCATGAACTTCCCCATCGTGAGATCGGGAAAATCCATAGCAATGCGGAACTTTCCATGAAGCATGTAAATCGAACCGTCTGATACCACGATCTCATAGGGAAGATGGGCAGTATGCTTCAATTCGCCGATGTCTACGACCTTCATCACCTTGGCATCGGCGCCATCTCCTTTAGAAAGGCCGATACCGAATACGGACTCCTTCTTGCCGGGAAGGTCGACCCGGTAGACCTTGACCGTGCCGCCCCTGTGTGCCGCGAGATTGGCCTCGACCGCCTTGAGCGCCTCTTCCTGCGAACCATAGGAGGCCAGTTTCACCTGATCGGTGAAGTAGGGCATCATGATCATGTAGTGGTACTTGCGGAGTTTGCTTGCCTTCAGCCCATCCTTCGAGCCGAACTCGGCTTTCTTGCCCAGGGCCTTTTCAAGTCCCGCAGCCACTGCAGAGAGGGGCCCCTTCATCCGGTAAGCCTCTGCCATGTAAAGCGGGTTCGTATATGCGATCTGGAGGCTACCGTTGACTTCTGTCAGGGAAATTCGCACTGCTGCGCCATAGGCGCCGAAGTCGGACTTTGCAGCGCTTTTCTTGAGAGCGTCGCTCGTGACCACGACAACATGCGCTCCTTTATATGGTGAGTATTCGCCGACCACACCTGGAAGCCCTGTCCTGTAACTGAGGTTTTCACCTCTCCGATTTTTTTTCCGATCGTGCCGGCCCCGGTCCAGGCGAGGACATAAGGTTTCAATACGGGATCTTCTGCACCTGCAGAACTGACCATCATGAGAAACGCTGAGATTATTGCAGCGAAAACTGATACTCTCTTAATGCTCATCGATCATCCTCCTTCCGGTCTGCGTGCCGAGTGACGCACGAGGCCCCATGAATAAATTCTCCCACAGCCTTGCTAATCTGTCCAATTATTTGGGGCCTGACGAGAGAGCGCCAAAGTTCTGCACCGATCTTGAACCGCACATCAGATCATAGAGCAAATGCGCGAAATGGAAGGTAGAGGGCTTGTCTTTGTTTGTCCACTCTTATGCACGTAACAAGACCTGATCCCAATCCATTGACCAACACAATCCACATCCAATCCATGACAATCCATGATGCGTAAGGGTGAAATGAGGGGAATGGAAGGTAGAGGGTTTTCCTTTTTTTCTTTATGATAGGTGATAAGTTGACGAATTCAGCAACGTTCCTGCAGTTGCTACACTGCTGCCAGGTCATTGGTATTGTTCCATCGTAAGATAAATTTGAGTTTTATTCACATTTTTCCCATATTAAACGTCTATTTTGGTATGCTGTAATATACAGCATGATATCAAGGTAAAGCAGGTGTTAGCCATGGGCAGGACATTGATGTAAAAGCCAAAACTGCTTCTTGCAGATGGGCTTTTTCTGAGATTGTCACCTTCATATGCGGATGTAAGTTTTGAAAGGCTTGTTGGGATAAACAAATCGGGAACAAGTGTACTTCTTGTTGAGCAGAATGCCCGCGTGCCATTGAGATAGCTCATAGAAGATACGTTTTTAGGATCAGCGGAATTTTCATGGAAGACATGGGTCGAAACCGTCTTGAAAACGTCGAAATTAATAAGGTATTTTTAGGTAGTTGAGTGGTACATGAAGAAGGATAGAGACCACAGAATAAAAAAGATAAAACTTTTCATGGCATCTCCAAGTGATACCCCTGAAGAAAGAAAAGCGTTTGCAACAGTAGTTAATTCGATAAACCGTAGCAGAGCAGAGAAAGAAGGTTATAATACCGCAGTTATAAATCGCGTTCCAACTTTGTATTTCACTACCCGTTCTAACAAGGAAGACATCGGTCGCATCCTATTATGTAGCATATCTCAAATGAATATAGATTATTTTAAGAAAGGCTTTGTGAAAAGGGATGATTGGCATAGGTTGACGCAATGTGCCAGTCAGCTTATTGACGCGCCACTTTTTTTTGATGATAATCCTGAAGTGTCAGTTGACGAAATAAGGGAGCAAGTATTTGGTCTGAAAAGAAATAACCAGATGGGGCTCATTATTATTGACGAGGTGAACTATCTTATATCTGAAAAGACAAAAACAGGTAAAAAGCTTAGACTTTTATCAAGAGACCTTCAAATACCCATAGTTGCCACGGCTTATTTAGAAATTCCTAAACGCTGTCCCCGCTCACCAGTCTTAAGTGACATGGACGGGATAGGAGATTTAAAAAAAGAAGCTGATACGATCTTATTCTCTGATAGATCGCAGCGTGTTTCCTCCGACCTCAGCAGATACATTGCAGAGATCATAATTGCAAAGAACAAGAATGGGCCATCAGGTTTGGTATTAAGAAAGTATTATCTACCGGAATATTGCAGTTTTGGTGGCGACGTTCGAGATGATAGGGATCGGGAATCATTCTAAGAGATGATTGAACGCGATTTTGATATCCCTTTCATTGCCAATCTCTCTCTGAGAGAAAAGCAAATCCAGCAGAATTATCGACCGATTATAGCTGTTCACAAGTGGTTTGCGAGGCGTCCCGGAACGCTGTTCCGTGGATTGATCCTATCGGAGTTTGCCTCAAAGCCTCTGCGGGAATCCTTTTATGTCGATAACGAGTTCCCCGGATTGCGCGTGGCGGACCCGTTCATGGGCGGGGGCACTCCCCTTTTGGAAGCGAATCGAGTTGGCTGCGATGTGCTTGGTTTTGATATCAATCCGATGTCTTACTGGATTGTCAAACAGGAACTGGAGCACATAGACCTCAAGGCGTATGAAAAAGCTGCGCAGGAATTGCGGATCACTTTGGAGAAAGATATCGGTTGTTTTTATCGCACACGCTGTACTATATGCGGGTCGGCAGATGCCCATGTCAAATATTTCTTATGGGTGAAGGTCAAGAAATGCAGTTCCTGCGGAAATGCTATTGATCTTTTCCCGGGATATCTTCTTGCTGCCAACGTCAGACATCCAAAAAATGTGTTTGTCTGTCCATCATGTGGGGAACTGTCCGAGGTAGAAGACAGGAGGAATCCTGGTTCATGCAGGTTCTGCTCTGCCAAATTGGTCGAATCAGGACCGGCCAGGCGGAATCATTGTGAATGCCGATATTGCGGAACTGTAAATTCGTTCCCATCGCCTAAGGCAGGCCCACCCGACCACCGGCTATTTGCTATTGAATATCACTGCATGAAGTGTAAAAGCAGTCATACCGGAAGGTTTTTTAAAAAGCCCGATAAACGAGACCTATCTCTGGTTCAAGAGGCTGAAGCTCAATTAAGTAAAATACGTCCGAAGTTTGTCCCTAACGATAAAATACCGGCAGGTGATGAAACAGACAGACTGCATCGCTGGGGATATAAGCGATACTCTGAGATGTTCAACTCCCGGCAACTTCTCGGGTTGGAACTGAGCGCCCGTCTTATATCCGAAATTTCGCCAGAACGAATCAAGAATGCGCTGGCCACAAACCTTTCGGATCTGCTCCGCTATCAGAATATGCTTTGCCGCTACGACTCCGTTGTATTAAAGTCCCTGGATATCTTCTCAGTGCATGGCTTCCCTGTCGGCTTGATACAATGCGAGTCGAACTTTCTCGGGATCATGGATAAGAATAAAAAGATATGCATTGGAAGCGGCGGCTGGGCTAACATTATCGAAAAGTTTCGCAAGGCGAAATCATATTGCGACAATCCTTTTGAAGTGCGACATACCAGAAGCGGAAAAGAGATTGTTCCCATTAAAGGCGAGTGGATCGGAGACCGGCTCAATGGGAATGGTTCAGGTTCACGCACCATAGAAGTGCTGTGTGCAGATGCCGCTTCGGTTGACATGCAGGAAGCAACTTTGGATGCGGTTTTTACGGACCCTCCATATTTCGGCAACGTCCAATATGCGGAGCTCATGGATTTCTGCTATGTCTGGTTAAGGCGGCTGGTGGGCGCTACTTTACCCGCTTTTACAAATCCTTCGACACGCAACGCGGAAGAACTCACCGGCAATGTGAATATGGGCAGGGATATCAACCACTTTACCGAAGGCCTTTCAAAAGTCTTTCAGCGCATGGCAAAGGCCCTCAAGCCCGGGCGTCCATTGGTTTTCACGTATCACCACAATGATATTAAAGCCTATATCCCCATCGCTGTAGCGATACTGGATGCCGGACTGACGTGCTCGGCATCGCTGCCGTGTCCTGCTGAGATGGGCGCATCTATTCACATAAGCGGGACTGGGTCCTCAATTGTCGATACGGTATTTGTGTGCAGGTCGACCGGCGTGGTGCCCCGGCAATGGCTTGCTGAGACGCCTGCGGGGGTTGCTGCACTTGTCAAGTCCGATATGGAAAAATTGAGACGCGGGAGTGTCCAGCCTACACAGGGCGATTTAAGATGCATTGCATACGGGCATCTTGTCAGGCTGGCAATTTGGTCTTTGCGAAAGGGCTGGGACAAGAAGAGAAAAACTGAGGCACGCATTACGACCGTCGAGCTTTGGTTGCAGCAATTTGGAGGATGGGCAGAGGTCAGTAAGAATCTTAATGGGGCGAAGCCAAAGAACAGGGAAGAAAAAATTCTTATGGTTCGAGAAAAAGCTGGCGCCTATGGAGAGGAATATGCCGAGGTATCCTTTTGAAGTAACCCTTGCTGAAATACTGCGAGACCCTGAGCAATATGTGGATGCTGTTTTTTCATGCCTGGAGTCTGAATTTCTTACCATGCCGAGGGGTATCGGCTTTGTGGGTTATCCCCTATTCGAACGTGGTTATGAAGCTTTGAAATCTGCGACTTCGGGTTTCAATGAATTTACTCCGGAAAAAATCTTTCCGGTCGCTGTCACTGAACCTATAGTAATTGTAGTATTGCGTTCCATGCTTGGGTTCACTCCGCCTGAATGGGGCTACTTGTCGACTCAAAGGACAGGTGTAAACGTTGCACAGGGTTTTGTCCGCTCTCTTGACCGGAAGGTGCGGATGGAACCCACAAGGCCGTTAAATATCGGAGGGGTCACGAAAGAAAGACTTGACGCTCTCATTGAAACCGCTTGTCACCTATTGAGAGAGGGCGTTCCAAAAGTCAACGGTGATCAGTTTCACAGGCTTGACAAAGCCGATACGAGAAATGGGCTGGACAGTATCCGCAATCTATCCGGGATGGGCGTTCCCTACGCCATGCTTCTTTATGAACGCTTTCTGGGCCGGCCTTTTGCAGGACACCGCGATTCCGTTAGCGAATTAGTGGGAGACAGCCTTGAGTCGGCCATTGAGGAGGTCTTGAGCAAGGCAGGTATCAGTTATAGAAAAACAAAACGCGCCGAAAAGATTGAAGGCTTTGACCAAACCCCTGATTTCATTGTCCCGAGCGAGTTTAATCCTCAGGTGATCATTGAAGCCAAAATAACAGAAGATGACGGTACGGCACGCGACAAGGTGACTCGCATCCAGCATCTGGGCGAATTGAGTATGTCGGGACAGCCGAAAGAAAATCCAAAATACGAGGTCGTTGCGTGTATCGGTGGACGTGGCTTTGGAGTCAGGCGCGAAGACATGAAGAAGATAATTATTGCCACCAGAGGTAAGATTTTCACCCTCAAAACGTTGGATCAAATGATTGAGCATACGGAACTGAAGAATTTCCGCACCAAGAATGAATAAACGAATTTCATCATCTCCGGAAATGGGTGTTTTGTTTTCGTTATTACCGCATAGAGGGTAACTTTGACGTTGTTTCTAAAAGTACACGGTAAGAGCCATAGAGAAGATGGATGAGGGCACGTTGCAACGTGCTCCCTACAGAGGCAAAATCTTGGGTTCAACAGAGTACCTATCCATGCGCTACTTCTGGGCTTTAAGAAAATCTCTGAATGACCTGCTCTTGTCCCTCGCTCGGCTCTCAGCAATGGCGATATCTATTAGATCCTCTCTCAGTTTCTTGTCCTTCAGAACTTCAGAGAGAAAAATATCCTGTTCTTTTCGCGGCAAAGTCTTAAACGCTGTCAGGAAAACTTCCGCTGTTGCTCCTTGAGTCCCCATAAAATACCTCCTTCTTATGAATTATAACCGAGCTGAGATTTATCAGGCTATCATTATTTCCAGCGTCCACAGAAATTTTATTGACTCGGCATGGCCATCTTCACGTATGGTAGGAAAGCTGATAGACTTTAACAGAAGGACCGTAATATGAACATCTATGTCGGCACAAGCGGGTATGGGTACAAGGAATGGAAAGGAATCTTCTATCCTGAAAAGATCTCGCCCAAGGAGATGCTTCGCTTCTATTCGGAACGCCTCGGCGCGGTAGAGATCAATAATACCTTTTATCACATGCCTACAGAGGTCGTCCTCACATCCTGGGCAGAACAGGTCCCCGACGATTTTGTTTTCGCGCTCAAAGCGCCACAGATCATAACGCATCTGAAGCGGTTGAGAAATGTGGACGAGGAGACCGACTACCTCTTCAGGACACTGTCGGTTCTGGACAGGAAACTGGGGCCGGTCCTTTTTCAGTTTCCCGGGAGTTTTCACGCGGACTATCCTGCGCTGAAAGCTTTTCTCGATCTGATTCCCGATATGTCCTGTGCGTTCGAGTTCCGCAGCCCATCCTGGCTCGATGTTAAAATTCCGGACCTCCTTCGTGAAAGGGGCTGCAGTCTGTGCGTCGCGGATACTGACGAGAATCCGGCAAACGAGATTATCAATATGGCGCCGTGGGGATACATGCGCCTGCGCCGTTCCGATTATACGGATGCCGATCTGTCACAATGGATGGAAAGAATCCTTTCGCAAAAATGGGACAGGGCTTTCGTTTTTTTCAAACACGAAGAAGAAGCCAAAGGGCCCGAAATGGCGATGCGTTTTCGCGGGCTTATCAACGCTGGGGTAAAGAAAATTCGACAGAAAAGATAATTAAATGCGAGCTCCGTTTAGGTCGCCCTGAAAGGGAAAAACAGAGTGAAGGTAGAACCTTTCCCAGCAACGCTGTCTGTTTTAATCAAACCTCCATGCCCCTCAACAATTTTTCGCGCTATGGGAAGCCCCAACCCCGTCACTTGTTTTGTTCTTTTTGTCGTAAAAAATGGTTCATATATCATTTGTATTCTTTCTTCCGGAATTCCGACTCCGGTGTCCGATATTCTTACCGCAACATAATTTTTCCTGCTTAAGGATTCTATATTTGTGGCGACGGTCAGCGATCCGCCATCAGGCATCGCATCAATGGCGTTCGAAAGGAGGTTCCCGATTGCAACTCTGATGTGTCTGTCATCTATATATATCCGGGGCACACCATTGAGGAATTTATTTATATCTATCGAAGCGTTTTTAAATCTATTCTCATAAAGCTTTAATCAAATGATTTCTCGAAGCTCTGTTGTGCGGCAGTCCATTATTTACTGCGTCCGATTGACGTGCGCCTTCTACACATTCTATTATACTCTCTATGCTGAAACCGGAAAAGCAGCTTGAGATGATAAAAAGGGGAGCTGTTGAGATAATTGTTGAGGCCGAGCTCCTGAAGAAACTCGAAAAATCGTATTCGCTTGATAAACCTCTCAGGATCAAGGCGGGTTTTGACCCGACTGCGCCGGACATCCATCTCGGCCATACCGTATTGATCGAGAAGATGAGACAATTCCAGGAAATCGGCCATGAGGTTATATTTTTAATCGGCGATTTCACGGGCATGATAGGCGATCCGAGCGGCAAGAGCGAAATGAGGAAGCCCCTCACACAAGAAGAGGTCCGTGAGAATGCAAAGACCTATAGCGAGCAGATATTCAAGATTCTCAGTCCGGACAGAACAAAGGTCGTTTTTAATTCCGAATGGATGTCACGTATTACGTCGGCGGATATGATAAAACTCATGAGCATGTATACAGTCGCCAGGATGTTTGAAAGGGAGGATTTCAAGCTGAGGTGGACCAATCAGAACCCGATCGGGATTCACGAGTTTATGTATCCGTTGATACAGGGATACGATTCTGTTGCGCTGCACGCGGACATTGAGCTTGGTGGCACGGACCAGAAATTTAACCTCATCGTGGGAAGGGAACTCCAGAGGGAATACGGGCAGGAGCCCCAGTGTATTGTTCTCATGCCGCTCCTCGAAGGTCGTTACGGCGTGAAAAAGATGAGCAAGAGTCTCGGCAATTACATAGGCATCACCGAGCCGGCGAAAGAGATGTACGAAAAGATAATGTCGATCAGTGACGGACTTATGTTCAGATATTATGAACTGCTGAGCCATATTTCCATGGAAGAACTAAATGCATTAAAAGAGGGAATAGGGAAGGGCGATGTTCATCCAAAACACGCCAAAGAGAACCTTGCAGCCGAGATTGTCGAAAGATACCGGGGTAAAGATGAAGCACTGAAGGCTAAAGAAGAATTTGAGCGCGTCCATAAAGAAAAAGGTCTTCCCGATGAAATCCCTGTATTTAACATAGGCAAGGGTGAATTGAAATTACCTCTGCTTGCCGTTTCGGGCACCGGGAGGACAAATATCAATTGGCTTCCTCAGATAATGAAAGATACGGGACTCGCAAAGAGTACGAGCGAAGCCATACGGCTCATTAAGCAGGGCGGTGTGAAAGTGAACGATAATCCGGTCGCCGACCCGAATACAATGTTTCAATGGGGTGAATATATTATTAAAGTAGGGAAGAGAAGATTTTGTAAAGTAGTCATTGAACAATGAGTTGTGCTTCCTTGTTGATGATCTCCTTAACCCGCAAAGTGCATTTACCGACAGTCCGTGCAGGCATAGGGACATCAAAATCTTGACAATGCAGAATTTGGGTGTTATCGATTAAGCATTGTTATAAATAAAAATATTCAGGCTATTTTGATATCAATTCGCCCACAAAGGTGCTGCCGTCAAGCTTTTGCTGCCCCTACGCCTTCCCAGATATTTGGTAACCCGCATTTTTCGGATTAACATAAAAATTCTTGACGGACGAGATAATTTCGCATAGGCTTGAAAAGATGAAGAAGTCTCCGCTGTATATGTACAGCTGCATATTGATATTTCTGGTCATTTGCGTATCTTTCATTCTTAACACTTATGCGGATGAAAGAAAAATGCTGTTCAGAGAAGATTTCAAGAGCCTGCAGAATTGGAAACCTTTCTACTTCCCTAAAAAGAAACACACTGTTTATACCGTGGAGCGTGAGGGAGATAAATATCGCCTCAGAGCGGAAAGCAATGCCTCCGCCTCTGCGCTCATATATAAAGAGAAGTTCAATGTCTATGAATACCCGAGGGTCAGATGGCGCTGGAAGGTAAATAATATTTATGCAAAAGGAGATGACGGAACAAAGGCGGGGGACGATTATCCCATGCGAATTTATATTGCCTTCGAATATGACCCCGAAAATGAAGGATTCTTTGAGAGGATCAAAAATAGCCTCATAAAAAAAATATACGGTGAATACCCTCCGCACAGCAGTCTGAATTACATATGGGCGAGCAAAGAGCATAAGGAAAGAATCATGAAAAGTCCTTTCACGAGCAAGGCAAAAATAGTCGTTCTCCAACAGGGAAGCTTGAACGTCGGAAAGTGGGAGGATGAGGATATTAATATTGCGGGTGATTATCGAAGGGCATTTGGTAAGGACCCTCCGCCCGTTGCGGGTATAGCAATCATGAACGACTCGGACAATACCGGTGAAAGCTCGGTGTCATTCCTGGAATATATTGAGGTTTACCGGTAGATCATTATTTTCCTATTGCTGGAGCGGGATCATGACACGGAAGGTTGTGGAATCATTGTCGGTGAAAACATTGAGTTTGCCGTGGACGGCCTGTATGAAGCGGTAGATAATGTTGAGCCCCCGGCCTTTCACTTCTCCCTTCCTGATCTGTTCTATATTCTCTTCCGGTATTTTACCCGTGTTGCGGATCTCAAAGGCGGCCATGTCTCCGCAGCGATAGCTTTTCATGCGCAACTCGCCTCCCTGTTCCGGAATGGCCTTTGTTGCGTTATCAAGAAGATTATCGAGAACGCGCTCTAAGCCGACGGGAGAGCAATAGATCAGCAAGCCCGGCAGCACATCATCCTGTACGAGTTTGATATTGATCCTTTTTTGTTCCCTTACCGCCTCCTCATTGATCCTGAAACGCCTCTTGAGCACATCCGTCAGGTCGACAACCCTTTCGCGGCCTTCAATGCCGGGGTAGATAGTCAATTCCTGCATCCTGTCGGTTTCCTGGATGACGATGTCCAGGTACTCGGTTATCTTGCTCTTAACACTTTCGAGAGGCTCTTTTTCAAGAAGTTTTTTGGCCCTCTTCGCAAAGCCGAGGATTGCAATAGCAGGGTTCTTAAAGTCATGCAGGACGTCGTCCAGTTTCTCTATCCGCAGTGCCTTCATTATCTCCTTTCCCAGAAAGCTCAGTAATTCAATCTCCTGTTCGGTGAATTCCTGCCGCCGGTCTTTTGCGTAAAATACCAGGAAATAATTGATATTGTCTTCGGCTTTTAAGGGGATCAACAGGACCGAGTTGACATTATTTCTGGCCGCAAATGTCTTTAATTCATTATTCGACAACCGGCTTCTTATAGGGTCTTTCATAAGGATATAGGAAGAGTCTATCCTTTCATTTTCGTAATCGCCGCGGGTTTCGGTGCTATTGATCAGCGCGTCCAGGTAGGGATGATCTTTTATCGCATATAAACAGCCTATTTCGTGGCTTTCCTGTCCCATAGGATATTCGAGCTCAACCTGCACATACTCTCTGTCGGGAGTAACCGAGAACAGCGAACAACTCTGTATCTGAATAATGCCCACCAATTCGGGGATCATCATCCTGAAGACGTCCTTCATCTTGATCCCCTCCCGATGACTGAGCTTTACAAAAATCTTCTCGACGATCTTCTCTTTCTGGATGTTTAATTTTTGAAGGTCAAGGATACGCCTTTTTGCCAGAACGTGACTGACCCTCCTGGCCATTAATTCGGCATTTGCCACCTCGAGGGGATCAAATTCCCTGTCGCTCTCCTTATAGTAGATCTGTATGGTGCCCTGTATATCGGGTTCATTCTTAAGAAAGCCCGGTATGTTTATCGGGATTGCCATGAGTGAGTTAAAGCCGTGCTCCTTGACGATTTCCTTATTTGCATAAGCCGGCTCCAGGAGAATATTCGGCACGAGATAGCTTTTGCCGCTCTTTATGACCTTACCCGCAACGGACTTCTCAAGCGGGATACTCTTTGCCCGTCCGGTCTCAGAATACTGGTATGAACCGAATGCAACGAGCCTGCCCGTCTCAGGGTCGAAAACCCGGATTGAGGCGGCCTCAGCGTGAAGAATAGCCACCATCTTTTTTGCCGCAGCCTCCAAGATCTCTTTCCACTCGAGAGAAGGGTCTATGCTTATCACCTCTTCCACCATCCTGACCACCTGCTCTATGGTTGCCGAAAGAAAATGTTTCCTCAGATAGGAAGCGAGCTCAATAATCTCTTCTTCGGACAGATGATATTTAACGAGAACAGGGCTGGATTTCAGAAATTTTATTAGTGTGCTGTCCATTTTTATAACATTGGAATTTATATGGATTTTCTTAATCATATCAAAGGAGGGATTCCATATTCAACTGAATTAAAGCAGATCCGAAGATTAAAAAGGCCCGCGCATCCGCGCAGGCCTTTAAGACTATAAAAATTAGTGGGTCTTTTCTTCTTGGGCCAGTTTCGGCAGTTCCAGCATCTCGACCTTGCCTGTTGAAAGCATATATTCACCGCCGACTATCTTTAATTTACCCTCATGAGAAAGATGATTAACAATTTTGCTCTTCTCCATGATGTCTTTATAGACATCCTTCACGTTTTCCTGGATGGCTGTCTGAAGGACTTCATCCTTTGAGCCGCCTTTTTTCTTTGCGAAATCCGCAGCGGGTTCGATCTTTTTTACTATCGCGCCGATGTTCCCTTCGGGCTCCCCTTTTGACTCGATGGTCGCTTTAACGGCGCCGCAGTCTGAGTGCCCGAGGACGAACAACAAAGGTGAATTCAGGTGCTCCGCCGCATATTCAATACTTCCGAGTTCTATCGGATCAACAATATTGCCGGCAACTCTGATGACAAAGATATCTCCGAGACCCTGATCAAAGAAAAGCTCGGGCGGCACCCTTGAGTCGGAACAAGTGATGACTATTGCAAAAGGTTTCTGGCCTTTCAGCAATTCTTTCCTCTTTTCATCACCAAGATCTTTCTTGGCAAGATTGCCGGATGCAAAGCGTTTGTTTCCGTCCATCAGTTTCTGCAGGGCCTCATCTCCGGCGCTTCCCGCATAAACAAAGCCTGAAAAAACTACGACGATCAGTAAAGCCAAAAGAACTCTGAGCTGCTTCATAAATTCCCCCTCCTTATAATAAAAGTGACGCCCCAAAGAGGCGCGATTATTATAATCTATTTATGCAGCTTTCGTTTTTTTCGCTGCTGCGGCAGCAAAGACTTCGGCGCTGTTGAAAGTGCCGTCAATGGCCTGCACCGGGCACTTCGCAGTGCAGATGCCGCAGCCGATGCACTTTGCCTGATCAATCACGTGGAGTTTTTTCGGCTCGCCCGATGGCGCGTTCACGGGGCATACTTTTGCGCAGACCTGACAGCCGATACAATTGTCCATGACAACCGCTTTTGTGCGTTGCGGTATGAAATCAGTAATGGCTTTTGTCGGACACCTCGGAACGCAGAGGCCGCACACCTTGCATTTATCCAAATCTATCCGCGAAAGGTGGTTTTCGACAGAGGGAGCATCAAAAGGGCAGACCTTGACACAGGTACCGCAGGCTATACATCCGACCTGGCAGTTTTTTCTCGTATCGGAACCCTTGTCTCTCGAATGACAGGTCACGAGAACCTGCATAGACGCAGGAAGTACCTCTATGACTTTTGTGGGGCAGGCTGCCTCGCATTTTCTGCAACCAGTACATTTAGTCATGTCCACATGGGGGAGGTGGTCGTCCGTCATAGTTATGGCATCAAAGGGGCATACCCTCGAGCACGTGCCGTATCCCAAACATCCGTACCTGCATGCCTTATCACCGCCTCCGGCGAGAATGACAGCCCTGCAGTCCTGAACACCTTCGTACGCGAATTTTTTTAATGACTTGCTCCATCCTCCCTGGCACATGATCCTCGCAAAATTCGGCTCCCGCGCCTCGGCCTTCTTGCCTGTAATGAACGCGACAGCTTCGGCGCCTTTAGCGCCCGCAGGGACACAAAGATTCGGGGGGACATCCGGTCTGGTGACCACCGCTTCAGCATATTGTTCGCAGCCTGCGAACCCGCAAGCGCCTCAATGGGCGTGAGCAAGTACGTCCTTTACCTGCTCTATCTTGGGGTCAATCTTTACTGAAAATTTTTTCGCGGTGACTGCGAGTCCGATCCCGAACATTGTTCCGATGCCGGCAAGAAAGATCAACGTGAACTTCAGCAAGGGGGCCAACTCAACATGTTCTTTTGCTTCGACCCCTCCGCCCACTCCGACGTGGGGGGCCAGGAAATGGTAAAGGTCGGGAAGCTGTAGCAGCCCTAAGATATCCGTTATTATTCTCTGAATTTCATGCATGGCAATTTATTAATTTTAACATATCACAGTTTTATCAGGCCTGAAAAACCTGTAAAGGCAAGGGCGATCAGACCGGTAACGACGAAGGCGATGGGGGTCCCTTTGAAAGGAGCGGGAACATTTGCAAGTTCGAGCTTCTCCCGGATGCTTGCCATAATAATCAGCGCCAGTGCAAAACCTAGTCCTGACCCCATTGCGAAGGCAAGGCTTTCTATAAAGCTATAGTGTTCACCCGCATTAATCAGAGGGACCGCCAGGATAATGCAATTAGTCGATATCAGGGCAAGGTAAATGCCAAGCTTGTAATAAAGCCCCGGTGAAACCTTTCTCATGATAGTGTCCGATGCTTGAACAAATCCGGCCACTACGCCGATAAATATGATGATCTTTAGAAAGGTTATATCGAGAGGGACCATTATATAATTAAAGATGAGCCAGCTCAATGCGGAGCTGATCATCATCACCGATGTGAAAGTAATGCTCATCCCTACCGCTGTTTCCATTTTTTTTGATACCCCGAAAAATATGCAGAGCCCCAGAAACCGGGTGAATACAAAGTTATTGATAAGGGACGCTGCAACAATGAGTTCAAAGAGTTTTCCAAAATCCATAGATTTATCCCTCCGTAAAAACAAATCCGAAATTCAAATATCCAAATACCAAACAAATCCGAAATCTCAAATTCAAATAAGCAAATAATTTTGGAATTTGTATTTTAAACATTTGTGCTTGTAGTTTTTTTCATGTCAGTGAGCACCATGCTCTTCTTTTTTAGTGGATCTCATGCCTATCCAGTTGAAAAAGCCCATCAACAGACCCACCGCAAAAAATCCGCCGGCGGGCAGGACCATAATGAGGAGAGGTTTTGCATGTATAATCGGATACCCCCATATTGACCCCCTGCCCAGCAGTTCCCTGAAGAAACTTATTATACTCAGGGCAAACAGAAAACCCAGTCCCATGCCGACCCCATCGAAGAGGGAGGGGACGATCTTGTTTTTGCTCGCGAACATCTCAGCCCTGGCAAGAATAGAGGCAAAGGCCACTATTAACTGTATGTACAAACCCATCTGCTTGTAAGCCTCCTGTGCGAATGCCGCCATTGTCATATCAGTCACCGTGACCCACCCTGATATAACAAGCATGAAAATAGGCAGCCGTATCCTCGGGTGAATAAAATTTCTCATGAGAGAGATGGTGATATTAACCATTATCTGTACGAAGAGGACGGCGGCACCCATCAGTACCCCGTTCCTCAGGTTATTCGTAACTGCTATGGAAGGGCAAAGACTGAGAGCAAGCTTGAATATCGTATTTTCCTTGAAAATCCCGTTCTTTATCAGCCCGAAATAATCAACTGTGCCTGTCTGTGCCATGATCCGGTCCTTTCTCTTTTATTGTCCTGATCAGAAAATCCACACCGGTTTTTACGGCATCCTCGGCAACCGCCCTGCTCGAAATAGTCGCCCCGGATATTGCCTGTATATATTCCGGCGATTCGGACTTTACCACCCTTAAGTGCCCGGTGTCTTTTCCAATAAACTCGTTTTTAAAGTTGGCCGTATCGATTTCATCTCCAAGGCCGGGCGTCTCTTTTTGATCGAGGATGCCGATCTTTTGCACCCTAAAGTCTTTGTCGACGGCGATTAAAGTATTTATATAGCTGGAGTAACCTTTGCCGTAAGATTGAATAATATAACCGATAACGGAACCGCCTTTCGTTGCGGCAAAATACTCTGCATGTTTTTCGTGGATGTCCCAATCGCCGAGTTTTTCGATCTTGTCTGCATCGGGCATAAGCCTTTTCAATGCCGCTTCTTTTTCAAGAACCGCATTCCTGTACATGATAGGCGAGGTCCTCGCATAAACCAGAGCAAGAATCAGTCCCCCTATTACATAGACAACAACGAGGTTGAGGGTTATCTTTAAAATGTCTTTGTTTGTCAATGCCTTATGTCCTTATTATTTCTTTGCAGCGCCGAATATTTTTGTCTTAAAGCCCCTGTCTATAAGAGGGGCAAAACAGTTCATTATGAGAATAGCAAACATTACACCTTCGGGATATCCTCCTTTTAGACGGATGAGCATCGTGAGAAAGCCGCAGCCGATGCCAAAAACAATCTGTCCGCCTTTCAAAGAAGGGCATGTGACGTAATCGGTTGCCATAAAAAAGGCGCCCAGTATCATGCCGCCGCTCATAAGATGCAGAATAGGGTCCCCGGCAAAAAGGGCGCCCTTTGCACCGAATACCCAGGCGATTAACGCGGCCGTTCCGAGAAATGACAAGGGGATATGCCACGTAATATATTTTTTATACATGAGAAACGCGGCCCCGATGAGCAGAGCTATGACCGAGGTCTCGCCTATTGAGCCTGCCCTGTGGCCGACAAGGAGCTGTGAATAGAGGTTCAGCTTGTCGCCGAAGACCTCTATTAATTTTGAATAACCTTCTTCCTTCAGGATGCCGAGCGGCGTGGCCGTGGTTTTGGCATCGAAAAGGACAAGTGCTGCCGTGGGTTCGCTCCATACGGTCATGAGTTTAGGGAAGGAAATGAGAAGGAAAGCCCTTCCGATCAGGGCAGGATTGAAAATATTGTAGCCGAGTCCTCCGAACAGCTGCTTTGTAATTATTACGGCAACTGACGAACCTATAACCGGCATATAAAAGGGTACGGACGGCGGCAGGTTCAAACCCAGCAGAAGTCCCGTAAGGAAGGCGCTGCCGTCACCCGCAGTACTTTTTTTACTCAGGGCCTTCTGAAAAAAATGCTCCGAAAGGACGGCGGATAATATGCAAAGGGCCATCGTAAAAACCGCCTTTGGTCCGAAGAAATAAGCCCCCATTATAGCAGCAGGAAGAAGCGAAGCCGACACGCTCCACATGATCCTGCTTGTGGTTTCTTCGCTTTTGACGTGCGGACTGACCGACACTATAAAAGGTTTCTTCGTTACCTCCACGGGACCTCCGGAAGAAGGATGAAGGATGAGGGATGAGGGATGAAAGAAATCCTTCTCGGTATTCCTTTTTTTTCATCCTTCATCTTTCATCCTCCTAATAGTTTCTCATGGTTTTACCTGAGATTTCGCGAGCCTCACCAACTGGACAATCGGCCTTTTCGACGGGCAGACAAAGGCACATGAACCGCACTCAAAACAGTCGAATAAATTGTATTCTTTAGCCCCTTCATAGAGGCCTTTTTCAGAATAGATACTGAGCATTGAGGGCATAAGCCCCATAGGGCATATATCCGCGCATCTGCCGCACTTTATGCACGGGCCGAAGTCTTCCGCATGGACAATCTCACGCTCTGTCATTGCGACTATGCCGGAAGTGCCCTTTGTTACCGGAACATCCAGGGACGAGATTGCGAAACCCATCATAGGGCCTCCTGAAATGACCTTCAGGTTGTCATCCTTCAACCCGCCGCACTCCTCAATGAGATGAGATACCAATGTCCCGATCTTCACTGAAAGATTTTTCGGCGTTTTAATCCCTTCACCTGTTACGGTTACGACCCTTTCGATAAGCGGTTTACCGTATCTCACCGCTTCATATATGGCAAAGGCCGTGCTTACATTCTGGACAACGACCTTTACGTCCATAGGGAGTGCTCTTGGCGGGACCTCTCTTCCGGCAATGCTCTTTATCAGCATTTTTTCGGCGCCCTGAGGATACTTTGTGGGAAGAGCGCAGATCTTTATATTGCCCTGTCCTTCAGCCGCTTTTTCCATGGCTTTCACAGCGCCGGGCTTGTTGTCTTCTATCCCTGCGAACCCTCTGCTTACACCTAATATCTTCATCAATATCTTAAGGCCTTCGATAATATCAGCCGGCCTCTCGACCATAAGTCTGTAATCTCCCGTCAAATAAGGCTCGCACTCGGAGCCGTTCAATATAACCGTGTCAATAGGTTTTTCCTTTGGAGGGGAAAGTTTCACCACTGTCGGAAACGCAGCGCCTCCCATTCCGACGATCCCGGCGTTTTTTATCTTCTCCTTGATCTCATCGGGTGAAAGGTCCATATAATCGGGGTTATCTTTCAGGATAGTCCATTCTTCCCTGCCGTTATTTTCTATGACAACGGACGTAACCATCCTTCCCATCGCATTCAGAAACTCTCCTATGGCGATCACCTTTCCGGAGACGGATGAATGGACGGGCGCTGAAACAAATCCCGCAGCCTCTCCTATCAGTTCGCCCTTTTTCACTTCCTGATCAATGGTCACTATAGGTTTACAGGGAGCGCCAATATGCTGGCTTAAGGGGATGACGACCCTGACGGGAGGTTTTGTTTCAGCTATCGGCTTGTCAGCAGAAAGTTCCTTTTTGCCAGCGGGATGTATCCCCCCCTTAAACATCGAA
The DNA here is from genome assembly GCA_963716185.1 of Thermodesulfovibrionales bacterium. Lineage (GTDB taxonomy): Bacteria > Nitrospirota > Thermodesulfovibrionia > Thermodesulfovibrionales > SM23-35 > CAVZMO01. Next base: position 2,978,450 of record OY970295.1, read on the forward strand.
ACGCTCATTCAGACTCTTCTCCTGAAAATTATTTTGATTGAACAAAAATTTGTAATTAATAACACACGGCAGATATTAAAATCAAGGTAAACCTGTAGATTTAATTAACCCGAAAAATGCGGTTGATCACATATTCAGGCAGGCATAGTGACATAAAAATCCCGAAAGCCTTCGGGACAGAATTTGGATTTTCTGCGCAGTATATTTCTACTGAATAAAATATCCGGGCGGCCTTGATATCTGACCGCCCACAAAGGAGCTGCTGTCAAGCTTTTTCTGCCACTATGCCTCCCCGGATATTTTAGTGAATTGCAGTTGTTGGGTTAATCCTTCAGTGGAGCGTAGGATTCCCGATAGTCACGGAGGACATAGTGTTTTCGAGGATTTAAATTCTGTGTAGATTTATCGGAACAGAATTTACCTCGCAGGGCGATAGCCCGAGAATGAGCGAAAACACTATGTCCTCCGTGCTCCACTGAATGGATACAGGTTCATTCCGTGCCCATTTTTATCAAGCCGGTTTCGACTATATCTCTTAATGCCTCTATGAATTTGGGATGTGTATTCAGCGAGGCCGTCCTTCTGAGTCTCATGCCGAGCTTTTCCGCAAGATTCTTATAGAGTATATCTATCTCATAGAGTGTCTCGATATGGTCGGATACGAAACTTATCGGAACGACAAGGATGTCCCTGACGCCGCTCCCGGCGAGCTCTTTGAGCTTCTTGTCGGTGGAAGGTTCGAGCCATTTTACGGGTCCGCTCCTCGACTGATAGCTCAAATGCCATTTTAAGGGCAGACGCTTTGTGATTTCTTTGATGGTCTCCAGGGTCTGATCTACATAAGGGTCCCCCTGTTCTATAATTTTTTTGGGAAGACCGTGGACACTGAAGAGGACATGGATATTATCGAAGGATGAACCTGAAAACGATTCGAGGCCTTTTTTTATGATATCCACCAGTGCGTCAATATAGAATGGATGAATGTTCCACGATGGTATGCAGAAAGTCTCCATATCATAACGGGCCGATACCTCTTTAAACCTTGAAATTGCTGAACCGGATGTTGCGGCAGAATACTGCGGATAGAGACTTAAGGCGACAAGTTTCCTTATGCCGTTTTTATCTATTTCCGGGATCACGTCTTCAATAAAAGGATGCCAGTAACGCATTCCGATGAAGACCTTGAAAGAGGTCACTGCCCCTTTACTCCGCTTAGCAATGCGGGGGTCGGGAGCTGCCGGACGTCCGTTAAGCGCTTTTTCCAATGCTTCTGCCTGTGCCTTTGTTATCTCTGCAATCGGAGATCTGCCGCCGATCAGTTGATACATCTTTTCTGTCTTTTTTGACCTGATTGTCGATATAAGCTTTGCAAGGGGTTTCTGCATGAACGGAGGGCCGAGCGGAATGATCTGCCTGTCTGAAAAAAGGTTATAAAGGAACGGCCTGATCGCCCGGAGCGAATCCGGGCCGCCGAGATTGAGAAGGATAACTCCTACGGTCATCTCAGGAAATATTACTTTCTTCTTCCGAAAGTATGAACGGCCTCAACCAGCGCTATAACATTTTCGACGGGTGTCTGGGGAAGGACGCCATGGCCTAAATTAAATATATGACCTTTTGCAGCCTCACCTTTCCATAGGATATCTTTAACGCGTTCTTCAATTTTTTCTGCCGGAAGGAAAAGTGCGCAGGGATCGAGGTTCCCCTGGACGACTATTTTCTTGCCGATTTTTTTTATGGCATCGGCAATATCGATCCTCCAGTCGACACCCATGACATCCGCGCCCGTCTTTTTTACCTCCTTGAGAATGCCTGCGCAGTCATTCACGAAATAGATTACCGGGACACCTTCTTTTTTCAGTTCTGAAATCGCTTTCCTGACCCAGGAGAAGGCAAATTTCTTGTAGTCGATGGGAGCAAGAATTCCTGCCCATGTATCGAAGAGCTGGACCGCCTGGGCGCCGGCCTTTATTTGTGCAGAGAGATATGAGATCAGCATATCGGTAATTTTTTCCATTAGATAACCGAATGCCGCACTGTTCTGAAACATCATCTTTTTTGTATTAAAAAAATTTTTTGACGACCCGCCTTCTATCATGTATGTAGCCAATGTAAAAGGCGCGCCCGAGAACCCTATCAGCGGAACTTTGTTTTCGAGTTCTCTCTTCAGAATCTTTATGGTGTCGAAGACAAAGGGCAAGTCCTCCTCAACATCCGGAATAATCAACCTGTCGACAGAGGCCTTGCTTCTGACCGGCTCGTTGAGGACCGGGCCCTCCTTATCGGAGAATTCCAGGCGCATACCCATTGCTTCAACCGGGATTAGAATATCGGAGAAAAGAATTGCGGCATCGACTCCGAGGATATCAACGGGCTGCAGAGTCACTTCCGCGGCGAGTTCCGGGTTCTTACATAGAGCAAGGAAATCGATGTTAGATCTCACTGCCTGATATTCAGGAAGATATCTCCCGGCTTGCCGCATAAGCCACACAGGAGTATACTCAACTTCTTCACCACGACATGCCCTCAGAAAAGTGTCGTTCATAATCCCTCCTTTTTATTTTTGATTCTCAATTTAACAGGCTGGTATCCGCAGAACGGCTCTTCCTCAAGATAATCGCCATGGATGGCATAAGCCCTCGCACGGCATCCTCCGCAGACCGTAATGTATTCGCAGGAACCGCATTTGCTTTTGTATTTCTTGAAATCCCGGAGTTCCTTGAAAAGCTCCGAATTTTCCCATATGTCCTTGAAAGATTGCTCTCTTATGTTCCCGGCGGGTTTTGGAAAGTAGCTGCAGGGAAGCACATTTCCGTCCACATCGATGAGAGCGATAAGCTGTCCGGCAATGCACCCCTTTGAACCGCCTGTAGAAAACTTCAGTGTCCGCCTTTCGAATTTCGAACCTTCCTCTTTTGACTTCTGCAAAACGATCCTGTAATAATGCGGAGCACATGTGGGCCTCACGAGCATATCCTTTTCGTCTTTCTCCATTTGATAATGCCACTCGAGGATCTCTTCGTAATCCTCTTTTGAGATGAGTTCATTCATGATCTCCTCACCCCTGCCTGTAGGCACTATCATAAACATATACCACGCCGTAGCACCGAGATCCTTTGCGAGCCTGTATATCTTCGGAATTTCTCCCTGGTTCCTTTTAGTGAAGGACGAATTTACGATAAACTCGATGCTGTACTTTTTAAATAACTTCGCGGCATTTATCGTACCGGCAAATGCGCCTTCCTGGCTTCTGAAGTCATCATGTGTCGCTTCCTCAGAGCCGTCGAGGCTGAGGGAGACGATCTTAATCCCCGAATCCTTTATGTCCCTGCATGTATCATCATCCACCAGGGTGCCGTTTGTTGCGAGACACATCCTTAAACTCTTATCGGTACCGTATCGGGCTATCTCGAATACATCCTTTCTTAAGAGAGGTTCTCCCCCCGACAGGACTATAACAGGTTTTGCGTAGCCCGCAATATCATCTACGATCCTGAACGCCTCTTCTTTAGGAAAATCGGGATGGGCCTTGACTTCGAGTTCGGAGGAAGAACGGCAATGAACGCACCTCAGATTGCATCTCCTCGTTATCTCCCAGGCTATCCATTTTGGTATAAATTCCATTTTTTCTCCTTTAATATATCAATTCGGAAAGGATAAAGCAGACATTGCTCAAAAATTTATTTAACTTGATAGGACTATTGAAATTATCTCTACAGTGCATTTCCAATAAAATATCCGTATAACCATCAGTTAAAAGGTACACTAAGGTATCAAAAAATAAATTTTTTCACAACATCTGCTTTACCCTATTTAGTGTCTGTCCATAAATTGCCTCATTGTCACCCTGAACTTGTTTCAGGGTCTGCTTTTATGAGATGCTGAAATAAATTCAGCATGACAAAAAGAGTTTGTAGAGAGCCTCCATTTAATCTGAAAAATCCCTCAAAACGCTGCTTTGGGGTTCAACAATTCATATCTTTGTCTCTATCAGTTTCTCTGTCCATATGCGCTCTTCAATGGCTTTAAGAAGAGGACCGAATGTAGATAGGTCGAGCGCGGAGATTGTGGCGGCATTATAACGGATGGAGAGGTTTTTTGCCTCTTCATCGCTTATTTGATCGGCCTTATTAAAGACAAGAAGCCGGGGTTTTTCATTGAGACGAAGTTCAAGGAGAATATTCTCAACAGATTCGATGTGCTGTTCAAAACGGGTGTTAGAGGCATCAACGACGTGCAGCAATAAATCAGCATCCTCAAGTTCTTCGAGCGTTGACCTGAATGCGGCCATGAGGTCCCTCGGCAGGTCTCTTATGAAACCGACGGTATCTGTAACAATAACGTCCCTTTCACGCGGGAACCTTAATCTCCTGCTTGCCGTGTCAAGTGTCGCGAATAGTTTATCTTCAACAAATACATAGCTTCTCGTAAGAGAATTTAAGAGGGTGGATTTGCCCGCGTTTGTATAGCCGATAATCGAGACTATAGGTATCCCTGTTCCGATTCTTCTTTGTTTCCTCTGTTTTCTCGCTTCGCCCAGGGATTTGAGTTCCCTTTCAAGCAGCGCTATCCTATCCCTGACACGCCTTCTGTCTATCTCTAACTTCATTTCGCCGGGTCCTCTTCCTCCGATGCCTCCCATGAGACGGGACATGGCCGTACCTTTGCCTGTCAATCTCGGCAGTCTGTATTTTAGCTGGGCAAGTTCGACCTGGACTTTTCCGTCTCTGCTGTGGGCCCTCCGCGCAAAAATATCCAGTATGAGTTGCGACCTGTCAATTACTTTCAACTCCGTAAGTTCGCCTACAGCCTTTACCTGGGAAGGGCTCAATTCCTGGTCAAAGACCAGGACGGTCGCCCCCTTGCTTAAGGCATTAATAATTAACTCTTTCATTTTACCTGCGCCCATTAAATACTTCGGGTTTATCTCTTTCGGCCTCTGCGCGACGGTATCGAGTACGACAAGATCGCTCGACCGGGCGAGTTCCTTTAATTCTTCCAGGGAATCCTCCTGCCCATATCTTGGTCCTTTCGAAACACTTACCAGTATGGCCCTTTCTCTCTTGTCATCGGCATTGAAAAACCTGTGTCTTGCCATCTCCTCTTCAAGGGATGAGACGAATGCCGGGAAATCGAGTTCAAAATTATAGAAGTCCGGGGAGTGCATAATCTCGAATGGTTTTGCGCCCTCCGGCATAAGGTGGGCCACGTGTATATTGCCCGGTAGCCCGTTTCTTACTCCTATCGCTGCAATAAGATCAAACCTGAGCAGGGCAAGGTCCGTCAGGTCATCCTGTGTAAGAGGTTCTTCCTTCAGGTGGGTATGAACAAACCTGAGTCCCCTTAACGCTTTCCGCCCCAAAGGAAAGTCATCGAGCGCCGGTAAAAATATACCTTTGGCGTCCCCGACAACGACATGGGTAATATTGCCTGACCTGTTGATAAGGACACCTATCTGCCGGTTTGTTTCATAGGACAGTTCGGTGAGATATCTCGCGAGTTCCGGGGTTATTAATTCTCTTGTTACCTTTCTCCGATAAGTCCTTTCAAGGGAGTTCAGATAACCGGTCTTAAGACCCGAAAGATTTCCGTAGAGTGCTGGTATTTACGTCCTCCAATCTTCGTTTATGTTATATTTTATCATATCAGGCGGTAGTTTATTAGATGTCAAATCATACAGACGACTTAGTTCAGTAAAGGCTTGCCGATGGGAGGTTACTATGAAGACCATTTCAGAGCGTAAGATTGACGGAAAGACTCTCAGGCTCGTTCAGGGAGATATCACTGACAGGGAAGTGGACGCTATAGTGAACGCGGCAAACTCTCACCTCCAGCACGGGGGAGGAGTTGCGGGCGCAATTGTAAGGAAAGGCGGGCAGATTATTCAGGAGGAGAGTGACAAAATCGGCTTTGTTCCTGTAGGCAACGCCGCCCTCACAATTGCTGGCAAACTCCCCGCGAAATTTGTTATCCACGCAGTCGGGCCGAGAATAGGTGAGGGCGATGAAGACAATAAGCTGAGGAGCGCTGTCCTCAGCAGTCTGCTCCTTGCCTCGGGAAAGGGATTAAGAAGTATTTCAATGCCCGCCATAAGCTCCGGAATTTTTGGATTCCCCAAAGACAGATGCGCAGAGATACTTATACGGGAGGCGACAAATTATATAAAGGAGCATCCGGACAGCAGTCTCGAACTTATTGAATTCTGTATTTACGACGATCTCACAGCCGGATATTTTAAGAAGGAACTCGAAAAATGAGAAAGCCGGACAGGATGTTTGGCATGGTTGAAAAAAAGGATGAGATTTGTAAAAATTATAACTCAATTTTTTTTGGAGGAAGATATGACAGACAATGAAAAATAATCTGCATGACGTTATTGTTGTCGGGGCCGGTCCCGTCGGAAGTTATACTGCTTATCTGCTGGCAAAAGAGGGGTTGAATGTAGGGATATTCGAAAGAAATCCCGCCGTGGGCAGGGACATAAACTGTACAGGTATTATAAGCGGTGAATGCCTGAAAAAGTTCGATCTTCCCGGCGAAATAATAACCGGGAAAATACATTCTGTAAAGGGAATCGCCCCCTCCGGCAACTATATAAGATATCATACCGCCTCGCCTTTGGCATACATTGTGAACCGGACCCTTTTCGACTGCAAGTTGAATAAAATGGCCGTGAAAGAGGGCGCAACCACTCATCTCAATGCAAAAGTTGATGAGGTCGATGTTACCGGCGGCGCTTTCAAAATAAGATTGAATACGGGCGGGGAAAAGAGGGAATTCAGTGCGAGGGCTGGGGTAATTGCTACCGGACTTGAACTGAATTCTTTCCCGGGAATATTCAGGAGACCGGCTGACTTCCTGTTCGGTGCCCAGACCGAAGTTCTGGCGGAGGATGTCCGGGACGTCGAAGTCTATTTCGGAGAGCAGATTGCCCCCGGGTCTTTCGGATGGGTTGTTCCGACGAACGGCAACTCCGCAAAAATAGGGCTTATTGTCAAAAAAAATCCGGTCGAATCTCTGAAGAGATTCCTTCAGCATCCTCTTATTGCGCAAAGAATGAATTCCCGCGCGAACAATGCAAAGTGCAGCCCCATCCCGCTCAGAAGAATTCCGAAGAGTTACGGGGAAAGACATGTTATTGTCGGGGAAGCGGCAGGCCAGGTCAAGACCACAACGGGCGGCGGGATTTACTTCGGGCTTCTCTGCGCGGAGGCTGCGTCTGGTACTATAATAAAAGCTTTCCGGTGCGGAGACTTTAGTGAAAAAGCCTTTAAGGAATACGAGGACCGGTGGAAAAGCAGGATAGAGCCTGAATTAAGAGCAGGGGTTATACTGAGGAACATATTCTCGAGACTTTCCGACCGTCAGATTGAGTCACTCATTGATCTTGCAAAGAGAGACGGTCTCCTGCCGGTTATAGATAAGGCAAGTTTTGACTGGCATCGTGACATTGTTTTTTATCTGATACGCCATCTCATCAATAAGAAGTTATTCGGGAAGTGATACCGCAGCATATTGCCTCATATATCGGCCCACGTTAACCCAGAAAATGCACGATATTTCCTTCAACATAACCAAACAATGCAGTGAATAATGCAGATGTTGTGAAAAAATTTATTTTTTGATACCTTAATGTACCTTTAACAAATGATCCAAGGAATATTTTTATAGATAGTGTCAATAATATTTCAAATAAATTCATCGAGTTAAATAAATTTTTGAACAATGACTGCATTATTCGGGTCAAACGAAGCGTGTAATGGCATTTAGGGAAGCATCGTCTTTAACACATCTCCCAATCGCTTTATCCCCGTCCGTATGGTTTCTTCATCCACGCTTGAATAATTTAACCGCAATGTGTTCACATCTTTTTTGTTCACATAGAAAGGATCGCCGGGTACAAACGCCACCTTGCGGCTTATAGCCTCCTTAAAGACCTCCATGGCCGATAATCCTTCCGGCAGCGTAATCCAGAGGAACATTCCCCCCTCCGGCAGAGTATATTTTGTTTCCCCGGGGAAGAATTCTTTTATCGCTCTTACCATTGCATCTCTCTGCCTTCCGTAAGCCCGCCTGATCTTATTGATATGTTCGTCAATGTCGTTGTCTATCAAGTATTGCAGAATCACTCTCTGTCCGAAATAGTTTGTGTGCAGGTCGGATGCTTGTTTGGCAATGACAAGTTTCTCCATCACGTCGTTCCCGGTCACGACCCATCCTATCCGGAAAGACGGTATAACGATCTTCGAAAACGACCCGAGCAAGACGGTGTTTTCCGGGATGAGTTTGCAAAAAGATGTCCTGTCTTCTCCCAGGAAACGCAGCTCCACGTATGCATCGTCCTCAACGAGGACCGTTTTCTTATCTTTCAGTATTCCCGCGACAGCCTTCCTATTCTTCTCTGAATAGCTGATCCCTGAAGGGTTCTGGAAGTCAGGCACGCAGTAAAACAACTTTACAGGGCGGTTTGTTATTGTGCGCTTAAACGTATCTATGCCTATGCCGTCCGAAGTAACAGGGACAGGATAAAAAGTGGAGCGGTAAATGGAAAAGGCCTGAATGGCACCGAGATACCCCGGTTCCTCAATAACAACCCCGTCTCCTTTGTTGAGTAATGTCTTGCCGAGAAGATCAAGCCCCTGCTGCGATCCGGTGGTAATAAGGATGTTGTCCGGATGTACGGTGATGCCCTTTGATTTATACCTTTTCGCTATCCATTCTCTCAACCCCCGGTCGCCTTCGGAGGTGCTGTATTGCAATACATCTTTGCCTGAAGTTTCAAAAACCTTATTGGTAGCCGCTTTAATTTCCTCCAGTGGAAACAGGTCCCGGTTCGGCAATCCACCCGCAAAAGAGATGACGGATTCGTCCACCGCCATCTTTAGGATTTCTCTGATAAAGGACCTCGGAACATCTGATATCCTGTCTGAAAAAATATCACCCATTCGCTTGTATTCCCTACCTCAATATTATTATTTGCCGTTCATTCGCACTGGAGTTTCTGGCATAAACAACAGCAGGTACAAAATAAAAAGGGGCAGGACGTCCTGCCCCTTTTTGAAGTCCTTATCTGTTACTGAAGGAGTTTTCCAAAAGGATTTACGAAGATAAGAACGAGGACAACGACGAGTGCGTAAATACAAAGAGACTCGATCATCGCAAGACCGATGATGAGGGTAGTGGTGATCTTTCCGGATGCGCTCGGATTTCTTGCCACTCCTTCGCAAGCTTTCCCTAAACCGATACCCTGACCAATGCCTGTACCGAATGCCGCAATTCCTATTCCGAGACCGCAGCCGAGAGCAGTCAGAGCATAATAAAGGACATTTGAGCTTTTCCCGGCGGCGGCAGCAGCCTCTTCAGCAAAGCAGAGAGGTGCAAGTATCCACATCAGTGCGAGCGCGAGAAGAATGATACCTAAAGTTTTCTTCATGTCAACTTCCTCCTTTCTTGAAAATATAGAATTAATGTGCCTCTTCAACGGCACCAGCAAGATATAACGTGCTTAAAAGTGCAAAGACGAAAGCCTGTACTACGCTTACGAGAACACCGAGGCTCAGGATTACAGTGGGGACAATCCACGGTGTAATGATGGCGAGAACGAAGAGGATGATATGTTTACCTGTCATGTTGCCGAACAACCGAACCGTGAGGGTTACAGGCCTTGCTATATGACCGATAAACTCCACAAAGAACATAAGGATCATAAGCGGAAGAGCTGCTATGGAACGGATAGGACCGAAAAAATGATTAATGTATTTTACGCCGTGGGATCTGAGGCCATAATAATGGGTTGCGAAAAATACAGGTACGGCCATGGCAGCGTTTGTATTAACATTGGAAGTCGGTGAAGTAAAACCAGGGATAAGACCCATAAGGTTGCCAAGGAGTATAAAGACGAAAATCGTACATATAAAGGGAAATAGAGTATTGCCCCAATGGCGGCCTATGTTTTCATCCACCAATTTATACATCGCTTCAACAACCGTCTCCACGAAATTCTGAAGACCGCTCGGCACTAAACGCAAGGACCCTCTCACAGCAAGAGCCGCGATGATCAAAATAATTGAGACGAGAATACCATAACTTACATTATGAGGTATAACCTCAGGACTTACTATTGCATCCATTAAAAGGACTTCTTCCATATAGACCCTCCTCTGTGGGATGAAAATCGCAGTTATGTTACATGACCGGTCCCAAAAAGTCAACAGGTTTTAGGATTTTTTTTAGGGAAGAAACCATTTAATTTTTTTTCTTCAGAAATTCCTTTACCGAGGCGGGAGAAATCGTCGGATCGAGGAAATATGCCTCTTTAAAATATTTTCTCGAATCAGGATATTTCTTTATTTCGTATGAAGCGTACCCGAGAAGGTAGTAAGCGTATGGGTCGGGTTTTTTCTCTATATATTCCTTGAGATATTTCACAGATGTCCTGAAATCCTTCTTAAGATAGGCATGGATGCCCTTGTCATAAGGACTTTCCTGGGCAACGGCGAATGAAACCATTAAAAATACGGCAATAATACCAAGGACTAATATTCCTGTCCGCTTATCCCTTATTCTCTTCATAGCTACCCCCTAATCAAAGTTTGGGTTTATATCGTTTTCCCTCGCCTTGTGCACAGGCCCCGAGGGTGCAAACTGTTTCGGCTCTGTGCCTTCCCTGAAATATTCTTTGACGCCTGCGAATTCGTCTCTGCTGAGGAGTCCTGTCGACGGATCTATTGTGCGGCTGACAACCCCATCAGGGACGGTGAATTGCTCGGTGTCTCCGGTCAAAACATTCTTCATGAAATTTACCCAGATAGGAGAAGCTGCGCGCGCGCCCGTTTCCTGAACGCCGAGCGGCCTCATATCATCAAAGCCGACCCATACAGCGGCCAATAGATTTGACGTATAGCCTACAAACCATGCATCTTTATAGTCGTTTGTCGTCCCCGTCTTTGCAGCCACGGGTCTGCCGAGCGCTCTTGCCCTCCATCCCGTGCCGTAATTAACGACATCCTCCATCATGGATGTAACGAGGAATGATGTCTGGGGATCGATAACCTCCTCTGCCTCCGGTTCATTGCTCTCCAGGATCCTGCCTTTGGAATCCGCAACATATTTTATCGCTATCGGGTTTGGTTTCATGCCATTGTCCGCGAATACGCTGTAACACATGGCGAGTTCGATAGGAGTTACACTCAGGGAACCCAGAGCAATGGTCAGGTCCCTCGGCATATTCCCCTGAATGCCGACTGTTCTTGCAAAGTCAAGAACATTGTCTATTCCGACTGCATCAACCAGTTTGACGGTGACGACGTTCCTCGAATAAGTCAAAGCTTCTCTGAGAGTGGTGGGACCATAAAACTTGTGGTCGGCGTTTTCGGGAGACCAATTACCCTTTATCCCTCCCTTATAGGTGACAGGTTCATCCATTATTATACTGGCCGGAGTAAAGCCGTGGTCGAGGGCAGCCGCGTAGATGATCGGCTTGAAGGCGGAGCCGGGCTGGCGTTTTGCATAAAGGGCGCGGTTGAAGTCACTCTTTACGAAATCATATCCTCCGATAAGAGCGCGTATGAACCCGGTATCGGGTTCAATGGCGACCAAAGCGCCTTCTACCTGGGGGTCCTGTTCGAGAGAGAGTTGAGCATTACCGCCCCGCACACTTTTAATGCTCACCCTGACAATATCACCGGGGGCCAGGATCTGAGTTAAGTTGAAATCTTTCAGAAATTTAGCGCCGTTTTTGTGGTCAATCACCTTTGAAGCCCACCGTGCATCTTCGATCGGTAGTCTCCCGATGACACCCCTTGTCTTTATAATGGCTTCCTTATTGCTCACCTTGAGAACGAGGCCGGAAGAGACGTCTCCAAAATTAGAAACAACCATGGCCGCCAGTTCTTTGGCCTTCATCTCCTTTTTTACGTCTATATCTTTCCTGTGTTCTAACGGACCACGCCATCCTCTCCTTTTATCGAGTTCCCTCAAACCCTCTTGGACAGCCTTTGCCGCAGATAATTGGGCATGCCTGTCCAATGTCGTGTATACCCGGAGGTCCCCCTTATATACGGCCTCAGTTCCATATTTGTCTTCAAGATACTTTCTCACGTACTCTATGAAATAATTATTTGCCTCCATACCTTTTCTCATACTCGAAAGATAGAGAGGCTGCCGCAAGGCATTATCTTTCTCGGACTTTTTGATATAGCCTTCTTCTTCCATCCTGGAGAGCACAAGGCGCTGCCTCTCTCTGGCTTTTGCCATGTCGTTGTAAGGTGAATACGTCGAAGGCCCCTTCACGAGACCGGCAATAAGCGCAGCCTCAGCCAGGGTTATGTCCTTTACCGATTTGCCGAAATATATCCTGGAAGCCATTTCAACGCCGTAAGCTCCATGGCCGAAATAGACCTTGTTGAGATAGAGTTCGAGTATCTCTTTCTTGTCAAGGTTCTTCTCTATCTTTATAGCAAGTGCGGCCTCCCTGAGCTTCCGCTTAAAAGTCTTTTCCGGGTTAAGAAACATGACCTTTGCGAGCTGCTGCGTTATTGTACTTCCCCCTTCCTTTAACTCCGCGTAAAGGATATCCTTGACAACGGCACGGGCTATCGCAATATAATCAATTCCGCTGTGTTTCCAGAACCTTGAATCTTCAATGGCTACTACGGCGTTTATCATGTATTCCGGTATATGTTTTATAGGTACAAATATACCTTTGTCCGCTTTCAGTTCGCCGATCAAAACATCATCGTCAGCGTATATTTTGGTGCCTGATGCGGGCCTGTACTGTTTCATCTCCTGAATGGACGGAATTCCACTGCTGACCGCAAGATAGCCTCCGGCAGAGGTCCCGATCAGGACAAAAAGGAAAGCGAGGACGATAACAGATTTTAGTTTCATTTTCTCATTAATTATACCTGTGATGGAAAATTACTGTCAAAACAGCCCGCGAAAGAATTTACAGCTGTCCGGTGTTTACATTGACTAAAAAATACCCGTGAGGTTAATATTTTTATTATGCATCAACATTCTGATTATGTCCCCCTTCATCTGCATACGGAATACAGCCTTCTGGACGGAGCGATAAGGATAAAAGAGCTTGTCGAACAGGCCAATGCGTTCAGGATGCCTGCTGTGGCAATAACAGACCATGGCAACCTCTTCGGCGCGGTAGAATTTTACAAGCTCGCTACGAAGGCGGGGATAAAACCTATTATCGGCTGCGAAGTATATGTCGCGCCGGGCAGTCGGCTTGAGAAAAGACAGGGCTCCGAAAGCGAAGAGATATCCTTTCACCTCATACTGCTCTCAAAGGACAATAATGGATACCGTAACCTCGTGTCGCTCGTGACAAGAGCGTATACCGAGGGGTTTTATTATAAACCGAGGATCGACCGTGACCTGCTCGAACAGTACAGCGGCGGCTTGATCGGCATGACGTCGTGTCTTAAGGGAGAGGTCCCCTATTATCTGCAAAAGGGGATGACGGAGAAGGCAAGAGAGAAAGCCCTCGAATACAAGCACATATTAGGACCGGAGAATTTTTATATAGAGATACAGGACAACGGCATTCCCGAACAGGAAGAGGTGAACAAAAAGCTTATAGAACTTGCGGGGGAATTGCATATCGGTATTGTTGCCACAAATGACTGCCATTACCTGAGGAAGGATGATGCAAGGGCGCACGATATTTTGCTTTGCATACAGACGGGCAAAACGGTAAACGACAGGAACCGCATGCATTTCAATTCGGAAAGTTTCTACTTTAAATCACCGGAAGAGATGAAAAATGCCTTCAGGGACATACCCGATGCGGTCCTTAACACAAGGTCGATCGCGGAAAGATGCAATGTGGAATTCAAGCTGGGCGCGAACCTGCTGCCGGTATATGACGTGGAGAACGGACAGTCGCCCGAGGGAGTGCTCGAAAAGCTGGCGTATGAAGGACTCTTCCATAAATTAGGACAGGACCCGGATGAGATATACAAGAAAAGGGTCGTAATGGAACTCGATGTAATCAGGAAGATGGATTATTCGTCCTATTTCCTGATTGTCTGGGATTTCATAAATTATGCCAAAAATAAGGGGATTCCCGTAGGGCCCGGAAGAGGATCGGCAGCGGGAAGTCTTGTGTCATACTGCATTGGGATTACGGACATCGATCCCGTGAAGTATCACCTCCTCTTCGAGCGTTTCTTAAACCCCGAAAGGATAAGCATGCCGGACATTGACGTAGACTTCTGTAAAGACAGGAGGTCCGAAGTTATTTCATATGTTGCTGAAAAATACGGCAAGGAACATGTCGCTCAGATAATAACATTCGGGACGATGGCGGCAAAGGCGGCGATAAGAGATGTCGGCAGGGCGCTCGATATCCCTTATGGTGAAGTGGACAAAATTGCGAAGCTCGTACCGAACTCCCTGAATATCACGATTGAAGACGCTCTGAAAGTTGAGCCCCAGCTGAAAGCGCTTTATGACGGTGACCCGAAGATTAAAGACTTGCTCGGTGTAGCGATGCGGCTCGAAGGGCTAAGCCGGCACGCGTCAACCCATGCGGCGGGTGTTGTAATCTCTCCTTCTCCCCTGACGGATTACACGCCGCTTTATAAGAACCCTTCCGATGGCAGCATAATGACACAGTTCGATATGGGGTCCATAGAGAAAATCGGTCTGTTAAAATTCGATTTTCTGGGGTTGAAGACACTTACCGTAATTGATAAGACCCTCAGATATATTAAAGACGGCGGACAAGAATTCTCGCTTAAGGATATATCGTTCGATGACAAAAAAACCTATGACCTCTTGAGTTCGGGACATACCACGGGTATTTTTCAGCTTGAGAGCGCCGGGATGAGGGACCTGCTTGTTAAGATCGTCCCGAACAGGTTCGAAGACCTTATTGCCATAGTCGCACTTTACAGGCCGGGCCCGATGGGAAGCGGGATGATCGATGAATTTATAAAAAGGAAAAAAGGTAAGATACCGGTGAAATATGACCTGCCCCAGCTCAAGGAAATCCTGGACGAGACATACGGCGTAATCCTTTATCAGGAGCAGGTCATGCGGATAGCGAACAAGCTTGCGAACTTTACGATGGGGCAGGCGGACATTCTCAGAAAGGCCATGGGCAAGAAAAGGCCCGAAGAGATGGAAAAACAAAAGGAATCATTCATACAGGGCGCAATGACAAACGGCATCTCGGAGAAAAAGGCTGTAAAGATTTTTGATTTAATGGCGTATTTTGCAGAGTATGGTTTCAATAAATCTCATTCCGCAGCCTATGCATATGTCACCTACCAGACCGCCTATCTGAAATCCCACTATCCTGTGGAGTTTATGGCGGCAACGATGAGCGCGGATATGGACAATACCGACAAGATAGTCAAATCAATAGCCGGCTGCCGGGAAATGGGTATAAAGATACTCCCACCGGACATAAACCTGTCGGGAAAAGAGTTCAAGGTCGTGGGCGACTCAATTCTATTCGGCCTCGAGGCTGTTAAAGGGGTCGGGTCGGCAGCTATAGAATCGATTATCGAAACTAAAGACGCTAAAGGTCGGTTCGCCTCCCTCCCGGATTTCATCGACAGAGTTGATCAGAGGAAGGTGAATAAAAAGGTGGTCGAAAGTCTCATCAAGGCCGGGGCATTCGATTCATTGGGTATTACAAGGGCCGGTGCGATAGAGTTAATGAACAGCAGTCTCAATGGCAGCTCCAGGATTCACGCAGGCAGGGCCTTTGGACAGCAGAGCATTTTCGGTGACACAGCTGAAGGAGCCCCGGAAAGTCTTCAGGAATGGAACGAGGAAGATATCCTGAAATACGAGAAAGAGGCTCTCGGGTTTTATATAACAGGGCATCCGTTAACAAAATACGGCAGATATCTTGAATCGACAGGTACAAAAAGGATATCCGAACTCGATGAAATACCCGACGGTCAGGAGGTCAGGATAGGCGGCATATTGACGAGCATAAAGAAAATTCAGACCAAGTCAAAGACGGGGCTGATGGCATATTGTACCCTCGAAGACCCTGAGGCCAGCATAGAGATAATAGTATTCCCGGACCTTTACAAGGCCAGCATGACTGTTTTACAGAAAGATACGCCGCTTCTCGTAAAAGGCACTGTCGATAAAACGGAGAAAGGTATTAAGATTGTGACCATGGATATATCGAGACTGGATGCTGCCGAAGCTAAAGCGGGGCACAAGGTTGAGATCAGCCTTAAACTTCCGCTGCCGGATGACATAAATCTCCGGACCCTTAGGTCTGTTATCTTATCGGACGGCAGAGGCAGATATCCTCTTTATCTGAGGATATTCCATGGGGACACCGAGACGCTCATTGCCACGGGCATGAAAATATCCGATAACAGCGAGATCATCAGCATGGTCGAGAATATAGCCGGGAAGGGCGCGGTCGTTTTTCAATGATCAGATATTACCTTGAATTTGAAAGACCTATCGAAGAGCTTGAACTCAAAATTGACGAGCTCAAGAGAGTGTCCGACGGCAAGGACATCGACATATCGAGCGAGATAAGAAAACTTGAAAAGAAGGTAAAAGATCTGCGTTCTGATATTTTTTCATCCCTGACACCATGGCAGAAAACGCTCATGGCCAGACATCCCGACAGGCCGTATACGCTGGACTACATAAACCTTATGGCAAGTGATTTTATTGAATTACACGGAGACAGAAGATTTTCCGATGACCCGGCGATTGTCGCAGGTATGGCAAGAATTAATGATATGCCCGTGGTAATTGCAGGTCATCAAAAGGGACGTGGAACAAAGGAAAGAATTTTGCGGAACTTTGGACAACCCCATCCCGAAGGGTACCGGAAAGCGCTTAGGGTAATGAGGCTCGCCGAGAAGTTCAGAAGGCCGGTGATAACTTTTATTGATACACCGGGCGCTTTTCCCGGAATCGGCGCGGAAGAGAGGGGCCAGGCAGAAGCCATAGCGACTAACCTGATGGAGATGTCGAGACTGAAGACACCGATAGTATCGGTCGTCATCGGTGAAGGAGGCAGCGGAGGAGCTCTTGCACTGGGTGTTGCAGACCGGATGTATATGCTTGAGCATTCAAGCTATTCCGTAATATCTCCTGAAGGATGTGCGGCGATACTCTGGAAGAAAAACGGTGATCTGGGCGCCGCAGATTTCTCGAAAGCAGCGGATGCGCTTAAGCTTACGGCGCAGGATCTCTTGAATTTCAAGATAATAGACGGTATAATTCCCGAACCACACGGGGGGGCGCACAGGGGTCCGGAAGAGACCGCGAAGAATATATCCGGGTATCTTATAGCCGCCCTTGAAGAGCTGAGAACAAAGTCACCGGGTAAGCTTATAGAAGAGCGATACAAAAGATTCAGAAAAATAGGAAGTTTTATGGAAGAAGCGGGGTAAAGATTTTAATAACTACGAACATAAGGGGGATGCAAAAGATGGCGGTGGTAAGCGTGGATACAACGAGTCTAAAATGTCCGCAGCCGGTGTTAAAGATCGCTGCAAAATCACCTGATATGCAGCCCGGCGACGTCCTCGAAGTGATCGGGGACTGTCCGACCTTTGAAAGAGACGTGCGCGCCTGGTGCAAGAGACTGAAGAAAACTCTCTTGTTTATGAAGGATGAGGGCA
Organism: Thermodesulfovibrionales bacterium; assembly: GCA_963716185.1. Lineage (GTDB taxonomy): Bacteria > Nitrospirota > Thermodesulfovibrionia > Thermodesulfovibrionales > SM23-35 > CAVZMO01. The sequence goes on from OY970295.1 coordinate 2,996,083, forward strand.
ACGGAAAGATGAAATGTCATATTCAATTTTGAAGAGAGGCTGACAATAACTCAATGTATTAGTCATTACCTCAAGCGAAGCGCGTCCTTCTGAATAGAGACATTTGCAGACAAAAAACGAAGAAAGATTCTCGCCTCGGCGAGTTGCCTGAGGTGACCGGACAAGCCGGAATGATAACCTTAATTTATTGCAATTGCCTTTTGAAACTTTCTTACTAACAAACCAAGTCGGCAAGACGGCGAAAAATTTTGAGTGTGAAAAGCATGCTTGCGAAACTTTCCGGTATGCCTTCTAACCCCGGAGTTTATATTTTTAAAGATGTAAGACAGAAGACACTCTATGTCGGCAAGGCAAAAAATCTCAGAAATCGAATAAAAAGTTATTTCCAGAAGTCTTCGGGCCTCGATATCCGAAAGGAAGCCATGATGAAAGAGGTCAGAGACGTCGCATATATCGTCACGGGCAATGAGCTGGAGGCCTTCGTACTGGAGGCGAACCTGATAAAACAATACAAACCCAGGTTTAACGTAGTCCTGAGAGACGATAAAAACTACCCCTATCTGAAACTGACGCTCAACGAAGAGTGGCCGGGGCTGGAAGTTGTGAGAAAAATTAAAAAGGACGGCGCGTTGTACTTCGGGCCGTATGTCCCGGCCGGTTCGATGTGGGAGACCCTTGCATTTATCAGAAGAAATTTTCATATAAGGGACTGCCGGTTTTCGTTTGATAAAACCATGAGACCTTGTATCCAGCACCAGATGGGAAGGTGTCTTGCGCCCTGCGCCGGCTACATCAGCAGCGAAGAATATCTGAAACTTATCGATGAGGTCAGGCTTTTCCTCCGCGGCGAAAGAAAGGGCCTTATCGGTGGGCTTGAAAAGACGATGCTGAAACTCTCTGAAGAAACTAGGTTCGAAGAGGCCGCAAAAATAAGGGACAGGATTAAGGCGATTGAAAAGGCGTGGGAATCCCAGAAGATTATTTCCCCTGAACTCGGAGACATAGATGTCATCGGATTTTACAGGGAGGGAGGTGAGGCGTCATTCAAGCTCTTTTTTATACGAAATGGGATCATGATAGGGTCGAGGGATTTGTTTCTCAAGAATGTCGGAGAGGTCCCTGACAGGGAGCTGATACGTACCTTTATCACCCAGTTTTATGCAAAAGAGATTATTCCCCCGGCGGAGATAATAACTCCCCTTTTGCCGGAAGAGTCAAAATCGCTGGAGACCTGGCTCAGGCAGCGAAAGGGGGGGAAAGTAATGATATTGTCTCCCAGAAGCGGGAAGAAAAAGGAACTTGCGGGCATGGCATCGGAGAACGCGGTCTTTGCATACAGGGACAGGAAAGAGGTCAATACAGGCGAGTTATTGAGAGAGCTGAAAGAAAGACTGGGACTGAGAAAACCTCCCGAAGATATCGGCGCTTTCGATATCTCGAATATTTCGGGGAATGAAGCGGTGGGCGCATTTGTTTACTGGTCGGAAGGATCTTACAAGAAGGACTGTTACAGAAGGTTGAAGATTAAAACGGTCCGGGGCATCGACGACTATTCCATGATGGCGGAGATCATCGAAAGAATCGTAAATAACCTTGAGGGTGACCTTCCGGACCTTCTTGTCATCGACGGCGGGAAGGGACATCTGGAGACAGCGAGAAAAGTTATAAGCAGCCATAGCGGCATACTAAAAAAAATCCCGGACCTCATCTCAATTGCTAAAGACCCTGACAGGGCCTACCTGACTACTTCTGATGATCCCGTAAACCTTGAAGACAGAAAGCAGTCATCCCTTCTTCTAAAAGGCATTCGTGATGAAGCGCACAGGTTTGCGATAGGGTACCACAGGAAATTGAGAGATAAAGGGCTTCTGGAGTCGCCTCTCGAAAGAATTCGGGGCATCGGAAAAAAGCGCAGGCTTGAACTTTTAAGGGTTTTTGATAGTATAGATGATGTGAAGAAAGCGACTGTGGATAGAATATCCCAGCTGAAAGGCTTTAATAAGAAAATCGCTGAAAATCTTTTGAGAGAACTGAGGAGAGATCAATGAAAAAGATCATTTTGGTTATCTTAATCCTTCTGCTCCCTGTCTATGCCTCGGCGGCTTACAAGATATACCTTAAAAACGGATCTGTAATTAAGGGCGTAAGTTCGTATCAGGAAAAAGGGAAGGAAGTCACTATTTATTTCGGGACGGGATCTATGATGATACCGAAAGAAAATATTCTCAGGATCCAACATACAGAGTCTGCGGACAGCGAATTTGTCCCTGAAGAAAGGGAGGAAGGTCAGCAGAAGCAAGAGAAGGCCGGGGAAGCCGCCCCGCCGGCCCAGGCCCCTGAACCTGCGGCTGACAGGAATGCAAGGATAGATGAGTTGAAAGCGCAACTGGATTCTGTAAATTCCGAGATCGCTTCCGCTCAAGAGCGTGAGGCTCAGTTGACAGCCTCGATAAATGAAAAAACCGGTAGCAGGTTCCATTATAATCTCATCCAGATTAAACAGCTGGAGAAAGAGCTGGAACCACTCAGGCAGGACCTGACTGATGTCCAGCAGAGGAAGGCAGAGCTTATCAAGCAAAGAGACGATATACAGGCCGAGCTGAGATCCATGGGGCAATGAAGACAATATGAATATATACATTTCAGGTTCATTGGCATATGACAGGATTATGGACTTCCCGGGAAAATTTTCGGACTACATTCTGCCGGACAAAATACACATCCTGAATGTTTGCTTTAATGTCAACGGGATGTCTGAAAAATTCGGCGGTACTGCCGGAAATATAGCCTATTCACTCAGCCTTCTGAATGAGAAGCCTTTCATCATCGCGACAATAGGGAAAGACTACCAGAATTATTTTGACTGGCTAAAGAAAAATGACTTGCGTGCAGACGGCATCAGTATTATTCGCGATGAATTTACTGCGGGTGCGTACATAACTACCGACATGGCTGACAACCAGATAACCGGATTCAATCCCGGAGCAATGAAATTTCCGTCGGGATACAAGTTCGAAACCCCTGAAACGGAAACTTCCATTGTGCTGATTGCTCCCGGGAACCTGCAGGACATGATCGAGTATGCAAAGTCATGCAGGGGGAAGGGCATAAGATATATATGTGATCCGGGCCAGTCTCTCACAAAGTGGGAAGGGAATATGATAGGAGAGTGGCTTGACGGATCTGCGATATTGATCTCGAACGATTATGAACTCGAGATAATCATGAAGATGACTGGCATGAATAAGAAAGAATTGTTAAGCCTCACAAAAATGATCATTACAACCTATGGAGAAAAAGGTTCTCTCATAAGCACTCCCGAAAGTGACACGAGTATCCCCGCGGCAAGGGCCTGCGATGTTGTAGACCCCACCGGCGCAGGCGACGCATACAGGGCGGGACTGCTGAAGGGAATTGTCACGGGCAAAGATATTGAAACTGCTGCAAGGATCGGCAGTGTTGCGGCTGTCTTTGCCATAGAGAAACACGGGACCCAGGAGCACTACTTTACATATGAAGATTTTTTGGCGAGGTACAGGAACAATTTCGGGGATTTACAGTAACGATTGTTCGGCGGGACATGGATTTTCGCTCATTCTCGGTTCCGAAAAGTGTCGGAACCTCCGAGGCTTTTGCCTCTTTATTTTTAAATAATTTATAATCGACTATCGGTAAAAGAATCCGCTCAAATACCATTTCCCGCCTTTATCCACCATGAGGATTTCATGATTAATGAAGCTGCAATAAGAGCCTATCTTCTGAAGAAATTCGATGATGCGATTCAAATCGATATCCGCAGGCTCGGGTCAGGGGTGCAGGGTTCGGGTTTCCTCATTGAGGTGAAAACTTCATCCGCCGTCCGGTCGCTTGTTGTTAAAACACTCATTCCCGAGGGTCTGGGCCATGACTATCCTTCTGACAGGGCTGCCGTATTTCTTCTCGACCTTGATGAGTACAATAATCTGCAGGGACATGTCAAAGCACTCGATGTATTGTCCGAGATGCGGGACGGTTCCATAAAGTCTATCGGCGGAGGAAAGGAGTATTATCTGCTGATGGAAAGAGCACAGGGTGATAATTATTTCGGCGACCTGGAGGAATTATCAAAAAAGGACCGGCTTGAAGAGACGGATATTAAGAAAATGGAGGCGATGGTCTCATATCTTGCCCGGATCCATTCCGTTAAAAAGGATTCAAAAACACTATACTGGCGAAAATTGAGAGACACCGTAGGTCATGGTGAATGTTTGATGGGCGTATTTGATACGTATCCCGACGGGACCCTCTCATATGAAGAGATGGGGAGCATCATCAAGAAATCGATAGACTGGATTATAAAATTAAAGCCGAGATATAAGAGGTTATGTCAGATACACGGAGATTTCCACCCGGGAAATATATGGTTTACCCCCCTTGGTAAAACGGATGACTTTATTCTTCTTGACAGGAGCAGGGGGCCGTGGGGCGAACCTGCAGATGACGTGACGGCATTAACAATAAATTACATCTTCTTTTCGATCAGGCATCACGGAGCCGTTACAGGAGCATATCTCGAAGGGCTGACTCTTTTTTTTGATGAATATGTGAAAGCCTCCGGGGATGTTGAGATAACCGAGGTTGTCGCTCCCTTCTTTGCCTTCAGGGGCGCGGTGGTAGCGAATCCTATTTTTTATCCCGGGCTTAGTCCTGAACAACGAAGACTTATTTTCAGATTTGTACACAACGTCCTTGACGACGAAAGGTTCAGGATTGAAAGGGTGAATGATTATCTACGGTGAAAACTTGATATAGTTTTCCCAATAGGACAGCAGGTCCCCGGTTGCCAAGAGGTCTCCGACACAGTATCTCGCAATATCAATATGTCTGCCGGCCTTAAACAGTTCTTTTACCTCATATCCGGTAATACCGTCTTCTTTGGGACTCTTGATTCCGAATGTCCTGCACCACATATCAAGGTTGAACCTCCTCCGCGATGCGCCATAAAAGGTCAGCTGATCGAGCAGGTCGATATGGGTATCACCATATCTGTTCGGCATTAAGTCTTTTCTCGGCTTTATCTTATGGAAGGCGGAACGGATTAAAATAAAGGGACAATCAAAGGATCTGCCATTGAAGGTTATGAACTGCTTGCAGTTTTTGATGATATTCCAGAATTTCCCGATAATCTCCTTTTCGTCGCCTGTCTCATACCGTATGTTGTCTTCTTCAAAAGGAAGCAGGGGATCGCCCGATGTCTGAAAAAAGACGAAACCCTTGCGGGTGTCGGGATCGAGCATCCCTATTGTAACGATTTCTGCCGTCAGGGGAAAAAAGGAAAGGCGGTCTTTCACCTCCTCTTTTTCATCTTCCGTCTCCGCGTAACGCAGCAGGTATTCCTGTGTCGCTTTATCGAGGGATTCAAAATCCTTCCCTACAGTTTCAATGTCAAATATAATCCTCGGCATTTTTTCCTCCAGTATTATAGCTTCTCTGTTTATGTGTTTCCATATAAAATTGATGAGGGATGAAAGGACTTCCCAAAAAGGTGATTAAATCCCTAAAAAGGAAAGTTTATGAAGCCGGCCGTAAAATAATATGCCGCAAAGTAAGGAAATCTTGAATGGCACAATAGATGCAATATAATTTAATACGGGCTGATAAAATTTGATCCCAAAAAATAAACTGAACAGGAGGTAAAAAAGAAGACAATATGAAGATATTAAAGGCGGTGATAATTGCGACTCTGCTGCTTTTAGCGCCGGCGTATGCCTTTTCTTCGAATCTCGGTTACATGCGCATAAGTCTTATGGAGGGTGACGTTCAGATAAAGACGCCCGAGGCGGGAGACTGGGGTCTCGCCTCTATAAACGCACCGCTCGAAGAGGGCGACCAGGTTTGGGTACCCCAGGGCGGCAGGGCCGAACTCCAGCTGAACACGGGGACATACATCAGGCTCGACGAGAACTCTGCGCTCCAGGTGCTGTCGATGGACAAGGACTCTTCCCAGTTCTATCTTTCACAGGGACATGCGTACATCTATTATAATGCGCCCAGTGGGGGTGTGATACAAGTGGATACACCTGATGCGTCAACACGCGCATTCGACAGGGCGATTTTCAGAATCGACATGTCGGACCAATACACAGACGTGGCGGTCTATAAGGGGTATGTTGAGACAGAGAACCAGGTCGGAAATACGAGGATAAACGCAGGAGAGATGTTGTCCCTCGGCCAGAATACAAACGGGGAGGTTGCTCCGATGGGACTGCCCGATGAGTGGGAAAAATGGAACAAGGCGAGGACCGACAGGGTCCTTAAAAGAGGCGCGGGTTACGGTTATCTCCCTCCCGAACTCAGAGAGTATTCTTATGATTTTGACAGCTACGGCAGGTGGATGGATGTCCCTGAGTACGGTCGTTGCTGGACTCCGACAGTTTCTGTCGGCGCGAGCTGGGCCCCTTACAGAGAGGGCAGATGGATATGGAGCGGCGGCGAATATGTCTGGGTTGCCTATGAGCCCTGGGGATGGGCGCCCTACCATTACGGCAGATGGGCTTTTGTGGGAAGAATAGGCTGGTGCTGGGTCCCGCCTGCTGCGGGCGCTGTTTACTGGGGGCCGGGATATGTCGGCTGGGTCAGGACTGCGGATTATGTGGCATGGGTGCCGCTGGCGCCGGGAGAGATATATTACGGCCGCGGACATTACGGACCTCACAGCGTAAACATAACCAATATAAATATCAACAGGGTCAACATTACCAATGTATATAAAAACGTTTACGTTAACAACGGGGTGACGGTTGTAAACCGTAAGACTTTTGCGACGGCTTCGCCCAGGATTGTCAATGTAAATCAAAACGTCATACGGCAGAGAATATTTGTGAAGAATAATATTAGTGTCGGCACGCCTGCAATAAGGCCTACGAAGGCGAGTTATTTTATGTCGGCCAGAAGGGTACCGGTGGCCAAGCTTCCGCCTAAACCCGTCAGGGAACTTCGGATGAAAGAATTAAAACAGTCGCGACCGTTTGTGAAAACGCCTGACAAGTCAGTTTTGAACCCTGGGGCAAGACCCAGGCAGTTACCGCTGAAGACTGTCACCGCGCCCAAAACTCCCGGCAAGGGAAGACCCATGATACAGCCGGTCCAACCCGCGGAGAAGGGGAAACCGGGAGCGCCTGCAGGCGGTCCCGGACCGAGGGGCCTGAGATCACAGGTGAAGCCTGAGAAGAAGCCCGCAGCGCCTGAAGGCAGGCCTGGACTCAGGGAAGAGAAGCGCTTTAAACCGCCTGAAAAGAAACCCGTTGCGCCTGCAGGCGGCCCCGCGTCGAAAGAGGAGCGACGGATAATACGTCCTGAGAAGAGACTTGCACCCGAAGGGCGACCTGCACCGAAAGAAGAGAGACGTATAGCACCGCCTGAGAAGAGACTCGTACCTGAAGGCGGCCCCGCACCGAGAGAAGAGAAGCGGATTAAGCCGGTTGAGAAGAAACCCGCGGTACCTGAAGGAGGCCCAGAACCGAGGGTTCTGAGACCACAGGTGAAGCCCGAGAAGAAACCTGAGGGATCCAAGAAAGATGGAAAAAAGAAGACCGAAGAGCCTGCCGTTAAATAATCGTGAGGAAGGGAGGGAATTACCCTCCCTTCCTCATATGATCATCCCCAGACCCTTTGTCTACCATCCGCGAAGTGAATAGCAAAGAGTTGCCGCAAAATTGACAGCCGCAATTCATATTTGACAAAATACAAAAAAGTAAATCCCATGAAAAACAATTTCTTCACGTCCGATAGTTTCGGAGAAAGCTATCCCTGGTTAGATTCCTTGTTTGAGTCCTTCCTGAGTGAGCCGCACTGCAGAATCTACGGATGGGGGCCTCCGCAGACCTATCCGGCGCACACTGAGATATTGAGGCAGGATACGTCCTCGAATGCGGTCTATTTCATCGAGAAGGGGTCGGTAAAGCTGACATGGATGGATGAAGAAGGTCACGAAGTGATCGCAGGTCTCAGGCATAAGCATTGGATTATAGGGGCGCCGGCGGTGCTTTTGGAGAGGCCCTATTCATTTACCGTGACCACTCTCACAGAGTGTGCCTTGCGGTGCATATCCGCGCAGAATTTCTTGTATCTTGTAAAGACAAATAAAGAATTTGCACAGCACCTGATCCGCCTGCTGAGTCAGGCAATATTCAGTCACGGGAAATCATTGGTAATAATGGGATGCACATCTGCCAAGGACCGCCTGAAAAATCTCTTGTGCAAGTTCGTCCCGGATATGGATCTACAAACAGGGTCGCAGGACCAGTTAAGGATCCACTTGCCGTTGAAAAACAAAGAACTCGCACAGATACTTGCCGTGACTCCCGAGCATCTCAGCCGTCTCCTCAAAGAATTAGAACGGCAGCAGTTTATCAGGAGGGAGGAAAATGATCTGATCTTGTTGAATCCCGGTTACTGCAGACGATGGGCCGGCGGATCTAATGCATAAGACAGAATATGTTACCATACTGTTTTTCTTCTGAGGCTTAGAAAATAGAAAATTGACTTTTATCAAGACCTTCCTTAATTTTTATCAATGACAAAAAAACATTTTTATATTTTAATTAATTAAGCGTTTTCCCGAAAAACCTAACCTTTCGTGAGAAGGGTGCGGAAAGCGGCGGGTCTTAAGAAGTAAGACGGCCGAGCTGCCGAAGGAGAAATCTTCGGTGAGTTCGGCTTTTTTTATTGTATTTTGTAGTAACCCGGACGTTAGAAGCGGACGTCGAAGAGAGGAGGTAAATATGCTTATTCATGACCTGCAGTCGATCAAAAGAAATATAAAGTTTACGAAGGATGTGAATGTCACGGTAGATGTTAGAGCGTCTGAACAGTGTTGTTGGAACTGCCTATGGGCTGTTATGACGTATGAGGGACTTTGGTGCGAGAAAGACACCGAGGAAGTTGATTCCAGAGATTTGTGCGCTTCTTGGGAGGGAAAAGTCGGGATAGGCAACGCGTAGAGACTGAAGTCAGGCCATATATGAAAGATATCCGCAAGTGGTCGATTGTTATTCAGAATTCCCTTGACATTAACAAAGGTGTGAAACTCAATTGCTGGCAGTTTATGGGTTGTATACAGCAGAAAAAAAGAGCTTGTTCCATACAAGAAGAGAGTCTTACACATGCCCGGCTCTATCGGAAAAAAGATTCGACGGTGTACATGGCGGAATCAACGGAGGCAGGGCATGCTGGATTATAGCTCATACCATGTGTTGCGACGCGGTTCAGGGAACTTGCGAAGACAAATATGAAACCTGCGCGGCGTGTGATTTTTACCAATCTGTTATGGAAGAAGAGGATGAATTTTTTGAGCCCCTATGCCCTAAAGGCGATGCTTTTGTGACGGGCGGGTAATATATATATGACAATCGTCAATGCTTATTCTACAGGAGGGCAGTAATCCCGCTTTCCTGCCCCCTTTTAAGAGGACAACCTACCACTTGAAATAAAATAACTGCACCTGGGAGGGAGATGTGCTGAAAAAGGCCTGCCATCGACACCTTATGACCCTCCATACGGCCTGCCGCAATTCTCCGGAATGCACTGTGGATGAAATCTGCGGGCACGTGTATCGGAATAAAATCTTGGTCGATTTGCAGGGGTTTTTCAGCACATCTCCCTCCGGTTGTTCAATACACGTTAAGGTAAAACTGACCGGGAGGATTAGCCAGGGTTTCCCGCTTATCTCCTTCCCTTTGTTCCTTGCAGAAGAGCGCGCTTATAAAATCAAGACTCACAAAATTTGTCACATTCTCCTGGCATGGCCGGCACAAGATACATTTTTATTCTAAAATTCAATAAGTTATAAAGTATAGTTATTTGGCATAAAAAATGCTTATAAAAAGAGGAGGAACTGATAAGCAGGGTCGTATTGCAACGTATCTATGAGCATAAATTGTCAAATATATACTGATGTGAAAGAATGTACTTCGAATCTCAATGATGACGCAGAAGCACATTTGGAGAAAGGAGTGGAAGTTCTTACGCAGGGTGATATGCTTTCTGCTCTCTACCATTTTGAAAAGGCGTTCAGTATGAATAATAGCGCTCTGGTCAGTTCTTATTATGCTTTTTGTATAGCGAAAGAACGTGGACAATTCAATAAGGCGATTTCCTTGTGTAAAGAAGCCATACGAAAAGAACCGCAAAACCCTTTTCTTTATCTTAACCTCGGCAGGATCTATAATCTTTCAAATAGAAAAGCGGACGCTGTAAATATATTGAGGGAAGGCTTAAAGTTTGAAACAAATCAGCAAATTGTTGAAGAACTGACCAAACTCGGAACAAGAAAACCTCCTGTTATCCCGTTTCTAAAAAGAAACAATCCAATAAATAAATATCTGGGGATGACACTTAAAAAATTGAGACTTCGATAAATCTGACCTTCTGCTGATTTCTTCTTCCCTGCTTGACAGTGAACTATCGTTCACCTTATAATTTATCTTCTTAGGAAAATGCATGGGCAACCAGCCTCTAACAATACATTCATGGCCAAGGGCGATCCTCCATCTCGATGCCGACGCCTTTTTTGCATCCTGCGAACAGGCAGTCCATCCGGAACTGAGAGGTAAACCTGTTATCGCCGGCAAAGAACGGGGGATAGTGGCAGCAGCAAGCTATGAGGCAAAGGCAAGGGGAGTAAAGACTGGGATGAGTCTGATGGATGTGAAGAAGGTCTGTCCTGAAGCTATTATCGTCCCATCGGATTACGAGACCTACAGCCTTTATTCCTTACGGATGTTCGAGATACTCAGACGCTTCTCACCGGATGTTGAGGAATACTCCATAGATGAGGCTTTTGTAGACCTCACCGGGTTAAGGAGGAGCTTCCACGGTTCCTATGGGATGATCGCCAAAAAGATGCAGGATACAATCGAAAAAGAGTTAGGGATTAGGGTCTCAGCCGGAGTCAGTCTCTCAAAGGTCATTGCAAAGATCGGGTCCAAGCACAACAAACCACATGGGCTTACAATCATACCCGGGAGAGATATTCATATCTATCTTCAAAACCTCCCAATAGAAAAGATATGGGGTATAGGACCGAATACATCGGCTTTTCTCGGGAAGTTCGGAATAACAACTGCCCTTGAATTTGCAAGAAAAGACGAAGGGTTCATACAAAAGCATCTCTCCAAGCCTTACAAGGAGGTTTGGCATGAGCTGAACGGAAGAAGCGTATACCCGGTTACTACAGAATCGAAAAGCAGCTATCAGTCCATCAGCAAGACAAAGACCTTTACCCCGGCGTCAAACGATGAGACATTCGTCTATGCCCAGCTTTCCAAAAACCTGGAGAATGCCTGTATTAAAGCGCGGCGGTATAAGCTTGCAGCAACCAGACTTATTCTTTGCTTGAGGAAACGGGATTATACAGGTTCCGGTGTAGAGATCAAATTGAGCCGCCCAACCGCCTATCCCATTGACCTCTTTGTCGCACTAAGGCAAGGGTTCAATAATATTTATCAAAGAGACGGCTTCTACCGCCAGACAGGGATTGTCCTTGCCGGCCTCGTCCCGGAGGCGGGGATCCAGTACACCCTCTTTGACGACCCTGCAAAAATAGAGAAGATGGCCAGGGTATATAACGCTGTCGATGAATTGTCCCAAAAGTTCGGGAAACATATGGTCCTGCACGCAACAAGCCTGCCCACGAAACTGCAGACCCAGCACGAGGGCGAAAGAGGTGACGTCCCGAGAAGGATGACAGACTTGTTCAGGGGTGAAAATAAAAGGCAGAGGCTCGGATTACCAATGCTGAATATAAAGGTTTGAAGGCGCAAAATTATCTTCATAATCTTTTCATATTTCATTCATCATTTCTTCATATTTTTCTATTATTCTTATAAGTAAGACGGTTCTTCATTACTTTTTCGGCAGCCAGTTACCCCCCACTACTGGCTGCCACCCTCCTTTAGAAAATAAAGGAGTAGAGTTCATACAGTTCATGCTTGCTTAGAATTTTATCAGAAACAAATAGCATAAGATTTTTGGTTGATCGGGCGATTTGCCCTTAGGCGGACAAATTGCCTCACATAATTGACTAATGTGGATCCGGCAATATGAATAAAATCAATATGTTTTGAACGGGCATCGTTTTTGCTTTTTTTAAAAAACATGAGGTGTGAGCAAAATAAAATATCTAAACTAACGGGGGTACTATGAAAATGAAAATAGTCTTTTACATTATTCTTGGGTTGTTAATCAGTACATTTATGTCCGGAAATTTGCTTTCTCCTGTCGTTTCTTATAAATTCGATTCGGCTTATGCCATGGGTCCGAATCCCGGTAAAACCGATCCCAACAGGTTTAGGAATCATCGGCCCGATCCCGACCGGCCGGCCAGCTCAGTGCCCGAGCCTTCCACGCTTGCATCACTTGGAACTGGCGCAGCAGGGATCGGTATCTATCTGTACTCAAGACGAAATAAAAAGAAGTAACACAGAGGCTTAGGCATAGAAGAAGTTCCATTTACCTGATATCCTCCGGCAGTGTTAAACTACTTATAATGGTTAAACACTTTCTGAAGCTGATGTCTTGCTTGGTAATCATCCTGGTCTTTTCCGCCTCTCTTGCGCAGGCCGGAAAGTCTGTTGTACGGGTCCTCTATGTAAATGATTTCCACGGTTTTGCCGAACCTTACAAACCTATAGGCTCCCGCCAAATGCTCGGGGGCATCGCTTATCTTTCCGCCAAAGCCAATAAACTCCGTAATGAGAAGCCCTCTTTATTCCTCGCAGCGGGAGACATGATCCAGGGGAACAACTGGGCTAACCTGACTCTCGGAGAATCCGTTATTGAGCTTTTGAACCTGATGAGATTCGATGCCATGGCTGTGGGGAACCACGAATTTGATTTCGGGCAGGATATACTGAAGAAAAGGATTTCAGAGGCAAAATTCCCTGTGCTGGGCGCCAATGTCGAAGGTCTCGGACTGCTCAACTCTTATGTTATAAAGGAAGTGGGAGGAGTAAAGGTGGCCATTCTCGGCGTGGTGACCGATGAAACTCCTGTTTCGACCCATCCCAAAAATGTAGCCGGCCTGAAGTTCATCCCGCCTGAAGTTGTGGTGAAAAAATATAGGCCTGTGCTGAGAAGCAGGGCCGACATCGTCATTGCGCTTTCCCATATAGGATATAGCGCAGACAGGCTGCTGGCGGAAGAGGTTAAGGGAATCGATATTATAGTCGGCGGGCATTCACACACGAAGCTGCTTAAGCCCGTGGTCGTTGGAAATACTATTATCGTCCAGGCATGGGAGCACGCCAAAGCATTAGGCGTATTGGATCTTGTGGTTGAAGACGGAAAAATCATTGGATTTGACGGACATCTGGAGGAGATAAAACCTGACCCTAATAATGAAGACAGGGCTGTCATGGAATTGGTGGAGAGATATAACAGGAAAATAGATTCCGTTCTCGGTGAGACAATTGGAGAAGCTGCTGTAGGCCTCGACGGTGAAAATGTGAGGAAAAGAGAGACTAACCTCGGCGACCTTGTTGCAGACATTATGAGGTCCGCCTCTGGCGCCGACGCGGCAATAATAAACGGGGGCGGGATCAGGGCGAGCATAAACAGGGGTAAGATAAGAATGAAGGATGTTTATACTATTCTGCCTTTTGACAATTACATAGTAGCGGTGAAACTCACGGGGAAGCAGATTAGAGAAGCGCTCGAACACGGGGTATCAGCCGTGGAAGAGGCAGCGGGAAGGTTCCCGCAGGTATCAGGCATCAAGTTTACATACAGCCGTTCGGCAAAGCCGGGATCGAGGGTGAAGGATATTTTGATAGGTGATAAGCCTTTAAACGCCGGTAAGGAATATATCGTGGCAACCAATGATTTCCTCGCAGCCGGGGGCGACGGATATAAGGTCTTTGGAGAAGCTGTAAGATTGTCAAAGGATTTTGCTGTTACAGGGGGCATGATGAAAGGGGAAAAACTCGCTTTCAGCGATTCAGGCAGATGGCTGAGAGACGTAATCATCGGGTACATAAAAGAGAAAAAGGTGATATCTCCGTCTGTGGAGGGTCGTACCACGGAAATACCCTGACAGATGACTGTTTATGTGAACGATAAACCGGTCGATATTTTCCCCGGCATGACCGTCAAACATGCACTTCTCAGCGCAGGTCTTCTCGATGAAGTAAATGCATCAAAGAGAGTCTTCGACGAATGGTGCAATGAAATCGGCCTGGACGGAGCCTTATCCGAAGGGGCAAAGATTTATATCAAATGATTTTTTGCCTTTTTCGCCCACCATTCATAGTACCACTCTCCTAAAAAGACGGTCAGAAGCGTCAGTAACAGGCCTGCTATTACATCTACAACATAATGATACCGGCAGTATACCGTAGCAAATATGAGGGCAGCCACAATGGGAAGGCAGACCCAAAAGAACCTCCTTTCAAACCTGCAGGCAAGATAGAGCACGATCACGGTTACAGCGGTATGGCCGCTCGGAAATGCGTCCCGTTTTATTCCTTCGAGCCTGTTCAAGAAGTCCTGCATCGGTTCGGCTATAAGAAACCCCTTTAAAGGTGCGGTCTGGATACTGTTCAGATAGAATCTCGGTCCCAGCGCGGGAAAGAGAATATAGCCGAGATACGAGAGATAAAAACATAATAAAATCATAAATATCGATTTATTTAATTCTTTCCTTTGATGCTCAAGAAAAAGCAGGATGCCGAAGCTTACCGGGATAAAATAGTATGTTGAATAGGCCAGCTGTAAAAGATCGGTCAGGGCAGGGTTCATGATCTTTTCGAGCATGACCGTGGGATGGCTCCCGAATATCATATAATCAACTCTTATCAGCACCGGGTCTATGTCTTTGGGATTAATATAATGCACTATCGATCCGAGGCTGTCGAAGATCAAAAGCACACAGAGGACAGGGAAGACAATGTCATACAGGACGCTCACAAATTTACCCTTGTTTTTGATCCTGACAAGAACAATCTGAGCGGTAATGAGAGCCGAATAAAGGCCTATTAAAGAAGTTGCCTTTGGGATTGTGCGATAATAAAAGGCAATTAATATAGTGAGGAACAGCAGAAAAGTTATTGTTATTAAATCAGCCGGCCTCAGCTTTAAAATTGTCCTAACTAATCCTATCATCAGAGCTTGCTTAAGGCCCTTTTGAGCGCTTTTTCTTTTTTCGAAGGCTTTCTCGGGTTGCCTTTTCTCCGAGGTTCGTCATAGTCCTCTTCATCTTCTTCATCGGAAAAAGAGGACATCTTCCTTTCGGTCGCTTTAAGAAAATCCTCTGCCCGCACAGGGACCGAGCCTGATGCCCATGCATGACCGGCAATTTCCCTGTCCGATGTCACAACGATCCATTCCTTCCTTTCAGAGGAGATTATACGTTTGATAACAGAATCCGCCTTCTCGCCGATTCTCGAATAGATTACCTTTATCCCTCCGATTACGAACCGGCTCTCCCGTGCCTCCCCTGTTTTCCATCCGTCGAAGACAACGGTTATTTCGTGACTTTTTCCCTTCCTGTATTCAATGAGTGAATTAATCAGTATCTCCCTTTGTTTCTCGAGATCTCTGTGGTGGATGCCGATCAGATTGTAGCCGTCAATGATAATTGAAGAAATAGCCAAACCCTCCTTCCCGGATATTATATAACAATAAAAGAAGATGATAGGAAGCCGGAGTAAAAAGGTAAGTGTTCAAAGCATTTGTTATAATGGGTCTAAGGTTGAAAAAGTAGGATATCCGCTGTGAAGAGGGGTAAAAATGCACTTTCCCAATATATTTCAAGAAGGAAGAATAGGGACGTGTCTTTTGAAGAATCGTCTGATCATGTCTCTTTATCCTACAAAATATTCCGTCGACAGCAGAGTAAATGAGCGCATGATCGAATTTTATAGAGAAAGGGCACGCGGCAGTATTGCCATGATAGTGCTTGACTGTCCGTGCCTTGATTTTCCAAAGGCATATAAAGAAAGGTCCCAATGAATTGAGGTTTGATACACCTGATTTTGCAGCCGGCATTAAGGCCCTTCTCGATGTTATTCACGGGGAAGGGGCAAAGGCGTTTATGCAGCTTAATTATCCAAAGGAGCGGATCTTTGACCATGAAGTTCCCGGCTCAAAGCAGAAAGGAGATGTGTGGACAGCCCCTCTATCAAGAATTATGACCGGGGAGGATGCAAGGGCGATATTGAAAATAATGTCTCAGGGCGCGAGGAAGGCGAGGGAGATCGGATATGATGGCATAGAGATCCAGGCGAGTTATGGAGATTTTATCTCTCAGCTCCTTTCTCCTCTATCTAATAAAAGAAGTGACGAATACGGAGGCAGCCTCGAAAACCGCGCAAGATTTCTTGTCGATTTGATAAAGGCCGTTAAATATGAAGCAGGCAGTGACTACCCGGTTATGGTGAAGCTCGTATGCGATGAATTCGTCGAAGGAGGGCCCACTACAGCAGAGACAGCCGGAATTGTAAGGCTCCATTCAAAGAAGGGATACGGGATTTCAATGGATATTTGAAGTATTCTCTCGGGAAAACCGATACAAAGATTATACTCGGTGCTGTTGCTTCTCAGGATGAGATACTTTCCAATAAACCCGATGTTGTTATCATTGCAGCGGGTTCAAGATGCTGCATCCCGAATATCCCGGGAATTAACCGGTCCTTTGTCTTTGATGTGAGGACGGTATATAAGAATATGCCTCCCGAATTTGGTGCGGATATTGTCGTCCTTGGCGGAGGCGATATCGGATGTGAGACAGCGGACATGCTTTCCTTAAAATCAAAAAATGTAAGTATCATTGAAGTGTGTGAACAGCCATTGGCAAGGATGAAGGAAATACCTTGGCAGGAACTTCTCAACCGGCTGAAAGAAAAGGGGGTCAAAATTTTCATCACCTGCAGGACAATAAATATTGAAAAGGGCAGAGTTGTTATTGAGGATAAGGATGGAATGGAAAAAGCATTGAAAGCCGATTCCGTAATTGTTGCCGCGGGAAGTATTACGGAAAACGCCCTTTTCGATTCTCTTCAGGGCAAGGTGCAGGAAATATATCTCATCGGCGATGCAAAAGAGCCCGGCAATCTTGGTTCAGCATTGCGAAGCGCCGCGGAAATCGGGTTAAAGATATAAGTTTTGAATTTTCATTGTTGTTCAACAGAATATCCCTTTCTTTTGAGTATCTCGATAATTCCCTTGTTTCCTGCAAGATGTCCCGCGCCAACGACAACAAAATAAGTCTTTCCTGTTTTTAAAAAATACTCTATTTTCGAAGCCATGCCCCGGTTTCTTTCGTAAATGAATTTTTCATTTATGAAAGCTGTGTTTTTGTTCTCATCTTTTGTCAGTATGGATTCAAGGGCCTTTACATCACCGGACTTCCATGCAGATATCAGCTTATTCACTTCCCGTCCGAGTGTCTTCAACTCTTGCAAGGTATTTAATAAATACATCTCCTGTTCCTTATCAGAAAACCCTGCAAGGAGATTGATCTGATAATCGACACTCTCCAGTTCCACAATCGTTTTCTTCCCCTCGGCCTTCGAAAGGAAATGAGCGTCTATCCCGTAAGGGGGATCGAAGCCCAATTGCATAAGCTTAATGGAAGTCAGAGTCAACGCGAGAAGCCACGGTCTTTGCTTATCCATAAGATCGGGGGAAAGCCCCGATCCCGTGAACTCTTTCTTGACGAGTTCATATGTCTCTCCGGATACATGTTTTTCAAGAGTGTCGCCGCCCTTATAAAAAGCGCTCTCCATTAATCTCTGAATGCTCAGGTTGCTCACATCATTGATGTTAGCTTCTACTGCGAGGACATCGGCTTTGTCAAAGGCCCGCTCGATTTTTTCGTTTAGAGGGTACATGTCCTCTTTAAAAAAATGAATGGAGCCGAGCACATACACGGTCGACGTTTTTGATTTGACTTGCCATAAAAAGTCTTTCCCGTCCTGGGAAAGTGCGTCTCCGACAGAAGAAAGGAAAACAAGTACAAAAAGAAGAAAAAATATTACGTGAAGTCTTGTGACTTTTTTAGTCATTTTTGCGCCTCCAAGCCGATAAAGAACTCGTGGACTAATGTTATCAATTATACACTTAAATATTTATTGAGTATTAAAAAAAAAATTAGTATGATAAACAACGTGGTTTCATCTGTTGATAGGTGAAAGGAGGGGCAATTTTTAAGACAGACAACTATAACTTCATCAGCCATCAAGAGTCATCCTGCCCTTGGAGAATAAACTAATGAAAAAAATGGGCCGGTTTGCGTCATTCGGCATTAGCAGACTCATTTTTTTTGCAGCCGTAACAGCATTAATAATAGTTGCTTTTTGGGGCGTGCGCTCTATACAAGCCGCAAATCCTGTCGTCCAGACTTTTTATATACCGCTGACTGAGGACCAGATCCGCACCTGGGAATACGGAATCAATACGGCTGCTAATGACACGAATGTGTATGATGTCATCTCCATAACGGCAACCATGGACGGGACTATTATCTACTACGACCAATGGGAGGACGGTTATGAGGCCGACATATCTAACCCTGTCCAGAGCACGACACAGATTTTGGGGGACGGTAATGCCAGTAACGGTGCTCCGCCCGGGTGCAGTTCCGATGCCTGTGATGTCATCAACGCCGGGACTGTTATAGCGCTAAAAAATGTTGTTCCCCTTGTCGGGACGCCGCTCGTTCGAGACCAAGGGAATATCTATTTCGACGCCAGGGACAAGATCGCATCCACCGGCCAGCTTGTGATAACGAGGACCGGCTGGCTTGCCAATGTGGGCACTGTCTTTGCCGGCGCCGTCGAGGTCCAGGATACGCGGAAATGGGGCACCAGTTTTGTCGTGCCAGTGGGAGTAAACAGTAATACAGGAGTCGTCGGAACGATGTTCAATTACTCTGCCCTGTCAATCATGGCCAAAGACGACAACACTACAGTCCAGGTCGGAGCCACTCCCTATAATCTTAACCAGGGCCAGAGCGTCTATATATCTAATGTAACTCAGGGAACTGTTATTACCGCATCTTCTCCCATACAGGTGGACATGATGACAGGTATGATAGGATCGAACTACGAAGGCAGGTGGTTCACACTTATTCCCCAGACCCAGTGGAGCAACAGCTATTACTGCCCCGTGTCGACGGTCAGCGCGGGTGACCCTGCTGCGGTTATCTTCTATAATCCGGGCGCTGCGCCTATTACCGTCAATGTGGCCACTACAGGCGGCGGACTAACGACAGTTACTGTTCCGGGCAGCGGCGGAACCCCGCCCAACATAGCCAGCTATAATATGCCTCAGAACACGGCAGCCCATTTCTATACGACAGGCAGTCCTGCCCCTCCGTTCTTTGCCTTCTTTACTAATGACTATAATCAGCAGGCTTATGAATGGGCTGCCATGATGATACCGGAAACGAGCCTTACTCCGTCCGTGGTGGTAGGTTGGGCTCCTGGAAGCGACGGCAACCCTCCCTCCCAGGGCAATCCTCCTTACCAGAACGACAGTCCTGTCTGGGTCACACCTGTTTCCAATACGACTATTTATGTAAACTACAGCGGCAATCCCAACATCGGACCTAATACCGATCCCTACGGAAATAAATACGATGTATCTTATAATCTCAATGCCCTGCAATCTCAGCGCATCGCCAATGCTACTACCTTTAATATGACCGGCTCCCGTATATACACTGTGGACGGCACCAGAATAGCTGCGTTTTGGGGGGAAGACGCATCTTCGGGAGTCACGGGCCTGCCGGCCATGGACCTCGGGACCGCTGTCCTTCCCTTTCCTTCATTGACGGCGTACAAGACGGCTGCGCTCATAGGAGATTTTAATTCGAATGGCGGAATAGACGCCGGCGAACTGATACAGTATACGGTAAGGGTCCATAACAGCGGCATTATGCCGATAACGAATATTGTTCTCACTGATATGCTCGATCCCAACGTGACTTACGTTGCGAATACAACAGGCTACTCAACTTCGCAGTCAGGGCCTTTTACTTCGGTCCCGGACAATCCACTTGGGACTTCGCCTCTTGCGGGAGGTTTTACTATTGTGGCTTCTCCTGCCCAGCTTAACCCCGGTCAGGACATCTATGTCACTTTCCAGGTGACGGTGAATAATCCTTTGCCGCAGGGGATCAACTCGCTCTTGAATACCGTCACGGCAACATCGACCTCTCTTCAGCAGTTGACCGTTGTCTCCGAGAACTTTACGAATGTTCAGAACAGTGTTGTGCGACAAGGATCTCTTGCCACTGTGAAAACAGCCAGTCCATCTGGGATGGTAAAACCGGGTGACACAATTGCATACACCATAACCGTTACAAATACTTCAAGTACACCTCAGACCGGCATCCAGTTAAATGATCCCGTGCCCGCAGGTGCGACTTACGTACCTAACAGTACGGTTGCGACGGGTCACCAGATGAAATATGTCAATGATATGTTTAATCAATTATCTTATAGCAATAATGACGGGCCTCAGAACTGGGCGGGGAACTGGAGCGAAAGTGATGCCGGCGCCCCGAACCCCTTGGCAGGGAATGTTCAGGTTACAAATGGGTCGCTTCGTCTGACGGCGACCAATTCATGGGCTGCCAGAACAGCAGACCTGACATCGGGAATTGCAGGTCAGAATTTTACGTCTGCGACATTAAGCTTCGATTTTCGCACAAGCCCCAGTGTCGTCGCCTCGGATGCTGTGGCGGTCGAAATGTCCAATGACGGCACCACGTTCACAACTTTGGACACATTCACAAATATCACCGGGCAGACTTCGGGCACGAGGAGTTATGGCATCTCATCTTACATATCTGCAAATACGACGGTGAGGTTCAGGACAACGAGCGGGTACACCGGCGCCAGCGATTTTTTTTATGTGGACAACGTGGCGATCAAAACTAATGAACTACCTGTTATTGTAACGAAGGACAACATTACGGGTGGCGGCAATCCCGATCTGATAAACGGAGGTCCCCCAAATCTCGTTATGCCCGGTGACGGCTTTGCGTTAGCGCCCGGAGAGACGCTTACCGTGACATACAGCCTCAGCGTCAATAATCCGGCGACAGCTTCGCGCATAACAAATACTGTGACAGCGACGAGCGAAGAGCAGTCGCAGCCTGCGTCTTCCATTACTATCAACCCTGTGGGCACGGGCGGAACTATTGGAGGACTCATCTGGCTGGATTCAATCGCCAACGGCACGTATGATTACGGCGAACCGGTCCTGTCCAATATCAGAGTTTGGCTGGATGCAAACGGCAACGGCGTTTTTGATCCGGGAGTGGACATCCAGACATTAAGCGGTACTGACGGCGGATACATTTTTTCCGGTCTCCTTCCCGGAACCTATGTTGTGCATGTGGACGAATCAACAGTCCCTGCCGGGTTAACTTTAGGCGCTGGCAGCAATCCTACCTCGCCCTTTACGGTAACGGACCAGGAACTGTTCATGAATGTCAATTTCGGATACGTGAACGGCAGCGCAGGCGCTGCAATTATCGGAAATTATATATGGAGCGATGCCAACAACAACGGCATTCAGGACCCGGGAGAGAGCGGGCTCGGAAATGTTACGGTGCAGCTGCTCACGAGCCCCGGGGGTACCGTCGTCGCCAATACTACTACAAATGCTTACGGCGCTTACCTGTTCACAAATATTGCGCCGGGCACATATATCGTACAAATTACTGACACCAACAACGTTCTAAACGGCTACACTGCTACAACCGGACCCCAGAGCATAGGCAGCAGGACAAGCAATCCGCTGACAGCTTACGGCGAATACAACTATCTTATGGAGGATTTCGGGTTTCATAGTGCAGCTACCTATACAATCAATGACCGCGTCTGGTTCGACCTGAATAATAGCGGTACGCTTGACTCCGGAGAGCCTGGAATCAAGGACGTGACCGTTATTCTCCTAAATGCCGGCGGCAACGTCGTCGCTGCTACATCGACTGACGTATATGGTAGTTTTACTTTTTCGGGCGTGCCAAACGGTGGTTATACAATAAAGGTTACAGATACGAACGGTGCACTGATAGGATTTGGCGGAACAACTGCGGCTGCGCACAGCAGGCAGCTTTCCGTTACGGTAAGCGGCGCAAACATTTCAGGGACAAACTTCGGCTACAATGCGCCCGGCAGGATAGGCTACAGGGTTTGGCAGGACACAAACGGCAACGGATTACAGGATTCGGGAGAGCAGGGCATCTCAGGAGTTACTGTACAGCTTTACCAGGATACTAACGGTAACGGTCTCATTGAACCGGGTACAGACCAATTGATTGCTACGACAACGACCGACTCAGGTGGCAACTACATGTTTCAGGTTTCCCAGGCAGGAAGGTATTTTGTCAGCATAGATAATACGCAGACTCCCCTGAACGGCCTTGTCCCTACGACAACTGATGATCAGGCTGCCGCAGGTTATCAGAAGACAATTACTTTTTATACTCTTTTTACGAGCGACATGACAGCCAATTTCGGTTTCAAAACACAGGGGGGACAGATAGGTCACGCGGTCTGGAACGATGTCAACGGAGACGGAATCATGCAGGCCAACGAACAGGGCATACCCGAGGTTTCTGTGCGGTTGTATCAAGATACAAACGGCAACGGCGTCTTCGATCCCGGAACTGACCAGCTTGTATTTACAACAACAACGGACGCTACCGGCAGCTACGGATTTCAGGTGGCGCAGACCGGCACATACTTTGTGAGCATTGACGACTCTCAGCCGGCCTTGGCCTCGATGATACCGACCACAGCGGACAGCCAGACTGCCTCTGGTATCCAGCAGACGGTCAATGTTACGAGCCTGAGTGCAAATTATTTGTCTGCGAATTTCGGTTTTTATAGCCTGGCTTCAGACCTTGGTATAACCAAGACCGCCAACCCGTCAGGCGCCGTGTCTCCTGGCGGTACGATCACTTATACCATCACGATTACCAACAATTCTGCAACGACCACCCAGACAGGCATCAGCGTGACTGATCCACTGCCTACCGACACAACTTTTGTGTCCGGTTCTGCTTCGGGCTATCAGGGATACATTACACAGAATGCTACTTTAAATGCGGTACAGGATACCTATATTAATCTGCAATCCCCAAATACTAATTATGGTACTCAAAATACACTTAGTCTTCAGTACAGAACTGGTAGAACTCAAAGGCCCCTTGCTCAGTTCGATCTGTCATCCATACCGGCCAATGCGACAGTGAACTCCGCATCAATGCAGTTTTATGTTACTGCTACGAACGCAAACCTAACCGCGAATGTTTATAGATTGACCAACAGCTGGACAGAGACGGGCGCAACATGGAACAGACGAGATGGCACAAACTACTGGACAACATTGGGCGGAGATTATGATTCAGGTACTCTAATCGGGAGTTTTGTGCCTAACATGGCTGGTTATCACGGGATTACCGGTGGTAATTTGATATCTTTGGTGCAGAACTGGATTAACGGGACTACCCCCAATTATGGCGTTATACTGAACGGGACGGCAACTTCTAACCAGACAGCCGGATTCAGCAGCAGAGAAGCTGCAAATGATCCTCAGCTTACTGTAAATTATACGTATTTGGGACCGAAAACGAAGACGATTGCAAGCGGCGATATTCCCAATATAATCACAAGCGCCGATGGCTTTAGGCTTCCGCCGGGTCAGACCATGACTATCACCTATCAGGTCACCGTCGGCAGCACGCCTAATATAAACCAGATTTCGAATACAGCGACTGTATCGAGCAGCCAGTCCAAACCGAGCAAGGCCTCTGTATCAAATCCTGTAACTTACACCGTCGATCTCCAGGTGACAAAAACGCTTCAGAGTCTTGACGCTCCGTGCCATGCGGGAACCTGCAACGCAACCTTCCTTATTACAGTTAACAATGCCGGGACATCTTCTGTTTCATCGGCGCAGGTCACTGATATACTTCCAGCCGGTCTTTCTTTTAGTTCGGCAACTGCGACTGCCGGGACGTATAACGGCGGCACCGGGATATGGAATATACCGACCATCCCGGCTGGCGGTTCCTCGACCCTGACGCTTTCAACAATTGTGCAGCAGATAGGATCGACCATACAGAACTGTGCAAATTTGACATCATCCAGTCCGGCTGATTCCAACTCCAATAACAACAGTAGTTGTGTAAGCATAACGCCGACTCATGTCATCCTTTCCGGCTTCAGGGCATATGAAGATAAAGGCAGGATGGCGATAGAATGGACTACCTCGTCGGAAAACGACACGGCAGGTTTTTATCTTTTAAGAAAGGACGAAAAAGGAGATTATCTTCGCATAAACAACAGAATCCTGCCGGGTCTTCTCACTTCGCCTCAGGGCGGCACTTACAGCCTGATCGACACCGGCGCATCCCCCGATAAAAGCTATACCTATATATTGGTGGAAATAGAAGGCAGAGGCTCAAGGAATGTATACGGTCCGTTCACAGTAAAGGCAGGGAAAGCCCTTTCTCTCGAAGATTCCGGCCTTTCAAAGACCATAAGTCCGCTCCTTCTTAACGATAGTTATGCGGCTAAAACAACAACCGGCTCTGCCGAAAAGATTACTTCATACCTCGACAAAACCGGGGTCTTTATCGTAACGAACGTGAACGGTTTGCAGGGAAGAAGCAACAGCCCAGCTAAAAACCTCTTTTCCGACTATACAAGAAAGGCAAATGAGCCTTCCGATGATAGAAAGGCCAGGATCGAGGAACTGAAGGAGACAAAAAAAGCGGTACCGTTCAACAATACGTCATACGGCAAAGAAATTAAGGTTTCCGTCAGCAGTGACGAGCTTTATTATCTGGACGCCTCGAAAATTTCGGGTATGTTGAGCCTTCCGTATGCAAGCGCTATCGACAGAATAAAGCATAATAGTCTTATATTGAGCAGCCAAGGAAGCAACGTGGCTTATATGCCGAGCAACGGAAATACGGGCATACTCTTCTATGGTCAGGGAATAAAAAATAACGTTTATACCAATGACAACGTCTATTGGGTCTCCCAGGGCGCTGGTCTTCAGATGGAAGTTGTGAACGGAAAAGGACCCGCCCCATCCGGCGCAAACAGCACCTTTAAGGAGACACTTCATATCGAAGAAGACCTCCTTGCAGTCCCGGTGCTTTTCAGCGATCCCGAAGCAGACTACTGGTTCTGGGATTATATTGTGAGCGGGGATCCTTCAGACGGCATCAAGACTTTCACTGTCCAGGTCAACGGTCCTGCAAACGTATCATCAATGGCTTCCGTGACCATAAATCTCCACGGTTTTACGAATACAATACACCATGTCATCGTCAGGCTTAACGGTACATCTATAGGTGTATATCAATGGGAAGGAGCAGAACCCGGAACATTCACTGCCGGTTTCAGCCAGGGGATACTTCATGAAGGCGCAAATGATGTAGAAATTGAGGGATCGCTTGACGAAGGGTCAAATTACGACATCTTTTATGTCGATTCCTTCGACCTGACTTATCAGCGTTTATATCAGGCCGCGGGCAATACTCTTACCTGCAGGGGCGATCAAAACCCTGTGGTCACGATCACCGGCTTCACCACTCCTCAAATTATGCTTTTTGATATTACCGACGCGCAGAAGCCGGAGTTGGTTAAAGCGACGACTATATCAGGCACGAACGGAAGCTATTCTGTAAGTTTCAATCCCTCATCTCCGTCTTCCCTTTATCTGGCTGTGACTGCAGACGCTGTAGCCGCTGTTACTGATGTGAACACTACCGGCCAGTCTGTGCTTAAGATGAAGAACAATTCCGCCGATTATCTGATAATCACAACACCTGAAATGAAAGCGACGGCTAATCTCCTGGCCTCTTATCGGAAAACACAAAGGCTTATGCCTATGGTCGTGGTTCTGGATGATATTATGGATGAATTCAATTATGGCATATATAATCCCAAAGCAATCAGGGACTTCCTTTCTTATGCTTTTAATAACTGGAACAAGCCTCCCAGGTATGTTCTCCTTGCCGGAAACGGGACGTATGATTATAAGAATAACCTCGGCGAGGATGACAACCTCATCCCCACGCTCATGAGTGAGACCCCGTCAGGGCTTTACCCGTCTGACAACCTTTTTGCGAATTTCAACGGGTCCCATATCCCTGAGATAGCGGTCGGGAGGCTGCCCGTGCTAACTGCGAGCGACCTGCAAAATGTAATAAATAAGATTATTACTTTCGAGTCAAGCGCAGGTATCCAAATTATAATGCTGGCTGATAATCCGGACGGGGGAGGAGACTTCCCGTTAAGCAGTGACGAAGCGGCGTCGCTTTTACCCCAGAGCTATTCAGTGGAAAAGATTTACCTGTCCCAGTACCCTATAGACGAGGCCCGGATGCTTCTGATGAATGGAATAAACAGCGGCACGGTATTTTTGAACTATATCGGACACGGCGGTGTAAACATCCTGGCTGGGGAAGGACTGCTTAAGACCGACGATATTGCCTCAATGACAAACAGGGGAAAATATCCTGTTTTGGCTGCCATGACCTGTTCTGCAGGACAGTTTGCCATACCCGGCTATGATTCGATAAGCGAGGCATTGCTGATGAAAAAGGATGCCGGCGCTGCCGCTGTTTGGGCCCCGACAGGATTGTCCTATAATTCACTTTCTGTTATATTGGATGAGGAGTTTTTAAAAGCTGCTTTCAGTAACAATAAGACAATTTTGGGTGATGTGATCTTGAAGGCGTTGAGTGGATACGTGAGTTCCGGGAGCCCGACATACGTGCTTGATATATATAACCTGCTGGGTGACCCTGCGCTGAAAATGAGGTAGTTTGTTATGGATACTCACGATCGAATCGATGATATATGGAATAAGGTCTATAAAAAAAATAGAGATATTGTGATGCGAAAAATTGCGGATGAGCTATTTCTCGTGCCGGTCAAAGGAAAGATAGCCGATATGCAGAGGATTTTCACTTTAAACACTGTTGCCGAATACATATGGCGGGAACTGGATGACAATAAGAATCTTGAAGATATCCGCAAAGATATTTTAGACGAGTTTGATGTTGAAAGGGAAAAGGCGGATTCGGATATCAAGCAGTTTATTTCCGAACTTTTAGAAGCAGATTTGATCCGCGAATGAGTAACAGGAAATTCATTGAGGAGTTCAACAGGAAGGCTGCAGAGCTTCGTATCCCGCTTTCGGGAAGTATTGATCTGACGCACCGCTGCAATCTCCGGTGTATTCACTGTTATCTTAAGGGTCAGAGAAAACATTCAACCCGGGAAGAAATGGATGCCGACAAAATCCGGTTTTTGCTGGATGAGGTCACGGAGGCAGGCTGTCTTCATTTTCTGCTCACAGGCGGAGAGCCCTTACTGAGGAGGGATTTCCCGGAAATTTATAGTCATGCCAAGAAAAACGGGCTTATCGTCACTGTATTTACAAACGGTACCTTAATTACGGACACGGTGCTTCATCTCTTTGAGGAACTGCCTCCGCGAATAGTTGAAATTAGCCTCTATGGCGCCACAGCCCGCACATATGAAAAAATTACGGGCATAGAAGGGTCTTTTGATAAATGTTTGAACGGCATAAAGAGGCTCCTCGATCACAATATAAAGGTGGGACTTAAAACTATTCTTATGAGCGTTAACAGCCATGAGTTTTTCGATATCGAAAATATTGCAAAAGGATTTGGCGTTAAATTCCGTTTTGATGCCGCAATATTCCCGGGCGCTGATGGAGACAAGTTTCCTATGACCCTAAGGGTTTCTCCTGCCGATGCTGTAGAAAAGGAATTTTCAGACAGTGACAGACTGAGTAATTGGGAAGAGTATTTCGAAAGATCACGCAGGCAATCGCCATCGGACAAACTCTATAACTGCGGCGCAGGTGTTACCGGTTTTCATATCGACCCCTATGGAAATTTGCAACCGTGCCTTATGACTACGAGGATCAAATATGACCTCTTAAATGGCAGTTTTCTGGAAGGATGGTGCGGGACTATAGCCGATTTGTTGCATAAAAAGGCTGGCGATCTCTATTGCAGCCGGTGTGAGAAGAGGCACCTCTGCGGTTTTTGCCCGGCCTTTTCCGAGATGGAGAATGGAAAAGAAGATGTTCGTTCGGAATATCTTTGTTCCATCGGAAATCACAGATATCGATTCATAAAAAATTTAGGGGAGAAGAGGGCGCAGCATGTTGCATGAAAAAAAAGAAAAAGAGAAAAAGGCATATGAAAAGCCGGAGCTCAGGACAATCGAGCTAGCTGCAGAAGAGGTTCTTTCTGTGGGTTGCAAAACAGGGGTTCAGGACCCAAAAGGTGTTGCCGGCAACGGCTGCTTAAGCGGGACGTGTCAATCAATTACCGGCTCCTGATATCTTGAAGCGTTACATATTAGTTGAAACAAATGAAAGATGTCTTCTATGAACATCGAGATTGCGGACGTAAATTTCGCCTTAGAAAGCCTGCATGAGATAGAGCTTCAGGAGCTTCCCTCTAACTACAGCACTTTTTTAAAAAAGGCAATTTCTGCCAATGAAATTGTGAATGTAAGCCTTGAGTTAAACAGGTTTCCCGATATCAGGAAATTAAAGAAGATTTTTGATACAGGTCATGCCTGGTCCATGTTTGCCGATAGTGATGAGTATTTCGTGGCTTTGAACACCGCCGGTCCTGACAAAAGTATTGTGTGGCTCGCACGTTTTAAGTGGGATTTTGTAGAAGCCGTAATTTATTGCGGCGAAATGTTTGTGATTAAAAAGGGAGGCGTTACAAAAATCATAAACCCTCTGAGCTATCCTCTGGACCAGATCCTCCTCATGTATTATCTGTCCGAAAGAAAGGGTGCGCTTATTCATTGTGCTGGATTGGAATATAACGGCCGGGGATATATATTTCCCGGCAAGTCGGGAGCCGGAAAAAGCACAATTTCCCGCCAGTTTGCCGGACTTAAAGGTTTTGATCTTCTCAGCGACGATCGTATCGCCGTAAGAAAAATGGGGAGTGCATTTAAGGCATACGGAACACCCTGGGCAGGCGAGGCCGGGATAGCAGAGAACAAAAGCCTGCCTCTCTGCGGAATTTTTTTTATCAAGCATGGTGAGAAAGATATGATAAATGATCTTAAACCCCAAGAAGCGCTGAAAAAACTTATGCCTGTTACTTCCATACCATGGTATGATAAAAAAATAATGACGGAAATTTTACTCTTCTGTGAAGATCTGGTCTCTGCAGTTCCCGCTTATGAGATATTCTTTAGACCCGATATTAAGGTGACAGATGTCTTTGAAGAATTTATCTCGAAATAATATGCCGGTATTGAATACGAAGCCGGAATCGCTCAAACTTTCGACACCTGAAAAATCGGCGCTTTTCGAAGATGTATTGAACAGCGGGTTAAGACTCCGCACGAAGGTAACGGGTAGAAGTATGGAACCTTTCCTCCGTGGAGGAGAAATCCTAAGGATAAAAAAGGTACCCTGTAATTCTCTTAAGATAGGAGACCTGATATTTTTCAAGGACCGGCGCGGTTTCCTCATCCTTCATCGCATTATCAGGAGAAGTCGGCTTGACGGTCGGCTTACTTTCCATACAAAAGGTGATGCCGCTGCAGCTTTTGATGAACCTGTTCATGAAGATGATGTCATAGGGAAGGTTTCCGGAATTGAAAAAATTGTTTTCGGGGATAAAACAAAATGCATCGATATGGAATCATGTCTTTGGAGAAGGATTAACCATTTGATCGCCTTGTTAAACCTTGTCAAATCAAAAGCACATTTTTTGGCTTTGAGGCTTTCCAAGGTGAGGAACGCTATCTCCTTATGATTTTCTGCACATCCGTCCTGTCAATTAATTTAATGCAACCGGTCCCTTAATTCCCTGATACGTTGAACAACAGGCGGGTGGGAGTAATAAAAAGCTGCATAGAGCGGATGTGGATGGAGGTTTGAAAGGTTGTCCTTGGAAAGTTTTATCAGGGCGCTGACCATGGCTTTCTTATTTTCTGTCAGCAGGCCGGCAAAGCTGTCCGCTTCTCTTTCGAACTTCCTTGATATAAAACTGCCCAGGGGTGTGAAGATAAAAGATATAATTCCGCCTATAAAACCGAGTATGACGATCTTGGCGAAAAAAGTTCCCCCTGTGACGTGGAAGAGGTTTGTCAGAAAGTCCGTCCGAAGAATTCTGAAGGAGATATAAATCCCTATCAGAGAAATAATCTCAGTGATGACTATCATTTTTAAAACGTGTTTTTTCTTCCAGTGTCCCGCCTCGTGGGCTAGCACCGAAAGTATCTCATCTTCATCCATTTTTTCGAGCAGGGTGTCATAGAGTATTATCCTTTTAACCCTGCCTATTCCCGAAAAATAGGCGTTGGTGTGACGGCTTCTTTTAGACGCGTCCATCCTGAAAACCCTGCTGACCTTGATATTTACCTTCTGCATCAAACCCTTGATCTTATCTTCCAGACTTTTTTCCTCAATGGGGGAAAACTTATTGAAAAGCGGTTCAATTACGTAAGGCGAGATATACATGATGAAGAGGCTCAGGATAAGGAAAAAGACCCATACCCAGATCCACCAGTGATCAGGGCTTGACTGGATCAACCACAGCCCGACTGAAACCAAAACGCCTGTGAGAATTGTCGAAAGGAGCAAGGATTTTAAAAAATCGGTCAGCCATAATTCTGGCGTCATGGTATTGAAACCATATCTCTTTTCGATCTTAAATGTGCTATGTAGGCTGAAGGGTATCGAAAGCAATGCGCTCGCATAGCTTAAAAGCAGGAAAAATATTATGCCCGATAATATGAAGGGCCGGTTTAGAGATACTACCCATGAATTATAGAAATTCAGAAGGCCGCCGAAGAAGAAAATGATTGCAGCTGCATTGCCGAATATCGAAGAGATGAAGCCGAAGCGGATCTTTTCCGCTTCATAAGCCTGCGTTTTTTTTAGAAGCCAATCGTCTATCTTTCCTTCAAATTCCGGCGGCGCCAGTAAGCCGAACCTGTTCATATGCCTGAGATTCAAATACTGAAGAAAATATTCAAAGCCTTCTTTAAGGATATAAAGACAGAGTATAAGAATGAGATATGTTTTCAGCACAGGAGCTCCTTCCCGGTTATGTTGTCGTTCTGAATTTATTTCAGTCGCATCATGACTGCCGAACTATTTATTTTAGCTGAAATGTCCAATCGATGCAGGGATTAGTTACTTCAAGTCAAAAAAGTGAGCAGTATAGCACCTATAGCCAGAGTGACAGGTGGTATTTCTTCGAATATAGGCATGAGACCCCCTTTACAACTTCATATATAATTAACCATTCTTCGAACAATCATATCATCCCTGCTACAGAGAACATTCGAAAAGCTGTGAAGACTGTAAAAGCGGGACAGAAGATTATTCTGGACGGTTTTTTAATAAACCTCAAAGGTACTTATCGGGGGCAAAATGTGTGGTGGAACACAAGCCTGTCGCGAAGCGATACCGGTGATAATTCCTGTGAACTATTTTATGTCTCCAAAGTAAGGATAGGCAATGAGGTCTATGAATAGGAAATCAGATGTAGGCAATGTTATTTCTCTGATTACCCTGTTTTCTATAACTCTTTTCTTCGCTGTTTAGATTCGCTCTTTTGTTGTCACGTAAGAGTGTTTTGCCGTATATCTCTCTCAATTCCACACAAGCATTTTCTATGCCTTTTCGCATTTCTTTCAATGCAGCAGCCCCCTCTCTCAGAAGGTCCTGCATTTCGTTTTGTCCTTTGTCCATCATGTCCTATCAAAGCAAAAAAGATACCAGGTATAATATATTGATTTTTAAGATGATTAAAAAAAGAAAGGATAATTTCCAGGGCAAATTACCGCAGAGGCGGGCATAATTCCTGAGCGGGGGAAGATAGAGGGAGGGTGATTTTAATATCCCTTTGCGAACCTAACGCTGTGAGAGATTGACCCGGTATGCAATTAAAAAAAATAGGATGCATCTTGGAGAGGAGGTTTTAACAAGGCCGAGACGACCTGCCGGCGAGTAATAAGCCCCGGCAGGGCCGTCCCTGAGCATTCAGCCCGCAGCAGAGATTACGCTCTGACCGATTCCCTGATAACAGTTTGAGGGATAACGTATTTATAGGCCGACTTCTTTTTGGCTTTTACCGTTTTATTCATGTTTTTTAATGAATCGCCGAGCAGACCGAGTATCTTTATTTGATCGGATATGTCCATGCCCGCTATCCGGGCGCACGTCCGGAAATCCTCTCCCGAAAAAAACTTTATGCATTCTTCCCTGTGGCTCTCGTTCCATAAGTCCTCGATAGATTGTAATATTATGGCTTCGGCAAGATGTTTGATATTCATGCAGCCTCCTTTCTGAAATCGCTCAGTTTATATCGAGACATTTCCTCAATCTTCTCGTCGATGTATTAGTTTTATAGCAAAAAGGGTGCCAGTTATTATATTTTGCGGATTTATTGGAATATCTTACCTTTTACTGTCCGCCATATCTTAATAAGGGAGGGCATTTTTCCACTAATCGATACATTTTGGTACCGCAGGCTTCCGATATTTGTCAACTGAGGCAAAGGCTATGTCTCATTCCTCTATCTTGCCGAATTATGATAATATAAATTTTAGAAATGCACAGGAGACAATAGAGAGGGATAAAATCGAGATGTTTATAGGAACGTGCAAGGTGGTTTTTAGTCGTATTTTATTGTATTCCTTTTTGGCTGCGGTGATGGCCGTGCCTGAAAACGTTTCAGCAGAAGATTCCCTTGACGGAATAAAAGCAGGCCTCGGCAGCAGTGATTGGAAAGTGCGCCTGGACGCAGTCGGAAAACTGGACAAATACAAAGATGAAAAAGCGTTGAATATG
This sequence comes from Thermodesulfovibrionales bacterium, assembly GCA_963716185.1. Classification (GTDB taxonomy): domain Bacteria; phylum Nitrospirota; class Thermodesulfovibrionia; order Thermodesulfovibrionales; family SM23-35; genus CAVZMO01. The sequence goes on from OY970295.1 coordinate 3,028,972, forward strand.
CTGAGGTCGGTCGCGGACACGCGAAGTGAATATTGGCCGGTCAAGATTAAGGCGATCCTACTGCTGGGAGAAGTTCGTGATCAAAAAGCCGTGGATATTTTATTGTCAATCTTTAATGATCCTTTTTATAACTGGGAATGTCCGTCAATAAAGTCTTATACAGCTATAGCGCTCGGTAACTTCAAAGGGAATCCAAAGGTGGTCGATACACTGATCAAAGGAGCGGGAGACCGTGAACTCCTTACCAGAGAAGCGTCAATCCAGTCACTGGGAAAAATCGGCGATCCAAAAGCGGTCCCATATCTGGTCGGACTTTTGGGAGACCGGAGTACGGCTATAAGACTCAGCGCCATAAAGGCGCTCGAAGGGATTGGAGACCCGAGTGTTGCCCCTCACCTTCAGCGCATTTCAGAAAATGACAAAGACTCTGTGGTCAAAAGCGAGGCTTTGGGAGCGTTAAACAATTTGCACGGCAACAACATTCACGGCAAGGGAGGAAATAATTAGCCCGGTTGCAATCGGAAAGCGTCTCCTTATCTTCCTACAACAATAATTTGACTTAGCACCAAACTAATCATTATACTTTTAAGTTCAAGAGCGGATAATGGAAGAAATCAATGAACTTATAGCCCAGCGCATCAAGAAACTTCAGGAATTGCGGGAGTCGGGCATCGAACCCTATAGCGGGGTATTCGAGGCTGAAGACCGCACGTCGGACCTCCATGACCGATTAGACTCTGTGTCAAAGGAAGCACTCGAATCAGATCCTCTCATTTGTTCCCTGGCGGGCAGGATTGTTTCTATGAGGGACTTTGGCAAGGCCGCATTTGCACATATACAGGATGCCACGGGAAGGATCCAGGTTTATTTCAAAAAAGATGTACTCGGCGAGAAATTCCCCCTCATTAAAAAACTTGATATAGGCGATATCGTCGGGATAAAAGGAAAACTGTTCAGGACGAGAACGGATGAACTGACTGTCGGGGCCGATGATTTTGTCTTTCTCACCAAATCGCTGAGACCTTTGCCCGAAAAATGGCATGGCCTGAAGGATATCGAGATAAGATACAGGCAGAGATATGTGGACCTGATCGTCAATCCCGAAGTCAGGCAGACATTCATTAAAAAGAGCGTAATCATCAAAGCTATACGGGATTTCCTTGAATCAAAGGGATTTATTGAGGTCGAGACCCCTATGATGCACCCGGTCCCCGGTGGGGCAACGGCGAGGCCTTTTAAAACCCACCATAACGCACTCGGCATGGATTTGTTCCTCAGGATTGCACCCGAGCTCTATCTGAAGAGACTTCTTGTGGGCGGATTTGAACGGGTGTATGAACTCAACAGAAATTTCAGGAATGAGGGCATATCTACAAAACACAACCCGGAATTTACGATGCTTGAATTCTATATCGCCTACAGAGACTACCTGTTTCTCATGTCCTTTACAGAGGAATTAATTACCCATGTCTCGTCGAAGACGATCGGTACTTTGAAAATACCTTATGGAGACGACATCATTGATTTGACTCCTCCCTGGCCGAGGATAACAATGCTCGATGCATTGATGCAGAAAGGCGTGCCGGAGGAGATCTTCAACGACAGAAAAAGGGCGTGGGCGTGGGCGAAGGCGAATAATATCGTGATCGGAAGTGACATGTCCCACGGAAAAATCCTGGACGAGATATTCAAGGAGAAAGTCGAGCCCGGACTAATTCAGCCTACCTTTATTATTGACCATCCGGTCGGACTTTCACCCCTTGCGAAGAGGAAACCTGACAACCCCGAACTTGTCGAACGGTTCGAACTGTTTATTGCATCAAGGGAGATCGCGAATGCATTTTCAGAACTGAACGACCCGGTCGATCAAAAACAGAGGTTCCTGAAACAGGTTGAGGCAAAGGCCCGGGGTGATGAAGAAGCGCATAGTATGGATGAGGATTTTGTCAGGGCCCTCGAATACGGTATGCCGCCGGCAGCGGGAGAGGGTATCGGCGTGGACAGACTCGTTATGCTGCTGACCGGTTCCCAGTCCATAAGGGAAGTGATACTCTTCCCTCAATTGAAGCCGGAGCAATAAGAAAGACGTAAGATGCACGATGCATTATGCAGGATACAGGATAATAGAATTCAGGCAGGGGATAATTTTAGCATGAATCGTGAATCGTGCATCATGTATCTTTAAGAAAGATGAACCTTCCCTATCAGTTATTCATAGCCTTCAGATACCTAAAGACCAAAAAAAAGCATAAGGGTATTTCGGTAAATACGTTTATATCTTTGGGAGGCGTAGCCGTCGGCGTAATGGCGCTCCTGGTGGTACTATCAGTCATGAGCGGGTTTCATGAAGACCTCCAGAAAAAGATACTTGGGGTGAATGCACACGTCGTTGTCCTTAATTACAGGGGTGCGATGCCGGAATATAAAGATGTAATCGCACGCCTGAAAGATGACAGGGAGATCGTATCGTCCGCGCCGTTTATAATGGGCCAGGTGATGGTATCTTACGGCAAAAGGGCCCATGGGGTCTTTTTAAGGGGCATTGACCCTGAGGCTGAGATGAAGACGACGGACATAGGGAAATTCATGAAGGAAGGCAGTCTCGAAAACCTTGCATCAAAAGATGAGATTCCGGGTATTATCGTAGGTCGTGAACTCGCGAGCAGCATAGGCGCTTTCAGGGGAGATTTGGTTACTATTTTATCCCCTGTAGGAAAGATCGGTCCGCTCGGCATGCTCCCGAAAGTGAGACAGTTCAGGGTCGTGGGCATCTTTGAGATAGGAATGTTTGAGTATGACTCGAACCTTGTTCTTACGAACCTGAGCGCAGCCCAGGAATTCTTTGGCATGAAGGACGAGGTGACGGGCGTCCAGCTCAAGCTCGCCGATATTTATAAAGCTCCGCTCGTCAGGGAAAGGATAGAGAAACAGTTCGGGTTCCCTATCTATGCAAAAGACTGGATGGAGATGAACAAGAATCTCTTCTCCGCCCTTAAATTGGAAAAATTTGCCATGTTTGTCATACTGATCCTGATAATACTCGTTGCGTCATTCAATATTATCAGTACGCTTATTATGAACGTCATAGAGAAGAAAAGGGAGATCGCCATTCTCAAGGCCATGGGTGCTACGGACAGGGGCATCATGGCCGTCTTTATGCTGCAGGGCCTGGTGATCGGCCTTCTGGGCACAATCATCGGGGTTGTCGGCGGATATCTCCTGTGTTATATTCTGAATACTTACCAGATCATAAAACTCCCTGCTGATGTTTATTACCTCAGCCATCTGCCTGTGAAGACGAAATTATCCGATTTTATAGCTGTCTCTTTTTCTGCCGTGAGTATAAGTTTTCTCGCAACGATTTACCCTGCATGGCAGGCGGCAAAGCTCAGTCCTGTGGAGCCTTTAAGATATGAGTGAAGATGCGGTAAAAAAGTCTGTCCATAAACCAAATTTATTTGTTATTCCCGTAAGCCAGAATGACGGGGAAACGGTTAATACAAAGCTCCCCTCCTTATCAAGGAGGGGAGTGCTAAATAGAGTCTGTTGATTCATAAAACAATGTTTAAACTCATAAAACACCTCATAGGTATCATTATAATTGCGGCAATACTTTTCTTTGCCCTCTCTTTGTGGAAAGGCGGGAAGCCTTTCAGATGGTTGGGAGTTAAATCCGAACAGGCAGGAGAGGCCATAAAAAAGAAGAGTGAAGAAGCAGGAGAAGAGGCTGATAAAATACAAAAGAAGTCTGAATCTATAAAAAGTGTCACGGAAAGAGTTACCGAAGGAATAAAAAAGACGGGAGAAAAAATAAAGGATATCACCGGGCCGAAGAAGGGAAAATAGGGACATATTGAAAAATCTGATCGAAACGCAAAATCTGGAAAAATCTTTCGTGACTGATGCAGGTAGACTCGATGTTCTGAAGGGCATCGACCTTTCGGTTATGGAAGGAGAAATGGTCGGCATAGTAGGGGCATCCGGCGCCGGTAAAAGCACCCTGCTGCATATCCTTGGGGCATTGGACAGGCCTACTCACGGCAATATCTTTTACGACGGGAAGGATATATTTTCCCTGGGTAGGAATTCAATTGCTTCTTTCCGGAATAAAACGATAGGTTTTGTGTTTCAGTTTCATCACCTTCTTCCTGAATTTTCTGCTATCGAAAATGTTATGATGCCCGGTCTGATTAACATGGGCGGCAATATCCAAGGGGCTAAGAGATATACCCGTGATGAGATTGAACGACGGGCGAAAAGAATTCTTGATGAATTGGGCCTGTCTGAAAGGAAGAGACACAGACCGGGAGAACTATCGGGCGGAGAGCAGCAGCGCGTTGCGGTTGCGAGGGCGCTCTTGCTTGAGCCCAAAGTGGTGCTTGCAGATGAACCTACGGGCAACCTGGATGCGGCAACAGGGAAAGATCTTTTCAATATGTTCGTTGATCTTAATAAAGAAAAGGGGATAACCTTTGTTGTCGTTACACACAATGAATCTTTATCGAGCCGTTGCCACAGAACTTTAAAGATGGCGGATGGAAGGCTTGTAGATAATTCTTAGTCCATCGGGGTTATATGCTGACTTTTCCATATTCAGTTAGACTAAGTCTGCCCGGGATACTGTTCATTGCGATATTGTTATCCTCCTGCACTCCGTTTAAGGAGACGGCGACTCCCCGGGCGATATGGGTCAGCGCCTATTATGGCGGATGGATGCAGGGCTGCGGAATTTCCGGTCACTTGAGCCCCGATCATATAGACTATAGTGCGGTTACCCATATCCTCCATTTTTCTGTTGTCCCAGGTCCTGACGGATCAATCGACTATAAGACAAAATGTCTTTCTCCTGAAAACTCCGCCGCCCTTATCAATGAAGCACACGCGTCGGGCAAAAAAGTCCTGATTTCGCTGGGGGGATGGCTGTCGGAGCCGCTTCTCCTTGTCGCAACGAGCAAAAAGGCATTTCTGCGTGGATTAAAGACGAATTGGAGGCGTCGTTTGCTGAACTGCAGTCCCAGGGGCTGAAGATACAATCAATGGTTTTCCCTTATAATGCATTCACAAGAGAACTAAGCACAGAGGCTATGAAGAGATTCAAATCCTTCAGGCGTGATGAAGTGGATCCGGTAAGTGACAGGATCGGGGAAGATGGATCTATCCCGGGCACCGAGATTGACACGGCATTCTATGTGCCGGTTGCTCAGATGTTCAAATGGATTGACTTTGCCCGGCAGCAGAACCGGCTGCTGTTTATTTATGGACATAAAGTACTTCCGGATGAAGATTTTTTTACCGGCACGGTCTCTTCCGTGTCAACGCTCACACTGGTTTCAAAGGAAAGGGTCAAGACCTTTGCAGAAAAAGATCTATGTCTGGTGCCGGATACACGGAGGCGGCTTTACCGTCCTATAAAGGTGGAGGCTGTCAGTGGCGATACAATAACTACTTTTCAGGGTGACTTGTTTCTTATCTCGGCGACAGGGGCAGCATTCATAGTAGGCCCTTGTTATGGAATGCCGCTTTCTTATTTCCGCGAAGTCATAAAATACGGAGCAGAACGTCTGCCCTTTTATACTGTTGATCAGGCCGTAAGCATATTGCGACAAGCGCCAAAAAAACAGTAACCTCGTCACAAAAACCGTGAGGCAGACATGCTAAAACCTCTGCGAAGTGATAAGATTTTATCATCAGCCCCATTACTGCACATATTAACCCGAAAAATGCAGATTGTTTTCGCCTCAGCGAATCCGCCGGGGCGAAAGCGACTCGCCGAGGCGAGAATCCATGTCCTTAATAGATGCCCGACAGGGACACTCGGGCATGACGGCATCCGGAACTAGTCCGGGACTGCATGTTGCTTTTCACGTTCATTGCGAAATATAATGTATATATACATTACATTGGAGGCAGGTATGAAGCGTACTCAAATCTATATTGATGAAGAAACTTACGGGAATTTGAAAAGAGAAAGCAGGCTCAAAGGCATTTCAGTATCCGAGATTATCCGGGAGAGTGTGCAGAAGAAATTGAGCAGTAGAGTGGAAAGGATGATCAGGGCTACCGACAGCGTAAGCGGCCTCTGGAAGGATAGACGGTTCGATGTGGACAAGTTTATCCGTGCAGCGCGGAAGGACCGGAAGATATGCTTGTAGCCGACACCGATATTCTCATTTGGATACTGAGGCAGGACAAGGCACTGGTTGAGCGATTTAAAAAAGTCATCAGAGAAACGAACGGCCACGTTTTTATAACACCGGTACAGGTGGCAGAAATCTATTCCGGCATACGGCCCAAGGAAAAGGTCAGGGTGGAGACCTTTATCGACTCGCTGAATATTCTCGACATCGACAAGAGGATGGGTCAGCTTGCCGGTGAGTTTCTTCACAACTATGGGAAGTCGCATTCGGTGACCATGGCCGATGCGCTTGTCGGAGCAGCCGCGAAAGTAAATGTTTTCAAGCTCTGGACAATGAATAGGAAGCACTACCCCATGTTTGAGGACGATGAATTTTTCGCGTAGGGCCGTTGGGGTAATGGAGATGTGGAAGTCGGCCTCAGCTCGGCGGGGCAGTTTGGAGATGTAATGAATCTTGGTGCTCGGTCGTTTGAAAAGAATAGGATAATGGGGCGGCACTGCATGAGAAAAGTAGCCTGTCCCCCTTGGTGTACATGCAAAACTGTGGTTCAAAAAGTTCATAACACATAGAAGTTAATAGATCGAAAAATTCTGACCTCTGTTGATTACTGGGATGAAACACTTTTGGAGCCTCGACAGAAACTGAAGATTATCATACCCCAATCTGTCATGGTGGGCACTGAGACTCCTTGACTTTGTCTTGTTGCACTGAGAATGCTTGACAGTTTAAGTAATTTCAGCCAATTCTTGCATCTGAAGTCACTATATTATGATAAAATTAAAAATCTGCTATATCGAGGATTCTTATTATGTATATATTTGAAGATATTTTAAAGCGAATCGAAAATAAAAAGAATGATTACCAGCGATATAATTTCACACAAATCGAAAATATTGCTTTTATGACCTTTTTTGATCTTGCACAAGAATTTGATGATATTAAGGATCTTCATAATTTATGTGTTGCAATTCCTAAGAGTTTTTTCAACCTTGATGCTCGTCTCTACCTTATGGACACTAAGGCAAATACTCTGCTGCTCACTGCAACAACTAACCAAGGAGAGCAATTGGATACTCCTCCTCCCGCTGAGGTTAAGTCTAGCGAAAGTCCTTATTATACAAATAAGAAAAAGAAAAGCCTCGTATTGACAATACGTGGGAAAATATTTCTGACTGGCCAGCTCCCTTTTAAGACCATAGGTAGCATTCTTGGACTATTAGAGCTATTTCCAATTGATGATATTAATACGCGCAATGAACTTTTTTTTGAGAAATATGCAAACCGAATTGGTTTCAATGTGCATAATAAATTTCTTGCCATAAAAAATGTTGAACATCTGAAATTTATTCAATCCCTTGTTTCTGATATCGAACATAATGTCATAGTGCCCAACATGGTTTATAAGCTTTTTCTGAGGCGTCTGAAGGGGAAAATAAAGAAAAATGACGAAATAGCACATTCTCTTTGTGAATGTTTAACGATAGGACAACGTGAGGTTGACGTTATTGAAAATCTCTTAAGGGAATTGATCGGAGTCAACGAAGGGTTAAGGGAAGAAATGGAGAATATCGAAAAACACTATAAAAATATGAGCCTATTTCTTGAAACACTGTTTCGCAGAAGTCATTTTGACCAGGGAAAGCTTGCACTTCGAACTAAAGCATGCAACATGAAAAAGGATGTAGTACAACCTCAATTGGAACGTTACATAGAGCAATTTCAAAAAGCAGGCATCTCAATAGATGATCGCCTAAGCGATATCCCTAATGAAGAAATCATAAGTGTTGTAGATGTGGGATTGGTAGCCCAGGTGTATGCTAACCTCTTCTCAAATGCCCTTAAATATACACAAGAAGTAACTACTGAAAAAGATGAAAAAATGAAATATATATCATATGGTCACGAAACTATGAAAGATTTCTTTGGGCACGCTAAAGATGGAATAAAATATAACGTTTTCAGTACCGGACCACATATTGCTCTTGAAGAGCGGGAAAAGATATTTGAAGAGGGATATCGTGGTAGTAATATTTCAAACAAACCAGGCACAGGGCATGGTTTGACATTCATAAAAAATGCTATAGACATGCACGGTGGTGTGGCAGGTTATGAGGCTACGCAATATGGAAATAATTTTTATTTTATTATTCCCAAGTCAGATTGAATAAGAATTGTTAGATGGAAGAACATAAAAAACTCTCAGACATAGAAGATGTTGTTGAAACAGCTGAACTTTTATTGGCTTGCAGTGCAGAATATCAAAAAACAATAAACGTAATTGTTGAAAGTGCATTGATGATTTCTGGTGCAGACAGAGCTTGCCTGATAATTAGGAACAAGAAAGATGAGCTTATCATTAAAGCAGGTTCCCCCCAGAATGTCCATGGAATCGGGGACAAAATAACTCCTGAAACTGGCGAAATGTTTCTGAGACAGGTGATGAGTAATGAATCTATCGTTTTAATTGCGAATCCCTCCGGAGACCGCCGCGTTTCTTATATGAGGGAATTAGTGACAACTTGTAGGATTTCTTCAATATTGTTTCTCCCTCTCTTTTCGGAAAGTGAGCCAATAGGAATTTTAGTATTTGACTGGGTTGGAGGAAGAAAATTTTCAAAAGAGGTTACTGAAAAGATCAAACTTTTAGGACGCTTGGCCTCAAAAGCAATAGGGATGGTATATAAAGGGCGGAAGGATCAGGAGAAAATATTGCAGGATGAAGAATACCGTATTCTCGGGGAACACTCTTCGCAGGTTGCACATATAATCCGAAACAGTTTGATGGTAATAGGGGGATTTTCAGAAAGGTTGCTAAAGTGTTTATCACAAGAATCTAACTTGGGTGAGTCAAAGATCCATAGTGAGCTTTTAAATACTCTGTGGGAAAGTGCGAACATAATTGATAAAGAATCGAAGAAGCTTGAGAGGATCGTCAACGATGTTTTAGCCTACTCAAGTTTGAAAAAGCCCGTCTTGGAGACATATAGCATCAATGAATTTCTCAAGGAGGAGTTGTTGAATATAGCTTCAAACGGTTCGAAACTGATACTTAAATTGAGCAAGCGCTTGGACGATGTGAATACGGCTTTTGATAAAAAGATGCTCTCGACATGTATGGCGGGTCTTATTCGTTACGCTATTGAGAATTCGGCTACCAGAATTGTAGTAAAGACCAAGCTTAAACCCAAACAGCAGGAAATTATGATCTCTGTTATTAATAACGGAAAACAAATTAATCCCCAGATATTAAAGGAGATATTTTCTCCCTTTGTAACAAGCGAGATCGATGGAACTGGTCTGGGGTTAGCAAATGTTCAATCTATCATCAGATGCCAAGGGGGAAATATATGCGTTTTGAGCGGCGATATGACAGAATTTAGAATCACCCTCCCTTTAATAAAGGCTTAAAAAAGGCAGAAGAGGCACTACGGCGCATAGAGTGGTTACTGAAGAAAAAACCAACTGTAGATAGTTCTGGGGTAAAACAGATTTATGAACAGCCATATGGTGGATCAATACCGACCATGCGGCAATGCCTGTAAATACCCGCCTATAAATCGCCGCATTACCCACGATGAATATGAGGAGGCTTTGCGAGCAGCCCGTGAAGAAGGCATTACCAGATTCGATAAAAGAGAAAGAAGGATGGTTTTTCGCTTGCCTTGGTGATTCCCGGTCTTCTTCGTATTGCAGCCAAGGAGCTGGCTCTAGGTGCAAGCATTTCTTGATTCAGGGCTCTTTCCTTTCTGCCAGCGGAAAATCATTAATTTTGTTATAATAAATTGTAGTCGTTTCATGATTTTATCCTATCTGAATTTTTTCTCTTGTCGAAATCAAAAGGGAGTACTACCGCATATTAAGCTGTAAGGACTCTTTGTATGATACGCGTAACACTGATAAACTTATTTTAAGGAGTACGATGAAAACAAAAGACATTTTTGAAGACATTATAGACATAGGCAAGAGGCGCGGAATGCTCACTTATGATGAGATAAATGATGCCGTTCCCTCAGAATTTTCCTCCCCTGATGAGTTAGAGGAACTCATGGACCGTTTACATGATACGGGAATTGAAGTCATAGATAATCAGAAGACTGACATTACTGAAGAAGAAATCTCAGTTTCAGAGGAAGAAGAGGAAGAAGAGGAAGAAACAGAGGACATTGTTCAAGCATATTTCCATTCGATGGGGAATATTTCAATACTTAAAAAGCATGAAGAAATAGAGCTTGCGAAGAGATTGGAAGAAGGAAAAGTGATAATCAAAGGAATTGTTACAGCACTTCCCTTATACAAGAAAATCGAAACGAGTTTACGCGGAAAAGCCGAAGAAGCCTTGACCGGCGCAGCAGAAGAAAAAATAGATGAAGCTCTTGAAACGAGCTTGAAAGTACTTGAAAACCTTATTCTAAAAATAGGAATCGCAGATCGAAAGATTGCCGGATATGGGACTTTAAAAGACGTGAAAAAAATAATAAAAGACAAAAAGAAACAAGGTATCAGTTCCGTAGAACTCGATGCCATTGCAAAGGAAGTTCAGAACGAGTATAGACGGGTTGAATCAGAGGTGGGAATCAAGGTTGACGAATTGAAATCAATATGGGATAGGATAACCAAGGCAAGAACCCTTGTTAGCGAAGCAAAGAATGAATTAGTAACTCGTAACCTGAGATTAGTAATCAACATAGCTAAACATTATGTGGGAAGGGGTTTAACTCTGCTGGATCTGATTCAGGAAGGGAATATTGGTCTTATGAAGGCCGTAGATAAGTTCGACTATAAAAAGGGATTCAAGTTTAGCACCTATGCAACATGGTGGATAAGACAGGCAATAACAAGAGCGTTAATTGATCAGACAAAGACTATCAGAGTTCCTGTGCATATGGTGGAATTTTATAACAAGGTTAGCAAAGCGGCCAGAGAATTGACGCAACAGCTTGGAAGAGAACCGAGCAAAGAAGAAATTGCCAAGAGACTGGAAGTATCAACTGTAAAAGTCGAAGAAGTATTAAAGGCAATGCAGGACCCGATTGCTCTTCAAACTCCCGTAGGAGACGAGGATGCAAAACTCGAGGATTTTATTAGTGACAAAGATAGTCCCTCTCCATACTTTGATACAGAAAGAAACTATATCACCCAGCAGATACTACGTGTTCTTGATACTCTAACTCCCAGGGAAGCGGAGGTTATAAGAATGAGATTTGGTATAGGATTTGATAAAGACTATACTCTCGAGGAAGTAGGAAGACACCTTTCTGTTACACGTGAAAGGGTGAGGCAAATAGAGTCAAAAGCGCTGAGAAAACTTAAACATACAAATAGACGCAGAGAATTGAAGATCTTAATCGGTTAAATTTTTATATAAATTTAAAAAAATCAGACTCGTTCCAAATGGAAATCTTCCCCTCATGAGGAAGAATCTACAAGAAACGCTTGTTCAAAATTAAAAAAGTTTCTTGATTTCAAAGGTGGGTAGTGAGGGAGGTCTAATAGATGAAATTTTTGGCTGAACTTTTTCCCTCAATTATGTGAAATAGTTTAGACTTAACTTAACTTTCCATTACTGTCACAGTACTGGCTTGCATTCCCTTTTCACCCTGTTCTTCCGCAAAACGCACCTCCATTCCGACCTTTGCTACATTGATGTCTTTGTGGGGCTCGCGTTTTATTACCAGTTCTGCACCGGGTACTGTTATGTCAATACGCACGTTGTACCCAAATCCCGATTTAGGAATTCACAATGTTCTCCTCAACGGGATGAAGCTGTAATTTTCAGATGCCTGGCATCACTTGCTTTTGAACCAGATTCTGTAATTCCCTTTATAAGAGACGGATACTCCTAAATATACGAGTTTCGCCTCTTTGCGGGCGCACTACCCCCTCTGTTGTCATTTCATCATGAAAATACTCATCGCTTTCATCCATCGAGAGCCAAGCTCATTTCAAAAATATTCTTCCTTATCCCTTTGAACAACTCCAATTTTATAACATCTACCGCCAGCTTTAAGAAAATACTTCCGGAGTGCCTCACTATCCTGCCTGCAACCTGAACCATCTTCCACCGGAATGTCGCTATCGTATGTTTTACCCATGACTCAGGACACGACAGCCGCTTAAATCCAATGAAAAGATTGTACGCTATTACTCCCACCCGGAAAAATACTGCATTGGCTTCCGTCTGTCCGCAGGGCATACGCTCCATCCCAAATCCTATCTTCAGTTCCTTATTGAAGTTCTCCGCCTCTCCCCTCTGATTATGCCATTGAAGCACTTCATAGGCATTCTTTTCATTCCCATGCCAATTTATTGCTACTACATGATGAAAATATTTCCCCATTCCAAATAAGTCCTCCTGGCTGCGCAACTCCCTTTTGATTACCAGACGAAATGCTTTCTTTGTTTGATTCATCGTATGAACCGCTTCTGCTATTTCGTACCCGCAATCCTTTACAGGCTCTCTCCAGCTTCCGTCCGGAATTCCCGCTATTAATGCCTTTACCGCACGGTCCAAATCCGTAGTTATTCCCCATGTAACTTTGTCTTCCTCTAATTCATTTATCAAGTCCGCCTGATAGGAGGCGCTATCGGCCCGATAATATCCTATCCTCTTACCCTTCGGCATCCTTGCCTTGCATTCTCTGTAAAAACCATTCTGCCCAAAAGCAGCAGCAGTATTGCCTTCCCTGAATTCATCGTAGATGCAAAGTTTCAGTTCATAGAGAAAGCCGAGCAGCGGCATGTATCCCCTGTCACCCTTATAGGTATAAAAAGCGTCGGCTTTCTCGGCTATTATTCCCGTTGCATCCGCGTCTAATGTGTATGCCTCCGTCTTGTCCCTCTTAATCATCCTGTGATTCAGCGTATCCCTTACTTCCCCCAATCCCTTTAATCCCAACTGCCCAGTCTGTAAATTGCCCATCCGCCGACACCAGTCCCCCGCGCTATCAGGATCGGGAATCTTCTCAACGCGTCGGGGTGCAGGGCGTCGGAGACCCCTGCCGAGGTCTCTTCTCATGATCAAATTATAAAGTGAACGATAGTTTACTATCAAGCCCAGATCGAAAATACTTCTTAATACCACGAAAGGTGACAGAAATGAGCCCATTTGCCATAAAATAGTCGATAAGGCTCATTGAAAGCTGAGCATTACCCGGGTCCTCTCTTTATCGATTTATTCAACTCTTGAAATATATTCATAAAGGAGTAAAATAAAAATAGGAGAAGACATTGCGATACTCAGTACGGGATTGGATCTGAGGTTCGTGAACAGTAGAGGGAGCGGGAGTTGGATGCGGTGATCAGCCTCCGGCAGCACCGGAGGAAAGAAGCATCCGCCGAAGCACCTCAGAAAGCTCAGTACAAACCCGGAGCTGAGGTCGCAAGATAAAGAATTGCGATACTCGGGACGGGATTAACCTGAGGATCAAACTCAGTAAGGGAGGCAGGAGTTAGATGCCGGTGAGTAAGCCTCCAGCAGCGAGGAGGAAACCTGAAGGCATCTACCGAAGCACCCACTTAGACGTAAGAGTTCAAGGTATCCCGGAACTGAGATCGCAAGATATTCTGGAGCCATATAAGGGTATTTGGTTGTCATCCTGCCCATGCGAAGGCAGAAGTTGAGATTGCCGGCGCAAAGAGGTTGTCCAATCCGGTTGAACCCTTAGAATGGCTCTATTTATTTGTACCTTCCGCTCATTGAGGATTCTTCAGGTTTGCATCAACAATACTCATGTTTCTCAGATCACTGACTTCTGACTTGGGCGCGTTGCTAAACTGCCCTTGATAAGATAAACTTATTTCTTTCCGCCTATAGCGTCTTTCGCTGCTTTTACGACCCTGAACTCCATGACTTTCTTAACCTGTACACTATAATGGAAAACCCCATGACTTCATGCGGCTGCTTCGAGTGCATAGTCGCTATCATTCCCGAGGCGAATGGTGTAATGATCGTTCAGCGAGGCCATACCGGTATGACTCCGGTGGGGATGAAGTTTTCGACACTGGCAGGCACTGTAGGCGGCGGCACACAGACCCCGGGCTTTATGGGCATCGGCAGGAATTTTATCATCAGCCGAAAATTTCTCTCCGGTGACGGAGGGATCAAAAGGATTGTATGGATGACAAAGAATTTGAAGGAAAGTCTTAAGGAGGTCCTGGACAAGAGGGCGGCAGAGGAAGGCGTACCCGACCTTTTTGACAAGATAGCCGATGAGACTGTATGCGAGGATTCCGAAAAATTGCTTGAGTTTCTCGCAAGTGTCGGACATCCGGCCCTTGAAATGGAACCGATGCTGTAAATGTAGCCGCACCCTTTAGGGTGCGTTGAACGCAGGCTAAAGCCTGCCGCTGCCAATGCCAATGCCAAAGAAGTTGGAGGTTATATGGATAAGGTTGTGAAGAGTGCAAATGAAACTGCAGAAAAGATAATAGAGTGGAGTAAATCCCAAAAGATAGAGACGTGCTTTGACAGGGCCGAAAAGCTTAAACCATGCCCCTGAATATTCCCTTATCCGAGATTTACAGCGTGGCGAGTTTTTACAAGATGTTCCACTTCAAACCGAGGGGGAAGAAAATAGTCAGAGTCTGCCTCGGCACCGCTTGTTATGTCAGGGGATCAAAGAAGGTTCTCACCGCACTCGAAAATGAATTTAATGTCTATAACGGAGAGACAACGGAAGACCTCAGGATGACGCTCGAGACGGTAGGATGTGTCGGCTGTTGCGGACTTGCCCCTGTGGCCACGATCAACGATGATGTCATCGGTGAGGTCATGGGCGGGAAAAAATTGGAGGTATTGGTCAGGTCTATCAAGGAAGACTGATGGACCCCTATATAGAAAACATGTAAGTATTATTTTTTTATGGATAGACTGAAAAACATAGATGAGCTCAAAAATTTAAGGCCCCGCTTGGCCGAGAAGTTCTTCAGACCCGAGAAGATCAGGGCGAGGATATGCTGCGGCTTGCCCTGTAACGCGTCGGGTTCTGTGGTTGAGCCGTATGGCTATTTTTATCAGAAAGTGAGCAGCGACAAAGTCGGAGATATTTTATCGAGAACATATTCGTCGGGACTGCCTGTGAGAGAACTCCCTTATAGAGATTCGTTTCTTGAACAGCCGAAAAGCCCTATGGAAGAGATACCCTTTTATGAGAAGCAGACGAGGCTTGCCCTCAGAAATACCGGCAGGATAGACCCTACGAATATAGATCATTATCTTGCGGTGGGCGGTTATCTCGCTGGGCGAGAAAATGTTTTCCTCGATGAACCCCGACCAGGTACTCGGAGAAGTAAAGGAGGCAAATCTGAGAGGACGAGGCGGAGCAGGGTTCCCCGCAGGTGTTAAGTGGGCACACACAAAAAAGGCCCCGGGCACAACTAAAGCGGTCATTGCGAATGGTGACGAGGGCGACCCCGGCGCATTTATGGACAGGTCTATTATGGAGGGCGACCCCCACAGCCTTATCGAGGGTATGCTCATCTGTGCTTATGCAATCGGCGCCCATTATGGGTTTATCTACGTTCGTCATGAGTATCCTCTTGCGATCAGGAATCTTGGCGCAGCGATACAGCAGGCGGAAGAACTGGGATTTTTAGGTGAGGATATCCTGGGCACCGGATTTGATTTTACAATCACTATTAGGGAAGGGGCCGGGGCTTTTATCTGCGGCGAGGCCACGGCGCTTGTTGCCTCAATTGAGGGCAAAAGAGGTTTTCCCCATGCGAGGCCTCCGAGGCTGTCAGAACCGGGCGGCGGTCCATGGGGCTACCCGGCCAACCTTAATAATGTCGAGACCTATGCCTGCGTCCCCATGATTATAGAGCATGGCGCGGACTGGTTCCTCAATATCGGGACGTTGAATTCGCCCGGCACCAAGGTGTTTTCTCTTGCGGGCAAGATAAAAAATACCGGGCTTGTCGAAGTACCGATGGGAATAACCCTCAGGGAGATAATATTCGACATCGGCGGGGGAATCCTCGGTAATAAGAAATTCAAGGCCGTGCAGACAGGAGGGCCATCGGGAGGATGCATTCCAGAGCAGTATCTTGATCTGCCCGTGGACTTTGACTCCCTCCGCAAAGTTGGATCGATCATGGGATCAGGCGGGATGGTTGTTATGGACGAGGACAACTGCATGGTCGACGTGGCCAAATTCTTCCTTTCCTTTACGCAGGCCGAGTCATGCGGGAAATGTCCGCCTTGTAGGATCGGGACTTACAGGATGCTCGAGATACTGGAAAAGATAACCTCCGGCAATGGCGAGGCCGGCGATATCGAGAGGCTCGAACAACTCGGGAAACTGGTGAAGGCGGGGTCCCTGTGCGGCCTCGGGCAGAGCGCGCCGAATCCTGTTCTAACGACTATCAAGTATTTCCGGGAGGAATACGAAGAGCATGTGAGGGACAAGTACTGCAGGGCAAAGGTGTGCAACCTCGGCACATTCGTGATAGAACAGGAGGAATGCATTCTCTGTGGTCTCTGCAAACAGGCATGTGCATTTGATGCGGTAAAAGAGATGAGGAGGAACTTCCTCATTGACCAGGACCGCTGCAAGAAATGCAAGAGCTGCTACCTTGCCTGCCCTGTGGGGGCGGTTAAAATAAAGAAGGAAAGACATGTGAAACTTGAAGAGATATTCAAGTTGCCTGCCGAAAGTATTGAAGTCATTGAAAGGAGGACGAGGATGACATTAAAAGATATTATAGAATCCAAGCCGCATACGATAGTTACTATTCGCAAGGATCTCACCATTGCCGATGCGGTAAAGCTCATGAGTGAGAAGAATGTGAGCGGTATATTCGTGGTCGATGAAAATAATAAGCTGTACAGTCTTTTTACAGAGAGGGACATTGTTCACTGTGTGTTTAATAGTACTCCCCTCGATACGCTCATTGGAAATATGGCAAAGCGAGAGATTACAACATTCGATCCCTCTATGGAAGTGCATTCGGCGATTTCTATAGCATCGAGAAAAAAGATAAGACATCTGCCTGTTGTTGAAGGCGACAAGATTATTGGAATGATTACCTTCAGAGACTTAGTATCCTATCTGCTTCCGGAAATCTGTTATATGGCGGAAACGATGTATTGATAGTTCAGTGGGCGGCAATTTTGGAGGAAAGATGAGCGATGAGAGCTTGACCGAGGAAAAAGGTAGAAAAGTCGAGGACATAAAGAAAGAGGCTGAAAAGAAAGAGTGTCCCGTTCAGAAAACGCTCTATTTAGTGGAAGAATTTATTAATTCATATACCCCGCAGTCTCTGCTGCGGGAACCTTATGTCGTCGGGGTGCAGGGCGTCGAAGACCCTTGCCGATCCACAGGGTAAATACCCTGTGGTATCGCAACGAGCGAAGCGAGTTTAGTTTATTGCCGGACCAATGTGCGGGAAGTGTTTCCCCTGCGCCCTCGGTACGAATGAAGCGAAGATCAGATTAATCAAGATAAGCCGGCACTCGGAAGGTGTGGACAGCGCAGATATCCAGGCGCTGAACAGAATCGGCCTTAACATGGCTGAAGGGTCGTTCTGTAAGAAAGGCAGGGATACCGGTAAATTCATTGTCGATATACTCGCCCGCTCAGGAGAAGAATTCAAAGAACACATCGCCGGCGCCTGTCCCAGGAAAGAATGTGTAAGTCTTATCGAATATTTCATACGTCCTGAGATGTGCAACATGTGCGGGAAATGTGCGGAAGCGTGCAAGTATAATGCGATAACAGGTGAAAAGAGGGAGTCTTTTCTTTCAGGATACCTTCCCTCTGAGATAAGACAAAAGCGGTGCAAAAAATGCGGGGAATGCATCAAAGTTTGTCCCACAGAGGCGATCGAAGTCGTGACAAAAAACATAGAGGAATTTGTCAAAGGATAAAAACTTTTTAACATAGAGGAGGGTTTGATGGAGAAGTTGATTAAGTATCAGATAGACGGGAAAGAGGCTGAGGCGCCTGCCGGCATGAACCTGAACCGCGATAATCCCCGCCCGTCCCTACAGACCGAAAGATAAGGCCAAAGTGGAGGCCGGCGTACTGGTCGTCACCCGGTGGATCATCGCTGCGTTGAGACACCACACGTTCTTCAGCATAGAAGAGCTTAACGAGAGAATCAGGGAACTTCTGGAACGGCTGAATACAAGGAAGTTCAGGAAGCTTAACAGCAGTCGCAGAGAACTCTTTGAGACCTTAGATAGGCCGTCTCTTAAGCCCCTGCCTGCTCAACGATACCGATACATAGACTTCAAGCAGCCTACAGTCAATATCGATTATCATGTCGATGTCGATGGACATTTCTACAGCGTCCCGCATCAGCTTGCCGGGAAGAAGCTGGAGGCTTTTCTCAGTGCCGATACCGTCGAGATATTCCATAGCAGCAGGCGCATTGTGATACATCAGCGGAGCTATCAGAAGGGCAAGTACACGACAATCCCCGAGCATATGCCGAAGTCTCATCAGAAGCATCTGGAGTGGACCCCTTCGAGGATTATCCACTGGGCGGAGAAAACCGGCCCCGCTACCGCAAAAGTTGTAGAGACCATCCTTTCGACAAGACCGCACCCTGAGCAGGGCTTCAGATCGTGCCTTGGGATACTGAGGCTCGGCAAGAAATACTCGCCCGACAGACTTGAATCTGCCTCCACGAGGGCAGTGCATATCAGGGCCTTCTCTTATAAGAGCATCAAGTCGATCCTCGAAACCGGCTTTGATCGGATGCCTCTGCCCGGGCAAAAGGAGGTGATTCCGGTCATACATCATGACAATATTCGTGGGAAAGAGTACTTCGACTGAAAAACCGGCTTCCTAAAATGGCCCAGGATCGAAAAACAGACAATGACCGGGGGTAAGATATACCCCCCAAGGAGGAAAAATGTTGCATCAGACGATTGAGAAACTCTCACAGATGAAGTTGCATACAATGGCAACGGCGCTCCAAGAGCAGCTCGAAAATCCCTCTCTCAGCAGCCTGAGCTTTGAGGACAGGTTCGCAATGATCGTAGATCGGGAGTGGTCCGCAAGGGAGGAGAGGAAACTTACCAAAAGACTCAAGACTGCACGACTGAAGATGCAGGCCACCATCGAGGACATCGACTACCGACACCCCAGAGGACTCGATAAGTCGGTCATAAGATCCCTGGCAAGTTGCCAATGGATTAGATCACATCAGAACGTGATCATCACCGGGCCAACCGGCATCGGAAAGACCTACCTCGCCGAGGCTTTTGCGAATAAGGCATGCCGGGAAGGCTTTATTGCAGTATATTACCGATCCACGAGACTCTTTGGAGAACTTGAGATCGCCCGTGGCGACGGCAGTTACTATAAGGTCCTCAGCAGGCTCGCTAAAATCGACCTTCTGGCCATTGATGACTGGGCCATGGATCCCCGACCGAACAAGAACGCAGACACTTCCTTGAAGTCATGGAGGACCGACATGGATTGAAATCCACCTTCATTACCAGTCAATATCCTGTATCAAAATGGCATGACCGCATCGGAGAACCAACTACTGCTGATGCCATTCTCGACAGGATCGTCCATAATGCTCATAAGATCAGTCTGAAAGGAGAATCGATGAGAAAAACAAAGGCAAACTTGACTCAAAGCGAACACTAATCGTATGATTTTAACATCCAGCTTCGCTATGGTTTATAGGTGTTCGCCATACCCCGGAACAACTGTTCGCCATCACCGGAATCCGCAAGAAGAGGCCCGGGAGACTGGAAGTCCTTGATCGAGAAGCCTCAAAAGTACTGGAAAACAGGTCAGGCACCGAGAGCACTTGCCTATTGCTGGCAGGAAGCAAGAGGTTTCCCTTCGTGTGTTAAACATGTCTTCGAAAGATCGACAATAAGACTTTTTCACAACATAAAATTCATACTGGCTATCCCTGAATATAAAGTTCCTTTGCCTCCGAAAGGCTCCTATCCTTCACAGAACGATATCTTTGTCTTGGCAAGATCAGATAAAGAACTGATCACGATCATGGTAGACGGGAAAGCGTCAGAGCCGTTTGGGAAAACGGTTGCAGGTTGGCGAAAAGATCATTCCTCCGAAAAGCACAAGAGGTTGATTTTCCTGTGCAACGGACTCCAACTGAAACATCGGAATGTTGAACACATACGTTACCAACTGCTGCACAGGACAGTTTCTGTCTTAACAGAGGCGGAAAAATTCAATGCGAAGAATGCGTTACTCCTAATCCACTCTTTCAGCCAGGCGATGTATGGTTCGCGGAATTTCAAAAGTTTTTAATGTTGTATGACGTCAAAGGAAAGCCTGGTTTCTTAGCATTTGCCAGAAATATTAACGGGATAAATTTATATTTGGGGTGGGCAAGAGGAGAGGAGAAATATCTCCACGTCTAATCCAAAAGACTCCTTGATGAGCGATGTGATTGGAGCCACGCACACTTATGAATGGATAACGTCTCGAAATAGTCTTGAAGCCCTGTGCACTTTTGACCGAGGAAGTGCTTATGTGCCGGGTGCATTGCCGATAATCAGCATTTTGATCCCGTCTTTCATCGCGTGAAATCTCCCGTCGTCAATGAGAGGTGCGATAACCCATTCGAAGAGAATCTTTGCATCCTCGAGCACTGGATTTTTGGGGAAACCATAGTATTTTTTCTGCATTTCCTCATCATAAAGCCCAATACAACCATGTGAAGCCGGGTATCCAGGGAGGTCCCTGCCATGGATCCAGAAGGAGATCCCTTTTCTGTTTACATAAAACCTCAGGCCATAATACATGGGGTAAGGGATGCGCGTTCTTTCGATGGAATAAAGAGAAGATTTATGTCTGCTGTCAAAGGCTGTAATTTTGAATTCACCGGTAGGTGTTTCATTTCCGAATTCGCGGCAGGACTTCTTGAACCGCGGGAAAAAGTGCTCACTACTTGTTGGGATCTTTAATCTGGCAATATCTCAAGCCCGATTATCGTCACGTTATCCGGAGCGCCATACTGCAGGGCCTTTGCAAGAAGTGAATGCACCGCATCTTTCAGGTTCTTGCGAGAGAAGCATTCTTCCATTTCCCCTTTGCTTATGCTCTCCCAAAGACTGTCACTACAAGAAGGAATCTATCCCCGTACCCGATGTATCACAGGAGTTGCTCGCCTCTCACTCTTCTAAGAAGTCGGCTGAGAAACCAAACCTTACGTCCTTTAAGAAAATAAACTTATAGATGATTTTGGTATACTGTAACCATCTTGCAGACTTATGGGCATGAATGTTTCAAGTTGCAAATCAATGGTTTCCGATAGGATATGTTGCTGATAAAAAAAATATTAAAGGTTGTATTTCTGCCATTTGTAAATAAGCAATATGACCTTGAGCATAAATGGTGGCACAGACTGTTCAAGATTATTTATATTTTTGGAGTTGTCGGATTTTTCTTTTATATTATTAATCATACTCCAGATAAATATAGCTGGCTATTGCCTAACAACCCCGATCTTTATACTCAGAGTGTTAGAATCGCACAACTCGAAAATATAATTCTAACTTATTTAGTTTATATACTATCCATAACGCAATAAGTAGTTGCGCATGAAGTGAATAATATGATATGCTGTATTTGTGAAACCATTAGCCATAAGCGATGCAGCAACCATTATTCTTGGATTGCAGGATGAAATTCGTCGCTCGGAGGAATCACGATACGACCATCGACTCCATGGTGTATTGCTGGTTGCCCAGGGGATGAGTTGTCCGGAGGTTAGCCGTCTTTTGGGGGACTCGCCACGAACTGTAGAATATTGGGTTCGACGCTTCGAAGATAGAGGGCTGGCGGGTTTGGTCGAAGGAGAGCGGTCTGGTCGCCCTCGGCGTTTGAACGATAAGCAATTGGAGGAAATTAACTCGGTACTGCGGCAACCGCCAGAGTCTGTGGGAATCCCAAGAGGCCTCTGGGATGGCAAAGGGCTGGCTGCCTTCATTAAGAAGCGGTATGGAATAACATTAGGGGTTCGCCGGTGCCAATACATGTTTAAGTCTTTTGGTTTTCGCCTGCGTAAGCCGCGTCCTTTGATTGCTCGGGCCAATCCTGAACTTCAGGAAGCATATAAAAAAACTCCGAGGGCTCGTCGCCGATCATAAAGTCGATCTGTGGTCAACCGATGAAGTCCATTTTCAGCAATACGGATCACGCTGTCTTATGTGGATACCTCCCGAACAGAAAGACCCTGTATTGATGCACCATCCCACTCGCAAAAGCGTGGGATATTTTGGGGCGGTCCGTCTGCGTGACGGAAAACTGGCTTTTCAGAGAGAGGAGGAAAAGTTTAATGCCGTGACTTTCCATACGTTTCTCAAACATCTTCGGAAAATAAGTTCTCGAAGCGGTCGTCGCGTCGTTGTCATTATAGACAACGCCAAGTACCATCATGCCAAGCTCCATGCAGATTGGCGAAGTCAACAAGAGCCTCAATTCATGTTGGATTTTCTGCCTCCCTACAGCCCTGATCTAAACCCAATTGAGCGGTTATGGAAATTAACTCGAAGACTCTGCCTGCATAACCGATACTTTCCGACGCTTGAGGATGTCGTACTATCGGTGGAGTCAAGATTCAGTGAATGGGCATCAGGCAACGAAGTGGTCCGTAAATTATGCGCACTTACTTAGTGCGCTGTATATAGCGATGGATCCTGATTTTCTCAACATATTCCGTAATGAAGCCAAAACAATAGCACAGTTAAACCATCCGAATATCGTGAAAGTATATGACATAGAGGAACTTTACAAGACGGTTTTTATCATCATGGAATACCTCGACGGAACACTGCTGAAAAACATAATGAGAGCCAAACAAAAGCTGTCTATCGCGCAGATAGTGGACATTACCATGCAGATATGTTATGGCCTCGAGTATGCACACAAGAATGGCATCATCCATCAGGATATTAATCTGGGGAATATCTTCATACAACCCGAAGGGCAGGTGAAGATATTTGATTTCGGACTGGCCTGCCGCCGGGGAACTGTTGATACCAATTTCCTTTTCCCGGGAACAATTTATTACATCCCTCCCGAGCAAATCAAGGGAGATCCTGTTGATGAACGTGCAGATGTTTACTCGCTTGGCATTACTGTGTATGAAATGATTACAGGCAAGAAGCCGTTCCCGGGATGTCATATGAAAAACATAATAGCGTGGCATCTCCAGGAAGCTATTCCCGACACCCGGGCAACAATAAAAGATCTGCCGGATGAATTGCATAATTTCCTCATGAGAACAATAAGGAAAGACCCGGCTGAGCGATTCAGCAATATTGCCGAAGCACTCAAAGAGCTTAATCCTCTTGCAGAACGGTTAGGAGTGAAATCACAGCCGTGCTTTTGCAGGCAGAATAAAATGATAGGGATGTTTTTAGTGTATCAGGAAGAAGAACAACTTGTTTTAAAACGGTTTATCGAAGAGTTCAACAGGAAGGTGAGCGGAACCGGGGCTGTCCTGAGGATAACACCGTTCGATGATATATAAGCTTACGGGTTAGAAATATGCAAAAATATAAATCTGTCAGGGAAATATTAGCCAGGGATCAGCGTCTTATCAGACTACAGGCGAAAGGTAAGGCCGTATTTGTCGGTGACACGCATGGAGATCTTGATGCAACTGAAACCGTATTCAGCCAGTACTTTAAGCCCGGATATACCCTGGTCTTTCTCGGGGATTATGTCGACAGGGGGCCGGATTCAAAAGACAATATTGCGTTTCTGCTTGAAAAAAAATCTGAAGCTCCTGATCAAGTATTTCTGCTCATGGGTAACCATGAAGGATATTGCTCTGTCCCATTCAACCCGGCAGATTTTTGGGAAAGTCTTGCTCCTGATGAATATAATTCTTTTTCGGATATATTCCGGTTTCTGTCTTTTGCAGTAGTTACGGAAAATGGCCTTTTGGCTGTTCATGGAGTACCGCCTGCTGTGAATACATTGGAGGAAATCAATACTATTCAGTTATGCAGTGAACAATGGCACCAAGTCACATGGGGTGACTTTGCAGAAATGCAGGGTGAAATTGTCAATGATCTTGAAGACAGACCCAAGTTTGGTGAAGATTATTTTATACGTGTCATGAAGCAGCTCGGAAAGAATGTGCTTATCAGGTCACATCAGCCCCAGATAAAGCCCGTCATATTCGACAAGAGATGTATTACACTCATGACTTCATATGCATATGCATTTACGCGTCTCATTGCAATCGCAGATCTGGAAAAGCCGTTCATTCATTCAGCAGATGATCTGGAGATCGTGGAAATTTAGATTTGTCTGCGTTCCTGCCTTCTTCCACCTATGTAGCCTGCAGCGCTATATGTTTCTGAAGGAAATAGTTGATCACTAACACATTCAGAAGTGTGGCATAGGTGAATATAAGATCAATAGCTAAACCGCAAGGTTGCGAATGTCTGAATATACTTCGTATTTTATGAACAATATACCCAGTGCGACTTTGATGAAGTACTAAGGTTGACAGAATTTCCAGACAGGTACGATAGTTCGACCTAAAATCAGCGGAGCTGTTCATATACGGCCCAACGGACTCGTAGGGATTGTGCAGAAAGAGCCATTTTTAAATAGGTCATTATTGTAGCACCATTTGGTGGATCTGTGGCATTATATTGGACAAGAGGGTGGCTTGGAAAATATTCATAGCACTCTAACAATTCCACGACTTAACGCACTCTATATTCCGAATTCTGTGGTTTTTCCATATTTCACCGAGAAAGTCGACGAATAAAACTGTATGGTATAATATGGTCATGGAGGTGGTCATAAATGAAATTGCTCTCTGTCAAAGAGTTTCGAGATAGTGCAACAAAAGCGCTAAAGAGCAAGGAGCCTCTGCTTATCATGCGCCGCAAAGAGGTTGCCGGTATCTTCTTCCCGACACCTTTGGAATCGATTCCTTTTGAATTTAAAAAGGATATTTTTGTTACCCTTACTGATTCGATAAAGAAAAAGCTTCGGGCACAGGGTGTGAAAGAGGAAGAGGTCCTTGAGGATTTTGAAAGACATAGAAAAACTCGCCGTAGACGCTAATCCAATTCTCTCCGCCATAATCGGCGGCAAAGCAAGGTCTATATTTCTC
Source organism: Thermodesulfovibrionales bacterium (assembly GCA_963716185.1). Taxonomy (GTDB): domain Bacteria; phylum Nitrospirota; class Thermodesulfovibrionia; order Thermodesulfovibrionales; family SM23-35; genus CAVZMO01. Next base: position 3,054,189 of record OY970295.1, read on the forward strand.
GAAGCTGACCACATCTCTTTTTATACAACCCGCTTCAATTTCAAAGAGGTCGAGAAGTATATTCCTACGCTGGCTTCTAAACGCTCCCTGCCTCTCGATGACCTTTACTTAGCTCTTTCTACACTTCCTATTTCAGTCTGTGATGTTGAGTTCTATAAGGACACCTTGAAGAAAGCTGAGAGTCTAATCGGTAATAGAGATCCGGATGACGTCCATTTGCTTGGTCTTGCTTTAAAGCTCTCTTGTCCAATATGGAGCAACGATAGGGACTTCGATGACGTAGGTATTTCGATCTACAACACACTTGCCCTTATCAGAAAGCATTAAGACTCGTTAACAGGGCTGCCCATCCCAGAAGGACGGTCTCATTGGTCGTGGAGATAAATATCTTTTCGCGGGTATGAAGACTTGAGCAAAATCAATTTTTTGCTGCATTCTGTTTGCAATCGTCTGCGCAATCCAGACGATTTTGCCACCTAATGACACTCTTTGACAGCTGTGGGTGTCACTGCAACGGCTGTTATATATATATATAAATGTTGGTGCCGAAGGCCGGACTCGAACCGGCACGCCCTTTGGGGACGAGGGATTTTAAGTCCCTTGCGTCTACCAATTCCGCCACTCCGGCACAGTTGATTTTATTAGATTTTCAGGTATTTGGTCAACCGCTCTTTTTCCCACGTGAGACATAATTGCGACGGTTATCGGGCAATGCAACGCCTGGCCTCGAACTTTCAGGATAATGGTAATATCACACAGGCAATATTAGTCTTGCTCCAACTGAAGCGTGCGTAATCAGGACGAAGAGAAGTTCCACGGCCTCCGTGGTTTTCTCATCAAAATTTTCATTTCACAAAAAAATGAGATTTGTTAAAGTTATAAAGTTAAATCAAGGTTCCAACGGGACTTTATTATTAACAGTCTCAAAATAATGACAACATTGATTTATGAAATCCCTCCTAACCTCCCTTTTCCAAAGGGATCCCGAAAGCTTTCGGGACTCTTTGGCAAAGAGGGGTGAGATTTTTAAAATAATGTCTATTCAATTATGAGACCTTATTAATTTGGAGATAAGGATGCCTTTTTCGCACTTTTTTGAAATTAACGCTTCCGAAAAGCGGGACAATTTCCTTGCTGCAGGGGTTATTATTCTTTACTGCATCGCCTATGCCGCAGTGAGACTTTTTATTTCCCCGTCAATGGAACTGAGTGAGGCTGAACAGTTCCTGGACGCCTCGGCTTTTCCCTTCGGTTACAGTCAGCAGGCGCCTCTTTATAGCTGGATAGTCAGGGCCGTGACTCTATTATTCGGAATGAACATCGTGACGCTCACTGCAGTAAAATATTCACTGCTATTTTTATTTTATTTTTTCTTTTACCTCATCGCCCGTGATTTCTGGGACAGGAAAACGTCCCTCCTCATTACGGGGTCCTTACTGCTTTTCCCTACTTACTCGTATGAGGTCCACCGTGACTTGACGCATACCATTCTGGTTTCGCTTCTGGCTGCGATAACCTGTTATTTATATATCCGCACAGTGCGGGGACCAAAAACAGTGTATTATTTGCTCGCGGGGATGTCCATCGGCTTGGGGATTTTGTCCAAATACAATTTTATCTTTTTTGTGGCGGCGCTGTTATTGTCGAGTTTGTCATGCAGAGAAGGACGCCGTGTGATATTTGACAAAAGGATCTTGCTCTCTGTGCTCTGTGTTTTTTTCATTCTTCTTCCGCATCTCGTGTGGCTTACCCAAGAGAATTTTGCGTCTGTCCATTATGCTTTGGCCAGGTCCAAAGCCGGAGAATCGGCATTGATTCCGCCGCTCAAGATGATTTCTCTCATCGGTTTTTCTTATTTTGAGGCGCTGTTGTTTTTTTTCGTTTCCGCAGTCTTTTTCCGTCGGTATTTTTCGAAAAATGAGGGCAGAGATAATCACTTGCTGAGAATATTCCGGCTTCTCGCATTTTATGGGTTGATAGTTCCCTTATTAGTTATCTTCTTTCTTCACGCAGGCAATTTTACGAGCCGTTGGCTTGTGCCTGTTTTCTTCACCCTGCCTCTGGCAGTGTTTTCATTTGTCGATATTGACATGCGCAAGCTTGAGTTCAGGCTCTTCGGCTACTTATGTATTTTTGTTGCCGTCGCTGTTTTGGCGGCCAGAACATTCATAGGTTTTTTCCCTGATACAGCGGGAAAGGTTGAACGCATTCATATCCCTTATAAAGTCTTGTCACAACAGTTAGCCGTGAAACTTAAAGCGAACGGCATTGGCGACTCCGGCAATCTTGCTGTGATTGCTGATGCCGATGACAAGTATGACAGGTGTATTGCCGCAAATATTATGGCATGGATGCCGGCAGCGAAATACGTGACTTTAAGAAATTTTATGACCGACAATTCCGTGAAGGAGGACGTTATGGAAAGAGGTGGAATCCTTGTTTATCATACCCCGATTCGCGGGATAACGACTCCGGAAAAATTTATCGCCGCCTTTCCGTTTGAGCTGCCTGTTGTCACACTTAAGGCGCCATATCTTCATTCTTCGAAATTACCCCCCCATGTCCTGAAAGTGGTGATAATCCCGAAGGGAAACTCTGCGGGCACAAGAGTATCCTTTTTTGAACGAGGATCTTAACCCGCAATGGAGCACGGACAATATGTCCTGTAACAGGACATCCTGCCCGGCCAAATCAACTTCCTCATTCTTTCTAATATCAATTAAAACAGAAGGTTGCATAGTGGCATTCATTTTGCTTTTCCTATAGCAATAAAGATTGGTTAGTGTAGTGTCTCTTAAACAAGTGGTGTTATCAAAGGCGATAAGTAAGCTCTATACTGACTACACCTTGTCATTCCGGCTTGTCCGGAATCTTTCCGAGCTTCTCAGAAGGATTCCCGACTCCCGAAAGCTTTCGGGATTGCGAGAATGACATCCCTTTTGGGCTGTTCATAACACCAGTCGTTTATGGGACACTACATTAGTCTTGCCGGATTTATGCGGTGTGGGGCAACAGGAGGAAGAAGCGCTTATGTTATTTTGGGCGATTATCCTGGGAGCATTACTTATCCTTATCGTTCTATGGGATGCTTTTGAGACTATTGTTTTGCCCCGTCGTGTTACGCGTCGTATCCGCCTTGCGCGCCTCTTTTACCGGTATACATGGCTGTCGTGGTCGACGCTCGTTCGGTCAGTGACTTCGGGCAGACGCCAGGAAACGTATCTCAGCTATTACGGTCCTCTTTCTTTGATCCTCCTTTTGTGCGTTTGGGCCACGGGGCTTATCACCGGATTTGCAATTCTTCAATGGGGAGCAGGCTCAGGGATAAATTCACCTGACGGCTCGGTCGGATTCACAAAGGATTTTTACCTGAGCGGCACTACTTTTTTTACACTCGGGCTGGGTGATATTACGCCGCGGACGCCTGTCGCGAGGATACTTACCGCTGTTGAAGCGGGAATGGGTTTCGGCTTTCTCGCGCTCGTTATAGGTTATCTTCCCTTGCTGAATCAGTCTTTTTCAAGGCGCGAGGTCAACATTTCCCTGCTCGATGCGCGTGCCGGCTCGCCGCCCACAGCTGCCGAAATGCTGCGGCGTCATAGTCATGACCATGGGATGGAATCCCTGCGGCAAGTCCTTTACGAATGGGAACGCTGGTCGGCCGAGTTCCTTGAGATCCACCTGTCGTACCCTGTACTTGCCTATTTTCGTTCACAGCATGACAATCAGTCCTGGCTGACCTGTCTTACAACGATAATGGATACCAGCGCGCTTGTCATCGCCGGGCTGGAGGGTGTCAGTATGCCTCAGGCACAACTGACTTTTGCTATGGCGCGGCACGCGGTTCTAGACTTATCCCACGTCTTCCATTCCCCTCCCGGAAAACCGGAACATGACCGCCTCCCACCATCGGATTTAGCACATTTACGTGAATTCCTCGCGGCAAACGGCATAAGGCTCAGGCAGGGAAACGCGGTCGACCAAAGGCTGACAGAGCTGCGCAACCTGTACGAGCCCTATGTTTATTCCCTGTCAAGATATATGTGTATAACGCTCCCGCAGTGGATTTCAGAGCGTAGTTATGTGGACAACTGGGAGACAAGCACATGGGAGCGCAAATCCGGTCATAAGAAGGTCATTACGCCCGGCACTTTCAGAGATGAACATTTCTAACAAATTGTTGACCTTAATGCTGTATTAAACCGGAGGCAGATGTGCTAAAAAACCCCTGCAAATCGACAAGATTTTATTTTGATACACGTGACCGCAGATTTCACCTGTAGTGAATTCCGGAGAAGTACTGGTAGACCATATAGAGGTACCATAAGGTGTCGATGGCAGGCCTTTTTCATCACACCTGCCTCCTCAGGTGAAGTAATTTCATGCAACTGGTTGGTTTACTTAGAGCCTGTTTATAAAGTGGTTATTGTCATGCTGAATTTATTCCAGTCCCGAAGTGAATTCGGGATTGATCAAAACAAAGATCCTGAAACAAGTTCAGGATGACATCTTAAAGCAGTTAATAAATAGACTCTACTTATTCCTTCAGGGCTTCCTGAACAGTTCTTCCAATTTTTTCAAAGCATCTTCCTTTTGTTTGCCTGACGAAGAAGATATGGATTCTTTATAAGCGAAATAATCACAAAAATTTGCCTTGTCTCTTGATCTTTGGAATTCCGCCTTTGTCTCGAGGCATTTGTTATGACTTGTCGCGGAATAGAACCTGCAGTTGAGGCATATATGAAGATCCCCTCCGCATTCAGGGCAGGCTGATTTCCTCGAAAAATATTTGTCTATCTCAATCTGCCGGCTGCACAAAGCACATACTTTCATCCGGATATTCTCCTCAAATCCCCCCATCTACTTTCAAAAATGAGGAAGGGAAAATGACTTGTTTACGCAACGACCGTTATAGTTCTATTTGATTTTCTTGATGAAATCATTAACGGGTATTGCCGCAAGCGTAAGAAGCTGTATGGAACCCCTTGAACCGAGTTCAACAGACATTTTCATAATGGCGCTATTGTCCGCAGCCTCAACGATATTTACAAAATCATAGGGTCCGAGGACCGCATATTGCTCCCTGACTTTAATGCCCATCTTCTCCAATTCCTTGTTTACCTCGATAATCCTTTTGGGATTCTCCTTGATGGTTTTTCTTCCTTCATCGGTGAGTTTACTTAAAATGACATAGTAAGCCATGGCTGCCTCCTTTTCAGTGTTTTTATAAATTCAATATTATTACATCGCAGCATGGATGTCCAATATTATTTGCCATGGAAAATACCGGCTTGGACCAAAACATTGCCGGTTTGAGAAATTGACAATTGGCCGCAGACTCTGCTTAAATTAAGCATGTGGGAATATACTCAAAAAGTAAAAGACTTTTTTTTGAAACCTAAAAATATCGGAGAGATAGAGAAGCCCGACGGGGTCGGAGATGTGGGCAGCATTGTCTGCGGTGATGCACTCAGACTGACCCTCAAAATAGACAAAGAAACAAACAAAATCACGGACGCAAAATTTCAGACTTTCGGCTGTGCAAGTGCAATCGCAAGTTCCTCCGCCCTTACAGAATTGATCAAGGGAAAGACAATTGATGAAGCTTTAGAGGTATCAAACCAGGACATTGCTGAATTTCTTGGCGGTCTTCCAAAGGAGAAGATGCATTGCTCTGTTTTGGGAAGGGAGGCGCTTGAAGCCGCTATTGCCGATTATAAAGGCATTCCGAAAGTCGTTGAAGAAGAGGGCAAACTTGTTTGCAAATGTTTCAATATTACCGAGGAGAAGATAAGGAAGGTTGCGATAGAAAACCACCTTACAATGGTCGATGAGGTGACTGATTACACGAAGGCGGGCGGCGGCTGCGGCGAATGCAGGGGAGAAATCGAAGCCATTCTCAGAGATATGTGGTCTCTGAAGATGCCGGAAAAACCTGCGAAACTGAAGAAACTTACGAACCTTCAGAAGATCGCCCTGATACAGGAGATTATCGATAGAGAGATAAGGCCTGGATTGCAGGCGGACGGCGGAGATATCGAACTCATCGACATAGACGGCAACAGGGTTGTCATAGCTCTGCGCGGTATGTGTACCGGGTGTGCCATGGCAGGCGTAACCATCAGCGGCGTTCAGACCAAGCTGAAGGAACTGGTGGGCGAGGAAATAGTGGTAGAAGTGCAATGAGCACGATATATTTCGACAATAATGCCACTACAGCCGTTGCCCCCGAGGTCCTCGACGAGATGCTTCCCTATCTCAGGGAATTTTATGGAAATCCTTCGAGCATGCACACCTTTGGGGGCCAGCTTCACAGGAAGATTGAAGAAGCAAGGGGCAAGGTGGCCCAACTCATCGGGGCCGACCCCGAAGAGATTATTTTCACGAGCTGCGGCACGGAAAGCGATAATACTGCGATAATGAGCGCAGTCGAATCTTTTCCCCAGAAAAGGCATGTAATTACAACAAGGGTTGAACATCCGGCAGTCCTGAATTTCTGCAAGCACCTCGCAAGGAAAGGCCATAGGGTGACTTTCCTGCCGGTCAACAATCAGGGTCAACTGAATGTTGATGAACTGAGGAAGACCGTTGACGACGATACCATGGTCGTGTCCGTTATGTATGCAAACAATGAGGTCGGTAATATCTTTCCGGTTCCGGAGATTGGAGAAATCCTCAAAGAAAGGCGTGTTTTATTCCATACGGATGCTGTTCAGGCCGTTGGAAAAATCCCTATTGATTTGAAGAAGCTTCCGGTTGACATGTTATCTCTTTCGGGTCATAAGTTGCACGCGCCCAAGGGAATAGGGGCGCTCTACGTTCGAAAGGGCACGAGGTTCTATCCATATATCATCGGAGGGCATCAGGAAAACGGGAGAAGGGCCGGGACCGAAAATATTGCTTCGATAATCGGACTTGGAAAGGCCTGTGAACTCGCCATGAATACTATTACTGAAGAAGTCGCCTATTTAAAAAAATTGCGGGACAAATTTGAGAGCACACTTTTACGATCCTGCCCTGATGTGAGAATCAACGGAGATGTCGGCAGCCGGTTGCCCAACACAACAAACCTGAGTTTTGAGTATGTCGAAGGGGAGGCCATATTGCTGAGACTGAATGAATTCGGCGTTTGCGCCTCATCGGGTTCGGCATGCACCTCGGGTTCTCTTGAACCTTCTCATGTCTTGAGGGCAATGGGCGTTCCCTTTACTGCGATCCACGGTTCGATCAGGTTTTCTTTGAGCCGCTATAACACGGAAGCGGAAATAGATAAAGTAATCGAAATTATGCCTGCTATCATAGAGGATCTAAGGCAGCTTTCGCCTTTCGGCAGGGAAAAGCTCGCCCGGATTATTAAATGTCCTTAATCTGCATTCACAATTTGTATGTACGCCTGAGATGTGATTGCCACCCGGCCTGTCAGACGATTTCAGTTAAAACGGGTTATAGATTGGGAATTATTATTTCTATTCTTCAATAAAAAGGTGAGTACCGTAAACCTTGGACTTGGCCACGCAACACCAGCTTGGATGGCTCCGTCATCACCAGGTGCGTAGCTTGTAGTCTGGCCAGCTTTGGGAAGTGAAATAATACCAGCCTGCCCTCTTGTCCGTACTGGCCATGCATGGTTGAGGTCGTAGTTCTTATCGACGAAGCCCATCGCACCACCCAACTGGACCCACCATGCGTCTCCCGTCGAGCCGGCATAGGTATTAGACGACCAGAATAAAAATTGCACATTCGTAAATCCTTGAGCATTCAGCCATGTATTATTGTTCGCTTCTCCCATATTTCCTAAACTTGATAATTCATCGATATTAGGCAATCGCCAATCATTATGTCCAAGATAATTATTGCTATTCAAACATGCAACATAATCAAGTGCTTGCTGCCAACTCCAAGGCATTGTCCAGCCTGTGCATGAGCCGACTGTTGGCGTACCTGCATCTTTTGTCCACATTAATCCTGTAAGGTTATCTGAAATTGTCTGATCACTATTATCAGTAAATCTCGGGCTTGGCCATGCAACACCTGCCTGAATAGCACCATCCTGTCCACTACCTGCACAGGAAATTTCAGTACCTGAAGAGTCATAGCAGGTTGTCTGGCCTGTTCTGGGAAGGTCGATGGTATGATTTACCCCCCCGCGCACGCAGCGGACGTAGCTGACGTGGGTCTTATCGTAGTACGTGGCATAGCCCCCATCGAACCCCATGGCCCACGCATCTGCAGGATCGTAGTAGGCATAGGTGGTAGAAGACCAATATAAGGAACAATCTTTGAATACCCCTTTGAAGACTTTCTTTGAGTTTGATGAACGATCGTCTAAAAGCCAAGCATTTGAAAGAGAACTATCCAAATTAACCGCCTTTTTAAGAACTCTGAGCATTAAGGAAATCACCCTGCTCCATGAAATCCTGAATGTGGTATTTAAAAGATTGGGAAAAAGAACTTGACTCGTTTTCTCCTGTTCCTGTCTCGTTGACGAACCTCCGCTTCTTTTAGTAAGCTAAATTTAGGAGGTAATTGCACGTGACAGTCACTGCTGAAGTTAAGGAATCTCTTGAAAGGGAATACAATATCAGTTTTAAGGTCGCAGGCTTTTATAAAAGGCAGATAAAGAAGCTCGAAAAGAAGCACCTGATGGATACAGGCACTTTTCTTGAAAAATTCGAATCAGGCACAATAGGCGACGACAAGGATTTTTTCGACTGGTATTCCTTTCATAAACTCCTTACAAGCTGGACAAAGACCCAGAACGCCCTCCGTTCTTTTTTGAAGTGATTTACACCTTCATAGAAAATATTGAGGAGGCGATCTCGTTGTCCTCAATTGTCCTATCTTCGAACGTACAGAAATACTTCGGTTCCTCGAATAAGGAAGCGTATATCAAGGGCAAGTTAACCTTCATTGACCTTTCCTCCCTCGAATTTTCGATATATGCCATTGAAAAAGGGAAAAAGCTCATATGCGATAAATACAGGTATCAATATATGGATTCCGATAACAAACCTGTTTTCAGATATGACAACGCCCCTCATCATAAGGAAATCCCCTCTTTTCCCATGCATAAACACCTTGGAGATAAAGTTGTTGAATGGAATATGCCGGATATTAAAGAACTCCTGGGTGAAATCAGCGCGCTCATAACCCAGTCGATAAAATAGTTTTTTTCGAAAGAGAACCTTAATGTTGATAAACAGGTTCAGTGATGTAGGATGGGTTAGTTCGGAATCTCCGAGTTTGCTTCGGCTTTGCAGAGCAACCACTTCGTTCCTCGCAATGATATAGTGTCTCTTCGTAATTGCACGTCATTGCGAGCAACATATTCCGGCACCGGAATTCTTTCTATAATGACCCGCGTGTCATTAGGAGCGAAGCGAAGCAATCTCTTTTTGCAACGTTTAGGTTAAGGTAATCGGTTTTTGTTTATGTAGCCGCGGTAAAAGGAAGGGTCATCTCTTCTCAGGGATTTAAAGATAAAGGCCTTTAATTCACTTCTGAACAGTTTTCTCCTGCAAACATTTCCGATCGGATTCACCTTTACAACCTCTGAGTTCTCCCAGTTCTGAAATAAATCTATAATCTTATCGAGCGAATCCTGGTGCAGCTTTTCTATCGTCTCCCTTACAGGAAGGGAGGTCACAAGATTCCTGTCTATGAAATCCCCTATCCGCTCGGGATAAAAGATCGTAAGGAATACCATGCCTTTAAATATTCTCTTGTTTGTCTTAAACGAAAAGATAAACCGGTGAAGGGTGTTTTCGAGGAAGATGTCGTTCCTGAGCTGAATCTTTTGATCGATATCCATTGCGAGCTGCCAGTATTTTTTATCAATAATGCTGTCGGCCTTCATTTCAAGTACTGTGTGCCTCAGATTTTTTTTATCGGCCGTATAAATGTTGTGGGCAACAGTATCCGCCGCAAGATGACTCATGTAGCCGTATACAAAGGCTTTCTGCTGTCTGGTCTCGGCTGCCTCTAAAAGGCCGAAGGCAAAATCCCAATTATGTGAGTTTTTGTGGTCGGGCAGATATTTTTTACCGACTATGATGTCGGCCATAAGATTACCGTAAATAAAGTCTTTCCTATATCGCCTTATAATTTCGATGATGCCTGCGGGAAGCAGAGATCCAAGGGAATAGAGTTCATTCCCGAGGTATATGTGAGTGAGCGGACCCCACGCTAACGCCGCTGCCGGGATCAATAAAAAAGATATAATCAGCGATAATTTAAATAATTTCATCTCAACTCCTTTAATAATTTTAAAATAAGCCTTACCCCGATACCTGAAGCTCCCTTGGGAATATAGGGTTTCCCGTTTTCCACCCACGCAGTCCCTGCTATGTCAAGATGGACCCATGGGACATCACCTGCAAATTCAGACAGAAAATATGCCGATGACATTAAAGAGCCGCTTTTCCCGCCTGTATTCTTAAGGTCGGCTATATCACTCTTTATATATTCCTTGTACTCTTCAAAGAGCGGCATCTCCCATGCTCTTTCATATACATTATCACCACAATGTTTTATTTTATCAAGTATTTCCCCGTTATTTCCCATCATGGCTATTACTACATTACCCAATGCTATCGAACATGCGCCGGTAAGGGTTGCAATATCTATTATGGCCTTCGGCTTGAAACGTTTGGCATATCCGATCGCATCCGCAAGGGTCATACGCCCTTCCGCATCGGTACTGATTATTTCTATGGTTTTTCCATTTATTGCTCTTACGACATCTCCCGGTCTTGAGGCAGAGCCGCCTATGAGGTTTTCCGTTGCCGGCAATATCCCAACGACGCGGACCGGTAATTTCAATTCCGATAAAGCCTTTAAAATTCCGAGGACAGCTGCTCCGCCGGCCATATCATACTTCATCTTCTCCATGCCGTCGGCAGGTTTCAAAGATATTCCGCCGCTGTCAAATGTGACCGATTTTCCAATAACCACAAGGGGGCGGCCGTTTGCGCCTTTATATTCGAGAACAATGAACTTGGGGGGCTCTTTGGAACCTCTGGCAACAGAAAGATAAGAACCCATCCCGAGTTTTTCAGCATCCCTTTTCTCAAGAATTTTCACGGTGAGGTTTTTACCTTTTAGAGATAACGCAATATTTGCAAGGTGTGTCGGCGTCATGTCATTGGCCGGGGTGTTTACGAGGTTCCTGGCGAAACATACCGAAGACGAAATTACTTCGGTCCTGTGAATGTCGTCCTTGAGGTCTTTTGTTTCCTTTGAAAGTATAAATAGGCTGTCAATTACCTTCTTATCTTTTTCTTCAACATATTTTTTAAAGGTATAGAGTCCGAGCAAGGCGCCCTCGACAAAGTCCAGGGGCGACGGGCCGGGAGTCGAAAAGACACCGGCAGACAGGGCGATCTTTTTCATCCCCATATCACGAAGGTAAGCCGCAGACTTGCCGCCGGCCTGCCTCACCTTATCACCCGAAATCTCATCTTTTTTCCCGAGGCCGGTCAGCAGAATCCTTTCGGGCTTAAAATCTTCAGGGGTCGGAAGCAAAAGGACTTCATTAAGTTTGCCATGGAATTCTCTGGAAAAAGATCTCTTGATAAGCCTTGACAGCGGTAAACCGAGATCACGATAAATACCTGGATCCTCCTCCGTAAAAGGGAGAACCAGTGCATCACAAACACAGTCCGACTCTTTGATATCTTTTAAAGAGATATTCATCTCTGTATTAAGCGTCCTCTTAATTTTAGCTTATTTTTTGAGGAAATATCCATGAAAACTTCGATTGACAGAAAAGTCTTTTTAGGCAATTATTTATTATGAGTGTTTCCGATGTGAATCAATCTTTTACAAAAGAGGCGATACACAAAGTGTATGAAACTCCTTTCAGCGACGGGAACAAGATTACACTTCTGTGGAAAAACGGCGAATTATTCGGCAGCATATTTGAAATTATTCGGACCGCGAAAGAACTGATTTGCCTAGAATTCTACATATTCAGGAACGACGAAACAGGAAATGAACTCGCGGAAATCCTTAAACAAAAGGCATCTGAAGGCGTTAAGGTCTACATCCTTTATGACCATTTCGGCTCCTTATTCACACCGGCTAATTTCTGGAAAGGTCTCAGAGAGGCGGGCGTTCATATAAGGGCTTCTCACCCTTTCAAGTGGACTAAGCCCTTTTACTACGTCCACCGGGACCATAAAAAACTGATCCTTATAGACGGGATTAAAGCTTTTACCGGCGGACTTAATATAGCAAATGAATACAGAGGTTATCACAGGATAAAGAAGGTTAAAGGATGGAGGGATACGGGAATTTTCCTTGAAGGCCCTATATCCAGCACACTTTTGGACCTGTTCGAAAAAAGCTGGGAAATATGGAAAGGCATGCCGATACATTTCAACAAATATGCCGAGCCCGTTTCCGGCGGGCTACCTGTAGTGCCGATATTTGCGAGTTCTTCGAAGAGGAGAAGGAAGATGAGAAAATTGCTTTACTACAGTATAAATCAGGCTGAAAAGGGGATTCATTTTACAACAGCCTACTTTACTCCGAGCAGAAGGATGGTCCAGGTGCTTGAAGAGGCGGTATTGAGGGGAGTGGATGTAAAGCTTCTTTTGCCAGGAAAATCGGATATCGTGGCTGCACAGTATGCAGGCAGGTCCTTTTTTACGAAGCTCCTTAAGGCGGGTGTCGAGATATATAATTATCAGGGAGAAGTGCTGCACGCCAAAACATATGTCTTTGACGGGATGTGGAGCGTAATAGGGTCGGCCAATCTCGATTTCCAGTCATTAAGAAAAAACGACGAGGGTAATGTCGGCATATTGGATCCGGATTTTGGCGGGCGGATGCTTGATGTTTTTGAAGAGGACCTGAAGCAGTCGGAAAGGATTACGCTCGATAAATGGCTTGAGCGGCCATTCATCGAAAAGGTTAAAGAAAAATTTTTTGCATTGTTCAGGAGAAGACTGTAAGGTAAATGTTATGCTTGGACTTGATGTGTAAAAAATAAGATTTGGCCTCTTCCCGCCGGAGGAGAGACATTGCAGGCTGCCAGTTTAAGAAATAGTTGTATATTAATGGCACATGCGATGTTACTGATAGACCATCGACGCTATCTTAACAGTGAGGTCGCCGAGCATGTTCGTGTAGCTTCCCATTTCGTTGTCGTACCAGCCGAAGATACTCGCCTGAGTGATCGGTATTTCCAAATTTTGCGGGCACTGCTTGATAAGTTCGGCCGGCAGCTTGGCGAATTTCGAAAGATCTAAAGTAGCAAAGGCCGTCCTCGTGTGCGTTTCATGCCCTTCTATGATGGTAGCAGGCCCGAAGTGGCCGATGATGTCGGAAGATACGTTCTGTTCATCCGTATATTTGATATACCCTCTCTTCTCCTTTTTCTCGGCGTCACGATAAATGCTATTAATGAGGGTCCTGTTGATTGCCGGTCCCCCGACTTCATCGGAGAACGTCACGACCAGGATAATGAGGGAGCCCGCGGATGTTGGAATGCGCACTGATTCTGCGCTGAAACCTATCTGGTTCATTTCCGGTATAACAAGACCGAGCGTCTTCGCGGCTCCTGTGGTGGTCAAAATAATGTTGTTGAGGATGCTCCTGGTTTTTCTTAAATCTGTCGCTCCCGACTTCGGAAGCCTGTCCAACACTTCCTGTGTGCCGGTAGCCGCATGGACCGTAGCCATAGAGGCGTTAAGTATCTTACTCGTGCCGAAGTAATCCAGCAAAGGCCTGATCATATAAGCAAGGCAGGTGGTCGTACAGGAGGCGGCTGAGACCACCCGGTGCTTCGCGGGATCATATTTATCATCGTTTATTCCTATCACAATTGTTGTCGAATCCTCGGGCATGGGAATTCCATTTTCCTTGATCTTAAAAGGAGCAGAGACGATTACCTTCTCGGCGCCGGCTTCGAGATGACCGCGCGCAGCGCCTTCTTTGGAGTCGGGTAGTGTTGTCGGGTCTTTGAACTTCCCTGTGGCTTCCACAACCACTTTCACCCCATGAGATTTCCACGGTATATTCACCGGATTTCGCGATTCCCTTAAAACAGTAACGGGGATGCCATCTATCACCATGATGCCCTTTTCTTCGTCGACACTTTCTATAACTTTCTGCGCCTTATATCCGTGGAGATACTGGTGCATCGATCCGTAAGTTGAATCTTTTTCAATGTACAGGGCAACATCTTCGAGTTTTGTGCCGGCCTTCCTTCCGATGTTCACAACAATCTCGGAGAAATATTTTCTGCCGATATGATTCCATAAGGTCAACTTGCCGATCCTGCCGAGACCATTAATACCGAGGATAGGTTTTTTTTCTGAGATCATTCCTTTTTTGCTCCTTTCCGACATTTTTTCTCCTTTCTTCATACTTATGGAATCTTAATAGATTTTGTGCCTCTTCGCAAGTGCTACGGGTTTATTACCGCCTCTCCGGCCTTTATCTCCTTCACCTGATGCCTGCCGGAATAGACCGAGCCGTTTCTTCCGTCAATGCTCAGAAAATCGCCGACTTTAATCGACCGCTTGTTTATCCTGCATCTTTTGTCGTGTTCCCAGACAGCCAGATTATTGCATCCGACGACACAAGTCTTCCCCAGGCGATTGGCTATAATCGATGCATGAGATGTTGACCCGCCGCGGGCTGTAAGCAGGCCGTCAGCGGCTGAAATATGTCTGATGTCATCGGGAACGGTATCGGACCGCACCAGGATCAATGGAGTATCCGGATACCGATGCCTGAGTTCCTCGATTTCATCCAGGTCAAAGACGACCCTGCCGCTCAAGGCGCCGCCGCCGACACCCATGCCCCTCGAGAGGTAGCTGGAAGAGAGTTTCCTGGAAGGGACAAAGGCCATGAAACTCTCTTTTCTTATCAGGGCCATATCACGCGTCTGCAGGATGAACAGGTTCCCGCTGCTTTTCCCTTCAAAGGTGAACTCTATCTCCTGTGCGCCCCACTGCTCCTTGTAAATTAAATCCTTGCTTATTTTGAGCAGCGCAGTGTAAAGCTCGGGAAAGCTCTCTTCGAAAGAGATCTCCGATGTTCTGTCTTCATATGGTCTCTGTTCATTCGAAATGGGCAGAGTCTTTACGAGCCCCGAAACGATATCTTCCCCCTGCGCTCCGGTTGCAAAGTCACCCCACAGCATCACCCTGTCCCCCGACTCCTGAGGGTTGCGCGTGAAAAGAACGCCGGTGCCCGAGTTGATATCAAGGTTCCCGCAGGCCATTGCCTGAACAATGACAGCGGTACCCCAATTTTCAGAAATACCCAGAATCTCACGGTACGCCTGCGCCTTTTTAGAGAACCAGGATTTAAAGACTTGTTCTATCGATGTCTGCAGCTGAATTTTGGGGTCGTCGATTATATCTATCCCGTTATCCCTGATCGCATCCCGGTAGCTCAGCGCCACGTCCCGCATATGATCGGGCATAAATTGAATTTTTCTCTGTATGTTATATTTGTCCTTAAAATAGTTCATGATGTCGTCAAACTTGTCTCTTTCTATGCCATATGACATCCCCCAGCACTGTAAAAAGCGACGATAACAATCCCAGGCGAACCAGGGTTTAGCGGTTTTTTTTATCAGTCCGTCGACGATGGGTTCATTGATCCCGACGTTTAAGAAGGAGATCATCATGCCGGGCATGGAGATCGCTCCGCCGCTTCTCACCGATACTATCAAAGGATTTTCAGGATCTCCAAAAACCTTGCCCGTTTGTTTTTCGAGTGCTGCAAGCTGTTCTTCAATTCCTTCGTCAAGGTGCTCCCTGACATACCTGAATCTGTTGATCGCTTTTTCGCACCGAAATACCTCGGTGGTTATAATAAACCCCGGCGGGACCGGTATTCCCAGAGACCCCAGTTTTATAAGGTTATATCCCTTGTTTCCGAGATGGATCCTGTCTCTCGTTACCTTATTAGGGGTGTGAATACCGGACAGGGCCTTTTTCGGGTCGTAGCTCATGAGCAGGCCCAGATTCTGAACATCAAGGTCCTCCGCCTGCTCAAACAATGTCTTCAGTATCCTGCTTATAAAGTTATCCAATTGCTGGAGGCCGAATGAACCTGCAACGGTCTCTCTCAGGAACTGCTCGGATATTTTATTGATAAACTCCGATTCACTCTGCCATTTTTCGGTCTGGAGATATTTGGGAAGGATATGTTCGGGGCCTATTTGGGGAATAATTTGTTTAAGGTTGTTCTTAAAAATGCCGCTGTAATATGTATTCAGGATATCCTGTACCGCCTCCGAGAAGCCCCTGAATATGTCTATGTATTGGGAGAACGAGAACCGCCTTACCTCCAAAGCCACAGATAATAGATCAAGTGCGTTTTCGAGCTTGTAGGATGATATGCCGTCCAATTTTAAGGCCATGAAGAACAAATTGGCATACTTTTCGATCTGGAAAAGGGTGGCCCGGGTAATAAACTTGAGGTTGATTGAATTTATAAGCTCTTCGAACGAGATGTTGGCGAGCCCTTCCAGTCGGAAGGTAAGTGTTAAAGCATCGAATTTCAGCTCGTGGTATTTGCCGTATACTGAAGGTATGCCGGCTGCAATATGTCTTTTACGGAAAATATTCTCTACGGGCGCATGCTTTTCGGGAGAAAGAATAATGTCCCGCAAAAGATTCAGGTAATTAAGCACACCTTCGAGGCGCTGAGAAACGCTGCCTTTTTCGAGGACGGCAATCAGAGAATCGGTGTTCGGTAGTCCCATGCATTGAGCGTACCTTAACTGGTCCAGGATGTCCTGTGGATCGAGGTTATATTTTTTATTGAGCAGATGGTAGAACCTGACGGCCAGTTCCGCCCGCTTCTTCTCTCTTTCAGATACAAGAGGTATGCTGTGGGTGAGCGCAGGTATCTCGTCCTCGGAAAGACAAAGAAGGTCGGTTATTTCCGAAAATCCTTTAAGGCGAAAAATATTATCAAAAATAGTATGCAGTTCGTCAACGTACGGACCCGAATCTTTAATCTGTTCGTAAACTTCTTCAGGCAGAAAACGCTTTAAAGCAGTTTTATCCTTTGTCCGCCAGAAAGATATGACTTTTTCGATGAAATCAACGACCCGCGCGCTGCTTTCGACGTGGCTCTGCTTGCGCAAGAAATGTACAAGCGTGTCGGCCCGGTGGGTTGACTCGTCTATTTCGGTAGAGACCTCCCGCAACGGTCCTTCAGCGCCGATTTCGCTGAAATAGACCGGGAATATCCTCGCCATCTGCTTTACCAGGTGGTAGACCGGCCTTATATCGCTGTTAAGAAGTTTTGTTATGTCCTTCTGGAAAATGTCCGTATCGCTTATATGCACTCCGCAAAGCCTGAGGTTAATGATCAAAGCCGAGATGAGGGCCTTTGACCATTTGGGATCATTTTCGATCAATTCAAGCCAGACGCGTACATTTTTTAAATGGGTGCGATTCGACCTGACCTGCCAATCTTCAGTGACTCCCCTTATATCGGGATATTGGAATCCAAGCAGGATGATTTTTTGCAAATACCAATCAACGAAACCGCTGTCGCCTTTGTTATAGATTTCGTTGCCGATGGCCTGGATACAATACAGGACCGTCTCCGGATATTTTTTGAAATTCTCTTTTAAAGCACCAAGGGTATCGGGGAGGAGGGTCTTTATTTGATCGGGCTCCTCCATCCTGATCATGTCGGATATGGTGCGGTTTATCTCCCTTAGGATATTTTCATGGATGCCGTAAAGACCTTTGATTTCCATAATCTTGAGGAGGTAGAGCATTTTTAAGATCAGGTCCGTATGCACATCTCCGGTTACGGCCAGCATTGCCGATAGATCTTCATAGAACTTAACCAACTGCGTGTAACCGGGCAACTTTATGAGTTCTTTCAACCGGGAGCATTGATCATCGGATTTATCGAGTCTTCTCATTTGTGCCAATAACTCTCTCAAATGGGCGTGCGAGACGGGGTATAATAACTCTTCTATTTTTCTTGACTGTTCTTCAGTGAGGGTAACCCTTTTTACCTGCTTCAGACGCTTTATGGGATCTTCTTCGTTCAGCCAATACTCGAAAGTCACTGAAAGGTATCTGAAAAGCAGGTTGTTGAATATCTCGAGATCAAAGCCGGAAGGCATCTTCCCGAGAATAATCTGTCCCAGCTTTTTTAATTGATGGGGATTTGTGACAAAGAGGAAAAATCGCTCGTCCGGCAGCTGATTGAGCCTGATAAAACAGTCCTGAAAGATCGCCCGGTATTTTTTAAGGTCATTATCGCCGTCCACCATGATTTTTTCGACGTAAAAGATCAGACTTTCGGCTGCAGCCTCCTGAACAGAAATATCGGTGTTATTTATGGCGTCTAAAAAGACGTCAATAATGGTCTTGATGGCCCCGAGACCTTTTTCGTGATGATCGTGCAGATAGAAATTCTTAAGCGCATAGGTGCGCATCTCTTTCACAACAAAACCCCAATTGAAAGGGTGATTATTCAATTCGCGGAACAGAGGTTCGGAGGCGCTCAAAATGCCGGGGTAATCTTTAACCACATCCCTGAGGACTTCATATTTTGGAGAGATTCCGTGCTGCATATCAATGTCCATTTGTCAATCCTGTTTATCATTATATAATAGAATATATGGTTTTTTATATGATTGGAAATCTGTCTTTAAATTGTTTATAGCGTTTCTCCATAAACTGGACGTATTTGTCGTTCCGGACAAGCCGGAATGACAGACAAATGGTAACTGATCGAGGTTATAAATAAGGAGGAGTATTGAAAGTCTGCGAGATTTTTACGAGCGTTCAAGGTGAGTCGAGTTATGCGGGTATGCCCTGCGCTTTTGTGAGGCTTATGGGCTGCAACCTGAGATGTTCATATTGTGACACCACATTTGCTTATGATGAAGGCATCGAGCTTTCGGAAGAAGACATTTTGACGAAAATCAGGCATGCGGGAATCGGCCTTGTTGAAATTACCGGCGGCGAACCGCTCCTTCAAAAAGAGATTTACCCTTTCATAAAAAGATTACTTGAAGAAGGCCATGAAGTATTGGTCGAGACCAATGGTTCACTGAGCATAAAAGATATCGACAGAAGGGCCGTGATCATACTCGATATAAAAACGCCCGGCAGCGGAATGAGCGACAGGATGGATTTTTCGAATCTCAATGAAATAAAGAAAAACGATGAGGTTAAATTCGTGATTACTGGCAGAGATGATTATGAATGGACAATGGATATTATTGACAGATTCAGTCTGATGAATAAATGCAGGCTCCTTCTGTCCCCCGGTTTCGGCATCCTTGCTCCGGAAGATCTTGCGCGATGGATGATCGAGGACAAACTCCGGGCGCGCCTGAACCTTCAGCTTCAGAAATATATATTCGGTCCAGAAAAAAGAAGGGTATAAGAATTCCGCTATCGTTATGCTGAATACCGCTTGAAGATATTACAGTTTTGAATACATTCAAAACTATGTTGGGAGCAGACTATTTGGGAGAGATGCTGTTATCTCAAAATATCGAAATATTTAAGGACAGCGATTTATGTGTATTGTATGGAAACTTCATAAATAATATCCGAGTGGTTGGTGGAGGAATCTGTGCCTTTGCAGCTGAGCACTCCTTTTACCTCTACTCCGTGGTTTCTGATCATCGTAGTTATAACCTGGGTTAGATCAAATCCACCATCAACACAGTCTTTTCTTAAGCAATTCACTATGAAAAAAGCATAGCTGCTGGGACTGAAATGAAAAGTCCGGAGTATAGATTTGGCCCCCCTCTGGTTATATGTCATATTCATGTCGATGCCTGCAACTTCAGGGAAGTGTGTCGCAATAGAGCCTGCTTCACGTCTCTGCTGCATCATCTCATGCTTCTTCTCCATCGTTGCTGCGTGCTTATTATTATTCATGTTCCTCTCAAAGGAGAAGGCCCCCTCTTCTGAGGGAGCCCCGCCCAATTAATTAGAGTTTAACCACATTGATCGCTTTGGGACCTTTCGGGCCTTGTTCAGTATCAAAGCTGACATTGTCACCTTCGGCAAGGCTTTTAAAGCCGCTGCCCTGAATAGATGTATGGTGGACGAAAACATCAGTATTGTCTTCAGCAGTAATGAAGCCAAACCCTTTGCTGTCGTTGAACCACTTCACTGTTCCTTGTGTCATTTTGTTTACCTCCTTATGTATAGACTAAAATCTCAGAAGGACTCAATAGAAAAAGGCCACAAAGCTAAAAGTCTTTGTGGCCTTTTGTGAACGCAAAAACTTCTAAAATCTTGTCTATACCGTAGCACCTCCTTTCATATTAGTCAAGGTAATTCAAGAATAACGGTATGTCCGGGGAAGTAGCTGATGCTTTCTTCGAAAACTTGCTTATGTAATTCCCCAGTATTTCAGTTATCGAACAACTTTATTCGTCATGCCCGAGGTCCTTCGTCGGGCATCCAGAGCCTTGAAACGTGGATTCCCGCATGAGAATCGCGGGAATGACGGTCCAAATAATGTCTATACTATCTTGGACCCTTATTAACTTCGCCCTGTCTATTTTTGCCAGCCGTTTTGTCCGCATGTATAATGCTTATATAGGAAACTGAAGACCGTGAGAGATAAACTTTCTTCCAGCATGCCTGAGAGGCTGTCGGGTCTCGTTGACATCGCCTATAACCTCTGGTGGAGCTGGCATCCGGCTGCAAGGATGCTCTTTAAGACTTTAGACCGCATCGCCTGGAAGGAGAGCGGACACAACCCTATAGAGATGTTGAGGGACTTTCCCCAGGGTGTCCTTAAGAGGTTTGAGAATAACCCCGATTATCTGCATCACCACGATATTGTGCTGGCAAGGTTCCGGAGGGACGTGGAAACGCGTATCTGCTGGTTTGCGGAAAGTGTTTCGGAATCGGGCTGCCTGCCGATAGCCTATTTTTCAGCCGAATACGGGCTCCATCATTCCCTGCCGTTTTATGCGGGTGGGTTGGGCTTTCTTGCCGGCGACCATGTCAAGGAATGCAGTGATCTGGGGGTGCCGATGGTAGCAGTCGGCTTCCTGTACCCTGAAGGTTATCTGCGTCAAAAGATCAGGATGGACGGCTGGCAGGAGAACGTCGATGAAATCCTTGACCGGGAAGCTGCTCCGATCGAAAAAGTTCTTAATGAAAAGGGAGAACAGATCGTGGTCCAGGTGCCTTTTCTCGAACCTCCGGTCTACGTCGGCGTCTGGAAAGTGGAAGTCGGCCGCATTCCCCTTTATCTGATGGATATGGATATCGATCAGAACGAGCCCTGGAACAGGACTGTGGCTTACCATCTCTATATAGGCGACATCGAACAGCGTCTGCGTCAGGAAATGGTCCTCGGCATAGGGGGCATAGCAATGCTGAAGACGCTCGGCATTAAGTATTCCATATTGCACCTGAATGAAGGCCATTGTGCTTTTGCATTACTGGAGCGTATAAGGGAACGTATCGAGGACGGTATGAGCTTTGAAGACGCTGTCAAGCGGGTGCGTTCGACAACCGTTTTTACTACCCATACGCCTGTGCCGGCCGGACATGATGTCTTCCCCTTTCATCTCATGGACAAGTATTTCAGTCATTGCTATCCTTACCTCGGGCTTGACCGCGATTCTTTTCTCAAGCTCGGGATACATCCGGGCGAACCCGCAGCCGGATTTAATATGACCGCTTTCTCGCTTAGAATGTCCGGTTATCATAACGGGGTCAGTAAAAAACATGGTGAGGTTGCACGCAGTATGTGGCAGGCTCTCTGGCCGGATAAAAAAGAGGAAGACGTCCCGGTAGATTCGATCACAAACGGAATCCATGTGCCTACGTGGATAGAGCCGAAGATTGAGCTCCTCTTCAATAAGTATCTCGGTGACCGCTGGCTGGACGAACACGATAACACGACGATATGGGGGTTCATTGATAATATACCTGATGAGGAGTTGTGGCAAACCCATTACTGGCTTAAAATAAAACTGATCAATTTTGTCCGGGAACAGGCACGTCGGAAGTGGAATGAGAACATGGTGAATCCCGTCAATATCATAACGGGTGGTGTTTTGCTTGATACCACAGCACTGACCATCGGTTTTGCCCGGCGCTTTGCAACTTACAAAAGAGCTGACCTCATCTTCCATAATCCGGACCGGCTCAAGAGACTTCTGAATAATCGATGGAGACCCCTGCAGATAATATTTGCAGGTAAAGCCCATGCTTCGGATGATGAGGGAAAACGGATACTTCAGCGCATATTCAAGTCCGCCCAGGACCCTGCTCTGGGAGGAAGAATTGCCGTTGTGGAAAACTATGACGAGCAGCTTGCCCAGTATATGGTCCACGGTGTTGACTTGTGGCTGAACAATCCCATACCGCCTTTGGAAGCCTGCGGTACGAGCGGAATGAAAGCTTCACTGAACGGCGTCCCTCATCTGAGCATACTCGACGGATGGTGGATAGAAGGGTTTAACGGCAAGAATGGATGGGCCTTTAAGGGAAATGGAAGCGATGAAGATGCAGAGGCCGTTTATGACCTCCTGGAGAAAGAGATCATACCTTTGTTTTACAGGGTCGGTGAAACCGGCGTTCCCGCGGACTGGGTAAAGGTAATGAAAGAGGCGATAAAAAGTAACGGCCCCCTGTTCAGCGCACGAAGAATGGCCAAGGAATATGCATTGAGATATTATCAGAACGCTCTTAAGTCGGAGAGATAGATCCTGCCTGCGGACAGGACCCGTATTGTATCCATTCAGTGGAGTGCGGCTGACATAGTGTTTTCGCTCATTCTCGGGCTGCCGCCCTGCGAGGTAAATTCTGTTCCGATAAATCTGCGCAGAATTTAAATCCGCGAAAACAGTATGTCAGCCGCGCTGTAGAGGATCCCTGCGCTCCATAGGATTATTCTCGTATCTGGTATACTGGTATAATTTGACCTGATGACCGGGATATCCGCTATCTTAGGGCGCTTCCCTTATATGGGTATTTTTATTCTCTTTATACTGGGAGGGCTCGGCTTTCCGTTCCCGGAGGATACAACCCTCATTTTATGCGGCTTTTTAATATCCCAGGACGTAATCAAAATATTACCTGCGCTCGTCGTTATATTTTCGGGACTCATGATAACCGACTTTTCCCTCTACCTGGTCGGCAGAAAATACGGCAGGATGGTCATCGCGCATAAGAGGTTCAGGAAGATATTATCGGCCGAAAGACTGTCGAAGCTCGAGGACATCTTCAAAAAAAAGGGGGTATTCGTCATACTTATCGGGAGACATTTTCTCGGTATCCGCGCACAGATATTTCTCACTGCCGGTGTGGTGAAAATGGCCCCGTTAAAATTTCTCCTCGCCGATGTCTTTTCATCAATAGTTACCGTCACTATGATGGTGGGAGCCGGGTATATAGGAGGCAATAGCCTGGAGATCGTCAAAAAAGATATCGGCCGGATTGAACATGTAATAATCTTAGTATCTGTAATTATACTTGCAGTCTATCTGCTTGTGAGTTATCTCAAATCAAGATACAATAAATAAAATGAGATTTCTTTCACATTAATTGGAGGGAGCGCCATAAATCTTTACATAATACATCGTATAATCTGTCATTCCGGCTTGTCCGGAATCTTTCCTTCTTTTGAAGAGGGATTCCCGACTCGCTTTGCTTGCGGGAATGACATGCGCAATTATTTGTGACGTTATTTAAAATTCTTAAATATAAAAGGAGGATTTATGATCTCGAAGATTCTTGTTCCGACTGACGGTTCAAAGCCGGCAAAAAAATCCGTCGAATATACGGTCCGGTTTGCCAAACAAGTGGGTGCGACTATAACTTTATTAAGTGTAATAGACAAAAGTTCCTTTGTTCCGCAGTCGGTGCCCGGAACGGCAACGCCCACCAAGCTGATAGAACCGATCGAAGACTATCTGAAACAGGCTGCCGAGGTTTATCTCGAAGAAGCCGAAAGATTGTGCTTGCAGGGCGACGTCCAGTCAAAGAAGGTTATCAGGAGGGGCCACCCGGTGGAAGAAATCCTGAAGGAGGCCCAGAAATCCAAGGTTGATCTCATCGCTATCGGTTCGCACGGCAGAAGCGCTTTAAAAGCGGCGGTTCTCGGGAGTGTCACCTTCGGAGTCATAAATAAAGAAACGAAGGTCCCGGTGCTTGTAGTCAGAATGTGACAAAGTATAATATAATACGCGTTGTTCATATCAAATATTGCCCGCCTCAGCGGATTCGCCGGGGCAAAAAGGAGGGTATGGTGGTTAAGATTTATTACGATAAAGATGCTGACAGAAAAGTCCTGAAAGGGAAAAAGATCGCGGTAATGGGATATGGAAGCCAGGGACATGCCCATGCGAATAATCTTAAGGAAAGCGGGATGGACGTAATCATAGGAGTGAAAAAAGGCGGGGCAGGCTGGGAGAAAGCGGAAAAAGCGGGTTTCGATGTCTTTACGCCCTCTGAAGCGGCCAAGAAAGCAGATGTAATAATGATGCTCGTCCCTGATGAATATATGGCTGATATATACAAGGGTGAAATTGCTCCGAATATTAAGAAAGGCGCTTACCTGGGCTTTGCCCACGGCTTCAATATCCACTTCGGACAGATAGTGCCCCCGACTGATGCAAATGTCTTCATGGTGGCTCCAAAAGGTCCGGGCCACCTTGTTAGGTCCGAATATATAAAGGGTAGCGGCGTACCATGCCTTATAGCCGTCCATCAGGACCCTTCGAAGAAAACAAGGGATGTCGCACTTGCCTATGCGTCTGCAATAGGAGGGGGGAGGGCCGGCATCATAGAAACGACCTTCAGGGAGGAGACCGAGACAGATCTGTTCGGGGAACAGGTCGTGCTCTGCGGCGGTCTTACTTCTCTCATTACCGCCGGATATGAAACCCTTGTCGAAGCGGGCTATTCACCGGAGATGGCTTACTTCGAATGCCTCCATGAGGTGAAGCTGATCGTTGACCTCATTTATGAAGGCGGTATCTCGAATATGCGGTATTCCATCAGCAACACTGCACAGTATGGAGACCTTACAAGGGGGCCGAGGATCATCCCCGAGGAAACAAAGAAAGAGATGAAGAAGATTTTGGAGGAGATACAGTCGGGTCGGTTTGCTAAAGAATGGATTCTGGAATGCAGGGCGAACAAACCCGTCTTCAACGCACTCACAAAAAAGGGTGAGGAGCATCCTGTAGAAGAGGTCGGAGCTAAACTCAGGGCCATGATGCCGTGGCTGAAAAAGGGAAAGCTTGTCGATAAATCAAAGGCGTGATCAAATTCGCCCCTGAGGGCTATCCGTTTATTTTCGGGTCTTTTCTGATCGCGGTAGTCCTTGCGATATTATTATTTTGGGTCCGGAAAACAGGAAGCAGCCATCTCGTTATTTCCTTTTTTGCAGTTGCTTTTTGTTTTTTTGCGGTCCTGACTTTTTTCATGGCTTTTTTCTTCAGGGACCCGGACAGAAAAGTCCCCGAAGGAGCGGGTCTTTTTGTCGCGCCCGCAGACGGCAGGGTAATGCTCATAAAAGACGTATTTGAAAAAGATTACCTGACTGCGGAGACCAGGGAAATCAGCATATTCATGTCGCCTCTCGACGTACATGTGAACCGCGCCCCCTGTGACGGAAAAGTAACCGC
Organism: Thermodesulfovibrionales bacterium; assembly: GCA_963716185.1. Classification (GTDB taxonomy): domain Bacteria; phylum Nitrospirota; class Thermodesulfovibrionia; order Thermodesulfovibrionales; family SM23-35; genus CAVZMO01. The sequence continues at coordinate 3,079,810 of OY970295.1, forward strand.
TGTGAAATATTCTCCCGGTAAATACATGGCGGCGTATAAAGAAGACTCATCGATCAAGAATGAAAATATTGTTATGGTTCTCGAAGGGGAACAAGGCAGGGTGCTTGTAAGACAGGTTGCCGGTTTTCTTGCGAGGAGGACGGTCTGCAGGGCAAAGGTCGGCGATGCGCTGAAACGGGGAGAGAGATACGGCATCATAAAATTCAGCTCGCGCCTTGATGTCTATCTGCCAAAGGACGCCCGCATTACGGTAAAGGCGGGAGAAGAGGTGAAGGCCGGAGAAACCGTTATCGCTGTCGTCAATTGAAACGGATAGCGAGTGCATTCCCCGCAGCTTGCTGCGGGATTAGCGAACGAATATGATAAAAATAACTCCTTACATTAAGATACCCTGCGGTCTTGCTGCAGGGTGTCTTCATATAAGCTATTTGCCGGTTTTTTAGTATATCCGCCCAGCTTGTCCGCGAGGCAGGTTTGTATTTTATCAGGAGTTCCCCCAGAATTACCTGTTCAGAGGACGTAACTATCTGAGGCAACTGTAAAAAATTATTTTCTGAAGTGGTCGGAGTTCGTTTTGGAAAAAATGGGGGAACTTTTTGTAAGCAGCAGAGGTAAAGAAGACCTCCTGTGGTATATCTTAGAAGTGCTTAGCAACTAAGGATATATCAGAAGGAGGTTACATGGATTATAGCAGAATGGCGAGGAAGTTGAGGGAGAAGATAGCGAGATTTTCGGGGGAACTTTCAAAAGGGCTGCCCAAAACAGCGGCTCGTTTTGTGCAAGAGATGGTTTATGGGATACAAGCGAGTCAGTCGGTGGTATTGACGAAGGTAGGCCGGACGTTAGAGGAACCGATCTCGATCAAGAAGGTAGAGGAGAGGTTATCTCGGCAACTGTTACGGAAAGGCTTGGGTGCAAAAGTTCAGAAAAAGCTTCTTACTATGGGAGCGGCCCTAGTGGGAAAAGACACCTTACTCATTCTGGACCCAAGCGACATACGGAAGAAATATGCGAAGAAGATGCAGTATTTGGCGACGGTGCATGACGGCAGCGAGCATGAGCTGGGCAATGGCTATTGGACGTGTAATGTTGTGGCCGCGGAGGTGGGGGACAGCAAGATAGTGCCGCTGGTGGCCCGTTTGTATTCGGCGGATGCTCCTGAGTTTGTCAGTGAGAATCACGAGATATCAACGGTCATGGATATGGTTGCCGGGTCCGTAAAGAAGCGAGGGATATGGGTGATTGATCGCGGCGGGGACCGGAAGAATCTTATTCAGCCGATGCTGCAAAGAGGATACCGATTTTTAATACGACTGATCGGTAATCGTGATCTGATATGGTCAAACAAAGCAATGCTGGTTGAAGAGATTGTAAAGGACACCCCATTGCCGTATGCCGAGACAGTAGTGAAGATGGATGATGGTAAGGAGAAGGTATATCATCTTGAGTTTGGGTATCGTAGTGTGCGGTTCCCCGGCAGGGAAGAGACCCTGGGCCTGCTGGTAGTGCGAGGGTTTGGAGTTGAGCCGATGATGCTGTTAACGACGGAGCCTCTGAGAAGAAGCAGAAGAGTGTTGTGGCGGCTGGTGCGGGCATATCTCCGGAGATGGGCGATTGAGGAGACCCTTCGCTACGTAAAGCAGAGTTATGAGTTGGAGGACGTGCGCGTGTTGAACTATCGGAGTCTTCAGAACATAATGCCGCTGGTGTGCGCAGCGGCCTATTTTGCTGCGGTTTTGCTTGACCCTGAGTCGAAACTGAAAGTGATCGCCAGCTATGTGTTGAAGGCGGCAAAGCGCTTGTTTGGGATTCCAGACTTTCACTATTACAGCATTGCCGACGGTCTAACGAGTATTTTCATGCGTCATCCGGGCCGGATCATGAGACCGCTGCCGCAAGTCGCAGCACAGAGATCGCTATTCCCCTCAAGCGCTTAAAAATTTTGGGGGAACTCCTGGTATTTTATTCGTTGACACAGCTTTCGACAGGCTCAGAAACTTTATAATCTGCCAATTTACCGAGATCATATGTCTCTATTTTGCGTAATTTTTGAAGTAAACCCCAGCTGTTATGAATAGTTAATAAGTAGATTAATTCATCATACATTTGCGTAATCCCGACCTTACAGATGGCGCAATGACTATCATCCGGAGGTGTTTCACTGCTGCAGTCTATGCACTTGTTAATTTTCATATTTTCGCCACCGCCTTCTTATGATTGTTTAATTTACAACATATCGGTAGCATATTTTATGCCCGAAATAAGTTGTTATAAACATGCTGATTATTCAAACTAATTTAATCACATACCGCTTCAATTTAAAAATTATGACGATAATTGTCAATGATGGTTATACAAAAAACGGCTAATTGTTAGTTATACTAAAGCATCAATAATAATTTTCATCTTATGCGTGCTTGTATTATTTAATGTCTGTGTATAAACTCGATTAGTTACCATTTCTCTGTCATTCCGGCTTGTCCGGAATCTTTCCGATAGCTTCTAAGAAGGATTCCCGACGCGCTTCACTTGCGGGAATGACAGTTTTCTGGGTTTCTTGGGTACTTTATAGACAGCCACTAATTAAATGAAATCGGGAAAGGAGCGCGTTTATGAGTAAAGAAATAAAGGGGGCGATTCTCCAGAGAGATAAAGAGACATATGCTGTTGTCCCGAGGATTCCGATGGGTGTTTTGACACCCGGGATTCTTGAGACGCTCGCCGGAGTGGCACGTAAATATAATATCCGGATAATCAAGATAACCTCGGGGCAGCGTATCGCGCTCGTGGGAATAAAACCCGAGAACGTTGACAATGTCTGGAAAGATCTCGCAATGGAAGTTGGTCCCGCAGAAGGGTTATGTGTTCATTATGTACAGGCGTGCCCCGGTACGGTAACATGCAAGTTTGGGCAGGGGGATTCGCTCGGCCTCGCTGCAAAGATAGAAAAGATGTATGTGGGAAAGAAAGATTTCATCCCTGCCAAAACAAAGTTCGGAATATCCGGCTGCAGGCTGAATTGTGCGGAAAGCTATTTGAGGGACTTCGGCGCTTTCGCTGCGCCGGGGGGCTGGACGGTTGTGGTCGGCGGCAATTCGGGTGGAAGGCCGCGCATAGGGAATGTAATTGCGGAAAAACTCTCTGAAGAACAGGTCCTTGAACTGATACGGAAATGCCTCGATTACTACGCGAAAAATGCAAAGCCGAGGGAGAGAATGCCGAGGTTCATCGAGCGCACTGGCATAGAAGAATTTAAGAAGGCAGTATTATCATGAAAAAGGGAGCAAATTAGATTTGGCGGGGCTTTGCCGCGTCCGCTGAGGGGTGCCGATTCATAAATTGTCAACTTTATAATAAATCTTATTTGGCAAGTATGTATTATCATACATCTCATAGCGTTTACTATGGCCTCTTCAGAATCCCAAAATGTAATTTTGTATTGAATACCATACGATTTTATCTTCCGACTAAAGGTCGTCAATCTAAAATGGTGTTTAATATCAAATATTTAGCTGAATTTATGTTATCTGGCATGGTCCTTGTAATAACTCCCCGGAAACTCTAAAGGAGGAGGATGACTAAAATCTTTATTGCAATGGTGGAGGTTATCAATGATTAATTTCCTGTTAGGCTCGGTAGTCGGTGTAATATTGGGTTTGTTTCTTACGGCAATCCTTTCAGCCGGAGCGATTGCGGATGAGAAAAATGATCACGTGTTGAGAACATTGGAACAACGAGAGGCAGATCAAAATAGTTTAACTTAAATTCCTAATTTGTTTTTAGTGAATAGCAGTTTTTGAGTCATTAAAGAGAGAGAAGGCGGCGTTTTTTATCTTACTTTTTCAAAAAGGTCCCTTGATATTCTTTCCATTTTTCTCTCTGCATATAATCCCTTTTCATGGTCATGCCCTATAAGGTGGAGGAGGCCGTGTATAAGGAGTCTTTTTAACTCGTCATTAAAGGTGCTTCCATGTTCCGTGGCCTGTCTTGCCGCCTTATGGAGATTGACGACTATATCTCCGATAGGCAGTCCATAGTCCGGGTCCTGAGGTTCTGAAGCACAAAACCGTGTGGTTCCGGAAGATATATCCGAACTTCTGCTCTTCAACTCTTCAGCGCTATGCTGTGGAAATGAGAGGACGTCTGTAGTTCTGTCGACTCCCCGGTATTGACTGTTGAGCTGCCTCATGCGGGCGTCGTTAACAAAGAGAACGCTGAGTTCAGCCCTGGTGAGACCGAGCAGTCGGAGAGATTTCCGCAGAAGTCCTGCTGTTCTCCGCTGATTTACCTTTATGAGTCTTTGTTGGTTCCTTATATAAACCTTCATTCGAAAAATCGAAACCCGGGTAATCCACTCTCCTATGAAATATACCTGTAAGAATATAGGTAAAGCGTTTCTTTATCTCATGGATATCTTTCAGGGTAAGTTCGCATTCGTCGAGCTGGCCCTCAAGGAATATATGATTTATTATCCTGTCCACTAACGAGGCGATCCGGGCCGGTGTCGGATCTGTAAGAACCCTTGATGCGGCCTCGACCGCATCCGCCATCATGACAAGCGCCGCCACACGGGTCTGGGGCCTCGGGCCGTGATACTTATAATCTTCCGCCACAGGTAAGAGATCTTCTCCCTTCTCCTTTGCCTTCTGATAAAAATAGCTGACGAGCATAGTGCCGTGGTGCTGTTCGATTATATCAATGATCGGCTCGGGAAGTTTGTATTGTCCCGCGAGTTCAACGCCCTCCTTTACATGATTAACAATAATCATACTGCTCATGTGAGGGGTTAATTTCTCATGCCTGCTGACCGGCCCCCCCTGGTTCTCTATAAAATAATCAGGCATCTTTATTTTACCGATATCGTGATAATAGGCGCTGACCCTTGCGAGCAGGGGATTGACACCGGCCCCCTCCGCCGCTGATTCCACAAGGTTCCCAACGATAACACTGTGGTGATATGTCCCGGGCGCCGATATCATAAGATTCTTCATGATCGGCTGGTTAAGGTCAAGAAGCTCGAGCAGGCTTATGTCAGTAGTGACCTTGAACGAATATTCTATCAAAGGCAGCAAGAGAGAGACGATCGCCGCAACAGTCATGCCGCCGAGTGAGGCAAACAGTATGGAGGGCGGCCCTTTTTCCGTGAAAAGTTCGCCTTTAAAAAGGAGTATAATGATCACCGTCACGACATTCACAGCAATTACATAGCCTCCGCCTTTCAAAAGACCGGACCTTTTTTTGCATCGGATCACGCTGAAAGCCGCTGTGATGCTGCCCACGAAAGCGTATACGGCAAAAGACGCATCCTGAAGCCACAACCCGGTAAGCAGACTGACCGTGAACGAAAATGTTATGGCTGTATGGAAGTCAAAAAGAAGTGAAACGAACATTGCCCCGGCGGCAACAGGTATTCCGAACAGAGCACTGTCCAGAGATTTATACTCCAATCCCTTTGACAGACTGAACAGAAGATAGGCGAACAGCCTTCCTATGAGGAGAGTACTTATGAGCAGAAGGCCAAGAAGCAGGAGCATATTGTACTTCTTGGTATACGCGGGTTTGTATCGCATGATATCCCTGTACAGGATAAACATCAGAACGGAGGAGATAAAGAACCCTCCGATTAATTGACTGGTCGCAAAATTTTTCTGTATGGACAAGGAAGCAACAAATCCGCAAAAGACGATGAAATAGATTCTGACAAGATTATCCCGTTTGCTGTACCCGGGCGCAACGCCGTTTGCCTTTAATGGTTTCCCGTTGATAAGTGTCTTGAGAAAGGCGGTAAATCCTGGGGTCTTACTCTTCCGTTGGCCTTTTTTCATATTTCTCGTATGCCTTAACAATCTGTTGAACGAGCTTATGTCTCACGACATCTCTTTCGGAGAAATAAATAAATTTAATGCCCTCGATGTTGCTTAAGATCCTTTCGGTTTCCATGAGGCCTGAAGTTTTACCGGGAGGGAGGTCTATCTGAGTTATGTCTCCCGTAATAACTGTCTTTGAGTTAAATCCGAGTCTTGTGAGGTACATCTTCATCTGTTCGGAAGTCGTGTTTTGCGCTTCATCTAGTATTATGAAAGAATCGTTGAGAGTCCTGCCCCTCATAAACGCAAGAGGCGCGATCTCTATAATCCCGCGGTCTATCAGTTTCCCAACCTTCTCAGCCTCCATCATATCAAAAAGGGCATCATAGAGGGGTCTGAGGTAAGGGTTCACTTTCTCGTACATATCTCCGGGCAGGAACCCGAGTCTTTCGCCGGCTTCTACAGCCGGACGTGCGAGGACTATCCTGCTGATCTGTTTTTTAAGGAATGCGTTTACCGCCATTGCCATCGCGAGATAAGTCTTTCCCGTGCCTGCCGGACCGATTCCTATCACGATGTCATAATTTTTTATGGCGTCGATGTACAGCCTCTGGGTCTCTGTCTTTGGCAATATGAACCGCTTTTTTGACGATACCGGGACATTATTCAGGAAGAGGTCCTTTAGAGAAGTGTAATCATCCCCTGAGGCCGTTGATCTGAGCGCGTAAAGTATATCTTCCGGTTTCAGGCTATAACCTTCGGAACTGATCGACCGGATATCATGTATTGCCTTCTCAGCCTTTTCTACCTGCCGGTCGTCCCCCTGAAGAAATATTTTATCCCCCCGCTGCGATGCTATGATTCCGAGGGTCTCCTCTATTACTTTAAGGATTCTGTCGAGTTTCCCGTAAAGAAGGCCTGTCTCCTCGTCACTATCGAGCTCGATCTCTCTGTTTAACGTAATCCCTCCCGGTCAGCCTTGCTCAATCCGTTTTGCCTTCTGTCTTGAGTGTTACGAATGCCTTCAGCCCTTCTGTTTTTTTCATTTTGACGGCGAGCAGTTCTGCTTCTTTTCTGCTGTGAAACTCGCCTGTCGCGACCTTATAAAATTTGTCATTTTTCCTTTTTGCCACCATTATGAAACTCTTGTATCCTTTTTTAGCGAACTTCGACTTCAAGGAATCGGCTTCGGAGGCGTTCCTGAATGCGCCGATCTGGACCGTATATTTGGCTTTCGCAGCCGCTTCTTGAGTTGTACGGGAATCCTTGGATGACTTGGTTTTTGATGCTTTTTCATCTTCTTTGAGGCGCTGGGATTCCCCGTTGTGTTTAGTCTCCCGGGGCTGCTGCATTTTTTTTGTTTCCGGACTTTCCAGCGGAGCATCCTGCTTTGGGATTTCGGGGTTATCCGGCGTTTTTTGCGTCTCGGCAGATTGAACTATCTGTGGTGTCTGCGGCTGTGCCGGAACCTCTTTCATTTCAGCTGCAGTTTTTTCTTGTCCGGCGCTCATCAGGGGTGTGACAACGGAGGCTTGTCCTGTTGCGGGAGAACGCATGCCTTTTCCGACAAAAAAACCGAGTATAAAGCTTAATGAAGATGTAATGATGAGAGATAAGATGATAATGCCTTTGCCGATATAAAAAACCGACGATTTTTCCCTCAGATCGGATCTTCTCATAAAATAAGCATAGCATCACCGTAAGAGAGAAATCTATATCCTTCGGCAATGGCTTCCCTGTAAGCGCTCATCAGCCTTTCCCGGCCTGACATAGCGGATGCGAGCATAAGGGGGGTAGACCTGGGAAGATGAAAATTCGTTACAAGAGAATCAACTACCCTGAAAGAATAGCCGGGATATATGAAGATATTTGTCATTCCCCTTAATCTCCCGTTTTCAGAAATTACTTTGGAGTTCCCGCTGATATAACCCTCTATCGCCCGTGTTGTAGTCGTGCCGACGCAGATGACCCTTTTACCGGAAAGTTTAGTTTTACCGATATCGGATAAGAGTCTTTTGTCCATCTCGAAGTGCTCGGCGTCCATTGCGTGTTCACACAGATTGTCTGATCTTATAGGTCTGAATGTGCCTATGCCCACGTGGAGCGTCAGTTCCTTTATCTCTATGCCCCTCGATGAAATTTCTTTCAACAGTGCATCCGAGAAGTGAAGACCGGCTGTAGGGGCCGCTATAGAGCCTTCATTTCTCGCATATACTGTTTGGTAGGTTTCTTTGTCCGATTTGTCCGGAAGCCGTTTTATGTAGGGCGGGATGGGCATATTGCCGTATTTCCGGATCATGTCCATCAATTCTCCGGAATGGCGAAACCGTGCCGAAGAGCCCTTGCGCAGTTCCACATGCAGTTCATCCGAGACCCTCAGGTCGCCTGTAAAATTTCCCTTTGTGAGCACTTCCCATTCCCCGTCATCCTTTTCCCTCACAAGAAGAATATCGATCTTATCTCCGTTCTGCTTGAGGGCCGTAAGTCTTGCAGGGAAAACTTTTGAGTTGTTCAGGAGGAGCATATCGCCTTTGTCAAGGCAAGAAGGCAGGTCGGAGAACTTCTTATGGTCCATGGAGCCGTCCTTGTAAATAACGAGAAGCCGGGAGTTGCTGCGCTCCCGAAGAGGTCTTTCGGCAATAAGATTTTCCGGCAGGAAATAATCGAAGTCAGTGGATTTCATATAATTCCATGGTCGTGCCCGGATAGAAGAAGGAAAGGATTTCTCTGTAATTTTTCCCCTCCCGCGCCATTTCGAGTGCGCCCCATTGACAAAGGCCGACACCATGACCATATCCGCTGCCTTCAAACAGGACTGAGTCCCCATGGCGGGAGAGCGTAAAGTTTGTGCTCGGCAAGCGGCTCCATCCGAGTGCCTTCCTCAAATCAGTGGCATTGACCGCGACTGTTCCGGAGGCGGTTCTAATGTTGAGTTGTTTGACCCTCTTAGTAGATGTAAAGGATTTTATTGATATTCCTTTAACGCTCCGGATACCGAGGGCTTTTTCAATCTCTTCAAAGTTGATCCTTCTTGACCAGGTTGAATAGGGTGACTGACCACAGTTTGACTTCACCGGCTTTAAGTATGGATAACTTTTACCAAAAACATCCTCCGGGTTTTCGGTCGTCCCGCAGGTGGTGGAATGATAAAAAGCTTCAATCGGCTTTCCTTTGTAAGTCAATATTTCACCACTCGTTTCGGCGACGGCATAGGTTACTCTCGCATCGGAGTTTTCTCCCTTGTATGCCTGGTTAAGGACGGAAGACACTACGTCGTAAAAGGAATTGCAATTCAAACCTCTCTGATAAATTGCGTATGTCCTCGATATGACAGCCTGGGCTTTAAGCGCTTCCATGTCCCAGTCGGCCCTCATCTCTTCTGCAACTACACCTCGCACGTATTCTTCGAGGGGAAGTTCATTGATAATATAGAGTCCGTTTTCACCCTTCCACATATCTACATCGCCCCCGTAACGCGAGCCCATTACCAGAAGGTCTCCTTTCATGCTTCCAATCTTCTCCATTCTTTCCCTCTTTGCGGGTATCCTGGAATAAACTTCATTCAGAATCAGCACTTTTATGTTGTCCGCGCTATAAGCATTCCAGGCGGCGCCAAAGAGGTATAAAATAAGGAACATCAGACTAATTAGAGTCTTTATATGAACCCGACAGTTCATAGTTATTGTCATTCCGGCTTGTCCGGACTCTTTCCGAAGAAGAAGGATTCCCGACGCGCTTTGCGTGCGGGAATGACATGTATGCGAGTATTCACCATCTTTAATGGATAAACTGTCATCATATTCTCCATCCCGTTTTATTTCCTTCTGAGAAGCCAGAAAATAAAGGTGAGGATCAAACTCAGCAATATACTTGTGGCCAGGGGGAAATAGAAAGTAAAATTTTTCTTCTGGATTATGACATCCCCGGGAAGCCTCCCGAGCCAGGGAATCTTGCCGGACAGGACCAATAGACCGCCGATCGCGACGATTACCGCTCCAAATATTATGAGAAATTTTCCTATGTACTGTATCCCGTCCGTCAAGGTATTTTTGTAATTGTTTCCAATCTACCGTCCACTGTTTTCTGCATACTTTTTTTGAGGTATCTTTCCATCTCGGAATATATGCAGCCGCAGTACTTCTGTCTGTAAAGTCCGAGTTCCTTTGATAAAGCGATGCTATCCTTCCATCCCGGCCTGAAGTCCTCATAATAAAAAGGTATCGAATATCTATTGGCCATCTCTCTGCCCACACTGAGAATGATATCAAATTTCTGATAGGGACTTACAAGGAGAGAGGTCGTAAAACCGTCAAGTCCCATCTTCTTTGCGGTCTTTGCCGTTTCTTCAAGCCTGATAGAATAACAAAAAACGCACCTGTTATCTTCTTTGTTTACGACTGCCCTCAAAAATTCTTTCAGGCCATAATGGTCAATAAATTCGATGTCAAGGCCCCATGTCTTCTGAAGTTTCTGCACGGAATCAAGACGCATCCGGTATTCGGTGTATGGATGGATATTAGGATTAAACCACAACCCTTTTATATCGATGCCCTTTGAGAATAAGGTCTTCACGGGATATAAACAGCAGTTCGAGCAGCAGATATGCATCAAGAGCTTCATATGAGAAATATGTATATTTTATGGATGCCTTTTATTTTTGGCTTCTGCAAATAATCCGAATTCACTTTTAGAAGAAATATCGAGATGGCTGTAAGCTTTTTCCGTGGCCTTTCTGCCGTGCGACGTCCTGATAACAAAACCGGTTTTCAAAAGGTAAGGCTCGACAACATCGAGTAATACATCTGTTTCTATCTGGAGTGTTGAAGCAAGCGCTTCGATGCCTACCGGACCGCCTTTGTAATTTAATATTATCGTTTTCAAAAGTTTCCTGTCCATTCCGCCCAAACCGGACTCGTCTATTCCTTCCAGCGCCAGGGCCTCCATGGTCACGTCTTTAGTTATTTTCCCCTGGGCTCTGACCTGTGCATAATCACGCACCCTTTTCAAAAGCCTGTTTGCGACCCTCGGGGTGCCCCTTGCCCTCCGCGCTATTTCATAAGCCCCGTCCCGGTCAACAGGTATGTTTAATATTGATGCGGAACGGTTGACGATGAGAACCAGATCCTCATCGTCATAAAAATCAAGGTCTCTGGTAATCCCGAAACGTTCTCTCAGGGGAGAGGACAAAAGGCCGGATCTTGTTGTGGCTCCGATCAGTGTGAAGGGCTCGAGCCTGTAGCGATGAGTCCTTGCGTGAACGCCCTTATCGAATATGAAGTCCACCGCAAAATCCTCCATTGCCGGATAAAGGAACTCCTCAACGATTTTCGGGATCCTGTGTATTTCATCTATAAAAAGTATATCACCTTTTTCCAGGTGGGTCAGGATACCCATCAAATCGCCCCCTTTTTCAAGAGCAGGCCCCGAAGACGTGATAATTTTTGTGCCCAGTTCGTTGGCTATAATGTGCGCCAAGGTTGTCTTCCCAAGGCCGGGCGGCCCGTTGAACAGGACGTGGTCGAGAGACTCTTTTCTTTGCAATGCCGCTTCGATTGCGATTTTTAATGTCTCAACGATTTTTTCCTGCCCTATATATTCGGAGAGACGCTTCGGTCTTAAGGAAAAACTGTTTTCCTCATCTAATGAACTGTCTTCCCTTAAGATTTCCGGGATGCTGTCCGCTTCTTCGTTTATCACAGCTTTTGGCCCCTGTAGACTTCTTCGAATAATTCTTCAAAAGAACTTATCCGGGGGTTTCTCTTTATTGCTTCTTCTATCATTTTCCTCGCTTCAGTCTGTTTATGTCCGAGCTGATTTACAAGAACATCTTCGACATCTTTCCTGAAATCTTCGACGACTTCGGGAACCGCTTCAGCTTCCGGCATCAACGCATACATTGCCGCTTTGCCTTTAAGAGTGGCGATGATCTTTTCAGCTTTTCTTTCTCCGATACCTTTCAGCTGTCTCAATGCTCTCGTGTCCTTCTCTTCTATTGATCGGGCAATCTCTCTCACGGGTTTGACAAGGGCTCTGATTGCGGCGGTGGGGCCTATATCTTCGACGGTTATAAAAAGCTCGAAGAATTTCTTATCGAGAGGCGACTTAAAGCCTACGAGAATCGGTTTGGGCTGTCTTTCGGTCTGGTTGAACGAAATATATAGTTTTAATTCTCTGCTGTCCGTCCGGGCATCTCTTGCTATTTCATTTATTGCATAAGACGGGATCAATATGTCGTAGCCGATTCCATTCACCAGCAGAGTGATCCGGTCGTCATATGTCTCTATGATCTTCCCCTCCAGATAGGATATCATCTGTTGCTCCTTCTATAAAATGCGGCTAAAGCCACTGCGAGGGCGTCGGACGCGTGGAAAGATTTAATGTCGCCGAGGCGGAGCAATTTTTTTATCGTGGCTTTCATTTGATATTTGTCTGCAGCCCCATACCCTGAAAGAGAATTCTTCACTTCCCTCGGCGTAATCTCTATCATCGAGATATTGTGCTGAAAAACGGATAAATATATAATACCCAAAACACCACCCAATAATATACCGGCCTTCGGATATCTTACCAATGAAAAAGCATTTTCTACCGCAACCAAATCCGGTTGCAACGAATTGATCAAACTGTTTATGTCCGCATGAATCTGAAACAGTCTGTTGGAAATGTGTTCTTTCGGGGATGTCTTAATGTGACCGTACTTAATGGCTGACGGGACAACATTATTACACTGGATTGCACCAAACCCAGTGGAATTCAATCCGGGATCAATACCGAGTATTATCATATGTGAAGACAGGCACACATGCCCGGGTTGACAGGCTATTTTTTCCTTGGGGCCTCAAAGAGAATCTCTTCCACCATCTGGCATATAACATGCCCGAGAGTTATATGGGTCTCTTGGATCCTGGGAGTATTGTCTGAAGGGACAACAAAAGCAAAAGCAGCCTTGGAAGCAAACTTTTCCCCTTTTAAACCGGTAAAAGCGATCGTAGTCAGCCGCTTTCTCTTCGCGACATCCATTGCCTTGAGGATGTTCGGTGAATTCCCGCTGGTGCTGATTGCGATGACAACGTCTCCCTCGACAGAAAGAGCTTTAAGTTGCTTTGCGTAGATGTCCGCGAAATCATAATCATTGGCGATGGATGTAATTACCGCCGTGTCCGTATTTAGAGCTATGGCGGGAAGGCCGGGACGTTCTCTTTTGAACCTGTTTATAAACTCTGCAGCAATATGGGAGGCATCGGTCGCACTCCCCCCGTTGCCGAAGAGTATTATTTTCCTTCCTTCGCTGAAGGCATTGGCAATAACTTTTGCAACTTCCAGGATTTTGTCGATGTTCTTTTCTTCAATAAATTTTTCTTTGACCTGGATGCTTTCTTCGAATGCCTTAAGTATTTTTTCTTTCATCAGGGATATAATTGTCAGCGTTCCGAAGTTTTAATTTCCCATTTAGGGTAACCGAACACGATATTTCTGTCAACACTGCGTATTGTATCACCGGAGATCTATATGAGAGTAAATCTTGCAGGCAACCGGAGATAAAAAATCTTGACCTTTTTATTGACCTGTGCAATACTATCGGCGAAGTTTTCGGAAGTAGTTGTATACGGCTTCAAGGACTTTGGACTTTGTAGCTCCTATACCATAATTCCGTAATCTTCGATTTTTATTATCAAGGAGGTGTGGCAGTTATGGTAAAAGGGACCGTTAAATGGTTCAACGAGTCCAAAGGCTTTGGATTCATTACCAAGGAGGATGGCGGGGACGTTTTCGTCCACTACTCTGCCATTCAGGGCAATGGGTTTAAGACGCTGGCAGAAGGTCAGGCAGTCAGCTTTGAAGTTGTTGATGGTCCGAAAGGCCCCAAAGCGGAAAACGTTACAAAAATCTAACCTTAAAGCAGGTTCCGCCGACCGGAACCTGCTTTTTTTTAAAACCCCCCTTTTTCGAACGTACCAAAAACTCTCGATTCAAAGGAAAATATTATTTGTATGGACCCTGAAGAATATTTGGAGATAGTCGATTATAAAGGTGAAGTTATCGGATGTGCGCCGAGGTCCGAAATCCATGGCAAGCCGTCCCTTATGCACAGGGTGGTGCATGTACTCGTGCTGAATAAAAAGGGAGAGATTCTCCTGCAGAAGCGCTCACGGAATAAGGATGTCGCTCCCGGCAGATGGGATACGTCAGTGGGCGGGCATGTCGGCGTAGGAGAAAATTTGCTCTCCTCGTTAAAGAGAGAGATGCTTGAAGAACTGGGCATTTCAGGACACGAACCCGAATATCTTTATTCATATACCCACAGCAATAAATATGAAACAGAACTTGTTACGACCTACCGATGCTTCTGTGAAGGCGATTTTTCTTTCGACCGGTATGAAATCGACGAGATACGATTCTGGAGTTTTGATGAGATAAGAGACATCGCGGGGGAAGGGATATTAAGCGATAATTTTGAACATGAATTTCTGACGTATCTCAATTACCTGGATGGTAAGCCGTGACTCCATCATACCCATATAACGGAGAAGCTGATTCCGGGCTTACCACATATACGGTTGTCGTATAACAGTTATAGTGGCATAAACAGGTTTGCTGTCTACGAATCCGTTGTTTACGATTAGTTGCACCTGATATACGCCGATCTTATCGGGTGCAAATGAAGCGTGTGGATCGGAGCCGGCGGATATCACGGCGGTACTGCCTTCCGGGCTGTATGTTAACCTCCATCGGTAATTGAGTGCATTGCCTGCGGGGTCCGAACTCAGAGTGCCGTTCAGATACACCCTGTGCCCCTCATAGACGAGCAAGGTTCCGCTGATTACGGCAATGGGCCTCGAATTTCCGTCATCTGCCGCCGTCACCGCAGCTTGCATCAGAGGAGTTAAAAGAACGATGCACGCCTCAACCATAATTATCAGAAAAGAATAAAACTTCTTTGCCCTCTTGTTACCGACTTTTATGCTGTGTTTTCTCTTCATTCTCATTCCCCCTTTACCTTTACCATGGATCAATTATAATCTGATTATGACTGAACTTTGATGAGGGTGCAACCCTGTACGCGGCGAATAGTAATTTCTTTCGCGCGGATTGGCTTTATATTGTTGAATTTCCGGATCCGGGGCTTAAGAACAGCTCCATCATGACCGGGAAGGAGGTGAGAGGAATATGTATGCCGCTGTATTTCCCTTGCAACATATAGCATCTCTGATTGCGGGAATCCTGATACTACTTTTGAATTATTTGGTCGCCGTCTACCTGATCCTGGTAGGTATTATCGGTATAGCGCACTATGTCATGTCGAATAAATCCACAACAAAGAAAAATGCGGTCAGGTAATAAAAGGCCGGAAATAGGACATATTAGAAAGGTTTGGTGATTTATGAAAAACAAAATGAACGTGAGATCATTCTTGCTTCTCGCAGTCTGTCTTTCCCTCGTTGCAGCTTTTCCCCTGAATTCTTTTGGAGGCGAACCTACAGACCAGATAAAACAGACTATTGATAATGTCATAAAGATCCTGAACAACAAAGAACTAAAAAGGCCTGAAAAAAAGCAGGAGAGAAAAGCAGAGATCCGAACTGCGGTCGAAAAGAGGTTTGACTTCGCTGAGATGGCAAAACGCTCATTAGGTATCCACTGGTCCAAAAGAACTCCGGAAGAACAGAAGGAGTTTGTTACGTTGTTTTCGGACCTGCTTGAGGATACGTACATACGGAAGATAGAAAGATACGAAAATGAAAAGGTTGCATATGCGGGTGAGAAACAGGAGGGGTCGTACGCGACGGTAAAAACCAAGATAATAGGCACCACAGGAGTCGAGACCCCTGTGGATTATAAGATCTTTAAGAAAGGCGGCAAGTGGGAAGTCTATGATATCATAATCGAGGGTGTAAGCCTTGTTAACAACTACAGGACCCAGTTCAGCCAGATCATAAGTTCAAGTTCGTATGAAAACCTTGTAAACAGGATTAAGAAAAAAGCGCTGAAAAGCCCCGGATAAGGGCAACTTGCCCTGATTTGACTTCGGAGGGAACAAGGGTATACTTAAAAATAAGTTCTTAAGTGCCGTACAGATTATGAGATAAGATATGCTTAGAAAAGTAATAATCGCGGTTTTGACGGTTGCGGTAATAGGCGTCGGCGCCTGGTATTACTTCAGCCGGCTCCATTCTGCCCCGATTGAAAAGGTCCTTAGTAATCCAGGGGCTTATGCAGGGAAAGAGGTCACTATTGAAGGAGAAGTCACAGACCGGACGGCTTTTTTTGGGGTTGTTAAATTCTTTAAACTGAAAGACAAGACGGGAGAAATAATAGTAGTTACCAAAGGGATTTTTCCGGTAGTAAAGTCAAGAGTCCGTGTAAAAGGCAGGATAGACGAGGCATTCCCGATCGGCGATCAGAGGTTGTTGGTTTTTACGGGAGAATCCATAAATGAAGAGGGCGGAAATAAGTGATACGAAGAAGAAAGACCGCAATCGGAAGGAGATAATATTAGAAGAATTGTTGGCTTGATTTTGGCCGTGATACTGCTTATCGCATGTTCCAGCTGTTGGTGGCATGAACGCGAGGAGCACGAGCATGAAGGCGGAGGGCACTTTGAACATGAAGAGCGACGTTGAGGAGAATGCAGCACGAATGTGGTTATAGCCAGCGGGAAAACAGGTGTGCAAACCATTCCCTGATCCTGGGAAATAAGGGCCTTTCCCTCCACTTTTCCAATTTCACCTGGTCGGACTCCTCAAGGTCATCGGCAAACATCTTTTCCATCGCCGCTGAAAAATCGCAGCCCAAGATTATTGCGTTCACTTCGTCCTCTCTCAGAAAACTCCAGAAGTCCATGTTGGTTGATCCCACAGTCGCCCAGACGCCGTCTATTACAGCGGTCTTGGCGTGTAACAGGGCATTACGGAGCTGATATATTTTTACGCCTGATTTCAAAAGCCTGGAATAATAATAACGGCCCGCATATAACGCCATCCACGAATCGGTCGTCTTCGAGAGGATTATCTTAACGTCCACACCTCGCCTGGCTGCATCGGTAAGAGCCTTAATCGTCTGTTTGTCGGGGACGAAATAGGAATTGGTCAGATGCACAGAATTCTCGGAAAAAGTGATTGCGGAAACATACATGATGAACGTTATCCTGTTCTTTGCTCCCGGCGTGTTGCCTACCACCTGTACCAGATCACTTCCCGCTTCTTTAGGGTGGGGGAAGAAATTCCTCTCCGCAAGATGTGGCCCATTCTCTCTTTGCCACGTGTCAAGAAAGAGTTTTTGGAACTCTGCCACGGCAGGCCCTTCAATCCGGACGTCGGTGTCACGCCAGGGGATTTTTTTCTCCTTCTTCTCGTCCTCATCTCTGCCTGAGAGACGGCTGGAGTAAACGCCGCTGATATTGACACCTCCGGTAATGACGACTTTACCGTCAGCGATGAGAATTTTCCTATGGTCCCGATGTATCGGCTGCCATCTCAGAAACTGTCTAAAGAAGCCTTTTGCCGGATTCACCGGGTTGAATTCCAGCACCTGAATGCCCCCCGCTCTCAGACGGTCGAAAAAGGCGCCGGGCGTACTAAAACTTCCCGCGCTGTCGTAGATGATGTTGACCTGAACACCTTCGGATTGCTTTTGAAGGAGAAGATCGGTAAATTTACGGCCGATTTCGTCCGCATCGAAAATAAATGTCTCGATATTGATATGGTCTTTGGCGTCCTCCACCGCCTTGAACATAGCTGCGTAGGTCGCCGGTCCGTCGATGAGGAGGTCCACCTTGTTCCCCTTGATGAGAGGGCTGCCGCTCACGGATTCCATTACCGCAGTCTCGCGCTCCAGGAGGTCCGTAGGTTCGGCCTGATTTTTCAGCCGCTCTATGATGGCCTGGCTTTGCTGCGGAGACAGAAAGCCCTTCGCCGCAAGAATGCACGGAGGCTCTTGATCACCCCGGACCTCAGCGGTCACTTCGGTGACTTCCGGGAGGGTTGCGCATCCACCGCAGACGATTAATGCAGAAATCAATACGATGAATATACAGAGAGCTTTAAGCTGTCCCACCCTTATGATCTCAAGCGCCGGATGAGCCATAGAAGCACGACCGCCCCCACCGTTGCGGATACAAGAGAACCAATAAGTCCGAAGGAAACAACACCAAGAAGCCTAAAGAGAAAGCCTCCGATAAGCGCTCCAAGAATTCCAACGACAAGGTCTCCCACCAGACCGAATCCGTGGCCCCGCGTCAGCTTTCCCGAAAGCCATCCTGCCACTACCCCGATAATCAAGAACCACAACCAGTGCATGATATCCCCTTAACTTTTTACCATCATGTAAGCTCCGCCGACTTCTCTATTTACAAGTTTATCAGCGTCCATGAAGATGTCAAACAAAAGGGGGTTCTTATTGTCGTCGCCCCGCCGCTGCTCCTGATGATTATGCTGATCGGCAATAATCAGAGCATTATGAAAGATAAGGTGAGCAACCGCATCTCGAACACGTTGGGCTGGATCACGACATCTGCTATGACAATCGCAGCAGCGGTGCTGCTCATGACCCTGGGGTAGGACAGTAAAATGCAAGAGTCTTCGGGATAGTGCAGATTTGATGTGCAAAACACCCATACCGTTTCTATGACATTTTCTCTCAATCCGGGATTGTGTAATTTGTCGTTATCCTATTTATGAAAATGCAGGATCTTACATGAACTTTTCCTGAAGGTCTTAAAAAGGCATTTAAAAGATAGTATACTCTGTTGAAGGGATACTAAATCGGGCGATGGGAAAAATAAAAATAACAGTAAAAAATATTACTTTAAGCGCGGAGTTCTCCAGCACGAAGACCGCAAAAGCAATTGAGGGTGTATTGCCTATAGAGACGGTCCCCGAGGAATGGGGTGACGAGTTCTATTTTGAGATCCCCGTTGAATTAGCGCTCGATGAAACGGCAACGACGAAGGTCAAGGTCGGCGACATCGGCTATTGGCCTCCCGGCAATGCGCTGGCGATTTTTTTCGGTCCGACTCCGATAAGCAGCGGCTCCGAACCTGTTCCCGCAAGTGAGGTAAATCTTGTCGGAAAAATTCGGGGAGACGCAGCGCTTCTAAAACAGGTAAAAGGTGCAAAGAAGATAAGAATAGAGAAAGCCTGAAAATTCTCTTTCCGTCATTGTTACGATCCGGATTTTGCGAATCTCTCAGAAAAGTATCACGACCCCAAGAAATGCCTGGATAAAATAAAGACAGATGAGCGTGACGCCGGTGACAAAATGGGCAACCCTCCATAATGACTCAACGCCTTGAATTTTCCGTGAAAATAGATAGTTTATTGCAATGAGAATAGTTATAATTGACCCGGCGATGAAGTGAAGATTAGATGTGAAAAATTGTCTGTAAGCAATATAAGCGACTGTCAGCCCGGAGAGAAAGCCGATGAGACCCAAAATGGAAAAAATCGGCCCCAATTTCCTGTGCTTCTTCAAGATCTTGACTGCGGTGGGATTGTCCCGCATCCTGTCCCTTCTTATTTTAAAACCGAGCCATCCCTGATATAGAAATAGAAAGATTATAAGAAGATTATAAAGACCGTGGGCATACATTGAATAGGATATTATCAGACCGTTCAATCAACTATCTCTCCTGAATTAATTAGTCTGCCCACGGATTGCCTTAAGATGTCATCCTGAACTTGTTTCAGGATCTTTCTGTTTGATCAATCCCGAATTCACTTCGGGACTGAAATAAATTCAGCATGACAAAAATAAGTTGACTGCCTATCATTTCTAAGAGAGTTTACCAGAACGGGGTAGAACTCGCAAAATCTGTGAGGGCAATATGCCGGTGAAAAAGACAATTTTCCAATAAAATAGCTTTTAGATGCGCAAATAAACATACAAAATCAAAGAGTTATACTCTGGCATTCAAATTGCTTTTAAATAGGAAACTCAAATGCAAAAATTTATGATCTTGAATTCGAACAAATAAAAATGACCAGGGTCAAACTCTACTTTCTCTTTTTTCTTTTCCTATATCCGGTGAGTTATATATACCCCGCTCAGGGTGGATTTCATGATGAGAAGTGGCTGAGCGAAAGGACAGGAGAGCACATACCAGGTAATATAACGCTTCGTGACGAGAGCGGCGCGACTGTTAATCTAAAAGATCTTATTAAAAAGCCCGCTATACTTGTCCTTGTTTACTACCACTGCAGCCATATATGTCCTCAGGTACTCGGTGGCCTTGCCGAGGCAGTCCCTAAACTGGAATTAATCCCTGGAAAAGACTATGAATTAATTACGATAAGTTTTGATCCTGAAGATAACCCTGAAACAGCACGGGAGACGAAAAATAATTATATCGCGGCCATAAATAAGCCTTTCCCGCAGGAGGCATGGAAATTCCTGGTAGGCGATGAAGAAAACATACGAAAGCTTACCGAAGCCGTGGGCTTTACATATCAAAAGGACATGCACGGGTTCATCCATCCGTCTGTTTTGATAATATTGTCTCCTGAAGGAAAAATATCCGGATACATGCATGTTTCGAAATATGAATATGGGACGGCCTATCCGGTGACATTTTCGCCATATGACCTCGACACTGCGCTCGAATATGCTTCATTGGGGAAAGCAGTTCCAGAAGTCACAACGCCTCTTCTTTTTTGTTTCCCGCATGAACCACCGGGGCAGCAAAAATATTTTGATTTCCTGGCGGCAACAGGGTTAGTAACACTCATACTGATGGTCGCGCTATTTGCCTATCTGAAGGCAACGACGAAAAAATAAGGGTGAAGGATGAATTATGAAGGATGAAGAACAACGAAGAGTAGAAACATCAGAAAATAATACGACAAAGGAAATTTCTTTTTATGAGGAGAAAGGCAAATACCATGGAATACTGGCCTGGCTTATGTCGACTGACCACAAGAGAATAGGGCTCCAGTACCTTGGCGCCCTGCTCAGTTTTTTTGCAATAGGTGTAACCCTGGGAATGATCATGCGCCTCAATCTCATCGCGCCGGGGAAGCTAATGAATGCGCAGACATATGATGAGATATTTACAACCCATGGCATTATCATGATTTTCCTTTTTATCATTCCGGGGATACCCGTCGCCTTCGGAAACTTCTTCCTGCCGATTATGATAGGGGCGCGGGATGTGGCATTCCCGAGGCTGAACCGTTTTACCTGGTGGTTATATTTGGCGGGCGCTGCTATAGTTGCCCTCTCACTGTTTATTCACGGAGAACCGCCGGATACGGGATGGACTTTCTATGCCCCGTACAGCATAAGGACTCAGGCGAATATCGCCCTCGCCGTTTTTGGAGTTTTTGTCCTCGGGTTCTCCTCGATATTGACCGGCCTCAATTTTATTACGACTATCCACCGCCTCAGGGCCCCGGGCATGACGTGGTTCAGAATGCCCCTTTTCGTCTGGACTCTCTATGCCACAGGCTGGGTCCAGCTGCTTGCTACGCCGGTTCTTGCCATTACCCTCGTGTTTATAATTCTCGGCAGGGTTTTCAGCGTTGGGTTCTTTGACCCTTCAAAAGGGGGAGATCCGATACTATACGAGCATCTTTTCTGGACGTATTCCCATCCAGCGGTCTACATAATGGTCCTTCCCGCCATGGGTGTTATCAGCCAGATCATGCCTGTCTTTTCGAGAGAGAAGATATTCGGCTACAAGGCCATCGCATTATCGGCGCTGGGAATTGCAATAGTAGGCTACTTCGTGTGGGGGCACCACATGTTTACGAGTGGGATGAGCGATACGGCCCGGATAATTTTTTCGTTTATCACCTTCCTCGTCGCAGTGCCGAGCGGTGTAAAAATTTTTAACTGGGTCGCAACCATGTATAAAGGCTCTATCGTGGTGAAAGCCCCTCTCTTGTTCGCACTTTCATTTATTTTCCTGTTTTCCGTAGGAGGTCTTACCGGGCTGGTCATCGGTTCCCTCGCTCCGAACCTGCACCTGCACGGAACATATTTTATAGTTGCCCATTTTCACTATGTCATGTTCGGCGGCGCAGGCATGTCTCTTCTTGCAGGCCTGCATTACTGGTTCCCGAAAATGTTCGGAAAGATGTACGGGGAGAGACCGGCGATGATAGGGTGGCTCATACTCTTTATCGGCTTTAACTTGCTCTACTTCAGCATGTTTGTCCTCGGATACAACGGCATGCCGAGGAGGTATTTCGATTATCCGCCGCAGTATTTTACGGGACATCTGATCTCTACAATAGGTTCATGGATACTCGCAGCCGGCCTCATCATCATATTCGGCAATTTAATCCGTGCCCTGTTCAGAGGAGAAAAGGCGCCTGCAAACCCGTGGGGAGGGAAATCTCTTGAGTGGACAATTTCTTCTCCGCCACCGCCTGAAAACTTTAAGGAAATACCTGTTATCCGGGACATCTCATATTGATTTATAAAAATGTGATGGAGAGGGATTTGGAAACAGAGAAGGAACAGGGCATTGATTATACGGGAAAGAAGATCGGAATGTGGTTTTTTCTTTTTACGGAATTCCTTTTTTTCGGAGGCATGTTTCTTCTGTATTCGGTATACCGTTATAGATTTCCCAATGACTTTCATATCGCTGCGACGGGTGAAAATCTTATTATAGGATCGGTAAATACAGCTGTTCTGCTTACGAGCAGTCTGTCGATGGCCCTTTCCATATCCGCGATAAGAAAGGGCAATAAGAATTTGTCTGCCATGCTTCAGGTTATAACGATCCTCCTCGGCGTCGTTTTTCTGGTGAACAAATACTTTGAATGGACAGCGAAGATCTTCAGCGGGATATATCCTAATTCACCCGTCCTTCTCCAGCACAGCAAAGGGGAAATACTTTTTTTTAGTCTTTACTATGTAATGACCGGACTTCATGGATTGCATGTTTTAATCGGTATTATCGTGATCTCCTTTATGGTAGTTTTTACGCGCAGGGAAGTCATCACGCGAGAAAATTTTTCGAAACTCGAAAACACGGGACTCTACTGGCATTTTGTGGACATTGTCTGGATTTATCTTTTCCCGCTCTTTTACCTGATAACGTGAGGGTCGCATGACGAAAAAGAATAAGACAGATATAGCAGAAGAAGGAGGTATAGAAGTTAAAAAGATGGAGGTTCACATAGTCGGCTACAGGACTTACGCATATGTGTGGGTTGCGCTTTTGATACTTCTCGGCATAACCATAGCAGCCGCAAAGGTATATTTCTTTAAGTACAGCGTACTGGTCAACCTCCTTATAGCCTCATTAAAGGCGTTTCTGGTGCTCATGTTTTTCATGCACCTTAAATACGAGGGGCGTTTTTTGAAAGGTCTTCTCCTTATGACGATTTCGGCCCTTACTCTTATCATTGCCCTTACTTTTTCGGATGTCTGGTTCAGATGAGGTGAATTATGTTTCCGGGACCGGCTAATACAACGGGAAGAGTGGACAGCGCATTTTTTTTTATCGTTGCCATATCAGTTGTGTTGTTATGTATAATCACTTTCTTCATGGTCCTGTTTTTGATCAAATATAACAGGAAGAGACACCCGCAGCACGAAGAGGTGAGAGAGAGCATGTTCCTTGAGATCACATGGACGGTCATCCCCACTATTCTCGTTCTTCTTATGTTTTATTTCGGATGGGTAAACTTCAAGTATATACGCAATCCTCCGCGGAATGCCATGACGGTCAATGTAGTGGCCCGGCAGTGGTCCTGGCTTTTTGTATACGATGACGGTAGACAGAGCGGTGTTCTCAAGGTCCCTATCGGTAAGCCTGTGGAACTCATTCTGACTTCGGCAGACGTCATCCATAGTCTTTATATTCCGGCATACAGGATAAAGGAAGATTGTGTGCCGGGCATGAAGACGCACCTCTGGTTCAACGCGGAGAAACTCGGTTCCTACGATATATTCTGCACCGAATATTGCGGTCCCGGACATTCTCACATGCTGTCAAAGGTCATCGTGATGCCGGAGAGTGACTTTGACAAATGGTATAAAAGCAAGGAAGCAGCTGCGGGGGAAAAGGGACTTTCGGTCCTTCAGACAAAGGGTTGCCTCGGCTGCCACACCGTCGACGGTTCGAAGAAGATCGGTCCTACATTCAGGGGCCTCTTCGGCAAGAAAGTGACTGTGCTGACGAACGGCGAAGAGCGAGTCATTACCGCGGATGAAGAGTACACGAAGAGATCTGTCCTCCAGCCTGGCTCTGATATCGTAAAAGGCTATCCAAATATTATGCCGACTATTCCTGTTACACAAACGGAACTGGAAGACATAGTCGAGTATCTGGAGAGTCTGAAATGAGGGGTGCCCCGGAACGCGTGAAAACATATATTGAACTATGCAAGATCAAAATATCACTCTCTGTGGCATTTGCGTCCGCCGCAGGTTTTTTGCTTGCTTCTCCGGAACCGGAGATGCGGGCGCTTGTACTTGCGGCCGGTGTATTTTTTCTGAGCTGCGGTTCCCGTGCTTTGAATCAGTATCAGGAAAGAGATATCGATGCCCTTATGACCAGGACCTGGACAAGGCCTATGCCGGCAGGAAAGATCAAACCTTCTCATGCACTATCTTTTTCACTGGCATTAATGGGACCCGGCCTGTGTGCCACTTATGCAGCGGGTGGTTTCACAGCATCTGCTCTCGGTTTGTGCGCAGTCATCTGGTATAACGGGATATATACTTGTCTGAAAAGAAAAACCGCATTTGCCGCTGTACCAGGCGCACTCGTTGGGGCGGTTCCGCCTTTAATCGGATGGGTGTCGGGTGGAGGCCATCTTTTAAACGCGAAGGTACTGTTCCTGTGCTTCTTCTTTTTCATGTGGCAGGTGCCTCATTTCTGGCTGCTTCTTTTACGTTACGGCGATGACTATGAAAGAGCAGGACTGCCTTCTCTGACCGGAGTATTTACCTCGACACAATTATTGCGGATTATTCGGCAATGGATATTCTGCGCTTTGTTAAGCGGCTTGCTCCTTACACTTCATGATATGTCGTTTCCCATTTTAAAAATGTCTATCCTCGTATTATCATGCTGGCTTTTATACAGAGAGATGAGCCTTTTGCAGGGTGATGAAATTAAACGGGTCAGGAGTTTTGCGAGACTTAATCTGTATATGAGTACGGTTTTATTTCTTATATCTTTCGACAAGCTCGCGTTGCGGGTATTGCCGGAATGGATCCGTCAAGCGTTTGGAATGACTTGAGGACAAGATATAAGCTATGTTTTTTTGGTGCATCATCGGGCAATGGAAAGGAGGAGATTGTGGTAAAGGAGGTGCGTGTTATGAAGAATTTTTGAAAAGCGCAGAAGATCGATGCAATGAATATGTGATCACGGGTAAAAAGGTCTCCAAGAACAAAAGAGGAGGAAAGAAAAATGAAGAATATTTTTTTATCGGCCATGGTAATAGGCGCTCTTTGCGCATCGGTAGTAGCGTGCTACGGAAAGGAAGCCGGAAAGGGCGAAACCGGGGAGGCGTTCTTTAAACAGCATTGCGCAGTCTGCCATCCCGACGGCGAGAATATTATCAACCCGGGTTTTACTCTGCATAGTAAAGATCTTAAGGCTCACGGCATCACGAAAGCCGCGGGCATCATTGATAAGATGAGGAACCCGGGACCCGGCATGACGATGTTTGATAAAAATACAATCCCCGACAAGGATGCGGAAAAGATAGCGGAATACGTCTTGAAGACTTTCAAATAAGCTAAGCATGAATGGGTGCTTTCTCAAGCCTGTGAAGAGGTTGTGAAAGCACCCATAGCCCGAAAACAACAAATTTTCTTGAGAGGACATTATGAGGAACAGAATTTTTTTCATTTCGGTTGGCCTGCTGTTATTTTTTTCCGTCGGCATCTTTATCGGATTGCAATCCGGATGCAGGAGCAAAAAAGGAGAGCTTGAGGTCATAGGCTTTCCCCGGTCTTTTGCCGACCTTGCGGAGAAAGTGAAGCCTGCCGTCGTCAATATAAGCACGGAAACGACTGTTACGGTACCGGGTAATCCCTTCAGGCAATTTTTCGGTCCCGGGGAACAGGAACCGTTCGGGGATTTCATGAAAAGATTTTTTGGTGAAGTGCCTGATATGAAGATGAAGCAGCAGAGTCTCGGATCCGGGTTTATTGTTGATAAAGCCGGATATATCATTACAAACAATCACGTGGTGGCCGGAGCTGATGAGATAAAGGTCAAATTGGCCGACGGGAGGGAGTTTAAGGCGAAGGTCACAGGAAGGGACCCTAAAACGGACCTTGCGCTTTTAAAAATCTCGTCGCTCTTTAAGGACCTCCCGGCAATCACCCTTGGAGATTCGGACAATATCCGGGTCGGAGACTGGGTAATAGCCGTCGGCAATCCATTCGGGCTGGGACATACTGTGACCCAGGGTATCATCAGCGCTACAGGAAGGGTTATCGGGTCCGGTCCTTATGACGATTTTTTGCAGACAGATGCGCCGATCAACCCCGGCAACAGCGGAGGCCCTCTTGTGAATCTGAAGGGAGAGGTCGTGGGTATAAACAGTGCTATCATCGCGGGCGGACAGGGAATAGGTTTTGCGATACCTGTCAATACGGCAAAAGCGGTCATTCCTCAGCTTAAAGAAAAGGGGAAGGTGATTCGCGGCTGGATAGGGGTGAGCATACAGGCGGTGACACCTGAAATCGCCAGGTCCTTCGGACTGAAAGAACCGCAGGGCGTACTTGTCTCAGACGTCGTAATGGGCGGCCCCGCATACGCATCCGGGATTAAGAGGGGGGATATCATTGTTTCTTTCTCCGGGAAGGAGATAAAAAATGTGTTGGACCTCCCGAGAATAGTTGCGGAAACACCTGTTGGGAAAGAGGTCGAAGTAAAAGTAATAAGAGATGGAAAGGCAATGAACTTTAAAATCAGGGTCGCCGAATTGACGGAACAGAGGGCGGCATCGCAGATGCAGGCTCCTCAAGAGAATATCGGGATAAATGTAAATGATATCACCCCGCACTTGAGGAATGAACTGGGAATTACAAACAAATCCGGAGTTGTTGTGATCAACGTGGAACCCGGCAGCCCGGCGGAATCGGCAGGAATACAAGCGGGCGATGTAATTAAGGAAGTTAATCATAAGCCCGTCAGAAACGTAAAGGAATATTTCTCTGCTGCTGCAGATATTCAAAAGGGTGTCCCCTTTCTTCTGCTGATAAAAAGAGGCGGCCGGACGTTTTATGTATCGATAGCGATTTCCTGATTTGGCGAAATATGAGTGAAGAAAAGACCATCTGCTCTCTCGATTATTTGATAGGCACTCTTGCCACCGCTTACAGGGGGCTGATCACTTCTCTTGTCTTAAAGGATTTTTGCATGCTGGAGAGGGAGGGCTCCACAGTTTTGAAGGGGACTATATTCTCGATCCCCGCCGGATCCTACCAGGCGTCCTTAATACACCAGGGGGTTGAACTGTCGCGCAGCGACATACACGAAGGTTATTTTGAATTGAGTTCAGGGAGCGACTTGATAGAAAAAGCCAAAAACCTGCAGATCGATATCCTTCAAAACGGGAGGCACATAGGGACTTTCCTGTTGAAAAGGGAGAAAAGGGAGGGCTTTTTTATTTCCGCGCTTGAGTTGTCCGAGGAGGTAAAGGACATCAATTTCATACTCCTCGCGGGTCGTCTGCGAAATAAAGTGGGTCTGTTAAAAAAGGCGGAAGATATTATTTCGGAAATCCTGTCGACAAAAAAGGACTGGAAGAAATTTTCAGAGAAAATTAACAGCTTCTCAAAAGACCTGTTCTGGTTTGACAGGGAAGCTTATTATGTCTGGTATGACGTTTTGGTGAGGTGGTCGTTGAGGGCCTGTGAAAGGACGGATGGCCAGGACTTGAATAAAGCGGTGTCCAACGTTATGACTCTGGTCGAATTGCCCCTGGAAAAGGAAGCCGACAGGCACAGGCTGAAATCTTTGGTGGACAAGTGGCTTGACAATATTAAAGATTCATCGATAAACCTGTCCGCCGGCCCCGCAGATTCGAAAAAGACATTTTCCGCAATCCTTCGGGTATTTCCTGACGCAGACATTACCCCGTCGCTGAAACTATTTGTCCGGTCGTTGAGCGAGAGGCTCAAAAATACCCCTGTCCTTGATGATGAAATGCTTACAGGAATAAAAGATATTTTGGCGGCGGATGATTTTATGCTTCTGTCGGATTACACCGGTGAGAAAAAAGATAAACTGCTGGGCACCCTGTCCTCTGCCGGTATTTACCTTGACAAACGGGAATATGCCCCGGTCTTTAAAGCCGTTGATTCCGCCGATATCTGGCTTTCGAAAGACAGGGATATGATAACCTTCTTTTTTGAAATCCTTGAAAGGAACTTAACAAAAGATTCTGCGGAAGTCCTCTCCCAGTCCTTCATGAAACTCTTCTCCACCTTCGCATCGTTACCCGCCGATATTTACAGGAGGGCAATCATCAATACAATCAAACTCCTCCGCAGGCTGATCAGCCTGCAGCGGCCCGATATGTGTGAGCGATTGTTAACTAAGGTAGAAACTCTTGATGCGTCCTTGAAAACAGATGTTATTCTCGATTCCGAAACTGCCTCGGCGGTCATTGATGCAGGAGACGTCGGACTTCTGGAGCATTATACCGGCATCCTGAAAAAGATTCTGATTCCTGCACCGAAAATTTCCGGATTCTCCCATGTGACATGGGCTGAAATTAAGAACCCACTGCATTTGGAAAGGTTGTCAAAATTTCTGGATATCATAAAACTGAGTACGTCCTTTAAAGAAATTCTGGTGAAGGTAATCTGCAACCTTTACGTGGCAGGAGTTTTCATTCCGGACGACAGGATTTTTCAGAGGGAGATATCAAAATATCTTAACTCCGATGTCATAAGGGAGAATTTCCTGCTTCATTATATGCTCCTGAAGAAACTACCTGTCTATTATCATGAGGTTGGAGCTACGGGAAGACTGAGAGACGATACGACGGAAATAGACTCCTGGGGCGATGATATCGTCCTCTATTTCATCCGGAAGCAGGTGCACGCAAATGCGAGTAATCACCTCATTCATGTGGTCGAAGAGGTCATCAGGTCGTGGGTATACAACAACCCTGATTTTTTAAAAGGGAGCGTACCCGATGATGTCCTGAAAGGTGTAAATGCCGTGATGCTGGAACGTTATTCTTCTGCAATACGCCCTCTCTTCGAATCACTTGGCGTACTTGATGCCGAGGGTCTGCACCCCGAAAAGATCCCGGCCGTGTCCGAAAGCGGGCTCAATAACGGCCTGAAACAATTGGCGGCTTCCGACGAGACAAAGGCAAAAATATTTCTTCTCTGCAGAATTTACTCAGAACTTGTTAACAAGTATTCTCTCGTTACCGGGGATATCGGGAAGGAAAATATTGTTTCGCAGATAACCGGGTCCGCAAACAGATTGAGATATCTCAAAGGTATAATCACTTCTCCGGAGAAGACCCGGCCCGAAGAGTCCCTTTATTTCAAGCGGCATATAGCTTTCGGTATACCATCGGTCATGGGGTCTTATCACGAACCCAAGTTCGATGCGCTGGCCGAAACCCTGAGGATCGAGGAACGTATTCGGGCGCTCCATGACGTAATAAACATTGATATAAAAAACAAAGAAAATGACTGCGCGCGGCAAGATATCAAACAATGGATTTATTGTCTCGGGGCGCTTAACGATCTTTTGGACCTGCATGACCTCGGCAATTTCCAGATAGGGGAGGTTGAAGTGATTTTAAAAGAAAATGAGCTTCACCTGTCCCAGATAATCGACCTGCTCAGGATATGCCAGAAGGAGATAACATGGATGGTCGAGTTCCTCAACAGGACTTTTCATAGACCGTTAATGGAAATCCTGAAGGATTTTCCCAGGGAAGATCTGCCTGAATATTTAAGAGCGCTGAACCCTGAAGATACCAGCTTCATTAATAAGGCGTCTGATGTTGTTATGAGAGCGCTCATGAACAGCATTACAGGTTTTTTTGAACTCGACAGACTCCTGAACAACTTTATTGATACCCTGAGTGCGCGTATCAGATCAGAATCGGATGAACAGTTTTCCCTCTCGGACCGGTCCGAAACCGAGGATGAGTATTTCTCTCTCGACGAACTGTCGGACAACGATGCAATGAGATTATCACCGGTCATCGGGAATAAAGCAAAAAACCTCGTGTACCTTCGCAATAAGGGATTGCTTATCCCACATGGCGTAGTTTTCCCGGCGCACCGTACGCACAATTATGAAACATATACCGGGAGCGCTTCTTTCCGCACTGTTCTCAGAAGTGCTGTGAAAGAAATAGAAGAAAGGACGGATAATATATTTGGAGGCAATAAAGGACCTCTCTTCCTGTCTGTGAGGAGCGGTTCATACATCTCCATGCCCGGGATCCTCTCTTCACTGCTTTATTGCGGCATGAACGCGGACACCCTCAACGCTTTTATCGAGAATACCGGAAATCCCTGGCTCGCATGGGATTCCTACCGCAGATTCATTGAACACTATGGAACGGTGGTATACGACCTTGATATAAAAGTATTTGAGTTGATGATGGACAACTATATGCAGGAGCAGGGTGTGCCGGCAAAAGAAGATCTGCAGGCGGAACAGTTGAAAAAAATCAGCGGTCTTTATCTTATGGAATTAAAGAGGATGAATAAGCGCATCCCCGGGGACGTTTATGAGCAGTTGAGGGAATCGGTTGAGGCTGTGTACAGATCGTGGTACTCCGAAAGGTCGGTCCAGTTCAGAAAGGCTATGGGGATTTCGGAACATTGGGGTACATCTGTGATGTTAATGCAGATGATCTACGGCAATGACAGGGGCTCCGGAGCCTCTGTTTTTTTCACGCGGAAGCCTTTTTCTCTCAAAGAGGGGATATACGGCGATACAAAGGAGAGAGCTACCGGAAGTGAGCTTGTTTACGGCAGAACGGTCAATCGTCCGCTCCTGCGGCAGCAGGCATTGAACCAACAGAAGAGCCTGGAAGAGATGGATCCCCAACTCTTCAAGATGCACGAAGACCTCGCACATCGCATTGAGCAGGCGATGAGGGGTTTGCCGCAGGAGGTCGAGGCCACTTATACAAAAGAACCTGATGGAGAACGGGTCATATATGTACTTCAGACAAGGCGTATGGAGTTCCACAGGGGATTTACCAGAAGATTTGACGACATATGCAGGATGGAGTCAAATATCATCAGCCGTGGTATTGGAGTCCATGGCAGTGCGCTGAGCGGGGTGGCGACGTTCTCTTCTTCTCCGCGAGTGATACGGAAATTAAGGCAGGACGTGAATCTTCCCGTAATACTTTTGAGAAAAGAGGCCAGCACGGACGACGTCTCTTTAATGACCGAAATAGACGGTGTCATCACTGTAACGGGAGGCGCAACATCCCATGCGGCGATTCTTGCGCAGAAATTTAATCTGACAGCAATTGTCGGCTGTTCCGACATGAAGATAGAGACAGATGAAAGAGGAGAATTTGCGGCAAAGATCGGCAAGGCCGACATCAAGGAAGGCGACCCTATTAGTTTGGACGGATCGACGGGCCTGGTCTATTCAGGCCAGTGCCTTTCTATTCTCCAATCCGAGCCCGAACGGTTCTGACATCTTTATTATTCCCTCTGGCTACCGTGTCCATGTAGTCGTTCCGCCGATGAGCGATATGCCAATGAAGCCCCTCACATTTAATTGATTAGGTGAAACGAGCATCATTTTGCCACTATATGTCTTACCGCTTTCCGAGTTGTAAATCTTCCCTTTCTTCCACGAATTATTACCGTCGAACATGAAGTCGAGAAGGATGGGCAGCCCGATAAGAGGAGTTTTTCTCAATTCCGGGTTTGGGTTGTTTTGATCGAGCTTCGGCGTTCCCGGCGCCCCTTCTTTTGAATCTGGAGGATAAGTCGGTTCCTGCAACCAGAGGATTTTGCCGCAGTATTTTATGCCGCACTTATAGATTTCTATTTTTGCGTCTTTGTCCTCGGTATTCCACACCCCGAGAATATCGTCCGGGTCGGCAGCGCTTACAGATGACGCGGCCAGTATTATGCTCGTGAAAACTATAAATATGAATTGCGTCATATCTTTTAGCTGTCAGGCTTTCCGATTTTACCAAACTATTAGAATAAGAAGCCAATTTCAGGTACACCATAACTCTATGACGCTATATTAAGGGTTATGAGACGCCTGGTCAAGAATTCTTAATTCCACTTTTTAGCGGAATGTGATACCCATCACCAAAGAAGGTTCTTTTTTGCCATAAAATTATAATGAGCAGGGAAAAAAATTGGTTTGCGAGGAAAAAGTGAAGGTTCATCTGGCACTTGCAGTAACCATATTTTTTACAGCGGTCGCAGCCACTTATGCCAATCTGCAGCCCGATTGTTCACCCCTGCCGTCATCGCTATCAGCCGACAGGATACTTGTGCTCAAAGGAGAAAGAAAACTTATTCTCCTAAGGAACGGCAATCCGATAAAAGAATACCACATAGCTCTTGGCAATCATCCAACAGGCCGCAAAGTGCGACAGGGGGACGGCAGAACTCCGGAAGGGATATACCGGATAGACCGCCGCAATACGAGAAGCAGATTCTACATGGCACTGCATATCTCATATCCCAACAAGAATGATATCGCGCGGGCGCAGGCGTTGGGCGTTTCGCCGGGCGGCATGATTATGATCCATGGGTTGGGAAATCGCCTTAGCTTCCTCGGACCATATCATACAGTCGTAAACTGGACCCGCGGGTGCATCGCCGTGACTAATGAAGAAATTGAGGAAATTTGGAAATCCGTACCGGATGGAGTGCCTGTCGAAATTCGGGCCTAACCCAATTCGAACAAATAACCAGGGGTCCAGCCAGTCCACCCACAGGCTTAAGGACCATCATTCCGGCTGATGATCTTTCACTTTCCTGAGAACTTCTTCTGCCGAATCAAACACGCCCTGATGGGTAAAAATAACTATATCGCCTTTTGTGGTTTTTTTGATGAAAACGGTATAGGGGACTCTCGGATTTCCTAATGCCTTATGCGCGGTAAATCCGGGGTCGGGGAGTACAGGATATAGTAAGTGATATTCTTTCCTGAAGCTTCTGACTTCATTGATGTTATTTCCTGCTGCGATAGCGACGACTTTAATCATTCCCCGTAATTTCGGATCATTCTGGACAGCCGAATAGACATTATTAAGAATAGGCACATTTTTCGGACAACTCATACAGTATGTACTGAAAACTTCGGTGATGAACAGGGTTCCTGTGAAATCTTTGAAGGAAAAATTTGTCTTTCGAGACAGCCCCAGATATGATCTTTCTTCATTGGACAACATGTCGTTAAAGACGACATGCGGGAATTGTGCGCCCCTGCCGATCGGTTTGATTTCGGCAGATATCGGTCCACGGGACAGAACTATGAAACAAATGAGTATCGAAACGAGACCGAAAAATTTACCGTTTTTCAAGCTTCTCCAACTCTTTCGCCAACACCTCCAG
Source organism: Thermodesulfovibrionales bacterium (assembly GCA_963716185.1). Classification (GTDB taxonomy): domain Bacteria; phylum Nitrospirota; class Thermodesulfovibrionia; order Thermodesulfovibrionales; family SM23-35; genus CAVZMO01. Next base: position 3,113,127 of record OY970295.1, read on the forward strand.
CGCAGGCCTCTTATTGATATCATGAACGTTAATGTAACGTATAATCCCTTTTTTATCTATGACGAAAAGCGCCCTCTCGGACACTCCGTCAGAACGGAGGACACCGTATTTTTTTGACACTGCCCCGTGAGGGTAAAAATCGGAAAGCACCGGAAACCATAAATCCCCCATCTCTTTTGTCCATGCATACAGTGTCGGTATATTATCAACCGTAATACCGAGCAATACGGCATCACTTTTGTCAAAAATGCTTTTCGCTATATTATATCCGGGCCATTGGTCGGAGCAGACAGGCGTCCATGCCGCAGGAACAAAGGAAATAACTACGTTCTTTTTCCCCAGATACCGGCTGAGTGATATTTTTTCGCCTGACACGGAGGGCAGTGTAAAATCAGGGGCCCTCATGCCGGCTCTGAGTTCAGTCTTACTATCGACAGGTTTCAGCACGCCTGGATTATAGATCTTGCCTTTAAATTGCTCTGACGCGCTATAGACTATATTGGAGAGAAAGAGGAGAGTTATAATTACCAATATTGTTCCGATGGAAAACTTTTTCATCATTGTCATATCACGCCTCCTACTTTATCTGTGATTCTTTGAGAATCATGTCCAGAAATCGGCCCGGGTCCTGAATACTGCCAACCTTGGAATAGACTATCTTATTCGATCCGTCAGGATTCATTTTCAGCACGAAAAAGTATGGGGTTCTGACTTCTCCGACCGCCTTATGAACAGTGAACGACTCATCAGGGGAGAGCGGAAACCGGATATCATACTGGTTTCTGAAGACGTTGACCTCAAAAGGTGTATTACCGGCGCCGATCCCTATGATTTTAATCCTGTCTTTGAGATCAGGTCTTTTATTGATCAATTTGTAAAGCTCATTAACATTCGGCGCCTCTCTCTGGCAATAGGGACAGTACATGCTGAAGATTTCGAGTATTACCAAATCGGCCTTTATCTGCGCTATCCTGAATGAGTCTTTCCCCTCCACTCCGAGATATTCCTTTTCACCTGTCCCTCCGGGTACCGAAAGGGTTATTTCCGGAAAAGCATCGCCCCTGGCAGGTGTGGCTCCCAGCACACGCCCGCCCGAAAACGTCAAAGACAGAACTATTATCAGCACAAACATGGATTTGTTTCTCATATAGCCCTCCTTGCCATCTACCCTTTTTATCCTATAATTTATATATTGTCTTTTACGGGGCATATTATGTCAAGAAAGAGCGGCGGGGCGGATCATCGGCTACTTTTCCGGAACCCTGCCCGTGGCTCCAAAAGATTGAATTTATTGTTTCTGTTAGGTATTCTAATATGCAAAAAATCCTTATGGGGAGGGTATTTTAATGGCGAAAAAAGCGGTCAAGAAATACGTTTACTTTTTCGGTGGTGGAAAGGCTGATGGAAGAGGAGACATGAAAGACCTTCTCGGCGGAAAGGGCGCCGGACTCGCAGAAATGACCAATCTGAAGATCCCGGTCCCAGCCGGTTTTACCATTACCACTGAAGCGTGCAATGAGTATTTTAGGAGCGGGAAAAAATACCCCCCCGGTATGTGGGAACAGGTGGTTGAGAATCTTAAGAAAGTCGAGAAAGTGATGGGCATGAAGCTGGGTGACCCGGCCAACCCCCTTCTTGTTTCTGTTCGCTCAGGCGCAAAATTCTCTATGCCCGGTATGATGGACACGGTCCTCAACCTCGGGCTCAATGAAACAACGGTTAATGCATTGATAAACAAGACGGGGAATGAAAGGTTTGTATACGATGCATATAGAAGGCTTATTACGATGTTTGGAAATATTGTTATGGATGTCGACCGGCAGAAGTTTGAAAAGGCATTGGAAGATATGAAGGGAAAAAGTGGAGTTCGGCTGGATACGGAACTCAGATCGGAAGACCTTAAGACCCTCGTCGAAGAATTCAAGATCATTTATAAAAGAAATACGGGAGAGGATTTTCCCTCCGACCCTCTGGAGCAGGTCAAAAAAGCCATTAATGCCGTATTCGGTTCATGGTTCGGAGAAAGGGCCATAAAATACAGAAAATTGAATGATATTCCCGATGACCTTGGAACGGCCTGCAACATTCAGTCCATGGTCTTCGGAAACCTGGGCGACAATTCCGGAACCGGAGTCGGTTTCACAAGGGACCCGTCTACTGGAACGAAAAAGTTTTTTGCCGAGTGTCTCATTAATGCACAGGGTGAAGATGTGGTGGCGGGAATCAGGACCCCGCTCCGTATAGAAGAGCTTAAGAGAAGGCTTCCGAAGGCCTACAAGGAACTTGACGCGATATACAAGAAGCTTGAGAAACACTACAGTGATATGCTGGACATAGAGTTTACCGTTCAGGAAGGCAAGCTTTATATGCTTCAGACCAGGGTAGGAAAGAGGACAGCGGCCTCGGCCCTTAAAATCGCCATAGATATGGTCAAAGAGAAATTGATCGATAAGAAAACCGCCATATTGAGGATCGACCCTCAGCAGCTCGACCAGCTGCTTCATCCCATGATCGATCCGAAGGCCCAGACAAAGGTGCTCTGCAAAGGTCTTCCGGCTTCTCCGGGTGCGGCGGTCGGAAAAGTGGTATTTACGGCTGAAGACGCGGAAAGGGCGGCAGAAAAAAGTGAGAAGGTTATTCTGGTCCGGACGGAAACTTCGCCCGAGGACATCGGGGGTATGGACGCCGCACAGGGAATCCTGACGGCACGAGGCGGCATGACATCCCATGCGGCTGTTGTCGCTAGGGGTATGGGAAAATGCTGTGTCGCCGGCTGCGGTGCGATAAATATCAGCGAAGTGCAGAAATATTTCACTGTAAACGACCTTGTTATTAAAGAGGGAGATTATATAACCCTGAACGGCACTACGGGAGAGGTAATTCTCGGGGAGGCTCCGCTCGTGACGCCGGAGCTTACCGGAGATTTCGGGATCTTCATGAAATGGGTCGATGAGTTCAGGAAACTCGGTGTGAGGACCAACGCCGATACGCCCCATGATTCCGAGGTGGCAAGAAAGTTTGGCGCGGAAGGTATCGGCCTTTGCAGGACCGAGCATATGTTTTTCGCACCGGAGAGGATAAGCGCTGTGCGGGAGATGATACTCGCCGACGACACCGAGGGAAGAAAAAAGGCGCTTACTAAACTTCTTCCGATGCAGAAAAGCGACTTTATAGGAATATTCAAGGCAATGAAAGGACTACCCGTCACCATACGTCTTCTCGACCCACCGCTGCATGAATTCCTTCCGCATACTGATGAGGAGCTGAAGGCTTTAGCTTCTTCTATGGAGGTGCCTTTCGACAAATTAAGGGCAAGGAATAGGTCACTGCATGAATTCAACCCGATGCTCGGTCACAGGGGCTGCAGACTCGGCGTATCATATCCCGAGATTTATGAGATGCAGGTCAGGGCTATTATAGAGGCCGCATGTGAGCTGTCCAAACAGAAAATTAAAGTGATACCGGAGATAATGATACCGCTCGTCGGACATGTGAAGGAGCTGAAGCTGATGAGAGAGTTGACGGTTAGAGTGGCGGAAGAGGTCCGGTCGTCCTACAAAACAAAAGTCGTGTACACAGTCGGAACAATGATAGAACTTCCGAGGGCCTGCATTACTTCCGGTGAGATAGCGACAGAGGCTGATTTTTATTCATTCGGGACGAATGATCTTACGCAGACGACGTTCGGCCTTTCGAGGGACGACGCCGGTAGGTTCCTTCCCTATTATGTCGAGAAGGGAATTCTTGAAAATGATCCTTTCATAACGCTCGATCAGAGCGGCACAGGGCTCCTCATGAAGATCGCCGTTGAAAAGGGCAGAAAGGTAAAAAAGAAACTGAAAATGGGTATCTGCGGAGAACACGGCGGTGACCCGAAATCCGTTGAATTCTGTCACAAGATCGGACTGGACTATGTCAGCTGTTCACCTTACAGAGTCCCCATTGCGAGACTTGCGGCGGCACAGGCTGTACTTAAAGAGAAGACGAAGAAGGATCTGAGTAAGACGTCCGTATAAGAGATATTAACCGTCTCATAATAATTGCTGCATAATCGTCATTCCCGCAGTCCTCGGGCGTGACGGTATTCCGGATCCAGTCCCTGACTGAACGTACATTCTATTTTGAGACCGTTAATATATGCAAACAGATTAATTTTCAAAATCTGCCGGAATTTAGTTAAATCCTATTGTTAGGGTCCGCCCTGATTGACCTATTATTGCGCGGCCTATACAATATCTATTTAGAACCATTGTTTTTTCCGGTTCCTATATTCGACCATTGGGTAGCGGACGGATGATAAAGATATGGAAAATATCAAAATTGACTTCTTGAGAAATATACAGCTTTTTTCCGGACTCGATGATGAAGAATTATATCAGATCAGCGCCAAGGTCGTCTTAAAGGAGTTTAAGAGAAACGAAGTGATCCTTTATGAAGAAGATACAAGCGAATACATGTATATTATTTTATTGGGTAAAGTAAACGTTATCCAGACTACGGAAGACGGTAAAGAGATAATTCTTGCCACGCACCAGTCAGGCGAATTTTTTGGTGAAATGTCTTTGATCGACGGCAGGACCTCTCCGGCGACTGTATTGGCTACCGAAGATTCTCTTGTCGCCATTATATCCAAACCAGAGTTTCACTCACTGCTGACTAATTATGCCAAGGTTCTTGAAAGGATGCTGCAGATATTGTGCTCGCGAATTCGTGATTCCTGGAGCAGGATACACTTATTAAACTTCAAGAACGCCTCACAAAGGATAAAGATGCTGCTTCTCACCCTTTCTTTTGACAAGGGTGAAAAAACATCCGAAGGCATAACGCTGAACATTAAGCTTACTCATCAGAATATAGCTGACATGGTGGGATTGACCCGTGAGACGGTAACCAGGGTACTTGATAAATGGCGAAAAGACGGCACTATAACTATACTTAAAAAGAGATTTATACATCTGAATTCCAATTTTCTGCAAAAAGATATATAGGCGGAACCTGAAAATTCCCGCTTATCGGCAGCAATCCTTTCCTTTACAGACAACGGGATGATGTGGTATTGTATGACTTATAAATTTTCGAAAGGTGGTGAATAGATGGCAATTGATAAGGTACAGAAACAGGCTATAATAAACGACTACAGGGTCCACGACACCGATACCGGTTCACCTGAAGTTCAAATCGCCATATTGAGTACGAGGATAAATTATCTGACTGAACATTTCAAAACTCATAAGAAAGACCACCACTCGAGGAGAGGTCTTTTAAAGCTTGTCAGCCAGAGACGGAAGTTACTAGACTATCTTAAAAAATCTGATAAAGAGCGCTACGAAAAAATAATCGGGCGTCTTGAAATAAGGAAATAATGAACAGAGTAGAGGTTGAATTTCGCGGTAAGAAGCTTATATTAGAAACGGGTAAACTGGCGCGACAGGCTGACGGAGCGGTAGTTGCCCGATACGGTGATACAGTTGTTTTGGCTACTGCCGTAGCGGATAAAAAACCAAGGGAAAATCTGGATTTCTTCCCCTTCACGGTTGATTACCAGGAGAAGGCGTACGCTGCCGGAAAGATACCGGGAGGATTTTTTAAACGGGAGGGCAGACCCACCGAAAAAGAGATACTTACCTCCCGTTTGATCGACAGGCCTCTCCGGCCGCTTTTTCAGAAGGGGTTCTATTGCGAGACACAGGGCATTATCAGTGTTCTCTCTTATGGTGAGGAAAACATTGCAGACATCCTCGGTATTATAAGTATGTCCGCCGCCCTGACAATTTCCGATATACCGCTAAAAGCCTCGGTCGGCGCCGTGAGAATCGGAAGGATTGCGGATTCGTTTGTGATAAACCCCGACCTGAGAGAGGTCGAGGAATGTGACCTGAATCTCGTCATTGCGGGTACTGAAGAAGCCATCGTTATGGTTGAGGGCGAAGCGCAGGAAGTGTCCGAAACCGTCCTCCTCGAAGCACTGAACGTCGCGCACCAGGAGATAAAGCGCATATGCGCCGTCCAGAACGAGCTGCAGGCAGCTGCGGGTAGAGAAAAAAGGCCTGTCATTGCGCACGTCGTTGATGAAGTTCTGAAAGATGCCGTTACAGAGTTTTCTCTGGAAAGGATAAAAGCTGCCATAACGATCCCTGATAAATTAAGGAGACAGAATGCCCTTGACGCGCTTCTCAAAGAGGCTGTCGAGAAATTAAATGCCGCCGATACGGACAGGACCATAGATATCATTAATGTGTTTAATGATATCGAGAGGGACCTCGTGAGGGGCATGATCCTTAACGAGAACAAGAGAGCGGACGGAAGAGCTCCGCATGAGATAAGAAAGATCAGTTGCGAGGCGGGCATTCTACCGAGGACACATGGTTCAGCATTGTTTATCAGGGGAGAGACCCAGTGCCTTGCGGTTGTAACCCTCGGCACTTCAGATGACGAACAAAAGATAGATTCTCTTGAAGGCGAATCTTACAAGACTTTTATGCTCCATTATAATTTTCCTCCTTTCAGTGTAGGTGAGGTGAAACCTCTCAGATCTCCGGGAAGACGTGAAATAGGCCACGGTATGCTGGCAGAAAGAGCGGTTAAGGCCGTCATACCGTCGAAAGCTGAATTTCCCTATACAATAAGGATAGTTTCGGACATCCTGGAATCCAATGGATCATCTTCAATGGCAACAGTCTGCGGAGGCTCTCTTGCATTGATGGACGCCGGCGCTCCTATCAAGTCTCACGTCGCGGGCATAGCTATGGGTCTGATAAAGGAAGGGGACAGGGTAGTTATACTCACCGATATACTCGGGCTTGAAGACCACCTGGGTGACATGGATTTCAAGGTCACTGGTACGCAGAAAGGTATAACTGCATTCCAGCTGGATACAAAAATAAGCGGTATATCGCAGGAGATAATGGTTAAGGCGCTGGAGCAGGCGCGTCTGGGAAGAGTTTTTATACTCGAAAAAATGAGTGAAACGATCGGTGCCCCGAGAGAAAACCTTGCTCCCTACGCGCCGAGGATCTATACGATGCAGATCAAGCAGGACAGGATACGCGATGTCATAGGCACAGGTGGGAAAGTCATCAGGGGCATAGTGGAACAGACGGGTGTAAAGATAGATATAGAGGACAGCGGCCTTATCAATATAGCTTCCCCGGATGGAGAATCTGCAAAAAAAGCCATAGATATTATCAACAACATTATAGCCGAGGCTGAACTCGGCAAGCTTTACCTCGGAAAGGTGAAAAGGATCCTTGACTTCGGCGCCTTCGTAGAAATTCTTCCAGGCACGGAGGGTTTGCTGCACATATCGCAGATATCCGAAAAAAGGATAGCGAAGGTTACGGATGAACTGAACGAGGGCGATGAAGTTCTTGTGAAGGTTATAGAGATAGATAAAATGGGCAGGATACGTCTTTCGAGGAAAGAAGCACTTAGAGAAGAAGAGTCGGCCAAAAATAAATAAGAACATACAAAAATAGAGGCAAAGACGGGAGGGGATAGATTTCAGATATCCCCTTTTTAGTTCGCAAAAAGGAAAGGTGTTATGTTTAGAAAAGAGAATCTTGCAAACGGTGTGCCGGTCGTTACGGAATCACTCAGGAATATGCGCTCTGTAGTCCTCGGCATCTGGGTGAAGGTCGGATCGAGATATGAGCCTCATGAGAAGAACGGTATATCCCATTTCCTGGAGCATATGTTTTTTAAGGGTACCAAAAAGCGGAGCGCCAAGGATATTGCCCTCGAAATCGATTCGCTGGGGGGAGAACTCAATGCTTTTACGTCAAGGGAGACCACAACGTTCTACGTAAAGGTACTCGACGATTATATTGAAAAGGGCCTCGAATTGCTGTCGGATATTTTCATCAATTCTACATTCCCTGAGGAAGATATCGAGAAAGAGAAGAGGATAGTAAAAGAAGAGATAAAAATGGTGGAAGACACCCCTGACGAATATGTCCATGACCTGTCCAACCAGACTATATGGGGACGCTCGGGCCTCGGTCAGCCTGTTCTCGGCCGCAGGGATTCAATAAAACTATTCTCGAGGGACGATCTTACGGCGCACATAAAGAACTATTACGGCACAAAAGATATGGTTATCGCCTGCGCGGGAAATTTCGATTCCGAATATCTGCTTTCTTTGCTCAACAAAACTTTCGGCAATTTGCGGAGGGGGTCTCAGCCTGAAATGGGGGCGCCTCCCGAGTTTCAGAGCAGAGCCGATATTTTCAGCAAAGAGCTTGCCGAGGCCCATTTATGTTTAGGCATTAAGGGCATTTCTCAGGCAAGCAAAGACCGCTATCGTCTCTTCACGCTGAACACTATTTTAGGCGCGGGTGTGAGTTCACGTCTCTTTCAGGAGATAAGAGAAAAGAGAGGACTTGCATATGCCATATATTCATTTGTCGCTTCATATCTTGACACCGGCTTATGGGGAGTCTATGCGGGCGTCAGCAGGAAAAGGGTCCGGGAGGTTATAGAGCTTGTCCTTAAAGAGATTTACGGCCTGAAGGACACGGTGAATGAGGGAGAACTTCAGCGTGCGAAGAGCCAATTAAAAGGCAATATCATCCTTGGGCTCGAATCATCAAGCAGCCGTATGAACAACATCGCGCGTCAGGAAATATATTATGGGAGATATTATTCTCCCAAAGAGATCATAGAAGAGATTGATTCGATAACACTCGGGCAGATCAAGGAGCTTGCCGAAGAGATTGTAAGAAAAGAATATTTTTCTCTTACTGTATACGGACCTGTCCGTGGCGAGGACTTAAGCGGGGTTCTAGATTAGGAAGCGCCGTGCAAAAAGCATAGAGAACTCTGATTGACTTCATGACAGCTTTGCGCGGAGGACTTCGTCCACCTTTTTAATCAGTTTGGGGATATTGAAAGGTTTTGCGATGTATAAATCAGCCCCGCACTCTTTTGCCTTCTGTTTGTCCGATTCCTGTCCTTTTGCAGTCAGCATGATTATATAAACATCGCATAATTTGAGTTCGTTCTTTACAATATTACATACTTCGAACCCGTTCATTTTAGGCATCATCACGTCAAGAAGGACAAGCGCGGGCATTTCTTTCCTGACGGTCTCCAGGGCTATGAGGCCGTTGTCCGCGGTGAGCAATTCCACACCCTTTTCTGCAAAAGGTTCAAGTATCTGTTCCAAAAGATTTCTTATGATCGGATCATCGTCTACAATTAATATCTTTGTCATCGTCTCTTCCATCCCTTTAGTTCTATTCAGCCGGTATATGATTATACATTGTATTTGCGGTATTCACATCGATCTCTTCTCTCAAGCTCAAAGGAATAGTGAAAAAGAAATTGCTGCCCCTGCCGGGGTCGCTCTCGACCCATATTCTTCCGCCCTGATGTTCCACAATCTGCCTGCAGATCGAAAGACCGAGACCCGTACCAGTCGGTTTCTCCGTCAGGGTATCTCCGGTCTGTCTGAATTTTTCGAATATCCTTTCCCTGTCGGTTTCGGCGATACCAATGCCCGTATCGGTTACGCCGACCACTATCTCCTGCCCCGTTCTCTTCACGCGGCATGTCACGGCGCCTCTCTCTGTAAATTTCACCGCATTCGACAGGAGATTAAGCACGACCTGAATTAATCTGTCCCTGTCCCCCGTAACTGCGGGCAGTTCGTTATCGATATCTTTTATGAGCGGCAGCCTTTTCTGTTCAAAAAGTGAAGATGTGGCGTCGATCGCGCGATCGATTATATCGCACAGCCGGACCTTCTGCATCTTCCATTCAACTTTTCCCGCCTCCAGTTTTGATATATCGAGTACGTCATTTATTAATGCCGTCAGTCTCTCCCCCTCGGATAAAATGATCTCGATATTCTCTTTTATACGCCTGACGGCTTTCTCAATGCTCTTATTATCGCCTGCCATTAATTGAGGGAAAATGTCTTCGTTGAACCTTTTCTTGATGACCTCTGTAAATCCGCGCACAGACGTCAAAGGTGTTCGGAGTTCATGAGATACAGTCGAAATAAAATCGGTCTTCATACGGTCGACTTCTTTCTCGGTAGTTATATCTCTGATGAGAATCACGGAGCCTATCCCTCTTTCTTCTGATTGAAAGGTGTCTTTATGTATGCCGGTTGCCACCGCCTTTCCTACCCGGTTACGGGCAAGTCCGACCTCTGAAGTAAATGCCTCATCAGTAAATCTCCTCGTTTTTTCCACAAGTCCGGCCAGCCCGGACCCGAATACGGCTTCACAATTCTTGCCCATCATCTGACTTTCCGTGAGGTCGAACATATATGAAAGGGCGGGATTCATGTGAGTAATTATTCCATCAGTATCGGTCACAAGAAGTCCATCTGCCATATTGTCAATGACTGCATTCAGGTAAGTGAGAGTATCCTGGAGCTCAACTATCGCATCATTTATCGCCTGCTCATACCTGTCAAAGACTTCGTGAAGATCCGTAGCCATAGATTTCATTGTATCTGCAAGGAGACCGATCTCGTCGTCTGATCCGATGTCCACCGGAGCGGAAAAGTCATGTGCCGCGAGCTTCTTCGAGTACTCTGTAAGCTTGTTGAGCGGCTGAGAGACCCTGTTGACGAGTGTATAGGCAATGGCTATGCTGATAAGAAAAATTATGGAGAGCAAATATAACTGTTTCATCATGGCCGACTGCATCTGGGACATGATAATCCCCTTGTCCATTCCGACGTGTACAAAGCCGACCGTCCCCTGTAATATGGGGGCCGATATATCTATAAAATCCCCTTTACCATCTACGTGCAGGTCTTGAATCCTAGGTTCGATCATTGTTTTTTCGCCTTTGATTTTCATTATTTCCGGGGGTACATTTGGCACAAAGGTATGCGATATTATCTCTCCCTGAGCATCGACAACAAAGACATAGGAGACACCCGATATTTCAAGAAACTGGTCTATCATCGCCTGTACCGTCGACGCATCCCTGTTTAAAAGAGTCTCAACACTTGAACCCGCAATACTGTTCGCTATTGCAGTGCCCTTGCTTTTATACTCACCGGTAAGGTCGTTATAGAAATTCCAGCCTGATGATACGGCCATTGTAAATGCTATAATTCCAAACAGCACTATGACAATAAAAAGGGTTTTTTTAAACAGCCGTGACATCATCATTTGCGCCACCTGTCCCAGTTCTTAACCGGTATGAAACGGCCCTTCTCATAAGTCGTGTAATATACCCTGTCCAGCCCCTGATGTTTGTCCGGACTGAATGAAATCTTTGCGTCGACGCCGATGTCAAGGTTCTTAATATTTTCGACCACTCTTTTAATATGGGACTTAGCAGGGTTTCCGTCCATCTTTTTAAAGATCTCGATGAGAAGCTTGGCGTTAAGAAACCCTTCAAAACTTACAAAGCTGTATCTGAGAGGTCTGTATCCTTTCTCCGCGAGACCCTGCGGAGGCGCCGGATTGTATTTGTCCATTAATTCCCTGTATTGTCTCACGGCGCGAAGTGATTTATCTTCATAACTCGGTACTACCTGCGAATTTATCAGATTGAGAGTATAATCCTTGCCGTTTTCTATGCCGGTCTTAAGTAAAAGATCGATTAAAAATTCACTTCCCACAAAAGATACATTTGCTATCGGCACATTCCATCCGGCATTCCTTGCATCCCTGATAAAGGCGGCGCATGGGGCATATGTGCCGACGGAGATCACGGCATCCGCTCCCGAGTTCATGAGTATTTCCACCTGCTGCTCCATACTTTCGGCGTACTTCGTCCCCCTTTTGTAAGTGGCTTCCCCGACGATCTTAAGGCCGTATTTTGCCAGGGTCATGCTCACGCCGCTCCATCCGCTCCTGCCGTAAGCGTCGGCCTGATAGAAAACGGCGATCTTCTTTCTGCCGATGCTCAAAAGGTGATTGACCAATCCGCCTGTTTCCTGATGATAGGACGCCCTCAAATTAAAAACAAAGTCCTCATAAGGAGGCTGTCTGTGGGGTTGAGCGCCGGTAAAGGGGAAAAACAGGAAAACATATCGGTCATTGTATCTTTTTAAAATGGGAAGCACCCTTGTAACAGTGGGAGTTCCGACGTAATCAAAGAGGAGAAAGACCTTGTCTTTCTCAATGAGTGTTATGGTGTTTTCTATTGCCGGTACCGGATTATATCCGTCGTCGTATGCCCTTATTTTTATCTTTTTGCCGTTGATACCACCGCGACTGTTAATATATTCTATATAGGCCATTGAGCCTCTATAAAGCTCCGTGCCCAGTCCTCCTGTCGGGCCTTTAAAAGCAGCTGACATGCCGATATCTATATCTTCGGCACGGACATACTGGAAAAGGAAAAATAATAAGAAGATGAAGATACAGAATATGCAGAAAAAGTTTCTTTTTACCGGCGGGTCTAATGATGAGATTGTTTGTATAGTATATAGGGCTTGTCGAGGAAACAAGGTCATCTAAAACTGGACCTGACAGCGTTTCACTGAATCTCCTTCTTCCCTTAACCACAGCAGGACTTTGTTATTGCGGCGGCACCAGTTCTTCACATCGTTTTCGAAAGTAGAACAGTCTGCAACTACCTCGAGTATGTCGTCTTTTCTTAATTTTAACGCCTTAATCGTCATCTGGATTGTCGGCTGAGGACATCTCAATCCTTTTGCGTCAAGAATGATCACTGCCATCGCTTTCCCTCCCGAACAGGATCTTTCAGCACTAAACCCGTTCCTCCCCAAAAAATTAAATGATATATAAATTACCACTATTACAATATATAATAAAGACGAAAATTATTATTTTCTTTCAACAATTTAAAGCAATATATATGCCAATTGAATTAGCTGAATATATGAGGTTTTCATTTTGATGTGCATCGTGATATGGCTGCAATCGGACTTTGGACGGACATTTCTTGACAGCCGGCGTCCTGAAAATATAAAATTATTTCTTCTCTAAAAGTTCTTAAAAATTTGAAAATCTTAGGTTATGAATGGATGAAATTATTTTAAATACGGAATTTCCGGACCTGGCCCCTTTAAGACGCGGCAAGGTGAGGGACATTTACGACCTGAATGAGCATTTGCTCCTCGTTGCAACTGACAGAATATCCGCCTTTGATGTCGTCCTTCCCAACGGGATACCGGGAAAGGGCAGGGTCCTTACGCAAATATCCATCTTCTGGTTCAGGCAGATGGAGGACCTTGTCCCTAACCATATTGAGGCCACTGGTGTAAAGGATTTTCCGGTCAAGCTGCACAAATATGCCGGCGCCCTCGATGGCCGGAGCATGCTTGTGAAGAAGGCAACCCCGGTGCCTGTTGAGTGCATTGTGAGAGGATATCTGTCCGGGAGCGGCTGGAAAGAGTATAGAGAGACGGGAATGGTCTGCGGGATTAAATTGCCGGCGGGTCTTGTTGAGTCGTCAAGGCTTCCTGAGCCTATATTTACGCCGAGCACAAAAGCGGAACAAGGTCACGACGTCAACATCTCCTTTCAGGATGTGGAAAAAGTTGTCGGCGCCGGGCTTGCCCGGAAATTGAGGGACACAAGCCTGTGTATATATTCCAGGGCAAGAGACATAGCAGAACAAAGGGGCATCATAATAGCTGATACCAAATTTGAATTTGGTTTATATAACGGCGGGTTTATGATCATTGATGAGCTTCTTACGCCTGATTCGTCGCGTTTCTGGTCTTTGAAAGACTATACGCCCGGAAGGGGCCAGGACAGCTATGACAAACAGATCGTAAGAGATTATCTTATGAGTCTTGACTGGGACAAGACTTATCCTGGACCTCATCTGCCTGATGAGATCGTGGAGAAGACGGCCCTGAGATACAAAGAGATTTTCAGCATTATTACAAAACTTTAAAGTTAATATGATAATATGAAGAACTGATGAAGGAATTATGAAATTTTAAAGAGCTGCCGGCGTCTTACGCTTCAGTACTTCAGCCATAGCGTCGCCTGCCTTCAATTTGCCCTTTATCCAGTCTTAGTTCTTGGTCTTAAATTATTTTTCACTTTCATACATTCTCCCCCTTGTTTTATATTCGATTCCCGGATACCGTGCGGGGCCGCACCTTGAAGAAAAATATATCTGTTATAATTAAAAATTATTGCCGTTTATTAGGAGAAATGTAATGTCAGTAGAAGAAAGGGTTAAATCAATATTTCCTGAAGTAGATGACGTTCCGGAGGAATTCCGGTTGATAAGGCCGGTTATTCAAAAGGAGTATCTTAATAATGGTCATCTTCGCATCTGGAATGGCGACATGCAGGAGGTTCTTTCACCGGTCTGGCTTGTAAGCCCGTCAGGTCTTTCACAAAAAGTTATCGGCAGCTACCCCTTATTAACAGAAAAAGAATCTCTTGAAGCACTCGATGCCGCTGTCCTGGCTTATGACAATGGCAGAGGGCACTGGCCTAAAATGCCTCTTTGTGAGAGGATCAGGCACGTCGAAAAATTTGCTGGACGGATGCAGGAAAGGAAAAGGGATATCGTTCTTCTCCTGATGTGGGAAATCGGTAAGTCCTATGAAGAATCCGAAGAAGAGTTTGACAGAACTGTTGACTACATAAAAAACACCGTCGACGCATTGAAAGATCTTGACCGTGCTTCCTCACGGTTTGTTATAGAACAGGGTATAATCGGACAGATACGCCGCGCGCCGTTGGGAGTTGTTCTCTGCATGGGGCCGTTTAATTACCCGTTGAATGAAACGTTTACCACACTCATACCGGCACTGTTGATGGGCAATACCGTTATTTTCAAGCCGCCGAAACTCGGCGTCATGCTGCATTACCCCTTGCTCGGTGCATTAAGAGACTGTTTCCCCCCGGGCGTAGTTAATACTGTTTACGGGGACGGTAGACGGGTCATAACCCCGATTTTATCGTCGGGTAAAATCGATGTTCTTGCCTTTATCGGGTCGAGCAGGGTGGCTGATCTATTGAAGAGTCAACATCCCAAGCCCCACAGACTGCGTTCTGTTCTGGGTCTCGAAGCCAAGAATTGTGCCATTGTTCTTCCAGACGCCGAAATAGACCTGACAGTCGGGGAATGTGTGAAGGGGAGTCTTTCGTTCAACGGTCAGCGGTGCACCGCACTAAAGATATTGTTTGTACATTCCAGTGTTGTCGACCTGTTCCTTGAAAAATTTGTTTCTGCTATAAAGAGACTGAAATTCGGCATGCCGTGGGAGAAAGGGGTCACAATAACTCCGCTTCCGGAAGGGGATAAGGCAATATTTCTCGCCGGACTGATCGAAGATGCACGACGTTTTGGAGCTGACATAGTCAATACGCACGGCGGGATTGCAAACAGGACCTTTTTCTACCCGGCCTTACTATATCCGGTCAATTCGGAAATGAGAATTTACAGGGAAGAACAATTCGGCCCTGTAGTGCCGGTTGTACCCTTCGGGGATATCGAAGTTCCTATTCAATATATTATCGAATCCAGCTACGGGCAACAGGCGAGTGTATTCGGCAATGATACCGGTACGATTGCGAACCTCGTCGACGTTTTGGTCAATCAGGTCTGCAGGGTCAATATAAACAGCCTATGTCAGCGAGGTCCTGATATCTTTCCCTTCGCCGCAAGAAAAGATTCTGGAGAAGGAACGCTTTCCGTCACGGATGCACTGCGTATTTTTTCGATCCGGACAATAGTTGCCGCAAAGGACGCGGATATGAATAAAGGGATACTCGAAAGAATTGTGAGAGAGCGTAAATCCAACTTCCTTTCAACAGATTTTAGTCAGTGAAGGGTGATTGAGCTACCAGGAAACATATTTTGGGTATTGTCATTCTGGCTTGTCCAGAATCTCTCCGGCGTCCTCTGATAAGGTATTTCAGAAAGATTCCCGCCAAGCGGGAATGACACACAAGCGGCTTTACTTCCGGTCTTATTCTTATAGATTTCCTACTGCATATCTTAAGTTTATTTTTGCGGTTACGGCATCATAGATTGCATTGTAATAATTGTTGTGGCTTCTTGTCCTCAGGGTTTCGGCGTCAAGGACTTCGGTGTTGGTACCCACGCCCTCCCGGTAACGGTCCCTTGTAACTTTAAGATTCTCTTCGGACTGAGTTACGGCATCACGTGTCACTTCAATGCGTTTAAAAGTTTCCTCGATATCAAGAGACGCCTGCCGCACCTGCAGTGCTATGACAGAGGCCGCATCGGCACGCAGATTTTCCAGGGCGCCGGCTTTTTGTAACAACGCATTGGAATTGTGACTTGCTATCCCGCCGTCAAACAGTTCCCATTTCAGTCCGAGAGTAGCAGACCACAGATCCTGAAATACCTGATATTTGTTCTGTTGGTAGTCATAACCGCCGGACAGCACAACTTGAGGCCAGACGGATGAACGTATACTTGCGGCCTGATAACGCAGTGCCTGAGCCTCCTCCGATAATGAAGCCAATTCGGGACGGTTGGAGAGCGCCTGTTTCGTAAGACTATTTATATCTATCTTGACCGGTTCAGCGGACAGGTCATCAATCCTGACGTCCCGGTCAAGAGGACGGCCGAGCAATCTGTTATAAGCGGCGTATGCAATATTCAAATTATTGAGCGCCTGGGTCAGCTTTTGACGGGCATCAGCCAGTGAAACCTGCGCAGCGAGAAGATCATTCTTAGTTACAGTCCCCTGCTTATAAAAATTTGTTACATCTTTAACATGTGCAGACAGGCTGTCCACGCTGCTCTCTGATACGTCAACACCGCGTTTCGCCCTCAATACGTAAACATATGCGTCCGCCACGTTCAATTTTACGTCAAGGGCTGTCTTTATTTCGTCCTGAATTGCCGTTTTTAGTCCCGAACTTGACGCATTTATGTTGTTGCTGATGAGGCCGCTTGTAAAGAGAGGTAAAACAAGCGTAGTCTTATAGGAAAAACTTTTGTCCTCAGCGGTAGGAAACTCTTTAATGGGAAATTGGGGGTTGTTAATGGCCGCAGCAGGCGCATGGTTAAGAATTGTGTAACCACTTTCGATTCCGAGAGAAGGAAGGCGTTCAGCTTTAGCTGCAGAGAGTGTCTGCCTGCCGGCTTCGATATTCTTGCGGCTCGCCTGCAGCCTCTGATCAACTGTAAGTGCCGTTTTCCAGGCGTCATCGAGGGTTTCGGCAGATACTGTAGAAACAACTATTAACAGAAACAGGAGGGCTATCGCCGCATATCTGCGGGAAGGGCGCTTTAATATAAAATCCTGCATCAAATTTTCTGACATTATCCAATTCTCCTAAAAATGTATATGATTCGCTTCTTGTATCCCGTAAAGGATAATGAACTATTAAAAGCATTGTCAATCGGAATTGCAATTCACAACAGAGGAAAAATATTAGTCCACTTTTCAATCTTACAAGGCGCATGCCTGATCCGGGATTATGGTATAATTTCTTTGCTATGAATATTAAGAGATTTGTAAGGCCTAATATATATTCTTTATCAGCTTATGAAGCAAAGGAAATACCGTGTAGTGTGAAGCTTGACGCAAATGAGAGCCCTTATAGTTTCGATGGTGCAATAAAAGCTTTAAAGTCAGTGAAGACGAACAGATATCCTGATCCCGAGGCGAGAGTCCTGAAGAAGCTCATCTCGAAAGAGTTAAGGGTGACGCCGGAAAATATGCTCCAGGGCAACGGCTCAGATGAACTGATTTACTATCTTGTTACGGCATTTGGCGGTCCTGTCCTTTATCCCGTTCCGACTTTTTCAATGTACGGGATTATTTCGCAGGCTTTAGGAGAAAATAAGATAGAAATTCCTCTCGATAAAGAATTCGATCTCGATATGAAAGGAATGCTTTCGGCAATAAGCAGAGAAAAGCCGAAGGTGATTTTTTTGAGCTCGCCGAATAATCCGACAGGGAACTGTTTTTCTTCGGAGAAAATATTACGGATAATTGAATCAACGTCATCGAAATCTGTAGTTGTAGTCGATGAAGCATACCAGCCTTTTGCGAGCGACAGGGGGTTTATTCCGTTCCTTAATGATTATGGAAACCTCCTTATTATGAGGACATTGAGCAAGATAGGCCTTGCCGGCTTAAGGGTAGGATTCCTGATAGCCGACAGAGAGATAATCCGTGAAGTGAACAAGGTCAGACTTCCCTTCAATCTCAATTCCTTCTCCCAGGCGGTAGCATCTGAAGTATTGAAGGACAGGGCATTGCTGAAGAGGAATGTAAAGTCCGTCATCTCTGAGAGGGAAAGACTTTTTAATGAACTTGCAGCGATAGAGGGTATTAAGGCGTATCCGTCAGAGGCGAACTTTATCTTATTCAGGGTTGGAGACCCTGAAAAAATTTATAAAGGTCTTCTGAAAGACGGAGTTCTGGTGAGGGATATGAAGGGTGTTGTGGACGGTTGCCTGAGGGTGACTGTAGGAACCCCGGGAGAAAACCGGATGTTCCTCGCAGCACTGAACCGGGTTGTACGGATAAACAAAAAAATAGTTGATTGTCGGGGGATGAGATGAGAACTGTCAGGGTAGAGAGGAAAACAAAGGAAACTGATATAAAAGTATCAATTGATCTTGATGGTCAGGGGAAATACACGATCGATACGTCTATCCCTTTTCTTGATCACATGCTTTCCCTGATGAGCAAGCACGGACTTATTGACATGAAGATAAAGGCGAAAGGGGATATAGATGTTGATTACCATCACACGGTTGAAGACATCGGCATAGTTCTCGGCAAAGCCGTGAAACAGGCGCTGGGCGACATGAAAGGAATATCAAGGTACGGTCAGGCATCTGTGCCTATGGATGAGGCCATTGCTTCGGTAAGTCTTGATATCAGCGGAAGACCTTACTTGGTTTATAAAGTCGAATTTCCGAAGAGGAGCAGGGTGAAGAACTTCGAGCCCGACTTAATAGAGGATTTTCTTCAGGCATTTGTGAGCAACAGCAGCATAACCCTTCATGCTGAATCCCCCTATGGCAGAAACACACATCATATTATCGAGGCGGTCTTCAAGGCTTTGGGCAGGGCACTCAGGCAGGCTGTGACTGTTGATCCGAGGGTAAAGGGAGTACCGTCTACAAAGAAAATGATCTAATGTAGTGTCTCACAAATGACTGGTGTTATGAACAACCCAAAAAGGGATGTCATTCCCGCAATCCCGAAAGCTTTCGGGAGTCGGGAATCCTTCCGAGAAGCCCGGAAAGATTCCGGACAAGCCGGAATGACAAAGTGAAGCCAATATTGAGCTTACTAATCACATTTGATAACACCACTTGTTTGAGGGACAATACGCTAAATCGTTTTTTGATATTGAGCGGGTGAAACGAAAATTTTCCAAAGCTCCTATAGCTCCCCACTCCTGGTTTAAAAGGGGACGAAGGGGGCTTCATAATGATAAGGAAATAGTATTGTGAAGATAGCAATAACAGGGAAGGGCGGGGTCGGTAAGACCACTCTCGCGTCTTTATTGGCACATCTCTATGCAGAAGGGGGAAAAAGGGTTATCGCCGTGGATGCAGACCCTGATGCAAATCTCGCATCGGCACTGGGCATATCAAAAGAGGAAGCTGAAAAGATCAGGCCTATTGCGGACATGGCGGAGCTCATAGAAGAGAGGACGGGAGTAAAGCCGGGCAGCATGGGAGGTATGTTCAAATTGAACCCTAAAGTCGATGACCTCCCGGAAGGTATCGGACATCGGCTTGACGGGATTATTCTTCTCACCATGGGGAAAATGAAGGATGCGGGTTCAGGCTGTTATTGCCCTGAAAATGTGTTGTTGCGTAGCCTGTTGAAACACCTCATTGTGAGGAGAAGCGAGGTGGTTATTGTTGATATGGAAGCGGGTATCGAGCATCTTACGAGAGGCACTGCAGAGTCCGTGGACGCCTTTATCGTTGTCGTAGAGCCGGGGCAGAGGAGCATGCAGACAGCGAAAACCGTTCTCGAAATGGCAAAAACCCTCGGGGTCCGGAAAGTATTTGTCGTTGCTAATAAAGTGAGGGGGCCTGAAGATCTCCAATTCATCAAAGACAATGTTGCCGGGATGGATGTCATCGGATCAATTACGTTCAATAATGCCGTCATGGAAGCGGATATGAAGGGTTCTTCTCCTTATATTTATTCACGTGAGACCGTGGAAGAAGTAAAGGCCATAAAAGAAAAGATCGAAAAAAGCTTGAATACCACAGGATGAGGATAGATAAGATCTTAGCAGGCATTGACTTCGAAAAAGATACGGACAGTGTGCTTGCTTATGCATCTTTTTTCGCAAAGTCGTTCAGTGCTTCACTAACACTTTTCCATGTGATAGATTATCTTATGACCCCTCCTTCCTATCTTGTCCCGTATATCGAGGAAGAAAAAAGAGAAGCAGGGAAGAAGCTCGAAACACTGAAGAGACAATTGGCTGATACCGGCTTAAATGCCGGGACAGAGGTAGTCATTGGAAGACTCCGGGAATCATTTGAACTGGCGGCAAAACGGATAACACCCGGCCTGATCGTCCTCGGTTTTGTGTCCCATGCATTTAGGCTTAGCAGTTCGGAGAAACTTATTAAGGGGCTGCAGATGCCCATGCTCGTTGTCAGGGGAGACAGGACTGAGTCTGCACACGCCGGCCCCGTAAAAATCGGAAAGATCCTTTGTCCGACGGATTTTTCCGAAATATCGGGCAGGGCATTGAGTGCGGCAAAAGGATTGGCAGACAAATTCGCGGCTCAATTAGATGTCCTGAACGTTTTTCCCGGCCATATGCTAACGAAATTAGGAACTCGGGAAGCGGGAGAGAAGGCATTGAAAGAATTGTACGGAAAGGCGAAAAATAATCTTGACGGATTTCTCCGTGCTTCCGGCTTAGAGGGATTAGGTGCAGTGGAGGGAGGAGAACCGGACAGGAGAATAGTCTCTTACTCGAAAGAAAAGGATATAGACTTGATCGTAATGGGTGCGCGTGGTTTGGGGCTTATCAGAGGTATGCTCATAGGGAGCGTGACCGATGCCGTATTGAGGTCTTCTCCCTGCCCCGTCCTCGTCATACACTGATGGTCTTAGATATATTCTTTCTCCTGATAAGTCTTCTGATGATACTCATATCTGCTGAAGGATTTACAAACAGCCTGGAAACGTTCGGAAAAAGGTTTAGACTTTCTCAGGCTGTTGTGGGAAGTCTCCTTGCGGCGGTGGGTACAGCGCTTCCTGAAACAATACTTCCCATAGTCGCAATATTTTTTTATAACGGAGAATCGGCGAAAGATATAGGGATCGGCGCCATACTCGGAGCACCCTTTATGTTGTCCACGCTGGCTTTTTTTCTTGTGGGCGTGACCGTCATCGTCTCCTTTATTAAAAAGAAAAGGAGGTTCGAGATTAATGTCGAAACGCTTTCTGCCAGGAGAGATCTAAGCTTTTTCTTGCCGATGTATTCTATGGCGGTTTTGGTGCCTGTTTTAGCGGGGAGGGCTTTTTCCGTGCTCATATCCGTGGTTCTCGTTGGCGGATATATATATTATGCATACAGGACATTCCGTGAGGAGAGTGCGGACATTGAGCATTCAGAAGAGATGTACCTCTTCAGAATCTGCAGGAAGATAAAACTGCTGAGGTCTGACAATCCGCATCTCAGCTTGATAATATTACAGATTTTTGGTTCCCTGGCTGTCATGATAACGGGAGCACACAGGTTTGTCGAATCCCTCGAGCATGTTTCGGTACGCTTCGGGATGAATCCACTGCTTTTTGCCCTGATAGTTGCTCCGGTCGCAACGGAGCTTCCGGAAAAGATAAATAGCATTACCTGGACATGGAAAGGAAAGGACACACTGGCTGTGGGAAACATCACGGGGGCGATGGTATTTCAGTCAACCTTTCCTGTTTCTGTAGGATTACTCTTTACGGAATGGAAGCTCTCCGGTATGGCTTTTTTTTCGGCGGGCATTGCTCTTGTTTCGGCATTGATAGTGCTGATGGATTTAATCTTCAGAAAACGTCTTTCGCCTGTAACGATGCTTTTTGGAGGCGGCTTATATCTTATATATGCGGTTGTGTTGCTTGTCAATAAAACATAGGGTTCTCAATGGAGTTGTTTGATAGAAGGCGGCCTGCGACTATCATGAAAAAAAACGTTAGAAAAGAAGTCCTCAGGAAGAGAAATGAATTGTCTCCGGATGTGAGAGCAATAAAAGACGCTCTCATCAAGAAGAGACTTTTCTCGTTGGCCGAGTATCTCGATGCGCGGACAATTTTCTTCTATGCATCGTTCAGGTCGGAAGTAGAAACATCAGATATGATAAAGGAATCGATCGAGAGGGGGAAAAGGGTTGTCCTTCCGAAGGTCGATAGAAAAGAGCATTCACTCAGTTTGTATGAAATCGAGAGTGCCGGTGAACTGACTGCGGGCTACATGGGTATACCGGAACCGTTCCTGCCGGATAAGAGACTTGCAAGCCTCGATGACGTCGATCTTGTGATAATCCCCGGCGCCGGTTTTGATTTTTCGGGCAACCGTCTCGGGTATGGGGCCGGGTATTACGATATCCTCTTATCAAAAAGAAAAAAAAAGATGCCTGTCGTTGCCCTTGCCTATGAGGAACAGCTTGTTAAGTCGATCCCTGCCGAAAAACATGATGTTAAGGTCGACATGATTGTTACTGACAAAAGGGTGGTCCGGATTACATGAGCGAAACAGATGAATTTCTGAGCACCGCTGTCGGGGCTGCGAGGCTTGCGGGGAAAGTAATCCTCGGCAATCTCGGAAAGATCTCGAAGGGGGACGTCAGGCTTAAGAAAGCATCGGATTTTGTAACGCGTGTCGATAATGAATCCGAACATGTCATCATCTCCACAATAAAAGAGCATTTCCCCGATCATCATATTCTTGCCGAAGAATCATTGAAAGAGATTGAAACTGACAGGTATCGCTGGATCATAGACCCTCTCGACGGCACCACAAATTTTATACATGGGTATCCTGTTTTTTCTGTTTCGATAGCTCTGGAGTACCGGGGAGAAATAATTTTAGGCGTTATATTCGATCCGTTAAGGAGAGAGCTTTTTACCGCGCAGAAAGGAAAGGGGGCCTTTCTCAACGACTTGCCGATAAAGGTATCCGGAATCCATGATCTGAAGGAATGTCTTGTTACGACCGGTTTCCCTTTCCGTGGAAAAGAGTTCATCGACCTTTATCTGAAAGTCTTCAAAAATATTTTCAACAAGGTGAGCGATATGAGGAGAGCAGGCTCCGCGGCCCTTGACCTTGCCTATCTCGCCTGCGGGAGATGTGAGGGCTTTTTCGAGATAGGTCTCAGCCCGTGGGACATGGCGGCGGGAGAGATTATTATTAAGGAAGCCGGCGGGGTTATTACGGATTTCGGCGGGTGGGACGGTTTTTTGTCGACAGGCAATATTGTCGCAGGTGTACCCCCTGTCCATATTGAGCTATTGAAAGAAATAAAGAAGGTATTTGCCGGGGTCTTCGATAGATGAGCGAATAAGCCCCTTTTTTTGACAGAGAATAATAACACATGCTAAAATGCGAAAAATTTTGAAGTGCGGTATTATAAGGCCATGGATTTAAAGAAGATAGAGAAGGGCGTGAAGCTGATTCTCGAAGGGATCGGCGAGGATACGGAGAGGGCGGGACTAAAGGAGACCCCGGACCGTGTTGCAAGAATGTATGAAGAGATTCTCTCGGGCCTTGAAACACCTACCGAAGAATTACTTAAATCTATCGAGGGTGAAAGCCACGACGAGATGGTTCTTTTAAAGGACATACCCTTTTATTCTGTGTGCGAACATCACCTTCTCCCTTTCATCGGCAAAGTGCACGTCGCTTACATCCCATCCGGCGGTAAGATTGTTGGACTGAGTGAACTCGTAAAATCAGTTGAGGTCCTCTCAAAGAGGCTGCAGGTTCAGGAGCGGCTGACAACTCAGCTGGCTGATTTAATAATGACTAAATTGAGACCCAAGGGCGCCATGGTTGTTATTGATGCGGAGCACTTGTGCATAAGCATGAGAGGTGTGAAAAGACCGGGTTCAAGAACCGTCACATCGGCGGTGAGAGGCATATTCAGATCAAAACAGTCTACCAGGGAAGAATTACTGGAACTCATCAAGAAAAGGGAATGATGTCAAGCTGCAGCCCGGCAAAAATGACTCTATTTGTTAAAGGTACATTAAGGTATCGAAAAATATATTTTTTCACAATCCCGATATGCATCGGGCCATTATTCAATTGCATGTTTGGGTTAATAGCAAGGGCGGACATGCTGAAAAAGGCCTGTAGCAACACCTTATAGCCGTACAGACTGGCCTGCCAGCCTTCTGCCACAATGCATAGACTATGAGAGGTGCATTCATGTGTATCATATATAGAATCCTGTTGCATTACAGGGGTTTTTCAGCATGTCCGCCCTTGTCATATGCAACTAACGGGTAAACCTAAAAAAGGGAGGGAAAAATGACGGCGCAGATAATAGACGGGAAGAAGGTAGCAGCGGATATTAAAGAAGGACTCAAGAAAGAGATTGCGGAGCTGAAATCGAAGGGAAGCAATCCTTGCCTTGCCGTGGTCCTCGTCGGGGAAAATCCCGCATCTCAAAAATATGTTTCATCAAAGGAAAAAAGCTGTACCGAGCTTGGTATAACGAGCATAGCACATAAGATACCGGAGACAACCACGCAGGCAGAATTGATCAATCTGGTCGACACGCTGAATAAAGACCAAAAAGTTCACGGTATTCTTATCCAGCTTCCTTTGCCGAAAGGCCTGGATGAAAAAGAGGTGATGAACAGGATCGCGCCTGAAAAGGATGTGGACGGCTTCGGCCCGCAGTCACTGGGAAGATTATTAATGGATGAAAAAGGTTTCATACCGTGTACTCCCTATGGTGTCATTAAAATGATCGAGGCTTACGGAATAGACGTGGCTGGAAAACACGCGGTGGTGCTGGGCAGGAGCGTAATTGTCGGAAAACCGCTGGCGCTGCTGCTGCTAAGGAAAAACGCGACTGTTACGATCTGCCACAGTAAGACCCGGGATATTAAGGAAGAATGTCTCAAAGCCGATATACTGTGTGTCGCAATCGGGAAGCCTAAGTTTGTAAAAGGGGATTGGATCAAGGAAGGCGCGACGATTGTTGATGTAGGAATCAATGTGTCTGAAAATGGTAAGCTTGTGGGCGATGTGGACTTTGAGGCCGCTGCAGAGCGTGCCGGTTATATTACTCCCGTACCCGGAGGCGTGGGGCCGATGACGATAGCTATGCTGATGTATAATACTGTTCAGGCTGCGAAAATGGCGGCCGGGATATAACTTATTGATCACTCAAAAACTGTATGTTGAATAGACCTTAAAATGTTAGAATAATGTGAGATATAAGTCGCCGAGAGGTTTAAAGCAATGAGCATTGTCAATGTCCCACCTTGCCAGGCAGTATGCCCAATTCATACGGATGTGCGCGGTTATGTCTCTGCGATCGCAAGAGGCGATGAAGAAGAAGCTATCCGGATAATCCGTCAGGTAAACCCGCTGCCTTCAGTCTGCGGGAGGATATGTACAAGGTTATGCGAGAAAGCCTGCAGACGCGCGCAGGTGGACGGGCCTGTTTCAATAAGGGCTTTGAAACGCTTTGCCGCAGATCAAACCAAAAACCTCAAGCTTGCAGAAAAACCCAGGAATTCATATAAGGAAAAGATCGCCATAGTAGGCAGTGGTCCTGCCGGTCTTACTGCTGCTCACGATCTCGCATCGCTTGGCTATAGAGTTACTATTATCGAGGCGCAAAACGTGCTTGGCGGGTTGCTGAGCGAGGGAATTCCCGAATATAGGCTGCCTAAAAAGGTGGTTAAGGAAGAAATTGATAATATATTATCTCTGGGCATTGAGGCAAAGACTGGTTTGTCCCTGGGCAAAGATTTTACCCTCGAAGGACTTCTTAAAGATTATCAGGCAATTTTTTTGGCTGTCGGCAGCCAGAAGAGTCTGGTCCCAAGGTGCGAGGGTTCAGACCTGGCCGGCGTAATCTCAGGTATTGAGTTTCTTAAACAGGTCAGCAGGGGACAAATACCGGTTTTGGGCAATAAGGTGCTGATTATCGGAGGCGGACATACCGCAATCGATTCGGCCCGCACGTGTATACGTCTCGGTGTTTCGGATGTTGCCATTGTTTATCGGAGGACCCTTGAAGAGATGCCGGCGGGCCGTGAAGAGGTGGAGGACGCCGAACGAGAGGGAATAAAAATGATATACCTGACTTCGCCGGTCAAGTTTATGGGCGAAAACAAGGTTCAGAGTGTAAGGTTTATTAAGATGGAGCTCGGAGAGGCGGACATATCCGGAAGACGTCGGCCTGTAACGATTGAAGGCAGCGAGTTTGAAGTCAACGCGGATACCGTGATATCGGCTATCGGTTACATTCCGGATGCGGAGGTTCTCACGCATAATGGGCTGAATATAAATAAGAAAGGGACTGTGATCGTCAGAGACGATACGGGTACCACAAACATAAAGGGTGTTTTTGCAGCGGGAGATGTTGTGACCGGACCGTTGAGCGTAATTGAGGCTATGGCGTCCGGTAGAAAGGCGGCTGAAGCGATACATCGATATTTTCGTAATTTGCCTGAAGAAAAGGCGGACGATTTCACGGCACTTGCCCCTCTCGATGATAGTATCGTCAATCTGCTTACTAAAACCGATAGACATAAAATGTCCACCCTCCCTGTCGAGGAGCGGATAAAAAATTTTGCAGAAGCGGAGTTGGGCTATAACAGGGAAGAGGCGTGCAGTGAGGCCCTTCGCTGTTTGAACTGCGGTGCAGGCGCATCTGTTGCCGACAATTGTGCCGCCTGTCTTAACTGTGTCCGCGTGTGTCCCTTCGGAGCCCCGTTTCAGGGTAAAGACGTCGTGGAGATAGATCCCAGCCGGTGCCAGGCATGCGGTATATGTGCAGCTGAATGTCCGGCATCAGCGATAGACCTGAAGCTCGAAGGGAAAGAAGATATTCGTTCAGAATTGGAGAGAGTCGTAGATATGGCAAGGGAGGAAACGCCGGATTTGCTCACGATAGGTTTCTACTGCAGATATAAATCGCCTCTTGGCCCTCCTCTTGATGCGGAAGAAATCTACTGGATAGGAAAGTTCTGCACTGGCCGTATGAGCGAGTCACAGCTTATTTATCCTTTTGAACTCGGTGCCGATGGTGTTGCTGTGCACATGTGCAGCGACAAGGAATGCCGCTTTCGGGACGGCGCCCGGTGGCTGGCAGATCATATAAAGAGAGCTAAAAGGATTTTAAAAGAAACCGGTATAGGCGCAGACCGGCTGAAGGTGGTTTCCGAAGATGAGGATCTCTCTCATTTAAGAACGAGGCTTGAAACCCTGGGAATTAATCCGTTACGAACGGGAAAGAAGGTGGGAGCATGATTGTCGCAGAAATTAAACCTTTTGAAGAAATAAAAAGTTTGCTGGAAGGCCATAAAAAGATTCTGGTTCTGGGTTGCGGCACCTGTGTTACAGTCTGCATGAGCGGCGGAGAAAGACAGGTTGGACTGCTTGCATCGGCCCTTCGGATGGCAAGAAAGATCGAGGGCAAAGAAGCTGCTGTAGGAGAAAAGACGATACTCCGCCAGTGTGACCCGGAGTTTATTAATCAGATCAAGGATGAGGCCGGTAAATATGATGTAATCTTATCGATGGCTTGCGGAGCGGGCGTGCAGGGCGTTACCGGGTGTCTTAAGGATGTCAATGTGTTGCCCGCGATGAACACAAGATTCATCGGTATTTCGGAGGGCCAGGGCAAGTGGGTTGAGGCCTGCGCGGCTTGTGGAGACTGTGTTCTCGCGTCAACAGGCGGGATATGTCCGGTGACTACATGTCCGAAGGGAATTTTGAACGGGCCGTGCGGCGGGAACAAGAAAGGAAAATGTGAAGTCAGTCCTGACATAACCTGCGCATGGATAAGGATTTATGACCGGATGAAAGAATTGGGCAGACTCGCCGAACTCAAAAAAGAGGCAGGAGCAAAGGATTGGTCAAAAGGCCAGCGGCCCGGTAGATTCAGTATCAGAGAAAGCGAGGATGTCTCGTAGCGTCTCAATGACTGCGGCGCAGATGCGCTGAAAAGCCTCTACTAAGCGACAAAATTCAGTTGTGATACACATGGCTGCACATTTAACCCAGGTGCTTATCGGGCAGAGGCTTGGCAAGCCAAGTTTTAGGTCTATTAAGGTGTCTCTGGTAGAGCTTTTTCATCGCATCTGCCCCACGGATTGTGAGAAAGCACGCAACTGATGGGTTTGTTCATTATACGTCGGAAAGGATTGAATGCATAAATGAAGGTTCTTGTAGTTGACAGTGGAGGGCGTGGTCATGCGATTGCATGGCAGTTCAAAAATGATCCGAATGTGAAAGAAGTGATATGCGCTCCGGGTAATGCGGGAATAGCGAGAGCGATAAGATGCGAAAATGCAAGGACGAATGAAGAGGTCCTGGAGCTTGCGAAGAAGGAAAAAACAGATCTTGTCTTTATCGGTCCCGAAAGTCCGCTGACAAGGGGGATTGTCGGTCTTATTTCTGCCGAGAAAATTCCTGTTGTGGGCCCGGTGCAGAGAGCGAGCATCCTCGAAGGAAGCAAGGCATACACTAAATTGTTGTGCCGGGAGATAGGTGTGCCGGTGGCGGAGTTCGAGGTCTTTGACGATCCTGAAAAAGCAAAGGCCTACATCGAATATGTGAAATATCCCGTTGTTGTGAAGGCCGATGGTTTGGCCCAGGGTAAAGGTTCAATAGTCTGCTCCGATCAGCAGGAAGCCTTTCAGGCTGTTCATCAATTGATGATCGAAAAAGTTTTTGGTGAAGCCGGCCAAAAGGTTGTAATCGAAAAAAGACTGTATGGCACGGAAATATCCTTTTTTGTTTTTACCGACGGCGAGGTGCTGGCGCCCATGCCGGTTGCCCAGGACTATAAGAGAGCTTATGATAATGATGAAGGTTTAAACACAGGAGGGATGGGCGCCTATTCTCCGCATCGTCTCGAAGGTGAGCGGCTCACCGGACTGGTCTGCGAAAAGGTTGCCCTGCCGTTAATACAGGGATTTAAGAAAAAAGAGGGCATCCCCTACACAGGAATCCTTTACTGCGGGCTTATGCTTGTCGAGGAAACACCTCATCTTCTGGAGGTGAATGTGCGCCTGGGCGACCCGGAAGCCGAGGTGATTTTGCCCCGCTTGAAGACGCCGCTGAGTGATATAAGTTTCCAGATAATAAACGGCGTTCTCGGCGAAAAACAGGTAGAATGGAGCCCTGACTTTTACTGCGATGTAGTGGCTGCGGCGGGCCGGACCAGGCAGATTAGAAACGGCAAGAACAAAGGATGGTATCCCGGTTATCCGGCCCGCTACGGAAAGGGATATCCGATCTCGGGAAGCGAAGATATCCATGATCCCGATTGCAAAATTTTCTTTGCGGGGGTGAGCACTTCGGAAAAGAAGGGGCTGGTCACGGACGGCGGAAGGGTCCTCCATGTGGTCGGCAGAGGGAATACACTGGGAGATGCGAGGGACGCGGCTTACAGGAATATAGAGAAGATCCATTTTGAGGGGATCCGTTACAGGAAAGATATAGGAAAGGACTGAAAAGGAGGACATGACGGCATTTCGTGAGATTCTTGATTCAGGGAAGTTCGTCGTTACTGCAGAGATAGGTCCTCCAAAAGGGACCGACATTAAGGAGATGCTTCACCATATAGAGCTTCTCAAGGGAAAAGTGGATGCTGCAAATGTGACTGATAACCAGTCTGCGGTGATGAGGGTCTGTTCTGTCGCGGTATGTAAGATCGCGCTTGATAACGGACTCGAACCCATTCTTCAGATGACATGCCGTGATAGAAACAGGATAGGCCTTCAGTCTGATCTGCTGGGCGCGCATGTCCTCGGCATAAGAAATGTCCTTTGTATGACGGGAGACCATGTTTCAGCAGGCGATCACAAGGCGGCCAAGCCTGTTTATGATGTCGAGTCTGTGCAGCTTCTTAGAATCGTTGACGGTCTCAATAACGGCAAGGACATGTCCGGCAGCGATCTGAAGGGATCGACTGATCTTTTCCAGGGTGCGGTCGTCACGCCTGAAACGGATTTCTTGGAGCCGCAGCTTCTGAAATTCGAGAAGAAAGTTAACGCGGGAGCGAAATTTTTTCAGACACAGGCAATATATGATATAAACAAATTTAAGGAATTCATGAGTTTTGCGAGAAGGTTCCCTATCAAAATACTTGCAGGAATTGTTGTATTGAAATCTGCAGGCATGGCCAATTTCATGAACAAAAATGTGCCCGGGATCAGAGTCCCCCAGGAACTTATTGATGAGCTGAAAGCCGCGGGCAAGGAGAAAGCGGTCGACACGGGGTTAAATATTGCTGCAAGGCATATAAGTGAGTTGAAGAAAGAAAGTATATGCGATGGTGTACATATTATGGCCATCGGCATGGAGGACAAGGTGCCCGTTATCATGGAGAGGGCCGGGCTGCTATGATTCTGGTTAATCCGATAAAGCAGATATTCTTCAAAAATTTATTTAACTCGATCAATTTATTTGAAATATCATTATGGTACGCATAAAAAATTCCCTGGATTATTTGTTAAAGGTACATTAAAGTATCGAAAAATAAATTTTTTCAAAACATCTGCTTTATATCAATTGTATTTTTTTTAAAGGAGTGAAGGGGAGCAATGAAAGAAAAGAAGAGTTCGGAAAACATCAGGAAATGGTACAGGTACCAGTTTTTCGGCATTGCCACGGTTGCCATTCCGGTAGAAAACATTGTTGTTAATGCCACAATAGCCAATATTTCGCTGTCAGGTTTAGGCCTCTATTCTACTACCCCTATCGAAAAAGGCGAAACAGTAAAGGTGACGATCTCCTTTGTCGATAAAAATGGAAGAGTGCGCGAAGACATTACGACGGGCAAGGTTGACTGGCAGAAGAAATTTTTAAAAATGTATCTCCTCGGCATTCATTTTGATGAAGAACTGAGCATGCTCAATCAGCCCCGGCTCCTGGAGCATCTCACATGGCTTATCGATACCTATCGCTGGCCCCAGCCGTTTAAGGACAAAAGGATAGCGATGCTGTAAAGACGGAAGCGGCAGGCCCCTGTTTTTGTATTGAGCAAGTAAGGGGAGTGTCCTTTAACACGGACGCTGTGTTAACCCCTTCCACCAGCACATGTTTCTTTAACCGATTTACTGAAGACTCGTCGATATCTGCCTCTGTAACATCACCTGGTTCTTATGTTCTTCTGTTTTGTATGTGAGGTAATCCTTCTTGTCCATCTCGAAAAGCTGTTTCCTGTACAGACTCGTAAGATCATACCACTCACCGATCATCATGGCGAAGCGATTTTTTTCCGGATAGTGAAATGTATCCATGAAGGATTTAATTGCGAAATAGTACCGGACAGCGTTTCGCTCGATCGCTCCCCGGGACCCGCTGACATAAAGCGGTTTGCCGTTGTAGTCGGTTGCATTAACCGTGAATCCCACTTTACTGCGGCCGAGTGTCGCGAAATAGATCTTTTCCGCGAAGCGAAGCGAAGAACCGTAGCTATAAGCGCAGCTTACGTGGACAAAGGTCATCCCGCCATCCAGAGGAAGGGCCTCGAACCTTATCCTGTGGTCCTTTGTGCCGAAAGGTCCTTCGTCGGAGCTCAGAAAGATATCCAGATATCCATGCTGCAGTTCAACGTTGCGGTAATAGTAAGTAAATCGACGCGAGTCTCCCGGGGACTGATAGACTTTGCGGCCACCGTAAAGGGTCAACTGCCACGTTCCAGGCAGTTCTCTGTAAACGCACGCCTTGACATTGGGATGAAGGGCCGCTATCTCGCACCAGTTCGCCGGCACTTTGAGCACATTAAGGATGCTGCCGAAGGGATGATCGAACATCCCGTAGACATCCACGTGCAGCCTGCCGTCCCTGTCGTAAGACTCCAGATAGAGAGGAAAGCCGAAACTATTCTTCTCCAATTCGGCTTCGATTCTGCGGTAGGTATTGAGAAGGATGTCCTTCCCCTGCCGTGTTTGTCCGGCAGCTATGCTGGTACCAGCCGGGAAGAAAATCATAACCGCGACTATGAACAGAAAGAATTTCGAAATGTTTCTGATCTTATACATCCGACTCACATAAGTCATTTTTTATTATAAAAAAATTACCTGTTCAATGTGCAATCCTCATTGTGAGGCAGATGTGATGAAAAAGCTCTGCCAGAGACACCTTATAGCCCTCAAACTTGGCCCCGGCCTTTGTCCAAAAGGCACCGAAGGTTAAATATGCAGTCATGGGTATGATAATTAAATTTTGTCGCTTCGCAGAGGTTTTTCAGCGCGTCTGCCTCACAGTTTTTGTAACGTATGCTTTCTGAGGCCGTCAGCAAAATGAAACGCGGCAAGGACGGGATGATGATAAATCATCCTCGGACCTGCGTAGCGCATCACAGACTTTATCTTTTCTTTCATGGAAGGTTTGTAGCAATGGACCTTGCAATTGGCGCAAGTTGTTTTACTTTCCTGGAATGGACATCTGTCGAGACGCTTTCCGGCATAATTTAGAAGCTCTCCACACTCATCGCAAAGCTCCCCGCGCGTTTTATGCACGTGGTGACAATAAATCCCTATCATCGCCCCGACAGTCTTTTTTTCCCTGACCATCCTGCGTTTTTTAACTAGGGCCGGTGTTTTATCTATAATTGATGAATTCAACGTGAAAATCGAAGGTCTTTTCCTTCAACATCTTTATGACCGCCTGCAGGTCGTCGATCTTTTTCGCCCTGATACGCACCTGGTCCTTTTGGATTTCCGACTGGACCTTGAGTTTCGTGTCTTTAATAAGTTTTACAATATCTTTTGCCCTTTCGGTAGATATGCCCTGCTGAAGAGTCACGACCTGTCTTACGGTATCACCAGCGGCCTTTTCAATATTTCCGAAGCTTAAAGACTTCAACGAAACATTGCGTTTAACGAGTTTGTTCTTGAGGATCTCCGTCAGGCTATTCAGTTTATAATCATCATCGGCGTTCAGTGTGATCTCCGACTTTTCCTTATTCAGTTCAATACTGCTTTTGCTTCCCTTAAAGTCAAACCGCTGGCCCAACTCTTTCGTCGCCTGCAAGACCGCGTTCGAGACTTCCTGCATATCGACCTTGCTCACAATATCAAAAGAATGTTCATCAGCCATGTTTTCCCCTTATGATCTGGATTTACTTTGATTATCACTGTTTTGTTGTTTTCAGTCAAGTGTCTGCGCCGGGCACAAAGCAACCGACGCAATTGTTGCGGCACTGTGTATCTTGTAGTAATATATAGACAAATGAGGATCTCGGGCGGCACTGTAAAAGGAAGAAGAACGGCTCCAAGAAAACTCCTCACCACGACATCGTCCGGCGAAAGACTCAGACCAACCTCTTCCAAGGTGAGAGAGGCCTTCTTCGATATCATCAGGAACAGGATTGCAGGAGCAAGTTTCGCAGACTTATATGCCGGTACCGGCACTGTTGGCCTTGAGGCGCTTTCGAGAGGCGCACAAAAGGCTGTCTTTGTGGAACCGGATGAATCGAGATCCAGGACAATCAGATGTGCAGTTTCGGAGCTTGGATTTGGAGACAGGTCAGACATTATTAAGGGAAAGGCTGATGAATTTCTAAAGAGGGCTTCTTCTGAACACGGCTGCCTCGATATCATTTTTCTTGATCCTCCGTATCATTCAGAGGAGATAGAAAAAGTCCTTCCGCTGATCGGTGAAGGAGGGCTGCTGAGCGAGAAGGGTATTGTGGTCTTAGAACATTTTTCGAAGAAGAAAGTGCCCGATATAGCCGGCAGATTAAAAAAAGAAAAGAGTTATAAATATGGAGATACGATGCTGACACTTTACAGAAAGGTTGAGATATGAAAAAGACAGCCATATATCCGGGCACCTTCGATCCTATAACGAACGGTCATCTCGACCTGGTAAGGAGGGCTTTTGTAATGTTCGACGAGGTGGTCATCGCGGTTGCTCCAAGCCCGAAAAAACAGCCCCTTTTTACTGTTCAGGAGCGCCTGACCTTGATAAAGGCGGCGGTCAGAGGTTTTAAGAACGCCAGGGTAGAGGCTTTCAATGGCCTGCTCGTGGAATATGTGAAAAAGAAGAAGGGGACAGCTATTCTCCGCGGCCTGAGGGCCATATCCGACTTTGAGTATGAACTTCAGATGGCGCATATGAACAGGAGGCTGGACACCAACATCGAGACGGTATTTGTGATGCCGAGTGAAGAGTACAGTTTCCTTACTTCGAGTATCGTGAGGGAAGTTGCTTCCTTCGGAGGTTCTGTAAGAGGGCTTGTCCCCGAAGAGGTTGAAGCTGCGCTGGCAGAGAAGTTTAAGATAGTGAAAGACATTCTTGAGTGAGCGGGGAGGGACGTCATGAAGCGTGATGAACTCCCTTTCCCATCTCATTTTAATCATGATAAAACCGGCGAAATCTGGAGGGTCCCGTATCAGGAACGGGCCGACGAGGCTGAGAAGTGGGCGAAAAAGCAGAACTTAAAGCCGGCTGTCCGGGATCGATTCAGAATCTGTCTGGTCGCGGTGGACGTGCAGAACACTTTTTGCATCCCCGGATTTGAGTTATATGTGGCCGGACGTTCAGGCACCGGCTCTGTTGATGACAATCGGAGGCTCTGTGAATTTATCTATCGGAACCTCGACTCTATTACGCAGATCTGTCCCACCATGGACACTCATCAGGCCATGCAGATCTTTCATTCGATCTATCTGGTCAATGAGAAAGGGGAGCATCCCGGACCTTTCACGCTTATTTCCGAAGAAGATGTGCAACGGGGTGTCTGGAAGTTTAATACCGCACTTTGTTACAGTTTCCGGATCGATGAGGATTACGGTCAACGGCATCTTGGAGACTATACAAAAAAATTGAAAGAGGGCGGGAAATACGAGCTCACCATCTGGCCGTATCATGCGATGCTGGGAGGTATCGGACACGCGCTTGTCCCTGCTTTTGAAGAGGCGGTCTTCTTTCATACTATTGCGCGTCACAGTCAGGCTGATTTTCATATCAAGGGAGATATGCCCTTCACCGAGCATTACTCGGTCCTTGGTCCCGAGGTCCTGCAGGGACCGGACGGAAAGCCGATCGGCCGAAAAGACGAGAAGTTTTTCAGAAAACTTTTGGATTTCGACGCTGTCCTTATAGCCGGACAGGCCAAGAGCCACTGTGTTGCCTGGACTATTGATGACCTGTTGGAAGATATTCGTACCAAGGATGCCGGACTGGTCGAAAAAGTTTATATCCTTGAAGATTGTTCTTCGCCGGTGGTTGTTCCGGGTGTCATCGACTATACGGACAAGGCGGACGAGGCGTTTAAACGGTTTGCCGATGCCGGGATACATGTGGTGAGGTCCACCGATCCGATCGAAACCTGGCCCGGCATTAAACTTTAGAGTTTATTATTCCCTCCCCGCTGAGGGGGGAAGGTTAGGTACCGTGAAGAAAAAGGTCCAGGTGTTCATAGTTTCGGATGCTACAGGGATGACGGCTGAGATGATGATCAGTGCTGTGCTGGTACAGTTCAGAGAGATAGATCCTGTATTCAAGAAGTTTCCATACATTAAAACAAAAGAACAGATAAAGGCGATCCTGACGCAGGCGGAAACGGCTCAGGGCATTGTAATTTATTCTCTCGTCTCGCAGGAGCTCAGGTCATGGGTCCGGAGAGAAAAAAGAAAAATGAATATTCTGACGATCGATATCCTCGGGCCGCTTATAGAACGGATTGGAAAGATGTGGAACCTCATTCCGGTATTCAGTCCCGGACTCCTGAGAAGTATCGGAGAAGAATCTGTCCGTCTTGCGGAATCGATCGATTTTACCCTGAGGCACGACGACGGACAGGGCGCAGAGACAATAGATCATGCAGACCTCGTCCTGCTCGGTGTTTCAAGGACGTCTAAGACGCCCACCAGCCTCTACCTGTCGTGCAATAACAATCTGAAGGTAGCCAATGTGCCGATTATCGAGGGCATAAAACCTCCGGAAAAAATCTTCGCCCTTAATGTTCAAAAAGTGGGCTTTACCATAGCTCCCGAAAGGCTCGCCTTTATCAGGGAGAGGAGGCTTAAATACGCCGGGGACACCGATTATCTGGACATCTCACATATTAAAAAAGAACTGGAATACTGCAACAGGATATTTAATCAGATAAAAGATCTGCAGGTCTTAGATGTAACGAACAGCTCGATTGAAGAGACGGCCAACAGGATTATGGAGGGAAGACCGGAAACAGTAAAGAACAAGGGAAGGAGGTAATTTTAATGGAGAAGCAAGATTTTGTGCTATGGTTCAAGGATCTTGGAAAGGAAGACATTCCGCTGGTTGGAGGAAAATGCGCAAATCTCGGGGAGCTGCTCGGCCGGATCGGCGTACCTGTTCCAAACGGTTTTGCCGTTTCCGCTTATGCGTATAAGGTTTTTCTCGAAAAGACAAAGGCGGACAAGAAGATCGGGTCCCTTCTTTCTAAAATGAATACCTCCGACATGGATTCGCTTCAGGATATCTCAGAGAAGATAAGGGATCATATCGAAGGTCTTTCCATGCCAAAAGATATGGAGAAGGAAATCCTGCGGAAATATCGGGAACTTTGCAAACGTGCAGGTAAAAAGGATGCGGCGGTTGCCGTCAGATCTTCAGCCACTGCGGAAGACCTGCCGGGCGCGAGTTTTGCGGGTCAGCAGGATACCTTCCTGAACGTGATGGAGAAAAACCTTTTGAGCAGCATAAAGAAATGCTGGAGTTCCCTGTTCACCCCGAGAGCCATAGTTTACCGGCAGGAAAAGGGATTTTCCAACGAAGAAGTCCTTATAAGCGTGGCAGTCCAGGAGTTGATCTTCTCCCGGTCATCGGGTGTTATGTTCACCCTTGAACCGGTAAGCGGTGACAAGGATAAGATTGTAATCAACGCTTCCTGGGGACTGGGAGAAGCCGTGGTCAGCGGGCAGGTAACGCCGGACGAGTATTTAATCGACAAGAAAGATCTGAATATCCTCGAAAAAAATGTTGTGAAAAAGGAGAAGCAGATTGTATCGGACAGCAAAGGCGGGACAAAATGGATGAAGGTGCCAAAGGAGTTGCAGGAAGGTCAGGCCATAACCGATGAAGAGATTATTCGCCTTGCACAATACGGCCTTAAGATAGAGAATCACTATAAGGTACCGGAGGACATAGAATGGGCTGTGGATGACAGGGGCCGGATATTTATTCTTCAGGCAAGGCCGGAGACAATCCACGGCGCCGGGGCAGCGGGGAAAAAAGAAGAAAGGAGGGACATTGTGGAAAAAGAAATACTCCTTAAGGGAATAGGTGTCAGCCCGGGGCAGGCTTCCGGCAAGATAAAAGTTATCCTGAACGTTAAAGGCATATCAGGTTTCCGGAGCGGGGATATTCTGGTCACAGAGATGACCACTCCTGATTGGGTCCCGGCCATGAAGATCGCAGCGGCGGTCATAACAAATCTTGGCGGGAAAACGTGCCATGCGGCAATAGTGAGCCGCGAGCTCGGAGTTCCCTGTATTGTCGGCACAGAAACCGCGACAAAGATACTGAAAGACGGTGAGATTGTGACTGTGGACGGACAGAGGGGATTGATATTTAAGGGCGCTGTGGAACGCAAAGAAGAAGAGAAAGCGCAATTGCAGGTGGCGCCGGCAGATTTGTCGGCCCAGATCGTAACTGCCACGAAAGTTTATGTCAATCTCTCTATCCCTGAGATCGCACAGAAGACAGCCCGGGAGACCAATGCGGACGGAGTAGGCCTGTTAAGGGCCGAACACCTGATGCTCAGCATCGGAAAACACCCGAGGCTGCTCATAGAAGAGGGCGGAAACCAGGTGATGATAGACACTTTTTCGCGCGGAGTCGGGCAGGTGGCTGAAGCATTTTTCCCCCGTCCCGTTGTTTACAGATTTCTGGATTTCAAGCCCGATGAATTTCTCGAACTGCCCGGCGGAGAAAAGTACGAGCGGAGTCATGTGGGTCCCAACCCGATGATAGGTTATCGTGGAGAGTACCGGTATACGAAAGAAGACGACATTTTCAGACTCGAATTAAAGGCGATCAGGCAGGCCAGGGAAAAAATGGGCTTTACCAATATCTGGGTGATGGTCCCTTTTGTGAGGACCCTTGAAGTTTTCAGAAAGACGGTGAACATTATGCAGGAAGAGGGATTAGACCACAGGAACGATAAGAGTTTCCAATTATGGATCATGGTGGAGGTCCCGAGCGCTGTTTTTATGATCGAGGAATTCTGCAAGGAAGGGATCGACGGTGTAAGTTTCGGGACGAATGATTTGACCATGCTCGTATTAGGCGTGGACAGGAATGACACTTCAGTTCAGGAGCTTTATGATGAAAGAAATCTCGGTGTTTTGAGGGCCATCGCCTATACGATGACGGTGTGCAAGAAATACGGCGTAACCACATCGATCTGCGGGCAGGCCCCGAGTGTGTATCCTGATTATCTTGAATTCATGATCCGCTGCGGTGCAACTTCTATATCGGTCAACCCCGACACCGTGGTCTCGTCGAGGAGAAGCGTGGCTGTGATGGAGCAGAAGGTCCAGATGGAGAAGGCGCTGGGCATGATAACAAAACCTAAGATAGCAAAAATCCCTCTCGAAGAGGTCTTCTTTTGGAGACATATAGAAGAATAGAAGGTCTCGTAGACTTTATTGCCGGCAGATATGGAAACGCTGTAGAAATCGGCATCGGCCATTTCCCTGACGTTGCCTGTGCTTTAAAAGCTAAAGGTTTGAAGGTTTTTGCAACGGACATTAAGCCTTTTAAATATAATGGACTGATGGTTGTTGCAGACGATGTTACAAGACCGGACATGTCTCTTTATAGCGGCGTTGATCTCATATATTCGATGAGGCCGCCTCCTGAGATGATTCCTTACATGATGAGATTGGCTGAAGCGGTTTCAGCGGACTTGATTATCAAGCCGCTTTCTTCTGAATACACAGAGGGTTTTCGTTTGATGAGAAGCGAAAATATTGTGTTTTTCATGTGGAGTTATACATATTCTAATTCCGTACAGGGTACTCTGTACATTTCGCCGTCATTCCCGCGAAGGCGGGAATCCAATTTTACGCAGAATGGATGCCCGACTGAGAACCTCGGGCATGACGAATAAATGTAGAAAATCACCATAATGAGAAAGCGCGTACCCAAGAAAAAAATTATCTATCTGGTTGGAGAGGGAACAGGTGAGACTATAAGCAGGATTGCCAGGGCGTCCCTCGCCCAGTTCAACCGTGAAAATGTTTTGGTGAAGACATTCTTCCTGGTGACGGACGAGCATTATACCGCGCGCATTATAAAGCAGGCTGCGGAGGATGACGCCCTGGTCGCCTTCAGCATCGTGCAGCCGAACCTGAGGGATTTTCTGATAAAAGAAGCGGACCGAAGAGGTATAAAGGCGCTAGATGTCATCGGAAACTTTATTGTCCAGCTGTCAATCTTCCTGAAGGAAAAACCTCTCGAAATACCTGGGCGTCAGTATATCCTCGATGAGGAATATTTCAGGAGGATCGAAGCGATCAATTTTTCCGTAAAACATGACGATGGAAAGCTTCCTCAGGGTCTGAAAGAGTCGGACATTGTGCTTGTCGGCCTGTCCAGAACGGGGAAGACGCCACTGTCAACCTATCTCGCCAACCAGGGGTGGAAAGTCGCCAATGTGCCGGTTCATCCCGAGATGGAGGCCCCGCAGGAACTGCTTCAGGCAGACCAGCGCAAGGTCTTCGGTCTGATAATCAATGTTGAAACTCTCGTGAAGCTCAGAGAGGCAAGATTGAAGCAGTTGGGCCTCGAACCTGACGCCAAATACGCTGATCCCGTGCAGGTTTTCAGTGAGATAGACTGGTGCACGAATTTTTTTAAACAGAACCCGCGCTGGAGGATAGTGGATGTATCGAACAGAGCGATTGAAGAGGTGGCTGCGAGTATCGTGAACTCTTACCGGACAGGAAAAAAACCTGCCTGAGATATTCGTGATATATTAAGGTGCAATGGCTGCTACTTGCCCTGTCAGACAATGTCAGTTACCGTGTCAGGAAAATAGTCGCTGTCCCTATTTTACTTATTTAATAATGAAATGCCTAACACAGCCTTCAACCAGACGCGGAATATCCCCGGTCTGATTTTCGCAAAGGTGGTTGCCCGCTGGTTAAGGCCATCGTTCATTTCTTTTCATAATCATTAATTTTCTTCATCGTCCCTTTCCCACTGTTAGTAGGTGTTAGAGAGAAAAATGGCATGCTGCGTTTGGGGTGAAGACGCACAATGAATTTTCCATACCATTGCATCATCGATTCCGAAACAATCTTGCGGCTTAGGAGCAGGTCAATGGATGTGAGCAGCCTTGTCAAGAACCTCCGCTGCCCATTGGTTGAGGCTTTTACCTGAAGCTTTAGCCATAGTAAGAGCCTTGGCGTGGGTTTCAGGAGAAACACGGAGCGTGAGCTTGCCGGAAGCGGCGGATTTATCGGTTTACTCGCTATGAATCCTGTTGAAGAGAACTGACAGCTGCGGTCATGCCTTTCATATCTTTCAGCAGCCTTTGGAAATCAAGTTTTGCGGTATCGATATCTTGCAGTTTTGATCTCAGCTCCTCGGTGTCGGCTGGTCCGTGTGCAAGGGTATCCGAGAGCCAAACTGCC
Organism: Thermodesulfovibrionales bacterium; assembly: GCA_963716185.1. GTDB lineage: Bacteria > Nitrospirota > Thermodesulfovibrionia > Thermodesulfovibrionales > SM23-35 > CAVZMO01. The sequence goes on from OY970295.1 coordinate 3,153,832, forward strand.
TCCGCCATTTTTCTGTTGGAGGGAGCGTCCCATGGATGGTGGTGGTACAACACGGCGCTCCATATCACGTCTGAAAAGTTCCACTTCAATACGAGCAGTGAACCCACCTGCTGGTGGTATCCGTCGAGGAGGGCTTCTACCATTTCTTTCGGTAGTGCATAGTCGGCGACTATATTGAGAAGGATCGTTTTTCCTATATCGTGGAGAAGACTGCAAACAAAACATTCTTCAGGATCAAGACCGATATCAACCGCCGCCTTTTGTGCGATGAAGGCACAGAGGAGGCTGTGGGACAGCACTTCCCTCACCCGTTCGGTATTTTTCTTGCTGACACTGTTTAATGCATGCACGGTGGCGATGCTCTGTACGATATTGAAACCCATGGCGATAATAGCCTGCTGCAACGAGGTGCTGCGGCCCAGGGAACTGTAGAATACCGAATTTGCAACCTTGAGTATCTTGGAGGTGAGCACCTGATCGGACATAATGATCCGTGCGATATCGTGGAGCGAAGAGTTTTCGTTCTGCATCAGTCCACGCAGTTTGTGTGTCATAACAGGCATTACCGGCAATTCAAGGTTATTTTCGGATATCCTTTTCACAATCTGTTTGAATGTCTGTTCAAGTTCATCGGTTGCCGCCTGCTTTTTTGGTTCAGGATGTGTTTTTTTCGGAGATTCGAGCAACGCAGATGGGTCTACCTTTACCGGTCCGTTAATGACAGCGGCGGGCAGTTCGTCGGTGAACACAAATGTCCCGGCCTCCCAGTGCATTGCATCGGCGAGTATCGTTTCAATGAATATTTTAATCCAGGAGGTCAGCGTGTCCTTATCAACAATCTGCCGTGATATGAGATATTCGGTAAAGGGTATATGAAGCCGTATGCTGTCCTTTATTGCCTTGTATAGAGTGTCACGGTCCAGTCCGCACCTGTCTGTGAAGAATTCACCGGTGCGTTCTCCCTCTTTCTGCGAGGAAGCAAAAATAAGCTTCCCCTTCTGGAAAAAGAAAGTCTTTGTGATGCCCTCCCGGCAGAGAGTCAGACTGCCGGTCTTTTCACCGGACCCGGCCCATCTGAGCAGTTGCTGGACCGAGACGGTATCTATTGTGCCTTCGAATATCTTCATAATCTATCCGAATACTTTATCGCGGACAATTTATTAAAATTGTCCTTTTTAAGCTCTGAAGACTTCACCTACTATATCAGCAATATCGACCTGTTCTTCCTTGTCTACAGACACATTTTGGATGCTCTTGACCGCGTATACCAGAGCATCCTTTTTTTCGCTGATTGAGAGATAATCCCATAATGCTGATTCCCTGACGATGTCTATTATCTCTCTCGCTGTCATTGCCATTCACCTCTTTTCTTTAGTCTTTGGCGTTCTGCTCTTCTAATTTCTTATCGGCATAATGGCAACAAAGCTTTAAGGATAGTATCATCTGTCGGCATTTTCATGGGGGAGCTATCTGTCCCTTTCATCACCATGCAAATATTGCTTATCAAATTGCTGTAAAATACAATAAAATATAACGAAGATAATTTACGACATCCGAGGAAAATCTATAAATGAGAGTATTCCCCCAAAAGCGGGACTTTTTTGAATTATTTGATAAAGTGGCAGCCAACATCTTACAGGCGGCTACAACCCTGGTTGCCATTATGGAGCACTTTACCAATTTGGATAATTGGGCCCAGGAGGTACATGAATTAGAAGAGAACGGAGATCTACTGACTCATGATATCATTAAAAAGCTGAATAAAACCGTTATTTCTCCCATCGACAGGGAAGATATCCATGCCTTGGCGTCAACCCTGGATGATATCCTCGACTTTATCTGGGGCACGGCTGAAAGGCTTGCTGTTTTTAAGATGAAGGAATCTACAAAAGAGGCGGTCACCATGTCAAGAGAACTCCTTGCGACCGTGGAATTAGTGCAAAAAGCAATAAAGAAACTGAAAGAAAAGAATTATGTTCAGATGCAGGAATACTGCATTGAAATAAACAAATTCGAAAACAAACTGGACAGAGAGTTCAGGGACGCACTCGGCCGTCTATTTGCTGAAATTAAAGATCCGGTCCTTGTAATTAAATGGAAAGAGATATATGAACATCTCGAAAACGCATCTGACAGGTGTGAGGATGTTGCTGATATATTGGAAACTATAGCCATAAAAAATGCTTGATGACATCTGCATTTGCAGGCAAAAAAGCTGATATTCCATTAACCCGAAAAATGCGGTTGAGTCTCAAGATTCAGGCAGGCATAGTGACATAAAAATCCCGAAAGCCTTCGGGGCCGAGAATGAGCGGAAATACTTTATCTCCGGCGCACCTACAAAGAAATTTTATGAATAATCCGGCTTAGTGAATTGCAGTTTGTTGGGTTATAACAATTTCTCTTGCTCTGCCGTATGAATATTTTTTTATGAGTCCGGCGACAGGCAGTTTTTGATCTCCTTCACGCATGAAGTGGATGAGAACAACCGATGCCAAATAATCGTTATAGTGCATGGTCTCTTTTAATTGAACGGGTATGCCCTTTTTGTTGACCGTGTGACAGTTTACGCAGGTTACGGGCCCGGCATACTCGCCGTCGGGGCTGAACTGTAAAGCCTGTTCATAAGATGTTATATCCACAGTCTTTTTTGCGCCTTCGTATCTTACAGGATATAATCCGTGGACGGACTCGTGGCATGACTGGCAGGCAAGGACCCCGTGGGCCTTTGAATATCGGTAAAGCGAGTATTTGTTCGGCTGGTCTATCGGAAAGTATTTCCCTCCCTCACTTTCCACAAATGGAGCAATATGACAATCCGCACAATGTGGTTCCCCCGGTGAAACCCACCAGTCATTGCCACCGGATGCAGAGCCGTAAGGAACAGGATTACCTTTCTGCGCATTCCAGGCCAGGAGCTTTATCTTTTCATTGCCCTGTTTTTCCGCTCTTGCGAGTACCGTTCCCTTATGGTCCGCATAATAGGTATATAGAGGATTCCCTTCAGCATCCGCAGTCGGGTCCGCAAAATAATTTTCGAATCTCTTCATATCTCCGCTTGCTGCGGCTTTTGCTACTTCGTTTACAGGTTTGTTCCTCAGGGTCTTTCCTTTTTGTGAGGAAGTGTCCTGAAGGTCATCGTATCTGTAAAGTTCATGGGCCAGATGGTTGTGGCAGTTAGTGCAATACAGGCCCCTTATATCCTTAATCGGTCTTTTTGCTTCATCCTTCATGCTCACGTTTTTCAAATACCACTTCCCTATCTCATTAAGAAAGAAAGGAGGTTTGACGTTGGGATTCGCGTGCGCATCCCTCCTCAGATAACACCCGCCTCCGGCTGTGCGCAGGTCCGAATTAGAGAACCTCGGGTTCCCCTCATTGTCAGTTATTTGATAAGGATTGTTTTTAAAATCGTTCATCTCTCTATTTTGCCAGTGCGTCGGGTGGCATACCTGACAGTTCTGGGTCCTGCCCGCCTTATCAGGCATCGGGACCAATTTGGCATGCACCGAGTGTACCGCCTCTGTCAGAGGTCCCGCCCTGACTGCCTTATACCCGGTTGCCCCGGGTCTCGGCGATTGAAGGTTCCCTGAAATATTATCGCCGTGGCAGTCCGTGCAGTTAACCGAGCCTGTATTTCCAAGTCTGTTTGAGGGGGCGGCAGGATCGTAATCCTTTAAGAACGTTGTTTTGAAATTCTTGTCGTGGAGTTCAAGGATATTTATTGATGCAGATGACAGCCTCGATATGTACTCTGATATGTCGGGATAATTATTCTTCCAGTAATCATATTCTTTCTCGAAAAAAGAAAGTCCATCCGCCCTCGAAAGTCCTGCTGCCTTGCCGTCTCCGGAATGGCAGACAGAACAATTGGAAATGTCCACAGGTTCCGTCCCGAAAAATTCAATCTTGCCTCTCTCCATTAAGGGTTTGCCGTTCTCATCCCGCAGTTGGACTACTGCCTGCTGATAAGGCTGAAAGTCCTGATCTGTTATTGTTCTTATAGAGCCCTTTCTGCTGCTGTCATTAAAGGCGGTTAACGGCAGACCGAGGGCGTCCCATAAATATGATGATGTGAGTGTGATAGGAATATTTTTGACTCCGGGAACAAGTGAATCGGTGAAGACGATATTCCCTCCCTTTCCCTTTGCATAATCCAGATAGCCGCCGGAAATATTTTTCCCGGAGGGACCTGAATCGATGTTCACAGGTATCTCCTTTCCTATGTGAAGTCTTTTTGACTGTTCAGGGTCCTCAGGTAAAGTCCCTTCCAGATCTCTGTAAATGAACAGATGGTCCCAAACATAGTTTGCCATGTTGTCTCCGGGATCACCCATCGTACCGTTTCCGTCGACATCTTTGAGTACCTGCCAGTATTTCATTTTGTTTCCTTCGCTATAACTGTTGTCTTTTACATAGTAGTAGAGCTTTACCTTGTCATCGGGAGACAGCAACCGGGGTCTTTCACCATTGGACCCGGATTGCACGGCCTGTGCCTGAACACTGTTGTAAGGGGGAATGATACAGCAATAGGATACGTCAAATCCCACACAATGCATGCCGAGTTCATAATTTATAAAGATGCTATAAGAATTTTTAGGGTTATAGACGGTCTCCTCTTTCCCGGCTCGATCAATTTTTGCCCTCATGGATTTGAGCAGATTCAGCTTAAATGGGGGACCTGCATCATACATTTTCTCATCTCCTGCAAATACAACTGTAAATATGAGTATTAACATCGCAGCTTGAAAGAGAACGAAGAGGGCGGAATATCTTTTCATAGAATTATCCTTTAAGCAAGGCTTCTCTCAGTAGGTCTTATGTTATTGACATGCAAATATCCTTAAAGTTTCTTAAGATTTATTTTGTCATTCTGGCTTGTCCAGAATCTTTCTTCGTTTTACAGAAGGATTCCCGACAAGCGGGAATGACAGCCTAAAGTTTCAACCATTGGAACAGAGTTCGCTATGAAAATGCTTTGATCACCTAATTCTATCAAAGGTGAAGAGGTTGTCAATGCTTCGAGGGTTTCCCGGCTACCGGTTCCTGCGGTTGTATCCGAACCTCTCCTCAAATACCGGGGCGATGAGGTTATCGACGGGCGCGTAATCATCCTTCAGGACGACGGAGTAGTTTTTTGTCATAAAATTATCGAGGACATTATCCGGCACTACGGCTGATGTAATTTCTCCATCCCCCTTTTTGAGATAAGCTTCAAAGTCCTTGATGCGTATCTCATCCCCGCCCGCCAAAACGATGAACGTGCTTATCCCTATCTTCTCAAACCGGGGGCTTATCGCTACGAGGTGAACATTTCTTTCACCGAAGACTTCACGCAATGTCCGTATATAAGACGGCAGGAAGGAGCCCTTCTGAAAATTGTCGATGATATTTGTGAGCAAAATACCGCCTGGGTTAAGGATATTTTTTATCTGCTGCGCAAACTCTCTTGTGGTCAGATGGTAAGGGATGGAAAGGTCGTTGTAAGCATCCGCAAAAATGACATCATATCTGTTCCTGCAGTTCATGACAAACCATCTTCCGTCTTCGTTATGCGTACGAATCCTCGTATTCCGGTCCAGGCCCAAATACTTATAAACTATCTTCGTTATTTCGGGATCTATTTCTACAACTTCGAGTTGAGCATTCGGATAAAATGCCTCCATATACCTTGGGAATGTATATCCCCCGCCGCCGATCGCGAGGCTCCGGAACGATGCATCTTTTTCGAAACGCCACTTGAGGACCTCTGCGTAAATCCTTTCGTATTGATATTCGATATGCAGAGGGTTTTCGAGGTCTACATATGAGTGCACGAGGTTGTCGAGTATCAATGCTTGTAGAGGTGTCCTTCCATCTTTACTCAGGGTTTTTTTGAGTTTAAGCGTGTAGTAGTCGCTCTCTTTGTAATAGTAGGTATCTGCAGTCAAAGGTGGCTTAAAGGCCAGATTATAGACGCTCAACAGAAGTGAGGGGATCAGGAGGAACCCGACAGCGGGTTTGGCAGTCCTGAATAAAGACCCCCAGATTAATGAAGTGAGAATCAGGATGCATCCCATGACCAAAATTATATGTCTTGTTCCCATCCAGGAGATCAGGACAAATCCCGCTGCGAATGTTCCGATGATCGAACCGAGTGTTGAAACAGCGTATATCTTGCCCACGACGTTTCCGACTTTCTCTAAATTACGCACCGCGAGCTTGACGACTACAGGCGAAATCATTCCGAGGATACAGCTCGGTATAAAAAAAGTTATCGCTGTAACAATCAGGATGCGCAGCATAAGAGTTGTCGGAAAATGGTAGCCGGCAACAAGGTTGGTCACCGGCGAAATCAGGAGAGTGGCAATTCCCGAAACAAGCAGGAGCCAGCCGAGGGTCTTTTTGCCGGGGAACCTGTCGGCCAGTTTTCCCCCTAAATATGCGCCTATGCTGATTCCCGCGAGGACAACACCGATAATGCTCGTCCATGTGTAGAGAGACACGCCGACAAAGGGAGCAAGGATACGTCCGGCCACAATCTCGATAACGAGTATGCAGAAACTTGCTATAAAAGTGATTATGTAGGCTGTAGCGATATTCATCATTCCCCTGATTTAAATCATTTCAATCCCAGCACATCCTGCATGTCATACAACCCCGCCGGTTTGCCGTAGACCCAGAGGGCAGCTCTTAGCGCGCCTCTTGCAAAGGTATCCCTGCTCGATACTTTGTGCGTGACCTCGATCCTCTCGCCGAGACCGCCGAACATTACCGTGTGTTCTCCGACAATGTCACCGGCGCGTATTGTCTGTATCCCTATTTCTTTTGCGGTCCTCGCGCCGATTATTCCTTTTCTCGCGTAAACAGCCACCTCGTCGAGATTTCTGTCCAGCGCCTCTGAGATAACCTGTGCCATTTTTAATGCCGTCCCGCTGGGTGCGTCCTTTTTCATCCTGTGGTGCGCCTCGATAATCTCGACGTCATAGCCGTCTCCGAGGACTCTCGCAATATCCTGCAAGACTTTAAGAAGCAGGTTAACACCCGTACTCATATTCGATGCCATTACACAGGGTATCTTCTTTGTCAGTTCGGAAACTTCTTTTAGGTTGTCCTTTGAGAAACCCGTTGTACCTATAACAACGGCCTTGCCTTTAGAAGAGGCGAGCCTCAGATGTTCAAGCGACGCTTCCACTGTAGTGAAAGAAATAATCAGATCAACGTCGCCTACGATCGATTCGAGGCTGTCAACAAGCTTGACCCCCGTATCGCCTATGCCGACTATCGGCCCGATATCTTTACCGATGTCCTTATGGCCTTTTCTCTCAAAGGCCCCCGCCAACTTAAGTCCTTCATATTCCTTCGAGATGGCGGTGATCCTGCTCCCCATCCTCCCGGTTGCGCCCGCGACCGCTATCTTAATCATGACGACCTCCTATTAAAATACAGTATACAGTATGTATCAGACAGCATACAGGATAAAATCAAAACTGCCTGTCTGCCTACTTCTCATTCTCTTCTGTTTGCTGCCTACTATCTTCTTTTCCCTCAATTTTATATTCCTCCGATACCCACTTGCCGAGGTCCACAAGTTTACACCTCTCGGAACAAAACGGCCTCCAAGGGTTCTCTTCCCATGTGGTCTTTTTCTTGCAGATGGGACAAATGACTGTCATTTATCCCCATTCTGAAACTTTTGACCGGAATTTTTCAAGCTTCTGATCAACAGATCGGAAATTACACCGTTCACCGCACCGGTCAGCGTCCCGAGAAGAATTATAACCGGGGTTATCAGGAGCACCGCTTCGATCCTCTGTATGAACAAAAAATAGGCGAGGGAGAGCTGCGCGATATTGTGGAACAGTGCGCCTATAATACTGACACCTATAACGCTGAATAGTCTCGGAGCCGCGGACACTATGAATCCCATTGCAAGGGCGCTTGTTATACCGCCTCCGAAGCTGAGGAGAAACGAAGGTCCGAGAAATGTACCTGTAAACAATGATACGAGAATTACCCTTATCAGGGTGACCATGATGGCCGGGCGCAGACCGTAAAGCAATAATGTTATGAGTGTGATAATATTGGCAAGACCGAGTCTCAGCCACGGTATGGGCGACGGCAACAGACTCTCAAAGCCGTGAAGACCTATCGCATAAGCGGAGAGCAGGGCTATACGGTATTTATCCCGCAATTGCATCGACTATCTTATGTTTTCCATCTTGATTGCCGACTGTTACAATGACCCTGTTCGGCAGGCATATGATCGACCCGCTCCTGATCCATCCCTGCCCGATACAGAGCTTGTTGCGACAAGGCGATTCGTTTATACGGACTTTACGGTCTTTTATCTCTATGGTCGTTCTGCCTTCAGGACCTTCCACCGAAACAACCCTGTCTTTATCGACGGGCAACAGATACACAGGTTTCCCGTCCACTTCAATCTTCACCGCCGTGCTTTCCGGAAGGGCCGTCTTTAAAAAAATGATGCTGGAGAAAGACAGCAGCACCAGCGTCGAAAAAAGGATCTTATCGGCGAAAGTGGTATTGTTAAGAAGTTTTTTTAAATTCAACCTTACCCCTGATCCCGGGTGTCATATGGACTTTTCCCTCATTATCTACTACGATCCCTTCGATCCCGATCTCTTCGAGAAGTTTAATCCCTTCTGCAGGACCGAGAACAAATACACCTGTGGCAAAGGCATCTGTGAAAGCGGCATCTTTTGTCATGATGCTGACACTCTCGCACTGTGCGGCGGACTGCCCTGTCTGGGGAGAGAGAATGTGATGATATCTTTTTCCGTCCAGTATGAAAAAACGCTCATAATCTCCGGAAGTGGATATAGCCATATCATTGAGTTCAATGGTTGCCATAATATCGTCTTCCTTATTCTCTGCCCTCGGATGCCTTATCCCGATCTTCCACGCTCTTCGGTCGGGCTTCAGACCGAACGCCTTTATTTCTCCTGCGACCGCCACCAGCCCGGACATTATCCCGTCCTTTTTCAACGTCTCAACAGCCTTATCGGCTGCGTATCCTTTCGCAATCCCGCCCGGATCTACAAGCATACCTTTTTTTCTCAAAAAGGCGGCAGATCTATTTCTATCTATGATTAAGTTTTTATAGCCCACCAGCTGAAGCGACTGTCTGATTGTGCTTCCGTCGGGTTTTATCTTTTTGTAAAAATCATAGAGCGTTTCTACGGGGCCGATTGTTATATCAAACGCCCCCCGGGTCTTTTCCGAGACATATTGCGCTCTGGTGAGCAGATCCAGAATTTCAGGCGAGATCTTGACCGCCGAGATTCCTGCGGATTTATTGATCCTTGAAATCTCGCTGTCCGGTAAAAAAAAACTTGACATCTTTTCGATTTTTTCTATTTCTGAAAACGCGTTGTCAATCGCGTTTTCGGCATGATTTTCCGAATCAGAAACGACTGTTATTGTTACAAGGGTATCCATGAGTATTTTGCTCTTTTTAAAAATTCTCTCTTTGGCCGAGCAGGCAAGAAAAACGGACGACATACAGCATACGGTTAACAGCAAAAAATAAGCGGTCAATTTTTCCCGATTACTCTTTTTATTCATCTTCATGCTGCCGGTACGGAACTCAACGCCGAAAGTTTGTCCCTCAAAAACTTTCCGGTATAGGAGCCGGGATTGGAGCTGATTTCTTCGGGAGTGCCGTATGCGACAACCCTGCCTCCTCCTTCGCCTCCTTCCGGGCCGAGGTCTATGATATAGTCTGCGGATTTTATAACATCGAGATTATGTTCTATGACAATGACAGTATTTCCGGAATCAACGAGCCTGTTTATAACGTTTACCAGTTTCTGGATATCGACAAAATGCAGCCCTGTTGTAGGCTCATCAAGGATATACAGTGTATTCACCCTTGATGTTCTCCCGAGTTCTTTCGACAGCCTTACCCTTTGCGCTTCGCCGCCTGAAAGTGTCGAGGCTGGCTGGCCGATCTGCAGATAGCCGAGACCCACGTCCTCGAGTACTTCCAGTTTTTGTTGTATGGGCGGTATCGCGGAGAAAAACTGGAGCGCCTCGGAGATGGTCATGTCGAGCACCTCTGCGATATTTTTTTCTTTATATCTGATATCAAGTGTCTCTTTGTTGTATCTTTTGCCCTTGCAGGTATCGCAAGGTATATAAACGTCCGGAAGGAAATGCATCTCAACTTTTTTCAGGCCGTCTCCTTTGCAGGCTTCACACCTTCCGCCCGGAAGATTGAAGCTGAACCTGGATGCAGAATACCCCCTTATCCTCGAGTCGGATACCTGTGCAAAGAGGTCCCTTACAAAGGAAAAGACACCGGTATATGTTGCGGGGTTGGACCTCGGCGTTTTTCCCAGCGGCGACTGGTCGACACTCGTAACCCGGCTTATCTTATCCATGCCTTTTATTTCTTTGTACCTGCCGGGCACGTGCCTGCTGCCGTAAATTTCTTTACAGAGGGCTTTATAGAGAATCTCGATTATGAGCGTGCTTTTGCCTGATCCCGAAACTCCCGTAACACACGAAAACACTCCGAGTGGTATATCTACGGCGATGTCCTTGAGGTTGAATTCCCGGGCGCCGGTAATCTTTATAAAGTCTCCCGGTATCCGTCTTCTCATGGGCACCTCTATTGCCAGCGACCCGTTGAGGAATTTTCCAGTAATAGAATTTGCATTTTTCTCTATCTCTTCCGGCCTGCCTGAAGCCGCGACCCATCCGCCCCTGAGTCCCGCACCCGGGCCCATATCCACAATATAATCAGCCCAGCGTATCGTCTCTTCGTCATGCTCGACGACAACAACGGTATTGCCGGCGTCTTTTATGGCCGAGAGGCTTTCAAGGAGCTTTACGCAGTCCCTCGGGTGCATGCCGATGCTCGGTTCGTCGAGTACGTACAGGACGCCTGTGAGAGAAGAGCCGAGTTGTGTCGCCAGCCTTATCCTCTGGGCCTCACCGCCCGAGAGCGTCAGGGACGGTCTGTCAAGCGAGAGATAACCGAGGCCCACTTTTTCCATGAAGTGGAGCCTGTCTGTAACCTCTCTGAGAATGCGTGATGCGATTTCCTTTTCCCTGTCGGTAAGGTTCAAACTGCTGATAAAATGCAGCGTTTCCTTTACAGGCAGCCTTGCGACTTCTCCGATATTCATGTCCTGGATCTTTATGCCCAATGCCTCCTTTCGCAATCTCAAGCCGTTGCATAGTCTGCAGTATCTGTATTCTTCGAGTTCTACAGAATCCTCATCAAGGTTCTCAAAGCCCAGACCGTTGCAAGCCGGGCATGCGCCCTGTCTGCTGTTGAACGAGAAAAACATGGGGTTTACATCAGGGTAGCTGATTCCACAGCGGGGACATACCGCTGTCTTCGAAAAAAGGATATCTCTTTTCTCCGCAAGCAGATTTATCATTACCACATCCGCATAACTCAGCGCGGTTTCGATAGCATCTTTTAACTGACGCTCGATGCCGGGTTTTATAATCAGCCTGTCGATTACGATCTCGATGGTATGGCGTTTCTGTTTTTTAAGGCTGATGTCCTGCGTCAGGTCCGTCATTTCGCCGTCTATACGCGCCCGTATAAAACCCTCGCTGCGCATTTTCTGGAGCTCTTTTCTGTATTCTCCCTTTCTGTCCCTGACTATCGGGGAAAGGATCTGAATTCTGCTGCCCCCTGATAAAGACATGACCGAGTTGATGATATCCGCCGCTTCCTGTTTCGATATCGGAGAGCCGCAGCTATAACAGTACTGTCTTCCAATCCTCGTATAAAGTACGCGCAGGTAGTCATATATCTCCGTGATTGTGCCGACGGTTGAACGCGGACTCCTGTTGACGGTTTTTTGGTCGATCGAAATGGAAGGGGAAAGTCCCTCGATATAGTCGACATCGGGTTTGCGGAGCTGTTCGATGAACTGTCTGGCATAAGCCGAAAGACTCTCGACGTAGCGCCTCTGTCCCTCGGCATAGATGGTATCGATGGCGAGCGATGATTTGCCTGAACCCGATGGGCCCGTTATTACCGTCAACGCCTCTCTGGGTATGGAAAGGTCGATATTCTTGAGGTTATGCTCTCTTGCCCCCTTTATGACGATGAATTCCTGCATAACAACTTAGTATAACACAGCGAATTTGAACTCTTTCTACGGGCCTTTGGCCGGAAAAGCGGGTGAAGTCCATATAATATCGTCCAGAGGTAGAGTGGGAGTTGTCGTATATATTTTGAGATTTGTGGTAGGATATATAGATGAAAAAGGTCGTCTTGTTGCTAATGTTAGTATTGTTCCCTGCGATCTCTTATGCGCAGCCATCAATAGCTTTCGATGCTGAAAACTACGATTTTGGGACTGTGTCCAGTGGAGATTCGATAGAACACACCTTTGAATTTACGAATTCTGGGGACAAGGAACTCGTCATCGAAAAGCTGGTCCCGTCCTGAGGGTGTGCAGCGGCAGTGGCCAGTTCGAGTCATTTGAACCCCGGAGAAAAGGGAAGGATTACCGCGAAGATTGATATAAAAGGAAGGGCCGGCGTAGTCTCGAAAAACATTCAGGTTTTTTCGAATGACCCCAAAAGGCATGTTGTTTCCCTTTTCATTAAGGCAATAATAAAAAAGCAATAACACAATTGTGAGTCGTATCTCTGTTCCTCTTTTGATGCCGGATAGATCGTTGAATTTCTATTTCTTGCAGAACCCCGTTTGATATAAAATAAAAATTAAATTAAGTGCCGGAACTATGAGTATATTTAAAGAAAGCTGCCCGGGAAGCAGGGAAATCAGAACTCCTTACCCTGAAGAAATAAAGTGTTTCTGGTGCGACACTGTTTCCGAGATTTGGTCTGATGAGGCGGAGATTGAGTGCAAAAGATGCAAGCGGACCATTTCGCGCGAGATGAAGCCTACCTGTATTGAATGGTGTCCCTCGGCAAAAGAATGCATCGGCGTCGAGAAATACGAAAGGCTGATGAAAGGAAAGAAGAGATAAGTCCGTGCCTATGGATGGGAACAGAGCGCATCGGCCTCTCTTTTTAAAATCTTCGCAAGGCCCTTATCAAGGCCGCTCTTTTTCATGAAAGTTTCTTCTTCCATATCCGCAATATCCATGGCAAGGACAATGCCATTACTGAAGAGTGTCTCCACTGAGTTCCTCGTGACGGAAGAAAGGATAGTTACAGGATAAAGCCTGTTATTTTCGATCATTTTCTCCAGGCTTTCCTTTTCAGGGTACTTCCAGCTTACTATCTTCAGCCCGGTACATTCGGCATATTTTATCGCGTCAGAAGAACATCGGGTATTTGTCACCAGCCATCCCTGCTGTATCATAACGTTTTTTTCAGGCATAAAGTCATAGGCCTTCTTGATGTCCGCATATCTTGAATGAACATAGAGCGCAATCTTTACATCGGCGGGGATCCCTCCGTTGCTGTGGTATTTGCACTCTATGACGTGCCACTTATCGTCTTTGCCCGCGAAGACATCTACTTCATGTGTAACGCAGTATCCCTTTATAATGCGGTTTACTTCCACTGAATACCCATATGTCCTGAGAATTCTCGCGAAATATTTCTCGAATTGATAGCCCGCAGGCCCGAGGGAATAGATCGCTTTTTTGATGGAATACCTCATGTCCGAAACCCTGTTGTATTGTCTCAGCAACCTCTTTGCCATCCTGAAGATGTGTTTCGTATGAGAGCCATGGGTGACCTGCCTTTGGACTTTTCTTGCTATGTCCCAGGCCATGTCCTCTGATGCCCCCGACCTGATAAGCGAATCGACAAGCTTTTCAATAAGGAACTCTTCCGGCTGTCCCGATGCCTTTATTATTTTCAGCGGCATCGGAAATATTACCACATATGACGACTATCTGAAAATAAGTGTTCGGATTACGGGCAAAAAGGTGTAGCTGGAAAAGCTTTTTCAACGCATCTGCCCTCACAAATTGAATAAAAGTTATGCGACTGGTGGGTAAACGTAGTAAAGATTTTTTGACCCGAAAAATGCGGTTGATCTCAGATTCAGGCAGGCATAGTGACATAAAAATCTTGACAATGCAGAATTTGGGTTTTTTTCGCCATATATTTCTTCTGGATAAAAATATCCGGGCGGCCTTGATATCTGATCACCCACAAAGGAGCTGCTGTCAAGCTTTTTCTGCCACTATGCCTCCCCGGATATTTAGTGAATCGCAATTATTATTAACCCGGCGATTAAATAGCTTAATTCTGTCATTCCGGCTTGTCCGGAATCTTTCCGGGCTTCTCGGAGGGATTCCCGACGCGCTTCGCTTGCGGGAATGACATTCCTTTTAAGCATGTACATAACACCAGTCATTTGTGAGACACAAACTATGAGGTTTGCATTCATGTGTATCATAAATTAGAGCTTGTTGCATTACAGGGGTATTTCAGTGTATCAGCCCTTGTTTCATGCAACCGGTACCCGTAATCGTACGGGAATGTGTTAATATTTCAAAACTATATGCAATCTATTTTGTCACTACTGCAATGGATCTTTTTAATTCCTGTTGTCGGCGGCTCTATCTATGCAGTTTTATGCCTGATTGCCGTTTTACGCTTTCGCAAAAAGGCGGTTTCCCCAACGCCAAGTAATTGGCCGCCTGTCACGGTTCTCAAGCCGGTGTGCGGCCTTGAGAAGAACCAGAGGGAAAACCTGCGGAGCGCATGCCTGCAGGATTATCCCGAGTTTCAGGTTGTTTATTCCGTGCAGAACCTGGACGATCCGGTTATCCCGCTCCTCAAGGAAATTCAGCGGGAGTTCGGCCCTGAAAGAGTCTCTGTTGCTGTTGAAAGTATAAGGTTCGACACGAACGGAAAGATCAACAACTTAATGGGTGCGCTGCCTAATGCAAGATATGACATCCTTATAATCAGTGACAGCGATGTGTACCACCCGCACAGCGGAGCCCGCCGGTTTTTTTGCGAGCGTGCTGACTCGTGCGGTCCCGTTCGCAGTTTTTTTCGCCGCTGTCAGGATGGCAGACATGCCGGGGCTGATGGTTTTGTGCGGAGCTGTCGCACTCCGTATTATAACGGCGGCAGCGATCATGTTGTGGAGGATCGGGGATTATCAGGGTTTGAGAAGTCTGCCCCTTCTCCCCTTAAGAGAAATGGCTGCCTTTGTCTCCTGGTTTTTGTCCTTTACAAAAAAAACCGTCCGCTGGAAGGATTCTGAATTCAGTCTCACACGGGACGGACGCCTCGTTTCAAGAGAATCGAAGCCGTGAGATGTTCCGGCCGGCCCGGATCAATTGAAGATGACTAAAGGACCTTTGGCTTGTCCCTTCTGGAATTTACTATGCAGAAGAAGCCGAAAGGTTCTTTAAAAGGATTTCTCAACTGGTGGGGCATATCAGGGCCGATGTAAAGCGTATCGAGAAAACCGATCCTGTATTTTCCGTTGCCCGCAATACAAACTCCTCTGCCTCTCATGCCGACGACGACATGCTCATGTTTATGCATCTCGAAGCTGCTATAGCCGCCCGGAGCAATCTCGAAATATCTGAGATGAAATTTTGGTGTTTCTCCGTGATTTCCGATCAACGTCCGCCTCAAGATTCCAGACCATTCGCCCTTGCCCGGTTTATATCTTTCGGTCTTTATGCCTTTCCATTTGAAGTCTCCCTTGTACCTGTAAACCCTGCTTTTATTTTCTGCCCGATTTTTGTTTGACCCGCGGGGTTTGCTCTTCCAGTCACAGGATATGGGGGGATTTTTCTTTTCAGGCACCTGATCTCCTTTCAATCAAACACAATAACGCTCTTTAAAGAATCCTTTGCCTCTGCAGTCAGCCTGAATGCATCCGCTGTCTTCTCAATGGAAAATCTGTGAGTGACAAGTTTTTCAGCTTTTACAATTCCTTCTGCTATTAGTTCGAGGGCATCCGCCGTGTCTGTCGGGCCGCACGAATAACTCGTAATGATATTTATGTCCTTGAAATACAGATCATTCGGTTCAATGGTGAGCTCTTCCCCCGGTTTGGCAGGCGTAAAGAACAGAACTCTTCCACCTGCGCCGGCGGCCGATATTCCCTGTTTCATTGCCTCGACACTGTTCGGCCCTACTATGACAAGGTCTGCCATTTCTCCGCGTGTCAGCTCTCTAAAAGAATCTAAAAGATTGTCCCGTGAGACATCGATGACCTCATCGGCCCCGTACTCTCCGGCCTTTTCAAGCCTGAAGGGAACCATGTCGGCGCCGATAATTTTTTCAGCCCCATATTTTCTCGCCAGCAATATATTCAGCTGTCCCATCGCGCCGAGACCAATGACAAGTACTGTATCTCCATGCAATATGCGGGCTCTTTTCAACGCTTTTACCGCGCAGGCAGTCGGTTCGATCAACGAACCGTCTTCATAAGTCAAATTGTCCGGGATATTAAGAGTATCATTTTCGAGATTGATCCCGGGTATCAGGATATATTCAGAAATACCTCCCGGAATTATTTTTGTACTTTTCCACGTGTCGCACTGTACATAGTCTCCCCTTTTGCAGTATCTGCAGGTGAAACACGGCGCGTGATGGTGTACAAATACTCTCTCGCCGATCTTAAATGATGTCACTTCTTTACCAATTTCAACAATCTCTCCGACCGGCTCATGCCCTAAAACCAGCGGGGCTTTTTTCTCTATATACCAGGGCATGACATCTCCCGAGCATATGCCGCAAACTTTTGTTTTGATGAGCGCATCATGAGGGCCTATCTCGGGGACCGGGACGTCCTCAATTCTTATGTCATCAAAACTGTAAAGTCTCGCAACTCTCAACGTAAAAAGACCTCTCTCTTTTGCCTTATTATCTTCAAAAAATGCAATTGAATAATGTCTGCATTAGTCGGGATAAACATTAAAGCGAAAAAATTTACGGGATGATCGCATACTTTATCCCAACTCCCCCGGACAACTTTTCAAAAGCCTTTTGCGCCTGCCTGAGAGGGTATCTGCCGGATATAAGCCTTGAGACACCAAGTTTTCCCCCGCGCAGGAAGTCATAAGCTTTCTTTACATCCGCCGGGGTAAAATGGAAAACACCTTTTAAGGTTATTTCGTCGTAATGAAGTTTGCCTGTGCCGTAAGTGACCGTCGTACCCGACTGGCAGCCTCCGAAGAGGATGACGGTCCCGCCTCTTCTGACGTAATTCACAGACGATTCCCAGACGCCCGGCATTCCTGTACATTCAAACACATAATCGAATCCGGGAAAATTCCTGCATCCGCCCTTTGCCGGTTTTTTCAACTTGTTTTCGAGATTGTCGGGTTTCAATATGAAATCCGCGCCGAGCTTTTTGGCCACCGAAAGTTTTCTGTCGTGTTTATCCATCACAGACACCGTTGCACCTTTTCTTTTCAGAAGCAGCAGATGGAGAAGTCCGATCGGGCCGGCTCCTATAACGAGGGTTTGATCGCCTTTAGCTGCATCCGCGGATTCCATCCCATGGATCACGCAGGATAGGGGCTCAAGAAATGCAGCCTCCTCAAAGGGCAGATCCTTCGGTTTCCGGAACACGTTCTGCCTTACGATGTGAGCAGGCAACAAGATATATTCTGCAAACGCTCCGAGAACTTTTGTGCTCATGATATTATCACAAAGGTTAAAAAGTTTCTTTCTGCAATATCCACATTCGAGGCAGGGGGCGCTGTGCACGGCCATTACTTCATCTCCCTCTTTGAATCTTCTGACCCCTCTGCCGACCTTTGCTACTGTCCCGGAGAATTCATGGCCGAAGACTCCAGGCATCGGAATAACGGGATGACCGCGTTTAAACGCCTTCAGGTCGGTACCGCAGGTTAGGGCAGCCTTGATCTTCAGAAGTATTTCACCGCGAGCGGGTATAGGCTCAGGAATCTCACTCAGGACTATTTTGCCGGGATTAACAAGGATATTGGCGAGCACGTCAAATCTCGATTTTGCCGCCCGCTATCTGTCCGATAACAGCAGCCAATACGAAGAGCGGGATATATTTCATTCCGATATGGGAAACTGTCCTTGCAAGGAATATAAGAGGTATGGGCAAATGGATATAAAGGAACCAGCGAAAGGAATATTTCTTTGCCTTTGCCCTGGCGCGGCCGAATGGCAGATTAATCAGAAGGGTGAAAGCGAACAGAATGAGGATAGTATATAACTTGTTATGGAATATCATTCTTCAAAAATAACTGAAAGAACTGATCCAAGTCAATTACCCGAAAAATGCGGTTGATCACATATTCAGTCAGGCATAGTGACATAAAAATCCCGAAAGCCTTCGGGACAGAATTTGGGTTTTTTATGCCATATATTTTTCTTCTGAATAAAAATATCCAGGCGGCCTTGATATCTGATCGCCCACAAAGGTGCTGCCGTCAAGCTTTTTCTACCACTATACCTCCCCGCATATTTGGTGAAGTACATTTTTGGGGATTACGGGAAAGTAAAATTTGACAGGGTTATAAGGGGTTGTTAGGATTTTATATGAAAGCGGGTCGCGTTTATGGTTGATGAAGCCGGTGCTGTGAATGAAGACAAGATACGAGAAATTCTCGGCAGCCTGCAATGCATTCTGGAGGCGCATGATAGTTGCGCGGAGTTAATAGAGTTTGAAGAAAACAGGGCCGTAATCTACTGCGGCGGCCCCTGTGTCCGCTGCGATAACAGATGCATTGAGGAGGCGATTAAAGAGAAATTTCCCTATGTTCAAGTAATTATTGAATAGATAACTGCAATGTACTGATTATATGTATATTTTATGATTTGGAAATACCGAAATAATAAGCCAAAGCCATTTTTTGCCGAAGGCCTGAAAGATATCGGGCGATTTTCATATATGGCTGATTCTCAATATTTTAAGTATTATCTTCTTTATTGGGGAGAGTAAAGTAGAATATTGAACCTGCGCCGGGTTCTGGTTCTACCCAAATTCTTCCACCGTGACGCTCCACAATCTTCTTACAGATTGCGAGACCAATGCCTGTGCCTTCATACTCTTCCTTGGTATGAAGTCGCTGGAAGATGACGAATATTCGTTCTGCAAATTTCGGATCAATTCCGATCCCGTTGTCCTTAACGGAAAAAACCCATTCATCTCCTTTATGGTCGGCTGAAATGTGGATCTTCAAAGGTTTATCGCTGCGGAACTTAATAGCGTTACTTATCAAGTTCTGAAATAAGCGGCTTAGCTGTGAAGCATCTACAGTTACTGTCGGCAGGAGATCGTAAGTCAGTTCTACGCCGCTTTCTTCGATTACTGAATGAAGACTGTGAATAGCCTCTTCCAGAGCTACCGAGCAATTTACCGGTCTGAAGGGTTTTCCCTTTCTGCCTACCTGCGAATATTCAAGAAGATCCTGGATGAGTCTTTCCATCCTTTTGACACCCTCGACTATATAATCGATGTATTCATCAGCCTTTTCATCGAGGTTGCCTTTATAACGCTTCTCCAGAAGTGTCGCAAAACCGCCTACATTACGCAACGGCTCCTTCAGGTCATGCGATGCCGCATAGGCGAACTGTTTCAGATCGGCATTGGAACGTGACAACTCATCCGATATTTGTTTCAATGCCTCGGTACGCTTTTCTACCAGATCCTCGAGGTCTTCGCGGTGCTTTCTTAATTCTTCCTCCGTCTTTTTCCGTTCAGAGATGTCACGTATTATTATGCTGGTCCTGATGTTGCCTTCTTTATCCTTAAATAAGGCCGATGACTGTTCGCAGGGAAATTTAGTCCCATCTTTACGCATGACTGTGATTTCCCCCCGCGCCCTGCCCATATGTGCACGTTCATCAAGAAAAGCTATAACTCCGGGGTCTGTCATATCCACAATGCCTTCCCTTCCGATCGCACGGATCTCTTCCTCGGTCCTTCCAAAGATACGGCACGCCTCCGGATTGGCGGCAAGTATACTTCCATCCGGCGAAGTGAGAAGTATGCCGTCTATACTATTATAAAAAAGCGACCTGTATCGTTCCTCGCTCTCCCGCAGCGCCTCCTCTGCTGCAAGCTTCTTTTTCTCATTGGCCAGGGAACTTATCGCAAAAGAGATATCTTCTGCCAGGGAAGAGAAGAGACCTATTTCTTCATCGGTAAAAAACTGCGGCTTGCCTGAATATATAGTGAAGGCGCCCATGACCGCCGAACCGGTATGAAGGGGGAAAGCCGCAGAGGACCGGAACCCGTGCCGAATGGCATTTTCACGCCATGGAAGCATATGTGGATCATGTTCTATGTCGCTGCAAATGGAATAGATATCTTCAAAAACGGCCTTTCCTGTAGGCCCTCTGCCTTCCGGGACATCGGCAGCGTAGATCCTGATATCCTTGAGGTAGCCGCCCGTGTCCCCATAGCTGGCAACCGGGCTGACACTGAGAGATTCAGGATCTGTAAGACCTATCCACGCCATTTTGAATTGACCGTCTTCAACAGCGATGCGGCATACTCGTTCATATAATTTTTCAGGATCGCGGATGCGAACGATGGCCTCGTTGACTTTGCTGAGCACAGAGTATAGCCGGTTCAAACGCAGAATATTATCCTCGGCCCGCTTGCGCTCGGTGACGTCCCGCCACGTCACCGCGAAGCCGTCACCAAACTTCACTGCCTGAAAGTCAAAAGTGCGGGATAGACGCTGACCTCTTCCGTACTCATCTTCATAGAGAAAGTTTTCCTTGACGAGCGGTTGTCCGGTCTCAACTACCCGTATATAATCATCGAGCAAACCGCTTCCCTTATGGAAAGGCAACAATTCCAGAAGGGTATGGCCGATCTGTTCCTCAGGGGTCCTCTGATTTAACCGACAACCTGACTCATTGATATATTCATATCGGAAGTCAGTAATATGGCCATCATCATTTCGTATGGCAGAGAAGATAGCGAAACCGTCCAGCATAGTTTCCACAGCGGTGCCGGGCCATATGTCCTCCGCTATTTTGTGACGTTTATTAGAAATCATAACTATTTGGAGTTTATCGTCAAGGGCTTAGCCTTGTCAATCAAACGGGTCAAATGACTTTGGCATTATCAATTTGTTTGTAATCTTCAATATGATGGCTCTTCCAGACCCGAGTATTCCATGAAGAAACGATGTCTCTTCATGTTCTTTGATCAAGAACTTTTATCCCGGTCTTAAAAAGTAAGAAAAGCGAACCGATGAGAATCTCTTATGGCAATTATTATCAAAAAGGAAAACAATAAGATTTGTTATACTTAAATGTAAGGCGAATTTTGATCCTTAATATTCAAATAGAGCTTGTCTATAACTTCTAATTCTAAGAGCGGTCTGTTGTTTAGACTGAGAAATATGTTATTGAAATGAAAGAGCGATTCCCACGATAGTGAATCTATAAGAAAGGACCAGTATGAGTTAAGACAACTGGCAAAGGAGAAAATGAAACGTTTAGTATTATTGTCAATTATGCTGCTAAGTCTTGTGTTTTCAACCATGGGGAAGAGCATTTTTGCTGAGCAACCAACAGAAAATACAAAAGACAAAACTGCGTTGTCCGGGAAGGTAGTTGAAACAATAGACAGTGGTAGATACACTTATGTGTGTCTTGAGAAGAACAATGAAAAGATATGGGTAGCGGTCTACAAAATGAAAGTAGTTGTAGGGCAGGATATGTCGTTTCAACCCGGAATCGAGATGGTAAATTTTGAGAGTAGAACTCTCAAACGCAAATTCGATAAGATTTATTTTTCCGGTGGGCCAATAAATATTGAGAAATGAAATGAACTCCAAAATCCTTCTATAGATTATCTTTTTAAATAGCGAAAATAGTCAATACAATCTGTTCCCATATTATGGGCCTGTTTTATTTAAACGGTGCAGTGGAGTAACCCGAGCATATGAGCGTTTTTGAAAAGGGACTGATCACGATACTCGCCTGCAATGTCCTCTTCGTGTTTATCGCAATCCCACTAATCCTCCGCAAGGTTCCTCGAAACATCGTTTATGGCTTCCGGACGCGTGCTACACTTAGTGACGACCACGTATGGTACGAGGCCAATGCCTACTTTGGACGTGGCCTCGTCATCGCAAGCGTCATTACGGCTATTGCGGCCTTGATTTTCTATTATATGCACGGTATTTCTCCCGGGTTTTTCCTGAAGGCCTCCATTGTCGTTTTAGTCGCGCCACCACTCGTGGCCACACTCGCCACCGCGCATTTCATTCGCTCTCTAACTCCAGGTGGTTCCGCAGGCCATCGCCCTCATTAGCTCTTGTCTGCCATGCGCGTCATGTGCCCCTACACCCATTTAGAGGACACCCATTTAGAGGACAAAGGGGCATATCAGCATCAATAACTCAAAGATAGGTAAGCCACTGGTTTGACCAGTGAGACTATAAAAGGTTTGACCTTGCAGGATTAAGTAAGATAAACCTCCAGAGAGGCTTGACGGTAGTCAAAGTCTATCTGGAGGTTTATGGATAGTTACAAGAGATTAACACACTCGAAGTACGATTGTAAGTATCATGTGGTATTTGTTCCCAAAGGTCGGAAGAAAACGCTCTTTGGGAAAATCAGGAAGTATCTGAAGGGAGTATTTCACGAATTGGCGCGGCAGAAGGGATGCGAGATCATTTCTGGGCACATGGCGATGGATCATGTGCACATGTGTATTTCGATTCCGCCGAAATACTCTGTCTCAGAGGTGATAGGGTATCTGAAGGGCAAGAGTGCAATAGCCGTGGCACGGCAATTTGGAGACAAGCAGAGGAATTTCAATGGAGAAAACCTTTGGGCTCGCGGATATGCTGTGTCAACGGTTGGCTTTGAGCTGGACAAGATCAAGGAGTACATTGCCCATCAGGAAAAGCTGGACAATGAACAAGAAGAGGGCAGGTTTTAGTATAAACCCAAACGGTCGTCTTTGAGACGGCTCACAACCGTCAAGCCTCCCTCTTTGAGGGAGCGTTATGACTCTGAAGCGTTGAGTAGTAGGTGAAAGAAAGAATCTGACATCATTGTATTGCTGCATCTCATTATGTACGCCCGGAAACAAGTCTTTCTCCCCGTATTCAATACCCTGCCAGTTGGCAACGCTTCATTGAAATGGAAAACAAAGCTCCTAATTTGACCCTATTTTGTTTGCTTCAAGGGAACTAATCGGATAAAGCTATCAGACTTTCCTACTTCACTATTTCTCTGCCAAGCGTCGCACAGACCACGGATTGAAGTGACCACAAAAGATGACGTTGAAATGGTAATGGTGATGAGCCGGAACATCTCTATTAAGAAATGTCTTGCGGGATCAGGTCATCTTATTGTCGCAACGGTCACCCCGATGCCGCCTTCTTCTGTTGTTCCGCTTCTGAAGTTTTTTATGAGGGGATGTTCGGTCAAATGTTCGCGTATTGCTTTCATCAGCAGGCCTTTGCCGACGCCGTGAATAATTGTGACCTCCCGCAGTTCCGACAATGAGGCATGATTGAGGAAATGTTCGAGTCGTGAGAGTGCCTCGTCCACCCTCAACCCCACAAGGTTTATCCTTGATGAAACCGCTTCGTCAGCTTTAGCAGACTGGACAGAGACTCTTGCCTCTGGCATGGATTTCCCTCTCTTAAATCTTATATCGGAAATAGGGACCTCGACCTCCATATTCTGGGCCATCACCTTTAAGCGGTTATTCTTACGGTTTACTTCAATAACGGGTGCGTCATATCCAAGTGAGGTTACATAGACAACATCTCTTTTATTTATCTCTTCTATGGCGGGAGCCCCGTGATCTCCGGCATCGAATTCCCTGAGCTTTTCAACAACAGATTCCTGGACGGTTTCGATTTCTTTCATGGTCTTTTGACGTTCGCTCTTTTCCTGCATCTTGATATCGTAGAGAAAGGAGTTCATCCGCCTTTTCGTATCTGAAATAAGATCAGATGCCTCTCTATAGGCATCAGCGAGGACCTCCTTCTGCTTCTGTCTTGCATCAGACAGTATTTTTTCGATAAGTCTGTTTCTCTCCTCTAATTCCGATTGCAGCTTCCGGATGTTCTCAAGTGTATCTTCATATTCAGATCTTCTTAGGTTCAGGTCGGATATCATGCGGTCAAAGTCAATCTTTGCGCTACCGAGCATCTTTTTCGCGTCATCTATCAGGCTGTCGGGAAGACCATATCTCCTTGCTATCTCAAGGGCATGCGATTGTCCGGGCTCTCCGGACCTTAACCTGTAAAGGGGCGTCAGAGTCTTAAGATCAAATGTCATCGAGGCGTTGACCATTCCCTCCGTCCTGTGCACAAACCCTTTTATATCGGCCAGGTGCGTCGTAGCAAAAGCAAGAGCGCCGCTCTTTCGTATCTCTTTCAGAATAGAGCAGGCGAGGGCGGCCCCTTCCTCAGGGTCGGTGCCGGTGCCGAGTT
The DNA here is from genome assembly GCA_963716185.1 of Thermodesulfovibrionales bacterium. Classification (GTDB taxonomy): domain Bacteria; phylum Nitrospirota; class Thermodesulfovibrionia; order Thermodesulfovibrionales; family SM23-35; genus CAVZMO01. Next base: position 3,178,164 of record OY970295.1, read on the forward strand.
CATCGATCAGCACGACCGTTTCCGGATCTTTCTTCATAAGGATTTCGGAAATATTTGATATATGCGCGGAAAAGGTGGAAAGATTATTTTCGATCGACTGTTCGTCTCCTATGTCTACGAGCAGGTTTTGAATTAGAGGAATGCTCGTTGGGGATTCCGCAGGCACCGGTATGCCGGATAACGCCATAAGCAGGAGCAGGCCTATGGTCTTGATCGCGATAGTCTTGCCGCCGGCATTGGCGCCTGTTATGACCATTACCGTATTGTCACCGCCCAATCTTACGTCAAGAGGGACTATTTCATGCGCACTGTTCGACTTGCGAAGCGAAATCTGCAGAAGTGGATGTCTCGCGCCGGCAATCTCAATAACATTGGAGTCATTTATCTGCGGGGATTTCATATTCAGAAGGTCTGCAAACTTTGCAATGCAGTTCAGGACATCAAGCTTAACGACTGTTTTGAACTCATCGTCCACATCGTCAACAACTTTTCTTATCATCGAGCAGATATTACGCAAGATGCGTATCTCTTCAGCCTTTTGTTCGGCGATGAGATTTTCGAGTTCGTTGGCGAGATTTATTATGCCGAGCGGCTCGATAAATGCGGTCTCCCCGGACTTAGATATATCATGGACCACGCCAGGCACCATTCCCTTTGAGTCCATCCTGACCGGTATGACCCACCTTCCTGACCTCGTTGTAACAAAGTCATCCTGCAGGAGGGCCGACAGCCTATCGTCCCTGACTATCTCTTCAAGGTTCTTTCTTATTCTCCCTTCGAGTCTCCTTATCTTTGCCCTGAGATCAGCGAGCAGGGACGAGGCGCTGTCAAGGATGTTGCCTTCACTGTCGATAGATCTCTTAAGGACCTTTAGAATGTCGGGGAACCCGGTGAGATGAGCAGCAATCTGGTTCAAGAAGGGGAGGTCCTGTCTCTCTCCTATTTGTTCTGATATGTCAGAGGCTATGCTCAAAAGAGGGATGAAATCAGCCAGTTCAACGGCTTCGAGTACGGCCCCTTCCGGCCTTATCCTGATAATCAGGCGCGATATATCCGGGAAAGCCGACAATCTGAGCGGTCTGCCCTCATGGGACATCCTGCGTATCTCGTAGACCTGCTGGAGCTTCCTTTCAATATCCGTTTTATTGTTCAGCGGACGGATGTCCGACACAGATATCTTTGAGGCGTCGCTATTGGCAAAGTCAGAGATCAGCCTGAGGAGTTTGTTAAATTCGAGCAACTCAAGAGTATTTTCAGGGATCATATATTGATATCACAATTACGGTTCTTCTCATACGGAAGGGCCGTACTCACATCCCCCCTTCCTTGATAAGGAGGGTGGGGTGGTTGCCCAATTCCAGTTACCACCCCTTAATTCCCCTCCTAAAATAGGAGGGGAGCTTGATAAATGGTTTAGGGATTATAGTATTTCTTCTTCTTTTTCAAATACTCCTGTTCGACGTGTCCGCCGTAATCATGGGGATATTTATAGCCTGTTCCATGTCCTAATTTCTTGGCGCCCGGATAGTGGCTGTCTTTTAGGTGGTCCGGCACTTCCATCGTCTGCTCGGTCGTAATGTCTTTTAACGCCGCTTCGATGGCCTTATAAGACGCATTGCTTTTCGGCGCCTTCGCGATATAGACCGTTGCCTGGGCGAGCGGTATCTTTGCTTCGGGCATTCCTATGAATTCAACCGCGCGCAATGCGGATACGGCAACGACCAATGCCGTCGGATCCGCGTTTCCCACATCCTCGGAGGCGCAGATAACAATCCGTCTTGCTATGAACCGGGGGTCTTCGCCCGCATAGATCATTTTGGCCAGATAATAAATGGCTGCATCAGGGTCCGACCCTCGCATACTCTTTATAAAGGCAGAGATCGTATCATAATGCTGGTCTCCTTTTTTATCATAGACCACAACTTTTTTCTGGATAGACTCTTCTGCTGCTTCGACTGTAATCCTTATCCTGCCTGAATCATCAGGCGGAGTTGTCAGGGCAGATAATTCTATCGCAGACAGAGATTTTCTTGCATCTCCATCGGACATTCTTGCAATGTGTTTCAGAGCGTTTTCATCCGCGACGATATTGAAATTTCCGAGACCGCGCTCCTTGTCCTCCAGGGCTTTGTGCAGGATACTCAGAATGTCTTCCTCTGAAAGAGGCTTTAATTCGAATATCTGGCTCCTTGAAAGGAGGGCGGAGTTCACATAGAAGAATGGGTTTTCTACCGTGGCTGAGATGAGGGTTATGTTTCCCTCTTCCACATCCGGGAGAAGAGCGTCCTGCTGGAGTTTATTGAACCTGTGGATTTCGTCGAGGAAGACGATGGTCTTAATGCCTTTTGTTTTTCTCTGCTTAGCCTGCTGGATGACCTTTCTGATCTCATCGAGCCCTATAGTTGCCGCATTAAGCCATTCAAAATGTGCCTTTGTCTTTTCGGCGATTATCCTCGCGAGGGCGGTTTTGCCCGTGCCGGGTGGGCCGTAGAGTATTATTGATGTGATTCTGTCCGCTTCGATAGCACGCCTCAGCAATTTCCCGGGGCCGAGAATGTGCCCTTGTCCGGCATATTCGTCAAGGGTCCTCGGGCACATCCGGTAGGCGAGAGGCTGGTCCACAGCGCTTTCCTTAAATAAATCCATATAGATATGTTCACTGATATCAACTAAATTTTCAAGTTCTCAGTGACTGTTTAAAGGTGGCTTTGGAAATGATATACTATTTTCATCCCGAAAGTTGTATGAATTTGGGGGCCTTTGTATTGAGAGGAGGCGGGAATGTTCCATACGGCGGAACCTGAAGATATCCTTGACGGTAAGATTACGGATGTATATTTCGGGAGGTCACTCAGGATACTCAAGGCGAGGAAGATAAATCCGGTTGTGAAGGCGGAATTCATCGTAAAAAGCCTTCCCGATAAGTGGCCGTGGGCAATATTTGCGGGACTCGAAGAGGCGATGTATCTGATGAAGCGTTTGCCGGTCAAGGTCAGGTCGATGAGAGAAGGCTCCGTCTTTTACCCCTATGAGCCTGTCATGGAGATCGAGGGGAACTATCAGGACTTCTGCGTGTATGAGACGGCTATATTGGGGTTGATCTGTCAGGCGTCGGGCATTGCAACAAAGGCCGCGAGATTTAAAAAGCTTGCGGGTGAAAGGGCCGTGATCAGTTTCGGCGCCAGGAGGATGCATCCGGTACTTGCGCCCATGATCGAAAGAAACGCCTATATCGGCGGCTGTGACGGAGTTGCCGTGGCAAAATCCGCAGAGATTATCGGGGAAGACCCGATGGGTACAATGCCTCACGCACTTATAATATGCATGGGATCTACGGTTGACGCGATTAAGGCATATGACGAAGTTCTCGAACCTAAATTCAAGAGGGTTGCTCTGATTGATACTTTCCTGGATGAAAAATTTGAATGCCTGAATGTCGCCGAAGCGATGGGAAAGAGGCTTTTTGCCGTGAGATTCGATACGCCTTCATCGAGAAGGGGAAACTTCTATCGCATACTCGAAGAATGCAGGTGGGAACTGAATTTAAGGGGATACCAGCATATCAAATTTTATGTGAGCGGCGGGATAAAGGAAGAGGATGTCCCCATCTTGAATCCTGTTGCAGACGGTTATGGTATCGGGACGGCAATCAGTAATGCACCCGTTGTTGACTATGCCATGGACATCATGGAGGTGGAAGGAAAGCCGCTGGCCAAAAGGGGCAAATGGTCCGGGAGCAAGAGAGTCCTGAAATGTTCGAAGTGCGGTACGAGAAAGATAGTCCCCAATGATAAAGAAAAATATACCTGTACATGCCGCAGCAAAGAATTTGAAGACACACTCTTCCCCGTCCTTGATAAGGGGAGACAGCTTATTCAGGCGGAAGTTCCATCGAGGCTGAGAAAATCAGTCCTTCAGAATATAAAGAATCTGCCCCTGGAATGACGGAGTGCCTCCCTTACTCTAACCCGTACCTTTTCAATTTTCTCCAGAGCGACACTCTGTCTATGCCGAGTATCTGGGCTGCGAGGGTCTTATTGCTACCGACTTCTCCAAGGACCCACTTGATATAAGCGATCTCCTGTTCTTCAAGAGAAGGTATCTTCCCCTCTTTTTTTCTGAAGGTCCTTATGCTCAATTCCCTGAGATCCTCGGGAAGGTGGGCCACCTCAATAGTGCTTCCGTTAGAAAGAGCAACACCCCTTTCGATGATATTTTCGAGCTCCCGCACATTACCGGGGAAGTCGTAGTTGAGCAGCAGGTTCATTGCATCCTCTGATATACCGATGATGTCCTTTTTCATGACGGCCGCGTACTTTTTCAAAAAATAATAACTCATGAGCGGTATGTCATCCTTTCTTTCTGAAAGCGGCGGCATATGCAGGGACACAACATTCAACCTGAAGAAGAGGTCCTGCCTGAACCGTCCGTCCTTCATCGCGTCATGGATATCCCTGTTTGTTGCGGCTATGAGCCTTACATCGACCTTTAAAGCCTCTGTGCCTCCGACCCGGATCACCTCCCTTTCCTGAATGACTCTTAAGAGTTTTACCTGCATTGAAGGCGGCATTTCCGTTATTTCATCAAGAAACAGCGTCCCTTTTGAGGCCATCTCGATCAGTCCTCTTTTCAGCGCTATTGCGCCTGTGAATGCCCCCTTCTCATGCCCGAAGAGCTCGTTGGACAGGAGTTCCTCTGTGAAGGCCCCGCAGTTTATGGCAAAGAATGGCCCTTCAGCACGCGCACTGTTGAAATGTATATACTTTGCGAACAATTCCTTTCCCGTGCCGCTCTCGCCGCTCAGCAGGACATTGCAATCGGTAGGAGCAATCTGTTTCGCGGTATCGAGGAGGCGCTGCATATTGGCATCCTGGGTTATTATCTTGACCTTTCCCTGATAGTTCTCTATCTGCTCGCGCAGCTGTCTGTTCTCCCTTTTCAGTTTTACTTTTTCGAGCGCCTCCTGTACAACTTGTCGAACCAGATCCAATTTAAAGGGCTTTGCAATATAATGAAACGCGCCCTTTTTCATGGTCTCTACAGCAGACTCAAGCGTCGCATAGCCGGTTATCATGATTATTTCCGAGTCGGGATAAAGCTCCCGGCATTTCTTAAGTATCTGCATCCCGTCGACCTTTTCCATCCTTAAATCGGTAAGCACAACATCAAATTGCTGTTCTTCCAGCAGTTTAAGCGCATTCTGCCCGCTTTCAGTGCCTGTCACCTCATAGCCTTCCTTTTTCATGATGTGTTCAAGGTTTTTCAGCGCTACCCTTTCATCATCGACGACTAAGATCTTTGTTTTGCTCTGCATTATGTTAACCCCTTTATAGGTAGTCGTATTAAAAAAGTGGTTCCCTTTCCGATTTCGCTGTCTACGCCGATACATCCGCCGTGTTCTTCTACAATTTCCTGGACGATGAAAAGACCGAGGCCGGACCCCTTTCCGACATCTTTAGTGGTAAAGAACGGGTCGAATATCTTCGTAAGAGCCTCAGCCGGTATTCCCTCACCCGTGTCCGTTATCTCTATATCAACAGTATCCTCAAAAGGGCATTTGCCCGTGCATTTCCCGCGATATCTCGGATAGTCACACAGTTCCGCCCCTTCCTCCTGTGTTCGACCGATCAAACGTTTCCATGCTTTTATGGAAATTCTTCCTTCATCTGCAATGGCCTGGATAGCATTTTTTATCAGGTTTAAAAATGCCTGCTCGATCCTCTGCTTGTCTGCCCATATGACAATATCGTCAGGTATATCGAAAACAGTCTCAACCTTTGTAGGTATTTCACCCTTGATCAGCAATATTGTCTCTTCAAACAGGCTTCTCAGGATCAACCTTTCCTTTTTAAACTCTTTATCCCTTGAAAATTCGAGGAGAGAACGGACTATATTTTTTGCCCTGTCTGTCTGTTCGTCGATCTGCGACAACAGTTCTTTTTTATATTCCATATCGGCGTCTTCGATCTCCTCTGAAAGTATCTGACACGATGAAGATATATTAGATAACGGATTATTCAACTCGTGGGCCACGCCCGAAAGCAGCGTCCCCAGGGAGGCCAGTTTTTCTCTCTGTACAAGGTGTTTACGCCTCAACTCCAGTTCCTTGAGCATCTTGTTGAAAGCGGCTGTAAGAGAGACGATCTCCATATCTCTTGAATCTATCGATACCGTTTCAAGTCTGCCTTCGGTAATAAGCTTCATCTTTTCCTCCAGGGATTTTAAGGGCTTTACCACCATCCTTGACAGGACCTGACCGATTATAATCCCGAGGACCGAAAGGATAAGGAACGAAGAGACGAGGATCCTCTGGATGTTATTGAGCAGCAGCTGCAGCCTCTTTCGTTCAGTCTTTGAAATGTCCTCTGCGATTGTTATGATTTCTTTACCCTTTTCTCTTATGGCCTTTTCCAAAGCCATCCGCTGATCGACGTTTTGCCTGTTCAATAGAGCGAACTCTTCCATCAACTGCTTGTATTTTTCGATACCGTCCTTTATCGTGCCTAATTGAGGGAATACCGCGAGTCTCTTGTATTCTTTAAGATTCTTGTCAAGTATATCCTGCGCCTTGTCAACATACCGCATATTCTCCTTATAGTCCTCTTCATGCTCATAGAGAAAGAAATTTTTTTCGAATCTCCTGATCTCGAGTGTCGTGTCAAAGAATTCGATAACGACCTCTTCGAATTGTACCTTTTTCTCTATGTACCAGAGTTCTATAATAGTGAATAACGACAGGCCGACAATCACAATGACCCCGGCATAATAACCGAATGTGATCTTATGTCTGATACTCGGGTGAAGTTTAAGCATATTACATTCTAAATATATTTATTGCAAAAGGCAACATTAAATGATTTTTATGCAATAGTAAAGACTGAAGGAAAAGAACCTGTTTATACGGGCAGACAAATATGTTTATCGGATTTGATGAATATGTTGTTGCATTCTGAATCGGGACGGCTCTAAAGTTATTACCGCGAAATCAGCCATAGTTTTTAAAGGCTTTAATTTATAAATATAAATTTATTTGGCATGAAGTTTGATATATAATATTGGAAAGGAGGCGATCGAAGATGAAATTTATGAAAAAATTAGAAAAATTGTTTGTGGCGGTATCCTTCGCAGAAGCCGGAGAGTTTGATACAGCAAGAGAAATTCTCAGGGAAGAGGATAGGCCTCAAAAAACAGACAGAATATCTCCAGCCGACAGGCCTCGGAAAGAGTTAAGGGCGCCCGGCATCGGAAGATAAATGAACATGGAGATAAATATTTTCTGAGTCCTGTTGATAAGGTACTCCAAAGGGAACAGATCAATGAAACTCCTTTATCAGTACCTTATCAACAATTTCCTGTATATTATCAACCAGGACGATCTCTAATCCCTTTTTAGCATCCGCAGGAAGATTTTCCACGTCCACTTTGTTCTTGTTTGGCAGAACCACAACCTTTACTCCCGCACGTCTCGCAGCCAGTATCTTCTCATTGACTCCGCCGACGGGCAGTATTCTGCCGCTCAACGTCAACTCTCCCGAAACAGCTACATCCCTTCTCGCAGGACTTCCGCTCAGGAGTGAAATAAGAGCGATGGCGATAGTTGTGCCGGCAGAAGGACCATCCTTCGGAATGGCTCCGGCAGGTACGTGTATATGTATGTCGTGGTTCTCGAAGAAATCCTCGGGTATATTAAAAGAAGAGGCGTTGCTTCTTATATAACTGAGGGCCGCCTGGGCGGACTCGCGCATCACATTTCCGAGTGATCCTGTCAGGATCAACTCCCTGTTTCCCTTCATCCTCGCCGCCTCTACAAAGATAATATCGCCTCCGGCTTCAGTCCATACCAGTCCGGTCGCGATTCCGACGCGGTCCTTTTCATGCGCCACTTCAAAATAATATTTTCTGGGCCCCAGAAATCTCTCTACGAGATCGGGAGTCACCTCGATGTTCCTGATAGTTTCTTTATGATGTACGAACTCGGTTGCGATCTTCCTGCATATGGTGGCTATCTGTCTTTCGAGGTTTCTTGTTCCGGCCTCTCTCGTATATTTCTGTATTATCTTGGATATGGCTCCAGCCGTGAATTTAGGGGGATAATCCGATAGTCCCTGTTCATGTACCTGTTTTGGAATCAGATGCAGCAGAGCGATGCTCATTTTTTCATCCTCTGTGTAGCCTGAAAATTCGATGATCTCCATGCGGTCCCTGAGCGGGTCCTGAATATTATCTGCAATGTTGGCGGTCACGATGAACATTACACTCGAAAGATCAAAGGGCACATCCAGGTAATGGTCGATAAAACACTGATTTTGTTCGGGATCGAGCACTTCAAGTAAGGCTGAGGAAGGGTCGCCTTTAAAATCCTGGCCGATCTTGTCCGTCTCATCCAGCATCATGACGGGATTCGCATATTCCGCCCGGCGAATCTCTTCAATAATGCGTCCCGGCATTGCACCGGCATAAGTCCTCCTGTGGCCCCTTATCTCTGCCTCGTCTTTCATGCCTCCAAGGGAAATCCTCGCAAATTTTCTTCCAAGCGCTTCAGCGATGGATTTGCCCAGCGATGTTTTTCCCGTCCCCGGGGGGCCGGCAAAACACAGAATGGACCCCTTTGCCGAAATAGTTGACATTTTTTTATCGATCGCCTGCTTGACGACCGACCGCACTTCATCAAGCTTGAAGGGTTTGGCTATATAATGGAAAGCGCCTTTTTTCATGGCTTCTATTGCGGAGTCTATCGAAGCATAGGCTGTAATCATAATGACCTTGATGTCGGGGCATTTGACCTTTGTCTTTTCAAGAACGTCTATCCCGCTGACTTTCTCCATCTTAAGGTCTGTCAATACAATGTCAAAATCGGATGCTTCAAGTTTTTCTATGGCCTCGGCTCCGCCAGAAGCTGTGATTACGATATAATCTTCTTTTGTGAGTATGTGCTCCAAGTTTTTCCTTGCGATCTCTTCATCATCCACGACCAATATCCGCGGCTTCCTGTTCATTACAAGAATCTTTACGGCAAGGTGTTCGAGGATTCTTTCCTTTACTTCGCGCAGTCCGTAATGTCTTTCATCCAAAATCTTCTCCGCCCGTTCAAGGTCAAGATTGTCCGAGGTCTTTTTGTTCCAGGGGAGACTGACAAGATAATCAACATAGGTGAGTGCTATTGTATATTCTGCCGTAGCAGGGCTCATCTTGGACAACATGTCCAGTTCTCTGTCGGCGATCTGGCGGACATGTGGAGGCATGTTTGCAGCGGCAATCCTTTCCCGGAAATCTTCTATTGTCGCAGTGTGCAGTTTTTCTTCGGATTTCTTAAATAAAGTCATCCTACACCACCTTGCAGGATCTTATCAACCAATGCTTTCATAATTGACCGGCCATTCTCCTTCCCTATTAAAATACAATTTATTCGCGACTAAGTAAATAATATTGATCCCGTTACAATAGCCTGCCGTAAAATTTCAAAAATGTTGCAAATTGCAAACATTTTATATGTACGTGCAACAGGTTGGAATACGTTATCTGAACTGGGTAAATCTGAACCCCAGTAATTTATGTTGCAAATTGCAATAAATCATACTTTTCCGTATGTCGGAATCTCCCAAAAATTATTACATAAAATCAAGATGTTATCTAATTATTTCTGCTGGTATGAAATTTGGTATAGGAATCTTTATAGATTATTGAGGATTTCAAGTGAAGAAGAGAAAGACAAGCATGAAAGAATTGGCGGATAAATTTGAAGAGATAATGACTTCGGTCGCCTTTGCAGAGGCCGGTGAGGTCGCCGGCGCCATGAGCATCCTCCACGAAAGGCATAAGGTTCTGCTTGTATTAACCGGCGAGGAAACAGATATGAAAGCGGCAAAGTATGCTTTAAACATGTGCAGACGCATCGGGGCGGGGATCCAGGTCCTGTATGTCACAAAAAATGAAGACGAAATGCCGTCGTTGGAAGAATGTCTTAAGGAATTAAAAACAAAGGGTATAGAGTATCAAGTTCTGCAGTGCAAAGAGCCGATGAAAGAAGAGATCATCAGGTTTATTGAAAAAGAAAAAGGTATCCAGTTCGTCGTTATTGACTCGCAGGATTTAAATATTGATTCAGATGGTGATAAACCGGAAACGCTGAAGAAATGGGAGGGACTTAATTGTCCATTAATTCTCGTTTCAGGGTTATCGAAAACATGAATAAAAACTTATTTAGAAAGGAGGTTTTTTATGGCTGCAGATTACAGTAAGTCGAAGAAGAAGCCGATGGGAAAGATGGTGCTTTTCGGTATCTGCTCGGCAATCATCTATGGGGCGGTACTCTCATACCAGGGTCTTATAACTGCGTATTTTACGAGAGGTGCGTTGTATGCTGCCCTGCCGATTGCAGGGGCCTTTGCTCTGTCTTACGTTCACGGTCATTTTACAGGTTATTTCTGGTCTGTTTTAGGCGTCGAAGCGAAGAGAAAGGCTGTGAGTCCGAGGTCCGAGGCCGAACGTACCGACAGGCTGGAGCATACGCAACCGCACCCCCGCTTGAGAGCAAAATTATAGGATATTGGATAAAGGAGGGATAATATATGCAAGACGTAGCTCATGAAGTTGTAAAGTTTATTGATCTGAATTATGCGAATATATTGTATCTTTTCGCAGTCGGTTTTGTGGGAGGACTTGTAAGCGGATTTATCGGTTCGGGGGGAGCTTTCGTCCTTACCCCGGGTATGATGAGCCTCGGAGTTCCGGGACTTGTGGCGGTGGCAAGCAACATGTGCCATAAGTTCCCGAAGGCCCTCGTTGGAGCTCTTAAACGAGCCAAGTATGGCCAGGTAGATGTCAAACTGGGGATTATCTTCGGAATCTTTGCTGAAGCAGGCGTATTTTACGGGGCCACTATCCAAGAGAACATAAAGAAGGCATTCGGTGATGCCGGTTCCAACCTCTATGTGAGTGTTTCATTTGTTGTAATACTGGCAGTTGTCGGCGGTTTTGTTCTGCGGGATGCATTAAAGACTTACAGGTCAGGCAGAACAGATGAAGAAGAGAAGGTCTCAAAGATAGCCAGATGGGTCCAGTCCGTTAACATACCCGGAACAATGGTATATTTCAAAAGCCTTAAGGCTAAGGTATCGGTCCTCTTTATCATACCGCTTGCCTTTCTAACCGGCCTGTCAGCTGCTACAATCGCCGTCGGAGGTTTTATCGGGGTACCTTCATTGATCTATGTGCTCGGAGCTCCGAGTCTCATGGGTTCTGCCACGGAACTGGTTGTTGCATTTGTCATGGGACTGGGCGGTTCATTCAAATACGCATTACACGGATTGGTGGATTTTCGTTTAACCGCGATTATTCTGGCCGGTTCTCTCTTTGGTATTCAGCTGGGAGCCATGGGTACAACCTATGTTAAGCCTTTCATGATAAAGTTTGTAATGGGCGCTATCATGGTGACCGTTCTTTTCAGCAGGGCGTTGATGATTCCGATATATCTCGCACAACTGGGGCTGATGCATCCGCTGAATGAAACCGTTGTTAAGACTTTAAAAAACTCGAGTTTCGCGATAATGGCATTTGCCCTTCTCCTCGGAGCCTTTATAATTCTGAGAGCCATGTGGCAGGGACGCCGCGCGGAGCGTGAAGCGGCCAGACAGGAAGCTCTGGAACAGGTAAACATATAGATATGGGAAAGTATAAAAAAATTCTTATCGCAATTGACGGCTCGGCATCGAGTCTGCATGCGCTCAGGGAATCTCTGAAGCTTGCTACGGACGAAAAGTGCTGGGTAACAGTGGTTTCGGTTGTGCCGAGGTATGAGGGCGACCTCGGCGCTGTATGGGTGAACAATGTTAAGGACTCTTTCGGACAACCCTGTGAAATGGCTATTTCAGAGGCAAAAAAGATTGCCGAAGAGGAAAGGGTATTGATAAAGACTGTCTGTGAGGAAGGGGAGATTTACGAGCGGATCGTAGACCTCGCCGACGGTGAGAACTGTGATTTAATAGTAATGGGAAGAAAGGGACGCAGCGAGGTAGAAAAGGCGCTCATCGGCAGTGTAACGGCAAGGGTTATCGGTCACACCCAGAGAGACGTACTGGTAGTGCCTGGGGTCTCAAGTATCGGTTGGAAAAAAATTGTGCTTGCAACCGACGGCTCGAAATATAGTGAACCCGCAATAAAGCGGGCTGTGGAATTTGCTAAATCCTATGACAGTGAATTGAAGATTGTTTCTGTTGTTGATGTAACTGAAGAATTTTTTGCGAGGGCTCCGCAGGCTGTCGAGGGTCTTGTGAACAAGGCAAAGGATTTGGTAGATGATATAAGGAAAAAAGCTGCGTCGGAAGGGATTAAGGCCGAAGGTATTGTAAGAGAAGGGGAGGCGTATAAAAGTATCGTAAATGTTTCAAAGGAAGAGAATGCGGACGCGGTAATATTGGGCAGCCATGGCCGTACAGGGCTTAGGAGGCTGCTTATGGGCAGCGTTACGGAAAAGGTTATCGGCTATTCCCCTTGTCCTGTATTGGTTGTCAAGGCATAGGAGGTCTCATGTAACGTGTGCTCTATGGTAGCTATAGTGGAGACATGTCCGTTAATCTTGTGATTTATAGGTTATAAAAGACGGTCAGAATCATAAGATCAGGTATATTCGACAGTACCCCGGTGTGGGCTCGCTGGTTTTCTGTTTTCTGGGTCCCGCGAATGCCGGATACAAACTCGTGTTAACCCGGATTAGTCATAAAATTTTTTTGGAGGTACGCCGGAGATAGAGTATTTCCGCTCATTCTCGGCCCCGAAAGCTTTCAGGGCCTCCGAGGGCTTTGCCTTTTTGTTATCATCATAAATATAATTGACTATCGGCAAAAAAATCCGCTTCAATACTCTATCACCGGCTATTACATACAAATTTCTGAATAATCATACCTGTTTCCAAAATGGATATGTCAGACTCTCAGAAAGTAAGGATATAGCTGATTTCCGAAGCAAAATCACGGGTAACCTCGATGAGACCGAAGACGAAGCGGAGGTCTCAGCTATGAATTGTGAGTAGAATCCAGGTCGGATAAAAGGTTTGAATATGATCAAAGGTAGTTTATTTAGATTCGGAAATCGGTTGTATCCGTTCCACAGAATATTTTGGATAGCAATGGTGAATAGTCTGAGTTAGCTGTAAGCGCGGGCAAAGCAGGCTTGTGTTATATTATTTGTATATATAGAATATGGCATGTCACTCAAGAAGAAAATAACACTCAGCTTTCTTATCAGCGTATTTATTATCGCCCTCCTTGCCGCGTTTGAATATGTAAACTTCATTGAAATCAAAAAAGAAATACGGATCATCGAGTTTACCGACACGGTCAGAAGCAAATCTCTCCAGATCAGAAGACACGAGAAAAACTATTTTCTTAAGTATTCGAAAACAAAAGAAGAGTCAACGGCCGTCCATAAATATCTGTATGAACTGAACAGCATCATCAACGAAGGCTCTTTCGCCAATAAGCTCCTTGTAAACGATCTGAAGGCCAGTATCAAGGAATATGAGCAAAGCTTTAACACGATAGAATTGCTTGCGAGAAATCTATCGGGTGAATTTGATGAGTTGAAGACCTCTCATTCCAAATGGCGTGAAATGTTTCCTCTTATGGGTTCAATTTTAATAGAGCACCCCCTCCAGGGCATCGCGCTGCTCGAAAAGGCGTTTTCGCTGCCTGCCGACAACAAACTCATTTCGGGACTAAAAGAACTCGACTCCCATATAGATGCACTCAGGAAAAACGGGGAAGGCATTCTCGCCATATCCGAAGAACTCGACAGGCTCGCAAGGGAACACGTGGATAAGACGATCCAACGATCTCAAATCGCAATCTTTATATTCTCCCCTTTATTTTTTATTACCGGGGTAGGAACAATAATACTGTTCAACAGGGACGTCGTCAATCGGCTTAAAGCTTTAATTGAAGTCGTGGAAAAAACCGGGAAAGGCAGTTTCTCAAAGGTGGCTCTTATCCCTCGAAATTGGAGCGGCGATGACGAGGTGGTGACGCTGATCAGGGAGTTCAATAAAATGGAGGAGAAGCTTGCTCAAAGGGAAGAAGAACTGGACAGGAAAAATAAAGAACTTTTCCAGAGCAGAAAACTGGCTGCTATCGGGACATTGGCATCGGGAGTTGCACATGAACTGAACAATCCCCTTAATAATATTTATATTTCCACCCAGATTTTAGTACGGGAGATCGGGGAAACGTGTCCTTCAAAAATAAAAGAGGTGATAACCGACATCCATAGCCAGACCCTCCGTGTAAAAAGGATTGTCGGTGATCTGCTCGAATTTGCAAGGGGGAGAGAACCCCATTTGAAAGAGGTAAATTTGTATAATCTCATATCAAAGGCATATAAGTTTGTCGGGAATGCGGTAAATACGGAAAAGGTCAGGTTTATGCCGGACCCGGATACGGAGAGAACAACTTTCCGCGCAGACCCGGAACAGATGGAACGGGTCTTTATCAACCTCTTCACCAATGCCGTCGAAGCTATGTCGGGGGCGGGTGATTTGGCAGTCAGAGTAGCGCGGGAAGATAATTTCATAAGGGTAAAAGTGTCCGACTCAGGAAAAGGAATGTCCGGCGCGGCGCTCGAAAAGATTTTCGAACCTTTCTACACAACAAAAGACAAAGGCACAGGGCTCGGACTCGCCATTGTTTTTAATATTGTAAATAAGCACGGCGGGAACATCAGCATTGAAAGCGAAGAAGGCAAAGGCACGACATTTACGATTGTTCTTCCCAGGGGGGAGGCGTAAGCATGGTTTTTAAGGTCCTGATAGCGGAGGACGAGGAGATAACACTGAAGCATCTCCTTTCTACGCTGCAACAAGAAGGGTATGAAGTATCAGGCGTCAGCGACGGCAGGAAAGCCCTTGAAAGTCTTGAAAAAGAGAATTTCGATGTTTTGATCGCTGACATAAAGATGCCCGGTCTTACCGGCATTGAACTCCTCGAACATATTAAAGACAAGGATCTCGAAACCGAGGTGATAATAATAACCGGCTATGGCAGCATTGATTCTGCTGTGGCCGCCATGAAAGAGGGGGCGTACGACTATATTACAAAACCCTTCGACCTCGACGAACTGCTTTTAAAGGTAAAAAAAATCTGGGAAGAGAAAAATCTCAAGAAAGAACTTGTTGCATTGAAAACGTCGATAGGAGCGAACAGAAGACTCTCCGGCATTGCAAAAAGCGAGAGTATGAAAAAGATTTTCGATATCGTCGAAAGTATCAGCGATTCCGACTGCGATGTTCTTCTGACCGGAGAAAGCGGGGTCGGTAAAAGCCTTATAGCCAGACTGATCCATTCAAACAGTAAAAGGAAAGACAAACCTTTCCTCTCAATAAACTGCGCTACCTTTACCGAGAACCTCCTCAGCAGTGAATTGTTCGGTCACGAGAAAGGAGCATATACCGGCGCAATAAGCAAGAAGCAGGGTCTCCTCGAAATCGCGGATACAGGAACAATTTTTCTTGATGAGATCTCGGAGATATCAACGAATCTGCAGGCCAAATTGCTTCATGCGATAGAAGACGGTGAATTTTTCCGGGTGGGCGGTACGAAACCCGTCAAAGTTGATGTGAGATTTATTGCCGCCACCAACAGGAATATGAAAACCTTTATATCCGAGGGGAAGTTTAGAGAAGACCTTTATTACAGGTTGAATGTCATGGATATATATATCCCTCCGTTAAGAGAGCGCAGGGAGGATATCGAACCCCTTAGCAAATATTTTCTGCAGAAGCTTCTTCCGAAATCCAGTAAAAAAATAACCGGATTTACAAAAGAGGCGATGGATATTCTAATGGGCTATAGTTTTCCGGGGAATGTAAGGGAACTGGAAAATATCATCGAAAGGGCCATAATACTCGAAAAAAATTCACGGATAACACCGGAAAGTCTGCCTCAGAATTTGCAGCTGTTCCATGTCGAAACGCTTCTTCCCGGTCAGTTTAAATCCATAGATGAACTGAACAGAGAATATGCCGAAAAAGTAGTTGAAATGCTCGGCGGCAATAAGTCAAAGGCTGCTGAGCTTTTAGGCATATCGAGAACGAGCCTCTGGAGACTTCTTAAAGAAGACGAGCGTTCATGAGCGTTCAATTATGAAACAGTAGTTTCGCCCTCCTTTTTAAAAATATCCTGGTATTTCAATGAGTTATTCTCTGGCATCTTTGTTGCTCTATTATTCACTAAGAATAAAAAACTCAGGAGAGAAAACAAAGATGAAAAAGAAACTTTTATTTGTCACTTATTTTGATGAACACCCGGATGCAGGCCTTTCTTATGTCATAGAACTCGCAAAGGTGATGAAGGAAGATCTGACGATTTTTCTGCTCAGAAAAAAGATGCTTTCCAGAAAATTTGATGACCTCATGACTGCGGTCACTTTTGCTGAAGCGGGTGAACAGGAAACGGCGAGGCAGGCAATTGCATACGCCCCAAAAAGAGCCGATGAGAAGACCGACAAGAAAATCGACGGCCTTTTGGAGAAGTGCGAGGAATCGGGTATTAAAGTCGACATTTATTCTTCGAAAGCGGATGCCGTTTCCACGATAGAAAATTATTTTAAGCACAGGAACGGGATTGACATAGTGCTGTTGGGTCCGAATGTTACTGATTATTGTAATTTCAGCGGAAGAACACTGAAAAGACTTTCAGACATAGTTGCAAGGCCTATAGTGACTATAGCCAAACAGACGTCAACCGTATCTGTCTAAGAAAGGGGGGGTATGTATCTTTACTTGCCAGTGGCTTTAACCAGTATCAACATCTTGATTCCTGTCGGACTCGGCCTCGTTGTCGGACTTCTCTCGGGTCTCTTCGGGGTTGGAGGCGGTTTTTTAATGACACCGCTCTTGATAATGTTCGGCATCCCGTCTACCGTTGCTGCAGCAACAGACTCCAATCAGATCGTCGCAGCTTCTGTTTCCGGCACCTATGCGCACTGGAGGGTCGGCAACGTTGATTTTAAGATGGGCTTGTACCTGCTGATAGGGGGTTTTCTCGGAGGACTTGTGGGCGTTGAGTTTATTAAGGTTCTCAGGGCAATGGGGAACGCCGATTTTGTAATCAAGATAACTTATGTGCTGATGCTCGGCGTGGTCGGAAGTTATATGTTTATCGAAAGCTTACAGAGTATGAGGAAAAAGAAATCCGAGGAGACAAAGCAGGAAAAAGAGTCTAAAGTGGCAAAATTTCTCAGGTCCCTGCCTATGCAGACACGTTTCGAAAAGTCGGGGGTTACCCATTCCGCTATAGTACCTGTTTTTCTGGGAGCTTTGGTGGGAATACTCGCCGCAATTATGGGCGTTGGCGGCGGCTTCCTGATGGTGCCCGTGATGTTCTACATCTTAAGAATGCCTATGCACGTTATTGTTGGAACAAGCCTTTTCCAGATCCTTTTTACCTGTGTTGAGGTTACATTCCTTCAATCCTATGCAAATCACACAGTCGATTTTATTCTCGCTGTCCTTTTGTTACTGGGGTCGACCGTCGGTGCCCAGATCGGCGCTATCTTCGGCCGCAAATTAAAGGGGGACCAGCTCAAGATATTCCTTGCTGTAATTGTTCTGGTCGTGACCGTGAAGATAGTTTTTGAGCTGACTTTAAGTCCGTCAGTACTTTTATCACAAGCAGGAGGTCACTAATGAGACATCAGAGTTCAATAATGAAAGCCGCAGTCATTCTTCATATGCTGGTCATATTTTTGTTGTTTTTTGCCATAGGCATTGCATCTGCAAAATTGACGGTAAAGGCTAACCATGACCATATAAAAATAGACTTTTTCTATCACGGGGGTACCGTCAGTCTGAAAGGCATTTCAGACCCTGATACGGATATCATCCTCAAGTTGACATCCGCGGAAGGGCATCAGACCCTGCGCAAGAAAGGGAAAGTCGGCGGTTTCTTATGGATGAATGTAGGTGAACTACGGGTCGAACGCGCCCCCAATGTCTATTTCATAAACAGCACTAAAAATATTGAAGATATATTAACCAGGGACGAGATGGATAAATATGTCATCGGGTATCCTGCCCTGGAAAAACATGTATCAATGAACACGTCGGGTGACGAAGAGAAGGACAGGTGGTTTAGGGAATTCGTGAAGTTCAGGGAATCTTCAAACCTATATACCACGACTACAGGGAAAATATCTCTTGCGGAAAAAGACGGAGTGCAGGATTATTATATATTGACACATTGGCCGTTCCAGACCCCTCCGGGAAATTATACGGTAACCGCATATGCAGTTAAGGATAGAAAAGTGGTCGAGACCGCGACGGCGGATGTATCTGTGGAACAGGCTGGCCTGGTGAAATCGTTTGCCGACATGGCAAAAAATAATGCGGCCGTGTATGGAATCGTATCAATTCTTGTTGCACTCAGCGCCGGTTTCGGTGTCGGACTTGTTTTCAGAAAGAGTGGGGGGGCACATTAGGATGTACGACAATATAGTAGTAGCCTACGATGATTCTGAGTTTAGTAAGGCCGCTCTCTTAGAGTCTTCCTGCTGGATAAAGAGGCACGGCGGTAAGGCCGTACTGGTGCATTCCGTATTCTTTGATGAAGAAGAGTTCGTTATTGATCCGGGCCAGAGGGAAAAACGTTTCGAATTAGGCAAGAGGGCGTGCTATCAAATGCAGGAGAAGGTGTCGGCAGAGCTGGGTCTGAACGGAAGCCTGGAAGCGCTGGTCTGTGAAGGCGAACCCCATGATGTCCTGGTGGACATTGCAACCGCAAGACATGCGGACCTTATCGCCATAGGCACTCATGGAAGAAAGGGTTTAAAGAAGCTGTTCCTGGGCAGTGTCACTTCAAGAGTTATTATAAGCTCTCCATGTGATGTTTTAGTTGTCAAGAACCCTACCGGGAAATGCACAGGAATTTATGACTCCGTCCTGCTTTCATTTGACGGGTCCGATTTTAGTAGGAAAGCGCTTGAGCAGGCATGCGAACTTTCGAGGATAGACGGATCGCAGATAACCGCTGTCTACGTGATACCGAGATATGAAGAGATGATAGAATTTTTTGCGACAAGTTTCATAAAAGAAAATCTGCAGCATGATGCGGAGAAAATTATAGAGAAGGCTAAAGCGATAGCAATGGATCACGGTGTAAAAATAAATACCGAAATAGCGGAAGGAGATGAAGCGGAAAAGATAATAGAGACGGCGAATAGACTGAAGAACGATCTCATTATCAGGGGAACTCATGGATGGACGGGTTTTAATAAGGCGATTATAGGGAGTGTTGCAGAAAGAGTTTTTATCAATGCTCCCTGTCCTGTATTGGTAGTGAAATGAAAGGAGGAAAAAGCATGAACGATTACAGAAAAGTTCTTATTGCCGTGAACGGGTCCAAGGATGTCCTTGTTCAGGGTCTGAAACTCTTGGGTTCCGAAAAATGTTCGGTGACCGTTGTTAAGGTTACTCCGCCATATGAAGGGGACCTCAGTCTCGTCGGTGTAAAGGATATCGAACACGTATTGGCCGGGTTTTCAGAAAGAGATATTTCCGAAATAAAAGATATCGCAGAATCCAAGGGCATTTCTGTGAAGGTGCGGATTGAAGAAGGTGAGATCGACAAAAGGATAGTCGATGTGGCGGAAGAGGAACATAGTGACCTGATCATAATGGGAGCGAGCAGCCAGAATGGCATTAAAAAACTCTTTTTCGGCAATCTGCTGGATGACGTCACACGCCAGGCCCCTTGTCCCGTGCTTGTTGTGAATACCGACAAGGTGTCGTGTCCAAGTAATTTCTACGACCTGCGGGTGTACCGTGAAAATAGAGAACGGGAACGACAGGGAGTCGCAGCTCTAAAACCCAGGTTTTACTAAAATTCCTTGCAAATATTACAGCATGCGGTCTCTGCCGCATGCTCCTGCCCAGTCAAATCAAAGCGACCCGGAGAGTGAACGGGTTGCCGTGCCGCAGTAAAAAAGCACTTTGAAATTTTTATGCTTTGAGTGGGAAGGTCAAAAATCCTGGCCGCCGTTTGATGCATTGACTCACATATCGCAAATCATTTAGACTTTAATTTTGGCTTGCTATAGAAAGGTGAGAAATCATGACTGATGAGACGACTGACGGCAATTCTCCTGATGCTGAAAATGCAGAAGTGAAGCGAGACCGGGAAGAAAACTTCGCTGAAATGCTCGACAAAAGCAGTATGGGCGGAAGACTTTATCCCGGGCAGAAGGTCAGGGCAAAGGTCGTAAGCATATCGGGAGACCTTGTGTACATTGATCTCGGGGGAAAAAGTGAAGGTGTGGTGGATCTGGCGGAATTCATGAATAAGGAGGGAATAATCGGTGTCAGGGAAGGCGAAGAGATAGAGGCATTTTTTGTGACCGTCGAGGACGGTTTAATGAAACTGACAACCCTCATAGCCGGCTATCCGGCCGCGACGTTGAATTCCATCAGCGATGCATTCGAAGCCGGGGTGCCCGTGAACGGCGAAGTAAAAAGAGAGATCAAGGGCGGTTTTGAGGTGTCGGTCGGCGGGGTCAGGTGCTTCTGCCCTTTTTCGCAGATCGACCTGAAGGGCGGACGCGAAGGCGGCGTCTATCTCGGCAGGACTTTCCCTTTCATGATACTGGAATATGGGGAAGACGGCAAAAAAATAGTCCTCTCCAGAAGGACGCTCCTCGAAAAGGAGAAACAGGCAAAGATCGAGAAACTCAAAGAGAGCCTCTCTGCGGGTATGGATATAACCGTCGAAGTCAAATCAATACAGAAATTCGGGGCCTTTGTGGACCTGGGGGGAATCGACGGTCTGATACCCGTGAGCGAGATATCATGGGACAGGAGTCTGAACCCCGGTGATGTGCTATCCATCGGACAGAACGTAGTAGCAAAGATCATCTCTTTAGACTGGGAGAAGAACCGTATTGCGCTGAGTTTAAAGGCGATACAGCCCGACCCGTGGACCTCGGCCGCAGAAAAATATCCGGCAGGCAGCAGAGTGAGCGGCTCCATCGTCCGGCTTGCCTCCTTCGGCGCATTTGTAAGGCTTGAACCGGGGATCGAGGGTCTGATCCACATCTCCAATCTCGGTGCGGGCAGGAGGATCAACCATCCCAGGGAAGTTGTCGAGACAGGGCAATGGGTGGAGGTCTATGTCCTGTCAGTGGACCGGCAGGACAGGAAGATATCACTCTCCATGCAGCCAAAGGTCGAGCCTGCAAAGATTGTGCTTCCGGGTGTTGGAGAAATCCTCGAAGGTACTGTTGAAAGGGTGATGCCGTACGGGATTTTTGTGAAGTTGAACAGCGGGCTGACAGGGCTGGTCCCCGGCGCGGAGATGGGAACGCCGTCAGGCACAGACCACAGGCGCATGTTCCCTCCAGGCTCGGAGATGCAAGTTGCCGTGATTGATGTGGACATTGCGAACAAAAAAGTCCGCCTCAGCCGCAAAGCAGTCCTCGAAAAGGCGGCGAAGGATGAGTTCAACGAATACAGGGAATCGGTAAAAACATCCTCCGAATCATCCGGAGGACTCGGGAATCTTGGAAAAATACTCAAGTCCAAGCTGGAAGAAAAGAAAAACCGGGGTTGATCAGTATAAATCTTCACAGAATTTAAAGCCGCTCAAAGACCCGTCCGCCGTCGCTGTGCCTACTTTTTCGGATATCCTACTGACTGGGCCAGAATTACTTTCTGCTCCGGCCGGAGCCTCATCAACTTTGCCAATGCGTCCCTGTCGATCGAACCGCGCACAACAGCCGCCAGGCCCTCGGAAGCGCAATACAGATAGACATTCTCGCCGATGAAACCGGTGTCTGCGGCCGAATAAATATCCTCGTCTTCCTTTGTAGCAGTTCCCATTCTTGAGTAATCCGCCACATAAATGAGGTTGACAGGCGCATCCTTTACGAACTCCTGACGACCTGTCATGGCCCGGATGTCTCCCGGCAGAATAGGGTCCAGCACATGCGCCCTCGCGTTATACAAGTAAAGGCCTTCAGGGGCGGCCACGTAGATTTCGATCTCCTGCCAATTCATCGCTGAAGGCGCGGTGCGCTTCCCGCTATCCTGCCGGTTTACTCCGAACGCGGCCCAAAGAAGATTCGAAAGTACCTGGAGAGGCAGTTTTTCTTTACTGAACGAGCGGGAAGAACTCCTGTCCTTTAATGCCTGCATCAGAGGCCTGCCCTGCTCGACCTGCGGCTTCAAAAGCTGGACAGGCTTTAGCTCCCCTGCAAAGGTCAAAGTGGCCCAAACAGGCAGGCCGGCCAATATCAGGGCAGCGGATATAAATAATGTTCTGTTCATAATAGTCCTTTCTCGTTGATAAATTTTATGACCGTTCTGACCGAATCTTCCAACGTCATTTTTTCCGTGTCGATAACTAAATCCGGCGTTTCCGGCGCTTCATAAGGCGCGGAAATACCCGTGTAATTTTTTATGGTACCCGCTCTTGCTTTTTTATACTGGCCTTTAGGGTCACGCTTTTCGCACTCTTCTATAGAGCACTTTACATAAATCTGCAGGAAATTATCGTTCTCAAAGCGTTTCCTGATATACTCTCTATCCTCCCCGGAAGGAGATATGAAGGCGGCAAGAACCAATATGCCTGCGTCTATAAGTAGTTTTGAAAGTTCGACTATTCTGCGAATGTTTTCCTTCCTGTCCTCATTGCTGAAGCCAAGATCACTGCTCAATCCGTGGCGTATATTATCACCGTCAAGGACATAGGTACTGATGGAGCGCTCGAATAATTCCTTTTCAACATTGTGTGCAATAGTTGATTTACCGGAGGCGGACATCCCGGTAAACCATACGAGTCCGCTTTTGTGCTTATTAAGGCGATTTCTATCATGCCTGCTTACAGACGCTTTATGGAAAATTACGTGATTCATTCATCCAGGCCGTTAGAACATCAAATCCCTTCCCTTTTTTAGTCAGATAGGGCTGCCTCATCGTACAATAACATCATGTTGATTAATTATTTCCAATTGGCAAGAATTAGTCAATTATTAAGAGCATAAAACTTGTAACTTGTCTTAACCTAGTCCGAAATGCCTGACCGTATCAATTATCTGTAATACCCGTTCAGAGCAGCTAAATATGGAGGATTCCAAAGATCCTGTAGCCTACCAATTTAAGGTCACCTTACTCCATGTTAGTCCTTTGATCTGGCGCCGCATCTTGGTCAAAAGCAACACCACGATAGCAGATTTTCACTATATTCTTCAAACAGTTATGGGATGATGACCACCTCCATCAGTTTATCATTTATTGCAAACCCTACGGAATTGCATACCCGGGAGGAATGTCTTTTTCAGACGACCCACGAAAGATTAAACTTTCTGATTTTTCTTTTCGGCCAAACGAACGGTTCATTTATGAATATGACTTTACCGGTAACTGGCAATATCAAATCAGATTGGAAGAAGTCCGTCCGTTAGATCCCTGGCAATTTTATTCCACCTGTGTTGCCGGTAAACAATTAGCCCTGCCAGAGGACATCGGGGGACCTTGGGGTTTTATGAAGGCTCGAGATCATTACTGCAAATGGTATATCCTTAGCCGTTTCGCAGACATTCTCAAAAAGAATGCTTCTCGAAAGTATAGAGAGGAATTTGAAATGCTTTCGTATTGGTCACTCGTTGATTCCATGAGCCGTAAGGGAATTAATGATAATCTAAAGGATCTTTTCATCCAAAGGAATTAGAAGATCATAAAACGGTAGGATGGCCTCATGAAGATCAAGGTTCAGGTGGTCGTAGAATCAGAAGGCGAGGAACGTGAATTGCTTAAGACGATATCTCATTTTGAGCGGGGATCTCTTCGCCCGGAGGAACTTGGCCTGACACTCAAAAGAAGCCAAAGACCTCTTGAAAGGGATTCAACAGGTAATGGTTGAAACACAAAGCGAGGAAAGAATATCTTGAACAACAATGTCTGTGTCATTCATGCAGGGGAAAACGAAAAAGTAAGGGATCCCACTCCGTTGTATTTCGATCGTTGGTTGGAAAGCCTAGTGTCATGTCAATCTTGATATGTCGCATTATAGGTGATATAAGGTAAGATTGGATATGAAGAAATACATCGTGACGCTTACCGAAGATGAGTGTAAAATGCTTGACGAACTTACTTCCAAGGGTAAGCACAAATCACAGAAAATTCTGGCCGCTCTGACTCTGCTTGGGTGTGATGAGGGAGAGTTCCAGAAAAAACGTTCAACTAATGAAGAAATAGCTTGCATACTGAACACAAGCATGAGAAAAATTGACCGTGTCAAGAAGCGATTTGTCGATTGTGCATCTCTTCAAGGAACTCGATATATGTTTCAGAATTAAAGTTTGCCTCTTTGTGTTTGTACAGGAAATTACCTGAATAGAGTTCAACAGCGCCGAATATTTTCTGGCTGTTCCTCTGTCCTTTTGACAGAATCTTAGGCTGAGCATTTACCGGAGCCCATGTTTGATGTAGGGTGGGCGACTGCCGAAATGAAGCTTCATCAACAAAGACGATTATCGCACCTTCTTCGTGGGCGTTTTTTTAAAATTGGGATACGTGTACCGTATCCATTTGTTTTTCTTCTTTGATTCAGCCTTAACAAGCTTGTACGTCGGCCTCTGCACTGAAAAGCCAATTTCCTTTAAAAGCTTGCGTACATGACCCGGATGGAACCCTATACCAAACTCTTCCTCAATAATTTTGGTAACAATCTTGGAAGTCCATACGCCGGTATTCAAACCATAGGCGACAGGACCACTGTCGATTATATCTATTAATCTCTTTTTATCCGCGGTACTCAGAGCACCTCGCCTTCCACTGCGATGTCCTTCCAGTAAACCATCTGCCCCGTAATCATTCCAATTGTTAATCCAGACCGGCACATTGGTGCGGTTTACTTTCAATAGGCCTGCGATATCTCCTGATGTGTATTTCTCTATGCTTAACATAATTGCATGCAGCCTCGTTGCCACGCGATATTGCTGATCCGCTAATGTCTCTTTGCGAAGAGAGACGATTTTATTGACTGTTCGCTGATTACCAGTTGCGAATATGGGTTGCATGGAATCCTCCGGCATTTTCTGTCTTATTACTTCTGCGCATACCAGCAAAATAAACCTTCTGCAGAAGTTGTGTCAATATCTATTCATCGGGAAGGCTTGCGCTATAATGGTTTGCTGATTAATATGTAGAGATATTTATGCGCGGTAAGCGTCACGATGTATTTCTTCATATCCAATCCTCCCCCCGTATATTATGAAGAAATTATATCACCCCTAATGCGACATATCAAGGTTGACATGACACTAGTTTATCCGGATAATACGGCCGTTAAAAAACTGGAAGACCAACCGCCTCTTCAAACGCAATTGTTAAATACATTCGGCCTCGTTGACTCCACCTGAGATTTTCTGATGGTTTACACTTTCCTCCTTGATAATAAAGGCTATCAATCAAGGGGATAGGCTGAAAGTCGAGATAATGGTGGCGATCAATAAAATCGCAATACGCGAAGGACTCGAAGACGGAAAAAGCATACGGACCGACGGGACCGTTATCATCTCGCTTTTCGAGCATTATCTTTAAAATTATCTCTGTATTATCTTTCCTTCTTTAACGATCTTATAGTATGAGCCTCTCCAGAAAACCTTCCTCCCAAAAAAACTCCAAAGCCAGATACAAAAACTCAGCAAGTCCTTAATGGGTATGAGCGCCGACCATCGTATCCATTCTTTTGATCGTATCGCCTTTTTGTACACAACGATAGCGAGACTGAACCTTAACGCGAGAACCACGCCGATGATCGACAGAGAAAGTAGGCTTGAACCGAACAATAGAAGAAATAAAAGGGAAAAAGCGAAGACGTGCGTGATGCCATAACCGAGAAAGCCCTTTGGTCTGCAAGCTCTATAAGTTCGTGCCCATCTAAGCTGGTGGACAAGATACTCGGTTACACTCATATCTCCGATGACATTCTCAATTACAAAGCGAGAAAGAATAATTTTATACCCTCTTTTCCATAGCCTGTTGCCAATCTGATAATCATCGGCAAGGTAGTCAGCTATCACTGAAAATCCGCCGATGTCCTTAAGTGCTTCCTTAGAAAACAGCATGGAGGCCCCTAGACCGAAAGTGACTCCTTCTATCTGCCTAGCGACAATGACCGAAGGAATGAAATCGAGAGCAATGGTAAGGGACTCTAAGGCTGCCCCCAGTGAAGCGGGGTCAGATATTTTATAAACAGAGGTTACAAGGCCAACATTATCATCGCTGTAATATTCCCCAACAATACGCTCGAGATAAGAGGAGTCTACCCTCATGTCACTGTCGCTTATCGCTACAAGAGGGTACCTGGCTGCCTCAAGAAGAGCGCGGAGATTCGTCACCTTCTGGTTGACGCCGAGGGCTTCCTGGCTTATTACTATGCGGGCACTACACTTTGAGGATCGGACGATTTCTTCTGCGGCAGGCATCGCATCATCAGTGGAAGCAGTAAAACCGAGAAGTATCTCATATTCAGGGTAATTTTGAGTGGAAAAGCTCCGGAGATTTTCACGAAGTTCAGGATCCATGTCCTTTATAGGTTTGATAACAGAGACAGGGATAGAAGGTGTTCCCCTTGCTACTTCTTTTTCCGATGTAAAGAACTCGCAGACGAGGATTATAGAAAACAGACAGTAAATACCTCCCAATATTATGAGGAGTATCAAAGTTATTCTTGTTAATTCTGAGAAAACCATTCTTCTAATATACTCGGTTAAATAATCTGACTAGATTCTTACCGTTTTAGTCTAAGAGTTCATCTCTCACATTGCTAAGCTGCTGATAATTCTACAATTTTTCCGACTTAAAAAAAGTTCAAATATCTTTGGCTAGACTTAATCACTAAGAACGGACACCAGATCAATCCGCGATATCAGCGTCTAAGAACGATTACTGATCCGTCCCTGGTTCCTCTGCTTCTATATGCAGCAAAAGGGGTAAGCGTGGACAGAACAAACTAACACTTTGCTACCTCTGAGCATTAAAACCTATCCTCTTTCGTACCCTGGACTTCTTGGGAGTGCCCAATATCTTGCACATTTTTGCGATAATCTACAGCCTGTTGCCTCCGGTCAAGTGCTACGAGGGTAATGCCGATAATAATAATCAAAGTGCCGGCCCAGCGGTACCAGGAGACATCTTCCTTGAGAAAAAACTTTGCCAAAAATGCTACAAAAACATAAGACAGTGCAGTGAGCGGAAGAACAAAGCTCAGGTCTGCCCAGGAAAGAGCGGCGAGATAGAGAAAAAAGAAAATACCCAGCAAAATAACTCCCACGAAAATATAAGGATTACGGAGCACTGAAAAAATCAGTTTAAGCCACTGAGACAATTCCGTGAGATCGACCTGACCATTTTTCTTCATGGCATAGCTTATTAAAGTTTCTCCAACAGCTGCACTCAGTGTCGCCAGAAAAATCACTACAAATATTCTCACGTTCTCCTCCACACGGAATCAAGAATCACGGTTCATTCAGAAAGTTCGCTGTAGCTAGCCTTCGTTATGCCGAGAATCGCTAACCGCTCATGTACCTGAGCTGAGGTAAGTGCTCTCATTTCCCGTTGGCTGGCCTCCGTTGCGAGACAATCAAAGTGCGCCTCTACTTCTCGCTCGATCTGCGAAAGCAGGGCAGGTCTTGTATTTTTTACCCATACCTTGGCAGGACTTTTCTCCAGATAGCCTTCAGCATCTGTTAGAGACGGAATGCTTGAAGGAGGAAGGATAGCCCGGCCATCACAGAGCGTCACGTGGAGTCCCACAGCAAGTGGCGGTCAATGGCTATTTGGACAGCTTCCTGGCATGCTTCTCCACCTGCCAAGACGCTTGCAGACGTAACTATCCCCTTGTCGCGCGCCTCGGCAATGACCCGATTGATACCTGAAGAGCGCCATAGATCATCTGCAACGACGACCAGAAACTTTTTGTTGAGAGAGGACGCATCCTGTTTCACTGGGCCTTGACCGCCTCTTTGCGCTTTGCCATAAAGGAAAAAAACTCCTTACCTTCTCTGATGCGACGCCTGAACTCATCTCTGTCCTGAAGCATTTCCCTGAGAATTCTGAGGATTGGTTGAGGCCTGATGTAAAAACGCCTGTAGAAGCGTTCGACCATCTCAAAGATCTCCTCACGAGAAAGCCTTTGATATGAGACTACCGCGTTCTGGATGCCAGCTCTTAGCAGCCTGTCTTCCTGAACAATCCAACCCTCGCGTATTCCCTCTGCATATATCTCGGTCCCGGGATAGGGAGCTAGAAGAGATACCTGTATACTGTAAGGGTCCAATTCCAGTGCGAAACGGATTGTTTCTTCAATCGTTTCTGCCGTTTCACCCGGCAGACCAAGGATAAAAGCTCCGTGAACGAGTATGCCCAGCTCTTTTGCGGATTTCATGAATTCCCTGGCTTGTTCAATTCGAATACCTTTCTTAACGTTATTCAGAATCTGTTGATTGCCTGATTCAAACCCCACGGTCAGCAGACGAAGTCCCGCCTCCTTAAGCACCACAAGCGTCTCTTTAGCGACGTTTACCCTCGCATTACATGACCAGGTAATCCCCAAATGCTTGATCTTCCTAGCTATTTCCATTGCACGCGGTTGATTATCGGTAAACGTGCCATCATCGAAAAAAAATTCCTTCACTTGGGGGAAAAGGCGCGTGGCACGAACCATTTCTTCATAGACATTTTCTGTACTTCGTACCCGGTAGCTATGTCCCGAGATTGTCTGAGGCCAAAGACAGAATGTGCAGCGTGCGCGACAACCTCTGCCAGTATAAAGCGAGACATACGGGTGTTTCAGATACCCATTGTAATAATTCTCTATGGTAAGATCACGAGCATAGATCTCGGTGACAAAGGGAAGGGCGTCAAGGTTCTCTATAGGAGGCCTGTCTCCAGTGCGTATGATACTGCCGCTTGAACGGAAAGCAATACCATCAACCTTTTCAAACGGAACCCCTCTCGCGATTTCCGCAACTGCATAATCGAATTCGCCAGTTGAAACAAAATCTATCGCCTCTGAAGAGTTGAGTGTTTCGTTAGGAAGGACTATTGTGTGGGGTCCGACAAACCCCACCTTAACACCGGGGTAGTGGTCCTTCAGCAGTTCTGCAATCCGTATATCGTTGGAGATCGTCGGCGTACTCGTGTTAATAATAATCAAATTAAAACCTCGGGCCTGCTGGATGACCTCATCGATGCCCATATTAGCGGGAGGGGCGTCAAGGAGACGGCTTTCGGGGACCAGTCCGGCCGCATAGGCGAGCCAGGTCGGATACCAAAAGGAGCGGATTTCGCGACGCGCCTGATACCGCGAGCCCGCACCTCCGTCAAAGCCTCCGTAGGAAGGCGGATTAAGAAATAACGTTCGCATTTATCCTCTTTAGTATCTAACTATATAATCATCAGCAGAGGGTTAATCGACACGAGCAAATACCCCCAGACTCAACTAGCAGTATAATACATTGCTGTCCGGTTAAAATACAAGCCCCTGAAGGGATTCGATTCCTCCATTCTCATTGTTAGTTTGGCGGGCTTCAGGGTCAGAATATCAATAAGATCCTTCCTCTCAAAAAGCATTTCTCGGATAACGCGACTGAGCTGTAACAACGGGAAGGAGACCGTAAAAAACCGAGGGAGCTAAGCGGCCATTTTCGCAGCCTCCCGATTTTTTTAGTGAAAATCTGCTATGGTGGTGTTGCTTTTGACCAAGATGCCTGTGACGTTTATTTCATGAGTTTCCAAAGGCTTCTCAACAGATCGCGGCACCTCATGGAGGGCCGCCAAATGTATAACGTAATCCGCACCTTCCATTGCCTGTCTGCAAAGGGAAGAATCTCTGATATCTCCTTCGATGATTTCAATCTTACTGCCAACCGCCGACAGGTTTTCCCTTTTACCGGTTGAGAAGTTGTCAAAGACCCTTACCCGTTCGCATTTGTCAATCAAAGATTCAGTTATATGAGTACCTATAAAGCCAGCCCCGCCGGTAACGAAATAAAGTGCCATCCTCCTCCCTTTCAGTCATTTATACTGACACAAAACTTCCAAAGCTCGAAAGAATTCTTATGACCGGTATTAGAATTTTCCATGCCGTCTATTTTCCATTTAACTATCTAATGCTTTCTTTGTCAGTATTTTATACTTCTTTTTTTTAAAAAGAATCATTTATTATTATATTGACAGGCATTGCATATGAAACTATCATTAAAAATTATATTTTAAAAACACGACAAATTTTTTGCTGTTGCAATAGGATTCTGTGCTGGTTCGAAAGATTAAAAAAGTGAGGATTCAACTTCTAAATGACTGAAAAGGCTACTGGACATCAAATTCCTGCTGCAAGAATTCAATTCCTGCGCGAAGATCGGACCAGGGGTGCTGAGCATATTTTCCATCTTGCGGCGGTTTCTAATGTAAATTACGCTATGAATGAAGTCGCTGCCAACCAGACCTATAATCTCGAGGGGCTGAGGAGGGTCACGGTCCTTGAGGTTGCCGAAGGTATCAGGGCGGCCATCGGAGAGCATGTGAAGATTGATTTTGTTCCTGAAAGGCCCGGAGATTTCGGCGGAAAGGAAGTGTCTGCAAATAAGGCTTATAGGGAGTTGAGCTGGAAACCCGCGATGCGGTTCGAAGAAGGCCTGAGAATTACCGTGGATTGGTTCCGGCAGAAATGGGAGAACGAGCTGCCTGCGATGAAGCGGTGAGATTAGCAGTATTTGCGGCCTTTCCTCAGGAAATAAAGACGATAATCAGGAATCTGAAGGCCGTAAAGAGTTCAGGAAGACATCCGTTTACCTTATTTTTCGGTGAATACCTGTCCACAGAAGTAGTATTGGTGCTGTCAGGCATGGGGAGTATTAACGCCGAAACTGCACTGAACTATATATGCGATCAATACAGTCCTGAATTAATATTGTCCCTCGGATTCGGAGGCGCACTCTATGATAGCGGCAGGATAGGGGAAATCATCTGGTCCGGGAAGTTTCTTTTTGTTCGTGAATTTGTGGCGGAAACTCTGGAGCTTTCAGTCGCAAGAGATGTTCTCGATAGGGTTTCCCGTGACCTTGATATCCGGGAAGGAACTATTCTGACTATTGAAAAATGGACGGCAAAATCAGCACTAAATAAATTCCTTACGCGGGAATTTCCCTTCCCGGTATGCGATATGGAGACATTTTTTCTGGCAAAGCTCTCCATGAAAAGAGGATTGCCGTTTCTTGCCGTGCGCGCTGTGACCGACCTCGCCGACGAAGAGATCCCACCTGAATTTCTCTCAGTGTCGGACGAATCAGGGACATACAAGCTTTCCCGTGCGTTGAGGCTTGTTTTCTCCAAGCCGAAGCTTCTGAAGGATATTATAAGGATCGGAAGAAACTCCGGCTTAGCATCAAATAATTTGTGGCATTTCCTGAAAGCTATGATCGAGGCAATGTGACAGCATGCATTTCCCTGGGTATTATTTTTCGAGGCAAGATGCCCCATCATCAAGGTATTTTGTCTCATGCGGTCGGCTGTTCTATCTCTAAGTCCGAATAAAATCGAGTAGTTGCGTTCTGGCACTGATTATGCTTTTAATTACAAGAAAGGAAGAGGCACGAATAATTTTAACGGATAGAAAATCGATAGTTAATGTTTAGTTATCGTGAGGAATAATAAATGAAAAAGATCTTTGCAGCTGTCCTATTTGCCGGTCTTTTAGCGGTTACCTCAATCGGATGCAGCTCCCTTAACCTTAAAGGGGAAACCGAAGCAGTAATAAACCCTTCTAAATTTCATGAAGATTGCATAAAATTGGTGCCGGGCGATGTTTGGACTTATTCGTTTAAAGCCTCAAACCCCGTTGATTTTAATATTCACTTTCATGAAGAGGGTAAAATTACTTATCCGGTTTCCAGGAAAAATACGCCGGCGGAAGAAGGCAAGTTTTATCCCGATAAAGAAGAATTCTATTGTCTGATGTGGACCAATTTACAGAAAAACCCGGTACAACTTACATATACGTATAAGGTGGATAAGAAGTAAGACGATTTGCTTATACTTTTTAAGTGTCCGACCGCAGGACTTCTTATTTTATAAAGTATATTATTAAGAAATATTTTTAAATTGACAAGCTAAACATTTTGTATTAGTCTGTAAAAAAGGGAAGGGAAAATCTCAGGCTTAGTCCGGACAGTTCCTGTAAATATAGTATTTCTTGATAGTTTGTGCTCATCAAAGCCGACCTCTTCGTGAAGAAGGTGCGGAAAGCGGCGGGTCTTTAATTCAAAGATGACCGGTTTTCCGAAGGATGAATCTGAGGCGGGTTCGGCCTTTCCATTTCGATCAGGGCATAATAGGGGAAATTATGCTTGCAAGAGTTAACCAGACCGAAGACAAAACAAAAGAACAACTCGCAAATGAATTAGCCGACTTGCGTCAACGCGTCGCCGACTTGGAAGCGAAAAAAGCGGGACACGATACCCTTGACCTCGAACATACGAAACTGAAGGGAATTCTGGACGCAATGAGTGATTACATCTACATTATAGACCAGTTCTGCAATATCAAGTATGTTAATCCGGCGGTCGAAAAAGAACTTGGGCCGCCCGACACCCTGAAGTGCTTTAAGTATTTCCACGGCCTGTCCGGGGAGTGTCCGTGGTGCAATAACAGGGAAATATTCGCCGGGAAAACGGTCCGGCAGGAAAGATATATTTCCAGTACCGGCAAGACTTATGACGTCATTAATACACCCTTGAGGAACCAGGACGGAAGTGTCGACAAGTTGGCGATATTACGCGACTTCACGGAACGCAAGCACGCCGAGGAAGAAATGAAACAATTGGCTGATGAGCTCAGGCGTTCGAATACGGACCTGCAACAGTTTGCTTATGCTGCCTCGCATGACCTGCAGGAACCCCTGCGTGTGATCGCAGGATTTGTAAAACTGTTGGAAAAGGGTTACAGAGGCAAACTCGACGATAAAGCCGACGAGTTCATTAATTATGCTCTTGACGGAGTAGGTAGGATGCAGCTGCTGATTAACGACCTGCTGGAGTATTCGAAAGTAGGAACAAAAGGCTTGAATATGAGGCCCACCGACTGTTTTTTTGTCGTGGACAAGGCCGTTTGCGATCTGCGGGCGGCGATTGAAGAAAGCGGCGCCACAATTATCTGTGATGAACTTCCAACAGTTATGGCGGACGTATCACAAATGAGCAGATTATTTCAGAACCTTATCGGCAATGCGATAAAATTCCGCGGCATTGAACCAGTGAGGGTTCATATTTCTTCCAGGAAAGAAGAAGGTGAGTGGGTCTTTTCTGTGCTCGATAATGGTATAGGAATAGACCCTGGGCAGGCAGAAAGAATCTTCGTTATGTTCAAACGACTGCATACCAAAGAAGAATACCCGGGCACCGGAATAGGTCTCGCAATTTGTAAGCGGATTGTGGAGCGTCACGGCGGAAGGATTTGGGTGGAATCCGGTCAGGGACGGGGCTCAACGTTTTATTTCACAATTCCCGATAGAGACACGACTCCTTATGTACCTGAACGGAGACGGGAGCATCGAGTGAAACATGAGGTCTCCTTTGATTTTGACTATCAGGAACAGCGTTTTGCAGCCAATACGATGGACTTGTGCGAAGAGGGGTTATGCATAAAAATTTCCGGTGCGGTCCCGATTAAGACAGGCGACTCACTTGATCTCTTCATCGGGCATCTCCGGGTCAAAGCGAACGCCGTATGGTTGAAGAGATTACCCGATAAGACGTTCATTGGTTTGCAAGAATTTCATTAACCCGAAAAATGCAGTTTATCTCAGATTGAGGCAGGCATAGTGACATAAAAATCCCGAAAGCCTTCGGGACAGAATTTGGGTTTTCTGCGCCATATATTTCTTCTGAATAAGAATATCCGGGCGGCCTTGATATCTGACCGCCCACAAAGGTGCTGCTGTCAAGCTTTTTATGCTACTATGCCATCCCTGATATTTAGTGAATTGCAGTTTTTGGGTAAGGCCTAAAGATTGACTATATAACCTCTCTTTGTGTATACCCGGGAATTGTGACCTGAGGAAAATCAGAGAGATGGGCTTTAAGGGCATTATTAAGGTCCTGCGGGTAAAGCTTAATTTTCATCAGGTAATAAAGCAAAATTGATGGTAGAACGACAATGAAAATTCCAACCCACACAAGGTTATACTCATGGATGTAAAGGGTAATCGAAAGATTGAAAATTAAAACCCCGTAGTAGAGCCCCGGACCTATGAGATGTCGCCAACGGTATTTGCAGCCGGAGCAATCCGGCATCCTTTGCAGTAAACCATCTATTTTCTGCAACGCATAGATCATTAGAAATCCGACTGCGAGCCAGCCGACAAAATTCGATATGGGGACACCGAAATATATGCCCCTCTCGGGATATCCGTATATTTGACCGAGAAACCATCTGTTGCCCAATAAGGCAACGGGGTCTATTATTATATCGAGATAGACAAAGAGGATTGCTCCGAGGACCGCTGTAAATAATGAATTTCTGATTTTCTTCGTTTCGAGCACATAGATCATTCCGCCTGCGCGCAAAAGAGGTGAAATAATTACAAGTGCCATTGAATAACTGGCATAAGCCAGGAATACATAGCTCAAGGAATCCATCAGCGGCACACCCAGGACCCACAGTTCTTTACCCTTCGTCTGTTCTATATAGAAATAGTATCCGTAAGGGATCCCGTTATGGATGGAAGAGTATTCCGACAACCACGCGATAAGATAACCGGTCACGCAAAAAAAAACGGCCCTTTTTGCCCCCAGATGCAGTGAGCATCCGAGGAGATACACCAATAAGAAGGCGAATACATAGGGTCTCAGGAGGATGGTTTGCAGGACGAGGGAAGGGAAAGACTCCATTCAGGATTTCTTCATGTTCCAGAGGATGAGTCTGAACAGGTCGCCGGGATTGGAAAAGGCGGACCTCATGACCGTCGCTTCATATCCGCTGTGGACCATGCAGTTTTTGCATCGTGAATCTGTTCCCGACTCGTATTTGTCCCAGGGGGTCTTTTCCATCATCTCGCCGAAGGATTTATAGTAGGTATCGGTTATCAAATAGCATGGAGATTTCCACCCGAGAGGGTTGCGAGTCGGATTTCCCCAGGGTGTGCATTGCATTGCTCTCTTACCTTTTAGAAAGTCCAGATAAACAGGCGAGCTCATGAGGGGAAGTCTATCAAAGAAATAGGCCATCTCGTTGAACCTTTCTTCTATTCCTTTCCTGTCGAGAAATATATCGTTTTCCACTCTCTCGTAACTGAAAGCAGGGGAAATCAGGATGCCGTTTACGTCCAGGGTTTTTAACAGGGTAAATAATTGCTCCAGTTCCTTTGTATTGGAATTCTTGTAAACAGACGTGTTTGTACTTACCCTGAAACCTTTCTGCCTCGCCTTTTTTATATTTTCCACAGCCTTTTTGAAAGTCCCGGCCTTGTTCGTAATTCTGTCATGTGTTTCCTCCATTCCGTCGAGGTGGAAGTTTAGGGTGAGCGCCGGGTGGGGCGTGAATTCTTCAACGAAAGACTCTGCAAGAAGGCCGTTCGTGCACAGGTATATATACCTTTTCAATCCGAGGAGTTCCCGCAGGAGATGTTTTAATTCGGGATATAAAAAAGGCTCCCCCCCTGTTATGGTCACTACAGGCGCCCTTGACTCAACGGCAGCTTCTATGCACTCATTAAGAGAAAGGTCTTCTGTCTGTTCCTGGTTGTGCAGCCTTATCCTGTCACAGCCCGCACATGCGAGATTGCATCTGTGCGTGGGTTCGAGCATCAGCACAAGAGGGAACTTCTTCTTTCCCGCGAGGGCGTTTTTTACAAAATATGCAGTCAGCGAGATATAGAGACCTACCGGAAACCGCATCGCCTATCCTGACCTCAAACCTTTGCCGCCTTCTTATTTTTTCTCTCTGTTATAAACTTCAGGGTCTCATCGAGTTCGTCAAGATAGACATCGGTATTTTTGCACGGTCCTTCAGGTCTTTTATTTGGTATGGCAAGTACGGGTATATTCTCCGCCACATCTTTTATTCCGCTCATCAAATCTCTCTCGCAGGCAAGCGCCAGGATGAAAGTGGGCCGGTATTGCTTGATAGCTTCCCTGGCAGCTTCACCTCCGCCGGCAGTGAGAATCTTGAATCCGTCGCCGTTCACTTTGTTCATTATCTGGTTTCTCGTTTCCTTTTTTAAACACCTTGGCAAAAGGATCAGAAGCCTCTCTGCGTTCAGCTTGTCAGCATAATTTTTTATAATGAAATTATGCACCTTAATAAAAGAATTTCCGACCCTGTCCCTGCTTATTCCGAATTTTGCGCCCAGCCACACTGTTTTCGGGAGGAGGAAAAGAATAAATTTCTCACGCCACCTGTACGGAAATAAAGATTTTCTGAAGCCGAGAACCGACGCCCCTTCTACCAAAAATAGTATCAGGCAAACAAAGGCAAATCCTATTATAATCCATTCGATAAGGTCCGCCGCAAATGGATTTAACTGGAAAATCCTCGGCTTTATCAGATACCATCCTAATGGAACCAGTGCAATCAATATCAACAAAATGCCGAGGGATAAAAGGAAAAAAGTGGTCCGGTTTTCATTTATTTCCGCCTCCCTGGAGTCGT
This sequence comes from Thermodesulfovibrionales bacterium, assembly GCA_963716185.1. GTDB lineage: Bacteria > Nitrospirota > Thermodesulfovibrionia > Thermodesulfovibrionales > SM23-35 > CAVZMO01. Next base: position 3,214,852 of record OY970295.1, read on the forward strand.
CCCTGCCGTCCCAGTCCGTCCACTGATCTCCAAGTTTTCTATCTTTTGGTTTTTCCATGTGATCCTGTTCTGTATCGGGCATTTATGTCCTCACAGCACTTATTTTTCTTACATATCCCTGATTTCTAAACCAGTCGATTGCCTTTTCTATTGCGGACTCGACCGGATTTTGGGGCATATTCAATTCCCTCACAGCCTTGGAGCAGTCGAAGTACATATATTTATGAGCCATCCTTACGCCTGTCAGGGGAATTATGGGATGTCTGTGGGTAATCCATTTCGACAACGCTTCGTTCACATAAGATGCGAGCAATACCGGCAGATATGGAAGTCGCAGCTTTGGCGGTTTGATCCCGGTCATGCCTGCGAGGATTTCGAAAAAATTTTTTAAAGAGATATTCTTGTTCCCCAATATATACCTCTGACCGGTCCTCCCGTGTTGGGCCGCAAGGACATGGGCTGCGGCAACATCTTCAACATCCACAAAATTCAGTCCCGTATCCAGATAAGCAGGAATCCTGCCGTTAAGGAAGTCAACGATAATCTTTCCGGTGGGTGTGGGTTTCCTGTCCATGGGACCGACGGGGGTTGTGGGATTAACAATAACTACGGGCAACCCTTTCTCAATGAAACGGTAAACCTCTTTTTCTGCAATGAACTTGGACCTTTTATAATGACCGACCATATCGTTTATCCCGACCGGTGTATCTTCATCAGAAGGCCTGCCGTTTGAGCATGCCGACAATACACCAACCGTACTAGTATAAACTACTCTTTCAACTCCTGTCTTTAATGCGGCCTCCATAACATTCTTCGTGCCCTGAACGTTGATCTCATACATTCTTTCCGGATCCGGAACCCAAATCCTGTAGTCCGCCGCAAGGTGATACAATTGCAGGCAGCCTTTCAATGCAGTGCAGACGGAGCTGAAGTCCCTCACATCTCCGGTGACCGGTTCTATGCCCAGAGATTTGAGGGCCGAGGAGTCGCTTCCTTTTCTCACGATGGCCCTGACAAAGAAACCCCTTTCTTTCAGCTGCCTGGCCACGTGAAATCCTATAAAGCCTGTGGCGCCTGTCACAAGCGCTTTCATCTTTTTACTTCTTCCATGGACCTCGAAAGAAATCTGCCGAGGGCCATCAAAGGAAAACAGTTTCTGTAATTGTGATATCGAAGATAAAAGTACTTGGGGAAACCGGTTCCGGTAAACGACTTCTCGTCCCAGGTACCATCGTCCCGCTGTGTTTCGAGGAGATACTCTATCCCCTTCGATACTTCTTTGCCGGCTATTTCTCCGGCAGCAATTAAGGCGAGAACCGCCCATGCCGTCTGTGACGGGGTGCTTTCTCCGCAACACTTCAACTTGGGATCATCATAAGATTCACAGCCCTCGCCCCATCCGCCGTCAAGGTTCTGACTGGCCTTCAGCCACCGGACAGCCTTTTTTACGTATGGCCTGGACATATCTTCACCAACGGAGTTAAGTCCCACGAGGACGGCACTCGTCCCATAGATGTAATTTATACCCCATCTTCCCCACCAGGAACCCTCCTCATCCTGCGTCCTGTTAAGAAATTCTATTGCTCTCTTTACGAGCAGGTTTGACACCTCGTATCCCACCAAGCCGAGAAGTTCAAGCACCCTTCCTGTAATGTCGGGAGTGCTTGGGTCTATCATAGCCTCCAGATCTCCGAAGGGCAGCTGATTCAATATCTTCATGTTGTTGTCAACATCGAATGCGCCCCATCCGCCGTCCCTGCCCTGCATTCCAAGGATCCAGCCGAGACCCCTTTCGATGCTCTCGGGCCTGATGAATTCTTTGTCAGTGTATCGGTTGAGAAGCATCAGGACTACGCATGTATCATCTATATCAGGATACCAGTTATTCTCAAATTCGAAAGCCCATCCGCCTGGCTCTAAATAAGGTTTTTTTACACTCCAATCGCCTTTTTGGAAAATCTGCCTGGGCGCCAGCCACTTACAGGCTTTTTCGAGAGAAAGGTGATCTCTCTCGAACCCCGAGTAAAGCAGGGCGAGAGATGTCAGTGCGGTGTCCCACACGGGAGAGATGCACGACTGAAGAACAATTTCATCCTCTTTTTCTATTATAAACCTTTCAAGGGCTTCAAGCCCTTTTTTTACATATGCGTGAGATGAGTCGTAGCCCATCGCGGCAAGGGCAAGAGTTGAGTTGATCATCGCGGGCTGTATGCCTCCCCAATCACCGCCCGGCTCCTGATGCTCCAATATCCATCTTTCCATATTGCTCAAAGCTTTTGCGCGCCAGGGCCTCACATGAAAGCTCTCAATTGTCTTTATCACTTTGTCCAGCACGATAAACAACCTCTTCCAGGAATAAAGAGACAACTTGTTTGTTGTTATGGGCGGAACTTTACTCGGGTCTTTATACAATTCCTGGATCCGGGCGTTCTCAGGCAAGGGCATGACCGGTTTATGTTCGAGGATCATCGAAAGAGGCACGATAGTGGACCTTGCCCAGCTTGAAAAATTATATATGTTAAAGGGAAACCACAGCGGCAAAAGAATTATCTCAGCGGGGATCGAAGGGATAGCCTTCCAGTCGAATTCACCGAAGAGGGCGAGGTATATTTTGGTAAACACTCTTGAAGCTTCCATGCCGCCTTTCTCGATAATGAACTCCCTGGCCTTTCTCAGCCTGGGGTCATCGGATGAGAGGCCTGCAAGCTTCAGGGCGAAATATGCCTCTACCGTTGTACTCAGATCACCTTTGCCTTCCCAATAGAGGGACCACGTGCCGTCGGTCCTCTGGTTGCTAAGGATGTGATTGGCCATCTTTTTATTTTTTCCCTCGTCTTTTATTCCCAGGAAATAAAGGAGCATTAAATATTCCGCGGTTATAGTGACATTTGATTCCAGTTCATACCACCAGTAGCCGTCTTCATGCTGGTCGCTCACGAAATACGAATGAGTTTTTCTTACAGCCTCTGATATCCTTTTGGTTAAACCAAAAGGTTCTGAAACGGCTGAAGATCCGGATTTTGGTTTGGCAGGTAAAACCGAAGTTTTAGTTCCAAGAAGCTTCTTGGAAAGTCTGCTCTTTTTCTCCCTTAATAAAATATCCATATTTCAGAGAATTATAAATGAAATGATAGTCCCATAGCAAAAAGTTTTGCTTTTTTTCATGTTCTCTCCAGGATGGAATTAAGGACTACATCCTCTCCGTGAAGCCGCTTGTAGCCGATTAAATCAATGCCGAGATGAGCAATCCTACGGCGAACGCCGGTTGATGTCAGGGCCTCAAGTTCCTTCCGGCCGGATGCTGTTGAAATATCGGGATGGACAAAAATTTCATTAATCGGACCACGAACGCGGTTTAAAATGTAAAGGAAATATTTCTCGTTAACGCTGTCGGTCTGCGAAAGCCCCAGTGTATTGCATGCCACATTCAGCCCATATCTTCGAGCTATTTTATAATTATATGCTCTCAATATGCCGAAAACTGCCCACTCGGCAAAAGGCATAAGTCCGCGTGAGAAGAAGCGTGAATGCAGGACAACGGACAAAGGTTCATTGGGAAGCCGTATCCACCCAACTCCCCTTCTCGACGCTTGCCTGCAGACCACTTCGAATATAAGCGGGTTCATGTGCAGGTGATGATGGCTGTCCACATGGGTCGGACGAATACCCGCCTCTTCAAGACGGGAGAATTGTGCTTCCACTTCTGCTTCAATCTGGGAGAGGATGCCGCGCCTCATAAAGCTAAGCCACGCTTTCACGGGGCTTTCCTCCAAGTCGCCGCTTGAATCGACGATATCGGGTATGAGCGAGGGCTTCAGAACGGCGCGGCCATCGCAGAGACTCACGTGGAGCCCGACGGACAGACATCTGCGATTGAGAACTATCTGCACTGCCTCATCGAAAGCCCTGCCTCCTGGCATGATGCTCGCAGCGGTGACTATTCCCCTGTCATGGGCTTCAGCGATTGCGAGGTTGACGGATGAAGACTTGCCCAAATCATCCGCTGCAACGACCAGATGTCTTCCTTTCAGATTCAAAAAATATTCACCCCGTTAATTATTCGCCTTTAGCCCTTAGTTCGAATAATTTAATCATTCTATAAAGCTTCCTTCGGGATTTTTCTGTAACACCCGGTCATGCATAGACAAATTATAACAAAGCAGCCTTCTTTTGCAAGATGAAATTTGATTGGTTGTGATGATCGTTTGTGTAGAATTCTCTTAAACACGCAGTGATAATGAATAAGCCCGACTTGAAAAAAATGAAAACCGCCGGCAAAACATTTTTTGTCTTCCCTATCGGTTTTTTTCGGAATGCCTCCGGTAGAGCTCGGTCAGCGCGGGTAATAAAATAAGTACTGAGATTATCAAAAAGCTTAAGCAGATAGTCAGTAGCATTCCCATGCTGGCAATCCCCCTGTGGGGTGAAAAAGAAAGGCTGCCCGTACTGACTATCATGGTTAAGGCGCTGAACAGCACGGCGCGGGCTGTGCTGGTCCTGAGCATGTTTCCGTCAGGCGGCGGCTCATTGAGGAACCGAAGAATAAAAATTATACCGCTGTGTACGCCTATGCCCAGTAAGAGAGGGACAACAATTACGTTTGCGAAATTCAAGGGGATGCCGAGCAGGACAGAGGCCGCCCCGGTCAGAGATATCGCAAACAGTAATGGCATCAGTATCAACGCCGTGACATAGACACTTCTCAACTCAATCAATAAGAAAAGGACAATGAAAATCAGGGCATACAGAGTGGCCTCTTTGAAAGAGGAAACAACTGCCCTTCCTGATTCATAGATCGTTACGGGGGCGTCCGTTGCGTCGGGCGCTATTTTACGCACTGCTTCCACGAACCTTTTAAGCGCGTCCACATTCATAATGTTTTCGCGGGGGAATACCTGTACCCTGTAGCGTCCGTCTGCCGATACATACTGGTCCGCCAGTTGCCGGGGAAGGTCGGATCCACGAAAACGTTCTGCACGAAGCGAGGTTTCAAGACTCTTAAAGAGCCCGGGAAGATTAAGAAGAAGGCCTTTCTCAAGGTCCGCAAATGCACTTTTCCCTTTTACGGGGTCCGAGACGAGGGTCTTGAACTTCTGAACGCTGGCATACAGGAGTCCGACATGCGGATTTTTTTCCTTTGGAGCTGAAAGGAGGGACCTCTTTAATGCCCCTTCGAAACCGTTAAGAGCTTTGATTTTTTCCTCGTAGCTTAAATGTTTTAATGTGGCATTCCCAATATCCGGCGGCATAAAAAGCGCCATATCAGAGATAATGGCGAGCTTTTCGGACTGGTTATCGGGCACGAAGTCGGAAATAGTCAGCGCCATCTTTACTTCTTTGAGCTTGGCCAATTTTTCCGCAAGACTTTCAGCGCGCTCCTTCCCCTTTGCAAGGACCGAGATCGTCCATGGCTGGGTTTCAGGATTTTTGAAAAGCTCTTTTATGGTGTTTACCGATTCGGAAGTCTCACTATAAAGGTCCAGAGGGTTATAATCAAAATAGACCCCGGACAGCAACGGGACCGAACCTAACCCGAGGATGACGGCCACGGCCACAATGGCTCGAGGATATTTGTAAGGAATTTTTGAGAGTGTCTGTCCGGATGACAGGAACCAGCCTTTATTCTTTCCGGTGCGGAATACGGTCAGCAAAGCAGGAAGTACGGTAATCGTTACAAAAAAACTTATGAACATCCCGGTTCCGGATATCAAGCCCAGTTCGGCGACGCCTGCATAAGCAGTGGGAATGAAGGAATAGAAACCAATTGCAACGGTCACGCAACTGAGAAGAAGACTCCGCCCGACGCCTCCTGCCGTTGTTGTTATGCCCTCAAATTCACCATGTCCCGACACAATTAACTCCTTGTAGCGAAGGCAGAACTGTATACTGTAATCTATGCCGAGACCGATGAAGAGCACGGCGAAGGTAATGGAGATGAGATTCAGACTTCCGACAACAGCCATGGCAAAGCCCGTTGTCCAGATAAGCCCGATGACGAGGGCCAGAAGACTCGCGAGGACCATGCGTCCGGACCCCAGGCCGATGAAGAAAATAACGCCGACGAGCAGGAGCGAGACAAAAGTTGCAACGCCGGTGCTGTTTTTTACTGTCTGCAGATTTTCATAGGATAGGGCGACATCTCCCGTGATTCCCATTTTAATCCCGTTAGCCGGATTTATATTCAGTTCTTTTGCTATGCTGCGAATGGCTTCAAGAGAGACTTCATCGGCGGAGTCGTTGGATACGTCAAGATAGGGCTGAACTATTATGAACTGCCGGCGCTGTTCTTCAGCCTGTTTTTCCCCAAACATCATGCTTTCCCATGACATCTCATAGGGATGATGGTCAATCACGCCGTCAATTGTCTTCCTCATCCCGTCAAAAAGCTGGTCCATGCTCTTGTCATTAATATCGTTAACTTCCCCATGGCTCAGTACCAGTTCGAGCACGGAAAAAAGCCCGCGTAAACTTAAGTCCTTCGACAGAAAAGCGAGAAGAGGCTGGGCATTCGCCAGTTTGTCCGAGAGACCTTCCAGTTCAGACCTGCTCAGGTATAAAAGACCGTTCTTTTCAAAGAATTCTCCCCCCCCGGGCTCGTAGACTGTCTTAACTATTTTTGTTTCTTTCCTCAGGCGCCCGGCCATAAGTTTGCGTGCCGACATCGCCTGTTCCGGGGTGTCGCCGTCGAGCACTACAACGATCGCGTCCGAAAATTGAGGAAAAGCATCTGAAAATTCTTTTTCGAGCTTCCGGAAATGAAGTTTCTCCGAAATCATACCGTTGAGGTCGGTGTTTATCCTGAAATTCTGTTTCAGATAAAAGAGCACTGCAGCGCTTGCTATCAGGGTTACAATGAGCACCGAGGCTGAATGGCGCTGGATGAAATTAACCCACCAGGCAATAAGCCGTTTTGAATATCCGTTATTTTTCGTCATCATTTCTGAATATTTTTTGTTCCAAGCAATTGAACATTGAGATTTTTAAGGTATTATTTTAATATCAGACGATAAAAAAGGGAATTCCCAAGTTTCATATTGTAAGCCAAAAAATTGTTTGAAGGAGAAATTGATGACAGAGTGCAGGGACCCAAAGATTTGCGTAATTTTTCATCGGCTGATAAGTTCGCTCATTTTTCTTTCTGTTTTTTTCTGTACCGCTTATGGAGAAGCTGAACAGCTGCGGCCTTCAGAGGTCATAAAAAAATTCAATGCCGCGCTTTTGGAGTCTATGAAAAAAGGCACGGAACTCGGTTATTCAGGACGCTACAAACTCCTGGAGCCCGTCATTAAAGATTCTTTTGCGCTGCCCTTCATGGTGAGTGTATCGGCGGGAAAATACTGGAAGACACTCACTGAAAAAGACCGAAACTTGCTGCTTCAAAAATATACTGAATGGTCCTCTGCCACCTATGCGGGCCGTTTTAAAGATTATTCCGGACAAAAATTTGAAATGATTTCGGAATCAAAACCTGTGCAGGGTACTGTTACCGTTCTAAGCAAACTCATCGATTCCGACGGAGAGGAAACAGACTTTTATTACAAGCTTCGCAAGATGGAAGGCGGATGGCGTATAGTTGACATCCAGATTGAAGGTATAAGCCAGCTTGCCGTGACGAGATCCCAATTTGTGAGCGTTATCAACAAAAAAGGTTTTGACGGTTTAATTTCGATGCTGAAAGAAAAGATAGAAAAATTTTCGAAAGAAAAAAGCTGAAGGAACTTTTGCAATGTCCCACACTAAGTGAGAGGATAAGGCCATGATAAGACTTTACATGATTTTTATTTTACTGGCATTTTTTTTAGTTGCGACCTCCGCTGATTCTTCAGCGCTGTCCTCCGGTCCGGAAGACGAAACAGCAGTCAAGGACAACGCATCCGCCGCGAAAGAAGTTGAACCGGCGAAAGAGGTTGAACCAAAGGAAGTCGAATCAGAGGAGATTTCCGCGGATAAGACTGTTCCCGATCCCCTCGAACCCTGGAACCGTCTGGTCTTCACCTTTAATGACAGGTTGTATTTCTGGGTCATGAAGCCGGCTGCCCAGGGATATAACGCTGTTCTTCCGGAGGCTGTGCGCACTTCAGTCCAGAATTTTTTTGATAATCTCTCGATGCCGGTCCGGTTTGTCAGTTCTGTTTTACAGGTGAAGTTGAAATCTGCAGGTATAGAACTTGCCCGTTTCGGCGTGAACAGCGTCTTTGGTATCGGTGGCCTGTTTGATATCGCCAGGAGTTATAATCTCGAACCCCAGGAAAAAGACCTGGGTCTGACTTTTGGATTTTACGGGATCGGCGAAGGTCTTTATATCGTGTGGCCATTTTTGGGCCCGTCTTCTCTCAGAGACACTGTCGGGTCGGTAGGCGACGGGTTCCTGTCACCTACAAATTATATTACGCCCGCGAGAGATTCAGTTGCCGTCGACGGCTATGCGTCTTTCAACAACATTTCATTGCACATAGGCGAATATGAGGACCTGAAAGAATCTGCTATTGACCCCTATATCGCACTCAAGGATTCCTACGTCCAGCACAGAAGATATCTGATCAAAAAATAGGTTGCGGCTCTAATGCAGATGCCCTTTTTTCGGAACAAAGGTTCCCGGTATTTCATTTCGGTCGGCCCACGTGTCCCATCGCCATTATCAGCCACGGTGTGTATTTATGCTCATTTTTATTGATGTCTTCCATCAACGATTCCAAGGCGATTGTCTTCACGGCTGAAATTTCGTCGTTGTTTACAGATATGCTGCCGGCATCGATGCCGTTTACCATCGTGACAGCACAGATTTCATTTTCAGACCCGATATTTTTATATCTCGCCTGATAATGGAATTTAAACATGTATTGTATGTTGCCGGCTGTTAATCCTATCTCCTGTGACAATCTTCTTCTTGACGCTTGTATATAGTCTTCTCCCTTGATAACATGGCTTGCGACGGTGCCGTCCCAAAATCCGGGCCAAAGCCTTTTTCCCTCACTTCTCCTGGTAAGTAATAAGTCTCCTGTGTTGTCAAAGACCATGGCCAGAAAACCCCGGTGCAAGATGCCATTGCCGTCATGACATTTTTCTTTTTCTTCCTCTCCAAGGAAATTGTCTCTTTTATCGACTATAACGATATGCTCCATCTCTTCCTCATCACCTTCCTGATTCATTTTTCATTATATCAATAAATATCCGAAATATAGAATTCAGCCTTTTCGGATCGGGCCTTTCGGGGGCAGTTATAATACACCCCGAGGCGCATTCAATGATGTAAGATTGAAGGGCAGACTTTCGTACGAAAAAGTATTAAAATAGATCAATAACTTTTAAAACGAGGAGGGCATGTCATGAGGAAGATGGTGATTCTGCTGGTATTGTTCCTGCTTTTAAATTCTACTGCGGCTTTTGCTGAATCCGGCGACGGATTTTATGCAATAGGAGATTTAGTAATTGCGAGGCCCCTCGGCATTGCTTCCATTGTGATCGGCGGTGCGGCTTTTATTGCGTCTTTCCCCTTTGCCCTTACAAGTGGAAGCATCAGGGATACAGCGGACCTGCTTGTGGGCGAGCCTTTCAGGTTTACTTTCACGAGGCCCGTTGGAGATTTTCGTCAAGGCAGTTATGATAAACCGCTTGAGAAGACCCGGAAAGCCAATCGGGAAGCAGACAGTAAGAAACATGCATTAGACAAAGAAAAATAAAAGAGTTATTTTCTCCCGGATTCCGCCTGCTGTCTGATGATTTCCTTTGGTGGATTTGGGCAAAAATAAAAGGTAGCAAAAACCATTCGCTACCTTTTTATTTTTTTCCAAATATGGTTATCTTACAGCTTCTTTAAAAGCTTTTCCCGAAGTGAACTTCGGCGCCTTGGTAGCTTTAATCGTTATCGTTTCGCCGGTCCTCGGGTTTCTGCCCTTACGTGCTTTTCTCTTCGACACTGAGAATGTACCAAATCCGACGAGAGCAACCTTATTCCCCTTCTTCAGCGTCTTCTTGACGCCGTCAACGAATGAGTCGAGCGCCTTCCCGGCTGCGGCCTTTGATACGCCGGCATCCTTTGCCATCTTTTCGATTAATTCAGCCTTTGTCATAAACCCTCCTGTGATTTAAGAATTACTGAAAGTATACACTATTGTTCGTTAAATGAGAACACTCTCCTGGCTGGCAGTTCAAGATAATTTAACACTAAAAATGCGGTTGATCTCAGATTCAGGCAGGCATAGTGACATAAAAATCCCGAAAGCCTTCGGGACAGAACTTGGGTTTTCTACGCTATATATTTTTTCTGAATAAAAATATCCGGGCGGCCTTGATGTCTGACCGCCCATAAAGGCGCTGCTGTCAAGCTTTTTCTGCCACTATGTCTCCCCGGATATTTAGTGAATTACAGTTTTTGGGTTAACGGGTTGCGGCAGATAGACTATAAGCTACCCGACTAAAACTCTTAACTCACGGCTTCTATTTGGATGTTTAAGTTTCCTCAGTGCCTTTGCCTCTATTTGCCTTACCCTTTCACGGGTGAGAGAAAAATATCTCCCCACTTCTTCAAGGGTGTAATCTTTTTCGAAACCGATGCCGAATCTCATCCTTACGACGTCTGCCTCCCTGGGCTCCAAAGTATTAAGGACCCTCAGTATCCGTTCCGTGACCATATTTTTTTCCGTGTCGGAGTAGGGGGAAGGACTGTCTTCATCACTGATGAAATCCTCGAGTTTTGAATCATCGTCCCCTATTGGAGTTTCAAGGGCCATCGGGTCCTGTACCGCAGTGAACACCTCATCGATTTTTACCGTAGACACCGCTAATCTTTTGGCAATCTCGTCTTTGTCCGGGTCCCGCCCAAGCTGTTGCCTTAATTCTCTCGACGCTTTGGTGGCCTTGTTATAAAATTCGGCGGCATGAACAGGAATTCTAATGGTTTTTGTCTGATCAATTAAAGCCCTCGTTATTCTCTGTCTTATCCACCATGTTGCATATGTGCTGAATTTGAAACCCTTCTCGTATTTGAATTTATCTACAGCCTTCATGAGGCCTATATTGCCCTCCTGGATCAGGTCCAGCAGGTTTAATCCCTTCCCAACATAATTTTTCGCTATATTTATCACCAATCTCAGGTTATGAGTTATTAGTTCATTCTTTGCTTCGCTGACAAGGGTTCTCGCCCCGGTCAACCTGACCCACGCAGCTTTCAATTCGTCAACCTTGATCCCAACCTCCGATTCAACCAGCTTATACTCATTCTGGACCTCTCTTGCAATGGTCATAAGTTGTTCAGGATTCATACCCCGTTTCTTTTTTTCATTTATTAATTTTCTTAAGTCCTTCAAAGTCCCGTATCTTGCAACCTTTCTGTCCGCTATCTCTATTTTAAACATGAGATTGTCAAGTGCGTGCAGACTTTTTTCGAGGATCTCATCTGTTTCTTCTTCCGAATTGCGCAGGTCCTCTTCGTCTTTGCCGTCTAAATTCGCTTCGAGTTTCTTGTATAAAGGCAGCGCCGTGACTATCCCTTGAATTATCTCTTTCCCTTCTTCCAATCTCTTGGCGAGTTCTATTTCCTCGTTCCGTTTAAGTACTGAAATGTTCCCCAGCGAGTGGAAATATGCCTGGACAATATCCTCTGTTTTTTCATACTCCTCTCCTTCCTCTGAAGCCGAGACGTCCTCCTCTATTGTGTCGGCATCATGATCGTCCCTGACACTAACTCCCGCCTCGTGCAAAAGGTCCATAAGTTCTTCCATCTCATCCGCAGATAAATATTCTGAAGCAATATCATTTATCTCCGTGTAAGTCAGCTTTCCGCAACTCTTGCCTTTCTCTATAATCTCTTCAAAAATATCCTCTTTTTCCATGGCACTCCTTAAAATATATTTGTTAATTGGTTTTGGTGATGTTTTCCATTTACACTTCTTGCTTCTTATGCAAGCACTGTTGTGTTTATGCCGCCGTTATCCCGGCAGACATAATTCTCTTTGGAGGGGAGGCAGCCAGTCTTACAGGGGGAGAACTGGCTGCCGAATGATGAAAAAAAGTATTTACTCATTTTATCTAATATACGTTAAGAATATGAAGAAGTCGTGAAGGAAATATGAAAGAATATGAAGAACTAAAGGCAGGTGTTGCGTTTTGAAACAAATCCTTAATGGACCACTTCCGCAACGATATCCTAAAATTTATAACCTATTTAAATTAAAGGAAAGTTATGGCGGGGTGGACGGGACTCGAACCCGCGACCTCTGGCTTGACAGGCCAGCGTTCTAACCGGTCTGAACTACCACCCCCTGTACTACAAACATTAATCAAGCGCCGCCGTCAAATCTGGTAGGCGGAACAGGGCTTGAACCTGTGACCCCAGCCTTGTAAGGGCTGTGCTCTCCCAACTGAGCTATCCGCCCATTTATGACAAAATCAATGGTTGTAAGGAAAAGAGAATACAAAATAAAAATCTATCGCTCACAAAAGATAGGACGCTTTCCGCCAAAATTTGATGTCGAAGAAGCAACATCAAGTTATGTTCCGTTGATTCCATCATAGTCCGCTATTTTACTTATTAACAGGGTTTGTTGTCAATAAACAGGTAGACCTGGTGTGGGGCCGGATAGATGGGGATTTCGTGCGATGTGCGGCGGCTTTGCTTTTGACACGGGAATTACTTTTTTATAGAGACCGTGCCGTTTTCAGGATCGTAATCGTATTTGGACAGATCGATATCGGAATTGATAAAGCCCTTTATTTCATCGAGGTTATCCGGGTATTTATCGTTTGTGGCGTGATATGCCTGAATGGATTTCTTCACTGCATCGAGATTTGCCAATTCCCCGGCCTTCTGCGCTTTTTTATAAGAGTCAATAAGGGCGGTACCGTATTCGTCGACCGGATTTTTCGGCTTCTGATCGCAGGAAATCAAAAAAAGTAGTAATGCTGTTAAAAGTAATATCCGCGCGCTTTTTGGTATATTCACGTTATTTATATTTACACTGGCTCACAGCCGCATTTACGGAATGTTTAATGATCCGAGCATGGAATAAACTTCATTTACCGCAGATGAATCTTCGGACAGTTGAAAGATAGGTTTCCCTTGAAGGTCCAATTGAGCTATTTCAGGGTCCTGATGAACAATGCCTGCCACTATCAGACCGGAATCTTCAGCCATGGTCTTTAATTCATTACCCTCGTTTCCCGAGACCCTGTTTATCACGACAACGCGCCTTTCAATCTCGAGCTGCAATTCATCGACAAGCCTGTTAATTCTTTCGGCTGTCTGGATTCCCCGGACAGAAGGGTCGCTGACAATAAGGAGCAGGTTTACTTTATGTGTGGTCCTTCTGCTCAGGTGTTCCATGCCAGCCTCATTGTCGATTACAACATATGGGTAAGTCTCTGAAAGTTTATCCGTATATTTTCTTATTATATTATTTGCAGCACAGTAGCATCCCGGGCCTTCGGGCCGTCCCATGACCATCAGATCAAACCCCTGTGATTCTATAAGAGATTGTTGGACCTGGTAATCGAAGAGCTGCTCCATTGACATGCCCCCGGGCCTTTCGGCCCCGCTCCTTATCAACTGCAGGGATTCCTCACGCAATTTGCCTATCGTTGCGTGAACGTCTACACCCAGTGAGCCGTTAAGACAATTGTTCGAGTCTGCATCTACCGCGAGAACCGGCATTTTCTTCCTGTCGATAATGTAGCGTACGGCAAGTGCGGCAAGAGTTGTTTTTCCTGTCCCGCCTTTACCCGCCAATGCTATAACAAAAGCCATAAAATATTATACATCAGTTGCAAATTTTCATATAATAACGGAGAATATAGCATGCTTAATTCTGCCGCTTCTTCGTTACGATATCTTGCCGCTGTTCTGTTTGCGTCTGCGATGTTAAACATGTCTCCAATCTTTGCCGAAACGGGAAGAATACCCAGGTATGTCGGGTCAGATGCCTGCAGGGAATGTCATAAGAGCGAATATAAAAATTTCACGACCTATGCAAAAAAAAGTACATCGTTTAGAAGTATTGAAAGGGTGAAAAATGGCCTGACTGAAGAGGAGATAAAAGGCTGCTATTATTGCCACACTACCGGATACGGAAAACCGGGCGGCTTTATCAGTCCTGAAAAAACGCCCTATCTGAAGAATGCCGGATGCGAAGTATGCCACGGACCCGGGGAATTTCACATCAGGACGAAAAGTCCAAAATACATAAAAAGACGTCTGACTATCAAGGACTGCGAGGTGTGCCATACACCGGAAAGGGTCCGTGCGTTCAGGTATAAACCCCTGATTCACGGAGGGGCGCACTAAACAGCGGGCAGTAAATAGCAGACAGGAACAGAAAAGAAAATGTTCAACTTCATAAAAAAGAGACTCGGCTATAAGATGATGGTCGCCATGCTTATCATTATGATGCTGGTGCTCCTGACCGAAATATATATGAGAATATATTTTGGTACTGAAGACAGGCTGGAGATAGCGTCTACGATAAGCGGGGAGTTAGCCGACTCTATTTATGCAGGAATAAAATATCCAATGGAGGTGGGGGACAGTGAGGCAATCAGAAGGGAGTTATCGGACATAAGGCAGAAGATGAAAGATGTTGATGTGTTTATATGCGATTTTGACCAGGAGATAGTCTATTCGACACATGAAGAAAAAGTAGAAACGAGGCTGCCTGAAACCATTCATAACAAGGCCATCTGGCCGACTTTGACTGAGACCTTAAAGACAGGCATAGCGCCGAGGTTTGACCCGCGAAAACCCTTTGAAGACATTGATTCCGGGAGAAGGCATCTTGTTGTCATCCGGCCCATCCTGAACGAAAAGGAATGTTATCACTGCCATGGTTCTTCAAGGAAGGTTATCGGGGGTATTGTGGTGAGACTTGAGGCTGAAAGGACATATGCCCAGGTTGCTGCCCAAAGAAACAGGACTATTGTGATTGTTGCTTTTCTTATACCTATAACTGTTGTCCTAGTATTCTTTATGGTGAACAAATTAGTCAGGCGTCCCGTGGAGAGTCTTGCGGAGAAGGCAAAGAGGTTTGCAGAGGGAGATATGTCAGTGTCAGTTAATATCACTACAGAAGATGAAATCGGGATTCTCGGCAAGACGTTCAATTATATGGTCGAAAGCGTATCTTCGTTCAGCAAGAAATTAGAGGAGGAAATAAACCGAAAAACCTCTTTGTTAAACGAGAGAACAAGGCTTTTAACATTGCTGGAAAGAGCCAACAAGGAGTTGAGGGAACTGGACAAGCTGAAATCCACTTTTCTGGCTAATATGTCCCATGAACTTCGCACCCCTATGAATGCGATCATCGGCTATACCGACCTTCTGATAGACGGTATAGACGGCCCTGTAAATGAAGACCAGGAGAAGAGTCTGAAAAAAGTGGCTGCGAACGCAAGGCATCTTCTCCAGTTGATAAATGACGTCCTTGACATATCAAAGATAGAGGCCGGGAAGATGAAACTATCTGTCAAGGAAATCGACCTGAAATGGCTGATCGAGTCCTCTCTCCCGGCCTTCGAGCCGCAGATGAAGCAGAAGGGTCTTGCACTCACCGTCGATATCCCGGAGGATTTGCCCCTCATATATGGTGACGAGGACAGGATTAAAGAGATTCTCATAAACCTTCTGTCGAATGCGGCCAAATTTACTCATCAGGGAGGTATCACGATATCGGCCAGGCTTTCCGACAGGGCCGTTAGACCCGGAGAACCGCGGCTCTTTGCAGAGGTATGTGTTGAAGATACGGGCATTGGAATAAAAGAAGAAGATATCGGCAAGATCTTCGACAAGTTTGTGCAGGTAGATCTTACCACCATACGTCAGTACGAAGGAACAGGTCTCGGCCTGAGTATTGCCAGAGGCCTTGTCTCACTTCACAAAGGGATAATATGGGTTACAAGCAAATTCGGAGAGGGCAGCAAATTCTGTTTTACCCTTCCATTAAAAAAAGAAATACTCGAAAAACCTGCGGAGCCGATAATTGAGACAAGAATTGCGGAAGCCCTTGCGGATTATTTCGGTAAACCTGTTGAGGACTTTTTGAAGGGACCGGAATATGCGGGCAAACCTGTGAGATGCTGGGAATATGTTCGTTGCGGCCAGCCAAGCTGTCCGGCTTACGGGAGTAAAGAATCAAGGTGCTGGCTCATTATGGGAACCCATTGTGCCGGGATGAAAATTGCCGCCTATCCGGAAAAGGTTGATTTCTGCAAGGGATGTGAGCTCATTCAGGGCATGTTATGCGGGCCCGAAGAACCTGCACATGGGGAGTCGGAATATCCCCAGAGTGAAAAAGCTGCAAAAAAGACCGTGCTGGCTATAGATGATAATCCGGAGGCCATTGATATCATCCGGAAATTTTTGGGTGAAGATTATAATGTAATAGGGTTGTTCAGGGGTGAAGGGGCAGTGGAAAAGGCAAAGGAGATAAAACCGATGGCTATTACCCTGGACATCATGATGCCGAGAAAAGACGGATGGCAGGTACTGCGGGAGTTAAAAGATGACCCTGAAACCCAGGATATTCCTGTTATTGTTCTTTCGATCGTTGACGACCAGAGATTGGGCTTCAGCCTCGGCGCAGCGGAATATATTATAAAGCCGGTCGAAAAAAATGTCCTGCTCAAAAAATTAAAGAAATTCGAAAAGACTGCAAAGATAAAGAGTGTCTTAATAGTTGACAGTGATCCATATACGGTGAGGATGATCGGCAGTGTCCTGAAAGAGGCTGGATACGATGTGACAACGGCGTATAACAGCGAGGACGCCATAAAATCCATAGGGTATTTCAGACCGGACCTCGTAGTCTTAAATATTACGATGCCGCCGGCAGGATTCGATGTTATTGAGTATCTTAAGACCAAGAAAGACGTCAAGGATATACCATTGATCGTTCTTACCCAAAAGGACCTCACCGAAAAGGAGATAGACGACCTTAACGGGAGGATCCGGGGCATACTGAATAAGGCTATTCTTACGAAAGATGACCTTCTGCAGGAAATAAAAGAAACCATTAATAGGCTGAGTTAGGTAAAAATGCCGGGGAAGATATTAATAGTAGAAGACAACGAGGACAGCAGGGAACTCGTCGTGAAGGTCTTGAGGAATAAAGGGTTCGATACCGTCGAAGCGGCTGACGGAGAGGAGGCTATCGACAAGGCCACAAAAGAAAAACCGGAGCTTATCCTGCTGGATATCTCGATTCCGAAGATGGACGGCTATGAGGTCGCAAGGAGACTCAAAAGCCTCGAGGAGTTCAGTGAAATCCCTATCGTGGCCCTGACCGCGCATGCAATGAAGGGAGATAGAGAAAAGGTGATCGCGGCAGGGTTTGAGGGATATATCTCGAAGCCTATCAATGTCCGTGAATTGCCGGACCAGGTCAGGTCCTATCTGAAAGGCAAAAGAGAGAGCATATTGGGTGGAGAAGAAAAGTAAAATATTGATCGTCGACGACTCGGTGGACACGGTGGAGCTTCTTAAAAAGAGATTCTATTCCGAAGGATATGATACCGGAGAGGCATACAACGGAGAAGAAGGACTGCAAAAAGTTCAGGAATACAATCCCGATCTGATTGTGCTTGATGTCATGATGCCTAAGATGGACGGCTACGAGGTATGCCAGAGGCTTAAGAGGGATGAAAAGACCAAATACATCCCGGTCCTGATGCTGACCGCAAAAGGGGAGGTTGAGCATAAGGTCAAAGGTCTGGATATCGGCGCCGATGATTATTTGGCCAAACCCTTTGATTACAAGGAACTGTCTGCAAGAATCAGGTCTTTGCTTTCCCTGAAAGCCGCTCATGAAAAAAAGGTGGAAACGGAAAAATCAGGTGCGCTCGAACAGATGATGGACCAGGTTGCCCATGAAATCAGGAACCCGCTCACTGCTGTCGGGGGTTTTGCACGAAAGGTTTTCGGACGCCTTCCTGAAGGAGATCCCAACAAAAAGTATATGGAAATGATCATAGAGGACGTGGCGGTTCTGGAAGGCATGATAAAGCAGCTTATTGATCTCAAGACCATGGCGGTGACCTATAAAGAGCCCACAAATATCAACGAAGTTATAAGAGAGTCCCTTGAGGTGTTCTCACAGGATTTTGAGCAGAAGTCTATACTCGTCAGAACGGAGTTGCCGGATAACCTGCCCATGATAACTGCGGACAAAAAATTGCTCAAAAGGGCTTTCTGTAATATCATAAAGAATTCCATAGAGGCTATGGAGACAGGCAGGAAAGAGCTTAAGGTGGCCAGCGGATTGGCCGGCGGCAGTCTGGAAGTACAGATATCCGACACGGGGATCGGCATCTCAAGAGACAAGATCAAGACTATCTTTGACCCGCTGGTGACCTCAAAAGTGTACGGTCCCGGCCTGGGGCTTACCTTTGCGCAAAAGATAATCCAGGACCACAAAGGGACCATCCGCGCGGACAGCGAACCCGAAAAAGGCGCCACGTTCACGATTAGTTTCCCGGTTCCTAAACCGTCCTGATTCCGCCCGGGAACCGACACCTTCACGCACAGTCACACCTGTCCCGGTGAATGAGCAACAAGGTTGAAAAGGAGGATATTATGAAGGCCAAAGATTTAATGATATCCATCCAGGACTATTTAAGTCCGGATAACACCCTGAAAGAGGCCGTCATTTTGCTGAGGACTGCAAGGAAAGGTGAAGAGAAAGCCGTCCTCAAGGGGTTGCCGGTCCTCGATCGAGATGGAAGGCTTGTCGGGATGCTCTCGATGACGGACATTCTTAAAGCGGTGCATCCATCATATATGTCATTAATGAACCTTAGTAACTTTACATGGGAAGGCATGGTCGAATCCCTTGCAAAAAGTGCTGCTGATAATAAGGTGGAGACGGTAATGTCTAAAAATGTTATTACTGTAAAGGAGGATGACCCTTTAATGGAGTGTGTCGACCTTATGTTAAAAAACTGCATAAAGAGGCTGCCTGTCGTTGATAATTCGGGGAAAGTAATCGGCATGCTTTACGAGAGCGATATTTTTTTTGCAATAGTCAGGGCGATGCTCGATGACGATTCTCACGGCTTTAATCCTTAAAAAAATATTTTAACGCAGGTGACAAATGACGGAAAGCTTTTCTGAAACGACCCGGATTATTATGGGCACACAGTTCTGGATAGCAACTGCAATATTTCTTCTTGTTTACGGGCTCATAGTCTCCGAGAAGATCCATAAGACAATTTTGGCAATTGTCGGCGCGTCTGCCATGATCGTGCTGAAGATCGTGACCCAGGGAGATGCGTTCAACTCTACGGAACTCGGCGTCGACTGGAATGTGGTATTCCTCCTCGTAAGCATGATGATCATTATCAATATTATGAAACCGACAGGAGTTTTCGAGTATATCGCCATAAAGAGCGCGAAAGCGGCAAAAGGGAAACCATTTGCGATCATGGCGATATTTTCTGTTGTGACTGCTCTTGTTTCAGCAGTTCTTGATAATGTTACAACCGTGCTCCTGATTGCTCCGGTGACGCTGCTCATCTGCCAGGCACTTGAACTCGATGTTGTCCCGTTTCTAATCACAGAGGCGCTGGCATCGAATATCGGCGGTACCGCAACGCTTATCGGCGATCCGCCGAATATCATGATAGCATCAAAGGCGCAGCTTGACTTTATGGCCTTTGTTTACCATCTGACGCCGGTAATCATTCTCGTGCTGATAGCATATGTGATATCCATTAAATTCATATTCGGCGGAAGATTAAAAGTAAAAGAAGAATTGAGGCAGAGAATAATGGCGATGAACGAAAATGAGGCGATAAAAGACCCTGTACTCTTAAAGAAATCACTTGTCGTCCTTGCAATTACAATATGCGGGTTTATCGTACATGGCATGCTTCATTTTGAACCCGCCACAATCGCACTTTTCGGTGCGGGACTTCTTCTGCTCGTTTCCGGAACCAAAGATCCTCACCATATCCTTGCCGAGGCGGAATGGGCAACACTTTTCTTCTTCATCGGCCTGTTCATCATCATCGGCGGCGTAGTAAAGGTGGGACTTATAAAATGGATGTCGATCAAGGTTCTTGAAATTACACAGGGAAATCTTTTCGGTACCTCGATGATTGTAATGTGGTTTTCCGCTTTTGCTTCGGCGTTTATAGACAACATCCCCTATGTCGCTACTATGAACCCGCTTATAATCGATATGGCCAAGCAGATATGGCCGAACCTTTCAGGGATACAGCTTCTTCATCATCCCGGCCTTATGCCGATCTGGTGGTCACTCGCTCTCGGGGCGTGTCTGGGCGGAAACGGGACCGCAATCGGAGCATCGGCCAATGTCATCATCGTCGGCATGGCTGAAAAGATGGGCAAACCGATATCTTTCAAAAAGTTTATGCTCTATGGCATGCCCCTGATGATCGAATCGGTAATTATCTGCACGGTGTACGTCTGGTTGAGATATTACGTATTAAAGATATAGCTTCTATACAGGCAAATAAAATTACTTATTTCGTCCTCAGGGTTCGTAATCTGGCAATTTCTTCCTGATAACCGTATATGTGCGCTCCTGCGCTGTAAGCATACATCGGCCCGTTTCTCAGGTCTGTTTCAGAGGCGACAAGCTGTTTGAGAAGTTCTATCCCGCCGAGGTTTGTAGGAAATCCTGCCCATAGGTCCCAGGACCTGAAATAAGCGGTGACCGAAAGTATCAGATCATTCTCTGTCGATATAACCTTAAAATCCAGCAGCCTAAGGCAGGGAGGGTCGAGTTTGCCATCTTTCCCGTAGCAGACGTCAAGGTCGTCGGGTGTTGCTATCTCGACAACGGCCTGATTTGTCTGAGGCGTTTCCCTGAGCATATCTATAATGCGGTCAAGCTGAGTGCCCCCTTTTGGCATGGAGTGTTGTATTCTGCTCGCATAGGTATAAGTCTCGTTTTCTGCAAGTTCGGGACTCATGAGATAGTTGGCGAAATAATCTTCGATATAGTCCATCGTAGTAGGAGCCGGAATACCCAGGCCCGGTGGAATGGTCGGCACCATATCGTAGTAAGGATGCTCTATGTACACTGCTATCCCGGGATACTGCAACCGGTGCTGCTCATTCTCAAAGGAGCCTTTCTGTATGTTCTGGGAATATGCCTTATCAAAAAGGTTATAAATAAGCTGAAACCAGGCGTCGGGTATTGTTTTAGCCATCAGGCAGAAGGGAAGCATATCCATCACTCCTTTTCAGAAAAATAGATCTATAGTCTATCACTTACCTTATACATAATAAAAGGGCGCTTCCGGCTTTCGCGCGGGCAGCATTCAGTGATCCTTTTTGCTAACGCCCCCGCCTCCGGCACCCCCTTAAGTTAAGAGGGGGAAAGGGGGAGTTGTGATCTCCACACGATTCCCGGAAGAACTTATCTGACCTATCCCTTCCTCTCAAAGGCTTTTCCAGCAACGAAAACGAATGCTGCGGAGGTGAGGATAATTACCATGACATCTGCCATTATCAAAAAGTCGGGCCCCATGCGTCCCGTTTCGTGGGGGAAGAGCGCATGCTTCATGAGGTCGATTCCGTATGTCAGGGGGTTTAGTTTTGCGACGAGCCTCAGAATGCCGGGTAAAAGTTTGACCGGGTACATTGCCCCTGAAAGGAAAAACATCGGCATTATAATGAAGTTCATTATCACGCTGAAACTCTCATAACTTTCATAAAACGTCGCAAGAACGATCCCGAAGGCGGATATGCAGAATGATACGGAGGCGCATATGAGTATGATGGCGATGATCTCCATGAGTCCGAGCTTGAAGCCTATGACGGGGAAAAAAGCAAGTATGATTACCGCCTGCAAGGTGGATACGATCGTGCCGCTTAATGCTTTTCCGATGACGATGGAAAGCCTTGAAACAGGAGCGACGAGTATTTCCTTCATGAACCCGAATTCCTTGTCCCATATTATGGATATGGAAGAAAACATCGAACTGAAAAGTATTGTCATGCCGATTATGCCGGGGAATATGAACTTGGTATACGGTACTCCCGTGGTACCGGGCACGAGCCTGGATATCCCTGCCCCCACAATGAATAACCATAAAAGCGGTCTTGCTATTGCAGAAAAGAGGCGGCTTTTCTCCCTGATGAATTTCTTGAATTCCCGGGCCACTATGACGTATATAGCATTGAATTCCATCTTACCCTAAATTGTGTTCTGTTTTTTAAATTTGATTAATTACCATTTATCTGTCATTCCGGCTTGTCCGGAATCTTTCCGATGGCTTCAAAGAAAGATTCCCGACGCGCTTCACTTGCGGGAATGACAGTTTTCTCAGTTTCTTGGGTACCTTATAAACAGACTCTTAATAGTGTTCTGCCAAAAAATTTGCCTTTGCCGTCATCCTGAATCCCGTATCGTGTTTCCTTAGTGTCTTCTCCTGTATGAACGTATAGATTCCCTGACGGAATCTTCCGAAGTAGTCTCTTCTTCCCTTATTGTCTTGCCTGTAAGTTTTAAAAAAACATCGTTCAAAGTAGGCCGCTGAATTGTTACGGAGAGGACCTTCTCTCCCAGAGTTCTTATTATTTCGGGGATGCAGGTGTCAACCTTTTTGCAAGTAATATAAAGCGCATCTCCTTTTTCCGAAACATCCAGATCAAATAAGTTTTCTATCTCTTTTTTGGCGAACACATTATCGGTTGTCGTCAGAGAGACAGCGTCGCCGCCGACGGTTTTCTTTAATTCTTCGGGCGTACCCATTGCAATTATCTTTCCGTTGTCTATGACCGCAATCTTGTCGCAGACTTCCGCTTCCTCCATATAATGGGTAGTCATAAAAATAGTTACGTTATGTTTCCTTGGAAGTTCCGTTATGAATTCCCACAGACTCGCCCTGCTCTGGGGGTCCAGCCCGAGAGTCGGTTCATCGAGAAAAAGGACCCTCGGCCTGTGTATTAATCCTCTCGCAACTTCGAGCCTCCGCTTCATACCACCGGAAAATTTTTTGACGAGATCATCCCTTCTATCATATAGCTCGACAAATTTCATGACATTCTCCACCCGCACCCTGATTTCATTCTTCGGCACGCCGTACAGGTAAGCATGAAATATAAGGTTTTCATAAGCTGTGAGGTCTTTATCGAGGGTCGTGTCCTGAAAGACTATGCCTATCGATTTCCTCACCTCCGAAGGCTCTTTCATACAGTCATACCCGGCAATAAAAGCTTTGCCCGAGGTAGGAGAAAGGAGCGTACAGAGGATGTTTATCGTTGTAGTCTTGCCTGCGCCGTTCGGTCCGAGGAAGCCGAAGATAGTGCCCTCTTCCACTTCAAAAGAGATGCCGTGAACAGCGGTAATATTGCCGAATCTCTTTACGAGATTCTCCACCTTAATTATAGGCATCTATCTGTACCAGTCGATCCTGTTTTTCGGCACATGCCAGTGAATGAAATCATACCATATGCCGAGGGGGGCTTTTTCCACGCCTTTGAATCTCTTATGCAGGACCGGAAGGGCATCCGGCACGTAGAGGAATGTATAGGGCTGTTCTTCAGCGAGGATTTCGTGAATCCTGTGATAAATTTGTTTTCTTTTCTCGAAATCGAAGGTGCGTCTCCCGTCGAGCAAAAGCCTGTCAACCTCTTCATTTTTATAGAACACGAAATTAAACTCACCCTCCTTTGTTT
Organism: Thermodesulfovibrionales bacterium; assembly: GCA_963716185.1. Classification (GTDB taxonomy): domain Bacteria; phylum Nitrospirota; class Thermodesulfovibrionia; order Thermodesulfovibrionales; family SM23-35; genus CAVZMO01. The sequence goes on from OY970295.1 coordinate 3,238,484, forward strand.
TTGAGGAGTGCCATATGTCGTAAACATCCGGGTCACGTGAAAGAGCCCAGCCCATGATGACAGCCTCGAACCTTTTTTTATCGATAAACTCGTGGAGCATCGCCTGCCATTCAAGGACCTTTATATTCATTTTTATGCCTATCTTCTTGAGATTTTCCTTTATGATCTGAGCTGTTTTCAGCCTCGCATCGTTGCCCTGGTTTACGAGGACAGTAAACTCAAAAGGCTTGCCATCCTTTTCAAGAGTATTGTCCTTCCCTTGTTTCCAGCCGGCCTCCTCCAAAAGTCTCTTTGATTTTTCCGGGTCGTATTCGAAATCCTTTACATTAGGGTTATATGCCCATGATTCCGGCGGAAATGGTCCTGTGCAGGGCGTTCCGTAGCCCAGCAGTACGCCTTCAATGATATCATTCTTATTGATCGCATAAGTGATGGCCTGCCTTACCCTTTTGTCCGAGAACCTTGAATCGAGAAGATTGTATCCTAAATATGTATATCCAAAAGATGGATATCTGAATTTATGAAAGTATTTGTTGAAGAATTCTGTACTTGCCTGGAGTTTATACTGGGGAGGTGTCAGGCCCATGAAGTCAATTCCCCCGAATTTAAGCTCAAGAAACATGGTTGCCGTGTCAGGTATCACACGCGAAATATATTTGTCTATACTTGGTCTCCCCTCAAAATATTTATCAAATGCTTCGAGGACGATCTTCTGTCCGGTGACCCACTCCTTTAATTTATAAGGGCCGGTACCAATCGGATTTCTGCTATAATATTCATTTGTTATATCTTTACCATAAAGTATATGTTTAGGTATGATTCCCATACCCCAGGACTCAAGTGCGGGAGCAAAGGGTTCCGTATAAACTACCTTCACGGTGTATCTGTCCATCTTCTCAACTGTCTTGACAGGGCCGAAGTTGCTGCTATAAGGCGAAGGAGTTTTTGGGTTAATCACCGTATCGTAGGTGAAAAGAACATCGTCTGCGGTAAACTCAACCCCGTCGTGCCAGAGGACCCCTTTCTTTAAATGGAAGATTATCTGAAGGCCGTCAGGAGATATGTCCCATGATTCGGCGAGGTCGCCGATGACCTTTATGTTCTTATCATATTTTGTGAGTCCATTATAAATCCATCCGCTTATATCCCCTGATGCGCTGTCAGAGGCAAGGAGGGGAAGCAGTCTCTTGGCATCTGCGAGGGAACCGATTGTTATGGCGTTGGACTGCTTAATCTGCGGCTCACGGGTACAGGAAAGAAGTGTCATCGTCAAAATAAGAAATATCAGGAGCAGCTTAAAACGCAGAGGGGAAAGATGTATTTTTTTGTCACCCCGGACCATGTCCTGGACTTGTTTCATGGATTGTTTCATGGTCTCATTCTCGTAATTTGCCGATCTGAGCAGGCGCTGAAACACGCTCAGCATGACATGTGACACGAATATAGGGCTTTTTCAAAAACAAATTGAATAAAGACTTCTAACACTTCTTCTTAGGAGTACCCTGCCCCTTACGGTCAGTCCTTCACGTGGGAACGCCCAGTTTCGGAAATACCACAAACTGCAAGACTAGCCAGACAAACACAATAATTAATACCGTGACCCAGTCCTTCATTTTTTCCCTATAAGTCCCTTCAGGGTATTTGCATCTCTATATCCCGTAATAACCCTGCCATCCGGCATTATTAAAGAGGGGGCTCCGGTTATGCCGAGTTTTTCCGCAAGTTTCAGGTTCTCATCAACAACGGCTGTTTTGCATTTGGGCGCGGGTATCTGTTTTTTCTCAAATGCATTGTCGAGAAGTGCAAGCGAATGCTCGCAGACTATGGCCTTAGCTTTCTCGTATGCACCGGGATGAATTTTAAGCGGAAACATCTTTATATAAAACGCTACGTCTCTCCTTTCCTTTACAACCTTCTTCATCTCCTGATGAAGTTTGGCACAGAACGGTCACTCAGGGTCGTCGAAGACAATAACTTTATATTTCGCATTTTTATCACCCAGCACGAGGGCGTCTTTCAGCGGTATCTGTGATACGCTGACCTTTTTCTCCTCAAGATCGATAATCGAACCGGAAAACAAATGTTTCTTGGGAAAATCAATATATACCACTCCTTTTTTGCCTTTTGATTCGAGAGAGACCTCCCAGAGACATTTGACCCGGCTTTGAGTTACCTTCAGGACCTTTATGTTCTGATCGAATTTTTTCAGCAGCGTCGCCGCCTCATCTTTGTTAAGGGAATGACATTTTGAACAGTCCCGCCCCTTCTCTGCAAAAGCATGCAGATTCTGCACCGGAAGCATAGCCAGGCTCAACGCCAAAAACAGGAAAACCTTATACATGCATAATATTAACATAAAGAAATATTCATGCCTATTTAAATCTTGACCTTAAAACCGGAATGATTTATAATTAATTTTAATAAACTTATTAATGATTAAGAAGGTGACCCATGAAACTCAAATATAGAGAAAAAACCTCGGGAGGTTTTTTGTGCACAAAATACGGATGCGAATTCAATAATGCGGATTTCTGCAAGAAAAGGGCGGAAAACAATATCGATGAAATCTGTCACGTGTGCACGGGAATCGAACCCATAGAAAAAGTCAAGGGATCAAAAAAACTTGAGTTCAGCACAAGGAGCATGAACAAGAAGAGGGCGGCATAGACTCACAGCCCGGCTTTTTCGAAAAGACCCGCTATTACGGCATTTGATACAACAATGCCTTTTCGTGTCAGCCTGAGCATGTTGTCCCTTATCTCAAGATAATTTTCCCTGACCATCTCTTTACCTGCGGCAAGGATATCCAGACCCTCCTTTTCAACCTTTTCAATACTTATCCCTTCTGTCTTTCTCAGACCCAGAAAAATAAACTCCCTTAGAGCCTCTGCCCGACTAAGTCTCATTGGTTCTATTTCCGGGACGATGCCTTTATTAAGATGATCAATATAACCGTTTATGTCTTTCATGTTCTTTGATCTTGTTCCGCTGACAAATGAATGCGCTCCCGCGCCTGCCCCTATGTATTCTCCCCTGTTCCAATAATTGAGATTGTGCAGGCATTTAAACCCCGGTAACGCAAAGTTGGATATTTCATAATGTTCGTATACGCGGGCGGCAAGATAATCGATTGTATGGTTATACATTTCGAGGACCAGCTCTTCATTCAGCATCGATATCTTGCGTGATTCTATTAATGGATAGAGAGGTGTGTTTTCCTCGGGGGTAAGTTCATAGGCGGAAATATGCGTTAATGGCAGATCTGTTGCCCTTGATAACGATTCCTTCCATGATTCCATCGTCTGACCGGGAATTCCGTACATCAGGTCGATCGAGAAATTCTTTAACCCCGCTTTCCTTATCGACTCAATTGATCTCAACGCTTCATCCGACGAATGAATCCTTCCGAGCGTCGCAAGTTCATTGTCATTGAAAGACTGAACGCCGACGCTCAGCCTGTTTACTCCAAGCGAAAGCAACGCTTCGATCTTCGCCTCATCGATTGTTCCCGGATTCGCCTCGACTGTTATCTCAATGTCAGGGGAGAAGCGGTAGTTGTCTTTGATGCACTTGAAGAGCTGCCTGAAGCAATCAGCGGGAAGGAGGGCAGGGGTGCCGCCCCCGAAATAGGCCGTCTTTAACATGCCCGCAAGGTGTTTCTTCAGGGACAGTTCTTTGCATAGTGCGTCAACATATGTCTGTATTGCCGATTCATCATAGGACACGGAAAAGAAATCGCAGTAGATGCATTTCTTAACGCAGAACGGGATATGGATATAGAGGTAATCCGACATAACACTATTGTAAAGCAAGACGTTACATTCGCGCCAAACATATGGGGCATGATGGCGAAACAGAGCTTTAAGTTCACTACAGGCAATTAATTTTCTTCAGCCTTGGGTCCCTCTTCAATATCGACTAAGGTTTTTTCAACTGCTTTCTGTGTGTTTCTCAACCTGTCTTTACAAAACTTTATCAACTCCGATGCCCTTTTTACCTTTTCCGTAAGAACATCGACATCTATTTCACCGGATTCAATATCCTTAACAATCTCCTCAAGCTCGGTAATTGCTGATGTATAGGTCAATTTACTTTTCGACATCCAGGGCCTCCACTCTGCTTTTGACTGAACCTTTATAAATCCTGGTCTTTATTATATCCCCTTCCCGCAACTCTGCACTATCCTTGACTGCTTTTTCTTTCAGATAGGTAATGCTGTAACCCCTTTTAAGGACATTGACCGGGTCGAGAAGCCTGATAGCCTGACCGCAATGTTTTATCCTGTTTTCTTGCTGCTGGAAAAGTATATTCAATCCGCCGGCAATTCTGCTTATATCGAGTTTCAGCCTGTTGTTGTGGCTATCAACGATTTGGGTGGTCCCATGGATGAGCTTGTGTAAGCCTATCTCAATCCTTTTCATTTCCCCGGTAAACCCGTCTTTGACGACATGCTTTAAATGCTGAGACAGGTACTGAAGCCGATGGTCTTCATTGCCGATCAATTCTTTTACACGATGAATTAATGTCATCTGTGCGTCTATAAGCCTTTCTTCAAAGCTGCTCATACTTGACAGTAAGAATTCAGCCACGGCGGTTGGTGTTTTAAGCTTTGTATGGGCTACGATGTCTGCAATCGTGTCATCTCTTTCATGTCCTATACCGGTGATAACAGGCAAGGGGAATTTTGCTACTTCGACAGCGAGGGCATAGGTGTCAAAACAGCTTAAATCTATCTGTGATCCTCCGCCCCTTACGATTACTACTGCATCATAACGTTTTCTGTGCTTATTGATTTCTCTTAAGGCAGAAATGATGGATGCCCCGGCCTCCTGTCCCTGCATTAAGGCCTGATACAGCGTATGAAAGATTTTATAGCCGTAAGGGTTATTATCAAGGTGTTTGATAAAATCCCCATACCCCGCTGCTGTCGCTGAAGATATGACAGCAATTCTTTGAGGAACTAAAGGTAAGGGGTTCTGCTTATTCAGGTTTATCATTCCATCTTTCGTTAACCGCTCAATGACTTCTCTCTTTTTCCTCGCCATTTCCCCCAAGGAATACGTAGGGTCGATATCTCTGATATTCAGGCTAAGACCATAGATTTCATGAAAGGTCACGTTGACCTGGAGCAATACCTTCATGCCCTGTTTCAGGCTTTCTCCGGTTGCTTTCTCGAACTTGGAAGCAATGCTTCTGAACGTTCTTGACCATATATTTGCCCTGACTTGGGCTACTGTTTCTTCATCTTCTCTTTCTACCAGTTCAAGATAGCAATGCCCTTTGCTGTTGCATCTTATCTCGGAGATCTCGGCGACTACCCAGAGGGTTTCCGGGAATGCAAGCTCAATGGTCTTTTTTATAGCGGCATTTAATTCTGAAAGGGAAAAGACAGGTATTCCCGAGTATTGTTGCTCTTGAAATAGGTCCGGATTATTTTCCATTATTCGCTGTCTTCAAACTCCTTTTCAGGACATAGCGTAGAATTTCATTCAGATTTTTGAATAATTTAAATCCATTGTCTGCATATTTACTGTTCCAGGGGAACAGTAAGCCAGTCGCCATTAACCCCTTCTCAACTGCCTTCTTCAATACTTCCGGTGAATCGTCTACCACGACATCCGTAGATTCGGTAAACAATTGGGTTTTTTCGAAAGAGAGGTGCAATTCGTCATATACAAGACCATGAGTCTCCAGCCACTTAATGGTCTGTTTCCTGTAATCAGGAGACCTGTGGCTGGCTATCGTGATGTGGTAATCATTTTCCTTAAGGGTAATGAGAAAGTGTTTAGCCTCCGGATAGGGCAGGTAGCTTTCACTATGCTGCTTGAAGTGAACGGCGTTAACAGCGCCGTAAAAGTCAGCTTCTGAACAATATCCCTCCCAGAGATCCCAGTGCGTCCAACTGTCAGGGGTCGGAAAGTCCCTGTTAATCTTTCTGAGCTCTTCATAAAATGCATCACAAAAATGCCATAAGGTGTTGTCGATGTCTACGATTGCTCTTTTAGTCACGCGATTGTTTATCTCCCCTGATCAATAATATCAACCCACTCATATTATAATTCATGAGTATTTTTGTTGCGTTGTCTGAAAACTCAAAGAGGGAACTGTTCTTCGCTATAATCCATAACGGCGATATCATTTTCTCCGAGATAAGGACGAAGGCCCGACTATGCAAAAAGCGTAGTGTCAGGTTGCCTGAAATGCCTCACTTGCAGATTACTTTGACGGCTGGTGACTCTTTAATAATGTGAGTGTTTCCAGCGTCAATAAAAAGCCTGATCGTGGCAATATATTGTTTGCCGGGTGCGCCAAGCCGCCAAATCTCCCTCACAGACATGGCCCTTTCTTTACCCGTGGGACTTATGACCTGCTCTTTCTCTTTAACACCGTCGCTTCGCTCCCAATGATACTTAAAGGCAAAGTCTTTGGGTAAAGGCAACCTGAAATTGATAGCGGCGGTATAGATTATATCGATCGGGCATTTATAGCCCGTGTACTGGCGCCTATTGGCCGCCATGTTGATCGGCCCGAAAGGACCGTCTCCGGTCCCGGTTCCATTTTTGAATGTTGTGGTCGCACTGCTACTAACTGCAGGCTGTCTACCGGTTCCATTACCGAACGTTGCCTTCGCACTTGCCTGTACATCGATTTGTTGTTCCGCGTGTGCGCTCAAGCCTCCAAATATCCACTTGCCTTGATCATTACGCTTCATCGTGACGTCTGCGTTGGATACTTTCTCGTCCGCCCATATATATTCAATATTTAGGGTTGCCGAGTCTCCTTTCTCGAAACCTCCCGCAACCCTGTGTGTCTTAGGACCGGAGAAGAGCCCTATGAGAAAATCAATCCCTTCTTTGCTTTCGGTGCACTTGTTCTCTTCGATATTGTTCAATTTGCAAATCTGCGCATAATCCTTTTTGTATATTGCATTACCTAGTGTAATGTCCCACTAATATCTTGACAATAATGGTTTATTGTGGTAAACTTTTTTTATGTGGGAAAAGGCAAACGCGTTGAAGATGACAAACGACCAGCGTGCGACATTGGAAGCTTGGAATCGGGCGAAGACCAGCCCTCAGCGAACGGTTCTACGGGCGCGCATTTGCCTGTTGGCGGCGGACGGCCTGTCGAATAACGCTATCGCCGCCCAACTGTCCACCTCCCGCCCGACAGTAATTCAATGGCGCAAACGTTTTGAGGAGCACGGACCGATTGGATTGGCTGAGGACGCACCCCACGGCCCGAGTCCTCAGGCTCTTCCACTGGACCGAGTGAAGGCCATTATCGAGGCTACTCTCCACACGACCCCTCGCGATGCCACGCATTGGTCCGTGCGTTCGATGGCCAAGGCCCAGGGGGTCGGGAAGTCCACGGTGCAACGGATATGGGACGCGCACGGTCTTCAACCCCATCGAATCGAGACATTCAAGTTGTCCAAGGACAAGCGGTTTGTCGAGAAACTGACGGATGTGGTTGGAGTATACCTGAATCCTCCGGACAAGGCGGTGGTGCTGTGCGTCGACGAGAAAAGCCACGTTCAGGCATTGGACCGGACGCAGCCCGGCTTGCCGATGAAAAAGGGGCGATGCCGAACCATGACCCATGACTACAAACGCAACGGCACCACATGCCTATTCGCGGCATTGAACGTGCTGGAGGGTAAGGTCATTGGCTCCTGCTATCCGAGACATCGCAATATTGAATTTCGGAAGTTCCTGCGACAGATCGACGCAGCTGTGCCCGCAGAGTTGGCCATCCACATGATTTTGGACAACTATGGCACCCACAACCACCCCAAGGTCAAAGCGTGGCTGGAAAAACATCCGCGTTTTCACCTTCATTTCACGCCGACCAGTTCATCGTGGTTGAACTTGGTGGAGAGATGGTTCGGAGAAATAACGCGGAAACGCATTCGGCGCGGAGTTTTCCGAAACGTCCCGGAACTCGTCGCGGCAATCGAAGATTTCATCCATATCAACAATGAGAATCCAAAGCCGTTCGTCTGGACGAAAAAGGTCGATGCTATATTGGAAAAGGTCGCTCATTGTAAAGCCGTTATAGGGACACTACACTAGTGTCTGTCCATAAATGCGATCTTGTTATCGTTAGTTTGTCATTCCGGCTTGTCCGGAATCTTTCTGCGCCTTTTCTCGGAAGGATTCCCGACTCCCGAAAGCTTTCGGGATTGCGGGAATGACAAGTTTCCAACCATAACAAACAATTTGTGGACAGACACTAAATAGAGTCTGTCCACAAATTATAAGTATTGGAAACAAAAAGATAAATGGTAAAATTGCAGAGAAAACAAAAACCATGGAGGAAGCCTTGAAATTGCTGAAGGAACTTAAACTGCAATTTGAAAAAGAGCTATGGGCCTTGAACCCGGAACTGGCTGTAATGGACACGATACTGAACCAGCATGCTGAGATATATGAAATAGTGAAGGATGACATAACCAGGGGCAAAGAAAGCAGCAGTCTCGGCAGGCAGGACATGCCGACAGTGGAACAGATAGTCAGGGCGGCGATATACAAAGAGATGAAAAACCTGACCTATCGTGAGCTTGAGCATGCGCAACATGATTCGAGGATGTGCGCGGTATTTGTCAAACTTGACGATCGGAAGCCGTTTTCCTTTGAAGCGTATCAGAAATACATATCCCGGATAAGCGGAGAAGCGCTGGATAAGATAATGGTAGCGATCAATAAAATCGCAATAGGCGAAGGGCTCGAAGACGGGAAAAGCATACGGACCGACGGGACCGTAATAGAGACAAACATACATTATCCGACAAACAACTCATTGATATGGGACTGCATCAAAACCATAGATCGACTGTTGAAGAAACTTAAGGACAGTGGTGTGGAGATCAAGGTGCGGAGCTACAAAAGGCAGGCGAAAAAGAACCATTACAAAATCAACAACACCAAAGCGAAAGAGGAACGGAAGGAAGAATTCAAGAAACAGCTGAAGTTGTTACGCAGCGGCATCAACCAGGCAGAGAGGGCATTAACGGCAGGACTGCCCAAAACGATAGAAGGATGGATAGTTGCAGAGGCGGTAAGGAAAGAATTAAAAGGCGTGTTGCCGAAGGCCGAGAAAGTATATGATATTTCTCGTCGACATGAGATCTTTGGGGAGAGCGTGCCGAACGAAGAGAAAATATTTTCGATCTATGAAGACCATACGGATATCATAGTGAAGGGGAGGCGTGAAGTAGAATTTGGACATAAGATAAACCTTGCGACAGGCCGGAGCAACCTGATACTTGATTGCAAGGTGCTGGAGGGCAATCCTGCCGACACAACACTTTATGGAGTTGTGATCGATCGCATCAAGGATAACTATGAGATAATCCCCCGTGATATGGTGACGGACGGCGGCTATGCATCAAAGGACAATGCGAGGATAGCGCGGGGCAAAGGGATCGTAAACATCGTCTTCAATAAAATAAAAGGTTCGCTGAAGAACATCGTCAGAAGCGCAAACATGGAAACCCGGCTGAAGAAATGGCGCAGCGGGATTGAAGCAGTTATCTCGAACCTGAAAAGGGGTTTTGAATTATTCCGGTGCGAATGGAAAACAAGGGCGAGATTTGATGCAAAGGTGTACTGGAATGTGATTGTTTACAACATTCGTGTGATGACAGGAGCGCTCCTTGCGAAGATGCAAACGCAGATGCAATGAAGACAGGCAAAAGGCAGATCACAAAAGAAGTATAAAGGGATATCCACGTCCGAAACCATGAAAAATATGACGACAGCACGGTTTTTGAAGGATACGGACCAAAATCCGAAACTGTCCCGGCACTGCCGGGACAGTTTTCTGTTCGGAAATTAGAAAAACGGTAGTTTGTGGACAGACTCTAACTAATGCCATATAGGCCTTTCCGGGTTCGCCGCCTCCAGCCGATAGACGAATGCCTCCGTCATAAGGACCTATTGATACGGTGTTATCACCCCTTCCTTCCGCAACCTTCTCCGATGCTATAGCCGCCGGACCCAGGCAAACCAGCAGCAGCGCAAGCAATAAAATGACTCGCATGATTCTATTCATGGCATCTCCTTTTCCTTAAAAGAATGTAGGCAAAGTTGCTATTAGAACCAGAAAATGAAGATGGAAGCTTCACCCTCCGTAAAATCCGCAATCAGTCTCTTACCTTTACAATAGAAATGAGTGTATCTCTCATCATCGCGCCGGTGTTCATATCCAACCACGGATTCTGAATTGTCACATTCACGCCCGTCTTAGTCTGATACAAAGCTCCATCCCTGTCAATTAAACAGAACCGTCCCCTTTATTCTGCTTAAATATCGAATATTTGAATTCCGATTTTCATGGTACGATAGCGATATACTTTATTCAATATATTATTTGAGTTTACCTTGTACACGGCGGGAACTACAAATTGTATCGCAATATTATTTTGCAAGCCCTGACCCCATTGAATCTCCTGTCTTTTGAGTATAATCATGGAAAAGGCAAGAGAGGATGGTCAGGTCTGAGTCGTCTACTGACATTATTGACAAATTGAGAACGTAAATGAAGGAGGTAGTGCAATGTTAAGAGAGTACAAGCTGAAACAGATATACCAGGGGAGCCTGAAAAAGGGCGTAGATATTATAGGCGGCCTTACGCAGGTGATGAAGCAAAGTGCCATCACCGCAGGGGTTGTTTCTGGCATCGGCGCGGTCACAGAAGCGCATATCGGATATTTCGATGCCCAAAGCAGAAAATACGAAGAAATATATCTGCGAGAAAATATGGAGATACTTTCGCTGAGGGGTAACATATCTATCAAGGATGGCGGTATTTTCCCTCATCTCCACATAGTCTTTTCAAAAAAAGACTTTTCCGCTCTGGGCGGACACCTTTACGCTGGCACAACCGTATATGCCTTTGAATTCGAAATTATTTCGTTGGAAGGTGAGCCTTTCACAAGACAATTCGATAATGATACAGGACTTTTTTTGTGGAAAGAATGATCGTGGAAAATAGTAGCCCGTGATTTAGAATCGTAATTTTTGTAGATTTAACATCCCTATAGGTTGCGTACACCTGAAAGTCCTCATCTCGGACGTCTTGCCAACTGCGTTGGTTACCGATTGTAACGGAGATCCATCAAGTATACAGAGCCGTGCTCAAAAAAGAGGGAGTTGGACGTCATAACGGTTGTCGCCTTCGAATAAGCGCTGCGGCAGTTGCGGAATGACGTGTGAAGGACTAAGCCGCTGTGCCACCGGAAGCTTCTTTTTCCCTCTGGGACAATGGATCTTCTCCACGACCTCTTCCCGTTTTAACGTGTGCTTGTATAGAAACTTTAGACCTTGGTAATAAAACCGGTATGTCCCCTTTGCTAACTTCCGCTCGTTCAAAAGATACGGCAAATACTCTCTGAGTTCCTTCTCTCCAAGCTGCTCCGGAGACTTGCCAAAGTACTTGGCATAATTGCTCACTTCCCTCAGATAAATCTTTTGGGTCTTCGGGGTAAGTCCCTTCAACTGAAGCTCTGCCAACATCTGTTCTCTCAATGTGCTCATATCACAATCTCCTTTGAATCGATATGCGCCGACGAATGCCGACGATGAAACAAAAGAGATTGTAAAAAGACTCCGATTGATCAACAAGGGGGGAATAGCAGACTAACTTCTACAATGCAGAAAAAACTCTATCTTATCCATAAAGGCTGACCACTCATTACCACCGCGCAGCGGTTTAGTCCTTCTTCCTGTCACAAACGCCTCCCCAAGTCACGAGAGAGTGCAAGCATTCACATAGAAGTGTGCATTTCCAAAAATCCTAACTCCTGTTCAGTACTGGAAATAACTCACAGCTCGATGCGTTATTGATGTTGGACTTAATGTGACAGTAATGGCACATGAATTGCTTTTTGCTACTGTAGAACAGTTATTGGGCTGACCGAACTCAGTCGCATTTGTACCTGTAAATGTTACCATATTTACTTTGCAGTTGCATAAATCATGAAGAACAACTATGAAAAACTTCTCGTAAAACGGCCTCCTTATTGGTTAAAATTGAAATTGCGAATTTTAAAATCAACCAAACAGGAGGCCACTGAAAGTGAAATATAGTAAAGCACAAATTCTCTCCCGTGTCCACAAAATTCCTGAACTTCGTTTCGAGGACCAACGGCTTACGTCTTTTGCCGGAACTGTGATAATTCAGAAGTTGTTTTCTAATCTTAATCTGAAAGCCCGGCTCCGTGCATGTTTTGATCATCTGCCGATAAGCCCGATATATGGCAATCATATTATTGCTCTGGTATTGATTGTACATTTGATGCTTGGATACCGGCGCCTCCGGGACATGGATTACTATCGTGATGACCTAATGATACTTCGTCTTTTGGGTCTCAAAAGGATTCCGGATGTTTCGACAATCAGCAGGACCTTGGCCAACGTTGATGACAAAAGCATAATTAAAATTCGGCAGGCGTGCCGGGAGATGCTTCTTGCAAGACTTAATGCCCTTGGTGTGGCACGGGTCACACTTGATTTTGACGGCTCTGTTTTGAGCACGGGACGAATGGCGGAAGGTACAGCGGTGGGCTTTAACAAACAAAAGAAAGGACAAAGGAGTTATTATCCTTTGTTCTGCACGATAGCTCAGACAGGCCAGGTCTTCGATGTGCTTCCCCGCTCGGGCAATGTCCATGACTCCAATGGTGCCTTGCAATTCATGCAGAAGTGCGTGCGCATTATTCGCGCCGCCTGCCCCGGCATTATCATCGAGGTACGCATGGACAGTGCCTTCTTCAGCGACGAGATTGTCAAAGCACTTGATGCTGAGGGTATCGAGTTTACGATATCGGTGCCGTTCGAGAGGTTTGCCGAGCTTAAGGGTATGATTCAGGGGCGGAGACGCTGGCGCTATTTCAATCGGGAGTTTTCGTATTTCGATACTCAGTGGAAACCCAAGAAGTGGGACAACCGCTTCCGGTTTCTCTTTATCAGGCACAAGGTCAAAAAGCAGTCTAAAGAGCTTGTCCAACTCGATCTATTCATTCCCCATGAGCACGGATATGAGTTCAAGGTAATCGTCACAAATAAGAAGACTACTATGAAGAAGGTCTTGTATTTTCATAATGGACGTGGGTCTCAGGAAAATACTTTCAGCGAATTGAAATCCCAGTGCAATCTGGATTATGTCGCTGTCAGACGGCTTTGCGGCAATCACCTTTATATGATGTCGGCAATCCTCGCGCACAATCTGTTTCGGGAACTCCATATGATGGTGCATGAAAGAAACAGGGGAACCACCGAGAAACGAACCGCGCTATGGGAATTTACGGAAGCCAATACCCTCAGAAAGACGCTGTTGCAGAGAGCTGGGCGCCTTACTAACTCTGGAGGCACACTGACGCTCACAATGAGCGGCAATCAAACAGTCAAAAAGGGGGTTTTGCATTATCTTGAACGTCTCAAGCGTGCTGCTTGACCTAAATTTAATGCAACGTTAGGGTTTACTGTAAGGTCTGATATCCGCTTATCTTTCTTGCCACTTTACATTTGCAAAGTCCTGAGGAGCAGCCTTCGGTAGAATGCGGGAAAATAACATTCAATTTTCCGTTTTCTTCTCTTAGTTGATTGGCATAGACAGACAGTCCTTCCAATCCTCTATTCCTAAGAAGTCTTTATGTGAATATCCCAAATCCGTCACTCACAATCGTGAAGGGAATATGAAATTCTTTCAAGAGGGTAAGGAAGTCATTGAGCGCATTACCATTACAATATCAAACCTATCGACATGCTCAAGAACAGAGTCGAGAGAGGAATTGATCAGTGCCATCTGGTTTTCGAGACATTCCCGCGAACCTATGAGGCCATCTTTCCAAAGCACACATACTTTTCACAACCCGGTCGGGCAAAATATTTGACGGTATAAAAAAAGCAAGCCTATACTAACCTTAATAAGATACTCACATCCCGATTAGAGAGGTTGATGGGAAATCAAGGCGTTCGAGGGAAGCTCACTTTTACCGCAATCCCCTGATGGCCCTCTGGATCTTCCAGAGAGACACTTGCTCCATGTGCCATAGCAATCTCATTTACAATGGATAACCCCAATCCACTTCCTGCTATAGGATTGTCCGAAATTCGGTAGAACCGCTGAAAAACCGCTTTCCGCTCCTCAGGCGCTATCCCGGGTCCATTGTCTTCTACCGTTAGGATAATCGCCCCTTCGACCTCTTTGATTCTTGCCGTTACACTACTCCCCTTCGGCGAATACCTAATAGCGTTATCGATGAGATTATCCATCATCGTCCTTATGAGAATCATGTCACCGTTTATTATGACTGGGCTATCAGGCCCCTCATAGCCAAGATCTATATCCTTTTTTAATGCAGGTGGAACCCACTCTTTGGTGGCCTCTTTGACAAGTTTGCCTAAATCCAACGGTTTCAGATCAAATATTTTGTCGGAACCGGGTTCGACCTGTGCCAGGGCCAGCATTTGGTTGACGAGGCGAATTGTACATTCGGTACTTGTGTTGAGTTGTTCCAGAGAATGCTGTAGACTCGCCGGATCCGACTGCCTCAGCGCCAGGCTTGTCTGCGTTTTGAGACCGGAAAGAGGCGTCCGGAGTTGATGAGCAGCATCAGCGATAAATCGCCGCTGGGCTTCAAGGGCTTTACGCAACCGCTCCATGAGATTGTTAATCTCATGGATAGTGGGAAGAATTTCTTGAGGTGTATTGCTTTCTTCTACCGGGCTGAGATCTCTATGCGAGCGTGCGGCTATTTCCCTTTGCAGCCCTACCAAGGGAGACAATCCTTTACCAATGCCAATCCATACGATGAGCGCAGCAAGCATAATCATCAGGAATTGGGGCAGCGCCATCGCAGTCATGACTTTACCCGATAGTGCATTCCGTTTGTTAAGAGTCTCTGCCACCTGAATCAAAACAGATCTGTCAGGCGGCAGCCCTGGCGGGAGATATGAAAGCGAGGCTATACGCACTTTCTTTCCCCGCAAAGTTCCGTCACGAAAAGATGAAGTACCCGGACTTCCTGTAACTTCGGGCATTGGGAGGTCTGTGTCTCCCGACAAGACTTCTCCGTCTCTGCCGACCACATTATAGTAAATCTCATCCAATTCATCTGAGAGGAACATCTGAAGAGCAGATTTGGGTAAATTAAGTGACACTTTACCCCCCGCGTTGACTATCTGTCCCTCCAGATCATGAGTGGAATCCAGCAGCGAATAGTCATAAGCATAATTAATAAACTTGAATACAAGGGAGTGCATAACTGCGGCACTCACCAACCAAAGGGCTAACATGGGTGGAAGGAGCCATGTTAGAAGTTTGCGGCGTAGCGTTATATTCTTATTCATTATGAAAATTGTCCAACAAATAGCCAAGACCACGGATGGTGCGAATGATAACCCCGCTATTGCCCAATTTTTTCCTCAAACGGTGAATATACACCTCAATGGCGTTGCTGCTGAGATCTTCATCCCAGTTGCAGAGACTTTCCAGTATTTGTTCCTTGTTGACTACACTCCCCGCTCGCCTGAGCAGTGTTTCCAGAACGCTCATTTCGCGTGCAGAAATCTCCAGGGGATTGCCTCCCAATGTGACTTGCTGCCTTTTTATGTCGAAACATAAAGGTCCTTGACAGAGCTCGTTACTGTTTTCACTGAATGCACGTCTCAGAAGGGCTCTGACACGGGCTTCAAGTTCAGGAAGGTCAAAGGGTTTGGTCAAATAGTCGTCTGCCCCGAGGTCGAGTCCCTTGACCCGCTCTTCCAATGTGTCTCTGGCCGTTAAAATCAAAACTGGGATCTTGTATTGACGTTTACGCAGACGTTCCAGCACTTGGTAGCCATTCAAGCGCGGTAAGCCGAGGTCAAGTATTACCAGATCATGTACCTCCTGCATCAGGACATTATCAGCATCCTCACCATTGGTTACCAGATCTGCAGCATATCTCGCATCTTTCAAGCAACGCAGGAGTCCGTCTGCCAGTATGACATCGTCTTCAACGATTAAAATTCGCATAGAGCCTATCGTGTAAGGTCTGTGTAAGCTTCTTCTACTATCATATCATAGCTATGTTTAGCTATGAGCATTTGGGTATTTGCACCGCACCCGGGGGAACAGGTCTCTTGGCCTGTTCAAATGTGTGCGGCGAGGGCTTCAAATCTATGCTCAGGAGTGGAAGCTTATCTGTACAACGCACAATCCGCACAATCTTTTTAACTACGGCGTAACAGGGAACATGATGTTTAATGAAAACTTGCTAAATGGGTAGAAGGCCAATCTATGTTCAATGAGCAAAAAGGATCAACGATGTGATCCGTGATTTTGTACCCAAAAGGGTTGCCACTTTTTTTTAAATATTGCTCATTTACACAATTTTCGTGCAACAGACTCTAAAACGAACCATTTTATTGAAAAGTTATATGGGACCGGAGGGGAAAGATTAAAAGGAATTGGGAAAGAAACTGAGGATCTGCTATTTCACCTACTCTTTTTTCCCTACAGTGGGAGGCATGGAGGAAATGCTTCATAACCTTTCATTGTCCATGCTTTCTCAAGACTGTGAGCCCTATGTCTTCGCTCCCTATGTTAGAGGGAAAGACAACAGGATGAGAGTGCCGTACAAGATACTTCGGTATTCGCGTCCGTCATCCAGACGTTTCGGACTCAGGCAACTTCTTATTCCCCTCCTCTGGCATCATTTGAGATACCGTTTTGACATACTGCACTGTGGCGACGTCTATCCAGCCGGCTGGGTTGGAGCTTCATTTCATAGCATCACCGGGGTACCGCTTGTAATCACTCCTCATGGAGGCGATTTAGATAGGAACAGTGATGGGTATGTTATAAGCCGACGTGTCGCGGACCGGATCAGAAGAACCTTTACGTCCGCACAGGTTATAACCGCCATCTCGATCAATGTGAAACAACGGATTCTGGAACTCGGTGGCCCTCGGCAAAATATCTGTATCGTGCCGAATGGCGTCTTTACGGACGAATTCAGACCTATTGGACCATCTGGAAAGGGCGATTATATTTTATCCCTCGGAAGATTGGTCAGACTGAAAGGGATAGATATACTCATTAAGGCCTATTGCTTGCTGAAGAAGACGTGCCCTGCCGTAAAGCTCAAAATAGCAGGTGACGGTGTGGAAATGCATGCCTTAAAAGAACTGGCTGACAGCCTGAACTTGAGCGAGGAAATAGAATTCCTCGGCACCGTACGCGGAGAAGAAAAAATACGGTTGCTCTCTAAAGCACTACTTTTTGTCTGTCCTTCGAGGGAGGAGGCGTTTGGCATCGGGAATCTTGAAGCCCTTGCATCTGGCCTCCCTGTGATCGCAAGCCGCGTAGGAGGTATCCCGGATGTCATCGAGGACGGCATCAATGGATTTCTGATTGAGCCTGAAAAGCCGGATCAACTCGCGGAAAGGATGCGTCTACTCATAGAAGATCATACCCTCAGGCAGCAGATGGTGGAAAAGGCGTTGCACTCGGCAGTATGGTTCGATTGGTCTCGCATTGTTCAGGATTACCTACGGATTTATAGGGACATCAGTCACTGAGGCCGGATAGAAACGGGTTGGCTGGAACACGGCGGTTAGTATATTTTCGGAATGTGGTGCTTATGCCACTTCCGCTATTGTCTTTCTCCTTTATAAGGTTTGGCCTATGAGCATTATCATGAAAAATACTCTTAAATGATGAATAAAAACTATAAAATTGTTAGGCTTCTGGAAGCCGGCAATCTGGACAATGGCGAGACAGATGGAAATTAAGAGAAACTGCATCTACCAGATATCCACTACCCGGAATGTGCCGGGGGAAAAAATAGACGGTTCCGTGCCCCTTTCCCGGATTCAGCGCCTGGGGCTTTCTCTGCTATTCATTCTGGTACTAATCTTCGGCGTGTGGGTTGAAATGCGTGGAGCTCTGCAGCATACGCGCAAGACAGACATAGACACTTACCTCCGGGCAGCCTGGGCCATACGCACAGGGGGCGACATCTACTCCATAAGAGACGATAGGGGATGGCATTACACATATCCGCCGCTTCTGGCAGTCCTGATGACACCACTTGCAGACCCGCCTCCCGAGATGAGCCGCACAGGATATATGCCTTATGCCGCAACGGTTGGCTCCTGGTATATGTTGACCATGCTCATGGGCTTATGGGGGGTCCACATCCTCGCGAAGGCTCTTGAAGAGACTTCTCAGAACCCTATGGTGCGTGGGCAGCCGGCCTTTTGCAGGCGCTGGTGGGCCTTGAGGATATTGCCTATATTGATCCTATTGCCAGCAATCGGCCGTAGCCAGATGCGCGGGCAGGTCGGCCTGCTTGTCTCGTCCGTGCTTTGCCTTGCGGCCGCCTCTTTGATAAGGGGCAAAAAGTTTCGAGCAGGTGTCTGGCTCTCGGCGGCTGTTTCCATAAAATTAATACCCGTGTTCGTTTTTCTGTCCCCGGTCTGGCGGCGTAACTGGCGCATGCTATTTGGCGGTGCAGTCGGCCTCACAATCGCGCTTGTCCTTATCCCACTTGCCACAATGGGGCGGGATAGGACTATGGAGGCTTATCATTCCTTTTATGAAGACGTAATAATGGCGGGTCTTAAAGGCGATCCCGGCAATAAATTGGGCAAGGAGCTGACCGGGATAACCAGTACCGACAACAATTCGCCTATGGCTGTAATACACAATGCAATGTACCCCTCTCTTCCAAGAGCGGCACGTCCCAAAGTTGCCTCGCCCGGCGTAAAAGCCGCGCACTACCTGATTGGGGCGCTTCTGACGATAATTGCCTTGACTGCCGTAGGTGGGAGAAGATACCCAAATAAGACAGCGCCCGAGGAAAGGACAATAGAAGCGCTCTTCCTCACCTCGCTTATTCCCCTGATGCTTGTGATAAGCCCTGTTTTTCATCCACATTATGTCTCGATGATGTTGCCCCTCGTTATGATACTGCTCTCTTTGATATGGGACCGCTATTCGTTCTTCAAGTTTCCCTGGGGATATAAAGCGCTGTTTCTATTTTTGATTGTGAGCCATCTTCTTACATCGATAGATAAGGGAATTTTCTTCTATCTACGTGACTTCGGACTTGTGCTGTTTAGCACCCTCCTCCTGTGGGCAGGAACCGTTTTCATGCTCTTTAAAACCCGGAAGGCGGAGGCTTAGCCCGCTTTTTACACGGACCCTGCACAAATCCGCAGTCATATAAAGACAGATAAGAGCGAAGAGGGAAGTACCTGCCTGTTGCAAAACTTTGGCAATGTGCAATACAACCATGCATTCCCGAAAATTGCTATAATTCTTCATGAAGAGGGTCATCGTGGTCTTCCAAGATGTCAAAAAAGATTGTCTGGGAGGCGATCGTTTTACCGTGGAAGGTGAGGTTCAAACAAATCCTTAACTTTATCGCAAGAATTTTGTAGAGAAAAATCTATAATAACGAGCGCCCTTGGGCAAAAGTAAATAACATCTGCTGTTTCCAGAAGCTATTTATTTCGAGAAGAAATTAGCGCTCAATGCGGTTCGGTCGGCATGCGCATTAGATTAAGAAAGCGATAAAAGTTTAACTCTCTCGATCCCGCGTAGTCGCAGGTGAAGAGGTTAGCGGAAATCACTATGTTGCTCTGTCTTACTGTATCTCGTTATAAAACGAGTATTTTTCCTCATACTCAATGCTCTGCCAGTATTTGGCAATGCTTCACTGAAATCGAAAGAAATGCCCATGATCTATAGGTAGGTGTGAGAACATTGCACCGACCGGGCGAAGAGCACGCAGCGTCTTTCTATGTGAACAAAACTATTTTTCCGGCAAAGTTTTAAGGAGAAAGATGCTTGCAGTCATACCAACCTCAATACCTTATGCTACAATCCAATTATGCGTGATGAAAAATCCAGACTTGTTTATTCGACTAATACCGCAATTCCGCGCAAGAAGAATACTGCCGGGGAGGCCCCGCAAGTAACAATTCAGCCTTCTCAGCAGAAGATCTATGTCCGCCTTGACAGGAAAGGCCGTGGAGGGAAATCCGTCACTCTGATAGAAGGCTTACTGATGCCGGCCAAAGACGGAGAGGCTTTGCTCAAACAGCTGAAGACAAGACTCGGGACCGGCGGTACCATCAGGAACAACGTCTTCGAAATTCAGGGGGACCGCCGCGATGCGGTCATCGAGATGCTTCAGAGCATGGGACACAAACCCAAACGCGCGGGCGGGTAATCCGGCGACGATTGGTCCCCCGGCCACCTGGTCGATCTGCTTTTCAGGATACATCAGCCGCATTTTTCGGGACTAACCGAGATTATCCAGCGCCTGTGGTATAAGCTCCGAGAGTGAAGGGAAGGTGTGCATGCTGTTGGTGATATAGTCTACGGTGTTTTTGTTGACTACGGCATTAACAACTTCCTGAATAATATGCGAGGCATAGGGGCCGATAATATGGAAGCCGAGAATCTGCCTTGTATTTTTGTCGACTATCGCTTTTGCGAACCCCTCCTTTTCAACCATCGTATCCCCCGCTACAATGTCCGAATATTTTGCTTTTCCGACCAGAATCTCATAATCCTTTCTTGCCTCTGCCTCTGTCAGGCCGACGGACGCGATTTGCGGATGGGTAAAAACGGCGCTGGGAATCGACATAAAATCCATCGGGATTTTTTTATCATTGGCAGCGTTATGCCAGGCAATCTCAGCCTCTTTATCTCCCGCGTGTGTGAACATCTGTTTTCCGATGGCGTCACCGAAGGCCCAGATATTGTGTTTGCTCGTCTCCATATAGTCGTTCACTTTTATATACTGTGCCCTGTCCGTTTCGACGCCTGAATTTTCGACCTTCAACAAATCCGCATTTGATTTTCTTCCTGTTGCTATCATAATTTTTTCGGCCCTTATCTCTTCGGCATATTTATTTTTCACTTTCACAAGAACTGCATATCCATTTTTAATCTTTTTGACTTCCGATGCCGCTGCGTTGGTCAGAATCCGCATCCGCCGTGAAAGTTCCTTTTTCAGCAGAGCGGAAATTTCAGGCTCTTCAGCCGACATCAACCTTTCTCCCATTTCGAGCATTGTCACTTTGGCGCCCATTGCTTCGAAAAAATGCGCGTATTCAGCAGCTATATATCCACCGCCGATAACAACAATGCTCTTCGGCGCTTTCTTGAGTTCCAGCAGGCTCTCATTCGTCAGATAATCAACATTCTCCAGGCCCTTAACCGGCGGAATTAACGGACGTGAACCCGACCCGATAAAAATTTTCTTTCCCCTGATGTTTCCGTTTTTGGTTTTCAGCGTGTACTCATCAACAAAATATGCCTGCTCATTATAGAAATCAAGATTTTTCGAATCCCTGACAGCCTTTGTCAGATATTTTCTTCCGAGCTTGATAGTTGTTTTCATCCTTGTCATTACAGCGTCGAAATCTACGCGGCTTATCTTCGCATGGATGCCGAGCTTTTCGGCTTCCCTTATCTCGACTATTCTGTCCGCGGTGTAGATCAGCATCTTCGAAGGGACGCAACCCACGTTGAGACATGTTCCACCGAGAGTGCCCTTGTCGATCAGAGCGACTTTTAAACCCGATGATACTGCTTTAAATGTCACGATCATACCCACTCCGGCGCCGATTACGATAACATCATATTCTTTCATAGGACCTCCTCTTATGGTTTAATAAATCCATCCAGCCACATGTCACGGCAGACACTTGTATATGCCGCCTAAAATCAATAAGATGATAATAAACGCGGGCACTACTATTATGAAAAACCTCTTAGGCAGCATTCCGGGGTTCGTTATTTGTGCGCGATCGACTCCGTTGAGCTTCATTATGTACGCTTCGGCATTGGCGACCTGGGCCTGCGTCAGGGCGTGATCATCGCCGAAGGCGGGCATGTGCAGTTCCGGTCCCGGTCCGGCGGGTATGGAGCCGTGCTGAATAAACAGATCGATTCTTCCTGCAAACGCCTGCGGATCTTTATCGTATAGTTCTCTGTCAATCGGATTGAGAGCAGGGACAAACTTGTCGTTCGACCCGGTGTTGGGGACATGATCAGTCCCGTCCGGGCCATGGCAGGAGACGCACTTCTGCTCAAAAATATCTTTCCCGTGGTCGGCGTTTCCGATTATATAAGGGGCCTGACCGGGCTGTTTCTTCTGTTCGCTTTCAGTTGAC
Organism: Thermodesulfovibrionales bacterium; assembly: GCA_963716185.1. Classification (GTDB taxonomy): domain Bacteria; phylum Nitrospirota; class Thermodesulfovibrionia; order Thermodesulfovibrionales; family SM23-35; genus CAVZMO01. Next base: position 3,260,668 of record OY970295.1, read on the forward strand.
GATGACTTTTGATTGATCTGTGAACCAGCGCCGGCGTCTGACGATGCGGCTGACGGCTGTGAAGGGGGATCCGCCTCTATTCCCTTTTGTTTCTCCGGCCCGGAAGCAACGCCCTCGTTTCCGAGGCTTGTCAAAAAATCAATCAGATAGATTACCTGCTGCTCGCTAAGTGACGTGAAGGGCGGCATAATTGAGTCCGGCCCATGGGACTTCGGGTTTCGGATCTGTGCCGAGAGCCACTCGGGAGTACGCCCCTTGTTCCCTTCGTTGGAAAGATCGGGACCGACAGTTCCGCCCTGGCCGTTAATGCGGTGGCAGGAGATACAGCCGGTTGAATGGAACAGCTCTTCACCTTTCTTTACATTCGCAGGCACAGCTTTTTCCGTTTTCGGCGACGCTGCGACGGCCGGGGCTGTTGCGGGTTTGCTGGAATAACCGATGAGCGTGAGTGTCGTTATGGAAGCGGCGAACAGGAAGCCGCAGAGCATTGCCACAGGTCGTTTTAAGGGATTTCGCTCGGGCCTCCGGTCGATGAAAGGCACGAGCAGCAACAGGGTGACAAAAAAGGCGGGAACTCCGATTACGCCGACCGGTTCAAGGATGCCATGAAAGTATTTGAGGGCCTGATAAAGGAACAGGAAGTTCCATTCCGGTTTCGGTACGAAGGACGCGTCCAGCGGGTCGGCCGGACCGTAAAACGGCTTAGGAGCAAACACACACAGCGCTATGATTATGAAGATAACGATTATCGTCGCGACCGTATCCTTGAGAACCTGATCGGGCCAGAAGGGCACTGTAAACTTCCTATTCTCCTCATTCCACGGTCCCACGGTCCCGAAGCGCCGGAAAGCTATCAGGTGAAGTATTATGAGCATAGCGAGCAGCACAGGAAGGACGCCGACATGCACCCCGAAAAGGCGTGAAAGGGTCAGTTGGCCGACACCGGGTCCTCCGCGCATGAAATTGCTCAATACAGTGCCCACATAAGGGATGGACCCGGGGATATTCGAGCCTACTTCGGCTTCCCAGTAGCCCTTCTGGTCCCAGGACAGCGGCCCGCCTGTAAAGGTCAAAGCCATGATGGTGACCAACAGCCCGACACCGATGATCCACGTCAGTTCGCGCGGCTTCTTATAAGCGCCGAAGATGTAGACGCGCGTCATATGAAATGCCGCCAGCACGACCATAAGGTCGGCGCCCTGACGATGAGTCTGGTTTACCAGCCAGCCGAACGGCACCTGTGTCCTGAGGAAGTTGACGCTGTCATAAGCGCTTTTGACGGACGGGACATAATAGAATAGCTGAATTATTCCGGTTGTGACCTGTAGAAGAAAGACCGCCAGGAGAGCGCTCCCGAAGGTATAGGCGAAACTGCCGCCCCCCGGTATCTCCTCTTCGAGAGACCAGCGGATGACTGCGGAAAGCGGCCATCGCTCGTTTATCCAGGCCCAAATTTGTGGCAACATTGTCCTCCCTCTATCACTCCTTAAGATATCCGGATTTTTTCAGGAACCCCGGATTTGAATTCTTCCCACGTGACATACAATTCTCCACCTTTTATATCGTGCGGCAGCGTATCGAGGGGGCGCGGCGCAGGTCCCCCGAGTACCTTTCCGGTGATCGAAAAAACGCTGCCGTGGCATGGGCAGTGAAACTGGTTGGACTGGCGGTCCCAATTATAATAACAGCCGGCGTGAGGGCATATAGGTGAAAACACGGTCACATCGGAGGCGGAGTGTTCAATGGTCCAGATCGAGCGGACCGTCGTTTCGTGGACATAGGCGTCCTCTTTCTGCCATAAGAAATTAACGCGCTCGGGCTGCCCCAAAGGCAACTTGCCCAAATTAGTTACCCTGGCCATCGCCACCTTTCTTATCAGATTACTCCTGCCTATCAGCGCTCCGATGAAGGGAATTCCGAGAACGAGTCCGGCAATAGTACCAATCGTCAGCGTTATTGTTTTGAGAAACCAGCGCCGGGCCGTGTTTATGTTTTCAGGTTTTACGGATTGAATCTCTTCTTCCATCGTATATTTCCTCCGTTGTCCCCGTTTCCAAGCGGGGATTGCAGACAGTTTTTCTAAGTAAATGTCCCTCCTATCATCTTCTCTATTATGTCGATGAAGACCGCCGGATAAACCCCTATCCATATTAAAAGGACCAGGAGCACCGCAAGTACAAGGCCGCCGCTCAAAGAAACTCTTGCCGGCAGCGGAGAGGATCCTTCCCCGACGGGTGTTTTGTACATGGCGATAATAATGCGCAGGTAATAGAACAACCCTATGGCGCTGTTTATAACAAGCGATACAATCAGCAGCCACAGGTCTGATCCGGCGCCTGCTCTGATGATATAAAATTTGCCTATAAATCCCGCGGTCAACGGAATGCCCGCGAGGGAGAGCAGCATTGCAGTGAAAATGCCGCTCAGCAGAGGCCTGCGCCATGCCATTCCGACATAATCGTCTATTCTGTCCGCTTCCCCCTGCTTGTCCGACAATAAAACGATAATTCCAAAGGACCCTATAATAGTCACAAAATACGTGATGAGGTAGAAGGCCACGGTTTTTGCAGCATAATTCCTGCTCGCCAGGAAGGCGACGAGCAAATAGCCGAGGTGTGCGATCGAGGAATAAGCGAGCATCCGTTTTACATTGTTTTGCAGAAGGGCCAGAAGGTTGCCGAAGAACATAGAGGCAATAGCTATAATGGTAAATATTAAAAACAGCGGACTGTAAGCGCGTACATCTATTAATGTGAAATAGCGCAGCAGGACGGCGAATACAGCGCCTTTCGAGACGCTGGCTATAAAGGCTGACACGGGCGCAGGCGCCCCCTCATATACATCGGGCGTCCACATATGAAACGGCACTACCGCAAGCTTGAATCCAAATCCTACTATGATCATCGCCGTCCCTGTCAGCAGGAAGATATCCGGGCTGCCGGGGGATGAAATTCTTGACGCAATATCGAACAGAGACATGGTCCCAAGTTCGGCATAGACGAGTGCCATGCCTAAAAGGAGGGACGCCGCAGATGTAGCAGCCAGCACAAGATACTTGATGCCGGCCTCGAAACCGCGCTCGTCAGTGCGCAGATAAGCGATCATCGCATAGAGGCTTACACTCAACACTTCGAGGCCTAAGAAGATGGAAGCGAAATGGCCGGCCGCAACGAGCACCATAGAACCTAATATCGCAATAAGCAGGAGGAGATAGAACTCCTCCCTGTTCCCTTCGTGTTTTTCGAGATAGCCGTAGGAAAGGGCGGTCACAAAAAAGGACGCCGCCAGTATCAAGCCGGAGAAAAATGCGCCGTATTGATCAAGGACAAAAAGCGGGGTCACTTGCCGGGGCAACAACGGATAAGACACAGCAATGGCGGAAAAAGAGATGATGATGCCGCCACACGTTAAAAATGCCGTGAGGATATGACAGCGGTAGAAAGCGATAGTCAGCATAATGGCCAGGGCTGTTAACGCTATGACAATAAAAGGCAGCATAATTGTCAAATCAGCTTTTGTCATTGCCTGTACTCTCTGTCCGAAACAGTCTGAACAACCCTCACGCCGGCCGGCTCCGGCAAGGCAACTATCTGGTTTTCAATTGCCGCCTGTTTTCCCGTCATAATTTCTTGGATATCGTTTAATGGCTGACTTGCCGTGTTTAAGAGCGGCTGTGGATAAAGACCAAGCCAGATGAGGGTTATAACCATCACCGCCATAACCGCCATTTCGCGCGCTGTGAAATCGGGTAACTTCCATCCTTTTTTATTCGGACCGAAGAAGGTGGCCTGCATCATCCATAATGCATATATTGTCGCTGTCACGAGACCGACCGTCGCGAGAACCGTCATTAAAATGTCCACCCGGTAGGCCCCCACAAGAATTAGGAACTCGGCCGCAAAATTGCCCAGTCCCGGCAGCCCCAGAGATGCGAGGGCAAAGAAGAGCGCTATGGAAGCGATCCGCGGTACAGCTGACCATAGGCCGCCCATAATACCCATGTCGCGGGTATGCATGCGTTCCTGGAGTGCGCCTGCAATAAAGAAGAGCGCCCCGGTGCTTATGCCATGACATACGATTTGCATGACAGCGCCCTGTAATGCCAACGTGTTAAAGGCAAAGACGCCGAGGAAAACAAACCCCATATGGCTTACGCTTGTATATGCCACAAGCCTCTTGATGTCCGTCTGGGCAAAGGCCATAAAGGCTCCGTAAAGAATTCCGATAACTCCGAGGACCATGGCTGTCGGCGCAAAGTTAAGTGAAGCTTCAGGAAATAGAGGGATTACAAACCTGAGTAAGCCATAAGCACCGGTTTTCAATAAAAGTCCCGCAAGGATAATGCTTCCGGCTGTCGGTGCTTCGGTATGAGCATCGGGCAGCCAGGTATGCACAGGCACTACTGGAAGTTTTACAGCAAAGGCTGCAAGGAATCCGAGCATAAGCCATCTGGCCGAAGACGGAGAAATCGATGTCCCCATTAGCTGCATATAGTCGAATGTATAACTGCCGGTATTGCTGCCGTGAATAAAATAGATTCCAAGGATTGCGGCAAGCATAAGCAGACCGCTGAGCTGGGTGAAGAGGAAGAATTTGACTGCCGCATAGATCCGATTTTCATGACCCCAAAGCGCTATAATAAAATACATCGGCACAAGCATAAGCTCCCAAAAGAAATAAAAAAGAAATAGGTCGATCGACAGGAATACGCCGATAATTCCGGCCAGGACAAACATCAGGTTAAAATGGAAGAAGCCTGTACGGTCTTTAATCTCTGTCCATGAAGATAGCACTGCCATGATACCCAGAAATGCGGTGAGTGTTACAAGGATTAGGCTGAGACTGTCCAGGGCCAGGTGAAAAGTGATGCCCAACTGTGGAATCCATTCGCGGTTTAATTCTATCAACCACTTGCCCTGACCGGCAAGTCTGAATTGATCGTAATGTGCAACCCAGAGAAAGAGAGCAAGCGCAAGGTCCGCAATCATGGCTGTCAGAGAAATCCACGGCGGAAGCCCTGACTTCCATCGGCCTAAAAACCATGAGAGAAGACCGGCAGCCAAAGGGACAATTATAAATAACACTAAGATCATAATATCTCCGTAATCCCGATAAGAATGACGATGCCTGCGGCAATTCCCATTGCATACCAGCGTACTTTCCCTGACTGTGTGAAGCTCAGGACGCTGTTGGAAGCTCGGCAAACAAGGGCGATTCCACTGTAGACGAGATCTATAAAGTCATTTTTATTGATGCGCGCTGCCCCTAAGAAAGGTCTTACAATAAACGTGTCGTAAAGCAGATCGAAATTCCATCCCTTGAATAAAAAGCAGTGCACTGCGTAAGCGATCGGGTTTTGCATAATTTTTTCCCGCCGGCCCGTATGCTGGGGGCTGTGAAGAAAATACCTATAGGCAAATATGATTCCGAGAAGAGCTGTTAAAGAAGCAATGAACTGTAAATTTCCCTCGGTATGAAAATCTGCATGAATTTTTAAGGGAGGCAAAGCAGTATAAAGGAAGTTTGTAAGCAGCGGCAAGTTTCCCAATGTTTCGGGCAGATCTACAAATCCTCCTGCTAATGAGAGCACAGCCAGAGTGATCAGAGGAATGGTCATGGTTATCCCGGGTTTGCGGCTCACCCGGGAAGCCGCATTACCCGAAAAAGTCAGAAAGAACATGCGAAAAGTGTATATCGAGGTAAGGAAAGCGCCTGTTAATCCTGCCGCCCAGAGCCAGATACTTCCTTTGTCCGAGGACCATACTTGCCACAAAATCAGGTCCTTGCTGTAAAAGCCCGCCGTTATCAAAGGCATGGCGGACAGCGATGCAGACCCTATTAGAAATGTCCAAAAAGTGATCGGCAATTGCCGGCGCAATCCGCCCATCTTATACATATCGTGCTCCTGATCAAGGCCGAAGATGACCACCCCTGCTCCAAGGAAGAGCAACGCCTTAAAAAAGGCATGGGTCATAAAATGGAAAATCGCAGCTGACCATGCACCGACACCAAGGGCGAGGAACATATAGCCTATCTGGCTTATTGTGGAATAAGCAAGGACACGCTTGATGTCCCGCTGCGTAAGGGCGCTGAACCCTGCGATAAGAAGGGTTGCCGCTCCGATAACAGCCACGGCCGATTGCACGATGGGAGCGAGGGTGAAGAGCACATTTGTGCGCGCAATCAGGTAGACACCGGCTGTCACCATAGTGGCAGCATGGATAAGGGCACTCACCGGAGTCGGTCCTGCCATTGCATCGGGCAGCCAGGTCTGGAGCGGGAGCTGGGCGGATTTGCCCAGAGCTCCGCCCAGGAGAAGCGCGGCAGATGCTATGGCAAGGCCTGAACCCGCCGGCCAATTTTTTGCGGCAAGATGCATGATCTCCTGAATATTTAAGGTACCAAGCGAGTTAAAAAGCAGGAAGAGGCCGACAGCCATTGCTGCGTCGCCGATACGGGTGACAATAAATGCCTTTATGGCAGCACGGCCGTTGGCCGGCTCTTTATACCAGAAGCCTATGAGGAGATAACTGCAGAGACCTACTCCCTCCCAGCCGAGATATAGAAGCAGAAAATCCCGGGCTAACACCAAAGTCAGCATCGAGCCGACGAAAAGGTTCATGTAAGCAAAGAAACGGCTGTAACCCTCGTCTCCCTTCATGAACCCGACTGAATAAAGGTGAATGAAGAAACTTACGAAGGAGACAACGAGCATCATTATCAATGAAAGGGCGTCGAGATAGAATGAAACCCCTGGAACAAACCCTCCAACCTGCATCCATGTCCATAGGGTTTGCGTGAAGACATATCCCCGGGGAGGAGAAGTGATAAAGCTTGCACTCACAAGAATTGACAGAACGGCTGAAATACCCACGAAACTTACACCTGCGACAGCCACGACCCTTTCGGGCAATCTGTGCCCTGACAATGCCAATGTAAGAAAACCGGCAAAGGGCAGTAAAGGTATTAACCAGAGGAGTTCGAGCATATCACCCGCGCATTTTGTCGGCAGAGTCTGCATCAAGCGTTTTGATGCGGTGGTAAAGCTGAATGACCAGGGCCAATCCCACCGACACTTCCGCAGCCGCCATTGTTAATATGAAAATAAACATGATCTGACCGTCAGCCTGTCCCCATTTCGAGCCCGCGACAATAAACGCCAATCCCGAAGCATTCAACATGATCTCGACAGAAAGCAGGATAAAGATAATATTTCTGCGTACGAGCACGCCGATCAATCCGAGTGTGAAGAGTATCCCCGCAAGGATAAGCCCGTAATGCACCGGAACAGAGGCCACTATGATCCACCTCCCATATTTTCTTTTGATTTATCGCGCCGGCCAAGGTGGTACGCGCCCACGAGTCCGGCAAGGAGGAGCATGGATGCCAGCTCAACCCCGAGCGCATAAGGGCCGAAAAGCGATATCCCAACCTGTTTGGGCCCGACGATTGTCCCGGCGTACATTTTTTTGAAGTACGCGAGCAGATATATCAATTCTCCAATCAGGACGATGGCAAGAATAACAGGACCCGCCCACATTTTCGGGGCGAGCCACTGCCTTTCCTGTTCTATTGCCTGCGGTCCGAGGTTCAGCATCATTATCACAAATACAAAAAGGACCATGATAGCTCCGGCATATATGATGACTTCCAGCGCTGCCGCAAAAGGCGCACCCAGGATGAAAAATATTACTGCCACGGCCAGGAGTGACACGATAAAATAGAGCAAAGCGTGGACGGTATTCAGCCGCGTTATGGCCATGGCCGTTGAAAGTACCGCTACAACGGCGGATATATAAAAAATGTCGTTCATGTCAGATCCACTGTTGTCTTAACCTTTGCGTTGAAAGCAACTATCCCAAAGTTCGGATTGTCTGTGATTCCGGCTTGTCCGGAATCTTTCTTATTCCGACTTACTAAAGGGGGATAAGGGCGTTGTTTCAGAAGGATTCCCGACGCACTTCGTTTGCGGGAATGACAGGCTCTATCCACGCAGTTCATCATCATGGCATCAAGTCCTTTACGTCGACAGGGGGACGCTCGTTCTCTGCTTCACCCTTATCTTTCCCCTTTATGGACAACCCGGCCACCCTATAAAAATTATACCCCGGATATTTTCCGGGCCCGCTGATGAGCAAGTCTTCCTTTTCATAAACCAGGTTCTTTCGGTCGTATTCACTCATTTCAAAATCCGGCGTGAGCTGTATGGCATAGGTAGGACACGCCTCCTCACAGTAACCGCAGAAGATGCAGCGCGAAAAATTAATGCGGAAGAATTCGGGATAGCGTCTTCCGGATTCATCCTCTGTTGCCTGAAGGGAAATGCAATCCACGGGGCATGCTATTGCGCATAGATAGCATGCCACGCACCGCTCGCCTCCGTCGGGATCACGGGAGAGGATTATTCTGCCCCTCCACCTCGGCGGGATATAGGGTTTCACTTCCGGGTAGAGAATCGTATCTCTTTTGTGGAACATGTGTATAAAAACCCTCCAGAGAGATCTCAAAAAGCTGATCATAACGGTTCCTCATATTCCCAGAAAACTGTGAGGCAGATGCGCTGAAAAACCTCTGCAAAGTGACGCAATTCAATTATGATACACATGACTGCAAATTTAGCCTGCAGAGCCTTTCGGACAAGTGCTGGCAGGCCACGCTTATGGGCCGTGAGGTGTCCTTGGCAGAGCTTTTTCATCACATCTGCCTCACAGAATGATGCAAATTCTGCAACCGATGGATAAATTTATTAGTACTTCGCAAGTACGATACCTCCCGTCACTAAGAGGTTGAGTAATGAGAGGGGCAGCATCACCTTCCAGCCGTATGACATGAGCTGGTCATAACGGGGCCTGGGAAAAGTTGCGCGGAGCAGAATGAACAGGCAAAGGAGAATAAAGGTCTTGAAGAAAAACCAGAAGAGCGGCGGAAGAACAGGACCCAACCAGCCTCCGAAGAAGAGCGTTGCTATCAGGCCTGAAACAAGGGTGATGCCGAGATACTCGCCGACGAAAAACATGCCGAACTTCATCCCGGAGTATTCTGAATGAAAACCGGCCACAAGTTCGCTTTCCGCTTCAGGAAGGTCAAAGGGCAACCTCCTGGTCTCTGCGATACCGGCTATGAAAAAGACCACCATACCCAGGAATTGGGGGATGCAGAACCATAATCCTTTTTGGGCTTCGACTATTTCCCGGAGGCTGAAGGAGCCGGTGAGCATGACGACTCCCATGAGCGACAGTCCCATGAATACCTCATAACTCAGCATTTGGGCTGCGGCACGCAACCCTCCAAGCAATGAATATTTGTTATTCGAGGCCCACCCGGCCAAAGCGACGCCATAAACGCCCATGGATGACATCGCGAGGGAAAAAAGCAGCCCAATATTAAGGTCCGCAACCCCGATATAAGCGGTAAAGGGAATAACGATGAACGACAACAGAACAGTAACTACGATTATCGCGGGAGCTATGACAAAAACAGGTTTGTCGGCAAAGGGAGGAATCCAGTCTTCCTTGGCGAAGATTTTGATCATGTCTGCGAGGGGCTGCAGCAACCCGAAGCGGCCGACACGGTTCGGACCGAACCTGTCCTGCCAGACGGCAAGCAGCCGCCTTTCAAGCCAGATAAGACCCGCTGCTGTTGTGAGCGTTGCGATGAGGACTCCGAAAACAATTGCAAGCTGCCGGACTATAGCGTTCATGAAGCACCCGCGTCCTTTTTAAGCTTAAAGACGTTACCCCATTGAGGGACAGAGAGCCACTGCAATCCGGGCAGGCCGGTTGGCAGTCCGGCAAGCCCTATCGGCAACTGAGAAAGGCATTTTACCGGGAGATGCAGAACCGACCCATCCAGAGTTAGTTCAATCTCTTCACCTTCCTGGATTTGTATTTTATCCATATCATCGGCGCGCAGCCCGATATAAGGCTTTGGCGCAAGTTCTGCTATGCCCGGCGACAAGATGCTGAATTCATCCGACCCGAAAATGTGGAAGAGAGGTATGATGAACAATTTATCGGTATGCGCGTTAAAGGCCGAAGGCAATTCCTGAAAATAAGATATTTCCACGCCCGTACCGGGTTCAATCAATCGCCTGCCGGGGTCGCCGCCAAGCAAAGGGCCTCCTATTTCAGTCTGAAATTTGTTAAGGGACTGAACAGAATTCCATGCCGGAGACCAAAAGCGGGTTATGAGCGGCGAAGGCGGAATCCCCTCATAACCTTCCATTGAAAAGGATAGGGCGGAATCGGGATCATCAGGAGGTTTTGGTTCGTGCAGGCTGATATTTGCATGCATTGAAGTGCGCCCGCTGTACCGGTGTGATTGACGGGGAATCTTCATTCCGGCGATGCGGAACTCCGCGGGAGGGGCTATATCAGCTATCGGCTTAAAAATGGGGAGGTACCCGGAAAGAGTTTTTGTGATATCTTCAAATAATTTCCACTCGTTTGCCTCGGGTCTTTCGGCAACCGTGATCATATCGAGTATCCACCTCCAGTTTTCCTGCATTCCTTCTCGCGGTTGTATGACCTTAAAATAGCGTTGTGCCCGTCCTTCATTATTTATAATAGTACCGTCAGTCTCCGCATAAGTGCCTGAAGGCAGAAGCACTTCAGCCCGGGAGGTTGTAGGAGTTTCAACGCAATCCATGACAACGATATGATCGATTTCTTTGAAAAATTTATCCACTTTCTCCTGGCTTTCCCTTCTGTAAAGGTCATTCTCAAGGATGACAACAGTATCGACTTTCCTGTCCTGCGCATCTCTGAACGCCTCATTCAGACTGCCGCCTCCCGTGAGACCGATTCCCAGTGTGTTGCATTCGGGTACAGTAAAGCTCAGGCTTGCCGCCCGTCCTCTCCTGTGTAATGCCCAGGCTATATTGGCCGCTGACTGTATCACTGCTTCGCTATTGCAGCTCATCCCTGAAACAATCAGAGGTTTTTCGGCTGCCATCAACGACCGGGCAATCTCTTCAGCCAGACCCTGAATGTCGGGGGTGAGACCTGGCACCTCCGGTGATTTGTCGTCCAATGCGTGAGCGACACCAAACCCCAGTCGCGCGATATCATCAGGAGCTGCATGGTATATACCCGAAGCTGTATCATCAAGTTTAGTGCGGGCAGTCGCCGCTATGAAAAGCGGGCCTTTGTCGCGCTGAGCGGCATCCCGTATTGCATAATCGTGCCACCGCGGTATATTCAATTTATCAGTAAGCCTCATCGGTTTCTGCCGCACTGACCGGCGGATGGCAAGGGCGAGCATCGGCGCAGTGTTCGTCACATCCTCTCCCAATACGAGAACAGAATCGCACATTTCTATCTCATGTAATGAAGGCGAACGGGCCGGTCCCTTTGTCAGGATATCTTTAATAAGAGTCATAAGGTGCGAGTCTCTTTCTGACAGGCCGGTATAAAAGCGGTCAGCCCCGACTAAAGTGCGCAGGGCAAAATTCGCTTCGAGCGAAGCCCTCGGAGAGCCGATGCCGATCACACCGGCGCCGAAACGGAGCAGATTTGAAAGGCGGTCAAGAACCATTTTCTTGCTGACTGAACCTTCATTCTCACCTCCATACTTTTGTTTCGACTTATCGGATAGAAATGGTCTTTTGATCCGCCGGTCACTGTTCACAAATTCGTAACCGAAGCGTCCGCGGTCGCAGATAAAATAGCCGTTAATATCTCCGTTATAACGGTTATATATTCTCCTGAGGGTCCCGTAGCGTTCGCCCGGAATAGTGTTGCAGCCCAGACCGCAGTGCACACAGAGGGAAGGGGCCGTCTGCAGGTCCCATTTGCGGGTATAATGTTGCTTCAGAGTTTTGTCGGTAAACACGCCTGTCGGGCAGATCTCGATCAGATTTCCGCTGAACTCGCTTTCAAGAACACCGTCCTTGTGCCGTCCGAAATACACACGGTCATGACAGGCGAATACGTTAAAATCGCGACCTCCCGCGTAGTCGTTATAGAAGCGGACGCAGCGATAGCATTGAATGCACCTGTTCATCTCATGGTTGACAAAAGGGCCGAGATATTGATTTCGGTAAGTGCGTTTTCTTGTCCGTGTCCTTCGGTATGTATGGCCGGTCATAACCGTCATATCCTGGAGGTGGCATTCGCCGCCTTCGTCACAAACCGGACAGTCATGGGGATGATTGAGCATCAGCCATTCGATGTTGCTTTTGCGGAATTTTACCGCCTCGGGATCATCTATGGAGATGCGGGTCCCATCCGTAGCGGCCGTCATGCAGGACATAACAATGCGGCCTTTGCTGTCATTTTCGTCTTTAAACTGCTTTACAGCACATTGCCTGCAAGCGCCTACAGAATGCATTGCGGGATGCCAGCAGAAATACGGCACGTTGAAACCGAGTGAAAGGCAGGCTTGGAGGAGGTTCTGCCCTTCCCTTACTTCATAAGGCTTGCCATCTATATAAATCGTTGCCATTCATTCCCTCCAGGGACAGTGTTTCTCTCGGATATGCCGTTCAAAATCTTCTTTAAAATATTTCAGTGCGCTCCTTAGCGGTTCCATCGCTCCCGGCGCAAGTGCGCAGAAAGTATGCCCCGGCCCGAGAAGAAATGACTGTTCTTGTAATATTTCTATGTCTTCAGGCCGCCCCTGGCCGTCCTCTATGTCTCGAAGTATCTTTTCTATCCAGGGCAAACCCTCACGACAGGGCGTGCACCACCCGCAGGATTCACGGGCGAAAAATTGCTCCAGACTGAGTACCATGCCGACAGGGCATGTTTTATCATCGAGGATGATCATGGTTCCGGTACCCATGCGGCTCCCCGCTTTCTCCACAGAGGTAAAATCCATTTTCACATCGAGATGTTCTTCAATAAGGAATTCGGTTGAAGCGCCGCCGGGAATAACACCCCTGAATTTATAGCCATCTTTCATTCCTCCGGCATGCACTTCAAGGATCTCCCTTATAGTCGTTCCCATCGGGAGTTCCCAGAAACCGGGATTTTTCACCCTGCCGCTCACACCGTAGATTTTTGTTCCTCCGTCTTCAGACCGGCTCAGGCTTCTAAACCAGGAAGCGCCGTTATTTACAATGTGGGGGACGCAGCAAAAGGTCTCTGTATTGTCTATGACGGTTGGTTTCCCCCATAAACCCACTGTTGTCGCATAGGGAGGCTTTGCACGGGGTATGGCGCGTTTCCCCTCCAGGGCGTTCAGCAAAGCAGTCTCCTCGCCGCAGATGTAACGGCCGGCGCTTACATGGAGGCGCAATTCCAGATCATATCCGGAGCCAAAGATGTCTTTACCGAGATAGTTTTCGGCGTAAGCCTCGGCAATCGCATTTTTTAACCTCTCTGCTGCGAGGACATAAGCAGTGCGGATGAAGGCGTAGGCTATATCAGCCCGCACTGCGTAAGAACCGATGATCATGCCCTCTATCAACTGATGTGGGTCGCCTTCCAGAAGCAGGCGGTCCTTGAATGTTCCCGGCTCCATCTCGTCGGTGTTGGCGACGAGATATCTCGGGCGGCGGTTATCTTTCTCCACAGGGTGCATGAGGTCCCACTTTAATCCTGTGGGGAACCCCCCTCCGCCCCGGCCCCGCAGGTTGGAGTCCTTTACAGCGGTTATCACTTCCCGTGGTGTCATCTCAAAAAGGGCCTTACGGGCGGCCTGATAACCCCCTGTCATCTCGTATTCTCTCAGATTCGGGGGGGTCTGCCCCGGCCTGATATTTTTAGTCAACGGCAGTTCCATGAGCCGCCTCCTTATTCGAACCGTGAAAGAATCTCATCAATCTTACCTTCGTCCAGATATCCGTAAATCTTGTTGTCGATGAGCATTGCCGGAGCCTGGTCGCAGGCGCCGATACACGCTGTGGGCAGCAGCGTGAACTTGCCGTCGGCACTGGTCCCTCCCAGTTTTAAACCCCATCTTGTTTCGATGTGTTCTACCAATTTGTCATACCCCGTTATCCAGCAACTGACGCTGTCGCAGATCAGAATGACATGTTTCCCGACAGGTCTTCTGAAGATGAGGTTATAAAATGTGGCCACGCTGTCCAGCTCATCCGGTGTCATCTCAAGGAATTCGGAAATGTCTTTTATGTCTTCATCGGATACCCAGCCACGCTGCTGTTGGATGATCTTCAATGCTTCGATACACGCTGCTTGTTTAAACGGGTATTCCTTAAAAAGCAATTCAATTACCCGTATGTCCGGTTCAGATAACATCAACCCTCCGCCTTAAATGATAAACTCATCTGTCAACATCAGCGAGTACATAATCCACACTACCCAAAATTGCCAACAGGTCCGGAACCGTCAGATGACGGCAGATCAGGGGGACCATCTGCAGATGCGGGAAGGACGGGGTGCGGATACGGGTGCGGTAAGATACCGTGTTGCCATCGCTGACCAGATAATAACCATTGCCGCCTTTTGTAGCTTCTATGTTGACAAATGCTTCTGCGGGAGGCATTACCGGCCCCCAGCTCATACTAAGGAAATGCGCAATGAGTGTTTCAATATCATGCATGGTGTGTTCCTTAAGCGGGGGCGTTGCGAGGGGATGGTCTGATTTATATGCCCCGCCGGGCATGTTCTTCATGCATTGTTCAATGATCCGCATGCTCTGCCTCATTTCTTCCACCCGGACAACAGCCCTGCCGTAGCAATCACCATCCCGGGCAATTGGTATATCGAACTCAAACCGGTCATATCCTGAATAAGGCATTTTCTTCCGGAAGTCCCAGTCGAAACCGCAGGCCCGCAGACCGGGTCCTGTAACACCCCATTCGATGGCCTCATTCAGTGTATAACTGCCTATGCCTTGAGTACGTGCCTTGAAGATCCCATTGCGCATAACGATCTTATCATAGTCGGCGAGGCGGTCCGGAAAATAGTTCAAAAAGTCCTTTACGAGCTTGTCCCATCCTTTCGGCAAATCTTGAGCAACACCTCCGATACGAAACCAGCCCGGGTGCATGCGTCCTCCGCAGACCGCCTCCACTATGTCGAAAACCCTTTCCCTGTCGGTGAACATATAGAATACGGGTGACAATGCACCGAGGTCCTGCGCAAACGTCCCGTACCATACCAGGTGGCTCGCAATACGGAAGAACTCAGCCATCATCACGCGGACCACCTCTGCCTTTTCAGGTACCTTTATACCGGCAAGTTGTTCAACCGCGAGCACGTAGGGAAGGTTGTTCATCACACCCCCCAGATAATCGACGCGATCAGTATAAGGGATGTACGTGTGCCACGACTGTCGTTCACCCATCTTCTCGGCGCCCCTATGGTGAAATCCTATGTCCAGAACGGCGTCCACGATCTCTTCCCCGTCGAGTTCAAGGATTACCCGAAGCAGGCCGTGTGTCCCCGGGTGCTGCGGCCCGAGGTTGAGAAACAGGAAGTCAGTGCTGTCTCTGTGCCGGCCCATTCCCCAGTCTTCGGGCCTGAACCTCATAGCCTCCTGCTCTTCTTCCTCACGCCTCTCCGGAAGGGTGAAGGGTTCCATTTCCGTTGCCCGCGCCGGGTGTTCCTTTCTCAGGGGATGTCCATGCCAGGTCGGCGGCATTAGTATTCTTTTAAGGTGCGGGTGGCCGTCAAAAATAATGCCGAACATATCCCATATTTCACGCTCGTACCAGTTGGCCGCGGGCCAGATATCGGTTATGCTCGGGATGGTGGGGCAATCACCAGTGAGCGGAATCTTGATCCGGATATACTCGTTTCTATCATATGACAGGAGATGGTATAGAACGGTGAAATCGCTGTCGGGCTGATTTTGTCTGTTCAGGCGTGGCCGCTCATCTATAGCTGTGAGATCGTACAGCATCCTGTAAGGTTTAGAGACTTCACTCTTAAGATATCGTAGAACTTCATGTATGCTGTCCCGGCGGATCCAAAGGGTAGGGATGTCATCACGTGTTCCCTGCAGAGCAATAATCGAATAACCGAATTTCCCGCTGAGTTCCTGAGTTATATCAGTATTATCCGTCATCAGACCTCGTCAGGAGAACGCAGTTCAACAGCCTGTACTCTTTCTGTCCTTTTAATATCACGCATACACGGTCTGGCTGGTATTTCCGTATTCTGCGGGCCCACGGCCCAGCTGAGGGGGCGTTTTTCCTTTTCAACAGCTTTCTGCAGCAACAGTAATCCTTCCATAAAGGCATCGGGACGGGGAGGGCAGCCGGGTATGTAAACATCAACCGGAAGAAATTTATCGACGCCCTGGACCACGCTGTAAATGTCATACATCCCTCCGGAGTTTGCGCATGATCCCATGGAGATTACCCATCGCGGCAGCATCATCTGCTGGTAAAGGCGCTCTATAACGGGCGCCATCTTAATAAAGACGGTGCCGGCGATGACCATCACGTCGGCCTCGCGGGGAGTGCCCCTGATTACTTCAGCCCCGAAACGGGCGATATCGTATTTACTGGTTATGCTCGTTGCCATTTCGACAAAACAGCAGGAGAGCCCGAAGTTGAAGGGCCAGAGGGAATTTTTGCGGCCCCAGGCCATAAGGTACTGCAAACGCGCAAAAATGACGGAGCGTCGCACTGCGTGATCAATAGAAGAGCCTTCAATGATGTCCATTGACGATGGAAACAAATCCTTTTTCATCTTCCATTTCATGAAGTGATTCACCCTTTCTGTCCGGTTCTTCGCGGTTCCAGTTTCGAAGGACCCCAGTCCAGTGCACCCGAACGCCATAAATAGAGGAGTCCTACAACGAGTACGCCGATAAAAATCAGCATCATATAATAGCCGGTCCAGCCGAGTTCACGGACATCGACAGCCCAGGCTAAAATAAATATGGCTTCGAGATCAAAGATGACAAAAAACATCGCCACCATGTAGAACCCGACATCAAAACGCACTTGCGCGGTTCCTGTTGAAATTATGCCGGACTCATAGGGTTCTCCGGTTGCCCTGTCTTTATGTCTCTGCCCCAGGAAATACGAAAGTGCCATCATCCCTGTCACAATTAAAATCACCGCAAGGAAATATACTATCACAGGCCAGAGAGCCACGATCTGCGCTGATGACGGGTTCATATAAGGCCCCTTATAAGCACGATCCCGCCTCCCGGTCTAACAGAAACAAAAGTTTTCCGTTTTTCGGTTTAACCAATGCTGCCGGCAGCGAAGCATCATTTTCTTTCAGTACTCTTCTTATCACCTCTGCCTTGATTTTTCCCGCTGCGAGGAAGATTATGTT
Organism: Thermodesulfovibrionales bacterium; assembly: GCA_963716185.1. GTDB lineage: Bacteria > Nitrospirota > Thermodesulfovibrionia > Thermodesulfovibrionales > SM23-35 > CAVZMO01. The sequence goes on from OY970295.1 coordinate 3,277,869, forward strand.
TCTCGAGTTATTTATTACCTGCAGGGTTAGGGTTATCCTGTGATGCCTTTTTCCTTCCAGATATACCGGAGATGCGAGACGTGTTCTTTCTCTCAAAGCATCAGTCCCCGGGAAAAGAGATGCTGTATGGCCGTCTTCGCCTATGCCCAGCATAATAAGGTCAAACACCGGAAGTCCCTCTTTTTCAAGTTTAAAAAAAGTCCTTATTTCTTCTTCATATTTCTTTGCAGAACTCTCCGGTGAAGCTTCCTGTACAGGAATGGGATGGCAATTTTCCGGAGGTATATTTACCCTGGACAGGAGCAAATTATCCAGCATGCCGTAATTACTCTCGGAATCGGTAAAGGGTACAAACCGTTCATCCACAAGAAAGATGTCAGTTCTGCTCCACATCGTAGCTTCATTGATTCCGGAAAGTTTCCGGTAAAAATCGCGCGGGGTATTCCCCCCTGAAAGAGCGGCCGCAAATTCCTCTTGCTCATGCATGGATTCCCGGAAAAGTTCTTTCCATTCTGCCATCATGAAATCCGTCATCCCACCCTTATTGTCGAATATATGGATATCGGAGCAGTCTCCCATTGGGTCAGTCTGTTATCCAGCGGCGTCCTTCCTGTTCGATTAAGAGGCCGGCCTCCCGGGGACCCCAGGTTCCCGAAGCATAGTTTGGAAAATTTGAAGGAGCGATGTTTTCCCAGCGGGCTGTAATAGGGTCGACTATTTCCCACATTGCTTCGACAGTGTCCTGTCTGACGAAGAGGGTGAGGTCGCCTTTGATGCAATCAACGAGCAGCCGCTCATAGGGAAAATGTGGTTCCGCCTTGAAAGTTTCAAAATAGCTGAAGACCATATTTACAGAATAAATTTGATCGTTGCTAAAAGGATACTTCACGCCAAACCTCAATGATATCTTTTCATCAGGCTGGATCGTCAGAACGAGGATATTCGGTTCTGGAACGTCGCATATACGGCCGAAAAGCCTCAGCGGTACCTGCTTCATCTGGATACAGATTTCTGTTGTCCTTTTGGTCAGTCGTTTGCCGGTGCGGATGTAAAAGGGGACCCCTGCCCACCGCAGGTTATCGATGTAGAATTTGGCTGCGATGAAAGTGGGCGTGATTGAATTGGGGGAGACGCCCGGCTCCTCCCTGTATCCGGGCGCATTGCTGCTGCCTACCTTTCCCGGCCCATACTGCCCCCTTACAGTATATTTATCGATGTACTCTTCGTCCATCTGTCTGATAGAGCGCAGGATCTTTAATTTTTCGTCCCGGATAAATTCGGCCGTAAAACCGACAGGCGGTTCCATTGCCACCAGCCCGATGAGCTGCAAAATATGGTTCTGCACAATATCTCTCACAACGCCGGCTTCTTCATAAAACTGTCCTCTGTGCTCTATGCCTATATCTTCAGCCACGGTTATCTGAACGTTGTCCACATAGTTGCGGTTCCAGAGTTGTTCGAAAATCATATTCGAAAAGCGGAAGAAGATAATATTCTGGACAGGCTCCTTACTCAGATAATGGTCTATGCGGAATATCTGACTCTCTTTAAAAGAGCCGGTCAGAATATTGTTCAGCTCCGCCGCCGACGCACGGTCTCTGCCAAAGGGTTTCTCCACAATGATCTTTGTATTAAATATTCCCTTGCAGAGGTTATGGCGGCCCAATTTCTCGACTACGAGCGGGGTCACCTGAGGCGGCACCGCCATGTAATAAATAACATCCCTCATTTTTTTTGATGCGGGGACAGAATGTCTGTTTATTTTTTTAATGAGGCCCTTAAATGTTTCATCTTCTTCAAAGATACCTGACAGATAAAAGAGATGTTTGCTGAATTCCTCCCATTCGCCCTCCTCGAAGGATTCATCCGTGAACGTCTGCAATGCTTCTCTCACCATGTTGCGATACTGCTCTTCGGTCATTCCCACCCTGTCAAATCCTATGATAGAAAATCCCTTGGAGAGTTCATCCTCTTTGTAGAGGTGAAAGAGAGAAGGAAGAAGCTTCCTTTTACTCAAATCTCCGGCTCCTCCGAAGATAACCATGGTAAAAGGCTCAACGCTAAATTCTTCAGCAGGTATATTACAGGTCTGCAAGAACCTGCTGTCAATAATTTCCTCACCGCTTTTCGTTGCTGTCATAAATGATATGCCTCTCTTCACCTTAATGTTGCAAAAGATTTTTTTAAAAGCAGGGGCGGATATGATGAAAAAGGCCTGTAGCAACACCTTATAAACATGTAGGCCGGCCTGCCAGCCTTCTGCGATAATGCACAAACTATGAGGTTTGCATTCATGTGTATCATAAATTAGATCTTCTTGCATTACAGGAGTTTTTCAGCATATCTGCTCCTGCTTTACGCAACCGATGGGCAATTCACTTAATTAATGAATTCCAATCCGCAGAGAACTTCTCCATGCCCTTTATTGTTAATTCATGAGAAATATCATAATCCTGCCATTTTTTTGCGAGGTCTATATCTTTATAAGGGATAGGCCTTAAGCCTTTCGGGGCATAAACATAATCATCGGCAGGCATGGGAAGCCCTTTGTCTCCCCACTCTTTTAATACCGTGAAAGGCGCCGTAATAATGTCCGAACCGAGTTTAATTGCATAAAACAGGTGATCGAAATTCCTCACGCTTGCCGTCAAGACTTCCACATGCCCGTCTCCCTTCTCATACATCCTCAAGATGTCAGAAATAAGATCCATGCCGTTTTCTCCCTTGTCGTCGAGACGACCTATGAAAGGCGAAACAAAGACGTCACCTTTTTTTGCGCTCAGTGTTGCAGCGTAAACGGCAGCAGCCTGTTCCTGACTGAAACACAGGGTCATGTTGACTCTCATCCTTTCTTTGACTGCCTGTTCTGCCGCTTTTAATCCTTCTTTTGCAGTAGGAAATTTGATATGTGCGTTAGGGATCCACGAGAACATCTCTTTACCCTGCTTCAACATCTTTTCCGACGGCGTTGCAAAGTCGGCATATACTTCAACCGATACCGAACCCCGGGGGATGAGTCCGGAGATTTCTTCGACAACGGTACGGTAGAAATCGAGTATCTCTTTTTCGCTGAATTTTTCGCCCCTCTCCATACGCTCGCGGGCCTGGGGGTTTTTCGAGATGAGTGTCGGATTTGTCGTCTGCCCGTCGAGAAATCCCAGAAGGTCGATGATCTCCCTTGTCTCGCCGGGATCTCCGCCATCCAGGAATATCCTTGTCTTAAGGTTCGCCGGTCTCATGAGACCTCCTTTACTTTTTTCATAATGGCGTTCTTTGATATCTCTTCATATTCAAGAAGCTCAGCAGGTTTTCCACTCCTCGGCATCTTTCTTACGGCAAGGGAATGGACCGGTATGACAGCAGCTGCAAGTGTACTTCTTACTGCTTCGCCGAGACCTCCTTCGGAAAAATGGTCTTCAACGGTTATGATCGCTTTTGTTTCCCGTGCAGCCTTCATGAGCGTTTCCTTATCGGCCGGCTTTATGCTGTAAAGGTCTATCACCCTTATAAAGACTCCAGCATTTTTCAGCTCCTCATAGGCATTCAGTGCTTCATAGAGAGTGATGCCGGCGGCGACAACAGTTGCACGGTCCCTATCGCTCTCCCTCAATACCTTGCTCCCTCCGATATGAAACTCTTCATCGTTTCCGTAAATAATAGGGGTGTCTTTTCTTGTGGTGCGGAGATAAACGATTCCCTTATGTTCCGCTGCTCGTTCCACCAGTTTTTCCGTTGACACAGCATCTGACGTATATAGAACAACACTGTTCAGAATTGACCTGAACATCGCGATATCCTCCAGACCCATCTGTGAAGGACCGTCTTCACCGATCGAAACGCCTGCATGGGACCCGCAGAATTTTATGTTGGCATCCGAATACTGGCTCATCCTGACCTGATCGTAAGCCCTCGTGAGAAATGCGGCAAAGGTAGATACGAACGGGATCTTTCCCCGGCATTGTAAACCCATGGCCGTGCCGACCATATTCTGCTCGGCTATGTACATTTCAAAAAAACGTTCAGGATGAGCTTTCTGAAAGATCTCGGAATAAGTCGAATTGCTGACTTCGGCGTCGAGAACTACCATATCCGGGAATCGAGGGAAAATGCGTTCGAGCGCATTTCCGTAAGCTTTCCTGGTAGCTACCGGTTTGTCCGGGGAATAGAAAACTTCCTTCATTTTTAGCGGAGGTTCTATTTCGGGTTTAAGGTCATAGGGCTTCAATATCTCTCCCCTGACAGATCTGTCTGTTTCCCCAAGTTCGCCGAGCGCGCGGTCAAATTCTTCCCTGCTGAGCGCTTTGCCATGCCACCCGTTCCTGTCTTCAATAAAAGAGACCCCTTTACCTTTAATAGTTTTTGCAATGACCATAGTAGGTTTGTCCCCGGACTTTAAAGCTTTTTTATATGCAGAGAAAATGCTGTTAAAGTCATGACCGTCGATCACCTCTGTTTTCCATCCGAAAGAAGCGATTTTCTTTTTGTATGCATCGAGATTGTGGCCGTACATTGTTTCACCTCGCTGACCGAGGCGGTTCACATCTATGATGCCGACAAGGTTGTCCAACTTGTAGTGAGCTGCAAGCTGTAAAGCTTCCCACTGGGACCCCTCCGACATTTCGCTGTCACCCAAAAGGACAAACACTTTATAAGGAAGTTTATCGAGGTATTTTGCATTTAAGGCCATACCGAGCCCGATAGAAAGTCCCTGCCCGAGAGACCCGGTAGAAGCTTCGACATATGAAAATGCAACAGTGGGATGGCCCTCAAGGCGGCTGCCGAATTTTCTCATCGTGAGAAGTTCCTGCTCGGTCACTTTTCCCGCAGCTGCCCATAGAGAATAAAAGAGGGGCGAAGCGTGACCCTTCGAAAAAATCAGCCGGTCATTATTCGGATGCTCGGGCTGTTCCACATCAAAACGGAAGAACCCTCCGAATAAAAGAGCGGTCATCAACTCGGTGGCTGATAAAGATGATGTGGGATGACCGGACCCGGCTTCTGTCGTTGAAGCAAGAATGAAATAACGGATCAGCCTGGCCAATTTTTCCAATGCCTCTTTTTTCTCTTTCGCAATCATTATGCCCCTGTTCCTTTCTTGAAAACTTCATGTCCTCCGAATTGATTTCTTAAGGCAGAGACGATCTGTCCCGTAAAACTGGGGTTGCTCTGTGACTGGACCCTGAAATTAAAGGCGCCTTCAATAATAGGAACCGGTATCCCTATTTCCTTCGCAGCTTGGACAGTCCATAGCCCTTCTCCGCTTTGTGAGACAGAACCCGAGATATCGGTCAAATCTTCTCCATATTCTTCAAAAGCGTCTCTAAGCCATCCCACAAGGCGCGACTCTATAACACTTCTATGGTTATAAACTTCTGCAATCCTTATTAAATCTAAATCTAAAGATGACACTTTCATGACGGCGAACCCTTCGGCTATTGCCTGCATCATTCCGTATTCGATTCCATTATGGACCATTTTTACGAAATGGCCCGCGCCGGACCTGCCCATGTATCCATACCCATGATCAGTAGAGAGATCTCTGAAAAGGTCCTCAAACTTTTCAAAGATCTCTCTCTTTCCGCCGATCATGAGGCAAGCGCCGTTTCTCGCGCCGCCCGGTCCGCCACTCACACCGACATCCAGAAAGTCTATGCCCCTTTTCTGCAGTTCTATCGCCCTCCCCATGGATTCTTTATATGGCGAGTTGCCCCCGTCTATTACGGTATCCCCTTCATTCAGAAAAGGTGTGAGATTTGCGATGATGCTGTCGACCGCCTGATAGGGGACCATCAGCCATATCAATCGGGGCTTCGACAATGCCGATATCATAGACCGTAAATCGATTGCAGGCTCGGCGCCCTTTTTTGAGATTGCAGTTCCAGCTTCTTTATCTGTATCAAAGACAACAACTTGATGGCCTTTTTCGAGAAGGCGTTCTACCATATTGAAGCCCATTTTCCCCAGCCCGATATAACCGAGTTTCATTGTTTTAACCTCTTTTATAATGCAACGTTTGAGATGACTTAATGCCAGTGTATAAAGCGATCAATGGTCGTTTTCCTGTCATTCCGGCTTGTCCGGAATCTTTCTGCGCCTTTTCTCAGAAGGATTCCCGACGCGCTTCGCTTGCGGGAATGACAGAATGTTGAGTTTATAAACAGACTCTACTAACACTAAAACTCCGCCTCGATTTTTTTTATCTTGGACAACCTGCGCTTATGCCTTTCTGCTCCTGAAAATGCCGCGGCAAGCCAGGTTTTGACTATCTCCTTCGCGAGTTCAGCCCCTATGACGCGTGCGCCGAGACAGAGGATATTCATGTTATCGTCCTCCACTCCCTGGTGCGCAGAGAATGTGTCGTGGCAGACTGCAGCCCGTATGCCTGGGAATTTGTTTGCAGCGACACTTGCTCCGACACCGCTGCCGCAGAGCAGAACGCCTCTGTCCGCCTTTTTCATGAGAATATCCTGGGACACGGCAAGGGCAAAGTCAGGGTAATCTACAGGATCCTCGCTGTTTGTACCAAGGTCATGGACTTCGTGGCCGAGATTTTTCAGGAGTTCTACGATCCTGGTCTTTAAAAGATAACCGCCGTGGTCAGCTCCGATAGCTACGATCATTTGTAAACCTCGAGTTCCGCTAATTTCTCTAAAAAAAGTTCATAGTTCTTCGCAGGATTTCCTTTTAGGAAAATCCTGCTACCCACACAAGCGTAATCAAGCCCGGCTTCTGTGAATAATTTTAGATTATCGAGGGATACGCCCCCGTCAGCAGCTATAATTTTATTCTTGAGCACATGCCTCGCTTTAATGATTTTTTCGATCACTTCAGGCTTGAAGGGATTTCCGTAACAGCAGGGGTCCACCGTAAGGAACAGGAGCGTATCTGCTAATTCAGCTATTTCTTTAAATTCATTTATTTCAGTTTCCGGTTTGATCGCCATGCCGACGTCAACCCCCCTTTTTTTCATCTGGTCGATGAAATCGAGATGTTTGACGTCGGATTCAAAATGAAAAATGACTTTTTTGAGACTCGGATTAAAAATTCTGCTCATATAGGCGAAGGGGTGCTTTACCATCAGATGCACTTCGAAGGCAAGAGAAGTCCTTACACTGTTTAAGTTCTCCGCGGGAAAGCTGAGAGAAGGGACGAAGCTTCCATCCATGAGATCTATCTGAACGTAATCCGTAAACGATTCCGCCTGTCTTAATCTCATAAGAAAATCTTCATAATTTTCAGCAAGTATTGCGGGCACTATCTTCATTCTGTTACCCCTGAACATAAATAATTTGTACCGCTATAATAAAAGACCAGGCTCCACAGATATATTTTTCAGTGTGTCATAAACACTTTTTACTATAACTCCACATAAAAAGCAAGAGAGATGCCAGAAACAGAAGTTGCTGATTTAAAATAGTATTTGTGATTCAGAAGTCATTTTCATAAGAAAAATTGCCTCATGTCACGGAAATTTACCCGAAAATTATTGTTCCGAATAATTCAGATAGGGATTGTTTGACGGGGAGAGGTTTGAATTTATCAGCCTCTTCAAAGAATCATGAGATAGGGTATTTACAATCTGCCCCGCATGACATATAATAGCAGGTACTTTTGGAGTTATGGAAACCCCAGGGACTTTAAAAGCCTCCGGGGTTTTTTTATTATGTAAGAAAAAGGAGAAGAATCGATGCAAAAGAAACTGTACGTCGGCAATATTTCCTTTAAAGCAACGGAAGAGGACCTCAGAGAGCTGTTTTCAAAGAGCGGAGAAGTTGAGTCGGTAAAGATAATAACCGATGTTAACACGGGTAATCCGAAGGGTTTCGGTTTTGTCGAAATGGCAACCAGCGAAGAAGCGCAAAAGGCTATTGAGACCTTGAACGGATCATTATTTATGGAGAGGACACTGGCTGTGAACGAGGCAAGACCCCAACAGCCGAGAGAAAAGCGCGGTTTCGGCAAAGGTAATTTTGGAGACAGGCGCGGTGGCGGTGGTGCCGGCAAAAATAGAGGCGCCGGAAGAGGATGGAGATAGACTATTTTGGATATAAAGGTTTATGGAAATGATATAGAAAAAGCGCTGAAGTCGCTTAAACGCCAACTCCAGAAAGAAGGTCTTTTCAAGGAGATAAAGCAGAGAAGTTTTTTTGAAAAACCCTCTGTAAAAGAAAAACGCAAAAAGAGAGAAGCAAGAAAGAAAAGGATGAAGGCCCTGAGATTCAAGAAACCTATCCGAGATTGATTGGCGCTGTACCCGTCGTAATTTCAAACTGCCGTTTCCTGAATAAAGGGTGTCAAGTGGATCTTGGGGGCGCATTGGTCGTTTCTCTGAGTACATGCGAAAAAATCATTGTCGTCTGCACGCTCTTCTTCCGACTCACAGACGTTAAGATTGCCTGATTCCTCAGTTCATCACAAGTGAAGTAGACACTGTATGAAAAAGATAGTTGTGTGTAACATATCGGGACTATTATGTTCGATCGCCGTATTTTTTCAATGACTTAGGCAAGACAATATCCAGAACTAAAAAGAGCCTCAGAATATTTATCCACGTGCAGGGATGCCAATTTATCTCTTTTCTCATTAATTCTTCCGGCATGTCTTTTTCATTGCGCCGCAGTTTGACGTCAACAGTATTAATGATCGTATGTACAATAAGGCTTTGTGAAATAACGGCTGCAACCCATAAAATGAGGCAGACTATCAATACGGGTGAAGTCAACTTGAGGTCCTGGGAAATAGATAACTGGATTATATAAAAAAAAGCCGTTATTGCAATCAGAGTGATCGCAATGCGGAAGGGACCGTAAAGAGCCGTTTTTTCAAAGTGTCCTTCATAAAATATATCCTTGTTCCATTTGCCTGTATACTCTCCCCATAGCGGGATGTCGGGCAAATTCAGGCTTTGCTTAAGCTCTGTTGACCATCGGTGCCGCTGAAAGTATGTCTCCAATTCCGAACAGAATTCAGCCGCTCTCACGATCTTTATTTCCGCGGCTAAAAGGAGATACATGAAACCGCATGCAAAAAAACCAAATCCCAGGAGAATTGACGTGCCCAAAAGGGCTTGCATTTTAAATAAATAAATAGTTGCGGCAGATGCGGCAATGAGGATGCCCAGTCCTATCTTTGTAACGTCATGTTGTATTTTGCGATTTTCACCTATCTCATTTCTCGCATGTTCACATGCTTTCAAGTACAATGAGAACTCGGTTTCAAAGACTCTGCTCTTACTGGTATCAGTGAAATATTGTGCATAAATCTGATTTAAACGTTGTTTGAGTTCTGAAATCTTATTTTTTAAATCAACTGTTTCCTCATCTTCAAACACGGTCTTTCATTTCCTTTCAAATATCAGGGATATCAATATCATAGCAATTTATGCCGGAAGTTTTGCACTAAAAAACAGGAGTATTTACTGTGAGTTCCCTCCTGTGACCCGTTCCTGATAATCCATTTCGGAATATACCGCGATTGCTTGTTTACGTGTTATGTCCTGGCTATTTTTTTTCGCAATGTATCGAGCAGGGATTCAGGTGTCTTGTGCGATAAGATTTCTCTGAACTGAGTACGGTAGTTGGTGATCAGGCTCACGCCTTCGATAACGACATCATACACCCGCCAGTCGCCCTCTTTCTGGATCATCCTGTAGTGAATGGGGATGTCCGCTTTTTTTGTCACGACAGTCGTCTGGACCTCCACCGTTTTTTCCGAGAGAGGGTTCTCCCTGTTAAAAATGATTTCTTCGTCCGCATAAGCCATAATCCTGTCGGCATAGACGCCTTCAAGAAGCGACTGATAGAGTTCGATGAATTCCATCTGCTGTTCTTTGCTGAATTTCTTCCAATTCAGCCCCAAAGTCCTCTTCGAAAGCTCGGAGAAATCAAACATCCTGTTCGAAATAGACCTGATCTTGGCCTTCTTGGTCTTTTTGGCGGCCTCACCCTTGAGAGAGGGATCTCTCAATACATCGAGTACTTTTTTAACATTCCCTTTAAGGGTGTCGAGCGGAAGCCCGGCATAGGCAGAAAAGGGAAGGACCAAAAAAGAGATTAGCATTAAAAAAATGAGTTGTTTTTTCATCGCTGCCTCCTAAGTCTATTTTGTTTCACTTTTATCGCCCTTTTTGACGTCTCCAAAGGCATATTTACTGATAATGTCTTCCATATCGAGCGGAGCAGAGGTCTCCGTAATCGTTCCTCCCGGTTTTATAATATCTCCGCTGCCCCCCGGCTCAATCCTGATAAACTTGTCGCCGATCAAACCTGCAGTTTTGATCGACGCGCTCGCGTCATCAAAGACTTTAATCCCCTTCTTGATCCTCAGTTCCACCAATGCCATTTGTTTGTCCTGGTCTACAGTCAATCGTTCTATCCTCCCGACTTCGATGCCGAGCATTTCAACCGGGCCGCCCGCTCTCAGTCCGGACACCGAAGTGAACCTCGCATAAAGGGGATATGAGTCGTCCCCGAGCAAGGAGACCTTACCAAGTTTTATGGTCATGTACCCCACCGCGAGTATGCCGATAACGACAAAGATACCCACAATTGATTCCATTTTATATTTTTTCATCTTCTATTTCCTCCTGCGAGATGATTGAATTCATTATTATCCGCATCTGTATTCCGCGATTATTTCTTGAACCGACGTTGCCTTTTCGATAATCTCTTCAATGGCGTCATTAGATCTTGCTTCAATTATTCCTACACATATATGGATTTCAAAACAGGCGTCTACCCCAATCTTTGCCTGTGTAAGGCCCTGGATACGGAGTAGGGCCTGCTCCTGCAGTCCTTTGCCAAAATTTGCCACGAGCTGGTGCGCATCACTCAGGCCCACATGAGGCAGCATTGTCAGAATTTTACCCCTGCCCTGTCTTGCAGAGAACGCTCCCAATGCCCCGAGGTGGGTATTAATATATTCACCGAGAGCTTTGAGAACGCTAACGGCTGCCTTGTGGCCGAGCGTATCTGCGAGGAGATCAAATTTAACACTGAAAAGGACTGCAGTGACGGTTGTTTCTTTTCTCCCGAGACCGAATACCGTGTCATACCTCGACCTGAACATCTGCTTTGAGAGAAGACCGGTCAGCTCATCCTGAAACCCCTCAAGGCTGCGTAAAAATTCATCGACCATGGGGTGGTCCAGTCTTGTTAATTCTTCATAAGTACCTTCGAAGGCTATCCCGCCTTCCCATAAAAGGATAATACGGTCGGATATTAAAAAAACATCCGGGATGTCATGGCTGATCAGGACAGCAGTAAAACCGAACTTTTTCCTGTACTGCGCGATCATGCTTAAGATAACGTTTTTCCTGATAGGGTCCTGCCCCGTGGTCGGCTCATCGAAGAGAACGATCTTCGGGTCTGTAACGAGGGCCCTTGCCAATGCGGCACGCTTCTGCATGCCGCCCGAAAGCTCCGCAGGATATTTATCTGCCGCCTCGGTGAGCTCTGTCTGTTCGATCTTGGCTTTTACCCGCTTCTCGATCTCCTTCCCGCTCAAATGTGTGGTTTGCCGGAGCGGAAGGGCGATATTATCAAAAACCGTCATTGAATCAAAAAGGGCATTGTTTTGAAACATATAGCTGATTTCCGATCTGCATTTGTTCCAGTCGCTTTTTTTCATTCCCTGAATGGGCATGCCCCTGAACAGGACGACACCCTCATCAGGCTGAAGCAGCCCCACAAAGTGCTTAAGGAGAACACTCTTCCCGGTGCCGCTCTTTCCGATTATAGTGGTAATCTGATTCTCATATATCTTCAGATTTGCCCGATCAAGTACCGTCTTCCCGCCGAAAGACTTGGTCACATCCCTGAATTCTAATAACGGACTTCCCATGTCACCTCACATAAGAAAAGAAGTTACGACATAATCGGATATAAGAATCATCACACATGACAATACGACAGCCGATGTTGTGGCGAGGCTGACGCTCCGTGCACCCATGCCGTCTAAACGCATATGGGTGAAATATCCCTGGTAACAACAGATGGTGGAGACAATCACGGCAAAAACTACCGATTTAATAAAACCACCGGTGATGTCTTTCATCTCGACAGAGGATTGCACTCGGTAAAAATATGCACCCCTGTCGATATTCAGCAGCAAAACACCGGTAAGATAGCCTCCGATGACGCCGATCAGGTCAAAGAACGCTGTCAGAAGAGGGAAGCTGAGCAATGATGCGGCAATCCTGGGACTGACGAGGTAAGACAGCGGATCAATCCGCATAGTATAAAGCGCATCGATCTGCTCGGAGATGCGCTGGATGCCTATCTCAGCCGTCATGGAGGAACCGGCGCGTGCAGTGATCACGATGGCCCGCGCTTATATAATAGACCTGCTGGATAATCTCCGGAATCTGTTTGGGCCGAAAGATCATCAGAAAAGCCCTGACGAAAAAAATCGTCGCAGCCCCGAGATTATTTACAATGCTGAGCGCTTTCTTACCTATAAAATTGAAGAACATGACCCAAAATCATTTTTATTATATATCCTACAGCTAAGATTTTTCATCTCCGGGTTTACGAATTTTCCTTTGTCCGAAAGATGTATTAACCCAGATTATTCACAAAATTTGTGGACAATAGCCGGAGATAGAGTATTGGAGCGGTTTCTTTTGTCGATAGTCAAATACATTATGATAATAAAGAGGCAAAAGCCCTCGGAGGCCCCGAAAGCTTCCCCGAAAGCCTTCGGGGGAATGAGCGGAAATACTCTATCTCCGGCGCACCTACAAAGAAAATTTATGAATTATCTGGGTTAAGTTTACTTTTATTGCGGGTCCAAGCCTGTGTATGATACTTTCCAGTTTTGGAATGATGGTGTATGATATCTTCATGGAAAAATTTACGCATATCGATGCACGGGGCAGGGCGAGGATGGTTGATGTTACTGAAAAACCGCTGACATTGAGAGAGGCCGTTGCCCGGGGTTCTGTTCATATGAAACCGGAAACGCTGAGTCTGATACAGGATAAAAAGGTGCCCAAGGGAGATGTACTCTGTGTGTCCCGTGTCGCAGGGGTAATGGCTGCAAAAAAGACAAGCGAACTGATCCCGATGTGCCATCCCCTGGATATCACTTCGGTAGATATAGACTTTAATATTAACGGTGCGGAGAATAAGATCGATATAGAAGTGCGTGTAAAAATTACCGGCCGTACAGGCGTTGAGATGGAGGCCATGACCGCCGTATCTATCGCGGCTTTAACTATTTACGATATGTGCAAGGCGGTAGACAAAGAGATGATTATTTCTGAAATAATGCTTGTGGAAAAAAGCGGCGGCAAGAGCGGACTGTTTCGCAGAAAATGATCAACCTTTGGTTTTTTCGAGTCCCTTTGCTGCCCTGACATTCGCGGGATCGATATCCAACGCTTTCACAAATTGTTCGCGGGCCATTTTTTTTGTGCCCTGTTTTACATACATCAGTCCAAGGTTCACATAATGATCCGCATTATCGGGTTCTATTTGTATTGCATTTAACAATGCCTTTACCGCGTCATCCAGCATGTCAGGAAGTTTACTTAGAGACAGGGAAAGGTAGCTCCAGTACTTTGCATTCTTTGGTTCTGTTCCGATTGCCGACCTGAAAGAGTCGACTGCTTTCCTGAATTTGCCGTTTTTGAATGCTTCAACTCCGCGTCTGAAATGTTCCATCCCGCTGCCGGCAGTTGCAATCTCTTCCCCGGCCGCTTCCGTCTTTGACCTGTCTTTGAGCTCTGTATAAGCTTTCGTTAATGCATCGAAGATCGCGGTCAGCTTGTCTTTCAGCGAAGGATCGGTGGCATTGAAAGATCGATCGGGATGGAATTCCCTTGTGAGGCTGTAATAATTCCTCTTTATTGTTTCTTCATCTGAACCTTCATCGACATTGAGCAGTTCATCCGGACCCAGTTGATCTATCCTTGAATATAATTCATCAACTTTCATCAAAAAAATATTTTCGTCCTCGGAAGAAGGCTGCATCATATCCTCAAGGGATATTGTCTCCTCAACCTCTTCCGGCGCTTTCTTTTTTTCTTCAATTACGCCGATGGACCATAGTACATACAAGATCTTCAGTCCCTCGAACGAGCCGACCCATGCACTGTCAATAAGCTCCCTGATAGTTTTTGTGCCGTCAATCAGTGAAAGCATCTTCCTGTCCTGGGCGCCGAGCTCCACATCCTGAAAAAGGGTCGCAGGGTCGGTGCTCAATTTGAACACGGTCTCCGTTTCCGGCATCTCACTTCTGATCCTGGTCCAGTTGTCAATCCTCTTGACTCCTTCATATATAAGATTTCCCATGCTCATTTTCAGGGTAATTACTTCGTATTCGGGTATCTCGTCTTCAACGAATTCATATTCAGCGTCTTCGAGCAGAAAAAGACTGAATATTATCTCCCTGACCTGGTACTTCACGCCCCAGAACAAATCCTTTGGAGTGAGATGGCCAAGGTCAACAAGTATTGCTCCCTGCCTTTTCCCGGTGTTCTTGAGAATCTCCACAGATTCGTCGTACTGCTCCATGGTTATCTTGCCGGCCTTGATGAGCATCTCGCCCAGCCGGTCATCCTCATAAGTTGAGGAAGCAAAGATAGCATCCCCTTTAACAAGGTATACTTTTTTGACGAAGACAGGTGTCTTTAAAATCAGCGTACCGGTTTTTCTGTTTCTATTCAGGAAAGTAAGTATTTTAGGAAGGCTTACGGCCTTAACATTGCCTCTGAACGGTATTTCGGTCATTTGTATCTCTTAACCTCGAATCTGTAGATTTCCACATCCTCGTGAGGCGGTATATCCGCCTTCATCTTTGTAATCTTCAATTGTTCTTCCACCGTGTCGACTCCCTCGATATCGGGCAGCAACAATCCTCTCCTCTGGCCGCTGACAACAATTATACCGTATTTTTTCGGATCAAGCGCGCTCAGATCTTTAATCTTTTCAGGACATGAGAGGATGTCGACCGAATAGACGAGTTCCTTAAGCTCGTCTTCCCCGACCGGATAAAAGCGGGGATCTCTTGATGCGGCGGATATCGCATTAGCCACGATTTCGGCGGCGATTGAATCGCAGGACGGCAGAAAGGTGCCGATACATCCTCTGAGTTCGCCCTGTTTTTTCACGCAGACAAAAACCCCTGCTTTCCCGAACATCTCGGAGGGCAATGGGTCGGGCAATTCAATGGTTTTGCCTTCCCTGACATATGATTCTATGCTCTTCTTAGCGAGTTCAATAATGGGATGCATCTATCTCCTTCTCCGGAGAGTATAATCAGCAATGGAGCCAAGCGCCTCCCTTGCAGGGACTTCCGGAAAGAGGGCAAGTTCACTCTTCGCATCGGCAATCAGATCATGGGCCTTCTTAAGGGACGATTCAATCGTATTATATTTTTTGAAAAGTCTTAATATCTTTTTCAGGCCGCTCTTTTTGAAACCGTCCTTAAGAATACCCTTAACTTCTTCTCTTTCCTCATTTGGCGCGGCCTTTAAAAGGTGTATAAGAGGTAATGTTATCTTGCCTTCTTTGAGGTCTTTTCCGAGGCGCTTGCCGAGCTCGCCTTCATCTGCCATATAGTCTAATATGTCGTCAGCCATCTGGAAAGCGACGCCGGTCTTCATTCCGAAACGCTGAAGGGCATTTTCTTTTTCCTCAGGCAGAGAGCCGAGAATTGCGCCTATTTTACAGGCGGCCGAGATCAAAGCCCCGGTTTTTGCCGAGATTATGTCAAGATAATCATCTTCCCCTATATCGGGGTCTCCTGTCTTGACGAGTTGAAGTATCTCACCTTCCGTCATTCTTGTCGTAGCTTCCGATAGAGTGTCCATTATCCTCTGGCTTTTTTGCAGGACGGCAACTCTCAGGGCGTTGGCGTACAGAAAATCACCGACGAGTATTACAATCTGGTTCCCCCATATGGAGTGGGCAGGGGCCTTACCTCTCCTTTTATCGGCGCCGTCTATGACATCGTCGTGGAGAAGGGAGGCTGTGTGTATGGATTCGACGATCCCCGCAAGCGTCAGGCGGGCGTCACCTTTGTAATTTGCCAGCTCGGAACTGAGTATGAGGATCAGCGGCCTGAGTCTCTTGCCGCCGCCATCCAGGAGATATTTCCCGATGAGGGGGATGGAGAAGACAGGACTCTTGAAAAGATCTCTGATCCTCTGCTCCACTACACGGAGTTCCGGCTCGTATGATTTAAAAATTCTGTCTAAATCCATCATTAATGGTAGGACAGCCATTGTTTCAAAGTCAAGGCTGTTAGTACTCCCATCTCAAGGTTTCAAACGCAATTCTTCGATATCGACATCTTTCCTCGCCAGTTTCTTCAAATCCCGCGGTCTGAATGCGCCTTTCTCGGTAATTATCACCGTTACATATTTGCGGGGTGTGACATCAAAGGCTATATTCCTTGCTTTCACTCCGGGAGGGGCGATCCTGCATCTTCCGAAAACATTTGTGACCTCTTCAGGGTCTCTTTCTTCTATAGGTATCATATCTCCTGATGGAATGGTGAAATCAATGCTGCTTAGGGGTGCTGCAACATAAAAGGGAACTTTATTCTCTCTGCAAAGTACTGCCAGAGGATAAGTGCCAATCTTATTGGCCACATCGCCGTTTCTGACCGTCCTGTCAGTGCCCACGATGACAAGATCGATTTCCCCTTTTCTCAGGAGAGTACCGGCGGTATTGTCAGTTATCAGCGTCACGGGAATCCCTTCCTGCATTAACTCCCAGGCGGTAAGCCTTGCGCCCTGGAGCACGGGCCTCGTCTCGTCCGCTATAACCTGGATTTTCTTGCCCTGATCTTTAGCTATCAGCATCGGCGCTGTTGCCGTACCGTATCCGCCGGTAGCAAGCGCTCCTGCATTGCAGTGGGTGAGAATTGTATCGCCGTCCTTTATAAACTCCGCGCCCCATCTGCCAATGGCCTTGTTAATTTCAATATCTTCTTCAAGGATTTTTTTTGCCTCCTTTATAAGGGTCTCTTTCAATCTCTCTATGGATTCATCTCTCCTCTCGTCGAGTAAGCTCTTTATCCTCTCTACAGCCCATCTTATGTTCACCGCAGTAGGTCTCGTAGAAAGCATTTCAAGAAATATGGGATCAATGTCATTCATGAAATCATTAAAATTGTCCGCTTTTATTTCCTGCGCTCCCAATGCAATCCCCATCGCGGCAGCTATGCCTATAGCAGGCGCGCCCCTTATCCGTAGTTTCCTTATTCCCTCGGCAACCTGTCTGTAATTCGTGCATTCGATATAAGTGAGTTCACAGGGCAGCTTCGTCTGATCGAGCATTATCACTTTACCTTTTTTCCACTCTATTGTTTTAACCATTCGATTTTTCCCCTTTGCTGTTGACCCAAAAATACAATTGGAATAATGCAGATGTTGTGAAAAAATTCATTTTTCGAATACCTTAATGTACCTTTAATAAATAATCCAGGGAATATTTTTATGTGCACTGCCATAATGATATTTCGAATAAATTCATCGAGTTAAATAAATTTTTGAACAATATCTGCATTATTCGGCTTGATCGCTCTGATGAGCAGCACGAAGAGCTCGACTTGCCTACGATATTGATTTAACTACCCATGCTATTGTAAGACATATTACTGTGAATACCGTTCCCCATGATATATAGTTATATGCCCTGGAATTGGTATATTCACCCATCAGTTGTTTATTATTTATCAATAATATGGCATACACAAGGACAAATGGCAACAACAGTCCATTAACTACGGCGGACAGCACCATCAAAAAAACCAGCGGTGCGCCCGGAATTAGTATAAGCATCGAAGACAATGCTATGGTCAGCGTGTAAATCCACATAAACTGGGGTGCTTCTTTAAATGTCTTGTTGACTCCTGCCTCCCAACCCATTGCTTCGCATATATAATATGCCGTTGCAAGGGGGACAATTATGGCGCCGAGCAGCGAAGCATTTGCAAGACAAAGCGCAAATATGAGAGATGCATAGTTTCCCGCAAGCGGCTTCAGGGCTAATGCGGCTTCTGAGGCCTCATTGATCCTGATTCCGTAAGGGAACAAGAGTGTCCCGCAGGTCACAATGATGAAAAAGCTGATTATATCGGTAATTGAACACCCTAAGATCACATCCAGCCTCGATGCTTTATAGTGCTCTTTTTTTATTCCTTTTTCAGCTATGGATGACTGGAGATAAAACTGCATCCACGGTGTAATTGTTGTTCCTATGATCGCTATGCTCATCATTATGTATTCGGAACTCCACTGCAACTTCGGTAAAAGAGTTTCTTTTACGACCACATTCCAGTTGGGTTTGGCCATGATGCCTGATATGATATACCCGACAAATATGATGCAAGCATACAGCAGTATAATTTCCACAAACCTGTAACTCCCCTTTGTGACCAGCATCCATATGGTAACAGCGCCTATAGGCACCATCATATATTTGCTTGTCCCGAGAATTTCCATGCTTGCTGCCCATCCCGCAAAATCAGCAACAGTATTTCCAAAATTCGCGACGAGAAGGCACAACATCATAAAGAATGTTGTTTTGACTCCGTAGTTTTCACGGATGAGGTCGGAAAGCCCTTTGCCGGTTACAACACCCATACGGCCTACCATTTCCTGTATCACAACAAGTGCTACGGTTGTGGGTATCAACGTCCAGAGAAGCGAATAACCGAATCTTGCGCCAACTACGGAATACGTAGTTATGCCGCTCGCATCATTGTCTATATTTGCAGTTATTATCCCCGGACCCATCACCGAGAGAAATATAATAAGTTTCTTCCATCTGGTCACATCTTTCTCCTTCTGCGTTTTGCTTCTGTAGGAAGTACTCTGTCCAAAATATCATCAACGGTGACTATGCCGAGTAAAGAACCCCCTGAATCAACAACCGGAAGGGCAACAAGATTGTACTTGGAGACTATCTCGCCGACTTCCACTTCATCAGTTTCAGGCGTGACTGCTTTGACTTTGGTTTCCATAATGTCCGAGAGGTTTGAATCGGGACCGGCAAGGAGCAGTTCCCTCAGGGAAACAGCGCCTATCAGTTTTTCATTTTCATCAGTGACATATATGTAATAAACTGGCTCAACTTCTTCCGCATCTTTTCTGAATCTGTCTAATGCCTCTTTGACAGTTGTTCCCGGCGGATATGCTATGAACTCATTTGTCATTAGTCCGCCTGCCGTATCTTCCTCATGGCTGAGAAGTTCCTGTATATCTTCCGCCTCTTCCTGCTCTATTTGCTCAAGGATCTCCTTTGCCTTGTCCACAGGAAGATCACTCAATACGTCAGCAGCCTCATCGGGCGGCATCTCTTCTATGATGTCCGCGGCCTTGTCGGTATCCATCCCGGTTATCAGAGCGGCCTGGACATCGGGCTCCAGCTCTGAAAGGGCCTCGGCTGCTGTTTCAACGTCAAGGCCTTTGAAGAACGTTGCGCCTTCCTTGTGCGAAACCTGACTGATAATGTCCGCAATATCCGCGGGATGCAGCTCCGACACCATCTGCCTCGGTACTGTAAGGGATATTTTAGTAAGCTTCGGTTCCAATGGCTGGATGTAGTTCCAGCTTATCAGGTTATGGGGGAGACGTTTCTTGAAGAGCCTCATCATATCCTCACCGCCCCTTTCAACTCCGAGCCTGCGCATAATTCCTCTCATGCCCACATCCACGGCCGTAAGGATGGCCTCGGAATTAAAGCCTTCAAGCTTTACGTCGTTTACCCGGACGACTTTTGCTCCATTAGCATCGACTATCTGTTTATCGAAGATATCCCTGACTATAAGGAGGTCTGTTTCGCTGAACTCATGGGGCTGAAGATTTCCGGAGAAAATTTTTGCCGATATTATTCTTTTGTTGAATATGTTCAGGTCGCTCCAGGGTATATTAAACAGCTTTTTTTTCTTCTC
The DNA here is from genome assembly GCA_963716185.1 of Thermodesulfovibrionales bacterium. GTDB lineage: Bacteria > Nitrospirota > Thermodesulfovibrionia > Thermodesulfovibrionales > SM23-35 > CAVZMO01. The sequence continues at coordinate 3,297,774 of OY970295.1, forward strand.
GGTAATAAGGGTCGAGACCTTCGGAAAGAGTTCTCCCTTAACAACCACAATGTCCCTTACCCTGCCGAGGTCTTCCCCCTTCGGATCAAGTACGGGTTTTTTTAGTATTTCACTCACGAATAATTCGCCGAAAAAAGGCATGTCACCACTCCGAAAGATTAAATTCGAATTCTAATATCTAATGCGAAATATAAAAATCTGGATGACTGCTAAATTGACTACGGATGCATTTCAGAGCATCATCCGCTGTTGTTTAGGATTCTGAAATTTCGATATTAGATACCTGCTAAGTATAGCTCAGTGCTTTTTATTTCAGCAACCCGAAAATGAGGAGGACTTATACTTTTTTAAGCCCCGTAACGCCTCATCTATTCCAACGTCTTCTACCAGCGGGGTAAAACTTCTGAGCATGTCCTTGATGATTTTCGATACCCGGACATACTCGTCATAATCGACCGGCAAGAAGACAGCATGGGGACATAACTTATATGCTGTCCTTAACGGCATAGCGGAATGAATACCATATTTTCTCGCTTCATAGGATGCGGTCGAGACCACGCCTCTTTTGGTCGGGTCTCCGTTTCCCCCGATGACCACGGGTTTGCCGATTAATTCAGGATGCCTTTTCTGTTCGATGGCGGCAAAAAAGCGTCCATATCTATATGAAGGATACACCTCATATAATCGTTCATTAATAGTATAATTAATCTTACAACTTTTCAGAGGTGGACCTTGGATAAACTGATAATCCGCGGCGGTAAAAGGCTAAAAGGTGAAGTTAGTATAAGCGGCGCTAAGAATGCTGCCCTTCCGATCATGACTGCATGCCTTCTGTCGTCTGGATATTGTTCTCTCGGCAATGTCCCTGATCTTAAAGACATTATGACTATGGGACGACTCCTTGCGAATCTCGGGGCGGGATTCCATTATGAAGACGGCAAGGCATTGATCAATACAAAGGATATCCGGATATTCGAAGCTCCGTATGACCTTGTCAGGAAGATGCGGGCGTCTATTCTCGTGCTCGGTCCGTTACTCGCGAAGTTCGGCAGGGCAAAAGTATCTTTGCCGGGAGGCTGCGCTATCGGTGCAAGGCCCATAAATCTTCACTTAATGGGGCTTGAAAAGATGGGCGCGGACATAAGACTTGAATCCGGGTATGTCATCGCAAAGTCCAGGAGGCTGAAGGGCGCTTCAATTTATTTCGATACTCCGACGGTAACAGGGACCGAGAACCTCTTGATGGCCGCCTCGCTCGCGAAGGGCAGAACCCTTATCGAGAACGCTGCCCGCGAACCGGAAGTGCTGGACCTTGCAAACGCACTTATCTCGATGGGCGCCATAATAAAAGGTGCCGGGGGGAGTGTCATAGAGATAGAAGGGGTTGATGAATTGAATCCACCGGACTATTCAGTAATACCCGACCGCATCGAAGCCGGAACATTCATGACAATGGCCGGTATTACAGGGGGGAATATTGTTATCAAAAGGTGCAGGCTTGATCACCTCGATGCCTCGGTAATGAAACTCAGAGAGACGGGTATTGAGTTTGAGAATCTCCAGGACGGCCTGCGTATAATCGGGCCTTCAAGACCAAAGGCCGCTGATCTGAAGACAATGCCTTACCCCGGGTTTCCCACGGACATGCAGGCGCAGTTTATGGCCCTCATGTGTATCGCTGATGGTACGAGTATAATCAAGGAGACGATTTTCGAAAACAGGTTTATGCATGTTGCCGAACTCAGAAGGATGGGCGCCGATATCACGGTAGAAGGGGGGATATCAACGGTCAAGGGCGTCGAAAGACTTAAAGGCGCGCCGTTGATGGCAACCGATTTGAGGGCAAGTGCATCATTGATCGTTGCGGCGCTCGCAGCAAAGGGAGAGACTGTGATACACAGGATCTATCACCTCGACAGGGGCTATGAGAGCATGGAGGATAAACTTCTAAAGATAGGTGCAGATGTGAGGAGAGTGAAAGAGTAGGCAGAGGCTGCCTGAAAGTTATTTTTTGAAAAGTTCTTTGTACTCACCATACCCTTCTTTCTCCAAATCTTCCTTAGGGACAAAACGAAGGGCGGCAGAATTCATGCAATAACGGAGACCGGCAGGTTTAGGCCCGTCCGCGAATACATGTCCGAGGTGTGAATCACCATGTTTGCTCCTGACTTCTGTTCTTTTCATAAAAAAAAGCCTGTCTTCTCTTTCCACGACATTTGATGGTTCCAGCGGTCTGGTAAAACTCGGCCATCCGGTATCCGAGTCATATTTGTCGAGAGAACTGAAAAGAGGTTCGCCGGAAACGATATCAACATATATACCCTCTCTCTTATTGTTCCAATATTCATTGTCGAAGGGCTTCTCGGTGCCGTTTTCCTGGGTGACCTCATATTGCAGCTGGGTTAACTTTTTTTTCAGTTCCTCTTTTGAGAGTTTCCGATATCTTTCACCGATATTTTTGGTCTTATTCATTATGAAACTTATACCACTATCATGACCCAAAGTCAAAAAAGCTTTCTGTTACCAAGACGGTCATTAGTAAGGCGACGTTCTTATCGCTCTTTGTCATTGCGGCTTGTCCGCAATCCTTCCGAGTTTTTCAGAAAGATTCCCGACAAGCGGGAATGACATCAATGTAGTTTTACTAATAGCCGTCTTAGTAATTCGAAAAATGCAATTCACTAAATATCCGGGCAGGCATAGTGACATAAAAACCTTGACAATGCAGAATTTGGGTTTTCTACGAATATATTTCTTCTGAATAAAAATATAGAGGCAGTCTTGATATCCGACCGCCCACAAAGGAGCTGCTGTCAAGCTTTTTCTGCCACTATGCCTGCCTGAATGTGAGATCAACCGTATTTTTCGGATTAACTTGAAGATAATTCAGGATGTGAAACGGAAAACGTCGGGATTTTATTACAGCCGGTCTTGCTGGTTCTTCATCGCAAAACCCCTGAGTTTCGGATCGTCTTTTCCTTTGTACTGGATCATAACCTTGTGAGTCTCTCCGAGCGTGCCCGGGAAGATCAATCTTTTTATCTTTGCAACTTCGAAAAGATAATCACCGGAATTCATATAGAGTTCCTGAATGATCTCATCGATGCCGAGAGAGATAAGGAAAGTGCCCTGCTGACAAAAGCCGAGGGTCTCAAAACCGAATTCCTCTCCCCATTTTTTGACAGAAGAGATATTGACATGTGCCGTCATATCCTGACTTCCTATATTGATGTAAGGGTTCTCACTAACCTGATGCCTGTAATAACATAACAAAGTCCCTCTATTCCTCTCCTCGCTGTAATAGTCCGCGGCAGTATATCCGTAGTCCACCGTCAGAATGAACCCCTCTGACAGGGCCTCATTCACATCCCTGAGCCAGTCTTTGATCCTCAGATTGATCTCGGTCCTGTAGCCCCCCGGCAGATTAACCGAAAATTCTCTCAGATAATCCGGCAAAGCGGAAGTGCTCGGATTCCCCCTTACTTCACGGAAAATGCCGTTATCAACCGTGACATAAACTTCTTGCAATTCGTTATCCATTTCCACCAGATGAACAGGGAAGGCGTCTAAGAGCTCGTTTGAGAGAACGCATCCTCTTACGCTGTGCAGTTCTTTTAATGAAGATACCCATCTGATCTTTTCCTGATGTTCTGCAAGCAGCCTTTTTTGTTTGTTCTCTATGCCGGGGTTCATCTCCACAATCACATAGGTAAGAGAATGAAATATTTCTTTTCTCGTGAGATAATTAAAAATATCCATACACATGAGTCCGGCGCCTGCACCGAACTCAACAACATAAAAATCAGAGGGCTTTCCCATAATTGCCCACATCTCTTCGAGCTGTTTTCCCATCATTGCGCCAAACGCGGGATGAACGTGCTGACTCGTGTAAAAATCTCCCGTTCTTCCTATCTCCGTGCTTTCGGATGCATAATAGCCGAGCCCCGGTTCATAGAGTGCCGTCTCCATAAAGGCCGCGAAGGTAATCGGACCTTCTTCCTGAATTTTGGCGGCTATCATTTGTTCGAGAGGGCCCGGGATATTCATTTACAGTTTCCCTTTCAATAACCGGCCGTTTTGCATTAAAAGAATCTTGTCTCCAAGCCTCTCGGCCTGGGCCCTGTCATGGGTAGTAATGATGACGGTCGATTTCCCGTCACTTTTTATTTTTAGGATAAGATCTTCTATAAGCTTCTTGTTCTCTTCATCGACAAAGGCCGTCGGCTCATCGAGAAAGATCATTTCAGGCTTTATTACAAGCGCCCTTGCAATGCCGAGTCTCTGCATCTCACCGCTTGAGAGGGTCAGCGCATTCTGCTCCTTTTTATGTGCCAGTCCGGCGAAGTCAAGAGATTCCTTAACCCTCTTTGAAATATCTTTTCTTCCCACTCCGCGTATACGCAGGCCGTAAGCGACATTCTTGAAGACCGTCGTGTTAAACACTCCTATTTTCGGCAGCACCAGTGTAACGCGCCTCTGCAATTGAATGTCCCTTGGAATGATTGTATCTCCGGACCAATAGGTTATGTCTCCTTTATCAGGGTGTTCGAGGAGTGCGCATAATCTGAAAAGTGTCGATTTGCCGGAGCCGTTCGGGCCCATTACGGCATATGAGCCGGTATCTTTAAACAAAAACGTGCAATCTTTTAAAATAATTTTGCCATCGTAGTGTTTATATAAGTGCGAGACTTCGAGATGAAGCTTCATACATTTGTCCTGTCGGTACCCTTCCTCTGAATTATATTAAGCATTACAGTAATGAACGAGGAAAGTCCGAGGAGTATTATTCCCAATGCAAGGGCGAGTTCGAAATCGCCCTTATCGGTCTCGAGTGCTATTGTTGTGGTCATAACCCTCGTATAACCCGCAATATTTCCGCCAACGATGAGTATGGCGCCCACTTCCGCCATCACCCTTCCGAAGCCTGCGATGATACCCGATATTATTCCGTATCTCGCCTCTTTAACGATTGTGAGCGCCATCTGATAAGGGGTCGCACCCAGCGTTGCGGAAGCCTGGCGTATTATCGGATCGACATTGACTATTGCCGAGTGGGAGAGAGAGGCAACTATGGGAAATGCGAGGATCGTCTGGGCGATGATCATGGCGGATGGGGTATAGAGCAGCGAGAGGAAGCCGAGAGGACCGCTCCTCGACAGCATCAGATAAAGAAAAAGACCGACTACAACGGGCGGGAGTCCCATAAAGGTATTTAAGAGGCTGACTATGAAGCCCCTCCCCGGGAATCTCTTTAAACCGATGGCAGACCCAGCCGGAACGCCGGTGACAGACGCTATGACGAGGGCTGCGCACGAGACCTGGAGTGACAGGAAAATAATGCCCAAAAGCTCCCGGTTGAGATTGAGCATTAATGATACAGCCCTCGCAAAACTCTCTATAATTGAGTCCATCCCGATCTTCGGTAGTTTCTACTTCATTATTTAGCGTCAGGAATAAACAACTGGTTGCCATATTTGTCCTTGAACGCGGCAATCGCCTGCTGACCTTCTCTCGATATAAGCCAGTTGATGAACTCCACAGCTTCTTTGTATTTTACATGCTTCTGTTTTTCTGGATTTACTGCCATCACGCCATATTGATTAAAAAGAATAGGGTCGCCTTCAAGGAGGACTGCCATTTCGAGTTTGTCCTTGTCCTTTGTTGCAAGCCAGGTGCCTCTGTCCGTGAGCGTGTAAGCCCTTTTTTCGTTGGCGATCCTCTGCGTCTTTTCCATCCCCTGTCCGACTTCGAGGTACCATTTCTTTCCCTTCGGGTCTATATTTGCCATCTTCCATATAAACATTTCCTTGGTGTTTGTTCCGGAATTGTCTCCTCTCGAAACAAAGGGTTGACTACTGTCTGCGATTTTGCGGAAAGCCTCTGCTGCGGACTTAATCCCCTTTATCCTTGCCGGATCATTCGGGGGACCGATGATAACAAAATCGTTGTACATGACGTCATGACGGTTTACAAAATATCCCTCCTGCACCGCCTTTAATTCCTGCTCCTTTGCATGGACGAAGACGACATCGGCATCGCCCCTCTTCCCTATCTCAATGGCTGCTCCCGTTCCGCGGGCAACGACTTTTACCTTTATCCCCGTCTTCTTCTCAAACATGGGTAAAATATAACTGTACAATCCCGAATTTTCTGTGCTCGTGGTGGATGCGCAGATGATCTCTTTTTCTGCCGCATAAGCAGCTGCATTAAAAACTACCAAAAACAAGCCTAACGTGAAGAAACATTTTAAAAATTTCATATTTATCCTCCTCGTCTTATTAATACTACAGCTCTTTAGTATTTATTAACAATCTCAAAATAATGACAACATAGATTGTAAAATCCCTCCCAACCTCCCTTTCCCAAAGGGAGAAGTTCCCCTCTATTAAGAGGGGTGAGGGAGATTTTTTAGAATAATGTCTATTCAATATTAGACTATAATAATTCCCCTTAGACCCTCACTCTTTAGTTATTTCTTCTTGTCCATCAAGGACGGGACCGCGTCCGGATAGAAAAGATTGACTCTTCGTTTTTTATAGTTTGCGATTAAACGCTGTCCTTCCGGTGATGTAACAAAGGCAATAAAATCCATCGCTTCCCTATATTTGGCTTTCGGGAATTTGTCAGGATTAACAGCAATTACACTGTAGCTATTTTTCAATATAGGATCATCTCTGAAGAGGATCTTAAGATCAAGTTTGGGCTCATACTTAAGAAACGTCCCCATGTCTGTCAGGGCATATGCACGCTTCTGCTTTGCCATGATTAACGTATCAGCCATATTGGCTCCTGCCTCGAAGTACCAGCCTTTTCCTTTCGGATTAATACCGGCATCATCCCAGATATCTAATTCTCTGATATTTGTGCCGGAATCATCTCCACGCGATACAAAAGGAACGCCCGTTTCGGCAATTTCTTCAAATGCCTCAACAGCGGACTTTAATTTCTTTATCCCGGCCGGATCTTTGACAGGTCCCGCGACAACAAAATCATTGTGCATGACCGCCCTCCTGTTGACGCCATATCCCTCGGCGACAAACTTTTCCTCCCGGAAAGGATCATGCACGAACACCATGTCAGCTTCGCCCTTCTTGGCGATCCGTATGGCCTTGCCCGTACCCACGGCAATAATTTCGATTTTAATATCGTACAGGGTCGATTTTTTGTAAGCGGGGATCAGAATATCGAACAGTCCTGAATCCTTTGTGCTTGTAGTTGATGCGATTACAAGGTTTGTTTTTTCTTTTAACATATGACCTCCTGCTGTCAGAAAAATGTTTAATTGATCTATCGCAGCTTGTATTTTATTGGGATTATGATCTGTGCCGCAACCGGCGGTCTTGGAAACGGCGAAGCATTCTTGACGGCATTAATTGCATTCTTATCAAGAATCTCTATGCCTGAACTCTCGGTTATTATAATATCTCTCACAAATCCGTCCTGGGCTATAATAAATGAGACCTTCACCTTTCCCTCCCAGCCCTTCTGCCTCGCCATCAAGGGATATATTAATTTCTTGTTGATCATATCCCTTATATATGAAAAGTTTGCTTTCAGATAAGTCATCTTTTTGGTATCATGTGCATTTTGGGAATCCCCAAAAGAAGCAGCTTGTCCCGCCCAGCCGCCGGATAAAATATCATATGCCGGAGTTCTGCCTGAAATATCCGGTATGCCTTTATTTTCGAGCCCTGTGCCTTTTCCGCTATATGAAGGAACCTGTACCTGCATATCCGGTTTTGATATCGGGCGGATATCATGGCTTAAGGGGGGCAATTTCTCCGGTTCCGGCTCCGTGATATCCGGATTCCGTCTGACAGCTTCTGCTTCGGGTTTTGAATATGTGGTTACCTGATTCTGTCCGATCGTTTCTTTTTTCAGCCTTTTATGCGCCGACTTCCGGCCTGCCGTGACTGTACTGTTCTCTATCCCTGTAGACTGAACCGAATCTACAAGGGTAAAGTCAATTACCGGTAACCTTTTTTCAGCCGCAAAAAAATAATTTGCCGCTATAAACAATATGATTGCCGATACATGAACGGCAAAGGATACCTGAAAAGCCCTTACCTCGTAGTTCACATTTTCACCTGTGTCTGCAAGTTTATTTTAGCAAACCTGATATTTTTCACAACAGCAAGGACGCTTGGAATCCCTCGGTGGAGAGTAGCAATTATTGATGTTGATTATATTCAATTTCGTAAAATCCCTCCTAAACCTCCCTTTTCCAAAGGGAGGTTTTCCCCTCTATCAAAAGGGGTGTAGGGTGTGTGATTCCCCTCTTTGGAAAAGAGGGGAGAGGGGAGATTTTTGCAATTTTATAACTACCTTTCACTGAAGACTTACAGCAACCTGAAGACTAAAACTTCAACTTTCCCTTCAGTTGGATTACTTCAATTTTTTGCACCGCTTTTACCCATCTGTCCGCCGCAAGGTCATCCGGTACAATCAGGTTGAATTTGCCGTTTTCTTTGATGGGGCCACCGGAAAGTTTGTCTGCTATAATAATATTTTTTCCGGCCCGGTTTAAAAACAATTCTCCATATGATAACAGAGATCTGTAGCCGTCGGGCGCGGAAACGAGAAATACGGTGTTCAGGTCAGGCTCTATTCCCGTCCTACTGACGAGAGTTCCGAGGGACACGCCTTCAAAATCCCTCAGGCCGTGATAACCCTTCCCATCGCCCACCTGTTTGGCCTGGACTTCAATATGAGGATAAGAAGACAGGTCTTCCAAATCCAGCCTCTTTTTAACCTTGCCTGTGACGGCAAACCCGGGCGAAAAAAGTTTTGACAGCTTTTTTGATTCCATGCCGGGATGCAAATCCACCACTTCTATGTTTGCAATGTTTTCGAGAGAGCGGTCCGTGTAAAAATCATCGGCAACAACAAGCTTGGGAAAAACCGCTTCACGCTTAAGCGGGTTATACCAGCGACCATAGACTTCGGGTTGATGGCAATTCTTGCAGCTTTTCTCAGGCATAACGGGAGCAGCTGAAACAGCGATGATGATCTCGGCAGGATTCCGGTAGAAAACCTCTCCCCACGAAAGGACGACCTGCTCCCCATCCTTGCTATGAACTACTATTGCGAGGTCAATCCGTTTGAAAAAATCCGTTTTCCCTTTCTGAATATCTGCGAGTTCAAGCAGAGTTTTCAGCGGTACGCCGCGGTAATAAAATGCACCGTGATAATTCTTGTCTGAAGTGACTTCGTTCAGCCGGACAATCACGGACTCAAGCCGTGACAGGTCGTCCATAGTCAGATTAAGCGGCTGTCTGACCGCCCCGGTGACTCCGATAAAATGCCGGGAGGCGCCTATTGCGTCCCTATGCCATGGAAAGATAATACACAGCAAGCATATTACCATCATTGTTTTTCTCATAGAATCCCTCCTTTGTTCTCCTTATTGTTTATCTTCAGAAAATACCACATCATTAGCAAGATCAAAACAGTGAACCCTGACAGAATCCACAGTGCACCCGGGTCTCGCTTAATGGTGAGTTTCAGGTCGAGTTTCCTGGACTTCTTGTCCATGCCAAGATGGAAGGTCAGTCCGTGCCAGGAGAAACTGTCGAGGAAGCTAATCTCTTGAAATACAGCTTTTTTGTCGGGGAGCTTCATAGTCACGCCGCACTGTTTCAAAGGACCGCTTATGATTTCCGGTCTCGAGTAATTTTCACAATGTTGATCAATTATCTCGATTTTCTCACCGGACGGCAGGGAGAGTGTCGCGCCTGGATAGACGGAAACAACCCGCTGGAACCCGGTTGTCATGCTCAAAAAATGCCCGGCGAGCATAACAAGGAAACATACATGCGCAAGAGAAGGTGTGATCCTGTAAAAAAATACGGGCGCCTTTATTTGCCTGCGTGCCCTCCAGAGGTCGGCTATTCTGTTTGTCGCACAGATTGCCGTATTCAGGCTAAGAGCAGCGAGAAGAGCAACAAGCAGGATTAACCACCAGGCTATATGCAGGTTCTCCCGCCCGTAGAGGGCATACCAGTCCTGGAGCAATCCTGTGCTGAGCGGTCTGAAGATCCCGGGGAAAAACCGGACAATGTAAGACCCCGCGGCCAGATCCAGGAATATGATGACGAGCAGCCAGAATGTCAGCCGAACGCCCCCCATAAAATTCCAGGCTTTTCTTATCATTTATCCTCCGAGCCGGGGCATGTTTATTTCCTTTAAATGTCCCCCGTAGCTGAAAAGGACGAGAAAGAAGATTCCGGCAAGGGAAAGCCAGGCCTTCATCCGGGAATCCACAGATGGCAGGAACCGGGCGTGAAGATATGCGGCGTAGTAGCACCAGAGTGAGGCTGACTGCAGATGCCGTTCACTCCAGTTGAAGAGTGTTGCCCACCCCTGATAGCACCAGATAGCGCCGACGACCTGCGCGGTGCTGTAAAGAATGAACCCCCAGACGATAAATGAATGAAAGATATGCCCATCTTCTTTCTTTCGCAAAAACCGGAATGCGAACCATGCGCCGAGAATGAAACATGCGTGTGCAGAAACTTCGAAAAGGAAAAATAGCGGCGAAAAGATGGTCCGGGAAAGTGGTGATGGAGGGAAAACGCCCTTCTGATAAAAAAGGGCAAAGGTCATAAAGAATATAAGCGGGAAGAGGACGCTATATGTGAGAAATGGTTCACGGTGCAAGAGTCTTGATACCGCAATAAAAGCGGCGAGGCACCATGGCAGAAAAAAAACTCCCTCAACAATGGCATGAGGAATAAACATCCCTATAAACCAGCCACGGCTTAATTGGCTTATCGTATGAGCTATAAATGCAACGGAAAAGATGATGTCCGTCCAGTCCGTATTCCTGAACAGAAAGAAGGCGAGACTCACCGCATATCCGGCTAGAGCCAGGTATAAACTCGTTAACGAAATATCTGAAAGAGGCATCCTGCTGACTTACAACTTTACGGCGACCCCGACAAAGAAATTTCTTCCCGGACCGGGGAAGCCCAGCTCTGATTCGTAATTTGAATCAAAGATATTGTTGATCGCAACATATGCTTCATATCTTTTCAGGAAACTTTTTGAGATCCTTGCATTCATGACAAAGTGATCCCCGGTTTTAATCGCTTCCTGATTCGGACTCTGGGGCGTAGGCAGCTGGTTGAATGAGTCGCTCACGTAAAGGGCGGTTAAGTCCATGCGCGTTGTTACATAAGGAATAATATAGTATGCATTGACGTCCACCTTATGCTCGGGAACAAAGAGGACGTTGTCGGTCACCCGGCCTTCACTCCTGTCGCGGGCATTGTCATACGTGTAAGCCGCCGACAGGAAGAGATCTTTTAGCGGATTGACCTGTCCAGTCAACTCGAAGCCCAGCATACTGATCTTGGCAAAATTCCGATAGACTCCAAGAGTGCCCGGTGCGTCACGGGTAATGAAATCCGAAATGTCATAATAGAAAAGTGCAAATTCCCCGCTTGCATAATTGCCAAAGGACCGTGAAACGCCGAGCGTATAGTTGATACTCCTTTCGGCCTTTAAGTCAATGTTTCCGCCTTTTGATGAAAAGAGCTGCTGCAGGGTGGGGAAACGGACTTTTCGTGCGATGGAACCGAAGAGACGGGTGTATTCATTCAAGGCATAGGTCGCACCGACCATGGGATCAAACTCATTCATTGCATCAGGTTTAGGCTGATCCTCTTGCCTTAAAAAATTACCAGTATTTTTATCGGTGACATTTTCTTTCGCCCCGGTCACGTTGAACCAGTCATAGCTTGCGCCGGCAACCAGAGACAGATTCTTTACTTTATTAAATTCATTTTCTAAACCGACGGATCCGGTATAGGAAAATTTCTCTGCAAAAGGCAGATACGAATCATCACGCTCTTTATGGGAATCACCCCTGCAGTTGAACGCAAATCTGACGATGTTCCAGTCAACCGGTCGGAAATCGGCCGAGAGAATCCCTCCGGCCAAATAATCTTTAAACCTGCTCAGCGCTATTTGTTTGCTGTACGTCTGGTCGGAGAATGAAGCGTAGTCATCCAAATGATTGTGATAAAAAAGTTTTGCCTTCAGTATTAGCTGTTCCAGTACTTTTTGCTGACCGCTCAGATCAATGCCCCAGTCGTCGTATCTGGGAACTCTCGCAAGTGTGGAGAAAGCCGGCCTTTGGGGAAAAACCGTCTCGCTAACGGTCGAAGGCGGCACGCCCTTCTCTCTATCAATGTAATGAAAATTAATATAGTATTCTGAATCGGGGTTCGGCTCAATACCAAATTTTGCCCAGATGCTGTCAGACTTAAAATCGGAATTATTCCGGAAGCCTCCGTCTTCCAATATCACCTGTGTCGTCGGTCCCGGTTTCCTCACAATCGTCCCTATTTTTGGATCAAAATCATCGGACATCTTCCAGCCATTAGATTTCTCATGGACATAATTTAACCAGTAGTTAAAAATGCCCGCTTTCATGCCGTGAGAAAATGACACCTTGTCTGCGCCGTTCTCACCTATCTCCAAGATTGCCTGGGCAGATGGTTTTTCGGACGGTTTTTTCGTAATAATATTGATGACACCGGCCAAAGCATTCGGCCCGTACAGTACGGAAGCATCGCCTTTAATGACCTCGATTTTTGCCACATCGTCCACGGGGATCTCGTTCAGGTCAAGCTTTCCGTAATTGGTTTCATAGTATGGCACACCGTCGATCAGGATTAACGCCCTGCTCTGGTCAAGACCGCGTATCTGAATATTCGGTTCATTTTTTCTGCCTGTTGAGACGCTGACTCCGGGGACGTACTTCAGGGCTTCAGCAACTGTGCGGCTGTTTGTCGCCTTTATTTCCTCTTCCGTGATCTCGGTTGTCACAGTCACTTCCTTGCTTGCCGGCAATTTTTCCGCCGTCACGTAAATCTCACCTAAGTCAAAGGCTTCATAGCCCTCCGCACCTTTTGTCCCCGCTGCTTCTTCTGAAAATGCGGGACTGTCGAATACGAGCACAATGGAAATCATTAGAAAAAGTCCTGTAATTTTTTTCACGATATCCCCCCTATCGAGCTGATAAATGATGCGATTTTCTTCTGCCCTGAGAAGTATTTAAAAATAAGCTTCCATATGGAGAAAGTCAAATTCAAATTTATCATCAAAATCATGAATTGTATTCATGATCTCGCGTTGACAAACTTTTTTCGGGCACTTACAATCAATGAAATTAAACGGGATTAATAGAGTGTTTATAAATATCGTGAACAGGCAAAAGTTATTAACCGTCTCAAAATAGAATGCGTATTCGGTCCCGGACTGGTTCCGGGATGCTGTCATGCCCGAGTGTTTCTGTCGGGCGGAATGATAGACAAATGGTAATTGATCGAGATATGGATGGACGCTGAATAATTTTATGAGGGCATATGGAAGATAGCAGGCTCAAGGCATTCTGTTTTGTAGTTGAAATGAAAAGCTTCTCAAAAGCGGCTGAAGCGAGCTTTGTAACCCAGTCCGCTATGAGCCATCTCATAAAAAATCTTGAGGACGAGTTGGGGGGCAAACTTCTCAACAGATCGGGCAAGGCAGTGACTCCGACGTCTGCCGGAAAGATACTTTATGCTTACGCAAAAAGGATACTCGAAGACTATAAGGCTATGGAAAATGATATTTATGGCATTGTCAAAAAGACAAAAGGTCCTCTCTACCTGGGAGCAAGCATGACTGCTGCCAAATACCTATTACCCCAGGTTTTTTACGATTTTGCAAAGATCTATCCCGAAGTGCGGATAAACCTTTCTGTTTCCGGTACCGAAAAGATAGTCTTCCAACTTCATCAGGGGAAAATCGATGTGGGTATCGTCGAGGGGACTATTAAAGATAAAAAAATTATATGCAAGGAAATTGCGAGAGATGAGATAGTTTTAATAGCTTCCGATGACAATCCTCTAACAAAGAAAAAGGTTGTCATACCCAAGGACCTCATATATCAACCTCATATAATGCCTGAAGCCGGCTCCGGCACAAGAGAATTCATCGATGAATTTCTATATATGATGAAAATAGATCCGCAGGATATAAATGTGATAATGACTCTCGGCGACCCGGAGCTGCTGGTCCGGATGGTCCAGTCGGGATTAGGTGTTTCTTTTGTATCTAAGTGGGCTGTTTTTAAAACGATAAAGGAAGGAACGATAAAGATTTTGAAGATGCCAGGAAAGAGACTTTATAGAAAATTTTACCTTATAAGTCTGGAGAAGGAACCTTCGACTATGGCGGCAAGAACTTTTCTGGAATTCGTCAAAGCATTCCGGTTCTTCATACCCTTTTAGTCCAGATTCTTCATAACATTTCTCTGTAGGTGCGCCGGATACAGAATATTTCCGCTCATTCTCCCGAAAGCTTTCGGGAAAGCTTTCGGGACCTCCGAGGGCTTTTGCCTCTTTATTACCATTATCATGTATTTGACTATCGGCAAAAGAATCCGATCCAATACCCTATCTCCGGCTATTGTCCACAAATTGTGAATAATCTTTGTTAGTTAAAGAAGACTATTTCTTTACCGGTTTAAACATCACGATGGATAAGGGGGGCAGGGTGGCGTTTATAGAATAGGGTTTCCCGTGCCAGGGGATTGGGTCGGAATTCAGGCCGCCGGCATTTCCCATGTTGCTGCCCCAGTAGATGTCAGAATCGCTGTTGAGAATCTCTTTGTAAAAGCAATCTGCCGGCACACCGGTCCGATAAGCGATTCTCGGCACAGGCGTGAAATTACAAAGCGTCACTATAAAGTCGTCGGTGTCCTTTGCCTTTCGTATAAATGAGATAATGTTGTTGTCGGCATCGCGAAAGTCTATCCATTCAAAACCCTCATAGTGGAAGTCCACCTCATAAAGAGCGGGTTCGGATTGATAAATATGGTTCAGGTCCATAACAAACCTTTGAAGACACTTATGAGGCGGAAACCGGAGAAGGTGCCAGTCAAGACTCTTATCGTGGTTCCATTCATCCCACTGTCCGAACTCACCGCCCATAAACAACAGTTTCTTGCCGGGATGGGTGAACATGAACCCATAGAGAAGCCGCAGGTTCGCGAATTTCCGCCACATGTCTCCGGGCATCTTGTTCAGGAGAGATCTTTTCCCGTGTACGACCTCATCATGGGAAAGGACGAGGATAAAATTTTCTGAAAATGCATAAAGCAGGCTGAAGGTGAGATTATTGTGGTGGTACTTTCTGTGTATAGGGTCTTTTGAAAAGTATTCGAGGGTGTCGTTCATCCATCCCATATTCCATTTCAGGCTGAAGCCAAGCCCTCCCAGGTGTACGGGTTTTGATACGCCGCCCCAGGCCGTGGATTCTTCAGCCACAGTGAGTATGCCGGGAAAGTTTTGATGCACGATCTCGTTGAAACTTTTTATAAAATCTATTGCTTCGAGGTTTTCCCTGCCGCCGAATATGTTAGGTATCCATTCTCCCTCTTTCCGTGAATAATCGAGATAGAGCATTGACGCTACAGCATCTACGCGGAGACCGTCAACATGGTATTTTTCACACCAGAAAAGGGCGTTGGAGAGCAGGAAATTCTTTACCTCTTTTCTTCCGTAATTGAATATCTTCGTGCCCCAGTCGGGATGGTATCCTTTTCTCGGGTCGGCGTGCTCAAAAAGGTATGTGCCGTCAAAAAAGCCGAGACCGTGGCCGTCAGTCGGAAAATGCGCAGGGACCCAGTCGAGGATAATACCTATATCGTTCTGATGACATCTGTCCACAAAATACATAAAATCCTCAGGCTTTCCATGTCTGCTTGTGGGAGCAAAATAACCTATGGTCTGATACCCCCATGATGCATCAAGGGGATGTTCGCAAACCGGCAGTAGTTCGATATGGGTATAACCCATTTCCTTGACATAGCGAATCAGTCTGTCGGCGAGTTCATGATAGGTGAGGAATCTGTTATTCTCCTCCGGCACCCTCATCCACGAACCGAGATGTGCTTCGTACATATTAATAGGTGATCCCAGCCAGTCCTTTTTTGATCGCTGCTTCATCCACGCGGAGTCATTCCAGCGATATTTGTCTATATCATAGACGATAGATGCACTCTTCGGCCTGATTTCAGCATAAAAAGCATAGGGGTCCGCTTTTTCAAAAATAGTCTTTGATTTGGACTTTATCTGGAATTTGTATACCTCACCTTCTTTGAGTTCAGGAATAAAGATCTCCCATATGCCCGATAAACCGAGGATCCGCATAGGGTGCCTTCTTCCATCCCATATATTAAAATCGCCGATAACGCTGACACGCCTTGCATTCGGCGCCCAAACAGCGAAATGAACACCCTCTATGCCGTTTATTTCCATAACATGCGCCCCGAGCTTCTCGTATATTTTGTAATGGCTCCCTTCACCGATAAGATGGCGGTCGAAGTCCGTAAGAACAGGAAGGAAGGAATAGGGGTCAAAAAACTCATAGACGGTTCCGTCATATAGTCTTATTCTGAGCCGGTAAGGGAACACATCTGTCTTTTCAAAAAATATTGCCTCATAAAAACCTGCCTTGTGAATCTTCTCCAGCGGGTGCAGCTTACTCGCCTTAATATCGACAACCCAGGCCTCTTCCGACTCGGGTAGAAAAGCTCGAATAGCGGTTACTCTTCTGCCTCCCCTCTCGATCACATGGCTGCCGAGCACCTCGAAAGGGTCGCTGTGATCTGCATTTACGATAAGCTTTATCTGGTCTTTGAAACTTTTATCTATCATTCTGCTTCTTCGAGTCTATCATTATTGTCACCGGTCCGTCGTTTAAAAGATGAATCTGCATACAGGCGCCAAAATCTCCCGTGGCCACGTTAAGACCATTCGCCTTAAGTCTTTCAATAAATATTTCATACATCCCTTTTGCCCTGGATGGTTCTTCAGCGCCGTCAAATGACGGGCGGTTACCCTTTCTGCAATCGGCAGACAGGGTAAACTGAGATACAACAAGCGCCTCTCCCTTGATATCCAGGATAGAAAGGTTCATCTTTTTCTGAACATCCTCGAATATCCTGAGAGTAGATATTTTTTTAGTCAACCATTCGAGGTCTGCATCGGCATCACCTTTTTCAACGCCAACAAAGATAAGTATCCCCTTTCCAATCTTGGAAAAAGTATTTCCTGCTATATCGACTCTCGCCTCAGAAACGCGCTGTATAAGTGCTTTCATCAGTCCAAAAAGAGTATAAATAACCCATTGACCAAATAACAAATTACAAATAGATCTCAATAATCAAAAGGGTCATTATCAGTTAATACCACATCATCGCCTCGAAATCGGGTGTCGGCACTGTGACGGATATATATCCCCTCCACGGGTGGCGTTCGATCTCTTCGCCCTCCTTTATAATTGAAATAAGAAAGTCTATTTCATCTTTTTCTTTTGCATTCAAATCGCTGAAGGGGATGCCTATCTCGAAGATGTCCTGAATAGCGATATCTGTGACATCCTTAATTTTTATCCACTGTCCATCACTTTTTTTGAGTAGTTCCGCACTTAAAGGCGGCTTGATCGAGACAATAATTTTGACCTGCGACGGTTTCATTATATCTATGGAAAATTTTATGTTCTCCGGCAGTTCGCTGAAGGGGATTGCCGGGTCTAATCTCAGAAAGAGATTATCTTTATTAAAGCCGTAATAGAGGCTGGTTAAAATAGTTTCTGCCTTGTGCATGCTTCCGCCGGATTTTTTAATATCCATCTGCGCTCCCTGATACCATTCGTAGTAACTCGTCACAAAGCCGTCTATCTTCGGCTCTATGAATCCTCTCATAGTGACGGTCGGAGAAATGCTCCTGTCTTCTCTCGGGACGGGTATAAACAAATGATGCGGTATATCCTTGCCTATCTCCTTATACACCTTCATAAGGTTAAGCCTGAATAGCTCATCGAAATCCTTCTGGGACTCGGTGGCGTGGTCATCGCCGTACCACCAGTTCCAGTCGCTTCCCTCTGAGATATAGATCGCCTTCCACGCCTCTGAAAGGTCTTTCCCCGGATTCATTTTTTGAAACAATTCGAGATCATCCCTTGCTTCGGCAAGATAATCCCATGCCCTGTTGTCTTCCTCATGTCCGATCCAGACAGCAAAATTCGCATAGATCCATGAACCGGCGTGGAGTTTTTTCAGAGGTTCGCCTTTCCCGTGCTCTTTAAGGTATTCCGACACGGTAACCGTTTTCAGACGTTTCTCCCTGGATAAGCCTTCATAGAGATAGCTCAAAAAGTCGTGACCGTCGTTCCTGTAATATTCCCATGCGTTCTCTCCGTCGAGTATTATGGATAGAAGATGAGGTCTGTCTTTTGGGACAGCCGACCATATCTGAATGAACCTTCCTATAAAGTCCGCTGCAGCCTTTTTGGGGTCCCAACCGGAATATACAAAACCGATAAGGTCGGACAGCATATGGTCCCTGAAGACGATGGACACGTTCTCGAATGTGTAGGGCCTGTACAGGACGTCCGGCTTGATATTCCTTGACTGGTCCCTGATTTGTTTCCCCGATGAGATGGAAAGAATATCTTCATCGGTCCCGATCCACTGCAGACCTTCTTTTGCCATCAGCCTTAACGCCTCTTCGCTGACAGAACCTTCGGAAGGCCACATGCCGGCAGGCCTGTAGCCGAAAAGTTTTTCAAAGTAGTCTCTTCCCATCCTTATCTGTTTCACGGCGTCTTCCGGATGAGAGAACCTTTTCTGCGGAAGCCTTACATCAGGCATGGCAACCCTTGCAGAGTTTGTATCACAGAGAAGGGGAAGGATAGGGTGGTAAAAAGGAGAGACAGAAAGTTCGATCTGTCCTTTCTCCGCCATCTCACGATGTCGCGGGATTATCTCCTTCAGAATGGACAATTGCTTCGCGATCAGGATATTTTTATCTTCTTCCGTATAGTACCTGCCCTTATCAACGAGCATGGCAAGGAAAGGATCTTTTTCCCTGAACATGGGATCGACCCAACAGAGATTGAAGAGGACCTGCAGGTCGAGGAAATCGGAATCGTTGAAATATCTCAATGCCTGTCTGAGATCGCTTTTTGTAAGACGCAGTCCCCTTTTCATGAGAAGCTCATAGTATCGCGGGAACGGTTTTATCATATTGTCCCAGTTTGCGAGAAAAAAATTCTCAAGAATGAATGTCCGCTCCTCCGTATTCAACTCCGAAGCCTTTTTAAGTGTGGTTTCCATAAACTGGTCTTTAGCATTATTATCCGTATAGTCCGTGATCTGTTCCAGCAGTGAAGGCGTCAAATTAAATGTCTGTTTTACGTCGGGAAATTCGGCGAGAATTTCGAGCATATCAAGGTAGTCTTTTGTGCCGTGGAGTCTCACCCATGGAAGTCTGTAAAGTCCCTTTTCAGGGTCTTTATAAAAGGGCTGATGCATATGCCAGATGAAGGAGATATACAGAGGGTTATCTGTCATACTGGATGATGATCTCACCAGGCTTTGCTAATCCGTAGTCCTCCCGGGCGTGTTTTTCTTTAGTGTAAGGGTCGTCCTGTATCGCCTTTATCTGCGACCTGAGTTGTTCGTTGTCGATCTCCATCTCCTTTATCTGTGCTTCCAGGCGGGTCTTTGTTTTATGAAGTTCTCTGTACCGTAAAAACCCCATATCTCCGAAGATAAGGCTTATAAGAAGATAGAGGAAACTCAGAAGGAAAATGGTAAGGAATATCAGCCGTCTCTTCCTTATCTCGGAAGCCACCTGTTTTCTTAATAAATTGGCCGGGCCTGCCATTATCTTAAATTATAAAAAACTTCTTTTCCTTTGTATAGAGCGGAATCCGATAATTCTTCCTCGATCCCCAGAAGTCTGTTATACTTAGCTATGCGTTCGCTCCTCGCAAGCGAACCCGTTTTAATAAAGCCGGTATTACAGGCGACCGCCAGGTCCGCAATAGTCGTGTCTTCGGTCTCTCCCGACCTGTGCGAAATGACAGCGGTATATCCGGCCTTTTTTGTCATCTCTATAGCATCGAGCGTTTCGGTCAATGTCCCTATCTGATTGAGTTTAATAAGTACTGAATTTGCAATTTCTTCCTTTATTCCTCTCTCTATTATCTTTGTGTTTGTGACAAATATGTCATCCGCGACGATCTGCACTTTTTCACCAAGCCTTCGCGTAAGGGCCTTCCATCCATCCCAGTCATTTTCAGAAAGACCGTCCTCTATAGAGAGCAAAGGATATTTATATATCATGCTTTCATAATATGAAATCATATCGTCCGAAGAAACATTTTTCCCTTCGAATTTATATGAGTCTTTTTCATAAAACTCCGATGCGGCTGCATCAAGTGCGAGATAAACATCTCTGCCCGGAGAATAACCGGACGACTCTATAGCCTGCAATATAAGTGAAATTGCCTCCTCATGACCTGACAGAACGGGAGCAAAGCCTCCCTCATCTCCGACAGCGGTATTAAGACCCTTTTTCTTGAGTATTCCCTTCAGAGTGTGAAAGATCTCCGAACCGGCCCTGAGTGCATCGGCAAAATTAGGAAACCCCGCCGGAACTATCATAAACTCCTGAATATCAAGATTGTTGTCTGCGTGGGCCCCTCCGTTGAGGATGTTCATCATCGGAACAGGCAGCTCCTTTGCATTGCAACCCCCGATGTATCTGTAAAGGGGCAATCCCGACTCCGTGGCAGCTGCCTTTGACACGGCCAGCGATGCACCTAGAATTGCATTCGCCCCAAGCCGGCTTTTATTATCAGTGCCGTCGAGTTTAATGAGAAGATTGTCTATATGAACCTGGGCGTGGGAGTCGAGGCCGATTAATCTTGGCGCTATTTCCTCACTGACGTTTCTGACAGCATTCTTAACTCCCTTGCCGTGAAAACGGTTTCCGCCATCCCTGAGCTCAAGGGCCTCGCGTTGACCCGTGGATGCGCCCGATGGGACTGCAGCTGTCCCGTGAGCGCCGCTATCGAGCAGTACATCTACCTCGATTGTCGGGTTTCCCCTCGAATCGATAATCTCCCTTGCAGTCACTTTTATAATCTCTCCCATCAGGCCTCCTTTTATAGATATTGTTTTATAAATTTTTTCGCATATCGAATTCAAGGGCATATCTTTCAATTCAGCCCTTTGCCATCTGTTTAACTGCTGTCTCTAAAAATATCTCAAAGTTGTGAATATTTCAAGGGCTTTATCAGTTTATTTAATTTATCCATCATTGCGGAAGTTGTTCCATTTTGTGAGGCAGATGTGATGAAAAAACTCTATTAAGTCACCTCATCTCTTCGGAGCATGTATAGCTTCACCGTGGAGGTCCTCTGCAGCTTCCAGCACGACCTCCGATAGTGTGGGGTGGACGTGTATCGTGTCTGCGATGTCCCTTGTCCTGAGACCCTTCTGTAAGGCGAGGGCTGCTTCATGGATGAGTTCAGAGGCATGCGCACCTATAATGTGCACACCCAATATTTTATCCGTTGACTCATCGGATATTATCTTGACGAGACCTTCGATCTCCCCTATGATATGGGCCTTGCCGAGCGCCCTGAATTGAAAACGGCCTATCCTGACCTTTATGCCATTTTCCCGGGCCTGCTGTTCCCTCAGCCCGACAGAGCCTATTTCCGGTGATGTAAATATTGCGGAAGGTACTGAGGTATAGTCCATGGTTTCATTTCCATCCATTGCGTTCTTTGCAGCGGTCTTACCTTCCTTATAAGCGACATGAGCAAGCATGAAACCGCCGATAACATCACCTATGGCGAATATGCCCGGCACATTAGTTTCCAGCTTCTCATTTACAATGATTTCTCCTTTGCCCCCTTTATTGACTCCAATCGATTCAAGACCGATCCCCTCGCTGTTCACCGATCTTCCGACCGCTACGAGGACCTTTTCTCCCGAAACTTCTTTCCCGTTAGTGAGCGAGATATGAACTACCTCATCTCTTATTTCCACCTTTTCGGCCTTTACATTTGTGAAGAGTTTGATCCCTCTCTTCTTCATTTCCCTTTCGAGCAGCGAAGATATTTCCGTGTCTTCCGCGGCAACAGCCCTCGGGAGCATCTCAATCATAGTCACTTCTGAACCCAGTTGTCTGAAAATACAGGCGAATTCACAGCCGATAAAACCTGCGCCTACTATAAGAAGACTTTTCGGTATCTCTTCCAATTTCAGCGCATCATCGCTCGACATTATTCTTTTCCCGTCAAATGGAAATGCCGGTACCTGGAGCGGCCTTGAGCCTGTAGCAATAATTATCCTGTCTGCATTCACAACCTCACGAGAACTGTCTTTGTGTGCAACCTCTATTTCTGTCGGTGCGATGAGCGCGCCGCGACCTTCCATCAGGGTTATGGCGTGGTTCTTGAGGAGGGTTCTTATACCCTTCGCCTGCAGGTCCACTATTTTATTTTTTCTGTCGATTATTTTAGGAAAATTCGGGACTATTTCTCCTTTGAGGTCAAAACCGAAGTCTTCAAGCCTCCGCACTTTTGCAAATAGTTCGGATGAAGCGACAAGCGCCTTAGTGGGTATACAGCCCGAATTAAGACAGGTACCGCCGACTTCAGAAGCTTCAATTACTGTTACGTGTGCGCCGAGCTGAGCAGCTCTGATGGCCGCAACATATCCACCCGGACCCGCACCGAGGACAGCTAATTTCATTTTGCCTCTTCTTCGATGTATTTCGTATATTCAGCGGCATCCATAAGATCATCGAGTTCGGATGTGTCTTCAACCTCGATAGTTGCTATCCACCCTTTGCCATAAGGATCGTCATTGATCATTTCGGGTGATTCCGACAGGTCATCGTTGACCTCAACTACCCTTCCGTTGACAGGAGAGATGATCGAAGAGGTCGCTTTCGTAGATTCGATTTCACCGATCTCGCTGTTCGTTTCCACATCCGTATCGGCTTCCGGCAGATCAACATAGACAATATCGCCAAGCGCGTCCTGCGCGTAATCGGTGATGCCGATTGTCACTCTCTTGCCCGACGTCCTGACCCATATGTGTTCCTTGTGGTATTTAAGATCATCTGGATTCATTGACTCCTCCTTTAAAATTGTATGGACTCAAATTTCTTATCATAGATTTGGTTCTTTGTCAAGGTGTTGGCTTGACAGTTTTTCCCAACAATTCTTATAATTAAATACTTTGCTCAGGGTCCTTTAAAATGAAGATAACGATCCCGGATATACCCAAAGAAGGGCTTGATATAGAGATTCAGGAGACGATAGATGCCGGCTTTGTTTCTTCACCTATCAGAGGGACGTTAAGGATAGAGAAGATTGGTCCGGAGGTTATGGTAAGAGGTGATATGACTGCCGAGGTGAAGCTTCTATGCAGCCGGTGTCTGAAGGAATTTTATAAAGTATTATCCGTTATGGTCGATGTTGTATATCATCCCGTTGAAGAGCTGAAGGGAGAGGAACACCATAAGGTTGCGGCTGAGGAACTGGACATGGATTTTTATTCCGGCGATGAACTGGACCTGCATGAGCTGTTGAAAGAACAGATAGTGCTTAATGTGACGATGAAGCCCCTATGCAGCGATTTGTGCAAGGGCATATGTCCGGGGTGCGGCGCGGACCTGAATGTTGACACATGTAAATGCGGCGCAAAAAATATTGATCCCCGATTCGCAAAATTAAAAAAATTATTACAATAATGAAAGGAGGAAAAATTGGCAAACCCAACGCATAGACACACGAGAACAAGGCGGGATAAAAGAAGGGCAAACTGGAAGGGCCAGCTTCCCAACCTAAGCCTTTGCCCGGATTGCAATGAACTGAAATTGCCTTTTAAGGTCTGTCACCACTGCGGTTCCTATAATGGACGCAAAGTTCTCGATATAGTCGAAAAAGAAGAATGAGGATCGCCCTTGATGCGATGGGCGGCGATTATGCCCCTGCCGTCAATATCGAGGGCGCCATCGAGACTGTCAGTGACTCTGAGGATTTAAATATTATACTTGTCGGCGATGAATCCACTTTAACAAGAGAACTCGATAGCAAGCGTTATCCGCCTCACCGCATCTCAGTTAAACATGCCTCGCAAGTCGTGAAGATGGATGAGTCTACCACGGCTGCCATCAGGAAGAAAAAGGACTCGTCCATAAGGCGGGGGGTCGAGCTTGTAAAGAACGGCGAAGCAGATGCCTTTGTGAGCGCGGGGCACTCCGGAGTTGTTATGGCAACGGCCTTGTTTGTCCTTGGAACATCGGCTGTGGTTGACAGGCCTGCCATAGCGGCTATTATGCCCACTCTGAAGGTGCCGCTTGTTCTGATAGACGCGGGCGCAAATCTTCTTTGCAAGCCGCAAAATCTTCTGCAGTTTGCATTGATGGGAAGTATATACTGCGAGACAATCCTCGGAAGGACGGAACCGAAAGTGGCCCTGATCAGTACAGGCGAAGAGGACACAAAGGGGAACGAACTTATCAAGGAAGCATTTAAACTTCTCAAGGAGGGAGACATTAATTTTATAGGAAATGTTGACGGTAAAGATATCTTTACGGGCGAGGCCGACGTTATTGTCTGCGACGGATTTACGGGAAATGTCGTGCTGAAGACGAGCGAAGGACTTGCAGATGCATTGATAAGGATGCTGAAGAGAGAAGTTGCCAACCTTGCTGCCGGAAGAATCGGCTATCTCCTGTTGAAACCGGCCCTGAGAAATTTTAAAAAGAAGACCGATTACGACGAATACGGCGGCGCTCCGTTACTCGGTATTAACGGCACCTGCATTATATGCCACGGAAGGTCGACCGCAAAAGCAATACGGAATGCAATCAAGGTCGCATCAGATTTTGCGGAAAAGAAGGTGCATAAAATTATTTCATCCGCCATCGAGAAAAGTCTTTCGCCCGGTGAAAGGACAACGGTTGCCCAGAAGTAGAATCATATCCACAGGCTCGTACCTTCCCGAAAAGGTCCTATCAAATTACGATCTGGAAAAAATGGTCGATACCTCTGACGACTGGATAACTGAAAGGACCGGAATAAAGGAGAGAAGGATGGCCGATGAAACTCAGGCCGCGTCAGACCTTGCTTTTGAAGCGGCCAGGATAGCGCTTGACAAAGCAGGCTTAAAACCGGACAGCATAGATTTGATCCTTGTAGCGACAGTGACAGGTGATATGCCTTTCCCTTCGACCGCATGCTTTCTCCAGAACAGACTTGAAGCGGTAAATGCTGTCGGCTTTGATGTCAACGCGACATGTTCCGGCTTTCTTTACGGGCTCTACATCGCAGATAGTTTTATCAGATCAGGCATGCACAGGAGAATCCTGGTTGTGGGGACAGAGATCCTTTCGAGGATAACGGACTGGGATGACAGGACTACCTGTGTGCTTTTCGGCGACGGGGCGGGCGCGGCGATTATTGAAGCGACCGATGAAGAAAGGGGGATACTCTCGATGCATATCAATTCCGACGGCAGGATGTGGGAGCTTTTGCATCTTCCGGGAGGAGGTTCAAGGAATCCTGTCTCTTCAGAGTCGATAGAAAAGAGACTTCACTATATTAAGATGAAAGGGAATGAGACATTCAAAATTGCTGTCAGGACACTGGAGGACCTCGCGATTAAGACGCTTGAAGAGAACGGCATAGATTCTTCCCGGCTTTCGCTCCTTATCCCTCATCAGGCAAACCTGCGTATCATTCAGGCAACAGCAGAGAGGCTTAAGATACCGATGGACAGGGTTATTGTAAATCTCGACAGATATGGAAACACATCCGCAGCATCAATACCGATAGCACTCGATGAAGCGGTCGGGTCCGGAAGGATAAAGGATGGGGACTATATTCTGCTTGAGGCTTTCGGAGGCGGACTTACCTGGGCCTCGGCCTTAATAAAGTGGTAGACTTCTCATTCCCCTGTCGAGGATCCGTCTGACGGTTGATAGGAGAAGCAGACCCTCAAAAGGCTTTTTGAGAAAGGCATCTATCATCCCGTCTTCGGTTACGATTATTTCATCACTGTAGCCTGAAATCACGATTATTTTGATATCATCTTTGATGTCCTTAAAGATTTTAACCAGCTCATTTCCCTCCATGAGAGGCATTACAATGTCTGTAATAACGAGATTTATGCTGGCCGCACGATTCTTGAATACATCGATCGCGGTAAGGGAATTATCGACAGGTATCACGTTGTAACCGTGGTTTTCAAGGACGTCCTTAATAAGGTTCAGAACGTCTTTATCATCATCGACTAAAAGTATATTTTCATTTCCTTCTATAGAAATGTTGCTTTGCCTTGCAACCCTCTGAACAATTTTCCCTGAAGCCGGAAGATAAATATTAAAAGATGTACCTTTGCCGATATCACTTTGAACGGAAATATATCCTTTATGGTCCTTGACAATACCATAGACCGTCGCAAGACCGAGACCTGTGCCTTTGCCTTTTTCTTTTGTCGTAAAGAAGGGATCAAAAATCCTGTCGACAATCCCTTTCGGAATACCGGAGCCGGTATCGGTAACCGTCAAAACAAGGTATTTACCGGGCACGATGTATAACGGCACGTTATGTCTGTCACCTCCGACCTCAATGTAACCGGTTTTAATTGTTATGAGACCGCCGTCAGGCATGGCATCTCTTGCATTGACCATCAGGTTCATTATGACCTGGTCGAGTTGATTGGGATCACCTTCAATAATCGGGATGTTGTCGCTGAAAGTCATCTTTAAACCGATCTTCTTATCAAGTACGCCCTCAAAGAGTTTGACGGAATCATTAATGACATCATGAAGGTTCAACGGAAGCATTTCATGTGATTCTCTCCGTGCGAAACTCAGGAGTTTCGAGACCATTACGCCGGCCTTCCGGGCAGAACTCTCGATATTTCTCACCCGTTGCTTTGAAGTGTCGTCAAGATCACTGAATTCCAGCAATAACTCGGCATAGCCCAGAATGGCTGTCAATATATTGTTAAAATTGTGTGCGATACCGCCTGCCAACTCTCCGACGGATTCCATCTTCTGAGAATGAATCAACTGTTCCTGGATCTTTTTCTTTTCAGTGATGTCCCTGTAGAAAGACTCTATATACGTTTCGCCTTCGATATCTATGGCCTTTGAGCTAACTTCCAGAAGGACTTTTTCCCCGTCATTTTTATAATGCTGGGTCTCATAGATGAGAGATTCACCATTAAGAATCCTCGACATCCTCTCATCATATTCTTCCTTGTTATTCTTTGCGTCAAGCCGGGAAGCGTTAATGCCGACCAGGGCTTTTTTATCAAACCCATGCATCTCGCAGGCCTTCTGATTGACATTCAGAATCACCCCATTTTTATCGAGCACGACGATACCGTCAGTTGCATTGTCAAAAATCGACCTGTGCCATTTTTCAGAGATGGCGAGTTCTTTGGTGCGCTGTTGGACTAATGTCTCGAGCTTCTGCGAATATTCTTCGAGTTGCTTTTTATCTTTGGATAGATCAAATTCTAGAGAAACATTTCTAATCAGAAGTTTATAGTTAAAATATCTCCATATAAGACCGATGAGCATGGCAGCTAATAAAAAAACATTGTTATTTATAAAAATACGAACATCAACAATTTTATCCAAGATTAATATTGGAAAAAGATAAATACTGTAGACTAAAACACCTAATAATAATGTTATGTTAAACGAGAGGGGTAGAAACCCGAGAATAAACATAAATACAATAATCATTCCAGCATAGTAAATAGATTTGTGACCGCCAAAAGACAGTATCATTAATTCAATCATTATTGAAGGGATAACAGTTGCTATGACAAATATAACTATCTGAAGATTTTTAGATGCTATTTTTTTATTTAATCGATTTATATAAACCAAGCTTATCAAGAAGAAAACTGCCAGAAGGCGATATATCAAAAATGTTTTAAAATTTTCTGGGGTAACAAAGTAATCTAATAAACTTAAAGAAAGACAGACTAACGCACCAATAAATAAGAGTATGGATCCCCAAGATTGAAGTATTTGTTGTATTTCTTGTTCTATATATTTTTCTTTTTCCATGATATAATTTAACTATAACAATTTGGCAATTAGATACAATGTTTACCCTTGTCTCTTTTTAAAATCATTTTAGCAGTATCATAGCCAACGTACACCACTCCAGGAATTCCAAGTCCTTGTGTTGTCCAGTGACCAGATAAATAAAGATTTTGAATGAAAGAAGGCTTTTTAAAAATAGGGTCTGCCAATTGAGAAGGTGTACATGCCCATCCATAAGCGGCTCCGTTGTAGTTTAAGGTATATCTATGTAACGTATAAGGAGTAGCTGCTTCTTTAAAAACAATATGTTTCGATAGATTGGAAATCATATCATTCTCTATCTTCCTTATAAAAATGTCTGATATTTGTTGTTTATTTTCAGTCCAAAAAGCCTTATTTTTAAATGCAATATTGAAGAAAGCTAAAATAGTTTTCCGGTCTGGTGAAAGACGCAGCATATAATTGTTCATATTGGCGATATCAACTTTTGTTGCCGCCAAGTACGTTTTTTCCAAGTCATAATTAGACAAAATCCATACATTAGTTCCTGGCATTGACAAAGAATCAAAAGCTTCATCGATTCCCAAATATAGAATAAAAATAGACAACGATGGGAGCATATTATTGACTTTGTGTATAATTTCTTCCGTAATGATATCTTCCCCTAAAAGGTTTAAAAATGTTTGTCTGGCGTCACAGTTAGAAACGACATATTTTGATGTTATATATTCATTATTCTCTAAAATAACACCTACACTTTTATTATCCGTAACTTTTATTTTGTTGACAAGACAAGATAATCGTAACTCACCGCCTGCCTCTTTGAATATTTTGACTAAAGCGTCTGGCAGTGTCTGCATACTATCTTCTGGATAATAGCCGCCATCGAGAAGATATTCTCTGAAAATTTTAGCTCCTATAAAAGCGGACATTAGTGAAGGGGGTAGGCCACCATTACCGAATAAGGGAAAGGCTAAAATGGCTTTAAGTTTTTCATCTGTAAAATAATTATCCAACAAATCTTTGAATGTCCAACGCCTTATTCGGGAAAATGAGTTGGGATTGGGATCAAATAAAAAATTAAAAAAAGTTTTGATGTTATTTTTTTCTTTCGGGAAAGCAGCTTGGAATTCGTTGACCGTTTTATCTGAATCATCCCAAAATGAAATTTTATAATCGGGCGTAACCACGATATCTGAATGATTAAATTGTTTGATTTTTATTTTTTTGTCTATCTCAAGACTATTAAAGATCGTGCCTAATGGCCCATTCTTATAACCGCCGAAAGAATGAGCAGCGGCATCAAAGGTAAAGCCATTTCTCTTAAAGGACGTACAGTACCCGCCAGGCTTATGATGTTGCTCGCAGATGAGCACCTTCATACCCGCTTTTGCAAGGTAGCAACCGCACACAAGCCCGCCGATGCCTGCGCCTATAACTACGGCATCGTACATCTCTTGATCCTTTTCATGCACTTACAGTTTTCTCATCCAACAATGAATTCACAAGTGCCACAGCCTGTTTTACCGTCGTTATATTCGGAACATCTTCGTCCCTAATCGATAGCTTAAATTTTTTTTCGATTGCCACAGTAATTTCTATAGCCTTAATTGAATCAATCTCCAAATCTTTAAAAAAATTTGCATCAGACTTTATCTCTTCGGGATCAAAACCCGATACATCCGAGATTATCGCTATAATCTCCTTTTCAACATTATCAACCATTCTTTAGTTTCCTCCGTAATCAAACTTTCCAGATAACTTCAATATTGTATTTGGTAAATAGAGTGTCCGATGTAATAACCGCCAGACCTTCCAGTTTTGCTTGTGCCACAATGATACGGTCAAAAGGATCTGTATGAAGAGTGGGCAGATTGAAAACATGAAGGGCATGGCTTGCCTGTATGGGTAAACTCTTAACGCCATTTATCGACATTTGATCCGATATGAAAGCATCGGGTTTATCAGGAAGGTTTATCCTGCCCAGGTGGGCCTTCATAGCTATTTCGCTGCAGCTGGCAGCGCTGAAGAATAATTCGTTTTTGCCGTCTGCGATTATTTTTCGGACAGAGAGCGGTAATTTCGGATCATCGGTGATCCACCAAAGGAACACATCGGTATCCAACAAAACTCTCATTTATTAAATTTTTCCAGTGGAGAATCAGGTAAAGGCTTATAGAAGTTCTTTCTTAGAACGATCTGCCCCTTTGCAGAACCCGGCTTGCGCTTTTCAAGCCTTTTTGCAAAAGGGACTAACCGTGCCACAGGTTTGCCGGCTTTTGCGATCACGATTTCTTCGCCGCTTTCCACACGGCTTAAAAGGCGGGAGAAGTGAGTTTTGGCCTCATGGATATTTATTACAGCCACGTTTTAATATAGACTAAGTTATAGACTAAGTCAAGGAAAATAATCGTCTACGAGGACAGTGCTCCTCATAGATGTAAGAGGGGGGAGGAGTTAGCCTATATAAATTTTTTTAAAACCAAACAGGCGTTGTTCCCTCCGAATGCAAAAGAATTATTCAGAGCAATATTAACATTGTGTTGCCTTGCCTGATTTGGCACACAATCAATATCGCATTCAGGATCTGGGGTTTCATAATTAATTGTAGGTGGGATAATGTCGTTTAGCACGACAAGAGCGCAGGTAATCGTTTCGAGGGCTGAGGCGGCGCCCATTGAATGACCAAGCATGGACTTGATTGAACTAATAGGTATTTGTTTGTAACGATTTCCAAATACTTCTTTGATGGCTGCACATTCAGTTCTGTCATTTGCATGGGTTGCTGTCCCATGCGCACTTATATAATCAATGTCTTCTTTAACAATATTGGCGTTTCTCAATGTCTTAATTATACATTGTGAGACCCCGTCGACAGACGGCAGAGTAATATGTTTTGCGTCACAACTCAACCCATATCCAAGTATTTCTGCATAGATCAATGCTTTCCTTTCCAAAGCGTGTTCCAGAGATTCAAGGATGAGAATGCCTGCTCCCTCA
This sequence comes from Thermodesulfovibrionales bacterium, assembly GCA_963716185.1. Classification (GTDB taxonomy): domain Bacteria; phylum Nitrospirota; class Thermodesulfovibrionia; order Thermodesulfovibrionales; family SM23-35; genus CAVZMO01. Next base: position 3,328,712 of record OY970295.1, read on the forward strand.
GCGACCATCATGCCTTTTCTATTTATGTCGAAGGGTCGGCATTTTTCCGGCGCAACGGCAGAGAGTTGATTGAATCCTGTAAAAGCTATCCTAGAAAAAGGATCAGAGCCGCCAACCAGAACAATGTCTGAGCGAACAGACCGGATTAGATCATAGCCATACCCTATCGCATAGTTTCCCGCAGCACAAGCGGTAGAAAACATGAAATTCGGGCCGTTCAGCCCGAGTTCTTTAGCCACAATTCCTGATGTCGTGTTCGCCGGTAGTTGACATATTAGATCTATGTTTATATCTTCAGAGGTAAGCAGTTGGTCATCAATTTTTTCTATCATTTGAACGGAACCCATAGTAATGCCGATACAGGTTCCGGCAATGACATCGGCAATATCATTATTGGATAGATTTGCATCTTTAACCGCAAGTTTTGCCGCCGCAAGGGCGAGTTGAGAGGACCGACTCAGAGATGGAAGTTTTTCTTTTGGAATGAATTCTTCAGGTTTAAAATTATGAACTTCTCCGCCATTGTGTGTAAAATGATTCGTGGTATCAAAGGATGACACAGGGCTTATGCCTGATTTGCCCTTGAGAAGGCTGTCCCAGAAGTCCTGCCAACCGATGCCGATCGAGGAAATAACGCCGAGGCCTGTTATAACAACTCTTCTATTCATTTTTCACACTGAACACCAACTCAGCTTCGGACACTTTTTTATCTTCAACAAATGCCTCTGCCGAAACATAAGCACCGTTCGGAAGGGATTTGACATTGACGGCTTTTATCTTTAGCTGATCTCCCGGCATGACAGGATGGAAGAACCTTGCCTTGACCGAACCGAGAAAATAGATGGGCTTCTTAACTCCCTCCACTTTCTCTTCACCTGAAGCAAAAAGTATTATTGAAGTTTGCGCCATTGCCTCGATGATTGCGACCCCCGGCATAACCGCCCTATCAGGGAAATGCCCAAGAAAGAAGATGTCGTTACCCGATATATTCTTTATGGCGACCGCTTCCTTCCCCGGTTCGCCTTCAATGACTTTGTCTATCATGATAAAAGGGAACCGCTGGGGGATAAGCTTTTTTATCTGTTCAAAGTCAAGTGTCATGACACACGTATCCTCATTTATACTTTCCCAAAGCAATAGCCGCATTTTGTCCGTAGGGATCAGAAGCAATTACGAGTGTCGTATTTATATTTTTCTGCCTCGCTTCGTTCGGAACATAATCGAGGTCGCAAGCCGGGTCTTTCTCTGTATAATTCATTGTAGGCGGAATTGTTCCATGAGTTAAGGCTCCAACAGCGGCTGCAAGTGATAACGCGCCGGAAGCGGAGAAAGACTCGCCTATCATCGATTTCATCGAACTTACCGGGATATGAAATGCCCTTTCACCGAAGACTTCTTTTATAACTGTTGTCTCCATCCTATCGAGCCCTTTTGTTGAGTTGGCACATGAAGAGATATAGTCGATATCTTCAGGATTAAGAGACGCATCTTTGAGCGCGATGTTTATGGAACTGCCAAGGCCCTTTCCGGCATGACTGAAATAAAGATCGGCTGATGGATCAAAAGAATTTCCATAACCCAATACTCTGGCCATAATCCGGGCGCCTCTTTTCACTGCATGTTCTTCATCTTCCAGAATTAGAATGGCTGCGCCTTCGGAAAGGATTACACCGTTTCTTCTTCTATCGAATGGACAGCAGACGGGTTCCGAGCTGTCTGCTCCGGATAAACAGCCGAGTTTATAGAAACCGAGAAAAGTCTCCTCGCATAATTCCTCAACCCCCCCGGCAAGCACTACATCCGCCCTATTAAGCCTTATGAAATCTGCGGCATATGAGACAGCGTCAAGACTTGCACAGAACCCTGTTGATATAGTCGTGTTGAAGCCTTTTATCTTGAAGCGGATTGACACCTGGCTCGCAGGAGAATTTAATACTGTGTTGGGAAAATGCGACGGATTGACGAACTTGGGACCTTCAATAAGACCATCACGGTCAAACTGAGAAATACTGTGAAGACTGCCGAAAGTTGTTCCTACAGACACACCCATAGAATGGATATTTCCATCGTCAATCTGAAGATTGGCGTCATCTATGGCAAGTTTAGCGGCCGAGCTGATTAACCGCGTGCTTCTGTCGAGGGTCCGAAGTCCTTTTTTGCCGAGCAATAAAACAGGGTCAAAATCGTTTATCTCCCCGGCAATATTGATATTAAAAGATGAGGTGTCAAAGAGGCTGATTGATCTAAATCCCGTCTTGCCCTGAACCAATCCCTCCCAGTAATTGTCCTTGCCTATGCCGATGGGAGAGAGAATACCTATCCCGGTAACAACAACTTTTCTATCCAAAATAATCTGCTATTCCTTGCATGTCATTATCGGACAATCCTTGGCCGGGGTCGTTCATTTTGTCACTAAATAGAAAACTATCACGCCGGATTCTTCACGGGACCCTGAAATGGCGGAATCCGGAATGTCAGCGCCATGATGAAAGATGTTCCAAAAGTCTTCTTCTGTCCGCTGCAGGAAGCCGTCCCAGTCGACGAGCCAGTGATATTCATGATAACGGTATCTCGCGGCATCCTTGAAGGACGTGATTAACATGCCGCCGGGATTAAGCAGGTTATACAAAGATCTGAACAATTTCGCAAGAAAGTCTGAATCAAGATAATCAAAAAATCCTACACTGTAGATAATATCTTGTTTCCCAAACTCACTCATATTCAACTCGTGATCAAACATTCTGACGGCATTATATTTACGAAGTACAACCTGATCTGAAGAAACGGGTGAAATGTTGGTATATGATAACCGATTAGCAGCAAAGGAAAGGGCATCGTTGTCCAGATCAATACAGGTAAATCGGGCCTTTGACTTTTCAATATTGGAGGCTAATTCAAAAACCTCACGGCATGAACCGCAGGCAATATTCAGTACAGAAGGCTTTTGCCTCTTTAATAATTCATCTCTCAAAATACTTTCAAGTTTTTTAATTCTGTTTCTTACTGCTACAGCGAGTTCAGCGTTCAAACTACATAGATCAAGATAATATCCTATGCCATCTGAAAGCGGTGTACTTCTGTAAATGCTTTCAAGCATTTTATAGTCACCCTGGTAGCCCTGCGGCCATGTCCGCGCACGATTCATGAAGTAACTTTTTGACAAGATGGGATTTGTTTTTTCACGGAACCTGATCTGTGCATCACGAATGATATCTTTATCTTCTATATCCCTTTCAAAGGATTCACAGACAGATAACATATTATTAAGAACATTTAAAGTTGCCTTTAAAAGTTCTTCAGGGCTTTCGTCAGGGTTGGAACATCTTTTTTCTATCACTTCAAGTTGTTTATTAAATGTCTCTGTTGCTTCTTCGAGGTTTTTTACATGTGTTCTATCCAACTCAACACCGACTCTAAATTGATCGTCAAGCTGAGAGCACCATCTTACAAAGCCTGCTTTATCTTCTATTGAGCCGTCAAACCACAATATATGACCCGGAGAAAGAGGTTGGTCTGTTTCAATGCATATTCCTGCTTCGCTTCTATCGATAGCCTTACCCTTCAAATTGAGCCACTTACGGTTCTTAGCTTCAAGAATGCTTACAGAATAATTTACAGTTTCCGAATGAGGTTTTCTCTCATACCTTCTCATGTCCTCGTGCCGCATGGTCGTAAGATTCTCCATAAAATCCTCCCGCAAAATTAAATTTATTTTGATTAAGGTGATTCACCTATTTTGCTGATCCATGTTTCTCGAGAAAAGGCTTTATCAGGTCTATCGGCACAGGGAAGATGATCGTTGAGTTTTTCTCCGTGGCGATTTCAGTAAGAGTCTGGAGAAACCTTAACTGCATCGCCGACGGCGCGGTCGCGATAATATTTGCCGCATCTGCAAGCTTCTGTGATGCCTGAAACTCTCCTTCTGCATGAATAATTTTTGCCCGTCTTTCCCGTTCAGCCTCTGCCTGTTTCGCTATAGCCCGTAACATTTCTACAGGGAGATCAACGTTCTTAACCTCAACTGCTGTAACTTTTATCCCCCACGGCTCTGTCTGGAAGTCAATTACCTTCTGAAGTTCGGCATTCACCTCTTCCCTCTTTGATAACAGGTCATCAAGCTGACTCTGACCGAGGATACTTCTTAATGTGGTCTGTGCTATCTGTGATGTGGCAAAGAAAAAATCCTCCACTTCGGTGATAGCCTTAATCGGGTCTATTACTCTGAAATAAACTACCGCGTTGACTTTGACGGTAATATTATCTCTTGTTATGATGTCCTGGGACGGGACATCCATTGTAACAACACGTAAGCCGACCTTGACAAGCTTGTCAAGGATAGGCCAGATGATAACAAGTCCGGGCCCTTTCACGGGGATGACCCTTCCAAGCCTGAACACAACACCCCTTTCGTACTCCCTGAGGATTCTTATAGCACTCGAAAGGAAATACAGGACCAGGAAAATTATTACGAGAAAACCCAGCAAAGACGGCGCAAAGAATGGCATAACTACCTCCTTTTTTAAGGATACAGTAGACAATGGGAAGTATACAGCATTTAATACACAGAAAGCATAAAAACCTATCTACTACCTACTGTCTACTATCTACTTTTTTCTCACCTTCACTTTCAGCCCTGAGACGGATACGACTATGATATTATCTCCTTTTGATACCGGTTCTGCAGAAATGGCTGCCCAGCGTTCCCCGTGGAGTAATGCCGAACCCCCGTCTTTTGTTATGTCTGTTGCCGCAATACCTTCGGACCCCATCAGGCCTTCCGGGCCCGTAACCGGCCTTCGCCTGTAAGCCTTGAGCGCGAGGCCGATGGTTATCGAAAAGAACAGGGTCGTTACAATGACCGCAGGGAGAATAACGTAAAAAGACAGTTTCATGAACGGGGCCGGCGATTCAAAGAGCATTAATGAGCCTATAACCATAGCGATGATTCCCCCGATAGTAAGTATTCCATGGGATACTATTTTTACCTCAAGCACAAAAAGAATGATTGCGAGTATGATCAGCAGCAGCCCTGCGTAATTTACGGGGAGAGTCTGAAACGCATAAAAGGCAAGGATAAGACAAATGCCGCCTATTATTCCGGGGAAGAGCGCACCGGGGTTTGTAAGTTCAAAGAAGAGGCCGTAAAAACCAAGGAGCATAAGTATATAAGCTACATTCGGGTCGGAGATGAGATTAAGTATTTTTTGCCTGATACCTATTTCCTGCCTGACCACAACCACGTTTTTTGTATGTAAAACTCTGTCTCCAAGCGCCGTCTGAACTTTCTTGCCGTCAATATCGATGAGGAGAGAATTCAAATCCTTTGCCACCAGATCTATTACATGTTCCTTCAAAGCTTCACTCTCGGTGGCGGATATGCTCTTCCGCACCGCATCCTCCGCCCACTTAGCGTTCCTTCCATGTGCCTCGGCCAGGGATTTAATATAAGCTGCGGCATCATTTGTAGCTTTTTCAGCCATTGTCTTGTCCATCTTTTCCCCAAGACCTACCGGATGGGCCGCGCCGATATTCGTCCCAGGAGCCATTGCCGCGATATGCGCTGCCAAAGTTATGAACACGCCCGCTGATGCAGCCCTGCTGCCACTGGGAAAAACATACACAATAACAGGAACCCCGCTGGCTATAATTTCTTTAACAATATTTCTCATTGAGGTATCCAGTCCTCCGGGGGTATCCAATTCTATAACAAGCGCCTCAACATCTTTCTCGTTTGCCTTCTTAATGCCTTTTGAGATAAATTCTGCTGAAACAGGGTTGATTACGCCATTTACAGTTATGACTAAGATTTCTTTTCTAATTTCTTCAGAAAAGGCGGACGAACATAAAAGAAAAGTGAAGAGGATACAGAATATCGTTTCAATAAACGTAAACTTATTCTTTAACATTGTAAGCTATTAATCCTATTTTTAATAGAATTATAGACTTTAACCCGAATATATTTCAAGTAAATAACGAAGGACGTGTTAATCAGCCACTAATTCCTTCACGGTGTTTAAAACTGATTCGCCGAGGGCGTCAAGATCATATCCACCCTCAAGGGCAAATATATATGGGAGCGGCGGAAGATATGCGGAGGTACCGCGTAAAAGAATTCCTCTAACGATGCTTCGTAAACCCTCGTTTGTTATATATATATTCGATAAGGGATCGCTTGCGTGAATATCGTAACCGGCCGAGACAAGAATAATATCGGGCCGAAAATTCTTAATTAGTCCCGGCAGGATGTCACGGTAAGCATAGTAATAGTCTTTATCCCCGGAACCCGGGTGCAACGTGATATTATAGGTGAAGCCTTCTCCCTTTCTTTTTCCGGTCTCGGAATCTTTTCCCGTTCCAGGATAATGAGGATACTGGTGGGTGCTGAAATAGAAAACCGTATCGTCTTCTTCAAATATGTGCTGGGTGCCGTTTCCATGATGGACATCAAAGTCGACGATAAGAACTTTTTTGTATCCGACCTTCTGCGCATAACGTGCGCCCACGGCGATATTATTGAATATACAAAAGCCCATTGCCCTGTCCGCTTCAGCATGATGTCCCGGCGGCCGGACAGCACAGAACGCTCTTTCTATTTCGCCCCTCTGAGTTCTGTCAATTGCCTCAAGGACTGCGCCGGCTGCGTACATTGCCGTCTCAAAAGACTTCCCGGAAATGTATGTATCAGGGTCATAATAGCCTGTAAAGGTTTTAATTCTGTCATAGTAATCTTTTGCATGAACTTCGAGAATATCTTCTTCATTGGCCCGCCGGGGCTTAATATGGATGAGTTTGTCCCAGAGATCGGAATTTTTTAGCTTATCCAATATTGCGACAAGTCTCTGGGGAGATTCAGGATGTCCGGCAGGTGTCTCATGCTTAAGAAAGATGTCATCGTATATAAAACCGACTTTTTTCATATAAAAGCTAAGTATTGTTTGTGGGTAATTTGTTTATTCCCCAGCCCTTTTGGATAAGTCCTCACGTGTCCAGCGTTCAGCCACGGGAGCGGATTCAAATTTAAGCAACCATGTTTGCCGGTTATTACTTTTTAAAACAAACCCTTGACCTTCCCGGTTTCAACATCTACGTCGACTCTCCTGAACGCAGGGTCAGAGGCAGTCCCCGGCATTAACTTTATGGCGCCCGCCACAGGCACTACAAAGCCCGCCCCTTTGTAAGTAAGTATATCCCGGACAAAGAGTTTCCAGTTTTTGGGAACACCCTTTAAGTTAGGGTTGTCGGAAAGGCTCAGGTGGGTTTTTACCATGCATGTTCCGAGCTTTGAAATGTCAGGGTCTTCTTCCATTTTCTTTGCCTTTGATAAAGCCTCAGGTGAATATTCGACACCATCGGCGCCGTACACCTCCCCGGCGATCATTTCGATGCGCCTCCGAAGCGGTGTGGAGAGTTCGTACAGGAATTTAAAATCATTCGGGTCGTTGCAGGCGTCAACAACAGCGTCTGCAAGCTCCAGGGCTCCTTCACCTCCGTACTGCCAGTGCTTAGAGAGCGCAACTCTTGCGCCCGCCGACTCGGCAAGTCTTCTGACTGTTTTAATCTCATTGTCCGTATCGGTGAAAAAGGCGTTTATACAAACGACCGGATTAATGCCGGCTCTCTTGACTGTTCTGATATGGTGAATGAGATTTTCACACCCCTTTTCCACCCATTCGACATTTTCACTCCCATATTCTTTAGGCATCGGCCTGCCGGGCACCGGAATAGGGGCGCCGCCATGGCATTTGAGCGCCCTGATAGTCGTAACTATGACCGAGGCGTTAGGTTTCAACCCCGAGAACCTGCATTTCAGGTTCCAGAATTTTTCAAACCCAATGTCTGCTCCGAACCCCGACTCGGTTATATGATAGTCACCGAGCTTAAGACCTATCCTGTCCGCGATAATAGAAGATTGGCCTATTGCGATATTGGCAAACGGTCCTGCATGGACAAGGACAGGCTGTCCCTCGATTGTCTGCATAAGGTTCGGGTTTAATGCCTCAACCATCCAGGCTGTCATGGCGCCGGCAACTTCAAGTTCCTCTGTTGTAATAGGTTTTCCGGCCTTATCATAGGCGACGACAATTCTGCCCATCCTTTCGCGCATGTCTCCCAGGTCTTTTGAAACAGCCAGGATGGCCATTATCTCGGAGGACACTGCAATAGCGAAGCCTGAACTCATCATGAACCCGTCGTTCTTGCCGCCGATACCCAGTATTATCTCCCTCAGTGATTGAGCACAAAAATCCATGATCCACTTCATCTCAACATTGCGGGGGTCGATATTCAACCTTTTTAATCTGCGTCTTGCAAGCTGTTCGTCAGTGTAATTAAATTCATGCTGCATGCGCGAGGTCAGGGCCACCATTGCGAGATTGTGTGCGTTCATAATGGCGTTGATGTCGCCGGTCAGTCCGAGAGAAAAGGGGGTGAGGGGGATGCACTGTGAGAGCCCGCCGCCTGCCGCGGAACCCTTGATATTCATGGTTGGACCGCCCGAGGGCTGGCGTATGGCGGCGATGACGCTTTTCCCTCTTTTCCCGAGTCCCTGTGTAAGTCCCATGGTCGTGGTCGATTTGCCTTCGCCAAGAGGTGTCGGTGTTATTGCAGTAACATTAATATATTTTCCATCGGATTTGTTTTTCAGGCGATTCAGTATGCTCTTGAAATCGAGCTTCGCAACATAATGTCCGTGGGGAAGGAGTTCATTTTTCTCCAGGCCCAACTCCTCGCCTAATTGATAGACTGCCTTCATATGTGCTTCTGCTGCTTCTGCTATCTCCCAATCTGCATGTTTTGTTGGATCAAGCGGCATTTTATAAACCCTCCTATTTAAAAAAATAGACAGTAGACAGCATTCAGGGATTGATTTTTAAACTATCTACTATCTACTGTATGTTGTCTTCTGCTGATAGCCAAGGTTAGTAGCTTATTAATGCACTGAGGAATTTGTCGTTCATCCGCCTCAAATTCTTGCTCATGGCTATCGCAATTCTTTTCACTAAACAGAACGCCACATTACAATCTTCTTCCATCATCCTCTCGAATTCTTCTTTTGGAATAAGGAAAAGTTCTGTATCTTCCACGGCGGTGGCAGATGCGACATGTTTTCTATTTTCGAGAATGGAAAGCTCTCCAAAGAAATGGCCGGTAGGAAGGACAACGATGGTCTGTCGCCACCCGTCAGCCGTCACCCTGGATATTTCAATCTTTCCCGAATGGATGAGATAAAGGCCCTTTGTATCGTCTTTTTCCTTGAAAAGTTGTTCGCCTTTTTTAACAAAGATCTCCTTTGCTATCTTTGCTATTCTGTCAAGACCGCCTTTATCAATATCCTGCAGCAAGACCTGTTGTTTTAACGCTTCCGTCTTAATCATAACACTCCCTCCTTTTTAACCTGTTTTAATCCACTAATCGTCTTTTATTCGTTCTATCTTTACTGCACACACCTTCAACTCCGGTATCTTTGATATCGGGTCAAGCACCGTGTTTGTGAGAACATTTGCCGCAGCTTCTCTATAATGGAAAGGGATAAAGACAACACCCTTTGAAGGCCGGACCGAAATCAATACCTCGACGTCAATGGAGCCTCTTTTTGATGAAACCTTTACAGAGTCGCCGTCATGAACACGCAGTCTGTTCGCATCATGAGGATGAATCTCGATATACGCGCGGGGTGATACTGTATTGATAGCATCAATCCTCCTCGTCATTGAGCCTGTATGATACTGCAAAAGCTGCCGTCCTGTCGAGAGCAAAAATGGGTAATCTTCGTCGGTCACTTCCTCCGGCGGCCTGTATCCGACAGCGGTGAAAGCGGCTTTACCCCTTGGGAATCCGCCTTTGAAAAGATAGGGGGTTCCCGGGTGGCCCAGGGTAGGGCAGGGCCATTGAAGTCCTGTCTTTGCCAGCCTCCTATAGGAAATGCCGGCCAATGCAGGCCAGAGTTTACCTGCCTCGTGAAATACATCCTCGATCAGATCATGATCCATCTTTAATCCGAGCCTCTTTGCCAGTTCACAGATTATAAAAGAATCTTCCTTTGCTTCACCAGGGGGTTCGACGGCTTTCCTTATTCTCTGCACCGTCCGTGAGGTGTTCGTGAATGTCCCGTCTTTCTCTGCAAAGCATGCAGCAGGCAACACAACATCTGCGAGCTCAGCAGTCTCAGTCATAAAGATATCCTGAACGACCAGGAAATCCAATTTTCTTAATGCCTTTATAGTGTGGTTCATATCAGGGTCGCTCATGACAGGGTTTTCTCCCATAATATAAAGCGCCTTGAGGTTTCCTGCAAAGGCCGCTCCGGTCATCTCTGTTGCTGTAAGACCCGGTTTGTCCGGAAGTTTGACGCCCCATGCCTTCTCGAACTTTTGCCTGATTCCAGGGACGGTAACCTTTTGATAGCCGGGATAGAAGTCTGGTATGCACCCCATATCAGTGGCGCCCTGGACATTGTTCTGGCCCCGCAAGGGATTGACTCCGGTACTTTCCCTTCCCAGATTGCCTGTCATTAACGCCAGGTCCGCTATTGCAAACACGTTTTCGGTGCCATGCGAGTGCTGGGTAATGCCCATAGTGTAATAAATGCCGGGCCGCACAGCGTTGCCATAGCAGAGCGCCGCCCGTATAATATCTTCCTTCGGAACGCCGGTTATCCTTTCACCTTCCTCGGGCGTATATTTACCGAGGGATTCCCTGAAAGATTCAAACCCTTCCGTCCGTTCCTTTATGAATTTCTTATCGATCAAATCCTCTTTCATTATCACATGCATGATAGCATTCAGAAGAGCAATATCGGTACCCGGCCTGTGCTGCAGCCATAAATGAGAGAACCTCACAAGATCGATCTTTCTCGGGTCGGCAACAATAAGTTCCGCTCCCCTTCTCACTGCCTTCTTCATTCTCAGTCCGATTATCGGATGGGTCTCCGTGGTGTTCGACCCTATAACAAAGATGACGTCATGGTTTTCGATCTCGGGTATGGAATTTGTCATTGCTCCTGAACCGAATACCGTAGCCAGACCGGCCACAGTTGAACTATGTCAGTAACGTGCGCAGTGGTCGACATTGTTTGTGCCTATGACCGCCCGTATGAACTTCTGAAAGAGATAATTTTCCTCGGTAGTGCACCTTGCCGACGAAAGCCCGCCGATAGAGTCGGGACCATATTTGTCTTTTATCGATTTCAGTTTTTCTGCAATATAATCGAAAGCCTCATCCCAGGAAACCTCTTTAAAGAAGGATGAAGGATGAGGGATGAGGGATGAAGAAATATTTGCTTCTCTTACATCCTTCATATTTCCTCCTTCATCCTTGCCTTTCGGAGCTATTCTAATCAAAGGCTTCGTCAGTCTGTCGGGATTATGTATAAACCCGTAACCGAATCTTCCTTTTGCACAAAGCCAGCCCTCATTAATCGTGTCTTCCTTAGAGGAAACCCTTATGACCTGATTGTGTCTCACAAACAGAGTTATATTGCAGCCGCATCCGCAGTAAGTGCAGACCGTATCAACTTCTTTGAAATTCTGTCTGCCCCTTTGAACCCACATCTTTCCGGTGAGCGCTCCCGTAGGGCATACGGCCACACACTGGCCGCAGAACTCGCAGTCGAGGTCCCTCTCAAAGGGCGGAACAATCTTTGTTTTCAATCCTCGGTAAGCAAAATCAATTGCTCCAACCCCCTGGATCTCATCGCATATCCTGACGCATTTCCCGCAGAGGATACATTTTTCCATGTCCCTTTCGACAAAGGGATTATTGTCTTTCTTGGTATAAACTCTTCTCTCACCTTCGAAACGGTTTTCCCTGATCCCGTAAAAATATGCAAGTTCCTGAAGCTTGCAGTCGCCGGCCCTTTCGCATACCATACAATCTTTCGGGTGATCGGAAAGGATGAGTTCAAGAGTCGTTCTCCTTAGGTCCTCCAGGCGGGGGCTCGTCGTTGTCACTTCCATCCCTTCCCGTGCAAATGTAGTGCAGGCCGTCACCGGCTTCGGCGAACCCTTGATTTCCACAAGGCAGAGTCTGCATCCGCCGTAAGGGGACAACTCAGGGTGATGACAGAGTGTAGGCACCGGAATGTCAAGTTTGCGCGCCGCGTCCAAGATGGTAGACAGCTTTCTTACAGTGACCGTTTGACCGTCTATTTTAAGTTTTGCCATATTCTTGTCCGCGTTATGCCTTCATTATTGCTTTGAACTTGCATGCATCAAAACAGGTCCCGCATTTGATGCACACCTTCGTATCGATTCTGTGCGGGGATTTTCTCGTGCCTCTGACGGCATCGGCAGGACACGCCCTTTTGCAGGCTCCACAACCGGTACAGACATCTTCGAGGATCGAGTAAGTGATCAAATCCTTGCAGACCGCAGCAGGACACTTCTTGTCCCTGATGTGAGCTTCGTACTCGTTCCTAAAGTACCTGATGGTACTCAATACAGGATTAGGTGCGGTCATCCCTAACCCGCATAATGAAGTGGCCCTTATATACTGACCCAGCTCTTCGAGAAGTTCTATATCTCCGTCTTTTCCGTTCCCGGAAGTTATCCTTTCCAATATTTCGAGCATTCTTTTTGTTCCGATCCTGCAAGGGACGCATTTCCCGCATGATTCGGACTGGGTGAACTGGAGGAAAAACTTTGCGGTATTGACCATGCAGCTTGTCTCATCAAGGACTACCATGCCCCCCGAACCCATAATCGATCCGACCTGCGCAAGTGATTCATAATCCACTTCCGTATCAAGAAATTCCGCGGGGACACAGCCGCCGGAAGGGCCTCCGGTCTGCAGCGCCTTGAATGACTTTCCGCCTTCAATCCCGCCGCCTATTTCATAAATTATCTTTCTCAGGGTGGTGCCCAGCGGCACCTCGATCAGACCCGTGTTCTTCACCTTTCCCGAAAGAGAGAAGACCTTGGTGCCGCCGCTTCTTTCCGTGCCGATTTTTTTATACCAGTTGGCGCCGTTCATAATGATCCTGGGGATGTTTGCAAAGGTCTCGACATTGTTTAAGACTGTGGGCTTGTCCCATAACCCTTTTTCCGCAGAGCGCCACAGCTTAGGGGTCGGCATCCCGCGCTTGCCCTCGATAGAGCGCATGAGCGCCGTTGCTTCGCCGCAGACAAAGGCCCCCGCTCCCTGAAATATCTTGAGATCAAAATTAAAGTCTGTGCCAAAAATGTTTTTGCCGAGAAACCCCTTATCGTAGCATTGGTCTATAGCCATCTGCAGGCGTTTGACGGCCAGAGGATATTCAGCCCTGACATAGATATAACCCTGTCGGGATTCGGTCGCCCTGGCGCATATTATCATTCCTTCGATGACTGAATGCGGGTCTCCCTCCATAACAGACCTGTCCATGAAAGCGCCCGGGTCTCCTTCGTCGCCGTTACATATCACATACTTGATGTCGGATGTGATCTTCAAGCCGAGTTCCCATTTTAATCCTGTAGGGAAGCCCGCGCCGCCTCTTCCTCTTAAATTAGATTCCTTGATAATTTCGACTATGTCCTGCGGGCCCATCGAAGTGATGGCTTTTTCCACGGCCCTGTAACCTCCGGCCTCGATATAAGCATTGATGTCCTCCGGGTCAATCTCGCCGCAATGCGAAAGTACAACCTTCGTCTGTTTGTCGTGGAATGTGTGGTACTCTTCCTCAACGGTCCATTCTGCGACGGGATTGCCCTTCTTGATATGCTCATCAAAAATCCTCTCCACCATATCCGGCTTGACGTGTTTATATGTGGTTTTCTTACCGTTTATGATGACGTCCACGAGGACGTCCTTTGAGCAGAACCCTCTGCAGCCGACCTTTTGGGCGGAGCACTTTTCATAGAATGCCGCTTCGATTCCGGAAGCTGCCGCGGCATTCTTAAAGGCTGAAAGGACCTCTTCTCCGCCGGATGCAACGCCCCCGGTGCCGGTGCACACCTTTATTGCGATATCCCTGCTCATTATTCCGACTTTAATTTCTTTACTTCTTTCATCAGCTTATCAAGGGTCATCTTGCCGTGCACTTTATGGTTTATCAATGTGACCGGCGCAATCCCGCAGGCGCCGATGCAGTTGACCTTTTCTATGGTAAATTTAAGGTCGGGGGTAGTCTCCTCATCCGGTGTGACATCAAGTTCTATGAAAAGCCTGTTGATTAATCTTTCAGAACCCTTAACATGGCAGGCGGTACCCCGGCAGACAGTGATCACATTTTTGCCTCTCGGCTTCAGGTGAAACTGGGAGTAAAACGTAGCCGTACCGAAAAAACGGCTCGCAGGTATATCGAGTTTTTTGGAAAACCAGTTTACTGCTTCTTCAGGGATATAACCAAAGGCCGTCTCTATGTCCTGGAGAATGGTTATAATATTCCCCTCGGATTTCGTATAATCGTTTAGTATCTTCTCAAGGGTCTCTTCCATCCGAAATATCTTCTCTCTTGCAATATTAAAAAGAAGGCCTTGCAGATGTTCGAATAAACTTTCTCTGGCCTCTTTTGAAAGGTAAGAGAGTCATGACAAATAACCCTCCTTTTTAGGGGAGGGATAAACTCAGAATTCCTATTGATTTTATAATAAACCATCCCTTTTAATAAAGACAAGCATGAGCTAAATTGAGTTTATATCGGTCCTTATGGTATAAAAAAACGGAAAGCTTTATAGAAGAAGGGAACGGGAGGATGAATTTGCAGGGAAGAACGAAGTGGTTCGGGGCGCTTATAATATTGATGCTTTCTTCATTTTGCGCTTCAGCGCACGCGGCTGTCTTGCTCGACCGTGTGGTCGCGGTAGTCAACAAGGAAGTCATAACATGGAGTGATCTTTACAAGATGATGGAATCCGAGGCAACCGACCAGGTGAAGAAGTTAAGTGACGAAGAGCGCACGAAGATTTTCAAAGATAATGAGGCTGTATTTCTTGACAAGCTCATTGATGTGAGACTCCAGATCCAGGAGGCGAAGAGACTCGGCATCGGGGTAACTACTGAGGACATCAAAGAGACGATAGAAAACATAAAAAAGAAATATTCCCTGACCGATCAGACTCTGGAAGAATCTCTCAAAAAGGAAGGGTTGAACCTTGAAGATTACAAGAAAAAACTTTCCGACCAGATTCTCATCAGCCAGTTTATTAATCAGCATATAAGGAACAAGATTGTGATCTCCGAGGAGGAAGTAAAAAAGTATATAAAAGCGGATAAGGAAAGTTTCTCAAACGATGAGGCGTTCAAGCTGAGGCAGATATTTTTTAAAGGACCAAAGGACGATGCCGAAAAAAAGGTGATTGAGGAAAAGGCTTCCCTCGTTGTTCAAAGATTAAAGGCCGGTGAGGATTTTGAGACCCTTGCAAAGGAATATTCGGAAGACCCTTCCGGAAAACACGGCGGTGATCTCGGTTATATAAAAAAGAATTATATGGCCAAAGAATTCGTTGAGGTACTTCAGAAAATGAAGCCGGGTGATTTCAGCGAGCCTTTCTGGACCGAGAGCGGGCTCCATATTATCAAACTGGATGAAAAGCCTCCGTCGCTGAATGCGGCTGAAATAGAGGCGAATGTGAGAAAACACCTCGTGGAAGAGCGGTTTCTGGACAAATACAAAAGCTATGTCAAAGGCCTTAGAGAAAAGGCCTATATCGAAATAAGGCTTTAAGATATCAGGAGGAGTATATTTCGATTTTAAGGATCGGCGTTCTTGCATCGGGAAGAGGATCAAATTTCCAGTCGATCATAGATGCCGTCAACAATAAAACCCTTAAGGCGGAGATAGCCTTTTTAGTAACCGATAATCCCTCTGCATTCGCAATCGAGAGAGCAAAAAAGCAGGGCATTGAATACCTCGTAATAAGGCCGAAGGAATGCAGGTCAAAGGATGAATTCTATTCCAGGATCTCCGGGGAGCTTAAGAACAGAAGAGTAGGGCTGGTAGTCCTTGCGGGTTTTATGAGGATCGTTGGGAAACCGTTGATCGATGCTTTTCCCGACAGGGTCATGAATATCCATCCCGCGCTTCTGCCGGCGTTTCCCGGCCTGCATGCACAAAAACAGGCCCTCGATTATGGGGCCAAGGTTTCCGGGTGTACCGTCCATTTTGTGGATGAAGGGATGGATACAGGCCCGATTATCATACAGGCTGCTGTGCCGGTGTATCACGATGATACAGAGGAGACCCTTTCGGAGAGGATACTGAAGTTGGAGCACAAGATATATCCTGAGGCCATAAGACTATTTTCGGAAGGCAGGATCGAGGTTGAAGGAAGAATTGTGAAGATTAAAGAAAACGCTGCTTCGGATACGTTTATTACTAATCCGGCTTTGGAGATATAGAACCGAGGGTCCGTATCAAGGCCCATTGTCAAGGATAGGAATTTTATGCCCGGGAGGTCAAGTAGATGTCGAAGGTAATTGCATTCAATGGAAGCGCCCGAAAGAGGGGCAATACTGCTATGCTTATCGATATAGTACTCGATGAGCTCAAAAATGAAGGCATTGACACGGAGGTATATGACCTTGCAGGCAAGCCGGTCAAAGGGTGTATCGCGTGCTATCAATGCTTCAAGAACAAAGACCAGCGCTGCGCTGTAGATGACGACGTCCTCAATGAATGCATATCCAGGATGGTCGAAGCTGACGGCATACTGCTCGGCTCGCCGACGTATTTCGCCAATGTAAGTGCAAGCATGAAGGCGCTGATCGAACGGAGCGGCATGGTCGCGCGCGCCAATAATGATATGTTCAGGCGAAAGGTCGGCGCCGGGGTCGTGGCCGTGAGGCGTGCCGGCGCTATTCATGTTTTCAGTTCCCTCAATTATTTCTTTTTTATCAGCCAGATGATCGTGCCGGGGTCGAGCTACTGGAATCTTGGCTTCGGATGGGAGCCGGGAGAGGTCAAGAACGACAGCGAGGGGGTCCAGACAATGAAAACCCTTGGACAGAATATGGCGTGGCTGCTTAAGAAAATTCACGGATAAGACGTTTAATCATAGATGTTGCCCCACAGTTCCCCCAACAAATATAAAGGGCGGGATTAAGTTCGTGGAAGCCTTCAATTTGCCCCGTCGAAATTCCTTCAAATCCGCAGCCCCAGATGGTCTTTACAGGTTGCGACTAACACCTACAAACAGAGCTTTTCAAGAGATCCGAAATCTTATCGAATATTTCATCTACTCAACACATCTATTCCTGCCTTTAGTGAGGATTTTAACTGGAGATAAATGATCTTCTTGAAATGAATTATTTATAATTACTGATTGAAGTGCAACAAAAAGGGCGAGATATTTCACTCGCCCCATGGAATGGATTTGAATTTTCTGATTTATTTCTTATGTGAAGCCCTCATTGTTTCAGCCATCTCTTTGATTTCCCCAAGATCTTTTACCATCATCCCCCAACCATACCAATAGGCATAGTCTGGATTAACATGAAAGAAGGCTTGATATGTTCGCATACGGTGCTTCATATACATCTGTAACAGTACCTGATCGATGTGAGAAAGTTGTTTCATGTTACCGCCTCCAGTCTGCATGAAGTACAGGAAGTCTGGATAGGCAAATGAATAATTATCAGGCTTTTTGATAATGCCGTCTTTATAAAGACCAGCGACTACCTCAATAGCCTCCGCAAGAAGTCGATCAGCTTTTTGCATCATGGTATCACCCATTTCAAGCTGCTCACGGGCATAACGCTCAGAGTGGCATTTGCTGCAGGTTTTGATCATCTTTTCACGTTCAGTCCTCCAAGCCTCATCGGTCAGCCGGACCATATCCACTGACTTTACAGCCTCAAGACGGGCTGTTGGTTCACCTGTCTCTGGATTCAATACGCCGAGGGCCTTCAAAATAGTGATCCTGTCAGCCTTCCACTGAGGATCTTTCGGCAATGGCAGCCTCACACCCAGAAAGCCCCAAGCTGTTCTATTCTCATGGGTTCCATCAGGCAGATGGCAATCTTGGCATTTTGGGGTCTGAGCATCTTCAGGAAGGTTCCCTGATTCCTTTGCAAACCAGCGGGAACCATGCTTGGCACTTTCCCACATTTCCCACTGTGGGTGATCATAACCCATGTGACATTGCTGACAGGCCCTTGGGTCCAGTGCTTCCTTCTTGGAGAAGCTGTGTCTGGTATGGCACTCGTCACAAGAGTTGTTCTGATATCGGTGACCCTTATCTCTTTGTTCCTTTTTCTGTGCCTCGCTCTTAATACCCATGTTGTGACAACCACCACAGCCCCTTCCACCTCCTATCAACTCGTCAGGCTCTACATGGGTGATTGGCAGTGCGTTCATGGATGTCCAGCCAAAGTTGTGTTTGCCCCTGGTAAACTGATTAAACTGCTTCTCATGGCACTGAGCACAGAGACGTTCGTCTGGCAGTTTTGCAAGATCCACATCATTTGCTCCGGTATGTTTGTTACCATGGCACATAGAACAAGTTACATCATGTTTGCTATGTTTACTTGCTTGCCAGTCCTTCACCTGACCTGGGTTTATGTTGTTGTGACACGTGATGCAAGATTCTTCTTTTGCAGCTACGAAATTACAAAAGACTACTATCAAGAAGAAAAAAGATGCAAAACCAGTGAGTTTTTTCATTGTCCCCCCTTTTCTTACTCATTATTAAAAATTGAAATATTTGCTTTCTACATTCTGAATTCTTTAGGAATACTCAATATCCCCTCTTAAGCCCACTTCTATGTGACATTTTATTTTATGGTTTTCTAAATATAGCGGTTATTTGCTAAACATTCTTCCAGGGCAAACGGCTGAAATATCCTGGCTGGAAATAATATCTCAGGATATCACGTCTTGCAATGACACCGACCAGATGACCTTCTTTGATTACCGGTATTCTTATTATATTTTTATCTACCATTAAATTCACAACATCACTTATTGGCGTCTTTATATCAACCGTAACAGGATTTGCTGTCATGATATCGCCAGCCTTGAGTTTTTCGAGATCTTTACCCTCACGGATCTGATTTAATATATCAATCTCAGTAACTATCCCAATGACTTTGCCATTGCTATCAGTTATAGGCATTCCACTGAAAAAACCGTAGAATAATTCAAAAGTTATATCTCTTATGGGAGTATCTTTGCTTGCTGAAAAAACCGGCCTTGTCATAAGCTCCTCTAACTTTATGTCTGTTTCTTTCATTTCTTCCTCCTCAGAGGTGTTTAACCTCATTAAAATATTTGCTTCTGTTTTTATAAAAGGTTCGCCATTCTTATTGTCGAAAATTATTAGAAGCAATAAGCATCATCATTTAAGCAAAGATTAAAATTGCGAGCATCATATCCCTGATCCCATCCAATAGGTTCTATTTTCATTCTATAAGCTTTTTGCCGCTTGTAAAGGGTGGTTCAGAAAGAATTTGGAGGAAGGCAGAATTCCGCTGATAACACTTTCTGTGTGAAGGCTTGCCCTCTATCGGGACCTTACGAGGCGTTTATAACAGGAAGTTATTGAGAAAAGCAGGCTACTGCGCGATATCGGCATTCATAACATTAGAGCGGGCCACTCCTACAGTTACAACCTGTTTCTATGACAGTCTGCGCACATTCCTGAATTTGCATTGCTTGCCCTCAGGAAAAATACCTGTGTACCTACGGATTTGCCGCCTACCATCTGCTTGCCCGGATATGAAATCGTGTCATGAACTGCATGGCATGTCGCACATTCGAACTGTGTGGTCGGCGCTGCTGTTGTGCCAACACCATAGAGCGGGTAATTTCCAGCCGTTCCAACTATCCAGTTCCTCCAAGGAGAGGTTGGGGAAGGCTGTACCGCCGGGAAGCCGTTGTTATCCTGGTTGCTGTCCTTCGCCGGGTTATAGGTGAAGCTCAGCGGATGCTCGTTCGTAAGGTCTGTGTCGAGCATTGCCCAGAAAGTCGGGTTCATCTGATAATCGTAATTCTCATTCTGGTGTGAGCCCGGGCCAGGATAGTTGACCAGCGAACTGAATACGCCGTTGTGGCATACCAGACAGAGTGAGGACGGTTCCTGCGGACCACTCTTGAACTCGTTCATGTCAAACGTCGGGCTGCTGTACATCTGATAGGTCTGGGGACCCTGGTCCCTGTTCCACAGAGGATACTGCCCTGTTCCTGAGTGCGGTGTATGGCACATAGCACACGGTTCGAGACCGCTTTCTCCGGTCATCACCCTGACATCATGCGGTGTACCCGATATACCAGGTGTACCGTTCTCTCTCGCCCACAACGTGGCAACTCCCAAAACTAAAGTCAGTGCAACGATCAGTAGCAAAATTTTCTTCATTTTTTTTAGGATTTAGATCTACTCTAGTTTCATTATAACAAATCTTTTTCTCTTTTTTGGGAATAATTGTGATTGGAGATTTCTGATCATTGGCAAAAGAAACGCGCAGTCCTGACAACAGTATCAAAGATGCGTATAACAGGAAGGACATCGCATAGGAGTAAAGAGAATATTCAGCCTGCGAGAGCGAGGCCATTTCTGTTGATGTCACTAATGTTCAGACTTATTTTATGCCACACAAGATTTTGAGGTGAAGGAAAAAAATTCTCAATTAATTTGATTTCGTAATCAAGACGTCAGCAACCATCTCCTTACCATTATTTGCTGACTTTGTTAGTTTCTCAAGAGTGAAATCTTTTCCGCAAACGACTTTCGCCACATCTTCTGCTTTTAGGTTAGAAAATTGCCCTTGAGCTATAGCCCATGTCACTGGTCCCAAAGTAACTGCTTTACCTTCGCAATATCCTGCAACCATTGCGGTAACATTCCCAGTTTCGATGTCATAAGTTGCTCCCAGTCTTCCCGAAACTATAGAGACTGATGAGGCGGCATAAGCCTGAGTTGCTCCGATGGAAACCGCCACTAATAACAAAACCATGAGCAATAATCTCACTTCGGTTTTTTTAGACATGTCTCCCCTCGCTTTTTTTCTCGACAAAAGTTTATAAGAGAAAAACGCCTCCCCGAAACATTTCTTCCTTCACCTCTCATCCAAACAAAAAAATATCTCTACCTTTTTTGCCATAACGAGAGTCAAAGATTGTGTGGTTAAGGGTAATGCTACTCCTCATATGGGGTTTTGTCAACTGGGCTGGGGAGAACAACAGTTTTAATGAGAAGATCTCTGTCTCAAAGCGAATTAATGTTTCTTTTAGTAATTTAATTCCGAGTGAAACATTTCAGTAAACAATGGAAATAAACACTCCCTCTTTCAGGAAGATATTGAGAGAGCTTCATTCACCTACAAGTCCTCTCTACAAGGCAGTCAATAAGTCTGATAATTATTGGTTCAAATATGCATCTTCAAATAGACGTGCACCATCTCTCCCAAATCTGGCGATAGCATATTTCTAAATTTGTAGTAAATCGATTGGCATCAGTTAAAGGCGAATGTTCCATCATGCCCCGTAATTTTTCACGTAATGTTTGTAACCTCTTAATGTCATTTGCCAATTTAACTGCACTGTCCACATACTCGGCTTGCGTATTGGCAATAAGTTCTTTAAGTCCAACATTTGACAAGAGACTAACTCCTGCACGAGATGCATAAGCGATTCCTGAAAGAGTAACAACAGGTACCCCCATCCACATCGCCTCACATGAAGTTGTTAATCCATTAAATGGAAATGTGTCAAGTCCAATATCAATTCTATTGTAAGCTTCTAAATGTTTTGGTGATTCTTCCCAAGATTCTAAAATAATTCTTTGTGGATTAATCCCCCTTTCTGTAAACATATTTTTTATATATTGACAAGTTCTTTTGTCAGTTAAGCTTGAATCTTTGAGGATTAGACATGCATTCGGTAAGGTCTCTAAAATTCTACTCCATATTCCAAATACTTCGATTGATATCTTTGCTAGATTATTAAATGATCCAAAGGTAATATGTCCATTTACTAATGCTGGAAGTCTATCAACTGTGGGGCTCTTTTTGTCAGGTTGATAACAGACAAAACTTTCAGGTAAGCGTATCAGTTTCTCGGAATAATATTTTTCAGTTGTCCCTGGAGGATCAGTATATTTATCAACAATCTTGTAATCAATAGTTGAAAGGCCAGTGGTTCCCGGATACCCCATATAAGTAACTTGTACAGGAGCAGGTTTCCGAGCAAATAATAGCATGCGGTTATTTGCTGTGTGTCCTGCAAGATCTATTAATATATCAATTTTATCTTTTCGTATGAGAAAATCAGCTTTTTCGTCAGAAATTCTATCTATATTTCTCCATTGATCCGTAGAACTTATAATTCTGTCTGTTATTTCATCTGATATTTGCACATCTGAATAACAGAATACTTCATATTTTTCTCTATTGTGAAGAGCAATAATCGGTTCAATAAAATAAGCAACCGGATGTCTATTAAAATTCGGAGAAACATAGCCAATTCTCAATTTGCGATTAGATATACATTCGTTCAGATGTTTTTTAATATTTGCAGACAGCGGTTCAGCAAATTTTCTCATGATCCGAGAGTTTTCGGAGTAAATTGTTTGTACATTGTAACGGGGATTATACAGCATATTCATTAGCAAGGCGGCACATGGTTCATATCTATGAGGATATACTTGTATTGCACGCTTATAATAACCTTCTGCTTCTTCCAAATGCCCTTGACGTGTAATCAAATTGCCAAGGTTAACAAGTGACATCATTGAGTTTGGATTCAGGCGTAATGAAGATTGATAGCTTAAATATGCTTGTTCTAGTTTGCCCTGAAAGGCTAAGGATAATCCCATGTAATCATATGCTAGGGAAAGATTTGGATGAAGTTCTATAACCTTCTTGAAATTTTTTATTGATTCATCATGTTGCTTTATATTTTGATAGAGTATTCCTAAATTCATATATGCAGTTGGATCATCATGGTTTATCTGAACAGCTTTTTGATAGTATGTTATGGCTTCATCGAATTGTTTCTTCTCTTGCAAGGCATTTCCTAGATAGTTATATGCATGCAGAAGATTTGGGTTCAAATTTAATGCTTTTTGGAAATTTACTATTGCCTCATCGTATTGTTGATTATTAAAGAAGGCAACTCCCAAATTATAATATTCATCAATAGACAAAAGATTCTTTTGTTTTTTAAGATGTTTTATTATTTTTTTCATGGTTATTATCAATTATACTCAGCACAATTATATCAAGATTCAAATGTGTTGGGTACAGGAAGTACATGACGGAGGGGGCTATTCCTCCCATTGATTTCCAATGTGAAATTGATGAGAGAGAGATAAGAGTAAAATATCCCAGCATATTCACCCTTTGCCAGCCAGGCGACGTCCGGCACGTCTGCTCACCGATTTGCAGACCAGTTTACTTAAGGGATCGTATGCGGCTTTTTCGCACGGGCATATCCTTTAAAATAAAGCTTGACGAGACGACATGGTATCAGAAATAAACGCTTTCACCTCTGAGAGGGAAGGAATTCCTGCTCTGCCGCCGACCTTTGTGCATTTCATGGCGGCAACGGCGGAGGCAAATACTATAATGTCTTTAAGTTCCCATTTTTGCAGGAGGCCATATATGAATGCGCCGTGAAACACGTCGCCCGCACCGGTAGTATCCATAGTTTCAACCGTGAATGCCGGAACCCGCAGAAGTCCTTTATCGGAAACAGTGATACTTCCCCGTTCGCCGAGCGTCACCGTCAGAACTTTGCATCCCAGTTCTTCCCTCCTCTTTGCCAGCCCTGTAGCAGTGAGTCTCCATTTGAGATCACGGGCAAATTCTTCAGAAGCCACAAGATAGTCAGAGAGTGCAGATATCTCCAGCATTCCCTGTCGGAGGCGTCCCGCATCCAGCATAATCGGGATACCGCGCTCTCTTGCCCGGGCTGCAGCATAAAGCGAAATGTCGACCATCAGTCCGTCAAGGAGGAGGAAATGAGCGCCTTTCAGGAAATCGGCATCCAGTTCTGTTTTCTTCAACTCTTCGCCGGAGGGTCTTTTCCAGAATATCGTTCTCCTTCCTGTCCCCTTTTCAATGGCGATAAAAGCGATTTGAGAATTCTTTCCTTCTCTCTTTATCACCCTTGCGTCTATCCCTTCCTCGACAAGGAATTTCCGTATCTTTTCTCCGGGGTCGTCATCTCCTGTGACTCCGTAGAACCTTGCGGCAATGCCGAGCCGCGCCAGCGTCACCACGGCTGTAGCGACCGGGCCGCCCCCCTGCTCACACCATTCGAGTACTTCTTTCTTGGTGTTTGCGCCCGGATATGCATCAACAACTGCGAGGTAGTCCAGGGAGCACTGTCCGATGCCTGTAACGATCATGGATAATTATACTCATTCCACACAAAATGAATGTGCTGTTGAGATAAATATAATTTCGGATATGTTATAATTTTTCAGTATTCCCTACCTTTTGAAATAGAGGTTTATTAAGAAAAACAAATAAATATGGAACGCGAAGTAATAGAATTCGATGTTGTCTTTGTTGGCGGCGGGCCCGCTAATTTAAGCAGTGCAATCCATCTGACGAACCTCGTACAAAAATATAATAAAGACATTGAGGACGGGAAACAGCAAGGCAATAAAATCGATATCGAAGACAAAATTGCCGTCCTCGAAAAAGGCGCGTATTTCGGCGCGCATAACATTTCCGGAGCAGTGCTCATTCCTGATGTGCTTTCGGAACTATTGCCCGACCACAAGGAGCTTGGCTGTCCCATCGATGCAGAGGTAAATAAGGAATCTGTTTACTATTTGACCAAAAAGGGGCAAATCAAGGCTCCTTTTACTCCATCGTTCTTGAATAATCACGGCAATTATTTTCTTTCGCTCTCCAAATTTGCCGGATGGCTTTCCAAAATTGCGGAAAATAACAAGGTGATGATGCTTGAAGGAACGGCCGCGGTTGAAATTCTGTATGAAGGCGCCAGAGTAATCGGCGTCCGGACGGACGACAAACGTCTTCAGGAAAACGGCGAATATGAGACCCCCGGTTATATCCTGAACTCAAAGGTCGTTGTGCTGGGAGAGGGGAGCAACGGCACTTTGCGCAAAAGCATTGTTGAAAAACTGAACCTCGATAAAGACAAAACCCCTTCCATCTATGAACTCGGCGTAAAAGAGATATATGAACTCAAGAGTAATCCTCTCCAAAAGGGAGAATGCATCCATACACTCGGCTATCCGTTCCGGAAGGGACTTTCCGGCGGCGGGTTTATATATTGTATTTCAGAAAACAGGGTTGTCGTCGGGCTCATCGCCCATCTCAGTTCAGAAGACCCGCAGTTCGATCCTCACAAGGAACTCCAAAGATACAAACAACATCCGTTGATTATGAATATCATCAAAGACGGAAAACCCACGCATTACGGCGCGCGGACTCTTCCCTGCGGCGGGTATTTCTCCGTACCCAGGCTTACCTCCGACGGGGTTATGATGACCGGCGACTCCGCGAACCTTGTCGATTCGCAAAAGCTCAAAGGGCTGCATACAGCCATTAAATCGGGAATGCTCGCGGCTGAAGTCCTCTTCGAAGCGTTCAAGAACAATGATTTCTCGGCAAACCAATTGGCAAAATATGAAGAGAAATTAAAAAACAGCTGGATATATTCCGATCTCAGTAGGGGCCGCAATTTCACTCCCGCGGTCGCCATGGGAATTCCTTTTCCGGGCGGGCCGCTTCTTGCGTTCCAGATTGTTTCCGGCGGCGCCGCACCTATAGGCGATCTTAAGACAAAACCCGACTACTCAACAACCGAAGATATGAAGAGTTTTTACGGCAGCAAATCACCCGAGCCATTGCCGAAGGCGGACGACAGAATTATTGTCGACAAGCTAACGGATGTCTACTTCTCGGGCACATCTCATGACGAAAAACAGAAGAGCCATATCCGTTTGAAAGATGATGCCGTGTGCAAAAAATGCATTTCGGATTATAAGTCGCCCTGCACGGTGTTCTGCCCCGCAGGCGTCTATGAACTTGAACACGATAAAATAAAAGTGAACTTCAGTAATTGTCTGCACTGTAAGACCTGCGATTTGAAATGTCCTTTTCAAAATATAGTCTGGAACCTGCCGGAGGGCGGGGGTGGCCCGCGGTACAGTCTGCAGTAATCCGGGCGATCAGTATCACCTCTTGCAGAGTATGTGCTGTGACCCTTTCATGACGGAAAGAAGCTGTATTTTTGAGGCTTCAGACAAACCATAGCTGTCGATCTCTGCCTCCAGATCTCTCAAATTGCCACAGCCTCCGAGATACCCGTTCGCGCGGGCGGCGGCAGTTGAAGAAACGATCCCATCGAAGGACGGATACATAACTCCGAATTCTCTCATCAGTTCAGAGTTCCTCTGGAGAGCATATTTTTGATGATAGTCTTCAGCGATATAAAATTCAGCATAGGGAACTATTTCAGTATATATTGTGCTTTTCAGTTTCTTTGTTTCACGATCTCTCGATTCAACGGCCAATCTCTTCTGCTCTCCATTGTGATAGAAGATTGCCGACATGTACTGCCTCGATATACTGGGATATGTTGGATCGTGGTCTTCCCAGAAGGTATCGAACAGTCCTTCGTATGAGATCTTTGCCGGGTCGTAGTCAATCTGGATTGTCTCAGCGTGGTCGCCAAGACTGTGATAGGTGGGGTTCTTTTTTGTTCCTCCCGCGTACCCGACACGGGTACGTATCACACCGGGGATGACGCCGAACCGGGCGTCCGGTCCCCAGAATCAACCCAGCGCGAATGTAGCGGTCTTTGTCTCAGCCGGGGCAGACGCGTCAATGGCAGGAATCTTTCCGGTCGCAGTCATAATAGATTTTTTCATTTCAATAAACAGAGTCGGTTTGTACTATGAAGTCATCTTATAACAGAACGGTTTCGATTTCAATACTGCAATAAACTTTATTTACAGGTCTGGATAAATACCGTCTTCCAAAAAAGCATCAGGTATTCAAGCATACATACTGATAAGTTCATAAGTAAGTATATTTGTCATTCCGGCTTGTCCGGAATCTTTCGGGTTTCTAGGAAGGATTCCCGACTCCCGAAAGCCTTCGGGATTGCGTGAATGACAGCCCTACTATGTACTTCATGGCAAACAAGCAAATAATAATCATTTTTATTATAATTACAGGATGAGAAAAGGGATATATGTACTGCCGAACACCCTCACTCTATGCGGGATGTTCATGGGGTTTTTTTCAGTCCTCGCTTCAATCAAGGGCAACTATATCCATGCCTCCTGGGCAATTATAGTCGCTACTGTATTCGATGGACTTGACGGATGGGTTGCGCGGTTGACGCACAGCACGACGAGGTTCGGCATAGAACTGGACTCACTTTCAGACCTCGTCGCCTTTGGTGTCGCGCCCGCAGTAATGCTTTATAAGTGGGCGCTTTGGCCCTTCGGCAGGATCGGCTGGGCCGCCGCATTTTTGTTTATGGCGTGCGGGGCTTTGAGGCTTGCAAGATACAATGTCCAGATGGGTTCCACAGAGTCCAAGTCATTCACGGGGATGCCGATACCCGGCGCCGCGATGATTGTTGCGACACTCGTAATTTTTTATAACCAAATATCGGAAGTTATGCCGGGCAGAAATTATTTGATCTTATTATTGACGGTCTTTCTTGCTGTCTTTATGGTCAGTACGCTGAGGTTTCATGGCGCCAAGGAGATAGATTTCAGTAAAAGGAAACCATTCTGGATACTTGTTATAATAGTCGTAGTTTTTACGATGGTTATAGTGCATCCTCCCATTGCACTTTTTATATTTGCAATGATTTATCTGATCGGGGGCATAATTGAAAATATTATCCTCTTTTACCGGAAAAGGGGACGGATGATTAAGGCAGGTGGAACGGAATGAAGACAATTAGGATATTCGATACGACGCTGCGGGATGGCGAGCAATCTCCCGGCGCTTCCATGAATGTTCAGGAAAAACTCATGGTCGCCAGGCAGCTCGCGAAACTTGGCGTCGATATTATCGAAGCCGGTTTTGCTTACAGTTCACCCGGTGATTTTGAGGCGATCAAGACGATAGGGAATGAGGTGAGGGGACCGGTTATCTGCAGTCTCGCCAGGGCAAGGGAAGAAGATATAAAAAGCGCATGGGAGGCCGTGAAAGACGCCCCCAGGAAAAGGATACATACATTCCATTCGACGTCCGACATCCACCTGAAATACCAGTTTCGCGTGAGCAGGGAAGAGGCTTTGAAGAGGTCTGTCGAGATGGTCAGGCTCGCAAGAAGCCTTGTCGAAGATGTGGAATTTTCTCCGATGGACGCTACAAGGACAGACATCTCCTATCTTTGTGAGGTTGTGGAGGCGGTCATAGAGGCGGGCGCTTCGACAGTAAACATACCGGATACGGTCGGGTACAGCATTCCGGTAGAATTCGGGGCCATGATCAAGGCTGTTTGCGACAGAGTCAGGAATATAGATAAAGCCGTGATCTCCGTGCACTGTCATAACGACCTTGGTCTATCAACTGCCAATTCTTTAGCGGCGGTGCTGAACGGTGCAGGACAGATCGAATGCACTGTCAACGGTATTGGCGAGAGGGCGGGAAACTGTTCGATGGAAGAGGTTGTTATGGCGTTAAGGACAAGGAAAGACATTTTCGGCGCCGATACCGGGATTAATGCCGAGGAGATCATCCGCACGAGCAGGCTTGTGACGAAGATAACGGGAATCTCTGTACAGCCGAATAAGGCTATCGTCGGGGCAAATGCCTTTGCGCACGAATCCGGCATCCATCAGGACGGGCTTCTCAAGGAGAAGTCCACTTATGAGATTATAAGACCGGAAAGTATAGGACTTTATTCCGCGAAACTTGTCCTGGGTAAACATTCGGGCCGTCACGCATTTAAATCAAGACTCAAGGACCTGGGCTATGTTCTCGGCGATGAAGAACTCAACAAGGCGTTTGAGCGCTTCAAGAAGCTTGCCGATCAGAAAAAGGATATTTTTGATGAAGATATTGAGACATTAATTTCAGAGGATGTTATAAAGGCGCCCGAGTTTTACAGCCTTATTGATCTGTATATCATGAGCGGTATGAACCAGAGACCCGCCGCAGCGGTCAAGCTCAAGGTTGGGGAAGATATTGTCGACAGGCTTGAGTACGGTGACGGGCCTGTGGATGCGACATATAAAGCTATTTCGGCCATAGCTGATACAAAAAGCCGGCTTCTGAAATTTGAGATCAAGAGTATCACGGGCGGCACTGACGCGCTCGGGGAAGTGAAAGTCTCTTTGGAAGAAGATGACAAGACCGTGCGCGGCCACGGTGCGGATACGGACATCATAGTAGCCGCTGCCAAGGCGTATATCAACGCGCTGAATAAGCTTGCCGCGAGGAAGAAGCAGTAGGCGGATTACAAAAAATTGTGGACTTCTGCCGTTCTACTGAAGCGGTCCTTTCAACAAATGGATATCATCTATCCACGCCGTGCCCTTGCCGTTGATAACCAGATTCAGTTTGACGTAGTCGGGTTTCTCACCCTTTTTCAGGAAAAAGGGGGTCTCCTCTGTCGTCCAGTCGGTAGTGCCGGTCAGCGGAGTCTGCAACCCGCGTGAAAAGAATTCGCCCTTTCCGGGGAAATGGCACCACATTTCGAGGAACACCGGTCCTGCGACACCTTCAGTGCGGACCTTAGCCTGATAGATCAATCTTGCGTTTTCTACGCCGATATCATGTACCTCGAACAATCTGACCACAATGGGTTCTGCAGCCGAAATTTTCAAAGACCCCTTGCCGTCACTCGAAACTTTTTTGTCAATCTCAACGCCGGACTGCGTGATGATTCCCTCCGGGCTGTCCATCGGGAAATGTTTCAGCTCGACTACCTGTTGAGACGACTTAGCACAACCTACCACAGCAAAAATAACTGCGATGCAAATGCTGAAACAAAATGTCCTTGTCGCCATAATATCCCCTTTTTAGAGTTTTAAGATTAACCTAAGTTCCGCCCTTGTTTTATGCAATTAACGGGTCAAGCACATTATATCACGGAACGAAATTTTATCATGTATATAGCCGTTCCTTCTATTGTTGCTGCTATGAGCAGAAGCGGCAATATGATAATAAACAGGGCCCTGATTGCCCTTGTCCTTCTTTCTTTAAGAGAGGTCTTTCGATTTTTTTGAAAAAACCACGTGCCTTGCCATAATCCAAGGCCCCATGCCATGAACATTGCGGGAAATTCAAAAAGACCGTGGGGCAACAAATATAACATCGCATAAATTTTGCTGATTCCCTTGACATAAGATAGTGTTGAACCCAGAAGCAGCCCGTTTATAATTGCACCGAGGACCGGGATTATTCCGAGGAATGGGCCCGATATGACAGAGATTGAAGTCGAAAGACTATTTTTAAGAAAAATCGTGAATACTAATGCGTATATGCTCTTGCCGTATAAATCTTTTGCCAGTTCTTTCATTGACGCAAGAGTGCCTTCACTCCATGATGGATATGCCAGTCCGAAATAGATACTTATAATAAAGATGACGACCGCTATGACGATAGAACTGCCGGCTTCACGCAGATCTTTGAGTGAATCACTGTAATGCTTCTTAATATAATCCGGCAATATTTTATGGCTCATTCCGATCAATCCAATATCTCTTTTACCCGTCCTACTTCTCCGTTTTCCAGGCGGACTTTGATTCCATGAGGATGCGAAGGTGAATTAGTAAGTATATTTTTGACAATTCCCTCCGTTAATTTCCCGGTCCGCTGGTCTTTCTTCAACACGATTGAAACACGCAATCCCGGTTTTATGTTTGAACGTTTAGTCCCATCCATACATTGGTCTCCTATCGGTTATTCCTTTGGCATTAAGAACAGAATCTCCACGGCCCGCTGCGGCTGATAAACATTATTTAGACAATAACTTCTCAATCTTCGCAATTTCTATTTTCAGCTTTTCGAGTTCTTCTTCATCCTTCGCAACAATCCTTCCAGGTATGTGGGCAGACGTGTTTGTAAAATTAAATTCAAGGACTTCTTCAAGGTCTTCAAGGTTAGCTCTCAGCCTTTTAAGCTCTGCTTCAAGCCCTGTCTTATCCATCAAACTCGTCTACCATATGTATTCCTGAAACTAACCTTATTATATCATCAGAGGTTTATGCATTTAACCCAAAAACTGCAATTCACTTTTATATTTTGCGCATTTTTTGACACCGAAGACCATTCTGCTATAATTTGCTCATGGAATTGACGGAGAACGCATTAAGAGTTCTTAAAGCGCGGTATCTTATCAAGGATGAAAAGGGGAATATCATTGAGACGCCTGAACAGCTGTTTGTGAGGGTTGCGAAGACAATTGCTTCGGCGGAGAGTCTTTACGGAGGCAATACTGCTGAATGGGAAGAGAAATTCCATTCTCTGATGACCGATTTTAAATTCCTTCCGAATTCACCTGCCCTGATGAACGCGGGGAAAGATATGGGACAGCTTGCAGCGTGTTTTGTGCTTCCTGTTGGCGATTCGATGAACTCCATATTCAATACCCTGAAAAATGCGGCCTTGATACTCCAGAGCGGCGGGGGCACGGGATTTTCTTTTTCACAACTCAGACCCAGGTCTGATATCGTCCGTTCTACGGGGGGCATAGCGAGCGGCCCCGTTTCATTTATGAGGATTTATAACACAGCTACAGAAGTCATAAAGCAGGGTGGGGCGAGGCGCGGGGCCAATATGGGGATGCTGCGCATCGATCACCCGGATATCCTTGAATTCATAAAAATCAAGAGGTCCGAGGGGGAGCTGACGAACTTCAATATCTCTGTAGCCGTGACCGACGCGTTTCTTGAGGCACTCAAAAAGGATGAAGAGTATGTCCTCATAAATCCAAGAAGTAAAGCAGTTGTCGGAAAACTAAGGGCAAAGGTCGTCTTTAACGAGATGGTGGCGAGCGCGTGGGAGACCGGTGATCCGGGCATTGTATTTATAGACCGGATAAATAAGGCGAATCCTACTCCTCAGATTGGGACCATGGAATCCACTAATCCATGCGGCGAACAGCCCCTGCTGCCCTATGAGGCCTGTGTTTTAGGTTCGATAAATCTGTCGAAATATGTCAAGGGTAAGTGGTATGAGAACAAAAAACCCGAGATCGACTACGAAGCCCTTTCCACCGATGTCAAAACTGCGGTCAGGTTTCTCGACAATACCATCGATGCTAACAAATATCCCATCCCGGAAATAGAAGCTATGCATAAAGGCAACAGGAAGATAGGACTCGGCGTTATGGGATGGGCCGATATGCTGATACTGCTCGGGATACCTTACAACCACAAAAAGGCCTTCATGCTCGGCAATGATTTGATGAGATTCATAAGAGATACCGCAAGACAGGAGTCCGTCGATATTGCCGCAGTGCGGGGCGTTTTTCCCAATTTTCAAGGGTCTATTTATGACGCTCCTGGAATGCCGCGTGTCAGGAATGCGACAACAACGACGATCGCGCCTACGGGCACACTCTCGATTATGGCCGACTGTTCAAGCGGAATAGAACCGCTTTTTGCCATCGCGTATAAGAGACTTGTACTGGATTCGGAGCTTTATGAGATCAATAAATACTTTTTCGAAGTAGCTGAAAAGAGGGGTTTTTTCAGCGAAAAACTAAAGAAAAAAGTGTTAGAAAAGGGGCACCTGAGAAGCCTGAAGGAAGTTCCTGGTGAGACAAAGAGATTGTTCAGAACGGCACATGAGATACCTCCCCGGGACCACATCGAGATGCAGGCATGTTTTCAGGAATACACTGATAATGCAGTATCAAAGACCATCAATATGCCATACAGAGCAAAGAAAGAAGACGTCGCAAAGGCATTTTTGCTTGCTTATGAAAAGGGCTGCAAAGGGATTACGATCTTCAGATATGGGTCTGCTAAAAGGGGGACCTTAGTGAGATTTACTGACACTGATTAACTATGAAGGCTGGCAGCCAAGTTTGAGCGCTATAAGGTGTCTCTGGTAGAGCTTTTTCATCACATCTGCCTCACAGAATGAGAGCAGATTCTGCAACTGATAAGTTAAGAAGCAATTTTGATTATATCTTTGAAGCTGTAATTTCCTTTATTAACTCCTGTATCCTCTCTTTTATCTCATCCCTTGCTCGCCTGAAATCGTTCATAATTTCTTCTTCAGTTCCTGTCGTTCCGACGGGGTCTTTAATGGGCCAATGAATGCGCCTTATACCGGGAGGTGTGGAAGGACATAGATCCTCGGCATAGCTGCAGAGCGTGACGACGGTGTCCATCTGCCGGAGAAGGCTTTCGTCGATCGTCTTTGATTCCTGCTTCGATATATCTATCCCTATTTCTTTCATGACGGCGGCGGCCCTTCTGTGAACGCCGGCTGCCATAAGGCCCGCACTGTAAATTTCTATCAGACTCTTACCGTATTCTTTTGCGAATCCTTCAGCCATCTGGCTCCTGCAGGAATTGGCGGTGCACAGGAACATGACCCTTATCATCGAACTTTCCTTCTTGTCTTTAAAAAGTTTAAACATGAGACCTCTATAAGTCCTGTTAATTTTGGAAAGAGAAATGTACCTGTCATATATTCACTACCTCTAATATAGCTTAATTGGGTGTATGGTGAAATATTTTTTTGACGAGGCACTTTTCAGAATCTTATAAAAAACTTGAATAAATGATCGTATTTATTTATTATTAATGAAAAATATGGAGGACATATGGTCAGGGAGGATGTAGAAAAGGCCCTCGAAAAAATAAGAGGAGCTCTGCAAAGAGATGGCGGCGATATAGAGCTCGTAGAAATAAAGGACAGCGTTGTTTATGTGAGGCTCAAAGGCGCGTGCGGTTCATGCCCGATGTCTACCCTCACCTTAAAGAATTGGGTCGAGACGAACTTAAAAAGAGAGATCCTGGAAATCAGCGCTGTCCAGGCTGTTTAATTGATGTTATGACAAGGGGTTTGGAGAACAAAATTGTTTTTAGACCTCGGATTAAACAGTAAAAAAATATTCCATTACACCGTTCTTTTATGTGTTATTTTTGCCCCTTCATTTTTGACGGCTTCCGATTCCGTTAGAGTGAAGGACATCCGGTATTACTCATCTCCGGATTATACAAGGATAGTTATCGACCTTACGGGACCCATTGAATTCTCTAAAAACCGTCTCTCGAATCCTGACAGACTTTATTTTGACCTGAGGAATGCGTCGATCACCAAAGAAATAAAAACCAGCCTTCCCGTTGGTGACGGCATATTAAAGACGGTCAGGGCATCCCAGTTTAACAACAATACGGTGAGAGTTGTTTTTGATATTGAAGAAATATCGGATTATAAATCTTTTGTCATCGATAGCCCCTCAAGACTCATTATTGATTTATATGGTAAATCCAAGAAAATTCAGAAACCCGATATAAACCTGACAAAAAGGAGGATTGTGATTGATGCAGGGCATGGAGGTCATGATCCTGGTGCGATCGGGCCAGGAAAGCTTTACGAGAAGGATGTCGTACTCGATATCGCCCTGAAGCTCGGGAAGATTCTTAAGGATGATCCCATGAACGAAGTCTTTTTTACGAGAGATAAAGATATATTCATACCCCTTGAAGAAAGGACAGCTATAGCAAACAGGAAGAATGCGGACCTCTTTGTATCCATCCACGCCAATGCAAGCCCGAACAAACAGGCAAGGGGGATCGAAACGTATCTGCTCAACTGGACGGATGACGAAGAGGCTATGAGGGTTGCGGCAAGGGAGAATAAGATATCTTTAAAGAAAATGAGGGCGATGAACAAACAGATGGATACCGTCGACACAATCTTAAGCGGCCTTATGAGGGAAAACAAGAGAGACGAATCCGTCAAGCTTGCGAACTATATCCAGAGGTCTCTGATATCTGATCTCGACGGTAATTTCAGGAATGTGACGGACCTCGGGGTAAAACAGGCCCTTTTTTATGTGCTATTTGGCGCAAAGATGCCGTCTGTCCTCGTAGAAGTTTCATTTATCAGCAACACTGAAGAGGAAAACCGGCTGTCACAGGATTCTTACAGGATGGAGATAGCAAAAGCGATAGCAAAAGGTCTGAACAGATATGTCAATTCTACCCCGATAATCCAGAAAGTCGCCGAATCCGCCGAATCCGGAAGTAATAAACCTCCCTTCAGGTAACCCGAATAATGTATCGAAAAATACATTTTTTCACAATCCCGATATGCATCGGGACATTATTCCAATTGCGATTTTTTGGGTAAGGCCTTGCTTCCCGAAATAAAGATTTTTCTGTACATTGGATTTGTCATTAGTCTATTCCTTATAAAAAATCTCGCAGTCTATCTGCTGATATTCATTGCTATATCGATACTTCTTTTCAGGCTGCCGTTCCGGGCTGTGAAAAAAGGATGGATCCCGATCAGTATTTTTTTGACATTTACCTTTATAGGTAATGTCTTGTTCCAGCAGGGAAAAATCCTGTTCAGCCTGGGCCCAATTTTTTTGACGGAAGAAGGTCTCACAACGGCTTCTCTCAGGACGACAAGAGTTTTTCTCATGATAGCCGGCGCAAAGATACTTACTGCGACCACGGGGATCGATTCACTCATAGAGGGTCTTGGGAAAATATTAAAGCCGCTGGCGCGTTTGGGCATACCGGTCAATGAATTCTTGTCTACGATGAGCCTGACTATGAAATCTTTGCCGGGGCTCAGGAACCAGATCATCGAGACTTACACCGATAAAATACAGAATGGAAATATCAGGGGATTCCGCAGCCGCGCAAAGGCAATCTCTCTTTTTTTGATGCCTTTTTTTGTGAAAAGTATGCAGTCTCCGGAAAGTTTTTTTGAAGAGGACGCGCGTAAGAAAAAGAAATAAATGGAAGAAAAGAGTGATATTCTGATTAAAGGCGGAACTGTTTTTGACGGTACAGGCTCGGCGCCCTATGAGGCTGATATTGGCGTTTCCGGAGACACGATCACGTTTATTGACAGGAATTCAGAAGCCGGCATTCGGAAGCATGCAAGGACCATAGATGCAAGAGGTCTGACAGTCGTACCCGGTTTTATAGACACACACTCACATTCTGAATTTACCCTTCTTGCCGATCCGCGGGCCGAAGGTAAAATATGTCAGGGGATAACGACCGAAATAAACGGTAACTGCGGTCTTTCCGCCGCTCCGTTGACCGGGGAAGCTATGAAACAAAGAGAAGCGGACCTCAGGGAATTTGATATTCGGGAACGGTGGACAACCTTTGAAGAGTATTTCGACTTACTGGAAAAAACGGGGATATCCCTAAATTTTGTCACGCTCGCGGGCCATGGCAATATCAGGGCTTGTGTATCAGGATATAAAGACAAGAAGTTGACGGCTTCAGACCTCAGGAAAATGCAATTTTTTCTCGCTCAGGCCATGAGGGAAGGTGCGATCGGACTCTCAACAGGCTTAATATACCCGCCCGGCGTATATTCTGATACGGACGAACTGATCGACCTCTGCAGGGCTCTGACACAATCCTCAGGGAAAGTACCGGTTATGGAATCCCCCCGTCCCTCTTTTGTTGGAGGCGGCAGATCCGGCATTTATACATCCCACATGAGAAGCGAAGGGGACGATCTGATAGAGTCCATAGAGGAGATACTGAGGATAGTAAAGGAGGCAGGGATAAGGGGCCATATTTCTCATATAAAGACGAGCGGTGAAAAGAACTGGCACAAAATAGACAGGGCTTTACAAATTATAGAAGATGCGAGGGCCGGCGGGGCCGGCGTTACCTGCGACAGATACCCCTATACAGCATCATCCACTGACCTCGATACCGTTCTGCCTTCCTGGTCATACGAGGGGGGCTCAGAGGAAGAGATAAGAAGACTTAAAAATGATAGAGACCGGGATAGAATAAAAAGAGAAGTGTTGTCTGAACATCCTGAAATGAAATATTGGGAGAGTATATACGTCTCCTCGGTATCTTCTGAAAAGAACAGATGGATTGAAGGCAAGAGCATCGCATTCGTTGCGCGTAAAGAAAATTCCGACCCTGTCGATATGATTTTCAAAATACTTATAGAAGAAAAATTAAGAGTCGGAGCGATATTTTCATCAATGAGCGAGAGCAACCTGAGAAGGTTTCTTTCGCTCCCTTACGTTATGATAGGGACGGACAGTTCGGCGCGCTCTGCAGACGGGCCCACAAGCAGGGGGAAGCCCCATCCGAGAGGCTTCGGGAGTTTTCCGAGGTTTCTTGGCAGGTATATAAGGGACGATTCATTGATGGGCCTGAGCAAAGCGATACATAAAATAACGATGCTGCCTGCCTATACATTCGGCATTAATAATAGAGGACTCCTTAAAAAAGGCGCCTTTGCAGATATAGTTGTCTTCGATTATGAAAAGGTCAGGGACAGAGCTACTTTTGATGAGCCTTTTTTGAAACCCGAAGGAATTCATTATGTAATCGTAAATGGCGTCCCGGCTCTGTGGGAGGGCAAATCGACCGGTGTCGGAGCGGGGAGGGTGCTGAGACATGGGAGATAATAGAAAGCTTAAATGTTGCATTGGGGAGCAAGAAGATGTACTGAAAAACCCCTGCAAATCGCCGGATTTTTATTTTTATACACGTGAATGGCCAGGCCTGTAATCGGTATAACAACGGATATAGATGAAAAATATTTGAAACTTAAGCACGGCTATTGTGAGGCAATAGAAGCGGGTGGCGGAGTGCCGGTCTTAATACCTGCTATGGATAACCTCGAAATATATGCAAAAATGATTAACGGCCTCCTCATTCCTGGCGGAGATGACCTCGATCCTTTTTATTATAATGAGGACATATCGCCGCAAGTTAAACCTGTGGCGAGGAGTAGAAGTGATTTTGAGTTTGCCCTGTTCAATAAGATCATTCGTCTTCGTAAGCCGGTCCTCGGTATCTGCTATGGGATGCAGCTTATGAATGTTGCCTTTGGGGGCACTCTTTATCAGGATATCGAGACAGGCGGAAAGGTGGAAATTAATCATAAAAAGGACCACGTGATAGAGATAGCAGAAAACAGGTTCTTGAAAAAGGGCCCGTTTTCCGTAAACAGCACACATCACCAGGCTGTAAAAAAACTCGGCAGCGGCCTTTCAGCTCTTGCATATTCTCCGGACCATTTGATTGAAGCATTTTATAAAGAGGACTATAATTTTCTTATGGGTGTGCAATGGCATCCCGAGCGACTAAAAGAAAGCGGACTTTCTTTTAGTCTTTTCCGGTCTTTTATTAAGGCATCGAGTGACGGCAAATAGATTTTATAATGCAATTTCCATTTTCCTGGTAATCCTTCTCGGTTATCTGACGTACCAGATACTGCAGCCTTTCCTGCGTGCGATTGCTTGGGCTGTAGTGGTTGCAATAGTATTTTATCCAGTATATACATTTCTGTTGAGATATCTGCGGTTCAAATCTCTGGCATCGACGGTGACGTTAATCATAATAATCCTGCTCATCGTGGGTCCTTTCACATACCTGTCATTTATGCTCGTTGATGAGTTGGGAAATTTGGTCCAGAATATTAATAAGGGCACGCTTGATTCGATTGTGAATGTTTTTTCCCACTCACAAATTACGCGGCTGATAGACAGAATTCAGTCTCAGTTTGGTATGCAGGGGATAGGCAATATCGGCGCCTTAAGTGAAAGCATCAAAAGTCTGGGGGGAAGTATTACGAGCAGTCTGTCGTCCGGCATTACTAATCTGGCAGGCGCGATCATAGATTTCATCCTTATGCTTTTCGCGGTATTCTTTTTCCTGAAGGACGGCTCGGGGTTTCTTCCAGGGATCCGTGACTACCTGCCCTTTTCAGAAGACGACAAGAACAGGCTCATATCAAGGGTGAAGGACATGGTTATATCGACAGTGTACGGAGGAGTTCTCATAGCTGTTATCCAGGGAATATTAGGCGGGTTTGCATTCTATTTTCTCGGGATCGAATCTCCTGTGCTGTGGGGAAGCGCAATGACCGTCATGTCTTTTCTTCCTTTACTCGGCACTTTCTCCATATGGGGACCCGCTTCAGGATATCTGTTTATTCAGGGAAGCTATATCAGGGGGACTATCCTCCTGTTGTATGGTGTCCTCGTGATCAGCATGGTTGATAACATACTCAGGCCGATGATCATAAGCGGCCGCACAAAAATGCCCACGCTCGCGGTCTTTTTCAGCGTCCTCGGTGGGATAAAACTTTTCGGGATCATAGGGTTTATCATGGGGCCGCTGGTGTTGGCCCTTTTTATTTCAGTCTTTGAAATATTCAGACAGACAGAAGGAGGACGAGAGAATGCTTAGCAGAGAAAAACTCAGAGAGATAGCAAAGCTGCGCGGTAACGGCGCTTTTTTTGTGAGCCTGTATTTAAACGTCAACCCGGTTACAAATATCAAAGACAATTATGTGATCCATGTGAAGAATATGCTCAAGCAAACTGCCGAGAACATGGAAAAAGCTGCCTTGAAAAAGGTGCACAGTGATATCGAGAAGATAGAGTCGTATATTCTGTCAAACAAGAGGGGATTTAAGAGGGGCCTTGCGATCCTGAGCTCTCAGGAGAAAGATTTCTGGGAGGAGTTTCATCTCGCTGTCCCGATCAAGAACGAAATTATAATTGACAGTACACCATACATAAAACCGCTCCTCGACATCCTGGACAATTACCAGAGATATGCAATATTGCTTGTTGGAAAGGAATCAGCCCGGCTGTTTCTCGTCCATCTTGGAGAAATAGAAGAATACACTGAAGTCCATTCCGCCGATGTGCCGGGCAGGCACAAGAAAGGCGGATGGTTTGCACTTTCTGAGAAAAGTTATGAAAGGCATACCGATTATCATGTCGGCCTTCATCTTAAGGATGTTCTTAAAGAATTAGATTCCTTTTTGTCAGGTGAATACGTCGGACGGATGGTCATCGGAGGGTCGGAAGAAGCGGTCGTAAGGGTGAGAACAATGCTTCCTCAGACAACAGCCGCCAAGATTATCGGTACTTTCCAGGCCGAAATGTTTGCAAACGGCAAGGAAATACTCGAAAAGGTTGAGCCTGTACTGCGCTCTTTCGAAGAGGAGGAGGAAGCCGAAACTATTGACGACCTGATGACCAGGGCGATGAAGAATGAGAATGCCGTTATCGGGATCGAGAATGTCCTTAACGCATTACAGGAAGGACGGATCATGAAACTTGTCGTTCTCGAAGATTATAAGAATATCGGTCTTTCATGTGTCAACTGCGGCAATCTGGCCATTCAGGATCTGCCATCTTGTCCGTATTGCAAAGGTGAAATGCAGAAGGTCAATTACATAGTGGACCTCGTTGCCCAGAAGGCAGTCGAACAGGGGGCGATGGTCGAGGTCGTGTCAAAGAATAAAAAGCTGGAGGAGTCGGGAAGTATAGGAGCGTTCCTTAGGTTTTAAAGATAGATGAAAGATAATCAGAAGATAGAGCGCAGATGATAAATAACAAATAGGGAGTTTTTTAAAATGTCCGTATTCTGCGTTCTATGTTCTGTCATGTGTCTTCTGTCTTTCTTTTCCTGTTCATCCCGGAACAGGGAAGAAGGATTTATATATTACAGGATTAATGCTGATCCTACCACCCTTGACCCTGCGCTTATTGTTGATGTCCCGGGCGGTTCCCTGTCGGCGAAATTGTTCAACGGACTTGTCAGGATCGGGGATGACCTCG
Organism: Thermodesulfovibrionales bacterium; assembly: GCA_963716185.1. Classification (GTDB taxonomy): domain Bacteria; phylum Nitrospirota; class Thermodesulfovibrionia; order Thermodesulfovibrionales; family SM23-35; genus CAVZMO01. Next base: position 3,369,342 of record OY970295.1, read on the forward strand.
GCATTAAGCCGGACATTGCTCAAGAGTGGTCAATATCCGGCGACGGTTTGACTTATATCTTCAGGTTGAAAAAAGGTGTAATTTTCTCCAATGGACGCGAGGTGAAAGCTCGTGACTTCAAGTATTCTTTCGAGAGAGTATTGGCGCCGAAGAACAAATCTCCAAACACATGGGTTTTCGAAAAAATACTCGGCGCGGATAATTATATGAAGGGAAAGGCTGAAGATGTCGAAGGGATAAAGGTAATCGACGATAACATTCTTCAGATACGTCTCAAGCATCCCTTCTCGCCGTTTCTCGGTCTCCTCGCAATGAGCGCCGCATATGTTGTACCGCATGAACAAGTAGAGAAATGGGGTCCTGATTTTTCGAGTCATCCCGCTGGCACGGGACCGTTCATCCTTAAGGAGTGGCTGCCGAACAGGGAAGTGAGGCTCGAAAAGAGAAAAGATTATTTTGATAGGACGGCAAGAGTTGACGGCATAATTTACAGGATAATCCCTGAAGATCTGACTGCAGTGACGGAATTTGAAGCCGGAAATATTGACGTTCTCGCGATACCGGTTTCCGAGTTTTCAAGATACAAGAAAGATCCTGAGAAGAAGAATTTCATCGCCTCAGTAAAAGGTCTGAATACTTACTATATAGGCCTCAATTGTTCTAAGCCCCCTTTCGATAATATTAGTCTCAGGAGGGCTATCGCATATGGTATTGACAGAAAAAAGATATTGAACACCATTTATGAACAAAGGGGGAGATTGGCATCGGGGCCCCTTCCGGATGTTATGAGAAGCTGGAGTATAACATCTCCTTATGAATATAATCCCCGGAAAGCAAGGGAGTTGGTTCAGAGAGAAGGGATGAACGGCATGTCCGTCAATTTTTATATAACGGCGGACCAGGAGATCATCGATATAGCCGAGGTCATACAGTCTTATCTAAAAGATATCGGTATAAATGTGAGGATAAAACAGCTCGAATGGAGCGCCTATAAGGAAGCGGTCAACAAGGCGGAACCCGATATGTTCTATCTGAGCTGGTGGGCCGATTATCCCGATCCCGAGAATTTCCTCTTCCCGCTCTTTCATTCTTCCAATCACGGCCCGGCAGGAAATAGAACCCGGTACACGAACGCTAAAGTTGATTCATTAATTGAGATGGGGCAAGATACGCTGGATGAAGAGAAGAGGGAATTCTTCTACAAGAAGGCTGAAGAAATAATTGTATCTGATTCTCCCTGTGTGTTCCTGTGGCACAGAACGGATTTTACTGTCAGACAGCCATGGATTAAAAATTATAAGATATATCCCATATACAGTATGGACAAAGGTACGGAAGTAAGCTTTTAACTAAGGAGTCCAGATGTATGATAACCTGATTGGAAAAATCGCTCCTAACCTCTCCAAAGGGAAGAAAAGTTCTTCTCTGTCAAGAGGGGATTAAGGGGTGTGTTCCCCTCTTTGACAAAGAGGGGCAGGGGAGATTTTTCGGAAATTGTTTACTTATTAACTGTCTCAAAATAGAATGTATATTCAGTCCCGGCCTGTTTCCCGGGATGCCGTCATGCCCGAGTTTCTCTGTCGGGCATCCATTAAGGACATGGATTCCCGCCTAAGGACTGCGGGAATGACGATCATGCAGCATTATTATGAGACAGTTGATATAGTCCTTGGTAATACTCTTGAAAAGGAAAATACAATTAAGATTTATCTGATAAAGAAACTGCTTTTACTGGTTCCACTTCTGTTCGGAATTACACTACTCACTTTCTCTCTCACAAAGGCGCTGCCCGGGGATCCCGTGTTAAGTATGGTCGGTGAAAGGGCGCGGCCGCAGGTTATTGAGAAGATAAGAAGAGAACTCGGTTCCGACAAAGATGTGTTGAGCCAATATTTCGGATACATTAAACTGCTTGCTACGGGAGAATTCGGCCGCTCATATTACACTAACAGGAAGGTGTTTGACGATCTGATTCTCAAATTACCCAACACTCTGAAGCTTACCGCGGGCGCTATGATTATCGCGGTACCTATAGGATTGCTGTTCGGCTTTTTGTCTGCGGTCAAAAGAGATACTATGACAGACAGGCTTGTATCATCGGTCTCGGTCACGGGTTTAAGTGTCCCCGTTTTCTGGAGCGGTCTTTTGATAATGCTTTTTTTCAGCCTCAGGCTTAAACTGCTTCCGCCATCCGGTAGCGGCGGCTTGCGGTTTCTTGTACTTCCCTCAATAACCCTTTCCCTGCCCGCTCTGGCAACTCTGGCACGGGTAACGAGGACTGTCACGATAGAAATCCTTTCTGCGCCTTTTATAAATACGGCAAGAGCCAAGGGGATAACCGGGTTCAAAATAAACATGGTCCACGTATTAAAAAATGCATTAATACCCATTATAACAGTGATCGGTCTCGACTTCGGAAGTTATCTGAACGGAGCGGTGCTGACGGAAACAATTTTCGGATGGGACGGAATAGGGCGTTTCACAATGGAGGGAATCATAAAGAGAGACTATCCTGTAATCATGGGTTGTGTCATCATCGGGACTATTATTTTTGTCGTCATTAATATGCTCGTTGACATGATTTACCATTACCTTGACCCGAGGATAAGATTGCATGAAGACGGCTGGTAAGATTTCCGCTACCATACTGATTGCAGTTTCGCTGCTTTCAATTCTTGCGCCAGTGATATCAGGATATGATCCGGACAGGATCGACCTTGACGACCTCAGGAAGCCCCCGAATTTCCAGCATCTCCTGGGCACAGACAATAAAGGCAGGGATATGTTATCAAGGATACTGTACGGAGGCAGGATATCCCTGAGTATAACTGTGACGGCCGCATTTTTATCCGTGGGGATAGGGCTTGTCATAGGATTGTGCTCGGGATATTTCGGAGGGAAGGTCGATACGATGATAATGTCATTTGTGGACCTGATACTTTCTTTTCCCGCTCTGCTTCTTGCTATAGGCGTGTCCGTTATATTTCCCCCCGGAATTTATACGGTGCTCATCTCGATTGTTGCCGTAGGTTGGGCCTCGTTCGCCAGGCTTATCAGGGGGCAGATCCTCACACTAAGAGAGGCAACCTTTGTGGAAGCAGCGAGATCTTTAGGCTGCAGCAACAGGAGGATTCTGTTTATGCATCTGATGCCCCAGTGTACACCACTTCTTCTCGTCATGGCGGGGCTTAAGATGGGCAGTTACATCCTGACTGAGGCGTCATTGAGTTTCCTGGGCCTGGGGGCGCAGCCCCCGACGGCAACATGGGGATCTATGATAAACGCAAGCAGGGCCTATATTTCGTCGGCTCCATGGATGGTGTTTTCCCCCGGGTTCATGATAGCGGTTACAGCTCTCTGTTTTAATATCCTCGGGGATTCTTTAAGGGACAAATACGGTCTGAAGATAAAGGGATAAGGTCAGGTAATTCAAAATGGATCCGTTAGTTACCTCTCCCTCATTTTCTCTTCTTCCTCCTGCAGCGTTTTACATTCAATGCACATAGTGGTAACGGGTCGGGCTTCGAGCCGTTTTATATTAATTTCGAGCCCGCACTTATCGCATATGCCGAACACCCCTTGTTGTATCCTCTCTATCGCCTCTTCTATCTTCTTGAGAAGTTTGCGCTCTCTGCCTTTCAGCCTGAGCATGAAGTTCCTGTCTATCTCAGCAGTTGCCTGATCACCGAGATCGGGGAAAACAGTCTGACCGGGAAGCTCATTCAATGCTTCGAGAGCGCCGAGCAATAGCGCCTTTTTCTGGGCTATAAGTTTTTTCCTTATGTCTTGTATTTTTTTCTCTCTCGGGTTCATCTTTGCTTTACTTTTTGTCTTCGGTTTCTTTGTTTCCTTTACATCCTGTTTCTTTGGCATAAAGAACTCCTAAAAGTAAAAAATAATTATTACGTTAACAAAAATAAGTTATCTTAGTCAATGAGGTTCTGTTCTTGAAAGTGATATAAGAGGGGATGGGAGAAATAATTTCTGTTCAGCTTTTCACGAGGGACCCGAAATTTTTTTTGATTTGAAGCGGTTGTAAAATAAAGGTACCAGCGACACCGCAATAATTAGAATGAGTCCGACGACGAATTTTGATGATATTCTCCCTTTAACCACGTCCAATAATGAGCTGGAAAAGACAATATATGCGATGCACGCCGGAAGCATGCAGACAGCTGTTGCCGCAGCGTAGTGCAAGAACTTTATTTTCGTAAGGCCGAAGGCATAATTGAGGAGGTTGAAGGGGAACAGCGGTATAAGCCGTGTAAAAGCAACGATCTTCCAGCCGTGCTGTTCGACCCCCTGATCAAGGCGTTTCCATCTGGGACTCTTTAACTTTTTTTCTATCCAGTCGCGCGCGATGTAACGGGAAATGAGAAAAGCGACACATGCGCCGAGAGTCGCACTTGTAATGGTGTAAATAACGCCCCAAAACGGTCCAAAAAGAATACCGCCCGCGATAGTGAGAGGAAGACCCGGTAAGAATAACGCGGGAGATATGGAATATACCAGCATGTATATCACGGGCGCGAGTGTTCCGTAACCATGGATCAATCCCCTTAGAGTCTCTTGATCGAGAAAGCGGACAGCGCCTGTAAAGCGTATGGCGAGAATGGACGCGATGACAAACAGGAAAAACAAGGCGCGCTTTAGACGGCCGCCTTTCTTGACATTTTCCTCAACCGTGAAAGTTCTCTCGCGTGTTACAGAAGCATTAACAGTATTTTTCAGTTGTTTCTTAAGCCTTAACCTGTTCAGGTAAGTAAATGGCGCTTTCGAAACCTTTGCCTTTCCGCTCACAGCCGCTCCAGGCTCAAAGAGTATATCGAGGATATGGCTGGTCGACGTTATTGAACTCAGGCAATTCGCGCACCCCGCACAGTAGGTGACGATTCTCCTGCCGTCAGCCTCTCCCTTTCTAAGTGATGCCCAATTTCTTGCAAGATCAGGAGCCAGAAAGCCGACCGAACCACCTTCTCCGCAGCAGAGGGTTCTTCTCTCACTGTGTTTCATCTCAAAAATAGCGAGTCCCTTTTTTCGCGAAATGTCCCTCACAGCAGATTGAACGGATTCCACAAATCTGAGCGAACAGGGGTCATGAATGGCTATGCTTTCATAGATCTGTCCGGTTTCCGGCAGGCCGTTTCTCGCCATAAACTCATATGCCGTTGTTACAGACAGCAAACCGCCGTACTGGCGGAATATTTTGTAACAGTTGGGGCAGGCGACTATAATGTTGCGAATGCCGCTCTTCACGAGAAAATCTTTCATTTCCCGGAACATCGCGTTGAAATACTTTTCCCGACCGAGATCATGTGAAGGTTTCGCACAGCAGTCAAGCACGATCCCCAGCGAAGGTATAGACTTCTTCATGTGCTCGTAGAGGTTTATTACCTTATCAGGACGTGTCCCGGGAAGTGTGCAACCCGGGAAAAAAACGGTATCACATCCGTCAGGAATTGCATAATAGGTGTAGCGCTTAGAGGTCCCGCGCTTTTCATAACCAAGAATAACATCATGCTCCGGGTAGTCTCCTCCGCCCCGGTTTACTATTTCATTGCGCATCTCCATGAACATCTTTGCCGGATTGATTTTTACAGGGCAGACAGCTGCGCACAGCTGGCAGAGACTGCACTCAAAGGGCATCCGCTGAAAACAGGCATCCGAACGGTTGTAGGAATCAGCGATTTCCTTTGGTTTGCCGTACTTCCTGAGAAACTTGCATTCCTTCTGGCATAGCTTGCAGTTAATGCATTTGTCGGAGATGTTTTTAAGTTCTTCTGTGAGAACTATACTGTAATTCTGGTCTGTCTCATTGGTTCTAAATACACTTTCCACCATTACAAACTAATCTAACTATAGAAAAATCGATATATCCAATAGTTAATTTCAATCTGCAGCAGGAAAGATATAATTAAAATCTATAAACGTTTAATCAAAGAATTCCTCGAAGCTCTGCAGCGCTGTAGTTCACTTCTGAAGAAATATGTCGTAGAAAACCCAGATTCTGCGTCTTCAAGGTTTTTATGTCACTGTGCCCCCTGCATCTGAGAGCAACAGCATTTTTCGGGTCAAGATAAAATAGCGGATGAAAGATATTTATTCGCGGATAGATTTTTATACGTTAAATCTGAAATTGATGATGTCGCCGTCTTTCACTTCGTATGTTTTTCCCTCGAGTCTTAAAAGTCCTTTTTCCCTTGCGGCATGAACGCTGCCGGCAGGTATGAAATCTTCGTATGAAATGACCTCCGCCCGTATAAATCCCCTCTCAATATCGGAGTGAACCTTACCGGCCGCAGAAACGGCAGAGGTATTTTTTCGTATGGTCCACGCTCTGACTTCATCTTCTCCGACAGTAAGAAATGAGATGAGACCGAGCATCGTATAACAAGTGTGTATGAGTTTATCGGATGCGGGTTTATCGATCCCGAGATCATCGAGAAACAGCTCTCTCTCGTCAGTGGAGAGCTGAGCGATCTCCATTTCTATCTTACCGCACAACGGCAAAACGGAAAGTGAGGGATAGCGGGCCTGCATGGTCGACTGAAGGTTCTTTATGGAATCGGTGTTCAGGTCTCTTTCTCCGATATTTAAGACGACAACCCCGGGCTTTGTAGAAAGAAACTGAAGCGGCTTCATCGCATTTTGTTCTTCTCCGGTGAATTCGATATCCCTGAGTGCAATTTCTTTTTCGAGATGCTCCCTGCATTTGATAAGCAGTCTTTTTTCAGTTTCATTCGGCTTCTTCCCGCGTTTTTTCCCTTCCTCCATCCTTTCGAGACGCTTCTCGACAAATTCAAGATCGCTGAAGATCAATTCCATCCCGACCGTATCGATGTCCCGCAGGGGATCTATTGTCCCCATTGGATATAAGACCGACTCATCTTCGAAAACCCTGACGACATGGACTATCGCATCAACATCTTTAATCAGGTCAAAAACTTTTCTGTTCTGTTCCGTATCACCTTTTGTAATTCCGATATAATCGATGTATTCAATGGTGGCAAATGTAGTCTTCTTCGGCTTAAATATCTCCGAGAGTTTGTCCACTCTGATGTCAGGCACCTTGACGATACCCTTATGCGGCTCCCCGGAAGTTGCCGGATATATTGTAGTCTCTATATTCTGGCCTGTGAGAGCGTTAAAGATTGTTGTCTTTCCTGTATTCGATAGTCCGACGATCGCTACTTTCAAGCTGAGTTCTCCTTTAGTAATCTATTTTCGCTGCTGAGCATCTTGTGTTAATCTATATAAGACGCTTATTGATTAGTTAATCATAAGTGTTATATTAAATATATTTCAACATTTCATTTCAGGAGGAAGAATGATTTCAAAAGGAAAAAGTTCGGGAGTAGCCAATTTCATGAAAGTCGTGCTCATAGTCGGCATAGTCGTTTCGATCAATGTTGCCGCGTGGACGTGTGCATTTGCCGGTGACCGGAAAATTTCCACCCAGTCTATTGATATCCTGACTAAAATCAATGAAGCGACCGCAGAAATCGTTGGCGCCGTCAGACCCGCCGTCGTCAACATATCAACCACCAGGACTGTGAAGGTGCAGGACAATATGGGTCCCTTCATGGAAGATCCTTTTTTCAGAAGGTTTTTTGGGGACCGGTTCAGGATGCCGAAAGAGCGCAAGACTGCGAGCCTTGGCTCCGGGGTGATCGTCGATCCGAAAGGGTATATTTTGACTGCAAACCATGTTATTCAGGGAGCAGAGGAAATAAAGGTGACTCTATCGGACAAGAGAGAGTTCAAGGGAAAGATTATCGGTAATGATGCAATGACCGACGTAGGAGTAATTAAAATAGACGCGAATGACCTTCCAGCTATAAAGTGGGGTGATTCCAACAAATTGAGAGTCGGTGAGACGGTTCTTGCGATAGGAAGTCCTTACGGATTGAGCCAGACAGTAACAATGGGCATCGTGAGCGCAGTCGGACGGGCAAATGTGGGCATTGCCGATTACGAGGATTTCATTCAGACCGATGCTGCAATCAATCCTGGAAATTCGGGCGGGGCATTGGTGAATGTGAAGGGAGAGCTTGTCGGAATAAATACGGCGATCTTCAGCACAAGCGGCGGATATCAGGGCATAGGATTTGCCGTTCCGACCAGCATGGCAAAATCCGTAATGGACAGTCTTATAAGCACGGGCAAGGTTACAAGGGGATGGCTCGGCGTGACTATCCAGACTCTGACTCCTGAACTGGCCAAACAATTTGATCTTAACAGCGAAAAGGGAGTGCTTGTCGGCGACGTCGTCGAGGCAGGCCCTGCTGAAAAAGCGGGTTTGCAGAGAGGAGACGTGATCATAGAATTTGAAGGCAAGAAGATAGAAGAACCGAACCAGCTCAGAAATATGGTTGCCAATACCGAACCCGGCAAAGAGGTCAAGCTAAAGATTATCAGAGAGAACAAAGTGGAAACAAAGACAGTTACCATAAGCGAATTACCTGCCGAGCTGCAGAAGCTTTCAAGGGGAGAATACAACAACCTTCTTAAAGGGGTATTGGTGCAGGATCTTACGCCGGAAATTTACAGCAAACTTAACATTCCCAAGAAAATAAAAGGTGTTGTGATCACCCAGGTCAACGAGGAAAGCCCTGCTGCCTCGATACTCGCGCCGGGGGATGTCATACAGGAAATAGACAGGTTGAAAATAGGCAATGTAAAGGAATACGAGAGGGTGGTGTCAAGTATAAAACCGGCTAAGGATATCCTGCTTCTTATATTCCGCGGCGGTGCGTCAATCTTTCTGACCCTTTCGGGCGGATAGGAAAAATCATTTAAAGGGCGGGTAATCAATACCCGCCCTTTATTTTCAGCCGGCCGGGTATTTTATCCTTTTCATGACATCAATGAGAGGGACCTTATTTTTTTCCGCGATTTTCTTGCAATCTTCGTATTCAGGGGCAGCTTTAAGAATTTTATCTCCATACCTTGCATATTTTATTCTTACCTTCCCGAATTTAGTGTCCGCCGTTTTAATCTCTCGCGGAAGGACCTTCCTCTCCATTTCGTAAAACCTCAGTCCTATCGTGCTGGTCTCTCTCAGAATAATATTCATTAACTCCTCTTTCCGGTCCTCTTTGCAGAGAACTGTCAACTTTACCGCCGGCCTGCCTTTTTTCATAATTATCTGGGTAAGATAGATGTCGATAGCTCCGGCTTTATACAGTCTTTCGATCGCATATTCGAATACTTGTGGATTCATATCATCGATGTTTGTTTCGATAACGGTTACCGCATCATCAGAAGAACCCGGCAGCCTCTCTTTGCTGCAGCGTGGTGAAAGGGCATTGCCGATAAAAATTCTGAGGACATTCGGCCAGTTCTTGAAATCGCTGTTCCCCGCTCCGACACCGATCCTGGCAATATCCATACGAGGGATGTCTCCGTACGAGCAGGTCAGTTCCTTGATGATCGCTGCGCCGGTCGGGGTTGTCAGTTCGGAGGAAATGCCGTTCGAATATACGGGGGTATCTTTAAGTATCTCGGCAGTGGCAGGCGCAGGAACAGGCAGAATCCCGTGCTCCGTCTTCACGAGACCGCTGCCGAGATTTATCGGGGATGAATAGATTTTTTTTACCCCGAGCATCTTCATGCCGATAATTGTTCCGAAAACATCTATGATGCAGTCAGTTGCTCCGAGTTCATGGAGATGGACCTTGCTGAAAGTCTCGCCGTGGGCTTTGGACTCGGCCTTGAAAATTCTTTCAAAAATATCGAGGCCTTTTTGTTTTATATCCTTGGCGAGAGAAGAACCATGAATGATTTTTTCGATATCCGACCATTTCTTGGAATGTGCAACCAGTCCGATGTTTTTGGGCTGTATGACATCTACTTTGCACGCGGCAAGATGTGATCTTTTGACCTTTTTTACGGATAACCGGTGACTCGCCGCAGGAATTTTATTCAATTCTTTTTTTAATCCGCTGAGTGATAGACCGACATCTAATAATGCTCCGAGGCACATGTCGCCGCTTATCCCGGAAAAACAATCGAAGTATGCTATTTTCAAGTTACTATCCTCCAAGGCTAATATCTTACACCAACCCCTTTCTTTTAACATGGGTATATATTTTGTCGCGGCCGGTTTTTCTTGTTTTCTTGTCTTTACTTTATGAAAATAAATATTCTATATTATAAATGGTGGGGAAGAAGTATTTTGGTCGCTGCACTGAAAAATTATTGCGGTTGCAAAAATATTATGAAGACCATAAATATACGTTACCATTTCCGGTTACCTGATAGGTGGGAAGAGGTCATAGATTTGCATTTTGACGCAAAAACACTTGACCTGATGAATGATACCCCTGAAAAACCGCCCTCATGGACGAACCTTGATTTTCATCAATGTCCGAATTGTCTCCTCACTGTTGAAAGTCATCCGGTCTGTCCTGCTGCCGTTCATTTGGTGAAACTCCTTAAAATATTTGATGACCTGCTCTCCTATGACACAATCCATGTCGACGTCGTCACCCCTCAGCGTATTATTTCCAATGAGACCAGCGCACAAAAGGGCGTAAGTTCTTTGATGGGCTTGATTATGGCTACAAGCGGTTGTCCTCACATGGATTTCCTTAAACCCATGGCACGTTTTCATCTGCCCTTTGCAGATGCAGAAGAGACGGTATACCGGGCAACATCCATGTATTTATTAGCGCAGTATTTTTTTCGAAGAGAAGGAAGGGAAGCAGATATGGAATTGGAGGGACTGAAGAAGATCTATTCAGACATCCTGATTGTCAACGAAGCCATGTCCCGACGTTTGCGCGCTATCAGCGATAAGGATGTGGCATTAAACTCCTTAATAATTCTTGATGCGTTTGCCCAGACTCTCCCTTTTGTTATTGAGGATTCACTTGAAGAAGTACGTCATTTGTTTATGCCTTATTTTAAACCATAGAAGACTGAGATCTGAACAACTGAAGTTGTAGAGCCTCAAATCTGGCCAACCCAAACATTGACAAGAAAAATCTTCTTATGTTACACATATAAGGAGTGTAGGGCTCGATGATTTTACTTTCCTTTACCTTGCATGAGGTACTGGGAGCATTGTAAACAGCCGGATCACAAAATAACAATAATTAAGACCGGCTTGGCTTGTTATTTTGGGGGGAGTTGCAGTGGGATAACTAATTCTCACTCTACTAAGGAAAATGCCTCAATAGCGAAGATAACGCGGCCTAAGATTACTGGAGTTCTACCGCGCAAACGGCTATTTGGCATCTTCGACGGCTACAGGAAAAATAAAACCGCATGGGTAACCGGGCCTCCAAGCTCAGGCAAAACTACATTGGTGAGCATCTATCTTGAGGCCCGCAAGCTCAGCTCTTTATGGTATCAGGTAGATAAAGGGGACGGGGATGTCGCCACCTTTTTCCATTACATGGGGTTAGCCGCACATAAAGCCTCACCCCGCAGACATAAGCCCCTTCCTCCTTTAAGTGCCGAGTACCTTCAGGGAATTTCCGCCTTTACAAAGAGATACTTTGAGAATCTTTACTCCAGACTGAAACCGCCTTTTGTCGTCGTATTCGATAATTACCACGAGGCGCCCGCCGAATCCCTCTTCCACGAGATTATTCGGTATAGCTTCTCCACAATCCCCGCTGGTATAAGCGTTATCCTCATAAGCAGGAACGATCCCCCATTTGCTTTTAACCATAAGAAACGCAATTTGGATGCGAGTACCGGTGGTGTTTGTAAAAACGGATTTTGTATCAAAATACCGGAAAGAACGCCCCTGACAGTTGGAGATGTCATGGACCTGAGAATAAAAGATTTCTTTGTAAGGGCACAGGTTAGATGGTTTGACAGTGAGTCTTTTCCGTCTTCTACTGTGGCTGGCTTTAAGGTAGTAGACGGAAGGTTGAACATAAAGGATTAAAGTAGGGAGATGCCTATGGTAAAAGGGGGTAGAAGATGGGATGGATAGCAGAACGTCCGGGGTAGTTTCATGAAGTCCCGCCTATTCAAAGCTATACTCCTGGGCTTTCTCGTAGGAATAGTAGGGTTGGTCGTGAGCCCTCTCCGCTTTATGCTCAGCGTTGAGGAAAATATAGGTATGGGTTTATTGTTCAAACTGAGAGGGGCAAAGGCGGTGCCATCTGATGCCGTTGTTGTTAGTATTGACAAGGAATCTTCTGAGAATCTCAACCTGCCTGATAATCCCGACAAATGGCCTCGCTCTCTCCATGCTCATTTAGTCGACAATTTGGAGAGAGAGGGGGCGAAAGTGATTGCGTTTGACGTTCATTTCATAGAACCGCGTTCTGCCAAAGACGATAATTTGTTCGCAGAAGCAATAAGTAAATCTCGAAATGTGCTTCTCTCTGAACCTGTCAAAATGAAGGAAGTTCCACTGTCTAACAGGAGCGCATCCGATACGTTGAATCATAATATTGTGAAAGTAGTGCAACCAATTGATCTCTTTTTGCATTCTGCGGTCGCAACAGCGCCTTTCACTTTACCCAGAATACCTTTCAAGGTAAGTCAATATTGGACATTCGAGACAGGTGCGGGAGATTCGCCTACGATACCGGTAGTAGCGCTGCAACTCTTCGCCATGCCGGTATACAAAGATTTTATCTATTTAATGGAAAAAGTAAGTCCGAAGCAGGCCGGGAAATTGCCACGTGATAGCGATACAGTGATTCAAGCCGGAGGAGTGAAAGAGTTGATTAAAGATATAAGGACGATTTTTGAAAACGATCCCTTGGTTGCAGAAAATATGCTTAAAGAATTGGAGGGTCCACAGGCCGCATCTTACGACGTAAGAAGACACAGACTGATCAAATCCCTCATAAAAATGTACGATGGTTCGAACAGCCGGTATATAAATTACTATGGTCCTCCCGGCACTGTCACCACTATACCTTATTATCAGGCATTGCAGCTTCATGAAGGGACAGTCGGCGACAAACGGATAGATCTGAGAGATAAGGCTGTCTTTGTGGGTCTCTCGGAAGTGTTGCTTGCAGAGAGAAAAGATAGCTTTTATACGGTCTTTTCACGACCAAATGGTACATTTATTGGTGGGGTAGAAATTATGGCGACCGCGTTCTCAAACCTTTTAGAAGATAAGCCATTGAAGCCGATCCGCCTTGCTTTTTATATGATTCTTGTTCTTCTTTGGGGTATCCTCGCGGGCGGCATCAGCCGCATGTTTCCTGTTGGAGTCGCCGCATTAAGTATAGTCGGATTAAGCATTATCTATTTTTTTATAGCAGAGTACCAGTTTAAGACCAACAACAACTGGTATCCTATTGTTATCCCTTTATTTTTCCAGGCTCCCCTCGCATTTTTCGGAGCTGTAGTATGGAAGTATATTGAAACAAATAAGGAACGTCAGAACATCAGAAAGGCCTTCGAGCATTATCTTCCCAAAGATGTTGTCGACCAGTTATCAAAAGATATCGCACATATCAAAACAGGCAGTAGAGTTGTATACGGAATTTGTTTATTTACGGATGCACAACATTATACTGCGCTCTCTGAGACTATGGATCCGCGGGAACTGGGTAGATTAATGAACACATATTATGAAACAATGTTCAAACCGGTAAAACAACATGGTGGATTTATTTCAGGTGTGATTGGTGATTCTATGTTGGCGCTGTGGGTTGCGGCAAGTTCTGAGGCCGGTCTCAGGCAGAAGGCATGCTTGGCAGTACTCGATATTAAAAAGGCGTTGCTACAGTTTCAAGAATCATCCTCTTCCGTACATCTTAAGACTCGCATCGGCTTGCATTGCGGTCAGATTTTGCTCGGTCATATTGGCGCTTTAGACCACTATGAGTATACCCCTATGGGCGACATCGTTAATACCGCGTCGAGATTGGAAGGTATGAATAAATACCTGGGTACAGGTGTATTGGTATCAGAAGAGGTTATCTATAAGCTTGAAGGTTTCCTGACCAGAGAACTTGGAAAATTCAGGTTGGTTGGAAAGATTGCACCAATTACAATTCACGAATTATTGAGTCGTATTGAAGAGTCTGAAGAAAAACAGAAGAAGGGTTGTGCAATCTTTACTGGGGCGCTGGATGCTTTCAGAAGGAAATCCTGGGATGAGGCGATAGAAAAATTTAGTCGGTCGATCGAAAACTTCGGCGAAGACGGACCTTCACTTTTTTATATAGAGCTTTGCGAGCACCACAAGAAGAATCCGCCTGACGAACCATGGGATGGGGTAATTTACATGGAGAAAAAGTAGCAAAATATTTTTGCTTGAAGCATAGATACAGAACTATAAGAAAAGGGGGGGTATGAAAAAAATCTATTCACATCTTTTAAGGTTTTTTATCTGTATAAGCTTCTTTACAGTCTTGCTGAACCCCGCTATTTGTCTTGCCGAGAAATGCGAGAGATGGATTGCAAAAGTGGTTTCAATACAGGGGACCGTACAGGCAAAAAAGGCGGGGGAAACGCAGTGGCAACCGGTCAAATTGAATGATACGTACTGCCCCGGCGATGTGATTTGGACACAGGGAAAAAGCAGGGCGGACATTGCCCTGATTAACCAACCGGTACTCCGTCTTGATCAGAATACTACGATTACCCTCGGAGGCGTGAGAGAAGGCGGCACTTCCATAGTAGATCTTGTGAAGGGAGCTGCACATTTCTTCAGCCGCGTTAGCCGTAGCTTGGAGGTGCAGACAGCCTTTGTAAATGCCGGTGTGGAGGGGACAGAGTTTTTCATAAGAGTTGAGGAAGATAAAACCTTTCTGTCGATATTTGAAGGAAAGGTGCTGGCTACGAACAAAGCGGGCAGTCTCGCCATTGCGAGTGGTCAGTCTGCAGTAGCCGAGAAAGGGAAGGCGCCTGTACCTTACATAGTGGTGCGTCCCCGCGATGCCGTACAGTGGGCACTGTATTATCCACCAACAATTTATTACCGATCCTCTGATTTTGAAAGGTTTCCAGAAACAGACTGGCATACAATGGTCAAAAAGTCCATAGAGTTTTATTTAAAGGGTGATCTTACCGGAGCCTTTGAAAGCATTGAGAAAGCGCCCGAAAATATCAACGACCCTCGCTTTTACACGTATCGTGCATCTTTGCTTCTTTCCGCAGGGCGTGTCGAGGAGGCTAAGGCAGATATCAAGAAAGCGCTGGGTCTTTCGCCTGACAATAGTTATGCCTTTGCGCTTGAGTCTGTTATTGCCGTGGTACAGAACGATAAAGAGAAGGCGCTCGGCCTTGCAAGAAAGGCGGTCGAGGCTGATCCTAAATCCGCCTCGGCACGTATAGCGCTTTCATATGCGCAGCAGGCGAATTTTGATTTGAAGGGAGCTTTGGAAAGTCTCAAGGAAGCTGTAAAAGTGGAGCCTGATAATGCCCTCGCCTGGGCGAGATTATCCGAGATACGTCTGTCATTCGGAGAGCTCGATGAATCACTGAAGGCGGCAGAAGAAGCGGCTGCCCTGAATCCGGACATCGCACGGACCCAGACAGTTTTGGGATTTGCCTATCTCATGCAGGTCAAGACAAAAGAGTCAAAAACTGCCTTTGAAAAAGCGATCAAGCTTGATAATGCCGACCCGTTACCGCGTTTTGGCCTCGGACTGGCAAAGATCCGTGAGGGCGATCTGAAAGAAGGAGCGAGGGAAATCGAGATTGCGGCGAGCCTTGACCCTGACAACTCACTCATCCGGAGCTATTTAGGTAAAGCCTACTTTGAAGAGAAACGGGAAAAGCAGTCATCAGAAGAGTACACAATGGCTAAGAAACTTGATCCGTTGGACCCTACTCCCTTTTTCTATGATGCGATCCTGAAGCAGACCACGAACAGGCCGGTTGAAGCCTTGCATGACATGGAGAAGGCGATTGAATTGAATGGCGATCGGATGGTCTACCGTTCACAGCAGTTACTCGATGAAGATATGGCTGCACGGAGCGCAAGCCTCGCCCGGATTTACAGCGATCTCGGTTTCCAGCAGCTCGCGTTGGTGGAGGGATGGAAGTCGGTCAATACAGATCCATCTGACTTTTCCGGCCACAGGTTTTTAGCTGACTCATACTCTGTTTTGCCCCGTCAGGAGATTGCAAGGGTTAGTGAACTGCTCCAATCCCAGCTTCTTCAGCCCCTCAACATGACCCCGATCCAGCCTCGCCTTGCAGAGAGCAATCTCTTCTTAATCAGCGCCGGGGGCACTGGGGCCCTTTCCTTCAACGAGTTCAATCCGCTCTTCAACCGGGATGGGATTACCCTGCAGGCAAGCGGATTAGCCGGTTCGGAAAAAACAAGCTCTGAAGAAGCTGTTCTGTCAGGGATCTACAAGAAAGCTTCCTTCAGCCTTGGTTACACCCACTTTCAGACAGACGGGTGGCGACAAAACGCTTTTCAGAACGATAACATCGCCAACGCCTTCGTACAACTGGAACTCTCTCCCGATACAAGCGTTCAAGCTGAGTACA
This sequence comes from Thermodesulfovibrionales bacterium, assembly GCA_963716185.1. Taxonomy (GTDB): domain Bacteria; phylum Nitrospirota; class Thermodesulfovibrionia; order Thermodesulfovibrionales; family SM23-35; genus CAVZMO01. The sequence continues at coordinate 3,385,776 of OY970295.1, forward strand.
GATACAGGGATACCAAAAATGGTGATCTTACGCTCAGGTTCTTCCCGGATGATTTTTCACCGAACCTCCGCGATAAAGACGAAAAGACTTCAATGCGCCTCGGTTTCCACCATGCCTTCTCTCCAGGCTCTGATCTCATTGGAAATTTCATGTACCAACACCAGGACTTTAGCGAACAATTTTCGCCGAACCCTGTTCTAACGTTTTACAGTGACAAGTTTGATATTGACGCTTTTAGCGGTGAGCTTCAGTACCTGTTCCGCTCGAAATACATCAATTTCGTCGCAGGGGCGGGATATTTCAACATCGACTCGAAAGAAAACGTTTTCTATGTGTTAGATCTGCCCCCTCCCGACGGGGGGGAATTCCCTTCTGCCCCAAAAAGCAATATCCACCACACCAATCTCTATCTTTACTCCTATATCAACTTCCCCAAGAATGTGACGTTCACGGTGGGTGGAAGCGGTGACTTCTATGCAGGCGGCGAAACGGACGAAAATCAGTTTAATCCAAAATTAGGGATTACCTGGAACCCGGTTCCGGAGACCACACTGCGTGCCGCTGTCTTCAGGGTCTTCAAGAGAACGCTGATTACGAACCAGACCCTTGAACCCACCCAGGTGGCGGGCTTGAATCAGTTCTTTGATGACACCGACGAGACGGAGTCGTGGCGATATGGCATCGCGGTCGATCAAAAGTTCTCCAAGAGTATTTACGGAGGAGCGGAATTTTCCCTGAGGGATCTCAAATTCCCGTTTACGGATTATTCCGGACCCTCTCCCGTGGTGAATGATGCAAAATGGCACGAGCGTTTGGGTCGCGCCTACGCGTACTGGACGCCGCACAAGTGGTTTGGGCTTAGCGCGGAATACCTGTACGAACGGTTTACGAGGGATCTTGAGTTCCCCATTACTCTAACTGACGTTAACACCCATCGGGTTCTCCTGGGAATCAACTTTTATCACCCGTGCGGATTGAGTGCCATGTTGAAAGGGACATATGTGAATCAGCATGGCAGTTTTGACACGCAATTTCCCTCATCCACAGGAACGTTCACCGATGGGAATGATCAATTTGTGCTGATTGATGCCGCTGTCAGTTACCGGCTGCCAAAGAGACTCGGGTTCGTCACGATGGGGGCGAAAAACTTGTTTGACAAGTCTTTCAAATATTTCGATATGGACCGGGCAAACCCGGCCATACAGCCAGGCCGTATGGTCTATGGCAAGGTCACACTGTCGTTTTAATCCAAGCATTGGAGGAGGTGACGATGGATGCGGGATAAGAGTCAGAAAAAGGCCATTCTTTAGACCTAAACCAAAGTTGAAAGGAGAACGAAGATGAAGAAAAAGGCATTAATATTATGCGTTATGGTTGCTGTCCTTATGTTCTTGGCTGTCATCTCGGTCGGGGTAGCAGCTGCCGCTGCCACATGCACAGCCACCTGCGACGATGCAAGAAAGGCAAAGGGCGAGTGTTTCGCAAGCAAAGGGTATGTGATTGAGGTTGTCAAAGACGCCAACGGCAATTTCCCGCAGATTGTCACCAGTAACAGTGTTTTCCAATATAAAATTACCAGGTGCGATACAAGGCAAGCGCTGGTAAGCCTTGCGGGCCTCCTCATCCCCGAATGCTCTCCCTCCATAGGGAACCCGATTGCCTTCCAGTGCTCGCCCGTATCCTGCACAGGACAGGAGTTCTTCGGTGGATCCGGGGATCCACTTACGGGCTTCGGGTTCGGTCTGACAACAGAGGATACGTGGAGGTGGAACTGGTTATGGCCATTGAAGTGGCCGCTGGGACTTCCTTCGGGGACAGGAACAGTCTCCATCACGATGCCGGGCAAAGTATATGCGTCTGTGAACCCGATGATGGTGACGGTAGGTCTGCTTAGGAGCAATTTCCCCTACGGCCAAATCCTTGCCCCGTCCTGTGGTTTGGTTACCCCCCCAAGTTTCCCTCCTATCGTCCCTCAAACCACACAGAGTGAGGTTCCACTCAGTGGAGGCCTTACACTCTGTCTTGAATTTGGAGACAATTCGGGGTGTCCCACAAACGGATATACTTGTAACAGTGAGGCTTCGGGTTACCCGTGTGCTTGTGACGTTAAGAACTATTGGCAGGACGCAGGCACTCTATCTGATCTTGAGATCATGACAGGTGAAATGATAAAGCAGGTTTCAACAAAACCTGATGCCCGTTGTCCAATCACCTATCTAAAAGTTGGGATTGAAGGGCCTGACCCGTGCCAATATGTGATCACAAACGGCAAGGCTAAGAAAGTATGTTGGTAGGGGCTAAAAGGAGGGTTCAAAATGCATAAGATAAAATACAGATTGAAGTATACTTTGATTAAAGAGGTAAAGTGGTCTGGCCTGGTGCTATTCAGCCTGTTATTCCTTGTTGGAACTGCGAGCTTTCCCAGTACTGCAATGTCGGCACCGAACTGTCCTGCCGCTCTGATCGCAGATTACCTCTTCGACGGAAACGGGAATGACTCAACCGGCTATAGTAATGCTATGAATCTCACCAACGTCAGCTATGTGGACAATCACCTGTCTTTGAATGGGCTATATGACATTGATTGTCCAAATACAGGATATCGTGCAACAGCGACGATTCCCTGCTTCAGCTTCAATGCCTTTACGGTGAGTCTCGATTTCTATCCCACTCTTTGGGATTATTTCGTGTGTGGCTATTCGTCCAATATCTTGACAGGAGGTGTTTCCAATAGATGGTTCAGGATCAGAAGTGATTTTTCAACCGGTAATCTAAACTTAACGCTGAATAACGACCCCGGTGTTTCATCTTACTTCGAACATGTCTTTTCTAACACCTCTATGTCACTAAATCAGTGGCATAATGTAGTAGTGTCAATCGATGTGACGAACAAGAAAATTATTACTTTCCTGGATGGGACGAAGCTCGAAGATCTAACATTGGATCCTAGTTTCGTATTAACTCATTCGTCGGACAACAACATCACCTTTACAGATTACTCAGACGCACAGACATTCTATGGGCTGGCAGACAATCTGAAGATTTTCAACTATGCCCTATCTGCAGAACAAATCGGTTTGATCGGTACCACGTTCAACGTTATCGCATCGGTTCCAGGAGAAATCGGCGGGACGGTCGATCCTTCTTCTCAGCCGGTAGTTTATGGCGGCACGGCCACGATCAACATCTACCCGGCAACTGGTTACCACATTGCTAAGATTACGGATAATGGCACGTCTGTTGGCGTTGCTAATCCGTACGTGATTTCCAATGTGACGGCCGCGCACGATGTGGTGGTCACGTTTGCCGCCGACGCGCCCCCTTCAATGACGAAAGAGGTGGTTGGCAACTATGTGATTTGCACTGAGACAGGCGCGTCAGGATGCCCCCAGACGATGTACGTTTGTCCGGGCGAGTTGGATTGCAACACTTGTGCCACGGAGGCGAACAGGTGCGGAAACATGGCCCTCTCTGCTGTCAGGTTTAATGCGGGCGATCTGCTGTACCTTGGGGGAAGTTCCTTCGGAGGAGGTTCTGTTCCTGTTTGTAAGACTACGGATTTTGTCACCCGCGATATCGCTTACAGATGCATTGAAGGCATAGACTATTGTTTTACATGCGGCAACCCGACCGCCACCGGAGGTAGTAATTCAATCGTCGCTCTACCCCAGGCAACGAAGATTCAAGAGAGATTTGAGTTTCAAGGTAGTTCTGTTTGGATGTGTGGCTCACAGGCGGACTCCATATGTTTGAATGATGTATATAGTTGCCCCAGCGCCACGGAGCAGAACCCCTGCAGCTGCGATAGCCAGGTACCGTGGCCCACGACATCTCTTTCAGATGTCACATTCGGTTTAGGGGAACTGAAGTATGTTGGAGGAGGTTCTGATGGGCCAGACTGTGATGTCGTTTATTTTGTTACCACGCAATGCATTTTCAGGTGTTATCCGGCCTCGAACAATTGTTTCTCTTACTGTCCGGAGTAGAAGAGGGCTTTATCGGATTGGACAGATTGCAGGCATGGCCGAAAAACGGCCTTGCTTTTTGGGAGGTGGCAAACGGGGTATCAGGTCTACACTTTTGATAGGAAAGTCTTAGAGTAGGGCCAGAAGGCCCACCAGGAGTTGCGAAGCCCGTACACTCTTGACATCAAAAAAATTTAGGGCAGGGTCATTCCCTGCCCCAAAGGCTCTTCTTGTTCTCTATGCGAGGCCCTGCCGGACCTCGTCAATAGACAAATACGAGGGGACAGTGTCAATGCGAGCCGATCACTGAGAAGGTTTCTTATCCGCAACCAGTCGTATCAGGAGATGATGATTTTTGGGGAGGAATAAGTTTATAATTATCTGATGGACGACGGTATTATTATCAAAGTTCTTGGTGATCATGGCCCCTTTTCCAGAATCGGGAAAAGTATTGGATACCAGCTCACGATAGGACGGTCCAATTATCTGATAGACTGTGGAGCTCCACTTTTTCAATACATTGGTGGTAATGGACTGCAAACTATAAATGGTTTGGTAATAACACACTGCCACGACGACCACAAACGGTGGTATAGTGACCTCGCGCTTTTTAGTAAGTATGCTGCGGATGTTTTACGAACTCGAAAGATCGTGTTGCTTACATCGGAAACTGTAAATGAAGAACTCAAGAGAGCATCGGCTCCGGCTCTGGACAGGAGTCTGTCAGTTGATTCAAAGTCCGTAATAGATGTCTCATATGAGGAGTTTGTCGGTTTCAATGGGATAGGTCCGAGTTCCAGATATAAGATAGTGTCTGTATCTGACGGCAAGGGAGGACTTAGCTATTGTATCAATGATAAAAAAGGCAGCGCGGTTGATCCAGACATCGCAAAAATCGTTATTAATCCAAGAACAAACAGATGCAGAATGCTCTTCAAAGACCCTGACTATAAGGAGTGGGTTGAACCTGAAAGTTTCTATCCTTTTTCATCAACTGTTTTTTACGAAAAGGAGCAGAATGTTTACAGAGATAAAGAGGGTTTTATGGTGCAGGCCATAAAGGCGGCTGTATGGCACGGAGTCCCCGCAATCGGCGTAAAGATAACGACGGGCAAGGAGACATTGGTTTTCAGTTCAGATACGGTCCATGACAAGAAATTGTGGATTCAACTCTATACTGAAAAGAAGATTCAGAAACTCAGTATGTCAAAAAAAGAATTTGAGTCCGCATCGGTTATTTACGGGGATATTAATGATTATATCGAAAGGATATGGAGCGAAGAGCGCTATAACCAGGCTACCAAAGACTTCAAGAATGCTGTCGTTATCCATGATGTAGCCGGTAGAAAAAGTATTGTTCATACTGACTATGCAAAATTGAAAACCTCTTTTTTGCGTAAGGATAAAACTCTGTTGACTCACAGCCCTGACACGATGACCTCTGAATGGGTGTTATGCAATGCAGGAAAAACCTACATAATCAAAGGGGATGAATTCTATGAGATGGTTGATGGGAGGCCGCTTGCAATCGATGCAGATATATATCATAGAGAAGAAGGAAGATACTTCGTAGGGTATAGGAATGAGAGGGGTAAATATCTGATATACGAAGAAGCAGGTCTTCTTGGTATCGCCCTCAATAAGAATCCGAAGACGGGCAGGACTCTCTATAGGGTAGACTTATATGAGGACATATCCGGGAAGTATTTCCCGATGCCGCTTGATACAAATTCCTTGTTGTTTGAGCGCAAAGACGGAAAAATAGAACTGATCAAATTTGACGAATACGGGAGCAACGGCAAGATTTTAGAAGACCGTAGGGACAGGCATTTAAAGAGGCGATAAAAAATAAACAGGAAAAAGCCGGAGAGCTTGTGTTCTTAGAAAAATATCGACGGGTACATGACACAAAAGAAACTTATATCATCTTCAGATCTTGAATTTCTTTTAAATACAAACCTTTTTACCTCTATTTCCCGTGAATCTGTTACTCCATTGTTAAATAGTCTGAAATTCAAACATGTTAAGCCAGGAGAGAGATTCATTACACAAGGAGATGAGGGTGATAGCTTCTATATTATCCAGAATGGATCATGCATCATTAATATAGAAAAGAACAATATATTAAATGCCGTTGCACGCCTTAAGGCCGGAGATGTAGTGGGGGAGATGGCTGTCTTGACAGGGGAATGTCGAAGCACGCACGTTGATGCGGAAACGGATATGGATTTGTGGAGTTTGACGCGGGAACAATTCGACAGCCTGTCTCTGGAATTTCCCGATCTCAGAAACTTTTTGACCGAGATAGTCGCCCAGCGGTTCTCTTCTTTAAAGATTACTGCAAATAGAACTATCGGAAAATATACCATAAATGAAATCCTCGACCAGGGAGCATGGAGCATAGTTTATAAGGGTGGACACAATATTCTGAATTTCCCGGTTGCTATAAAGATGTTGAAACATAATGTGGCCATGGATCCGGATTTTTTGGCAAAGTTCCGGTATGAAGCAAAAACTATAGCTCGTCTCAATCATCCGAATATTGTAAAAGTATATGAAATAGAAGAACTTTACCGGACAGTCTTTATTATCATGGAATTCCTTGAGGGGTTTTCTCTTAAATATTTGCTGATAAATAAGCCACAGCCTTCATTATCGAGCATTTTAGATATTATTTTACAGGTATGCTCCGGGCTGGAATATGCCCACAAACAAGGTATCGTCCATCAGGACATCACACCCGGCAATATTTTCATACAACCGGACGGCCAGGCAAAAATCGTCGATTTCGGACTGGCCTGTCCTCGGGGTAACATAGATTTCGATATGCCCGGCACTCCATTTTATATGTCACCAGAGCAGATACAGGGTGAGCCCGTTGATGAGCGGACGGACATCTATTCGCTCGGGATTATGGTTTTTGAGCTGCTAATGGGGAAAAGGCCGTTCCCCGAAGACAATCTTGGTAAATTGTTGGATTTGCATATTAGAGAAGATACTCCGGATCCACGTATTCTGAAGCCTGATTTGCCAGAGGAGTTGCAGAGTGTTATCATGAAAAGTATACGAAAAGATCCAGCCGATAGATTTAATAATATCGCAGAAATAATTGATAAGCTCAAGCCGTTAGCGGAAAAAGTGGGATTAAAATATCGGTCTCGGATAAGAAGAGAGAAGATGATGGGTTTATTTCTCTTTTATACGGATGAACATCAATTAGATTTAAATCAGTTGGTGGACAAGCTGAACAAAGATGTTGGTGAAATAGGAGCTGTGCTGCGGGTAGTACATGTTGAAGATTTGTGAAATCAGGTCTCTGCCGCCTTATCAGTGCGTGGCGCAGCTTAGGCAGGGGTCGAATATTCTTACGCAACGGCCCATGAGTCTTTCGCCTTCTTGAGAAATACTCTCTCCGTTCAAGTGCTTTTCAGCTATATCCCTGAGAAGAAGATTGATATACGCATTATTGAACTGCGTGGCGACCATGAGGCGCATGCGCTCAATGCATCCCCGGTTCACAAGATAATTATGTATCAGCACGCCGCGCGGTGCTTCCAGAACACCTATACCATGCCCGCTGGCCGTCAGGTCAGCGTCGACAGACATTTGTGAAAGGTCCACCTCCTCCAACAAGTTCAGTATCCGCTGGGCGGCCCAGAAGATCTCAAGCAGGCGGCAGGCGTCATAGCTTTCAAGTGTAAGAGAGGAACGGTCTTGCATCAGGCTGGTGAGATGAAAGCGGGCCAGGGACGGATCATTAAGCGGGCTGTTTTCCTGAAAACTTCGGGAAAGCGGCCCGACAAGCATAATTCCGGCAGGGAACCCGAATTTGGTGAGATAAGGAAATTTTGCAAGGGTCCAGTCAGCCCTTAACTCGGAAATATTATCCATAAATTCATCCCGGCTGAATCTCAGTTTCAGTCCGCCTGTCTGATCGTACACAGAAAAACAGTCCTGCCCCGATGAACCGTCATATGATACGAAATTAATTTGCTGATCGCGTGGAAAGTCGATCTCCTTCATGTGTAAATGAATATGTATGGCCTTGTCGATAAGCTGTGATGTCCGCCTTTTGACATCAATAGCAATCTGACGTATTTCTTCAATGTCGGCGCGGGTGGGTACATGGTTGAAGCGTCCTATCCCGATGGTTACAGGATGGGACGTGCGCTTCCCTAAAATCCGGACAATCTGAAGGCCGTCGTTCCTCAAAGTAAACGCGTCCCCTGTTATTTCCGGACGGGTTTCCATAAGCTCAAAAATACCGCCCGCAACGCCTACAAAATCAGGCATGGTCAGAAAGAAATAGCTGAGCGCATGGCTGTTTATCCACTCTCCCAGAACAAGGATTTCCCGAAGACACTTCACTGATTTCGGCGGCTGGATTCCCAATGCCTCTTCTATAGCAGAGACAGATGCAACCTGATGCGAGCATGAGCATAATCCGCAGATACGGGATACCATCTGAGGGACATTTTCTACGCGTATCCCTCTTAAGAAACCTTCAAACCCGCGGAACTCATGGACTAAGAACCGAGCTGTTTCAACGTGTCCGTCTCCTATTTCGATCTGGATGTTCGCATTACCTTCAATTCTGGTAGCCTTTTCAAAAAGAATTCTCTTACTCATCGCATCCTCGATCGATCCATGGCAAAATTACGATTGAACTTGAGAGAGCTATTGCCGTGCTTCCGGAATATCCTCATTATCGACTTGATCTGAGCTTCAAGATGTGGATGCCGGCTTATTAAGGAATTCAGCATAACCTCTTCAAAACTGTTCCCGTCGTCCATTTTCCTGAATGCGGTCTCCGAAGGACCGCGACAACCCCAGCATGGAAGCCCACCCTGCGGACAGATAGCGCCGCATCCTCCTTTGGTTATGAATCCCATGCAGATTGAACCCCGCGAAGTGAAGCAATGATTGGGATCCCAGGCTGCTTTTGGTGAAATCCGGAAATAATCAACAGGCATCTTCACATGTTTGCGGCTGCATTCAGAACAAACGATAGGCCGGGGTTTTGCCGTATCACCTTCTCCTGTAAGTTCATTGAGGAATTGCATCAGCAGCCCTACAATCGGGGGGCATCCCGGCAGGCAATAGTCAACTCTGACAAAATCGTCCAGTTTTCTCGCCATCCTGAGCATTTTCAATTCTTTTTCCTGTTCCCGGTACGTTGACCAACCGATACCGGAAGCGCCTGAAAGGTAGTATGCGGCCGTGTCTTTTGCATGGCCGTAAGACTCATTGATCAAATCCTCAAGCTCGTATTGGTTGGCAGCGGCCGGTATGCCTCCAAAAGCAGCACAGGTTCCCCATGCTATCAGGTAGCGGCTCTTACGGCGTGCCTCTGTCAGTTTCTCTTCATCCTCCTTCACCCTCACCATGCCATCGACAATAGCAACCTCAACGTCGCCGAGTTCACCTTTATCCATCAGCATGGGACAGTAAGATATCTTCACTTTGTCGAGCAGGCTGATTAAGTTTGATTGATTTTCGAGAAATGCAGCCGAGCATCCGCCGCAGGTGGAGAGAGAAATAATGGCTGTTCTGACCCGGTTTTTTTTCTTAAGGGGAGGCGGCAGGCTTCGGATCATCACGTCTACGGATTCCTCAGGATCGGAAAGAACTGACAGCATTGTCCGGAGCCGTATGATCAAACCCTGTAGAATGTAAAGGGCAAGTTCGGGTTCTCTCTGTATTCTCTCGAGAAAATCGGCCTGATTGATCGGCAGCAAAAGGGTATTTTTGAGAGCAGATGCGGAAGCTGTACGTGGTTGATCAGCTATGATAGCCGTTTCTCCAAAAAATTCGCCGGGGCCCACAGTTGCCAATACATATTTATCCGGATCTGAACTCTGACTGATCTCGACTTCCCCTTCGATTATAATAAACATGGAAGTTCCAGATTCACCCTGACGAAAGATAACCTCACCGGGCTTGAACTGCACACATTCCTGGCGGTTGATGAATGAACCGGTTATCGGTTTTAAGGATTCTTCAGTCAATGAACTCTTTTCAACAGAAGGGATGGAGTTCTTGTCATGAGATGATTGACCAGTTTGTACATCCCTAACGGTAGATTGCTGGGAAGATAACGGATGTTCCCTTCTTTTGCTCTCCACGATAAAGCGCAGGTTTTCACTGCTTTCCACCTTTGTCTTTAACAGCTTATTTGTAGCGGTTATTCTTCGACAGAGAGTCTTGAGTAAATGAATTACCACACCGGGGTCATGACGTATGCGATCCGTTAACGACGACCTCGTAAAGGGAAGGAGCCGGCTGCTACTGATTATAGTTGCTGTTGCTGAACGTGGATGGTTATCAATCAGGGCCATTTCACCAAAGAAATCACCGTGCTCTAAAAGGGCCAGGACCATTTTATCCCCATTCTGCAACCGGCTTATCTCAACGGCGCCGGCTTGGATGACATACATGATATCACCCATATCGCCTTGGTTGAATACAATTTCACCCTTCTTATAAGTGATGCCGAAAAGCTCGTCACCCATGCTCATATTACCTCCAACAGAGCATCAAATAAGCAAAATTTCTATTTGAGGGGTATTAAGCCGATTGCCGACCTATAGTTTCATCTTAGCATATTAAGGTCATTGATTGGTCACAGATTCTATAGATATCTCATACTACTACAATAAATATATGGAATACAATATCATTTAAATTTACCCAGTCTATCAGCTAAACTGGCAGTCTCTTCCAATAGGGTTTCCACTTCAGCGATACCCTTGTCCCAGAATCGCTTGTCCGCTATATCTATCCCGAGTTTATAAAAAATGTTTTTCGGTGAATCGGACAAGCCGGCTGATAAAAATTCTTTGACTTTTCCGATAAATTTCGGGTCTGCTTTCACGGAGTTCTGGAGGGATTTCGAGATCAAAAGGCCGCTGGCATATGAGTAGACATAGAAAAAACTTCGGATATGGCCCCAGTAGACCCACCAGTTTTCGGAACCGGGAGACTGCTCGACAGATTTACCCATATACGATGCCATGTGTTTGCAGAACAGTTTCCCTATCTCTTCCTTGGACAGATATCCTTTGTGCCTGAATTCCTGATGGAGTTCCTGCTCAAATCTGTAGCATGCAACCTGCCTGAATATGGTCGAGACCTCATCGTTGAGTCTCATCATCATGATGGATAGCCGCAGCTCGTCACCGGCCGTCTTCAGGATATCCCGGAGAACGAAATCCTCCATAAAAGTACTGGCAACCTCGGCGGTTGACAGGGGAGTCCCGAAATTCAGAGCATTCTGTTTGGACCTGATCAATTCATTATTGATTCCGTGGCCAAGCTCATGCGCCAATGTAAGGACGTCATTCAGCCTGTTCGTATGATTTAGAAGTATATACGTAGGCTGAGAAATGAGATGATGAGCACAGAATGCGCCGCTTGACTTTCCTTTTCTCGGGTAAACGTCAAACTGCCCATTTTTTATAAACCCGTCAAGAATGTCTTCAAAATCCGCATCGAGCTCCCTGAAGACCCTCTGAACGAGTCTCAGTGATTCGTCATACGCATATTTTTTGCCGACGCTGCCGTATTCCACATTCCGCTCATGGTATTTCAACTTTCTTACTTTCAGGAGCCTCGCCTTCAGGCCGTAATACCTTGAAGAAATATCAGATCTTTGAGAAACCGTATTTATCAAGGAATCGACGATCCCGCTCTCTATATCGTCGCTGATATGCCTGGAAAGGTCAGGCCTCGGTACCCCGCGCAGCTCATCGTCTGTTTTTTTGTTTGCCAGTACCGAATTCATTTCAGACTCGGCGACGTCGACATTTTTCCAGAGCATATAATTGAAGGCCTTTGCCGCAGAATCTCTCACGGTCTTTTGCTTATTGTTTATAAGGCTGAGGATCTCGGAAAAGTTTCTGCTGTCTCTCTTGCCGTTTTCCAGGATTACCTCTTTCTCTTCTTTTGCCAGGAAACCGGACGTCATCCTGACCCAATTTGAATAGGAGGTGGGCGATTTCAGATTCAGAATCTTTTCTTCAGGTTCGCTCAGGAGATATTTTGATTCGGCGAAGATGCGATCGAGAACGTGTTTGTAATGCTTCAACCCGGCATATTCAAGGAATCTCTTCTGATGCTTCTCCGGAATCTTTGCTATCCGGAGATGAAAGAACTGGATGTCATTTTCTATCTTTTTACTTAAATGTTCAATCTGGTTGAATTTTGCTTTCAGTTTCGGATCGTTCTGGTCCTGTGTCGTTCGAAGCCAGAAATAGTATCCTTCGTCGCCTTCGCTGCCGCATAATCTTTTCCATTCGTCATATTCATCCAATGCCTTCTTCAATATGGAAGGGTCTCTGAGATAATCGCTTCGGTCCTTCCATTTGTCAATAAATCCGTAACTCTTTTTTTCGAGGGATCTTCTTTTTTCCTCCATCCTCGGGTCATCGTCACTATCAAAAAGTTGTCTGAGGTTCCATGTGATCTGTCTCATTAGAAAATCCTTTCCTGCAATAAGCTGAAAAAATACTCCTTTAAACAATCCGCTCAGAAATTATATCATATCTTTTATTGTGAGAAATTTGGGGAGGCGCCGATGAAATATCAGGTGGGTAAAACCGGAAGGGTCGTTGTGGCGAGGTTTGAGGACAGTGAAGATATTCTTGAAAGTATTGTTGCGATTGCAAAGAACGAGAATATAAGAAGCGCGATATTTCACCTGGTAGGAGGCATCAAAAAGGGCAGGGTGGTTGTCGGTCCGGAAACTGAAGAGATGCCTCCGGAACCCGTGTGGAGGGAAATACGGGAGAGCCATGAAGTTTTGGGGACCGGTACGATTTTTTGGCAGGACGATGAGCCAAGGGTCCATTTGCACGGTGCATTCGGAAAAAAGGACATGATCAGGGTTGGGTGCCTGAGAGGCACATCCGAAACGTTTCTTGTGCTGGAAGCGGTAATTGTAGAGATAGAGGGAATAGACGCAAAAAGAGAAATTGATCAGATTTCGGGCTTAGCTCTTCTAAAGCTGTAAAATTGGTCATACCGCAGAGATAGTGAATAAAGTTCAGAAAGGCCGCTATATCGGGATATGTGGAAGGAATTTTCTGAGGGCCTAATAGTCTGCGGTGTCTTCTCCATGCCATCCGTATTTGCCGATCAAAGGCACGAAGACGCAAGGGGTATGAAATTCTTCGAGGATATTCTCTTTAGATTTTCTGATCTTTAACAGCTGCTGCGAAAATCTGTCTCCGACAGGAGCGACAATGATGCCCTCTTTTGATAATTGCCCGATCAGAGGTTCGGGAATTTTTGGAGTGCCGGCGGTTATGATCATCCTGTCAAACGGCGAGTTCTCGGGCCATCCCAGAGTGCCGTCCCCGATTTTAACGCGGATATTATTATAGCCGAGGGAATGAAATCTTTCTTCCGCCCGAGATGCAAGTGCTCCGACCCGTTCGACAGTATAGACTTCCCCGGCCAGTTCAGCAAGGATTGCAGCCTGATAACCTGAGCCCGTTCCGATTTCCAGTACTTTCTCGCGCCCTTTAAGTTCGAGAAGTTCCGTCATGACGGCGACCATGTAAGGCTGAGATATTGTCTGACCTTCACCGATCGAAAGGGCCATGTCATCATAAGCCCTGTGCTGCATCGGTTCTTCAATAAACAGATGCCGCGGAACTTTTCTCATGACGTCAAGTACCCGTTCATCCTTAATCCCCCTCGGGATTAACTGGGTACTCACCATAGACTCTCTTAATTCTTTAAAATCCATATTTCTATAATCTCTTCGCTATCTCCCTCGCTGCCATGACCCCTGAAACCGACGCCTGTATAAGGCCTCTGCTGACACCCGCGCCGTCACCCACCGCAAAAAGGTTGGTTATTTCGGTCTCGAGAGACCCCGTAAGCTTAGGAAGCATGGAGTAAAATTTCACTTCAACTCCATAGAGAAGAGTATGTTCCGAATTTATTCCGGGCGCCACCCTGTCGAGTGCTTCAAGCATATCGAGGATATCGGAGAGATGACGGTAAGGTAAGACGAAGCTCAAATCGCCGGGCGTTGCATCTTTCAGCGTGGGCTTCACACCGCCTTTTGCTATCCTTTCATGAGTCGATCGTCTTCCATGATGAAGATCGCCGACTCTTTGCAGAATCACGCCTCTGCCGAGAAGGTTTGCAAGTCCTGCAATATAGCTCCCGTACAAAATAGGTTCATCGAACGGCTCTGTAAAAAAAGTGCTTACCAAAAGCGCAAAATTAGTGTTTGAAGTTTTGCTGTTTGCATAGCTGTGGCCGTTCACGGTCCAGATGCCCTTAAGGTATTCCTTGACAACTTCACCATGCGGATTTACACAGAAAGTCCTCACTTTGTCATTGAATTTCTTTGAATGGAATATCAATTTTGGCTCATAGGTTATCTTTGTGAGAGGCTCAAGGACCGGGGCGGGGATCTCAACTCTCACGCCTATGTCGACAGGATTTTTCAGGAGAGTAAGACGCAGCCGCTTCGACTCTCTTTCGAGCCATCTCGAACCCTCACGGCCGGGCGCCAGTATCACAAAATCCGAATAAAGTTTCGTGCCGTTCCGGAGCCTTATTCCTATTGCCTTCCTTCTCCCCGTGATAACTCTTTCGGCCTCCGAGCCGAATAAGGTCTCTATCCTTGAGTTGACAGACTCCCTGATATTCTTAAGAACTGCCCTGCACCTGTCAGTGCCGATGTGCCTTATCCTCGAAGGGACAAACCTAAGATTATTTTCTGATGCTAGCCTTGTTATAGTTTTTATCTCTTCTTCGTTCCCTCCGTATGTCTCCTCGGGTGCGCCATATCGGACGTAATTACCATCAACATAAGTTATCAGCGATTCGAGAGTGTTTTTATCTATATATTCGGAAAGGAACCCGCCTATGTCCGGCGAGAGGGTCAATTTGCCGTCACTGAAGGCGCCGGCGCCGCCCCATCCGCTGAGGAGAGAGCATTCAGGACAGGCGGCGCATGAAATCTCCCTTATCTTCATGGGACAGCTCCTCTTGTCTATGTCCTTGCCTTTTTCGATGACAAGGATACTCGCATTTTCTTTCTGCCTGAGCAGTTCAAGTGCGGAAAAGATGCCCGCAGGACCCGCGCCTACTATTATGACGTCATATTTTTTCATTTAAAAATGAATGGACAACCTGTCCTTTAAAAATTTCAGTGCCTCATAGTTTGTAAGGTCGAGATGGATGGGCGTAATCGAGATATAATTGTCCTGAACAGCCTGTATGTCAGTGTCCTCACCGTGTTCCCAGTAAGGTTTCCCGCCGCCGATCCAGTAATGCTTTTCACCGTGAGGATCAAAGGTCTCCTGAATAGAACCGTCGTAGACGCGCTTCCCCTGCCTGGTTAACTTCATACCTTTGATGCCGGCAACCTCTGCATGCGGAACATTCACATTCAAAAGCGTATCATACGGCAGGGAGTTGTTAAGGATATATTTCCCTATGTCTAAAGCGACCCTTGACGCCGTCTCAAAATGCAGAGATCTGCTCTGTTTTTGGGTGGCCAGGGAAACGGCAAAAGCGGGTATGCCCATTATCGTACTTTCTATTGCGGCAGAGACAGTTCCCGAGTACGTAATATCGTCTCCGAGGTTCGCACCTTTGTTGATGCCTGAAACCACAAATGCAGGTCTCTCCGGAAGCATTTTGTTGACGCCCACGGCAACGCAGTCGGTTGGCGTGCCGTTGATCTGATAAACGTGTTCTCTCAGTTCTTCCACCTTAAGAGGTCTGTGCATTGTCAGGGCGTGGCCGACTGCGCTCCTTTCTCTGTCAGGTGCAATAACATAAGTATCGCCGAGATTCTTCATTGCATCGAAGAGGGAAATCAGTCCGGGAGAGTGGACCCCATCATCGTTTGTAACAAGGATTAGCGGCATCAAGGATATTGTATCAGAATATCGCACCTGTGTTAACCATCAGAGTGCGGAAAACTATGGCAGATATTTGTCCGAAAATATCAGAAAAAAGTCAGATAAGGTATTAAAAAAATTATTCTCATTTGGTCCATAATCATGTATACTTTGAAAAAATTGTCAGGAGGTGGGTTTATGACTAAGGCTGAATTAGTAGAAAAAATGGCAAAAGAGGCAAAGATCGCCAAGAGGGCTGCTGAAAAGGCTATTGATTCATTCGTTGATGGGATCAGGAAAACTCTGAAAAAAGGCAACAAGGTGACGTTGATAGGGTTCGGCACTTTCTCGGTAGGAAAGCGGAAGGCAAGGATAGGCAGGAACCCCAGAACAGGGGAAGCAATTAAGATCGCGGCCCGGAAAATTGCAAAGTTTACTGCCGGGAAATCTTTGAAGGATCTTATAAAGTAGTTTCCCGGTCTTCATGCCGCAGGAATAGCTACAAATGACAAAAGGACTTACTTATAAAAAGGCCGGTGTCGATATCGCTGAGGGAGAGCGGTTTGTAAGGCTTATCTCTCCGATGGTCAAGAAGACTTTCAGACCTGAGGTTATCACGGACATAGGCTCTTTCAGTGCTCTCTTCAGGCTGAATACAAGGAAATATAAGAGACCTGTGCTGGTGAGCGGTACCGACGGTGTTGGAACAAAATTGAAAATTGCTTTTGTGATGGACAAGCACGACACTGTCGGGATAGACCTTGTTGCTATGTGTGTTAATGATATACTTACCAGCGGCGCCGAGCCCCTTTTTTTCCTCGACTATTTTGCAGCGGGCAGACTGAGTCCTGAAAAGGCGGTGAAAGTGATTAAAGGAATAGTCAAAGGCTGCAAAGAAGCCGGTTGTTCCCTGGTCGGAGGGGAGACTGCTGAAATGCCGGGCTTTTATCCCGATGGGGAGTATGACCTTTCAGGCTTTGCAGTGGGTGTCGTTGAAAAGAAGAATATAATAGACGGATCAAAAATAAAAGCCGGCGATGCGATAATAGGCATAGCATCAAACGGTCTTCACAGCAACGGTTATTCACTCGTGCGAAGACTCTTTTTTGACCTGGAAAAGATGGACGTAAAAACTTACGTCCCAGCTCTCAAAACGGTTCTCGGCGCCGAGCTTCTCAAGCCTACAAGGATTTATGTGAAGGCGTACAATATCTTAAAAGATAAATTAAAGATAAAGGGAATGGCCCATATAACAGGAGGAGGGATACCGGGTAACCTTCCCCGAATACTGCCTGAAGACATCAGTGCGAATATAAAGGTCGGTTCATGGCCTGTTCCTGAGATTTTCAAAGTCATAGAAAAAATGGGAAATGTTCCTGAAGAGGACATGAGAAGGACCTTTAACATGGGAATAGGATTTATCATGGTGGTCTCTAAAGCTTCGGCAGAAGAAGCTGTTTCATTGCTTAAAAAGGCGGGATACCCCGCCTTTTTAATAGGCAATGCAGTGAAAAGAGGTGGGGGCGTCATATATTCGCAGACTAAGGGTCTATTTAAAACCCCATAGCCCTGATGCCGGCCTCTTGAAACCTCTCTCTGAGGCCAGGATATCCAGATGGATGCTTGCCATATCTTCGAGGTTCAGGTCAGGCTCATAGCCGAGTTTTCGGGCATCAACTGTCTTAATGTATTGCAAGCAGTTGTCGCATAAGTCCACCCGATAGGCTTCTCGTCCCTCTTCGTAGAAGTAATGCAGTTTTTCCTGATCATTGTTATCGCAGAAAGGACATTTGAGACGTTCGCCGGCCCAAAGAAACCCGCAGAATGAACATAAGAAATATCTCTGCCCCTGTCCTTTGAACCCGGACATCAATGGCGAAGAGCCGCAAACAGGGCAATATCCTTTGGGCCAGTTTTTGAGATCGACCCGGTCCTTCAACTTTTCGACGTTGGCTTCAATAGACGGCTGAATGCTCATACGTACTAAAAATGTCAGGACGGTTCTATCAATATCGAACTCTTTTGCCACCGCCTTCAAATATGACTCATCGGAGTGTTTTTTCAATATTTCCCTGAGATTCAGGGCATTGATCGCAATCGCCTCCTCTATAACCTGAACATTAATACGCATCTTTTCGTTTGCATTTTTTGCGATGTGGCATATTGACTCAAACAGTCCTGCAGAGGAAGCAAGATCAATAACAAAATCGTTCGGGCTGATTAAGGGAAAACCCTCTTTTGTCTGTAAAACTCTCAACTCCTCTGAAATCTCAGGCAGGGTGATATCAAGAGAAGGCTTTACAGCTTTCTGCGCGTCTATGATTTTTTTATAGAAATCGAGAATTGCCTGATAAGCAAGTTCCCTTTTTTCATGACTCGCAATCTGTTCTTCTTTCTTGATAATATTGTTACCCCACCAGGACCGACTGGTATATTAAATGTTGTATTACTGCAATGGCCGTAGAGTTTTCCGCAGATGCAAACTTATGGTATTTCTTTGGATCATCGATCACGAGGAAGATCGTGCGGACAAACTCATGATTAAGAAGTTCAGCCTTCGGATACATCGGCTTAACCTCATCCAATCTTTTCTTCGCCATATCAAGTATCGCGCTGCGGTCACCGAAGTTCATCGTGCCGGTCGGACAGGTCTTGACACAGGCGGGGAGCAGGCCGTGTTTAATCCTGTCAATGCACATGGTGCACTTTGCCATCCCCTGTGTTTTTTCATCCCATCTGGGTATGTCCCATGGACAGGCCCCCCTTATCTGGCTGAAATCTTTAGCTTTCACCTTTATTTTCGGATTATAGAGGACCGCACCCGTCTCCTGGTCCTGCGTTATTGCCTTGACACCGAGGGACTCGGCCATGATGTTGCAGGGAGGATTGAGACAGTGCCTGCACTGGTCGGTGAAGAAATACCACTGCGGTTTTCCGTTCAATTCATGCTCACTGAACCTCACTAACTTGTATGTAAAGTAAGAAAGGTCCTCCGGATTCTGGTGACTTCCTCGCTGATATGTCTTTGTCCCGGGGTTCATGTTCCATTGTTTGCATGCTATCTGGCATCCCCTGCATGCCGTACATTTCGACGTATCTATAAAAAAGGATTTATCTGCCATCGTAATTCACCTCCCTTAAGATTTCTTGACCCTTTTGGCCGGTTCTTTGCTCATTTTTGTAACATTTGCCATAAATGCCTTGGACTCAGGGATCATTGTATTCGGATCACCAATAGTAGGAGTGAGCAGGTTTGCGCTGTCTCCGCCGTCTTTCGGGTGAAGCCAGCCAAAGTGCCATGGTAATCCAATCAGGTGGACTGTCTGCCCAGCGATGACGAATGGTTTTAATCTCAAAGTGACAATAGCCGTAGCCTCAAGTTTGCCTCTCTGTGTTTCCACGAGAACCTTCTCACCGTTTTCTATCCCTCTCAATTTTCCCAGCTCCTGGCTCATCTCGCAAAAAATCTGAGGTTCGGCTTCGATAAGCCATGGGAGCCAGCGACTTAACACACCAGTCTGCCAGTGCTCTGTGACACGGTAAGTGGTGCAGACAAAAGGATATCTCGGGTCGCAGGTGGCAAAGGTATCGGGTCCTCCTTCGAATATTCTGATTACGGGATTGATTCTCTGGCTGGACATTATGTTTTTCTCGATCGGACATTCCAAAGGTTCATAATGTTCAGGGAAGGGACCGTCTTTTAACCCCGGTCCGAAAATGGCGGCAACTCCGTCAGGTTTCATGATAAATGGATACACCCCTTCTTTACCCATCGGGGGCGCAGGACCGTCCGGGACATCACCAAGCCATTTCTTATTACCGGTGTCCCATTTCAGGAGCGGCCTGGCAGGGTCGCGCGGCTGACCGTTAAGGTCAACCGAAGCACGGTTATAAATGATTCTTCTATTGACCGGCCAGGTCCACGACCACTCAGGGTAGAGACCTAATCCTGTGGGGTCGGTCTTTTTCCTGCGGGCAGCCATATTCCCGGCTTCGGTATAACTGGCGCAGTAAATCCAGCTGCCGCAGGAAGTCCGGCCGTCATCAAGAAGAAATACAAAGCTCGGCACTAGGGTGCCTTTCTTGTAAGCCTTCTTGTCAAAAGGATGTTCAGCCACATCTTCAAGGAAATACCCGTTAATCTCTTTTGCAACTCTATGGATATCAAATTTGCCATTGGTTTCATAATCCCATTTCAGATTCAGAATAGGATCGGGGAAGGCGCCTTTTTCCTTCTTGTAGAGGGCCTGAACTTTTTTAAAGAGTTCGTACATAATCTCGCTGTCAGGTCTCGCCTCCCCTGGAGGGTTGGTTGTTTTCCAGCGCCACTGCATCCATCTCCCGCTGTTGGATATACTCCCCTCTTTTTCGAGAGAAGCGGCGCAAGGCAACTGAAAGACCTCGGTCTTTATCTTCTTTGGGTCCATCCCCGGGCCTTTCCAGAACTCACCGGTCTCATTGTCGAAGAGATTGACATTCACCATCCAGTCAAGGTTTGCCAATGCCTGGCGGACTTTGCCTGCATTCGCACTTGAACAGGCGGGGTTCATCCCCCACGCAAAGAAACCTTTAAAGGCCCCTTTATACATCTGATCAAAGAGAATCAGCCATGATGCATCCTGCGTCGGGTCCAATTTCGGCAGCCATGAATATCGAAAATCGTTCTCTTTGTTTGCCTTATCGCCATAAAAGGACTTTAAAAGACTGGCCGCATATTTGGGACGGTTTTTCCACCAGTTTACACTCCTCGGATCTTTTGTGGAAGGGGTGGTCTTATTGTAATCCTCAAGGGTTGGCCAATGAGCGCGGGGCGCCGGCAGGTATCCTGGAAGAATATGAAAAAGGAGTCCCTGGTCGGTAGATCCCTGCACATTGGACTCGCCCCTCAGGGCATTCACTCCGCCGCCTGCAATGCCCATATTTCCGAGAAGGGATTGAATAATGCACATGGCGCGGATATTCTGAACGCCGACCGTATGCTGTGTCCAGCCCATCGCATAGAGGACAGTTCCTGCTTTGTCAGGAGCTCCGGTAACCGAATATGCCTTATAGACTTTTATCAGATCATCCTCGGGAGTTCCGGTTATCGTCGTAACTTTTTGCACATTGTACCGGGAATAGTGTTTCTTCAAAAGCTGGAAGACGCAACGTTCATTCTGTAATGACATATCTTTTTTTGGTATACCGTTGTCATCTTTTTCTATGGCCCATGTCGACACATCATAAGACCTTTTGTTCGGATCATAGCCCGAGAAAAGGCCGTCGTCGAAACTGTACTTGGGGTTAACGATATAAGAGGCATTCGTATAATTCTTCACATAGAAATCGTCATAAAGATTATTGTCGAGAATATATTTAATCATACCCCCAAGGAAGGCGATGTCTGTACCGGAACGGAGACGCGCGAAGATATCGGCTTTCGCTGATGTACGGGTAAAGCGCGGGTCTACATGGATGAAGGTAGCGCCTTTGTTCCGGGCAGCCTGAATCCATTTGAACGAAACCGGATGGTTCTCGGCAACATTGCTACCCATATTAAGGATGACATCGGCATTTCTGAAATCGATATAATGGTTTGTCATCGCGCCGCGACCGAACGACTCTGCCAGAGCCGCAACAGTGGCGCTGTGTCATATACGCGCCTGATGTTCAATATAGACGAGGCCGAGCGCCCTTAGGAATTTCTGGTAAAGCCAGCATTCTTCATTGTCCATCGCTGCGCTGCCGACCGAAGAGATGCCGTTTGTCCGGTTCACAACCTTTCCCTCGGCATTCTTCTCCATGAAGCTCTGATCGCGGCTTTTCTTAATGTTTGCAGCGATCTTTCCGAGAGCCCAATCCCAGCTGACTTCTTTCCATTTATCACTGTGCGGCGCACGGTAGCGCACTTTTTTCAGGCGTTTTTCATTTACAGCGATCTGATAGGTTGATCCGCCTTTGGGGCATAATGTGCCTTCACTGATCGGGTGGTCCGGATCGCCCTCGGTGTTGATCACTTTCCCTTTTTTGTCCGTGGCAACCAGGATACCGCACCCTACCGAACAATAGCAGCAGATAGTAGGCGTTTCCTTTGCGTCTTTGATCCGGAGTTCTGTACGCAGTTCGGCAGCATAAAGCTGTACGGGTGCCAGGTCAAACCCTAATTGACTCAAGGTGATGCCGGCTGCCGTGACCCCGGAGATCTTTAAGAAATCCCTGCGTGTGATGACTTTCATAAATCCCCCCTTTTTAAATTTTTCTCTTTAATATAAAGTTAAAAGAAACATAGAGAGTGATTTAAAGTGCTCTAAAATTCATCTGTGTAATGAATTTAAATCATACAAATGTCTATATCACAAATTAAGGCATAAGTCAACTACGTTCTGCATGCACCTCATTACCTTGTTTTTCGGAACTTCTTACTTTATTATACTGACCATGATTTTTACTCTTTTTAGCTTTTTTTGACGGAAAAAGAAAATTATGCCTGAAAAAAAGTTATCAACAAAGGATATTATCAGGTCGCTGGGTCTTGTATTCGGAGACATCGGAACAAGTCCTATATATACCGTGACCGTAGTATTTCTGCTCCTCGGTGTTACAACAGATAATATTCTTGGTGTAGTATCTTTAATAATCTGGACATTGGTAACTCTGGTTACCGCTCAGTATACATGGCTTGCGATGAGCCTGAGCAAAAGGGGTGAAGGAGGAACAATCGTGCTCAAGGAAATCCTCCAATCACTTATCCGGTCAAGGAAAGGCTTTGTCCTTATTTCTATATTGTCTGTCATAGGCATATCGCTGCTTATCGGTGATGGTGTGATTACACCGGCTATAAGTATATTAAGTGCGGTTGAAGGCGCCGTTCTTATACCGGGTCTTGAAAAGCTTTCTGTTACCTCTATTGTCCTTATCTCCATGCTTATTTCTGTATTGCTGTTCACCTTTCAGAAGAAAGGGACCGATAAGGTGGCAGGGGCGTTCGGTCCGGTGATGAGCATCTGGTTTTTGGCCCTTGCGCTCTTCGGTATGTTTTCCATACTGGAATCGCCTCAGATTCTCAGGGCATTGAATCCTTATTACGGGATTAAGTTTCTTTCTGAAAATGGCTTCAAAGGATTTATTTCCCTCGGCGAGATAATACTCTGTGCTACAGGTGGAGAAGCCCTGTATGCAGATATGGGCCATTTGGGCGCACGACCGATAAGACAGGCATGGGGTGTCACTTTTGTTGCGCTCGTAACAAATTATTTAGGTCAGGGGGCATTTTTAATGCTGCATCCGTATTCACAGAACATTCTTTTTGAGATGGTTTTTCATCATGCAAAGGTGGTCTACATCCCATTCTTGCTCTTAAGTATTTGTGCAACCGTTATTGCGTCACAGGCCATGATAAGCGGCATGTTCTCAATAGTCTATCAGGGGATAACTACGAGGCTGATGCCGATGTTTAGGGTGGATTATACATCGGTCGAAAGAAAATCCCAGATATATATAAGTTCGGTCAACTGGTTTCTCTTGATCGCGGTTCTCTTTATCATGCTGCAATTCAAAGGGTCGAGCCATCTTGCGGCGGCTTACGGACTTGCAGTCACCGGCACAATGACCTTGACCGGAATTCTTATGACCGCTATCTTTTATATCAAGAAAAAGAAGATGCTTGTTTTAGCTTCACTGCTGATAACATTTGTTGATTTATCATACCTGGGCGCCAATTTTTTTAAGATACCCCATGGCGGCTACTGGTCCCTGATAATCGCCTCAATCCCTTTTGTAATGATAATTCTTTACACTGAAGGTCAGAAGAGACTTTATAGAATGATGGACTTCATGCCCTTAGATGACTTTCTGCATAAATTCAAGAGGGTTTACTCTACAAACGAAAGGATCAAAGGCACTTCTCTTTTCCTTTTAAAAGATATAAATGAGATACCTTTTTATGTCACTCAAACGATGTTTTTCCATGCGATCCTTTATGAGAAGAATATTTTCTTATCTGTCAATAAGAGAGATGATCCTTTTGGCGTCATAGGTTTCTTCAAGGACGACTTGTCAGAAGGTCTCAGGATCTTTGAGATACAGATGGGATATATGGAGGTCATAGATGTGGAGGAGATTATGAGGGAGGCCGGGATTGAAGAAAGGGTAGTTTTTTATGGAATCGAGGACATTCTCACAACAAACCTCATCTGGAAGATGTTCTCTCTGATAAAGAAAATAACGCCGACATTTATAAAATTTTACAATTTCCCTCCCAAAAAACTCCATGGCGTTATAACGGAAGTACGGTTATAAGGATGGTGAGAGCAGATGAAGGCTCTCGATAAATTGAGAAAGGCGCGGGGGTTGCTGGAAAAGTCAGGCATTGACGATCCGGGGAGAGAGGCCGAACTGATAATATCTCATTGCCTTGGAATAGACAGGGTAACTCTCTATAAAGAAAATCCCGAGGTTCGGGAGGATATTAACTTTAAGATAGATGAATTCCTGAGAAGAAGGTCAAAGAGAGAACCTCTGCAGTATATCTTCGGATACACGGATTTCCGTGGACTGAAAATAAAGGTTGGTCCCGGTATTTTGATACCGAGACCTGAGACGGAATTCTTGGCAGAGGAAGCCATAAAGACAATTTCAAACTTCTCGCCGCAGCGAGCCGCCCGTGGCGACAGAACTCAAAATGCAAGATTCAAGGTTCTCGACCTTTGCACCGGAAGCGGCTGTCTGGCTTTGGCTATTGCAAAAAAATTTCCCGGTGCAACGATATATGGAACCGATACATCTGAGACCGCAATTAAATATGCAGAGGAAAATGCAGGAATTAATGCTATTCAAAATGTGATATTCCTCAGAGGTTCATTATTCGACCCCATTAAGAATATGTTCCCTGTCGGTTCATGCGGTTTCGACTTAATTCTTTCAAACCCGCCTTATATCAAAAGGGGAGACATAAGAAAGTTACAGCCTGAGATCAGAGGATGGGAGCCGGTGGAAGCATTGGATGGAGGCGAAGACGGCCTTGATTATTATAGAATGATAATTCCGGAGGCAAGTAGTCATTTAAAGGAGAATGGCTTTCTGATGTTCGAAGTAGGCATGGACCAGGCGGGGATTGTAAAAAAGATGGCTCAGGATTTTGGTTTTTATAATGTATTTTTAATGAAAGATTTCGCGGGGATTGAGAGAATTCTTATAGCCGGAAGGAGTAATTGATGGGCATTATCGAAGACAATTTGATGCTTGAAGAACTCGATAAAAAATATATCTGGCACCCCTTTACCCAGATGAAGGACTGGTTCGGGGAAAAACCGATAATCATATCCGAAGGCAGGGATTGTTTTATAAAGGACATTTACGGGAGATGGTATCTGGATGGTGTCTCGTCTCTCTGGGTAAATATCTTAGGCCATAGAAAGAAGGAAATAGATGAGGCGATTAAGAGTCAACTCGATAATATCGCCCACAGTACATTACTGGGGCTTAGCAATGTTCCGGCAATAAGACTCGCCGAAAAACTGGTTCAGTTAGTCAATTCATCCGTCATCCGTCATCCGTCATCCCTTACTAAGGTCTTTTACTCCGACAACGGCTCCACTGCCGTAGAAGTCGGACTCAAGATGGCATTTCAATATTGGAGGCATAAGGGGGTTGAAGGAAGAAATGCCTTCGTCTCCCTCAAAAATGCATACCATGGTGATACGATAGGCGCTGTAAGCGTGGGCGGCGTCGACATATTCCATAAAGCATTCGGGCCGCTTCTGTTCAAGACTTATAGAGCTCCTTCGCCTTATTGTTATAGATGCGAGCTTGATAAAGAATATTCTGACTGTAAGCTCGCCTGTCTCGTTAAGACCGAGGAGCTGTTAAAGACCCATTCAGGCGAAATAGCGGCGCTCATCATCGAGCCCTTGATCCAGGCGGCGGGAGGTATGATAACATCTCCTCCCGGATACCTGAAGGGTCTGGGAGAGCTGTGCAAAAAGTACGATATCCTTATGATAGCCGATGAGGTGGCAACGGGTTTTGGAAGAACAGGGAAGATGTTCGCGTGCGAACATGAGGATGTTGTGCCCGATATTATGTGTTTGTCAAAGGGTATAACAGGTGGATATATGCCCCTGGCCGTAACACTTGCAACGGATGAAATATATAATGCGTTTCTTGGAGAATTCGAGGACCTGAAGACATTCTTTCACGGCCATTCATATACCGGAAACCCGCTTGCATGTGCAGCTGCCATCGCCTGCCTTGATTTGTTCGAAAAAGAAGGGATCTTAAAGGGTCTCGGAGAGAAGATAAACATTCTTGAAAAATGGCTTAAAGAAGCATTGAATCTCGAACACGTCGGAGATGTCAGGAATGCCGGAATGATGGGTGGGGTGGAATTGGTGAGAGATAAAAAAACCAAAGAACCTTATGACTGGAAGGAAAAGATAGGATGGAAGGTTGCTTATCACGCCAGAGACAACGGCGTCATAATAAGACCCCTCGGAAATGTCATCGTCATCATGCCTCCTTTAAGTATCAGCGATCAGAACCTTGGCCAGTTGTTAAAGATAATTAAAGATGCCATTGTGGCTGTGACTGAGCATTAACAAGTAATTACGCTAAATAGAGTCTGTCCATAAATTGTTTGTTACGGTTGGAAACTTGTCATTCCCGCAAGCGAAGCACGTCGGGAATCCTTCCGAGAAAAGGCGCAGAAAGATTCCGGACAAGCCGGAATGACATATAAACGCCAAATGATCGACTTTATGGACAGACTCTAAATAGTATCTGTTTACAAATGCTATGAGTATTTTTTGTCATTTCGACGGGAGGAGAAATCTTTGAGTTTAAGATTCCTCTCTCCGTTCGGAATGACAAAAATGATGAACTTTTGAACCTATAAAAGCGGAGGGGATATAAGTGATCAAGAAATCTATACTGCTTTTATTTGTTTTAATAGCTGTAGCGGCAGTCATCTATTTCCTCTGGCCATCTGATGAAAGCAGGATAAAGACACTTTTTAAGGAAGGCGCAGCAGCCGTAGAAAAAAAAGACATCGATACAGTGATGTCGAAGATATCTTTTAATTACCGGGACGAATATGGTTTTACATATCTATATATTAAAGAAACATTAAAGACTCTGTTTCAAAGAATGGATAATATCAAGATCGAATACGAAAATCTGAAAATAGGCATTAATGATAAAACAGCCACCGCCGAAATGGATGTGAGGATAATCGCAACGGGCGGGAATGACACGGGGTACATTATGGGTGATATGCCTCACCCCGTTCACTTCAAATTTACGCTTGATAAGGAAAGGACAAAGTGGCTGGTGACAAAAACCGAAGGACTTCCGATTGCTTACTGAAGCAAGATTAAGGCCGCCTTGAAACCCTGTTTCATTTCAAAAGCGTATCGCGAATAACAATTTTTTTTGAACGGAATCGTATATAATATCGGCATGCCGAAGTGGCGGAACTGGCAGACGCGCTAGGTTCAGGGTCTAGTGGTCGAAAGGCCGTGCGGGTTCGAGTCCCGCCTTCGGCACCAAAGCTCTCCTTTAATATCAGGCACCTCCCGAAATATTATGTAAAATCATTCTTGTCCAAAATAGGATTCAGTAAAATATCCGATCCGGGGACTATAAATGTAGCACACAAAAATAAAACCCGGATCGGAGGAACATATGAATAAGTTTAGCAGTATTTTCAGCCAGATTCTATCTCTTTTTGGTAGAGCAGACTTTGAGAGGGCAGTAAGGGAGACAAAGGCAGAATACAAGACAAAAGGATTTACCTGTTGGGGGCAATTTGTATCCATGCTATTTTGCCAGTTAGGACGAGCGCATACGTTAAGGGAAATTATCGATGGCCTCAGGAGTTGTGAAGGGAAATTGAAACATCTTGGCATAACCGCACCCAAGCGATCAACCCTTGCTTATGCAAATGAACATCGACCATGGCAATTGTATCAGATGGTGTTTCAATCGTTATTAGAGCGTTGCCAGGAGCGAGTAACGGGAAAGAAAAAGTTTCGTTTCAAGAACAAGCTCATGAGTCTTGATTCTTCGACTATTGATCTCTGTCTTGCAATGTATGACTGGGCAAAATTCCGCCGGACAAAAGGTGCAGTAAAACTTCATTTGCTTCTGGATCATGACGGGTACTTACCATCCTATGCATATGTTACCGAGGGGAAGATTTCCGATGTAAAAGTAGCGCATCTTTTACAGTTTAACCCCGGCACTATTATAGTGGACGACAGGGGATATAACGACTATATGCTGTTTGGTAAATGGACAGGTCAAGGGGTCTTTTTTGTAACACGTATGAAAGATAATGCTCTCTATGAGGTTATAGAAGTACGGGACATTCCTCAAAACCGTCAGATTCTGAAAGATGAAATTATACGGTTAACCGGTGTCAGAGCAGAAGAACGCTGTCCATATCTTCTCCGGAGGATTGAAGCATATGATCCTGAAAAGAAGCAAATTTTCGTATTTCTAACGAATCACCTGAAACTGGGATCGACAACTATTAGTGCAATTTACAAGGATCGTTGGCAAATTGAGCTGTTCTTTAAGGCTCTCAAGCAGAACCTGAAGATCAAGACATTTGTGGGGACCAGTGCCAATGCAGTGAAGATTCAAATTTGGACAGCACTTATTGCTATACGTAACGCAGATGAACTTCCTGAACACAACGCTTCCCGAAGCGCAGATAAAGATGAGCAGTGCATATAGAAATCTATAATAAGAAATGGTTAGATATTTTATCTCTCCCTCTAAAATCAATTATAAATATTTCCAATCTATTTTTTAATGTGATACAATCTATCTAAACTAAAATAAGGAGGCAATATGGCAACAGCAATGAAAGCAAAATGTGCTGCAAAAACCAAAGAAGGAAAGCAATGTAAGAATTCCGCAGCCGGGAAATCGAAATTCTGTGCATCTCACAAGAAAAAATAGTTGTAAACTGTAAGAGCATTTAAGAAAATTCTCAGAGGATAGAATTATCCATTAACAGCGTGTAAATTTAGATTCACGCGGGAAGCAAATTCCTATAAGTCTCCGACCAGTTCGAAGAGGCATAAGTAAATAAGGGGCGCCTTTACGCTGAGGTGAAGCCGATGGCAATTGAAACAAAAATAGAAGGAAATAAGCTCATTATCACATGCGACTTGGAGGAGCCTACACCGAGTGCCTCAGGAAAAACCCTTGTAGTAGCCAGCACGAGAGGCAACATGAAAACATCGTTGACCGTAAAAGGAAAAGCATTGACTATCGGCTTGAACGCCTATATCCCCAAATAGACCTATCTCTTTTTTTCAGGCTATATATGATAGTCAAAAGAAACCCGGAAAAGGTTGAGCGGGGTGGAAATATCTTTAAGTCTGAAACACACACGGCGGCTTATTTCCTGAAATGTTTCAAAAAAAGTTTGCTGTAGAAGCCTGAAGATCAAATAGGAGTTATCGCCCGACGACGTTTTGGTGCCGCAAAACCTTCTTCCTGAAGGTCTCACTTCTCAAAGTTCTAAAAATTGTGTATGTTATAACCGATAATCAATAATGGAGAATACCGGCTGGTATTGAAACTAATTAGAATATGCAATTGCCCGATATTCGTGGGCAAGAAGGAATATTGGAATATGAGCGGCATTAATGATAAAAAAATCTTGGCACGCCTTGTGGACAAAGAGATTCATGAAATCCGAAAAGCGACAATTTCAGTTCGACCACTGAAAATCGCTTTTTTCTTTAACCGTGCACTCAACATCGAAGGATTGAGGAAAATTATTCAGTTCAATTCATCCATATGAAACGGAATCAATAATATCATTATACCCAGTGATGGTTCGCAGATTACGGATTATTCGCTCGACTCATTGTTGCACCTTGAGCCTGATGTCTTGATTTTCGTCGGCGATTTTGACGCAGGCCGCATTCAATTATTGACTGACAAAATCCAGCCTTTTAGAAATGTAATTTGGAAAGATGAATTGTTACAGCCTGAGTACTGGCCCACGTTGAATCCGGGCGCAATCCATATCTATCTTTATTACAATCACCTTTTTAAAGGCAACCGTCCACCGTCACCATCCGAATCAAACATTCGGTTTCCATCATATCAGCCAAATGATGTTAACAGGCTATTCATTGAAGCACAGTTCGGTTGTTTACCCGATTGGCTTCATGAATTCTTGGGAAAATATATGTATTCATCTCAGGTGAACTTTCGGGAGGGCGACTTCACAGACTATTTAAGCGGAATAACAGAATTAGATCGCCGTGCCTATCCGCTTTATCTTACTAGTGTAGTGTCCCTATAACGGCTTTACAATGAGCGACCTTTTCCAATATAGCATCGACCTTTTTCGTCCAGACGAACGGCTTTGGATTCTCATTGTTGATATGGATGAAATCTTCGATTGCCGCGACGAGTTCCGGGACGTTTCGGAAAACTCCGCGCCGAATGCGTTTCCGCGTTATTTCTCCGAACCATCTCTCCACCAAGTTCAACCACGATGAACTGGTCGGCGTGAAATGAAGGTGAAAACGCGGATGTTTTTCCAGCCACGCTTTGACCTTGGGGTGGTTGTGGGTGCCATAGTTGTCCAAAATCATGTGGATGGCCAACTCTGCGGGCACAGCTGCGTCGATCTGTCGCAGGAACTTCCGAAATTCAATATTGCGATGTCTCGGATAGCAGGAGCCAATGACCTTACCCTCCAGCACGTTCAATGCCGCGAATAGGCATGTGGTGCCGTTGCGTTTGTAGTCATGGGTCATGGTTCGGCATCGCCCCTTTTTCATCGGCAAGCCGGGCTGCGTCCGGTCCAATGCCTGAACGTGGCTTTTCTCGTCGACGCACAGCACCACCGCCTTGTCCGGAGGATTCAGGTATACTCCAACCACATCCGTCAGTTTCTCGACAAACCGCTTGTCCTTGGACAACTTGAATGTCTCGATTCGATGGGGTTGAAGACCGTGCGCGTCCCATATCCGTTGCACCGTGGACTTCCCGACCCCCTGGGCCTTGGCCATCGAACGCACGGACCAATGCGTGGCATCGCGAGGGGTCGTGTGGAGAGTAGCCTCGATAATGGCCTTCACTCGGTCCAGTGGAAGAGCCTGAGGACTCGGGCCGTGGGGTGCGTCCTCAGCCAATCCAATCGGTCCGTGCTCCTCAAAACGTTTGCGCCATTGAATTACTGTCGGGCGGGAGGTGGACAGTTGGGCGGCGATAGCGTTATTCGACAGGCCGTCCGCCGCCAACAGGCAAATGCGCGCCCGTAGAACCGTTCGCTGAGGGCTGGTCTTCGCCCGATTCCAAGCTTCCAATGTCGCACGCTGGTCGTTTGTCATCTTCAACGCGTTTGCCTTTTCCCACATAAAAAAAGTTTACCACAATAAACCATTATTGTCAAGATATTAGTGGGACATTACACTAGTTATGGAATCAATCATCACGTATATTGGGGTGAGTCTGGCTACATGTTTGTGATAGCACGAGCCGATTCAGTCGATGATATCTGCCTTTTTTGGAATCTGCGTAGCGGGCCGGGCATGTTTGTAAAAAAAGTATATATTGTACCTTATGAGCGATTATCTGACGATAGCGGAGTGAAATGTTTTGCTGACTGGTGTAATCGAAATATTTCTGGATCTAATACTATCGCCCTTTACTCCATCGGAGTGGACAAAGAAGGTCTCTTATCGCTGAAGGCTCGCCTAAAACCAGTACTGGGAAATAAATTAAACCGTATCGATATATACTATGCGAATTTTCATGTGGAACAATATCGGACTTATGCGCTCGATAAACATGAAGAAGTTCAAATTGATAATGGAATGGTATCTTTCACTCCACCTCAAATTCCATGGTTGGATGATCCAAAAAAAATGCAGTTTGCAGTCGATCTTTCATTTGATAAAACAATGGACAAATCCAAGCGTTTCTGGCCGCCCAATTACCCCGGGCTAAACAAAGCTCTCAGTGAAAATTCACGGTATAAAGTCTCTCTTTTCCACGGCTATCCTTTTCGCATTTCGGACGGACGTTTGTCGTACCTTGAGGATCGATATGCTGACTTTAATCAAATCTTCCTGCCGGATAATGAGGAAGTCTTTCAAGGGCTATTGAAGCACTATGGACTCGACTCAAATGTTTCGGAAAAATGCCGATATGTTCAGCGCATTGTTGATCTATTCGGCGGTCTCGATAAGGCGCAGCCTCTTAAAAAACAGAAGTGGCGCGACGTATTTGAGAAAATGTGTAAGGATTCCAAAGACATAGCGGAGATGCAGCAGATTTATAGACCACGCAAAGAATGGAGCACATTTTACGAGGGGGCAAGGGAATTTTCACTCAAAAATATCTTTCTTCGCGGGTTCAAAATAAGATGCCCGTCTTGCGGATATTCCCATTGGTATGCTGCCGAAGAAATCCGTGAAATCATAAAATGTGCTGGTTGCAGAGCACCAATGCAACCACCTTTGGAATGCCCGTTTAGTTACAAATTAAATGATCTTGTGGCACGTGGCGTTGAACAGGGGTTATTCTCTGTGCTGCTCACAATGCTCTATCTACGTGAAATCTCTGGCGATGCCTTTCATTGTCTGCCAGGCATCGAAGTGAGCGACGCTAATGGGAGCAAACAAGACCTGGATATTATAGCCGCCTGCGATGGCATTCTGGTCGCGGCAGAATGCAAAACATTGGTGAAAGGCATTACCACGCTAACCTCAGAAATTGAGGAACAGATTCAAAAGACAGCGGAACTGTCGGCCAAAATCGGTGTCCATATCTTATTTATGGCCGGACTTTTTTCCGCCCCGCCGGATGCCCTACAAAACTTAATTTCGGATTTGAACCATAGATACATCGGTCGCATGATCATGCATGTGTTAGACAGAACCCACCTTGAATATGAACGTAATTACAGGGATATCGATAATTCTCACAAACTTAGTAGATATCTACCTAAAGGAGCTAATAGCCAAACTTTTGATATTAGAGATGACGGCAATTCTCAGGTTGCGATAATGTGATGCAGCAGAATATGGAGCATCGACCTGGGCATAGGAATTCTGATCAAAAGGTCATGCCTATCAAACTGGAAGCGTGACAGCTTATCCTGGTATTCCTCAGTCCTTTATTACCGCCCAAAGTATTTGTTCGTAGGTGGAAGGCGCAAAAAAAGATTATATATATTTGTGGGGAGCATAAAGGAGGCGGACGGAAACGGGGAAGGATCTTTGTACTCGCTGATATAGTAAATCGGCTTCTTTTCAGTCCCCCTCAAACTCTGTCTGGCAATATACCTTGTATCCCTTTTCTTTTAGTTTTTTGTAGCCGCCCACATCCGGGAGGCTCACAATAAATGCCATCTCCGAGACGATGCCGCCCAACTTTTCCACAAGCGTTGCTGCTGCAAGGGCGGTTCCTCCCGTGGCTAAGAGGTCATCGACGAGAATGACCCTTGCCCCTTTCTCAAAGGCATCTGTGTGCATTTCGATTTTGTCTGTCCCGTATTCAAGTTCGTATTCATGGCTTATTTTTTCCGCAGGGAGCTTTCCTGCCTTTCTGATAGGGATAAACCCTTTGCCCAAAGTGTAGGAAAGAGCTCCTCCGATGATAAACCCCCTCGACTCTATTCCCACTATCGCGTCAAACTTGACATGTCCCTGGATATATCGCTGCGTGAAATTGTCGATGACCAGCCTGAACCCCACGGGGTCCTTGATCAGCGTCGTGATATCTCTGAACATAATGCCCTTCTTGGGGTAGTCAGGGATGGTCCTTATCTTCGACTTTATAGACATCTTCCCTCCTTTATATTTTACAATCGCATTCCGTATTTTTGATTTTTGCTATCGTTTTTAAAAGCAGCGTTCTCACATTGTCTGTGTTTTTTTTCATTATGGAGACTATCATGTCCCATG
This sequence comes from Thermodesulfovibrionales bacterium, assembly GCA_963716185.1. Taxonomy (GTDB): domain Bacteria; phylum Nitrospirota; class Thermodesulfovibrionia; order Thermodesulfovibrionales; family SM23-35; genus CAVZMO01. The sequence continues at coordinate 3,419,532 of OY970295.1, forward strand.
TGACCGGTTCTTCTCCCTCTTTCCAGCAATCATAATCGGTTGACATCGCTATTGTCTGGTAGCAGATGCCCAACTCGCGCGCCAGTATGACCTCGGGAACGGTCGACATATTTATAACATCGGCGCCCCATGCCCTGAACATACGAGACTCTGCCATCGTGGAGAACCTTGGGCCCTCAATGGTAATTACCGTTCCTCCCTTATGATGTCTCAGTTTAAGCTCTTTTGCAGAAGCGATCAGAAGGGAGCGCAGCTCCCCGCAGAATGGCCGGCTCATCGGGGTGTGTATCACCTTTTCGTCATGGAATGTGAGGGGGCGGTGCTTTGTGAAGTCGATAAACTGGTCGACGAAGACAAGGTCGCCGGGTTTTATCTTCTCCCTGAGTGAACCGACTGCCGTGGTCGCGAGAATATGGGTACAGCCTTCTTTCTTGAGGGCATAGACGTTTGCTCTGAAGTTTACGCCCGTGGGATAAATAGAATGTCCCTTGCCGTGACGGGCAAGTATAACAGTATCCACCCCGTCTATTTTACCGATGGTAAGCGGGGAGGAAGGGCTTCCATAAGGGGTCCTCGCTCTCTTTTCTCTTATATTCTTCATGAGGCGCGGGTCGTCCATCCCGGACCCCCCTATAATACCTACCTTTATGCCGTCCATGAGTTCTCCTTTCCTGTTTGGAGGTTGAGTGCTAAAACAAATAATGAATACCGCCGAAGTGAAGCTTCGGTAATCATCATCCGCCAAATATTAAATCTTTTTCCTTTCCCATTTCAAGTCCCTTTAACAATGTCTGAATTGCTCCTGCCTGAATCTGAATTCTTTTATATGCGCGAGGCTCCTTTCATTCTTCATGACCATGCCAGACGAATATTGTGTTAAAATTGTATAAATGAATAATGAAGAAATAAAAGCCTTCGTGCAGAAAACGCTCGGGTGCGGATGTCCGGAAGAAGTGTTTCAGCATATGGATCTCAAATCCAATATCAGAGTCGATGATATTATGTTAAAAGGCAGAATAAATATCGGCAACAGGCTGCTGATTTACATAGTTGAGATGGACGATATAGATTCCATAACACATGTTTTGACTCTCCTGATCGGCATGGGAATAAAGGAGAGGGATAGCTCGAATTTCAATAGGTTTAGGCTTGTTCTGGCAAGCGATAATTGCGATGTGATACGACAGTCTGCGGAGGCCGTATTCAGGGATATTGATAAAGACGAAAAGGTTCATCTTCATATAATTCCTGCAAAGAATATACCTCAATTTTGAAAGTCAGGGCATTGGAACTCATGGAGCGCTTATTTAAAGACAGGAGAGACGCCGGGATTCAGCTTGCCCTGAGGTTGAAGGAATATGGAGGCAGGGAAAATGTTCTCGTCCTGGCTCTGCCGAGGGGCGGGGTAGTAACAGGCTTCGAAATAGCCGGTTCTCTTCATGTACCGCTGGACATTGTCATAGTCAGAAAAATCGGGTTTCCCGGACAACCCGAATTCGGAGTGGGAGCAGTTTCCGAGACCGGTACCGTGGTCTTAAACGAATCGATCATATCCTCATATGACGTTCCCCAAAATTATATCGATATTGAGATCTCGACACAGAAAGAAGAAATTGCGAGGAGGGTTAAAGTCTATCGAAAAGGCAAAAAAATTCCGGAAATCGAAGGGAAAGAGATTATCCTCGTTGATGACGGGGCTGCCACAGGGGGTTCACTCAAGGCGGCAATTTCTACTATTAAGGAAGAGGACCCTGCAAGGCTGATTGTTGCCATCCCCGTTGCGCCTGACATAGTGGCCCGGGAGATTGAAAAGACGGTTGATGTATTCATCTGTATCGAGACCCCCGTTGATTTCACTGCTGTCGGGTCCTATTATGAGGATTTTATTCAAGTTCCGGACGAAGAAGTTGTGAAATTGTTGCAAAAAGCGAATGAACCATGATGGGATGGAATATTTAGCGCCGTTATTTTAATCTTCAATAAGCTGCCACTCCGCATACCCTTGTTTCCTTCTATCGAGTCTTCTTCCCTTCAATCTGATCTTTGTGATCGCAGGATGTGTCTTAACAGCTATATATGCCCTCACGAGATTCGCTATGGAAGCCTCCTGGAATATAAATTCCCTTCCGTCTTCAAGAGAGACGGTGATTCTCAGATGTTTATGCCCTTCGGGTATCTCCGCCGTCAATTCTTTTATTGCCTCATTGGGTATTATCATGGAATCCTCCTGCCCTAATTGGTATCTGTTTATAAACTCGATTAGAGTTACCATTTATCTGTCATTCCGGCTTGTCCGGAATCTTTCCGATGGCTTCTAAGAAGGATTCCCGACGCGCTTCACTTGCGGGAATGACAGTTTTCTTAGTTTTTTGGGTACTTTATAAACAGACACTAATTAATAATTGTAATTTCGTCAATGCATATATTACTATTTTTAATAGGGGAAAATACTATTCCTATGTACAAAGAGTACTTTGGCTTCAAGGAACTGCCCTTTTCTATCGCACCGGACCCTCGCTTTCTCTTCATGAGTGAACAACATCGCGAGGCCCTGGCCCATCTTATTTACGGAATAAACGCGGAAGGCGGATTCATCCTGCTCACTGGGGAAGTTGGAACGGGAAAAACAACCATCTGCCGGTGTCTCCTCGGACAGATACCTGAAAACACGGATATTGCCTTTATCCTCAATCCGAGGATGACAGTTGAAGAACTGCTGGCTGCGGTGTGTGATGAACTCGGCATTCAGTATCCCGAAGGCAACAGTAGCATCAAAATATTTGTAGATAACATTAATGCCTATCTCCTTGCTGCTTTTGCAAAGGGCCGTAAAACAGTTCTTATCATGGAAGAGGCCCAGAACCTCAGGCCCGATGTTTTGGAACAGGTCCGCTTACTTACTAATCTTGAAACAGACCGGCAAAAACTGCTCAAAATAATAATGATAGGACAGCCGGAACTCCGGGAGATGCTGGCCCGCCCGGATATGAGACAACTTTCGCAGCGCATCACGGCCCGTTACCATATCGGCCCGCTGCCAAAGGTGGAAGTCGGCGCGTATGTGGACCATCGTTTGTCGTCGGCCGGCGTAAAGAGAAAGTTGTTCCCGGATTCAGTCATCAATAAACTGTACAATCTTAGCCACGGAGTTCCTCGCCTGATAAATGTAATTTGTGACAGGGCCTTGCTCGGGACCTATGTCCAGGGGAAAGATCGTGTAGATAAAAATACCCTGCTGAAGGCTGCGCATGAGATATTCGGGGAAAAGGATGTTCCAAAAAAGCGGAGAAAAAGGGCATTAAAATGGATGGCTGCGGCCTTGGTGCTCATCAGCTGCGGAGTTGCAGCTGCCGTTACTCTCTATAGCCAAAAAATACAATCGGGCATGAGGACAGCGGAAGTCACAAATGCAGGAGTCATGGAGCTGGGAACAAAAAAACCGGACACCCTTCAATGGCTGTCCGGTCAGCCGATAGGCAGAAGCAGAGAGGTAAACATTGCTTACGGGAGTTATTGGAATAACGACATATGCAGGGAAGCCCAGGCTAAAGGCCTCCGTTGTCCGGATGTACCGATAAGTCTCATGGAATTGATATTATTTAACAAGCAGACAGTGTTGACGGCGAAGAAGAGCGAGGTCAGGTAAGGATGTCCTACATTCTCGATGCCTTGAAGAAATCGGAGAGAGAACGCCGGCAGTCGTCAATACCCGCTCCGCCGACTCTCAACGATAACATTTCAGATCGGGCGAAAAAGCGGTCTATATGGCCTTACCTGATTGTAGCCGCACTTGCTCTCAGCGCGGGCATATTCGCTTCCTGGGCCGGTATATCCTATCTAAAAAAGCCTGTTATGACAGCAAAACTACCTTCCGGAAAACCGCAGGAATTAAGAACGCATGATATGCTTCCGGCAGCGTCGTCGATCAAATCTGAAAATGTGACGGCAATTGAAGAAAAAAAAGTACAAAAGATAAACCCGCTTTTTGACGCAGGCGGTTCAAGAAAGATTGAGGGCACCCAACAAAACCAGTCTACGCGGGCCAATGCGGGTCCGCATGAAAAGGTTGCGCACGTGCGACAACAGGCATTAGACACAAATGGAAGACACGGTGCGCCCCCTGTCCCCCACGATCAGACCGGAGTTGAACCTGCTCCATCCAGACCGAAGCCCGGCAATGATGGCGCTGTTCCTCTGCCTAACAAGATTTATGATATCGGCGAACTGCCGTTGTCCATCCGGCAGAGCCTTCCGGCTTTTTCAGTTTCTGTTTTCCTTTATTCTGATGAGCCTGCTTCCCGGGTGATCAGGATCAATGGCCAGATGGTGAAAGAGGGACAATATTTAGCCGAAGGGTTAAAGCTTGAAGAAATCATTCCTAACGGTGTGATATTCAGTTATCACAACTACCGTTTTTATGTGGACCTGAAGTAGAACAGATTAGCCTGCAATCTTTACTTCAGCAAAATCGGCATCGTATAATATTAATCCAGTTCTGAGCGATAATCATATGAAAGGATAGGGTGAAATGAACATAGTTGTGTGTATTAAACAGGTGCCGGATACTGCTGAGGTCAGGATTAATCCGGAAACAGGGACTCTCATAAGGGAAGGGGTCCCTAGTATCGTCAATCCCTTCGACATGCATGCGGTGGAGGCGGGACTTCAGATAAAAGAGAAGGCAGGTGGAAAGATGACTGTTATCACCATGGGGCCTCCCCAGGCCGATACAGCATTGAGAGAAGCCCTATCGATGGGCGCGGATGAAGCTATCCTCCTTTCGGACCGCGTATTCGCCGGCTCTGATACCTGGGCGACGTCATACACGCTTTCAAAGGCCATAGCTAAGCTTGACGCGGACATTATTATTTGCGGAAAACAGGCGATAGACGGTGATACGGGACAGGTGGGACCCGAGACCGCAGAATTTCTGAATATACCTCACATCTCGTATGTGAGAAAGATAGAAGATATCACGCAGAGTTCGATAAGGGTACAGAGGATGATGGATGAGGGGTATGACATTGTTGAAGCCGCCTTCCCCGTGCTTTTAACAGTGGTCAAAGAACTGAATGAGCCGAGGCTGCCTTCATTGAAGGGCAAGATGGCTGCAAAGAAGGCAGTGATTAAAAAATGGGGACAGGCGGATATATCTGCCGATGAGAACGATCTCGGGCTTAAGGGATCGCCGACACAGGTCAAGAACATATTCACACCGGATCCAAGGTCCGGCAGAAAAATGCTTGAAGGTACGCCTGAAGAGCAGGTCGACGCTTTAATTCAGGAACTGAGGGGGATCAAATGCCTGTAATAGTCAATCTGGATAAGTGTAAAGGTTGTGAAGAGTGCCTCTCCTCGTGCCCCTTTGACGCCCTTATAATCGAAGAGGGGAAGGCATTTATTAATGAATACTGCCAGGTATGCATGGCCTGTATAAGTGTCTGTCCTGAAGGCGCCATTGTTGAAACGGAGAAAGAAGCCCCTGCGAGTGCAGATATCGGAGGGTTCAAAGGTGTATGGATTTTTGCCGAACAACGAAACGGTAAAGTCTCCTCTGTCGCCTATGAGCTCCTGGGTGTGGGCAAAAAACTCGCTGATGATCTTAAAACCGACCTTTCTGCGGTTCTGTTCGGAGCGTCGGACGACGCTGCCCGGGAACTTATAAGATGGGGTGCGGACAAAGTATACATATCAAAAGATCCGGCAGTTGAAAAATTTAATGATGAGCCTTATTCGCAATTGCTCGCATCGCTCATCAAGGAACACAAGCCGGAGATAGTCCTCGGCGGGGCTACGCCGATAGGGCGTTCTTTCATACCCAGAGTTGCCGCAAGATTGAGGACCGGACTGACCGCAGACTGCACATCTCTTGCGATAGATGGGGCGAGCGGTAACCTGCTGCAGGTCAGACCTGCCTTTGGCGGAAATATAATGGCGACTATCCTCTGCCCGAACACCAGGCCGCAAATGGCTACGGTAAGACCCAGAGTTATGAAGCGCGGGCGATACGACGAGGGCAGAGATGGTGTGATCATAGATGTCAAGTCGGAAGGAGTGTCTTCACGAACAAAAGTCCTGGAAACAGTCAAAGAGGTCTCTGATATAACAGTAAACCTCCAGGAGGCGGATATCATTGTGTCGGGCGGCAGAGGTCTTGGAGACCAGAAGGGCTTCAAACTTATCGAGGAACTGGCAGGGCTTTTTGAAGGCGCTGTAGGGTCTTCGAGGGCCGCCGTAGATGCCGGATGGATTCCTTACAGGCATCAGGTCGGCCAGACGGGAAAGACGGTATGCCCCAGAATATATTTTGCCTGCGGAATATCGGGCGCCGTGCAGCACCTTGTCGGAATGCAGTCGTCAGATATAATTATTGCTATAAACAAGAATCCTGAAGCCCCCATATTCAATGTGGCGACATACGGCATAATCGGGGACCTGTATGAGATTGTGCCTCTGCTGATTAAAAGGATAAAGGAATCCAAGGGGATATCTTGATGGCGCAGTCGAAATGTCGGTCTTTTTAGAATGAAAACAGCTTTTGTTTTTCCAGGCCAGGGGTCTCAATATGTGGGAATGGGCAAGGAAATATATGAGAATTTTGATGTCGCCAAAAAAATATTTAAACAGGCTTCCGATGCATTGGGCTATGACATTGCCGATTTGGCGTTCCACGGACCCGGGGAAGAGCTTAACAAGACCTTCCGGACCCAGCCGGCTATTCTCGTTGTCAGCATATCGATTTATGAAGCATTGTCGTCAAAAGGACTAAAACCCTCGGTAGTTGCCGGCCACAGTCTCGGTGAATATTCGGCTCTTGTGGCTGCAGGGGTCCTAACATTGAAAGATGCTGTAAAACTGACGGAAAAGAGAGGACATTTTATGCAGGAAGCTGTTCCGGAAAGGAAAGGGCTTATGGCTGCTGTTCTCGGCCTGGACAGAGAGAAGGTGGACGGGATATGTAAATCATTACAAACAGGATATGCGTCACCTGCCAATTACAATTGTCCCGGACAAATAGTCATTGCCGGCGAAAAAAGCGCTGTCGAAGAGGCGATAGAGCTCTGTAAGCATGCCGGGGCAAAAAGAGCTGTTCAGCTTTCCGTCAGTGTGCCGTCTCATTGTAAGCTGATGGAAGGCGCTTCCGGAAGGCTTGCCGCCCTTCTTGACGAAATAGATTTTAGAGACCCTGTGATACCCTTGGTGAATAACGCAGACGCGGCATTTCTTGCCGACAGCAAAAGAATAAAGTCATCGCTCGTTCGCCAGCTCAGCAGTCCGCTTTTATGGGAAGATTCCATCAAGGCTATTGTTAACTGGGCAGTCGATTATTTTATAGAAGTAGGTCCTGGAAAGATTTTATCGGGATTGATCAGGAGAATAGATCCATCCGCAAGAATTCTTAATGTCGAAGATATGAAAAGCCTTGATAGAACAGTCACAGAACTTAAAGGTTAGTCATTAATCTCCTGTTGATCTAATGCAGAGGTTACCTCGGAAAAATGGTAAAATAGGGCGAAATGAAAGATTACATCAGTAAGTTTATCCGGTATCTTGAGATAGAGAGAAACGCGTCAGCCCATACCTTGCGTGCTTACAGAAAAGACCTTGATGAATTCTCCGGATATGTGAAAGCGGAGCCTGAGAAGATAGACATGATAGATGTTCGGGGATTTATCGCGGAACAGATTGAGAAGGGTCTGAATAAGATAACCGTCGGCAGGAGGCTCTCCAGTGTCAGGTCCTTTTTTAAATTTCTTTATAGAGAGGGCTGCATAAAATCAAACCCCGCAAAACTAATTTCGAATCCTAAGGTCCCTAAACTGTTGCCCAGGTTCCTCTCGGTAGACGACGTTTTTTCCCTTATCGAAAAACCGGAAGGGATGGGGTTTATCCCTGCACGCGATAAAGCCATTCTTGAGCTTTTATATTCCAGTGGATTGAGGGTGAGCGAACTTTCAGGACTTAATATAGACGATATCAATATAAAAGAATCCCTCGTAAAGATAAAGGGAAAGGGGAAAAAGGAACGGATTGTGCCCGTGGGTTCAAAGGCTGTAGATGCCGTCAAGTCTTACATGATTGAGAGGATCCTTCTTAAAAGCAGGGACAGGGCTTTGTTTCTCAACAGGATGGGCTCAAGATTGACAGACAGGGGAGCAAGACGTATAGTAGTAAAATATGCGAAGGCTTTATCCATTCACGGCCGGATAGGGCCGCATACTCTGAGGCATTCCTTTGCAAGCCACCTGCTTCAGGGCGGCGCGGACCTCAGGGTCATACAGGAACTTCTGGGCCATGCATCACTCTCTACTACTCAGAAATATACCCATCTGGATATAACGCATCTGATGGATATTTATGATAAAGCGCACCCTCTTGCAAGGGAAAACAAAACGTGAATACATCAAGACAAATGGAAGGGGCATGAATGTTTAAAGGTACGACGATACTCTGTGTAAGACGGGACGGAAAGGTCGCGATAGGAGGAGATGGACAAATCACCATGGGCAGCACCGTCTTAAAACATAACGCAAGAAAAATCAGAAAGATGTACAGTGAAAAAGTCCTTACCGGGTTTTCGGGCGCTACAGCCGATGCGCTCACACTGTTCGAGAAGTTTGAAGGCAAGCTCGAATCCTACCGCGGAAATATAACGAGGGCCGCAGTCGAACTTGCAAAAGATTGGCGGACCGACAAGATTCTGAGACGGCTTGAGGCGCTCCTCATTGTGGCGGATTTAGAGCACACGTTCATCCTGTCCGGCACAGGCGATGTTATAGAACCTGAAGAAGGAATTTCCGCAATCGGCTCGGGGGGCGCCTATGCCCAGGCAGCTGCCCGTGCACTTCTGGAAAACACCGGCCTGTCCTCAAGGGACATAGTCGAAAAGGCTATGAAAATCGCAGCCGGCATATGTATCTATACCAATGAAAATATAACGATAGAGGAGCTAAATGGATAATCTTACACCGAGAAAAATTGTTGAAGAACTTGATAAATATATTATAGGACAGCATAAGGCAAAGAAGGCGGTTGCAATTGCCATGAGAAACAGGTGGAGGAGGCAAAAGCTCTCTCCTGAATTGAAGGACGAGGTCCTGCCGAAAAATATTATCATGATCGGCCCTACAGGTGTAGGCAAGACGGAGATAGCAAGGAGGCTGTCGAGACTTGCGAATGCCCCCTTTGTAAAGGTTGAAGCGTCCAAGTTTACCGAGGTAGGTTATGTGGGCCGGGACGTGGAATCAATGATAAGAGACCTGAGCGAGATATCCATCGGCATGGTTAAATCAGAGCATATGGAAAAGGTGCAGGAAAAGGCGAAGGTCCTTGCTGAAGAGCGGCTTCTCGATCTTCTTCTTCCTCCTCCGAGGGCGGCAAGGGGTGCTGCGCTGGAAGAGGAAGAGAGGGAGAAACATAAGGAAACAAGGGAGAGACTCAGGGCGCAGCTGAGGGAAGGAAAGCTTGACAACAGATATGTAGATATTGAAGTGAAGGAAAAGATAATACCCTTCGGAGTGGTTTCGAATGTGGGCCTCGAAGATCTTGAGATAAACCTTAAGGAGATGCTCGGCAATTTTCTGCCTGAAAAGTCAAAAAGGAAGAAGATGAGGGTCCCCGAGGCATTGGTTATCATGCAGCAGGAAGAAGCAAATAAACTTATTGATGTGGACACGGTGACAAAGGAAGCAATCGAAAGGGTCGAGCAGTCGGGGATTGTATTCGTTGATGAGATAGACAAGATCGCCAGCAGGGGGTATTCACACGGCCCTGACGTGTCCAGGGAAGGCGTCCAGCGAGATCTTCTGCCGATAGTAGAAGGCACTACAGTTACAACGAAGCACGGCCCTGTAAAAACAGAGCATATTCTCTTTATAGCCGCGGGCGCTTTTCATATGACGAAGCCTTCTGATTTGATCCCCGAGCTTCAGGGCAGGTTCCCGATCAGGGTTGAACTTGATCCTCTCGGGAAGGACGAATTCATCAGGATACTTACCGAGCCTTATAACGCTCTGATTAAACAATATACGGCACTCCTTGCCACGGAAGACGTGACCCTGGACTTTACAAAGGATTCGGTTGATGAGATTGCCGACATCGCGGCCCACGTAAATGAAAAAACAGAAAATATAGGCGCGAGAAGACTGCACACAGTCCTTGAAAAGCTTCTTGAAGACATCTCTTTTGAAGCTCCGGAGAAAAAGAACGGGAAGCTGGTGGTCGACAGGAAATATGTCAAAGAGAAGCTGAGCGAGATCGTGAAGGACGAGGATTTAAGCAGGTATATACTGTAAGCGGGATTATTTGGTCGGAATGTTACGGCTGATACAGTATTTTCGCTCATTCTCGGGCTATCGCCCTCCGAGGAAAATTCTGTTCCGATGAATCTACACAGAATTTAAATCCGCGAAAATACTGTATCAGCCATACAGCCAAGAGGTTGTGGACAATACGAACCCAAAAGTATTGTGAGCACAGATTGATACGGAAACTCCAAGAACCTGGAATAGGCAATCTCTTATTACCTCTTTCTCCGGTTCCCCATATCATCTATTTCTTTATCATTGTTTTATTCCTTGCCTCCTGCGCTACGCAGGGAAAACATCCCGGTTCCGGCTATGCTGTTGCCTCGTGGTATGGATCTGAGTTTCACGGCAGACCGACATCATCGGGAGAGATTTTTGATATGTATAATTTCACTTGTGCCCACAGGGAATATCCCTTTGGTACAAAGTTGAAGGTTACAAATATCTCCAATAACAAATCCGTCGAGTGTGTTGTAAATGACAGGGGGCCTTTTGTGGCGGGCAGGGATATCGATTTGTCCTATGCGGCTGCAAGAGCGATCGGTCTTACGGGAACAGGCGAGGTAAGGATTGTGCGCACAGGAAGAGATGCTGCATATATTAAACCGGTCATGTATTTATCGGATGCCGGACCATTTACCATTCAAATCGGTTCCTTTAAAGAACTCTCGAATGCCTCGCGCCTTAAGGCAGCTTTGGATCTGAAATATGCGGGTACATATATCACCGAGGTTGATATCGACGGTAATAAATTTTACAGGGTAAGAATCGGCAAGTTTCGGATGAAGGAAGAAGTCTTTCCTGTTGCAAAGACTCTGGCGGATGAGGGATATAATGTTTTTATTACACGGTATGAGGAGAAGATATAGGATAGATGTGTTTTAACGATGCGTTGATTTCACTGAGTGAAAAGTGTAGATTAGATGGGTTCGCTTAAACGTGTCATAGAAGACCGGGAAGATGCGCCGAAAAACCCCGGCAAACAGACAAGATTTTATTTTGATACACATGACTGCAATCCTTTACTCATATATTTTGAAAATTAGCTGGCTGGCAATGTTAGAGCTGCATGAGGAGTCTGTGGCCGGCCTTTTTCATCACATCTTCCCGGTCCGGTTTATGCCTTGTACAAGAGATAATGTTAAAAAGGGCAAAAGATGAAGATCACAGGCCGGACTAAGATAGTCGGTATTATCGGATATCCTGTAGAGCATACCCTTTCACCCCCTATGCATAATGCGGCGTTCGAATCATTGGGAATTGATTACTGCTATGTGCCGTTTCTTGTGCACCCTGATGAGCTTGAGCCGGCAGTGCGATCTGTAAGAGCTCTTCACTTATGTGGAGTGAACATCACTGTCCCTCATAAAGAACGGGTAATGCCGTTCCTGGATGAGATCAACGAGGAGGCTGCATTTATCGGCGCGGTAAATACAATCGTGAACTCCGGGGGAAGACTCGCCGGTCATAATACTGACGGGAGAGGGTTCATGCGATCCCTTTCGGAGAGCGGCGTGACTGTTGAAAACAAGGATATCGCGGTCATCGGGGCCGGTGGCGCAGCAAGGGCAATAGGGTATTATCTCTGTCAAAAGGCAGGAACGTTATCTATATATGGGCGGAGCATAGAAAGGGCTGAAAAACTGGTCCAGGATCTGAACAAGATAAAAAAGAGCGTGCACGTTCTTCAGGACTTGTCGTCCATCGGGCAATTCCAGGTTATCATTAATGCTACACCCGTGGGTCTGAAAAAGGATGATCAGTTGCCCATTGATACAGCTCTTCTTCGACCTGAACAGACCGTCTGTGATCTTATTTATCGTGACACTCCTCTTCTAATAGAAGCTTCAAAGAAAGGCTGCGCCGTTTTGAACGGCTTCGGCATGCTCTTATGGCAGGGTGTTTATGCCTTTGAATTATTTACAGGTGAAAAACCGCCGGTTGAGGTGATGCGAAACGCTCTTGTTAATTCAGCCGGATAGAATCATGGTGCGAAAACACCCCTTCAAAAGACTTGCTAAAAAGTATTCTAAATATGCTTTAAAAGCATATTCACGTAGCACTACGATTTGATCGTTCAGGTATTATGTCCTGGGCCACCAAGTTCGCCTACTACTAAACAAGTCTTAAGGAAATTTGCCGTTGGAGATTTTGGAATCAAATATAGCATTAGTATTGAAATAAAATACATTAGCAGAGTGAAACATTAGATGAAAATTGGCTTCCAAATTATTAACTAAAAGCAAAGGCAGGGCTTTTAATGGACCCTGCCTTCACTCCCTGATTTATATCTCAGTGTATTATTATATTGGCCGGTACGGGGACTTTGGACACATCAATCATCTTCCCGGTCAAACTAAGTGAACCTGCAGAGGTATTATTTACTTGATCTACAATCACATAGCTGCCTCCCAATGTCTTGACGTTTGCACCTTGCAGAATCCCGTTTTTTTCCTTTCCTTCCATCGTCGCGGTAAATGCTTGACCTTCTCCGGTTTGGTCGAAACTTTCGTGCAGCCATAAGAATTTAACATCGGTGCCGGCGAGAAAACGAAATGTGATAGTTTGAGCCTTCCAAAACCCGTTATCTTTAAAGTAAACATCGGCTAGAAATTCTTCGTTGCTTGGGTCCCAGTTAAAAATTTTCATATAGGTTGGCCCACTTGCACTATCTTTTAAAAAAGTTGATTCAGATGGTCTAAAAGTTGTTCCCTTTTGCGTCGACTTTAGGCCGAACCATTTTCCTACCCACTGACTCATATCTGGTGGTTGCGCATAGACTTCTCCAACAACAAGACCCCCGATAATAATAGTAAAAATACAACCCAAAATAAATACCTTTCATGCTCTCATATTAGACCTCCTTCTTACTGAAATTATTAAATCGCCGGAACTTCTTCCTCCCCGATAAATATAAGTCTACATAAAAGTTGTAGCCTGTCAATTTATAGCGATCAATTCAATATTTGAACCAGAAATGAATAGGAAGTCAAAAGATTTGAAAATCACGCTTTCAGCTTACAGCAGGGAGACCCTGGTCATAGGAGTGGACGTAGGGAATGCATGGAATGCGGTGGGGTTCATGAACAGAGAAGGCAAGGTGTTAGGGAGTCGCGCCAAACTGTACAACAGCCGGGAAGGATTTGAGCAGTCTGTAAAGATGACAGAGGGGTTTAAAGCGAAACATGGCATGAACAGCGTGCTCATTGGGATGGAACCGACCGGGCACTACTGGAGGAAGCTTGCTTATTTTGCAAAAGAGCAGGGATATGAGGTTCGGTTTGTACGGACGACGGCCCTGAAGCACCATCGGGCACTTGACGAGAGTTCCTCTGCAAAGAACGATAAGAGAGATGCGTTGACCATAGCGAACATCACCAGAGAGGGCAAATATATCGATACGGTCATTGAAGATGGGGTAGTGAGACAGCTAAGGACCTTGTCGAAACTAAGGGAGAGACTCTTGAGATATAGCGTTGGTGCAAAGAATGCACTGCATGCTGCATTGGACGACTATTTTCCTGAGCTGCATGAGATATTTTGGTCGATGAACTCCCGGAGCTTATGGGCGGTTCTCGATCAGTGTCCATTCCCCGAGGACGCCGGTTGAAGTGATGCGCAATGCCCTGCTGAAGTCCGGTAAATGGTATCATTAGGTCGATATTCCGCGCGTTGACGCAATTTGCCTGATAAAATCTGCTATCTGTTATATAATTCGTAATAAAATCAACCTGTTATATAATGGCACCTTTTTTGCTTTGTTAAGCAATGATTTGAGTATAATCACATGCTAAAATTATTTGACATTCATGATATATTCTGATAATTGTTTATAAGGAAATGGGTAAGAAATCTTATAACTTCTTATACACCTTTTAAAATCTGCGGTCTCGCAGGACATGCTTCCTCGGATAGAAGGGGGTGATAATTTACGAGCGAAAACTCTTTTAGATGTTAACGGCAGAAATTTTATAAGGAGGTGAATTTTATGAAGGAGGAAATTTTTTTGAATGACAAACTCCTGGAAATTGTGGAATCACATGGTGTAAACCGAAGAGATTTTCTTAAATATTGTGCCGCTACTGCCGCATTATTCGGGCTTTCCGAATTTGAATTTACGACTAAACTTGCCCACGCAGTGGAAGCCGCCTCAAAAAAACCGCCTGTAATATGGATCGAAGGTCAGGCCTGCGCCGGGTGCACCATCTCTCTTACTCAGAGCCTTTATCCTCCGGCGTCTTCAATTATCCTCGACAAGATATCCCTCAGATATCACGGAACTGTAATGGCAGCGGCAGGATATCTGGCAGAAGAGGCCCTGGATGCCACGATAAAAGACGGCGGCTATATTCTAATAGTGGAAGGGTCGATACCGTCCGCTGATGATCGTTTCTGGATGGATGCCGGTAAGCCCGGGCGGCAAATTGTCGAGGCGGCAGCCAGGAATTGCACTGCCGTGCTTGCGGTGGGGGCATGCGGCGCCTTTGGAGGGATACCGAGGGCTACGCCGACTAAAGGGATCCCGGTCAGCCAGGTTCTCAAGAATGCGAATATCGACAAACCGGTCGTGAATATTTCTACATGTCCGGTTCATCCAGATCATCTTGTGGGAACAATCCTTTATGTCCTCGTAACGGGGAAAATACCCGAACTCGATTCAAAGGGGCGTCCTGCGATGTACTTCGGCGAAGTGACAATGCATGATAACTGCAGGCGACGCGCCCATTTCGATGCGGGTGAATTTCTCAAGGACTGGAATGATCCGAAGCAGAAAAACTGGTGTTTGTTTCAGAAGGGATGTAAGGGACCCCAGTCATTTATTGATTGCACGGTGCGCAGATGGAACGACGGTGTAAGTTTCTGTTTGGATTGCGGCGGCGTGTGCCAGGCATGCGGGGAGCCCGTATTTTACGATAAAGTAACCCCGCTCTATTCCGCTGAGGACGAAACTTCCCAAAAGATATTTGCTATGAAAAGAGCAAATCAACCTGAAGAAAACAGCTAAAGGAGGTGAGACAGATGGCAAAGAAAATTGTTGTGGATCCTATAACAAGGATCGAAGGACATTTGAAAATTGAAGTGGAAATTGACAACGGCAAGGTCGTGGACGCATGGAGCAGCGGCACAATGGCGCGTGGTTTCGAGGCCCTTCTCACCGGGAAAGACCCAAGAGACGCTTCTTATGTAACCAGCCGTTTCTGCGGCGTCTGTTACAGTGTCCACCAGTTGTGTTCCGCCCGCGCCCTTGATGCGGCTTTCGGGGCAAAGGTCCCGTGGGGAGGGAATCTCATCAGGAACCTTGTTATGGGCGCAGAATTCATATATGACCATGTGCTCCATTTTTATCAATTGAGCGCGCTGGACTATATCGATATTATGGCGGTCGCCAATTACAACGGCAAAGATAAAGATTTGCTGGCAGTAAAAGATAAGATCGTGGGCCTTGTAAAAGTAAAGGATACTTACCCGTTGACTCCGAGATATGAACCCGATGAGTTTAACGTGAAGGACCCGGACATCGTAATCTCTGCGGTCGCACATTACATTAAGGCCCTTAAAATGCACGCCAAGGCCAGGGACATGGGGGCTATATGGGGTGGAAGGACCCCGCATTACCAGAATATTGTTGTGGGAGGGGTCACGTCGTATCCTGACGTAAACCAGGTTGCAAGATTCCGCACGATGCTCGACGAACAGGCGAAGTTTGTCAATGATGTTTATATCCCTGATGTCCTGACATTCGGTACGGGGCCTTTATGGCCTTTGGCTAAGATGGGCTTGGGCGGCGGCCATTACAACTATCTTTCTTACGGAGACTTGCAACTCGACGCTGATGGCAAGAAACTTGTTTTCCCTGCGGGTGTTATCACTAACCTCAATCCGGCAAGCATAAAGGTCGATGCCGTCAATCCCGACAAGATCACCGAGTCGGTGAAATACGCATGGTACAAGCAGAACAAACCGGTGCATCCCTATAGCGGAGAACAGGTCTTCGATCTCGACAAAGAAAACGCCTATTCATTCGTTAAAGCGCCGCGCTATGACGGCAAGGCCATGGAAGTCGGACCCCTGGCAAGAATGATTGTGGCGAAAAATTCCGATGTCCTTGGTCTGGTTCAGAAAGGCGCCAAACCGGGTGCAGTTGCGCGGCATGCGGCGAGGGCCATTGAAACCAAGCTCGTGGTTGACGCGTGTTATACCTGGCTGGACCAATTACTTTCCGAAATGACCAAGCCCGGCTTCAAAATTCACGATACCGATCACTGGGACCCTCCTGAAAGCGGAATGGGCGTCGGATTCTCTGAGCCGCCGAGGGGCTCACTGGGCCATTGGATCAAGGTCAAGGACAAGAAGATCGAAAATTACCAGGCTGTAGTTCCTTCTACCTGGAATGCGTCTCCGAGGGATGAAAGCGGGATCCGCGGCCAGTATGAAGAGTCTCTTATCGGCGCTCCTGTTCCGGACCCGAAGAACCCGGTCAATGTTGTTCGTATAATCCGCTCCTTTGATCCGTGCCTGGCCTGCGCTGTTCACATAATCGATCCCCAGACAAATGAAATCAGGAAATTCATCGTTGAATAGAAATTCAAAGATAATGAAGATAATCCCCCCTGACTCTTCCCCGGTTGAAGGGGAGGGGGGAGATTATCCGCAGAATATTGCTCAGGCCGATATATCCCGGAACAGGGAGAAGACAGTCCCGCCAAAAACAGTTATTCTCGGAGTAGGCAATATTCTGCTCTCCGATGAAGGAGTCGGCGTTCATGTGGCAAATGAACTTATGAAAATGGAGTTGCCTCCTTCTGTATCGGTTGTGGAAGGCGGTACGGACGGCTTCCGTCTGCTTAATATCATTACAGATGCCGACCGCTTAATAATTATTGATACCGTAAGGGGCGGGGCCGATCCGGGATCGATCTATCGTTTCGATATCGATGAGGTCCGTAGTTGCCCCTCCGGATTTAAGACATCTGTCCATCAGATTGGAATCCTGGAGGTCATTGACTTGTCGGGACTGATCGGAAAGACGCCGTATACAACTGTTATCGGCGTAGAACCTAAATCTCTCGATATGGCCATGGAACTGTCTCCTGAAATCAGGGAGAGGGTTCCAAAGATAATAGAATTAGTATTGAATGAACTGAACCGTCCTTTCGATAATCGGAGCATTGATCAGTAAGCTGAATTTATTTGTCATTCCCGCAAGTAAAATGCGTCCGGTCACCTGAGGTGACCGGACAAGCCGGAATGACATTCCGTTATTGCAAATGCCTTTTCAAGTTTTTCAGGAAAGACCCAAAATCCTTCAGATATCATATATCTATTTTCTTTACCGCTTTTTCGGTGACGTTTTTCTTTGCGAATGCGCACAAATGATTTCCTCTAAAAAAGCCGGATGCTTTATAATTAATAATGCTTAGTTTAATGCCGGGTTTTGAAATAACATAGCGATGCCGAGGAAATTATTTATAGCGTTTGTCATTATCTCCACGATTATAGGAGTGTCCGGGGGTTTTGTGTACTGGACTATCTCAGACCTGCCGAACATAAGGCTTCTTGAAGAATATGCCCCTCTGGAATCGTCGAGAATCTATTCGAGCGACGGACAGGTAATGGCCGAGCTCTACCTTGAGAGAAGAACGTTTGTCCCCTATTATGAAATTCCGGACCGTGTGAAGAAGGCATTCATCTCTGTCGAGGACATCAGGTTCTACAGCCATCCCGGCGTGGATTTCATTGGGATAGTGAGGGCGATGTGGCATGACATTAAGGCGCGCGGCGTTGTGGAAGGAGGCAGTACCATTACCCAGCAACTCGCCAGATTGCTATTCCTGAAACCCGACAAAAGCCTGAAGAGAAAGATCAAGGAAGCAGCACTTTCCATCCAGATAGAACGCCGTTATACGAAAGACGAAATCCTGGGGATGTATCTTAATCAGGCCTATTTCGGCACCAGGGCATACGGCATCGAGGCGGCTTCCCAGGCGTATTTTGGGAAATCCGTGAAGGAGCTTACTGTCGCGGAGGCAGCGCTTCTTGCTTCAATGCCCAAAGCGCCGTCGGCATATTCTCCCTTTAAGAATCCCGAAAAGGCGAGAGATCGAAGGTCGTTCGTTTTGAAGCAGATGCTGGAGCACCATTTTATAACAGAGGCGCAATATCAAGACGCCGAGAAGACACCTATTCCTTCGATCGCTCATTTCAGGAAGTTCGAAGCGCCCTATTTTATAGAGGGTCTGAGGCAGAATCTCGAAGCAAAATACGGCAAAGAACTTTATACATCAGGGTACAGGATATACTCTACCCTGGATTCGCGTATGCAGAAGGCGGCCGAGGAGGCGGTCAAAAACGGCATATCTACTTTGGAGAAAAGGGTGAAGCCCGGGATAGAAGCGTCGTTGATAGCTGTCGATTTGAGGACAGGGCATATTAAGGCTATGGTAGGAGGGTCCAATTTCTGGAAGAACCAGTTTAACAGGGGGACACAGGCATTAAGGCAGCCGGGGTCGGCCTTCAAACCTTTCGTTTACATCACTGCTATCGAAGACGGCATGACTTCCGGGGAGAGAATAAATGATTCGCCCGTTTCCTTTGCGGGCGCAAGGCCGGGGCAGAGATGGACTCCCCATAACTATAACGGGAAATATTATGGAAGCGTGACCTTAAAGACGGCCCTGGCCAAGTCTTTGAACTGTGCGACCATAAGACTTGCAGCACACGTCGGGATCGACAACATAATAGAAATGGCAAAAAGACTCGGAGTGAGAAGCCAGCTTCAGCCTTATCTGCCCCTTGCTATAGGCGCTTCAGATGTGACTCTGTTCGACATGGTTTCTGCCTACTCGACGTTTGCTTCGGGATTTCAGCCGAAGCCGATGTTATACGAGAAGATACTTGACAGGGACGGTGTTGTTATCGAGGAAAAAGAGCCGGTCTTGGAAGAACTGTTGTCTGAGGAAAATGTTGGGGAAATGAAAATTCTCCTCAAGGCTGTTGTCGACGAAGGTACGGCTGTGAGTGCAAAAGAACTTAAAAGACCGATTTATGGAAAGACGGGTACAACAAACAATTATGAGGATGCGTGGTTTATAGGATTTGATGAGAGGATCGTTGTCGGTGTATGGGTCGGCAGGGACAACCATACACCGATCGGACCCAGGGAGACGGGTGCAAGGGCGGCCCTTCCGATATGGATTGAGTTTATGAAAAAAGTGCCTCTACAAACTCTTTTGGATCAAAATCCCTGAGGTCATCAATCCCTTCGCCCACTCCGATAAGTCTCACCGGAATGGAGAGCCCCTTGTTTATGGCAAATACAATCCCGCCTTTTGCCGTCCCGTCGAGCTTTGTCAGCGCAATGCCCGTAATACCAACAGCTTCATTAAATAATTCCGCCTGCCTGAGAGCGTTCTGCCCCGTAGTTGCGTCGAGTACAAGAAGAGTCTCCTGGGGAGCTCCGGCCATTGCCTTGTTAATAGTCCTCCTTACTTTCTTGAGCTCTTCCATGAGATTGGTCTTTGTATGGAGTCTGCCCGCCGTATCAACAATGACAACATCTACGCCTCTGTTCTGCGCAGCAGCAACAGCGTCAAAAGCAACCGCTGCCGGGTCTGATCCTCTCTGGTGTTTAACAAACTGAGTGTCTGCCCTTTCTGCCCATATCTCGAGTTGCTCGATGCCCGCGGCCCTGAATGTATCTCCGGCTGCAAGCAAGACAGACAGTCCCTGAGAGCGAAACCTGCTCGCAAGTTTTCCTATGGTGGTTGTTTTGCCGACCCCGTTAACACCAACCGCGAGGATCACGAACGGCTTATTCTCGAAGACTACGAGAGGCTGGGCACGACCGAGGACCTCTATCATCTCCTTCTTCAACAATTCTCTGACTGAATCTGCGTCTTTAGCCTCGCCGCTCTTTGCTTTTTCACGAATAACAGCCATAATCTCCGATGCAGCCTTTGTCCCCACATCAGACATAATCAGAATCTCTTCGAGTTCTTCAAGCGTTCCCTCATCGATCTTCCGTCCCGTAAAAATTGATTCGACCTTACCGACAAAACTTTTTCTGGTCTTTGTAAGGCTCTCTTTCAACCGGTCAAAAACCCCCATCATTCCTCCTCGAAAGATAATTGATAATATTAAATTGTTTGCAAATGATTTATCAATCTTGTGAAGATTGTGTCCTTACAATTCATGACCGGCCATTGACTTCTGTTGGAATCTTCACACTTCCGGATAACGTCCTGACATTCCGAAAATGATATAATTATGCTGAATTCAAATGGTAACAATTGTGTTAATTTTGCAAAAACGCCGGACATGTGAAAGCAGGATCTGCGGGTAACCATGCATGTCGTAGCGATACATAGCCTTGAGGATAATAAGGAAAGCATGTCCGAGGCCCTGGCAGCCGACCTGGGAGTAACGGCGTATGAGGCCGTAGCACGCCTGCGTATGTCTGGCAGTGGTCCCCTGACTGTTGCCGTTTTCTCCGAAAAAGATAGGGCTATGGGACTTCTCGAAAAGCTTCAGTCCACGGGATTCAAGGCATTTGTACTTACATCTGGCGAGATTGAGATGGAAGGCCGCGCACTCATTGTGAGGCGGTTCAGTCTCGGTGAGCGTGAGCTCGGCGTCACAACGGAGAAGGGCGACAGCATAAGCATCCCTTTTCAGAAAATCGATCTCATCCTGCGTGGCACTGCTATCGCTCGTGATGTTGCAACCGAGACTGTCAAAAACCGATCGCTGAGCATGGGACGCGCGGTACTTTCCGGCGGCATGATGATCACTAAGACTACCAAGAATGTTCGCGAGGTAACGACCGAAGAACGACAGGGGTTTGTCGACATCTATGCAGGGAACAACCCCACCTTAGTTTTCTTCGAAAACGCTCTTGTTTATGATTCGCTCGGTTCTGCTATGAGGCCGTCCCGCGCAGCCAATTTCACTTACCTCGTTGCCGAGCTGCGCAGGCGCAGCCCCGACGCCATGTATGATGACCGGCTCTTGCGTAAGTCCGGCCAGGTTGCTCTCCTCGGTCCCTCGCTCAATCCCGAAGAACATCTCATCGTAGCGACGGCACTGCTTCGAAAGATGTTCAGAAGCGAGATGCGCTGACACTGCCAGGAAAAAGGTCCAGCACTTTACCGACAAAAAATGAAACGATGATACTTGCAAGTTCCTTCAGAAGTCTGAACAATGGGATCGGCTGAGGAAAGAAAAGATGTCGTTTATCAATCTATTCATGTGCGGAGATGTGATGACAGGCAGGGGCATTGATCAGATTCTGCCTTGTCCGGGAGATCCTGTTATCTACGAGCCGTTCATGAAGAGTGCCGCAGGATACGTGGACCTCGCCGGGGAAGTGAACGGGCGGATCCCGGTACCTGTTGACTTTGCTTATATATGGGGAGACGCCCTTGGAGAATTCGAACGGCTCACGCCGGATGTGAAGATCATAAATCTTGAGACGGCAGTAACCAAGAGTGACGATTATTGGAAGGGCAAGGAGATAAACTATAGAATGAACCCGGAGAATATATCCTGTTTGTCTGCGGCCGGGATAGATTATTGTTCTCTCGCAAATAACCACGTTCTTGATTGGGGATATTACGGCCTGACCGAGACAATCGAAACACTGAAAAAGGCGAATATCAAAAGCGCGGGAGCTGGTCGCAACCTGAATGAGGCAGAAGCTCCCGTTGTTATGAAAGTTGAGGGCAAGGGCAGGGTGATTGTATTCTCTTTCGGATCGGAGACAAGCGGCATACCGTACGAATGGGCTGCCTCCGAAAACAGTTCGGGTATAAATCTTCTGAAAGATCTGACAGATAAAACAATCAGGCATATCTGTGAAGAAGTCAGCGAAGTGAAACAGCCTGGAGATGTTGTGGTTGCCTCTATCCACTGGGGAGGCAATTGGGGATATGAGATACCCCGGGAACAAAGGGAATTTGTCCGCAGGCTTATCAATGGCGCAGGCGTCGATGTGGTCCACGGTCATTCTCCTCATCATGTGAAAGCAATAGAAGTTTATTCGGGCAGACTCGTTCTTTATGGATGCGGTGATTTTCTTAATGACTATGAGGGGATTAGCGGATATGAATACTATCGGGGAGACCTGGGCTTAATGTACTTTGCGTGTATTGACACGTCGACGGGAAAACTCGCTTCACTTCAGATGATACCAACCCGGATTAAACATTTTAAAGTGAACCGGGCATCAGGAGGTGATACGACATGGCTGAGAAATATGCTGAACAGAGAGGGAAAACAATTTAAGACCCGGGTAGAATTTGACGAGGACAATTCCCTTGTGCTGAAATGGGATCAGTAGTAATAGGCGTCAAAGGCAATTATCCGTATTCCGCGCACGTAACAAACTTCGGCAGATATCAGTGGAGCGTGGAAATTCATAACTCCCCTTCCCCCTCTTAATTTAAGAGTCCCGAAAGCTTTCGGGATTAAGATAAGGGGAGGTTAGGAGGGGTTATGATTCGCCACTCCTCACTGAAGGGTTACTTCGGCAGGTCTCAATTACTTTGTTTTTTCAAAGGCAGGGATTATAATAAGCAAGGTATATTTTCCAAGAATTCAGCAGAACGGAGGACATTGATAAATGCTCAAGAAGAAAAATCGTTATATTGTTGCAGTTGTAGGAGCGACTGGGGCCGTCGGCAATGAAATGATAAAAACGCTTGAACAGAGGGATTTCCCCGTTGAAACCTTGCGGCTCTTCGCTTCTGAGAGGTCGGAAGGTAAGATCATGGAATTCAAGGACAGCGAACTTCCCGTGGAAGCGCTTAATGATAAATCATTTACAGGGATCGATATAGCCCTTTTCTCTGCCGGCGCGGAGAGGTCGAAGATATGGGCGCCTGTAGCCGCCCGCTCGGGCTGTGTAGTCATTGACAACTCAAGCCAGTGGAGGATGGACCCAGAAGTCCCCCTCGTAGTACCGGAGGTCAACCCCCATGACCTGAAATGGCATAAAGGAATAATCGCCAATCCGAACTGTTCGACCATACAGATGGTCGTTGTACTCAAACCAATACACGACGCGGCAAAAATAAAAAGGGTAGTTGTCACGACCTTTCAGGCTGTCTCCGGAACCGGTCAAAAGGCGATCGACGAACTGCTGCAGCAGAGCACTGACCTGTTGAATTTCAGAGAGGTGAAATGCAATGTTTATCCTTACCAGATAGCCTTCAACGTACTTCCGCACATAGACAAGTTCCTCGAAAACGGCTATACGAAGGAGGAGATGAAGATGGTCAACGAGACGAAGAAGATCATCGGTGACCCCTCTATAAGACTTACTGCAACGACAGTACGCGTGCCTGTATTCAGGTGCCATTCCGAGAGTCTGAATATCGAGACCGGGAAAAAGCTCGTACCGAATGAAGTGAGGGCAATCCTAACGGCGGCGCCGGGGGTAATTGTTTATGATGCTCCCGAGAAGAACATTTATCCTATTCCGATTGATGTTGCCGGAAAAGACGAAACATATGTGGGAAGAATAAGAGAAGACGAATCCATCGAGAACGGCATAAATATGTGGATCGTTGCAGATAATCTCAGGAAAGGCGCTGCCCTGAATGCTGTTCAGATCGCAGAAACATTAATCGGGATGGCATAAAATATCGGGGTTCTTCGCCCCTGCGAATCCACCGGTACGGAAAGGACCCAGGGGGCGGGATTCATGTGAAAGATAACTCGAACCCTCGGATGCTTGAACCATCAGCCCTTCATATGGACTAATCCGGAGTAGGCATAACGGTAATTGAAGAAATTGATAAGTGTCGACCATATCCTGTGCGGAGATTATGTCCTTCCGATGGAAGAGTCCCTCGCCGTAATCGAAAAGGGCGCCGTTGCGATAAAAGGCAATGAGATTATCGAGGTCGGCGCCTCTGACAAACTTCTTAAAAAATACACCTCAGATAATATAACAAAGGGGGAGGGTGAGTTAGTGCTCCCAGGTCTCATTAACACCCACACCCACGCAGCCATGGTCTATTTCAGGGGGATTGCCGATGACCTTCCCTTGTCTGATTGGCTCAATAAGCATATATGGCCCGCAGAGAATAAGTGGCTCAGCCCGGAATTTGTATCTGATGCCATTGAACTCGCCTGCCTTGAAATGCTGAGGGGAGGAGTTACGACCTATAGCGACATGTATTTTTTTGAAGATGAAGCGGGGGAGACTTGTAAAAGAATCGGCATGAGGGCGGTGCTCGGAAGCGGCATTCTTGATTTTCCTTCGGTTTCGGCGAATTCAACGGATGAATATATCGAGAATGCCGAGCGTTTTGTCCGTAACTGGAAAGGAGACGAACTCATTACACCTTGTATAGCTCCTCACTCGCTTTATACCTGCGGTCCCCAGACATTAAGAAAAGCAAAGGCGATGGCTGAAAAATTGAAAGTGCATTTACATATGCACCTGTCGGAGACGGAATGGGAGGTCAAGGAGGTAATGGCCAGATATAATAAAAGGCCAGTCGAATTCCTTGATGACTTCGGTTTCCTGGATGAAACCGTCCTGGCTGCCCACTGTGTCTGGGTTGATGACAGGGAGATTGAATTGCTTGCGAAAAGAAAAGTGGGTGTTTCCCACTGTATAGAAAGTAATTTGAAACTCGCCTCGGGGTTTGCGCCCGTTGTTAAGATGCTCGCGGCAGGGGTGAAGGTAACGTTCGGAACGGACAGCGCGGGGAGCAATAATGATCTTAATATCATCAGCGAAATGTCTACTTCGGCAAAGGTGCATAAAGCTCTTTCCGGTAATCCTACCGCTATGGATGCGAGAACTGTAGTTCTTATGGCGACGCGGTGGGGAGCGGAAGTTTTGGGCCTCGGCGATAAAATCGGCAGCCTTGAGAAGGGGAAACTCGCCGATATCATTACAATCGACCTGAAGAAGCCTCACCTTACTCCAATTTACAACCCTTACTCTCATATAGTTTATGCTGCAATGGCTTCAGATGTGCAGACGGTTATGGTAAACGGAAAGATAGTTGTTAATGGAGGCACGCTCGTTACGGCAGATGAATCAGAAATTCTCCGCAAGGCTGAACAGTGGAGTAGGAGGATAAAAGGCGTGGCATAGTACCATTGCTTACGTTTCAGCTCCTTATAATCCTCGTTTCAATCAGGGATATGGCCTATATTTGTTTGTGTCACCTACTACTGTTGCCTCAGAAGGGTTTCCAAAGAATAACGATTTCTGGTGCAAACATAACAAGACTATAATACAAAATGATATTTAGTTAGCCAATTCGAAGTGAGTTCCATTAGTCGTTCTTTTTGTTCTGCAGTTAGTTCCTTTCTCCAATTATCACCTTTTCCTGTGATGTGATTTGATTGATAAGCTGTCTTCTTGTGGTATATACGAAAACTTCCATCCAGATTCGGAACAAGTTCAAAATCTTCTTGTAACTCTGGATGAAGTGTATATGTATCAGGTTTTATCGAATTAAGAAGACCAATAAACTTTTTAATATTTGTTTTAGAAAATTGTTGTGCGATTTTACTCACATCTTCTATGGGTAAATATAAGTCAAGGAATTGTGCTACTTCACCAATTACTCTTTCAGGATCAGAAATAATCCTATCATATCGTATCCTAATGATATTATTCGTATGCTGTTCAAAATAAAAATCTGTAAGTAACATCATGCCCTCAGCAATTTCTAAGCCTCGCTCAAAGTCACAATGCATAAATTGCATATATGACAGCATAGACTCTCGAACATCTCGATAATTACAAATTATTTTTGCATTTGGCAGATTAGGGTTCATAGGTTTATGAGTTTTAATACAATAGAAAACATTCTCTTGCTGTGGTGATAAAAAAGCCTCCTCAATAAGAGGACTTTCATCGGGGGGAATATCTCGTGGGAGCACCATTTTCTTAGCACAAGTCAACAAAGCCCTTAAAACATTGTATGTCCACATCGAACCAGAGCGGGACATTCCGGCGACAAATATAATCATGATTTATTATCCTTGTCTTATCATTTCTTAGATACATTATAGGATAGAACTAAGATATTCTTCTATTGTATTGTTATTTCATTAACAACACCCTTTATGCGTACAATTAATTTCCAAATGAAACATTTTGCATTTTGCTAACCATAGATCCTGTGAACTACAGGAAGCAATCAACCGGAAATCTTTCTTCTTGAAAGTAGCACTCATGCAATCAGGTATAATATCGATGATTCTAATAAAGTACTCAGAAGGGAGGTAGTTATTTAAATGAATCTCTTATCCGAAGTATTCGTGGAGAAGATCTGGCAGCAAGCCGCCAAATTTACGCCGGACAGAGCGAATAAAGAGATGCTTGCTATGGGCAAAAACCAGCCGGATCTCTTGGCTTTTCTGATGGCATACACGGATGATCTTCAGCAGGAAGTGAAAGAGCTTGCTATCTATATCGCCTTTGTTGTCTATAAGATGTTTCTTGACTCAAGCGGTAAAATCCCGAGAATCTCGTCCAAGGAGATTATGGCAAAGTATAATGAAAATACACGTCTAATAGAAAACCTTGAAGGAGCTCATGAAAAATTCATCGATAGAATTGCGAACATCCAAGTTTCGAAGCAGCCATATGTGATGAAGTATGTTCTTGAAGCTCTCATGGAAGACGCTGAGGAAGACGGTATTGATCTGGCCGATGAAGATGTCGGTTCGCTTTTCTTACTTTTTAAGACCGAGATAGAAATTCTTGATAAAAGAGCGTAAGAGGTAGGTATTGGGAAGATGAAAAGACTGATCGTTTTAGTTATGATTTTCCTCATTTTAGACGCTGCCGAAAATGAAGGCCCCTCGGCGGTAAGACTGCAGGGTAGCTTAACGTAAGGAATTCTTCTTTATCATATTCGCTCGCTGAATGCGCTCGCTATCCGTTTCAGCTATCTTTTTGTAGTCCTCTTCTGTGTCCATATCTAAGAGAATGCCTTCGTCCGGCACCTCAACATATTTTATCCGTCCTTCATCTCTGTTCACTATGTCCCTTAAGGTAACTCCAGAAAACACTTCCTTTGCAATACGATCCGGGAACAAGACCGGATGACCTTTGTTGGATCCATAAACCGGGATGATTATTCTGTCGGGCTCTCTCGTGTTCCATTCAATGAGAGTTTTTAAGGTGTCTTGTGAAATCAGAGGCTGGTCGGAAAGGCAGACTAAAACGCCCGTTGAAGAACGACTGATGTTCTGAAGACCTACTCTCACCGATCCGGACATGTCACTTGACTCGTCGTTGTTGACTACTATTTTTATCGGAAGACGGGCTATTATGCTTTCGATTTGTTTTCCCTGTGTACCGAGGACAACGACTATATCACAGATGCCGGAGGCAAAGATATTGTCAAGACAGTGGATGATTACCGGCTTTCCGTGAAGCGGCAGGAGTTGTTTAGGCCTGCCCATTCTCCTTGACAGTCCTGCAGCAAGGAGTATGGCTGAAACGCTGTGCTTCATCTCCCGTTTCTGTGCTCGACAAGCTGCGCCGCGATGCTTATTGCTATCTCCTCCGGTGTGACAGAGCCGATAGAGAGGCCTACCGGCATGATCACCCTGTCGATATCCGTTTTCGAGAAACCTTTCTTTTTCAGGTTATCGAAAAGCAAAGCTTTCTTGCGTTTACTCCCGAGAAGGCCTATATAGCAGGCATCGGTCTTCAGGGACGCCTTTAACGCTTCAAGGTCATGGTTATGGCCGCGTGTCGCAATGACGATAAACGTGTTCTTGTCTGCGCCAAAGCGTGAAAAAACGCTCTCAAAATCATTCACCAGTATTTCGTGTGCATCTGGTATACTTTCCCGATTCGCGTATTCTTCCCTGTCATCAACTACAGTCACCCTGAACCCTACGAATCGTGCGATGGTAGACAGCGCCTTGCCCACATGGCCTGCCCCGAGGATCAGGAGACTCGGTTCCGGTGCAATCGGCTCGATATAAACAAGGACCTTTCCGCCGCACACAAGTCCGCCATTCTTTTCTGTCAACTGAAATTGTATGCTCTCCGGCGCCCCGTCCTTAATCGCCGCTAAGGAAGCCTGGATCGCTTCGGCCTCAAGACACCCACCGCCCAGGGTCCCGGCTATTGACCCGTCTTCATGAACGAGCATCTTTGCCCCTTCTTTCTGAGGAGAGGAACCTATGCACTGAACAATCGTTGCCAGCGCGAAGCTTTTCCCCTGCCTTTTCAGACTGACTATTTCCTCATAGATGTCCATATGTTCAGTAAAACTCAATTTCTTAAAATGAGGAGGCAGGTGTGATGAAAAAGGCCTGCCATCGACACCTTGCAGCCATTCCAGTCGGCCTGCCAGCCATTTTCGGAAATGCGCTAAAGGTAAAACCTGCGGTCACGAGTATCAGAATTAAATCCCTCGATTTGCAGGGGTTTTTCAGCGCGTCTGCCTCCTCTCCAATGTGACATGCAGATTATCCTAAATAGATTTCATCGCGGCCAGTACGGTTTCAGGTCTCATGGGAAGTGTGCGCAGTCTCGCACCGACAGCGGAAAACACCGCGTTCGCCACAGCGGGCGCTATAGGCGGCACACCCGGCTCACCTATACCTCCAAGAGCATCATTACTAACCACGATATGAACTTCTATTTCAGGGGCCTCCAGCATTCTGAGAAGGTCATAATCGGAGAAATTAGAAGTCTTCACTCCGCCGGACTCAAATTCTACTTTTTCTTTTAATGCGGCGCTCAGTCCCATGATTATTCCGCCCTGCATCTGCGCCTTTATTGTATCGGGGTTTATCGGCCTACCGCAGTCGACGGCGCATAATACTCTATGGACCTTTATAGTTCCATTTTCCTTATTTACCGATACCTCTGCAACCTGTGCGACATAGCTGTTGAAAGAAAAGTGTTGTGCGATGCCGAAAGACTGGCCAACTTTGGGAGTTTTCCCCCAGCCCGCTTTCTCTGCTACGATTTCAAGTAGTCTTCGGGGGCGGGGATTATTCTTGAGGAGGCCGAGCCTGAACTCCAACGGGTCTTTTGATGCTGCATGGGCCATCTCATCCATAAAGCTTTCCATAGTGAACCCATTGTGCGAGTTGCCCACGGACCTCCAGAAGCCTACAGGAACGGGGGTGTCTATCCTTACATATTCAACCCTGATATTAGGAATTTCATAAGGCGTGTTCTCGATGCCTTCCACTGCAGCCGGATCGATCCCGGCCTTGACCCTTTGCGGCATTGCGCGGGCAAAAATAGACGGCGCGACCACTCTATGATTCCATGCAATCAGATTGCCCTTATCATCAAGTCCGCCCTCTATCCTGCAGCAATTGCCGGGACGGTAAAAATCATTCTTAACGTCCTCCTGTCTTGTCCATATTACCTTAACAGGCTTCCCTGTTGCTTTCGATATCTCAAGGGCCTCTTCTGCAAAATCCGTCTCGAAGCGTCTTCCGAAGCCTGTGCCGAGATATGTAGTATGAACGTTTATCTGATCGGGCTTTAAACCCGTTACTTTCCCGGCAAGTTCCGAGACCCCTGTCTGGTTCTGTGTTGGTATCCAGACATCGCAGGCGCCTTTTCTGACAAAGGCGGTACAGTTCATCGGCTCCATATTCGTATGCGCCAAATATGGCAGAAGGTAAACCGAGGTAATTTTTCTTGCAGCCTTTTGGAGGGTTGCCTTCACATCTCCATCGTTCCTCGCTACCAATCCTTGTTTGTCGAGATAAGCGATAAACTCCTTTTCGAGATTCCCGGTGTTCATCGACGGTTGAAGTCCGCTGCTCCATTTTGTTTTGAGGGCTGTCTTTCCGTTCCAGGCCGCATCAATGGTATCGGCACAAACGGCAAGACCCCTGCTGATTGGAACGATATTTCGTACGCCAGGCACTTTTATTGCAGATTCTTTATCGTATGAAACCACCTTATCGTATGAAACCACCTTCGCACCGTATGAGGGTGGCCTTTCAACAGTCCCGTATAGAGCGCCCGGTATCTGAATGTCTATGCCGAATACAGCCGCGCCGTTGACTTTAGCGGGTATGTCGAGTCGCTCCACAGGGGTGCCGATAATATTGAATTGCCCTGCCTTCTTTAACAGCGGGTTTAACGGCATTTGTATCAGGGACGCTTTTTTTGCGAGTTCTCCGTAAGTAAGGACCCGGCCGTCTTTTTTATTCTTCACCGTATTTTTCAAGGTTTCGAGGTCTTCTTCAGGAACATGCCATGTCTGTGAAGCGGCTTTTACAAGCATCTCTCTTGCAGTCGCACTTGCCTTTTGAAGAGGATCGTACATGTGTCTTATGCTTGTACTCCCGCCAGTCGCCTGCATTCCCCAGACAGGGTCCTTGTATGCGTCACCTGCGGGTGCAATCGCTAACTTTACCTTCGTAAAATCCGCGTCAAGCTCGTCAGCAACGATCATCGGTAAAGAAGTGTACACCCCCTGTCCCATCTCGGACTTGTTCACGGTAATAGTGATGATATTGTCGGGTGTTATTTGTATCCAAACGTTCGGCCTGAAAGACATATTTTTTTCATCTGCTGAAAGTGCAAATATTTTGTGGCCAAAGGGCGTAATGGAAACGGCAATGGCCAGTCCTGCACCTGCAGCGGATTTCTTTAAAAATTCACGGCGGGTAATAGTTTTTCTCATGGCTTTTTGCCCTCCTTCGCGGCTGTCTTTATGGCAAGCTTGATGCGCGGATAGGTGCCGCAGCGGCAGAGATGTCCGTTCATATAAGTTATGATATCTTCATTCGTTGGGTTCGGTTTTTCCGTAAGCAGAGACGCGGCCTCCATGATCTGTCCGGGCTGGCAGTAGCCGCACTGCGGGACCTGTTCTTTTATCCATGCACGCTTTACCGGATGATCTTCAGGCAGCCCTTCTATCGTGGTTATTTTCTTGCCCTGTGCGTCATTCACTCGTATCTGACATGAACGTTGGGCCTTGCCGTCGATATGGACGGTACAGGAGCCGCACAATCCGATTCCGCAACCGAACTTTGTGCCGGTCAGCTTCAGGTATTCTCTGATGACCCAGAGAAGCGGCACATCCGGTCCGACATTGACCTTATACTCCTTTTCATTCACAGTCAGTTTTATCATGTAGCCTCCTTTGATCTTTTCGCCCGGCTAAATTTATGCTTTTCCGAAAGGGCAGAGGGGATAGCGGCATTCGGCACAATTCAGGCATAACCCTCCGTGTCCGAGTTCAGCGAGCTCTTTTCTGCCGATCTTTTCTCCGGCAAGAATCCTGGGGAGAACGAGATCGAATATAGTTGTTTTATGATGAATTCCGCAGGCGGGGATACCCAAGACAGGGACTGCTTCCTTGCTGCCGATGCCGGCTCCTAAATATGCGACTAAAAACATGGCGCCGGGGAGTACTGCGGAACCATATGTTATATCGGCACCGCCGAGATTACCGATTGCAAACCTTGTTACATCGTCCGGGTCGACGGACATGCCTCCTGTTGTGATCAGTAAATCCGCTCCCGCCTCCATAAGTTCTCTGAGCCTCGCGGTGATCATGCCTTCATCGTCCGGAGCATAGTAGATACCGACAATTTCACCATGGCATTCTTCTATCTTTTTTGTGATTACAGGCGCAAAAGCATCCTTTATTCTTCCATGGTAGACTTCATTCCCTGTGATAACAACACCCGCCCTCGGTTTTCTCATTTCTTTCACCTCGAGGACATCGCCCGAACACCGGGCAATATATTCTGCTTTTTCAACAATATCCCTCTTCAGCACAAGCGGAATAGCCCTGGTTCCTGCAACAATGCGGTTTCTCTTTACAGGTGTATTATTGTGAAGCGTTGCGCACATGATATCGCCGAGCATGTTAAACCGGAGGAGGGCCTCTTTGTTAACCCTAAACAGGCCGTCCCTTTCGGCGACAATATTAATTTTTCCTTCCTTCGGCTCTCCTTCAATTGTCACCCCTTCGCCCATGAGTGCGCTTGCAAGACGATATGCGGCGTCGTCCTCGTGCATCTCATCATCGCTTATGTCCAGGACAAAAATGTGTTCCTTTCCGAGCCTGAACAAATGTTCTATATCGTCACGTTTTACGATATGGCCTCTTTTATAAGCCCGGCATTTGAATTCGCCCGGACGTATTTCTGTTATATCATGCGCGAGCTTTAATCCGACCGCTTCAGTTACGGGGATTTTCTTAAATCCGTTTCTATTTGCGCCATCCTGAAATTCACACATATCGGGACCTCCCAATGAGCAAAAAAAGCCGCATCGAGACGCTAATAGCAAAGGAGATACCAGGAGGAAACATCTTGAAATTATTGATAATTATGTAATAGGGGGAAGAACCATATCAGGCAATTTTCCATAATCCGGAGGAATAGTGCCCGAAAACTTGAGGGTGAAGCACTCTTCTTACGTCTTGTTATACTTTATATTAATTTCGTAAGCAACGCTTGTGTGGTCGGAGGAAGAGGTGGCGCTTTTCCCGTTGCAAGAAAGTTTGCCCTTTCCAAAATTCTTATGCTGCTTTACCATGGAGCTAATGACTGAAGTGAGGTCAAACCCGCCGTCAACACAACCCTTTGTCATGCAATCCATATTAAAATAGGCATGACGCGAAGGCCAGAAATTGACGATGCGGACCATCAGGACCGGATTTACACCTTTGTGATAGTACGTCATACGAACATTAATGTCCAAAACTTCAGGAAAGCATTCAGAAACTAAACCGGCCGCAAGTCTGCGCTGTTTGTTCTGCTCCATGCTCTCCACGTAATTTTGTCTGTGCGCCATTATACCCCAAATTAAAGAAGGTCCCCCCTAATAAATAGGGGGGGCTTCCGCAATAATCAATTAGTCTTTAGTTACATTGACTGCCTTGAGACCTTTTGGGCCGTTCTCAGTATCAAAGTTGACCAATTCACCTTCGGCAAGGGACTTGAATCCGTTTCCCTGAATGGAAGAATAATGGACAAAAACATCGGTACCGTCTTCTCTCGTGATGAAGCCAAAACCCTTAGACTCATTGAACCATTTTACTGTTCCTTTAGCCATCTCTTTTTTGCCTCCTTATCAATGAATTAAAATCTCAGAATGAGAAGAACAAAAAAAGGCCACAAAGCTAAAAGTCTTTGTGGCCTCGTCAGTACAAAAACTTCTGAAACTTCATTTCTATGATGCCACATAGTAGAATAGAAGTCAATGAGACATTTAAGACATAGTGTATTTTTACGATAAACATGATATATTGAACACGGATAACAGACCGACAATGAGATACGACGACAATGAACGAATATATCGATGATTTTATCCTGAATAAATGTCCTTTCGGTTTAGTCATCTTTAACCGGAAAGGAGAGATTGTTTACAGCAACAAAAAGGCGAATACTTTTGTTAACCGATTTGAACTTCCATCTGAGGTAACAACGATATGCAAAAGAATCCTCGACGCTGTTGATGGTGAGAGTCTGAATGAATTATTTCCCGGCGAAATTTATTTTGTGAAGAGGCTTGATGGTTCGCAAAGTAATTGGATATTTCGATTCTATACGCAGGAGAAACAAAATCCTCTTGTCTATCTGGTCATCGTTGAAGAAACAGTTTCCAATAAACTGGATATGAACGCAATACGACAGCAGTTTCGTCTGACGAGACGAGAAACCGATATACTCAGACGAGTACTTGACGGCCCCAGTAACATCGAAATCGCGGAGGAACTCTATATATCCGAGCAGACCGTAAAAGACCACCTCAGCAACATTTATATGAAGATAGGCGTCAAGAACAGGGGCGGGCTGATGCGGACCCTAATATACTCTTCAAACTCCAATTAATAAGTTTCAGGCTTACGGCCGAAAAAACATCCCTGTCAATTGCTACTGACTATTATTCCCTACCTGCGTAGGATTGACTTATCAGCTTGTTTAATAAAAACTTGTTAGTGAAGGTTAACCCTTGAGCCGGCGTGGAGGCGTTAAATAAATGTCAATTGACTCCCGACAATGTATGGAGAATGTTTGTGACAAAATTGCTGATGAAGAACTGGAAAAAATAATCAGGGGCCGACTTCATAAGAACCCGCTGTTTTATCTTAATTTCCTGAAGAAATTAATCGATGAAATTGATGAAATCATTCCCGATGAGGTTCTTTTTGATTTGCTGCAGCCTTCTTTCGCTGTATCTGACGGCGGGCATAAAAGGAACAAGTGTAGCGGAGCGAATGATATATCGGAAGGCTTGATGTACGAGGACTTGGTGCTTTTACCGTCGCCGGAGAGTATTGACATGCTTTTCAGGCCGGGTGTGAGAAAAAAAATATATGAGTGGCAGTGCGCATCGTTTGCTAAAGGTTTAGAAACTTCTCAGAGAAAAGAGGCAAAGGATAAAATTAGGAAAGTGTTCTATGCACTGACGGCTGAGGAAAAAGACAGTAAGGATGTCTTATCGAATCAGGACGCCGAATACAATAAGGTCGACAGGGTTTGCAAAGAAATATTCAATAAACAGAACAAAAATAAGCATATTAAAGACAATTTCCCGGATGTAGGACAGGAAATAGTTCAGGAAATTGATAATGGATCCCTGTTTATTACAACACCGGAGAAATTAAGGAATGTATTATTGGCGAGAAGGTCCAAACGGCGCCTGGAGACCTTTTTTCAGAAATTTATAAAAGAAACAGATTCCGGTGAAGCCTTCCGCTAGAGAGAAAATGGAGAAGAGGTCGGACGCAGCGACATAAATTGAGATGAAAGACAAAAGAAAACATAGAAGATTTGCATTAAATGGCACGGATAATAACGGAAGGATGCTTTCGGCCAGTTATGTGAGGGTTCTTGACATAAGTATAAGTGGTGTTTCATTTGAGGCTGACAGGAGATTGAATATGGGCCAGGAATATACCCTTCAACTCAAGAAAGACGGAAAGGGGATGGCTTTAAAAGGCATTATTGTGTGGTCTTCGGTTGTCGGAAGCAAAGGAGATGACAAAGGCAACATAATTCCGATATACAGGGCAGGCATGAAATTCACAATTGTTTCACAGGAGGTCATAGATTTCATAGAGCTGAGAAAACACGAGACTAATGAAGGTGACGAAAAGATAGAAGACTATAAGTTCGATATAGAAGGCCTGGACCTGCTGGACGTGGAAAAGGAAGAATTGGAGAAGTTTGTAAATTCAATTTATGGATGACAAGTTTTCACTCATATAAGATAAGAATTTGTTGTTTCTCTAAACAATTATGCCGACAACGCAGAATGTATCCCGCAGATAAAATTATCTAATAGAAATGGATTAAAGACATCTCTTGCCTCATTCTTCATTAAGGAAATCACGTCCTTTACATCCATGGCAGTCCTATACGGCCTTCGGCTTCTTAAAGCATCAAAATAGTCGGAGATTGCAACGGTCTGACTGCAGATGTGCTGACCTTTACCGTTAATTTTGAGCTTTGGGTAACCATTACAATCATACCCGAGATGATGTTCGAGTGCCACAATGGGAGCAAGTTGTGTAATGCCCTCCATCTTTGCAAGATAGCGGGCTCCGTAAAGCGGGTGACGTTTGATCTCTTCCCATTCCTTTTTATCGAGAGAATCTTTCTTTTCAAGGATATCATTTGAGATAAATAATTTCCCCACGTCATGGAGAAGTGCTGCGATACCAATTTCGCGGAGCAGATTGTCTTTTATCCCGAGAGCCTCTGCCTGAAACATGGTCAGCACTGCAACATTAGTTGCGTGTGTATAAGTATATTCACTGTACGACTTCACAGGGCTTATCAACTTAAGGATATTGGCCTCTTTTTTGAACGTAATGATAAAATTCACCACTATTTCTTCAAGTCCTGCCACGTTAAGCTTTTTAAAAGGTGATATGCCGTGATAGGCCTCTTTAACCGCGTCAATCTGAGCCGAAGTGAAATTGGACAGATCACTGAGGTCAAAATCTCCATCCACCTTCAGTCCTCCTATACGCACATCGACGACACCCGACCTGATATGTGTATAAGTTTTTAGTCCTGCCTCTGCCGATGAGATATCGGAAATGAGTTGTTTCAGTTCTGAAGAGTTGATATCTTTCAAGAAATCAATACGGGAGACACCCTTTCTCTTCAGTTTTTTTATGAGCTGTTTTCCATGGAGCCCGATTTCCCGCACCGGTGTTTTATTGATGATAATGTCGTCGCCGACCATCATTATTTCAAGGCTGTCCTGGTCTTTAATAAGCTCCTCGAGCAAAGACAGGGATTTATGGGACAGGTCATCCAGACAGGCGTGTTCCTTTGAATATAGCGAGCAATTTGATACTGCCGACATAAATGTGGACAGGAATTCCTTTACCGGTTCCATTTTATTCCGATGTTTCCTTAATCAGACGCAACGATTCTTTTCTGATGCCGCCATTCTTGGATTTCAACCCTGCATGTACTATATCCTGAACGGCCTCATAAGGATAATTCTTAAGACTCCTGTATATCTCCTCTTTAAGTCGCTCAACTACGCTCTTGAAAATGATACTCTTGCTCAAAAGCAGATCCCTCAGCGCATCCACAGCGACGGGATTACCTATATCTCCAAGCGCTTTTACAACAGGAATCTTTTCATACAGGTCGGATCCTGTTATTCCTTTTTTGGCCAGCAGGCGGATCAAATCGGTGACAACCTCTTTGATTTTAAAGGCGTCTGAAAGCGCCACTGCCTGCATGATCTTCTCCTTTGATTCTGAACGGAGATATTCTTTGATAACTTCGACCCCATATCTGTCCCCGAAACTCAGCAGACATTTCAGCGCTTCTATGCTCACCTTCTGATTCTTATAGCGGCAGTACGACCTGACATGGGGAATTACCTCTTCTCTATTCAATTCACCAAGAATATAGAGCATGTTCCTTTTTACAAACCACCTGCTGTCTCCAAGCCGTTTGACTGCTTCGGGTATTACCTTATATCCGAATTGCTTCAGTAAACTCAAAAGAAATTTTCTCACTGTTTGAGTACCTTCCATCACAAGAGCATCCATCAGAAGAGGAATTATCCTTTCCCCGTAATATTCACAGAGCAGCAGGGATTCCTCTCTCATCTGTCTTCCTATAACCCTCAGGGATTCAACGAATTGTGAGATAAAATCTAAAGAATGGTAATACTGGAGTAAATTTAAAGTAATATCAGGAAATATGTCTTTTTCAGCATGCGATTCGAAGACTTCCAACGTTTTAAGAACCTGCCGGTACTGTCCGGTCCATACAAATTGTTCCACCTGCTCCTTCACTATTTCGGTAAATGTCCTGTATTCATCCTCTGAAAGGATCTCTGATATGACCGCCGGTCTGATTTCAAAAAGTTTATGCAGAAATTCAAAGGCACGGTTCAGCGACCTGTCTACGGAGGGATGATCCCTCGGATAGATGGAAACATTACGGCGTGAAATATTCAGCTCGATGATTGCGTCGCTCAACAGCCTCGCATCGATCGGGATTTTTTCAACCTCGTTTGTCGCCGGAGTGGTCAACACGAAATAAGGGCTCTCTTTAGTTATTTATGATTGCATGGATTTTCATGACTGTTCTCAAATCTAATATCATATGTTCATATTAGAGAGTCAATCCTACGCGGGTAGGGGGCGCTTTTAAATGTATTTCTGGGGATTATATGCTGATCTTCTTTTTGATCTCAACAAGTCTGTTCATGGCATCTTCAGGTGTAAGCCTTTTCAAGTCGAGGTTCCTGATTTCTGTAATAATCGAATCCGCCACGGAAGAGAACAGGTCAAGCTGGACCGTTCCCTTCTTCGCTTTTTTGTCTGCAAACCTCGGCCGACCGGTCTCATTCAGTTCCTCCTTTTCGAGATTGGCGAGCACCTCCTTCGCCCTCCCTATGATGCTGTCCGGAAGCCCTGCCAACCGCGCCACCTGAATGCCGTAACTCTTGTCCGCAGGCCCTTTCTCTATCTTTCTAAGGAATATGATCTCATCTCCCCATTCTTTTACGGCGATATTATAATTTCTTACGCCGTCGTTGGTAAGGGCAAGCTCTGTAAGCTCATTATAATGTGTTGCAAAGAGGGTCCTGGCTTTTATGCTGTTCAGAATATGTTCCGCAACGGCCCAGGCAATGCTTATACCGTCAAATGTACTTGTGCCCCTGCCTACTTCATCCAGGATAATGAGACTCTTTGAAGTGGCGTTGTGTGTGATATTTGCAACCTCAATCATTTCGACCATAAATGTGCTATGACCTTTTGTAAGGAAATCGGACGCTCCTATCCTTGTAAATATCCTGTCTGTAATGCCGGCCCTTGCACAAGATGCAGGTACAAAACTTCCTATCTGTGCCATGATTATAATAAGTGCGACCTGCCTCATATAAGTCGACTTGCCTGCCATGTTCGGCCCCGTAATTATGAGAAGACGGTTGTCCTCAGTGTCCATATTGATGCTGTTGGGAATAAAACGTTCCGCCGACGGTATCCTTTCAAGCACCGGATGTCTTCCGTCGGTGATGTCCATTATTCCACTTTCATCAACCGAAGGTTTCACATAGTTGTGCCTTTTTGCAACAACTGCAAGGGACGAGAGAAAGTCTACCGTCGCGAGGGCAAGTGCCGTTTTTGACAGAGAAAGAGATTCTTTTCGTACGTCCTCGAGTATATCCTGAAATATGCGGTATTCGAGATTCTTCAGCCTTTCCTCGGACCCGAGAACCCCGGATTCATATTCTTTAAGTTCGGGGGTAATGAACCTTTCGCCTCCGACAAGAGTCTGTTTCCTGATGTAATCATCAGGGACCATATGGAGGTTCGACTTCGTGACTTCGATAAAGTACCCGAAGACCCTGTTATAGCCCACTTTGAGAGTAGATATGCCTGTCCTCTGCTTCTCTTTAAGCTCAAGCCCGGTGATAAAGTTCTTGCCTTTTCTGGACACGTCCCTCAGCTCATCCACATCGTTACTGTACCCGTCCTTTATGATTCCGCCGTCTTTCAGGCTTATCGGGGGCGAATCGATAATGCTCTTCTCTATTAATTCACTGATACCTGAGAATTCCGATATCTCTGCAGAGATCGATCTTAAATAAGGACTCCTGGATGATTGCAGCGATTTTTTGATCCCCGGCATTTTAAGAAGGGAATTCTTGATCGCTATTAAATCTCTCGCATTAGCCGTCCTTGAATTGACCCTTGATGAAAGCCTTTCAAGGTCCTGCACCTTTCTCAAAGATGTCCTCAGGTCCTCAAGGATCTCAAAGTCATCCAGAAGGTATTCGACCGTGTCCTGTCTTTTCTTTATTTCGTCAATCCCGATCAACGGCTTAAGAATGGCTGATCTCAGGAATCTGCCTCCCATGGGAGTAAGAGTTTCATCGAGGACCCATAAAAGTGTGCCTTCGGTCGAACCGTCCCTGATATTGTGAGTCAGCTCGAGGTTGCGCTGTGTTGCCGCATCAAGAAACATGAAAGAATCACGCGTTAAGGTTGATATTCTTTCGAGCGTGAACATTCCCCTCTGTGTATCCTCAAGGTAACTGACCAGGGCGCCTGCGGCAGAGACAGCAGCGTTCATACCATCGCATCCATATCCTTCAAGAGACGATACCCTTAAGGTAGTAAGTAAGGTTTTATAAGCCTCTGAATAATCGAAATACCAGTCCTCGTAAACCGAAACATAGAAGTTGTTGAGGGTTTCTTTATAGTGGATATTGTCCCTGATACTCTGAGGTATAAGGATTTCCCGCGGTTCGAAGCGGGATATTTCATCCTCGATGCTTTCGTCCGTTTCATAGATGATGAATTCGCCTGTCGAGATATCCGACGCCGCAATGCCGTGCTTGTTGCCGGAGGGATATATACTTATGATATATGTGTTTTCTTTAGGATTTTCCGGGGTATGCGTTCCCGGCGTGATAACTCTTACTATATCCCTTTCAACAATCCCCTTCGCCTCTTTTGGATCTTCCATCTGCTCACAGATGGCGACCTTATATCCCGCTTTAATCAGCTTCAGAATGTAAGATTCAGACGCAAAATAAGGAATGCCGCACATCGGAATGGGGTCGTCTTTTGATTTGTCCCGCGTAGTAAGCGCTATCTGGAGTACTCTTGATGCTTTCTCGGCATCCTCCCCGAACATTTCATAAAAATCTCCGAGTCTGAAAAATACGATCGCGTCTCTATATTTTTCCTTGATACCGAGGTATTGTTTCATCAAAGGAGTCGATTCCGGCATACAGAATATTTAATAACATAAGGCGGTGAAAGTGCAATATGCAATTTTGCTCGCAATATAGTTCAGGGTCGTCGGAGGCATTGAATCCAGGCACATAATGCAGCAGAAAAGAAATGTCTTCGAGTGAGGACGCTGAAAAAAGCGTCCTCACCAAAAAACTAATTTAGTCTATTTAGCTTTCTCGACCGGATAGCCGGCTTCTGTCCACGCGGTAATCCCGCCGGGATAACGGTAAACATTTTTGTACCCGAGCTTTACAGCAAGCATAGCGCCGTTATGGCTGCGGCCGCATTTCGTAAAACCACAGTATATTACTATAGGACGGTCCTTGTTCGCACCGAGTAACTTTGTAAAAGCCTCTTTTGTTTTATCGTCAAAATTCGCGACTTCCTTAACTGGAAACTCGAAGTGCACTGCACCCGGTACATGCTGCTTTTTATAGCTGTCTTCGTAAGGCATCGTGTCGACGATGAACACATCCTTCTTTTGATCGCTCCAGCCTTTAAGTTCTTCTGTGGAAACAATCCTGTAGCCGCCTTTTATCACTTCCCTGGCAAAATTTACTGCAATCTTTTCCGTCTCGAGTTCCTTACTCCCCCATGCGGCCATGCCGTCAGTTGAAGCAGTTAAAAGAAAAATTGCACACACGCCGCACACTGCCCATAAACTCTTTTTCCACGCCATGAACTTTCCTCCTTACAGTTAATTTTTCTTGAATTGAAAAGGCTCGAATTTTCTCTTATAACCGATCCGGCGATAAATGTACAGATAAAGCGCTGCGGTAATCAATGTCAGGTCTCGGTACAATGCCAGCTTGAGCGCGCTACGGTCCTGTATCTCCTCCCCGGTAAAGCAACCGCAATCGATATTGAGATTGTTGAATAGGCCGAATCCTAAAATCAGACTGAAAAGAAGAAGCAGGCTTAACACGGCTGTGAGACTGCCCCGTATATTGAACACAAGGCCGACACCCGACAGAAATTCTACAGCGGGCAGACCAACAGAAACTAAAGGCAAAAAACTTTCCGGCACTATGTCATAATATGAAATAGTTCTTGCAAAAGCCTTCGGATCAATCAATTTAATGAAGCCGGCATATATAAAGAGAAGGCCGAGTGACAATCTGATGATAAAATAAAGCCAGGGTGAAACCGCGATTCTTTTGATAATTTGCTTTATCGACAAGTTAAACTCCTTATTATTTGTCTTTTTATACATTATCAAATATGGAAAGCTATAATTCAAATAGAAAATAGCTATAAAAAAGCTATGATATATAGATTTTTTATTAAATATTTTTAAAAAATTTACTTTGGGCAAATATGGTATACTAAAAGTGAGATCCATTAAAATTGGAGGAATAATGCAATGTGTCTTGGAATACCGTCAAAGATAATCAGTATCGAAGATTCAAGGGCTACCATTGATGTCTATGGTGCACAACGTGATATAAGCCTTATGCTTCTGGAAGACGCCGTGAAGATTGGAGACTACGTGATTGTGCATGCCGGCTTTGCTATCCAAAAACTGCAGGAGGATGTCGCAAAGGAAACTCTCGGTTATTTCAATGAGTATTTGGAAGCATTGGATATGGTGGAGAGCGGCGCAAAACATCCGGCACAGAAAAAACCGGAAAAGAGGACAAGAAAGAAAGTTAGCTCGTAGAAAACTGTAGATCGCGTCCCCTTCTTATAATTGCGATCGCGTCCCCTTTTGCTTTATTTCTTTAATTTATATTGTACTGCTATGTAAATATTCTCAGGCTTGTAACATCCCGTTCCTTTATGGTAATCTCGTCTACAATTCATTCTATCAATAGAAGGGAGCATAATGCTTAAAAACGATCGGTGGATAAGGGAGATGGCGGAAAAGGGAATGATCCACCCCTTTAATAAAGAGCAGATAAGGGGGGGTGTCATTTCTTACGGCGTCAGTTCATACGGGTATGACATGAGGATCGCCGATGAGTTCAAGATTTTCACAAATGGAAATCATGCCGTTGTTGACCCAAAAAATTTCGATATCAGGAGTTTTACGGACTTCAGGGGAGACGTTTGTGTAATTCCTCAAAATTCTTTCGTGCTCGGACGGTCTGTTGAATACTTCAAGATTCCGAGGGAAGTACTGGTTATCTGCCTCGGCAAGTCAACATACGCGCGGTGCGGGATAGTCATTAATGTGACGCCGCTTGAACCCGAGTGGGAGGGTCATGTGACCATTGAGATATCAAATACAACTCCGCTGCCGGCAAGGATATATGCAAATGAGGGGATAGCGCAGCTTCTTTTTATTGAGGGTGCAGAGGTTTGCGAGAGGTCTTATGCGGACAAAGCCGGCAAGTATCAGGCGCAGAAAGGAATAACGCCTGCAAAGATATAGGATACTATTTTGGATGTTGAGCAACGGTGATTAAATATGTCGGCGAGTGAAAAATTAATACTTGCCCTTGACGTATCGGAACATGATTACGCCTTAGAAATTGTAGATAAATTCAAGGATTATGTGGGAATATTTAAAGTAGGACTTGAATTGTTTACACGCTGTGGTCCGAAGATTGTTCAGGATATTGTTAAAAAGGACAAAAAGGTGTTCCTCGATCTGAAATTTCATGACATTCCCAATACTGTCTCAAAAGCGGCAGTTGCCGCGGCAAGACTCGGTGTGTACATGTTTAATGTGCATGCTTCAGGCGGACTCGATATGATGAGGAGATGCAGGGAAAATGTTGTCGAGACCTGCCTGAAAGAGAACCTGGACAGACCAAGAATACTTGGTGTAACGGTGCTTACAAGTCTCACGAGAGAAGTCCTCAGAGACGAACTTGGAATCCAGTACGGTCTTAAAACACATGTACGGCATTTATCTGCTCTCTCTCTCAATGCAGGCCTCGATGGTGTTGTAGCATCTGCAAGAGAAGTTGAAATAATAAGAAATCATTGCGGCAGAGGATTTCTTATCGTGACTCCCGGTATCAGACCATCGTGGACCCCCCCCGACGATCAGAAGAGAACAATGACGCCAAAAGAAGCTATAAAGGCAGGGGCGGATTATCTTGTAATAGGCAGGGCCATCCTGCAACAGCCCGACCCTTTGAAGGCTGTCGAACTGGTCTCTCTCGAAATAGTTTCTGTTTGAGACAAGAGATTAACTGCTTACGGATAGGAAAAATAGACGGAGATAGTCTGATACGCTGTTTCAGTGAAGTAAAACTCCTTTTCCACTTACACCGTCAGATCCCACAGCCCATCCCCGGCCGTCGGAAGTAAAATAAACTCCTTCAAGCAGCCAATATGAGCTTACGGGAGGAGAGTTCACGGAATTCCAGGTACCGCCGGCATAATGAAGCAGAACTCCTTTTCCACCTTTTCCGTCAGCTCCCACAGCCCATCCTTCACCGGATGATATAAAGCAGACACTATTAAGGAGCCAATCAATGCTTATAGCGGGAGAAGCAACGGATGTCCAGCTCCCGGTATAATGGAGCAAAACTGCCTGCCCATTCTTGCGATCAGCTCCCA
Source organism: Thermodesulfovibrionales bacterium (assembly GCA_963716185.1). Lineage (GTDB taxonomy): Bacteria > Nitrospirota > Thermodesulfovibrionia > Thermodesulfovibrionales > SM23-35 > CAVZMO01. Next base: position 3,463,573 of record OY970295.1, read on the forward strand.
CAGCCCATCCTTCACCGGCCGATGTAAAATAAACACTTTTAAGGGACCAATCCGAGCTTATAGGAGGCGGGTTGACAGAACTCCATGTGCCACCTGTATAGTGAAGCAACACTCCTTTTTTGTTGGCATTATCTCTGCCTACGGCCCATCCTTCACCTGCCGACGTAAAATGTACGGAATTAAGCGACCATTCCGGACTCACAGATGGCGGGGTAACGGAACTCCATGCACCGTCTTTATAACGTAGCAAAACTCCTTTTTCATTTGCATCGTCTCCACCCACGGCCCATCCTTCGCCGGCCGATGTAAAGTGGACACTATTAAGAGACCACTCCGAGCTCACAGAAGGCGGGGTAACGGAACTCCATGCGCCACCGCCATAATGAAGTAAAACTCCTCTATAATTTGAGGTATCATCTCCCACGGCCCATCCTTCACCGGATGATATAAGATGAATGCTATTGAGAAACCACTCCGGACTCACAGATGGCGGGGTAACGGAATTCCAGCCGCCACTGGAGTAATGAAGCAAAACCCCTGTATGATTTGTGTAATCAATTCCCACAGCCCATCCTTCACCCGCTGATATAAAATAAACACTATTAAGCGACCACGAGGAACTAACCGGGGGGGAGACGACCGAACTCCAGTTGGCGCAAACTAACGAGTTTGAAGACAACAAAATAACAAAAGAAACGAATAAAGTTAAAGACCCCTTTTTAAATATGCTTGCCTCTTTTAACAAAGTGCAACTCCTAATTTTTTATTATGTACTAAATAATGTTGTATGTAAATATTATATCTAAATGTCACATCCGGAACAAATGCGACGCTGACAAATTTTTTATTCTAATACCAGAGAAATTTTTATTGCAAGGAAAGACCGGTTAGGGCTATATTTCACAATACATGATTATTCCTTCAAAAGAGAATTTCATAGAGTTGATAAAGAGCGGCGGAGTACCGCCGCTGCACGAAGAACTGGCATATTCATCTCCCTGTTCAGTGTATGAGTCATTGGCTTCTTCAAACAGTCTTCTCCTCGAAAGCATAAAGGGTCCAGACAAGATTTCGCGATACTCTTTCATCGGATTTGATCCCTGTTTGATATTTAAAACCAAGAACGGTGTAATAGAAATAGAGTCATCCGGGAAAGAGACAGTCTTTTCAAATAAACCTCTCAATATATTGAAGAACCTTGTTACCGCTTACCGGCAAATTTCATTTGATTATCTCCCTCCTTTTCAGGGAGGAGTTGCCGGGGGCCTCGGTTACGATTTTGTCCATTATTTTGAAAAATTGCCGAAGAATGCTGTAGACGACCTTAATCTACCCGATGCACATTTTCTGATGCTGGACAAAATTATTGCCTTTGATCATCTGGATAAAAAGTGCTGGATCATCATCTGCCCCGGTGTCAAAGATGCGATGGAAAATGAAATGCTGAGGATAGTGCCCGACTGGCCGGAAATGTATGACGCGGCTGTTGAAAAGTTACAGGATACAAAATACAGGTTAGGGGATGTAAAGTTCAAAACAGAGGAATTACATGTTGCTGATCATGCGTCATCTGTCAGGCATCGCACATTATCAATTAATTACGAGATGAAGCAGACAGAATATATGGACATTGTGAGGAGGGCAAAGGAATATATCGCTGCCGGGGATATCTTCCAGGCAAATCTGTCGCAGAGGGTTTCTGCACATATAAGAGATAAAAGCCCCTGGGATCTCTATCGTATATTGAGGTCCATAAATCCGTCACCTTTCGCGGCTTTTGTCGATTTCGGTGATTATCAGATTGTAAGTTCGTCGCCAGAGAGGCTTCTTAGAGTGAATGGCAGGACAATCGAGACGAGGCCGATCGCGGGTACGAGGCCGAGGGGTAGAGATAGCGCCGAGGACGAACTGATGCGCGAAGAACTCCTACTGAATGATAAGGAGAGGGCGGAACACATAATGTTGATTGACCTCGAAAGGAATGATCTCGGAAGGGTTTCGGAGTACGGTACCGTTATGGTTGATGAATTCATGATTACTGAAGATTATTCGCACGTGATCCACATCGTTTCGAATGTTGCGGGGACCCTTGTACCGGGAAAAGACTGTTTTGACGCGATAAAAGCCGCATTCCCCGGGGGCACGATAACGGGCGTTCCAAAGGTCAGGTGCATGGAGATCATCGATGAACTTGAACCGGTCAGGCGTGGACCATATACGGGTTCGATTGGTTACATCAGTTTTACGGGAAATATGGATTTAAATATCATAATCAGGACCTTTGTAATAAAAAATGATATTGCCTATGTTCAGGCCGGCGCCGGAATCGTAGCGGACTCAGACCCGGGAAGAGAATATTTCGAGACACTGAAGAAGGCCGAGGCATTAACAAAGACATTAGGATTTCCGAGATGAGAAAAAGGAATCCGCTATATTTTCTGAGCGGTGGCAGCTACTCATCCAAAAATTCAGTTAGAAAAATGTTCCGATGCATATCGGGATTGTGAAAAGATTTATTTTTCGATACCTCAATGTACCTTCAACAGATGGACGAGGGATACCTTTAGTAATTACCAGCATAAATATATTTTTAATAAATTCATCGAGTTAAATAAATCTTTGAACAATATCTACATTTTTCAGCTCAACTTTTTGGGGGGCGGGTTTATGAAAAGCTAAACCACTTTCTCTTTGTTTTTATTTTGACCAGTGTGTTTGTTACCTCTCTGAGCTGACTGCTGACCGCCTTCTGTTCTTTTTTCATCTCGTTTATTTCGGATTGAATATTCGAAACAGCTTTCTTCACTTCTTTCAGCGATTCCGACACCCCGGTTATTCTTTCGACGATTAAATCAAGTCTTTCTCCCGAAATGACCGCAGTTTCCCGCACTTCTGCAATTTCTTTCGCCGCTCTTTTTCCTAAAGTAGAAGTTACTTCCCTTACTGCCGTCGTCATTGGTTCTTTCATCATTTCCCGGACTTCATAATTGGACCGTTCAATCTCCATCTCGGCTGGAGGCTCAGGGGGGAGGACCCTTTTGTGGACTTTTTGCTCTGTTGCTGCTTCAACGATCTCTGCGGAAGGCTGTATCTTCACATTATGTCTTTCTGCAATGCCTTTCATAACGAGCTTTGTTATGAAATGAAATGTATCTTCAACCCCTGTCCCGTCTATGGCCACCGCTTCCCTGTATTCGTATTTTCCGTCCCTATTGAGGTCTTTTGTCATTTCTTCCGCAGATAAGATATTCGTCAAGTCCCTTTTATTATATTGAAGGACCAGCGGGGTATCATCGGGGTTGATGTTATTGGCGATGAGATTTTCTCTCATATTTTTCAGGCTCTCGATATTCTGTTCCTTCATTTCACGCTGAGAATCTGCAACAAATACAACTGCATCGGCTCCTTTTAAAACGAGTTTTCTCGTCGCGTTATACCTGACCTGTCCGGGCACCGTATAAAGCTGAATTCGTATGGAAAAATCGCTTATCTTCCCCATCTCTACGGGAAGAAAGTCGAAGAAAAGGGTTCTGTCCGCCTCTGTAGCAAGAGATAAAAGCTTTCCTCTTTTCGAAGGGTCAAAAATAGAATGCAGATATTGAAGATTAGTCGTCTTGCCGCTCAGCCCGGGACCGTAATAAACAATCTTAATGGTTATTTCTTTTGTTGCGTAATTAAATAGTGCCATATATTTATTCTATCGCATAAACCGCATTTCTTGTTTGGTGTTTAACCCTGTACATTGCATCATCGGCAAGCCTGATAAGATCTTCCTTGGATTTTGCACTTTCCGGATACGATGCGACCCCGAAACTTGCCGTTAATTTCAGAGAGTAGCCCTCTTTTTTAAGGAAGGTATTCTGTTCCACCGACTTGCGCATCCTTTCTGCAATCTGCACTGCGGATGCCGGAGGCGTCTGGGGAAGGACAATTACAAACTCATCTCCGCCGTAACGGGCGACGATATCAACAGACCTGAGGCTTTTTAAAAGGAGCTGGCCGATTTCTACCAGTACCTTGCTGCCTATTATATGCCCGTAGCGGTCGTTTATATGTTTAAAGTAATCAATATCCATAAATATAAGTGATATGGAGCTGTTATACCGGGCGGAACGTTGGATTTCGATTTCGATAGTTCTGTTGAGGTATCGGGTGTTGAAGAGCTTCGTGAGATCATCCGTTATGGCAAGTTCCGCCATCTTCTGATACAGCGACGTCCTTTCGATAGCGATCGCAGTAAGGTCGACAAGCTTCATCAGCAGGCCGAGGTCTTCTTTTACAAAAGGTTCTCCTGTAGTTTTGTTCGCGAGTTCGAGTACGCCGAGCACCTGGTTATTGATTTTTATAGGAACACACATGAGGGATTTCGTTTTCAGGTTGATGGCGTCGTCTATCTTGCCGAAAAAACGTTCGTCTTTCGAGACATCGGGAACCACAACAGGGATGCCTTCACTCGCAACCCATCCGGCTATGCCCTCTCCCATCTTCAGCCTGATTTTATGCATCTCTTTTTTCTTTTTTGCGTTCGTTTTTTCGAAGACAAGTTCTCCTGTTTCGTTGTCGACTAAAAGCACGGACCATGCTTCTGCTTTTGTCATCTCTTTCACTTTTTCCATTATTTTTGTAAGAATGTTCTTTAACTCGAGCGAGGAAGTCAGTGTTTTGCTCACCTCTTCAAAGAAGTTCAACTCGCGACTCAGCACAGACAGGTCGCTCTTCAACCTGCCGTGTTCGGTAAACATCTTGCTTTCAGCCAATAACCTTTTGATAAAATACGCGAGCTCCTTTGCTTCCGGGGCATAGAGAGGGTAGACCAAATTTTCTTTTGTCCAGGGCGTAAAGCCCCTGAAAGCATGGGTGTTGTAGATTATTATCTTCGGAATTGATTTGGATAAATTCAGAAATTCACTAAAAGACGGATCCGAGCTCAGTGATTTATCGGCGACAATCAAATCCGCTTTTTCACGCAGGCCCCGGGTGAACTTGTCGAGAGAATCAAATTTGCTGATGCTGAATCCCAGAGTTACAAGAGAATCCTTATAATCGTTTTTCGCAGCACTTCGGCCTATCAAAAATATTTTAGGCATTCACACCGCAGCATTTTTTATATTTTTTACCGCTTCCGCACGGACACAGATCATTCCTGCCTACTTTTCTGCCGCGTCTGACTGTTTGGGCAGAAGACCCGTCGCCCCTGTTATAGTTCAAACGCATCGGCTTCACCTGTTCTTTCCTGATGGACTCTTTCTTTTCAACCTGTATCTTAAAAAGCCTTGTGACGACCTCAGTGGATATCCTCGATGTCATTTCCGCAAAGATATCGAATGCCTCTTTCTTATATTCCACTAAGGGGTCCTTCTGGCCGTATCCCCTGAGCCCTATGCCTTCTTTCAGATGGTCCATACCAAGCAAATGATCTTTCCATTGTGAATCGATGACCTGGAGCATGACAACTTTTTCAAGATACCTCATTATATCGCTGCCGGCTTCAAACTCTTTCTGTTCGTACGCCTTCCTTATCTCCGAGGTCAGAGTCTCCCTCAATAAATCCTGGTTCACGGGTGAGATTTCGGGCACAACGGCAAAAATTCCGAAGGCTGAATCCCTGAGTCCCTTCATGTCCCATTCCTCTGGATGTTTTTCTTCAGGACAGTATATAAGGACCAATTCATCCACAACGACATCGATCATGCCGAAGATGCGCTCTTTCAGATTCTCACCCTGGAGGATCTCTTTTCTGAAAGAATAGATCTCCGTTCTCTGCTTGTTCATGACGTCATCGTAATCTATAAGGTGTTTCCTCATATCAAAGTTATGGTCCTCGACGCGTTTCTGTGCATTTTCGATGGCCTTCGTTACCATTCTATTTTCTATAGGCATATCTTCATCCATGCCCAGTTTATCCATGAGCCCGGAAATCCTGTCCGAACCGAAAATCCTCATAAGGTCGTCTTCAAGGGACATGTAGAACCTCGATGAACCGGGGTCACCCTGCCTGCCGGAACGCCCTCGGAGCTGATTGTCGATCCTCCTCGCTTCATGCCTTTCCGTACCCAGTATATGAAGACCTCCTGCGGTGATGACCTTTTCCCGGTCTTTCTTACAGATGTCCTCCGCCTTCGTAAGAGCCTGTTTCCAGTCCTCGTCAGTATAGTCTTTTTTGTCACTTAAAATTTCCCGCGCAAGACCTTCGGGATTGCCTCCGAGTATTATGTCGGTACCTCTTCCAGCCATATTAGTAGCTATCGTAACGGCTTTGTTCCTTCCGGCCTGGGCGATAATCTCCGCTTCTTTCTCATGATATTTCGCATTCAAAACCGAGTGAGGTACATTTTGTTTCTTTAAAAGATGGCTCAATGTTTCAGATTTTTCTATAGATATGGTTCCGACAAGGACCGGCTGTCCTTTCTGATAAAGCTCTTCTATCTCCTTTATAACAGCATTGAATTTCCCTTTTTCAGACTTGTAGACTGTGTCGGGGTAGTCGGTCCTTACCATAGGTTTATTTGTGGGCATTACCATAACTTCGAGGTTATAGATCTTCGCGAATTCCGCCGCCTCTGTATCGGCTGTTCCCGTCATACCCGCAAGCTTGTTGTACATCCTGAAGTAATTTTGAAACGTAATAGTAGCGAGTGTCTGGTTCTCGCTTTCGATTTTCACAGCCTCCTTCGCCTCGACCGCCTGATGGAGTCCATCCGACCATCGTCTGCCGGGCATAAGCCTGCCCGTAAACTCATCGACGATGATTACCTCTCCATCCTTAACGACATAATCCACATCTTTCTTAAAGAGAGCATGTGCTTTGAGAGCCTGGAGTACGTGATGAACGAGTTCGATGTTGGCGGGGTCATAAAGATTGCCCGCGCCGAGCAGTCTTTCCACTTTTACGTTGCCTTCTTCGGTAAGAATCGCGGTCCTCGCCTTTTCATCTATCGTGTAATCTATATCTTTCTGGAGCTTCGGTATAATCTTGTCTATCCTGTAATACTTGTCCGTTGATTCCTCGGAGGGGCCTGATATAATCAAAGGTGTCCTTGCCTCGTCAATAAGTATGCTGTCCACCTCGTCCACTATCGCATAGTTCAATTCCCTCTGACAGTAATCGGAAATCTCATATTTCATATTGTCCCTGAGATAGTCGAATCCGAATTCGTTGTTGGTGCCGTATGTTATGTCGGCTGAATAAGCCTCCTGCCTGGAACAGGGCCTGAGGAAGTCCAATCTCTTGTCCGTGGAAAGATAAGACGGATCATAGAGGAATGACACGTCATGCTGTATAACACCCACAGACAAACCGAGAAAGTTATATACGGGACCCATCCACTGGCTGTCTCTCTTCGCGAGATAGTCGTTGACGGTAACAACATGGACGCCCCTGCCGTCGAGGGCATTCAGACAGACGGGTAGGGTGGCCACCAGGGTTTTGCCTTCACCCGTCTTCATTTCAGCGATCTTTCCGTCATGAAGAACGATGCCTCCGAGCATCTGGACATCAAAGTGTCTCATATTAAGTTTACGTCTCGAAACCTCACGAACGACCGAAAATACCTCAGGGAGTAAATCGTCAAGAGTCTCCCCCGCTTCAATCCTTCTCCTGAACTCTTCGGTCATGTCTTTCAGCTGCGAATCCGAAAGACCCGCTGTCTGCGGCTCCAAAGAATTGATCTTTTCTATAAACGGCCATAGTCGTTTTAGTTCGCGCTCGTTCTTCGTGCCGAAAACTTTGCCTAATATTGTTCCGATCATAGTTTATATAATAGATTACGGATAGTAATATTTCAAGAAAGTGACGTAAATCACAGTATCTGAAGGAATTGACAGATTTTAATCCTGCGCTGTTTACCTTGTAACATCCTCTTGATACATGTTAAATTTTTATAAATGGGGAAAACTGTATATATACACACTTTCGGTTGTCAGATGAATGTTCATGACTCCGAAAAGATAATCGGAGTTTTGCAGGAGGAGGGCTATTCACAGACAGACAGTCCCCTCGAAGCCGACTTGATCATATACAATACCTGCAGCATAAGGCAAAAAGCGGAGCAGAAATTTTATAGTGAACTCGGACGGATTAAGCCTTATAAAAAAAAGAGACCCGATCTGAGGATAGCGGTTGCAGGCTGTATAGCAAGGCAGGAAGGGAAGAACCTTTTTAAAAAGGCACCCCATGTGGACTTCATCTTGGGGCCGCAGAATATAAGCAGATTGAAGGATATCGCCCAAATGGGGTACCCGCGTATTGCCATGGAAGATAACCCTGAGATAGCATTGCAGGATCTGCCGGCCCGCAGAGAGGATGGGGTGAAGGCATGGATTACAATAGCGTACGGCTGTAACAATTTCTGCAGCTATTGCATAGTGCCTTTCACCCGTGGCAGGGAAAGATCGAGGCCGAGTGAAAATATTTACAGAGAGGTGTCCGTGATCGCGGAAAAGGGGTACAAGGAGATAACCCTCCTCGGCCAAAATGTAAACTCTTACAGAAGTGATACTGATTTCCCCGGGCTTCTGGAAATGTTAAACAGGGTAGAGGGTATAGAAAGGATAAGGTTCGTTACATCCCATCCTAAAGATCTCTCTGTGGAACTTATCGCCGCGATCTCCGAATTGCCCAAGGTGTGCGAGCATATTCACCTTCCTCTGCAATCGGGCTCGGATAATGTCCTGAAACGTATGAACCGGGGTTATACCTATAATGATTACATGGAGAAAATTTGTGAGTTGAGGAAAAATGTGCCGGCTATATCTATAACTTCCGACATCATAGCAGGATTTCCGGGTGAGGCCGACAATAACCATATGGATACAATAAGGGCACTGAAAGAAATAGAATTTGACGGAATTTTTGCTTTTAAATATTCTCCGAGGCCTTTCACTCGGGCCGCAGGAATGCGGGACCAACTTCCGGAAGAGATCAAATCCGAACGTCTCGATGAGATCCTCAAACTGCAGGACGAAATAACAGTCAGGAAAAACAAAGCCCTTCAAGGCACATTTCAGGAAATTCTTGTTGAGGGCAGGGATGTTACTCATGAAGGTAAACTCACGGGAAGGGCAAGATCAAATAAGATAGTAGTTATACCTGATAGCGGAACCGAATTTGGAGCACTGATAAGTGTTGAGATTACAAAGGGCAGAAAGCATTCTCTCGAAGGGATTCCCGCAATAATATAATGAAAGCTTCCATCCTGACCCTCGGCTGCAAAGTTAATCAGGCGGAGAGCACCGTTATCGAGGGAAGTCTCGTCAATATCGGTTTTTCCATAGTACCATTATCCGAAAGGCCGGATTACTGTATTATTAATACCTGCTCGGTCACGGCAAAGAGCGATTATCAGTCGAGGCAGATGATCAGAAGAGCCATTAAAGCAGGGTCTAAGGTGATAGTGACCGGCTGTTACGCACAATTGAGGCCCGAAGAAATAAATAAGATCCAGGGAGATATCAGTATAGTTGAAAATGATAATAAACTACATATTATTGATATATTATCTGATAATTTAGAAAGCAAATGTTTAGGTTTCTCCCACAGGGCGAGACCTTATATAAAAATCCAGGATGGATGTAATTTTGCCTGCACTTACTGCATAGTTCCGAAAGCAAGGGGAAAATCGCGCAGCCTTGAGGTTTCAGAAATCCTTAAACATGCCCTTGAATATGAATCCCGGGGATATAATGAGATCGTTCTTACCGGCATCCATCTCGGTTTATATGGCCATGATTTGAATCCTAAGATAAGGCTTGCAAATGTGCTCGGAACTCTTTTAAACAAAACATGCATATCGAGAATACGTCTCAGTTCTATCGAGGTCAATGAAATAGACGGCGGAATCATGGAATTGTTAAGTGAAGAACGGATATGTAAACACCTTCATATTCCACTTCAGAGCGGTGATGACGCTATTCTGAAACGCATGAACAGAAGTTACGGGGTCCGGGATTATACACGGACTATAGAAGGGATAGTAAGCAGGTCGCCTGATATTGCCTTAGGCACTGATATTATCGTAGGTTTCCCGGGTGAAAGCGAGCATGAATTCTTAAGAACGGGCGCGCTGGCCGAATCATTGCCGTTTTCGTACATGCACATATTCCCTTTCTCGCCGAGACCTGATACCGCGGCCTTCAAATTGCCCGGTCAGATCGCCGCGCCCGAGAAGAAGAAAAGATATAATTTTATTAACACTATAAATAACAAAAAAAAGGCCGGATATATGTCGTCATATATAAATAAGGTCCTTGACGTCATTGTAGAAGAAGAGAGAGCTGATCAGGCCGTGGTCGGGACATCCAACAATTATCTTAAAGTGAAGATATGCTCGGAGAATTGTGCCAAGAAATCCCGCGTCCATGTAAGGGTTTCAGAGAGAGAAGGGAATCTGCTGATAGGATATCCAATAGATAAGATGTAACTCGTTGATATCAGTAATTATCTTGCTTGCCCAAATCCTAATCAAATGCGCTTGAGCCTGTAATCTCCAAGGAAGGAGACCTTTCCCAAACACAATTATTAACATGTTACTGACATTGCTTGTTAATATAAAATGTCCGATAAGATATATTATGTAAAATAGCATTATTCATTTAGAGCGATTGCTTACAGCAAAACAAATCATTTTTTATTCAATGGAATTAGTTAGTTACCGTACTAATATGAACCTAAATATAGCAATTTGCATGATTCTAAAGGATTAAATGAGCTGTACCGTGAAGAACTTTTTAGCAGAATTTACGTGTGAACTCAATTGCCTGTTTTCTGGACTTTATTCTAAGTCCAAATTGTGCTCTTTTTAGTTTCTCTATGATCTTTCCTATCTCTGGCCCCGTTTGCTTTGAAACATTGATTATTTCCTCCGAGCTCAAAAATCCGTCTCTCCATATTTTTTTGAACCGATGATATTCTTTAATAAGATCCGGCCTATTCTTTATTATCAATAAATCTACGGAAGCTTCCTTTGATTTCATAAAAATGCCGAACAATCTGTCTCTTGATGAACTCCCTTTTTTCTCCCACTCCTTCATCCCTTTGCGGACTAATTGCATGCGGCCATTAATTCTATTGCTCATTCTAAGGTTTTCTATTTTTCGGTGCGAACCGATCCCATCCTGAAGAAGCATTTCGAGACACAACAGGCCCTTGTATGAAAGGTTGCACGCAAAATTCTCATCAAGTAGAACTTTAATTTCAGGAGAAGGCTTCTTAATGTACGTGTTTTCGAACGCACAAATTTCTCTAATATTATCCTCTAACTTACCGAAAGGAAAGTATAAAATACTCGTCAACATACGGTCTTCGAGTGCCATTTTCAGGTACCTCGAAGGCTTCTCCGAGTTTAACAAATTGAAAAGTTCTAAAGTTATTCTTTCAGGTGAGACCTCCTTTATACTGTCATGTAACCTTTTAATCATCATACGCGTTCCGTTGCTTATCGAGCCATTCAATTCAGCCGCAAACCTGTACGCCCTCAACATTCTCAACGGATCGGAAATAATATTTTCTTCGGATATTGCACAAATTCTTTTCTTCTTTATGTCTTCGACTCCATCAAAATAATCTATAAGCCCGCTGCCAGGGGACCAGGCAAGAGCATTTACAGTAAAATCTCTCTTCGAGAGGTCTTCTCTGATGTCGCCCGCCTGTTTTGAGAAATCAAAAGTGAGTCCTTCACTTAAGGCTATTCTTATCATGTTCTGTTTCCTGAACTCGACGATGGTGCCTTTAATAATGTCCCTGATTGCATAAACAAATGATCTTAAATCTCCGCTGATAATGTAATCCCTGTCAGACGATCTGGTCCCCATCAGGGCGTCCCTGATATATCCTCCTACCAGATGCATTCCGTACGCCCTTCCCTTCGCGAAGATAATTGAATTATATTCGTCTTTGATTATTTTTTTTCTGAGCGTCTCAGGAGAAATCATAGTTAATAATATCACATCATCCTTATACCCAAAGGGAATTTTGATGTCGGATCATGCCTCTCCGACAGTTGGATAAACTTCAAAATGTCTGGTATTATTACTTATGAACGGCAAAAGGATATCGGTAAACCTTCCTTGACTTTTAATTGTACGCTGATTTATAAAATCATAAACGCGGGCGTAACTCAGTGGTAGAGTGTCAGCTTCCCAAGCTGAAGGTCGCGGGTTCGAATCCCGTCGCCCGCTCCAATTTTTCCGCATTTCGAGGGTGACGTGGAACCAGCGGCGTCGGGTGAAAACAAGTCGATTGTCTCTTTCCCCATCGTAGGCATAGGCGCATCCGCAGGCGGCCTCGACGCTTTTAAGCGTTTTCTATCGGAACTGCCGTCTAAGTTCGGTTTTGCCGTTGTCTATATTCAGCACCTTTCACCAAAGCACAGAAATCTTTTACCCGAACTGCTCAGGTCCCGAAGGCCTAACCTCGACATAAACGAGATATCCGACGGTATGGAAGTCCTTCCGGGAAAACTTTATCTCTGCCCGCCCGGGAAGGAACTGCGGAGTCAGAAAGGAATCTTTCACATCGCACCCCGCAGGAAGGCGCATATCTGCCTGCCGATAGACGACTTTTTCGAATCGCTTGCCGAGGAGGCCGGGGAACAGGCAATCGCTGTCATCTTCTCCGGCGCAGGTACCGACGGAGCGCGGGGGGATACGGTCGATAAGAACGATGGGCGGCACCGTCTTTGTCCAGGACCCGGAGACATCTGAGTTCCCGGGAATGCCGCTCGCTGCAGTCAATACCGGCAAGGTTGACGCCGCTTTTGCGCCCGAAGTTATAGCCCGCGAGATCGTGAAGATCGATACCGGCAGCACAGCTGCCGTAAGACCTGATCTTATCTCCCGATCGGAATTCGATCTCCTTTATCAGCTTGTCTATGGGAAGACCGGCAACCGCTTTAATCACTATAAACAAAGCGTTGTCTCCAGACGGATCAGAAGACGGATGTACCTGCTTGGGGTCCCGTCTGTTCAAGCATATACTCAGCTGCTTTCGGACAGTGATTCCGAAGCGGCCATGCTCTCCTCCGATCTTATGATAGGCGTAACTCAAAGATAGGTAAGCCACTGGTTTGACCAGTGAGACTATAAAAGGTTTGACCTTGCAGGATTAAGTAAGATAAACCTCCAGAGAGGCTTGACGGTAGTCAAAGTCTATCTGGAGGTTTATGGATAGTTACAAGAGATTAACACACTCGAAGTACGATTGTAAGTATCATGTGGTATTTGTTCCCAAAGGTCGGAAGAAAACGCTCTTTGGGAAAATCAGGAAGTATCTGAAGGGAGTATTTCACGAATTGGCGCGGCAGAAGGATGCGAGATCATTTCTGGGCACATGGCGATGGATCATGTGCACATGTGTATTTCGATTCCGCCGAAATACTCTGTCTCAGAGGTGATAGGGTATCTGAAGGGCAAGAGTGCGCCGTGGCACGGCAATTTGGAGACAAGCAGAGGAATTTCAATGGAGAAAACCTTTGGGCTCGCGGATATGCTGTGTCAACGGTTGGCTTTGAGCTGGACAAGATCAAGGAGTACATTGCCCATCAGGAAAAGCTGGACAATGAACAAGAAGAGGGCAGGTTTTAGTATAAACCCAAACGGCCGTCTTTGAGACGGCTCACAACCGTCAAGTCTCCCTCTTTGAGGGAGCGTTATGACTTCCTGTCGAGCACGAACATCCCGACCCTATTCCTTGATCATCAGTTCAAGGTGAGACGGTTCACCCCTGCCATGTCGAGGCTTCTGAAATTCATTCCGGCTGACATAGGCCGCCCTATCATCGATATGTCACAGGAGAATCTCGGGTCCGATCTCATTGCAGACTCCCAGTTTGTGCTTGACAATCTCACGCCTGTGAAAAAAGAGATCAGGATAAACGACACATGGTATGTTCGCGCCACGTCACCTTACAGGACCTTCGACAACCGTATCGAAGGCGTGGTAATCACTTATACAGACGTGACCCAGATCAGGAAGGCAAAGGAGATAAAGGGTCTTCTTGCGGCTATCGTAGAGAGCGCAGACGACGTGATCATAAGCGAAAACCTCAACGGGATCATCACTATCTGGAATATAGGAGCAGAGAAGATATTCGGATATACCGCAGAGGAAGCGATTGGCAAACATATATCTTTCCTCGCACCCCCTGGACATGCTGACGAAGTAACAGACGTTCTTGAAAGGATTGCAAACGGCGAACACATAGAACATTTCGAAACCATGCGTATTAGGAAAGATGGCACAATCATTCCGGTCTCACTGACATTTTCCGCTATCAAAGATGAGAGCGGCAGGGTTGTGGGGACATCAAAGATTGCCCATGACATCAGTGCACGCAGGCGGGCTGAGGAAGCGATCATCCGGGCCAAGGAGGAATGGGAGCGCACATTCGACAGCGTGCCCGACTTGATCGCGATACTCGACAATCAACACCATGTCATGAGGGTGAATCAGTCGATGGCCCGGCGCCTGGGTCTGCGACCTGAGGAATGTATCGGCCTACCCTGTTATAAAGCCGTGCATGGGACATCGGTGCCGCCCGCATTCTGCCCACATTCCCGGACTATTGCAGACGGCCGTGTCGCCGTTGCGCAACGTTGAAGGGTTCGTGAAAATGCTGGCACGCAGATACAAGGGACAACTTGATGAAAAGGCCGATGAATTCATCCACTATATCTCCACAGGCGTGAAAGACATGCAGATGCTCATCCTCGATATACTTGAATATTCGAAGGTGGGAAGCGACGGCATCACCTTTTCGGAAATAGATACCTCTTTATGCGTAGCCAAGGCGCTTTCTAATCTCCACGCTGCGATCGCGGAAAAGCACGCCGATATCACTGTGGATGAACCGTTTCCGACAGTCTTTGGAGATTCCGCACAGCTGACGAGCCTGTTCCAGAACCTGATAGGGAATGCGATCAAATTCTGCATTGATACACCAAAAATCCATTTATCGTCGAAGAAGGAAGGCCGGGAGTATATTTTCTCGGTCCGGGATAACGGGATTGGCATTGATCCTAAAGATTCTGGTAAAATATTCGCCGTATTTCACAGGCTGCACAGCAAGTCCGAGTATCCGGGGACCGGCATAGGGCTTGCGATATGCAACAGGATAACAGAAAGGCACAAAGGCCGGATGTGGGTGGAATCGGAGCCGGGTAAGGGCTCGACATTCTACTTCACTTTGCCTATAATGGAACTAAGAAGATGACCGAAAAAGATCAAAAAAAGATCGAGATCCTTATGGTTGAGGACAATACTATGGACGCTATTCTCACCAGCGAGATCCTCTCCGAAAGCGAGAAAACCTCTTACCGCGTCACGACTGTTAAGAATGCCATCGAGGCCCTGTCATTCCTGCACAGGAAAAACGGTTATGAACATGCTCCCCGGCCCGATCTCTTACTTCTTGACCTTAACCTCCCCAAGATGCACGGCTTTGATTTTCTCGCCGAGATCAGGAAAGACAATAATTTAACGACTTTAACGACTATACCTGTAGTCGTTCTCACGACCTCAGAATTCGGCAAGGACATCGACAGGGCGAAAGAACTCGGTGTAAACGGCTATCTTATAAAACCTATCGACCTGGAAAAGTTCGAATCCATGCTCCTACCGGATTAACCTGAAGTCTACGGCTGCTCTCGGATTGAATCAAAGAGAAAACTCCCTAAAGAACTAAATTTTAACCCAAGCGTGCAAAAAATTTTTTTATTAGCAAGGGCGGGTATGCATTACAGGGGTTTTTCAGCATACCCGCCCTGTTCCATACAACTAATGGGTCACCTTCCATACGTGGTATATTCTCTGGATAACAGTAATGTGAGTGAGAAGGAGCATTATCCACAAGATAGGGACAATCCATCCTGTCAGGGTTGCTATTACCAAAAGGATTATTCTCTCAGGTCTTTCCATGATGCCTGTATGACATGACTCGCCGAGTCCTTCTGCCTTTGCCCTTGTGTAGCTGATAATAAATGCGCCGACCAGTGTGCCGAGACTAAGGAAAGCTCCTGTGCGACTGCTGTTTGCAGCGCAGTAATATCCTATAGAGAGGAAAAGAAAGGCATCGGAATATCTGTCAAGCACCGAATCGAGGAATGCGCCGAACCTTGTAGTTTTTCCGTTTGTTCTCGCAACGATTCCGTCAAACATATCAAACAAGCCGCCCAGTAGAATTAATAATCCGCCGAATCTCAGGTTAAGGGGAATGGCCATGGCAGCAGCAGCCGTCATTAGAAAACCTGTTATTGTGAGAACATTGGGATTTAAGGTAATTCGTTTAGCTAATGGTCCGAGGGGAGCGTCAAGGAAATGACCCAGTTTTGCACTAAGCATCTACCTCTCTTTTTTCCCTTTTATAAATTCCTCAACCATGTCTCTTGCTTTTTCGTCTGGGAACTGCATCAGGGGATGTTTCATAAAATATGCGGACGGGGATATAAGGACCCCCCCTACCCCTCTGTCACGGGCAATTTTGCAGCACCTTATCGCGTCTATAACAACGCCCGCGCTGTTAGGTGAATCTTCTACGGAGAGTCTCATCTCAAGATTTATCGGTACGTTTCCAAAAATCCTTCCTTCCATGCGCAGGAAACATATCTTGTTGTCTAAAAGCCACGGGATATAATCGGAAGGCCCCACATGGATATCTTCGCTCTTAAGGGGAGTCTGGAGCATGGATTGAACGGCCTCTGTCTTTGATATTTTTTTTGACTTAAGCCTGATCCTGTTCAGCATGTTCAAAAAATCCGTATTGCCTCCGACATTCAGTTGGTATGTACTATCGATCTTCACGCCCCTGTCCTCAAATAATCTCGCCAAGGTCCTATGAATAATCGTTGCGCCTATCTGGCTCTTAATATCGTCGCCCATTATCGGAATCTTCTTCTTCTCAAAGCGTTTTGCCCAAATCTTATCGGACGCAATAAAGACAGGGATACAGTTTATTAAGCTGACTCCTGTCCTGAGACACGCGCCGGCGTAAAATGCGGTCGCCTTTTCGGAACCCACAGGAAGGTAGTTCAGAAGGATATCCGCTTTGCTCTGCTTTAAGATCTTTTCGGCGTCGCACGCTTTTTCCCCTGCTATGACAAACCTGCGGTCCTCCGGAAAATCTTCCATATGGGATGAGATGCCATCTAGGACATTACCCATCATCACGGTTACGGGAAAGTCAGGGAGGTTGCTGTTAAAAGTTTTTGTACAGTTAGGATAGGCAAAAACAGCTTTCTTCAGCGGCTTGCCGACTTTTCTTTCGTCTATATCGAAGGCAGCCACAAACTCAATATGTCCGGGTCTGTATCCACCGAGATCATAGTGCATAAGACCGGTAGACCCGGCGGGACGGCCTTTGCCTGATGACTTGTAATATGCGACACCCTGGACCAACGAGCTTGCACAATTCCCGACGCCGACGATCGCAACTCTTATCTTACCCATATTTGTTTCACCTTCTTGGGATTCCTTTGTTTAACCCGAATGCAGTCATTGGTCGTTTGTATTTATTGTGTTACTAATAGGTTCATTAATGAGCGTTCAAAATCACCTAACTCCCCCTCGCCCCCTCTTAGCTTAAGAGGGGGTTGGGGGCGTTACTTAAATCAACAACACCATACTTATGACTCCTTAGTAAAAGCATCAGTTTACTTTTATGCCCATTTTTTTGTAAAGCAAAGGAAAATCCACGTTTTCGATAACGAGATTCATGCCCCGCTCGACTTTTGCCTTGTCTCTGAGCCGCAGCCTGACAGAGAGTTTTTCCAGTTTTTTGGCGATGCTGTAAGTGTCTTCCCTTACTATAATAATGGGAATATTCTTCTGTTCTGCTCTGGATAATATGATCTCGCCGGGATAGAGTTCTCCGGTGAGAATAAGACATACTGAGCCCGACTCTATGGCCGACAGCTGAATATCAGACCTGTCTCCGCCTACGATAACCGCGTTATTTCTTGTCTTTCTGAAATACTCTATCGCTTTATCGACCTGCATGGCCCCGATCAGGAAATGCTCCACCAGATTGCCGAGCATGTCGCGGCAGCACAGGACTTTTCCGCCGAGCATATCGTTCAGCTCTTCAACAGTGATCGAGCCCACTATCGAATCATGGGGTATTATGCCGAGGATATCCACACCCTTTCTCTTCAGAAAAGGCACAGCATATTCATCGACGCCCTGTTTATTTTCCATGGTCACCTTGTTCAATATTACACCGAGAAATCTGTCTTTGAGGTCCTTTTTTGCGTGGAGTACATAATCGACTATATATTCACCTTCATATTTAATCGCAAGAACGACTTTTGAATCGAGGCGTTTAATGACATCAAGCCCCTGAACACCCAGATAACTTCCGGTATATATGCTGCCGTAACCTCCGACCAGCATTATGTCTTTGTCTCTTGACAGTTCATGAAAGGATTTTACGATCTTTGCCAAAAGGCCCTTAATATCCTTCATATAACTCGTGACCGAAAGCTCCTGTGTCAATACCACGGGACAGATATCGGACAATGGGTCTTTAAGGTCAAGCGCCCTGTAAATACGCCATGCATCATTGTCGGTCAGAATATCATTAACCTTAACAGGCAGGATGCCGACGGGCTTCATGTAGCCTGTCCTGAAACCGTCCATTTTGAACTTGCGACCCAACCCCATAGTTATCAGGGTCTTGCCCGTATACCCCGACGTTGAACCGACATATACCGAAACCATTTCAGTCACCTCCTATAGTAAATCGTGCATCAATTGCCACTACTCCTTCTCCTCTTTGCCTTACCAGGAGCGGGTTTATGTCCGCCTCGATAATCCCGGGGAAATCCGTTGCCATTTGAGATAGCACCAATAAGGATTTTTCGATGGCCTCGGTATCGGCCTCTGCCTCACCCCTCACCCCCCGTAAAAGGGGGAATGTTCTGGTCTCCCTGATCATCTCGTGTGCATCTTCCCGGCTTAACGGCACAACCCTGAACGAAACATCCTTCAGGACTTCGACATAAATACCGCCCAACCCGAACATGACCATATGTCCGAACTGAGGGTCCTTTGTTATGCCGATGATTATCTCTTTGCCTTTCGGTATCATTTCCTGAATCAGGACGCCGTAAATGTGGGCGGCAGGCGCCACGTTCCTCACGCGGGTGGTAATATCGAAGAAGGCATTTTCTACGTCCTTCTTGCTGTTCAGATTGACCCTGACGCCGCCGATGTCACTTTTATGGACGATCTGCGGCGATATGATTTTCATAACAACAGGGTACCCTATTCCCTTTGCAGCGGCAACGGCCTCTTCCTCTGTCCTCGCGAACAGACCCTTGGGTTGCAAAAACCCGTAAGCCTGCAAAACATCATGGACTTCCAGTTCGGACAGGCGGTCGCGATTTTCTCTTTTTACGCCGTCAAAGATAGGGACAGCATTATCTTTCATGCCGTTGAATTTGTGATAGGTTTTTTCAGGGCGGTCTATCCATAAACGATATCGGTACATTGCATTCAAAGATGAAACCGCTTCTTCCGGATAGCTGTAATTCGGGACCCCGTATCTCGTGAGTGTCTTAGCCCCGGCTTCGACACTTTTCTTTCCCATAAAAGAGGTGAGTATCGGTCTGTCAATCGATCTCGAAACATCTACTATTGTCATTGCGGTTGCCTCGACATCCACAACCGCCGTCGGCGTAAGGAGCACCATGACCGAGTCTATCCTCTCGTCCTTCAGGACTGTATTGATGGTCTTTTCATACCTATCGGCGCCTGAGTCACCGAGGATGTCTATCGGGTTATAAAACGATGCGACCGGTGGCAGAAAAGTCCTGAGTTCGTCGACATATTCTTTGCGCAGTGGAATAAGCTGGAGGTTGGATTTATCCGAAGCATCCGCAGCCAGGATACCCGGCCCCCCTGAGTTGGTTATGATAGCCACATTCGGCCCTCTCGGCAAAGGTTGATTGGCAAATGCTATGGCGTAGTTAAAAAGCTCATTTATAGTATGTGCCCTGATAACACCGCTTTGTTTAAAGGCACAGTCAAAAGCTGCTTCGCGTCCAGCAAGCGCTCCGGTATGCGAAGATGCCGCCTTCGCTCCAGCGCCGGTAGTGCCGGATTTCAGTATAATGAGGGGTTTTTTCTTGGAGACCCGGCTCGCCGTTTCCATAAATTTCCTGCCGTCAGTGACGCCCTCAACATATCCCAATATGACTTTCGTGTTATTATCTTCGGCAAGTGCAAGCATAATGTCCGTATCTGTTATGTCCGCTTTGTTGCCCATGCTTATGAACTTGGAAAATCCTATTTCATCAGGAAGCGCCCGGTCGAGAATAGCAATGCAGAGCGCGCCCGATTGAGAGAAAAAACCTATACTCCCTTTGGCGGGCATACCCGCTGCAAAAGAGGCGTTGATCTTAGAGTGGGTATCAATCATACCGAGGCAATTTGGTCCGATAAACCTCACTCCAGCTTCTTTTGCTTCTTTCACTAGTTCGCTTTCAAGTCTTGCTCCTTCTATACCGCTCTCTTTGAACCCTGCTGTTATGATAATAGCGGAGTCAATTTTTCTGGCCCCGCACTGCCGGATGGTCTCCAGAACATTCTTCGAAGGGACTACTATCACAGCCAGATCGATTTTGCCTGTAACATCGAGAAGCGAAGGATACGACTTTACTCCCAGGATTTCTGTTGCGCCGGGATTAACGGGATAAACAGAACCCTGATACCCATACTGAATGATATTCTTGAGGATATCGTATCCTACCTTTCCCGGCGCCCTTGATGCGCCGACGACCGCAATCGACCCGGGATTGAAAAAGTTATTTAACATATACGAATGATATTATCGGATGTGTATTTCATTTTCAAGGGAATTATCGTTAAAGAATACAACTTTTTTATCATGTACTTCAAAGAAGCACGCCGTCCGTGGCATAACCATCCGCCTCACTGGCTAATTTGTGTGTCACCTTGTCTCGTGATAGACTGAAAACAGGAGGTGAGGATGTGTCATGAAGAAAGAGAAAATTAGAGAAATAGCAAAGAAGATGGGCATCAGTGCCGGGAATATGAATAAGACGAAATTGATCAGGGCTATACAGAGGGCAGAGGGAAATTCCGATTGTTTTGCGACTCACTCTGTTAACGAATGCGACCAGTTAAATTGCCTGTGGAGGCAAGACTGTGCAGGGGCGGTTACAGTATAGGCATTGCCCGGTCGGAGTACCTCGGAACCGGGACAGGGCTTGCTGCTTATGAAGAGAGTGTGCCGGCATAGAAGGCCGGATAGGGGGAGTCGAAAGCGCTGAAGTTTCAAGTTGTCCTCCGTTTTGCCAATACTGAAATAGACAAGGTAAAAGTGATCGAGGAAAGAAAGACTATTAATATTCTGATGGTCGAGGATAACGCAACTGACGTATTTCTCACCAGGGAGATACTTTCGGAAAGCGAAAAAAACTTTTACAAAATCTCTACCGTAAAGGATGGCATCGAGGCTCTGGTATTCCTGCAAAGGATAAATGGCTATGAGCAATCCTCTCAACCCGATCTTATCTTACTCGACCTTAACCTTCCCAGGATGCACGGGTTCGATTTGCTCGCCCTGATTAAAACGGTTCCGGAGTTGAAAACAATCCCGGTATGCATCCTCACCACATCAGAATCAAATGTGGACATTGAAAAAGCGAATGAACTAAAGGCGGATTGCTATCTGATAAAGCCCCTTGATTTGGAAAAGTTTGAAGCTGCATTCTTCGGCTTTAATGCCAGCTGATTTTAATTTGCTTTACCTTCACAGCTCACCCCGGTTGTATTTTTTCAACATCCGGAGAACGATTGAATGAAAGCTTCGGACTTCAGCGGTTTTGAAAGGATATATTTTACATGCATATTAATTATGTCGGAAAGCTCCGAAAGAAGCGTGTCGGAGGGCTTGATCCGGCTTATTTTTATAGTGTCCCAGGTGAGCAGATGAGTATATAGTTTCAGGACCGCAGGCAAAATTCTTATCGGCGACTCAACGCCCCTGGCGCATGACTCACAAAGTATTGAACCATGCGATAGATAAAAGAAAGTCCCGGTCTTGCCGCATCTTCCGCACGCATCAAGCTTAGGTGCGAACCCTGCAAACTCAAGAAATTTTATTTTGTAGTGGTTTAACAGTAGGTCCGCCCCTCCGAAACTTCCCTTTCCGGATTTATGGAATTCACGGAGACTGTTTTCAACAGCCTGCAGGGTATTTAACAGCAATGAGTATGCCCTTTTATTCTCGTCTCTCTCAGGGATGAAGCTTAAGGTCAACTCTATTATTTCCGATACTTTCAGAAAGCAGCTCAAATTCTCTCTCAGGGGCTGGAAGGGATGCATGATATCAGACTGTGTCAGCCTCGGCAGGGCCGCGTCGTCTTTTCCCCAGAAAGATATCCTTGAGTGCGTCAGGGGTTCAAGACTGCTGCCAAACCTGCTTTTTGTCTTGCGGGGACTTTTTGCGAATACTCTTATAATGCCAAAGTCAGGGGTAAGATATGTAACAATGAGGTCTGCTTCTCCAAGGGGGAAATTTCTTAGGACAACACCTTCGCTCCTTTTGAGCATTACATGATATTCCCGAAGTCCTCTGGTTTGAGATTTTTGAGCCAATCCTCAAGCTCGTCTGAACTCTTTTGTTCCATGACCCGCTCTTCCACAAATATAGGCGCGTTCACCCTCAATGCGACAGCGACAGCGTCGCTCGGTCTTGAATCAACCTGGGTTTCTTTCTTCCCGTCGTTAAAGCAGAGAAGGGCATAATAGGTATTGTCCATAATTTCAGTTACAATAATCCTCGATATTTTTATTTTCAGGCCCTCGGCGATATTCTTGATAAGATCATGGGTCAAAGGCCTCGGCGTGTCCACTTTTCCCAGGGCCAGGGCTATTGAATCTGCCTCCGGTTTGCCGATCCATATCGGCAGTGTGCCGTTGCCGTCAATCTCCTTCAAGAGCAGGATATACATGTTACTTCGGGGATCAAACAACATCCCTTCAACCTTCATCTGTATTAACATCTATCTGTACCCTAATTCCCTCAACAATTGATCGTCATCCCGCCAGTCTTTCTTGACCTTTACCCACAGTTCAAGAAAGACTTTTGTATTAAGGAGCCTTTCTATATCAACCCTTGCGGCGCTCCCTATGGCCTTCATCATAGCACCCTTCTTCCCTATTATTATAGCCTTTTGACCTTCTCTTTCAACATATATATTACAACTTATGGCTATAAGGCTGTCTGCCCTTTCCTTCCACTGGATGACCTCAACAGCGACAGAATAGGGCAATTCCTCTTTTGTAAGATCTATGATTTTCTCCCTTACAATCTCCGACGCCATAAATCTCTCCACCTGGTCGGTTATAAGATCGTCGGGGTAGTACAGCGGACCCGCCGGAAGATACTCACAGATCCTTTTTAACAGAAGGCTGATCCCGTCTTTTTTTATCGCAGAGACCGGAATTATTTCCTTAAAAGGATACAGCCCTTTGAAATGATCTATTATAGGCAGCAGTTCCTGCTTCTTTACCGTATCAATTTTGTTTATAAGCAGAAAGACGGGAGACCGGACCGTCTTCAAAATACCAATCGACTCCGTACCTGCCTTTTTGAACTCATGAGGCTCGACCATGAACAAAACAACATCAACGTCACTGAGAGTATCCAGCGCGGTCTTGACCATCGTCTCACCGAGTTTATGCCTTGGTTTGTGAATGCCGGGTGTGTCGATGAATATAATCTGCGCATCGGGGATAGTCTTTATGCCGATAATCCTGTTCCTGGTTGTTTGAGGTCTGGGTGTGACAATCGCAACTTTTTCGCCGAGGATAGTGTTCAGCAGCGTGGATTTGCCGACATTGGGACGTCCGATAATAGATACATAACCCGAACGGAAATCCTTCGCTCGCTCATCATTCATTTGTTATCACAAGACTTCTTTTATGCTGCTCTGCTATGGGGTAAATCAAAATTCAAGTTTTCCTAACGCTTCCCCTATCCTCTCAACTCCCTTCTTTATCTCCTCGACAGATGTCGCATAAGAGAGCCTTATGTAATTGTCATCGCCGAAGGCCCCTCCGTGCACGAGCGCGACATTTGCCTTCTCAAGCAGGTATACCGCCAGGTCCGATGAAGACGCAATTTTCCGGTTCTCTTCGGATTTGCCATAGAACTTCGAGGTGTTCGGGAACGCATAAAAAGCCCCCTTCGGAGTCACGCAACTCATTCCGGGAATAGCATTGAGTTCGTTGATAAGAAATTTTCTCCTCCTGTCGAATTCGGCAAGCATTATTGCGACAAAATCCTGCGGTCCTGAAAGCGCCTCAACAGCGGCCTTCTGGGCGATAGACGTGGGATTGGACGTCGATTGACTCTGTATGTTCGTCATGGCCTTTATGATCTCCTTAGGGCCGGCGGCAAAGCCGATCCTCCATCCGGTCATGGCATAGGATTTTGAAAGTCCATTCACTACGACGGTCTTTGCCTTAATATTATTATCGAGTGATGCGATACTGACGTGCTTGAAGCCGTCGTAAGTCAACTTTTCGTAAATCTCGTCGGATATCACATAGAGTCCGTGCCTCAGGGCAATATCCGCGATCCGCTCCAAATTTTTCCTGTTGTACGTCAGCCCTGTGGGATTTGACGGTGTATTTAAAATTAATGCCTTCGTCTTTTTTGTGATATGCGATTCCAATTCTTCAGGTCTCACCACAAAAAAATCACTCTCATAGGTCTTTACAAAAACAGGGATTGCGTCGTTCAGCAGGACCTGGTCGGGATACGATACCCAGTAAGGAGACGGTATCAATACCTCGTCACCGGGACTGAACAATGCCTGAGCAATATTGTAAAGGCTGTGTTTTGCGCCGCAGGAAACAATTACTTC
Organism: Thermodesulfovibrionales bacterium; assembly: GCA_963716185.1. Lineage (GTDB taxonomy): Bacteria > Nitrospirota > Thermodesulfovibrionia > Thermodesulfovibrionales > SM23-35 > CAVZMO01. The sequence goes on from OY970295.1 coordinate 3,488,460, forward strand.
ATCACGGTTATATACGAGGTCGTTATCTCTCTTGAATTTTTCTATGATCGCATCCTTCAGCGGGTCTATCCCGCCCACCGGTGTATATTTTGTAAACCCCTCTCTTATGGCTTTTATGGCAGCTTCTTTGATATTGTCCGGGGTATCGAAATCAGGCTCGCCTACACCGAAATTAACAATATCAACTCCCGCTGCTTTCATCGCTTTTGCCTTTGCGTCCATTGCAAGAGTAGGCGATGGTTTGACCTTGCCGGCCCTGTCAGAAAGCATGTAACCCTCCTCTATCAGGTTCAGATTTTTTGCATTTTAACACAAAAAGTTGTTCATTTGTTTTTACTCATATCTTCCAGTTCCCCGACCTGAAACTGCTCCTGTTGGATAGTGAGGTCGAGATTAATTACCATGCCCGGGTGTTTGATCAATTCCATGTTCTTCCTCAATTTCGTATGCCTCTTTTGAGATTTCTTGACGTCCTGCAATGCCTTTTTGAGGGCCGTACCGGCGGCCCTGCCCGTATCAATCCTGCAGGATTTAAGTTGAGGTGGGATACCGTTTCCGCCTATGTCTTCGGCAAAGTGCGCAATATGCTTCATCTTCTCCATGGCCTGGTCCATAAGGTTCCATGCAAGGAGACCATTTTTCTGAAAAACCCATGAAGAGCGTATGTGCTGCAGCATCTCGGTGAATTTGATAGTTACCTCACGCTGAAGAAGATCAAGGAATTGTTTCGGCAATGCGGCCTCTCCGCCCGGAACTCCCTCCGCTTCCTCGGGGCGCAATCTTTCGAGAATCCTCTGGAACTTTCTGGCATGAATCGCCGATTCCCAGGCTTCTCTCTCCAGGACCTTCCTGATATGCGGATCATCGACCATTGCAGCCTCTTTATTATAACAGGGCACCAGTTTCTCTTCGTACTCGACATATGATTTAAAGATAGTGGATCTGTTTGTCGGGTCATAAGGATAAGCTGCCGACTTCAGATCCGGCTCTCCTCCCAGATTGCCGATGATCATTCCAAGCCAGTGCATATGCCACATCTCTTCCCTTGAACGGGACAGCAGACTGGACCCGATGGCCGTATCTTCACCTTCCAGCCACGCGTGTACAAGATAGCGGATAATGGCGGCGTGTTCATCCGCAAGATTGCCGTTCAGAAATGAAATAAGTTCACTTTTCTTCATAAACCGCTCCTTTCGGCTAAGTAAATTAATCCATTAATATTATGTTTAAAGATAAAGTGAGTCAAGAACATAGTGTGTAGTGTGTCACAAAATGACTGGTGTTATGAACAGCCCAAAAGGGATGTCATTCCCGCAATCCCGAAAGCTTTCGGGAGTCGGGAATCCTTCCGAGAAGCCCGGAAAGATTCCGGACAAGCCGGAATGACAAAGTGAAGCCAAATATAGAGCTTGCGAATCACCTTTGATAACACCATTTGTTTAAGAGACACTACAATAGTGATCTCATTATTTTGACTTTTAAGTTATATTTATTCTATAATTAACTATATTTAACTTAAAAGCGCTTTATTTGGAAAATATGAAAAATTGTATCTGCAATAGCTTTAGTATACGACTTAACGATTCTATGAAATTCAGACGGTTATTTACGATCCTCCTCGTCGCAATGATCATTTGCTCCGTTTACATCATTTCTTTTCATCACCACGACGGTCTCATAGTTCGTACGGATTGCCCGATCTGCAAATTCATAGCCGTCCTCTCTTCAGGTGAGGAAGCAGCTGCACTGCAGCCGGTAATCCCGGATTTTGTACACATATTTTTTACCCCGGAGAATCTGGTTTATGTTTTTGGAGTAATCACCGTTGTTCTGGGTACTCGCGCCCCTCCCTTAGCAGCCCTCATTATATAAGTTATTCAGACGAATTAGTCGCAGGTATCCCGGCGTTTCAGCGTCATCGCCATGTTTTTAAACTTGCTCATTCGCAGAAACTGCCGTTGCCTGCAAGATCATTATGATTTAAACTTTTAAATAGTTCCTTATATTTAACGAATTGAAAGGAGAAAAAATGGATCAGTCAAAAAAACCAAAGGAATCGGCAGCGTTCATCACATCAAGGGACACTCTCGACGGCGCCTACCCCGGTTTAGTCCTGGGTATTAACGCAAAGCGTCTTGGAATGGATACGAGTGTCTTTTACACTTTTATGGGTATCAATGTTATCAGGAAAGGATGGGCGGATAAAGCCAAATTCCAGCCGCCTGGATTCATGGGCGCCATACCGGGAATGTCGGCCATAGCAACATGGATGATGAAGGGCAAGATAGAAAAGGCCAATATACCTGCCTTGACGGATCTTCAGGAGGTGGCTATGCTCGAAGGGGTAAGGTTTGTAGCCTGCAAAATGACGATAGACATGATGGGTCTGAAAAAGGAAGATTTTATCGAAGGGGTTACAATACAAACCGCCGAGGAATTCCTGAAGACCGCAAAGGATTGTAATATCTGCCTGTTCACATAGTACGATGAGAATTCTCTGCAGGCCGCAAGGACACAGTTAAAATGACATCTGCGGGCACCGCATAACATAAACATGCAGAATCGGAGGGCGGGATCAGATATCCCGCCCTGCCCCTGCCCTAAGCTGGCCGCAGGCCGCAAGGATGTCCTGCCCTTTACTCTCCCTTATAAGCGCCCTAACGTTGTTCTGTAAGAGTATGTTCTGAAATTCCAGCACCCTTTTATCGGACGGTCTTTTGAGGTGGCTTCCCGGATGAGGATTTAAGGGGATGAGATTTATTTTGCAGCGGATGCCTTTCACTAGCTTTACAAGCCTGTGTGCATCTTCAAGAGAATCATTCCTTCCGTCGATCAAAACATACTCAAACGTAATCCTTCTTCCCGGCCGAAGGGGATATTTCTTACAGGCGTCGATAAGGGACCTTATCGGATATCTTCTTGTGATCGGCATTATCTCATTCCGCACTTCGTCGGTAGTTGCATTCAGTGATACGGCAAGATTTATTTCAGGCGCTTTCCGGGCAAAGAGCAACATCTTGGGAACTATGCCGGCCGTAGACAAGGTGATCTTTCTCTTTGAAATGCCGAGGAACTGCACTATTCTCCAAAGGGCCTCAACTACTTCGTCGAAATTAGAAAGGGGCTCTCCCATACCCATAAAGACTATGTTGGTAACTTTCTTATCAGAAAATCCCCCCTTAGTCCCCTCTGCCAAAAGGGAGGACATTTTTACTTCTTCATTTTTTAATATCCTATTCACTGTTAAGATCTGGTCTACTATCTCATATGATTTCAAGTTTCTGATAAGACCGCATCTTCCTGTCAGGCAGAACAGGCATCCCATGGCACACCCTACTTGCGAAGATATGCATAATGTGATGCGGTCCTCATCGGGTATCAGGACGCTCTCTACCGTCTCTCCGTCTTCCAGTGAAAAAAGGAACTTCTCTGTGCCGTCCGCTGATTTCACGCTCCTGGCAAGCTGAAGGGTGCTGATGAAGGCTACACCTTTAAGGGCATCTCTGAGTTCTATAGAGAATTCCGTGATTTCATCTATGCTCGCAGCAAATCTTTCATAAATCCAGTGTATAAGTTGTTCCGCCCTGTACCCGGGCAGACCCTGATCCGCTGCAAAGCGAAATATTTCTTGCCTGGACAGTGATTTGAGGTTTATTTTTTTTATCATTAATCAGATCGATAGTTTAAACGTTGTAAGGACTGTGAGGCAGATGCGCTGAAAAACCTCTACTAAGCGACGAATTTTAATTATGATACACATGACTGCACATTTGACCTCCGTGCCTTTTGGACAAAGGCTGGCAGGCCAACTTTAAGGGCTATAAGGTGTCTCTGGTAGAGCTTTTCCATCACATCTGCCTGCCTGAATCTGAGATCAACCGCATTTTTCGGGTTAAGGCAAATGCGTTATTCGGATTTCTCAAGTTCCCTTATCTTCTCCAATGTGTCCTGATAGATATTCTTCTTTGAAGGGTTTAATACAACGGCTTTTGCTGCAAGGCGCTCTGCATCTTGAAGATTTTCTTTTTTAACATAATAAAGCCACGCGAGGTTATTATAAGCATCGGCACTTTGCGGGTCCTTATCGATGACTTTTTTATAGTATGATTCTGCCCTTTCAAATTCTTTTTTCTGAAAATAGATATTACCCATATATAAATGCGCTACAGCAAGTTTCTTCGACGCTGACTGATACTCTTTCAGGGCGCTGTCGAGTTCACCGTTTTTCTCATAGGCAACCCCCAAATTGAGATGCTCTTCAGGGCTCAGCGGGTCATCGAGCACGATAATCCGCGGCAACGAACACGCACATAATAGCAGACAGTAGACAGTAGACAGCAGACAGCAAATAAAATAACTGCCAACAGACGGCAGCAAATAATTCATAACTTTTTTATCAGCAGTGTCCAGAAACCGGTCTTCTCCCACGTTTTTATAAAATCCTTCCAGGGGATAAACGAATTCTTCTTTCGCCCCGAATCGACTAATACACCCTGCTCATTATATCCTACAACAACCATGAAATGGTTTGCCTGATACAGAGAAAAGCCGTAATCGACAAGGACTATGACAGGAAATACCGAATCTATGTTCCTTTTCAAATCTCCCGTATTGCCCCTGTATTGATCAGCTTCAAGGCCTCTTTTATTTGCATACAAAACCATATCTATATTTAAGGTGCCCCCGGCATTTTTACTGAAGATTTCCCGGGCGATATCACCGGGGGGCGCATCAATTCCCCAAAAGTTTAAAACGATGCCGAGTGAGGCGGGCCCGCACTGATAATCTTCCTGCGGGAAGAAGGGGACGTTTTCAATCATATGAATATTGCCGGGCATATCTGTTTCCTTAACGCTTACACAGGAGAATAAGAATATGCCCATGATGGCAATAAACCAGAAACAGCAGAACGTTTTTGGAATCCCGTGTGAAGATATCGACGTCATCCGGACTGTCAACTGTTACAGCTTCTTTGCTTCGCCCTCGCAATGACCAAGAAGAAATTTAATTTTAAATAAATGAGCATTGTCATTGCGAGTACGGCGAAGCACCTATTATTCAATTACAACTCTTCAGCTTTAACATGCTCTTTTTCTATCTCTGCGTCACCAGTACTCTATGTCCCGTGAGCTTCAGTATCACGATGACGAGTACAGCGATCACGAGAATTGCGATTATTACTCCGAGAGCATCGCCCCCGACCCTGAGATCGTCTAATTGCAGTGCAATCTGATGAATCTGCCGGTCGCTGAGTTCGGTAAGTCTTTTCTGGATCTCATCCTTCGTAAGTCCTAACTGCCTGAGCCTCTCGCTCACCGCCTTAATCTCAAGTGTCTGCCTTATCTTTTGAAGGTCCGCAGCCCGGTCGGTCTGACTCACTGTTATTATTTCCGACGGTGAGAATCCTGCATCCACTCGCGGCGCAACACCGATTATAAACATAGCTATAACAAGATACCATGAAACATGTTTCATAAGGGGAATCCTCATCTCCTTCACCTCCTCTCTTATTGAAAATAATACAGTATCAAACGAAAAAATATAAGGTCTCCACGAAGCAAGGGCAGATATGCTGAAAAAGGTCTGCAATTCTCTTCTGCGAATCCGCCTTTAATGCTCCTCAAACATAAACTCTTTGTGCCCTGCTCCCGAGAGACGTCAGAATCTCATATGAGATGGTATTTGCTTTAGACGCGAGTTCATTTGCCGTTATCAATTCATTTCCCTGCCTCCCCAGTATCACCACTTCGTCTTTTTCTTCAGCCTCTGTGACATCTGTAAGGTCTAACATCGTCAGATCCATACATACTCTTCCTACTACGGGCGCCCGTTTCCCACCTACAAGCATTTCAGCCTTGTTCGAAAAAAACCTGGAGTATCCGTCGGCATAACCTACGGCAATCACTCCTATCCTGCTCTGCCTCTTTGTGACAAACGTCCTTCCGTAGCTTATCGGAGTCCCGGACGGAACGTTTCTGATACACAAGAGTCTCGTTTTTACGGTCATTGCAGGGATAAGATCTATATCAAAGGCCGGGGGATTAGATCCTTGAATAATCGGCGAATGGCCATATAACATAAGCCCCGGCCTTACCGCGTCGAAATGAGCTTCCTCAAAAGTAAGCACAGCGGCGCTGTTTGCCATATGCGACAATATTTTTTTCTTTAACTTTCCTGAAACAGCTTCCCGTATGGCATTGAACCTCTCAAGCTGTAACCGCGCATATGACCTGTCCAAAAGGTCGGCCTCTGAGAAATGGCTTAAAAGACCCGTTATCTCCACTCCCGGCATTTCCGATATTTTTGTCAGATCTTCAACGGCACAATTTCCGTTCAGCCCGAGTCTTCCCATCCCGGTATCAATCTTCACATGGACCTTTTTAACCGTACCTCTTTTCCCTGCTTCACGCGACAGGGCCGAAGCAGTATCCAGCGTATAAACAACGGGTATGAGGTCCAGATCGAAATAATCTCTTATATCTCCGCGGTCGAACAGCACAATTACAGGGGCATCAATACCTGCCTCCCTGAGTTCTTTGGCTTCTCCTGTATAGGCTACTGCAAGGCAGGGTATGCCTTCTTTAAGGAGTTGTTTTGAAACTTCCACCGCGCCGTGACCGTAAGCATCCGCCTTGACCACGGCAATTACCGGCCGGTTCTTGACGATCTTTTGAACCGTCTGCAGGTTATGTGTGATAGCCCGGAGACTAACCTCCGCGACAGGTCCTCTAATCACTTTCTTCGTTTCTGATCAGGATAATTATTAAGTCTTGCGTGCATAGACCAAACATATTTTCCCCCTTCCCTCTCCAAATCTTCCATAGTGTTTATATTCACAAATGATCTCCCTTCCGCGTCGATCTTCCTCACTTCATCCTCATGTATATAGAGTACATTTATTCTCTTCAGAAAATCCCTTAGGCTTTTTCTGCCGCTTTTGATACTTTCTTCCATTCTTTCAGCAATTCTCTTCGAATAAATTCCGAGAAGGGGCTGAGGTTCCCCATTAAAAACCGGAATTGCTGCATCCCATCTATTTTCCCACCTGCCAATTATATATCTTACCAGTGACACGTCAATAAAGGGCATATCACAGGCAGCGACAAAAACCTCTGAAACATCCGGGTTGATCAGTGTTGAAAATATACCGGTCATAGGCCCTCTTTGCCCTATTACATCACCGGCCATGGAGACCCCCAGATAAAAATACCATTCGGGGTTGTTTGTACTTATAGAAATTCTGGTAAATAATCCTGCAAACAGTTCAATATCAGACTCTATGATCCTCTTGCCGTTTATCTCGAGGAAACCTTTTATTGCAGGCATCCTTTTATTTTCTCCACCGGCTAAGATTACGCTGTCCATATGAAATATCCTGTCTGTCTTTTCATAAAGTCGCTTGTTGTTTATACTGATTAACTATGATAATTATAATAGTTTATTAACAAAATCCTTTCAAATAAAAACAATAGGTCTTTTCAAACGTAGCCCTTCAGTGGAGCGTATGACGCGGCGAAGCAAGAAAGATTCCCGACTCCCGAAAGCTTTCGGGATTGCGGGTCAATGACAACCGGAGTGAATTGTCATTCCGGCTTGTCCGGAATCTTTCTTAAATGCCACACTTGGCTGAAAGGTTACTTTCAAGCAAGAAGTGTTCTTGACAAATATGTTTGTCTTAAATAAAGTAACCGAAAATCCGGATCAGGTCGCCTAATTGTGAACGCGATTCTTAAAAATATTGCTACCCTTGGGTTTATAGGCTATATTCCCGTTGCGCCGGGAACCTTCGGATCATTAGCCGCATTTATTTTTTTCTATCTTCTCAAGCCCTCTCTTTTTTCCCACGTACTGATATTGTTTCTCATAATCCCAGCCGGTATCATATCTTCCACCCATGCAGAAAGACTGCTTAATGAGAAGGACAGCGGACATATAGTTATAGACGAATTCTGCGGATATTTCTTTTCCGTACTATTTATTCCCTTCAGCTTTTGGTACGCCATAGCAGCCTTTTTTTTATTTAGATTTTTCGATATACTAAAACCGTTTCCGATCAAAAAGATAGAATCATCTTTGAAGGGAGGAAAAGGTATAATGGGCGACGATATCATGGCTGCCGTTTATACAAATATGGTTTTGCAGATATGGATGCTCATTCATTAAAATCCTTGAAATGAATCTCAGGTGCTTCATAGCTGTCGGGATACCCGGTCCCATAAAAAAAGGGATAGGAGGGCTTATTGATATCCTGAAAAAACACAATGGAGAGGTGAAGTGGATTATACCCGAAAACCTTCACCTGACTCTCAAGTTTCTCGGCAGCACTCCCGAAGACTTAATCTCTGGCGTCAAGGAATCTCTTTTAGCCGTTGTATCTTCTTGTGTGCCGTTTTATATTAAAATACATAGCACCGGTGTATTCCCCAACAAACAGCATCCCAGGGTAATCTGGGTGGGGATGGAAGGTCCGGAGATTCTTGCTAAATTGCAGGATGATATAGATGATGCAATGTCCCGGTTGGGCTATAAAAAAGAAGACAGGAAATTCAGACCCCATCTGACGATCGGGAGAGTACGCTCGCAGAAGGGAATGATAAATATCATAAATGAGCTTGAAAACTTCAAGGACAAGGACTTTGGGACTATCGGCGTCGATAATATAAAACTCATGAGAAGTGAACTGAAACCGAAGGGGGCTGAATATACCTGTTTGCAGGATTTTCCGTTTCCGAAAAATAACTAACCTGAAACCGTTGCTGATAGAATTTAGATCAACCGGTTCGAATATGGAGGAATGATGACTGATAAAGACAAGACCAAGGCGCTCGAAGTGGCTATCACTCAGATCGAAAAGAATTTCGGCAAAGGCGCGATTATGCGCCTCGGGGCAGACGGGATGGCGGAAGGCATTCAGGTAATTCCTACGGGGTCTCTGTCGCTCGATATTGCAACAGGCGTAGGCGGTTTCCCCAGGGGCAGGGTCGTGGAGATATTCGGTCCTGAATCTTCCGGTAAAACGACCCTTGCATTAAATGCGATAGCACAGGCGCAGTCAGGCGGCGGCACTGCCGCCTTTATAGATGCAGAGCATGCGCTTGATGTCAATTATGCCAAAAGACTCGGCGTCAGAATAGAAGACCTCCTCATCTCACAGCCGGACACCGGCGAGCAGGCGCTTGAGGTTACAGAGGTCCTTGTCAGAAGCGGAGCGATAGATATTGTCGTGATAGATTCTGTTGCAGCCCTCGTACCCAAGGCGGAAATTGAAGGTGATATGGGGGACTCCCTGCCCGGACTGCAGGCGCGCCTCATGAGCCAGGCACTGAGGAAGCTTACTGCCGCCATATCCAAATCTATGACTACGGTTGTATTCATAAACCAGATCAGGATGAAGATAGGCGTCATGTTCGGCAGCCCTGAGACGACAACGGGAGGCAACGCCCTCAAATTTTACTCTTCAATGAGACTGGATATAAGGAGAATAGAAAGCCTGAAGGAAAATCAGGAGATGATCGGCGGAAGGGTGAGAGTGAAGGTGGTAAAGAACAAGGTGGCCCCTCCCTTCAGGCAGGCCGAGTTCGATATATATTTCAATGAAGGGATATCGAGGGTCGGAGAGTTTGTCGACCTCGGTGTCGAAAAGGGAATCATCGAAAAATCAGGGGCATGGTACAGTTACAGCGGCAGCAGAATCGGCCAGGGACGCGAAAATGTAAAAGAATTCCTTAAAAACAATATAGAGATTTCAAAGGAGATCGAAGGCAAGATCGTCGAGTCCTTTAATTTAAGGAGGTAAACATGGACATCAACGAGCTTTTGAAAAAGGCATATGCTTTAGAAGCGTCAGACCTTCATATAAAGGTCGGCTCACCTCCGATAGTAAGAATCTACGGGGAGCTTGCCCCCCTTTCCACGGAGTCCAAGATAGGCCATGAAGATGCGATGAAGATAGCCTTATCTGTTATGACTTCAGGGCAGGCTGATACTTTTAAGAAAAAAAACGATATCGATCTGGCTTACAGCATTCCGGGCCTCGGAAGATTCAGGTGCAATATCTTTATGCAGAGGGGAACCGTGGGACTTGTCTTCAGGGTTATCCCGATAAGAATTCCTACAATTGATGAACTGCTGCTTCCTGAGATTATCAGAAAAATTGCGATGGAACAGAGGGGTTTAATCCTCGTTACGGGGACTACGGGCAGTGGAAAGTCGACGACCCTCGCCGCAATGATAGACCTGATAAATACCAATAGGACAGACCACATCATGACTATCGAAGATCCTATCGAATACCTGCACAGAGACAAGAAAAGCATAATCAATCAAAGGGAAATAGGAAGCGACACGGAGTCTTTCAGCAAAGCGCTGAGACAGGCCCTCAGACAAGACCCCGATGTAATACTCGTCGGTGAGATGCGTGACTTCGAGACCATCCAGACGTCCATCGTCGCCGCTGAGACGGGCCATCTTGTTTTGAGTACACTTCATACTATAGATGCCGCTGAGACGATCAATAGAATTATTGCCGTGTTCCCGCCATATCAGCACAAACAGGTGCGTATGCAGTTGTCATCGGTATTGAGGGCCATCATATCGATGAGGCTTATGCCGAGGACGGACGGTAAAGGCAGGGTCCCGGCGGTTGAAGTTCTCATAGCTTCCGCCATGATAAGAGACTGTATTCTCGATCCGGACAAAACGAAAGCTATACCCGACGTTATCCAGCAAAGTGCGCTCCATTATGGAATGCAGACTTTTGACCAGTCTCTTTTCAGTCTTTATAAATCCGGACTTATAACATATGAGGAGGCGCTCAGACAGGCGTCAAATCCCGATGATTTCGTACTCAAGGTAAAAGGCATACAGTCCACGAGTGAACTGTCCCTTGAAGAGCAGATGGAGATGAGGCCCGAAAAGCCGGAAGATAAGGACAAGATGAAAATTGACAGGTTCGCACGATAAAGCGAGGCAATACGCCCTGAAGCTTCTGAGTTACAGGGGAAGAAGCGAACGAGAGTTGGAAGAACGCCTCAGAAAAAAAGGTTTCACGAAATCCACGGCTTCTTCTGCAATAAAATACCTTAAGGATATAGGGCTTATCGATGATCTTTCATTGGCCGAAACTTTAAAGAGACAGGCCCTCGGAACGAAACTGCTCGGCCGGGAGGGGGCAAAAAGATACATGCGCAGCAGGGGCGTAACCCGTGAAGTGATAGACAGGGTATTTTGTGATGAGGAGGACATGGATCTCGAAAATGCTGCAAGTCTTATAGACCGGAAGCTCGGGACGTTGAGAAATTATCCCACGGATACAATCAGGAGAAGATTATATAATTTTCTTTCAAGGAGAGGGTACTCTTCAGAGACGATATCAAAAGTCTTTAAAGATAGGAACTTAAAGCAGGAGGAATGAAATGAGAAAAGCTTTATTTTTAGTCTTAATGGCACTGATCTTAGCGTCTGTTTCTCAGACCGGCTGCACTAAGTCAATTCGGTATACGGAAGACGAGATAAAAGGCTTCCAGCCGAATATCCAGGAAAATATTCGAAAGGGTCAGATTGATCTCGGCATGACCCAGGAACAGGTCAGATATGCCTGGGGATCTCCCGATTCCATCAAATTCCTTCAGCCGTATGAAGGAAAGCCGAGGGAAGAATGGATTTATTCGAATGCCGCCACTCTCGGTGTGGTCGGGACAAAGATTCTTTTATTTTATGACAGCAAGTTGATTTACATCAAATAACAATATTATCTCGGAAAGGAATATCGAACGGAAACCCGATGAATAGTTCAGATATAAGGACCGCTTTTCTGGAATATTTTAGATCAATGGACCACAGGATTGTGCCGAGTTCGCCCCTTATCCCGCGGCATGACCCTACCCTGCTCTTTGTCAACGCCGGGATGGTGCAGTTCAAATCGGTCTTTCTTGGTGAAGAGAAGAGGCCTTATTCCCGCGCTGTCTCCTGTCAGAAATGCATGCGTGCCGGCGGGAAACACAGCGACATCGACAACGTCGGGCATACCGCAAGACACCATACTTTCTTCGAGATGCTCGGCAACTTTTCATTCGGTGATTATTTCAAAAAGGACGCGATGTCCTTTGCCTGGGAGCTGTTGACCGACCGGTTCAAATTGCCGAAAGAAAAACTCTTCGTGTCTGTTTATGAGGAAGACGATGAGGCGGCTGACCTCTGGACAGAACTTACAGGTCTTCCTGCTGAAAGGATTGTGAGGCTCGGAGCAAAGGACAACTTTTGGCAGATGGGGGATACAGGGCCCTGCGGACCCTGTTCCGAAATAATTATAGACCAGGGCGAGGATTTCGGGTGCGGCAAACCCGACTGCAAGGTCGGGTGTGACTGTGACAGATATCTTGAGTTATGGAATCTCGTTTTTATGCAATATAACAGGGACGAATCGGGTGCCCTCACACCTCTTCCCACGCCAAGCATTGACACCGGGATGGGACTCGAAAGGATTGCGGCGGTCGTACAGCACAAAAAGACAAACTTTGATACGGATATATTTGCGGCTATAATTTCGGCCATTGAGTCGTTGTCGGGAGTCGCGTACGGCAAAAACCCTCAAAGCGACGTATCGATAAGGGTAATAGCGGACCATATGAGGGCCATAACTTTTCTTCTTTCCGAAGGGTTGATGCCCTCGAATGAAGGAAGAGGTTATGTGTTAAGGCGTATCATGAGGAGGGCCTCCCGCCACGCGAAACTGCTGGGAGCGGAAGGCGCTTTTTTGTATCGTCTCGTCGAGCCGGTAGCGGGTTCAATAGGTGACATTTACCCGGAACTAATTCACGAAAGAGAGAGGGCGTCAAAACTCCTGCTCTTTGAAGAGGAGAGATTTTCGAGTACCCTCGAACAGGGGACAAAGATACTCGACGGCATCATGAATACAGTAAAGAAGGCCGGGAAAAATATAATTTCCGGCAGGGAACTTTTCAAGCTTTATGATACATATGGATTTCCCCTTGATCTCGCAAGGGATGTGGCCGTGGACAATCATCTACACATTGACGAGGAAGAGTTCCATCGCGAAATGGAGATACAGAGGGAACGGGCGAGAGCTTCATGGGTCGGAGAAGAAGAGGCCATCGCATCCATTTACAGAGAACTCGAATCCGAAATAGGGAGGACGCTCTTTACGGGCTATGATGCAATTGAATCGGAATCGACGATAAAGGCCATCATCAGGGACGGAAAAGTGATAAAGGAGGCGGATGCGGACGATGAAGTTGAACTCATTCTCGACAGGACACCCTTTTACGGTGAGTCTGGCGGCCAGGTTGGTGATACCGGTACTATTTATAGCGGCGGCGCGGAAGCAGAAGTGATAAATACCAAGAAAGAGGCCGGTCTCCACGCCCATGTAGTAAAGGTCAAAAGCGGTCGATTATATGTATGGGACTCCGTAAGATGTGTCGTGGATAAAGAAAAAAGGATGGCGACAGCGAGAAACCATACGGCAACACACCTCCTTCATTCAGCCCTGCGCACCGTTATCGGAGAACATGTGAAACAGGCCGGGTCGTATGTCTCACCCGAAAGATTGCGTTTCGACTTTTCCCATTTCTACCAGATGGACAAAAAAGAATTAGAGGCTGTTGAAGATAACATCAACGCCAGGATACTCCAAAATGTAAAAGTGGAAACAGAAACAAGAGACTTGCAGGAAGCGCTTAAATCCGGGGTCACTGCCTTATTCGGGGAAAAATACGGAGAGAGTGTCAGGGTCGTCCGCGTACCCGGAGTAAGTGCGGAGCTTTGCGGTGGAACGCATTGCAACTTTACCGGCGAAATCGGTATTTTTGTGATCCTTTCAGAGGGCAGCGTCGCCTCGGGTATCAGGAGGATTGAGGCATTGACCGGTAAATCTGCCTTTGATTATCTGAGACAAAAGAAGACCGAGCTTGAAGAAATAAAGGGCCTGATGAAGACGGACAAGCCCCTGGAAAAAATAGAAAAGCTCTTCAGTGATGCAAGGCTGATGGAAAAAGAGGTCCAGAGACTTAAAACAAACCCTTCCAGGGATACTGTATCGGATGCGTTGAAAGAGGCGCTGGAGTTCCACGGAGTAAAGGTCGTGAAGATAAGACAGGACGGTCTCAATCCGAACGAACTCCGTATTTTGGCCGACAACGTCCGCGACCGTCTTAAGTCAGGTATTATCGTGGCATCTTCGCTGACAGATAGTCATGCCGCTGTTGTCTGTATGGTGACCAAGGATCTGACGGACCAATATAGTGCAGGCGATATCATGAAGCATATCTCGAAAATAGCAGGCGGAAAAGGCGGCGGAAGGCCGGAGATGGCGCAGGGTGGGATAAAAGATATAGATAGACTCGGAGTCGCCCTTGAATCTCTGCAGGAAATTCTCGGAAAACAAGCCCAAAGTTAAGCCTCCAACTTGTAAAAAATAACTTTTCATTTAAACTTATAGTTATCGGTCGCTATTTAGAGATTTTTTATAAACCCGATTAGTTACAATTGTCTGTCATTCCGGCTTGTCCGGAATCTTTCCGATGGCTTCTAAGAAGGATTCCCGACGCGCTTCACTTGCGGGAATGACAGTTTTCTGAGTGTCTTGGCACTTTATGGACGCACTCTATTTAATGTCTGTTCATAAATTGCGTCCTTGTCATCCTGAACTCGTTTCAGGATCTCGTCGTTACCGTGGAAAAGACGAGATGCTGAAATAAATTCAGCATGACAAAATGAGTTTATAAACAGACATTATCAAGGGAGGTATCTATGACATTCTTCGATGCTGTAAGGAAAGCGCTGTTGGCGGGCCTGGGATTGCAGGAGACGGTTGGAGAGTTTCTTCAGGAGCTTGTAAAAAAAGGAGAGATCAGCGAATCAGAGGGGGCAAAATTATTAAAGGAATGGTCGGAAAAGGCGGAAAAATCCTCTGACCTCTTAGGCCTGAACATCTCGGAACTCCTGACAAAGTCACTCAAAAAAATGAACCTTCCTACAAAGGATGATATCGAAAGACTGAATAAAGAAGTCAGGTCACTTTCAGAAAGGCTCGACAAGGTCGAAGGTCTTAAGAAGGAGTCTCATAAAGAGTAAGTAATCGATGCTTTCGGACCTGCTAAAACTCAGAGGCACTTACCGCAGTGTCAATAGGGTCAGAGAGATTATTAACGTCTTTCTGAAATACGGCTTCGGCCGTATTATAGATCAGATCCACTTCCAAAGATTTATCCCTCTCAGGACAAGATTGAGAACTTTCGGTCAGTGGCCCGTGCTGAAAGGCCCTTCGGTGCCTGAACGGTTAAGAATTGCCTTTTCAGAACTCGGCCCCACCTTTATCAAACTTGCGCAACTACTTTCATCAAGACCGGACCTTATAACGAAACAATTTGCCGATGAATTTAAGAAACTCCAGGACGAGGTGCCTCCTTTCCCGACAGAGGAAGCAAAGAAAATTATCGAGGAAGAGAGTAAGCTCCCGATAGAGAGGATATTCCGTACATTTGATGACAAACCCCTGGCTGCCGCCTCCATTGCTCAGGTCCATTACGCCACCCTGTCGAATGGTGCGGATGTGATCATAAAGGTACAGAGACCGGGAATCAACGACCAGATCGAGGTTGACATAAATATCATGTATACCGTAGCCAACCTTTTGGACAGGTATGTGCCGGAGAGCAGATTTTTTAATCCGAAAGGCATTGTCGAGGAATTTTCCAGGACGATCAGAAAGGAGCTCAATTTCATTGAAGAAGCGAGAAATTGCAAGCGCTTCAGGAAAAATTTCGAGGAAAGCCCAGACATATACATACCGCTGATTTATGACGAGTTCACCACCCGGAAAGTGCTTGTCATGGAAAGGATTAAGGGGGCAAGGATCGACAATATAGCGGGCATTGAATCCATGGGCATCGAACGGCGTCATCTTGCAAAAATCGGGGTCAATGCCTATTTCAAGCAGATCCTCGAAGACGGGTTCTTCCATGCGGACCCGCATCCGGGAAACATCTTCGTCATGCCCGACGGGAAAATAGGCCTTATGGATTTCGGTATAGTCGGCAGGGTTTCTCCCGAACTTCGGGAGATTATCGCCAAAACACTCCTTGCGCTGCTCAACAAAGATTTTGACAAATTGACCGACCAGTATATTGAGCTCGGTTATGTATCGGAAGAGCTGGATGTCGGTGTTTTAAGAAAGGAATTCAGGACGGACCTGGCCGACTTTTTGGAGCCGCTGTACGGCCTCACCCTAAAGGAATTAAATTTCTCGGAGTACATCGATACCGTGACGCGTATCGCGTTGAAACACAATATGAAGGTACCTTCGGACCTCCTTCTGATCAATAAGGCCATGCTGATCGTTGAAAATATCGCAAGGGTGCTGGATCCGGATTTCGATTTTATTTCTGCGGCGAAGCCGTACGCAATAAAGTTAATGAAGCAGCGTATAAGTCCGGGCCGGATATATGAAAAGACTGTAAAGAACATCGAAGAGATCGGTGACTTTGCGGTCCTGTTTCCGAAGCAGATGAGGCAGATTATCAGAAAAATTTTGAGCGGTGACATTCATATGAAACTCACCCATGTCGGCCTTGACAGGCTTATAAGGGACATGGACCGTTCGAGCAACAGGATCGCCTTCAGTATGGTCATCAGCGCCGTTCTCCTCAGCTCCGCCATAATGCACGCTACCGGGGCGGGACCAAAACTATACGGCCTGTCCGTATTCGCGCTCATATCTTTCGGCGCTGCCTCTTTCCTCGGCATATGGCTCATTATTTCTATAATCAGATCGGGAAGATTATGAATTAGTGTAGTGTCCCTTAAACATGAGGTGTTATCAAATATGATTAGTAAGCTCAATTGGCTTCACTTCACTTTGTCATTCCGGCTTGTCCGGAATCTTTCCGGGCTTCTCGGAAGGATTCCCGACTCGCTTCGCTTGCGGGAATGACATTCCTTTTGAGCACGCACATAACACCAGTCGTTTATGAGACACTACATTAGCTCACATTTATTCACAAATTTGTATGTAATACCCGGAGATAGAGTATTGGAGCGGATTCTTTTGCCGATAGTCAAATACATTATGATAATAAAGAGGCAAAAGCCCTCGGAGGCACCGAAAGCTTCCCCGAAAGTATTCGGGGGAATGAGCGAAAATACTCTATCTCCGGCGCACCTACAAAGAAATTTATGAATAATCCGGATTGGTAACATCTTATGAATGACATCCTTTCGCAGGTAAGTTCGGAAAGACTTGAAGGCTATGTAAAGAAAATAGAAGGACTGCGTCACGGATGGGAGAATTACGATGCCCTGGAAAAAAGGGCATCATTTATTGAGGAGAGATTAATATCTTTTAACCTCGCAGTCGAAAATCAGGAAGTTCTCTTCCGTGGAAGGACCTACCGCAACATAATAGCTACTTTAGAAGGTATTGATCATGAGAAGCAGTGGCTCCTGATCGGCGCCCACTACGATGCCGCCTGGGGAAGTCCGGGCGCGGATGATAATGCAAGCGGTGTAGCGGTATTACTTGAAGCGGCGGACATATTGAGCAAGCAGAAACTCGGGAGGACCCTCCAGTTTGCGGCCTTTACCCTTGAAGAACCGCAGCCGCAGACCATCCATTTTTTGATAGGCAGCAATCATTTCGCCGGAGAGGCAAGGAGATCAAAGAGAAAATATGAGGCTGTTTTTATCCTGGAGTCGGTCGGATATACAGATAATGCCGAAGGCAGCCAAGTCGTCCCATTTTTTGTGAGAATACCGATCCCGAGAAAGGGTAATTTTTTGGGGGTCATCTCAAACAGAAGGTCAAAGGCTGTCATGCAGGCATTTCAGGCTGTTTCTTATAAATATGTACCTGAACTGCCGGTCGTCCCGTATCAGGTCCCTTTGTCAGGCAGGATAATTCCAGCGACACGGTTCAGTGATCATGCTTCATTCTGGAACTACGGGTACCCCGCACTTATGCTCACGGACACTGCCATGTTTAGAAACCCTCATTATCACACCCGTCATGACAGCTGCGAAACTCTCAATTTCTCTTTTGTGAGCAGTGTCGCAAAAGCCGTAATTAGCGCTGTTCTCGAGTTAGATGACAACTCATTATAGGTTGCTTTCAAATGTTCGGCGAAAGAACTGAACCGAGCGCGAACTTCAGCCACAATTTGGCTGCTTGATCCTGCCGGGCATCACGATGCACCCTTCACAACTCCTATTTCTTCTTTCGACAGTCCGTACAGCCTGTACACGATCTCATCTATCAGTTCATCCGTTGCGTCGATCTTGGCTTTCACCGGGCCGAGCACCGACATGCTTTTTGTAAAGCCTTGTTCAAGAAGTTCCTGTTTCTTGCGGTCCGAGGGGTCTATGGAAAGCTTCTTCCTGTTCTTCTTCAGCACCTCAAGAAACTGATCGAAGTCACGCGAATGATATTCCTTGATCGCCGTTTTGTTCGTCAACTCCTCGACGGCAACTCCGATCTCCCGTTCCAGCCATTTCAGAAAACCCTCGATTTCTTCACTCTTGGCCTTATTCATCTCAATCATCTGCTCTGCCAGATAAGCCAGGAGGTCGTGGATAGTATCGCTCCGACCTTCTTTAAGCTCGGCGTCAACCCAATCAAGGATCTTGTCGAAATTCATTTGAAACTATTTTTCCGATAGAGCAACTTCAACCTTTTCCCCAGTCGCTTCGTTGATGACAAGAAGTTTACCCTCGTCTTCTTTTCTAAGCTGCTCGTTCGCGTTCAGCAGTTCGATACCGTAAATCGTGCCGTCTGCCGCTATATCTACATTGATTTCATCACTGACCTTTATTGTTTCCACTTCGGCCTTTTTTTCATGCAGTCTTAAGTAGGCTATGTTGTATCTCGGGTCATACGTCAGTTTCATTTTTTATTCCTCCCGTTTGCTAAAAGTAACGCGTTATGACTGTTATGGCTACCCAACCATCACCCTCTTTTACGGCATACACCTCAACCTGCTTGGTCTTATAATTTCTGCCGCGCCATATGCCGTCAAAATGAAAGTTACGCCTGAAGCCAGTACGTCCGAACTTTGCAGGAAATTGCTCGCCGTTTTCCACCGTAGCAATAACCTCCTCCTCTGACGACCCGCGCTCTAAGAGTCTTTCCTTTGCATGTGGATGAAGTCTGACCATAAGTCGGCTTTCACCCGTCCTTTTTTGCCTTCAGACTCTTCAAATATTCTTCCAGCATATCCAGACGCACATGCTCGCCTTCGAACGCCATCGAGGCGAACACCTGTTTCGGGATGCTCTCCAGATATGCCTTCCTCCGGCTGTCAATATCCGGATGGTCTTTCCGCCATTTATCGACAGCGTCCTGAACCCTTCTCACATTTTTCAAAGTCATAGTTTACATTCTCATCTATATTCTGGCATTACTCTGCATTTAAGGCAACGTCCTCAATTACCGCACCATATAGCTTGATCGCTTGAGCAACCCGCTCCTTGCGTTCCTTTTCGGGAGTGGTGAAGGCGATGCGAGGGATCGGGAGCTTTTCAAGGTTTACGATTTTGACCTCGGCGAATACCCGTCCGAATTCGGGAACAATAACTCTATGGAAAAATGATAAAAACCTTGAATTAAGAAGTGAAAGAATGAAGGATAACGAGTACTTCTTTTCTTTAAGAACAAGATTGTGGACATTATTCAAATTTAGATATTTATTTTCATCTATTGTGGCAATTAGTGTATCAGCTGTCTGTCGTACGACAATTTTTTGCGGATCAAAAAAAGGGGTAGAAGGTCGTGGCGCGGCCAACCATTCCCCATAGCTAAGCCAGCGTTGATGCTCAGGATTCAAACTATATCTTGAGAAATCCTCTCCTCTAAGATACGGCTTATAAGTGTTGTCTTTTTTATATTCAGCGTCGTACAGCCGTTTATATACAATTTCTCGTGTTTGGGAAGGAATACCCTTGCCCACTTCGTAGGGTTTAAGACCATTACAAACATCAGCTATATCTCTTAAAGGCAGTCCGACTTCTTTTAGCCGTTCAAATAAAGCCAGAATCTCCGGTGTAAGATATTCTGATATTCTTTTGGAATCGAATTGTTCTATCCTCGTCTGATCAAAGGTTACCCAACTAACAACAAGGTCTTCAGGTTTTCCGGAAACGACGCCGATGGAAGTAGCCGTATTAGCTTCCGGTTTCTGTTTTTGAACGATCTCAATACATGTCTCAACAGTTGCATCAGCGAAAACGGGTTCCTTAAAAAAAACCACCTCTTGTAACCAATAGTCACTGAGGATTAAGCTACGAAGATTCTCATAATACTGCATAGAAAGCCATGTTGTAGGCGTAATGAATGCCTGAAATCCGCGTTGTTTTGATAGAGTGAGGCCCTTCTCCATGCATAGAGTGAAACTCTCAAGTTGGTATTGAGCCGATATATATCCTTTATTGAGGTAAACCTTCTGCTCCTTGTCGAACGCAATGCCGTATGGTGGATTACCTATCACACAATCAAAGCCCGGGTTTTTCCTCTTTTCTATTTTCTGTTCGAACTCTCCAGTCCGCTCATAGAAAACCTCAGGGAACTCGATTTCCCAGTGAAAGAAACTTTTCTCATGTGAAAGCCGTTCAACTGCATCAATAGCCTTCCGGTCCTTGGCAGGCAGGGTCTTGAGAGATTCATGCAGCTTGTTCAAATCTATCCTGTCAAAATCGGAAACGAGCAGTTTTTTTGCATCAGCAATACCAAAATACTCGGCAACGAGCATATCGAGAAGCACCCTGTAGCCTTCGAGACCTCTGTTAGCCTCCCCGAACTTCTTGTAGGACTCCTTGACCTGTGCAAAGGTGGCATCTGGAAGGTCCGAGACAAAAATCATATCGCGGATCGCACGTTTGAGCGGTTCGAGATTGACAGCGAAGAGATGTCCGGCAAGCGCTTTTTCCAGTTCGTCGATACTCGTCCCGACCAGACTGTTTCCGCACTTCAGATGATGATCGAGAAACGAAAGCGGCGCTCCAAGGGTAAAAGAATCGAGCCATAAAGACAGCTTTGCAAGCTCGACGGCCATTTCATTCAAATCTACGCCGTAGATGCACCGTTTCATAACCATGCGTTTAATGAGGTTCACTTCGGTCAGACGGCCCTCATCGATCCGCACGCCCTGCCGCTCCACCTCTGCAAGAATCGCAGCTTTCATCCCGGCAATCTTTTTAAGGACGGTATTTTCAGGGTAATCGGCGAGGAATGCAATGATTCCATCTGATATGTAATCTACTGTGTGAACGAGGAAATGGCCGCTTCCCATCGCAGGATCGAGGACCTTCACATCGAAAAGGGTTTCGAATATCCTGTTTTCGAGTTCAAATATCTTGGCCCTATAGCCCTGTATGCTTGCAGTTGTTTTCTGCCTGCGCAGCGCCCTGTCCGTCTCGTCAAGCTCTGCAAGCAGACTATCGGCGGCCTTCAATTTCTCCTGCAACACCGGGCCGACAGTATTCTTGACAATATATTCAACAATATAATGCGGGGTATAATACGAGCCGGTGGCTTTCCGCTCGTGCTTTGAGTTTTCGATGTATACTTCGCCGGTCTTTTTCGGCCTGTAGGTCCTTGTCTCCGGCTTGACCTCGGCCAATTTCTTCCAGACGGATTTCCCCTTTTCCTTGATCTCGACAATCTCTGTTTCTGCAATTTGAATATGGAATTCGAGAAGTCCTTCGTAAATGTCGCCAAGATGTCTGACATTCAGAGAGGAATAATCTATGAAAGACCCTCCTCTAATTCCCCCCTTAATAAGGGGGGACGAAAGGGGGGTATCGCCTTCGTGGTCCACGGTCAGTTGTTCAATGGCGTCCGCGAGAAAGGGGTCCGGCATCTTATGCCTTGCCAGGAAATCATTCGCCGGCGTCTCGAAAAGGCCGCCGTTGTAAATAGGAACGTTCAAGGCCGGATCTCCTTTTGCGACGATATCAAAGAGACTTTGAAATCTTGCCCAGTATACGTGAGATCTCGTACTCATCTTGCCGGCTCCAGTTGTCTTTAGGTCCCCGAAAATGTCCTTTTTGATTCTTGAAAGGCTGACTTTGTAATAACCGTCTTCACTTGCCGGAAGGAGGTTTCTGCTTTCTGCATAGAGAATAAACAGGAGACGGTAAAGAAGGGTGAGACAGCCTTTGAAAACCTCCCGCCTGCTATCGTCTGTCTCGTGCATTATCCCCATCTCGTTTTTCCTGAAGTGGATGAATCCGGCGGCAAGCCCTTCGAACACCTGATCGAAGATGCGGTCCTTGAGTTTTGTGCTGACCCGTGCAGCATAGTCTTCCGTGCCTTTTAAATGCTGATCGAGCCACGTTTTGCCGGTAACGGGGTCGGGAAGAAACGCGTCTTTCGAGAAAAAGAGGTAGAAGTAGAGAAACACTTCTGCATCTCCGCGCGTGACAATTTCTTCAAGATCCAGCTCAAAATAATTCCCCGAGCGAGATTGCGCCCTGAAGTAGAACAGCCGCCAGAGCTTGCCGTTCGTGAGTATCGCCCAGTTTATCTTTCCGTTCGTGTGATAGTTGACCGAATCGAGATACTTCACCGTCTGCGCCGTGGGATCGCGACTGTCGAGCACGTCCTTTTTGTCGGTGTCGTTCAGTCGCCTCCCCCAGTATTTGGCCTCCAGGATAGTCAGACTCTGAGAGAAAAACTGATCGGGGTTATCCTTTAATTTTCTTGCAGCCCTGTATGATTCATCATCCTTGAAGAGGGCATAATCCGGCACTTTTTTCTTCATTCCCCGTTGTGCGCGGGGCTGCACTTGATATGCGAACCCGAGTGAAGAAAGAACAGGCTGGATGAATTTATTTTCAAGTTCAGCCTCCTCGCCGGGACCGAGTCTTAACGCCCTAATTGACTCGTAAGCCTTCCTGATTTCCTCAAAAACGGCCGTAGCCCTTAACCTTTGAGCCCTCCACATGTCAGTCTCGGGCAAGCGGTATTCGAGATAATTATTGGAGAAAAGGTTTTGATTGTTCCAGATGAATAAATTAGCCTGTCCCGACATTACCCTGCACCCAAAGACACCTTCATAAACTCTCTTTCGAGAGTATCCTTGTTGTAGCCTGTGCGCATGTGACGCGTTCTCTTCATTTATCCGGCTCCTGCCTGAACCCAATCGGCTTTTTCTTTTTCGGTTCCTCATGAGTAATCAACTGCTTTATCGCATCGAAAACGATTTTGAACTGGTGATCGTATTTCTTCTCCATGTCCTCGATCTTTCGTTGCAGATCTTTATGTGTAAGGAGCATTTCGCGAAGACGTGTAAATGTACGCATAATCTGTATATTGACCTCGACGGCCCTTTCACTGCTGAGCACACTTGATAACATTGCAACGCCGTTTTCAGTAAAGGCGTAAGGGGCTCTTCGCAACCCCATTTTGTCTTTATTGGACATCACAATTTGTGATTTCCAATTTTCCATTTCAGCTTGAGTCAATTGAAACATGAAATCTTCGGGAAAACGGTTGAGATTTCTTTTGACCGCCTGGTTCAACACCCTTGTTTCGACGCCGTAAAGCTCTGCGAGGTCTCTATCGAGCATCACCCTGCGGCCCCGGATGAGAAATATTTTCCTTTCTACAATAACCTGAGGGATCAGATTCATAAACCACACCTCATCATTTGGCCAGCCCCGTGCCTACATGAATGCTGCGGCAATGAAAGAAGCGCCAGCCAACAGGCGGCGAGAAGAAAAGATATTTTGGTCAGCTTCTGCGGATAAATGGAAAGGATAAACTGCTCAGGCCCCTTAAGGAAGTTAATCGAATTAACGGCTTGCGCAATCACTGTCCTAACCGTTCCCCTTCGAGTCAAAAAAAGTGTTTAATGATAATATGTTATGCCTATGAAAGACAAGGATTATTTTCTTTTGTGTTAAGCCGGCATCGTCCCACGCCGCGCACACCGGCCGCTTCCGTGAGTGGCAACCTTGTCACCCGCAAGAAATTGTGAGGCGCCTTATACAGAAGATAATAAATTTAGCACACTTTTTGATTTCGACTTATCAATATCATAAAATAATGCACATTGGCACGAAACACGTCTTGACAGCCTAACCCGCGATCTTTATTATTATTAGGAAATTAAAGATGTTGAAAAGGTATTCAAGAGCGATATGAAAAAACTATGGTCAGGAAGGTTCAGGGAAAAGACTTCGCAGGTCGTTGAATCCTTTACAGAATCCATCTCGTTCGACTATCGCCTGTGGAGATATGATATCCAGGGAAGCATCGCCCATGCAAAGATGCTCGCCAAGCAGCGCATCATCTCTAAAGAAGACTCCGAACAAATAATAAAAGGCCTGGAAAGCATAGCTAAAGATATAGAGGCCGGGAAATTCGTATTCAGGCAGGAGTTCGAGGATATACACATGAATATCGAAGCCGCACTTATCAAGAAGATAGGTGATACAGGCAGAAAGCTTCATACGGCAAGATCGAGGAATGACCAGGTAGCACTCGACCTTCGCTTATATATGCGGTCGGAGATACAGGAAATCATAACACTCATAAAGCAATTTCAGAGGGTCCTTCTCAGTGTCGCCGCCAGGCACATTAATTCTTTAATGCCGGGTTACACCCATCTGCAAAGGGCCCAGCCTGTACTTTTGTCCCATCATTTGATTGCTTATGTTGAGATGCTGGAGAGGGACATCGGAAGATTTGTTGATTCTCTGAAGAGAGTGAACCGGCTTCCTCTGGGCGCATGTGCTCTTGCGGGAACCACCCTTCCCATAGACAGGCTATATGTCGCAAAACTTCTCGGGTTCGAAGGTATTTGCCAAAACAGCATCGATGCGGTATCCGACAGGGATTTTGCCATAGAGTTTATCTCGAATTCCGCAATACTGATCATGCACCTGTCAAGGCTTGCTGAAGAGCTTGTCCTGTGGTCGACAGAAGAGTTCAAATTCATCGATCTGCCCGATGCTTTCACGACCGGGTCGAGCATAATGCCGCAGAAAAAGAACCCCGATGTGGCCGAGCTCGTGAGGGGAAAAACAGGCCGCATTTACGGAAACCTGTTGTCTCTTTTGACCTTAATGAAAGGGCTTCCCCTGTCTTACAACAGGGATTTGCAGGAAGACAAGCCGCCGGTATTTGATACGGTTGATACCGTGAAATGCTCACTTGTGGTTCTTAGCGAGATGTTCCCCGGTATCCTTTTTAATACAAAAAAGATGAATGAGACTGCAGGAGACGCGTATTCGACCGCGACAGACCTTGCGGAGTACCTTGTAAGGAAGGGCGTACCTTTCAGAAATGCGCATGAAATTACCGGTAAAATCGTTCTTTTCTGCATCGAAGAGAAAAGAAGGCTCGAAGATCTCACCCTGAAAGAGTTGAACACTTTCTCTCCCTTGATTGCAAAAGATATCTATTCTGCTTTGAAAGCTGTAGAATCAGTCAGAAACAAGAAATCCCTTGGAAGCACCTCTCCGGGGGGAGTGGCCGAACAGATCAGGAGACTACGAAAAATAGTAGACAGTAGGAAGTAGACAGTATATAGGAAAAAGCAAAGAGCTCGCAGCAGGTGGAAATCTCCTCCGAAAATATAATGCCGATTGGTAAAGTTATAACATATAGTCAGAAAATAAGGGCAAGACATTTTTTTTCCTCTCTCTACTGTCTATTGTCTACTGTTTGTTGTCTACTCTTTGTTTGTTGTTTGCTGTCCTCTTGCGGCAAGAAAGGCGCGCCAACACTTAAATCGTATGAAAAGCCCTCCCCGCCTTCGGGACTTGAAGCGATCCATCGTGAATCGGACATCATATTACTTTGGAATTTCCCCGAAGACAAGCAACAGGCAATAAAAGGTTTTTATCTTATGAAATCAACAGGAGGCGACTTTGAAAAAATCGCATCCCTCGAAAATGATAAGCGTTCGTTCACAGACACAAATTTTAAGATAGGCGGTGTATATAAATACAAGGTC
Organism: Thermodesulfovibrionales bacterium; assembly: GCA_963716185.1. Classification (GTDB taxonomy): domain Bacteria; phylum Nitrospirota; class Thermodesulfovibrionia; order Thermodesulfovibrionales; family SM23-35; genus CAVZMO01. The sequence goes on from OY970295.1 coordinate 3,514,430, forward strand.
CTTTCCGAAAGCTTAAGAGGCATTTTAAGCAGTGACTCGAACGTTATAGAGTTCAGTCCCCAAAAAGTGCCTTCCCCTCCGGGAACCTTTTCCTTTACGATCGAATACGATACACTGACGCTCAAATGGAAACCCGCAGGAGAAGGGGTCTTATATAACGTCTATAAAACCTATAATTCCGGCGTGTATCCACTCATGCCGTTAAATAAAAACCCGTTTAAGGAACCTTTATTCAGAGACAACTTCGATATAAATAAAATTGTTTTTTACACCGTAAGAAGTCTGTTGGGAGGCAGCATAAGAGATGAAGGACCTCCGTCGGAAGAGGGCAAAATCGACCCGTCCGAGTTTGTTCCGCCGCACCCTGAAGCCTTACAGGCGGTAGCTACCGAGGAAAACGTATATCTCCTCTGGAAAGAACCTCCTGTGACGTGGATTAAGGGGTACAGGATTTACAGGGAAATAAATAAAGAAGGTTTTATCTTAATCGGAGAAAGCCAGACGCCTTCATTTCTTGATAAGGATAAGCCGCTGACAAAAAGGAATTACAGGGTGACTGCCCTCGGGCCCGCAAAAGAAGGACCCCCGGCAGAGATAAAAGATATAGTCTTTACCAAACAAAGATAATCTCACAGAACGATGGGACCTGTGCGGGCTTTGGTTTGCTCCCCGGGTGAAAAAGCAGGGATCGATCTCAAGCGACACCCCCCAATATTTAACTTAGTCACCGGCCGATCCCTAATGTATATATATGCCAAAAAGCAACAAAGTTATCAATCCTACTTCAGTAGGGTCTCGCCGCTTGAAAAAGAAGACCCTCTGTGGGGGCCAGAGGGCTTAGAAGGGAGGAATGGAGATGAAGAATTGCTTAATTTATTTATGCCAAAAAACTTCAAAGTAATCAATCCTACCTGGGTAGTATATTGAAGATATTATTGTTTATTGCTATAAATCGAGATATTTGACATCCGGAATATTTTATTATTAACATACATAGTTATATGATGTTTCCAAAAATATTTTTCTCACACAAAGGAGGCTAATGCATGCGTAAGTATCTGGGTGTAGGAAGTCTGCTTCTGCTGTTCATGGTAATTCTCTTTCAGGGCAAGTCATTTGCACAGAACAGCGACGTTGTTGCAAAGATAGGAGACAAAAAATTTACTCTCTCGGATTTCAATTCGGTCGTCGGCTATCTGGACAGCGAAAAACAGAAAATGCTCGAAAAGAATCCCCAATTAAAGGAGAGTTTTCTCCGGCAGGTCGTACAGACTATGGTGATTTCCAATCTTGCAAAAGAAAAGGGCTTTGACAAGAAACCTGATGTAAAACAACAGCTGGAGTTATTTACCGACAACTTTCTGGCCAACGAGTTTCTGAAAAAAGAAGTCGTTCAAAAGATATCAATCCCCGAAGATGAATTGAAATCATATTATGACAACCATAAAGAGGAATTTAAAACACCCGAAATGGTGAAGGCAAGTCATATTCTCATAAAAGTGAACCCGTCTGCATCTGCGGAAGAGAAGAAGAAGGCGAAAGAAAAAGCTGAAGACATTCTGAAAAAAATTAAAAGCGGCCAGGATTTCGCTAAACTTGCATCCGAATTCTCGGATGACCCGGGTTCAAAGACGAAGGGAGGGGATCTGGGGTTCTTCGCAAAGGGCCGGATGATAAAACCCTTTGAAGATGCCGCATTTTCTCTGAAACCCGGTGAGGTAAGCGGAGTTGTCGAGACGCAATTCGGCTACCACATAATCAAAGTGGAGGAGAGGAAGGACGCCGGCATAGAGGGTTTTGACACGGCAAAGGAGAAAATCAGGCAGAAGCTCCTTCAGGACCGCATAAAGACAAAGGTAACGGAGTTCATAGACAGCGCCATGAAAGACGCAAAAGCCGAAATTCATCCCGAAGTAATTTCAGGCGAGAAAAAGTAATTAATTTTTTGCGCCGGCAGAGACGGTATTTGAGCGAGAATCGTTAAAAATACTGTATCTGCCGGCGTTCTTATTTTACAAGTCTCTATATAGTGTCTGTTTATAACGCACCCAAGAAACTCAGAAAACTGTCATTCCCGCAAGTGAAGCGCGTCGGGAATCCTTCTTAGTAGCCATCGGAAAGATTCCGGACAAGCCGGAATGACAGACAAATGGTAACTATTGATTCCTGCATAACTAATGACCTATTGTAATTTGCCCTTAATCTGTCACTCCCGCTTGTCGGGAGTCTTTCTGAAGAAGATTCCGGGCAAGCCGGAATGACAAAAATAGGACATTACTTTTGCATCTTTCAATAATAGAGTTTATAAACAATCTATAATATAGTGTCTGTCCATTGCCAAATGGGAATTACAACCATTGGAACAGAGTTCGCTATAAATAATACGAGTTATTTTTTTGCCGCCTCCTTTATCAGGGCCTGACCGATAACGTTCCTTTGTATCTGGTTTGTTCCTTCATAGATCTGGAGGATCTTTGCATCCCGCATCATCTTCTCTACAGGGTATTCCCTCATATATCCGGATCCGCCCATAACCTGTATCGCATTTGTGGTTACGCGCATACCGACATCTGTTGCAAAGACCTTCGCCATTGCGGATTCTTTTGTTATCTCCTTGGCACCGCTGTCTATATGCCTTGCGGCAGAATATACGAGTGCCCTTGCAGCCTCTATCTCCGTCGCCATGTCTGCAAGCATATGCTGAACAGCCTGAAAGCTTATTATCGGATGCCCGAATTGCACGCGCTGCCTTGCAAACTTTAAGGCCTCTTCGAACGCTCCCTGGGCCACTCCCACACCCTGCGAACCGACACCGGCCCTTGAATTGTCAAGTGTCTTCATGGCCACGACAAAGCCCATGCCTTCTCTTCCAAGGATATTTTCTCCGGGGATTCGGCAATCATCAAAAATGAGTTCCCGCGTAGCGGATGCCCTTATACCCATTTTTTTTTCTTTTTTACCAAAATTAAACCCATGTGTGCCTTTTTCGACAATGAACGCCGACGCTCCTCTCGGGCCCTTCGATCTGTCTGTAATGGCAATGACCGTATAAATCTCAGCCTCGCCTCCGTTGGTAATCCACTGCTTTGTGCCGTTCAATATATATCCGTCTCCATCGCGCTTTGCATTTGTCTGGATACCTCCGGCATCACTTCCTGCGTTCGCCTCTGTGAGGGCAAAGGCGACAAGCCTCCTTCCCGCGGCGATGTCGGGAAGGTATTTCTTTTTCTGTTCGTCGGAGCCGAAGAGGATAATCGGATATGTACCGAGTGCGTTCGCGGCGTATGTCGTTGAAACACCCAAACACGCCCTTGACAGTTCTTCAACAGCTATACATAATTCAAGACAGCCCTTTCCGAGTCCTCCAAATTCTTCGGGAACAAAGAGGCCGAATAGGTCCGATTGGGCAAGTGCTTTCATAATCTCCCAGGGGAACTCTTCTTTTTCGTCGAGCTCCGCCCTTACCGGAATAACCTTTTCTTCCGCGATCTGACGCACAAGGTCTTTTATCATTAACTGATCTTCGTTGAACAAATAGTCCATTTTGTTAGTCCTCCGTCTTCAATTTTCTGCTGTCGGGTGTTAATTCTAACAAAAAACAAAAAGGTTTTGGTACAAAATCTTGATCAGCACCTGAAGAATAATAATTTGCGGCTCATGAACAACAATCGAACTCGGCAAGTCGTCGGATTATAACAGATTCACGCTTCCATCCAGTATCTTCATCCCTACGGCAGCTGCAAAAGTATCAGGGCCGTTGAACATCCACGTGACCTGTACTCTCACATTGGAACCGTTCACGTTAAGATCGGCAATATCTCCCACGGGAAAAGGCGGTCTGCCGAAAATCTTTATACACAATCCACTTTCAGAAATATTTATTGTACTTGCCTCAAAAAGTTTACCATTATAGGAAAAAACAAAGGGAACCTCATTCCCTATACGTATTTCTCTCCTTTTTTCTCCGCCGTGCCTGCCGCTGAAAAGAATCCCGCAGTAAGGACATGGTTTGAACATTTCTGCAGAGGCGCTATACGAATCTTTATTGCATCCCGGACATGTAAGCCGTAAGATCAAGTTCCCCCCCTGCGGACAATTCAGTTAGTTACTTCTCTCTATTACAGAACCTATAACACTCTTACAATAATTCCCGTTGTTTTACAATTACCTAAAAGGCTGAACTCCTGCGTTAAAAGTATTATATCCAAACCATACTTTAGTTTTAATTTCTATATATGACCCGGCCATATTTTGTGCGTGTAAAGGGCAAGCTGCAACCTGTCAGTTACGCCGACTTTTTTAAAAATCCTGTTACAGTGTGACTTGACTGTCTGTTCGCTGATATCGAGTTTCTGAGCTATCTCTTTGTTCCTGTAACCATTGCAGATGAGAGCCACTATTTCTCTTTCTTTTTTTGTGAGGTCAATCTTTTTTTCCACATGGCTCATGTTATAAAGAACGTTTTTCAGCAGTTTTCGGTCTAACCACAATTCTCCCGAATAGACCACCCTAACAGCCTTTCGCAAAATCTCTGAATCAGAATCCGGAGCGAGAACCCCGTATACTCCCCTCAGAAGTAATTCGGGTATCTGCCTTTCAGACTCTGCACCCCACGATTTGTCACTTATGAGCAGAATCTTCGCTTGATTGCCATTTGGAAAATCGTCAGGAAAGGAACGGAAAATCTTGAAGTCGGTGAGGATTATGTCAGGGTTCAGCTTCAGTATCTCGTTTATGTCTATCCCTTCATCGAAAATGCCGATAACGTCTATTTCATCCTCTTCTTTGAAGAGCTTCTTTATTCCTTCTCCCAGAAGATAGCTATGACAGCCGATAGCTACCTTTATCATCATAACAACATTCCTTTCCAAAGAAATAGATGTGAGGGTCCGACCAAACCGGTATTCTCAATTTGTTTATTTAATCGCATGGGGCTAATAATAATCAAGACTTTTTTATCATTCAAAATATGTCGCCGAAGCGGTGTCCGACTCCCAGACCGTGACGGCGGAAAGATCCACATCGTCTCCGCCTAATCTCTTTTTGAGCGAGTCATAAATCCATTTCGCTATATTTTCCGAGGAAGGGTTTTTTTCGGTAAAAGGAAATATATCGTTCAAAAAACTGTGATCGAGGGGGGCAATAATCTCACCGGTGATTTTTTTCAGGTCATGGAAATCTATGGCTAAGTCAATTTCATTGAGCTTTTCCGAAAGAACGTATACCTGTATCTTCCAGTTATGACCATGCAGCTTCTCGCACTTCCCTTTATAGCACCTCAGCTGATGCGCAGCAGAAAACTGCGTCTCTATCATTAACTCAAACATCTTAATCCAAAAACTGCCCCTGTAATAACGAGGATGTTGTAAAAAAAATTATCGATAACATGCAGTCACGTTTTTTTCTTAAAAACCGAGATATAGGGCAGATTTCTAAACTTGTTGTCATAATCAAGGCCGTAGCCAACCACAAATTCATTGGGTATCTCAAACCCCACATAGTCAATGGGGATTTCCACCTCCCTTCTTTCCTTCTTATCCAGAAAGGCACAAATCCTGAGGCTCTTGGGACACCTTGTGAGAATTCTTTCCTTTATTTGGTTCAGCGTAATGCCTGTATCAACGATATCATCGATCAAAAGTACGTGTTTGTCCGACACGTCCTCTCTGATATCATAATAAATCTTGACCTCACCCGAAGTTTCATCTTTCATATAACTTGAAGCTACGACAAAATCCAGAGTGAGAGGAATTTCTATCGTCCGCACTATATCAGAGAAAAACATGAATGCGCCTTTCAGAATACCGACAGCGAGAAGCTCTTTCCCCGAATAGTCTTTAGATATCCTGTTGGCAAGCTCCCTGACCTTGGCCTGTATCTGCCCCGTGTTTAAAAGTGGTTTTCCGACAATCAATGTATTATTCCTGAATTCATTTCAGTTAAAAAAATCTGATGACGTTATTATTAAATATTAATCTCTTCAAAATCTCAAGTATTTTATGATTTTATTCTTCAACTCATTCTGTCTTTTCCATTAAAGCGACTGGAAAATTTGCAAAAACGTGAGAAAGGAGCAAAACAATTTTTCCATTTTTATCAAAAGTGTTGATAATTTCTCCGGTAAAAATATTTCGGTATCCCGCTCCTTCATTTTCAAATGGAACAATGATAACGGAATCCCTCCACACCTCGTCCCCGCAAGGTAATTTTTCATGCGTTTCCACGAGTCCGGTAAAAAATCTTGGGACCGCAGCAATAAAGGCCCTTTCTCCCAGCCGCCGGGCAAATGCACAAAGATCATCCATTTTATATCCTCCTTCGCCGTTTAACGGAATATAATCCCCTTTTTCAAATACTTCCCTATTCTCTCTCCGGTGGTTAAGGGCCTTGTATATCAGATAGAGCTTTATCATCCCACTGTCGCTGTTTAAAGTTAATTCCCGTACAAGTTTCGATGGTTCGGTCCTTGAATCAAGATTCTTCAATTTTTTAAGGGATTCGATTCTCCTCGAATAATCAACGGGCCGGCGGTTATCAGGATCGACAAGACTGAAATCCCAAATCTCCGTCCCCTGGTAAAAATCCGGGACGCCCGGACAAGTTATCTTGAGCAGCGTCTGAGAAAGAGAGTTATACATGCCGTATCCGGAAACCATTTCCTGAAATGGTTTGAAATCACTCATAAAATCCATATTGCCCATAACAGCTTCAATAAAATCCATAAGGGAATCTTCGTAGACTGCATCAGGATTTATCCAGCTTGTATTGACCTTGGCCTCTCTTGCGGCCTTTAACATATAATCCTTGATACGTGTTTTAAAAACCTCATACTCTTTTTCGTTCATAGGACTGACAGGCCATGCGCCTATAAGGGTCTGATATAAAAGGTACTCTTCATTTCGGTGGGGCGCGGGCCGGCCATCAACGATCTTTTTCATTTTTCTGTTATTACGGCCCCATCTTGCAAGACACTCCTTCCATTTCTGGGGGATCTCTGAAAGGACGTTTATCCTCGCCCTTACATCTTCGCTCCGTTTTGTGTCATGAGTCGAAGTAGCAATAAGGGAATGGGGCCGGAACTTAATTCTCTCAATATTCTGGCCGTGGAATGCCTCCAGCGACAGGCCGAACCTGTCGGGATTTCCTCCCACCTCGTTGAGTGATAAAAGACGGTTAAAGGTATAAAATGCCGTGTCCTCAAGCCCTTTTGCCATAACAGGACCCGTAATCTGCTGAAATTTCATCGTAAAATCAAGCCATGCATATTTATCGTTTTCCTCAAGTTCCTCCGGAATATTGAGTAAAAGGACGTCTTTAAGAAAGTCGAAAATGGAGCCGCTCACGGCAGGATTTCTCCGCTTTGCTTTTGACACAGCAGTCTCGATATACTGGCGGTCCCTGTCTTTTATGTCCACTGAATTTATATACGTCCTGTATACCGGGAAACATGCAATGACTTCTGTTATTGCCCTTATAAGGCTGTTTAATGTAAAATCTCTCGTGTGCCTGTTTTTTTCAGAGATATCATTCAGATGTTGGGCTAATGCGTTGATCTCGCCGGACATAGAGACTTGCATAACCAACTTTTTCTTTTCGTAAACTGTATCCTGAAAATTAACTGCAGACTTAATGAAATTGTTGTAAACAGCGTCAAACATCTTCATGTTCTTTGTTTCCACGAAAATGCCGTTTACCGAGTTTAGAAACTCATAACCCGTCGTGCCAAAGATCAGCCATTCATCGGGTATTTCCTCACCCCTGATGAGGATCTTTTCACCGATGACATAAAAGGGTTTAAACTGCGGGTCCGACAATACCATTTTTTCATATTGCTGCAACAATTCGGGCCCCTGATCCGGTTGTCCATGTTCTGAAGGCATGCCGCCTTTTATTTGGTCCCTCCAGTCCGGATGCAGCAGAAGAAAGCAATTTTTCTGTAATTTATCGAAATACTCTGAAGGGTCGTACAGCCCGTCAATGTGATCAATCCTCAGACCCGTTATCTTACCTTCCCTGATAAGTTTGAAAGCCAATCTATGGGTTTCAGTGAACACATCGGCATATTCCATCCTGATTGCTCCCAGGTTATTTATATCAAAAAACCTCCTGTAATTTATCTCTTCATTTGCAACGCGCCAGTAAGAAAGCCTCCAGACCTGCTTACTCAAAAGTTCATCCAATAGGTTGAAGCTCCTGTGGTCCCCTTTGGTCCCATTAAATATCCGGATATTTTCTTCGATGAAAGAACGGAATTCTTGGCTCTCATTATAGAGTTTCTCAAGACGCTTCTTTATGACCTCTTTCTCGCGATAGCGTTCGTCGATTTTTTCCCGGTCTTTCTCCGTATATTCCGGTAAATGACTGAGAGCGGTAATAATGCTAAGGATTTCCGCCAGATGTAGATCATCAGCAGACATAATTCTTTCAAGGTCCTCTATCCGATGTTTCAATATGTATTCATACGTATCCGGTATGACCGGCAATTTATGGTCAAAATAAGAGATGAAGAACGCGCCTCCCTCTAAGGTCAACCGCAGTTCCTGGTTCTCAAGAACATTTCCGTATTGGTCACCTAAAATCGGGAAAAGTACCTTGTTTTCAAGGCCCTTCTTAACCGGTTTCCAGTCTATATCAAAAAAGATTGAGTATGGAGAGCTCATGCCGTTTTCAAGGACATCGGCCCACCACACGTTGTCGCTGTATTCAATACACATGTGATTAGGAACTATATCAAGAATCTGTCCTATTCCATATTTTCCGAGTTCCTTTACAAATTCATCAAATTCCTCTGCCGTGCCCAACTCGGGGTTTAATGAATTGGGGTCGACGACTTCATAGCCGTGAAGGCTGCCTTTTCGCGCCTTAAAATAAGGAGACGCATAGATGTCGGTAATACCCAGTTCGTTAAGATAAGGAACAATGTTGCGGGCGTCGGCCAAGGTAAACCCGGAATTGAATTGAAGCCTGTATGTGGAAACAGGAATTCTCGGACCGGAAGGACTTTTTTCAGGCATCGCCCTATCCTATCCCTCCTCTATCACAGTGCCCACATTAAAAAAGAGACTTTGGCCTACCTGTCTGAATTTCTCCAGCCAGAGAGATTGCATCCTCATCTCCGATTTCGCCTTCTCCAGAAGCTCTTTATATGTTGTCTTTGTGATAGCGTAAAAGATGTTCTGGGCCTGCCACAAATTTATGCTGAAAGGCATCGTCCTGATCAGATCGAGCATTTTCTGAACTTCTGAAATTAAAGGGATATCCGGTGGATTCCTCCATAATTTATTCATCATCTCTTCCAGTGTGCGCCTCATTATGAACTCAAGTTCCACAGAGTCGGTCATCACATTCCATCTCTTCATTTCTTTCATTATATTCCGGACTTTCTCGTCATCTATTTTTTCTTCTGCAAATATTTCTTTTATGTCGAAATTAAGTATGAACTCCGCCGTAGTGAGGAATATTTTAGGTACGGGGAGACCGGCTTCCTGCAAAAATACGGCAAGAACATTGTTGTTCTCATACATGGAGCGATAGGCGTGCCAGAACTCCTCCATTTTTTCGCTGATCACGAGGTTTATAATTTTCCTCTGCTCATCCCGGAAGAGGTTCAGAAGAGAATAGTTATGCGTGCCGAAATGCGCGTCCATCGTCCTTACCACCCCGGCAAGATCCCCATTCTCAAAGGCCGAGATTATCTCCTGTTTCATTGATTGATATACATTATCCTGAAGGAATGTTTGCACTCCGCCGTTAAAGACATGACCGCCAAGATGAAGGACGCAGAAGCTGATCGCCTCCGACTCGAGCGTTATTTCAGAGGTGACCCTAATCCTGCCCACGGCGAGCTTTGTTTTCTCTACCTGCATCTCTTGATAGTCCTCTTTTTTAACTCTGTAGCTATAAATCTTCGACTGGTCTCCATATTCTGCGATTGCAGAACTCAGCGCATAGTGGGCCGCCACTTTCTTGAGATCTATCACCGAAGGCTTGACGAATCTTTCATAAATACCGCCGCCGTCCTTATACTCGGCCATGTTGCTCTTGGCCTTTGAAAGTCTATCAAGAAAGGAACTTTCAATGCCTCCCCTGAAAAGCCCCTCGGACAACTGAATCGCTCTGCCGGTATATTGAATGATCTGGACGGTTTCAATACCGGAAAGCTCGTCAAAAAACCATCCGCAGCTTGTGTACATCAACAGGGCGTGCCTTTGGACCTCCATGAGTTTTAAAACAACAGTCTTTTCATCAGCCTTTAGCTCTCTGACGGCGTGTTTCTTCAGAAACTCGCCGATCGTCTCTTCGGAGCGGCTGAGTATTACCTCTATATATTCGTCACGGGCCTGCCAGGGGTCCTTAAGATATTCCTTTGCTGTTCGTTCGTATTCGGGCGCGAGTTCATCCCTCAGCCAGTCCAGGGACTCACGAAGTGGCTTCCTCCACTCCTGGTCCCAGCCCGCATTTTTACCGGAATTGCAGCCGCAGTTGCTCCTCCATCTTTCGACTCCGTGGACACAGCTCCATGAAGTATTTTCCACTATCTCGACTTCGTGGGCCGGCGGAAATTTTTCGAGATATTCTCCGTAATTTGTGAGCTTTCCCAACCCGTTTGATTCTATGTGGCTGAGGGTAAAGGCAAGGGCCATATCTCCGAATTTATGATGATGCCCGTAAGTCTCACCGTCGGAAGCTATATTAAGGATCTGGGGCCATTGACGCCGGTCCGAGAAACCGGCTGAGAGACGGGCCACAAGATTCTCTCCCTTATTGAGGAGCTCTTCTTCAAAGGCGACTGCGCGGGATATCTGTCCGTCGTAAAAAAATATGCTGATTTCACGGTTTGACGGCAGCCTGCAGCGATATGCCCTTGTCGGGTCTATCTGTCCGCCGCCCACGTCTTTCCACTTGTCCGTGTCTGTCATCCTCACCCTCGACGCCTGTTGCGGTGCAAGGATGGTAAACTTTATTCCGAATTCCGCAAGGATATCCAGTGTTTCCATGTCCACAGCCGTTTCCGGAAGCCACATGCCTTCAGGATATCTCCTGAACCTGTGTTCGAAATCCTTTATCCCCCATATTATCTGGGTGCGCTTGTCACGGGAATTGGCCAGCGGCATAATAATGTGGTTATAACCCTGTGCGATTGCGCTGCCGTGGCCGGAGTGTTGTTCAATACTCTGCCTGTCCGCCTCCAGCAATGACCCGTAGAGTCCGGAAGCGTTAACCTCAATCCATGAGAGAACAGTAGGACCGAAGTTAAAACTTATTTTTGTATAGTTGCTCACGATAGACATTATGCAGCCTTCTCCATCGAGGATCCTCGATGCGGAATTAGGGGCATAACACTCGGCGGCGACCCTTTCATTCCAGTCGTGGTAAGGATATGCCGAGTCCTGTATTTCTATGGCTTCGAGCCAGGGATTTTCTCTCGGGGGCTGATAAAAATGACCATGAATGCAGATGAAACGCTCCATCTATTCTCCTATAAACTTCTGCATTTTGTAGACAGCAAAACTATACGGATGCATGGAAACATCGATTTCGGAACGGCCTGTCTCTATCAAGGCAGCGGCAGCCTCTCCCGCGCCTTTCCATTGTCTTGACGAAGAGTCCAGTGCCTTGGTCCATATCCCGGAGGGAAGCGTCAGCGAGATGCTTCTGCGCCTTTTGTTGAAATTATAGATGCAAAAAATATCATCTTCTGCGAACCATCGCCTCACAAATAATATCCTTTCTTCAATCTCGTTCACCTCCATATTTTCTTTCAGGAGATTGTTGAGAGAAGGCAGTTTTTTTCTCAAAGAGATCAGTTCCCGGTAAAAGTCCAGGAGTATCTTGTGCTGTCCATGCTGCCCGAGCTGAACATTAATCTTTGAATTTAAAAAGGTGCTTTCCGCCTGGGGGTCGGGAACTTCGCCTTCCCATTCGAATGCCGCGAATTCCTCCAGCCTGCCTTTTCTCACAGCTTCCACAAGAATTTCGTCGGAATGGCTGACAAAATACTGAAACGGAGCTTTCTCCCCGTATTCTTCGCCCATGAATATAAGAGGTATGTACGGAGACAGGATTACCACTCCCGCCGCAAGTTTAAGTTTTTCGAAGGACTGTGTCTGAGCAGGTCTGTCACCCGACATTCTGTTACCCACCTGGTCATGGTTCTGGGAGAAAACTATAAACTGGCGGGGCGGCCTGTCCATAGAGGAATTTCCATGCTTCCGCTTTCTGAATTTTGAGTAGCGCCCTGAATAGACAAAACCTTCCCTGAAGGCTTTTGTTAAGTGTTCCGTCTTTCCAAAATCCTGATAATAGCCGTTATCCTCTCCTGTTATCAGTGTGTGAAGAGAGTGATGGAAATCATCATTCCATTGTGCATCCAGTCCGCAGCCTCCGATCTCAGCAGGATTTATGAATCTTACATCGTTCAGGTCGCTTTCAGCGATAACATAGAAATTCCCGCCAAGCAGTTCCGCCTGCTCGTGGACCGCTTCCGCCAGTTCCTGTAAAAAGTGTTTGGCGCTGAAATCAAGGATGCCGTGTATCGCGTCAACTCTTATGGCATCCATATGGTATTCGGTCATCCAATAGAGCGCATTACTTATGAAAAACTTTCTAACCTCATCGCTGTAAGGACCATCAAAATTGATGGCGTCTCCCCATGGAGTTTTATATTTATTTGTGAAATAAGGCCCGAAATTCGCGAGATAATTGCCTTCAGGACCAAGATGGTTATATACGACATCCAATATAACAGCCAGTCCTTTTTTGTGGCATTCATTGATTAATATCTTCAGCCCTCTATGTCCTCCGTATGAATTCTGGGGTGCGAAAGGATATACTCCGTCATATCCCCAGTTTCGTTCTCCCGGGAATTGGGCCACAGGCATCAGCTCCAAAGCGGTTATTCCAAGCTCTTTTATATAATCAATGTGAGGAACGACCGATTCAAAAGTTCCTTCTCTGCTGAAAGTGCCGACATGAAGCTCGTATATGGTAAAATCCCTGAAAGGCAGCCCCTGCCAGCTTTTGTCATCCCATGGAAAGCCAAAAGGATTAATTACAGCGGAAGGCCCGTGCACACCGGCTGGCTGAAATCTTGATGCAGGATCCGGGTAGCGGGACCCATTATTAAGCACATAAAAATAGCACTCCTCCTCATGAATATTTTCGACTGGGGCCGTGAAATACCCGTATTGATCTCTTTCCATTCCAATTATCCGGGGTTTCTTCAGTGATTTGATTTCGACGGAGACGGCATCGCATAGTGGGGCCCAAACCTTGAACCGAACCTTTTCTTTGCCTATAAATGACGCGCCGATGTCCAATTCCCAGTTATCCGCATCCACCTTCTTCTCCGGTATTGGATCCGACTTGCAACGGAACGGGATCATCACAATTCCAGAACACTTTTCCCTCTGTTTTCGAGCGAATGCCAGACTGAGAGATAGTCTCTGACCTGGCGTGTTATGAGAAAGTTTGTCCTTGCATGTTCTTTCGCTTTTTCGCCCATCGCTCCGGCCATCTCCGGGTTATTAAGAAGCTGCCGCGTCCTGAAAGCCGCGCCTTCAACAGAATTAACGAGGAAGCCGTTCACACCATGTATGATCTGAAGGGGAATACCGCCCACGGCGCCCCCTATCACGGCCTTTCCTTTCCACATTGACTCTGATACGGTAAGACCAAACCCTTCGCGCAGGGATTTCTGGAGAATGACCGAGGCGCTTCGCTGCAGGGCATTTATTTCCCTGTCACTGAAGGGCGGCAAAAGGAGTATGTGAATATCAGGGTCGCCGGCCGCGTATTCGGTGACTTCATTCAGGACCATTACTCCTTCGGGGTCATCTGTTGCAGGACTCCCCGCAAGCACAAGGATGCAGTCATTGTATCTCTTGACGATCTTGAAAGCCTGGATTACGCCTATCGGGTCCTTGAATATGTCAAACCGTGACACCTGGAGGATCACCGGCCTGTCAAGAGGCACCCGGAGTTTTTCAAGGATATCCTTTATCTCTTCCCCGGGCATTTCTCTGTTCTTTTCGCTAAGGGGGTCTATCGAGGGAGGGATGATAAATTCATCTATGCCCATTGACCTGGCGAACTTTGCCACCGAGAAGATGGCCCCGTCGTATTTTTTACAATATCCCGCCAGGTAATCCCAGATATTCTTCCTCGGATTAGATGCGTCAATGTGACATCTCCATATCCATCTGCCTCTTTTACGGAATTCTATCAGCGGGGATGGCTGGGGGTCATGAATCAAAACCGCATCCGCATCGAGGTCTATCTTTTCGGCATTTCTCCTGTTTATCTCATAGTGATACTGCCACATCTCTTCCGTGATTTCCTCATTCCTGCCCTGGATTGCATTATGGATTTTTTTTGTGATATCGAAAAATTTTTCGTCGCCTTCAATGACTTCCCATCGCGCCTGGATGCCGAGGTCTTCGAGTATCGGGATCATGCTCTGCAGTATTTCAGCGACACCTCCACCCGCCTTTGTAGAATTCACATGGAGAAAAGACTTTTTGTTCATCTTCGCCCCGAGCATCTGCAGCATCGTCAGGTCGCTTTTGGGAGAAATACCTAAATACCGGTCGAGCATATATCTATGACCTCCATGTCTCTTTTCACCTCTTCCTCAATCGCGTCCACGAGATGCATCTTAATGCCTTCAAGATTGTGCATGAACGGGTCTATCGACCTGATCTTTTCCGCCAGGCCTTTTTTACCGAAGCCGTCGAGTATCCACTTTGAAAAATCGTCTGTTTCCCCGCCGAGGCGAGTCCTCGCTTCAAAAAAGTGATAATATATCGAGCCTATATCGATATATTTCATTGCCGTTAAAAACTCCGCAAGATTTTTGGCCCGTATGCCGGCCGGGAAAATGATTGTCACGGTTTCGTTGAAGTAAAATTCATCACCGGGCAACGCCTCCCTCGGCTCAGGGAAGTTCTCAAGGTAAACATGTATTACCCTCACCAGTTCCTTCCTCAGATCACCGATGTTTTTATAATCATAGGGGTCAATATTGGAAAGGTGTTCGGCAAGCGCCCTCTCCTCAAGACTTTCTCCAGCCCATTGAGCAAAGTCATTGGTGTATTCGAGAATGTGTCCCTTCAAAAAATACTGGTAGGTATGATGAAATATGGACGCATCACTCACTGTCGACAGCTCGTCTTTCAGTTCTTTCAGATTTAGGGCCTTTTCCCCTGTAGATTTGGAGATGCTTATGCACTGCTTAAATTCAAAAGGTTCAATTATTTCGGCCAATTCCTCTTCTCCTTGACACTATTCAGGGATTAGATATCTCAACGCTTTGATAGAGCAAACTCTCCTGCGCCAACCTTACTCAGGCGCAGGGAAAGGGCCTGCAGAGTTATTAATACCGGTCTCTTCCCCTCTCTCTGTGCTCCCTTCTCTCTTCCCTTTGCCATTCCCCTCCCGGGTGTCTGTCCCAGTATCTTTCCCTATCCCATCTCCTCCAGTTCCTCTTAAATTGTCCGTATGGAATCCGCTCATGACCCGGCGGTAAATGGCGGTAATCCGGCGGCAAATGCAATAAAACTCCGGGCACCCTGGCCGGGGCGCTGTATGCCCATGGACCTCTGTAGCTTCTGGCCCTGAACCAATGCCCCTCATACGGCCGGTACCAATAACCATGGTAAAAGAAGATATCCACATCGAACCCGGGCGCAAAATAGACATATGTCCCGGGTACGACGACCAATTCTGGTGGAGCGGGGAATACAAATGGAGGTGGAACACTTATTCCTATATTTACATTTACACGCGAATTACCAGGGGCCGGATATAACATTGTCATCACAAACATCATACCGACAAATAAGAGATACGTCTTCGCTCTTTTCATAAAACCTCCCGATACTTTCATTATACGTTTAGATTTTTCAAGTCTCATGGAGAGGATCCGTGTTATTTCATGGTAACCCTTCAGTCAAGCGTGGCATTTTAAGAAAGATTCCGGACAAGCCGGAATGACAATTCACTCCGGTTGTCATTCCCGCAAGTGCAAGCGCGTCGGGAATCTTTCTTGCTTCGCCACGTCACACGCTCCACTGAAGGGCTACGTTTCATGGTATTACTTTTTTTAATCCTCACCTCCTTATAATCCGGGCTGCGTCGCTTCCTTGCAACCTTTTATGCTTTTTTGATGCTCCCGCCCCGTATTTGCAAGAAAAATACCAATGAGAAACTCTTTGATTTTATTGACATTTGACGCTTGGATGAGCCGATATCCGGGGTTATTTGCCTTATCAGCAGGTTATATCGCCCGACATGCCTCCGCAAAAATCTAAGCAGAAATCTAACCGGTTACCCATTGTGTTCCGCAAATGTACTGGAAGTCGCACTTCGGACAACTGTTCTTTCTGTTCGACGCCGCTCCAAATGGAACATCCGGATCGACTATTTCTTCGAGAAGACCCAGAATCGCGGTTTTTAATCCGTCGAACTCCGCGCCATCATCATCTGTATCGAACAAAGGAAGTTCAATCTCCTTGTTTATCGAGGACCGGCCAAGCAGCAAAAACATTCCTCTCAGATCTTCTATTTTGATGCCGTGGCGCTCAGAGTACAGAATGAGATAAAAAGGAAGCTGGAGGCTTCCGATCGCTTCATCCCAGGAATCCCTGATGTCAGGATCAAACTTGCTGAAGTTGATCTTCAGGTTCTTTGTAGAGGAACCGCTTTTATAATCAACTATGCAGATACTACCATCTCTTTTTTCGACTGCGTCCAGCCGCCCTTTGATCTTGTGGGAGTTTAGGGTCGCTTCGATAGACTCTTCCACTCCTATAATCGTCACTTTCTTATCTTTGATCAAAGGTATGCGGTACTTGCTAAGATAGTCTCTGAGATGTTCTTTGATCTGGGCCTTCAGAAGGAACACGGCCCCGGTAGGGTCAGCGCCGTATTCCCTGCCGAAGATATCGTCGATCAAATTGTCCATCTCCTCCAAATCGATGTCCGCTTTTGTTAGAACTCTATTCAGCCTTCTTGAGAAATATGCTGAAAGGACGCGGTGGACGAACTTGCCGACATCGGCTCTTTCGATTTCCCCTGTGATCTCCTCCTTTTTCCCGAGATCAAGTACGTAGCTGTAGTAAAACTGAAGCGGGCAATTGAGATATGTATCAAGGGCCGTGGCGCTATATGTGAAATCTTTTAAGAAGCTGACTACCCCGTCGGTTTTAGGAATGCCGCCGGGGGTATCGTTCCCGAGCTTTACCCTGTACTGGACAGCCTGCACATAGTCACTTGTCCTGGTAGATCTGTCCCTTTTCTGTCTTTCCCACAGGAGACTTTCTACGAAGCGTGATCTCTCCCTGGTATCATTTTCTACAAAGAAAATGTGGACTTCCCTGGCGCCTTTGACGAGATTGTCGAAATAGTAGGCCGACAGCTTGTCTCTGTCCAGATAGGTCGGCAGCTTCAGAATTTCTCGTGCCTTGAAAGGCAGAAGCGTATCTTCCTTGGAGGTGTCGGGGATCACCTCTTCATTCGCATCGAGAATAAAAACAGTGTCAAACCTGATGTTTCTCGTCTCAAGGAAACCGAGGACCTGGATACCCTTAAGCGGAGTGCCGGGAAAAGGCACGTGTCCCGTCATAATGTATTTTCTGAAAAATGTGAAATAACTCGTCCTGTCCATAAACGACATGTCCTTCATTAGGGATTTGGAGACGGTGTCCAAGGCTTTGATGAAGGACTCTGAAAAAGGGGAGAAGAGCGGATGAAGTCTGGCCGTACTATTATTGAAGACGAATGTGAGAAGTTCGGTGCATTTCGTCGCGAAGTCTCCGATATCATTGAAAGAGAGAAATTTCTCAATTGTGTTGAGATGGACCATCCTTAAGTGTTCCCTGATCTCCGCCCTGGTCATGCCTTCTTCTTCCTGGCGAAGCTTTTCAGTGATGCCGTTTAGCATCTTTTCGTTGTTTTCTATATCCGGCAGGGTGGCGAACATCCTGGTCCTGGATTTTTGGAGTACCTCCTCTATAGTGTGAAACATAATCCTCGTGATTTCAGCGTTTCCCTTGCAGTAAATATTCTTCACGTACGGGTGCAGCACGAACTTCATATAATCAGGGACGTAAATACGGTCATCTTCCATGGAACCGATCAGTTCCATAAGATTATTAAGAAAACCGAAGACCGGCGTCCTGTGCAACGGATATCCGAGAGAGATGTTGAAGTCGTCCTTGTCTATACATGTCATCCCCTGACGGAGAAGGGGGAAAAGGGTCTCTGAAGACGGCAGTACTATTGTAGTTTTTTCGTTGGGCAATCTTTTCTTCTCGAAGTTTTCCCTGAGAATGCTTCCAAGGGCGAAGACCTGGCCATGGGTATCGGGGCTGCTGTAAAAATGGATTTTCGGTTCAGGTCGAGAAGGTTGGGCGTCCCCAATCTCTATTTCCAGTTCAGCCAATCGCTCTCCGAGACCCGGGCCATCCTGGAATATGAAGATTGCTTTTTCGCTCGGCAGAAGCTTCCTGAAAAGGTCCTTCTCGCACTTAGTCAATGCATAGAAGCCCGCGAATATCACCTTTTCAAACCTGTCAATGCCGCTTTCCAGGACCCCCTCCGCTGCCATGCGGTACCTCATGGACCTCGTCGCCATGCCCGATCGGGAAATCTTTTCGTAAAAGGTCTTGTAGAAGAAATGCAGTGATTGAAGCCTCGCCAGTGCATGCCTGGGTATCATTTCATCAGTGAAGGGCTGTATTTCCTTTACCATGGCAGGAGGCACTCCCTCAATATAGAGTTCCTCAATGTCCGTGAAAAGCTTTATTCCAAGAGAAAAGAAACTATCGAGTGTGAGGAAGCTTTCTCCACCGAGGGGCTCCGGGGCGCTTCTGTGGATCTTGTATAGGATGGCAATGGCATCGACTGTCTCCACATTTCTCACTGGGTGTACAGCTTCGGTAACGTAATCCATGAATCCGTCCATGGACAGAATTAAGGGGGGTATGAAGCTGCCCTTTCCTTTGTGTGCCAACTCCCTTCGAAGGAAATGCGCCGGTCTTCTGCCAGGAAACACGACAAGGTTGTGAGAGTAATCTTTCCTGGGGGGGCTTAAAAGGCCTGCTGTCCTCTCGATGAGGTTTTCCTGTTGGCCTATGATCAGCGCGTTGCTCATAATGCCCTGATCTCTCCGAGGTCAATATAAACGATCCTGCCTTCCACGCGTCTACCGGGATAAATGTCCTTCACGATTTTCATATATTTTCTCATTTGTGCCCTGTATTTCTCATCTGCCCAGCCTTCTCCCCCGGTCTTGAAATCCAGGATCGTTGCCCGGTCAGGGTCGATCACGACTCTATCCGTCCTGAAGAGGCGTCCTTCCTCATCCGAGAATTCCTGTTCCCTTTTCACCTCCCTCCCTGCATGGGGCTCGAAGTACGTCGCTATCTCCTTGCGCCCGAAAAGCCGAAGAAGCAGCTCTTTCACTCCCTCCGCGGCTGACTCCGATGTTGTTTCGACTTTGACCCTTTTGATGATGTCCTCAAGCACTCTTTCCATGTCATCGGGCAGATATTCGACGTGGTAGAGGACCCTGTGGATGAATTCTCCCCTCGCTCTCTCATCGAAGCTGATCATCTCATCCGTTCTGACCTCTGCTTCTACCTGTTTAGGGTGATGTCTCACACTGAAGACCCCGGAAGATTTTGCTGGGGGAATGTCACATCTGTCAGGTTTCACCGTGGGTGCAAAGCCGCTTGCAGGAAGGAGATCGAATGGAAATGTCTCGCTTCTGCCCTTCACACCTATGACGTAGAGCTCTTCTTTTGCCCGCGTGAATCCGACGTAAAGGCTGTTGAGTCTGTTCACATTTTCCTTAGTCGCTTCCTCTTCATACAGCCTCTCGAAAGTGGGATCGCTGACCATGGTCTTCCTGTTGATCTTGAGCAGCCGCACCCCATTTTCTTCCTCCTCTATGATGTAGTCAAACCCCCTGTTTCGGCCTTCATAGAGAAGGACAATGACTACAGGGAATCCGAGGCCCTTTGCCTTATGGATCGTCATCACCTTAACAGCGTCCAGGGCCTTGGGGACGTCCATGTTCCACTCTGACTCGCCGCTGTCGCTGTCGCCTGCGAAGTCAAGGAAGTCCCTGATGCTGTTGTATCCGGCCCCCTCGAACTCCTTGACCGCTTCGAGTATCTTCACAAGCGCCGCCTCCTCATCCCCCAGTGTCTCAAAGACCCGGAAGACAGCATAAGCCTCTGTCACAAGGTCGTAGAGCGGGAAATACCCTGAGGCCTTGAAAAGACCGGCGAAGTATTCCTCCCATAAAATAGAGAACTCTTTCTGGAATGACTTGTAGAGCGGAGGGCCCTCTCTGTATCCAAAGAGAAACTCCCCGAGTCTCTCCGGAGTGATCTCAGGATGGCCCGCACGCAGTAAGGCGCCGAAGATCTCCCCGTTTATGAAGGTAGAAAAAGACAGGTCATCCATGGGCGAATCAAGGAAGTTCAGAAGCGCGACTATCTCGCCGGTTATCCTCCTTCTCCGTATGTCGAGGTTGCTGTAAGAAATGAAGTCGATGTTCTTCTCGTTCAGCCAAAGGGTAGTCTTTACGACGTCTTCATTTCTCCTGGTGAGTATGGCTATGTCGCCATAGCTGAACCCCCGCGATCTGAGTTCTGCGACGAGGTCCTGTATGACGCGCCGCTCTGGAAGAGTTTCGTCATCCCTCTCCTCCAGCACCACTTCGCAGTATCCCTGGGTGAAGCCATCTCTGGCGCATTGGACGTAGTCGGTCAGCCCGCTTCTGGTCCCGGCCTCCCTGTATTTGTCCTTCCCCGCGACGGTCTCCTTGAATACCTTCTCATTGAAGTCAAGGATCTTCTTGAGGCTTCTGTAATTTGTCGTAAGCTCCTTTACGTTATGCATAGCGGAAGGGAAAGGGCTGGTGCGTTCGAACTTTCTCATGATAGTATAGTCGGCGTTGCGGAAGCCGTAGATTGCCTGTTTGGTGTCGCCTACAACGAAGAGGCTTCCACCCTGAGACAGAGCGTTCTCGAAAAGGGGGAAAAGATTGTCCCACTGAATGATGGAAGTGTCCTGGAATTCGTCGATCAGGAAGTGATAGATTGTCTCGCCCATCCTGAAATAGATGTCGGGAACGATTTCCTCGTTAAGGTATTCGGCAAGATTTCTGCTGATGTCTTCGATGAATACCTTCCCCTGGCGTCTCTTGACGGTTTCGACGATCTCTCTGAACGATTCATATACCTTGAGATACGGCATGGAACGGGAGCGGACAAGGAGGGCAATGTATTTGTTGATAAGATTGGCGGCGTTTTCCCACTCTCCTACAATCTGATCGAATGAGGGCTGAAGGGCTGATTGGCCTTTTCCCGGCTTATTGACAGGTGGATTCTTAAGTCCTCTCCCGATCAGGTCCGCGAATCTTCCCTCCCTCACGAGATCGAGGACCGTTTCGAAAGAAGAGTTTGCACGTTTTACGAGTCCCGACTTGAGAACCACTTTTTCAAGGCCCTCGATGGCGGCACTTATTTCATTTTTTATATCGTCAAAGGCCCCTGAGTAGTCCTCTATCATAGGGTTCTTGCCGGTCGCTGAGAGCTTTCCGTAGAGACCTTTCACCTCTTCGAGGAGGACTGATGACGGGTCCCACATATAGGCTTCCTGGCCCTGTTTCCCTTCCTGGATCGCCGAGATTATACCAAGAAGGAGATCTGCCTCTTTTGTGCCCTCCCGGACGGACCTCAAGAACAAATCAAAAGAGTATTCCATTAACGCATCATTGTTCATAAGGATATCGAACTCTGTGTTGAATCCAAAGTCGATGGCGGAAGTCTTGAAGATGGACGTCATGAAGCTGTCTATGGTCCTCACCTCGAAATCAGCGTAATTCCGGAGTATCTGCTCCACCATCTGCCCCGCCCGCTCGGCCAGTTTCTCCCGGTCTATCGATATGGCCTCAAGCATCTGTTCGGTCAATTCCGGGTCGCCGAAATGAAGCAATTTGAGCCAGTCAAGGATCCTCTCTTTCATCTCCTTTGAGGCATTGTTCGAGAAGGTTATGGCAAGTATATTCCGCAAGTTGTTTTTTGATATTTTTTCGGAGAGAATGAACTGTACGAACCTCTTGGTCAGCATGTGGGTCTTGCCCGAGCCAGCGGACGCCTTCAGCACGGTAAAATGAGGGAATTTCAGCTCAGAGTCTTTTTCTATAATAGGTATTTCCACACTATCTCAATAGTACGCTCCAGAGATTTTATTTTTCAACCCTGTGTTTCGAAGACTGTCTGTCCGGTAAATATTAATGGATACGGCCAATTATCTTAAAAGTCTGCTCTGAAGGAGATCGGGTAAATCTCTTCTGCCGTCAAGGATACAGAGAACATAAACAATAGATTTCATGACCTGATAAATAATCCGATAGGGCTTAAAAAATACCTCTCGGAATTCCAGGACTCCAATTCGCTCCAATTCGGGTGGATAATTGCCCCGGAAAGGAGATGTTTCGAGCGTAAAAATGGTTTTCTCAATGTTGTCGATCAGGCGGTCCGCTTTTTCAATAGAATCATTCCTGGCTACATAGCGATATATTTCCCGCAGGTCGTTCTCAGCATCAATGATGATTTCAATAGTGTATTTCACTTTTGCTGAGTTCCCTTTGCTTTTGCCCTAATATCGCGAAATACATCCTTTGCAGGTCTCGTATTACCCGCCTCAAGACTTTTCCTGCTATGTGCAAGTATCTTTAGCATGGCAAGACTCTCCTGTACCTTTTCGTATTCACGGATATCTTGAAGAATTGCCTTTGCTTCTCCATTAAGGGTGATGACAATAGTACTGTTCTCCTCACTTAACTCCCGGATGATTTCAGAAGCATGAGATTTAATGTAACTTATTGGTTTTACATCTTCACTGAGTTTCATTTAATCACCTCCTTGAATGTAGACTTAATACAGTCTAAATAATAGTCTACCCATTTTGCAAGGGGAAAGGTTAAATTGCTGTTGTTGCCTTCATACAATAAAAACGATCTGCAGTTTCGGTAAGAGGTCTGAACACCCTCTGCGGGTTCAAGTTTGTAACTTGAACCAAATATTTTGCACTTCACAAAGCCATCGGCTCAATTACAACGTCATTATCCGGGTGAGCAGATGACCACACCCAGTCTTCCGGCTTTATCACATATTGTCTACGAACTGGATTTGCATGAATATAATTTATTTTTTGAAGAAGGTATTCCTCACCTTCGATGATCTTCGGCATATTTGTCCTTGACCAGAATTCGTATTTGCCGTTCTCCATGTCAAATAATTTTAATACTGCCGGTTCTGTTGCGGCGATATTATTTTGCACTTCTTTCGAAGTGTGTCTCTTAAAGTCTCTGACAAAGCCGATCATGTCATTGCAGGAAGCAATCAGATGGAGATGGTTAATCATGAAAACAATAAGCGTATATTCGGACTCCCTTATTCTTCTGGCAGTATCCTAATGAATCTGCGAGAATTTGAAATCTATTATGTCTGTCGAATATGTAATACCAGTTTCTCACAGTAAGGGTAAGATAATAAATGCCCGAAGTCAGTTCCTTTGCAATCCTTATAGATGGCATGGTCGTATTGTATCAAAACGAAGGGTTCAAGTTGCAAGCTTGAACCCGCGAGGGGAAATATTTTAACACCCGCGAATATATGTTTGGTTCACCCCGTAATAGGCACAGTCCGTTTGTTGATAACACCTACACACAAACGATCGCGAAAATATTTAAATATGATGATTTACGATAGAAAGTAAGATAATATTTTACAAGCTGGAACGATAAGTGGGACCGTACTTTATATAAATTTGTGGCTATTACTTGTAATTAAGGGTTCGGCCTCTCCTCAGTTATCTTCTATCTGTACGAACTACTTCAACAAGCCTATAATTATCAAGATTATTCCCAAAATTACTCCATAGATACCAAATTTGCTACTTAAGCCAATTGTGCGCCAATCTTGAAAGAAACGGAATGTTCTGCGCGTTTGATTGTCATAACTTTCATACGATCGGGCTCTAAGATCTTCATAAGTGCGTTTTGGTTCATTGTTGCGAGCCCAGATAATAAGAGCTATTGATATTACGATTAACAACATTCCGATAATAATCATTGCCGCTATTCCATCTTTGTTTTAGCGAAAATTAATAAATTAATATTCTCCATTTAGAAACTTTAATCCTTACAAGGGGAACTTTCTTTTAGATGTAATCATCACTATTTTAGCGTACAGCGCCACTGCTACTTGCAGAGGGCATCCTACAGAAGGGAACGAAGCTCTTGCTGCCGGCTATTTTTTTTGATAGCATTCAGTTGAGGAGTCTTTGACTCCATGCGCCGGTGCCCACTCTGCCATGGGCCTTTCATCGCACGATTCCGACTGTGGCAGCTGTCTCCATAGAATTCTACACAAGCGCAGCAGGGGTCGAATGACCGAAGCAGTCGGTGGGCGCTGCTTTAAATATGAACCCCGGAGAGACGCGGGCAAACGTTTAGCATAAAAAAAGGAGGGTACTATGGAAAGCAGCACGATGCAGTACCTCAGCACACAGGCAATTGCGATCGGACTGAAAGTTCTCGGGGCAATAGTCATATGGATCGTTGGCACGTGGCTGATCCGTTTTGGAACCAACGTCTTAAGGCGAGCACTGGTCGCTAAGAAACTTGATACGACACTCGTATTGTACATCGCTTCAGGTGTATCTGTGCTGCTGAAAATTATCCTGATCATAGCCATCTTCGGCTATTTCGGTGTCGAAACAACGTCCATAGCCGCCCTTCTTGCCGGTATCGGCCTTGCAGTTGGAATGATGTGGGGCGGTCTTTTGGGGAATCTGGCGGCAGGGGCTTTCCTGGCATTTTTGCGGCCCTTCAAGGTGGGTGATTTTGTTGCCGCCGGTGATATTATAGGCACCGTCAAAGAGATCGGCCTCCTCGTTACTTCTATTGATACTATGGACAATGTCCGCACCTATGTGGGCAACAGCAAGATACTTTCAGGGAATATCCAGAATTTTACCACAAATCCTTACCGGCGCGTTGAGTTGAAGGCCCAGTTAAACCATGGGGTGAACCACGCAGAGGCAATCAGGCTACTGAAGGAGCATCTCGCCAAGATCCCTCACGTCTTGCCCGACCCAGCTCCGGATGTAGAGATCCTTGAATTCAATCTGGCAGGACCGGTACTGGCAGTGCGGCCCTATGTCCACAACGATCATTACTGGCAGGTCTACTTCGACACAAACCGCATTATTCGGGAGACCTTTGGAGAGGCCAACTTCCCGGTCCCGGAGCAGCATCTGGCACTACGGAACGTCTGATCTGCTTATCACAACAAGAAATATTAGAGGAACTATTGAGACACCAGCAAGAATAGAGAAGCAAATCGCGGTGATGACTTTTTAGATTGTAGATTGCATAGATAAGATCTACATGAGCAATGCTATGCCAATTATCTTTTGTCATAATTTTGTTTAGCTTCTTATCCCATTATGAAAAAACAGCAAAATGTAAATAGGATAGGTCGGCTATTCAGTTTGCTGCTGAGGGTATTGCGTGAGTTCAAACGCAATCAGGGTATGCTCTTATCCGGAGCTCTTGCCTATTATACGCTGTTGTCAATTGTGCCCATGTCAATTCTCACCCTGATTGTGCTGTCGAATTTTATAGAAGGGGAACAGTTGTTTCAGACCTTATCAACGTATCTGGAAATGGTAATACCCGGCTATGCGGCAACTCTGACTGAACAGGTTGCGGGTATTTCTTGCGCACCGTAAGGTGATCGGTATTATTGGATTCCTGGTCATGTTGTTTTTTAGTTCCATAGCCTTTAAGGTGCTTGAAAACGCCATGTCAGTGATCTTTTTCCACCGTGTCAGAATAAAACGCCGCAAGTTGTTCATTTCCGTTATTATTCCTTACGTGTATATCTTTTTAATGGGTCTGGGTATATTGCTGGTGTCGTTTATTGCGGGAGCGATAGAAACGCTTGAAAACAGGCAATTGATCATTTTCGGATGGAGTTTAAGCCTTGAAGGCACTTCCGGAGTCGCGCTGTATATAATGGGGATCATTGGCGAGGTGCTTATGCTCACTTCCTTATATCTGGTCATGCCTGTGGTGCGTATCAGTTTTCGTCACGCACTGATCGGAGGGGTGACCGCAACGATTTTATGGGAGATCACACGCCGTGTGCTGGTCTTGTATTACGCGGCTATATCCATGGTAAATATAATTTACGGTTCCTTCGCCACAGTAGTGGTGGCCCTTCTCAGTATAGAAGCCGTATCATTAATCGTTTTATTAGGCGCTCAGGTTATTGCTGATCTCGAACGCAGGACCGACGAATTGACCGAGGAGAGACTATCAGGTTTTGAAACATGATGCTAATGTAGGGTTAGTCTTGCGGTTATGCTTTTAGCATTGGGTTCGAATAAGCGTGATTCCGCTGCGGCAGTTGCGGAATCACGTGTGAAGGACTGAGCCGCTGCGCCGGATATGGCGATTCGATTAATTCTCTCGGAACTTTTTCTATCGAAGTGGATATGATCTACGGCGGATCTGTGTTATTTTGACCTGCATGAGATTATCGTGAGACGAAAATGGAGGTTGGGATTGCGACCATTGCAGCAGGATAGCATCCCGATGGTTGCTTTCAGACAACAGGGGAGTATAGAAAAACAGAAAGCTGTTTTTTTCGCAAGATGATGGATATATGATTTTTGCGCTATCGACGGTGTTCATGAGTATTGATCCGGAGGGCCATTGCATCTGGAAGGAAGCAAATACTCAATCATGACCATCGTGCCCTTCTTGCAAATAGGACAAGTATTGATATCGATACCGCAGATTCTGAGCAATTGATCCTGCCAGGTCTCTGGTTTCTCTTTTTCTTTTGTAAGGGTTTTACAACTGCCGAGGAGTTCACGGCATAGCGCGATGTTGTCTTTACGGCTTCTGTTTGCCAGAAGTCCGAAGTGTCTGATTCGCACATATCGACGGGGAAGTATATGAAGGAGGAACCTTCTTATGAACTCATCGGCCTTAAGAGTCATAGTCTTTTGTTTATCCCCATCGGCATAGTCCCTCCAGCGGAAGGAGACATTGCCGTCCTGGATGTTGAGGATACGGTTATTGCTGATAGCGATCCTGTGGGTATATCTGCCCAGATATTTAAAGACACCCTGAGCGCAGTCAAAAGGCGGCTTGCAATAGACAACCCATTTCTTATGGTAAAACAGTCCTCTGAACGTCTGAAAAGTTTGGGGGTCTTTCAGATGCCGAATGCCACCGGGGAAGATAAGATCACCTGATTCAAAACTGCTCTTAAGATAGTCCAGGAACTTACCTCTGAACAACTTTGACAGAACCTTTACATGGATGAAGAACCTTTTCTTGCATGACACCCAGCGGCGTCCGTCAGGTGACAATCCTCCGCCGGGCACTACACAGTGAATGTGGGGATGATCCATGAGGTTCTGTCCCCAGGTGTGTAGGATGCCGATAAACCCTATATATGCGCCGAGATGCTTCGGATTATTGGAGAGCTCCATAAGCGTCTCGGAGACTGAGCGGAACAGTATGTTGTACATTACCCTTTGATTCATGATCACCAGAGGATTTAACTCCGAGGGTATGGTAAACACTACGTGGAAGTATCGAATAGGCAATAGGTCTTCGCATCTGGCCTCGATCCACTTCTCCTTCTGCAGGGTCTGGCACTTAGGACAGTGCCTATTTCGGCAGGAGTTGTAGGAGATGTCCACATGGCCGCAGCTGTACTTATACCTGTGTCCGCCAAGACTAGCAGTCCTGCATACCTCAATGGCGTGCATTGCGCGCAGATGATTAATAGGCATCCGGTGGGCTCTTCTATAGTCTTCCCCGTACTGACGGAAGATATCGGCCACCTCAACGCCCTGAGACGTCCGCATCGAAGATACCGTTAAAGCTTTAGAGCTCTTCGGGTATACTATCGAGGGGACTGGTTACCTGCGCGAGGTTCATCCTGCTGACATGAAGATAAACGGTTGTGGTTGTGGGAGACCTATGGCCCAGGAGCAACTGGACATGGTGCAGGCTGGTCCCCGCTTCAATCAAGTGAGTGGCAAAGGAATGCCTGAGAGTATGAGGGCTTATCGGTTTTGTTATGCCGGCACGCTCTTTAGCTTCAAGAAATATTTGTCGAATCGAACTTATGCATATATGGGTATCCTTGTTCTGTCCCTCAAACAACCAGTCTTTAGGGCGATACTGTCTCCAGTATTGCCTTAAGCACTCAAGGGCGGTCTGGGACAGAATGGTATAGCGGTCCTTGCCTCCTTTACCCTGCTGCACTCTTACCATCATTCGCTTGCTGTCGATATCGCTCACCTTAAGGTGTGCTGTTTCGCTTATCCGGAGGCCCGCAGAATAGGTGATCGTCAGGATCGCCCGGTGTTTGAGGTTCTCCATGACGGAAAGCAACATCTTTACTTCAGCCAGGTCCAGAACCACCGGAAGCTTCTTTTCCCCTCTGGGACAACGGATCTTCTCCACGACCTCTTCCCGTTTCAACGTGTTCTTGTACAGGAACTTCAGACCCTGGTAATAAAACCGGTATGTCCCTTTGGCCAACTTCCGATCATTCAATAGATACAGCAAATACTCCCTGAGTTCCTTCTCTCCAAGCTGCTCCGGCGACTTGTTGAAGTACTTGGCGAATTTGCTCACTTCCCTCAGATATATCTTTTGGGTTTTCGGGGTAAGTCCTCTCAACTGAAGCTCTGCCAACATCTGTTCTTTCAACGTGCTCATATCACAATCTCCTTCCCACCTCAGCGGGTTCGCTGAGGCGAATGAATCAATATGCGCCGACGAATGTCGACGGTCAAACAAAGGAAATTGTAAAAAGACTCCAATTTATCAACAAGGGGGGATTAGCGGACTAACTTCTACAACGCAGAAAAGGCTTTATCTTATCCGGAAAAAGATCGACGACTCGTTACCACCGCGCAGCGGTTTAGTTCTACTCTCGGTAATCCTCACATAACATGTTGAGCAAAAAGGTGCGTACTCATAGGTGAACTAAATTAAACATAGTGATCCCCCTAATGTGATATAATTTACTAACCGCCCAACAATTTGCTCTTCAGCTTGTTCAACCCCTGCGCGAGCATATTGCTCTCCGGCACTTTCCCATCAGGCGTCAGTCTGTCTATAATCTCCGGGAGTAAACCTGCTAATCCTTTAGACGCCTCTTCCTGTGATACCCCAACATTCTCCGAGATCTGTTGAATCTGATCCGCGCCTAAGGCTTGCTTGATCTGATCTGCTGAAACAGGCAAGTTCTTACCCGTGCTGATCCATGATGACATGGTATCCCCGAGGCCTTTATCTTTAAATATTTGTGCGAGGCCAGAGAGTCCACCTGTTTGGGGATTATTGATCAGCCCCATTATACTCTCAAACAACTTATTCTTGTCCCCTCCGCTAAAAAGCTTTCCTGCCAATCCACCTGTAAGTTCATCAAGTAATCCCATATCTACCTCCTCAGTTGTACGTCAGTGCAGATTCGATAAATCTACCAACTACGCCACGCAAAACCATAGCTACAGCAACTCCTGTAACAATTTATAAAATGGATACTGCCTCAACCATTGTTCTGATAAATGGTGACTGTTCTATTGGAGGCAGCTCCAAATTCATAGAGCTACCTCCAATTTTGGAATGACAAAGCTGATTATTTTTTCTTCTTTTCCTCTTTCTTCTTCTCTCCTCCCTTTACCTCAACACTGGTTGCCTTCATCGTGTAGTAAATTGTCACCTTAGAACCTACTCTGAGGTCGCCGGTTATCTTGGTGTCCTTGTCACGGGCGATCTCCCATTTCTCTTTTCCTTTCTGGACGGTAATTGAATTATCTTTTACGTCGAGTACAGGACCGGTGACCTGGTAGGTTGTGCCGGCAAATGAGAATGAAGCAAATAAAAGAAAAGCCAAAAAAAGAACTGCGATACGTTTCATTAGTTTTTCCTCCTTATTCATTATTTCCAAGTGCTCCTATGAGCACATCAGATCAAAGTTCCCATTTACTTTACCGTAATTAATTCCTTGATCTTGTTAAATGTTCCCTGTTTGATCCCCTTTACCTTCATGATATCTTCGGGAGCATTATAGGGTCTCCCATCAATAATGGCCTGGGCTTTCACCGGTCCTATCCCAGGAAGGGCATCAAGTTGCTCCTTGCTGGCAGTATTGATGTTAACCTTCGCTCCAGGTGCGAGCTTTACCGGAGCTACCCGCTTCTCGACCTGAGATGTAGCCTTCGGGGCTGGTGCTGCCGGCGCTGCTGAAGGGGCTAATGGCTGAGGAGCTTTTTGCGTGCTTACCGTTACCATGCCCTTGAGAGTGTCCATTTTCCTCTTGCTGACTCCTTTAACTTTGCTTAGTTCGTCTACAGTCTTATACGGTCTTCCCTTGATGATATCCTCTGCTGTTTTAGGACCAACTCCAGGCAAAGATTCGAGGGTCTTCTTATCAGCAGTGTTCAGGTCAACGAGTCCAGCTGGAGTCTTGGCTTGTCTAGCTCTTGTTATTGCTTTGAAAGGAGATGCAGGGACCTGGGCAGGCTTTGTTTCTGCCTTAGCAGGCTGAGGTGTTGCTGCTGTCGGACCGACCGTAACAAAAGGCCTTAATACCTCTATCTTCTTGGCGGAGATTCCTGCCTTTGAGAGTTCATCCACAGATTTGTATGGACGATTCTCGATGATCTTTTTCGCTGTCGCCGACCCGACACCCTTAAGCCCTTCGAGAGCCTGCTGTGACGCGGTATTAAGATCGACAAGCGCTTTTGCCTCCTTTGCAGAGGCTCCCGTAATACTCAGGCTGAGCACTACAAAAGCGATGACAAAGAGGAGCAACCACCGGAACTGCGAAAACTTCTTACTTCTTTTCTGCATACGCACCCTCCTTCTTTTTTTGGTTTTAAGCGTTTACTCGCCCTCTCGGCTGTATGTTAATCAAAAGGAATACTGTAAGCCGAGGATCCATTGAATGTCATTCTTTTTTATTCCTGCAGGTGGATTACTGTCGCGGTCAAGTATGTTGGCAAGCCTCATAGACCAACCTGAAACGACAGGAGCAACCAGCGCAGCCTCATTGCGGAGGAGGTAACGACCGACATGGTCGAGGCGCGGATAAAGGGTTACCTTGTCTGTAAAACTTATGAGCTTTGTGATTTTGTATCTGAAATCTGCACCGAGTCGAGCGGTAAGAAAATCCTTGTTCGCACCAACCTTATGGGTCTCGTTCACATAGGACAATCCAGCTTCGACAAAGAGGAACTTGATCGCCTCATCCCAGATCTGATACCCAACGCCCGGCCCAACGGCGATCCTGAGCTTCAGATCTCGAAACGTGTCGCTCAGCAGTTCCATGGCGAGATAACCATACAATTTCTTTGTGAAAAAATAGTCATACTTCAGATAACCGTAGTGATTGCGCGCCGTTACCGCGTCTTCTTCATGAGCGTAGTTGAATTGATATCCCAGGCTGAATCTGTCTGTCTCCGTCCTTCTTGTAGCATCAAAGACAATAGACGCGCCGTTCCTATGGGTGTTTCCTGTTTGGCTATTCCCTCCTAAGGTGATGCTGCCTGTCCATTTGGAGGGAGGAGGATTGATAGATGCAACCTTTTTCCAATCGAAAGAGGTTGTTTCTCGCTCACCACTCCTCTCAACGATGACCTGACCATCCTCTGTTGCCTTGAGTTGCCCTTTAAGCACTTCACCGCTCTGCAGGTGAACCTCTACAGGAGCATCTGTGGAAATTTTCTTTATCTTTGACACATCAATATCGATCGGTCCCGAGTAGTCGGTCTTCAGGGTGAGTTTACCACCCGCAACTTTTTCGATCGTTCCACTGAGAGAATCTCCATTGACAAGAACGACCTGATCAGACATCGCCTCTTGAACCAAAACGAAAAAAAATAAAGACACAAGAATGGGCACCAAACGATACTGAAGACTATTAAGCATAGCATCCTCCTTTCATAGGTTGATTTCTGCTACAGACTATCCGAGGTCCAAGCGTTACCCAGCACCTCCTCTGAAGGTTTTCTTCATTACATCCCTGATGTTTTTGTGACCCAAAGTC
Organism: Thermodesulfovibrionales bacterium; assembly: GCA_963716185.1. Classification (GTDB taxonomy): domain Bacteria; phylum Nitrospirota; class Thermodesulfovibrionia; order Thermodesulfovibrionales; family SM23-35; genus CAVZMO01. The sequence goes on from OY970295.1 coordinate 3,546,601, forward strand.
CCCCGACTCAGATGACCGAATATAACAAGTTAAGACAACTATCTTAGTACATTCAAATACAAAAGCTACATTACCTACTTGAGTTCCGACGTGCAATGCCCACACTTCACTGCTTTGACCGGTATCACCGAAAGACAGTAAGGACACTCTTTCGTTGTGGGTACTGCCGGCGAAGCCTCCTCTTGCCTCCTAAGCTTATTGATATTGCGCACAATAAGAAAAACTGAAAAAGCGATAATGAGGAAACTGACAATCGTATTGATAAATACGCCGTAGTTGAGAGTTACCGCACCAGCGGCCTTAGCAATAGCCAGAGAACCATACGGACCGGGAACTTTGCCTTCCTTTAGAAGGGCAAAAAGATTAGCAAAATCTACATTCCCTAAGAGGAGCCCGATAGGCGGCATGATGATATCTGCCACAAGTGAACTGATAATGGTACCAAAAGCTGCACCGATAATGATTCCGACAGCCATGTCGACCATACTCCCTTTCATTGCAAATTCTTTGAATTCCTTGAACATGGTAGTCTCCTTTTGATCAATTAATTCAGAATCCAAAAAGTGGGGAAGAGAGCAAAGAGATGTCTCTCCCCTCCTGCAAAATGCTTTAATAGCCAGGGAGCTTCGTCGGCATTTTCCCCTTCATCTCTTCCATAATCATTTTCTCTTTCATCTTTTCTATTGTATCGTCTTTCTTCTGCTCCACTCCTTCCTTCTTCTCTGTTGCTGCACCCTTAGCCAAAGATTGAATGAAAGCGACCAAATCCTTCATGTCCTCCGACATGGGATCAATAGTCTTGCCCTTGTTAGCCATCATGATACAAACGTTATTAGCATCTTCGAGTGCAAGCCACGTTCCACCTGGATTAGTCCACGTTTTCTTACCCTCCGCTCCAGCCTTCTCTAATCCTTTGCCGTCAGGATGGCATGAACTACACGACTTCTCGCCTGGCGCATTAAAGGCTTTTGGATCATTGAAAAGTGCTTTTCCTTTTTCAACATTTCCTGCTGCATAACCAAAGGAAAAAACAAGAGCTACAGTAATCGTGGACAGCAACAAAATTTTAATATATTTCACATCAATCACCCCCTTTCACGCTGGAATAATTTAAGCTTATCAAATCTAAAATGATTGTCAACAATGGCACAGGCGCACTTCAGGCATTTTTTTAAGATGAATATGTATACTCCATCTATCGATCAGTGGTTAAAGTAAGCTTTTTTTGAAACGAGATAAATTGTTTAGGAGGAAGAAAGAGAAAAAAAGGACACATCTTTTCAGGCTGTTTATTTTCTGCTGCATTAAAACAGTATTTTTGAAACTGCCCTCTATATGGGTACGAGCAAACATCACGAAGGTATTTTCGTCAGGTTTGAGTCGCCTAAGGTCAAAACTGAGATTTGAATTCAGCGAACGCCCGTTTTAGCTCCTCCAGTTCGCTTCGCAACACGACGATCTCATCTTCAAGTTTCTTGATCTTCTCTTGTGATGACATCTGAATAGCTGCCGGTTCTGCGCTGAAATCATGCAAGGTTTCTATGCCGCCTGAAAAAAGATGCATATACCTGCACTCTTTTCTTCCAGTTTCCCTCGGCATCTTGAGAGTTAGAGGAGGATCATGTTCTGCCAGTCCTTGGAGGGTGTTTTCGACTTCCTCCAGGCTCTCAAAGACGGACATCCTTTCAGTGTGGGAACGTATCTCTCCAACGGTCTGGGGACCTCGGAGCATGAGTTCGCAGAGAATGGCCATTTCCTGCCTTGACAGATCAAACCGGTCCAGGATCGCATGCAGGTACTTCGACACGCGGTCCCCTGACGTGAGCGTTTTCCGCACAAGGCCCTTCTCTTGTAAACTGACAAGTCCACGCACCACGTCGGTTTCGTCGTAAGAAACAACAGGATTGCGGTTCGATTTCTGGTTGCATGCATTCGTCAGCGAATTCAGAGACAATGGGTAATACTCAGGGGTAGTCATTTCCTTTTCAATGAGACATGCAAGAATGCGGACTTCACTGTCATTAAGGACGATATCCATTATGGGACCTCCACAGCGCACACAAAGGGTCAATCATGCTTTCTATTAATTTTAGAATATTTCCAGAATGAATGCATGGGAGGCCTGCGTCAAGAGAGGAAGATTGAGGTTCGTAGAGCAAGAAAAGGTGTCTTTAAGAACTGACATATTTTATACTCATAAGAGATGGAGGAATTATCATGCCGCCTCCTTCGAAAAAAGAATGCTAAAAGGACTTAATAAAGAACAGAAAGCTGCGGTCGAGCATTTCGGCTCGCCTCTATTGCTTTTGGCCGGCGCGGGCAGCGGTAAGACCAAAGTCCTTACGCACAAAATAGGCTATCTTATCAGGGAGAAGGGTTTCAAACCCAACCGGATTCTCGCTATCACCTTCACTAAGAAAGCCGCCCAGGAAATGGCCAATCGCGTCGAAAGAATGCTCTTTATCAAGCCCCGCTCTATAAGCACGTTCCACTCGTTCTGCGTTAGGGTGCTCCGGGAAGATATAGTTGCCCTCGGAAAGAGCTTCGACAAGAAGTTTATCATCTACGATCAGACGGACAGCAAGAAGCTGCTGAAGGATATACTGAAGGGGTTTGACCTGGATCCCAAGGAATTGGATGATGCCAAAAGGACCATCTCGAAGGCAAAGCAGGCATACAGGGGAAACATCGTGGAATATATCGCTTCCCTGCCCTTCCCCCAGGACGAGTATGCAGAAGTGGCAAGAGCCTATCAAAGGGGACTGGAACAATCAAACGCTTTGGACTACGACGACCTCATTTATTACACTACCCACCTTTTCTTAGACAGGCCCGAGATTTTAAAGAAATGGCAGGACCGCTATGATTTTTTTATGGTAGATGAATTCCAGGATACGAACGAGATACAGTATTCTCTGACAAAACTTCTTTCGGCCGGTAACAGGAAGAATATCTTTGTGGTGGGAGACCCCTTCCAGACAATTTACACCTGGCGCGGGGCCGTTCCGGAAAACATCCTGAAATTCGGACAGGATTTTAAGGCCACTGAGATGAGGCTCGAAAAAAATTACCGGTCCACGAAAAAAATCCTCGACGTAGCCAACATCGTCATCAGCGGAGTAGACAGTATGTGGTCTGACAAAGTCCTCACGCTTTACACCGATAAGGAAGAGGATGGAGAAGTGGAGTACCGTAATGCAGCAGATAATAATACGGAAAACAGGCGTATAGCTGACAAGATCACAGACCTCACTGCAACGTACTCCTATTCGGATATGGCAGTCCTGATAAGAATGAGCTTCCTCTCCCGGGGATTGGAAAGTACCTTCATGCAGTGCGGCATCCCGTATGAAATCGTCAGGGGCCTGGCCTTTTACGATAGGGCTGAGGTAAAAGACCTGTTTTGCTATCTCAGGCTTATGGCTAACTCTCGAGACGGTGCGGCTTTCGGTCGGGTTGTTAATACGCCTTCGCGAGGGATCGGGAAGAAAGCCGTCGCGGTGATAACGGACAACTTCAATGCCGACTGGTTGCAGGCTCTAAAAGACGCCAAGCTTTCGCGCAAACAAAGGGGAAACGCGGATGCGCTTATAAGCATGATATCGAGACACCGGGACCTGGTGGAAGAACAGCCATATACTGTACTCATGCGTATCATCCGGGAACTGAACTACCTCGAATACCTGAAAGAGGAATACAAAGAAGACTACGAGGAGCGGATCGAAAACGTCTCGGAACTCTGTAACGTGTTGCTGTCCATTGAAACGAATGGTACACCCTTTTCGGAGTTTATGGAAGAGAGTCTTCTTGCTTCTGAGCAGGATGGAATCAGCCAGGAAGAAAGCGTTAAGATAATGACTATACACGCTGCAAAGGGACTTGAGTGGTCCGTAGTTTTTCTCCCCGCCCTTGAAGAAGGCATTTTCCCATCGGAACAGTCGATTATCAGCGGTGCAGCATTGGAAGAAGAAAGACGACTCTTCTATGTGGCTTGTACCAGGGCGAAGGAGAGACTCCACCTTTCATCCATTGATTACAGAATGAAGTTCGGGCGAACATCCCGAATGCTGCCGTCACGGTATCTTGTTGAGATTAAGGGGAGCTATAACAGAAGGTGATATTTCATGACTTTTGTACAAGGTTTTAGTAAAAGCGTGCGAAAAAGCAAAATCCAGGACATAAGGGACGCAGCCGATAGAATTTTCCATGTGAAGACAAAAGGCTATCTCCTATTCATCCATATGTCTTTATTGGTCGAGATATAGAGGAAGCATGCTTTTGGTTCATGGAGGCGCAGGTTCGATAAAACCCACACGCAAGGCGCTAAGAAAGCTTTCCGAAGCACTCTCAACAGGCTACGAAATACTTGCCGGAGGAGGGAGCAGCCTTAATGCAGTCATCGAATCAATAAAGGTCCTTGAAGACTCCGGTATATTTAACGCGGGATTAGGCGGGAACTTGCAGCTTGATGGAATCAGAAGACTCGATGCATCGCTCATGGAAGGAAGATCTTTACGCACGGGTTCGGTCATCGGCCTCGAGGGCATACGGAATCCTGTCGCGGTAGCGCGATCCATCATGGATATGCCTCATGTCATGCTTACCCATCAGGGAGCTAAAAGAATTGCCGACGCAGAGAAAATTCCCGTCCTTCCGGCGCCGGATAAAAAGGCATTGGCCAGGTTAGAGAAGGCAAAGAAAAAGGAAAAAGCTCTCATGAAATCTTACCGGCGGTATTTCTCCACAGTAGGGGCTGTGGCCCTTGACAGATACGGGGATCTCGCAGCCGGCGCGTCCACAGGTGGAATAACCGTCATGTTCCCGGGCAGGGTCGGCGACACCCCGATTATAGGGGCAGGGGTATATGCGGAAAATCCGATCGGCGCAGTATCATGCACCGGCATGGGGGAATATATTATCAGGCTGTCTCTTGCAAAGGAAATATGCATGAATATGAAGAGCATGGTTCCCTATAAAGCTTCGGCATTTTCTTTAAAACGACTTCTAAAAATTGGTGGAGAGGCCGGTATAATCCTGATAAGCGGAAAAGGTCAATTCATAATAATGCATACCACGGAATACATGGCTTCCGGTTACGCCGACAGGAAAGGCATCACAGTCAGGGAAGGATTTAAGAAATTACGACGGGCAAGATGAACATCGCATGCCTATTTGACAATCATTTTCCTGAACGCCTTGATCGGATTGTATCTATGGTCCCGGAAAACACTGCTGTTGCTTTTCAATCCCATCATGCCTTCATGCGCCTTTATATTCGCCGGCTGAAGTCTGAGCGCGTCCCCGAAGTTCTCCCTCGCCGCGTGTGATAAACCCATCACATCGTATATATAACCGGCCTCCGTCAAATATTCCGCGTTTAAAGGCTCAATCTTCAGCGCTTCCTTAACGGCTTTCTCGGCATCCCGGGATCTCCCGAGTTTCAGAAGGGTTTTAGCGTAAAAGTAGAAATATTTTCCGCAGGAGCCGTCAAGAGACACTGCATTGTGAAGAAACGTTTCTGCTTCCGGCAGATTCCCGTTCCAGAATTCGATTTTACCCTGTTCGAACTCCTTCCGAGCCAATTCCTTATTCGATAATACAATAACCGGCTTCACTATCAGAGATCTGTCATATTTCTCCTTGCTCCGGGAATTCGTCAGAATTTCACGCGCTTCCGTCAAGTACGCAAATATAGTATTAAGCTTCTCCCTCGCCCCGGGAGGCAAATAAGAATGCCTGTCGGGATGCAGTTCCCTGGCCCTCTTGTAATATGCCTTTTTGATTTCCCCTGCCCCGGCAAAATCCTCGATGTTTAAAATACCGTAATAGCCCAGCGTCTTATTCTTATATCTGCCGAACAGATCTTCTATCTCCTCTATTATTTCGTCCGGCGATTCCGTCCCCGGCCGAAGCGTATCTTCCCGCGTATCAGCTTCAATGAAACTTACAATTTCTTCTATCTTCCCATTTGTGACATTTGTGAATTGCATTCCGACAAGATATACAGCTTTAATGTCACCTTTAGCATCCTCCACACCCGCCGTCAATAAAGACCAGATAACGACAGCTTTGGCAAACAGCACTTTTTCTTTATATCCTATTTTAAGTGTATATTTGTTGCCGATATTCAGCCTGCGGTCCGCCTTCACCAGTACGCCGCTCATGCTGAGGTTTATGATTTTCACATCACTGGCCGACGGCATCTCACTGTCGACCTTCATATTTCTTACCGCGATCCTCTTATGCCGTCTCTTCTCCTGCACGTTATTTTTTGGACCTTCTTTTTCTGCCCCGCAGCTTAAACGGGAAATTGTGTGCAGTTCCGGCAAGACACGTTTCTCCGCTCTATCAGGATCCTTTTCTCCGCTCATTAATTTCACGAGATCCGTAAATATGCCGTCTTTTTCTGTGATCTCAATACCTATTCCGCTTTTTAGTGGTGAGATATGAGTCCTTCTTACAGAACCTCTGAGAGAGGAGATCCTGTTGTCCGGCAGCAATATTTCGATCTCAATAGACGTGTTTACGGCAAAACTCCGGTTAGTTCTTATAAAAAGACCGTTTTCAGAAAGATCACCCGATATGCCGGTAAAGCTTTTATGGTCAACAATAAGTGTTGTCCTGAGTCTTTTAATGAATCTTGGATGCTTTCTCCGGTCCACAGTTCTTCACTCTTTAAACAGATTTACATAACCTACTATCTGTCGATTATTCCTCCTGCAACAATCCTTTGTCCGATACGCCGGGATTCCTTCGCTCAAAATGCGTCTCGTTTCTCATGATTAATTATCTTTTTGAGCCGCCCCGATAGTCAATCCTACGTGAGTAGGGTCCGAGAGCCGAACAGCAGGAGATATTTTGAATCATATACGAGATATTGTCTTTCTTTTGCTATTTTATTATTATTGATACATTAGTAGTATCAGTTCTGTCTTAAATAAAGCTTGAGGAAATTAGGAGGAATTTCATATGAGACCGGGAAAAATAAGAGACGGGCGCGCGGTTGACCCTTTGATCGCTGCCTTGAGGGATGAGGATGCCCGCGTCAGAGAAAACGCAGCTGAAGCATTGGGAAAAATAAGAGATGTTCGCGCAGTCGACCCCTTGATTACTGTCCTGAAAGATGAAGACCCCGATGTGCGATGGAACGCGATGTGGGCGCTGGCGGAGATAGGAATTCCTGCAGTGGAACCTCTTATTGTTGGTCTGAAGGACGACGACCCGCGCGCTCAGGAAAATGCTATCTGGGCGCTGGCGGAGATAGGGGTCCCTGCGGTGGAATCTCTCATTAATTCCATTAGGAATGAAAATCCCCGTATTCGCTGGAATGTGGTCCAGGTACTCGGGGAAATAAAAGATGACCGTGCTGTCAAGCCTCTCATGGTTGCCCTGAAGGATGAAGACTCCCGCGTTGTAGATAATGCGGTGTGGGCGTTGAGGGAAATAGGAATACCGGCCATTGAATCCCTCATAGCTGCCTTGAAGGACGAAAACCCCCGCATTCAGGATAATGCGGTGTGGGCGCTGAGGGAAATAGGAATACCGGCAGTCGAACCTCTCATTAATGCGCTGAGGTTCGGTGACGCCCGCGTAAGGGGAAATGCGGCATGGGCGCTGGGAGGCGTGAAGGATAGCCGAGCCATTGAACCTTTGATTGCCGCTCTCAAAGATGAAAATTCTGATGTCCTGAAAAATGTGGTATGGGCGCTAAGGGAAATAGAGGCGCCCGCAGTCGGGCCGCTTATCGTTGCCTTGAGAGATCCAGACTCTCGCGTCCGGTGTAAATCTGTGGAGATATTAGGGTGGATCAAAGACGCCTGTGCCGTTGAATCACTTATTGCAGCCTTGAAGGACGAAGACTCACGCGTCAGAGAGAATACGGCATGGGCGCTGGGCAAGATAGGAACGCCCGCAGTCGAGCCCCTCATTGCCAACCTGAAGGATGATGACCCCCGCGTCAGGGAAAACGCTGTCTGGGCCTTGGGTAAAATAGGAACTCCTGCGGTCGGACCCCTCATTGCCAACCTTCAGGACAAGGGCCCCCGCCTCAAAGAGAACGCGGCATGGGCGCTGGGCAAGATAGGAACGCCCGCAGTCGAGCCCCTCATTGCCAACCTTTTAAATGAAGACTCTTTTGTCAGGTATAAATCTGCGGAGATACTGGGTAAGATTAAAGATTCCCGTGCAGTTGAACCTCTTATTGCCGCTCTCGATGATGAGGACACCCGCGTCAGGGAAAACGCTGTTTGGGCCTTGGGCAAGATAGGAACGCCCGCGGTCGAACCTTTAATTTCCGCGTTGAAGGATAAAGCTCCACGGGTCAGGGAGAATGCGGTGGCGGCTATCGGAAGAGTAAAAGATACCCGTGCAGTTGACCCCTTGATCGATGCCATGAAGGATGAAGACCCTCATGTCCGGAGGAACATAGCATGGGCGCTGGGACATATTGCCACAGCGTTCGATTAACCCGAAAAATGCGGTTGATCTCAGACTCAGGCAGGCATAGTGACATAAAAATCCCGAAAGCCTTCGGGACAGAATTTGGGTTTTCTATGTCATATATTTCTTCTGAATAAAAAAATCCGGGCGGCCCTGATATCTGACCGCCCACAAAGGGCTGCTGTCAAGCTTTTTCTGCCACTATGCCTCCCCGGATATTTAGTGAATTGCAGTTTTTGAGTCGATCCTTGATATGCTCAAAAGACAGAGGGTCTCAAAAAAGGTTACAGCAGATATTCCGCAAGGTTTATTTTATATCTGTTGGGATCGAGGGTTTTTACGATAGACCTGTAATAATTGCCCGCTTCTCCTTTTTCGGTAAGGTTTACAACAGGACCGCTGACCCTCTCCCCATCTCTGTTGATGATGATCAGAACCTTTGGTCTGTCTGCAAAAACTACGTCACTTTCGAATACCAGCCCCAGTTCTTTCGTATCGAGCATCACGAGCGTACCGATAGGGAAAACACCTACCATATTGACAAAAAATTTGCACAAAAGCGGGTCGAGCTGTGAACCTGCTCTTTCCAACATAATGCTCAAGGCCTTATCAGGAGACAGGGGGATCCTTGAATATACCCTCGCGGAAGTCATTGCATCATATTGGTCCACAACGCTCACGATCTTTGAATAGAAATCAAGCTCCGGGTATATTCTCACCTTTGGATATCCCGAAAGGTTATAATTCAGGTGGTGTTCAAATGCGACGATTGAAGACCTTATGGAGGTATTATCCATACCTTTTAATTTTAATATTGCCTTCAGGCCCCACCAGGGATGTTTCTTGATAAGGGTCCACTCGGCGTCTGTAAAGTTCGTGGATTTATTCAGCACATCGTTCGGGACTTCAATTTTCCCTATGTCATGAAAAAGCGCGACGAGTCCGAGTTCGGTAAGGATCTTTTTGTTCAACCCCAGCCTCTGGCCGAGAGCTATGGAAAGGATGCTGACATTCACTGAATGGTGGTATGTGTATTCATCATAATCCTTGATCACGGTCATGCCCAAAAGCAGATTTTCTTCTTCAAGTATCTGGTCAACCATGGACTCCACAATCCTTTTAGCTTTTTTTATGCTGACCTTTTCTCCGGATTTAATCTTTGTCATTACTCCTTTTGAAAATGAGACCGCATTGTAATATATCTTTTTTATTATCTTTCTCCGGTCTTCACTCTCGCCTTCGTTTATCTTCCTCAATACATCTATCTCTATACCTTCCGCTCCGGTCATCTTGTCCGACATCGCTTCATAGGGTTTATCCGAAAAACCGGCGGCGATAAAAGCATTAAGGAATATCCGGACATCTTTGGGTTTAATTGTATTCTTAAAAACTACCTTACCGATTTCTATCCTCTTGAATTCCCTTACAAGAAAGTCGAAATTCAGGAGATACTCGAGGGAATAACGCACGCGCACGCCGTCGATGTAAAAAAATTCGCCTATAAGTTCAAGGGTGACACTCTGTCCGGCGTCTGTCAATTCGCCTATCAGCAGCAAAACCTTTTCAATAGCCGTTGATACGGCAACATTAGACTGATCATGGATTTTTGCCGTTCTCAGGATAACGGACAGTTGATTGATTATATCCTGAGCGTTCCTGTTAGTTTCTCTGTCTTCCTTAGTGGCCATATTCAAGTTTCTTAACGGCGGTCTGAGAAAATTCTCTCAGGAGTTTATTGTTCGAATCCTTAAATCTGTAAAGCATGGGCAGCGCATCTTTATTTCCCATCAGGCCAAGGCCTAAAGCAGCACACGCCCTGTCTTCAAAATTCTTCCCCCTGCGGAAGAAAACCCTTTTCCTCAGCGTCCTTATCAGGAAGTCGAACACCTCTTCATCCTTCCACCTGCTGGAAAGAACCTCATAGAATTCCTTTTTCTCCTCAAAATCCCTCTCCTTAAAAGCCTTGTCGGAAACCTTATCCTTGATTATTTTTTTGGCGACCGCCGACCCTATATTTCCAAAGGCCTTGGCAGCGGAAATTCTTACCTGCCCGTCGGGGTCATCAAGGCATTCTCTGAGAATCTGTATGCCCTCCCGGCCGCCGAGCTCTCCAAGGGCCTTGATCACCTCTTTTCTGACTCTGGCATCTCCATGCCTGACAGTCTTCAGCAGATATTCGACAGCCCTTTTGTCACCTATCTTCCTCAGAATATAAATAATGTTCCTGACAACATACCACCTGCTGTCGGCAAGGCCCTTCGACAGCGCCTGTATGTCCTTTTTGCCGAGGATGATGAGAGCATCGATCACATTCTTCCTAGCCTGTACGGTTTTAAGTTCACCGAGATATTTGACCAGCGGCCCGACGGCATTCTTGTCAAGAAATTCAACAAACTCGCTCCAAACACTCCCGTCTGTCTCGACGCCGCTGTCGAGAATTTCAGCTAAAAGACCTATTATTTCATCGCTCCCAAGATACAGGGAGAGCATATTCATATATTTTTTTTCATTCTCAGTCAATAAAGGATCTCCGTCGACTTCTTTCGCTTTTTTCATCACCTTTGAGACCGAGGCCAGTTCCCCGTGTTCCATGGAAAATTTGATGGTGTCCTTGAGGAATGAAAAAACATCTCCCAAATCATCCTTGCTCTCGGATTGATAGATAATCTCGAAGAGGATGGTAGCCAGTTTCTCCGTTTTATCGGATGAGTCCCTTTCCAGCTCCTTTACAAGCATCTGGAGATCTTTATCAGTAAGCGGCACAATGGACAACTCCGTCATGTCCTCTTTAATAAAGCCGTCCGCGTATGCCTTCATAAGATCATCAACGTCCGTCACTTTTGCTTTCAGTTCTTTCTCCGCCTTCCTTTCATAATCTTCTTCGTCCATGTCAACGAGATGTGCTTCATCAACCACATACTGTATGTTCTGAAAGTCTTTTTCCCATAAGAGGATAACCACATCGTCATCAACCATCTCTCTTTCATAATCCATGGCGATGATCTTCATGAATTCTTCAAGCTCCTGCTGGTCCAACCCCTTTTTAAATGTTAACTCTCTTAACCCGTCTTTAAAGAAAAAGAGCGCTATATTATCTTCTTTTTCGGAATTGTAATAGATCTGTTCCGATTCGTAATAAATGCTGTTCTGGTTTATCTTTAAGATAAGATCGTCTTTATAATCAAAAAAACCCAGGAACTTCTCATATAAATCCTGCATTGTTTTGATATAAACGGGGTTGTTCCGGGGATACATCCTCAGGGTCTTCTTTGCTTTGATAAGACTCTGGAGCAAATCTCTTACCTCTTTTATGTCTTCAGATGTCTCCATGCTTAAAATTATCATAGACTCCTAAAACAGTCAAACATTAGATGAGTAGTATCCTTCTTTCTCTTGCAAAGTTCTTGAGCACCATAAGCGCCGAGTTCAGCCTTTGAAGGCGGGTGTTTCTCCATCTGATAGCCTGGGTGTCGCCATGGGGGAACTTATCTCCTCTTATCACAATCTGAGCCCTCATTATCTCATGGTAAAGCCCTTGAAGCGACTCACTATCGAGTGGTTTCAGAAATAAGGGGTTCACAATTACATAGCCCTCGGATATGTCGAAGGCAATTGCCTTAAGACTCTTGCCCCTTATTGAAGGCACTATTTAACCCTTGGTCTTACCAGTATTCTCGACGCAATAATGCCCACCTCGTAAAGAACAATCATGGGCAGGGCCATCAGGGTTTGATTAAAAACATCGGGGGTCGGGGTAATAATCGCGGCTACAATAAAGGCTATTAAAATGGCATATCTTCTGTGTTTTGCCAAAGTCTGCGGGGTGACCAAGCCGATGCGGGTAAAAAAGATTATAAAAATTGGAAGTTCAAAGACAACACCAAAGGCAAGAAGGAATTTAAGACAAAAGTCGGTATATTGCCCGACCGAGAGCATAGGCATCATAAAATCACCGATCTTATATGTGAGAAGGAAACTCATCGCAAAGGGGAGAACAATAAAGAAACAAAAGGCCGCGCCTACGAGGAAAAGTCCGGTCGCTATAAAAACAAAGGGGACCACATACTTTTTTTCCTTATGATGAAGACCCGGAGAGATGAAGCCCCATAACTGCTGAAAAATTACAGGCAGAGCAAGTATGAGACCGGCTACCAGTGCGATCTTCATGTTCATCCAGAAACCTTCGGCAGGAGCGAGAAAAACGAGCTTTGTATTCTGAAGCTTGTCCTGGGGTGCAAAATAAAGGTACATTTTCTTGACTGAAAAAGCCAAGTTATATCTAAGGGGGAACATAAGTAACTTCAGTAAATACTCCGAGAAATTGAAGGAAATCACAAAAGTAATGCATACCGCAATCAAAGATACGATAATCTTTTTTCTAAGTTCGCCAAGATGTTCAAAGAAGCTCATCAACTTGGACTCTGCCATCTAAACCTCCACCTTGTCTGTCGTATATTTATAAATTTTTAATCTCAAATTTAAACCGGCTTGCTGTCAAAGGCATGCTGTAATGTCTTTTTTATCTATAGCGGAATCCTTCTCAATCATCTCATTTTTTCCCTTCCGGCCCGGTATCCGCATCAGCTTCTGCATTTTTTGAGGCATCGTCGAGCGTTTTTTGAATTTCTTTGGACTCCGTCTCCACCTGTTCTTTTGCTTCCTGCACCGTCTTGCTGACTGTTTCTCCGGCGCTTTTTACTTCACTTTCTATCTGGCTCTTTACGTCATTCACCGCTCCCCGGATATCTGAAGTGGTCTCTTTAAACTCCTCCTCGACAGACTCTTTAACATCCTGCATCGCCTTTTTCAATTCACCCAGACCCTTCCCGAGCGACCTGCCGAGTTCGGGAAGTTTTTTCGGGCCAAAAACCACCAGGGCGACAACAAATATGAGAATCAGCTCCGGCATGCCGATATCAAACATTTTTTATTTTTCCTCCTCGTAGACTTTCTTGATCTTTTTCTTTTCTTTCGGTGTCAAAAATGTAACCGTGAAAATCACTCTGGTTTCAGGCTCCCTTCTCTTGAAATCGGACCCAATGCCGAAGGTCGTATAGATAGAATCGGTCGTCTTTATCCTATAGCCGACCCTTCCTTCTACCGTATCAATTTTATCAGAAAAATGACTTTTCCTGCAGAACAACTCCGCAAGAATTTTAAAATTATGCGAGGCTGCAAAGTCCAGCCCGGCCAGCAGGGAGACTTCATCCTCAAGCTTCCCGTTTCCTGGCTTCATATAAAAAAGGTTGGCATGCCCGTTGACCGGCCCCACCCTCTTACTGATAATCAGTCCTATGCCGTAGCGGCCGTCCGTACTTAAACTTTCTCTTCCCGACGGCAAAGAGGCTGTTAATACATATGCCAGGGACGGCCCGTATTTGCCCTCCTCGAAAAACCTGTGCTTCAAACCAAGAGCAACATCCTCAAAACCATCAGGCGTGTCGGAGCCGAACTGATATGGCGCAGTCAAATCAAGCTCCAGGTTGTCCGTGATGCCATAAGCTGTTTTGAAAATAAAATCATAGCGGTCCGGACTTATAGACAATTCAGCGCTGGCAGAAAATGCGGCCTTCCCTCTCGGCAGGCTCTCCGCGCTGAAAGTCGAAAAGACACCATAAGGGTCCACAGGTTGAAGGCCTTTTATTTCAAAACCATAAGAATTTCCGCACAAAACAAAAAGGACGAAAATAGACAAGAGGACATGACTTCTCATTGTTAAAAAATAGCAGAAAAAACCAATGAGTGTCAATGAGTTAAAGTTTTTCTTAACCGTTGACAAAGGCCGATACCGGAAAATATAATTTAACTAAAGCAATTTCCCCATATGCTGATGCGGGGACCAAAGGAGGGTCGTATGGCAGAAGGATTACTCGAAGCTACAACAACTAATTGGGATGCTGAAGTGATTAATGCTCAAGGACTTGTGATGATTGATTTCTGGGCTGCGTGGTGCGGTCCCTGCAGGATGATCTCACCCACAGTTGAGGAATTGGCGAACGAATATACCGGGAAAGTGAAGGTTATGAAGCTTAATACCGATGAAAACTCCGAGATTGCCAGCAAATATAAGATTATGGGAATCCCGACCATTATGTTTTTTAAAGGCGGTGTTAAGCTTGATCAGATCGTGGGTGTTGTGCCTAAGCAGCAGTTGAAGGCGAAATTGGATTCTCTCCTTTAGTGCTTAAACATTCAAGTCACTCTGACAGTCTTCTCTTAGGGAGAAAGAAAATATCTTATGTTTGAAAACCTGACCGAAAAACTGGAGTCCATATTTAAAAAATTAAAGGGCAAGGGCCTTTTAAAGGAAGAGGATGTAGAACTCGCATTGAAAGAGATACGCCTCGCTCTTTTGGAAGCTGACGTCAACTTTAAGGTTGTAAAAGATTTTGTTCGGAAGATCAGGGAAAAAGCGGTCGGAAAAGAGGTACTCGAAAGCCTGACACCCGGTCAGCAGGTCATAAAGATAGTCAATGAGGAACTTTGTGGGTTGCTCGGCAAAACAAACAGCAAGATACAGCTTTCGTCCAACCCTCCGACCATCATAATGATGGTTGGACTCCACGGCTCAGGGAAGACGACAACTTCGGCCAAACTCGCCCGGCTTTTCAAAAAAGAAGGCAGAAGACCCCTGCTTGTTGCGGCTGACCTTCAGCGGCCCGCTGCTATTGATCAGCTTGTCGCGCTCGGTTCCCAGATTGATGTGCCGGTGTATTCTTCAAAGGAGGAGCAGAATCCCGTGACCCTCAGCTTTGATGCAGTGAAGCAGGCAAAGCTTGATGCAAGGGATATCGTTATTATCGATACGGCGGGAAGGTTGCATATCGATGAATCCCTGATGGCCGAGCTGAAAAAGATCAAAGAAAGGGTTCTGCCGAAAGAGGTCGTCTTTGTCGCTGATGCAATGACAGGGCAGGACGCGGTCAATATCGCAAGAAACTTTGAGGAACAGATAGGCATCGACGGGATAATACTCACCAAAATGGACGGCGATGCGAGAGGCGGAGCCGCGCTTTCTATCGTTAGCGTGACGGGGAAGCCGATAAAATTTATCGGCGCGGGTGAAAAGATCGAGATGCTCGAACCCTTCTACCCTGACAGGATTGCATCGAGGATCCTCGGCATGGGCGATGTACTGGGCCTGATCGAGCAGGCCCAGAAGACCTTTGACCTGAAGGAGGCCGAGAAACTCCAGAAGACCATCCTCGAAGAATCCTTCACCTTTGACGATCTGAGAGATCAACTCCAGAAGATGCGCAGCATGGGTTCCCTGGAAAACCTTCTCAATATGATACCCGGCTTTAACAAGATAAAGGACGTTACCGTTGACGAGAAGGAATTGGTAAAGGTGGAAGCCGTCATAAACTCGATGACAAAAAAGGAAAAGAGAGACCACAACATTATTAACGGAAGCAGGCGGAGAAGGATCGCCGTGGGAAGCGGCACAACCGTGGCCGATGTAAACAGGGTCGTTAAGCAGTACGTGGAAATAAAGAAAATGCTCAAGATGTTTAAAGGGAAAAAAGGGTTCAAGTTACCCAAGTTCCTGCCGTTTTAGCTGTCTGAACGGCATCCTCAATTCTTATAGATATCTCCATGAATTGTCATCCTGAACTTGATTCAGAAGCTCATCGCGGCTTTTGAAATGGGATTCTGAAATGAATTCAGAATGACAAACAATGATTTTATGAGATCCGGGAAATTACCATTGACAGACATAAAATTCATCCTGCTCGATATGGACGGCACTCTGCTTGATAAATATTTCGATGATTTTTTCTGGGAGCACCTTGTTCCTGAGAAGTACTCGGAGAAACATAATATGACCTTCGGCAGGGCAAAAGAGGAACTCATGAAAAAATATAAAATCCATGAGGGCACTTTAAACTGGACAGACCTCGACTTCTGGTCGAAAGAACTTGAACTCGATATCTCCGCCTTGAAAGAGCAGATAAAGCACTTAATAGAGATCCACCCGCACGTGGAGACCTTTTTAAAGTTGATGAAACGCCGGAAGAGGAAAGTGTTCCTTGTCACGAACGCCCACTATAAATCAATTGATCTGAAGTTCAAGAAAACCCGGATAGGGAAATATTTTGATTCTGTCCTTTCTTCCTTCGACACAGGTTATCCCAAGGAAAGCATGGAATTCTGGAAAATAGCCGAAAAGAAACTCCGGTTCGATAAAAACGAGTCCCTGTTCATTGATGATACCGAGGAAATCCTGAAGACGGCAAAAAAGTACGGAATAAAACATATCCTTTATAAGGCGAGGTCCAACTCGAAGACAGAACCAAGAAAATCGGATGAATTTGATCAGATCGTCGACTTTGAGGAGTTGCTATAAAGCATTTATTAAGAAGTGCTCTAAGTAGGGTTACACCAATGTCATTCCCGCTTGTCGGGAATCTTTCTGCAATAAACCGGAGGGATTGCGGACGAGCCGCAATGACAAGAAGCCAAGGAGTATTTATAAGATGAAATCATCCGAATTATTCGTCCGATGTCTCGAGGCCGAGGGTGTTGAATTTATTTTCGGTCTGCCCGGGGAGGAGAATATAGAATTTCTCAATGCCCTGTCCTTTTCAAAAAAAATAAAATTTGTCATGACCCATGACGAGCGCTGGGCGGCATTCATGGCAAACGCCTATGGCAGGCTTTCAGGTAAGCCGGGTGTGTGTCTTTCGACTCTCGGTCCGGGCGCTACAAACCTCATTACAGGAGTTGCAGACGCGCTCCTCGATTTCTCTCCGGTGGTCGCAATTACCGGACAGGTCGACCTTTCAAAGATGCACAAGGAGTCACATCAGCGTATAGACATCCTGTCGGCTTTCAGGCCGGTCACCAAGTGGAACGCAAGGATAGAAAGGCCTGAAACAATCCCGGAGATCACGAGAAAGGCATTTAAGACGGCATCTATCGAAAAGCCGGGTCCCTCACACATAGAGTTTCCGGAAGATATTGCGGCAACCGACACAGAGGGTACTCCTTTGTACCATGACTCTATGAGATACCCCGAGCCTGCCGATGATATGCTGGCGCGGGCGGTATCATTAATAAAGAATGCACGGATGCCTCTGGTCCTCGCCGGCAACGGCGTCATCCGTGGAAAAGCTTCAAGGGAACTGAAGGCTTTTGTATCAAAAACAAAGATCGGGGTTACGACAACATTTATGGGTGCAGGCGCCCTGCCCGCTGATGACGAATGTTTTATTTCCACGGTAGGTCTCCAGTCAAGGGACTATATCTCATGCGGGTTTGACAATGCCGACCTTATTATTGCCATAGGATATGACCCGGTCGAGTTCAGCCCCTGTTATTGGAATAAAGACGGCGGCAAGCATATTATTCACATAGATTTTACTCCGTCTGAAATTGACGCTGACTACCAGGCTTTCGAACTTTTAGGAGACATCAAGAACACGCTATCCGTGATTACCCAAATGATCGATCTTAAAATGAACGCGTCCTATTATCACAAGTTAAAGCTCTATGTTGACCATGCGCTCCATTTTTCGACTTCGGGTTTCCCCTTAAAACCGCTCAGGATAATCAGCGACATCAGGAAGGCGCTCGGAAGAAATGATGTTCTGATAAGCGACGTGGGAGCTCATAAGATCTGGATCGCGAGATTTTATCCTGCTTATGAAGAAAACACGGTCCTGATTTCGAACGGCTTTTCTTCCATGGGCTTTGCAATACCGGCGGCCATATCATCGAAGCTCCTGTATCCGGATAAAAGTGTTATCGCCGCGGTAGGAGACGGAGGATTTCTCATGTCCATGTCCGAGATCAACACCGCCGTCAGACTCGGCCTCAATTTTGTCTGTCTGATATTCAATGACGGTGGATACGGCCTGATCGAGTGGAAGGAAAAACTGCGGTATGACAGAGACTTCTTTGTGAAATTCAAGAATCCCGATTTTGTGAAACTCTCCGAATCCTTCGGCGCCAAGGGTTACAGGGTTACGGCGGAGGACGAGCTGCTTCCTGTTTTAAAGGATGCGCTCAACCAGAAAAGACCTGCGGTCATAGATTGCCCCGTAGATTATTCTGAAAATTTGAAGCTCACGGAAAAACTCGGCAGGCTGATCTGTCCGCTTTAGCAAAAATTAAAACAGTTTTCTCCGAACCGGTAAACCTCCTATTGTTAATCAGCATATGAACCGTTAAAATATACTGCTATGAATATCGAATGTCTTGAAAAATTAACAAAAGAACCGAAGATAGCCTACTTCTCTATGGAGATAGGCATACACAACGATATCCCCACATACAGCGGAGGGCTCGGGGTCCTTGCCGGGGACACGATCAGGGCCGGAGCAGACCTTAAACTGCCGATGGTCGCCGTCACACTTCTTACGAAAAAAGGGTTTTTCATCCAGGAGTTGGATGATCGCGGAATACAGACGGAACGCCCCGTGTTCTGGGACCCTTCCCGTTGTATGAAACTGCTGCCTGCCAAAACTACCGTCCAGATCGAAGGGCGTGATGTAGTGCTGCAGGCATGGCAATACAATGTGGAGAGCCTCACGCACGGTTGTGTGCCTATATTCTTCCTCGATACTGACGTTGCAGGAAATGCTCCGGAGGACAGGGAAATCACGCACTATCTTTACGGGGGAGACCTGGCGTACAGATTGAAGCAGGAGATAGTCCTCGGCATCGGCGGGGTAAAGATGCTCCGCGAACTCGAGTTCGAGATCAAAAAATATCATATGAACGAGGGCCATTCGAGCTTCCTCACCATCGAACTGCTGAACAGGTTCAAGCGGCCCATTGAAGACGTTTGGGATGAAAAGCTCGTCTGGGACGTGGAGAAGGTAAAAAATCTCTGCGTATTTACGACTCACACGCCTGTCGACGCGGGCCATGATAAGTTCCCCTATGACCTCGTAGTCAAAATTATGGGAGAGCCCATTCCATTGAATGTCTTAAAAAACCTTGCTGGTAAGGAGAATCTCAACATGACCCGTCTCGGGCTTAACCTGAGCGAGTTTATCAACGGCGTAGCAAAAAAACATGGCGAAGTATCCAGGAACATGTTCCCCGGATATGAGATCAGCGCGATCACGAACGGCGTGCACAGCTATACCTGGACGTGCGACAATTTCAAAAGGCTGTATGACAAGTATCTCCCCGGCTGGGCGAATGAGCCCGAGCTTTTTGTAAGGGTCGGTCGTATACCTGACGACGAAATATGGGCCGCACACATAGCCGCAAAAAAAGTGCTCTTTGATTATGTCCGTGTAAATACGGGCGTTGAAATGAGTCCGGACATCCTGACCATCGGATTCGCGAGAAGGGCGACTGCTTATAAGAGGGCCGATCTAATATTCAGCGATATCGAGAGATTAAAGAGGATAGGAACGGAAAAAATCCAGATTATCTATGCGGGTAAAGCCCATCCAAAAGATGACATGGGCAAGAAACTTATAGAAAGAATTTTTTCGATAAAAGACGGTCTGAAAGATAGGATCAAAATGGCCTATTTGAAAAACTATGACATGGACATAGCCCTCAGGATGGTTTCGGGAGTCGATATATGGCTTAACACTCCGCTGCGGCCCCGTGAAGCATCAGGTACGAGCGGCATGAAGGCGGCGCACAACGGGGTCATGAATTTCAGCGTACTTGACGGCTGGTGGATTGAGGGCCATATCGAAGGTTTCACAGGCTGGTCCATAGGCCCGAACCCGACGGAGAACACTCTGGTTGACAATATAGATACAAGGGATGCCGACGACTTTTACAACAAGCTCGAACAGATCATCATACCCATGTTTTACAACGACAGGCATAAATGGGTAAGGATGATGCAGAATGCTATTGGCAAGAACGCCTATTATTTCAACACGCACCGCATGATGCGTCGTTATGTCACAGAGGCATATATCAGATAATAACCTGACCGAAAAAGGGCAAATCCCGCGGCCCGTATTTGTGAAGATTTCCTACCAGTCGAACCTCATCTGGAGTCCTATAGTAGAACCTGCGCGGTAGTGCGTCCCGGCTATTTCTTCATAAATGCCTTCTTGCCCTTTCTGCGGACCTGAATGACCGGGAAACAGCCGGGAACATCTCGTTTTTTCTTCCCTGATCCCCAACAATCCGTCAACAACTCTGTTTAACGAACCGAACGGATCGGTGACAACAAGCAGAACGTCATCGTACCATTGCCGGGTCTCCTGCGCTTTGATCCGTTTTCTGACTTTCATGAAGTACGATCCGGTGAGGCGACAGCTTCAATTTGGTGGATCAGCTCCTTTAATATTTTTTTATTTTCATTCCAAATATCTTTGAATTCCATGCCAGTAGTATATATTGGAATAATCTGATTATTGGAAGTTCGTCGAACCTCTGTGAGTAAGGACCACACAACTGAAGCTCTAACAATGAATTTTTTTTCTTTACTACAAATCTTCAGTGTATACTTTTTGCCGATATCCATTCTCTTAAGTACATTCAGCAGCACGCCATTTGCGCTGATATTTATTATTTCTGCCCTATCGGCAAATGATATCTCACCAAAAATTTCTATATTGTCCACCGGGAATCTTCTCTGTTTCCTTGTATCGCATACTATATTTTCCGACCCCTGATCTTTTGCTTCACAAAGCGGACAGGATCCATCTTCGGAGAGACCATTGGATATGCCTATAAAGCCATCTTGATTAAGAGAGAAATTTGTCGAAAGCTTTTTTGTGTGTCCAGTGAGCTTTCTTATGTCTGTCTTCCCGTTTGGATCTGCATAGAACACTGTTGTTTTTTCCATGATACATTATTCTATGCAATAATTAAGGAATCAATCCTACTTGGGTAGGACTATATGCTTTATATTGATTATCATTTGAAATAGAGCTTGATGAAGAAAACTTAGACATGAGGATTACAGAAAGGACATCACAGCTCGCTTTCCCTCGGATTAATAAAAATCGGAGAAAGCGAGCAGAATGACTTTATCGTCGTCGGTCGAAAGAGACGAAGACTGAATATATAGACCCTTCGCCCGGGAATATATTCAATAGCGACTGACAGAGGACATCCCGTTATTTATTCCTTTAAACCGGGTTTAATATTTTATCGATGACCGTCCTTGCGACGACGAGCGGGTCGATAAAGCTCGATTCCATATCCCGCTCCAAATCACGCTTATTGGAGAGATAAGTGATCCTGTCCTGCATCCTGTCCCTTAGATATTCAAGGTACCGAAGGTCCTGCGTCGGCTTGTATTTGCGGTCGTAATCGCTGCCGAAGAGTTCGTTTCCATTTTTGGGGAGTGAAAGCCCCTGAAAACGCCTCCAGTCACGCCACTCAATATTGCCGCGCACCAGTTCGGTGACGATCTTAAGGGAAAGCCCCTTCGGAATATCCACAAGCTCGCCCGAGATCCCGAAGGCGTGAGTGTTCATTATATAGCATTCGCACCCGGCCTTGAAGAGCTTCAGGAACTGCTGGCAATCTACGATGAGCGGGTGCACGCGGAACGGGTTTGCGAAAGGCTCGATCACGAGCTTTTCAAGCTCCTTATGATCGACGTTCTCTACCCCCTTAGCTCTCATAGTGGAGAGCGACGCCCCCATAGTGACAGCCAGCACAGCAGAGTTCAACCGGCATATAGGCGGAAGCGAAGAGTCTTTCTGGAGCCATATCACCTTGTTCGGTGCATCACAGTAATCGGCGTGGTTGAACATGTCGCGGCTCTTTATGCAACGGCCGTTGGCGTTGCGAATATCTTCGCACAGCAGCTTTCGCTCACCGTTCATCGTGCCTGCGACGGCAACGTTCTGGGCCGAAAGGAAGTATTTTATGTCAGGATCGTTGAACTTTACGGCATCGGTCTTATCAAAGAGCGTGGGCTCCAGCGCCACTGTTATATTGTTTTCAAAGTCGATAAGGAAGGCGTCGTCGTGTATGACGGTGACTTTTTCCTTGGGCTTGAGGGTGCCTTCGTGGTCGTGGCTGTTGGTGATCGAGGACTTGCCGCTGCCCGAAAGCCCGAAAACAGCCACCGGCGGGTGTTCGCCTATCGTCTTGATGCCGCCATGGCAGGCCACCATGTTGTGGCGCACACCGATCGTCCATGCGAGCGTGAGCGTGCCTTTCTTCCTCTCGCCGAAGTACCGCATCCCCAGTATGGCTATGCAGTTTTCAGATTCGTCAATTATGACGAGCCCGGAAGGATATTCCGGGTTCGACCATTCGGGGTCGGCCAGGACGAGTATGTCCGGTTCGTTAAGGTCGCGGGACTCATCGTAAACCTGGTCCCACGGCTTCATGAACGGGGTGAAATTCAGCCCCCAATCGAGCATGTTCTTTGCATCGGTGACCGGGCTTAGAAGATGGGCCTTCAACATGAAATGCTTATGTAAGCCCACTATTCCCTGAAGCCAGAGACCCTCCCTTCGGTTGAGTTGATAAATGGCCTCCAGAAGCACGGCCTTCAGCTTTGTGCGATCGCCTTTGCCCAATTGGCGGACGAGCTTTCTTGCGCGGGCGGTCCTGCCCACGACTGCCCCGTCGTTCGAGACCAGTATCTTAGCATCCTTCGGAAGCCTAAACCTCTCCGGATCATACATCGGCTCGGTTGTGCTCATCACCTCGGGCTGTTGCGAAGCGAGCCCGTAAAGCTCTGCCATCGTCGTCTGCCGGACGGAATTCGCATAGAACGCGCTCCCGATCGCGGCCCTCCAAGAAGAGGCCACCTGCCTGTAAACTGATGCCATCTCTCTTTCCTCCCTCTTTTCCTGAATCTCCGGGTCCCGGCTTAACGCCGGACACAATATTGTATCAGAAATTGCTCAACTTGCGACGTATTTCCTTGATTCCCTCATAAAGGGCGCCATGAATTCTTATTTGCGGAGCTTATTTGTCGAATCACTTCCTGACATAATCATAGTTCACACAGTTATTCAATAACAGGTGATTCTAATTCAGATCAACTCGCAGTCAGGCTGTAGAGTTCCGACTTTAGTCCCCCAACCATTTCATCGAAAGAGACAGGTTCTTTCAAACCTTGTCCAGCTTTGAAGTCTCTTACAAATAGTCTTTCAGTCTCTCGATGCTCTTCAAAACATCCCCGGGTGTGTGTCCTTCGATCGTATAGATCAATTTCTTGTCCCCGAGAGCAGAGAACAGAGCGGCGAAGTCGAACGTGCCGTCACCTATGGCTATATGCTCATCGGACGATTTATGGTTATCATGGAGGTGCAGTTCTACGATATAGGGTCTTAACTGTCTGAGCCATTCTTCCAGAGGAATCCTTGAGAAGAGGTTGAAATGGCCTGTATCAAAACATATTCCAAAATGTTCAGAGTCCATCTCCTCCATGAGAAGTCTCAGGCTGGCGGGGTCGTCTTCAAAAATATTCTCTATCGCTATCTTCAGGCCTGTAGCAGCAGCCCTTTTCAACAGAGGCCTCCAGGTCATCAGGCTGTTTTCAAGCCAAAGACCGGTCTTCAGCGAATATTTCCATTTCTCGTAGCCCGAATGAAAGACAATTGCCACGGGCCTTAGGATCTCCGCTATCTCGAAAATATGAGAAAACCTCTCTATGGTAACTTTCCTGACCTTTGAATCGACCGCTCCCGGTGAGAGATCCATAAACGGCGCATGAATGGTAAAAGAAGGGTCATATCCCATTATGTCTTTCAGACCCGCTACGTCGGAATGACGGATAGTGTCGAGAGAACGGGAAGAAAAATAAATTTCGAGGTTTACGCGGTTCTTTTCAATAAATGATAAATAATTCTCTATTCTGTTGTAGGGGACATGGACGTGAGGAACGGGCATTAATTCTTTGAAACAGCTTCTGTCTTAGCTTCCGCCTTTGCGCCGGTTTTCCCTTCAGGATCTTTCGAGGGTTTCTTCCCGGAGGCATAGTCCGTAGCATACCACCCCGTACCCTTCAGAATAAAGGAAGAATGGGAGACCAATTTATGCATGTGCCCGCCGCAGTCGGGACAACTACTTAACGGTAAATCATCAAATTTCTGTATTACTTCACACTGCTTCCCGCAGTTTTCGCATTCGTATTCGTATATCGGCATAATAAAACACCTCCTCGAAATATTTTATTATAGCATAACATCACCATTCAAGTTCCCTGTTCATCAATTTTTTGTAGAAACCCTTAGGTACAAACGATTGCCCGTGAATTTCGTCACTATAAAACTTCGTATTAATGTCAAAGGGGCGTCTTGTTTCGCGCGGCGAAATACCTTTGGAAGCGACCGCAAACGTCCACCAGTTCCCCGGATAGGTTGCTATGGGGGCCGTGTAGAGGTCAACCATGGGGAAAACCTTCCTGAGGACTTCCTGAATTTCTATGACCATGTCCTTGTGGAAATGGAGCGACTCTGTATGGGTCACAAACATACCATCATCGGACAGACAATTTTTTACGGAGGTAAAAAAATCCGTGGTGAAGAGACTCCTTGCAAAACCTATGATATCAGTGGAATCGATGATCACGGCATCGATATCCGAGGATTTTCTATTGACGACGAAATCCGCCCCGTCCATAATTTTTATCTCTACCTTTGGATTATCAATTCCTGAAGACACCGATGGGAAAAATCTTTTTGAAACATTGATGACCTCTTCATCTATCTCGACAAAATAGACTTTTTCAACAGACTTATGCTTCAAAACCTCTCTCACAACTCCTCCGTCCCCGCCGCCTATAACTATTACTTTTTGGGGGTCCGGATGCGCGTACATTGCAATATGGGTAAGCATCTCATGGTAAAAAAATTCGTCTCTCTCGGTAAGCTGAACAACCTCATCGAGGATCAGCATTTTACCGTAAAAAGGGTTCCTTATAACCATAATTTCCTGAAACTTGCTCTTCCCTTTAAAAAGGATCTCTTCCACATCATATGAATATTCTACAGGCGCATAGGGGGCCTTCTCGTTAAATTTAATCATTCTTCCTCCTTTTCTCTACAGAAGAATAGTTTTTGGGATCGAAAAACCGTTAAATTCTGAAGCATAAGACACCGTGTAGGCGCCGCTTGACAGTATCAGTACCAGGCTGCCGATATGAGGTTCGGGAAGGGCCACGTTCTTGTCTATCACGTCAAAACTGTCACAGCTCGGGCCCGCTATTGTCCAAAGTTTCCTGGCCCTTGCCTCTTTACGACTCTCGACAATATAACTGTACTTTATCCCTCCGACGCTTTCCATCAGGCCGTTGAAAACTCCCACGTCGATATAAACCCAGTCTTCGTCGCCTCTTCCGGCCTTGCCGATAACAGTAGAAACAAATATGCCGGCGTCGCCCACAACCGCCCTGCCCGGCTCGATGTGAACCTCTATGTCCCCGGGAAACCTCTCATAGATGAGGGCATTCACATTCTTTTCTATCGTTTCTATAGCAACCACATTCTTTGTATACTTTATAGGATATCCGCCGCCTATATTCAACAGTCTCAGGTTTATACCTTTCTCCTTCGCAATATCCCAGAGCATCTTCGCCTTATCAAGCGCGATGTTCCAATTGTAGATATTCGTGCACTGCGATCCGACATGAAAGGTAAGGCCGACCGGGTTCAGGCCTTTTTCCTTCGCATATAATAAAAGTGAGGCGGCATCTTCAAGTTCTACGCCGAATTTCTTGCTGAGCGGCCATTCGCTCCCCTCGTTCGGCACCGACAGTCTGACATAGACATTGCAATCAGGGACCATCCTCGCAAGTTTTTCCACCTCTTCCGTGGAATCGAAAGAGAAATGGTTTACACCGTAAGAGGCGGCGGCCCTCAGAAATTTAAGAGATTTTATGGGGTTGCTGGATATTATCCTCGAAGGCTCAACACCGATCGTTGAAAGCATCTCCAGCTCTCCCTCCGACGCTATTTCGAACCTCAGCTTCAGTTTATTGATAAACCTGAGTATCTCTATGTCGGGGTTTGCCTTGACAGCATAGAACACTTTGGAGTTCCTGATATGACGGCCTATCAGGGATGTCTTTTCCCTGACCTTCTCCCTGTCGATGAGGAGAAACGGCGTCTCTGTTTTTTCTTTGTCGAGATACCGCAATGCCTTGAATAGGGTAGATTCGGCAACTATCCCCGCATGGAGCTTATCTATCTTAAAAGTTCTGAGCATGTTGACTAAACTTAATATTATACGACAGGCTGTTCCAAAAAAACAGAATCTCTCAATGCGATCTTCTGGCCTTCAAAATCCTCTTTACGGTCCCGCGGATTCCTTCCGAAACATTCCTGTTCTTTTCGAGCAGTGCGAGGTCTCTTGTCTTAAGATCCGTCAGAAGCGGCAGTGCAATACCGGCAGGGGTCTTAGGGTTCGTCACAAGCGCGTAGACTATTTCATACTTTTTCATCCACCCTCTTTTTTTCGTTATCTTTCTGAGAGCGTCTTCGGGGATCGAACGGGATTTTGCGATCATTTCTATTTCTGTATCGGTTATTTTCGGATTGTCCAAAACAGTCAGCGATACAGATTTATTAGGGTCCCGAAAGAGAATCGTCCTGATTTCTTTACCGCCCCTGAGTGCGAGAATGATTCGTTCCGACACGCTCAGCTTTTGGACCCTCTGAAACATAGTCTGTGTCCTCTCTTCAGGAGTTTTATGTTCCCTTGCGATTCCCGGTTTTACCTTCGCGGGGACACTCATAACGCCGGAAATTTGCTGCCTGATCTCATCGGGCACATTGGGATTTTCGAGCAAGAGTCGCAATATCTCAGGCCTGTTCTCATTCGCTTTTGCGATCTCCCCGAATATTGACGGGTCTGACGCGTCTTCCATGAGAAGGTCTATTAACAGCGGTGAGGCAATCGACAAATCAATTCCTATTAAAAGTTTATCTTCTTCCATTACTTCTTCATATACAAAAAATATTCTATATTGCCTTTCTGTCCATGGACCGGGGATTGGAATACACCGGCAGTCTGAAGGCCTAGTTTTTCCAGATCTTCCTCCACATCTTTTACCGCGGCCAGTCTCTTTTCCTCATCTCTCACAATCCCGCCCTTTCCCACCTCGCCTTTACCGACCTCAAACTGGGGTTTGACCAGCGCTAGGACCCTTCCGTCTTCTTTAAGAAAATTTACCACCGAGGGCACAACCTTTGTCAGGGAGATAAAAGAGACATCTATTGTTGCCATATCGATATTGCCTTTTATAAGGTCATCAAACTCCGGTCCGCCGAATTTCGAGGTTTGGTCCTTTATCAGCAATTCGAGATATCTTATATTAGTCCTTTCAAGAAGCACAACCCTCGGGTCTGTCCGCAGAGACCATGCAAGCTGTCCATAACCCACATCGACACAATATACTCTCACGGCCCCTCTCTTTAATAAACAGTCGGTAAAGCCGCCCGTCGATGAACCGACGTCCATGATGACTCTATCTTTTACGTCGATATTGAAAAATGCCAATGCCGCGTCGAGCTTGAGCCCCCCCCTGCCGACAAAAGGCTGCTCCGCTTCTTTAAGAAATATTTCCGAGGTTTCTTCAACAGGAGTTCCGGGCTTGGTTACTTTCTGACCGCCAACAAAAACTTTGCCTTCTATGATAAGGGCCCTTGCAAGCTCCCTGCTTTTTACAAGTCCCTTCGAAACAAGAAGCTTATCCAGTCTTTCCTTCAAAAGTAAGTCGGCTCTTTAAGAATCGACAGGACAGCGGTGTAGATTCCTTCCTCGTTGATACCGTATATTTGCCTCAATTCATCCTGGCGCCCCTGCTCAACAAATTGATCGGGTATCCCCAATCTCCTGACCTTCACATTGGGCGCTTCTATTTTGTTCAGGAATTCAAGCACCGCACTGCCGAAACCACCCTGAAGGACATTCTCCTCGATAGTTATTATTCTTGGAATCGCCGACGCCACAGAAGATATAAGCTTACGGTCCAGCGGTTTTACGAAACGTACATTAACAACCATCGCATCAATATTTTCACTCTCAAGCTTCTTGGCCGCAGAAAGGGCCGGATACACGGTATTGCCCAGGGCCAACAGCGCCACATCCCTTCCATCCCTGACTACCTCGGCCTCTCCTACCTTGAAAGCACCCGGTACTTCATCGGCGATAACACATGACTCTGTGCTGCCTCTCGGATATCTGACGGCGACAGGGCCGTTATGCTCCAGGGCAAGCCGGAGCATATATTTAAATTCAATAAAATCTTTTGGGGCCATGACAACCATATTGGGGATATGCCTGAGATAAGACAGATCAAATAATCCATTGTGCGTAGGTCCGTCATCTCCGACTATGCCCGCCCTGTCAACAGCAAATACGACGTGCAGGTTCTGGAGGCATACGTCATGGACTATTTCATCATATGCCCTCTGAAGGAACGTGGAATATACTGCAACGACCGGTTTTAATCCCTCTGTCGCAAGTCCCGCTGCAAACGTGACCGCGTGCTGTTCCGCGATGCCGACATCATAAAATCTGTCGGGGTATATTTTTGCAAAATGTTCAAGTCCCGTACCTTCTTTCATCGCTGCCGAAACAGCAACTATCTTGTCGTCCTTCTCAGCAAGCTCTATCAGGGTGTCGCCGAATACTTCACTGTATGTATGGCATGATTCTTTAACAGGCAATCCTGTTGCGGGCCTGAAAGGTCCGACGCCGTGAAACAGGGAAGGGTTTTTTTCGGAAAACTCATAGCCCTTGCCCTTTTTAGTTATAACATGGATGAGAACAGGAAAAGACGAGGTCTTAATCCTTTTGAATGTATCGGTCAAGAGTTCAATGTTATGGCCGTCTATCGGTCCGACATAATTAAACCCGAGCTCTTCAAACAATATGCCCGGCAGAAAAAGCCCTTTGAACATCTCTTCTGTTTTCTGCGCTATTTTTGCGGCTTTGCCGCCCAGTTTAGGTATACCTTCAAGAAAAGCCCTGGTTTCTTTCTTGAATTTCTGGAAGCGTTCCCCTGTAAGTATCCTGTTTAAATAAGCTGACAGCGCGCCGACATTCGGCGATATGGACATCTCGTTGTCATTAAGAATTACGATAAGGTCTTTCTTAAGGTCCCCCGCGTTATTCAACCCTTCAAGGGCAATGCCGGCTGTCATTGCGCCGTCGCCGATGACAGCTATGACCTTGAAATCTTTCTTATTCTTGCATCTGCCCTCAAGAATTCCGAGGGCCGCCGAGATCGACGTCGAACTATGACCTGTACCGAAGGCATCGTGCTCACTTTCGTCCCTTCTGGGAAATCCGGAGATGCCCCGAAATTGTCTTAAACTCGAAAACCTGTCATGTCTGCCCGTAAGTATTTTATGTGTGTAAGACTGATGACCCACATCCCATATTATTTTGTCCACAGGAGAATTGAACACATAATGGAGGGCGATTGTGAGTTCGATCACGCCGAGGTTTGACGCCAGATGACCTCCGTTTTTCGAGACCCTGTAGACTATAGCTTCCCTGATTTCTTCCGCAAGTTTTTTCAGTTCGTTTTTCGACAGCTTCTTCAAATCCGACGGAGACTTGATCTGCTCTATATACATTAAGCCCTCCTCTCTCCCAGATATCCGGCAATTTCTCTCAAAGGATCCGCATCGGATGAAAAGATCCTTAGAGCATCCACCGAAGACGATATTAAATCCCTTGCCTTTTGCCTTGCCCCTTCTATGCCGAAAAGAGATGGATAGGTCACTTTCTTTTTCCTGCTGTCAGAACCCGCGGGTTTGCCGAGTTCCTCCGTCGTGCCTTCGATATCGAGTATATCATCGATAATCTGGAACGCAAGTCCTATGCATTCCCCATACTTTGTTAAGGCATGCAACATCCTTTTTCCGCTATTTGCAAGCATCGGCCCTATCCTCACAGACGCCGCTATCAGCGCCGCCGTCTTATGCAGGTGAATAAACTCCAATGTGTCTCCGTCCGGTTCCGAATTCTCGGAAAGTATGTCCTGGGCCTGACCTCCGACCATGCCATAGGCGCCCGCCGCCATAGCTACTTCACGGACCGACCTTAAGACAGCCCGATAAGAAACATGTGAGTCTTTCCGGGAAGACGCAGGATGCATAATAGATTGTACATGATTATCCTGCATCTTGAATCCTGAATCCTGCATCATTATGTTTGTCATCATAAGGAAAGCCTCTGTCAGAAGCGCATCTCCAGCGAGTATAGCCATCGCCTCCCCGAATATTTTATGATTCGTGGGCTTGCCCCGTCTCAAATCATCGTCGTCCATAGCCGGAAGATCATCGTGTATGAGGGAATAGGTATGAATCAGCTCTATCGATGAAGCCTGCGGTATGATTTCCACAGGATCTCCTCCGCACGCCTCATATGAGGCCATCGCGAGTATAGGCCGTATCCTCTTGCCGCCGGCCAGGAGCGAGTATTTTATCGCATCCTGAAGTTCAGCAGGCGCCGACGGCGCTTCGAAATATGATTTCAGATATGAGTCGACCAATTCACGCTTTTCCTTAAGATAAATTTTTATATCCATCATTTTTTAGTTTTATATACTGTCTACTGTTTGCTACCTACTGTCTACTGTTTTTCATTCCCATTCTATTGTGCTCGGCGGTTTCGAGCTTATGTCATAGACCACCCTGTTAACGCCTCTAACTTCATTTATTATCCTGTTTGATATGTTACTCATGACGTCATAAGGTATCCTTGCCCAGTCGGCGGTCATGCCGTCAAGGCTGTGCACGGCCCTGACAGCTATAACATTCTCATATGTCCTTTCATCTCCCATAACCCCAACACTCTTAACGGGCAGGAGGACCGCAAACGCCTGCCAGAGCTTTGTATAGAGTCCGGCATTTTTTATCTCTTCCAGAACAACCATATCGGCCTTCTTTAATATATCGCATCTCTCCTCTGTTACCTCGCCGATAATCCTTATGGCAAGACCCGGTCCGGGGAACGGATGGCGGTTTATTATCTCTCCGGGGATGTCCAGGTCTTTCCCGAGAACACGGACTTCGTCCTTAAATAACTCCCTCAGAGGTTCTATAAGCTTCAACTTCATTCTCTTCAAAAGTCCGCCCACATTATGATGGCTTTTGATCGTCGCGGACGGGCCTTTAAAAGAGACGCTTTCAATGACATCGGGATATAACGTACCCTGTGCAAGAAATTCAACGCCTTTTATTTTTTTTGCTTCTCCTTCAAAAACTCTTATGAATTCATTTCCGATAATCTTTCGCTTTTTTTCCGGGTCGGTGACACCTTTTAATTTTTTCAGGAACCTTTCGGACGCATCGACGAAATCTATATTCATGTGGAAGTGCCTTCTGAGCGTTTCTTCGACTTTCTTCGCCTCTCCTGCCCTGAGGACTCCGTTATCAACAAAAATACAGGTGAGCTGTTTACCTATCGCCCTATGAACCAAGACCGCTGTGACCGTTGAATCGACTCCGCCGCTTATCCCGCATACTACCTTTCTGTCGTCAACCCTGTCCTTTATCTCTCCGGTGGTTGTCTCGATGAAAGATTTCATCGTCCAGAGGGGCTTACAGCCGCAGATCTTGAAGACAAAGTTGCCTAATATTTTCTTACCCTGCGGCGTATGGACAACTTCGGGATGGAACTGCAACGCATAAAACCTTTTTTCCCTGTCTGCCATGGCTGCTATGGGAGAGTTGCCGGTATGGGCTACAGGCTCGAAACGAGATGGACAGCGTTCGATCCTATCGCCGTGGCTCATCCAGACGATTGTCCTTTTCGGGATTCCCGAAAAGATATCTGCCCTCTTGTCGATAAGGAGCTCCGCCTTGCCGTACTCCCTTTTCAAGGCCTTTGCAACCTTTCCGCCGAGGCGATGCGCCATAAGCTGCATGCCGTAACATATACCCAGCATGGGAATGCCAAGCTCAAATATTTTGAGATCAGGTATCGGGGCGTCCTTATCATAAATGCTTGACGGCCCCCCGGAAAGTATTATCCCCTTCGGTCGGAAACCGGTTATCTTTTCGATCGAAGCGTTGTAGGGGAATATTTCCGAGTAGACTTTGCTTTCTCTCACACGCCTCGCGATGAGCTGTGTGTATTGTGACCCGAAATCAAGGACTAATATCTTTTCTTCGAGCATAATTTATTTAATGACTAAAAGGCTTAACTCTTTATTTAAGGACTGACTGCTGTTTGCCGTCTTTATTACCATTCGGGCCGGTAGTTCGGCGCCTCTCTGGTGATAATCACGTCATGTACGTGGCTCTCTCTCAGGCCGGCGTTTGTGATCCTTATAAATCTCGCTCTTTCCCTGAGTTCTTTGAGGTCTTTGCAGCCGCAATACCCCATTCCTGAACGCAATCCCCCGATCAATTGGTGGACACTTTGAGCAAGGGACCCCTTATAAGGCACTCTGCCTTCTACACCCTCCGGCACAAGCTTGGCAGATTTTATACCCGCCTGGAAATACCGGTCCTTTGAGCCCTGCTCCATCGCACCTATAGAACCCATGCCCCTGTAAACCTTATAACTCCGCCCCTGGAATAGGACTGTTTCGCCCGGAGATTCATCAGTGCCTGCAAACAGGCTGCCGATCATCACAGAATGAGCGCCGACAGCAAGCGCCTTAGTCAGGTCGCCTGAATATTTGATTCCACCGTCGGCGATGATGGGTACCCCCGCTTTCTTTGCGACGGCATAGCAGTTCTTAATTGCGGTAATCTGGGGGACACCTGCGCCTGCTATTATTCTCGTGGTACATATCGAACCGGGACCGATACCGACTTTTAAGCCGTCTGCGCCTGATTTTATAAGTTCAGCAGCGGCCTCTGCTGTTGCAATATTGCCCGCGATTACATCAACGCCGAATCTTTTCTTTAATGCCTTAAGAGTTGAGATAGCTGAGCTGGTGTGTCCATGCGCAGTATCAATCACAATTACATCCGCTCCTGCCTTCACAAGAAGTTCCGCCCTGTACATCGCATCCTCACCCGTGCCTATTGCAGCGCCGACACACAGCCGCCCGACGGAATCTTTACACGCATCGGGATATTTTTTCCTCTTTTCGATATCTTTTATCGTTATCAGACCTTTGAGATTATTGCCTTTATCAACAATGGGCAGCTTTTCTATTTTGTATTTGTGAAGGATCTTCTGCGCCTTATCGAGCGTCGTACCGACGGTCGCGGTGATCAGTCTCTCCTTTGTCATTACCTGGGAGACTTTTTTGTTGAACTGAGTTTCAAAACGAAGGTCCCTGTTTGTTATGATGCCGATAAGCCTGCCCTTGGCCGTAACAGGCACACCTGATATTCTGTATTTCTCCATCAGTGCCAGCGCTTCCGCTATCGGTGCATCAGGCGATATCGTTATAGGGTCCAGTATCATTCCGCTCTCGGATTTCTTAACTTTGTCGACCTCTGATTTCTGCCTTTCAGCGCCCATTGCCCTGTGTATTATCCCGATGCCGCCTTCCCTGGCTATAGCTATCGCAAGGTCGGCCTCTGTAACGGTATCCATTGCAGCGCTGATGACCGGGATATTGATTCTGATATTGCGGGTAAGAAGAGTAGTTATGTCCGCTTCTTTCGGAAGCACTTCCGATTTAGCGGGAACAAGAAGCACATCATCGAATGTTAAACCTGTCTTCAAAACATCGTCTATCATTATAAACCTCTAAAAATTTTTAAAATTTTACCATTTTAACGGGCCTTGTAGCAACAACGCAAATAATTACGCGCTTTGTGATAAAATATAAATCTTCGCTGATATGTCAAAGAAAATACGTAATTTTTCCATAGTGGCCCACATAGATCACGGGAAGTCCACACTTGCCGACAGGCTCCTGGAATATACCGGCGCCCTCAGTACGAGGGAAATGACCGAACAGGTCCTCGACACTATGGACCTCGAAAGAGAGAGGGGTATTACCATAAAGGCCCATTCGGTAAGACTTATCTATAAAGCTGATGACGGCGGCGATTATATCCTGAATCTCATAGACACCCCGGGCCACGTTGACTTTTCCTATGAAGTTTCACGCAGTCTGGCCTCATGCGAGGGTGCGCTTCTCGTTGTCGACGCTTCCCAGGGGGTTGAGGCGCAGACACTTGCCAACGCCTATCTTGCTATAGAGCATAATCTTGAAATAATACCTGTGATAAACAAGATAGACCTGCCCAGCGCCGATCCTCAAAAAATAAAGGAACAGATAGAAGAAGTGATCGGCATTGACTGTTCCGAAGCCATCCTGGCAAGCGCAAAGGAAGGGATAGGCACCAAAGAAATCCTGGAATCTATCGTAAAAAGAATTCCGGCTCCGAAAGGCGAAGACGACAAACCCCTGAAGGCATTAATTTTCGATTCATGGTTTGACAATTATCAGGGCGTGATTGTTCTCGTGAGGGTGTTCGACGGAAAAGTGAGTGCGGGCAAAAAAATCAAGCTGATGGCTGCAGGAGGCCTTTTCGAAGTGTTCCAGGTAGGAATCTTTTCTCCCAAGATGCTGCCTACAGCCGAGCTGTCTTCGGGAGAAGTGGGATATGTCATAGCAGGCATCAAGCTGGTTACCGAGACAAAAATAGGTGATACGATAACGGATGCCGTTAACCCTGCAGATGAGCCGTGTCCCGGATATAAAGATATAAAGCCGATGGTCTTCTGCGGCCTTTATCCCACCCAATCGCACGAGTATGAAAACCTTAGGGACGCTCTGAATAAATTGAGGCTGAACGATTCTTCCTTCATTTTTGAGCCCGAGACCTCTTTGGCTCTCGGGTTTGGATTCAGATGCGGGTTTTTAGGGCTTCTTCATATGGAAATCATTAAGGAGAGGCTTGAGCGTGAATTTGACCTTTCGCTCCTGAGTACGGCGCCTACAGTTGTTTACAGGGTGACCAAGACAGCCAAAGAGGTACTGCACGTGGAGAATCCGGCTTTGCTGCCGGAAAAATATGAGATGATAGAAGAACCCTTTGTCCTTGCGACTGTTTTTGTGCCTGCCGACTTTATCGGACCTATTCTCGATTTGTGTCAGGAGAAGAGAGGAGTCCAGAAGAGTTTTGGCTTCATCGGAAAGGACAGGATAAAGGTCGAATATGAACTACCCCTTAACGAGATCCTGTGGGATTTTTATGACAGGCTGAAATCGCTCTCAAAGGGCTATGCTTCGATGGATTATGAATTTATCGGTTTCAGAGAATCGGAACTTGTGAAACTGAACATCCTCCTTAACGGAGAAGTCGTTGACGCCCTTTCTCTGATAGTCCATAAGGATAAAGCGAATTATAAAGGCCGGGAGTTGACGGAAAAACTCCGGCAGATCATCCCCCGGCAGATGTATGAGGTTGCCATTCAGGCTGCCATCGGGAGCAAGATCATCGCAAGGGAAAGCGTAAAGGCGTTAAGGAAAGATGTGCTTGCCAAGTGCTATGGAGGTGACATTACCCGCAAGAGGAAACTGCTTGAAAAGCAGAAAGAGGGTAAGAAAAGGATGAAACAGTTCGGCAAACTCGAACTCCCGCAGGAGGCGTTCCTCGCAGTGCTGAAGGTGAAGTAAGTCAGCACGCATAGATTTTCCTTTCATCGTAACAATAATCAGAACCTGATATTATTTTTAGTACTCACAGTACCTGATGGTCCAGAGTATCTTGCTGATTCTGAGGAGTGCGAGCGGTAATTGTTGCCGAGACACGAGTTTTATACACTCATCTTCCTGTGCAGCCTCGTGGCGCACTCTCTTTTGGAACCAATAGAACTGGCGGGATCTATCAGATGAAGGTTATCACGTGGAATGCGCGGGCCAATTCCCTGCCCTTTGTAGAACCCTGTCCGAGTAAGGAATGTCCCCAACTTGGTGGCCCTTACAGCAAATGTGCTTTCATGCTAAGGAGGCCTTTACACAGATTGGTCCTTATCTCAAGAAGTCGACGACGGTCGGCTGTGCGAGCGTAGTGCTTATTGCTGCTGCTACCAGACCCCAAGAATCGACAGATCCCTCATTCCTGCATCTCCTAAGAAGTTCTGGAACATACTCTGGTGTCGTTGCGATAGATGCGAGTGGAAGCAATGTGCGGAGAACTTCAAACAATCTGCGCCAATAGAGGCTAAATACGACATCCGCGTTCTTCTGCCAGAACTGTCTCGAGCAGACGAATGGTACAACAGAATCGAGAATCATCCAGAATATCTTCCCATAGTCAGACGACTCCCTTACTGCTCTACCTATGGTTGTTGCCTTACCTTGGGTCAGCGTGTTGTGAAGGTCGGTGACAACAGCGAGAGCGTCCGAGAGCTCAGCTGCGGGCAGAAGTGCCTCATGCAGGTGGTCTCGCAGTGACTCAATATCGGCGATGTCAGTCATAACGCTCGTTCAAAAGATACAGCAAATACTCTCTGAGTTCCTTCTCTCCAAGCTGCTCCGGAGACTTGCCAAAGTGCTTGGCATAATTGCTCACTTCCCTCAGATAAATCTTTTGGGTCTTCGGGGTAAGTCCCTTCAACTGAAGTTCTGCCAACATCTGCTCTCTCAACGTACTCATATCACAATCTCCTTCCCACCTCGGCGGGTTCGCTGAGGCGAATGAATCGATATGCGCCGACGAATGCCGACGATGAAACAAAAGAGATTGTAAAAAGACTCCGATTGATCAACAAGGGGGGAATAGCAGACTAACTTCTACAATGCAGAAAAAACTCTATCTTATCCATAAAGGCTGACCACTCGTTACCACCGCGCAGCGGTTTAGTCCTTCACCTCCTAATATCCAGTAGTGTAACATCTGAAAAATTGTTGATTTCGATGTGGAATAAAGTCCAAAATGGGAATAAATTCAGACTGTGAGGTATTTGTATCCTCGTTAAGGTTTATATCTTCTAACATAAAACTTCCTCAGTTCTTCTGCTAACAACAATCCTATGCTAAACGGTATCAGAATCAGCCATATACTTAAGTTTATAGGTGCAGTTCCGAAAATCCTGTTCCCAATCGGACTATAAATGATAATGGCTGATAGCAATAGTTCAAAAACTACGCCAATAACGAGTAATCTGTTCGACAGGAAGCCGAGACTGAAGATAGAGTCTTTAAAAGAGCGACAGGCAAATACAGTACCAACCTGTAATATCACAATTCCCAAAAAAGTAGCTGTCGTTGCCTCACGGGTGAGTAGATTGTCAATGGGCAAAACCATTCCCCATTTCCAGCCGCCATTAAAGAGAACATAAAAATATGCGAAAAGGACACCTATTGTACTTATGAATCCCATAAAAAGATAACCACGGAAAAGGACTGAACGGTCTATAAGTCCTTTTCCAAGCCGCCTAGGAGGGTTGTTCATAATATTTACTTCGGGTGTCTCCACACCGAGCGCAAGGGCAGGGATTGTCTCGGTACCAAGGTCTATAGCGAGAATCTGCATCACTGTCAGGGGCAACGGTATCTTGAAAAGCGCAAACAGGATATACGGAATTGCCTCTGGTGTCCCATGCGCAAAAATATAGGTGATGAATTTTCTGATATTCTCAAATATTGCCCTGCCTTCTTCTACCGCATTCGCAATCGTGGCAAAATTATCATCCAGCAGGACTACATCTGCCGCTTCCTTTGCGACATCTGTCCCGGTTTCCCCCATAGCAATCCCGATATCAGCTTTTTTAAGTGCCGGGGCATCGTTTACGCCATCCCCTGTCACCGCTACTCTTTCTCCCTCATCTTTAAGGATGGATACTATCCTCATCTTATGTCTCGGTGTCATCCTTGCAAAGATTATCTCCTTTGATGCGATGGCTTCTCTCAATGTATCGTCTTTCATGCCATCCATTGAATATCCTTCAATAACAACGGGATTACCTCTAACAAGTCCTATCTGTCTTGCAACGGCAATAGCCGTTCTGCTCGCATCACCTGTAATCATAATTACCTTGATGCCTGCCCCATGACATTTTCTTATGGCTTCCGGGACTTCCGGCCTTGGAGGATCTTCAAGCCCTATGAGACCAACCAATGTCAGTCCAGACTCGACCGATAAATCTGCAGCAGACCTGTCAGTAATAATTCCCTTCCTGTCAGAAAAAGCAAATGCCATTACCCTCAGTCCCCCATCCATCATCGAATGATATGCCTGCGTCAGTAATTCCTTATTCTCGTCACTC